>OZ244824.1:0-2613233 GCA_965220375.1 Dehalococcoidia bacterium
AGTACACCTGCACCATCAGGCTGACCCCGGTCACCACCACCAGCATGATGGAAGTCAGGGGGTCGAGGATGATGCCCAGGCTTATCTGCAATGCGCCCAAGGTCAGCCATTCGTGGGGCGCAAACAGCACAGGGCCGTTGTCTATGACGGAGACCAGGGCAGCCAGTGCCAGCACGAAGGAGGCCGCTATGGTCGCAATGGTCGTGAAAGCGGCCAACCCGGAGAAACGGTTGAGGAACGGCCGGATGACCAGGGCAATGGCAACGAAGGAACCCAGCGGCAACAAGAATATAGCCCAAAGGGCTGACTCTTGGATCATCTTACAGCTTCCTCAGAATCTCCTCTGCCACATGTTCCCTGCCCCTGGGCACCATGATCCGGAAAGGTGTCCGATCAGCCCAGTCCAGGATGTCGCCCTCGGGGAGAATGCGTGTGGGAAGGCCCTCAGCTTCCAGGACCTCCTTCCACATCTCGGCCGTCGTTAGGTTGGACACTTTCTTGAACTCAGTCCACATTTTGCTATCCCCAAGCTGCCATAGTCGCTCAGCGGCGCATCAGATTGGCATCCGTTATGTCAACCGTCTCCCGGTTTCGATAAAGGGCAATGACTATTGCCAGCCCCAAGGCTATTTCGGCGGCGGCAACGGTTATGATAAAGACAACGAAAATCTGCCCGGTCAACAACCTTCCCAGGTGGTCCTCCACCCCCGCGGGGACGATGTACTTGGCAAATGCCACCATAGCCACGTTCACCGCGTTGAACATCAGCTCCAGGGACATAAGGACGATAATCGCATTGCGCCGGGCTATGGTCCCATACAGGCCCACACAAAAGAGGATGCTCGATAGTATCAGAAGTCGCTCCAGGCCCACCGCTACCGCTCCCTCATGATTACCAATGCCCCGATGATGGTCGCCAGCAGAAGCACGGAGGCTACCTCGAAGGGCAGCACGTAGTCGCTGATCAGCAGGTCCCCTATTCCAGTGCGCACTTCGGCCTTCTCGTAGCGTCCTTCGAATATGTTCAGCACTGGGAAGTTTTCAACGGACACACCCTGGCCATCAACCAATAACGTGCCGCTGGCCTCCCCTGGTACAACTGAGTATTTCAAGTCCCCATCAGACCCCACCAGCCACCACCTGCCCGGCTGGACCTTCGGTCGTATTTCGACCACATCCCTAACCGGCGAAGCGGGATCGGATAGGGCGCTCATCAGGTCCTGGGACGGCGGGGTCGGCTCTGTGGCCCCCTTGAACTCTTCTACGAAAGCAGGATGCAATCGGGCGACCAATTCACCCTGCTCCAAATAGACCAGCTCGGCCTGCAGGGCGTACGCTTTCTCTTCATACATTGCCGCTTCCGCGGGACGAGAGTTAGCCCTGTGCTCCTCGGCCATATCCAGGTTCTCGACGATGCGCTCCTGGATAAGTCTCTCAACCTCGTCTTCCCACACAGGAACCAGCCCGCCGACTGTGCTGGACTGGACCGCTTCCGATGCCCACCTGAGGCCTTGGGCCGCCAAGGACTCTTCGTCCACATGCCCCAAGGCAGATACGGTGTAGTCAGCCTCTGCCTGCTGGTCCCAGTCAGTGTCCAGTACGACGTAGACGAAGGCCGCCAGCAGCAGGGCAGGTAGCACAACCGCGGGAAGCTGGAGACGGTTAGGAAGGTTGCCTTGCTGCACCTCCCGGGTGAGCATGATGGCGAAGATGATGAGGATGGCGACGGCGCCGACATATATAAGCACCTGGACGACCGCCAGGAACTCGGCGCTCATCATGACGAAGAGACCCGCCACAGCCATGAATACGAGAACGAGCAGCAGGGCCGCCCGGAACAGGTCCCTGACAAGCACAACACCTATGGCGCCACCGACTCCGGCGGCCGACAGCGCCCAAAAAGCTATCTCTTGAATCACCGGTTTACCTGCATCCTCCGAATCTACGCTGCTGCTATGAAATTCAGTCTATGGTTGGCGCCGGGCCCTTCGCGGGAATTCCCTTCCTGGCGGTGCTTCCGGTCGTTCCCAAAGCCCTCTAGGTGTCCATTGGGGTGGACCGCCCCCCATCGATATCCGCTCTCTCTATGTTTGCTCCCGACTTTTCGTGTTGATGCCAGCGGTTCTGCTCCCTTCCCACTTCCTTCCAAGTTAAGGGCGAACCTTCGTGGGGATTGTATCCGGCGGTCTCGAGCTGGGGGCGGAACCATGTGCTGGGCCTCTTCTCAGCTTGGCGCAGCTCATCGATGCCGATCACCAGCTCGCTGCGTGCATAGCGCCCACGCTCGAAGCCGCTTCCCATGAACAGGGCGTCGTAGGGGCATGCCTCCACGCACAACCCGCAGAACATGCACCGCCCGATGTCGATATCGAACACTTCCAGGTTGTACTTATCGCCCTGGGCTTTAGCAGTGCCGCTGGGTGAAGTAACGATTCGAATAATCCCCAAGGGGCAGTACTTGGCACAAGATGCGCATCCTGTGCACCTTTCTTCGTACCAGCCGAACTCCTCACCGCGGAACCTGGAATGTTGGGTAACCCTCTCTTCGGGGTACTGGACGGTGAAAGGCTTCCGCATCAGGTTCCTCATGGTGACCATCAAGCCCTTGGCAAGTCCCAAACCGTACATATTAGTTCCCATCTCCCTGCCCGGCAGCAGGCAAGGTCGTTCTCAATGGCCAAGCGCCGGTGCCAAAGGTGCTCCTCGGGGGGCGCACTTTGTCTTTCACCAAGGTGGCGAAAGCGGCGACCGCAACAATTGCCAGGGGAATATTTATCGCAGCCATGAGGCCCAGATCTCCTGTAGAAAGGGCGCCCGTTTCATCCCGAAGCCAGAAAACCTCGAGGGTCGTAACGACAATGTTGATCAGGCTCATGGGAAACAGGAACTTCCACGCAAAAGCCATTATCTGGTCTATGCGGAGCCGGGGGAAGGTTCCCCTGATCCAGATGAAGAGGAACACAAAGAAGCCCAGCTTCAGCAGGAACCACAGGGCTCCCAGCTGGCCGGACAGGAAGGGTCCGCTCCAACCTCCCAGGAACAGGGTAGATGCGACTGCTGATGCCGCGATAACGCCGCCGAACTCCGCCATTTGCACCAAGGCAAACTTTATGCCGCTGTACTCGGTGTGGTACCCGGCCACCAGCTCCGATTCCGCCTCAACGATATCGAATGGTGTACGGTTTAGCTCTGCCGAGATGCCAAGCATGAATACCAGTATGCCTAGGGGCTGGACCAGGATGAAGGGCAGGAGCTGTGCATTGACAACATCCACTAAGCTCATGGAGCCGGCCAGCATCACGATTCCTACAAGGGACAGAACGGTGGGTATTTCGTAGCTGATCAACATCGCTACGCCCCGCATCGCTCCGAACATGGCATAGCGATTTCCCGATGACCAGCCAGCCATGAATATGCCCAACGTGCTCAACCCGGTAATGGCGACGAGGTACAGGACCCCTATGTTCAGATCGGCCAGGAAGGTGTTCCTGGCAATGGGGACTACCGCCACTCCGGCCAACAATGGAAACACGACAACGATGGGCACCAGCAGAAAGGCGATTCGGTCTGCGCCCTGGGGCACCAGGTCTTCCTTCGTCAGGAGCTTCACCAGGTCGGCAATGGGCTGCAACAGGCCGAAAGGACCCCAACGATTGGGGCCCATGCGGTTTTGCATTCTTCCCAAGATCCGCCTCTCGGCCCACACGAACAGGGCCGCACCCAGCAGTACGCCATTTACCAGTATGAGGATTATCAGAAAGCCCGAAATGATATGGTCAAGCCAGCAGAGGGAGTTTGGCATCACCTCGCCAATGAGGTTGTAAATGTGCCTGTAAAGCACATTGTCGTAGAAGAGGCTACCTGGGCTGATGCTGCAGTTCACCGGTCAACCTCTCCCATGTTTATGTCAATACTGCCCAGGTTCACTATCATGTCGGCCAGCTTCCAGCCGATAAGCAGGTCCCTGATGATGGTCAGGTTCAGCAGCGAAGGCGAACGAATCTTGCACCGGTAGGGGGAAATTCCCCCGTCGCTGACGAGGTAGAAGCCCAGCTCTCCCTTTGGAGCTTCCACTCTCCCGTAGGCTTCGGCCCCTTTGGGTGGACGGAGCACCAAGGGCAGCTCCGCCCGGACGGGACCGTCGGGCATCTGCTCCGCGCACTGCCGGACGATCCGCAAGCTCTGGCGCATCTCCTGCATCCGCACCCAGAACCTGTCCAGGTTGTCACCGTTGGAGCCAACAGGTACGTCGAATTCCAAACGATCGTAGACATCGTAGGGGTCCGCCTTACGCCAGTCCCAGGCAAGCCCGCTGCCCCGCAGCAAGGGGCCGCTGGCCGAGCAGGCAATAAGCCTCTCCAAGGACAGGTTACCCACGTTCCGCACCCTCACCAGGATGATTTCGTTCTCCGCCAAGAGCTGCTCCAGCTCATCCAAGTAGGATGGCATATCGTCCAGGAAGCGTCGCAGGGCAGGCCAGAAGTCCTCCGGAGTGTCGGCGTACACCCCTCCGGGCCTCATGTAGCTGACGGTGATGCGGGCCCCGCACAGCATCTCGAAGAGGTCGAGGATGCGTTCCCGCTCCCTGAAGCAGTACATCAGCGGAGTGCCGAGGGCGCCCAGGTCTTGGAGCAGGAAGCCGGTAGCTACCAGGTGGCTGGCAATACGCTGAAGCTCCGCGGCCATGACCCGCAGGTACTGCCCCCTCAGGGGCACCTCTATGTCCATGAGCTTCTCGACAGCTAGGCAATATGCCTGGTTGTTGGTCATGGAGGCTACATAGTCCAGTCGGTCGGTAAGGGTGACTATCTGGGTGTAGTTGCGCTCTTCCGCCAGCTTTTCGGTGCCGCGATGCAGGTATCCGAAAACGGGGTCCACATCGACGATCATCTCTCCGTCGAAGGTCACCCGAAGGCGAAAAACGCCGTGAGTGCTGGGGTGCTGAGGCCCAATGTTGACGGTGATCGGCTCGGTACGAATCGGCATGGCCGCCCTAGTACTCCACCGAATCCTGGAAGTCTTTGCGCAAGGGATGCCCCTCGAAGCCTTCCCACAACATGATGCGCTTCATGTTGGGATGACCATCGAACCGGACACCCATCAGGTCCCATATCTCCCGCTCCTGGTAGTCGGCCCCCGGCCAGATATCAATCACCGAAGGAGCTTCAGGCCCATCCCTGCCGGGAACCCTGGCCTTGACGAAAGCGCTGTGATTGTGCTCGAAGGACGTTAGCAGATAAATCAACTCAAAATGGTCTATGTAGTCAACCGCTGAGATGGAGTTCAG
Source organism: Dehalococcoidia bacterium (assembly GCA_965220375.1). Classification (GTDB taxonomy): domain Bacteria; phylum Chloroflexota; class Dehalococcoidia; order Lucifugimonadales; family JAGWBF01; genus JAGWBF01. Next base: position 5,288 of record OZ244824.1, read on the forward strand.
GTATTCCAGCTTGAGTCCAGTATCTTCCCTGAGGAGCCTGCACACATCCGCAATGAGAGAGGGTTTTATCCACAGCTGGGTTGCTGTCTGCTCTTCTACGGCGTCGGGATAAGCTGCCTGTATGCATTGCGCCAGTTCCTTCACATCAAGGAAGCTGGTCATCATTCACCTGCAACGTTGCCCCGCAAGCTGTACCGCTTTATCTTCTCATGAAGCTGCATGATTCCGTAGAGAAGGGCATCGGGCCGGGGTGGGCAGCCGGGCACGTACACATCCACAGGAACGATGTGGTTCACTCCGGGCACGACGCTGTAACACGAGTAGTATGGTCCTCCGCTGGTGGCGCAGACCCCCATGGAGATGACCCACTTGGGTTCTCCCATCTGGTCGTAAATCCGGCGTATCGCCGGGGCCATCTTCCAAGTGACGGTGCCCGCCACGATCATCAAGTCCGCCTGCCTCGGGGTGGCCCTGAAAGCCTCCATGCCAAACCGGGCTATGTCAAACCGCCCCATCGCCGTCGCCATCATCTCAAAAGCGCAGCACGCCAGGCCGAAGGCTACCGGCCACAATGCGGACTTGCGGCCCCAGTTTAGGAGCGCATCCACTGAGGTGACCATCACGTTGCGGGACAAGTCCTCGGGCACCTGTATAAGGGGTTCGGGATAGGGTTGGGCGTTGGTTCGGCGCATCTCGCTGACGACTTGCCCCTCCTCCACGTCTAGGCTCCAGGTGCGGGAGCTTAGGAGACCAGCTCCCTTTTCGACTTCTGCACACATGCCTATCTCCACTCCAGGTCCTGTTTACGCCAAGCGTAGACCCACCCAAGGACCAGGATAAGGATGAATACCATCATCTCTATCAGGGCGAACAGGCCAAGCTGATTGAACTTGACAGCCCAGGGATAGATAAAGACCACCTCAACATCGAAGATAATGAACAGGACAGCATAAAGGTAGAAGCGGAAGTTGAATTGTCCCCATTTGCCCCCGATGGTCTGCATTCCGCACTCGTAAACCTCGGACTTGACAGACCCGGGCTTCTGGGGACGTATCCTAACCTTGGAGGCAACCCACGACAGCATCAACATGCTGGCTGGGACTATGACGGCCACTATGCCAAGTATCGCCACAAGGCCGTACTGACGCAGATAATCGTCGACCATGCTCCCCTATAACACACCCTGCATTTGGCCTAGGAAATATATCATAGCCAAAGGCTTGGGCGCAAGGAAAACGCCCGGCCCCCGCCGCGATGTCCGTAAGGGTGTCGTCATACCAGCGGAGGCCTCAATCCAGGAGAGATTCACTCTCCCCTTAGTCCCCTCACCTCAAGAGAGGGGAGAGGTTTGGGACAGCCTAACCTTTGGGACAGCCTAACCTTTGGTGCCCTAAGAGAGAAGGAGTCCTGGACACCCACACCCCAAGCCCTATCCCAGTTATCACGGCAGGCCGGATGTCAGCGGAACATCTCCCACCGTCCGCCAGCCGCTATCTGTGCAGGTCACCCGCGCTGTCTGGGTATTGTTTGGGATGCTGTCCCACAACATATGAGTGTTCTTGTTGATGCTCGTTGTCGTATTCGGATAGTACCCCAATGTCCTGACCACGGTATCTCCTCTATACAGCCCAACAAAGTACTGGTCTGCACAGGTCTGTGGGTCTGCCCAGGAGATGGTGACGTCTGTGTGGGTCTGGCGCTCACCTGCCGGGGACTCAAGGCGACCCTTACCCCAAACCAGGGCTCGGTGATGCGGAGCATAAGCTCATCCCCCAAGGACCAGGGCTGGCTGCTGACCGCCCATGTGAGGGTGCCTGCGGTGGCATCCCCGGTGGCATCGGTGAGGGAAAGCATGGTGGTGCCGTCGCCGGTAATGAAGTCCAGGGTGTGGCCAGCCAGGGCCTTGTAGGGCGAGAGCTCCAGGGTTACGGTGCTGTCCTGCCACTTCAACGACTGGACCGTTGTGCTGACTTCGCCTGTGCGGAACGTCGCGGGCTTGAGGGCATCGCCGGTCCCGAAGTACCCGACGGCATCCCCGCTACTTATGGGGTCGAATAGGGCCTCAAGCATGGTGTTCGGAAGTGAAATGAATGGTCAGGGTGTGGGTGTGGCTATGGGCGCGGTGATGATGTTGGGTTCACCAAAGCCTGAATAGGATTCTTCCAGCACTACTCTACCCTCGGAGGAGCTATCGTCGCCGGTCGAGGCTGCGCCAAATGCGCCGGATGCGTCAGCGGCTCCTGCTCCGGGGGGCACCTTGATGACTTGCCCCCTCACAGGCCGCCCTGTGGAGTCCACCCATAGCACATGCTGTATTGTGATGCCACCATCGGGTTCCGTCTTCCAAACAATACGACGCTCGGAAGAGCTTGAGGAACCCTCGATGGCTGCAGAACCACCTGCTGCTGATACATCTGCCCCAAAGCAGGGCACCGCCAGGTCAGGGGCGATCGCGGTCTTGTATATCCCCCACTCGCCCAAGGTGTTCAGGTCGTCGGGGCTGATGCTCCCTCGGGCATATACGACCTCATCCTTGATTATCCACTCGATCTTGTCAAGGAGGCTTTCCCCATCAGCATCATAGATGTTTAACTCTACGTGAGAGTCGCCTCCTGATACAGCGACTGTGGCATCAAGCGTCTGTGCCTCGCCCCTTTCGACCTGTGTCTTGTCATAGTCGCTCTCAGCCATGGTATCGCAGGCTTGTTGTAGGGCCTGCGCAGCGCTTAGCTGCGCTACCGGTTCCCCTTTGGCAAACAGCAGCCACAGGCCCACAGCAACTGCCGACAACACTCCGGCAGCGATACCCAGGTATAAGATACGTCTATGCATGATCATTTCAGCCCCTCCCAGGGAAGAATAATCTGGTCAATGACCTTGTTCGCTATGGCTCTTGCATCTATGTCTGCAGGCAGGTCTTCGCTCAACTCTGGTTCTATCGCAGCCTTGTACGCGGCGCTGCACCCGTGGAGCGAACTAAACAATAGCTGAAAAACGTACGTCAGGACGGCCCTAACAGAGGTGAGGTTTGTCGGGATGTTCCACCCGCATGCCGGAGGCGGAAAACCTAGAGGCAATTCTCGCTGCAACTTTGTTGTGACCTTGCCTCCGTCGTTGATCGTGTGGCTGCCGGCAGCCTTCACGACCGGGATCTTGAGATACGCGTTGTCGGGATTGGACGGATTGGTTTCTCTAAATCCCCCCTTGCAGTTTGTACAATCAAGTATATCCGGATCAAACACCCTGCTCGGATTCGAGGCAAGCCTGTACAAGCCCTCTAGCGCTTCGAAATCTAGCGAATCGCTTTCCAGCTTGGCGAGAGTTCTCGCATCGCTGGGCAGCTCGTGCTCTAATACGTTCAGGATGCCATTGACGACGATACTGTTGGAGCCTCCGGTTTCGGTACCAAACCTTGCCTTCCAACACAACTCGGTCCCCGGCATCACAACATGTCCCAGCCTAGACTTCGCGCTTCCCACCAGAATTGCCACAAAGTGCGGGCCGTCTGTGAACTCTACTTTAGTGTCCCAGCGCAGCCCCGGCCGGGGGCATGCACTAAAGATGTTCCAGCTCCCTTTCCTTACCTTGCGGTCTACGGGTTCCACCCAGGTGATGGTAATAGGGTCGGATGTTGCGGACGTTGAACCTGCGGTGATCACAACCCGGAATGTGCGGGGCCCTTTGGTCGAAGACGCCACCGGGAATGATGAACTCTGGGCAGAGGTCCCGCTGGCGTTTCCCCACGTTCCGCTCGTGCGCTCCTGCCACTGGTAGCTAAGGGAGCCGTCCGAACCCTCGCCCCGGGCCGATGCGGTGAGAGTTGCCTCCTCGCCCTTTTCTAGCCACTTGGTGGTGTAAGAAACGCTTGCGCTAAGGGGGCAGGCGCCGGTGCTGGCGGTCATTTGACCGGAGTAGATCCGGGAGTTCTCATATGTGTTGCCGTCGCCCAATGCGCCGACTCTGACATCGTATGCCCCGTTGCATTCCAAATCATCCACCAACAGGGGGGGTTGAGATGTGTCACCGCCCCAAAGCCATTTGTTTGGTCCGGGGCTTAGGCCGTATTGGACCCTGTACGATGATATGCCGCTGCTCGCACCGTCCCACCGGAGCTCTATGCTGTCCTGGTTGGTCTGAACCACACGCAGATTGGTAGGGGCCGGGGGCGTAGGCAGCGGTGAGGGGCTCGGCACCAGCGTGGCGGTCGGGACGGGCGTAGGTGTCGGTGTGGGCGTGGGGGCCGTCTGCTACAAGCTTTCCAATAAGGTATCCAGGGCTCCCTCTACACGGCGCTGGCAGCGCTCCCGCCCCAGCACCTCCATGGTCTCGAACAAGGGGGGCGAAGCCATTCTGCCAGTGAGGACCACGCGCAGCATGCCAAAGTAGCGGCTTGCCGAAAGGCCCATATCGGCAGCGGCGGCCCTGAACCTTTCCTCCAGGCTGTCGTGCGCCAGATCCCCGGCCTCCTCCAGCACTTCCAGGGTGCGCCTGAGGGCAGTAACAGCCGCTTCGGGTTCCCGCACTCGCTCCAGTATCTCCTCCTTGGTCGGCTGCACATTGTCCAAGAAGAAATAGCTGGCCGTCTCAGCTACGCTCCCCGGGCTGTCCAAGCCCCCTCCCAGGGTCCTGACCCGCTCTTGCAGAAGGGGCGCAAGCTTCCTAACGTAGTCCCGGTCCACGGGGGTGCACTCCCGCGGCAGGTCCTTCTCCAGGTAGGGCAAGATGGCGTTGGCCAGCTCATGAGTGGACATCTGCCTGATATAAACACCGTTCATCCACAACAGCTTCTCGATGTCGAAGACCGCCGCCGATCGGACTATGCGCTCCACGGAGAAGCTCTGCACTAGCATCTCCCGGGTCATCACCTCCGTCTTATCATCCAGGGACCACCCCAGCAGGGCCATGAAATTGACCATCGCTTCCGGCAGGAAACCGTCCGACCTGTACTTGAGCGCCGCGGCGGCGCCGTGACGCTTCGAGAGCTTGGACCTGTCGGGGCCGAGAATTATTGGCAGGTGGGCAAACAGGGGCGGTTGGTACCCCAGGGCGTCGTAGAGTTGGACATGGAGCGGGGTGCTGGACAGCCACTCTTCGGCCCGAAGCACGTGGCTGATCTCCATGAGATAGTCATCCACAACGTTTGCCAGGTGGTAAGTGGGATAACCGTCGGACTTCAACAAGATATGGTCGTCCAGCAGCTCGTTTCGCCAGACAACGTCGCCCCTGATGATGTCGTGGAAGGTGGTGTCCCCCTCCTTCGGCATCTTGAAGCGCACTGCAGGGACCGCTCCCTGGGATTCCGCACGGCTTCCCTCAGCCGGGCTTAGATCACGGCAATGCCCATCGTACCCCCTCGCCCCTTTCTGTCCTCGCCTGGAACGGCGCATATCTTCAAGGCGCTCCTGGGAGCAGTAGCAGTGGTAGGCATGTCCCTCTTCTACCAGTCTCCGGGCAGCCTCCTGGTAAATATCCAATCTCTGGGACTGGAAGTAGGGAGCGTGAGGGCCTCCTACGGTAGGACCTTCATCCCAGTCCAAGCCCAACCACTTCAGGGAGTCCTGTATCCTTTCCAGCGCCCCCTTGGAGTAGCGTTTCTGGTCCGTGTCTTCCACCCGCAGGATGAACGACCCTCCGTGATGGCGGGCAAAAAGCCAGTTGAACAGGGCTGTGCGCAGGTTGCCTATGTGGGGGTCCCCAGTGGGACTGGGTGCGAAACGCACCCTCACGCTGCTTCCAGGCACCTTATCACCTCGTTCATATCCTCGGGCAGAGGGGCGGTAAACGTCATCTTCTCACCTGTCGACGGGTGGACGAAGCCAAGGCTATATGCGTGAAGAAACTGCCTCGGCAGCAAGGGGCTGGCCTTGCCATATAGCGCATCTCCCAACAAAGGATGTCCCACGGCCGCGAAGTGTACGCGGATCTGGTGGGTGCGTCCCGTTTCAGGAAACACGTTCAAGAGCGAGCAGCCTCCAATGTTGCGGATGACTTCATAGCCCGTAGCAGATTCCCGGCCTCCCTCCACCACCGCCATTCTCTTGCGATTGACCCTGTCTCTGCCTATGGGAAACCGCAGAGTGCCGCTGACAGGCAACACCTCGCCCAGAGCGAGAGCGCGGTACATCTTGGACATACTCCTGGCCGCCAGCTGCCTGGTCAGATGATGGTGGGACGCCGTGGTCTTTGCGGCAACCATAACCCCGGATGTGTCCTTGTCCAGGCGGTGAACGATCCCAGGCCGGACTGTATCCCCTACGCCTACGATGTCGGGACATATGGCCAGCAAAGCATTGACCAGCGTCCCCGTTGGGTGCCCCGGCCCGGGATGGACGGAAAGCCCCGCAGGCTTGTCAACCACAGCCAAGTCCGAGTCCTGGTACAGCACTTTGATGGCAATCTCTTCGGGCTGGAGGCTCGCAGGTTGGGGTTCGGGCACCCTGAGCTGCACAACATCGCCCTTCCTGAGCTTTTGGCTAGGCTTGGCCATCCCGCCATTGACCAGCGCATAGCCGTTTCCGATTAGCTGGCGGACTCGCGACCTGGTAAGGTCCCGGTTATGGGAGACCAGGTAGGTGTCCAGCCGCTCATGCGGTCCCTGCACCTCCATCCTGAGGGTGTCCGGCATCAACCTGGCCTCCCGTTCCCGTAGGTCACGCCGCATCCTGGGCACATCCAAACGCCCCCAGCGTAGCTGACCTCGGTAGTGCACAGGGCACAACCTCTCCTTGGTGGGGAATCCTGCTCCTCGTACACGAATTCTTCCCTTTGGCCGACCTGCAGCGGGACTCTTTCACCAGCAAGGGCTAGTTCCGTCGCTGTTGTTCTCACTTGTCTGCCCGGGGAAAGGAGCAGGAATGCCAGCAGCAGGATACCTACGACGATTGCTGCATCCGCTACGTTGAATATGGGCCATGGTCCAACGTCGATGAAGTCCGTGACCGCACCCAAACGTATCCTGTCCAGCAGGTTGCCCAAGGCCCCTCCGAGCTGCAGACCCAAGCTCAGCCGCAAAAGGGGGCTGGACAGCGCGTGGCTGCGATAAATGAAGAAGAGTATCCCGATGGCAACGAAGGAAGCGAGCACCAGCACCATCGTCCGATCGGGGAAGAGACCAAAGACCCCGCCGCTGTTGGAGATGAGAGTAATTCGAAAGAACCCATCGTAGGGGACCGATTGTCCAGGGAAGAGGCGGCTCAGGACTATAGCCTTGGACACCTGGTCCAAGCTGAAGGTTGAGCTTGCGGCTAACAGAAAGATAGGGTCTTTCGCCCATGAAACCCAATCTTGCCTCAAGCGCCCCTCCTCGGAGGGCTGGGACATCGAAACACATGACATGGAGGTCTCACTTGGCCAGGTGCGCTCCCAAGAATTGGGCGACCTCATCGGCGGCCCTGCCCTGAAGGCCGGCCCACACATGGTTTGCTCCCGGGATGATTCGCAGCTCCGCACCCTGCAGGTTCCCGGCCACCGCTTCTTCCAATGCCGCTTGAGGCACCACCTGGTCCTCATCCCCGCAGACGACCAGCTTCGGGACGGAGACTCCTCTATCCTTCATACCTTGGAAAGCCCTTAGAGGCGGTGAGACCAGGGCCATAGCCCTGATGCGCCGGAGTTTCCCCATTGCAGACAGGGACACAGCGGCGCCAAAAGAGTAGCCTGCCAGGCCGATGCGCTTGCCATCCACACCCGGCAGCTTGCCCAGCACCTCCAGGGCCGCAGCCACATCCTCTTGCTCTCCTTCCCCTTTGTCGAAATCTCCTTCGCTTTTTCCGACCCCGCGAAAGTTGAACCTCAAGGTGGAGAGGCCCTGCTCCAGCAGAGAGCGGGAGATGGCCAGCACAACAGCATTGTCCATGCTGCCGCCCATGAGGGAGTGGGGATGGCAGAGGACGACCCCCGGGGATGAGGACGCAGCATCTCCAGGAGATGCCAGCACACCCTCCAGGGTGAGCTTGCCGGAGCGGAATGAAAGGGATGTCTGTCTCATATTGGTCCCTGGTTTCTGCCAGATTCATCATACTAGATTTCGGCCTAGTGTTTGGCAAGAAGTGTTGCTAGAATATTGCCCAAACCCTGCTCTGGAGGAACATATGGCTTTCATCGATTTGCGAAGCGACACGGTGACGAAACCCACCGAAGAGATGAGGGCCGCCATGGCCGAAGCCGATGTCGGCGACGATGTCATGGGCGAGGACCCCACCGTGAACAGGCTCGAACAGATGGCGGCAGAGATGCTGGGCAAGGAGACCGCCCTGCTGACCTCCAGCGGCACCATGAGCAACCTGATCGCTGCCCTGTCCCATTGCCGGCGGGGGGATGAGGTGATCATGGGTAGCGAGGGCCACATGTTCTGGAACGAGGTGGGAGGAGCGGCCACCCTGGCCGGAGTCCAAGTTAGAACCGTGCCCAACGATGCTCAGGGGCGTATCGACCCAGGCGACGTGGAAGCCGCCATCAGGCCTCTGGGCAACCTTCATTTTCCGAGATCCTCCCTTCTGTGCATTGAAAATACCCACAACCGGTGCAACGGGGGAATTCTCACCCCCGCAGACACCCGCAACGTATGCGACGTCGCCCATGCAAGCAGACTGGCTGTTCACCTGGATGGCGCCCGGATATTCAACGCGGCGGTAGCCTTGGAGGTGCCAGCCAAGGACTTGGTGGCCGATGTGGACGATGTGTCCTTCTGCCTCTCCAAGGGCCTGAGCGCTCCGGTAGGGTCTCTCCTGTGCGGGGGCCAGGAATTCGTGGAGCAGGCCCGGAAGTGGCGCAAGATGCTGGGTGGGGGAATGCGCCAGGCCGGCGTGATTGCGGCAGCCGGCATCGTCGCCCTGGAAACCATGGTCGATCGACTGGCGGAAGACCATTCCAACGCCAGCCGTCTGGCTTCGGGATTGTCCCGTATCCCCGGCATCCGCTTAGAGCCGGCGATTTTCCACACCAACATCGTCTTCTTGGAATTGGAAGCAGAGCTGGGGAGCGTTCATGAGTTCATATCCCACCTGGGCCAGCATGGACTCAAAGTGTCCTATCCGGGCGGGCGCCGGATTCGCCTCGTTACCCATCGCCACATAATCCCTGACGATGTGGACCAAGCTGTTGAAATAGTTGCCAGTGTCGCAGAGGGGCGTAGGAACGTCCCGGCCGCTGCCGCCTAGCAACTTTCCTCACCGTCACGCCGATGCCATTTGTGCGCACGGGGGTGCGATGGCATATAATATGAGGCGTTTGCTCCGATGACGGATAGTCCAATGCAAGCTTTTGGAGGACACACAATGCCCACTGACTTCGTAGTGGTGGCCCAGACTTCGGACCTGGCTCCTGGACAGATGAAGCAGGTGCAGGTCGGGGACGAATTGATTCTACTGGTAAACCTCGAAGGGGAGTTCTACGCAATGGATGACATCTGCTCCCATGCCTATGCTCCCCTAACCCAGGGTGACCTGAACGGCGAAGAAGTGGAGTGTCCGCTGCATGGCAGCGCTTTCAACGTGAAGACTGGCGAAGTGCTGTCTCCCCCCGCCAACCAGTCCATTGAGACCTTTGCCGTGAGGGTGGACGGGGAAGACATCCTTGTAGGTCCGAAAGGCTAAGGACCGCCCGCGGGTCCTCCACGAGCCCCGGGCCTTGCGCCATCGGGACTAACGGCCCCGGGTGTCCCCCCAAAGGTAAATGTGCAGACGGGGGCTGAATCTCAGGTCCTCGTTCACGCAAAGCTGGCTCAGCCAGGCGCTCCGCTCGTGAAGCACCGATGGAGTGCGCCCCTCGGGCGAGAGGAGCACCCGCTCTTTGGAGAGATGCAGTTCTTCCATAAACCGCCGGACCTCCCCCATGTCCGAGTCCCGGGTTACGACGAACTTGAAATATGCTTCAGGCAAAGCAGCAAAGGACTTCAAAGCCTCCTGGACATGGCGCTCTTCCCAACTATTCCCGGATGTGGAGAGCTTGGGAGAAACGTTCCACTGATCGATGAATGTCGCCATCTCCATCGTGGGGGCGATGGTGCCGTTGGTCTCCACCTCGAAAGTGAACCCCTGCCTCTTTAGCGAGTCGATCAGCCCAACCAGCCGGTCTTGCTGCAACATCGGCTCCCCGCCGGTGATAACAAGGTGGGGGCAAGTGTACTGCAGCACCTCATTCTCGACGATATCCGGCGAGAGCTCCACAACCTCTTTCCAGTAGTCGTAGCGCTTCCAGTCCCATGTGTACTTGGTGTCGCACCAGGTACACGACAAGTTGCACTCGGCCAACCGCAGGAAGACAGCAGGCGTGCCAACTCTCGTGCCCTCCCCCTGCAGGGTGTGAAATATCTCCGGCCTGCCGTCAGACCGGCGGCTCACTTTCAGGGTAGTTGGCGGGCTGATGATGCCTTCACTCACCTTGAGCCGCCCTCCAGCTTCTCCAGGAGCGGATCGGGGCGTCCCGCCGCTTCGAATCCCTTTGCCCGCAGGATGCAGCTGTCGCAGGTCCCGCAGGGTCCAGGCCCCGCCCTATAGCAGCTCCAAGTGCTCTCCAGGGGCGCGTTAAGCTTCTGGGCCCATTGCACTATCTCCCCTTTTGACAGGTGGATGATAGGGGTCTCGATATTCATGGGGACGTTGTACTCGCTCCAGAGCTTACTCCCGTATTTAAGTACTTCTTTCATCTTCTCGAAGAACTCGGGGCGGCAGTCGGGATACCCGCTGTAATCGATAGCGTTGGGGGCCATGAAGAGTGTGGCCTGTAGCTCATCAACCATCACCTTATCTTGCTCGATGGCCCACAGGGCTTGGCTCTCCAGGTAAGCCGCGCCTATGGTGACAAAGAAGGTGTTTCGCAATGGCACATAGGAGCTGGGAATGGATTGGCCCATCTGGTCGGGAGGGCGCTCCCCAGGGAGAGAGATCAGGTCCGGGCTGGTGAGGGCCGAGTACCAGGCAACCTTACCAAAGGACGAAACATCGACCAGCTCGTGACGAATGTCCAGGCGGGAGCTTACCTCGCGGGCGCCGTCCAACTCCCGGCTGTGGGTCTGGCCGTAGTAGAAGGTCAACGCGGTCAGCCGGTCGGTCCTGCCCTTGGCATATGCCGTAACGGTGGTGGAGTCCAGGCCCCCTGAGAGCAGGGTGACGCCGATGCTGACCATCAGGGGGCCGATCGATATTCAGCGTACTGGGTGGAGGACTCCCACATGCGGACAGCCAAAGGTTCGATACCGCAAAGCTCCTTGGTCTTGCAAAATATCTCCCGGGCCATTACCTCCGCCGACGGGTTTATTCCATCAAAGAGGTAGAGAAACTGCTCTTTGACCCCCTTTAGGGCCTCCAGCAATTCGCCGTCCCTGCTGTTCAGGAGAAAGGCATGGTCCCAGTTAGCCTCTATCCAGGAGGAGACCTTGCTCTTCAGCTCGGTGAAGTCCAGCACAAATCCCGTAGAATCCAGGGTCTGGGAAGCCATGAAAATCTCGACCTTGTAGTTGTGGCCGTGGGGGTGAATGCACTTGCCGCCGTGGTCCAGGAGCCGGTGGCCCGCAGAAAACTCCATCTCTACCCGCACGTGGTAGTCGTCCCTCATCGTCGCTGCTCTGCAGGTGTTTTCAATCTGGCTGGCCCTCCCCCACGTACTTCGCCTTGACGGTCGTGTGCAGCCCTCCCCGCACCTTGTAGTCCAACACAACTTCCATGTTGCGTGGGCTGCACGCTGCCACCAGGTCGTCGAGCATGCGACTGGCGGCGTTTTCCTGGACGATGCCCACGTTCCGGTAGGAGAGCAGGTAGTACTTGAGGGACTTCAACTCGATGCACAGCTCGTGAGGTTCGTAGGTTACGGACAGGGTGCCGTTATCGGGGAGACCCGTCCAGGGACAGACGGCGGTGAACTCATCGGTCTCAATCTGGACCGTGGACTCTCCGCATGAAGGAACGTAGTCGAAGGCCATCAGGATGGCGCTGTCAATGTGTCCCTCCGTTCCTTCCTGAAGGAGCAGGTCCAGGCTCTCGTAGCGTTTCTTCAACGATTCAATGGATGCCATGACCACCTACTCATTGCCCACGCCTCCGGAAGATAGCCCGGGGACAACGGGCGCTGTTGAGCGTCAAATAGGACTTTGGATTCATGATAGGTTATGGCAAAAAGGGTGTCAAAATCTACGCTTGGCCCCCTTCGCCTGCCTTGTCATACCTGGGGTGCTGGGTTATTCTTGAGATATCCGGTGTTCATCCAATCGTACGTTACACCCGTGGGCGAGTAGAAGGCGTTGAGGGACCAAGATAGAGAGGACACGATAACCGAGACCGGCTTACTCGAGACCCCCGCGGACCTGGGGGACATCCAGGAGATGCTGAAAGAAGCCGTTGCTTCGGAGCCTGCCCTCCGTTTGCTGCCGAAATTCAGCATGGGCCCTGCCGGGAATCCCGATTTCCACAGGATATGCTTCGCGGTGCATTGCACCTGCGGGACCGCGGGGCTCATCAGTGTCGAGGCAGCCAAGTCCAAGACCTTGTCCCAAATAAAAGACGTGTTGCCTACCCTGAAACAGCACTTGTTGAGCAGGGCCAAGCAGTTCGCCAGTATGCCCTGCTCCATGCACACAAGCATGCGTGCCGGGGGCATCCAGGCTTCGACACCGGGACGCGGGGAGAGTTGATATGGCGAAGAATCTGGACCCTGACAAGGCGATGGAAGGCACCATCCGCTTCTCTGAAAAGTACGTGGAGAAGAGCGGATACAAGTTCTTTCCCGACCAGGAGGTGGTCCGCCTGGTGCAGGAGGGCTTGGCTCGGAACCAGGTCGAGTACGGGTATCGCTATTGCCCTTGAATGCCGCTGAGCGGCGATCCCGTAGAGGACCGCAAAAAGATTTGTCCCTGCGACCGGCACCATGAGGACATAGAGCGTGACGGGTTCTGTATCTGAATGTTCTTTGTGAGCGAAGAGTTTCTTCGCCAACAGGAACAGGGAAATGAGATCGAGCAGACCATAGGCGATGCTGTCAAGCCCGGCGAGGGTCTGTTCGATCAGCCATACAAATCGAAGGCAGACCAGAAGGGGAGCCAGAGTACGTAGAGGAGATTGGAAGCTGTGGATATAACCGTTTACACATCCGTTGGTTGAGGCCCTTGCCACATGGTGAAAGTGTATCTTTCACAGAAGGGTCTGGAGTTCACCGAGCGCAACGTATCGCTGGACGAGAAAGCTAGAGAGGACCTGCTCTCCCTGGGGTATCGCAGCACACCGGTGACTGTGATAGACGACCAAAAGGTCGTGGGATACAGTCCTCCCAATCTAGAGCAAGCCTTGCAAGCCGCCGGGACTTAAAGACAGAGAAACTGGCCGGAAGGCACTCGCCGTTTCCCTACCATCGCAGAGGAGTAGGGTTGGCGTATGCATCATAGGGATTTAAGACTGGAGCAGAGATAGCTGGGCCTATTTGCCCAGCAGCTTCATCAATAGGGCCATCCTGACGTATAAGCCGTTCTCCGCTTGGCGGTAGCCAGCCCACCGGGGATCGCCCGTCTCCTCCATCACCAACTCGCTCCGCTGCATCGGGTCGAGGATCACGCATCCGGGCTTCAGCGCAGTCAGAAGCTCCTTATCAACCTTGGCTTCCACTATGTTCCGGCTTCGCACCAGTTCCGCGTGGCCGGGCGTTCCAGCACCATTGACGTACACAGCGTCCAGCGAGCCGGCCAGCTCCAGCAGCGACGCGCCCTGGGTAAATGAAATCCCCGCCTTGGTGCAGTAATCGATAGTCTCCTGGTCCGCCTGCCCCGTTACCGGCACCAGGTTCACGCGAATGTTGTCGTACATGGCCAAGGCGTTTAGCAGGGCGTTGACGTTTCTATGGTCCAGCCTTCCCAGGAATGCGATATTCAGCCCATCTATGCTCCCCAGCTCGCGCTTGAGGGTGTACACATCCAGAAGAGCTTGGGTCGGATGGTCTTCCGGGCTTCCTCCGTTGATTACCGCAGGCCCTCCGGCTTCGGCGGCTTGCTCCGCCGCACCCGAATGCTGCGACCTGAGGACTACCACGTCGAAGTGCAGGCTCCCCAGGAACCTCATCGTGTTTTCCATAAAGGTGGTTGTCCTGACGGGAAAGAACTGGGATGCATCCTCGGTGTGCTGGGCATCGCCTCCAAGGAGGGCCATAGCTCGCTCGAAGGATGCCCTGGTCAGGAAGCTTGGCTCATAGAAGAGGCAGTACAAGGAACGTCCCTGGAGGGTGTGCCCAACTGGGGCGCCATCCCGAATGCGGTCGCACAGGGGAAACAGCTCCTCCTCGATCCACTGGCGCCTCAAATCCCGGGTGTTAATCAGGTGATTCGACACAGCAAGTCCTTGATATAGCTTGGGGTCTTCTTGGTCATTGACCTGGCGACGTACGTGATGAAAACCTTGAAGCGCAGTCCAGGCCTCGGTGAGAATACAACCGGGCCATGTTACACTATAGCCCGCTCCATAGCCAAGCTGGGATAAGGCTGCGCCAAGTCGGGCCGGTCATTTCCCGGGAGGAGAAGCAACATTGGACAACATTCTGGTCACCGGTGGCGCCGGGTTCTTGGGTATGTCCCTGGTGAAGACCCTGGTGGGCTTCGGCGCGCGTCCACGTGTCCTGGACATCAACACCCCCGGAGACCCTGACCTGGAATCCAACATCGAATTCATCCAGGGAGACATCCGCAATCCGGACACCGTCGAACGGGTTGTCCGTGGAACGGACATCGTGTTCCACCTTGCTGCCGCGGTGCTGCCCACCAGGGGAAAGCAGGCGTACACTTCCACCAACACCGGAGGCACGAGAAACCTCCTTCAGGCGTCCCTGGACCATAACGTGAGGCAGGTGGTCCACGTTTCCACCAGCGCCATCTACGGGATTCCTCGCCAACTGCCGGTAACCGAAGAGTCCGAGCTTCGACCCATGGGTTACTACGGCAACGCCAAGCACCAGGCGGAGCTGCTGATACAAGAGTACCGCAGCAAAGGACTGAGGGTCTGCGTCCTCAGACCGCGCACCATCATCGGCACAGAGCGCCTGGGGATATTCCACATCCTCTTCGACTGGATCAAGGCGGGAAAGAAGGTGCCCGTCATCGGGAGAGGGGACAATCTGTTCCAGTTTGTGAGCGCGCGGGACTGCGTTTCCGCTTGCTTCCGGGCCGTGGATGCCAACAGCAACGACGATTTCAACCTGGGCGCTGAAGAGTTCTCGACGGTGAAGGGGGACTTGGAGGGCCTTGCCTCTCACGCCGATACAGGCTCCCGCGTCCTGCCTATTCCGGCCCCCCTGGTGAAAGGCTCCCTGCAGGTCATGGACCTGCTCAGGCTTTCGCCTCTCATGGACTGGCAGTACAAGGTGGCCGACAAGCCCTTCTACTTTGACATCACCAAGGCCAAGACGGTGCTGGGCTGGCAGCCCCGGGACAGCAACCTGAGCATGTTCATCGGTGCCTACGACTGGTACACCAACAATTACGTCGATAATGCGGACGCATACGGGTCAACCCACCGCCAAGCGGTAAAACAGCGATTCCTTCGTTTGCTGAGGGGAGTGCTTTAGGTCCCGGAGGCCCCCAGGTCCCATGAGAGCCGACCTGCACATGCACACAATATACTCCGGGGACTGCGCCACACCCCCCAAGGTCGTTGTGGAAAGGTGCCGGGCAGCAGGCTTGGACTGCATCGCAGTGACCGACCACAACACCATCCGCGGCGCCCTGCAAGTGCGGGAGCTGGCCGACTTTCCCGTAATAGTGGGCGAAGAGGTGATGTCCAGTGGTGGGGAGATAATCGGGCTGTTCCTGGAGCAGGAGGTACCCAAGGGTCTCTCCCCCTTGGAGACCGTCAAACACATCAAGGACCAGGGAGGCTTGGTCCATATTCCCCACCCCTTTGACCGAATTCGGCGAGGCCCGCTAAGCCCGACTGCCTTGGACGAGGTGCTGCCCGAGGCCCACCTGGTCGAGGTTTTCAACGCCCGAACCCTGATGGCCGCAGACCTTAGAAGGTGTTCACAGCTTCATCAGCGATCAGATGCAATCCCCGTGGCTGTCAGCGACTCCCACACACCGGGAGAGCTGGGCTCTGCCTACATGGACATCGGTGAGTTCGATGGGTCCCCATCGTCGCTGCTCGATGCCTTAACGCAAGGACAAATTCAGGGACGCCGGTCTTCGCCGCTGGTGCATTTGACGACTGCTTATGTCAAGATGGCCAAGAAGCTTGGAGGCAAGAGGCCCCCATAAGAATGCGGGCACAGAGCCAACGAGATGACGACGAGGGGTGGCGGATGGAAGAGAGTCCCAGCAGCCCAATTCCCGAGAATGGCGGCCGCGATCCCTCAGACATGGAACTTCCCGGCTGGGCTTTTGGAAATAGGACGGGGGGTATCCGTTCCGGCTACCTGCTGAAGCGTCCCTGGGATATAGCGGTTGGCATTATCGGGTTGATGATCGCCCTGCCCCTCTGGGTGGTCTTCTCCGTCGCCATAAAGCTGGAGGACCGGGGGCCTTTCTTCTTCACCCAGGAGCGTTGGGGCAAGGACAAGACCAAGTTCCGGGTGTACAAGATACGCACCATGGTCCCCAATGCCGAGGAGACTTTCGGAAGCATCCAAGCACGGGAGAACGACCCACGGGTTACCAGGGTGGGCAGGTTCCTCAGGGCCACCAGCCTGGACGAGTCCCCCCAGCTCATAAACATAGTTAAGGGTGACATGAGCTGGGTGGGCCCCAGGGCGCTGCCCATAAACGAATTGCAGACCCAGGAAGCCGAGGGAGACCTCCCCGATGAAGCTGTTGAGGGGTTCGAGACCCGCTCCAAGCTCCGGCCCGGACTAACAGGCATCGCCCAGGTGTTCGCTCCCCGTGACATCCCCAGGGAGCAGAAGTACAGTTACGATGCGGTCTATGCCTACAGCCAGAGCCTTCAAACGGACATCCGGCTGATCCTGGCTTCCTTGTGGATAACCTTCAGGGGCAAGTGGGAATCCCGGGAGCGCAAGCTGTGAAGGCTAAGAGTGGTCGATATCCATGACCACCTTTATGATGTTGTCCTCCCGGTTCTCGTACAAGCGGTAGGCTTCGTTTATGCTGCTCTCGTCAAATCCCTTGTGATGAGTGATCATCTGTGCCGGGTCGATCCATCCCCGTTCTCTGAGCTCCACGATCTCTCGTATCTGGCTTATGGGGTCCCCGCTCCGGGCGCCCGTCGTTGGGATGATGGTGGGCTGATTGTCCATCCAGGTGCGAGTATCCACGGGAACGATGTCGTCGCCCTGGATGCCGAAGATGATCACCGTGCCGAAGCGTCTTATCATGCGGAACACCATATCCAGGGTGTCCGGGTAGCCGGCAGCTTCCACGGTCACGTCGGGGCCGACCCCTCCAGTCAGCTCCTGCACCCTCTCCAGCAGGTCTTCTTTAGAAGGGTTGATGGTGTGGGTTGCGCCGAACTTCTTCGAGTACTCCAAGCGGTAGTCCAGCAGGTCCACAGCTATCACCTGCCGGGCGCCCTGGCGGGCGGTCAGCATCGTAAAGGAGAGGCCGATAGCTCCCTGCCCCATTATCACAACGCTCTTGCCCATGATGTTGCCCATCCTCTTGCAGGCGTAGAACACGGTCCCTGTCGGCTGGCACATGACCCACTCTGACAGGGGACCGTTGTCGGGCAGTCCCACCATGCGTCCGGGGTTTGACACCAGGTATTCACTCAGGCCACCCATCTCCAGTGTGGGTATCACGATCACCCGCTGGCCCTCCCGGAACTCGTCGGTGCGGCTTTCCACGACGGTGCCTGCGCATTCATGGCAAGGCCTTCCCAAGGGCAGAGGATACTCCTCCTCGGGCATCACCGGACCATAGCCATGCCTGATGTCGCTTCCGCAAATGGACACGCTGTCCAGGCGCACCAGGCATTCTCCGTCCCCCGCCGACGGAGTCTCCGAATCGAACACCACGAAACGCTTGGGCCCCACCAACTGAGCAACCTTCATATCGTATCCTTGCTCCCTTTCTGCCGTGTTGGCCAAGGCCTGAATCCTGCCCTGCACCATGCTAAAAGGTACATTACAAGGACATCACCCGCAAGGGCCTGCCAATCGTTGACACCCCTATAGCCCTGGCATACAATCCTGCTGCGACTACAGCACCTATTCTTCCCACAGAGGTGCGTCCATGGACATAGACCGCAAGACCCTCCGAGATATGCTCCACATCTACCAAGGATTCGAGCTATCCGACGAAGAGTTCGACCTTATAGAACCGGAACTCCAGAGCTACTTCGACACCATTGAGACGATGAAGGAGCTGGACCTGTCGGACATCCTATCCGGGCGTCTGCTCAGGGCATCTGAAGGAGGGGCGAGCCAATGACCAGCAACGAACTCCTGGATACCACCATAGCCGACCTGGCGCCCCTCATCAGGGAACGCAAGGTGTCTCCCGTCGAGGTGGCCGAGGCTGCCCTGGCCCGGGCAGAGGAGCTGCAACCGAAGCTCAACTCGTTCATCACCATACTGCGTGACCGCGCTATGAACGATGCCAGGGAGCAGGAGCAGGCCATCGCCTCAGGCAACTATCTTGGACCTCTGCATGGCATCCCCATAGGCATAAAGGACAACATCGCCACCGCCGGCATACGCACCACACTGGGTTCCAAGGTGCTTGCCGACCATGTGCCTGATGAAGACGCCCATGTGGTCACCCTGTGCAGGCAGGCCGGGGCTATCATCCTGGGGAAAGAAAACCTGGAGGAGTTTGCTGCCGGCGCAACCTCCAACAACCCCCACTACGGCGCCGTCCACAACCCATGGAAATTAGACCGCATACCCGGAGGCTCCAGCGGCGGGGGTGGGGCCAACGTGGCAGCGGGGGTGACCTTTGTCTCCCTGGGGACGGACCTGGGTGGCTCGGTTAGGATACCGGGCGCCCTCTGCGGCGTGGTGGGGCTGAAGCAGACCTTCGGCAGGGTCAGCGAGAGGGGCCTGATGGTCACCAGCTTCAACGGCGACCACATCGGGCCGATGACCCGCTCAGCCAGGGACGCTGCCCTGGTGCTCCAAGCCATCGCCGGTTACGACCCGCTGGACCCCAGCACCGTTCCGGTCCCCGTGGCCGATTATTCCGATGGGCTGGACAGGGGCTTGCAAGGCCTCAGGATGGGCATACCCACGGACCACTTTTTCGACTTGCTGCAGCCTGAGGTTGCCAGCGCCGTCGAACGAGCAATCGCGTCCCTGGAAGAATTAGGGGCAGCACCCGTTAAGGTGGGGCTGCCCACCATGAAGTACTCAGCGGCCTTGCGCATTCCAGGGATGGCCGACGGCATAGTCACCCACGAGCCATACCTGCGCACAAACAGGCAGGACTATGGCCCGGACACCCTGTACCGGACTCTCGCGGGCCAGTTTGTCCTTGGCCGGGACTACTCCAAGGCCATGAAAATCCAGAGGCTGATCAAGGAAGAGTTCGCCCAAGTGCTTCAGCAGGTGGACTTCCTGGCGGCTCCCACGTGCGCGGTCGTAGCCCCACCCATAGGCGCCAGATCCGTAAGCGTAGGAGGCGGGGAGTTCGCAACCCGGGGCCCCGGCGCGGGATTCCTGGCGCGCAACACCAGCCCCAGCAACTCCACGGGCCTGCCTGCCATATCGGTCCCCTGCGGCCACCACGACGACCTGCCCATAGGTCTGCAGTTCATAGGCCGCCCCTTTGACGAAGCCACCCTGCTCCGGGTCGCCCACGCTTATGAAGGAGTCTCGCCAGCACAGGGACGCAGGCCTGCTCTCAGATAAGGCCTGAAGTTCTCAACCTCGATTTCTTTCGCTCGTTCCCGGGCCTGCCACAGGTCATAGGCAGTCTGCATACCGAGCCAGGTTTCTGGCGTGGAGCCAAAGGCCTGGGACAGGCGAATAGACATCTCCACCGACACTCCGGCCTTCTCGTTCACGAGTTCCGACAACGCCTGACGGGTTATTCTCAAGCCTTGCGCCGCTCGCGTGACCGTCAAACCCAGTGGTTCGAGGCACTCGTACCTTACGACCTCACCCGGATGGGGAGGGTTATGCATACCCATCGATCTCACCTCTTCAGTGATAATCTATGTAATCAACGTCAACTGCTTGCCCGTCCTCGAACCTGAAGGTTACTCTCCAATTCCCAGAAACCGAGACGGCGTAGTAGCCTCCGAGTTGACCTGTTAATTGATGCAGATGAAACCCTGGCAACTCCATGGCCTGCGGGGTGCTGCTTCGATCAAGCACTGCGAGGATGCGAGTCAGCTTGCGGACGTGCTCCGTAGATACTCGCTGCGCGCCGCGCCCGTCGTAGAGCGCCCTCAGCCCCCGGTGCTTGAAGGATAGGATCACATCGGCAGTCTATGTTGTAGCCTGTCGCCTGTCAATAGACAGCACATTTACTCCCTCCGGGCTAAATCCGGCTACGGATTCGCCAAGTTGGCGTAGGGGTGGACGCGCATGCGTCTAATGCAGAGGGCCGGCATTCAGCCGGCCCTCTTTCTGTCAGCGTAACTTAGCTTCGGGAGTTGTTCTCCCGGCGGGTTAGCCCTTGTCGGTTATCTTGACGTCTACAGTTACATCCGGGGTCGCCACGGCGACCGCACCATAGAGTGGTCAACGGCGTCTATAGGCAGCCACCAGCTCCTGGGCTTGATCATCGTCGATCCCGGTAAGCTCGAAGTTCATGTGCATCTGGTTGAACACCGAAACATCCTCGTAGAGGGGGGCTGCCTCGTTGTCCCTCACGGACTCGGCGGTAACGTTCACCCATTGGAGTGGAATCTGGGACTCCCTGGCCAGGCGTTCCACCATGTTGACTGCGCAGGACACGATGCCAGCCAAAAAGGCTTCACCGGAGCCGATTTCCTCGCCCGGCGAACCGGCATAGCTGGGGCCGTCAACGACGAAGTGATGGTTGCGGGCGTTGACCAAGGCCCGCCCCGGGGTGCCGGTGCTGTAGGAACGTACCAGCGTCTTGCTGTACCTGTCAGTTGTCATGACGCATCTCCTCATTCATCTAGGGTTCCTGCAGAGCGGGGCGAGCATTGTCCCCCCGTGCTCTACCATACCCCATCGGGTTAGGTTCAAGGATACCCCATGCCTTGGTCAAGCATCAAGGTTTCGGTCCGGAAACGGGCGACCAGTTGTAGATCCTCGTCAGGCTTCCACCCATAAGAATCGCCCGCTCCGAATCCGATAGCTGGTCGGTAACCCGGAATGCTTCGACACCCTGCTCGTAGGTCAAGAGCCTCACCGCGCGGGTCCAGTCGGTGCCCCAGAGGCAGCGGTCCAACCCGTAGGCGCTGAACACCCGGCCCAGGGGCTCCCAGATGTCCAGGTACGGGAATGGCTCATGGGACAAGGTACAGGCTCCCGATATCTTGATGGCTACGTTGTCCAGGACCGCGGCGGCAAGCACGTTGTCCAGGTCGGCAAAGGGTTCCGGCGGCGCAGGAGGAACGAAGGGCTGGGGCAAGCCCACATGATCGATGATGATCTGGGTGTTGGGGTTGCGGCGGGCCAGCTCATGCAGCAATGGCAGCTTGCCCGAAGCCATGACGTTGACAGGAACGCCAGCCCGCGCGCCGGCGGCGAAAATTGCGTTGAGCCCCGGATGGGTCGCTTCGTAGTCCTGGGCGCCCAGCATCACCCGGACCCCGACCACGCCGGGCAGCCCGGTCCACTCCGCGACATCTTGGTCGATGGTATCTGAGCTTGGGTCGAAGGGCCTCACCAAGCCAAATTTCCCCGTATGCTGCGCGTAAACGTCCAGGACGTAGCTCGGATCGTAACGATACAGCGAGAAGGGCGAGATGAGGATCGCTCCGTCAACGCCCACCGCATCCATGGCCTCCACCATGTCGTGGCCGGTGACTTCCTCGGGCCCCTCCAAGTGTCCCTGCCATGGACGACCGGAATGGTTACGTTCATAACAGTGCACCTGGCAGTCGATCGTAGAGTTTCCTTCAGCCATCATTTCGCTCCTCCTCGGCAATCGAAAGTCGTACCAGTATCAGCTGGCCGCTATCCAGTCCACCACGCGCTCCCCGATCATCAGGGCGGTGGGGTGGAGCCCGCCCGACCTGGGAATCCTGGGCACCACCGAGGCATCGGCCACCCACAACCCCTGCACTCCCCGGACCCGGCAGTACTGGTCCACCACCGCCATCGGGTCCAAATCCGACCCCATCCGGCAGGTCCCGGACACATGCCTGGCCGTGCCGACGGTCTGTCGTATCCACAGGTCGAGGGCGTCGTCGTCGGCTAGAATGTCGTCGGAGGGACTGATCCGGTTTTCTGCCACGTCCTTGTACGCGTTGGATTCCAGCAGCCTGGCGGCGAATCGCACACCCTCCCTCACCCGCCGGACGTCGTTGGGATGCTGAAGATAGCAGTAGTTGAAGGACGGCTGCACGCCGGGGTCGGCAGATGCCAGCCTGACGTACCCCGATCCTTCAGGCAGCCCAAGAGTGCAGGTTATGCGGGCCGCCCGTTCGGGAGGGACATCCCCGGTCAAGTATTTGGTGCGTACGCCGGCGACACGCTCTTCCCGTTCGTCAACAATCGGGGCTGTCCTAAGCACCATGTCATTGACCTGCCCAGATCCCCTGGAGGTGTAATGCAGACAGAAGTGGGGAGCGTCGAGACCGGTCGCAAGGGTCTTCCCGTCCTTAACTCTGTAGTTAACCGGGGAGCTGAGGTGGTTCCACAGGCCCTGTCCAACCCCGGGAAGATCATGAACCTGGGATATGTCGAACTGCTTCAGATGGTCCATGGGTCCGATTCCTGACAGCATTAGAAGCTGAGGGGACCTGATTGCCCCGGCACAGAGAACGATCCGCTCCCCTCGCAGAGCGAACACATCCCCGCGGCTCTCGGCTTCCACTCCCACCGCCTTGGAACCCTGGAAGAGTATCTTTCGGACGTAAGCCCCTCCCCTGACCGTTAGGTTCATGCGGTGGCGCATGGGGCCGAGGTGAGTTATGGCTGAGCTCATCCTGACACCATCCAGGTTGTTGGTCGGCGTAACTCCAACCCCCGACGGATTGGGGCCGTTGGTGTCCCCGCTGGCGCCGAAACCCTCCCGAATGCAAGCATCGTAGAAGGCCCGCTGGATATCCGGCCTTTCGGCGGACTGACGGCGCCTCACCGGTATCGGGCCATCGGTCCCATGAAAGTCATCCTGAACGTCAAGGTCCCTCTCCATCCTCTTAAAGAAGGGCAGTACCTTGGCGTAAGACCATTCATCGTTGCCAAGGGAGGCCCAATAGTCAAAGTCCTCGGGGAACCCCCTTTGCATCGCTTGACCGTTGATGGATGAGCCTCCACCGATCACCTTGCCCTGAGCTACATGGACCTCCCCTTGCTCTTCGGTGATGGTCCCGCGTAACGCCCAGTTGTGCTCGGAGTCCGGGGACTCGGCGTACCTGGTTTGGCCTAACCTTATTTCGTCAGGGAGACCGGCGATATCGGGATAATCATTGCCGGCTTCCAGTAGGAGGATCGACATGTTGGTGTATTCAGCCAGCCTGCCAGCCAGCACCGATCCGGACGCTCCTCCGCCAATCACAATAACGTCGTATATCATGCGAGTTTCTCCAACCTTCCCCAAGGCGATCCCCCAGTCAGGGGAATTATATCCCCTGGGCCGTCGACGACAAAGACCGAACACCAACAGACTCGAATGAGCGGGAAATTCTCTCCTTATATCTGCACCTGCCTTTGGACTGGGATGCAGTTGGAGTGATAACATCCGGTGGAAGCATTGCGCCGCTTTCGGCAGCAATCTTGGGAAGGGAGATAGACCGCCAGTGGAGCCTCGGAAGAAAAATGGAAATGCACTTGCCATCCCGTCTACTGGATCTGAAATACGCACGGTTATAGCGCTTTGCGCCGCGGCTGCCTTGACCATAGTCCTGCTCGGCTTGGGATGGTCTGGCACCGCATGGGCGCAGGAAGATCCGGCTTGCGATGTCATTGACCTTGGCAGCGTCGGTACAGAGCCGGATGGGGGATTGACGGCGAGCGGCATCTGGACAACCGAGGGCTGCGATTCGCGCTTTCTGACCGACAGTGATGCACACACCTATCGCTTTGCGCTGACAGAGGAAGCACGAATCAGAATCGATCTGAAGACCACGGACGGCGATTCCTCTCTCTATTTGCTGGCTGAAGACGGTCGCCGCATTTCGGACAACGATGACGGCGGCGCCGGACTGGACGCACGGATAGAACGAGACCTGGCCCCGGGCACTTATATGGTTGAGGCCACAACCGTTGGCGGTCGCAAGCGCGGTCCCGCAGATTTCTCACTTTCAATCAGCACCGTCACCGGCTGCGATCCGGTCCATATCGGATCCCTCACGCCCGGGACCGACCTGATCGCATCGGGCTCCTGGACCCTGGATACCTGCGGCTCGCGATTCGTCGTGGAACATCCCGCCCACAGCTACCTGTTCGACCTACCCCAGGACGGTCGTGTGCGCATAGACCTGGAGTCAGAAAACGGTGATGCCGTCCTCTCTCTTGTTTCTTTGACCGAAGGCTTGATCTCCGCCAACGATGATGGCGGCGCCGGGCGCAATTCGCGCATCGATCGCTACCTGCAGGCGGGCACCTATTTGCTGGAGGCGACGACCTACCTGGAGCGGGACTATCAGCCGCTCATGGCCGACTTCACCCTGGTGGTCCATCTTGTAGATGAGAAGGCACGTCAGAATACACCCCTGATCAAGATCGAGGAGGTCCATACCCCGGAGCGTGTGGTCGCTGGCCAGCCGTTTCCCGTCCACTTTCGAATAGGCAACGTGGGCGACGGCAGCCTGGCGGACGTTAAGGGGAGCGCCTTGGTGTACGTGGTTGGCCCTCGAGTGTTCCAGAGGTCTGATCACATTAGCTTTTCTGGAGGACGCTGGGAACCGGGCGCCTCTTACCACACTGGCGCGCTGGTCGCCAACGCCCAGAGCGTAGAGGACAAAGATATAGAAGCGTTCGAGGTCACCATCGGACGTCCGGGTCCCTCCTGGGTGTTTGTTGCGGTGGTCACCGAAGACTGGTCCGACGAGGAGATTGGGTTCTATGGCCTTTGGCAGAATCTTATGGTACTGAGCGGAACGACATTCGATGCGGTGACCGTCGGCGTCGATGACATGGATTATTCGGTGGAAGCGGAAGCCGACGACGAAGGAATGGTTACAACCAAAGTACGCTCCGTTGGAAACGCTGAAGCTGAAGTTGACCCTTCGGTAGAAGACAAGGCCGTCTGCACCGCAGGTGTGCACACCCAGGTAATGGACGGAATCTTCGACCAGCCTGCAATTGCCGATTTGGCGGTCACTGGAAAGTCCTTACCGGTCAGCATAGAGGGCGCATCGTCAAAGGCTTTGTTGGAACAAGTGGCGGCCCAGTATGCTAACTCAGTCGCCGCTTCCGGTTTGGCTGACGTGCTGGCCGCAGGCGAAGCCCTGAATCCGATGTCGGTAGAAGAGCTGGTCCTTGGCAGAGCCAAGACCGCGTCAGAGCAGTTTATCTCTCTGGCCGCTGGCTGGAACGCTCTCTTGGAAAGCATTAGAAACGGAAATGCTCTGTCCTTCGACGAGGCCCACGAGCTGCATGCCCAGTTCGCCTACGCCGAGCGGGTTATATCCCCGGCAGTTGAGGCCGGGGAGGTGGTTGAGGCCGCCCGCAGCGCGGAACTGGGCTGGCAAGACCTCGATGTACAGTCCATGATGGATGACCTGACGGAGCATGCATCCTGCAGAAATACGGGGTCTGACTTTAGGAACGTCCTAGAGGATATTGGAACGGCAGATGTTGAGGGTCTGGTCCTACTGGATGGCGAAATGCGCGCAGCATCGCCGATATTTGGCTTGGCCAATGACGCTATATTGTGCGCAGTGGCGGCAGCCGATGATGCAAACTCCAGGTTCCTGGAAGGGTTGGCGGTTGCCGACAACAGCGAGATTCTCGTGGCGCTCGGTTACCCGCAGCCCCCGGATGACCAGGCAGCACCACCTCCTCACCGGCTGCGCATCATCGCCAAGCTGGGTGAGGACGGACGGGTCGAGCACGGCATCCAACTCGCCGGTGGGGAGGTGGTGCTGCCATCCAAGCGGTACCTCCCGTCCAGCTCTCAAGCCGGCCATTGGCTGGCCAGCAGCGACGTTGAAGTGCAGGGTAGTCCTATTGGAAGGATTCACTCCCGACGGCTGGCCGACGGGCGCGTCGAGCTGGGCTTTATGACCGCCATGGGAGATATGATCACTCCCGACATACGTTTCTTGAGGGAAGATATGCCGACCGGGGTCTGGCTTCGCAGCGGAGAGATTTCCGTAGCCTCAGGGCAGAGCCTGGAATAGGGTTGTCCGGCTACCGAGCAAATGGGTTTGTGTATTCGCTTGAAGCATTAGATGGCCGTGGCAACGAGACGCAATGTCCCTGGGAAGCGGGCCAAGGCAGGACACCAACAGCCCAGAGCTGACAAAGAACGGAGTGGTAGGGCCGGTGGTTTCCTCCGGCTATACTATGTAGAGAAATCTTATTCGAGAAAGGCCCCGAACACACCTCAAGCTCGCCGTTTGCCCTCTCTGAGAACGCCACACAGCAAAGGAGGTCCAACATGGGGCCTTCCCCCACACTGGAGGATGTCCGGCAAGCCCGGAACGTTATCGCTGGTCTGACGATCAGGACCCCCATGTTGCCTGCCCGATCGCTGGGGCAGCTGGCTGGCTGCGAGCTCCTCTTGAAGGCCGAGAATCTCCAGAGGGCAGGCTCTTTCAAGGTCCGCGGAGCTGCCAACAAGATAGCCTCCCTCAGCCCCGAGCAGAAGGCAAAGGGCGTGATCGCAGCCAGCGCAGGCAATCACGCCCAGGGAGTTGCCCTCGCGGCCTCCAATCTTGGCATTCCCTGCACCATCGTGATGCCCTCCAGCGCTTCCATCCCGAAAGTCGAAGCCACCCGCGGGTACGGCGCAACGGTCCTGCTCCAAGGTGATGATTTCGACCAAGCCCAGAAATTCGCCCAGAGTGTCATGCAGGAAAGGGACCTGACATTGATCCACGCCTTTGACGACCCCGCGATTGTGGCCGGACAGGGCACAATCGGCCTGGAGATGCTCGAGCAGGCGGAAGACCTGGACATGGTTGTGGTGCCGGTGGGAGGAGGAGGCTTGATATCCGGGGTAGCCTTGGCCATCAAGGAGACGTCACCGGGGACCGCCGTTGTGGGAGTCCAAGCTGAGGCAGCCAGCGCGGTCGTGGATTCCTACAAGGCCAACCGGCGCATCACCGCAATGGGACAGCCGACCGTCGCCGACGGGATCTCCATAGGATCGCCTGGCAGGACCACCCTTCCCATGGTCTCCCGCTATGTGGACGATATGGTCACCGTCGGCGAGGAGGAGATCACCCAAGCCATGATGCTGCTTCTCGAGAGAGGCAAGCTGCTGGTGGAAGGGGCGGGCGCGGTAGGCCTTGCCGCTGTGCTGGGTGGCGAGGTCCAGGTCGCGGACAGGAGGGTGGCCATCATCCTGAGCGGAGGCAATGTGGACGCCCACCTGATAGCACGGGTCCTGGAACATGGCTTGGTCCACGCCGGACGATACCTGGTCTTTCGAGTGATGCTGGAGGACAGGCCCGGGCAGCTGAATCGTCTTCTGAACATCCTATCCAGGGCAGACGTGAATGTTCTGGACATAGGGCACCTCAGGCATGCGGCATCAGTGCACCTTGGCCAGGTGGAAATCCAGCTTACGCTGGAAACCAGAAACCAGGACCACTCCGCGGAGGTGCGGCAGCGCCTGCGGGATGCGGGCTACGCACCCTACGAGGGCGCACCCATGGGCGGCCATGCTTCATCCCCTGAAGGCGCATCGGCACAATAGGAACAAGCCTTCCCCCTCTGCCTTGTGAGGAACCCTATCTGCAACGCCCCTTCTTCCAGGAGAGAAGGGACTGCTTCCCCTCCTCCTTTGGGAAACCTTTGCGCAACTCCCCAGACACAAAATGGGGGTGAGAAGGGCAATATTCAATAGGGCTAGCCGTTCGCCCCGAGGGAACTCGAAGGGGAACGGACAGCCCAGGCCCTTTCGAGTTCCCTCAGGACAGCCCCCAGGTTACGCAAAGGTTTCCTTGAGGACAGGGGGTTAGAGAGAGGATGATGCGCCCCCTCATCCAAACGTTCTACACCCAGCGATAGGTCCTGACTGAAGCTCGCCTAGACTGCACCCCGAGGCTGCATGGGACGGCGTAGCGGCTGTACCTTTCGATATGTGGCGACTCGCCAGATCCACTCAGCAGGGACGAACTGGAATCGACTTAGCCACGCCTTCGACCACCACACCTGCAAGGCCCAGACCGCGAACACGAATATCAAGATGACGCCTCGATTCGCAAGGTCCACATCACCCAGCAGGGTCGTCAACACTATCACTCCCAGCACCGTCTGCATCAGGTAGTTGGTCAGCGCCATCCTTCCAACAGAGCGCAGGCGCTCCTTGAACCGGTTGTCCCCGCGGTTGTTCCAGAGGATGATGAGGCTCATGTATCCCAACATGGCCGGAATGGTGCCAAGGATGTTGGGAATCTGACCGATTAAGGCGTCGTCGCGGCCCAGCAGAGCTACCTTGTCCTGCATCCTCATCTGCCGTTGGTGAGCCTGCCCACGGCAACCTGGCCGAGGTAATTGTCGTAGTCGAGGGCGGCAACCAGCATTTGCAGCGGGGCGTCCGGGTCGCCCGTGAGTGGAGGTACCGAATCCAGGATCGCTTCAAAGAGAGGCTTCATTTCCGATCCCGGCGCTTCCAGGCTCACGGTCGCGTAACTCTGCCGTGCCGAGGCGTACAGCACCGGATAATCCAGTTGTTCCGCTGTGCTGGCAACCTCCAGAAACAGGTCCTGGACCATATCGACGACTTCTGCCACCCGCGCTTCGGGGCGGTCTATCTTATTGATAACCACCAGGGGATTGACGCTCTGGCGCAAGGCCTGGCGTAGCACATAGGTGGTCTGGGGCATAGGGCCGTCCACCGCATCGACCAGCAGTAGGCACCCGTCGGCCATATTCATGACGCGTTCCACTTCGCCGCTGAAATCGGCGTGGCCCGGTGTGTCTATAACATTTATCCTGACCTCGCCGTATGACACTGAGGCGTTCTTGGCCAGAATTGTGATGCCTCGCTCCCGCTCCAACGGATTGCTGTCCATGATCAGCGTGCCCACCTGTTGGCGAGCCCGAAAGACCTTGCCCTGTTTCAGCAACGCGTCGACCAGGGTGGTCTTCCCGTGGTCGACGTGGGCAACAATGGCAAGGTTACGATTGTAGTTGTTACGGCAGTAAGTTAATTGTAATCACCTTGTACCTCCACGATAACAGGAAGGACGGAGTGTTGCTGGAGTTTATACCCGGGTCTGGCGTAAGTTGTCATTTTCGTCCATAATGCAATAACACACTTGATTAGCTCCAGGGTTTGACGCAAGAACGGACGGTTCCCTTTCTCCCCTCGCTTCTTGTTCGAGTCCCCGCTGACTCGCTTGTGCGATAACTCTAACTCAGGGAGTCCGTCCTAATATGGCTTATGCATATCCGCCCGCCCGCGAGCGTCTGTCCAATCACACCTTCCGTCGTATAGCGCACCAAACCGTTTGCGAAGACTGCAATACGTCCACCACCCTTCCCTTCCAGCCAACCCAGGGGAAACCGGTGTATTGCCGCCCTTGCTTCAAGGCTCGACGCCAGGGGATTTCCCCTGCGGCCGGAGAAGACTCCAGCCAGTTTGCCCAGTCCGCTCCGCCCCGTTCCGAATATAAGCCAGCCGTCGATAGCGCTCCGGTTGGCGACGTCACATTCTCCCAAATGTCCCTGAACGCTACCACTAAGACAGCAATTTCCCGGATGAACATATCCAGGTTGACACCCATTCAGGAGCAGGCCATTCCTCACCTGTTAGCGGGGCGAGACCTCATCGGCCAGGCACGTACTGGCTCTGGAAAGACTCTGGCCTTTGCCATCCCTCTGGCGGAGATGTGCGACCCGTCGGTCCGACACGTGCAGGCTCTTGTTCTTGTGCCTACCCGAGAACTGGCCATGCAAGTGGCCGGGGTCATAGAAAGTCTGGTTTCCCTCCGGAGTATCCGCGTTACGCTGCTGTATGGCGGGCGCTCCTTGAAGCCGGAATATGCAGCTCTGAGAAACGGGACCCAGGTCGTCATCGGCACTCCGGGCCGGACGCTGGACCATCTGCGTCAGAAGACTCTCGACCTGAGTGCGGTACGTTTGCTGGTACTGGACGAGGCGGACGAAATGCTGGACCGGGGATTTGCCCCGGACGTGGAATCAATCATCGCATGCACGCCCAAGGGGAGGCAGGCGGCTCTGCTCTCCGCGACAATGCCTGAATGGGTGTCTCGGACCGCCTCGAAATACCTCCGCAATCCGGTAACGGTCAAAGTTGACCCGAACCTGCAGGCACCGGCAACTGTGGAACACCTGGTGTACACCATCCAAAAAAGCGACAAACTGGAAGCCCTGCGTACCCTGCTGGACAGTCGGGAAGATGAGCCGGTAATCGTCTTTGGCAAGACCAAGCGCGGCGTTAAGCAACTGGCCCAGCAACTCGATTCCCTGGGTTACCCGGTAGGGGCGCTCCAAGGCAATCTGAGCCAAAACGCGCGCGAGCAGGTGATGATAAGCTTTCGTTCCGGCACCGCGCCGATTCTGGTAGCAACCAACGTGGCTGCGAGAGGCTTGGACTTAGAGGGTATTGGCCAGGTCATCAACTATGACTTGCCGGACTCGGATCTGCTATTCACCCACCGTGTCGGACGGACTGGCCGCATGGGACGCTCGGGGGAGGCGGTAACGTTTATCACGGCGGAAGATGAGCGGAAATGGCACGAGATCGAGCGGGGCCTTGGCAGGCAGTTCACCAGGAAGCCCTGGCAGACGGTCCGTAAGCCGATCAAGCACCGGTAACGCCGCAGGTGGGCATTCCTTGAGAGCCACCTGAGGCCACGGACTCCAAGAATCGTGCTATGTCTGATTCAGGAAATAGCGCAAGCCCAAATGGCATAGCATTAGCAGTGTATTGAATGACGCACGATGGGCATCTTATTTGGCTCCACCCCAATCCCGAATGAGGTGGAAGCCTGCAAAGTATTGACTGATTTTGGGGACCTATGGCAGTCAGCATCAGTCGGTCAACGAAACCGTATGCTTCATACCATGCTTCAGGCGATCTATGTCGATTTGGATTAGCGTGAAATCGTGGGCTTGCTGCCCAAGAAGGACTTTATGGGTCCGATTCTATCCATGGCTGAAAGGGCCGATGTAAGCCTCTACGTTGGAGAGGGGGGTAGTTTCGGTAGGAATGGTGGAGACGGGGGAGGGTCGAACTCCCCGTCCAGAAGGCAGCCCAGCTAGATATACTACAGGCTTATCCGGTCCTTAGCTCTCGCCCCGCCAGGTTTCACCGGCATAACAAGGCAGGCCACAGCCGATTGTTCTTGAGCTACTCGTATCGGCGTTTAAGCAGCAGCATCCCGGATATATGGCGCCTGTTACCCAACCTCCGGGCATGGCTGGGGCAGACGAGCCGCCAGGTTAGGCGGCTAGGGCGAGTTCACGATCGCCAGTTACTTTTTTGCCATCTGTTTAACGAGGTGGATGGCACCTCGGCCTGCGATCCTCCAGGATGGTCCTCTGTCGAACCCACGCGTCCCCATGTGTGAACCCCTATATTATCGCACCCACCAGGACAGCCCGTCCAGTGCCAGCCTTCTCTGGATTGCGGCTTCCGCCGCGATGACAGCACGGACATTTGTCAAACCATGCCTTCTTAATGACCTGCCTTCGTTATGCACCGTCTTTCGTCATACCGGCGAAGGCCGGTATCCAGGACGGAGCGCTGCCGGGTTGAAGGCTGCTCCTGTAATAGTAAACGGGGTGTGCCCAGTCCTGAGCCCTCCTGGATTGCGGCTTCCGCCGCAATGGCAGCACGGACATTTGTCAAACCATGCCTTCTTAATGACCTGCCTTCGTTATGCCCCGCCTTTCGTCATACCGGCGGAAGCCGGTATGCAGGGCGGAGCACTGTCGGCTTCAAGGCTGCTCCTGTAGTAGTAAACGGGGAGTGCCCAGTCCCGAACCCTCCTGGATTGCGGCTTCCGCCGCAATGACGGCTCTCCGTTCCCCAATTCATATGTTACCTATGTCCTTGGTTTAAGTGTAACCGATGTCTCCGGTTGCACAGGGTGAGGGGGATACTCACCTTGCCGTGCTATATTGTCCGACGGAGGGTGCACGTTGAAGATAACCGATGCTTGGGAGAAGCGCGGCAGCCAGCCTGTGTTCGTTTGCGACTTCTCGCCGCCCAGGTCCGCGGACCCGTCGGTCCTGGAGCAGGCCCGGACCTTGGACGCCGACTTCATAAGCGTCGCCTACAACCCAGGGCGGACCGTCAGGACGGACTCGGCCATGCTGGCTGCATCCATCAAGGCCAACCTCGGGAAAGATGTCCTGTTCACCCTCGCCACGCGAGACATGAACAAGCTGGCCCTCCAAAGCCACCTCCTGGGCGCCCGGCTCCTGGGTCTGGTGAACGTAGTGGTGGTGGGGGGAGACCCCTTCAGCCCAAGGGACCTGGGTATGACAAGGGCGGTCAACGACTTTACGCCGTCGGAGCTTATCCGATCGATACAGGGCATGAACGAGGGCATGGACTTCCGCGGGTCAAAACTCCGGGAAGGGGTGGACATGTGCGTCGGAGGCACCCTCGACATCGCCCGGGGCGTTGACCGGGAAGCTGCGCTGACTCATCGCAAAATCCAGGCTGGGGCCCAGTTCTTCCTAGCCCAGCCTGTGTGGTCGGCGAAAGACGTACAAGACTTCCTGGCGGCCTACCGCAAGGCCGCCGGCTTGGACCTGTCCCAGCCAGTCTTCTGGGGGGTGCAGGTGCTGGAGCGTGACAGCGTCATCTTCAGCCAGGTGCCCTCTTGGGTGAGGGAAGGGCTGGACGGAGGCCGCCCGGGCGCGGAAATCGCCTTGGAGGTGGTCAAAGAGCTGGTGAGGGCGGGAATCTGGTCATTCTACCTTGTGCCGCCGATTCTGAGAGGCGGCGCAAGGAGGTACGAGGCCGCCCAAGAGGTGCTGGCAGCCGCCCGGAACCTCTAAGTCCTCAACTCTGGTCGGATGTCTCAGCCTCGTCAGCCGGGACTTCCACTGGCGCCTCGTCGTCCCCGGCGGAGACCCTGGAAGTCCCGTTGCTGTCCGCCGCCAAGGCCGTCTTCATGGCATCGATAGCTACTTCTATCTGGGCATCGTCGGGGACCCTGGTTGTCAGGCCCTGGAGCAGGATGCCGGGATAGCCGATGGCCCGCGCCACCGGGTTGGTCAGATGCGCCCCGTTGAACCGGATCACCTCGTAGCTGATCCCAGCTATCACCGGAACAAAGACTATCCTGGAGGTAACCAGCCACCAGAAGGGGTCCCTGGGGATAAAGGCGAACACCAGCACCGCCACCACGGCCACCGTCAGCAGGAAGGCTGTGCCGCACCGAGGGTGGGCTGTGGGGAACCGCCTTACGTTCTCCACCTCCAGGGGCAGCTGCGCTTCGTGGGTATGCACCGCCATGTGCTCGGCCCCGTGATAGGCGAACACCCTCCTGACGTCGCTCATCAGCCCGATGAGCGCGATGTACGCTATCAGCACCGCCAGGCGCACCACACCCTCTATCAGGTTCACCAGGGGCTCAGAGTCTATCACCTTCTCCAGGGGCGAAGTCGCAAACAGGGGCATGATGAAGAAGAGGCCGATTCCCAGGGTGAAGCCGATTACCATGGTCGAGATGGTCATCCAGCGGGGCATCTCCTGCTCTTCCCCCATCTGGTCGGACATGGCTATCGACGCCGAACGGTTCAGGGCCTTGATCCCCAGCATCAGGGTCTCTATGAGCACCAGGATGCCCCTTATGAAGGGCACCCTGCGAATCGGCCCCGAGTAGACCTGGGACAAGGGTTC
Organism: Dehalococcoidia bacterium; assembly: GCA_965220375.1. Lineage (GTDB taxonomy): Bacteria > Chloroflexota > Dehalococcoidia > Lucifugimonadales > JAGWBF01 > JAGWBF01. The sequence continues at coordinate 39,288 of OZ244824.1, forward strand.
GGCGAGGGACTGGATCTCCCCGCTCTGGCGGCGCACCGAAAGGCTGAAGTGGCGCCGCCCCCGGATCATCACCCCTTCGATGACCGCCTGGCCCCCATAGAAGAACTGGGGTTCAGCCAAGGTCGTACCTCCACACCAAGACGACTGGGAACGGAACAGGGTCTAAAACAACAGGGAAGGACTCCCCAGACAGAGAGTCCTTCCCCCTAAGGTCTGACATAAGCGCCGGCTACTCCAGGTTGAACCGGCGCCTGAGGCGTTCGATCCTTCCCTCGGTGTCGACCACCCTCTGTTGTCCGGTGAAGAAGGGGTGGCACTTGCTGCAGATCTCCACCCTCAGGTTCTCCTTGGTCGCTCCCGTCACAAACACGTTGCCGCAGGAGCAGGTAACCGAGGCATTCTCGAAGTAACGCGGATGTATCTCTTGCTTCATCTTCTTCCTACGATGCCGGCGCTTCCACAGGGTAAACGCTGGCCCTGCGCCTGCCCTTGGTGGCCCACTCGAACTTGACCTTTCCGTCCACCAGGGCGAACAGGGTAAAGTCCCTTCCCAAGCCGACGTTGCGTCCGGGGTGGATGCGGGTGCCCCGCTGCCTCATGATTATATTGCCCGTGATCACCGTCTCCCCATCGTAGCGCTTTACGCCCAAGCGCTTGGAGTTGCTGTCGCGACCGTTTCGAGAGCTTCCGCCTGCCTTCTTATGGGCCATTAGCTCTCCTCCCCTTCTTCAGCTTCCGTGTCTTCCACGTCGTCATCGGCAGCGCCGTTATCCTCGGCGACCTCGGCCACCGCCGCATCCTCGTCGGCTTCCTCGAGGTCGGCCATATCCTCGCCGTCCTCGTCATCCATGAGGACCTCGGCGACAGCTTCTTCGATCTCGGCATCTTCAACGATGCCGATCTCCTCTTCACCAAGCATGATGCTAGTCACGAGGATGCGGGTGAACTGCTGGCGATGTCCCTTCTTGCGCCGGTAGCGCACCTTGCGCTTGTACTTGAAGACGATGATCTTGTCGTCCTGGCCGTGGGACTCCACCTGGGCGATAACGCTGGCGTTGGGCACCAAGGGGTCTCCGACGACCACGTCGCCCTTGTGGGAGACGGCCAGAACGTCGTTAATCTCGAGGTATGAGCCGCTTTCGGCTGCCAGGCGGTCCACATCAATGACCGCGCCCGGCGCTGCCTTATACTGCCTGCCTCCAGAACGAAAAACCGCGTAGTCCATATTCACCACCAACCGCTAATTCTATGTAGCAGGGGCGAAAGTGTCAAGGCGCCCTTGTTCTCTCACAGCAAAAGGTACAGGGTAAATAGAATGAGATATGGCGAGAGTAGAGATCAGGAAGATAATAGAGACGTGGAAGTCATGTGGAGAGAACTATTCGGAGGCGGCCCGGAGGCTGGGAGTAGATCGGAGGACGGTAAAGCGTTGGGTGGGACGAGGAAGGCAGCCTTGGGGATATGTGCGTTGGCAAGGGTTGAAGCGGGGCTCGACAGCGCTCAAGCGACCTTGGAGGGTCTTATGTGGAGAGATGGCGAGCCAGGTGAGGGCGTGGCGGGAAGCCACGGGCTTCTGTCGGGAGAAGCTGGCGGTGTTAGCCCGGAACCGAGGGTTGAAGGTCTCCGCATCGAGCATACATCGGTATCTGAAGAGGACCGGGTTGGTGAGGCCCAGCACCAAAAGGCGAAGGCCCCTATTCCAGAATGGTCAGGTGATGAGACCCCGTAACTGCCCTGGGTTGGGATATCTGCAGATGGACGTGAAATACCTCACCCCGGAACTATCCGGGCTGCCCTACACCTGCTATCTGTATGCGGCCATGGACATCTACTCCCGGTACAAGGTAGGGCTGATCCTGCCCAAGCTGGACGAGGGAGGGTCTCTGCTGGCCCTGTATCACGCCACAGAGCAGTTCCCCTTCGCCTTATGCTACGTCCAGACTGACAACGGGCTGGAGTTTCAGAGACGCTTCCACGCCAAGTGTTCTGAGCTGGGGCTTGAGCACTTCTACATCCACAAGAACTCTCCCAATGAGAATGCAGTCATCGAGCGCAGCTTCAGAACCGATGAGGAAGAATGCTTCTTCCGCCTGGACCAACCCGCCCAAGACCACGTCCAACTCAACACCTGGTACCAATCCTACCTACACACCTATAGCACCCTACGCCCTCATATGGGAATCAATATGCTTACTCCTAAGGAGGCTATCGACCTGTACCATAAGTCCTGAGAGATTAAGGGCGCCCTTAATCTCTGATAGGGAGGCGTGCAAGGTGTGTGAACGCCTGAATCAGTTCCCTTGCGTTTTCAATGCCTTCCCCCACTGAGTCTTGATCCATGAACTCTTGGTAGAAATTGGCGTGCAGTGACTCGACGGAGCGAAACAGTAACCGTCTGTGAGCAGCTTGTGGAGGGTCCCTGTCGATGAGGGTTCTTACATTCTCGACCAAGCGTTTGTGAGTCCCAACCTCCCAGGCCAGGTCATGAGCGATAGAGTTCATGCAGTGGGCAACTGCGCCCCATGCCTTCTCGGAAGCTTGAAGGAGGTTTCCCTTGCGAAACTCGTCCTCTGCATGTTCTAAGAACAGTGCGCTGATATCCCTGTGGCGTTCAGATGTTGTCATCGCTCCGCTCCGTAAGGTTTAGGTTCCGTGTACTCGATCAAGGAAAACTGGCTAGTCACCATAAGGAACTGAATCGTTGTCTCGACTCCATAGACATCGATCAAATGAAGGGATTCACCTATTTCGAACGATGCCGGATTTGCAGGTCGGCCATTAATGGCGATATTGTCAGCATAGACATAGGCCCTTCCATCGTTGATGGGGCTGAGTCGTCCCTCGATGCCTGGAATAAATCCGGTTCTCATGGGGAACAGGATTGCCTTTCTACCTTCGGTGGACAACTCTAACTCCAAGGCTACGGTCGAATAACCTTCGGGAACTACCGTGGTGCAGAGGGGGAGATAGCCCTCCGCTGCCGCAAGGACTTTCAATTCTTGGTCGGTGCGATACAGGTCCAAACAACACTCGCCGTCAGCGTTAGTCCGGCCTGTACGGTATGTTTCATTGGCGTAGGCTACCAGCATAGCTGCGCCAGCAATGGTATCTCCCAGTGGGGACACTAGCTGGAAAGTTACATCTGTCATATCGAAAAGTCTTCCTTCTCTCGACCTATTCCGCCGCTACCGGGCTGTTGTGTCTTAATTCCGGCATAGATCTCGTCATTCCCATGCAGACGGCGATCTGCCTTGGTCTTCCACTCATCCCAGTTCTGCTTTTCATCTGGGTGATGAATTTCGACTGCCTCTAGCGTCGAAATGAGATATTGGCTGAGCCTATCATAGCCTCGACTTCATGATTTTGCCTGGCTGGGCTTTAAAAGGCAGATGTCTCAGTTGCTTCTTGGGTGGAGTTTCAACTCTCCTCGTCCTGCGTGGCTCCCCATAAGAAGCATCCTATCATTATTGACACCTCGACTGGAAGGTGCCGGGAAACGTCGGATTGCGGCCTCACTCGGCAGCAGTAGAATCCGCTAAGAGGGCCATGGTTCTATTCTCGGTAAGCCGTTCGCCTGCCGGAGCGCCCCTAAGAGCCGGCACCATAACTTTGATAAGGCCTATCTCACTCTGTATCCTCAGCGAAGAGGCCAAATTGTTCCTTGTGGGCTACAGTGCTCTTCGGGGCTTGCCGCTCTTCGTCGGACGGGACTGGCAGTTCATCCTTGGTGAATAACTGAGAGGAGCAGGCCTCGTCAAGCAGGGCTTCGCCTTCAGGTTGCAATGCTAAAGTCCCTTCGAGCACCCAGAGCAGTTCCAGCAGCTCCTCGGAAAATTCCCATCGCTCTGGACGTATCTTGTCCAGCGGTGAAGACTTCGTTCCGGACCCGTCGAGCTTCCGACGGTCCAGCCACGACTTGACCACTTGCAGACCGGAAACCGAATAGTCCCACACGGCCGGACTCACAGGAGAGAACTCCCCATCGCCAACGCGCAAGACCTGCTCTACGGGGTCGTACGAAAAGTCCTTCGGGTACTGATTTAACGAGACAGCCTTAATGCACCGAGCTGCGCCCTGCGGCACAGAGACATCGTCATCGGAACTTCTGAACCGCTCACCGTAGGTGTGCAGATACAACAGCCGTCTCCCATGCTCGGCGACTCGTTGGAACAGCTCAGCATCCTTGGTAATGGGTAGCCGGGAGGAGGCATTTCCAGCTCGTCCCAGTACTTCTCCACATAGGCCGTTTGAGCCAAGATGCCATAGGCATAGGCGAAAAGGTCGCTGGGACTGGCGTCCACGCCATAGGTCGTGCCCAGCGAATCGAGAAGCCCCGCGGTGATATTGGGCTGGGTAGCTTCGGCGTCTCGCCACAGGGGAATCACGTCCTTCGCGCCTCGACCACAAAAATAATGCAGATCAGGCAACTCTGCCGTCCCTACCGCAGCTGGACCAAGACCAAGCACCGAGGTCAGAAGGCTGGTTAAGTAGACCTGCTCTTCGCTGTGGGCTCTCCAAAGGTCGGGCCTCATAAAGTCACCTACTCTTGAGTCCGCGATTACCCACTGACGATCGAATGAACGAAAACCATAGCGAGCGATTATGGGCGGCAATGGCTTCCCAAGCAGGGTTGCGATGGACGGCGGCCGGGCTTTGGCATCCAACAATGTCGGATAACTACCATTGACTTTTCGGTCACGCGTTTCTCGGAAGGCGTCCCTCTTGTCTTTGGTTGCGATTTCCAAGAGCTGTCGCCATCGCTTGTCGAGAAGATCTGTAGTTTCACCGATAGGCCAAGTTCGCTTTAGCTGAGCGCCCGAGTGCTGCCATGGAAACACGTCGGTTACCGCCGGCCAGTCCACGAATGTACCGCCCCCCGAGGGGTAAAACGGAGCACTCCGCTCCTGAGAGCACTCCTTCCACTCCAGGTCGCCAAGCGACCCGATGGAGTCTAGAACTGCCAGCTTTTCCTGCTCACTGCCGGTTAGCCTCGTTTTCCAAACATTTGCAGGCATCTTCGGCTGGGGCGGCCCGTTCCGCACACCTATTGTGATGGCGACGGGGGTGCGGATGGCGAAGACGTTCGCTGTCTTCCTGGCCCCGAGGCTGTCTCCTTCCAGATCGATGATCCATAGCTCATCGAACACCTCGCGCATCTTCTGGCGCATGCCGCCGAACCCTGGGCCGCTCAAATAGGAAGAAGCGGTGATGAACGTGACTATTCCTGCCTCTCCCGTAGAATCGAGAACCTTCCATAAGGCCCATCGCCAGAAATACACATAGTCGTTGTACAGGTTCTTGAGGTGGACTCCTGCTCCCGCCTCCCGCGCAGGGGCGAGAAAATCCTCGAGTATGGGACTGGTCCGTTCGACTCCTTCCGGTTCTTCGTCTCCGTATCTAACCCAACCTCCCTTCCGCTTTCCGGTATCTTCGTCGGGGTCTTGCTCTTCCCGATCATAAGGAGGATTTCCCAGGCAAACGAACACTCTCATGTCTTTCTTCACATGCTGGGCCCTTTCCCGTTCCTCCGTGAGATGTGCTTGCAGCAGGCTGGCGGTGAACTGGGGTGGATGGTTAGGCGACTCCAGGGTGTCGGTCAGGTAAACCTGGGGAGCCTTGTCGGTTACGCCCGCATTAGCCAAACTTTGAGACAGGCGTAGGTGGGCTACGGAATAGGGACCAACCAGCAACTCGAAGGCATAAAGACGATCGGCCAGATTTCTGAGTCTCTCCGGAACCGCTCCCGGGCCATACCGTTCCCGAACAGTGGTTGCAGCGTGGTCCAACACCGCCAAGGGGTAGGTTCCGGTCCCAACTGCGGGGTCCAGAACCACGACGTCATCTTCGGCAAAAGAGAGGGGTTTGCCGAAGCGGGTCTTAAGCAATTCCCCGGCCAATGTCACTTGGGCGCGGACCACTTCCACAGGGGTGTAGTAGACCCCACGGTCGTTGCGCAGCTTTGGGTCGTAGGCGCCCAGGAACTGTTCGTAAAAGTACAGCCATCGGTCTTCCGACTGACCCAAATTGGCCGCGTCCGCAGCTTGGATGGCGCGCTCCAAGAGTTCGACGGGCATCTGCAGCTCCTCCCGGACAGCGGGAGCTTCCAGCAGCTGCAACGCCTCAGCCAACAATCCGTGCTCCTGCTGGAGCGCATTCACAGCAAACGCTGGCTTCAAGCTCTCCGCCCCTTCGAACCTGGCCAGCAGGAGCGCGTAGGTCACCGTCTGGGCATAGGCGTCGGCAAACTGGGCGTCGTCTCCTTCGGGGAACAGCAGCCCTTTCCACTCACCGGCCAGTTGTCGGAGGAAGCTACCCTCTCTGTCTAAAGCTGCCTCCACTTCATCCCTTAGCACTCTGGCTAAGGGAGCTAGGAATTTTGCTAGCCCCTCTGCAGTTCCAGGGACGATGGGTTCCCAGTACAGGAATTCGCGGAGGAGTTCACGAATGCTGTCGAGAGATCCAGAATCCAAAGCCTTCGCGCCACCTAGACTGACATCGTTGGCTATTCTTGTGCTAAGTCGTAGCTCTCCTGACCTGTACAGGCTCCACTCTCCGCCATCTGTGTAAATCAGATTGGGCAGGGCTTTGAACTTCTCCCACTGCGCCTTATTGTGCCCTTTGAAGTACTCAGGGCGTGCTCCTAGCCCCGGGCGCTTGAGCTCTACGTGTCCAGTCAAGAGTCCACCGGCGACCACACCCAAATCGGGACGGCCGTCTATGTCGTCAGGGTGTACCTCCGTTCGCCAGGTTACATTCAGGTTGGTCAGAACGCCGGTTTCCCGGAGAAGGTCCCCCACCGGGGCCTTCAACTGGTCTTCCGGTTGGGCAGATACAGGAAGTTTGAAATTGTCCGTGACAGCATCAGCGAACTTAGCGACAATCTCGCCGAACTTGTCCTCCGCCATTGAATCATTGGTAGGTTTTGGTTCGTTGCTCACCGGGCCTCCCCCTCGAACGGGTCCACGGCTTCCACACCGAATTGGACGAAGTCGGTCACGCTGCGGCTGACCACCTTCACCCTGTGCACGATGGCTGTCGCCGCTATCATGGCATCTTCCGATAGAGCTTCCGGGCGGCGATTCATCAGCCGCGCCCACTCCCGGAAGACGTTGGCGTCCATGGGGAGCACGCTGTAGGAGCGCAGCACCTTCTCCAGCCAGCCTTCGATCTCCGACGCCTTGGCATTGTCCTGCTCCCGGATCAACTCGATCCCCGCCTGTACCTCGCCGATGGTTACGGCAGATACGTAAAGCTGCTCCGCAGGCACACGGGATATCCACTCCACCACGGCGCCATAGGGGAGATGCCTCCGCAGCTCCGACACGACGTTGGTGTCCAGGAGGTACACAGCCCTACTCCAGCCCTGGGTAAGGCCGCCTGCGCGGCTGCTCTCGCTGAGGCGCCAGGTACTCCGTCCTCGCCTCCCTGGCCAGCAGCAGCTCCTTCAGGTCCGGCCTCGCCTGCTCCTCCAGCTTGCGCCACTGCTCGATGGGAAGGAGCACGGCTGCCTCTACCCCCCGCTTGGTCACAATCTGAGGCCCCTCGGCAAGGGTGGTGTCCAGCAGCTCGCTGAACCTCGCCTTGGCATCCTGCACCGGCCATTTCCTGATCATGGCTCACCTCGTGATATCTGACTAGTGAACAGACTAGTTAATGTTGACCCGAGTGTCAACGGCCTCCTTGTCATCGAGGGCCTGTGCGTTGCTCCCTCAGACCCTTAAGGGCGGCAGGGTATTTCTTCTCCCCCTGGGAAGACCTTTCCACAACTACCGCTGCCCGTTGCCCCTGAGGGCGATCGAAGACCCTGTCCTGTCCGTTCCCCTTCGAGTGCCTCAGGGCGAACGGACAGCGCAGGCCCCAGGTAGTACGGCGAACGGTCAGGTCTACAGGCCCCAAGTAGTGCGGCGAACGGACAGCGCAGGCCCCAGGTAGCACGGCGAACGGTCAGGTCTACAGGCTCCACGTAGTGAGGCGAACGGACAGGTCTACAGGCCCCACGTAGTGAGGCGAACGGACAGCGCAGGCCCCAGGTAGTGAGGCGAACGGACAGCCCTGGTTGTGCCCTGGACATCACCCTTCCCACCCCCTTTACTCCCGTTTGCGCGGGAGCCTAACCCCTCACCGCCGTGTTGTGCCCAGTCCGGGGAGTTACGCAAGGGAAACCGGCCTGCCCTGAGGCAACGCAAAGACTCTGCCCTGGGGGAACACAAAGCCCCTGTCCTGTCCGTTCGCCCTGAGGCACTCGAAGGGGAACGGACAGCCCTGGCCCCAGGTTACGCAAGGGCCTCTCCGGGAAAGAAGGTCAGGGCCTGCCCCGGACTCGATCCGGGGATGGGGGGGACATTCCGGCGTGGGCCGGCATCCAGTCCACCGTTTTCGGATTGCGGCTTCCGCCGCAATGACGGCACAGCCCTTCGTCATTCCCGTCCCCCTGCCGTGATTCCACCTCCGCCCCTTATATCGTCATATCGGCGAAAGCCGGTATCCAGGGGCACGATTTCTGGATTGCGGCTTCCGCCGCAATGACGGCACAGCCCTTCAACATTCCCGTCCTCCTGCCGTCATTCCACCTCCGCCCCTTATATCGTCATATCGGCTCCTCTTCCCCGGGAGAAGAGAAGGTCCCAGGGTCATCCTCAAGAGGCATCGCTCCTTGTTCAGGGAAGTAACGGCTAGTACAATGGGCGAGACAGCCCCCCTCTGGACCGCCACCATCGTTAGGAGAAGCGCACCCATGGAATTCGGACTTGCCTACGAGATGCAGCGCCCCGCCCTGGATGACCATGCCCTTGTGGAGGAGACCATCGAGCAGTGCATCCTGGCCGACGAGATGGGCTGGGACTATGTCTGGTTCGTGGAGCACCACTTCCTGACGGGTTTTTCCATGTCCCCGTGCCCGGAGGTCATCTTCGGTGCGCTGAGCCGCCTCACCAAGCGCATCAGGCTGGGCTTCGGAGTGGTGATCCTGCCCTACCATCATCCCATCAGGGTGGCAGAGCGGGTGGCAATGATCGACCACCTCTCCCATGGGCGGGTGGAGTTTGGCACGGGCCGCTCCGCTCCCTACGAGCAGACGGGCATGGGCATCGACCCCCGCAACACCCGGGAGATGTGGGATGAGTCCCTCACCATGATCCCCCAGATATGGGAATCGGACATGTTCGAGTGGGAGGGCAAGTTCTGGAATGTTCCGCCCCGGAAGGTGCTGCCCAAGCCATATCAGCAGCCCCATCCGCCCATATGGGTAGCTGCCCTGCAGCCGGCCACCTACGAGATCGCCGCCCAGAAGGGCATCGGCGTCATGGCCCTGGGCATAAGCGCTCCCTCCCTCCTGGCCCCCCACATCGACACCTACAAGAAGAACGTCGCCTCTGCCCAGCCCGTGGGCGGGTTTGTCAACAACCGATGGCTCAATGCTGTGATGGGGATTTGTGGCGAAGATAACCGGGCTGCCCAGGAGCTGTGCGCCTCATCCCTAAAGACCTTCTTCGGCCCGGACAGGCCCTACCTGGCCGACCAGAAAGACCTGTACGAGCTGCTGGTGAACCAGTGGGGCGGGGTGCCGGAGCACCTGAAGCAGAACTTCTCACGTTATGTAAAATCAGAGACCAACGAAGAGACGGGGGAGCAGACCGAGACCCTGGACCTCTCGGGCGGGGCCGGGCTGGCCCAGCAGGTGTGGCGGGAGCTGGATGCCGAGACCCTGGCCAGCAGGGGAGTCATCGTGGCCGGGGACCCGGAGAGCTGCATCGCCGCCGCCAAGCTGCACGAAGAGACGGGGATAGACCAGCTCCAGTTCCTGATGGCCACCGAGACGGTGGACCATGCTGCGACGATGAAGTCCATAGAAATGTTCGGCAAGCACGTCATCCCCCAGTTCAAGAAGGCCGACAAAGAAGCGGCTATAATATAGTACCCAGGGGGCTGTAGCTCAGTGGGAGAGCACCTGCTTTGCACGCAGGGGGTCAGGGGTTCGAATCCCCTCAGCTCCACCACTAACCAATCTCACTCCGTCCTATAGAGTCTCTGAAGCTCCGTCATTCATATCTGCAATGTGTCGAATATTGTCCTAAACGTTCCTTCGGTGTCCCTCAACATCCCATCTCTAATGTGGTAATATATGTGGGAACCATACATTAGTGAGAGGGCGTCATGGGACTAACAGCGAAGCAGATCGAGAATCTGAAGAAACCGGGTAGGTACTCCGATGGAGGAGGGCTCCACCTCTTCATCAGCAAAGCAGGACACAAATCATGGGTCCTGAGAATTACCATCGACGGACACAGGCGGGATATAGGGCTGGGAGGATATCCGCCTGTCACCCTAGCCCAAGCCAGGAAGAAGGCCTCAGACAACCGGGCTGCTGTCGCTGAAGGTCGCGATCCCCTGGCTGAGAAGCATGCTCCTGCGATGCCGACTTTCCGGGAAGCCACCCATGCTGTCCATGAGATAAACAGACCTCGTTGGCGCAACAGCAGGCACATTGAGAGCTGGGTCCAGGTTCTGGAGAGGCACGCCATGCCGGTTCTGGGCAACACACCCCTGGACCGGATAGACCGGGGTGCCGTGCTCCGAGTCCTCACTCCTATATGGACGACCCATCCCGAGACTGCCCGGCGGACACGTCAACGGATGAGGACCATCTTCCGGTGGGGAATGGCCCACGGGTTCATGGAGTCCAATCCGGCGGGTGAAGCCATAGATGGCGCGTTGCCTCCTATGCCAAAGGTGAAAGCACACCTTAGAGCATTGCCCTATCAGGAAGTTGGTTCGGCGCTCGAAACCGTTGAATCTTCCCAAGCTTCGATCTCAGCTAAGCTGTGCTTCCGGTTCCTGGTTCTGACCGCGGCGCGCTCGGGTGAGGCCAGGGGCGCCACCTGGGATGAGATCGACCTCGAAGACCGGGTGTGGAAGATACCGCCGGATCGGATGAAGGCAGGTACAGGACACCGGGTACCCCTTAGCGTACAGGCCCTGGACCTACTTGGCGAAGCATCCATCTTGCGTGATGACAGCGGTCTGGTGTTCCCATCGGCACTGAGGCCGGGCTCCCCCATGTCCGATATGACACTGACAAAGATTCTCCGTTCGACAGGCTTGGCGGAGCGTGCGACCGTGCACGGGTTCCGCAGCAGCTTCAAGAACTGGACCCTGGAGCAGACCGACACCCCCTGGGCTGTCTCAGAGGCGGCCCTTGCCCATATTCTGGGGAACTCAACCGAACAAGCATACGCAAGGTCTGATCTGTTTGAACGCCGCCGTTTGCTGATGCAGATGTGGGCTGACTATGTCACCGACGGACCTCAAGAGAAAATAGAGCGCCAAGGACTCATGGCAGGTGCCGAACGTTAGAACTATGTTTGGGCAGTGTATGGTGCACCGAGATAGCTCCTCACCACTGGTCGGGACCGTTCCCTTTGTTCATAGAAGATGCCCCTCCCGATGCTTGGCCGTACAACTCGTCTAGTTGGGACCATGCTATCCTTTGTTGTTCCTGGTGCTGTTGGACCCTTCTCCCCCGGTCAGCCAGGCGCTCCTGCTCAATAGACTCTTGCTTCTTCGCTTGGCCAGCCAGCAACTCTTGCTCTCCCAGGTGGTCTGCCCGCAGTTGTTCCCGTAGTGCTTGCCGTTGGGGCTCACTGGCTCGAATAGTGTCTTGGAGTTCTTTGGGCAGCTGCCCCAAACGGTACTGCAAGAGCCTTGACCAACAGTTTGCGACATCCCTGCAATTATCCTCTCGGAAAGCCAAGAGCCGTTGAGGTTCATCTTCATATGCGGCCCAAGATGGAGCGCCGATTGGCAATAGTAGATTGGCACCCTTTCTCAAATCACCCTCATCAAAAGCACTTGTGACCACCCTTAGCCGTTTCTCTGTGGCCTCTTCTGCCTGGCTGCTATTGCTGCCGTCGTAGGTATCGGCGTCGCCCAATTTTGCAACCCTGCCCTCCCACACCATGCACCAGAAAGCTGCCTCGGTGTAGGCCAGCAGTAAATCCGCAGGGCCTGCGCCTTCGACAGGTGTCCATTCCCTCGGGTCACCGCCCGCAAGTTCCCCAGGTGCGCGCCACTGAGCACCGAACGCACCAACTACGAGGGCAGCACAATGGATGCAATAGGTTGTATTCGGGTCATCAGCCCAGTCATTGAAGCCCCTATTGCTCAGGGCATTCTCGTGGAGGTAGCCACCGCAGTTGGCGCACTTGCGTGCCTCCCACTGGGAAGCCCGGCTGTATCCGCCCCACTGTTGCCACCAACGCAGGCACTCCACACTACAAAGCCACGCCCCATCATAGCAATCGCCTTTGACCTGCTTCGGGTTGTTGCCGTGGTCTTGTTGAGACTCATCGCTCCAGAAATGATAGAGACCGCGGCGAGCCTTTGGAGAAGAGGTCTTTGGAAGATGCCTAAAATAGGCAAAGGCCAACTTCTCTTGAGAAGCTAGCACTTGGTCTGAGGGTTCATGGGAGTCGATGACTTCCAATGTACCCGCTATCTCCCCGGGGTTTGATCTATAGCCGCTAGGTCTGCCCTAAATCCGTCGAACCAGGCTTCGCTAACTATGTCCAAGCCCTTTGGCAGCAACGTTAGCTCCCCACACCCACAACACTCAAAGCCAAGTTCGGTGTTCCAATCCACTACCAGTCGGTCCCGTTCTTGGTCGTGGCGGCTTTCTCGGCTACTGGTCATCACTTCCTCTCAACTGCTGAAACTCCTGCCCTCAAGCATCCAGCCAACGCTCGATCCCAGGCATTTGATTCTTGGCATCTTCATTGGAAACAATGATAACAAGATAGCCGACATGGGCCGCATGAAAGTACAAGTGCTCCTTAATCTCCTGCTCCTTCCAGCCAACCCTGCTGAACTGCTGCAACATGACCAGGGGGCTGCTGCGAAAGACCAGGGAAGCGTTACAGCCAGCAAGAACACCAGGGCCAGATGGTCCAAATCTGTGTCAAGTTGCACCGAGCTGTGAGAAAGCAAAATGAACCCACCAATCACGCTTTAAGGCAACATCATCGAGAACGGCCACACCGGCAAGTTCATCGCCGAAACCATCCAATATGCAAGGTCTCGCGGTTTACCCCTCGGGCGAGGGCGTGCAAGGAGGTACCTAAGCCTGTAAGAGGCCCCGAGGCATCCACCTGCTAATCGTAGCAACGGCATCCGCTACAACCAAACAGACAAACAGAACCATCATGCATGACTAGTAGATGAAACCCATGGCCCTACAATTCGTGTGGAAGGCAAGGGGGACTTGGGCCTGTAGGCGCTAATGCTGAGCCTGATGTGGGCCGGTAACATTGCGCTAGACGCCTCTTCAGGGTGGAGCGCTCCCAGTAGCCTTGGGTCTGGCTGCCAGATAAGCATCGACATCAGGCTTCCACCAGCCTACTGCGCGGGCTGCAATTTTCCGAGCCTCAGGAAAGGACCCATCTCGCATCTTGCGATATATGGTGCTGCGCGACAGCCCGACAAGCTCCATTAATTCACTGATGCGCAGGAAACGACCCTTGTTCGTGCTGTCCATGATATCCTCCCGAAAGTGTTGCTTGGGTTTCGTTTGCTGATGTCGTATGACCCTTTCACCACTATCATGTGCTGCTGGCTTTTAATTGGGCCAATATGGCTATACACCTCAGGCGAAGGAACCCGGCGACGACGCTGACTGGCGCCTTGAGGTCCGCCTTTCCATCCCGATGGGAATCTATGATCGAGCAGTTGTCAAGTGGAAGCGCAACTTTTTCAGCCGGAGGTGGTTCGAAACACCTGGCCTCTACCAAATCTAGAAGGGGCTTGCCCTGGGGAACAAGCCTTAGGAATTCCGCAGGGAATGTGCCGACGTACTGGCCCGCGTTTTGCGAGGCGTCCTGGAGGCCCTTGAAGGCAGCCGGGTTCGTAAACATGCCCATGCCTTCGGCGCAGCGTATCTTGCCCCCGCATCCGTAGGCGGTCCGTTGGATATATCGCCTAGGGTCGGAGCTCCGGTAGGGTAGCTGCCAGCCTCCGGCTCGTTGGGATTTCCACATTTCCAGGGGTCGGTGGTTCTGGTGAGACTCGCGGAATGGGTCGCCTTGGGCCACGCCCACCAAGACTAAGCGATGGCGATTATTCCAGAACTGAAACCCCACAGGGTTGCCCGCCTGCACATGGCTCAGGGCCGCCCCGAGGCCATGGTGGCCCTTGCTGCATCCCGGCCCAAGGGAAACCTTCGGACTGGAGGGAAGGTTTGGTCGGCAGGCCAAGACGATGTGCACGCCAAGAACGTAGATCTGTTCGATGGTGCGGAGGAAAGTAGGGAGAGAAGCGGTCAGAGTGAGGTGGACCCGGTTATTTAGACAGAACCAGGGCAGAGTTAAGTGAGAATCCCGGTGCTCCTGCCGGTCGTTCTGCGCTGGTACCGGGTGAAGACCATCCTTCCACTATACTACCCTTCCCCGACCCCCTGCTCTCCATGGAACACCTCGGCCAGGGTCCGGTAGCCCAGGGCCTGATGGGGCCTCAGCTCGTTGTAGAACCGGAAATAGTCTTCCAGCCCCCTCTGGGCCTCCGGGATGTTGGCGTAGGCTTTCAGGTACACCTCTTCGTACTTCACCGTCCGCCGGAGCTGATCGCCGACCAGGTGAACGTCAGCGTGGCCAAGGCCCGCCAGTGGATGAACGTCTGGAAGGCGGCGGAGCTGAGGACACTCTACGAGGTCATAGCGTCGAGCCTGTACCTGAGCATCAACCAGGTCCAGCGGTTGGTGAAGGCGGCCCGCATGGTGGGGTTGTTCATTCCGACCAGGACCCGGTACGAGAACCGGAAACACTCGGGCTGGGTGCGGATCGCAGCCTGGAGGTAGGCGAGGGCCCGGCCCTGTGGGGTGGTGCCGGGGGTGCTCCAGGGTGATGTTCCGAGAGAAAAATGCGTGACTGCGGAAATAATTATCTATGAATTATGGGGAATATTCTGGACAGCGAGAACTAAAAAGGTAACGATGGTAATTTTGATGGTAATTTCTCCGTATCTGGAAAAGGCGGTTCGGCAATTTTTGCAACGATGATGGTAATTTTCTGGACAGTGAGAATGGAAGGAGGGTCGATGAGCGACAACTCAGCTATAGAATGGACGGATGCCACATGGAATCCGACGACGGGCTGCACCAAGGTCTCTACAGGGTGCGATCGGTGCTATGCCGAGCGGATCGCGTTGCGGTTCGACAGGAGCTTTGACCTGGAGATCCACCCTGACCGGCTGGAGCAGCCGTTGCGCTGGCGGAGGCCTCGGCGCGTGTTCGTCAACTCGGTGTCGGACCTATTCCATAAGGATGTTCCCTGGTGATTCGTTGACCAGGTGTTCGGCGTCATGGAGGCGGCCGAGCACCACACCTATCAGCTCCTGACCAAGCGCATCTCCACCATGAGGGACTATCTGCGGTCGAGGTACGCCGGCAGGGAGTGCCCGCCCCACATCTGGTGTGGCGTGTCAGTCGAGGACCGGAACGCCCTGGTCAGGGTGAGGCATCTGCAAGAGAGCCCGGCTGCAGTCCGGTTCCTGTCGTGTGAGCCTGTTGTCGCTGACCTCGGTCTGCAGGACTTCCAACTCCAGGGGATCGCCTGGGTGATCGTCGGGGGAGAGTCTGGACCTGGCGCCCGTCCGATGTCACCGGATTGGGCGCGGGGGTTCCGTTTGCTTTTGGCATATGGTGTGAATATGTCCAGATAGTCCATACCTCAGAAGCAAACGGAACCCCTCAATTCTATCCATTCGAGGTCCGCTACCGAACCCTTGGTAAGACGATGGTGGAGATTTCCCGGAAGCAGCCACCTCCGCACTGACATCGTGGCGCACGGGCAGACTCGCTCCGATGCGGTTTCCTACCCCGTATCTGACCACAATGTTGTAGCCGGGGGTCTTCTGTAGGCTCACAGGCTACCAAGCCACATCTCGAAGATGGTTCTGTCTACCGTCAAAATAGGCCCACCGTGAGATACTTGTGGACTAACACCCCCGACCTCGATGAGGACGACCACTCTGGCGGGGGCTACACTCGCTACACTTACCTACCAGAAGCGGTTATGCATGAGTTCGGACATGCTTTGGGACTCTACGACCTGTACCACGAGAGCGCAGGTTGGTTCCGAGACCTAAGAGGTTCAGTGATGCGAGGAGGGGGCGACCCCATCACGAACATTCCCGGCGACGACATCACGTACATACGTGAGGTGTACGGGAACCACATACCTCACCAGTTGTCGACCAACCGGCCACCTCTGCACCGCTGATGATTAAGAACGGAGGACGGACGATGAAGATCTCTGAGAAAGGTCTCACCCTTGCGGTGGTTCCCATTTTCCTGGTATTGGTGCTGGCTCTCTCCCTCTCCTGTAGAGACTCCCAATGGGAGGACGATGGGGATTCTAGAGGGGTTTTGCCACCTGGGAATCATGGAATAGCAGCCCTTCCTTTGTACTTAGGACAATCTTCCCTAGAGGAAGCGATCTCTGCATCACAGGTAATAGTGAGGGCTCGCTTGCAGTCTGTGTCAGCCGGAACCGAGAGGTGGCAACCTGGGGTGATAGATACGCCTCCGCACGACTCCATCTCTTACATCGGCACGATGGAACACATGTTCGCCGCCCTTGAGTATCTAAAGGGAACGGGAGACGGTACGCTGATAGCGGTGGTAACGACGGAGCCCAGATCCTATGGTTACGAAAGTACGGGAGATGCTCTCGCCGCTGCCACAGCCTTCCTCTCGGACCGAGACAGTCAGTGGGATGGCCGGGAGGCCATCATCTTCCTGACGACACACCTCAATCTACTGCCAGACTTCCCACGAGATGGTTACTACCTGCTGGGTGAAATCGGAGACGACTTTGGAATCTACGGAGACTACTACACCATAGCTAGTCCTCACGATAAGCGATGGCTCCCAGAAGCACTCGGAGCACTAGGCGCTTCCCGTTCAGGAGACTCGAAACGCTTCCTCTTGGATGCACCTTCCAGCAACGGGGTAAGAGGAGCGTCCGGCTCATCTGGGACTATCACGTTGACTTCGATGAAAGCGAAGATCGGCGAGTTCGAGCAGGAGGTTGCTGCTGGAGACGGTTCGGACGCCTACCGGGAATGTCTATATGCTAAGGCTAGAGCAGAGAGGAGAGTCGAAGAACGCACCCAGGGGTTCAAGCGTCCGCAGTTCAACCATCATAAGTCTATCGACTCTGGACTGCCCGGTGGAACGCTTCTGTATCCCGATGACTTCACCGGAGACAGAACACCCAGACCTCCAGACCGGCGAGTGATGGAAATCCGAGGCGAGGACGCAGATCTCTTTGTGGCTCACAATTCGGAAGTCGTCGATACAGCAAGGCCACTTCCTGCGGGTGAATACCGGTTCTATGAGGAGTGGATAGACACCAACCTAATCCCTTGCGATGGCGAACCTGAGGAGATGGAGCGGGATGTCGATATCATCGTGACCGTTACCACCCCTGAAGGTGTGGTCCACGAAGCGCTCTTTGACCCTGTGAGCAGCGGGGATTCCACAGGGTACCACGGGACCGGCGATGCCTTGAGCGACACGGACTTCACGCTCGCGGACGGCACAGAGATCTCCATCGAGTCCCTGGTCCACGAGAGTGGCAGGCTCACACTGGGGCTCTCGCCCTTCAACGCCCTCACCGGCCATACCCTAGACTTCATCACAGTGGACGGCACCTCCGCCCTGACCCTGAATGCATCAGCCGCTGCCGTGAACGCCGAGTACGGCACCTTAACGTGGGCGGTGTCCGACCAGCCCTGGACTTCAGTGGACAAGCTGATGCTCCGTATCTCAGAGCCCGAGCCCCTGAGGGCTGAGTTCCGGCGTGCCCCATTTAGCCACAATGGGCGCACAGCCTTCACGATCAGGCTGCGCTTCAACGCACCGGTTGCAGGTCTTGACGCCACGACGGTACAGTCCGCACTGGAGGTCGAGAACGGAAGGATCACGAGGGCCAGGACCGTCAATCCTGATCAGACCCACCTATGGGAGCTACGGGTGCAGCCGGCACGGGGAGGGCTCTTGACCATCACGCTGCCCTCGAGTAGGAACTGCATGAGCACACCGGTAATCTGCGACGGTGGTGAGCGCCCGGTCTCTGAGGCTGTGATCCTGCGGGTGCAGGGCAGCGTGAGGGATGAGTAGCGGGCAGCCACGAGAGGAGGACATCATGGAAATAGAGGATCGGGAAACGCGGTTAGAGGACCAGGCTCGCCCAGCCCTGTCACCGGTCTTAGTGCCTGACTTTATGTCGCCGAACGGTCCATCGGAGCTTTCACGATCGTGAATGACTGCTCCCGGGAGTGCCCTGTGATTAGGGTAGATACCTCCCTAGGCATCGGGAAAGGCGAAGGCAGGTCAAAGAGTGTGGCCTGTATACCAGATGCTGTGTCGAGAGGGTCTGGGAGAGATGGACGAGGGAAACTGCCTGTGGGAGGGATCATGACTTGGTTTGCGATCTGTGCCATTACGACGCCCATATTCAATCTCGGTTGCCCGTTACCGAAGAACTGAAGGAGCTGGCCATGGTTGCAGAGAATGATGAGCTCTCACCCTATCGGAACCCCTTCCTAAAGGACATGCTGGAAGAAGAACGCCTCCGTATGTTAGGCGACGCTGAGGAGCGCAAAAAAGAACTCCGCTTATTTGTCGAAATCAGGCAGTCGGATATCTCCGACGAAGAGGGGCTCGACAAAGTTTACGAAAATTACCTGGCCACACTGCCTGTGGAGGAACGCCCAACGACACGATCACACGATCGTCGGATCTTCGATAAATGGAGGAGGAGTCGTGAGAATGAGCTTGCTGAGTGGAGGAAAGAGCTAGAGGCCCTTGAGTCCCAGAGAGTCGACGGACAGCTGGTCTTTGACAATGTCCAGGACAGGCTAATGCATCTGCTAAGGGTTGAAGCAAGATACGCCGGTTTGCTCCCTCTGAGCCCATCTCGGAGGGAGTCTGTTCAAGAGCAGGATGATGATTACTCCGGTCCCGTTTCAATGGATACTGAGAAATGGATGACGTTCGCCCAAGTCAAGGAATGGGCCCAAGATGGGCAAGTCAGTGGAATGTCTACCAAGCCTGATCTCCTTCGAAACCCCAAGGCGGTCGAGAGGTTGGTTAGCAGGTGGTCTGACATTCTAGTGGAGACAGCTGAGTGGTTGATCCAGGAAGGGTTGCTGACCGGAGCATCATGCCCTGTCCCAGCAGGGCAGAGGGCTAAAAGGTATCTGGTCCACATGGAGCCCACGCACTCAACCAATGTTCGGTTCAAGTACCCCAGGCAGCTCTCAAATGGCCTATACATGGAGTGCGGCTTCGATGTGAAGGCGATAGTCAGGCAGTGCGAAATGCTGATCGAAAGATTCGGGCAGGACCCGGCGCAGTTTCGGGTCAGGTTAGGCTGATAGGTGTGGTTCCAGCTCATTCACGTCCTCAGGCTTTGCCAAATCATAGATTTTCACTCCGGGGGGCCCCCTCAGGCCATTCGGCAGAAATACCCTGCAGCCTTCTATTCTCGTCCGACACCCTTATAGGGTGAGACTATGCAACACTACCGTATATCCCTGAAAGACTCTTGGGTGGAAGGACACCAACCGGACCAGGATTGTTCCGAAGTCGAATCTATGGAAATATGATAGACAAATCCAGCTAGGCTACCATCCGGGAGGCCAGAGCTACCTAGGGCTTATTCTCTACAAGGAGAATGTGCATGCAGCAAGACGAGGACCTCTACGAAATCCTGCAACTTCATCCGTCAGCCCAGCTTGAAGTTATTGAAGCAGCTTACAAACGGCTGGCCCTCCTCTACCATCCTGACACAGACCCATCCCCGAAAGCTGCCGAGATGATGACTGTGATCAGTAGAGCCTATGCGGTCTTGGGAGACCCGGATAAGCGAGTTCAATACGATCTAGCTAGGAAAGAACAGAGTGACACGCCGGAGGCACAGGCCGAAAGCGATGCGCCGAAGCCACGGGCCCGGAGAAGGAAGGGGCAGAGTGGCGCCGACTACGTTACCATAGGGTCCCGCAAGGATGATGTGTCTCGAATTCAAGGCCCGCCTTCCGAAACCAGACCCATGGACCACATGGGCTTTGAGGGAGAAAACTGGATATATGGGACCGTTGATGCCGTCTGTGTGATCAGCTTCAACAAGGCTGGGCGAGTCACGGGTTGGATGAACCGAGGAGACTTGAAGGTGAGGATGGTACCCGGCCCCAATGCTACAATTTCAGAGTTTTTCTCAATCGGCTCCTACAGAGATGATGTTGCGAGGTTGCAGGGCACACCATACTCCGTCGCATCTCCAGATCGATTGACCCGAGCCGAAATTAAACGTCGGCAGCAAGAGGAGCGTGAACACAGGGAACTCATGCTGGAAATCGGCAAACAAGACTACGAACCCTTCCATATTTCAGATGATGATGACAGCGACCTGGAGACCTGGCGTTTCTCGGGAGGCATAGTCGAATTCTCCGTATCCACCGGACGTGTCACGGCTTTCGACAACAAGGACGGGTCTCTCAAGGTCCGTGGAGTAAG
Source organism: Dehalococcoidia bacterium (assembly GCA_965220375.1). Classification (GTDB taxonomy): domain Bacteria; phylum Chloroflexota; class Dehalococcoidia; order Lucifugimonadales; family JAGWBF01; genus JAGWBF01. Next base: position 59,854 of record OZ244824.1, read on the forward strand.
TCCCGAAACGGAGGCCTCCAAGAAGATCAGACGCACAGCCACTGCTTCTGCTCCCGAGTCCACTCCTGCCACTCCCGCGAGTCGAGGAAACGGTTATCTCCTGCCGGTGACGGGACTGTTGGCTGTTGCGGCGATGGCAGCGCTCCTAGTTGGCATTTTGATGTTAAGGTAGACATCTGACCTTGATGCAGACAGGCTAGGGTAACCCCAGGGATTCACTCCAGGTGACACAGCTTCTCCCGCGGCGTAAAACTGACGGCCCATTGGAGCACTGGCCGGAGGCCTTGGGATGGAAATATCGCCTAGAGTTGGCGCCTGCGGGCAGAGATATCCGATTCTTAGTGACCTTACTCCTTAATACAGCATCGGTGGCACAGAGAGTCCTCCGGTAGAATGGGGCAGGACCAACCCTCCATCTGGCATCCGGTAGCTGACGAGTGGTGTGGTGGAGATATAGTAGGACCATGGGGTCATCACCAAAATTAATGTGGACACCCCTCCGCAATTGCCCTACCCGGGGTAGGCGCTGGCTGATTCCCCAGTTCGCTGTTCATGCCTGGCGGAAGAGGAGTGGTCTCACCGAAGAGCCAGGGATCGAGAAGGCCGTCCAGGTCACTGCCTGTAATCTCCTCAGCCACGACGACAAAGTCTTCGGTGGCCACGTTGCCCCCGGCATGACGGGCCACATACTCGCGCAGGGTCTTGAAAAACGCCTCGTCGCCGATTTCGCTGCGCAGTGCGTGGAGGGCCATTGCGCCTCTCGCATACACGCTGTCGCTGAAAGGGGAATCGGGGTCGGGATTCGCCGGCGGACCATAGGCAGGACGCCACACCATCTCCCAGAACTCCTCGAAACAGCCTCCGCCGGACTTGTGGTCTAACCACAGCCACTCAGCGTAGGTGGCGAACCCCTCGTTCAGCCACAAGTCCTGCCATGACGCGGGAGTAAGCAGGTTTCCAAACCACTGGTGCGCCAACTCGTGGGCTATCAACCTGTCGCCAAAAGTCTCCAGGAATTCTAGCCCGTAGACGGGTCGGGGCTGGGTTTCCAGTGGCGGAATTGGCTCGTCAATGACGACGGAGCCGGTGGACTCGAATGGATACGGGCCGAACAATTCATCGAAAAAATCGACTATCAAAGGGACGCTATCCAGACTACCCCTTGCTGATTCGTCTATCGAAGCTTCGACCGAGTCAACGACGGTTATCCCCCCAGGACTTTCACTGGCGACGACATCAAACTGTGCGACTGCCAGGAACGCCAGATAGCTGGCCATCTCATGGACGCTCTCCCATACGTACGTCACAGTCTCCCCGTGGTCGGTTGTGCTGGTCAATTCACCGTTTGAGGCCGCTTCATAGGGCTCGGGCACCGTGATGATGAAGGTGTACAAAGCTTTATCCGATGGATGCTCATTGACCGGGAACCAGTGCGACGCCCCCCAGGGTTCGCCGTACGCTATGATCCCGGTTTCGTAGTTTAGCCAGCCGGTTAGGAGATCTGTTCCAGGCACAGGGCTGGTCGAAGGCTGACCCTCGTAAGTTACCAAGGCATTGAAGGTCGTTCCTGCAGGGATGGGTACATCAAGCTCGATTGTCAGCTCGTATCCGGCGCGAGAGTGGTCGGCTGGGCGGCCATCCACGGCAACCTGCGTAACCGTTAAGCCTCGAAAGTCCAGATTGAACGAGGAGAGGTCCTGTGTAGCGTCGGCTTCGATTTGAGCCCGGCCCGAGATCTCGTTGGCGTTCACGTCTATGTAGAGGTTCACAGTGTAGCGGGAAACATCATATCCGCCGTTGCCCAGCCGGGGGAATAGAGGGTCGTCCAGCCCTGCCGCGCCAGGACGAGCGGTCCGGATCGGCATGGGCGTCGGTTCCAGCGTCGGGGTGGCTGCAGGAGTCCGTGTTGGGGTGGCTGTAGGCTCCTGAGTAGGAGAGGATGTATCTCTCTCGGCACATGCCGTAATCACGGCGACGGCCATCAAACACGACAGACCGATCCATGCGGTCGGTTGAAGGATTCTAAGCAGTCTGACTTGCAAACCGAAAGCTAACGTCGATTGGCGAGCCTTTGGTGGGTATAGCTTGAGCATATTGCTCAAGGGGGGCGACCCATCCGGCTCTAGGTCGTCCATAGCCTCCTTGTACTAGGGTCCGTGGGGCCGCCAGTCGTCATACGAACCGCTGCTTTAGGTGCCGTGGATCTGCGGGCGGTCTGACCACTTTGCGATCCAGTCGAACAGACCGGATCTGCCGGAATCCTCCGGCGCTTTAATTACCTCAAGTCCGTTTATGAGAGCGACCAACCCACAGAGTAGAGCATCCACCGGGCCGGAGCGTGCGTTGGCCCTGGTTGCCCCTTGATTATGCTACACGGCAACGTAGCTCTCTTCAATGACAGAACCTTCCGGCGTGCACTCGGTAGTCTGTACCTGCGACTGCGCGACCAGCCACTCATCGCGAAATGCGTGGGTGGAGACGGAAGTCTATGCTACCTTGAGGCAGCTCTTGTTCAGGGTCTGGCGACGGAACTGCTTCGCCACACTGCGCATCCGCTCCGAGTCGTCGAAATCAGTCCGTTCCGCACAGCCCAGACCACCGACGCCTCGCGCCGTCCCTCATGGCAGGGCACGGCATAGACACATGCCTATAAACGATGTAGGTGATAAGCCCTTGATGCCTTCCGGCATATTGGACTAAATTCTAGGATAAGAATGAGTGTTGGACGGGTATTCCCACCTAGCCGGTTTGCCTACTTTGGCCCTCCCTTCTCGAGACCGAGCCCACCGCCCAGGGTAGAGGGCAAGTCGCATTCCAGCCGAATCTGCCGTAATCCAACCTGATGGAGACGAGCCCTGAATCCAGTGAGCACAGCGGCCAGCGCGCTTCCAGCCTTCCTGCGGAGCTTCGACCTGCCGGAGCCGGGTGAGCTGCGCCGCGTGGCCAGGGTCTATGTCTGGGGACGCTGGTTCGTCCTGTCTATTGCCACCTTCGCCTGGCTGTACCCGCTCAACGTCGAAGAGGTGGTGTACGCGCCGAACGTCGCCCTTGCAATACTGCTGCTCGCCACCAACGGATACCTGCACTACCGGCTCGCCACGGAGAGGAGCGTGTCCTGGCGGTGGATGCTTGCGCTGAGCGCCCTGGACCTGGCGATGCTGAGCGGCGGCGTTGCGGCGCACCGGGGGTACGAGTCCCCCTTCTTCGTGGGGTACTACCCGTCCCTCGCCATGTTCGCGGTGGTATTCGGATCGGTCAGGCTCACCCTCGTCTGGGTCACGATGGCGGCGGCCGTCTACGCGGCGCTCTGCCTCGCGGTGGAGCCCGGGTTGGACTTCTCGGCCAATGATGAGGAGATACTGCTCATACGGGTTGCCGGGATGTACACGGTGGTGGTTGTCGTCAACCTGATCTCCAGGGTGGAGCGGATCAGGCGGATGGAGGCGGTGGAGAGGGAGCGGGCGCTTCAGCGGGAGCGCATCGAGCTCTCCCACGCCATCCACAACACGATGGCCCAGTCCGCCTACATGATAGGGATGGGCATCGAGAGGGCGAAGGGGCTTGCCGACCGGTCCAACGAGGACCTGATGTCCACGCTCGACGAGACCTCGGCTCTGTCGCGGTCGGCGATGTGGGAGATGAGGCACCCGATGGAGATTGGGGAGATCTTCGAGGGCATGGAGCTCGGAGGAGTGCTGGAGTCGCTGGCGGCGACCTTCTCGACCATCTCCTCCATTCCCGCCGACCTGGTGCAGTCGGGCGTCGAGCCCCCCCTGCCCATCGCGACGCGGGGCGCGCTGTTCTCCATCGCCTTCAACGCCCTGACCAACGCCCTCCGCCACTCCAATGCGAGTCACGTCCGCGTCGGCCTCGACTTCGAGGGTGACGGCCTGCGGATGTCGATTGCCGACGACGGGGCCGGTCTTCCCGACGACTACGCAACGCGGGGCCAGGGCTTCAGGAACATGAGGGAGGACGCCGAGCGCATGGGCGGCACACTCGTCGTTGAGACGAGCGGGTCCGAATGGAGGACCGCGGTGACCTGTGAGCTTCCCTATAGGCACATGAGAGGAGGGAGCTGAAATGGCTTCGACACCGACCAGAGTATTGCTGGTGGATGACCACCCGGTCATGCGTGACGGTCTCCAGCAGCTACTGGAGCGAACAGGCGAGTTCGAGGTGGTGGGACACGCGGGAGACGGCGAGGAGGCGGAGCGCGTGGCGAAGGAGGTGGTCCCGGACCTCATCATCATGGACGTGCTGATGCCGGGCAGGGACGGGATAGATGCGTGCCGGGAGATCTTAGATGCCCTGGCGGACGTCAGGGTGCTCATGCTGACCGCCTCCACCGAGAAGGACGCCGTCGTAGAGGCGGTGGCCGCCGGGGCCGACGGCTACCTTCAGAAGTTCACCGGGACGGAGCAGCTGTTGGCCATGGTCAGGGACGTAGCCGGAGGTGAGTACCGGATGCCCCGTGACGTAATGAGACGGGTGTTCAGGCGGCTGCGCCACCTGCCGGAGGATATCGATTCGCCACGGCGGAAGGAGCTGACGGTGAGAGAGAAGGAGATACTCGCACAGTTCGCGCAGGGCATGTCGTACGCCGCCATCGCCGAGTCCAGGGGCAACCGCTCATCGACGGTCCGCAACACCATCTACCACATACAGGACAAGCTGGGATTCGGCAGCAAGCAGGAGATCGTCGTCTGGGCTGTGCGAAACGGACTGGTGGACCGAGAGCTCGGCTGAGTTTCTCCCGCACTAGCTCCCCATGACTCGATAGCGCCTCCACCGCCCACCCAACGTCCCACAACAAGGCAGACCCGCAGCGTTCGCGCCGCAAGCCGCCTGCCTTGCCCTGCCGTCGATCCGCCGGGAACCGAGGAAGCAGACCGACAGGCAACGGAGCGATCAGCGACGAGGCCCCTGCTGTAACGGCGGGGGCCTCCGGCTTGTTCCAGACCGCCGCAGCCATTCCTACACTCATACCCACGCCCCGCCCGCTCCCCGCCATTCCCCTACCCGCAGCCGATGGGAGTCCCGATGAGCGTCCACATCGCTTCCTGAACACGCTGGGCTGAGACCCGACGCGGCATGGGCATAGGCCCCTGATAGGCATTTCCCTACGCAATTCCTATAGACAAATGTCTAGTGCAATTTAGACATTTGCTCCTTATATCCGGCCTGGAAGCTCAGTACGATTTATGTTGACGAGAGCTCCTTTTCGGGCGGCAGGTCTTGTCATGGGCAACAACTACAGAATTGGAGGTATCCCATGGAAGCGTATTGTGTCAAGTGCCGGTCCAAGAGGGAGATGAGCAATCCCCAGGCCATTACGATGAAGAACGGACACCCGGGCACTCAAGGAGTATGCCAGGTCTGCTCCACAAAGATGTTCCGGATCGGCAAAGCCGCATAGTCCGTGCCGGAGCCCAATAAACTGCGAACTGTTCCCAGGGATGCCCGGCTATTGCGAGCCAGACGGCGACACCCGGTACACTCGCGACGAGCTTCCACCCCTCACAGGCTGGAGGCTAGAATGCCGTGAGGGAAGTGGAATCCTATTACATGACTGGAACTATTCGGTAGCCGCTGTAGCAGACTTCACATTCCCCGAAGATGGAACAACAAGCCTTGGTATTCAGACGACCCGTGCTCAGCACGTAGCACATGCGACCCCACGCCCGAAAACAGTAGCAGCGGCAAGAAGAGTCCACCAGACTTGACGAAATCAAGAACTTTCACTCTTCGGACACAATCGACACGCAACGCTTAGGTACTCGTGGACGGTAGATTTGGAAGTGGCTAGGTAGGTATAGCGGACCCCCAGACGGGTGGGGGGAGGACCGCAACGGTCTTTCAAGGCACTACTGCTGTGCTTGTCAATCAGTCAGTCCTCCCAGTGGCCAACCTTGGAGCGCCATACGCAGGCGAGCTAGCCAGCTAGGGCCTCGAAACAGCGGGCGAGCCCGTCAACCTCGCCGAGTACGGGGTCGAGATGCTGGTCAAGAGGGAGACGGGGGCGGGCATTCTCCCCACGTACATCGACGTCACATCCCATCGAGGTAATCAAGGACATGTAGGCATCGACTTCGGCTCGGTGATTCGGTAGACAGCGGTTGAGCTTTTGCCAGCTTGGGAAGATGAGTTGCGCTCCGCCGCTGATAGAGAATAGCGCAACCTCCCCGTTCGTATCATCCCTGTTCACCTTTAGCGAAAAGCCTTCCTTTCCAACGGTGTCCGCTTTGAGGTGAGGTGGACCCAGAAAACTGGACAGGTGGCTAAGCTAAGAGAGAGTCCCGCTCCTAAAATAGGACGGAAACAAGGAGCAGGACATGGCGCAAGGAAGAAGGAAGCACAGCCCGGCCTTCAAGGCCAGGGTGGCCCTGCTGGATGCGGTGAAGGGGGAGGAGACAGTGGCCCAACTGGCGGCCCGGTACGAAGTCCACCCGGGCCAGATTCAAGCCTGGAAGAAGGTCCTGACCGGGGGTGCCGCCGGTGTGTTCGGCAACGGTCAGGACCAGAAGGCCAAGCGACGCCGCCCTGGTCGCCCGGTTGTACCAGGAGATCGGCCAGCTGAAGGTGGAGCGGGATTTCTCGGCGGAGAGGTCCGGTCCATGAACCCGGCCCGGCGGCGGGAGATGGTGGACCGGGAGCATCCCTCGTTGCCGATAGTGGGGCAATGCGCCCTGCTGGGGGTGAACCGCTCCAGCATATACTACCATCCCAAGGGGGCTTCGGAAGAGGGCCTGTCGCTGATGCGGGAGATAGACCGGCAGTACCTGGCGACCCCCTTCTATGGGTCGCGGGGGATGAAGGTCTGGCTGGAGCGGCAGGGTATACTGGTGAGCCGGAAGCGGGTGCAGCGGCAGATGCGGGTCATGGGGCTGCGGCCCATCTACCGGCGACCCAGAACCAGCCGACCGGTGCCGGGAGTGCGGGTCTATCCCTATCTGTTGGGAGAGGCCGAAATCACCAGACCCAACCAAGTGTGGGCCGCCGATATCACTTACTTGCCCATGGCCCGGGGATTCCTCTACCTGGTGGCCGTCATGGACTGGCACAGCCGGTATGTCCTGTCCTGGCGTCTGTCCAACACTCTGGAGGCCGGCTTTTGCGCCGAGGCTCTGACGGAGGCGCTGGGTAGGGGAAGGCCGGAGGTGTTCAACACTGACCAGGGGAGCCAGTTCACCAGCCAGGAATTCACCCAGGTCCTTCAGGACCGCGGTGTGAAGATCAGCATGGACCGGAAGGGGAGGTCAGCGGACAGCATCTTCGTCGAGCGGCGGTGGCGCACGGTGAAGTACGAGGAGGTGTACATGAAAGCCTGCGCCATCGCGGGGGAGGCCCGGAGGGAACTGGGAGCTTACTTCCGGTTCTACAATGACCAGAGGCCCCATCAGGCCTTGGGATATAGGACGCCGGGGGAAGTGTTCTCTGAGGGCCGGGCGCCCCAAAATGAAGAGTCAACAGTTGGGGGGTGGTCGCCGGAAGCAGACGTGGTATCTTATTGCGGGAGCGGCGGGACCCTCACTTAACTCCGCCCTAATTCTGTCCAACTAACCGGGTTCACCTCAATCGCCCTAAGTTGCGGAGCCGACTTTCACCGAAATAGTGACCGTGACGCTTTCTCCGTTAGCCAAAAAGCCCAGAGAACAAGCACAAGGATAGCTAGCGCGATGGCTGCGAGCTGAAGCCAATGCCTACGCCAATTGCGAATCCCGGTACTGGTATGTGTGGTTCTCATGGCTAGAGGAGGGCCGCCGCGCGTCTCTTGCGATGGTAACATCCTCGGCAAGGCCGCCGGCAAGTGTTCGGGTAGGTCCACTCCACCAGAATAAACGTATGGCCCCATATTCCGAGAGTTTTCCAAAAAATATTATAACCAGCTTTCGCATTGGGGAACATGTTCTATTCTATACCTGGATCCCGAACTGGACTGATAACCAGCTCAAGCCGGGCACTGATGTTGTTTGGATTGAGGCTGCGGTCGCAGCTCATCCGGACGGCTATGGCGAAGAGCACATGGCCATCCCATGTGTTGCAGAATGCGTCGATGACCCCTGCCTAATGGGGTTCCTAGCTGCCGGCTTAAACGTTGTCGCCAACAACCAATTCCTGGAGATGCTGACGAGGGGATCGCCCTCATCCTGGCTAATCATCCTAATAGATTGCCGACTGCTAATGCGACCAGTGGGCTTTGGGTGGTATCTCGTCATCGTAAACTTCGCGAGACTTACCTCCCTTACTGAGCAAATACTCTTTAATATCCTTGAAATCATGCCGAATGGCATCGGTCAATGGTGTGCCACCGAAACGATCGATCGGATTGACATCTACGCCGGCTACTTCAACGAGGAATTTTACTGCATCAAGGTTACCTGTAGATGCGGCAAGGTGAATCGGAGTCCTTGAATCGTAATCACCACCATTAGCTTGTGCGGTGCCAGCATTGACGAGTTCCTTTAATCTTGCGACGTCACCTAGACTTGCTGCCACTACGGTTTCGAGATTGGTGTTTTCGCGGTACTTACTGGCGGCGTCTTCATGTGACTCCGTATCAAAAGGACACAAAGGTCGAGACGTAAACCCCTTTGATGCCAGGTATTGGATCACCTCTTTGTGGTCATGTCTGATGGCGTCCGTTAATGCGGTACCGTTCCATCGAGCTGTTTCGTTCAAGGGTACTTGGGCAACTTCTATCAACCATTTCACTGCATCTAGGTGCCCTTCTGCAGCGGCTAAATGTAACGCTGTTCTGCCGTCATAATCGGCTGTTTGTTTCGGATCAAACCCCTCTGCAGCCATCTTTTCCATTGTTGGCACATCGCCTCTACTTGAGGCATCTACAAACTGTTCTATATGAATATCTAAAGCCATAACTTTCTCCTTTGTTGTACCTTGTGGTTTATGCGGTCGATAGGCCAACGGCCTAGGCGAACGTATACTATTAATACTTCTCAAGCCGTGTCAAGAGTAGGAACTTTTGCCCTCACCTGTCAATTGGACCCATCATCAGGACAGGGCAATCACATTTTGACGAGTCTAAGAAAAGTTCTAGTATGATGTGGTCATTCTCAATGCAGGAGTGGCCTCATGGACAGTTCAGCCGTAGCGCTGTTGACGGACCGGTTCGCCAATCCGACAGACCACGAACCGGCCGCGCCAAGCGTCACAAGCTCATAGATGTCATCGTCATAGCCATCTGCGCCGTCATCTGTGGTGCCGACTCGTGGGTGGATGTGGAGATGTTCGGCAAGTCGAAGAAGACCTAGCTCAGCCGTCTGCTCGAACTCCCCAACGGCATCCCGTCTCACGACACCTTCGGTCGGGTCTTCGCGAGATTAGACCCCGCTCAGTTCGAGGCCTGCTTCACAGAGTGGGTTCGGGCAGTCAACGAGGTGATTGAAGGTCAGGTCGTAGCCATAGACGGCAAGACGGTCCACCAAACTGGACGAAATCAAGAACCTTCACCTTGAGCTTGGTCTTGGAAGTGTAAGCGGACTCGCCTTACCCAGTCAGACAGGAGCTCACTACGAGAGGCCCCTTCTAAGCAAAGCAGGGGCCTTCGATTTTTGCTAACCTGACGCTGGCGCATAATGCCGATGGATGGGATTGTAGATCCAGCGAGCTAAGTTTCTACAACGTCAGTGCGGCTCTCACTTCGAAGCCAACGGTTGCTCCGACTGCAACACCAAAGTCCAGGGAATGGAACGATTTGATGGAAGAGCGGACTTACATTTGTAGGGGATCGATCTTTGGGGAGGCCCTAATTGCGTGAGGAAGAGCTGATCCGGCTCTCGCAGTTGGGGGACTGGAACGCCTTCGAAGTGCTGCTGGAGCGCTATCGGACGCCGCTGTCTAGAACCGCATTCCTGCGTCGACCCCGCCGGGTCGCTTGCGTGAGGGAACGTTTTGTAGGTTTGAAACGTACTATCAGGTATGGGCTCTGACGTTGCGGAACGACAGTGATGATCCTGTGAGCTTCTACTTAGGTGGCAGGCTGCCCTATGACTTCGTCGCCTCGACACATGATGGAGAGCAGGTATGGCACTGGAAATGCGCCAAGATCACCCTCCTGCTGTTGGACAGCCAAACCCTGGAGCCAGGCGAGGAATTGGAGTTCGTTGGCGAGTGGGAGCAGGTGGACAATAGGGGAGAGCCCATTCCCCCTGGCACATACTTGGTGCGTAGTGTGCTGAATCTGGACTCACCCGAGAAACCTGTGCCCGAAGCCCATGAGTTGGAGGTGGTCAAGTGAGATGTGTCGTCCTCATCGGGCAGATGGCCATTCTCCTGTTCCTCGTGGCTGCCTGCGGGGAGGTGGACTCGACCTCCACGCCCAGCGCTACTCAAGAGTCACCTGCCAGCGCCCCTACGCCTACCACCGACAGACCCAACGCGTCTCGGTCACCCAGCCCAGATATAGAGTTGTCTGGCGATGGCACTTGGGTGCTCAATTCACTAGACGGTCGACCAGTCATCGAAGAATCTGTGATAACGCTGAGGATTGAAGATAACCGGTTTGACGGTATTGATGGATGCAACTCCTACGGCGGGCGATCTGAAGAGGGTACGCCTGTCGCCAGTGCAGATAAGGTGTTCTCAATCCCACCCTTCGCAGTCACCGTTATGTTGTGCCCCGAGCCCGAGGGCATAATGGACCAGGCCGATGCATACATGGCGGCCTTGGGGCAAGGGGAGAGGTTCCGCATTGCGGATGACCGTCTGGAGATCCTCGACAGCGGCGGCTCAACCAGGCTGGTCTTCGTCAGGCGGGCGCCTCTGCCTGGGAGTCCCATTGACCTGAAGGGCACTGCGTGGCGGCTCCTCATCGAGGGCGATGCGATGGACAGCGTTCGTTCGCCGACCCTGGCTTTCCTGGACGATCGATTGGCCACCGGCGCGACCGCCTGTCGCAGCTACGTTGCGACGTACCGAGCGTCTGAGGGTGCTCTGCGCTTTCCAGGGAAATCGATGCTGAGCTCCCCGCAGTCATGGCAGTCGTGCTCAGAGAATGAGAGGACTCTGGAGGGCGAGTTCGGCGACTTTCTGACGTGGGCAAGGGAGTATTCGGTTGACAGGGAGGGAGGATTGAGTCGCCTCAGGATCTGGAGCATCAGGGGCAAGATGCTGACCTTCGAGCCGCTGCCGCAGGCCGTCGAGGACACCTCCGACACGGATTGGTCCCTTATGGCGTTCGTAGAGCTCAGGCTCGACTCAGGGATGTGGGGCCACCGTACCACCTCGGTGGTCCAGGGAAGCGAGGTGACGATAGGGTTCGACGAGCACGGCATCGGAGGGTTCATGGGGTGCAACTCATACGGGGGTCCAGCAAAGGTCGAAGACGGATCGGTCACGGTGGATCGATATTCCTTCTTCTCTACGGCGATGCTATGCGAAGAGCCCGACGGTCTGATAGGGCAGGAGAAGCGCTACTTCTCTCTGGTGCAGCGGGCAACGCGGTACGGCATCTATGGCGACAGTCTCTTCATGCAGACGGACGACAACGTGTTCCTGCTGTTCCAGACCAGTCCGTCATGGGAGGCGCCACCTCCACCCGAGCCGGTTCCAACTCAGGCGAGCAGGCCTGCGCCCATAGTCTTTGAACTAGGATGGGAGGCAGATAAGAGTCTCATAGCCCCCGGTGAGCCGGTCACGGTCACCCTGGACTTCAAAAACGTTTGGGACAGGCCCGTCGTGTTCAGCGATTTCCCAACGACGATGACCCTAACCGATGTGGATAAGCGAATCGAGGAACCGGTCCCATTGAGACTCCAGAGCGGTAGGGGAGTGACCGGCCGCATGGAGCCCGGCGAGGAACTCGTCGTCATGGTGACAGTGTCACCCAGTGTCAGCGCAGGTCTCCAGCCCGGTAGGTATAGCTTGGAGATACATAGATTGGAGATACGGTTTCAAATCGCCCACACGCCGGGCATACCCGAGATGGGCCAGAAACGATTAGGACTGGGCAGCGGCATCCTTTTCGTCGTCTTTCCGCCCGAGGGGGCGCTTGAGAGGAGCGTAGTCGTGGGCCAGGCATTGGAGGGGAGCGGGGCCAGGGTAACGCTGGACTCTCTCCATTTCAGCCCGGAGGAAACGCGCATAGTGGCGTTGGCTGAGCCCTCGGCGAACGGCTCAGCAGTGCCCAGACCTGCCCTTGCTGCCACACCCACTCCCATCGTCTCATCACAGAGCCCACCAACTCCTACCCCTACTCCTGTGGGTGGGCAACCGGGACCGGTCTTGGACAGAGACATTTTCGAGTTGACTGCCTTCTATAGGCTAGACGGAAGCGCCTGGCGCCGCCTCGGGGACCACCGATATCGGGTGACTACAGACGGAGCGCATCACGAATGGTCGTTCGGCCCCGTGTCGGCTGATGCCAACACCTTTGAGTTCGCCATCATCCCCGGGGTCCGGCCGGGAAGCGACGGTGTGTTTGACTACCCGACAGGCGACGGCGCCTCGCCGTGGGAGTGGACAGTACCACTTCAAGAGATCGAGGAACCTTAGCAAACTCGATGGGACGCCACCCGATGGTACCCCGCGAGCATCTGCCCACTAAACTTGACAAAATCAAGACCTTTCACGTTGAAATTCAGCTTGTCACTGTAGGCCCTAGTTTGTGGCGGCCCACGATGATCTGACCGGAATCTGGGAATGGAGAAGAACAACATCCGAACATCATGGATTCAAAGGCTGCGCCGGGCGTTGGGAACGAATCGGCGTCGCAGGTCCAGCATGTCTATGCTCTCCACGAGAGGCGCCATCCCCATCCGTCAGACGAAACTGGCTCCTGACGGGCTGGAGTTCTCCGAGGACGTGTCCGAATCCCGTTGGGTGGAAGAGAGGCTCTCAAACTCCGGGACGCTGCGTTCCTTATTGCCCGAAGGGTTTGCGGCGTACGCCCGAATATTTCACCCTGCCTACCTGAATAAAGATAGGGATCGGCCGGTGCGGTGGTCTACGGTGGCCTCGTGGACGGGACGGACGGTCCATCCATTGATGCAGTTCGAGCGTGTCGCAGGTCTGAGTGAAGACCCTCAACAGATGTACAAGAATCCACCGTGGGGTTCCCTTCCGCGGATCGGGTCCATCCCCGAAAGGGAGTGCCGCACCCTAGTCGAGGTGCTTAGGAGCTTCAGTTCAACCCCCGACAACTGCTTCTTCTGCCTTTGGGAAGGCTATGGGAACATCAACAAACGTCTCTACAAGGCGAGCTCTAGGGTGAGAGCTCCGGGGCGAGACTACCTGCTATTCCGCGGTCCTATCGATGGAATCATGGCCTTCCTTGCCGGCAATGGGCCTTCATGGGGGGATTCGCCAAACATCTGGTGGCCGGAGGACAGGGCGTGGTGCGTAGCAACCGACATTGACCTGTACGATACCTACGTAGGTGGGAGCATAGAGTGCATCGAGGCGGTCCTGAGCAACCCAGACTTAGAGGTGCTGCCTACGACCATTGATGTGCGGTTAGACCTTCACGGAGACACCATCAATGCTCCAGACCTGTGAGGGGAAGGACATGACGGAACTGGAGATTAGGCCATACAGGGAATCAGACGACGTCGTAGCAGCAGACCTATGGCGACTCTGCTCTGATGTCCCCCTATTGAGGGATGCGACGTGACGATGACTCTTCCCAAAGGCTGCTCTGTGGTGACGGCTGGATTTGCTTCTATCACGGGCGTGGGTATCGCGTTGGGTTTCACGGTGTTTGATAGTACCACGAGCACCTGGCTGCTAATCCTTGCCACGGTGATCCCGCTAGCGTCCCCCGTCGTTGCAGGTTCGTTATCGCCAGAGCTGAGGCAAGCCTGGTTCTTCCCGATCGGTGTACTGGCCAGCCTGTCCGTCGCGACGGCCATCTATGGGCCACTCTCTTCAGACTCCGAGCCTATCGCGTTCGTCGTCATGCTCACGTTTATCTATGGTGGAGGGGCATCTGTGGCATTCTGCGTCGCCTGGATAGCACGGCAGTACCTTCGCCATGTTCGAGGCAACAGTTTACCAGTGAGCCACCTGTCCATAGCGTCGCTGGTGGCCGTCTGTTGCTCGATGGCCCTAAGTGCGCTCTTCATTGCTGTATCGCTTCCTTCGTTGACTTCAGCGCGAGCCTTTTACTGGTCCTCCATCCTGGCCCCGATTGGATTGATAGGGGTCGCTGCGGCGTCTGCGATTATCTGGAGCGACCGTAACAGGGGGCGTTGGGGTTTCCTGGGGCTGGGACTGTCCTTGCTGTACCTGGGCGCATCTCTTGCCCCGCCAGTATTCCTCGCAACTGCACACCTGTATGGCCCGGTCGCGCTGGTCCTCGTAGGGCTTGCCGTATGGAACATCTTCAAATGGAGACAAGATGGCGAAAGATACCTGTTGGGTGATCCATAGTCGATGACAGTAGTGCTGTGGCTTCTCGCCATGGTTCCGCCTTCCGCGTTATTCCTGATCGCAGGAATCTGGGTGATCAGGAGGAATAACGGCGGTGTGCGTCACGTGCTCGGCATCGTAGCGATTGTCGTGGGGATGGCGCTAGTTGCGATTACGCTGATTGCGGTGCCTGGAATTGCCACAACGTTTGAAACGACGGTAACCACTTCCAGCTTCTCATCTCTGGAGCATGAAGTCATAGTTGGTGGTGTTGGCATCACATTGGGCCTAGCTGTGCTGCATCCCAATGAACGGGTCACCCTGTTCTATGTCGCAAAGGACACGGCTGAAGGGTTCCGTTTGCTTCTGAGGTATGGACTATCTGGATATTGTCACACGATACACCAAAAGCAAACGGAACCGTCTAGAGAGTTCACCGAAAGCTTCCGCCAAGGACTGAGGATGCCACTTTGTAGTGAAGGGACGGACGACTTGGTTCATGATGGGGTGAGGCGGACCCGGTTATTTAGACAGAATCAGGGCAGAGTTAAGTGAGAATCCCGCCGTTCCTGCCAGTCGTTCTGCTCTAGTACCGGGTGAATACCTCCTTCCGCTATACTCCTCTTCCCCAACTCCCTGCTCCCCGTGGAACACCTCGGCCGGCATCCGGTACCCCAAGGCCTGATGGGGCCTCAGATGGTGGTAGAACCCGAAGTAGTCTTCCATCCCCCTCTGAATCTCCAGGATGATGGCGTAGGCTTTCAGGTATACCTCTCCGTACTTCACCCTCCGCCGGAGCTGATCGCCGACCAAGTGGGCATCAGCGTGGCCAAGGCCCGCCAGTGGATGAACGTCTGGAAAGCGGCGGAGCTGAGGACACCCTACGAGGTTATAGCGGCGAGCCTGTACCTGAGCATCAACCAGGTCCAGCGGTTGGTGAAGGCGGCCCGCATGGTGGGGTTGTTCATTCCGACCAGGACCCGGTACGAGAACCGGAAACATTCGGGCTGGGTGCGGATCGCAGCCTGGAGGTAGGCGAGGGCCTGGCCCTGTGGGGTGGTGCCGGGGGTGCTCCAGGGTGATGTTCCGAGAGAAAAACGCGTGACTGCGGAAATAATTATCTATGAATTATGGGGAATATTCTGGACAGCGAGAACAAAAAAGGTAGCGATGGTCATTTTGCCGTAGCTGGAGGAGGCCGATATGGACATTTTAGTCACGCTGATGGTCCTATTTGGGACAGCGAGAACAAAAAGGGGTGTGGTGAGCGATAACTCAGCTATAGAATGGACTGACGCAACGTGGAATCCGACGACGGGCTGCACCAAGGTCTCGACGGGGTGCGATCGGTGCTATGCGGAGCGGATCGCGCTGCGGTTCGGCAGGGGTTTCGACCTGGAGCTCCACTCTGACCGGCTGGAGACGCCGTTGCGATGGCGGAGGCCTCGGCGGGTGTTCGTCAACTCGGTGTCGGACCTTTTCCACCGGGATGTTCCCTGGGGATTCGTTGACCAGGTGTTCAGCGTGATGGAAGCAGCCGAGCATCACACCTACCAGCTGCTTACGAAGCGCAGCTCCACCATGAGGGATTATCTGCGGTCGAGGTACGCCGGCAGGGAGTGTCCTGATCACATCTGGTGTGTTGTGTCGGTTGAGGACCGGAAAGCCCTGGCCAGGGTGAAGCATCTACAGGAGAGCCCCGCGTCATTGCGGTTCCTGTCGTGTGAGCCGTTGATAGGTGGGCTGGACCTGTCGCCCGGGCAACTGACCGGGATCGCCTGGGTGATCGTCCGGGGTGAGTCCGGACCTGGCGCCCGTCCGATGTCACCGGATTGGACGCGGGGGTTCCGTTTGCTTCTGAGGTATGGACTATCTGGACATAGTCACACCATACATCAAAAGCAAACGGAACCCCTCAATTCTATCCATTCGAGGTCCGCTACCGAACCCTTGGGAAGACGCTGGTGGAGATTTCCCGGAAGCAGCCACCTCCGCACTGACATCGTGGCGCACGGGCAGACTCGCTCCGATGCGGTTTCCTACCCCGTATCTGACCACAATGTTGTAGCCGGGGGTCTTCTGTAGGCTCACAGGCTACCAAGCCACATCTCGAAGATGGTTCTGTCTACCGTCAAAATAGGCCCACCATTTTTGACGGTAGACAGAACTGAGCCGTTCAGCGCTATGTCTTCGGTGTTCCTGCCGGGTGTCCGGCTGTCTTCAAGCATAGGGATGGTGTAGCGCATCAGGGCGTTACCGGGCACCACCACGATCTCCTTAACGAAGGTTTCAATGAAGGCCCTTCGCTCGGTCAGATCGCTCTCCTTCAAGAACTCGCTCATGTCCTCGGCGTAGGCCGTTATGGTCTCCACGTCGTCCAGAGAGGCCCTGCGCTGCGAGAGGATGGCCCTGGCATCCGCGGCCAAGTCTTCCAAGCGCTCCTGCCGGTCCCGGTGCTCTCTGATGCGGGCTGAAGCATCGGCCATCTCGATGTCGTCGTCTGTCTCTATGAAGTGCCAGATGCGGCCCAGCTTCCGCTTCACATCTTCGAGTTCGTCCTCGATGGTCTCCAGCCTCTCGCGCTGCTCGGCGGCCACGCCGTCCATCTGCTCGTCCACGACCTTCACCAAGGCGCGGATATTTCCGTCAGTGAGAACGTTGGTGCGAATCTTGCCGATGACCATCTCCTCGAAGCGGCGGGCGTTGAGCCTGGGAGTCTCGCAGGCGTCCTTGCCTCGCTTCATGATCGACTGGCAGACGTAGTAGGCGAACCGGCCGCTCTTAGCGTCCTGGCCACTTAACGCCCTGTTGCACGCCTTGCACTTGACCAGTCCACTCAGAAGATAGGTGCTTCCCACCCTGCGAGGGTGGACGACCTTGGGAGCACGGGTCTGCATCAGCCTCTTGACGCGCCGGAACTTAGCCTTGGAGATGATGACGGGAAACGCCTTCTCTATCCGTATAGGGTCGGCGTTGTCCTTGGCATTGGTGCCCCAGATCAACGTCCCTGTATATACCTCATTTCTGAGGATGAAGTGAACGCCGTTCTTGGACCAGAGCTTTCCTGCGGGGCTGGCGATGCCCTCGTCGTTGAGGGTGCGGGTGATGTCCAGCATCCCCTTACCGGCCTCGGCCATGTCGAAGATGCGCTTGACGACGGGTGCCGTAACGTCGTCGGGTTGCAGTCTGGGGCGCTCCTTCGCCCCGTCCTCGACCATGACCCTGTTATAGCCGTAGGGCGTCCTGCTGGACACCCAGAAGCCGCGGGAGGCCGCCTCCCGCATGCCCCGCCTGACATCCGTCGCCAGGTCTTCCGAATAGAACTCGTCCACGGTTTCGATAATGCCCTCCGCGAGGCTCCCCGTCGGAGTGTCATCCGTGTGTTCCGTTATCGAGACCACCCTGACGCCTCTTCTACGGAGCAAGGACTTGTAGGCGACGGCGTGCTCGCGCTTCCTGGTGAAGCGTGAAAACTTCCAGACGAGGACCTCGCTGAACGTGGCCTCGGGCAATCTGGCCTCGTCGATCATCTTGTTGAATTCGGGCCTGTCGTCCACGCGACCACTCACGGCCTCGTCGACGTACTCGCGGACGACCGCGTAGCCGTTCTTGTCAGCGTAGTCTCTCAGCGCCCGAAGCTGAGCGTCCACCGAGAGGTCCACGTCCTGACGGTCGCTGGACACCCTGGCGTAGAGAGCCACCGGCGTGGGCTCGGATCGTCCACTCATCTTTGTATCATCCAAATTCGTGGTTGCTACCCTTAGACGTGGCCGGTGAGAAGCCGACCAATGGGTTGAGGATCGGCTATCGGCCTCGGTACGGGTTTGCGCCGGGGCAATTCAGGTCGAAGGCCCTCCCTATTCCGCGATTCATGCTTTCGTATGTTAACATCTTGTGTATCCTTTACGTAAGGCGTTACAATGATTCGAGGATTCAAAGATCGGAGGACCGAGAGGTTCTTTGGGGGCCAGTTGGTGCGGGCCTTCCATGGGTTTGCGGATCAGGCAACGCGTCGACTCACGGTATTGGACAACGCTGCCTCCCTACAAGATCTGGCTGGATTGCCCAGCAACAGACTGGAGGCTCTCTCCGGCGACCGAACGGGCCAGTACAGTATCCGGATCAACCGCCAGTGGCGAATATGCTTCCGCTGGAAAGATGACGGACCGTACGACGTGGAGGTCGTGGACTACCACCGATGAGGAGTTGGACATGAGTGCAAGCAACGGAATGAGGCCTGTGCACCCCGGAGAGATACTGGCCGAGGAGCTCGAGGAGCTTGGGTTGTCGGCTAACGCGCTCGCTAGGGCTCTGGATGTACCCACGAATCGAGTCACGGCAATTCTGAAGGGACAGAGGGGGGTAACGGCTGATACGGCTCTTCGCCTTGCCCGGTACTTCGGCACCACGCCCCAGCTATGGCAAAACCTTCAGAAGGCGTTTGAGCTGCGTGTGGCAGAAATCGAGTCTGGGCCGCAGATCGAAGAGCGTGTGCAGCGACGAGAAACGACCCGGGTGGGTGGAGCCTGAGCCGGCGGCCAACCGCGAAGAGCCTGATCGAGATGATATGGAGATAAGGAAGAAGCGCAAACGCTTGCAGGCGATTCACATCCGGGAGGCATTGTGCGATGAAGTCTTCGCCAAGTGGGTCTCGGAGCAAAGGGTGAAGGAAGTGCATCCAGGCCCGGATGCTGAACCTCGGCCCCAAGATTCGCTGGAGGAGCCGACGGTTGGGTCAGCCTGTCGGCCCGCTGTAAGCCTTTCTATCACTGTCGCGGTAGCGGGCGCGGTTGTCAGAGCGTTGATATTCTGTAGCGATATCGTGCTTCACGTTCAGGTGAAGCACGATGCCCTCAATACCGCTATTGCGGCAAGTCCGCCGCAGAGCCATGTGATATGTTTCACTGGTAGTGCAGGGCCACAGGAACCATTTGGGCCTCTCGGCACTCGACTTGGAGGGTAACAATTTGGCTGACCGCATCGAATTACCTGCTGAGTTGCGAGAATTTCTCCTTGATCCCTCGGCATTGCCGACCGAGATCTTTGTGAACCAGAACAGATACACCCCTGATCATCCGGTCGCCGCAGGATACAAGGGCGTTGTGTGGAAAGTCACTGATGGGTTCGGGCGTGCGCGTGCTCTTAAGCTGGCCATTCTCGAGGATTATCAAGATCGGTCTTATCTTGAGGAGATCCGACGGACTGCCAAGCTGGAAGGACATGAGGTGTTCGCGCGTCTCGAATACGCCGGTCCAGTGACGCTGGATGTTCCGGGACATCGAGGACGCACCTTTATCGGATTCGTAGAAGAATGGATAGACGGGGTCACCCTTAAGGAATTCTTGGAGGACTCGGCATCGGATGTCTCCCCGTCATTCATGGTTAGCTATGTTGCCGCACTTACCTCGGCTTTGTCCGGATTGCTGGCTAATGGTCTCAAGCACGACGACCTGCATTCCGGCAACGTGATGATTGCCAACCCACCACTCGGACAAATTGATGGTGAACACAAAATAAAGATAATCGACACTGGGAGCCTCAAACCAGTCGGCGGTCCTATGACCAAACCCAAGGATGACCATCGGAACTTTGTTGATCACATAGGAGCGATTCGAAATGCCATACATGCTAAGCGCAATTTGCCTATAAGGGAACGACGATTCCTTTCCGAAACGGATCATCTGATTAGAAGCATGCTAGAAGAAGATCCCTCCGTGCGATTGCGTGATCCAGTGCAAATCAGACAACAGTTTGCTCTGGCTGTCTCTCGGGCTGATACGCCCGTGCCGAGCCCAAACAGGCAACTAGCATCCCCCTTTGAATTCCTTTCTGCTGAGCACATATCGGACGACCGGTTACTGGTGGAAATGTTTGCTAAGTCTTGCCCCTGGTTGGAAAAGGCGGCAAGCGCCGATCCATGTTTGGTAACAGGTCCACGGGGATGCGGTAAGTCAACAATTTTCCGGTGGATGAGCCTCAAGGCCCATCTCTCGGATCCGGTGGTTGATCTGGAGCAACTCAATGTTGCTGGATTCTATATTTCCTGCGCCACTGACCTCCAGAATAGATTTGATTGGATAGCGACGCCTGAATTAGCCCAGAGCTTTAGTCGCGAAATCGTGCACTATTTCAGCCTACTGCTTACCCGGGAGATCATTCTGACACTGATAATCCTCTCGGATCATCCTGATCAGAATGAATATTGGGGACTAGGACCGTCTCATGAGCGAGATATACGGGATTTCATATACAGCCACCTCCAGTCAAACTCCTCATTCCGGATGCAAGGCGTCTCCCTTCTGAGGCAAATCCTCGATGCCATCGAAAGGGAGATGTTCACAACTCATTCCCAGATGATGAGGGGGTTATCCATATCATCAACACTACCGACGACGTTTCTTGGCGACTTGACCACCTTGATGTGCCGGCTAATGCCACGTTTTCAGGAAAAGAAAATCGCGTTCCTAGTAGATGACTATTCGACACACCGCCTTCCCTCCTCAGTACAGCGTGTTCTGAACCGAGTGATATGGGAACGTCGCCCGTCTCACATTTTCAAGCTATCCTCAGAGAAATACGGCGCAGAACTTATGGATCCGTCTGGAGCTTTAGCAGAATTGGCCCGGGAAATGGTAGAGATTGATTGTGGCCGGGAGTACTTGGCACTAGATGACTCTCGGAATGTTAGTTCAGGTTATTCGTTCGCGGTCGAGCTGTTAGACAACCGCCTCAAAAAAGCAGGATACCTCGGAACGGCCGAAGGGCTAATAGGGAGATCTTCCTGGCCGGAAGGTAATTTGGCGAAAGCACTGGCCGGTAAATCGCGAGGGCGGCAGCAGGACCATTATCACGGTCTTGATTGCGTTGCCGCTGTTTGCTCGGGTGACGTGTCTACACTTCTCTTGATATACAGAAGAATGTTTGAGGGATCTGGAGTGGACAAAGACACCACTCGGCAAATATCGAAGGCCGCCCAGCACAGAGCCATTCGAACCGTGTCAAGAGACATGCTTGATACGGTCAAGAACTACTTTCCTGATGGACCCGCAATGTACGATGTGGTTTCGAGTTTCGGCAGATTAGCGCGGGCCATCTTGGAGCAGGGAACTCAGCAAAAGAAGGGAAATACAACCGTGCCTCCGGAATGCCCCCGAATTGAAATCGACCAACCACAGGGGGACTTCGAAAGGTTGCTATCTGTTGCTCAGAAAAAATTGAAGGAGGAGCTCGTAAGACGGGCGATATTTATTGACATGGAGCCGGGATTATCTCGACACGGCAACGCCACCACCCTACGTTGGCAGTTAAGAAGAGTCTATTTGCCCGCATTCGGTGCATCCTTGGCTAAGAACAATGCCGTGAAGGAAAACCCGGATTGGTTTCAGTTCTTCTTGTCCAATCCAGTCGAGGCATGCCAAATGGTTTTGGACAAGTGGACCGGGGTTAAAACCGGTACGTATTCGCAGGCGAACCAGTTACGGTTAATGGGGATCGACGGTCTTAATGAGACAGAGTGATTCAATCTCACGCGCGACAAGGGTCGAACTAAGCTCAATTGTCGGCCGTTTGCCGGACATTCAGAGATTCAACCCCAGTATGGGGCCTACTTTTGGTCCCGACGACCTGTTCCTCTGTGCGCTTGGGTTCGAGCCTCGTTGCTTAACCTTGCCCAAATTACTTGCAGAAATCGGATATCGCAGTGAACGCGTGATCGTCTTTGAGTACGATACCAATGTTGATGAGAATGAGCGAAATCGTGAGGAATTGGCTAAATATCTAGGCAAGATCTCAGATAATATCGAACCCTTATCTCTGAGCAATGCCGACTATCCTAATGAATTGCGCCGTATTGTGGCCTCACTCCACGGTCGAAATCCAGGACTGGATCCCCGGATTACGTTCGATCTCAGTGTTGCCGCAAACCGAATTGTGGTGACTACGATGGCCGTATTGTGTGAGGCAGAGGCTTACCTCAATATTCTCTATTCAGAGGCGGCCGTTTACCACCCCACTAAGGCAGAGTATGAGGCTGAGCCATCGGCCTGGACTACCGAGTCTTTGTTAGGCCTCGAGCGCGGAGTCGGTGACGTGAGGCCAAGTAGAGAATTCCCTGGGCAGCCATTTGACCAGTTGCCTGATGCCGTCATCCTGTTTCCTACCTTCAAGGCGGAGAGGAGCAGAGCGGTCATCACCTTCGTGGACCCATCTATGAATGGGGTCCAGGGGGATCAAATCGTCTGGCTGGTGGGGATTCCACCACTCCCTGAGAACCGATGGCGAATAGAAGCTTCAAAGGCAATAAACGGCCTTAACGACGATGACGTTCAATATCAAATCAGTACCCTCGACTATAGGGAAACATTGACTAGTTTAGCGTCCATTTACGATAGGCTATCGAATGAGTACAGGCTGACGCTGTCCCCTATCGGCTCGAAGATGCAGGCTCTGGGAAGCTCACTGTTCTGTTATGTCCACCCCGACACCCGTATCGTCTTTGCTATACCGCAGGAATACAATGCAACACAGTACTCAGAGGGCTGTCGAGAGACATGGAGAATTGAATTTGGACGCCTGTCTGATCTCCGCAGACTTCTTGGGAGTGTCGGCAGGCTGGTTATAGATTGATCGTGCACGAATGAATAAGCTATCGGACAGTGAGATGAGGACAAGGGCCCTCAAGCGCCTGGTCTTGCGCTCGCTTAGAGAGCAGGGATTTCGCCTGAAAGGGGGCCAACTGCTCCCTCCGTCCGACCTTAGCAAGGACAGCCTTCGGCAGCTACATCGAACAGCATCAGACCACAAATTGGAAAGGAGCAAGCCTGGGCTAATCAGACACCAGGAGGACCTAATCCAGTCCATCGCCTCCGGCTCTGAGGTGATCACTGAGAAAATCAGCCCTGTGCTGGTCGAAGTCCAACCTGGTTCTAGAGATGAGCTCCTATTTAGATACGCGACGCTACACTGGAGCATCCCAGTTTCCTCCGGATATGGTCGGCGGCTGCGATTCCTGGTAATGGACGCCCAGAATGACAAACTCATTGGTGTTATCGGACTTGGAGACCCTATCTTCAGTCTTGGAGCGCGAGACAGCTGGATAGGATGGACCAAGCAGGATCGGCAAGAGCGTCTCCACCATGTCATGGAAGCTTTCGTGCTGGGAGCAGTTCCGCCGTATTCCTCCCTATTGTGCGGTAAACTCGTGGCAATGCTGGCTGCCAGCAATCAAGTCAGGGAGGCTTTTCGCAGCAAGTATGGCGGCCATCGTTCTGTCATTCGCCAACGGACCCTGGCCGGTCAACTTGTCTCCATTACGACCGCTTCAGCCTTAGGGCGGTCATCCATCTACAATCGCTTGAAATTCCGTAACAGAAAGATGTTCTACAGCGTCGGTTTCACTCAGGGATCGGGCGAGTTCCACTTTGCAAATGGGCTTTACGCAGCTCTGCATGGATACGCTGTTCAACACTGCGACCCTACAGCCAAGAATGACCTCTGGGGAAAAGGGTTTCGCAGCCGGAGGGAAATTGTAAAGAAGAGTCTACCGAAGCTGGGGCTCTCTAGTGATTGGCTTTATCACGGGGTCAAACGGGAAGTCTTTGTTGTTCCTCTGGCGAAGAACGCCAG
The DNA here is from genome assembly GCA_965220375.1 of Dehalococcoidia bacterium. Lineage (GTDB taxonomy): Bacteria > Chloroflexota > Dehalococcoidia > Lucifugimonadales > JAGWBF01 > JAGWBF01. Next base: position 83,848 of record OZ244824.1, read on the forward strand.
GCAGTTTCTGAGCGGGGAAGAAACCGAGCCAATCTGGTACGATCAACCTGTTTACGAATTGTTCGATTTCTTTCGAGAACGTTGGCTCCTTCGTCGCGCGGAATGGGACTGGAGATATTTAGACTTCGAACGCGATTCCTTTCTGATTTGGCCTATAGAGTGAAGTAGACCTCAATATTAGGACAGAAGCAGGGCGGAGTTTAGTCGTGGAGAGCAGCTGTTAACGAGCCTTGGCTGCTGCGGGGATCCTCACCGGCCCCAGACCACGTTTTGAAGATAACTCCGCCCATCGTCACAGTGACCCCCAACGCGACCCGATTAGGCTTCACGTGCAGCAGACCTAGTTGAGGCACCAAAGAAGACCTCTTCGGAGTCCGCCCTCGGCGCATGACTGTCGTCAGACATGGGGACAGCGTAGTGGATCATCTAGACTCACAAACGAAGTGCAACACCTGGTTAAGGTGTTGTCATGGGAAAGAGATATGGACATGTCACCATTGAAGAGCGGTGTGAGATTGCCCGTCTACAAGCCTCGGGATACTCGGTCCGCGAAATCGCGTCAGGTCTGGATCGCTCGCCATCGACCGTTGCTCGGGAGCTGAAGCGCAATGGGTCAAGAACTCAGGGATACCAGCCCAGGTATGCAGACCAGCAGGCTCATGCCCGGCGGTGGCGTGGTTCTCGGCTGGAACGGGATGATGGGCTGCGGGAGCAGGTTCTCTCACATCTGTCCCAGGGCTGGTCTCCAGAGCAGGTTGCCGGTCGCCTTGAGTTGGAGACAGGCCGAGCGGTCATCTCCCACGAGAGCATCTACCGATTTGTCTATGGTCAGCTTGCGCGTACTCAAGACTACTCTTGGCGCCACTATCTTCCTCGCAGCAAGTCGAAGAGAGGTTGGCGCGGTCGCAAAGGAGGCAGCCCCGCCTCCTTCATGGCCAAGCGACGCTCCATTGCCGAGCGCCCACAGAGCGTCGCTGACCGCCGTACTCCCGGTCACTGGGAGGCTGACCTCATGCTGTTCAAGACCTACGGACATGCGGTGCTGACCATGCATGAACGCTACTCTCGCATCCTCATTGCCGTCAGACCCCCCGGCAAAGCATCCAGCTCCATTGCCGGGGCCATGTCTCAACTGCTGGGTCAGTTCCCGCCCGACTGGCGGCGGACGGTTACCTTCGACAACGGGACCGAGTTCGCCCTGCACTACCGACTCCACGAGCTGGGTATCGAGACCTTCTTCTGCGATACCCACTCTCCCTGGCAGAAGGGTGGCGTCGAGAATGCCATCGGCCGGCTTCGACGCACCTTGCCACGCAAGACCGATCTGGCGACCTTGTCCGACCAAGTGTTCACCAGGCTGATTCAGGCCTACAACAATACTCCGCGCAAGTGCCCGGGCTACAGAACCCCGGCAGAGATCTTTCTACATCAAGTGTTGCACTTGAAATGTGAATCCACCTCACGGCCTTGCCTGGCATGACCACGATGTCCTTGACAAAGGTTTCGGCAAAGGCTTTGCGCTCGGACAACTGGCTCTCATTCAGACACTCGCCCATGTCCTGCGCCAGTGCCACGATGGCCTCCAGGTTGTTCCTGACCGACTTGCGCTGGGAGAGGATGGACTGAGCCTCCTTCAACGATGCATCGAGAAGGCTTCGACGCTCAGTGTTGGCCTTGATCCGGAGATCCATGTCACTGGGGACGTCGGCGGCGGTCTCCACGATATCCCAGAGCCGGCCTAGCCGGCGCCGCACGTCTGCAAGCTCAGCCTCAACAGTTTCCAGTCTCCTTCGCTGTTCGCGGACCAGGCCATCCAGCTCTGTGGCAACGACTTTCGCAAGATTGCCGATGGTGCCTTCGGTGAGGATGCTGGAGCGAATCCTCCTGGCGATCAGCTCCTCGAAGCGGCGGGCGTTGAGCCTAGGGGTATCGCAGCCATCCTTGCCCCTCTTTAGCAGGGACTGGCAGACGTAGTAGTGTAACCTGCCTCTCTTGGCGTCCTGGCCCGAAAGCAACGTCTCGCATCTGTAGCACTTGACGAGCCCGCTGAACATGTAGGAGCTTGCCAACCTGCGGGGATGGGTGGTCCTGGGTGAACGTGAACGCATCCTGGCGTTGACCCGGCGGAACTGAGCCTTGGAGACTATGGAGGGGAACGCCCTCTCCACACGAACCGGGTCAGCCCCGTCCGTGGCAGCGGTGCCCCAGACCAGAGTCCCTGTGTACACCTCGTTGGTGAGGATGAAGTGGACCGCGTTGTTGGACCAGAGCTTCCGGCGGCGCTGGAGATGCCTTCGTCGTTGAGGGTGCGGGCGATGTCGAGCATCCCTATTCCGGTGTCGGCCAGCTCGAAGATCCGCTTGACGACATAAGCTGTCTCCTCATCGGGTTCCAACTTGGGGCGCTTCTTGGCACCGTCTTGCACCATGATCCTGGTGTAGCCGTAGGGCGTCCTGCTGGCGATCCAGAAGCCTCGGGAGGCAGCCTCCCGCATCCCCCGTCTGACCTCCTGCGCCAGATTCTCCGAATAGAACTCGTCCACGCTCTCGATGATTCCCTCAAGGAGTTTGCCAGTTGGAGTGTCGTCGGCGTTCTCGGTTATGGAGACGACCCTGACGCCGCGCCTGCGGAGCATGGACTTGTAGGCGACGGCGTGCTCGCGCTTCCTGGTGAACCGTGAGAACTTCCAGACCAATATCTCCCGGAATGCGGCATCGGGAGATCTTGCCTCTTCGATCATCTTGTTGAACTGGGGTCTGTCGTCGACCCAGCCGCTCTCGGCCTCGTCGATGTACTCACGGACGACCACATGGCCGTTCTTCTCGGCGTGGCCCCTCAGCGCTCGCAGTTGTGCGGCCACCGAGAGGTCCACGTCCTGACGGTCGCTGGAGACCCTGGCGTAAAGGGCCACCGGGGTGGGTTCGGGTCTTTCACTCATCTGGAGGTCCTTCCTCTGTTCCTTCTGTTCGGTCACGGGAGCCCATGGACCGGTGCCCGTGCAGCGGCCGTTCCATGTAACGGGTGCTTACGATTGGGTAAAATGTAGTGGTAGACATTGCTGAGACGAGGCTCCCGCTATGGGGACATTCAAGTGGCCGCTGCGGATTGCCAGCATGGACGGTCGGCAGGGCCAGGACATAGAGGCGAACGTGGGCACCGGGGTCTTCTATACCACGTTGCCCGCTGGCCTTCTGCGCAGCTTGGGAATCGAGCCGAGAGGTAAGCGCAAGGTCCTTCTGGCCGATGAGGGGCGGGTCGACCTGGACTATGGACAGGCGCGGGCTACGATAAACGGTGAGAGCGTGATTACCCTGGTGTTCTTTGGAGAGGACGATTCCCCGGCCCTGCTGGGGACGTACACTCTTGATGGTCTGGTGCTGGCAGTGGACCCCATCGAACGGCGGCTGGTTCCCAAGACTCTGATCCTGTACTAGGGCCAGCGCCTCTTCCCGTGTGCGACTCCACCCGGGCTCCTCCGCGCTCCGCGCCGACCCTCCCTGACGATACCGGCGCCTCCTCAGCTCGACCCCTTCCTAACAAGCCGAAGTGCCGCTCGCATCCGCTGCCGCGTCGGCTTCTCTCGGTCTCGGCGCCTGCGCAGCCCGGGGTCCAGACGGTTGCCGTCGCAGGTGAGCGCGGATAGCAACCTTCGCCAGGATGCCCAGTCCCTGCCGGATTGTCTTCTGTTGCGCCGCGGAGTACGACTGCCACTCCGACGTCTCTTCATCTTCCATTCATCTACTCATGCCGGCCATTGATGGACCACCACCTGCACACTCGAAGCGTTACCCAGCGGTTCCGTGACCGAAGCATTCGCGCCTTCTTGGCGACAGCTACGACCAAGATAGCTTGTGCACGTCGAAGAGTCTGTGCACATGGCGTTTTTTGACAGTGCAAAGCTAGAATGTACATACTGAATTCATGAGGGAGCGCGATGTGCAACAAGCCAGAGCGGTCCAGGTGAGCCAATTGATGAGGTCCTACCGCGAGTCCTTTTCTCGATGTAGGTGGGAGCAGAACCATGCCTATAGGTGATGCGGTCATCAAGTGGCGAGTAAGGCGGGCGGTATCGGACTACATCGCGCATCACCGGGACGACGCGGTCGCCGAGCTGGACTTTTATCGGGCGATGCCGATCCTCCGCCACGTAATCAAGGCGGCAACTCTTGCGCGCACCGCGGATGGCGGGAAGCACCCGCACCAATGGCGGATCCCCAGCAATGTCCTCCGGGAGTTCGGAAGGTGCCTCTCCAGCAGGGAGCGGGACCTACGGGAAGCACCGTCCTTCGATGAACTCCACCGGGTCGTTCGGGAGGTCGGTGACCGGATCCCCGGCATCGGCGTCCTCGCGGTCTATGACACCGCGCTCCGCATCGGCGTGAAGCGCGGTCTCCTTCCAACGCGGGTCTACCTCCACCGCGGCACCATGAGTGGAGCCGGGGCTCTGGGAATCGACCGCAGTTGCCCGTTCATCTCCGTCTCGGAATTGCCCGAGCCCTTCGCGGACCTCAAACCACACGAGATCGAGGACTGCCTCTGCATCTTCAAGGAACTGCTGTCGGGCGAAAAGCTCCTCCGGCCCAGGGGCTGCCGGTGCAGTGGTCGGGGGTGTGCACGCCGGACCCGCAAGACGACGCCTTCGCGCTGCTAAGCCTCCGTAGTGGGTGATCTCCTCCAGCGAGGAGTAGGCCTGCGGTGGCATGGAGCGCGGTGGGCGACTTCAGTGGTACTGCCTACCGTCCACCACAGATTCACAACCTTCCCAGCCACAATTCGAAGATGGTTCTGTCTATCGTCAAAATAGGCCCATCAGACTTGACGAAATCAAGAACTTTTGCGTTTAGGTTCACTCTAGTGCTTTGATAGGTGGCCCTAGGTCTGTCGGTAGCTCACCTTGCCCTTGTAGCAGGAATGTTGCCGGGCGGTCACAAGCGGGCAAACAGATTGACATTGGACGGCAATGGCAAGTACTGTTTCGGTGGTGAGGAGGGCATTTTATGCCCCCTATAAGCTAGTATTTTCAAAGCAATGAGTGAATGGTGTGACCGCGAGGTGATTAGTAAAGCCGTAACTGAGCCGGCTGGCGTCTGGCGGTCGCTTGGGATTCCAATACTGCTCACCCTGGTGGTCGCCCTGGCTGCCTTGGCCTGCATCGACTCGGAGCCGGTTGAGGTAGCCCCAACTGCGCCGCCTGCGGCGACGACTGCACCCGAACTGACTGCACCCGCACTGTCGGAGGCGCAGGCGGCTGCGACCGCCGCCGCACCTACTCCTGAACCCACTCCAGCGCCACTTGAAGAGATCAACTTCGCGGGTGTTGTCACGAGAACCAACCTGCCAAGCCAAGTGCAAATCGTATTTTCCCTCAGGGACCAGAACGGGCACGCAATAGTTTTGCCGGCGGAGGATGTGCAGAAGGCCACCAAGATATACGAGTGCGAGCCGAGAACAGAAGAAGGGTGCAGGCCGGGAACAGAGGACTGGGAGGAGATCGACTATACGGAGACCAGCTTCTTCGTTCACACAGCGGAGAACTTCGACCTTGAGGTTGTGTTCGTGCTCGACTTCACCAACAGCATGGCCCAGGGGAGGCTTCCTGACGGACGAAGCGGTATTGCAGCCATGTTGGAGGCCTTCAGCGCGGGACTGGGTGTACTGCCGGGTGCCCACAGGATCGGTGTCGTCGAGTTCCACGACAGGAACGCAGAGCCGGGAGTCCTGTCAGCCCTCACAACGAATCGCCAAGCCATTCGTGACAGCACCTCTCAGTTCTCTCAAAGCGGCTTCGATCCCGGCTCGTCGAGGGTCTGGGACAGTGTGGTCTCCGGCGCCAACCTCTTCTCCACCTTCGCGCAGAACCCGCGCGCAATCAGAGCACTGGTGTTCCTCTCCGACGGGAGGGACACCAGCAGCGTCAATACGCGCGATGATGCGCAAATCCACGCACAGGCCCTTGATGTCCAGCTATACGCCTTAGGCGTCGGTGAGGTCTTTCAGGAGGAAGAGTTTAGGGAGATGGCCGGTTCGACCGGGGGCGGCTACTACCCGGTGCACGATGTATCGCTGCTTCAGGAGCAGCTTCAACTCCTGGTCAATGACCTGCGCGGACAGTATCAGCTTAGCTACATCACATTGAGAAGAACTGGCGAATACAGTACCCGAGTAGCGGTCGAATTGGACGGCGTTATGAGTAGCCTGCAGACCGCTCCCCTCCATGCAGCCACCTTCTTTGGACCCGACAACCGGGGGGCCATCCAATTCGATCCACCTTCCATTGACCGCAACGAAGGGAGGGCCACGATCTTTGTTCGCGCCCTCCACATGCCGAGAAACATCGACCGGATCCGGTTCAAAGTCGACACATCCAAGCCGGTCCAGGTGGACCTGGTGGAGGGGCAAGATGGTGGGCTACTGGACGGTTGGAACCTGTTAGAGCCTGACACTGAGGGCTTTTATGAGGTCTCCTCGCCTGAACCCGTCGAGTTCGGCAACTTCGGACTACTGTTCCGGCTGACGATATCCGATGTTACCGAGGAAAACCTGGAGATACCGGTCGAGTTCGACAACACGATATACACCGCAGGGAAGAGTCTGGAGCATAGGGCATTCATCGCCATAGGGCAGACGCGTATAGCGTTTAGTAACGATCGAGACGGGAATTGGGATATATATGGCATGAACGCCGACGGATCGGGCGTGACAAGACTGACAGAGCATCCCGGGGATGATTGGGGCGCGGATTGGTCTCCCGATGGTCAACTTATAGCGTTTGCTTCCGAGCGAAACGGAGACTGGAATATATTCGTGATGAACGCCGACGGGTCGGGCGTGACACAACTGACCAACAATCCTGGATTTGATGGGGAACCCGCCTGGTCCGCCAGTGGGGAACAAATAGCGTTTTCCTCTACCCGTGACGGAGGCCCAGATATATTCGTGATGAACGCCGACGGGTCGGGCGTGACACAAATGACGAACCATCCCGGATATGATGTGGAACCCGCCTGGTCCCCCGATGGTCGGCTTATAGCGTTTGCTTCAGAGCGAGACGAGAATGTGGACACAGTGGAGGCTGGGGACATATACGTCATGAACGCCGACGGCTCGGGCGTGAGGCGGTTGACTGACAATCCCTTGTGGGATGGGTCTCCAGCTTGGTCGCCCGGTGGGCAGCAAATTGCGTTTTCCTCTAGCCGAGACGGAGACTCGAATATATACGTCATGAACACCGACGGGTCCGACGTGAGACAGTTGACTGACAATCCCGGGCGGGATGGGTCTCCAGCTTGGTCGCCCGGTGGGAGGCAAATAGCGTTTTACTCTAACCGGGACGGAGACTCGAATATATTCGTGATGAACGCCGACGGGTCGGGGGTGAGGCGGTTGACAGACAATCCCGGGCGGGACATTGATTTAGACTGGTCACCTCAGTAGCTGGGAACTAGGCCCGCAACTATGATGATGCCAAATGAACGAATTTTGTAGTCGACAGGTTGCCGGATGGGTAATGAGTATTAGGTGCGGTGTTTACTAGAGGTCGGTAGGAATTCTGATATTGCCCACTCCGATGTTGACAATGGCTGTTATGGCACGCGCCGACCCCGAACTGGTCGTGACGCTCCCACACAGTTGTCGTCAAAGACTTCCACGACTGCGCCAACAGCGGGAAGGTCGGCCACCACATCCCTTCGGAAGGGACGCAACCGTCATAGCTCTTATTTTGGTGGACTCACATGGGAAAGAGTGTGAGCTATGAGAATACAGAGGACGGTTGGGTTATCAAGTCGGGGGCCGAGATTCCCGATTATGAGGAGAAGTGATCAGGGACCTTCTTGTCCCTCAGTTCACCACGTGTAGGTTGTCAGCGAAAATGGGACACCAGAGGGGGTAGAAAAACCCGAGAGATTTGAGGTGAGGTCAGCTCTCTGGATGAGGTAGATTACTTCAGATGGAGGAATGGTCCAGACAGAAACAGGTAAAGCTACCGCCGCTGATGAACGCACAGAGGCAACCAGATCATTCGTCCGCACCGTTAAGACTGCTGCCAGGCGCAGGTACACCCCGGAAGAGAAGATTCGCATCGTCCTGGAGGGCTTCCGCCGCGAGGTCACTGTGAGTGACCTGTGCCGGCGGGAGGGAATCAAGCCTCACTCCTACTACTCGTGGACCAAGGAGTTCATGGAAGCTGGGAAGGAGAGGCTTATCCGCGACAGCGTGCGGGACGCCACCCGGGAGGAGGTCCATCTGCTCAAGCGAGAGGACGGAGAGCTGAAGCAGCTGGTCGCCGATCTGTCCCTTGAGGTCTATCGTCTCAAAAAAACGTCCATACTCATGCCTCAGGGCGCCGGCGGTATCGGCGGATGAGTGGCGCAGAGAAGGCGGAGGTGCTGGACAAGGTGGATTCATCCGGCCTCCCTAAACGCAGGGCCTTGGGTGAGCTTGGAGTCCCCAGGAGCACCTACTACCGGTGGCTGAGGCGGAAGGAGCAGCAAGGACTTGATGACGACGTTGGAGGCGGCAATTCCCCATGGAACAAGTTGACTGCCCAGGAAGTCGGCTCCCTTCTGTCGACAGCCAGGGAGATGCCAGACCTGAGCTGCCGACAATTGGCCGCATGGACCACCGACAACATGGGTTTCTCTGTATCAGAATCTACGGTCTACCGCATCCTGCGCAGGGAGGGGCTGGTGAAGAGACCCGAGACACGGTTGGCTGCAGGCAAGGAATACCATCGCAAGGCCACCGGCCCCCACCAGATGTGGGCCACCGATGCCTCCTACTTCAGGGTGGTCGGATGGGGCTACTACTACATGGTCACCATCATGGATGACCACTCCCGCTTCATTCTGGCCCACAAGCTTCAGAGAGACATGACCTCAGACTCTTTCATTGAGGTGGTCCAGGAGGCGGTGGACAGAACCGGCATGGATCAGGTGCCGATAGAAGACCGCACCAGGCTGCTGAGCGACAACGGTCCCGGCTATGTATCCCGGGCCTTCAGGGACTATCTGGGCATGGTGGGTATCAAGCACATACTGGCAGCACCCTTCCACCCTCAGACCAACGGGAAACTGGAGCGCTACCACCAGACCCTCAAGCGTGACGTGAACCAACTGCCGTATGAGAGCCGTCCGACTTGGAGGCAGCCATCGTGGCCTTCGTCAGCTATTACAACTATCAGCGCTATCACAAGGCTCTGGGCAACGTGACGCCCTCGGACGTCCTCAAGGGAAGGCGCCAGCAGATTCTACGACGGAGGAAGGAGGTGCAGGCCCAAACAATCCAACGGCGAAGACGACACAACAGGGCCCTCAGGGAGCTGGCTAGACCTCAATCAGACCCCTGATTTCTCGGGTCTCAGAGTGTCCCAATCTTGCTGGTTGCCAACAATCGATTCCCTTGTGTACTTTAGGAATAACTTGTTGGGCATAACGGGGGTTCGAGGTGAAGATTTGGCGGCGAACGAAATCAGGATGGTCGACATGGGCGGAACTTACCCAAACTTGGATAAGATTAGGCTGTCAGTTGAGTTCGACGAGCTTGCCAGTTCCATAGGCTTGGCCAAGTGCGTTTTCTTTAGCAGTGGGTGCGCCGTTCCTCATCCCAGAGTCGACGTTGGTCTATTCATATTACCGCCAACGACATTTATTCAATCCACCGATATTCTTGTCAACCAAGAGAGGATAGGAAGCGACCCTCCGCCTCTGCCGGGAGGCGACGCCGTGTCCGAAAGGAACGATGTGGTATTCAACAGCTGCCCAACAGCTGCCCATGGTGCGTATGAAACCCTCGTGCATGAAGGAGGACATGTCCTGGGTATAAGGGAAGTCTACGAAATGGCGAGATCTGACCGGAGTCTAGAATATTACCAGGATCATCCCTTTGAACCTGGCCTGATTGTCGGTGGTCCTTCCCATACAAATGTGATTTCACCTTCTTCGCGCATCACGGTTATGAGCCATAACCGGTATAGCGGACTCCGTTGCTCTCCCCATCCATTCGATATCTTGGCTATCTATGCCATCTATCAATCGAGATAGGCTGTGATGCTGCGCCCAGCCGCCATTCTGGGGACCCTCCTAGCACCTATGGTGGTGCTGGCTTGCGGCGGCTCCGAGGCGACAGAGACGCTAGTCCCGGAAGGGGTTTCAGCATACCCGGTAACTGAAGATTTTGCGTATTTTCAAGTAGAATCTCGCTGCGGAGGCATCCAAGACGACCGGCGTGAGATTCCCGACTACGATCCCTCATCGAGGGGATATTGGGAGAATGAGAGCTACCTGAGATGGTGGCCTGATGGCACTCAGGTGATGTTTAACTTCTCATGGCGATACGAAGGTCCGACCCGTTTGCAGAGAGTCACTCTAGATGGGTCCAAGTTGAGAACGGTGGAATTGGGAAGCGGTGTGCCGGTTTGGAGAGATAGCGCCGTCATGACCCACTTCGATGTGTCCCCGGACAGCTCCCGCATAGCCTACTCCACCTGCGCATTGATCGAGATTCCAACATCTGAGGAAGATGACAGAGCATGGATATACGATTACGAGATCGTGCTCTCCAGTATCGACGGCACAGAGGTGAAGAGGCTTACGGAGAACACCCACTTCGACAACTTCCCCGTGTGGTCACCCGATGGGAGGAGCATCGCCTTCATCTCGGAGCCCGGCGGGCCCTTCTCGAACACATTACCCTACCAGGATGTCCGCGGGCAGCTCTCCATATATACCCCGGCTGCTGGGGAGCTTCGAAGCATCGTCCCAGACTTACCAGGTTGGGTCGCACCCCACCGGCTAGCTTGGTCACCCGATGGGACGCGGATAGCCTTCGTTGCCCGGGAGGGGGAAGGCTCCAGCCCCAACAATCGAGCTGTGTACACTATCGGGATTGACGAATCGGGCCTCACTAGGATCTCGGATGCCTCCAGCGGGCCTGCCTGGTCTCCCGACGGAAGCCACATAGCGGTTGCTGTGCCTGTTGGTGGGGATGCATCTGCCCTCTACGCCTTCGACTCAGATGGCTCGAGCCCCGTCCTGTTAGATGACGGTCTTCCGGAGACATGGATGTACCCTGTCAAGCCCTGGCTGGGGAATTTGTCCTGGTCTCCCGACGGCTCCGAGATACTCTTCGACGGGCTGGTGCACAAGGTGGCGCTGGACGATTCTTCTCCTGCTTCCGACTTGTCAGCAGACCTGAAGATGGTCTTCCCCGACGCCGTACCCCTGCTGGCAGCCTGGTCTCCCGATGGTTCCCAGGTTGCCATGCTAACCGGGGAGTTGGATGGGGATGATGGGGGCATCGTGGCCTACATCATCGACCGGGATGGGTCCAACCCAAGGGCCTTGGCGAAGCACCTGGGTTACGATCACTTCATACCTCTGAGTAGTCCCGAGCTGGTTGACCTTGATGCCGAACCCTGCCTCAACGGTATAACGGTCCACGCACCCAGGGTGAACCCCGGCTTGGTCCAGGACTGCCTGGCCCTCCTTGAGCTGAGGGAAAAGATTCCCGGCTTCTCTCCAGACTGGAGCTATGACAGCCATATAGCCGAGTGGGGGGGTGTTGTACTAGAGTACGGGAACCATCGTGTTGGCCTCTTGGTCTTCAGAGGTAGTGGTCTGTCCGGCCCCTTGACCACCGAGATCGTGGACACCCTCGCCTCCCTCACGGAGCTGACGTACCTGGGCCTCTCCTCCAACAATCTGTCCGGCAGTATCCCGCCGGAGTTGGGAAACCTTGCAAACCTTGAGTCGTTGGATCTCGGGGGTAACCAGTTATCCGGCCCCATCCCGCCGGAGCTGGGAAATCTTGCAAACCTTGAGTCGTTGGATCTCGGGGGTAACCAGTTATCCGGCCCCATCCCGCCGGAGCTGGGAAACCTTGGAAACCTTGAGTCGTTGGACCTTGGGGATAACCAGTTGACCGGCCCTATCCCGCCGGAACTGGCAAACGCAGTAAGTCTCGGGAATCTGCGCCTCGATCACAACCGGTTGTCCGGCCGCATCCCCCCGGAGCTGGGAAACTTGGAGGGTGTCGTTGCTTTGAGGCTTGATCACAACCCATTGTCCGGCCGCATCCCCCCGGAGCTGGGGAATCTTGCGAACCTTTGGACTTTAGATCTTTCGTCCACCAATGTGGGAGGCTCCATACCCCCGGAGATGGGCGGACTTGTAGATTTGCGAGACGCAAATCTTGAAGATACCAACGTGGGGGGGTGCGTGCCGGCCGAATTGCCGGCGCAATGGCTCTTCTCGCTGAGGCTGGAGGGGGTCGAGTCTCGCTGGCTGGAGCAGGAGCGGTGCGACCTGGACGAGGGGAGCGTGCCGTATGACCTGGGTCTATGCTCTGCGGGCATGCTGGTCCACGACCCAGCTGCCAATCCCGGCCTTGTCCAGGACTGCAGGGTCCTGGTAGAGATCCTGAACAACTCCTTTATTGACGACTCTTTTCAAAACTACCGCGACCTATCTTGGAACATCCGTGGTCCCATCTCCGGATGGAATGGAGTTAGGGTAGGAGGATTGCCCCCTCGAGTTCGCGTACTGGAGATGGAGGTTTTTCGACCATCTGCGCCAACATCCTTCCCGGTGGGGATTGCCAAGCTCTCCAAGTTGCATTGGCTGCACATTTCTGGCAGATCCCTGATCGGCGAAATACCCCCAGAGCTGGGCAACCTTAAACAACTCGTTGGGCTAGCCCTCTACCACACTAGCCTAAGCGGCCCCATTCCCCCGGAGCTGGGCAACCTTACGAAGCTAGAGCAACTGTACCTCTCCCACACTGATATAAGTGGCCCCATACCTCAGGAGCTGGCGGGGCTTGTGAACCTGAGGGAGTTGGACCTCCGTGGTACTAACCCCAGTGGCTGCATTCCTGCTGAGCTCCCGGAGATATGGGTAACAGAAAGCGGTTTGCAGCGCTGCGGGCCCGAAGGGGAGGGTGTGCCATGAAAGCCAGACTAGTCAGAACACTGTTGGCTTGGATGTCGGGAATGCTTCTTCTGTTTCTCGTCGTAGCTGCTGGTGCTGGCTCGAAGTGTAGGCCGTCAGCGATAAGCAACCGTCTTGGATGTCAAGAGATATTCGGGGTTGGATTCCATGGCTGACTGCTTCGCATCATGCTATTAAGGATGGTGAGGAGCTTTCGCATGCAGGCGGTGAGGGCAACCTTCTTCGGCTTGCCAGCTGCAAGTAGCCGCTGGTAAAAGCCCCGCAGTACAGTGGTCCATCGACTGGCCACCAAGGCTCCCATATAGAGCGCTGTACGAACTCTGGCACGACCTCCCCATACACTACGTTTGCCTCGAAGAGGGCCGCTGTCTCTACTGAAGGGGGCCACCCCCACCAATGCAGCGATCTCCTTGCGGTTCAGAGTGCCCAACTCCGGCAGATACGCCAGGAGCGTCAGTGCCAACTGAGATCCTACTCCGGGAGCACTGCGCAGCAGATCGTCCTTCTCCCACCATACCGGGCTACTACGGATCCTCCGGCGCAGGTCACCATCCAGGTCCTCAAGTTCCTGTTTCAACCAGGTGATGTGGGCCATGATGCGGGGGCGTACCTCCGTTGTGGCACGTCCATGGCGGTTCTTCTCCGCAACGATGATGTCGGACACCTGTCTCCTGCGGGCCAACATAGCACCCAGTGCCTGGGTGTCGACGTTCCTCAAAGGACGTATCTCCGGACGGACTGCTTCTCCGAAATGGGCTAGAACCTGCGCGTCCAGCCGACCCGTCTTTGCCAACTGCCCGGTGGACTTGGCAAAATCGCGAACCTGGCGCGGATTGACAACGGCTATAGGCAATGATGCTGCAGCCAGGGCCGTCACCAGAGGTAGCTCCAAGCCTCCGGTGGACTCTGTGATCACCGATTCAGGTGCCAGTCGGCTCAGTTGAACCACTAGGTCGTCGATGCCGGCTTCGTCATAGCTCACACTCCAGGTCTTGCCACCGGGTCTCACCGCCACATCCACCCGCTCTTTGGCCACATCAATGCCAACGTATTTGAGTTCCTGACCCATGTTCACCTCCTCCGGTGCTGTCCCAACCTTGCAAGATACGGGCTTGTTTGGCCCAGGCAACCGTTCGGGATCTTCGAAAATGGGTGCGGTGACCCTCGCTTTTCGACGATCTCCTTCGACCAATGGGACACCGGTCTGCCGCACCCGGAACTATCTCCATCTGTGAAGTATCTCCTGCATGTAAAGATACAATGGGAGCACCACTCGAGTAGGTAGGGAAAGCCGAGGAAAGTGGGCTGGTATGAGTTCCAGCGCTGAGGGTAGAGCACTCAAGAGGGGGAGCAGAGGTGTCCCAGAGATAAACGGGGGATACGGCGTCTGCTGAGGAGCGCGCGCATGCGGCCGGGTCCTTCGTGCGCACAGTTGAGGCTGCTACTCAGAGGAAGTACATTCCGGACGGGAAGATTCGTATCGTGCCGACGGAGCAGGATGAACCTCACTCGACTTTGATGCAATACCCCTAGGGATTCGGCGACTTTTGCATCAGCTTTCGGACTTTTGCATCAAGTGAGGGGTTATGCATCAAAGCCAGGGCCCACCAGACTTGATAAAATCAAGAACCTTCACGTTGCGGTTCTTTCTGGAACTGTAATCAAGTCCTAAACTTGGCTGGAGCGACCAGGGACTGACGTAATAGGATCAGGCAAGCTCCCTCGGTCACGGACCGGGTAGATCAGAGTTCCTTGCAGTTGTGGCAGTGCCTCCGATTTGCATGCGACCCTCCCCACGGATCCTCAGCACGTGTCTATGGGGCAGCAGTCGGTCCGTGATGGTCGCAACTATGACGGTTTCGCCGAGGAGTTTGTCCCATGCGGTATTGACTGGCTGAGGCGGTTGCTTCTCCGGCGTCGACTCTGGAGCAGCGTTTGGCTGCTGCCAGAACTCTGGCCCCAATCCCAGCCCTGCTTGGAGGTCACACATCAGCCCCCTTCCTGACTACTTGTTACATACCCTTCTCAGGGGCTACACGGGGATTTCAGCAGAATGGCAGACCACCCAAGTCGGTATAGGCCCTTTCCAACTGACCTTGCAGGCTGCTCGGCACACACCCGCTCAACTGGTTATCGCTTAGGTCCAGCACTGTCAGGTTGGCGAGTTTGCCCAGCTCCGGCGATATTTCCCCGCTCAACTGGTTCTCACCGAGAATCAGTTGTTCCAAATTGGACAGGTTCCCCAGCTCTACCGATATCTCGCCACTCAATCGATTTTGGGACAGGACCAGCCATTCTAGGTTGGCAAGGTTCCCCAGCTCCGCCGGTATCTCCCCCCTCAACCGGTTCTCGGGCAGGTCCAGCACTATCAGGCTAGAGAGCTTGCCCAGCTCTGCTGGTATCGATCCGCTTAACTGGTTCCCGGTGAGGGATAGATATTCCAAGTTGACGAGGTTGCCCAACTCCACTGGTATCTCCTCGCTCAGCTGGTTCTGTCCGAGGTCCAACCATGTCAGGCTCGCGGGGTTGCTCAGCTCAGGCGGTATCGTCCCGCTCAACTGGTTCCCAGTAAGGGACAGCGATCTCAAGCTGGCGAGGTCGCCCAACTCCGGCGGTATCTCCCCGCTCAATTGGTTCCCAATGAGGGATAGATATTCCAAGTTGACGAGGTTGCCCAACTCGACCGGAATCCCCCTGCTCAGCTGGTTCTGGCCGAGGTCCAGCCATGTCAGGCTGGCGAGGTTCCCCAGTTCCGGCGGTATTTCCCCGCTCAACCGGTTCGCGCTGAAGTCCAGCGATTTCAAGTTGGCGAGGTTGCCCAACTCCGGCGGTATCTCCCCCCTCAATTGGTTCTCGTTAAGGTACAGCGCTGTCAGGCTGACGAGGTTGCCCAACTCCGGCGGTATTTCTCCGCTCAACTGGTTCTCATAGAGGTCCAGCCGTTTTAAGTTGGCAAGTTTGCCCAACTCCGGCGGTATCGCCCCAGTCAACTGGTTCTCGAGGAGGTCCAGCTGTTCCAAGTTGGCAAGGTTGCCCAACTCCGGCAGTATCACCCCGCTCAATTGGTTTTCGCGGAGGTCCAGCGATACCAAGTTGGCGAGGTTGCCCAACTCCGGCGGTATCGCCCCGCTCAACTGGTTCTCGTCGAGGTCCAGCCATTCCAAGTTGACGAGTTGGCCCAACTCTGACGGTAACCCCCCACTCAGTTGATTGTCGAGGAGCGACAATCCATTAATGCACCGGTCGTTACTGGCGTACACGCCAAACCAATTGTCCACAGGGGAGTCGCTCAGCCAATTGTCTTTCCCCCGCCAATTGTCACCATTTGTGGCGTTGTACAAAGCCACGAGTGCGTCCCGTTGCCCGGCACAGGCCGCGCTGACGCCGACAGCAACTGTTGTCGCAGGCGCGGCAGGCTCGCGACTACCAGTGCAAGCAACCACCATGACCACAATGGCCAGACAGGTAACGACACCCAAGCGATATATGCGCGGTATCATTACATCCATCAAAAGCCCCTGCCCATTTCGAGTATTTCATTCACCGTGGGACCAATCGAATTCTAGCCTCTCCGAGTGTAGGCCGCCAGCCGGGACTGTTGCCGAAGGCTGTGCGTGTAGGCCGTCAGCGATAATGGGACACCGGAAGGGGTAGAAAAACCCGAGAGATTTGAGGTGGGGTCAGCTCCCTGGATGAAGTAGAGTAACTTCAGATAGAGGAGCCAAAGATGTCCCAGATAGAAACAGGTAAAACAGCCGCCGCCGATGAACGCACAGAGGCAGCCAGGTCCTTCGTCAGAACGGTTAAGGCTGCTACTAGGCGCAAGTACACCCCGGAAGAGAAGATTCGTATCGTGCTGGAGGGCTTCCGCCGCGAGGTCACCGTGAGCGACCTGTGCCGACGGGAGGGAATCAAGCCTCACTCTTACTACTCCTGGACCAAGGAGTTCATGGAGGCAGTCAAGGAGAGGCTTACCCGCGACAGCGTGCGAGACGCCTCCAGGGAGGAGGTCCATCAGCTCAAGCGGGAGAACGGAGAGCTAAAGCAGCTGGTCGCCGATCTGTCCCTTGAGGTCTATCGTCTCAAAAAAACGTCCATACCAATGCCTCAGGGCGCCGGCAGTATCACCGGATGAGTGGCGCAGAGAAGGCAGAGGTGCTGACCAAGATGGCTTCCTCTTCTCTGCCAAAACGTCAGGCCCTCAGTGAGCTGGGAGTCCCCAAGAGCACCTACTACCGGTGGCTGAGACGGAAGGAGCAGCAGGGACTTGAGGACGACGTGGGAGGCGGCAATCCCCCATGGAACAAGCTGGCTTCCAAGGAAGTAGACTCCGTTCTGTCGGCAGCCAGGGAGATGTCGGAACTGAGCCCTCGGCAGTTGGCCGCATGGGCCACCGACCACATGGGCTTCTCCGTATCAGAGTCTACGGTCTACCGCATCCTGCGCAGAGAGGGTCTGGTGAAGAGGCCCGAGACACGGTTGGCTGCGGGTAAGGAGTACCACCGCAAGACGACGGGTCCCCACCAGATGTGGGCCACCGATGCCTCCTACTTCAGGGTGGTGGGTTGGGGCTACTACTACATGGTCACCGTCATGGACGACTACTCACGCTTCATTCTGGACCACAGGCTTCAAAGAGACATGACCTCCGACTCCTTCATAGAGGTGGTCCAGGAGGCCGTGGACAGGACAGGCATGGACCGGACCCCGATAACAGACCGGACCAGGCTGCTGAGCGACAATGGCCCCGGCTATATATCCAGGGCCTTCAGGGACTACCTGGGCATGGTGGGCATCAAGCACATCCTGGCAACGCCCTTCCATCCTCAGACCAACGGCAAGCTGGAGCGCTACCACCAGACCCTCAAGCGTGACGTGAACCAACTGCCGTATGAGATGCCGTCCGACTTGGAGGCAGCCATCGTGGCCTTCGTCAGCTATTACAACTACCGGCGCTATCACAAGGCCCTGGGCAACGTGACGCCATCAGACGTCCTCAGGGGAAGACGCCAGGAGATCCTACGACGCAGAAAGGAGGTGCAGGCCCAGACCATCGAACGGCGCAGACGGCACAACAGGGCCCAAAGGGAGCTTACGAGACCTCCGTCCAACCCCTGATCTCTCGGGTCCCGCAGTGTCCCACTTTTGCTGGTTGCCAACAGTCGGGAGCCCGGGTATGGCCCTGGTTCTTGGTCGTACTCCACACTCTATAACTCCAGAGTGTAGGGGACGGGGTAACAGTTTAGCTCCCGGGCTCTGGGGCGCTGAATGCCCTATAGGGGCAGCCACATCTCGAAGATAGTTCTGTTTATCGTCAAAATAGGCCCACCACAGTTTACGGTAGATACCACCATCTTCGAGATGTGGCTGGGTAGCCTGTCAAAGCAAAAAAGACTAGCGATTCTTGTATTGTGACGGTTGAGGATACCAAACGGCCAAGTGGAGACCCTTCATTTCGCGGACTCAATCGATGCGGAAAGCTCAAGTACTCCTGGGCGGTCGACTTGTGAGGTGGACCCGGTTAGTTGGACAGAATCAGGGCAGAGCTAAGTGAGAATCCCGGCACTCCTGCCAGTAGTGCTCCTCCAGTACCGGGTGAACACCTCCTTCCGCTAGACTCATCTTCTTTAACTCCCTGCCCCCCATGGAACACCTCGGCCGGGGTCCGGTAGCCCAGGGTCTGATGGGGCCTCAGGTCGTTGTAGAACCGGAAGTAGTCTTCCAACCCCCTCTGGGCCTCGAGGACGCTGGCGTAGGCCTTCAGGTACACCTCTTCGTACTTCACCGTCCGCCACAGCCGCTCCACGAAGATATTGTCGGAGTACCGACCCTTCCCGTCCATGCTGATCCTCACACCTCGGTCCACCAGGACTTGGGTGAACTCCCAACTCGTGAACTGGCTCCCCTGGTCGGTGTTAAACACCTCGGACTTGCCCTTGCCCAGAGCCTCCTCCAGAGCCCCGGCGCAAAAGCCGGCGTCGAGAGTGTTGGACAATCGCCATGCCACCACGTACCGGCTGTACCAGTCCATTACTGCCACCAGGTAGAGGAACCCTCGGGCCATGGGCAGGTAGGTGATATCCGCCGCCCACACCTGGTTGGGCTGGGTGACCCTGACATTCCTCAACAGGTAGGGATAGACCCGATGCTCCGGTGCCCTTCGGCTGGTGCTGGGCCGCCGGTAGATGGCCCGCAGCCCCATAGCTCGCATCAGTCGCTGTACTCGCTTCCGGCTCACCTGTATCCCATGCCTCCCCAGCCAGGCCCTCATCCGTCTCGACCCGTAGAAAGGAGTCTCCAGGTACTGCCGGTCGATCTCGCCCATCAGGGACAGGTCCTCTTCCGAGGCTGCCTTGGGACGGTAGTAATAGCTGGAACGGCTGACGCCCAGCAGGGTGCACTGCCGCGCTATCGACAGCTTCGGATGTTCCCGGTCTACCATCCCCCGCCGCCCCGGACTCATGGACCGGACCTCTCCGCCAAGAAATCCCGCTCCACCTTCAGCTGGCCGATCTCCTGGTATAACCGTGCCACCAGGGCGGCGTCATTCTTGTCCTTCTTCCCCTGGCTGTTGCCGAAGACGCCAGAGGCCCCTTCTATGAGGGCCTTCTTCCAAGTCTGAATCTGGCCCGGGTGCACTTCGTATCGGGCGGCCAACTGGGCTATAGTCTCCTGACCCTTCACTGCCTCCAAAGCCACTTTGGCCCTGAAGGCCGGGCTGTGCTTCCTTCTCCCTCTCGACATTTCCCACTCCTTCCCGACAGCAACCGCTGCCCTTAGTTTAGGAGCAGGACTCTCACTTGCCTACCTGTCCAGTCTTCCGGGTCCACCTCATCAGCCTGCCTGAGGGCAAAGGCGATCTGCTCAGCTGTGTACCGGGAACTCTTCATGGAATGACCCTCCTTAATGTGTGTGATCATCCCACAAAACTAACACTCCAGGTGGACCAGAATCCGGGGTACGTACCAAGTGCTTGTCGGACTGACATAACGAGTGGTATAAAGACTGGGGGCAGGTCAATAGATCTGAGTCATTCGCACTCATCACATGGCCAACGGACGCCCATCACTGTCTGACTCCGTTTGGTGGCACCTGTGTCGACGGGCACGGCGTGATTAAGGTGGTGGGTAGTCCCCTTTCGGATTGGCTATGACACTGGTTGCGATCGCCCACGGTTGGTAAGCGAGAGAGGCTAACGTTGGCGCGGCCTATCGGCACAAGCTCAGTAAACTTCAAATCCTCGCTTTGGGCGGGTTCGATTGCTCTAGCCCTTCTTATCATCACAATAGCCGCTCAGCCCACGGACGCACAGGCGGGTTCGCCTTCTGTTGACCGGGATGCCCTAGTTGCGCTTTATGAGGCCACCGACGGGCCGAATTGGAAGAACAACAGCAACTGGATAAGCGACGAGCCCCTGGGCGCTTGGCATGGCGTTTGGACTGATGTCACAGGGCAAGTAACAGACCTAGACCTCCAGGACAATCAGCTGACCGGAGAGATACCGGCGGAGCTGGGCAACCTTACGAACCTGAGACGACTAGACCTCTGGGGCAACCAGTTAACTGGGGAGATACCAGCGGAGCTGGGTGGCCTTGTCAATCTGGGAAGGCTGGTCCTGGGTGGTAACCAGTTAACTGGGGAGATACCAGCGGAACTTGGTGACCTCGCCAATCTTAGACAGGCGTGGCTAAGGTCTAACAGATTCACCGGGAAGATACCGACTGAATTAGGCAAACTCGCCAATTTGCAAGCCCTGTTACTGTCGGACAACCAGTTGACCGGGGAGATACCAGCGGACCTGGGTCGCCTCAATAGCCTGAGTTTACTGTCTCTACGGGACAACCAGTTGACCGGGGAGATACCGGCGGATTTTCTCAACCTTACAAACCTGCGATGGCTAGACCTGAGAGATAACCGGTTGAACGGGGAAATACCAACCGAACTAGGCGGCCTAGTCAATCTAGAATCGCTGTACCTGGATGGTAACCAGTTGACTGGAGAAATACCGGCAGCGTTGGGCGACCTCTCAAATTTGCAAGAGTTAGCGCTATCTGACAATCAATTAAGTGGCGACATACCGGTGGAACTGACCAAGCTTAACAATCTGAGAAAATTATTCATAAAGGGAAACGCGTTGACCGGGTGCATACCGCGAGAGTTGCGGGATGGGGTATGGGTATGGGTTGACGCTGGCCTACCGTTCTGCGACTTGTTGCTAAACGACCTAATTTTCAGCCCGGGGTCGTTGACTCCATCCTTCGACCCCCATCGCGCACACTACACAGCAGTGGTAGCTCCACTCTTTACCGTGCTGACTAGCAGCTACCAGGACACGACTGTCCATTTCCTCGACGAAGACAGCGTTGAAATGGCGGACGCCGATCTCACTACACCGGGGTTCCAAATCGACTTCCTCGACGAAGACAGCGTTGAAATGGCGGACGCCGATCTCACTATACCGGGGTTCCAAATCGGCATCGGGCCTGTAAGCTCGACCATTAGGATCAAAGTAGTCACCGAAGACGGCGCTGCAACGCATACATACACCGTTGAAGTAATCCTCATACCCGGGGCTCCAACCATACACACAGTCAAGGAGGGTGGCGGGTATTTGTCCGTCTCGTGGACCGCCCCCGAAGAGGCCGCCGGGGTTCAGATTGCCTCCTACGACTTGCGGTATATCATGACCACTGCCGATGAGACTGTGGATTCCAACTGGACTGTGTCGAGGAATGTTCGGAGCGCTATGACGGACACCGACCTCCAGTATCCCATCACCGGCCTGAGCGCCGGTGCGCAGTACGAGATACAAGTGAAGGCGGTCGACCATGGCGGCCTCTCTGGCCTCTGGTCGGCAGCTGCCACGGGAGTGCCGTCGACTCCAAGCGTCTGCGTAACAGGCGGCTCGGTGACGGACGTGACCAACTCTGGCATTATATCCGACTGTGAGACCCTTCTCGCTGCGCGCGACATACTAGCTGGGGACGTGGCGCTCAATTGGTCACCGAACACGCCCATGAAGGACTGGGACAGCGTCGCTATCGGGGGAACACCGTTGCGCGTGGCTAGCCTGTCAGCCAACAACAAGGGGCTAAACGGCACCATTCCGGCAGAACTAGGCGATCTAGCCGGGTTACAGCAGTTAAACCTTGCGCAAAATCGATTGGCCGGTTCGATTCCGGCAGAACTTGGGGAGCTCGTCAATCTACGCATGTTGGACTTCAGCGCCAACCGTCTGACCGGAAGAATTCCCTCTCAGATAGGAAGATTGCGCGACCTGCGGAGTCTGTTGCTACAAGGCAATGAGTTTACGGGAGTGGTACCGCCTGAGCTGGGAGGACTTCACAACCTTGTTGAAGTTGACTTATCCGACAACGATTTACTTGGTTGCCCGCCACAAGTATGGGGCGTGCGCATCAGTCAGATTGCCGTGCCTGCCTGTTTTGCTGCGGAGGGTATGGGCTTTACCGTGGAGACTTCGTATCTGCAGAACGCCGACTTACTCAGGATCACAGCCGTTGGAGATGCTGTCAACGGAATGGTGACTCTAGACGGCTCCACGATCAACTACGTACATGACGGCTCTGAGACGACCGCAGGTAGCTTCACCTACACCGTCTCCGACGGCACTCACTCCGCCACGGTCCAGGTTAACATCATCGTCAGCCCGGTGAACGATCCCCCCGTCGCAGTCGAGGATGCGCTTGCGGTTCTAGAGGGCGCCACGGTGGCGGTCCAGACCCACGAGCTTCTGGCCAACGACTTTGACGCGGAGGCTGATGCGCTCAGTGTCACAACAGTCGCAGGTGCGAGCAACGGTTACGGCACGCTAGATGGCACCACGATTATCTATGCCCACGACGGCTCTGAGACGACTGTTGGCAGCTTCATCTACACCGTCTCCGACGGTACCGATTCCGCCACGGGTCTAGTTAACATCATCGTCAGCCCGGTGAACGACCCGCCAGTGGCAGGCGCAGACAAGGCTGCCGTGAGCGAGGGAGGTGCGCTCTTGCTGGATGCATCAGAACTGCTGGCCAACGATTCTGACTTTGACAGCGAGACACTCTCGGTGGTCCAGGTCAGCAACCCTGTTAACGGCATTGTTCGCCTGGATGGTGCCATCATCATCTATGAACACGACGGGTCTGAGACCACCACCGGAGGGTTCTCCTACACCGCCAGCGATGGCAGTGCCCAGGACACAGCATCGGTCGTGCTAGATGTGATCCCGGTGAACGACCCGCCAGTGGCAGGCGCAGACAGGGCTGCTGTGAGCGAGGGAGGCGCGCTCCTGCTGGATGCATCAGAACTGCTGGCCAACGATACTGACCTTGACAGCGAGACACTCTCGGTGGTCCAGGTCAGCAACCCTGTCAACGGCATTGTTCGCCTGGATGGTGCCATCATCATCTATGAACACGACGGGTCTGAGACCACCACCGGAGGGTTCTCCTACACCGCCAGCGATGGCAGTGCTCAGGACACAGCATCGGTCGTGCTAGATGTGACCCCGGTGAACGACTCGCCAGTGGCAGGCGCAGACAGGGCTGCTGTGAGCGAGGGAGGCGCGCTCCTGCTGGATGCATCAGAACTACTGGCCAACGATACTGACCTTGACAGCGAGACACTCTCGGTGGTCCAGGTCAGCAACCCTGTTAACGGCATTGTTCGCCTGGATGGTGCCATCATCATCTATGAACACGACGGGTCTGAGACCACCACCGGAGGGTTCACCTACACCGCCAGCGATGGCAGTGCCCAGGACACAGGATCGGTCATACTGGATGTGTCCCTGATCAACGACACCCTCCCGCAGTTTGCAATTGGTCTTTTGATTGGAGTGGTGATTCTTATAGGCGGGGTACTTGTGGTAGTACTTCTGATCAAAGTTAGGAGGTCAAGAGGGACCTCATAGCCCAGGAATCTTCCGGGCATCGGTGATCTAATTTGTGTGAATGGGCTCTGCCCCGTACTTTGTACCAGTCGTGGTGTTAGTCTCGCGGGGTCATGGTCCTGCCCCATTCTCTGTACCAGTCGTAGTGTTAGTCTTGCAGGTCATTGGACCCCTGCCAAGGCCACCAGGGCAAAGGGTTCCGTTTGCTTCTGAGGTATGGACTATCTGGACATTCACACTATACGCCAAAAGCAAACGGAACCGTGAGACCCAATGGGAGTGTTGCCTGCTGGGGCCCCCTATCCTTCCCACTACATGAGTGGTTCAGATGATGGGGCAGGACCAACGACACGCGAGCCTAACATCGCAGTTGTATTTAAAAGGGGGCACAACCACCGGGGGCAGGTCACTTGCACCGGCAGAATGGTATAGTGCATTAAGATGACAACGTGTTCATATTGACATCACTTTGAAGATGAATGAGGATCCTGTCTTTTTGAGGGATTGTCTTTTGATTGACCGAACAAGACTAATGCGGCGGGCTGCTTGTATGGGGGTTTTGCTCCTGGTCGCCACCGCGATGGCTGCAGGTTGCGAGGGCGCCCCCCAGCCCACACACAGCCCGCCTCCAACCTCGGTTCCCCCGCTCACTCCCACGTCGCTCCCTACGCCTTTTCCTCATACAACCTTGACTGCCACCTCGGAGCCGAAATCCACACTCCGGCCGACGGCAACGTCGGGCCCAACACCAACCCTCGTGCCAACCGCCACACCACACCCTACCCCAACCCGACTACCAACCGCCGCCACTCCTCCGACACCCTCTCCAACACCTGAGCCGACGATCGGTGCAATAGATTGCAACGACCAACGTCTCATAGCCGAGATCATTGAACTATCGGAGGAACGGGAGAACACCCTCTCTCCCCGCATTCTAAAGCTCTACGAAGACAAGCTCGAGGAGGTTGAGCGCTCAACGAAGATGTTGAGCTGCCAAGCTGATGCAAAACTCAGCGCCGGGGGGGATTTTCATATTACCTATCGCTACGAGGTTGATAGGGATGGTGACGCTTTCATTAGTTATACCGTCGGAGACCCAGTACAGCCGCCTAGCGCCCATTTGAGTGACGCATTCCCTATCGGCGCAACCATGAGAGGAGCAGACGGCACTGAGATTCGGGAATTACAAACTATAGCGGATGCTCGGCCACTGGTGTATGCAGAAAACCAATTCAACGACCCCCCGAAAGAAGGAAATCGCTTCGTCATGGTCAGAGTGGAGGTTGTCAATCCCTCGGATGCTCTGCAATCCGTTGAAGTTAGCTCCTTGGAGTTTGAACTAATAGGAAACAACAGAGTTATTTACACTTTCTCTGATGGTTGTGGAGTAATCCCGAATGAACTGGACCGCGAAATTTTTCCTGGAGGACGTGAAGAGGGCAATGTTTGCTTTGAGATACCGGAGACCGAGGGCGGACTGATACTGGTCTATAATCCCGGGTTCGATACAGAGACCCGGCGTTTCCTCCAACTCGGGGAGATTGAAGACCCGGCGGCAATCGTCTTTTCAGACTTGAATTGGACCACCGTCCAAGTCCAGAACCGTATTGCCCAGTTTATCGTCGAAAACGGCTATGGGTATCCTACTGACACAATTCTTGGCTCAATCGCCCGGAACTTCGAGTTTCTTCGTCAAGGTGATATTCACGTATCTATGGAGGTGTGGCTACCTAATCAACAGGATGACTGGGATGAAGCTGTCGCCCTCAGACAGGTTGTTTCCCTTGGAAAGAGTCTGGGTGAGAACTGGGAGAGCAACTTTGTCATCCCTAAGTATATAGCTGACCAATACCCTGGCCTCAGGACCGTTCAGGACCTGAAAGCACCTGAGTACAGCAAGCTCTTCCAGACTCACGATTTTATGGGTAAGGCTCGTCTGGTTAGCTGCGTTGTGAGGTGGTCTTGCGAGATGGTGGCCCAACAACAGGTCGAGTCTTACGGACTCACTGACTTCGTGAGTGTCGTTACTCCCAGTTCATTCCAAGTATTCTTGTTGGACCTAGAGGGCAACTACAGCCTACAAGAACCCTGGCTGGGGTATCTTTGGGGGACCGCCGACCCTGCGCTGGTTTTGGACCTGGTGCGTTTGGAAGAACCACCTTATACCGAAGAGTGTTGGGCTGCCACTAGGGCCTGCGCATTCGAAGATATCACGATCATCATTGCAGCACACGCCAGCTTGGAGAAAAGGGCACCTGACGTAGCGGAGTTTCTCAGGAACTGGGACCTGAGCATTGAGCGTTACAGGCCAATTGCCAAGTACATCCACGCAAATCTTGACGTGGACATCTGGAATGCAGACAACTGGGACCTGAGTGATGACCAAGCTTGGGATGCCGCCATATGGTACCTGAACAATTACGAAGGAGTTTGGTCCGAGTGGGTACCCGCCCATGTATCGGCGAGGGTGAGGGAAGCGCTCAAGAACGAGATTCCAGAGCGGGACCTCGTGATCACGAGAACCCCCAATATCCCCTGAGGCCCCTGTTGAGTGGTCTTGAATCCGAAGACTGGTCCAAGAGGAATGTTAGGCTTAGACAGCATTGGTCCTGCCCTGGAACAGGATCGGCAAGCGTCAAGGTCTCCGGCGCTGGCGGCGTGTAGCCCCGGGAGTTGTGCGGCCTGACCACGTTATAGGTCTGCCTGTGCCGCTCGGTCAGCACTCTCACCTCCAGCATCGTGTTTTATCCAGACTTTTTCCCCTTAGTGGTGGTCCCCCAGGCTCGGACGGAGTTCAGGCGCCGTCGATCTTGGCTTAGAAGTCGCTCTTGGACGCACTTTTCAATTCCTGGCGCGAACCAGACTGAACACCCGCTCCGGGTGTTTGCCCAGTCTGCTCCACAAAGATGTTCCGGATCGGCAAGGCTACATAGGTCGAAGGTCTAGCCCATGACAAGCGCTCGGCCCCGCTTGGGTCGGCATGCACCTCCATTTGGCCCACGTCCTAATCTGTGAGCATTCACATCGCGCTGACCTGCGATAGGCCGCGTATAGTCAGTGCGGGGTTCAAATCTCCAAAGCGAATCGAAGCGTGAAGGTTCTTGATTTTGTCCAGTTAGGTGGGCTTCTATTGACGATTAACAGAACAGTGGTCGAACTCTTCTCGGGCCTTTGCCCACTTCCCCCGATACGCGCTCTGCGCAATACTAGGCCCCTAGGTCCGGTTGCGATTCCTCAGCACAACGACAGCTCCGCTGCTGGCGATTGCCACGGCCACAACGGTGATGAGCAAGATGACCCACAAGCCAATCCCGCCATCGTCGGATAGTGTCACAGATATCTTAACTGTGGCAGTGTCGGCATCCGTACCATCGCTCACAGTGTAAGAGAAACTACCCTCCGTCGTCTCTGAATCGTCATGTTCGTAGATGATGGTCGCGCCATCTAAGAGGACTCTTCCGTTGACCGCATCCCCGACAGCCGTGATGCTCAGGGTGTCATTCTCCTCATCAGTGTCGTTGGCCAAGAGGGCTGACGCCTCAATATAGAGAGTGTTTCCCTCATCCACCGTCTCCAAGTCACCGGCCGCCACTGGCGGATCGTTCACAGGGGTCACTGTGAACGTAACTGTGGCAGTGTCTGTATCCGTGCTATCGCTCACGGTGTAAGAGAAACTACCCTCCGTCGTCTCCGAATCGTCATGTTCGTAGATGATGGTCGCACCATCTAGGAGGACTCTTCCGTTGACCGCATCCCCGACAGCCGTGATGCTCAGGGTGTCATTCTCCTCATCAGTGTCGTTGATCAAGAGGGCTGACGCCTCAATATAGAGAGTGTTTCCCTCATCCACAGCGCTCATATCGCCGGCCGCCACTGGCGGATCGTTCACAGGGGTCACTGTGAGCGTAACTGTGGCAGTGTCTGTATCCGTGCCGTCGCTCACGGTGTATAAGAAACTACCCTCCGTCGTCTCCGAATCGTCATGTTCGTAGATGATGGTCGCGCCATCTAGGAGGACTCTTCCTTTGACCGCATCCCCGACAGCCGTGATGCTCAGGGTGTCATTCTCCTCATCAGTGTCGTTGGCCAAGAGGGCTGACGCCTCAATATAGAGAGTGTTTCCCTCATCCACCGTCTCCAAGTCACCGGCCGCCACTGGCGGATCGTTCACAGGGGTCACTGTGAACGTAACTGTGGCAGTGTCTGTATCCGTGCTATCGCTCACGGTGTAAGAGAAACTACCCTCCGTCGTCTCCGAATCGTCATGTTCGTAGATGATGGTCGCGCCATCTAGGAGGACTCTTCCGTTGACCGCATCCTTGACAGCCGTGATGCTCAGGGTATCATTCTCCTCATCAGTGTCGTTGACCAAGAGGGCTGACGTCTCAATATAGAGAGTGTCTCCTTCATCCACAGCGCTCATATCGCCGGCCGCCACTGGCGGATCGTTCACAGGGGTCACTGTGAGCGTCACCGTTGCCGTTGAAGAATGGCGGACGTCGCTAGCCGTGTAGGTGAAGCTATCAGTCGTTGTCTCCGAGCCGTTATGCACATAGACAATCGTAGACACGTCCAGTGAAACCGTACCATTAGCAGCGTCTCCAACGTCCGTGATGCGGAGGGTGTAGTTTTCTGTTTCCAAGTCGTTGGCTAGCAGTACCGACTCATCGATCCTTATCGCACCTTCCTCTTCCACCGTCAACAAAATGGAGGAATCGACGACGGTCGGATTGTCGTTGATTGCGAAACAGAACTTTAGGTTAGTGTCCTCGAAGCGGTCCTTATAGAAACGGCTCAACCCCAGTGGCACACAACCGGTCAGATCGTTTGCCTGCACCCAGAAACCAGTTAGGTTAGGGAGGTCGGCTAGAACAGACGGGATCTCCCCGGTTAACCGGTTGTCGCCCAACTCCAAGTTACCGAGATTAGCGAGTAGTCCTAAGGCGGCCGGTATCTCGCCAGTCAACATGTTGCCGCTTAGGTACAGATGCGACAGATTGGCAAGGCCGCCCAAAAAGGGTGGGATTTCGCCAGTGAGCCGATTGTCACGCAATGCCAAAATCCACAACTTCTCCAGACTGCTGAATCCCCTAGGGATAATTCCGGATAGGTGGTTGCCAGATAGGCTCAGCGACGTAAGATTGGAGAGCCTTCCCAATTCTACCGGTATTTTACCGAAGAATTGGTTGTCGCTAAGATCCAAATCCTCGAGTTGGCTTAATTTGCTGATCTCTCCAGGAATCTCTCCCATCAACTCGTTGTCGCTAAGATCCAAACTCTCGAGTTGGCTTAGTTTGCTGATCTCTCCGGGAATCTCTCCTGTCAACTCATTGCCATTCAGCCACAATAGGTGTAGGTTGGCAAGCTGTCCGATCTCCGTCGGTATCTGTCCGGAGAGCTTGTTATTGTTCAATGTCAATATCTCTAGAGAGTTCAGCTTGCCTAGTTCTGGCGGTACACCCCCAGTCAATTCGTTGCTCCAAAGGTCTAACCATTCTAGGTAAAAGAGCTCACCCAATGCCGCAGGGATACTCCCTGCCAGCTTGTTGTAGCCAAGACTCAGAGACTTTAGATTGGTTAGCCCGCCAAACTCCTCCGGGATCACTCCAGTTAACCGATTACTACTTAGATGTAACTCGGTTAGGTTTTTCAGAGCACCTAACTCCTCAGGTACCTCGCCGCTCAGCTGGTTGCCATATAGCCGCATCTCTTTCAGATTCGTAAGTCTTCCAAGTTCTGTCGGAATTTCGCCCGTCAACGAATTATGGAACAACAGCAGTCCCTCTAGACTTACGAGATCGCCGAGTGCTGGCGGGATCCCTCCTTCCAGCTGGTTTTTGCCTAGGTCCATGGTGTGGAGGGTTGTAAGTCGGCCCAGAGCATCCGGGATCCCTCCTTCCAGCTGGTTTTTGCTTAGGTCCATGGTGTGGAGGCCTGTAAGTCGGCCCAGAGCATCCGGGATCCCTCCTTCCAGCTGGTTTCTGCTTAGGTCCATGGTGTGGAGGCTTGTAAGTCGGCCCAGAGCATCCGGGATCCCTCCTTCCAGCTGGTTTTTGCTTAGGTCCATGGTGTGGAGGCCTGTAAGTCGGCCCAGAGCATCCGGGATCCCTCCTTCCAGCTGGTTTCTGCTTAGGTCCATGGTGTGGAGGCTTGTAAGTCGGCCCAGAGCATCCGGGATCTCTCCAGTCAAACTATTATTATCGAGCTCCAAGACCCACAGGCCTGTAAGTCGGCCCAACGCTGCAGGTATGCTGCCCTTGAGGCTGCTATTCGCACCACCGTCTCCACCAAGCCACAACCCCCTGAGCCTTGCTGGAGATCCTCCTATGGTAAGACCCTCCCACTTGTACATCGATGTATCGGCGTTCCAGATGAGCCTCCGTCCACCCTGCGATAGAATGTCTCGAGACTCCAGGAGTACTTCGCAATCCTCCACTAACAAAGGGTTGTCTTCCGGGTTTTCCACAGCAATGCCACTGGAACAAGTCTCGGCCGCAGCATCGGCCACAACCATGTCTCTGTCCGATGACAGGAACATGATCAAGGTGATTAGGCCCACCTTCATGAACATTGCGAACGGTCCAAGGTTGGCAGGATGATTGGTCATTGCTAAGACCCCTTTCGGAATGCCAACAAACTCATTTGCCGCAATGCAATTCTAACAGCGGTTGCCAAACCCATGCTGAACAACTTACTCCCCCGCTACCAACTTGAGCGATTCCCTCATTCAACACTTGACATGCTCTCCGAAAGCGGTATCAGTGGCAACGAGCGTCCTCCGGGGGTTTGATCCTGTCCTATTCTATGTACCAATCGTAGTGTTAGTCTTCCAGGTCATTAGACCCCTGACGAGGCCACTAGGGCAAAGGGCTCTTGGCCTGCCCCACGAAAACTGGTCAAGTCTATTGTTAGTCTTGGGCCACATGGGCCGGCTCCGTTCCTCGTACCGATCTTAGTGTTAGTCTTGCGGGTCATTGAACCTCTACCGAGGCCACTAGGGCTAAGGATTATGAAGTGTAAATGTCTCCACCACGCTTGACAAAATCAAGGACTTTCCAGTTGACCTTCAGATTGGTCCTATAGACTCTCGGCCCTTCTGGTCTTGGAAGAACGCGTGTATCGCGGGGGCCAGTAGTCAACTGGCCCCCGCGCATTGGTCCATAGCTTGGTGCATTGCTGCGTGTTCCCGTAAGGGCTGCCTGATATGCGATGATGAGCGGGGCTACAGCACCAGGGATTGGGCTGACGGCCCGGTTAGTGGGGGCAGCATGCATGACAGATTCTTACCTGGGGTTCCACGTAGGCAAATCGAGGAGATCTACAATGCCGCACCTGGCAAGGAGATCGTAAACGGGAAATTCGACAGCCCGGAATCCTCAGCTGCTCTTGCCGCCAACACCTTCGGCTTCTTCCTCAATCGACCGGGCGACCTCCCACCCCTGCCAGGGTTTGAGGATATCGAGTGGCCCGCGACTTCACTAGCCCTTGAGAAGAAAGTATCTCTCCCTTGGCGTGGAGGCACGCATCCCGTTCTGGATGTGCTAGTAGACACATCATCAGCCCTCATCGGAATCGAGTCCAAGCGCTTTGAGCCTTTCCGGGATAAACCCGAGGCACACTTCTCGGATGCCTACTGGCGGGACGTCTGGGGCGATTGCATGAGTGGTTATCAAGGGATCAGAGATGCTCTCCGTGACAATGGAAAGCTATTCAGGTCTCTCAAGGCTGATCAGCTTGTCAAACATGCCCTGAGCCTGCGGACGCGTACTAGACCTGGCAAGCAATATGCAGGTCTATCGCCCGTCCTCCTCTATCTCTATGCCGAGCCTGTCCTGTTGCCGAATTCAAACAAGCGAATTTCCGATGAGGCGAAGGCCGTTCATTGCAATGAGATCAGGTACTTTGCCCAGAGCGTCCGGGGTGACGAAGTAAGATTCGCGGTCTGCGCGTACCGATACCTGCTGGCGATGTGGAGCCGCAATGCAAACCCGCAAATACGAGAGCACGCGAAAGCAGTGATCTGTCACTATTCACCATAGGTAGCCGTGTGAATCAACCTGAAAGGATCTAGAACCTTCGCCCTGACACTCGAGTTGGAACCTGTAGTCGGTCACAGTTGTTCCGCACCATACGAAGGCCCCTACCCGGGTGGTAGACTGGTAGGAGCCCAGAATCGGGCGAATAGGCGCTCTATGCCGAACAATGACTGTGAACTGGTTGACCTTATCCTCGTCGGCTGCGTCCCCAAACGCCTCGTGCCACATACTGACTGCATGAGAGAGAGTCCAAAGCGCAGTCGGGAAAGGTATGTACGCGTATTTCCGAACCGAAGCTAATTCGTCTTGATCGTAGGCCTCTATGTGCACGTCTTTGGCTTGGAGTGAGGTCCACATGCGCTCAGCCCATATTCGGAGGTTGTCGGCAACATGGCAGACGTAGGCTCCTACCGACCAGACCAGGCTCGGATGCCGTACAGAGAGCCATCCTGGCCTTCAAGGAGCCTAGTGTATCGATCCGGTACATCAGTTATAAGGGCCGCGGCAGCCTCCATCGGAGTCGACCAATCGAATCCACATTCCCTACAAGGATTCCCATAAATCTTGGTTCCCCAGGTGTCCACTGTCACACCTCCCGGGATTTGGATGACCCGATTAGATGCTTCTGCACCCTCTGACCAGAAGGAAATCTTGATGAACATCGGGCGTACTCTGTGTCTAGCTCACTGGCTGGAGGACGGATCTATCACCTCGTGCTTGAACACGCTCCCTGTACACGAGCTAGCAGATGGAGGTGCTTGCCTTGGTTCGGGGCAACGTTATATAGTCAAGGCAGAGGTAGACAGGCTGGAGGGTAAGCTGGACCGGTTCATCACGCTTGCCAAATGTGCGTCCACCGACATAGGTTGCATCAATCTCAATCTCCCCAAATAGGAGGACATCATGGAAATCAAAGCCAATCTGGATGCGGTGTTGGTTGGGAGGATACTGGCGGGAGTGATAATCGTCGTCAGTTTTGCCTACAGTGTCAAAGCTGCGGCGAGTGCGCACAGCGACGGGTTCTGGTTGTTCCTCGGCTCTTTTGCAACCCCCTTGGCGTTGTCGTTCGTGGTCATAATGGCGACGGAGATTCTGAGAGAGTTGAGGGGACGGAGCGAGTAGCATGGATAAAGTTGCTATCACCCGGTTTATGCTGGGGGGGCCGTTACCCTAAAAGCAAACGGAACCGACGCCATCATTGCCAGCACGTCAAGGATGTGAGATGAGAGATACGCGCATGATTGCTAGTGGTTTGAGTGCTGGCCGGACCTGTTGGGCAGCGGGTGTGCTGGTTGCGGCAGCCCTGCTGCTACTGGTGGTCGGGTGCGGGGGAGGCAATGGAGGGCAGGACAGCCCCGGTTCCTCCGCCATCTATGGCATAGCGGCGTATGCCGAGCACAGTTGCAGCAGGGAGGGCGTCCAGAACTGGGTGACGACCCTCGACGGTGGCACTTGGGGCGAGGCCTTGGAGCTAGTTGAGGCGCACCTAGAACACCAAGCGAGCTACGATGGCCCGCTCTCGGTTGAGTTCAGGAGAGGGTTTCACGAGCCTTGGCTCAAGGCTCTGGGGCAAGCGGCTGACACACTCAGAACAGAGGACGCCGATGAACCCTACGACGAGGACCGGCTCCAAGAGTTAGTAACCCAGCCGGCGGCATTCGATGATGCTATTGCGCACTCTGCAGAGCAGTTCGCGGAAGCATGCCAGAAGGCCATAGCCAGCTGGGGTGGGGGGCCGGGCTAGAAGAGCCAGCCTCAAGTTGACAGGAGATTGCAAGGGTGACCAAGCCCGGGACTTTTGGAACAGACACTCGATTAGTGGAACAGGGGGCATTTTCGGAACACGGCCCTGTCGCTGGTAAGCCTCTCCTTCCCAGCCTCCATGAACTTCTTGGTCCAGGAGTAGTAGGAATGGGGCTTGATTCCCTCTCGCCGCCACAGGTCACTCACGGTGACCTCGCGGCGGAAACCCTCCAGGACGATGCGTATCTTGTCTTCCGGGGTCTACCTGCGCTTGGCAGCAGCCTTAACGGTGCGGACGAAGGACCTGGTTGCCTCTGTACGTTCATCAGCGGCGGTAGCTTTACCTGTTTCTGTCTGGGCCACTCCTCCATCTGTGAAGTATC
The DNA here is from genome assembly GCA_965220375.1 of Dehalococcoidia bacterium. GTDB lineage: Bacteria > Chloroflexota > Dehalococcoidia > Lucifugimonadales > JAGWBF01 > JAGWBF01. The sequence continues at coordinate 117,854 of OZ244824.1, forward strand.
TCCTGCATGTAAAGATACAATGGGACACCTGAGGGGGTAGAAGAACCCGACAGATTTGAGGTGAGGTCAGCTCTCTGGATGAGGTAGATTACTTCAGATAGAGGAATGGTCCAGACAGAAACAGGTAAAGCAACCGCCTCTGATGAACGCGCAGAGGCAACCAGGTCCTTCGTCCGCACCGTTAAGGCTGCTGCCAGGCGCAGGTAGACCCCGGAAGACAAGATACGCATCGTCCTGGAGGGTTTCCGCCGCGAGGTCACCGTGAGTGACCTGTGGCGGCGAGAGGGAATCAAGCCCCACTCCTACTACTCCTGGACCAAGAAGTTCATGGAGGCTGGGAAGGAGAGGCTTACCAGCGACAGCGTGCGGGATGCCACCCAGGAGGAGGTCCATCAGCTCAAGCGGGAGAACGGAGAGCTAAAGCATCTGGTCGCCGATCTGTCCCTGGAAGTATATCGTCTCAAAAAAACATCCATACCCATGCCCCAGGGCGCCGGCGGTATCGGCAGATGAGTGGCCCAGAGAAGGCAGAGGTGCTGGACAAGGTGGCCTCATCTCCTCTGCCCAAGCGCAGGGTCCTCAGCGAGCTGAACGTTCCCAAGAGCACCTACTACCGGTGGCTAAGGCGGAAGGAGCAGCAAGGACTTGATGACGATGTGGGAAGAGGCAAGCCCCCGTAGAACAGGCTGACATCCCTGGAAGTCGGTCATGTTCTGTCGGCAGCCAGGGATATGCCAGACCTGAGTTGCAGGCAGTTGTCAGCATGGACCGCCGACAATAGGGGATTCTCCGTATCAGAGGCTACGGCCTACCGCATCCTGCGGAGGGAGGGGCTGGTGAAGAAGCCTGAGATGCGGCTGGCTGCGGGCAAGGAGTACCATCGGAAGACCACCAGCCCCCACCAGATATGGGCCACCGATGCCTCCTACTTCAGGGTAGTCGGATGGGGCTACTACCACATGGTCACCGTCATGGACGACTACTCCAGATTCATCCTGGCCCACAAGCTTCAGAGGGACATGACCTCCAACTCCTTCACCGAGGTAGTGCAGGACGCCGCGGACAGGACTGGTATGGACCAGGTCCCTGTAGAAGACCGGACCAGGCTGCTGAGCGACAACGGCCCCGGCTATGTATCCAAAGCCTTCAGGGACTATCTGGGCATGGTGGGCATCAAGCACATACTGGCAACACCCTTCCACCCTCAGACCAATGGGAAGCTGGAGCGCTACCACCAGATCCTCAAGCGTGATGTGAACCAACTACCGTACGAGTTGCCTGCAGACTTAGAGGCGGCCATCGTGGCCTTCGTCAGCTACTACAACTACCGGCGCTATCACAAGGCCCTGGGGAACGTGACGCCCTCGGATGTCCTCAAGGGAAGGCGACCGGAGATCCTACGACGGAGGAAGGAGGTGCAGGCCCAAACGATTCAACGGCGAAGACGCCACAACAGGGCCCCTAAGGGAGCTGGCTAGACCTCAATCAGACCCCTGATCTCTCGGGTCTAAAACTGTCCCAGTTTTGCTGGTTGCCAACAGTCCTACTGTGTGGAAGAAGAGTTCACGGAATCAGCGCAGGATCATATGTCCAGAGCGAACCTCAGCGTGAGAGTTCTTGATTTCGTCAAGTCTGGTGGCGGAGTTGAAACTGCCGACAGCAGCACTAGGAGAGACGACCCGAGGTCATCTGCTGTCTTCCATCCCGTGGAGACTCACGGTGTTGGGGAGCCTGAGTAGCAACCGGCGGGGTGGCAGGTCTAATCCGCGTCCGCGGTGGGAGGCGAGGCCAGATGCTGCCGGACGCAATCTACAAGACGCCGGGCTTGGCCTTTGACGCCAGCTTTATTGTTGTGGTCGAAGTAGAAACTGTAGGGTTCGATTGTACTGCCTTCGAACTTGACGCCGGAGGAGATCATCCCATCGTTGTATCCGACGTCATCGATGCGGTCGTAGGGCAGTTCTATTTCCCTGGAGCCGAGCGCACCACTCCGCAACAGGAGGACACGGCGGTCTGTAGCGACTGCGATACCCTCGTGGCCTGTCTTGCCCCCCCCACGGAAGGTGGAGGCCTCGAAATCGTTGGGCAAACCCCAGCGGCCTCCCAGCCAGTACTCGATGTTCTCGTCGCCATCAAGGATCTCGTGGAGCTTCTTGCGTTCACCCTCGTACTTCTTGAGATTGGCGCCCGAGACATTGGTAAGAAGGCGGCTAAGAAGTCCGGGATTCATCCGGCCGGCCATTGCGGAACGCTCCTGCCACTGGGCGTCAATGCGTTCAGTCTTGCTCATTCCGAAGACTTGACCGCCCGAGGAGGGAGCGACAGTTGCGGGGGGAGCGACAGTTGAACGAGGCGCGGTCTGGAGTTGCTGCACCAGTTGGGCGAAGCGGTGGCCCGCTTCGCCGTGGATATCCCGGACTTGGAAAGGGTCGTCCTGCCCCCACCCGGCCCAATTATGGATACCGTTGCCGGCCACGGTTACTACTCCGCCTCCGTGTTCCACTGTGTGTTCCACTGCCGTGATGCTGGGCAATGGCATCCGGGTCACAAGTTTGTTGAGGCCCTTGTGGGCGATGAAGTGGACGCTGAGGTCGGTGACGACGGCGGCACCCTTGAGCTTTTGCTGCCGCAACACAAGTCCCGCGCCCTCGGCGAATGCCGACTCGGGCCCCCAAGTACAGCCCACCAGCCCCATGATGTTTTCATCTTGGTCCAGGTAGTCGTAAATCAGCTTGCGCTCGCGGTCGTGCTTTTCCTGACCCCATGAGAAAGCCTGCTGTCCCCACTGGGCATCAACCCGGTCGCGCAGTTCTTTCGTCGCCATGGTTTACCTCCTTGCTGGTTGCCCCATGCCTCTCGATCTGTTTTTGAAGGCCTGGGCAAACCACGTGCAATCCCCGCAGAGTCGAGAGAAGTGGCACGCCTGGGACTCAACAGTTGGCCCGGTCTTCGATATACAGGTGGCGCAACGCACCCGATAGACACGGGAAATCATTGCCATAAATCTCAATCTCGACTCCCCGCTCAACCATGTTCCACACCTCGGAAGGTATCTCCCCGCTTAGCTGGTTTTCGTGTAGAGTCAGACTCTTCAGGTTATCGAGGTTACCCAACTCGGAAGGTATCGCCCCGCTTAGCTGGTTTTCGTCTAGATTCAGACTTTCCAAGGTATCGATGTCGCCCAACCCGGAAGGTATCGCCCCGCTCAACTGGTTTCCGCTCAGGCTCAGCGATTCAAGCCTGTAGAAGTTTCCCCACTCGGCTGGTATCTCCCCGCTTAGCTGGTTTCCGCTGAGGCTCAGGCCTAGTAGGTCTGAGTGGTTGCCCAGCCACGGCGGTATCCCGCCGCTCAATTCGTTATTAGAAAGGTGTAACTCCACTAGGTTGATGTTGCCCAACTCTGGTGGTAACGCCCCGCCCAACTGGGTGTTTTCGATGCGTAGCTCATACAGCTGCCAGAGGTTGCCTAGTTCAGGCGGTATCCCCCCACTAAGCCCCTCACCACGGAGCCACAGGTGTTGAAGGCTGGCCAGGTTGCCCAGCTCCGGGGGAATCTCCCCGGTCAACCCGTTCCCTTCGATTGACAAATCCCTCAGGTTGGAAAGGTTGCCCAGCTCCGGGGGAATCTCCCCCGTGAACCCGTTCCCCTGGATTGACAAATTCGTCAGGTTGGAAAGGTTGCCCAGCTCCGGGGGAATCTCCCCCCTTAAATCGACGCCATGGAAGCCGCCAAAGAGGCCCAGTATTTCCAGGGCTCCGAGGTCGCCCAACTCAGAGGGAATCTCCCCGCTCAACCCCCCTCCAGACGCTGACCCCCCTATCCGCAACCAAATCACGCGGCCGTTGTCGTCGGTCGTGACTCCAGACCATTCGCCCAACGGCGCGTCGCTCAGCCAGTTTTCGCTGTCCTCCCAGTTTGGCCCGTCCAGCGCATTGTAGACGGTGACCAGGATTTCCCTGTCCGTTTCGGGCGAGCCCGGTGCAGGCGCACGGACTCTCTCGGTCGCCTCGGTGGCAGGCGCAGCGGTGGCAGCATCTTCTCCAGGCACTGCATCCCCGCCACAGGCGGCGAGCAGGGCGACCAGAATCAGCGCAAGGGCACAAAAGCGCAGGGGAGTGCGCCAAGTCGTCCCATGGAACATGTTGGTCACCTCCGAATATTCAAAAAAGAGAGATTACTATTGATCCTAGCACTATAACTGATCACGGCACATTCTCAAAATCCCGCTTTGAGTATTGGGTATTATTCGGGTCTGGATGGAATCAATGCGTACGTGGAACCACGAGTGACTGACGGCAGAGTCACTGTTGCTCTGCCTGTAAGTGGCTCCTTGGAAAGCGAGACGAGCATACTCTCCGGAGTAGACCGCTACGCCTCTCAGCAGACTCAACACCCCGCCACTGCCGTGGCTGCGCCTCACATGATGGGTCAGCGCTTTGACCACATCCCTCCACACTAGTTGGCCCTCGCCCAACGAGCAAGCCCCAGCGTCTGCTACAAAACCAAGGTGAACCGGATCGTGAAAGTTCTTGATTTCGTCAAGTCTGGTGGGCCGTGTAAGACTGAATAACGAGCTTTTCGCTGGGAGATCCTGATATAGGGGGTCGGTCAGACGTTCCCGATATCTCCCTACGAGCCTCTCGCCTCTTTGGGTTGGAGGCTCGTTTCACGCTCTGGACTGAGGGACACCGCTTCCGGCCCTAGCCGACATTATCATCTCCTCGCGCCTCTGGAAGCAAGCGGAACGCGATTCTCCATACGTTCCGAACCCTGGGCATGTGCCTGTCAGGCCCACAGGTGACGTATTTCTGCCACATTTCACCTCTATCGTGAGCAGTGTCATAGATACCTCACGAAGGAAGGGAAAGGATGATGGTCAAGAAACTGATGACGAGAGCGTTCCTGATTGGGCCGGTCCTGGCGACCATGCTCGGTGTGGGGATACTGATCAGCTGTACGAGCGACAACGGAGCGGGAGAAGGCCACGATTCCGGCGGCGCAACGGCAGGCCAAGAGGTCTCCGAGAGGGGCGGCGGTGAGTCGGGCGGTGAGCATGGCGCCGCGGGAGAGGGCACCGAGGGCGGCGGTGCTGAAGAAGCCGGCGGCGAAGAGGGCAGTGAGGCCACGCTGGCGCCGGATGAGACCTTCGACATGGTCCGGAGCGGCGCACGGCTGATCCTGAGCTATGACGCTTCCAGCAACTCCTTCACGGGCACCGTGGAGAACACGACCAGCAACGTCCTGACACGGGTCAGGATCGAGGTACACCTCTCGAACGGAACGGAGCTCGGCCCGACGACTCCGATAGACCTGGCGCCAGACGAAATGGCGACAGTCACCCTGCATTCGACGCAGTCGGCGTTCACTGGATGGATAACCCATGCCGAGGTTGGCAGCGGGGGCTAAGGAAGCAGCGGGGAGTCCGGTGGCGAGGGTGGAGGAACAGGTGCTGAGGGCGGGTGGCTTCAGCAGAATGGCAGACCGCTGTAGTAGTCGTCGTCGCTATTCAGTACCCCTCGCAACCCTCCTGGTATGCACCCGGTCAACTGGTTAAAATCTAAGCCCAGAACTTCCAGGTTCGAGAGTCTGCCCAGCTCGGGCGGTATCTCCCCACTCAAGTCGTTACCATATAGCTCCAGAATTTCCAGGTTGGAGAGGCTGCCCAGCTCGGATGGTATCTCCCCACTCAAGTCGTTACCGCCTAGCCCCAGACGTTTCAGGCTGGAGAGGCTGCCCAACTCGGACGGTATCTCCCCACTCAAGTCGTTACCGCCTAGCCTCAGACGTTTCAGGCTGGAGAGGCTGCCCAACTCGGACGGTATCTCCCCAGTCAACTGGTTACCGTCTAAGTGCAGAAATTCCAGGGTGGAGAGGCTGCCCAGCTCGGACGGTATCTCACCACTGAACTGGTTGTCTTCAAGACGCACACTGCCTAGTCTGGGAAGGCTGCCCAACTCAGGCGGTATCTCGCCGCCTAACTGATTGCCGTGGAGTTCCAGGGCTGCCAGGTAATTGAGGTTGGCAAGTTCCACTGGAATTTCCCCGCTCACCTGGTTATCCTTGGTTCCCAGTATTATCAGGTAAGTAAGGCTGCCCAGTTCGGACGGCAGCTCCCCGCTCAGCTGGTTGTCGGTAAGGCGCACATTAAAAACACGCCCGTCACTGTTAGTGTGGACCCCGTGCCATTCTGCAAGGGGAGCCTCGCTCAGCCAGTTTGTGTTGTTCGTCCAGTTGTCCCCGTCCATAGCATTATAGAACGCAACCAGGACTTCCCTATCCGTGGCAACGGAGCCCTGGGGAGACCCAGACTCGCTCTCGGCCCCCTCAGTTGCCGGCGCAGCGACGGTCCCGGACGTGGACGAGGTCGAAGGCGCGTCGGAGCCGCAGGCCGCGAGCGCCGCCGTAAGGGCCAGCGCAAGGACAACGCTCAACAGGGTTATGTATCTTGTCGTGCGTGTACGGGTCGTTTTCTTTCCCCCACGGTCTTGACCGGCACCATATATCCACAGGTTCATACGTATCGTATAAGGGAGTCGCTATGGGTGTCAATGCTGAGACACCCGTTTCGCCACTCCCAAATATGTGTTGGTATGTCGGCTTCCGCGGGGATGAGCGGGCGCCCATGCGCCATAGCCAACATGCGCTGGGAGCGCCGCCAAAACGATATGCCGTCCGTCCCCGGCTGAGGGCGCGTGGCTTCAGCAATAGGGCAGGCCGTTAAAGTCGTAATGCCCTGGCTTCAAACCAATGTGGTTTCGCAGGCTGCTTGGCACGCATCCGCTCAAGTCGTTGCCTTGGAGGTACAGACCTTCCAAGTAGAAGAGGCTGCCCAGCTCCGCCGGTATCTCCCCGCTCAAGTCGTTGTCGCCGAGGTTCAGCCCTACCAGGTTGGAGAGGCTGCCCAGCTCCGCCGGCATCTCCCCGCTCAAGCCGTTGCCGTAGAGGTTCAGAGATGTCAGGTTGGAGAGGCTGCCCAGCTCTGCCGGTATCTCCCCGCTCAACTGGTTGTTTTCGAGCCACAGCCTTCCCAGGTTGGAGAGGCCGCCCAACTCTGCCGGTATCTCCCCGCTCAAGTAGTTTTCGTTGAGGGACAGCGCTTCCAGGTTGGAGAGGCTGCCCAGCTCCGCCGGTATCTCCCCGCTCAAGTCGTTGCGGCCGAGGCTCAGCCTTGTAACGCGCCCGTCGTCGTCGGTGGTGACGCCCTCCCATTCGCCGAGGGGAGCGTCGCTCAGCCAGTTGTCGCTTTCATACCATGTCTCACCGTTCGTTGCGTTGTAGACGGCAACCAGCGCTTCACGGTCCGTTTCGTCGGAGGTCGGCCCAGTGGCGGGCGGCGCAGTCGCATCGGTGGCGGTAGTCGCGTCCCCTGACCCTGTCGTGGTAGGCGTCCGTGCGGGGGAGACCGGCGTCTCCGTTGGCGTGGACGCGGTCCGGTCGGGGCCTGTCACGCCGGACGGCTCATCAGAGCCGCAGGCCGCGAGCGCTGCCGTAAGGGCCAGCGCAAGGACAAAGCTCAACAGGGTCACATATCTTGTCGTGCGTGTACGGGTTATTTTCTTTCCCTCCCGTTCTTGACCGGCGCCATAGTCACCACGCGCTGGGAGCGCCGTCTCTATTCCATCTACTGGCCTGTCGAACGCCAAGCGGACATCTCCGAACTTCATTGGCAAAAGTACCCCAGCCATTTTAAACCCCGTGTCATATGAGACGTGTAATAAGTAGCCCCCTTTGTATATCAATATTTGTACGATCTTGCTCCCAGACGGTAAAATGGCGTGCGGACGGTCCGGAGAGATCGAATCCGGCCATGAATCAGCCGGCCCTATGGCTGATTACAGTGTCAGATTGAAGGTAATGCTGAAAGTTCTTGATTTCGTCAAGCCTGGTGGGCCTATTTTGACGATAAACAGAACTATCTTCGAGATGTGGCTGCCCCTATAGGGCATTCAGCGCCCCAGAGCCCGGGAGCTAAACTGTTACCCCGTCCCCTACACTCTGGAGTTATAGAGTGTGGAGTACGACCAAGAACCAGGGCCATACCCGGGCTCCCGACTTCATTCTGAGTCCTTCCGGAATTCCGTAATGTAATCGGTAGTCTTACGTACGCCTAAGAAGTTTGAGATACTTTCATCTTGACCCGTTCCGAATGGCTTGTACCGCCGAGTCTGACGAAAAGCAGGACGGCCACCGACAACACTGGCAGGACCATCATCAGGATGATGCCAAGGTTATACGTCCCGGTGAGGCTGTGAAACACCGCTAAGGGCAGGGGGCCAACCGCCGAGGCACAAATGGAAATGGTCATTGCCGGCCCCTGAATCCGGCCTAATCCGATACGGCCGTAATAGTGAGCCCATATAGTGCCATGGACAATGGTGTAGGACCCTCCGGAGACACCCATCAACACCACATAGACCATTGCCAAGAACATCGAGTTGAATACTGCAGCCAGTGCCAAGGTTGCTAACAGGATGGCCATCGAGAAAACAAGGAGGGCCTTTGGGCCGACTCGGTCCGCTACGAACCCAGTGGCCAGCGAGCTAACCGCGGATGCGGCGGAGTAAATTGTAAAGACTGCCGCCGCAAGGGTTGCACTCAGCCCGTTCTCTTGGAAGATGGATGTCTGGTGGAAGATCAGCGCCGTTGTAACGAGGCTCGGCGAGCTTAGCGACAACGCCAGCAGCCAGAAACTGGGAGACCTGTAAACCCTGGTATCCCTACGGACTCCGGCCATCTCCGGCCTGGTCTCTGAGACGGGTGGGTGTGACAGGCCATCCGGGAACAAACCTACATCTTCGGGCCGGTTTCTGACGATCAATAACACCACGGGAACAATCAGTGCAATTACAGCCACGCCAAGTACAGCGTAAGCCCCGCGCCAGCCGATGCTGTCAATCAGGACTCTGACAAACGGGGGCAATAGAGCGGTGGAGATCACCGCTCCCATGGTCATCAAGCCGATGGCCCGGCCTCGCCGCGAGACGAACCATTGGTTCACCAGCAGGATGCAATTGATGCTTAAGGAGCCCTGGCCCAGAGCACGCAAACCAGCGAATACGATGAAGAAGAGGAGAATGTTAGTGGCAGTAGCCATACCGAGGCACACTGCACCGAGTCCCAATCCGGCGGCTGCCAACATTATTCTCGGCCCGTAACGGTCAGCAAGGCGGCTCACGAATGTGACCAGGACGGCGCTTAGTACGGTGCTTGCGGTGTACAGAATTGAAATTCCGGTGCGGGACAGCCTGGTATCTTCGATAATGGAATCAATGAATACCGAGAAAACGTAAGACTGACCCGGGCCGGTGCAAAATATGACCAACCCAGCTGCCCCGACTATGAACCATCCATAGTAAACGCGGTGGCCGGGCTTGGGATGGAGTCCAGTTAGTCGGTCCATTTCATACGACTGACTGGTGGGTAAGGAGGGGAAGGCCGGACCAGGTCCACATTACCCCTGGTGATCACGATCATACGTTTTCCTGAAAAAGGGTGACAACAGCAGCACTCTGGAGGACTTGACCGTCAGCGTGGTGTTGATGCGAAGCGCTACGGGTAACTGAGTACGCCTTTGCCTGAGATTAACCTGGTTTCTCTTTGGAGTTCTTAGACTTGTCAATGGATACGTTCGGGCTATGACGGGTCCCGATGGCTTACCGCCCAGGCGCCTCTCCACCTTTTAAAAGGGAATGGGAGTTGATGCTGCGTCCAGCATTGAGTGTCTTCTTTTGAATTTGTGACCTTACCCCAAAGTTAGTATCACCGGCTAGTAGAGTCCAGCCAAAGATCCAGCAAACTCTTTGGGTGTTCTTCCCTTCAGGGAGCTGTGAGGCCTGACCTCGTTGTAGTCCTGCCGCCAGTTCTCTATGATCTCCCTGGCGTGCCTCACGCTCATGAACCAGTTGGTGTTGAGGCACTCATCCCGTAGCCGGCCGTTGAAGCTCTCAGCAAAGGCGTTCTCTACTGGCTTGCCAGGCCGGATGAAGTTCAATTTGACGCCCATCCTGTATGCCCACTCATCCATGACCTTGCCTGCGAACTCCGGACCGTTATCTACGGTGATCACCTCTGGCAGTCCCCTTGTCTCCGCCAGTCTCTCCAGGATCCCCACCACTCTGGCGCCACCCATGGATGTGTCCACCTAGATGGCCGGGCACTCCCGGGAGTAGTCATCCACTATGGCCAGTGCACGGAAGCGCCGTCCAGTCACCGTACTGTCAGAGACAAAGTCCATGGACCACCGCTGGTTGGGTCGCACGGGTGATGGAATGGCCTCTCGAACTCTTGCAGCCCCTTTACGCCTTCTCTTCCTCCTCAGGGCAAGCCCCTCTTCACTGTATATGCGCTCTGTACGCTTGTGATTGACCACCAGGCCCTCTCTCTTCAGCATGATGTGCAACCTGGGACTCCCAAAGCGCTTCCTCTCACCCGCCAACCCACGCATCCTTAGGCGCAGGTCACCATCATCACCCCGCATTGACCTGTACCGGTAGATCGAGGGTGAGATGCCAGCCAGTTGACAGGCCTTCCTCTCGCTCAGCCCAAGACTCTCCGTAGCATATTTCACCGCCATCCTCCTCATCTTGGGCTTCAGAAGTTTTTTGTTCCTTCAGGGCCCAGTTATCCAATGTCTGCTGCGCGACAATCTGCTTCAGACGCTGGTTCTCTTCTTCAAGGGACCTCAGTCTCTTCAGTTCATTCATCGTCAATCCAGCGTATTTGGCCTTCCACTTGTAGAAGGTGGCCTCGCTCATGCCGTGCTTCCGACACAGATCCCCAGTCTTGGCCCCAGCCTCTGCCTCATTCAAGACCCCAATGATCTGCTCCTCTGTGTACCTCTTCCGTGTCATCAGTCCTCCTTGTGAATCCCATTCTATTGGAGGACTCTCTTTGCCACTGATACTGTTTTCGGGGGTAAGGTCAGCATGTCTGGTGCCGTTGGCCGTCAGGTAGTATCTCTGGCTCGAAGGCAGGTGGGCAGTCCCGTGGCTCACGCGCCCGGCGATGCCGTCGGCCAGCAGGTCGGACAGTACTCGGTGGACCGTGGCGTGAGGTTCGCCCAAGGTGCCTGCCAATTCCGCCGAATCGACGAACGGCGTCCGGCTGAGAGGGTCAAGTAGCTGTTGGTCGGACAGGGCCATGTTTCGAGCGTAGCAAAGGAGGGCCACGCTGTGCATCCGTCACATGGCAGCGCCGGTGTGTGGGAAGGCAGCGGACGCCGTTCTCCTCGGCCAAGGAGCGGTCAAACCGCCGTCAACAGGGAGGCCGACGGAAGGAGAGGCTGATACCCGTTTCTTGGCGGCGCCCGATGTGCCATAGCCAACACGCGCTCGGAGCGCATTCCGGACGATATGCTGTCAGCCCCCGCCTGAGGGCGCGTCGCTTAAGCAGAAGCCACGATAGGTGTCGGTAGTAACGTTGGACCCCAACTGGTCTCGCAGGCTGCTTGGTATGCACCCGCTCAAGTCGTTCTGGCCGAGGTGCAGATGTGTCAGGTTGGAGAGGCTGCCCAACCACGCCGGTATCTCCCCGCTCAAGGCGTTCTCGGTGAGCCACAGCTGTGTCAGGTTGGAGAGGCTGCCAAGCTCCGCCGGTATCTCCCCGCTCAAGTCGTTGTAGGAGAGTTCCAGCACTGTCAGGTTGGAGAGGCTGCCGAACTCCGGCGGTATCTCCCCGGTCAACCAGTTCACGCTGAGGTTCAGATATTCCAGGTTGGAGAGGCTGCCAAGCTCCGCCGGTATCTCCCCGCTCAAGTCGTTGCTGTGGAGGTACAGATATATCAGGTTGGAGAGGCTGCCCAGCTCTGCCGGTATCTCCCCGCTCAACTCGTTCTTGTTGAGGTACAGCTCTATCAGGTTGGAGAGGCTGCCCAGCTCTGCCGGTATCTCCCCGCTCAACTCGTTCTTGTTGAGGTACAGCTCTATCAGGTTGGAGAGGCTGCCCAGCTCCGCAGGTATCTCCCCGCTCAACTCGTTGTTGCCGAGGTACAGCTCTGTCAGGTTGGAGAGGCTGCCCAGCTCCGCCGGTATCTCCCCGCTCAACCCGTTCTTGTTGAGGTACAGCTCTGTCAGGTTGGAGAGGCTGCCCAGCTCCGCAGGTATCTCCCCGCTCAACCCGTTCTGGTTGAGGTCCAGTGTCTCCAGCCTGGAGAGACTGCCCAGCTCCGCAGGTATCTCCCCGAGCAAGCGGTAGCCGCTGAGGTTCAGCCCTATAACGCGCCCATCGTCGTCAGTGGTGACGCCCCCCCATTCGCCGAGGGGTGCGTCGCTCAGCCATTTGGCATTGTCTCCGCCGTAGATCTCAGACGAAAGCCATTGCCAACCTGCCGTTGCGTTGTGGAGGGCAACCAGCGCCTCCCGGTCTGCTTCGACGGAGTCGGAGGCCGCGGGCGGCTCTGTCGCAGGCGCATCGGTGGCGGTGGGCGCGTCCACTGCCCCTGTCGTGGAAGGCGTCCGTGCGGGGGAGGCCGGCGTCTCCGTTGGGGTAGACGCGGTCCGGTCGGGGCCTGTCACGCCGGACGGCTCATCGGAGCCGCAGGCCGCGAGCGCTGCCGTAAGGGCCAGCGCAAGGACAATGCTCAACAGGGTCACGTATCTTGTCGTGTGTGTACTGGTAATTTTCTTTCCCTCCCGTTCTTACCGGCCCCATCAGGCCGGTCTGAACCAACCCGGGATAGGTGTGGCGGCCGGAGCGGTAGCCGGGGCCGTTGGAAGCGTGGTGGCAGGCTAGGAAGGCACGTTACTGCAGGCTTCGTCGCGGCTCGCCTTCAGGTCTTCGATCGGAGCGACGGAACTCACATAGATGAACTGCGCCTTGGCCTCATCCATATTGTTGGCGGTGGGGAACGTCATGAGCATGCTTGCCTCGAAGACTTCAGTGTTCCCCTGAGTCCAGCAGTCCCAGGTCTGATTGAGGATGTCCTCCTTGCTCTCGCCGCCTCCGCAGGCGGCCAGGACTAGGATGGACGCCAAGATACACATAAGTGGAATGGCGATAAACAGAAAGGGTTGGGAGTGGATTCTCAACGTTCGTTCCTAGTAGTAGTTGGCCTGCCGCCGGAAGGTCCTGCCACAGGCTTCGGCCTGCGCCCATCTATGTCACGGAAGGATGTGGAGGGAGCCGGAAGCGGCTGTGGGGCTAGGCCAGAAGGACAATCAGGGGGCGGCGTTTGCACTAGACCGCCGTGGACGGCGGCCCCAAGCGCGGTCGCCGTCTCTATTCCATCTACTGGCCTGTCGAACGCCAAGCGGACATCTCCAAACTTCATTAGCCAAAGAACCCGATTCATTATACACCCTGTCCCATATGAGGTGTATAGTAATCTACCCCTTTGCTCCCGGACGGTAAAATGGCGCGCGGACGGCCCGGCGAGGTCGAATCCGGCCATGAATCAGCCTGCCCTATGGCTGCTTACAGTGCCAGATTGAAGGTAATGGTGAAGGTTCTTGATTTTGTCAAGTCTGATGGGCCTGAGCGTACCGAATTGCGAACTGTTCGGTGGGAGGTCCTGTTATGACGCTTCCAGGTTGGCGGACCGAAGATTGGTTTCTCAAAGTTCTACATCGCTAGACCACTCTTGCCTTGAATTCACGATGAAGTCCGATGGGCTTGCTCTTAAGGCGGTACCTGAGGTGTCTTCTAGGGGGTGGGGCGCTTTCACCGGCTCCTCAGGCAGTGGGTGATTCCGGCGACTTGAGTAGCGCTTCCCTTCTCGCTGACGACCTACACTCTTCGGGTTCGTGAATTCCGCACTGCAGAACAACCGTCGCTGAAGCAGGCGAGGTCCTAGTCACCTGGAAGTTCGCACCCTCGTACCGTTAGGTTCTATTATCCATGAGTGTTCTTCTGTCTTTCCTTCACAGCAGCCGCGGACTCTGGTTCCCGGAGGCCCGGTTCAGGGCTTCTGCGTCGCAGACTGCCATCTGATCGGCGGAGTAGGGCCGCAGCAGTTCCGTGAGAACTCCGGGGTCCTGTATCTGCTCGTCCAGCCACATCTCCTCCGTCTCCTTGGGCAGGACGACTGGCATCCGGTCATGGATGGGACCAATCAGGTCATTGGCTGCGGTGGTGATTATGGTGCAGCTGGGTATTAGCGTGCCTGAAGGGGCCTTCCACGTCTCCCAGAGCCCAGCAAAAGCAAAGGGTTCTCCTGAAGCCAGGGAGATTCGCATGGGACGCTTGCCGTTGGGCGTTTTCTGCCACTCGTAGAAGGCGTCGGCCAGCATCAGGCAGCGCCGCCGCCTCAGCGCCGTGCGGAAGGCTGGCTTCCCCGCCACCGTCTCGCCCCGGGCGTTGAACATGCGGGAGCCCACCGACAACTCATTGGTCCACGAGGGCACCAGGCCCCAGCGCATCACCTCAGCCTGGCGGGGGCCGCTGCCTCGCACGGTTAAGACCCGACTGGTGGGGGCAATGTTGTGGTAGGGAGAGTAGTCCTGGAACTCCTCATCGAAGGAGAACCGGCTTTGAAGGTCCCGCAGGTCGGCTATCAGGCTGTAACGTCCGCACATTTCCTGTCCATTTTACCCGATCCGCCATCTATAGGAGCATATTAGGTGACACCAGGGAGGAACGGGGCGTCTGAGCCCGCGACGCCGGCAAGAGCATAAGTTTTCCCTCATGTTCCTGATTAAGTTTAACGACCCTTCCGATATAATGCTTGAACAATGATCCGTGAAGCTATTGAGCAACTAGTGATCGCGGCCGCAGCTTGGGCATGGCGGAGGGCGCCTCCGGTGTCTTCGGCAACGGTCAGGAACAGAAGGCAAAGAACGACGACGCCCTGGTGGCCCGCCTGTACCAGGAGATCGGGCAGCTGAAGGTGGAGCGGGATTTCCTGGCGGAGAGGTCCGGTCCATTACCCCGGCACGTCGGCGGCAGATGGTGGATCGGGAACACTCTAAGCTGCCGATAGTGCGGCAGTGCGCGTTGCTGGGGGTAACCCGTTCCAGCATCTACTACCGCCCCAGGATGGCCTCGGAAGAGGATCTGTCCCTGATGGGCGAGATCGACCGGCAGTACCTGGAGACGCCTTTCTACAGGTCGAGGCGGATGAGGGCCTGGCTGGAGAGGCGCGGTGTACAGGTGAACCGGAAGCGGGTGCAGCGTCTGATGCGAGTCATGGGGCTAAGGGCCATCTACCGGCGTCCCAGCACCAGCCGAAGGTCGGCGGAGCACCCGGTTTATCCCTACCTGCTGAGGAATGCCAAAATAACCCAGCCCAACCAGGTGTGGGCGGCGGACATCACCTACCTGCCCATGGCCCGAGGGTTCCTCTATCTGGTGGCGGTAATGGACTGGTACAGCCGGTACGTGTTGGCCTGGAGATTGTCCAACACTCTCGACGCCGGCTTTTGCGCCGGGGCTCTGGAGGAGGTTCTGGGCATGAACAAGCCGGAGGTGTTCAATACCGACCAGGGAAGCCAGTTCACCAGCCTGGAGTTCACCCAGATCCTCCAGGACCGAGGTGTGAAGATCAGCATGGACGGGAAGGGCCGGTACTCTGACAACATCTTTGTGGAGAGGCTGTGGCGGACGGTGAAGTACGAAGAGGTGCACCTGAAAGCCTACGCCAACATCCCGGAGGCCCAGAGGGGGCTGGAAGACTATTTCCGGTTCTACGACGAGCTGAGGCCCCATCAGGCCCTGGGCTACCGGACCCTGGCCGAGGTGTTCCATGGAGAGCAGGGGATCGGGGAAGGGGAGTATAGTGGAAGGAGATCTTCACCGGGTACCAGCGCAGAACGACCGACAGGAGCACCGGGATTCTCACTTAACTCTGCCCTAATTCTGTCTAAATAACCGGGTCCACCTCAGTCAAGCGTTTTGGCACACACGTATATAATTCCCAATAGAAACGGGATATGGCTGCAGAATACGACCTTTCGTTCCGGGTCTAGCCCTCGTTGTCGACCGCCCCCGCTTCAACCAAGATCGCCTCGACTTCAGGCCCTCCTTGTCTCTTTGCGATGACGAGTGGAGTTAAGCCGTCGTACCATGCCGTTTGGGATTGGCATGTGTCGTTTACGTCGATGCCCGCAGCGATTTGTGCCTTCACCTCTGCAATATCTGCGTAATTGACGGCTGAGCACAATGCCTCGTTCGCCTTGGGTTCTAGTGGGGGCCTGGCGTTCAGATTGCCATGATCGATGTCGAGAGTCCCCAAGTTGAGAACTGGAGATTCGGTCGTCGAGCCGAATCTCCACGGGTCGTCACTTGATCCGTCACCGTCCAGGTCCACGTTCCAGTCGGCGTAAACGCCCGTGTACCCGGTGGGCGATCGCAACTCGACGGTGGTCTTGCCCTCGCCTCCAGTGCTATCGGATTGACCGGAGGTCTCCGTATCCCAGTAGCAGTTGGCTACGGTGCCATAGTTACCGTTCCATCCAATCAGCCCTCCTCCACTTTGCGGGACTCCGCCCGTGGAGAAGCAAACTGTTACGACGCCTTGGTTCGATCCAATCAGCCCGCCGTAGCGGTCTGCTCTGCCGGACACTGATCCCTCTGCGTAGGCGGCAGTGACAACACCAGTGTAGCGATTGTCCCCAACAAGGCCGCCAACGTCGGCAAACCCGCTGCCGGACACGCCGCCCGTAGCGTAACTGGCAACGATGACGCCGGCGTTCACGCCAGCCAGGCCGCCGAAGTTGTCACCTTGCCCCGATACGCCGCCGGTAGCATAGCTAGTGATGATCTTGCCTTCGGCCTCGTTGTCCCCAACAAGGCCGCCCACGTCGGCAAACCCGCTGCCGGACACGCCGCCCGTAGCGTAACTGGCAACGATGACGCCGGCGTTCACGCCAGCCAGGCCGCCGAAGTTGTCACCTTGCCCCGACACGTCGCCGGTGGCGTAGCTATTGGTGATCTCGCCTCCAATTTCGTTGTCGCCCACCAGCCCGCCAACGGTGGGAAAGCAGTCGCCGCAGGCCTTGGTGGACACTTTGCCCGTGGCGTAACTATCGGTGATGGCGCCGGAGTTTGCGCCTACCAGACCACCGAAGGTGTCCGTGAATCCGGACACGACACTGGTGGAGTGACTGCCGGCTATCGCTCCGCTGCTTCCCCCAACCAGACCGCCGCCATTGGCATAGCAGGTACGACTTTCAGAGCCGAACAGGGGAAAGCCAACCAAGTCGTTGACAAGATCGGTTATCACTCCAGATGCACTGCCGCCGGATCTACGAGCGCTAGCTACGTTGCCGGCGGAGCGACTGTTCTCAATATTGCCTGCATTGAGGCCAACCAGACCGCCAATGTGATCAACACAACCAGCAACGAGACCATCAGCATAGCTGTCGTCAATTACGCCGAGGCCAACTCCGGCCAGCGCGCCTACAGCTCCGTATCCGGAAGCCGCTACGCTTGCGTCCACCAATCCAATACCCGAGACTGTGCTTCCGGCGCCGAGAACTCCGAACAAACCGACATTGGGCGACCTGCGAATGTACAAATTGGAGATTGTGTGGTCTCCGCCTTCAAAGGTGGCATCAAAGGGGTCTTTGCTTTGACCTATGGGATTCCACCCGCTGCCGCCGTTCCAATAGACATCGCCCTCGTCCGCTTCACCGTTTCCATTGGTGTCAAAGTCAAGATTGGCTGTCAACTCATACCCGGCACAACTTTCGATAGAACACATCGTGCCGGTGTCGGCATCGGAAAACGCGATCGCATAGTCGGCATTATCGGAGATGCCGTCTCCGTCCGTGTCCCACCGAATAGCATCAAGCTGCGTCAGGTTGTCCACCTCTATGAGACCGTCACCGTCTCGGTCACGCGCTGACGATGAAGTTTCGGTCGAGGTTGGCGGGTCTGATGTTGGAGTTGCAGTCTGAGTCGCCACAGGTTGCGGTGTGGGGGTGTCCGATGTCCTCGTTGTCGAAGAATCAGACGCCGGCTCAGCCTCCACCGGATCCGAATCGATTAGCTGGGCAGGATAGTGTGAGTCGATTTCCGAGCATCCTCCACTGTTGCAGCTAACTACCCAGTAATAGTTTCCGCCGTCGTCTGGGCTGGTCGGGTTGGTGTGGACGTAGCTCGTCCCAGTGACGTCCGCAGCCAACTCCCCGCAGAATCTCGGTGTGCCGTCACTAGTCAACGAACAGACGTCGTCGAAGAAATCGTCGTGGTAGACCTTGTAGTAGTCCGCCCCATCCACCGCGTCCCAACTGACACGTATCGTCGAACCGTCCCAGGCATACTGCGGATTGGTCCCGTTAGGCCGCAGTATCCTCCCGCTTAACTGGTTACCATCAAGGCTCAGATTGGGTATCTTGCCAAGTGCAGCCGGTATCTCCCCCCTCAACTGGTTATCAGCGAGGTCCAGTCGTTGCAGGTTGAGTAGATTGCCCAGCTCAGTCGGCATCTCCCCACTCAACTGGTTCTCACTGAGGTCCAGTCGTTGCAGGTTGAGTAGATTGCCCAACTCAGATGGTATCTCCTCCCTCAACTGGTTATCAGCGAGGTCCAGTCGTTGCAGGTTGAGTAGATTGCCCAACTCAGATGGTATCTCCCCGCTCAACCGGTTATGATCAAGTTCCAGTCGTTGCATGTTGAGAAGACTACCAAGTGCAGCCGGTATCTCCCCGCTCAACTGGTTACTATTGAGGCGCAGACGTTCCAGGCTGAGTAGATTGCCCAGTTCAGCCGGCATCTCCCCGCTCAACCGGTTATCACGGAGGCTCAGGGCAGTAACACACTCGCCCACAACGCGATCATTCGAAGTGATTCTATTGGCGCTGACACCGGCCCAATCGCCAAGTGGAGCGTCGGTGAGCCAGTTCGTATTGTTCCTCCAGTTCGGGCCGTCAGTGGCGTTGTAGAGCGCAACCAGCACCGCTTCATCCCTGCTGCGGGGCGCGCATGTAGGCAAAAAGGCAGGCCCTGTCGAACTCCGCTCGGAATCGGCTGTCGTGGTGGCATCGGGCTGAGGCGTATCGAACTCTCCCTCGTCGGTCGGCTCAGAATCGGATTCGCCTGTACATCCGGCCGCGGACAACCGCTCACGGACATCCGCGGGCATGGCATCCCATGCCGCTCCGACTTCCTCAAATAAGGACAGAGTCTCGTTGTCAAGGAAGAGAATAAACGGATCGAAGATTGCGTCTTGGGGTTTTGCATCGACCAGCCTCTTCGCGGCTGTCCATCCCGCCAGGACCTTGTTGTGCCAGTCGGCTATTTCTGTCGGTGGGTCGATCGACTCCATCCTCTCGATAAGTCCTGCGTAGAACGTCGAGACTTCACGGTTCGTGTAATCCTCGTTGTCGTCCAGTTCCTCTTGGGCTCCCTCGGAACAGAATGCTTCGTATTCGTCCCACGCTCCAGAGTCGCCATTTCTGATGGCCGTGGATTCCGTAGTGTCGCTACAGGCGGACATTGCGATGATGATAAGCAGAAGACCCGTCAGAATGCTGGCCCAGCGTAAGGTCCTGATGTCGAAGTTCATTTGCGTCCTCCCATCAATGGGCTGCTTGGTCATGGATGTAGGCTCCCTCTTTTGTGTTTCCGGCCCCCAGGCCGCCTCAGTCCGTGAAGATATGCCCCAGGCCCATATCGTCGGCCAAGTCGAGCAGCGCCATCATGTGCCGCATGCTGGCACGGTCTTTCTTCCAGCACCTCGTCGTCTAGGGGCTTTGCTCCAAAAGGGCCAGTTGTTCCAAAAGTCCGAAGTTTGTCCTGTAGTAGCCCCAGCCTGTTTGAGTCTCGGCGGTCACTCTACAGTAAGCCTCGGCTCAGGAAAACGGTCAATTGCGCACCTTGAATCCGGGAGATCACACGACCCCGAAGTCTCGGGTTCTTCTATCTCTTCAGGTGTCCCATTATTGCTGGTTGCCAACAGACCTACGGCCTACAGTGCGCCCGGACCGACCAGCTTACGCAAGAAATGCGCAAAATCTTTCAGCTGCTTGGTATCCTCCTCCGACAGGCCATCGGGCTCAAAGTGCATCACGTCGTTCCGAATGTTTCTGACGGAATCGAGGTGTTTGACAAAAGTTCCCCGGTGAACCGTCACATTCAGTAACTCCCAGTTATCTTCGTTTTCCAGAAGCCGACAGTATTCACCGAGCGTTAGGTCTGCAGAGCCGTTGATGGTCCTCTCAATGTCGAAAGAGGGCGTTTCACCACGCATTTGTTCGATGGTGAACTTCTTATAGATAAGTTGGCGCAAATACCCCTCTATCTCCCCAATGAACAGGAATGGACCAGCCAACTGCATTAGTTGGTTCGATAGGTCTGTTGCTGTAACGATGCCAGTTATGGTGTTGTCCGAGCCTCGCACAAGTACGTATCCGTGTTCGGCGACCACTTGTATGGCATCGAATAAAGGAGCGTCAATGGCAAGTTCTTTCGCGGTCTCCATACAATCACGAACACGTTCGCATTTACGGCCAAAAGAGAGATGAGCACCGATTAATTTCCAGCTGACAATCCCTTTTACTGTTCGCCCATTCTCCATGACGGGAAGTTGCGAAAAGTCCTGTAGCTCCATTATTGTTGCAGCTTCCGCTAGAGCATTGTCAGGTTTAACGCTCACTGGCTTATTGTTCGCCGCTTCAAGGGTTCCAACGCGGTATGTTGAGTCGGACGGTTGTCCTGAAGATGGGGAGCCGTCTGCTTCCTGGTCCAATTCGATCAATATCTTTGAGCCTGCGTACTGGAACTCAAAATCTGGAACGACGCGAAGATTCGCCTGTTCCAAGTCATTCCGGATACGACTATTGACTGAAGCTCCGCGTCTCTCATACCCATACAAACGTACCAATTCACGTGCCGTAATTTCGTGTGGGGTGGGAACCGCGCCTTTGGCGCTTTGTTCCTGCATTTGCTGAGCGATTTCTGCGAGTCTATTCTTCACCGCACTCATGTCCGTGGCACTCCTCTAATCCCGGTTACGCGACGATCCGCAACTTCTCCTCACTGGGTTAGCTGAGGTAGACCCAGTTATTTAGACAGAATCAGGGCAGAGTCAAGTGAGAATCCCGGCTCTCCTGCCAGTCGTTCTGCGCTGGTACCCGGTGAAGATCTCCTTCCACTATACTCCCCTTCCCCGATCCCCTGCTCTCCATGGAACACCTCGGCCGAGGTCCGGTAGCCCAGGGCCTGATGGGGCCTCAGATGGTTGTAGAACAGGAAGTAGTCTTCAGCCCCCTCTGGGTCTCCAGCATGTTGGCGTAGGCTTTCAGGTACACCTCTTCGTACTTCACGGTCCGCCGGAGCTGATCGCCGAGCAGGTGGGGGTCAGCGTGGCCAAGGCCCGCCAGTGGATGAACGTCTGGAAGGCGGCGGAGCTGAGGACACCCTACGAGGTCATAGCGTCGAGTCTGTATCTGAGCATCAACCAGGTGCAGCGGTTGGTGAAGGCGGCCTGGGTGATGGGGGTACTCCTGTCGGCGCGGACCCGGTACTAGAAGCGGAAGCACGCGGGCTGGGTGCACATCGCAGCCTGGAGGTAGGCGAGGGACCGGCCTCGTGGGGCGGTGCTGCGGGTGCTCCAGGGTGATGTTCCGAGAGTAAAAGGCGCGACGGCGGAAATAATTATCTATGAATTATGGGGAATATTCTGGACATCACGAATGAAAGGAGGCAACGACCGGCGATTTGACCGTCGATTTCTCGTAGCTGGAGCATGGCGATCTCGGCGATGTCGGAGATTTGACCGGCGATTTTGCGACAGCACGAACAAAAAGAGGAAAATGAGCGACAACTCAGCTATAAAATGGACGGACGCCACATGGAATCCGACGACGGGCTGCACCAAGGTCTCTGCGGGCTGCGACCGGTGCTATGCTGAGCGGATCGCGCTGAGGTTCGGCAGGAGCTTTGACCTGGAACTCCACCCTGACCGGCTGGAGAAACCGTTGACATGGCGGAAGCCTCGGAGGGTGTTCGTCAACTCGGTGTCGGACCTGTTCCACCGGGATGTTCCCTGGGGATTCGTTGACCAGGTGTTCGGCGTGATGGAGGCGGCCGAGCATCACACCTACCAGCTGCTTACGAAGCGCAGTTCCACCATGAGGGATTATCTGCGGTCGAGGTACGCCGGCAGGGAGTGCCCAGCTCACATCTGGTGTGGTGTGTCGGTCGAGGACCGGAAAGCCCTGGTGAGAGTGAAGCATCTACAGGAGAGCCCCGCGGGTTCCGTTTGCTTTTGGTGTATGGTGTGGCTATGTCCAGATAGTCCATACCTCAGAAGCAAACGGAACCCCCGCGCCCAATCCGGTGACATCGGACGGGCGCCAGGTCCGGACTCACCCCGGACGATCACCTAGGCGATCCCGGTCAGTTGCCCGAGCGACAGGTCCAGCCCATCAATCAACGGCTCACACGACAGGAACCACACTGACGCGGGGCGGTTCCGTTTGCTTCTGAGGTATGGACTATCTGGACATAGCCACACCATACACCAAAAGCAAACGGAACCCCTCAATTCTATCCATTCGAGGTCCGCTACCGAACCCTTGGGAAGACGCTGGTGGAGATTTCCCGGAGGCAGCCACCTCCGCACTGACATCGTGGCGCACGGGCAGACTCGCTCCGATGCGGTTTCCTACCCCGTATCTGACCACAATGTTGTAGCCGGGAGTCTTCTGTAGGCTCACAGGCTACCAAGCCACATCTCGAAAACGGTTCTGTCTATCGTCAAAATAGGCCCACCTGACTGGACTCGAACCATAAAAGTGAGCTGTATGATGTGGTAAGGAACGTGGGAATAGCTAGCTATGATAGACGATTTTATAGCTACATCCTAGTCCCCTCAGCTCCACCAATTTCCGACCTACTGAGACTGAATTCATAGCTCTCCTAGCCCACATCTCCCGAACCGGCAAGGCCGCCTTCCACAACTCCTGACCGTTGCTGTGATCGTTCTCCTGGGGCCGAGTCCATGGCCCAGAATTGAAGCAGAGTGGCTGTAAGCACAAGCGGTTATGGGGCCGTGGCTGCCTCTCAGGCTAAGGGCAGGCGGGGGTAAGCGCCACCACGGGAATCCGGCGGTCTGTTCCAGCACGGTAGCCTGCGAAGCGTGGACTTGCCTCAGCCACTTTGTCGAACAGCGCGGCCCGTTCCTCGCCCTGGGCTATACGCGCCTCGGCCGGGAAGCTCCCGCTCTCAGTTTCGACAGTAACGCTTGGATTGGCAGCGGCGTTCAAATACCACGCCGGATGATGGTCCTGGCCGTAATTCGAAGCAACGACTATGAGATCCCTTGACCCTTCGAATTGGAAGTAAATCAAGGGCGAGGACCGCGGCTTGCCGCTCTTGCGGCCCCTGGTCACGAGAACGAGGATTTGGTGGCCTTCCAAGCGGTTCAAGAGACGGCCACGGGAAATGCGGAACAGCAGCCCGTGAATCGGGACGAAAAGCCACGCTATGATGAGGCGTTTATAGGTAGGCATGGCGGGCCCCTTCCCGAGGTTACAGCCATGTAAGCATTGTTGCAGGCCGCTGTCAAGGAGACCGGCCGCCCAGGTGCCGTATCGTTAGGTGTGTAAAAGAAGGGGAGTATCCTTCCGGGTGAAACCAGCCCATGAAGGGGGGGTACGCCCGTGGTGCAGGTCAAAGACCAGACAGAGCTGACATTAGAGGAAAGAAGGTCAACCCTAGTCTGCTCCCCGAAGACTAAACCAGCCACAATGCGAGTCTTGTGGGATGATCTAAACCGACTGGAAAAGAGGATCGTCCCATGAAGAGGTCTCGATGCAGCCCGGAGCAGATGGCCATGCACACGCTCACGACCATGGCTCGACGTTGTTGGGATCGACCCTGACGACCGCACTCGGTCTGAGCGCCTGATCTTCTTGCCGGTGCTCGCGACCCAAGAGTATGGCAACACAGCGGCGATCGTGATTGGCTACGCGCTGATCTCAGCCACCCTCCTAATGCCGCCGTCAATGACAGTCTGGGGCGTGCACTAGTAAATGCCGCCGTCAATGACAGTCTGGGGCGTGCACTAGTACATGCGGCTGCGCTCGAACCTAGAGTCTATGTGAGACGAATTAGATGAAGCGCTGGAGGAGCAGCGTAGCGAACTCAGACTCTAAGCTCGTGTCGCTGCTCAACGAGCCTGAACTTCAGTTTGTTGCTGGGCGACTGTGAATACAGCGGATCCATAGGCAGCCGCTTGTAGGGGCGGGCCAGCTCGATCTTGAAGTAATGCGTGAGCATGAGCAGGCTGAGCGCCAGGTGAAGTTGGGACCATCGGGATCCGAGACATGAGTGCGTGCCCAGCCCGTAGGGCGCGTAGCCTGCGTCCAGATGCTCGTTTCGCGGGGGCGTGTAGCGGTCGATGTCAAATGTCCCCGGATCGGGGAACGCCTCTTCCATGTAGTGCGGCGCCGTCTGCGCTATCAGGAGCCGCCCCCCGACCGGTAATTCGCAGCCCTCCACCACGTAGGTATTCATCACCGTGCGCATCGACATGGCCACGATCGGCGACATTCGCAGAGACTCCATCGGCACCCGGTGGGTCACGTCGATCCGGTCCAGACTAAGGTCGTCCTCGCTGGGATCGCCCTCGGCCCACAAGGCGTCCGCTTCGGCCGTGACTCGCTCGTACAATTCGGGGTGCTGCACCAACCAGTAAAGGGCGAAACCAAGCTGATCGCCCATGTACATGCTCGTCATCAAGATCGCCCCCAGCGGCAGCGATAGGTCCGATTCGGGCAGGAACTGGGGATCAGCCGCGTGCAGGGCCAGATACGCGTCCACCACATCCTCAGGCATCCCGACCCGCTGCGCGGCCGTATGTGTGCTTTGCATACGGTCTTCGATTCGTTGCATTGCCTTCGCCCGGCGGCGCATGGGCAGGGTCTTGAGCATGAAACTCGGCATCAGCTTCACAAGGCCAACGTTGAGCACCCGCATCTTGTATTTGAGGGCATCGGCAATCTCGTCTTGGGTGTCGATGCTGGCCAGGAGCGGCGATGCCTGCGCGTTCAGAAATGGTCGCAGCATCGTCTGCGCCGGGATCGCTTTACCTACATCCCAGGTCGCCATGTGCGTCCGGGCCAGGTCATAGACCTCCCAGACGCCTGGTCAAAGTCGTACGGGCGTAGGCGGGCTGCATCGATTTGCGAAAGCGAAAATGATCGGCGCCGTCAACCGAGTGCATTGAGCGCGATACCCAATACGCCTTGTCGACACCCTCGAAGTACTCCTTGGCCCTCAAGAACAGCGGTCCCTTGTTATAGGCCCATTTATTCGTCTCCACCCCTGCCAGTACAATCAGATTATTCCGGAATGGAATCCGTATCTCGAACACCGGACCGTACTTTTTGGCCAAAGAGGCGAACGCTGACGGCAGCCTGCCCTCTCGCAAATTGCGGTTGAACACTAGATCACGAACGGAGACGGTTGGAATCGGCTTGGTCAGTGAGGGGCGACGAAGCGAGGGCCCGATGATGCTCTCGGCCACCGTCGCCGCGATCGCTTGGCCGATCAGGTCCATCTGGCTGACGAACCTAATCCGTTCTTCCACCTCCTCGTCGATCGGAAACATCACATGGAACGCGCGGCAGGCGTTGACGAGGCCGGTGATAGCCACGTCGCGCGGATCCGGAATCGCGTCCGCGAAGATGATCATGGTCAGCCGGGCCTTAACGAATTCGCCCGCCGAGTAGTCTTCTCCTGGCGCTGTTTCGCCCCGCCGATGGCGCTTGGTAAAGGTGTAGAACTCTCCTGGGTGGAGGTCGAGAATCTGTCGCCTAACGAGCCCGGCCAACGCTTGGGAGATCATCGACTCGGACTGCGGGGCAAGCCGCTCGACCCAGTAGCGGGCATCGTGTGGTTCCGCTTCGGTCACGATCTCCCGCAAAATTGGGTCAAGTAGCGGACGGCCGGTTTCGGTCGCATCGACACCGATCTGAATTCGCTGATTCTGGTGGATGCGACCGATCAGCGACAGTTCAGCCAGCGCCGCGCCGGCCATGGCGCAGTTCAGGTTCCATCCGGGTACCTGATGAAAGTAGCCGCTCTCTTCGTTCAGTAGCGCCAGCAGCAGCTCTTCCGGCAGACTCAGCGCCTGCGCCGCCGGATCCGTTCCAGTTGCGTCAGTCATGAATCAGTCTCTCCTCCGCAGGAGTTACCACTATTTTGTTATTTTATGAGACCATTAGCACCCTCTTCCTAAGGATCGTAAACCGATCAGTGCAAGTAATAGACGGAAATGGAGATATCGCCAAGCGTTGTGAATCGCTGTTCCCGGTAGATCAGGTGGCGTACCTCCTGTGAGCTAATCGATCGCTCTCGTCCGGCCAGACCGGTCACTACTTCAGCACCCCGTCCATGAAGAGGCTTCCCGCGAGGACTACCGCCACGAGGTGGGTCACGTTAGCTTTGGCTAGCGCAACTGGGCAGCGTCGAGCAGCATGCAAGCCATCGCCAATCCCGCCGAACGCGACCCCGCCACTTCCGTCACGCTCTAACGCAGCCGGACCGCCGCGAACGTCGACGCGATCGGGTTTCTCGGGTTCAGGCGCCCGTGGTGCTCAGCGGGTAAGTCATTGAAGGCGAGCAGCCGCTCGAGGTCGCCGTGACCTTCGCCGTCACCCTCGGCCACTGTGCAAACTGCTCGCTGAAGGCCCGCGCCGCATCGAGCGTCGGTGCGAACATCTCCTGGGAGGCGAGGATGACAAACTGGTCCAGCTCAACCGGCGGCACAGCTCCCGTTCCCCGCTGGCCACGCTCGTGCGCCATGCTCAAAATCCGCCGTACTCCTACCGGTCTGTTGTGCTGGCCTCTGTTCATTGACGGAGGGTATGCCTTCTTCCTCTCCGGGCTGATCCACAACTTCCAAGCACACTCCTACGCCCACCGTATGGTAGTATAGGAGCCATATGGACTCACAGCCATCTGCCAGTCCCTCAGGCACCTCGCCGCCTGTGTTCCTGACAGGTGCGGCCGGACATGTAGGGGCCAACCTCGTGCGCAGCTTGCTTGGTGACGGCGTTCGAGTCCGGGTATTGCTCAGACACGAGAACAACAATGAAGCATTGGATGGGCTCGATGTTGAGCTGGCCTACGGCGACATTCGAGACCTGAACGTCACCAGGAAGGCCCTTGCGGGGTGCCACGGCGTCTATCACTGTGCGGCCCTCGTCTCAACCATCGATGGCAACGACGCCCATCGCCGGGAGATTTACGGATGCAATGTGTTAGGCACACGCAACGTGCTTCAAGCGGCGCGGGAGGTGGAGGCCGGACGAGTGGTTGTGACAGGATCCATAAGCGCTGTCGGGTACGATCTGGACGACCCATCCACCCCAGTCACGGAGTCCATGCCCTTTAATCACATGGAACGCGCAATGCCCTATGAGCGCAGCAAGGCGATGGTCGAAACTGAGTGTTGGCAGGCCGCGGCGGCTGGTCAGGATGTCGTGGTCGCCACTTCCTGCGCGGTGGTCGGGGGTAATGACTTCTTCCCTTCGCGATTGGGGGGGACCTTGTGCGACTTCGCCAACCGCAAGCTGCCCGCCTACGTCGATGGGGGGTGCGAATTCGTCGCGACACAAGATATCGCCCAGGGACATCTGCTGTGCATGCGCCGCGGGCGTTCGGGAGAAAAGTACATATTCAGCAGCGAGTACAAGACCATCTCCAACCTCCTGGATATATTCCAGGAGGTCTCAGGCGTACAGCGGCCGCGTCTGCAGTTGCCCTTAGGTCCGATGCTCGCTTTATCCGAAGTAAAGAGCTATGTCCTTAGTCGCCTCTATCCCAGCTACCCACAGCGATTCACGCCTGGCGCGATCCGGCTGTTGCAGCAGCGCCGTCACGCCGACACCAGCAAGGCGAAAGAGGAGCTTGGCTTTCAGCCGACGACTATCCGCGCCGCGGTCGAGGATGCCTATGCGTTTCACTATCAGCGCGACGCCATTGCCAATCCACGCGCAAAGCGTCCAGACCTGAGCGCCTTGACAGACATGCCGTCCAGCCGAGTTGGGCACTAGACATGACTCTGGAAGGGGTCAAGCCATGGGTATAGACCTTGCCCGGACCGCGCAGCTTTAGCAAGACGGCAATCTGCGCCATCGGGGGCAGGCCGCTAATCGGGGCCATGCCAACACGGCCATGGGAGCCGCTCGAGGACTGACCACGGGTGCTGCGTGCGACTGCACAGAAAGAGAAAGCAACGTAGAAGCAGGTGCATCCCGTTCGCACGAGCGCGTCGTCATGCCGATGTTCGTGCGCCTGTGAAAAGCGACGTTGTCGGCGACGGAGATAACGCCGAACTAGACAGCGCGGCTCGCGCAGGAATGACTCCTTGGTTGCTTAGACCCCCGTACAAAAACCTACGTCGCAGCAAGAGCCACCAGAGGCAATGGAGAGGTGGCGCCATCGTGATCTGGGTTCATTACGGGAAGTGCTCGACGTACTCTAGACCCACCACTCTAAACTCGAACCTCCCAGCCAGAAGTTCGCAATTCAGTCTTACACGGCCCACCAGTTTATAGCTAAGACCTCAGCTCTACCACTACCCTTGGTCATCACGCTCCCTATACTTCACGAAACGCCCCAAGCCAGTTTCTCGTCCCCTGCTTTATCGATGAGATGCAGTAGTATGAAGGAAGTGTGTTCCGGGATTCGATTGCGATGCAATGTACTCCACCCCGCTGGATGAGCTGAGAACTGCCGGTTTGGTAGCCAGTCCGGACCGCCAGCAATAGGTTCTGATATTTGGCGATCCGGTTTCGCTATTCCAACAGTCACCTACGTTGCAGTCATGCTGCTGGCACACATCGTTGGCAGGCGCATTGACGCTGGCAAGGCTTTTCCGTCGTTGTCATTCATGCGGCTAGGCTTGCACCTCACGGGCAGGCCGGCATGACCTTCTCTCCGAACAGCTCGATCGCCTCCATTATCTTTTCGTGGGATGGCCCTCCTGAATGGGCATGGCGCAGGCGCAGCAGGAAATAGTCCGTGCCCACAGCTTCGCCCCAGTGCCGGAACTCGGCCGCGCATTCATCGGGACTGCCTAATATGAGCCGGTCTTTCCCCAGGTTGTCCAGGGTTATGTCATCCTCGGATCCGAACCTCCGAAACTCGGACAGGCCGTTACGCCAGTAGTACTTGTAGGCCGCCGTTACCTCCGGTCCGTACACTTCAGCCGCCTCAGCCCGGCTCCCGGCCACCCAGGCGTCCCGCATCAGGGCGACCACGGGCTCCCTGCCCGCCTGCATCGCCGCCTCACGGTAAGCCTTCGTCAACTCGATGGTGTTGGCGAGGTCGGTGCTGGGTCCGGCCACGAACCCGTCGGACATGCGTCCGGCCCGGCGCGCGCCGGACAAGGTGCTCGCCCCGATCCACAGGGGAGGGCCGGGCTGCTGGAAGGGACTTGGCCTGATGTGCAGATCTTCAAGGTGGTGGTACTTGCCACGGAAGGAGAAGGGTTGTCCGCTCCAGCAGCGACGGATGACCTCCACCCCTTCCTCGAAGCGGCCCACCCGCTGGCTGATTGGCACCTCGAAGGCCTGGAAGTCCGCATCCTGGTACCCGAGGCCAACGCCCAGGATTATTCTGCCTTTGGACACCAGGTCCAGGGTGATCACATCTTCCGCCAGGTGTACGGGATTGTGCAGGGGCAGCAGGATTACCGAGGTTCCGACGTTCAGGGTGCTAGTCCGGGCGGCAACGGCCGTCGCCACTATAAGCGGGGATGGAAGGAAGCCGTCCCGGTCCTGGTGGTGCTCGCCGAAGAAGCAAGAGTCGAATCCCACCTTTTCCGCCAGCCTGGCCTCGGCGATAACCTCGTCTATCCGCTGGTCCAGACGCTCGCCCCGGGGCGGGTCTGCTATGGAGCTATATATGCCGAACTTCATTTCAGGTCTCCCTCGATTCTCCTGTGGATAAACGCTACCCCGGGCGCAAAGGGAACACCCTTCCCATCATCCCTTCTGGGGACCCTAGGGGACATTTCCCCGGTTCTCCTTCCAGACAGACGCCTGCTCCAGCATCTCAAGGGCATTGCTGAGAGCGGCGCTTCCCTCGGTACCGAGCATCTGGCCAAGCTCCGCCACCCTGGTCTCGTCATCCAGCACCTCAACATTTGTCGCATCCCTGTCATGCGTGGCAAGCTTTGCAACCCTGATGTGGTGGTCGGCGTAGCACGCCAGCTGAGGCAGGTGGGTGACGCACAATACTTGATGGCTCTTGGATAGGTCCCACAGCTTCCGGCCCAGGATGCCCCCGATGCGGCCTCCCACGCCCGCATCTACTTCGTCGAACACGAGAATGGGAATCCGGTCTACAGTGGACAAGATGGTCTTTATGGCAAGCATCAGCCTGGAGGACTCTCCCCCGGAGGCAATCCGGGCCAGCGGCCGTGGTGGTTCGCCCAAGCTGAGAGATACCAGCAGCTCTACGGAGTCTATCCCGGTGCTGCTGAATGCCAAACACTTGGTGCTTTTGTTGCCGTCGGGACCGGAGTCTGGACCCCACACCTCCGACCCAAGGGGAACGCCTTCCCCCGATTCCGTCTGGTGTATGTCCACATGGACCTGGGCATATTCGGCCGCCAGATGGGAAACCTCCTCTTCTATAGACCGCGCCAAGAGTCCTGCCGAATGCCGGCGGGCCTCGGAGAGCTGACTCGCCAGGCTCCCCACTTGCTTCACAAGATCTGTCTCTTGGAGCTTAAGCTCCTCCCCACGCTCTTCGCTGTGGGATATCCTTTCCAAGTCGTCGGATGCCCGCTGTGCAAAGGCGAGTACCTCTTCAATGGTGCCGCCGTATTTCCTCTTGAGGCCCGTGATTAGGTCCAGCCGTTCCTCGATCTCCCGAAGACGGTCGGGGCTGTGCTCGATGCTGTCGCAGTAGCCACGGAGGGTGCGCGCCAGGTCGTCCACCTGGTGGGCCAAGGCTTCTGCCGCCTCACGCTCTTGCCTCAACGAAGGGTCCAACTGCTCCAGCTGGCCAAGGTCCTGGGACAGCAGTCCCACAAGGTCCATGATCGAGTCTCCCCTGTCCATGCCATCGTAAAGCACCCTATGGGCATGATCGGAGAGCTCGGCAAGTCGCCCGGCATTGGCGATACGGTCCCGCTCCAGCGCCAAGCCTTCATCCTGTCCGGGCTGAAGATCGGCGGCGCTGATCTCACGTACCTGGTAATTGAGGAAGTCCATTCTCTGGGCAAGTCCTTGCTCTTCGGTCCTAAGCCTCTCCAGCTCTTTGCGCACCTCAGTTAGCTGGCTGACTCGTTGAGAAACCTGGGTGCGGAGCTGCCACAGTCCGGCATACCGGTCCAATATATCCAGGTGCTCACGCACACGGAACAGGGACAAGTGCTGATTTTGCCCGTGGACGTCCACCAGGTGTTGTGCCAGGGTGCTCAGTAGCCGGAGAGGCACGATCCGCCCGTTCACCCGGCACGCATTGCGCCCATCTACGTTTACCTCACGGGCCAGTATCAGCTCCTCCTCGCCATCGTCCATGTTGTACTCGATCAGGCTATCCCTGATCTTCTGTACAAGGTCCCCATTGAGCAGGAAGACGCCTTCCACCCTGGACTGTCGGGCCCCGGAGCGCACCATGCCGCCGTCGGCCCTTCCCCCCAAAAGGAGGCCCAGCGCATCTACTATGATGGACTTGCCAGCCCCGGTTTCACCGGTCAGCACGTTAAAGCCCGGCGCCAGCTCCATATCAAGCTGTTCTATGGTAGCGAAGTTGGTGACGCTAAGAAGTCTAAGCATGGCAACTTCCACAATCCCTACCTGCACCTTGGTCCCTCATACGATGGTTGTACCACCCCTGAAGCTTGGCCCGCAAGGGCATAGCCCGCCTATCAACGGCGACGGCCATATCTGGCACCATGGAGATTGGCTTCTCGGTTGAATTGTTGAGCAGGGGAGTCTCAGGCATCGGTCAGCGAGAGCGACCCGTTTCCCATGGACCGTTCCCCATGGAGTAAGGAAGGCTGGAGCCTGCCGCCAAGGCACAGGACTCCGGGAAAATGTCCGAGCTTAGCGAAAATCGCGTAGTCATATCAATAGACACTCCAGGTCCCCTTCGTAATATAATCGCAGTACCAACGGCGCGACGGCACTCACCGAGGCTTCATCCTTACGGCCCAGGAAGCGTTAGCAATGGGAAGAAGAGTGCCAACTTCCAGAGATCAGCGAGACAGAAAAGGGGCAACCAAGGCTGATGGCGTTGTCTCCCAGTAAAGGAAAAACGATATGCGTTGCAGTATTGGAATCTCGATGAAACCCGAAGACCGGCTGACGGCATGGCGTCTGGGAAAATTTCACACGATGGACCGGCAGGAGATCCTGGAAGAGTACAATAGCAGAACGAAAGCGCAAGAGTGCGAGACCCTTTTCGCCCAGGCGCATGGTTGCGAGCCTACGCCGGTCGCCGCAGGTCCCGAAGATGCAACCTGGTACCTTTATCACTTCTTTCACCAGGGTACCTAACTGCACAAGCCCAATAACCGGCGATGAAGCGGACGCGGATTGGTCCGAATTGCCCAAGTCCTCGTGGGCAATGGGATTGGGTGAGGTTGAAGACATCGCCGCTTGGAATTGCAGCCAGCTGTATATGGCAGTTTGATGTTATTGATTTTCGGAGGCCTTCCCGCCGTGGGCAAAACAGCAATTGCCGTTGGACTGGCGCGAGCCCCTGAGGCCGTTCATCTGCGCATCGATTCCATCGAGCAGGCGTTGCGCAACTCATCCGCAACGATATCGGGACCGGAGGGGTATCTGGTCGCCTATGCGCTTGTTGCGGATAACCTGAGACTGGGGCGCACCGTGGTAGCCGATTCTGTGAACCCGGTGGAAACGACCCGAGGGGCCTGGAGGGAAGTCGCGCTGCGGGCTGGCACACGTTACATTGAGATAGAGATCGTCTGTTCCGACCAGGCGGAGCACAGGCGCAGGGTTGAGTTACGGATAGCTGACATCGCCGGGCACCAGATACCTACGTGGCAGCAGGTGTGCGACCGTGAGTATGAACCCTGGCAGGCCGGTATCGTCATAGATACGGCGGGACAGCATATCGAGGAGAGCGTTCTAGCATTGCGGGAAAGCCTGGAAGGCTTCGAGCAGGCGCTAGGGGCAATGGGCGGTGCAGGGAATTGATGGATCAGAACGAACAGTTCAGGCAGAGATTCTGATCATAGCCGGCTACGGCTACGTGCTGGGACTCGCCACCGTCAGCCTGGGTCTGTACTTACGCTTCCCCTCGGGCCTGTACAGGTGCCTCGCCCTGTTGTTCATCCTGGTAGCCTTGGCTGCGCTGGTGGTGTTGATAATCGGGGACCGCTTTCACAGCCTGAGTTACTTTCACACGATATCCAAGTGTTTCTCTCTACCGCTGAACTCCTTGGCCCTGGTCCTGGGCATCGCTCTGTATCAGGGGCACTCCACCTTGACCCAGGAAAGGTCCAGCTGGACGGGCGCTGCTGGGGAACTCAACGAAGGTCTGAAGGCAGCATAGCTCCGGCAGGTTGTTGCAGATCTGTCAGGCTGGCGCCGCTCCTGCCGAAGTGTGGGTCCGAGCTACCGGGAATTTTCGTTTGAGGGCGCTTGAGCAGGTTAGTGCACAATGCCGCGCCGCCTTAAAATGGATAGGCCCGACAACAAGGTAGGTGTCGACCGGTGGGGCATGTCTTGTCAGCTGGGCTCCGACACATAGGCTTCCTCGCCATGCTGCGAGATGTCGAGCCCTTCTTCTTCCTGCTGTTCGTCCACCCTGAGTCCCATCGTGTACTTCAGGACGACCAGTAGCGCCAAGGTGGTGACGAATGCCCAGCCAAAGGAAGCTCCTATGGCGATTAGCTGCCTGAGGACTTGTTCACCGCGGCTCAGATCGGTCAGCTGTCCTATGCTCAGGAACCCAACTCCGATGAAAATTCCCGCCGCCAACATCCCCCAGGCTCCGCCCACTCCGTGGATAGCCCATACGTCGAGGGAGTCGTCCAGCTTGACTCGGGTCTTTATCAACACCGCCGTGTAGCAAAGAACGCCGGCGCCTAGGCCAATAAGCAACGCCGGCATCGGCCCAACGAACCCCGATGCCGGGGTGATGGTGGCCAGACCCGCTACTGCTCCGGTAGCCGCTCCCACGACACTTGGCCTCCGGTTTCGCAGCCAGTCCAAGGCGACCCACGCCGACGCAGCAGTCGCAGCCGAGATGTGGGTTACAACGAAAGCTGAAGTGGCCCTCGATGTGGAAGAGAGGTCGCTGCCAGCATTGAAGCCAAACCATCCAAACCAGAGGAGAGAGGCGCCCAGCACTACGAAGGGCACGTTATGAGGCGTAAGGTCTAACTTTCCGAACCCCAGGCGCCTACCGAAAATGATTGCGGCAGCCAGGGCGGCCGCCCCTGAGCTGATGTGCACCACCGCGCCTCCGGCAAAATCAAGGGCCCCTGCTTCCCCCAACCACCCGCCGGAACCCCACATCCAGTGGGCCAGCGGCGGGTAAACTATGGTGGACCAGGCAATGATGAAGACTACGAAGGTGCTGAACTTGATGCGCTCGGCGAACGCACCGGCAATGAGGGCAGGAGTGATTATGGCAAACTTAGCTTGAAACACCATAAAGGCTTGGTGAGGGATCGTGTCTGCGTAAGGGCCTGGCTCGGTAGCGGATACGCCGGCAAGGCCAAACCATTTCAGGTTTCCTATAAACCCTCCAACGTCAGGACCGAAAGCCAAGCTGTATCCCCATAGGACCCATGTCAGTCCCACGATAGCCAAGGCGATGAAGGACTGCATAAGGGTTGCCAGGGCATTCTTGCTGCGGACAAGTCCTGCGTAGAAAAAAGCCAAGCCGGGCACCATGACAAAGACCAGCGCTGACGAAGTTAGTACCCAGGCAGTATCCCCGCTGTCTATCATGCTCCTACGACCCCCCTGGGGATGGTTTCTCGGGAAAACCAGATAAAGTCCAGAGGAATAGTATCACAATCGTCAACCTTACCCATTGGCTCCGCCATCCAGGATCGAAAGCAGCTTGGTCCAAACCTAAGTTTGACGCTCACACTAAACACCAAACCGTTTGGCGAGGTTGCGCGCTCTATTCATAGCTGACTCACCGCACGGACTCCCCAATGCTCCCCTCAATAAACGCCGGGAAAGATCCGGTATTTCGCCTGCGCCTTGTATTCCGCCCGAGTATCGGCGCCGTATTTCTCGGCGCAGTGCCTGTCATCATCCCGTTGGCAGAAGGTGAATTGCGTCACGATGAAAAGAAAGTAAGTCCAAGCCCTGGGATTTGCGCAGTGACCGAACACCAGGGCGATGGATAAGGCAAGGAAGCCCTCGCCCAAGTAGTTGAAGTGGCGGGCGACTCCCCATAGGCCGCTGTACAGGATCTTTCGATCGCCTGCTTCGATGTACTTCGGCTCGATGATCCCAAGAAACTTACGGTCTGGCCATCGCTTGAACGTGTATTTCTGGAGATTGGCGCCGCGGGAGATCGCCCATCCAAACTGGAAAAGAGCCGCCGTTCCGATGAGCCAGACGTATATCCACGCAGTAGAGAATCCGGGGTCCAGATAAGCGGCCATGCCCCACAAAGAGAGAATGAACAGCCACACGTAAACCACAAGGCCACCTCAGAACAACATGAAGCCGAGCCTGTCGTGGATCAGGTCGTAGGTATATAGCTGGACGCGTTCAATGATGAAGTAGTCCAGGACGTAGAATGTGAAGAAGGCCGCATACAGATAAACGCCTGGATTGACGTCTTCGCCAAAACGTACATGGTGGTAAGCAGCGCCGGACAGGGCGTTGAGGGACAACATCGCCCCGCCGACGACGTAGAAGCACATCTTAATGTCGAACCGGTTCTTGAACAGGGACAGCTCCCTGGCCCGCCCGGTCCACAGCTCGGCGATAAGACTCTTTGTCCCGCCGCGCGGCTGGCTGAACACCGCGATCCTTGCAATCTTCCGGACCCTTCTGAAGCTGAAGTCGCTCTGGAGACGGGGCCCGTCAACCGAAATCCGCCCGATGCGTCCCACGCTGTCGTAGCCGTGAACGTAGCGCAGGTGGCCCAGATCCACTGAGTTCTCAGTCGTATCCTGGGGATGGCCGGCAAAGCGGATGGTCCTGATGCTGAGGCTGCTCCAACCAGCCTGCTCCAGGGTGTCGGCGGGCAGGGCCCACTGGGGAGGGCGTCCTCTTATGCCGCACCAGGCAAAGATAATACCGGCAATCTCCCGGGTCTCGAATACCCGCAGCCTGGCGGTCTTGGGCGGATCGGCAAATGGCGTGGCCACACACTGGCCGGCACCATCGTACTCGAAGCCATGGAATGGACATACAAGCCATCCACCCTTTATGCAGCCCCTGAGTCGGGTCCCATGTAGGAGCCCAGGTAGGGACAATAAGCCTCAGCTACGCAGACAGCACCCTTCTCGTCGCTCCAGGCGACGACCTTCTCCCCCATCCAGGTCTTCTCGATGAGCCTCGCCTTTAGTATCTCCCAGCGACTTGCGACGAAGTGCCACCCCTCAGGAAACGGGGAGTTCCCAGGCTCCCAAGGCCGGGTTGACATCAATAGAGACTCCTCACCCGGATGCTCGACTGGGGAGCTTTGCTCCCTGTCCGGTCACCCGGTTAGAATACTAAAGTCTCTTGCCCATCCCTCCCAGGTATTTGCACTCCAGCACGTCCCGTTCCAGATAGGCAATGAAATCGCGGCCTCATTCGAACCCTTCTCCTTCTTCGGTATCTTCCACCCTCATGAGCAGCGCCGGCACGATGGCCAATAACGACAAGAACCCCGCGATCATGAACAGGTTTTGAAAAACGGTCACCCCAGCTTCAATCAGGGGGGCCTGGGTCTCCTCGAATGTGGACCCGATGGTCACGTGGGCTGTCAAGCTGTAGAAGCGCTCTATACCCCACGCGGACAAAGCCGCCAATCCCAACGCCATACCCACCATGCGCGATGCCGTTACCAGTGAAGCCGCGGTGCCCCAATAATGACTGGGGGCAGCGCTCAGGGCACTGACGCTTATTGGGGGGATGACCAGCCCGAAGCCCAGCCCAGCGGCTATCAGGGGAACAGTCAGCCGGACCTCCTCCACATCCGTCTCCCAACCGCTCATAAACAACAGACCTGTGCCCATAAACGCCAGGCCGGTTACGCATGCAGCCCTCACTCCCGTCCAGCGCAGGATGTAGCCTCCAATCACAGCCCCGATGGGAATGGCTGCCGTAAGGCGGACCAGGTGTAGCGCGCTCTCCAGGGCGCTCTTCTCCATGACGGTAGCTGCCATGACGGGCACGGCTACCAGGGCAATGATCAAGCCGACCCCCACCAGGAACTGGGCGATGTTGGAGGAGACAAAGGCCCTGGAACTGTACAGGAATGCCGCCAACAGGGGGTGCGACGACCGGCTTTCCACCACGATCAGCACCAGGACCAGGAAACCTCCCAGGGCAGCCATAAGGTACGGAATTATGGCCTCCCCCGAGAAGATGCTCCTCTGGGACAGAGCGATGGTCAGAACGGTGAGAGCCCCCGCCAGCGCCAACGCCCCGAGATAGTCCATTTTGACCGCAGGGTTGGGCCGGTTCGGCAGAATAGCCAGAAGCGCAATCAGGAAAAAGCTCTGGGGGATATCCAGCCAGAATATCCACCGCCAGCCGATCCACTCGATTATGCCCCCTCCGTAGAGGGGACCCAGGACGGACCCTGCCTCGGCCGAGGCGGCCACAAGGCCCAGCGCAATGCCCCTTCTTTGTGGGGCTACCGCAGCCACCGCCAAAGCCAGGGCTATGGGAACTGTGGCCCCACCGCCGGCGGCTTGGATCACCCTGGCAGACACTATCCAGGAGAAGTCCGGCGCGAGCGCCACCAGCCCCGAACCGATGGCGAAGAGTAACAGGGCCGCCTGGAACATCCTGACCCGGCCATAGACGTCGGAAAGGCGTCCAGCCAAGGGCATGGCCACAGTGTAGCTGACCAGATACCCCACTACGATCCATGATGCCTTGTCCAGGTCCGTCAGGGGTATCTCCAGGTCCACCATTACGCTGGGCAGCGCGGCGACCACCACAGTCTGGTCTAGGGCAGTCGAAAATACTCCCAGGCAGAGGATAGCCAGGACGGCCGTCTCCGAGGAACCCAGGGAAGCTAAGGCAGACCTGGCTGTGTTCACGGTGGCAGGTTATGGGTAGAGAGCAGCCCCTGCATCACTCACGGCTGCGAGGCTGATTCTGGAAGCTGAATTTCGATGGGGACGTTGAATTCCGTGATGACTATCAGACGCATGGTTTCCGGTCCATCATCGTCGAAGACCTTCCCGGTCAATCTCAGCTGCTGCAGGGTGTGCTCGTCCTCGTCAATCCACAGGGTCAGCATGACCGCGTGCCCGGAATCGGCCGAGGTGATGAGATCGGAAAGGTCCTCGGACGCTACGAACCCCTCAACCCGAATAGCCTGGGCACCTCCTACCGACTCCCGGCCCGCAATTGTTGCGTCCTCGAGGAGAGGCACCAGTTCGCTCAAGGTAACACCCATCCCCGTAAAGTTGAAGGGCACCTGCGCAAGGTCCAGGGGCGCCCATGGAGCATCCTTGGAGAACTTCATGTACGCCTGCTCTCCGGCAGCGACTATTTCGATCTCCACAAATCCAAAGGCCGCAGACTCCACATCCACCAGTATCCTCATGCTGTCGGATGCGCTAACTTCCCCTTCCACACCCTTTAGGGTCTGTCCAAAGAATTCGGCCCCCGTTTGCATCTCATCGGTCATTCGGAACCTGACCGAGGACAAGGCGGCCAGACTTTCTCCCACCCTGGAAAGAAGTTCATCCACCGACAACTCGGGTCTCTCGGTGGGAGTAGGCGTAGCTCCACCCTGACATGCGACCGCCAGCGAAAGCAGACCAATCGCCATAACCACGTACAAGAGCTTCCGACGTACTGCTTTTAACAATTCCATCTGCTTCTCTCCATGCCTCTTTGTTCGCGAGAGTCGAAAATGCCACAGGATATTATACTACCCACGAACACCTAAGAAGTTGCCTGCGAAAGCGCCTTTTTCTCCATGAAAGGCATCCTCCAAAAGCTGCTCCTTACCCCCAACATCGCCCGGCGTTTCCCACATGCACCGGTAACGGCGTCCGACGCCGTCCGCCTATCCCCAAGTCGTCCACGCCCCCCATCTGCTCTTGGCGGGCGTTGCCAGGGGCAGGTCTGCTGACAATGAAAGAAGTCTTCTTCTCGTTGCCTTCTTTGTGAGAGAACACGCGCCGGTTGACGGAATGCGGCCCTTTTCTCATAATGGCCCATACTTTGCAATGCTACCCTCTTTGCTTTCCAACATGTACCATTCTCATCCATGAGAAAACATTCAAGACCGGAAAACACTGCCTGTTCACCTGCCTTCCGGTAACCGCCGCCCAAAGGTAGATTCTGCTTAGGGGGTACACCGCAGATTGGAACTTCATGAGACCCTGTTTTCCATTGGCCTCTTGATCGTCGTAGCCAAGCTGCTGGAAGGCGTTTTCAAACGCTTCGGCCTGAATTCGATCATCGCTTACGCAACCGCCGGGGTCATTCTCGGCCCCGTTACCGGGCTGGTCGGCCCCGGCTCTGAGGCCGACGTCATCCTCAGCATTGGCATCTTCATTTTCTTTTTCCTCATCGGCTTGGAAGAGCTCGACATCAGGGGTTTCCTTGCGGCCATACGAGGACGCCTCTTTCTCGCCTCGGTGCTGTCCGTGACCATTTCCCTGTTGGTGTCGTTGGCCGTTACCACCGACATCTTCTTCGACCTGGGACTGGGCCTCGACTTTACTCAAGCCATGGGACTGGCCGGAGTGCTGTCCCTCTCCAGTCTGGGCATCGTCGCCAAAGTGCTCATCGACGAAGGGCGTCTCAAGGAGCCTGTGGGCGTTCAGATCTTTACCACAGTGGTTATCGCCGAGCTGATAGCTCTGTTCGTGGTGGGATTCGCTATAAGCGAGCACTTTTACTCAGAGGGACACGGCCCCACCTCAAATGCGCTCAGCGTGGCAACCATCCTGGGCCAGATTATAGGATTTGCGATAGCCACATGGTTCTTTTCCACCAAGGTACTCCCCAAGATGATCTTCGCTCTGCACCACTTTCTGCAGGTGCCTCAACTCTCCTTCGGGCTGCTGCTGGGAGGGCTCTTCCTGGTCGTCGTAGGAGCGGAATATGTGGGTCTCCACGGTTCCTTGGGGGCGCTGCTCTTCGGCGCGGCCCTCTCCATGCTGCCATACCAGGTGCGGCGCGACATCATGCCGGGATTGAAGGGCACGGCCGAAGGCTTCTTCGTTCCCATCTTCTTCGCCTCGGCAGGGCTTCATTTGAGCCTGGATTTCCTGAAATTGCCCCCGGAGACTATAGCTGCCCTCGTCCTCGTGCCCCTGACGGGCAAGTTCGCCGGATCGATTGTCGGCGCTTATGCCACGAGACTGGATTCTCCCTTGGCCGTTGCCGCAGGTCTGATGGCAAAGGGAGTGGCGGAAATCGCCCTTCTACTCCTGCTGCTTCACACAGGCGCCATAGACAAGGGCATCTTCTCCTTGTTGATGCTGGTCATGTTCGGCTACATGCTCGTCACTCCCATGGGCATCAGTTTCGCCCTCAAGCGGCTGAAGCGGTCCGAGGCTGTTAGTCAGCCGGAGCAGATCCCGCCCTCACTTACGCGATTTGCCTTGGAGAATATCAGGGTTCAGGATATCTTGGACCGCTCCAGAACATTTCCTGAACAGTCTCTGACAGTTAAGGCCTTTACGGAAACCTGGCTGCTGCCCGAGCAGCACGACTATGTGGTGGTGGACAAGGGCAAGCTGGCTGGGATTGTGTCTCTTAGCATGCTGCGTTACCTCCCACGGAACGAGTGGGAGGGGACCCCTCTCAGCAGGGTGTTGCGCCGGAATACTCCTAATGCCTTTGCCGACGAGCTGGTGGAGGATGCGCTCCAACGCATGATCGAAAACTCCCTCAGCGTGCTCCCGGTGGTAGACAGGGAAACGGGAACACTGATTGGCTCCTTCTCCAGTTTCGAAGCGCTGGAGATGCTCACCCTGTCCACCCAGGGTCACGAAATCTAGGGTGCTTTACCTCCGGACCTCCCTCCCCAGCCCCACGGCAATCTTCCATCTTGCCGGCGGCTGTCAGGTGCGAGCGTAACAGGTATCGGTCTTCACCGGCGGGGAGGGTCTCGTCGCAGGGCCGCCACTGCATTGAGGCAATGAGAGGTTGCTCAAGGCTTGCTGAGTATGGGGGTTCCGAGTCCCTAGGGCATCAGAAAAAGGTGGTGGGCTGGGCGACTGAGCGTCGTGTTTCGAGCCTCCGAAAGGGGCCCGACCCCAGCCTAGCCTCAGCTAATTCCGCGCCTTGGCGGATGAAGTGCTCACCGGTGTAGCAAGACAGGGGGCACAGCTATCGGGGCAGGTCATTGCACTAAGTGTTCTCGTTTCGGCATTTCCGAAGGCCAATCTGTAGCCTCGTGTAATACCACTTTTCCTTCAGGTGTCTCAAAGTATGCAGATGTTCGTCTCGGGGTTTCACCAGCTCTCAGGATTCTGCGTATGGCGGCTAGGGCATTGTATGTACCGTCCGTTTGGAACTTGCGCAAGATTGTCTGTTGGCCTTCACGTTGTGCGAAATTCCGGGTCCACCTCAACCATCGGTGATTTTTTCGATTGGGGAAACGGTCTAAGAAGGCGAGTATCTGATCAAAAGTGGTACCACGTGCTGTCTCCGTAGCCCCAAATCAGGAGGGTCTCAAGGTCTCCGGACCCTGATTCCGGGGATCACAAGTACCCTAGCCAAAGCTAGAAAATGGTTCTGTTCATCGTCAGGTTTGGTGGCGCATGCGGGGTTCGAACCCGCGATCTCCGCCTTGAGAGGGCGGCGTCCTAGTCCACTAGACGAATGCGCCCCATTTGAGGATTTGGCGCCGGGATGCCGGGCCTGCCGAAATCCCAGGTTGCCTTGGCTGGGGATCGTGGATTCGAACCACGGCTTGCAGATCCAGAGTCTGCCGTCCTACCACTAGACGAATCCCCATCCCTCCGAAATTATAGCATCCTCTCCGTACCACCCTCAAGGATGGAGGGAAGGGCGGGCGCCCCGTGCCTCCGTGCCGCCGACGGCGATGTGATCAGATGATTAAGGTGGAGCAGCCCCTGCTGCTCCCGGGCGCGCCCGACTAAAGAGGGGGACTTAACCCGCGGCGTCCCCGCTCCAGCATCAGCATCCCCATTGACCAGGTGCCTGCCCAGCTGCTCCTCCATCTCAGTGGTAATCTCATTGGGTTGCAGCCTTGGAAAGGCCCGGTACAAAGTGGCGCACCTGGCCGCCAAGCCCTCCCAACCCCGGCGGTCGGCCAGGGCCCGGTAGAAGGGCAGCGCCACGTTTATGCAAATGTCTGCCGCCCTGCCCTTGCCGATGGTGCCGAGGCCATGCGCCGGGGCAACCATCAGCCCACCCAACAGGTCCCGGCATCCCCGGGCCGCATCATCATCGGGACCAGCTTCCAGGACATCCATCAGCCCCTTCAGAAGGCCCTTACCTTTAGGTGTGCCTGGGACGCCCCCACAGGTAGGTGGGTCCGGGGCCGATCCCCCAGCACCTGCTACCAAGTACCGCTCCAGCAGCTGGGCAGCCCCCAGTATTCGGTTCTTGGGGTGGTTGGAAGGCCTCACCCGGAAGGTGTTCCACTTGAGCTGGTTCCCCCAGCGCCTGAGCAGGCCACCTTCCCCACCTTCCGGAGTTACATCCTCCAAGCCGGCCGCCCTAAGCAGCAATCCCGCAATCGGGGAGGAGCCCTCCTGCCGCGACTCCTTCAGCGCGGTCGTCTTCAAGCGCCTGTATGGGACCATCCGGGCCAGGTCCAAGAACCCCTGCCTGTTCTGGCTGTACCCCAAGGCTTCCATGATCCCCGCGTACAGGGTCTGCTCCGGCTCTTCCCCGGCATCCAGCAGGA
Source organism: Dehalococcoidia bacterium (assembly GCA_965220375.1). GTDB lineage: Bacteria > Chloroflexota > Dehalococcoidia > Lucifugimonadales > JAGWBF01 > JAGWBF01. Next base: position 160,770 of record OZ244824.1, read on the forward strand.
TGCGGAAACCCTCTACGGCATTATGGAACCAGGCATCCCCGGCCCTGCCCAGGCTTCTCGCCAGTTCCCCAGGGCTATCGGGGCAGTCATATCCGTGGGCAGAAAGCAGCTCCCACAAAGGGGAGCGGGTGCTTTCTCCCCCGGTTCCATTGAGCATGGCCGCCAGGGATATTACGGGGACTTGATTGCCATTCTGCAGGGTTGTGGCCCCGCCTTCGCCCGATACGACAGCATGCAGGACCACGCCGTTGTACCGGGGGTCCGTGCTGTGTCCATGGGCGCGCCAGTCTCTCTCGTCCAGGTGGAGCTCGACATCCCCGCTGACCAAGCCCACTCCCTCTTCTTCCAGGACCGCCCCCCGGAAGTCCGGGCCGGCCCCGGAGCTGCTCCGGCCAGGGTATATCACCCGGTATCTTCGGCCATTCTTGGCCCGGAACACCCCCTGCCGTGCCGCTCTCTCCTTCCAGAGCTGCCCCAGCAAGCGTTCAGGGATCTGTCCCAATCTCGGCGCCACCCAAACCTCCCGACGATGAGGGAAGATGCTCCATCGGGAATTTCCGGGCACCCTTACCCATGCCTCCGGCGTCCCTCGCGATTGTTGCATTTCCCGCCCTTTACAGTACAGTATCTTAGCATATGCTATCGCGGAGCTCGGCTGGATTATGGCATCCTCCCGAGACAATCCCACCGTTAAAGGAGAAGCTATGGCCGGCATAAAGTTCGGAGCAAGGATCCCTGTATCGGGACCTGTAAGCAGCGTAGAGCGCCTTATCGAGTCCACCAAGCTGGCCGAGGAGCTGGACTACGACATGGTCTTTGGAGTGGACCACATTCACAACTCCTTCGACCGTCACAAGCAGTATCCCGTCGGCATGGGTTCCTTCAAAGATCCCGGCAACACCCTGGACCCCAACGAGTTCGAGACCATGACAGCCTACTCCTTCCTGGCGGGGGCCACCAACAGGATAGAGTTCGGCGTGGGAGTGATGCCCCTGCCCTTGCGGGCCGACCCCATCGTCCTGGCAAAGGAGGTCGCCACCATGGACGCCCTCTCTGGGGGCAGGTTCGTCTTCGGCGTGGGTTCGGCCAACGTATCCGACCGAGAGGAATTCAGGGCCATGGGGCGCCCCTTCAGCCCCTACTCCGAACGCTACGACCTTATGTCCGAGTACGTCGAGTCCATGCGCACCATCTGGAACAATCCCGTTGCTTCCTACCATGGCAAATATGTAAACTTCGACGACCTGATCGTGTACCCCAAGCCCGCCCGCCACGTCCCCGTCTGGATTGGCTGCTACACCCTAGTCGGCGGCCCCGAGCGTCCGGCGGTCAAGTTTGCCCTGGACCACGCCGACGGCTGGATATACGGCTTCATGATGACGCCGGACCATATCCGTTCCATGATCGACGACTTCAGCAAGACAGCCCAGCAGGTCGGCAAGGACCTGACCAACTTCGACTGGTGCATGCAGCTGCGTCTCAGCATCGCCGACACCGAAGAAGAAGCCCGGAGAAACTGCCAGTGGCTTTTGGAAGACCAACCCGAAATGGCCAAGTACGCGGGCTACATGTGGAAGAGGAAGGACACATGGCGCGATGCCGAGGGCGCCGAGGAAGCTCCCCGCTCCAGCCTCACCACCGCCATAACCGGGACCCCCGATGATGTGAAAGCCACGGTGCAGGCGTTCGTGGACGCCGGCTCCACCCACTTCGACCTGTGGTTCATGTACTCCGACTATGCCTCCCTGCTGAGGCAGATACGTCTCTTCGCCACCGAGGTGATGCCCGCCTTCAAGTAGGGCTTGACCGGTCCTTAGAAGCAGGCTGCCGCGTAGCCGGAGGCAGCTGCCTTCCTCCGGCTTCCCTTGAGGACCCGGCTCGCATGGCCCTACCGGCAAAGGCACAAAGAAGTTCAGCAAGCAGAGTCAGCTCAGGCAGGGTGGCAGATGGAAGCTGTACAGGATATCCACGAGGGCCAGAGGGGAGTTGGAGCGGGCGATGTGCTCCATGTTGATGTATCAGATAGTGCCATAAAGTAGCATACATGATCAGCTATGCCCTGTATTCATAGCTGGTTTAGTGGCCTTAAGTCTCTTGACGTCTCACAGCGTATCTTGTAATCTCTCCTGAATAGTGATACAGGAGCTGACACATGTCGCGACCCAAGATTCTCTCAGCAGCCTTTGTCAAGACCATATCGGACCCAGGGCGCTACGGCGACGGCCGCGGGTCTTGTGGATTGTACCTCCGGGTCTGGGTGACAGCCAACGGCAGAATTGGCAGGAACTGGGGGCAAAGGCTCCGCATCGGGGGCCAGTTCACCAACCTGGGACTCGGTAGCTATCCAGCGGTCTCCCTGGCACTGGCACGGGGTAGGGCCATAAAGAACGCCCAACTGGTTGCGGAGGGCGAGGACCCTCGGAAACCTGTTGTCACCATTCCCACCTTTGCCAAGGCGGTTGATGCGGTCATAGACCTGCGCTCGAAACGTTGGAAGAACCCCAAGACAGCAAGGAGATGGAGGTCTGTTCTGCAAGCCTACGCTATGCCGGTGCTCGCCAATATGCTGATTTCGGAGATTCAGTCATCCCATGTGATGGAGGTGCTGATACCGATATGGGTAGAGAAGCCTGAGTCAGGCAGGCAGGTTCGAGAACATATAAGCATGGTCATGGAATGGGCGAAAGCCGAAGGCCATAGGACCGACAACCCAGCTGATAAAGCGATCCTCAAAGCACTGCCAAAGCATGGACGAAAGAACCACTACAAGGCGTTGCCGTTTGCTGAGCTGGGGAGGGCGATAGGAAATGTGAGGTCTACCGATGCACATCTGTCGACAAAGCTGGCCTTTGAGTTCATCGCCCTTACTGCTTGCCGTAGCGGGGAAGCTCGACTGGCGACATGGGATGAGCTTGACCTGGACGCCGCCACCTGGACCATCCCAGCATCGAAGATGAAAAACGGGCTTGAACATCGAGTGCCACTCAGCAGCAGCGCCCTGGATGTGTTGCGTCAGGCGAGGGAGTTGGGGGCCGGAACCGGCCTGGTATTCCCCTCAGTATATGGCAAGCTCATGTCTGACAGCACGGTGTCCAAGCTGCTCCGAGACCATAGCATCCAGACCACGCCCCACGGTCTCCGGTCTGCCTTCAGGGATTGGGCGGCTGAATGTTCCAACGAGCCGCGGGAGATCGCCGAATATGCACTAGCCCACATTGAAGGGAGCGCGGCTGAGTTGGCATACCGGCGGACCGACTACTTCGACCGGCGCAGGAGGTTGATGGAGGATTGGGCCTGTTATCTAGATAGTTGCGAGGGTATAGCCAGGGTCGGCCGCCAGCAATAATTGGTCAACAAAGCAGGTAGAAAACCCAGGGCTTAGAGGTTAGGTTTTATTCAGTCCCCATTCGGAGTTAAGGACCGCATACGATGCCGGACCTTAGACCAATAAGACCACTGGCCGGTATCTTCCGAGCACTGAAAATACATTCCAGGGTCACTATAGCTATATCCCGCCCTCCAGGTGTCCTTGATCCACTGGTTTACCATGCCTTCTGGTATCCAAGGGGCCCCCAGTGGTGTTGATATCTCGGAAGCTGGGATGTCGGCGGAAATAACCTTTCGCAACGCTTCCATGTTGGGCTGATAGGCCAGATTGCATCCGCCATCAACCCGACGGTTCTTAGCTTGGTTCGCTCATTCCCGGTCAGATATTCGGCGACTGACTCTCATGTGCCGATAGTGCTGTGGCAAGTCAGGCGCCCTCAGGACTGTAGATGCTTCCTTCACACTGTCCTCTTTGGCTTGGCACTCATCTATTTACGTCGTTCCACTCCTCTGAAGTTGGACCAGGCCATCGTTCTGATACAAGATCGGCCATTCGTAGGCTTCTGGACCGGATAGTCTCCTCGTCCCAGGTAGTTTGCGTCAACAGCCCGTTGTTGAGCAGTAACACGCTGTGCTCTTGGAGTTCGACGCGTTTGCTGTTCCAAGGGTCGTTGGACATAGAAGAATTGAGCTTCTGAGTCGCGAGCGTGAGGTTGCCAATAGAGTGGATGCGTATATTGCGTTGGTAGGCCGCTACATCCGAATCCACACCCTCTGGGAGCGTCCAGTCTCTGCTATCCCAGCCCACAGGCATCAGATGCTCAATTGTCAGATTCCTCGGCACAGCAGGCTGCTCAGCCTTTCCCGAAGAACGCAAGCGGCGCTCAACACCTTCGAGCACCAGTCGCAGCCTTCCCCTTGTCAGCAGGCGATAAAGAGGAGATGTCTCCAGAGCATGGGTCATTGCCTCGTCGCTGGGCCACTCTCTGGCGTCTGCTGTCTGCTCTCTCAGGAATTCGGCGGTAACGGTGTCGGCCCCGTCCAACCCACGTTCCCGCAAGCGGGTGGCCAACTCCAGGACCAACCTATTGTAGTCCTTCGTGGTCTGTCGGCAAATCATCCTACGAACGAGGAAACTCTCCAAGGCGTTGAAGGCCCTGATGCGCGTTCGGGCTTCAGCGGACAGGAGCAGTAGAAGTACGGGAGTGATCACGCGAGCCTGCATGACATCTATATGATAGTAGAACGACTTCTCCTCGAGACTGTGGCCTCCGGTCGATTCGAAATCACGGTAGTTCACTAGGTCATGCTTGACCATGGACATCACTTCTTGGACCTCTCGGCCATCAATGTAGCTGCGAAACGCGTCAAACACCCTAGTAGGAGAAACGTCCGAACCCGTGCGCATCGCCAGCCAATAATTCAGGAGTATGTCCAGGCGCGGCCTGAAGAGGCGTCCTTGTCTAACCTGAATCCTCCACCAGCCATCGTCCAGGTTGCCCCAAACATCGCCCTGCCGGTCTCGCTGCTCAGAGAGAACAAAGTTCTTTATAAGGTCGGCTTGTTCAAGAGGAGTGCCGCGGGCATTTAGGGTCTCAAATATCAGATTGGGGTCGTCCTGAGAGCCCAGATCAATTACTACCATCTGGAGCATCGAGGTTGCCGCGGCCTCAAGTGCATCAATCCTGTGTTCAATGGGCCCTGCTGCGTCTTGTAGCCATTTGAGAACTTGTAGCCGAAAGAACTCGTGCGCTTGGACAATCAGCGACTCCTCGAAGTCTTTTGAGGAGAGTCCGTTGTCCATGGCGTGCCTGAACGCTTCCCTGTCGCCCCTATTAGGCCACAGCTTGAATATGTGAAGCCTATCGTCCCCAATGAGTTCTTCGTCGTTTGTAACAAGCTTGGCCAGCCGCCTCGCGACTCTCTTGAGATATGAGTGGTCTGACTCCTCGCAGACCTGTTGAATGGCGTCCAGAAGCAGTTGCAGTGTGGTCATCCTTTGTTGGCCGTCAATCACCTCGCGCTGGTCGATGTCCTTGGCCGCCGTGGGGACCTGCTTGAGAACTACAGCGCCCAAGAAGTGCGGACTCGTCTTCTGCTCCGCTTCCACTCCGTCGTTGTCTGAGTGCTCCAATTCCTCGATATAGTCTTCGGCCACGTTGCGGACATCTTCCCAGAGTGGTTCCCACTGATCGTCCTGGGACCAGACGTAGGGACGCTGGAAGGGCGGGATGGTGTAGCGTACCTCTTTCTGGAAGAGGTCTTTAGGAGTCAAGATATCCGTGTGCATCAGAACCCTCCCTCCGCGTGTGCTTTGATCCCCAAGGGCTAACGTCCCCGTCTGTCTCTATTTCATTTCGCAACATATGTGTCACACCTCGTCCGTTGTCCTCAGACCTATGTCACGTGTAAGTGACAAACACATCAGGATGATCGCGTACCTGTTCGTCAAATGAACGGTCGTGCCTGATCGCGATTACCCGGAAGCCACTATCCTGCAATTCAATTCGGAGCCGAGAGTCTATCTCTCGCTGTTCAGTTCCGTCGTGATGGGGTCCATCTACGAAGACACAGACCCCGGGCAGGTCTTGGCGCTCGTAGTAGAAGTCGGGTTGGACGTGAACTCCAGGCGCTGGCCGATTCTGGGCATTGTCAGGCAACCGCAGTCGATTCGCATAGAGAAACCCGAGGAAATCCCTTTCCAGCGAAGAGGCAGGGTCGATTAGACCTTCCAGCCATTGATGCTGTTCGTCAGGATTCCGTTCCTCTACTGGGATGGTAGTTGAGGAAGCAAACAGGCGCAGGAACTCCGGGAGCAGTCGTCGGTCGATGTGACGGTGGTGCAATTGGTTTGAGTAGCCGAGGAGACACTCGTAGCAGGCGACGGCACAAACTGTGGAGTCGTGACTGTCGGCGTCTTCACCGGTCTCTGGGTCAAAATGACAGATTGCCAGCGCCTGTCTCGCGACGTGGGACAGTGCGTGAGGTTCTCTAGCCAGTCGCTCCCATATCCCCGTGCCGCCTTCTGCTTCTTCCCAGAACAGCAGTCGCCGGTGTTCTCTCTGGCCTATCAGTTCTGCTCCCACTTCTTGTTCCTCAACTTGGTAAGCAAATTGGATAGCTCGCTTGAGCGCATACAGGAGGGATAGCAAGAACTCGTTAGACTGGTCATCACCCATGGGTCGGATCATGAGAATGTTCCGCCCGTCTTGGACATACGGCTTAACACCGGTGATCGGCTGTTGGACGCCAGGTTCCTCGTCGCCGGAGTCATCGGTGTCGCGTCTGCCCCAACGTCCGGTCTGGGGGTCAATTGGAAAGCCGTCCTGGTCCCCCCTCCTCCATCCTTGGTTTATTCGCCACAGACGAGCCACTGGCGCGTAGAACACATCCAGTAGCACCTCTTCTTCATCCGTAAGCACTTGGGCGCTTTGGCTGCGTCCGCCTGCAAGACTGAAGTGAGTCGTGATCGAGTATCCACTGCGGACACGCTCCTCTTCTTCGGAGGATATGCGCTCAACCATGCGTGCCCGCATCATCGGCTGGGCGAGCAACCGCTGTGGGAACTCTGAGGTAGCAGCGTCCAATCGAACGCCACAGTGTACGCAAAGGTCAGAATCGACAGCAGTTCCATCATGGGCGTACCCGCATACGTTGCACAGACGAGCCCGGGTGAGTTGCGAATCGATCCCCGAAGGGGGCAAGGCGGCCGCGTAGATTCTATGCTTACGGCCCTCGTGGTACACCTGATTGCCAGGCCCAAACTCCGCAAGGCCCAGGAATCGCGGACGGTCGATGAAGTGGGCGGTGTCCCGCACCGTAACAGAGGCTCTCACTGGAAGACGTGGGAAGTTGTAGCCGGGCAAGAATCCCTCACTAGCCAGATAACGGTAAGGGTAGAAATCAGACTCATCCTGACGATTAGTCTGGTTGAGCAGGATGCGTATCTCTCGCCGGGCCTCAGCCTCTCGGCGTTCTGCGTCCTGACGATCGTCCCTACTCCCATGGGGGTCGTCGGCTTTCCGCCGCGCCCTGTCTCGAAGTTCACAGGCTGAACGGTAAAGTCCACGCCAAGTGTCGAATGCCCTGTCGAGCTGTTCAGGAGCAGAACGCAGCGTTTCCACTATCCACTCCTCTGAGAACCACCTTGCACTCCTAATGTCCTGAGCCCTTCTGATAACTCGCCTGCTAAGTGCCACAGCCTCGGTGAAGATTCGGTCCCCGCTTTGTCCCTCGAAAGCAGAGCGCTTGTCCACAGCGATGGGCAACGAGGGAACGTTGAGGTCAAGCACACCGGCCATGCCACTGCCCAAGGACAGTCCTACCAGAGCCAACCACGTCGAGTACAAATGCGCCCTTATCAGCTCTTCGTTCTGGAGGTCCATCCGCGCCGGCGCGACCGCTCCGGCGATCATTCGGTCCCTTCGTCCGAAGAAGTACTGGTCGTGAGGGTTACCCTGGGCGGCGAATACCACCACCAAAGCGGGCTTGCCCCCTCTACCTGCCCGGCCGCTTCTCTGGGCGTAGTTGGCAGGAGTTGGAGGTACGTTGCGCATATGAACCGTGTTGAGACCCTGTATATCAACTCCCAGCTCCATGGTCGGCGAGCAAAAAAGTGCGGGCAATTCGCCCTGCTCGAATAGCTCCTCCCGAACCCTGCGTGCATCCGCGGTAATCTGGCCTGTATGTTCCGCCGCAACCATGCCACGCAGATGGCGTGCATAGTTGCTGTAGAGGTTGGCGAAGTAGTCATTGGCCTGCCTCATCCCCGGGATTTCACGCCGTAGATGCGGTGACCGACTCCTCACGGAGTCTGGCGGGGGCGGGCTGCCATCCCCTTGGCACCAGCGCATAGCCCCGGCCAATACTCGAATGGCCTTGGCGTCACCCTCGCCGCCATTTGTCGGGGCCAGGACATGCCCCCTGAGCCCTGCGACGATTCCTCTTACGAGGTGCTCAGACTCTTCAGCGGATAGTCGGTCATCAACGTCCCAAGTAAATGGAGACCTTAGATATCTCGCGATAGCCGACCGAGAACTCAAGCGCAGGACGCCACGCATCCGGCCCTCCCCACGCGACGGCTGTACATCCGGCATCAGCGCTATACCCTGGGTGCGCAGATTGTCGCGCTCGTCAAGTCGCCACGGATCCCTCAACCATTGACTGGCGTTGCGCGCCAGCCGACGCGTCGCAGTGTCCGTCAATTCCTCCGCGTCGATGACTAACTGCATCCTCAAGTGGTCTAGGACGGCACGGAGAACGGCCATCCTTCTATCCGGCGAGGCGTTGGCGATGGCAGGGAGACCAGACCATCGGGCATCATCGGAAGCCAGTTCGGAAAGGCCCAGGTACTCTATACGGAGAAGTCCGGTCTGCTCCAGGTTCGGCTGTGTGACTCTCCATCCCCTGCTCAGGTCCTCAAGGCTCCGATATTCGAGCAAGTCGGTCATAGCCCTTCTGCCCTGCTCGTAACCGGGGCCGCTTTCAACGGGGTCTCTTAGGAAATCGTTGGGTCGCAGTTCAAGAGCATCGAAGACAGCAGGTCCCAGCATGTCGAAAGTCAAAGCTCCATTGCGCCGAATGGCCTCGACAATCCCGGCCCGCAATAGGGCGACCTGCACGAAGTCGTTTAGGTGGCCAGCCTGTAGGGACGCGTCCTGCCGATTGTCGGTGAAGCTGAGAGACTTGGTTTCCTTGGGCGGCAACCCTTGACTCGCCATTTCAGCAACGACGGCATTGACTCCCACCGTAGTTGCCGTTGACCTACCGGTCTGGCTCAGGGGTGAGAGCTTCCGGAAATCTCCTGATCTGCGGTCGTACACGGCCCGACAGCGTAGACAGATCAAGAACGGACGCGGCTGGAACCACCCGCTTACCCCGGAGCCGTTGGCGCCGTTCAGCCTGCCGTCGGGCATTACGATGCATGACTGGGGGCGAAACTCTGCGTAGTTAGGCTTGATGACCCGTCCAGACCGGCGTTCATTGAACCACAGTTCGGGCAGCTCGTCATCATCGCCCGCCCAAAGCTCACCTTGCTCAACCGCGAAGAAGCCTTCTTCGCCCTGAACATCTTCGTCGGCCGGTCCAACCATAGGAGAGCGTGGGATAAGCAACTCGTTCCCGTGTTCCTCTATCCGAGAAACCAGGTAATAGTCCTGGCCGCATTCCCGGCAGAATGCTAGAGCGAATAGCAGTCGATCATCGTCGACCCTGTACTGGCCGTCCATCCTGAATTCCCGAAATGTCGGCGGTTCCAAGGTGGCGTAGATGCTGTTGCCCGACGACAACCACTGATGCAGACGAAACGCGAATATTGGATGTCCCTCATCCGATTCTGTCTCGTTGCCCGCTTCCAACACCGCTCGGAGTTGTCTCATGCACTGCTCGGCGGGCAGACCACTCTCTTCTGCCAATCGGGAAACCGCCGCCTCAAGAGTCTCCGGCGAACGTCGGACGAGCCGTCCCTCCTCATCTTTGAGACCGAAGGCTTCTTCCGTCCAAGCAGTGAGTGGATGATGCCTCACGGATTCGGTATTCGGAGTCGGCGGGGGGACCTCTACGGCGACACGAACGTCGGCGGATCCCTGGGGTGGTTGCACTAAGGCGACTCTCTGGAGGGTTTCGTCAACCACGTTGCTGGCGGGTATGTTCAGACCGAAGAAGCGCGACGCTAAGTCGGCGACGGTTTCCTTGCGATTCTCTCGGGAACCACCGGTAACCATCGTGGCGCTGGTGGCTACGGCCTGCAGGTCTCGTCCTGCGCTCTCCTGAAGCCTGCGTGTGAGCATAGCCACGTCTGCGCCTTGTCGTCCTCGATAGAAGTGCAGTTCGTCCATGACCAGTGTGTTGAGGTCTCGCGTTGCCGTGTGGAGAAGAGGACGCTCGCTTGGGCGGACCAAGATGTACTCTGCCATGACGTAGTTGGTCAAAAGGATGTGCGGAGGATCGTTCAGGATGCGGACTCGGTCCTCCTCGCGCTCCTGGCCTGTGTATCGGTCAAAGCGCACCGGCGAATTCGGGAAGTTCCTTTCCTTGAACCCCCGCAGCGCCTCCAACTGGCTGTTGATGAGCGCGTTCATCGGAAAAATCAGCAGAGCACGCACGGAATGTCTCTCTGGCTGACTGCGTATGATCGCATCGAAAATGGGAACGAGATAGGTAAGGCTCTTGCCCGACCCGGTGCCTGTCGTTACCACATAGGACTCGCCTCGTAAGGCGATATCTATTGCCTCTCGCTGGTGCTGAAAGAGCCGAAGTTCTCTACCGAAGAAACGGGCCGTCTCAGAAGTGATGACTCCCTGGTCCGACAGCTCGCCCAGCGTCAGATCCATCTCGAAGGCGGGGTTTAGCTGAAGCTCCGCAGCGGGCCATAGCTCGCCTCCGTCCAACTGGCCAGCTATGAACTCTTCAATTCGGTCGTCGAGCACTTGGACGAAGCTCTGCACATAGTCGCGGTACTCTTTGACCACCCTGTCGCGTAGCTGAAATACATCTAGCGCCATTCACATCTCCTATTTGGACGGGTGCTCAAGGTCAGGCAGCTCGCCCTTTGCCAACTGGTCATACGCCTGAAGCACGTAGCGCTGGGTACGGTACTCGCCGTATTCACGTAGTTCACTACGTTTCAAGCCAGGAAAGGACTGGGAAGGCTCCTGCGCATCTAGAATCCACTCTAGGTCGGTCCTATCCAACTGATACATGTGAGCATAGATGGCGTCGAGCTCGCATCGCAGGCGGTGTCGGCGCTCCTCGTCCCAAACAAATGGCGAGCCATCGTAACCAAGGTCTCGGGCAAATGGCTGCAAGTCATAAGCGGTATAGGTCAACTCCAGCACACGGGGAACGACTAACTCCACCCACTTGACTCCCTGTGAAGCCGCCTCCAAGTAGGCATCGGGCGGTAAGACCGGCAACTGCTTCACGATAAAGAAACTCATATGCGTGCCGCCGACTGAGAGGCGAGCCGCCCAATCAAAGGGAAGACTATTCAGGTTGGCAAGAACCAGGACAGACGCGACTTCCCGCGCGTGTTCATAGTCAATGAGAGGTGTTGTATGGCCCGCACCGACTCTGCTGATGTTGTCCGCCACCAGAGTTCGCTCGTTAGTGGCGTTCGTGACGTCTCGAAAGACCTGAAGCCAACGCACCGGGTCGATATGAAGTATGGGCACATGGTGGCTCATGGCAAATCTCGGAAGGACGCCTGAGATTGTTGTTCTCTGGTCTGTTGAGCGGACGATATCTCTGAAGCCGATAAGCCGATCCAGATGTTCTGGCCCGTCCCCTCTATCGCAACTCGAGGAATCATCGCTGCTATGTCCGTCCTCTGATCCGTCGCTCTGACAATATTCCTGAGCAGGAGTTGCGAACCAATTCTGCGAGACGGTCGAGGGTCTGTCTGTCTGTCTGTCTGTCTGTCTGTCTGTCTGTCTGTCTGTCTGTCTGTCTGTCTAGAATGGTGGAGCCAATTTCTTCGCGTTTGTCAAGTCTCTTGTCTAACTCTTCTTCGGGCACCCAATAGCGGGGGATTACCACCGCTTCGGGGTCTGCCTTATCTGCAGGAGTCACCTCTCGGGCGTTTCCTCCCCTGAGCGCCCTCTCGTCCACTCCGTCGAAGGTGGCGAATCGATGGTCATACTGGTGGAATAGCTTGGCCTCGTATAGAGGTAGGTAGCGTTCCTGATTTTTCTGAAACATGTTGCCTTCCAAAGTCCAGCCCTCCTCGGAGAGTTGCTCCCGGGTGCGGAACAGGTTCGAGTCATTGGCCATATCGAACATCCTCTGAAAGCTCACTCCCCAGGGGTTTCTCGCACGAAGATGTTCCCTTCCAGATGGAAGCCCTCCGCCTCCAGCTGCTCCTTCGTCCTGAACAGGTGCGAATCGTTGGCCATGTGAAACATCGTCTGGAAGCGAACGCCCCATGGATTATCTACCCCCCCCCCCCGCATCTTCGTCGCGCACGAACACGCCTGCGCGCTGGTACATCTTGCGGGCTATCTCCATGTCCCGCCGCGTGCGGAATATGGGGCAAGTACGGGTGTTGGGGTTGAAGAGGACAAAGTCCTCCGGCACGAGAACGAATCGCCGAACTGAATCCTGTAACTGCTCGGTGCGATAAAGGAAGAAGGCGAATTCTGCTTGTGGGCTGGGGCGTTCCTTACCGTTCAGGGTCAACAGGCAGAATTTGATCCGACTGTCGATGCCTGGAAAGACCTTCTTTCGGTTCTCGAAGTCGTACAGGCTGACCAAGGAGCGCCTGTCCACAAGGTCGGCGAAAAAGACCTTCGTAGTGTCGTCGGTAGCGATGCCGGAGGGAACGATCATCCCTACCTTCCCTTCAGGACCGCAGATGGTACGCGCCGTCTCAGCGAAAATTGAGTAGGTATTGACGTCCCCTCTACCGGTGAGCGGGAATCTATCGCTTCCCCGCACGAAACGGCTGGTTGACTCCGAGCCATGAACCGCCTTGGCAAATTCCTCAGCAAGGGCAGAATTGTGCTGAGGCAAACGCTGGATCAGTCTGTCCCGTGCTGCCTTGTTGGGTGCTGCGGCGATGTCAGGGTCTCGTGTCCCGAAGAACTCCTTCTCTTGGAGTTTGATACGCTCCCACGGCGGGTTGCCCAGCACAATGTCAAAGCCGCCGCTCTCGAACACGTCGGGGAACTCCAACGGCCAGTGGAAGAAGGAGTTCTGCTGGGATGCGGCGTTGGCCTGCCCACGCAACCACTGGTCTATGCCTCGGCCCAGCAGAGCGGCGTGAACATTCCCGGTGGTTGGTACGGGATCCAGCCCACTAACTCCGGCGGCTTGCAGGGGCGCAAGGAACGCATAGGTCCAGAGGTCGCATGCCGTCTTCATCCGCCACCAAGCGCCGCCGGATTCTCGAAGTTGGGCGTAGAGTTCCTCCTTGGCAAGCACTTCGGCGGGAGTTGGCTCTTCCAGTTCCCCGAAAGTAGCAAAGTCCTGCGCCAATGCGGTCGTGGAGATTTCCGGTGCATCGGGAACCAATCGCTGCTGGCCCGTACACTCCCGCCGATTGCGTCGTCGGTATTGAGTAGCAGCCTGCCTGTCGTCACCGGTCACGGCATTGTAAGCGCCCTCTGGAATACCCTCGGCAAGTACGGAGAGGTCGCTCACTCCGATTAGGCTATCCCCGCACTTGACATGGTGGTCAAGGAATCCCAGTGGCCGGCTGGCGGCGTGACCTTCGATCCACAGAGCCACCTTACACAGATCGACAGCTAAGGGGTTCTTGTCCACGGCGAAGATGCAGTTGCGCACCACATCGCGAATGGCGGTGCGGTAGGCCGCGGGAGCAGGTTGTTCGTCTCCTGTGCGTACCTTGGCCAATTCGCGGGCGATGCGCCGAGCCGCAGCCAGCAGAAAATGACCGGACCCCGACGCCGGGTCGCAGACTCGCAGTGCTAGGAGCGTCTTCTCCTTATCTGCCGGGGTTTTGGCTGCGGCCAGCCGCTCCTCCATCACAGGAACCAGGGCGCTCTCCACGAGCTCTCTGACCAGTTCAGGCGGCGTGTAGTAGGAGCCGGTCTGCTTGCGCTCTGTGCCAGCGGCAAGCTCGAACCGGGGTGCCGCACCTGGCAAGCCTCCCCTGACGACGACCGGTCGATAGTCCAGCAGGCTCTCATAGACGGAACCGAATTCCTCCACGTCCAGGTGGGCGTAGTTGACCCGGCGGCGCACTCCGCTGTCGTCAAACGTCGAAAGGTGACGCATTGCGGTAAGGAAAGATTCGTTGGGACAGAACGCGGCCTCTATGTCCCCACACGCCGAGTAGCGGAACAGTTCTCCGTTCAGAGGGGATATGCCCAGCTTGCGGGCGGATTCCTCCTCTCGGAAAAGTCTGAAGGTCTGAGCAAGTCTCTTCCACAGATCGCCATGCAAGTCCCCCGCAAAGTCCCGCTCGGCGCGGTCCCGGAGACTCGTCACGCTGTAGTATCGGTCATAGACGGCTTGCCCCTGCGGATTTGCCTCGGTGAAGAGGAGTTTCCGTTCCTCTGTGACCATCAGGAAGAGCATCCGGTATACAAAATTGAGCAGCTGGCGGTAGTAGCCCGTCTCGTCTAACTGACCTCGTTGGAGGGCATTCCGAAGGTCTTCATTGGGAGGATGCCCCACCAGGGCGGTTCCCAGAACTTCCAGGGCACTCTTCACCCCGTCCCTCAGCTTCTCCCGGACCCGTCCGCCCTCCTCGATGCCCTGGTTGTAGTAGTCCTCCAGCAGGCAATTGTGGGGATCAACGCCTTCTCGGGGGAATCTGGTGGCGTGAAGCAGCCGGTATAGGACGACGAATTCACCGTAGGCGTTGCCCTCGATAATGCCCTGCAGGTCGAATTCAAGGTAGGTGGGCTTGGAGAGACGGGCACTATCCCGCAGCAAGCGCAGCTTCGCTCCGTTGGTCACGACTCCCCAGAGGGCCTCCGATCGGTTCAGGAAGTCCTGTACCAAGGCGTGCGGAGTGCGTCGGTTCGCTGCTCCTCGCTCGTCCAATCCCTGATTGACGGCGACGATGTGAACCGGCGTGGCGTTCTCGCCTGCATGGGTGAAATGGGAAATAGGGAAGGTCGCGCCACCCGCTTCGATTGAGGCACGCTGGTACTGAGGAGGCGGAAATCCGAGCAACTCGAAGAGTTCCGTCGCCCACATCTCACGGGTCAGGGTCGTGCGGCTCTCCCCCGACCGTTCGAGGCGCCGGTTGAAGGCTTCCCAGTAAACCCGCGCATCCGAGAAGCTCCTCTGTATCTCGTCCGGGAGACGTCGACTGGCGGGAAGCGCGAATTCGTGGGCAGCTTGTCCTCTGACGCTGCCTTCAGCAGCCGCAACACGGTCTAGCAGATCTGGAGGGAATAAACCTCCCTCTATGCTGATTGCCGCATAGCTCATTCCACACCACCCGCCGGGACCAATACGTAGCAGCCAATGACGTCTGGTGGGTGGTGTGGCGTCACCCTTGCCTTTGAGCCCCTGACGGCACGCCTGAGCCTGGCGTGCGAGGCTTCCAGTTCAGTGACGCGCTCGGCGACGATGCTCTCAGCCCAACCCTCCTTCAGCATTCCCAATGCCCACTCAATATGCTCCTTGCGTTCTATGGATGGCATGTTTGCGGCTACCTCAGCATCGCGAAGGAGCCGCAACGCCTCGCCTTGTAATGGGGTCAGCCAACGAATGGTGTCGCCATCTCTCTGAAAGGCAGCCGCGACGACTTCCTCGGCAAACTGCTGGCTCTCGGCTTCAACGAGGTAGCGGAGCCGCAAAACAAGGATGGCGGTGCGACTGTCCACCACCCTCGTGAAGATGGCGCCGGACCTGGTGAAACCGGGGAATTGCTCGTCCAGAGCGCGGGCGAGAACAGCCTCCGTAGAGGTTGCCACGACCGGATGGTTCCGGCCCAACAGCGTCACTCCGGGTGGCGGAACACCCTTGAAGGATACGTTCATCGGGAAAGTCAGTCTGCTGTCACGGGCCGCTATGCGGTCTCCCAGGTCTCCGGGAAGCACCGAAAAAACTCCGTCTGTCTTGGTTTGGCGAAGCTCGCCGTTGAAACGCTGTACTGCGTTGGCGAGGAAGCGCTGCACGTCCTCTGCGTTCCCCAAGACCGGCTCCATCTCATCCAACTCCCGCGCCACCTCGTCCGGTTCGATGCCTTGCTGGGCAAAGTATGCCCGGGATCGGTTTTCTTTGTCTGCCATCTGGTCCCATGCGACGTGCAGTCGGCTTACTGACTCATCCTCCAGCGCCAACGTGAACTGCCGTCCTTGGCCCAATCCCCGTAGCAGTACGCTGCTTACGAGGGCGTTGACCACGTGTTCGGAGTCGACCGGAACGGGAACCGAGATGCCCAGACTCTGGCGAATGGCCCTTGCCTTGCGTAGCAGCACGTCAAGCACCACCAGGTCAATCTCGTTGTCCGCGCCGTACAGAAGCACCGCCTTTACCATGGGCTTGCTTTGACCAAAGCGATCCACTCGGCCCTCCCGCTGTTCCAAGCGGTTGGGGTTCCAGGGCAGGTCGTAGTGCACTACAGCGTCGTAGTGGTCTTGGAGGTTGATGCCCTCGCTTAGGCAGTCTGTTGCCACGAGGACACGAACATGTTCCTTGGCCAGCGTCAGCACGATCTCCTTGCGCTGCTCACTGTCACCCTCGTTCCCTGTCACCGCCTTGACCTGCAATCCTCGATGCTTGCTGCCAAGCTCACCCTGGATGTGCTCGGCAACATAGTAGGCGGTCTGAATGAACCGGCAGTAGATGATGGGACGGTGACCTTCGGACAGAAGGTCCGAAACAATCCTGACGGTCTCTCTTATCTTGGCGTCACCTTCGGGGCCGGCAAGGGCATCCGCCCGTCTCAGGAACGTGTCTAGTCTCTTCACTTCGCTCGCGTCGAGAGCGTCATCGGTCTCGCCGAGAGGAACGGACAGAACATAGTCTGTGGCCTGGTCTTCGTCTGCCGAATCCATCAATTGCTGGCCCAAGACTTCATCCGGCGTCACCCCGTTTCGACGCCCGGCCAGCGACGGTTTTCGGTTTTCCAAAGTCGCTCTGGCTGCCCTGGGACTAGAGAGGACAGAGCGCAGGATGGATAGCGCAGCCCAGTAGCGGACTCGCTGGCGCTGATCCGCGATGCCCTCGTCGGATACGTACTCCCGGCAGTAGGTCAGTGTGTCCTGGTAGAGTTTGTGATAGTCCCCTGACATCCTGTAGCTGTGCTCTGCGGCCTCCCGCTCCGGAAACGGCGTATCCACTCCGAGCCAGCGCTTGAGGTCCGTGCGCTTCCGTTGGATGAGGTGGGGAATCAGCCTGCGTCGGGGCAGGTCTGATTCTTCTGTGACATCGAACTCCGCATTCAAGATACCGAGCAGAGACCTGAAGCTCTCCTCAATCCCGCTGTGAGGTGTCGCGGTTGTCAGGACCATGTGTCTTCGGAGGTCTCGGGCGAGATCCCGTACCAGCAAGTACCGCTGGTGTTGCGTTCCCGCCCCGCTGCCCCTCGGCCTCGCCGCGGTATGCGCCTCGTCCACGATGATGAAGTCAGGGGCATTGTCTAGGAACCGTTGCCGGTTCCGATCCGACTTGACGAAGTCGATGCTGGCCACCAAGTGGCGATAGTGTTGGTACAAAGAGACATCGCCTCTCGGTAAGCCGCGCTCCAATCTCCCAATGCGGGAAGACTGGACGACTGCTGCATCAATGTTGAACTTCGTTCGCAGCTCCTCCTCCCATTGCTCGCACAGATGGGGGGCGCATAGGACGCCGACGCGACGTACAACGCCCCGATCGAGCATCTCACGGGCAATCATGGCTGCTTCGATGGTCTTGCCCACGCCAACGTCGTCCGCAATGAGCAGGCGCACAGGGTCGAGCCGCAACGCCATAATGAGAGGAACGAACTGGTAGGGGCGGGGCTCAACGGACAGGTGCCCCATTGAGTGGAATGGCCCTGCGCCACTCCTGAGGCTGAGTCGCACAGCGTCCCGAAGCAATAGCGCGCCTGTGAAGTCCCCGGCTAGGGCTGGGTCGGGTGGTTGGTACTCCGACGGCTTCAGGGACTCCGGCTCCAGAGGGAGATATATCCCTATGGCCTCCGCATCGGACCCATCGACCGGACGGAGACGAACTACATCAGATTCCTCCGGCGGTAGAACAACCCAGTCCCTGCCGCGGGCACGAACCAACGCCCCTGGGGCGTATCCACTCATGTGCGGCGTTCCAAGTCTCTCATGGTCCATTCTGTCTCTGGGGTGCGCTCCTCTGGCCTTCGGGTTGTCACGCGCCGATTGGGTCTCGCGTCGTGAGTTCTGGGAATAACGAAAAGTCCCGGTCTCGGGTGAGGATCGCTTCGGCGCCATGGGCCACACATATTGCAGCTATCCTGGCGTCATGAACGACTCCCCCTATAACTCGGGGGCGTCGTATGAAGCTTTCCAGTATCTCCGGAAAGTCCTCGGTCTCCCCTATCAGCCGTAACGATGGGGAGGCGATCCACGCCGAGAACTGACGCCACGATTGCTCCGGGCTAGTGGCATTCTCCTTCCAGATGCGCGGATTGGTCACCACGCTGAGGAACTCGTAGCAACAGGGCCAGGGAATCGACCAAGCGTCGTTGCCTTCCGCCAACTCTCGCACAATCGACGCGGCCGCGTCGTGATATCTCGATTCGCGGCGGTGTGCGTACACGAGCAAGTTCGTGTCGATGGCGATCATCGGGTTGCAGGCTCTCCATAAATGACCTCTCGAAGGTCCTGCCAAGAGAACGCCTCCAAGGGGTCCTTTCCCCCTGCCTCGCCCACGCTGTGATCAGGCAGCCGGTACCGTCTGCGAGGAGCAGAGATGGAGAGCACTTGGCGAAGACCCTCTTCAACCACGGCGCGCAATGGGCGTCCGGTCCGCCGCGCGTGCCGCTTCGCGCGTGCCAACAATTCGTCCTGGATCTCAAGCGTAGTCTTCATCAAACCCATACTAGCCATATCGCTATCAACGGTCAAGCCATATTGCACGCGTTCATATTGGATGGGACGAATGCCTAAGGAGCGTGGGGATTTAGACGTCGCCGGTGCTCAGCAAACTTGGGCTTGCCAGCGTTCACTGCTTACGCGTACCTGGTTCTCTTGTGTTGATTGGATGACCCTTATTGGAGTGGAGGGAGTGCGTCCTCAAGCCGACGAACGGCTAAGTATCCGCAGTTCCTTGGAGCTGTCCGGCCTCAGTCTCTTCCAAATCGGCTGTCCATGAGAACCGGATCTTTCTGTGTCGATTGGAAGACGGAGAACGATTACAGTGTGTACGTCTCCAGGCAGGCTTCCCGCCGGTCGTGGCGCATCGGGCAGACCCGCCCGGTGAAGGTGGTCTTCATGCCCTACAAGAACACCCTGCTGGCCGACGCCCTGAAGCTGGTGGCGAAGAAGATGCAGAGCTCCCTGGCCGTCGAGGACGAGTTGCCGGAGGACGGTCTGGCCGCCTACGGCGACGACGGGGACGACCTGATGATGGCCCTGGCCCGGAAGATCGTCAACGGCGATCAGGAGGACGAGGCGGAGACGATTGAAGATGTCCTCACCCAGGCCAGGAACGCCGAGGCCACCGCCGAGGAGCTGCTGGTGGACGACGGCTGGAAGCTGGTCGAAGTCGAGCCGGTGGCCGTTGCTGTTAACCGCAACGGCCAGCACGCCGAGGCCCACGAGGTTTGTATCGCTTTCGGCACAGAACTGGCTATTTGGGGCTGCTACCTGCCTTGGCTGGAGGGACGGCAGCTTTTGGGTTATGGTCCGAGCTATCGGGGGTTTGAATACATCGAGGGGGTTGCCATCATTGCGATGGCCGCAGCCGTCCTTGTTCTACTGCTCCTGTACATCTGGCGGGATCAAACAAAGGTGATGCTGCTTATCATGGTTCTAAGCCTGGGCATCCTCGCCACAGGGCTGGTATGGTGGACTTCGATAGGATCATGGATCACAGAGATGGAAGCTCCACACGCCCACATCATAGACGGGGGTCCGAATTATCAAAAATGGGTGGGCATAGGGATGATTGTCTACTTAGCCAGCCCGATCCTGCTTAATGGCATCGCTCCGTCAAAAGCCGGCCTTCCCCGTGTACCTACAGGAGGGCATGTTGCCATACCTATTCCAACCCAACACGGGCAAGGGCTCTTGACGGAGCGTGGTATTTATAGCACCCAGGCGTGTGTAACGCCAAGGCTATAGCCATACCTGGTTCTAGATTTGCCCACCATCCAGCGAGCGCTGAGACCATACCGCCGTGTGCGTGGTACGGCGATACCATGAGGGCGGGCAAAGGAAAGGCCCGGCACTAGCTGCCGGGCCTTTATGCACCCACGTCCTTGTGATACGATCAACTTGAAGGAATCAATCCACACAAGGGGGCTTTTGTGGATACCATTGTGAATTGGACCAACGCAATCGCATGGATACTTGCCTTCGGGGTGATCATCCTAGGCCCAGCAGCCATGATAGCGATAAAGCAAACAAAAGGGCAGAGGTAAGGAGTGGCAAAAGGAGGGCAGGTAGGGCATGGATGCAAACGAGAGAGAAGACAGGAATGCTCAACGATGGCTCACGTTCTGGATGACTATCGTTATCGGAGGTTGTTTGCTTGGGGTGGCCCTGGGTTTTCCTGCAATCCTGTTAAGCTTCGGCCAAGGGGCATTGCTCGGGGATGTGGTCAAGATAGTACTAGGGTTCCTCGGAGGAAGCGGTGTCGGGGCCTTTTTAATACGTATGCGACAGACGTAGCCTATGGGCTGCCCGCATATGTGGCGGACTGGCTCAAGAAGGCAAACTACTAGAGCCAACCGGGAAATAAACACCAGAAAGGAGAATGATGCAGATACCTGAAACCTTGCCACAAGATATCGTCTTTATGTCGATTGCCCTTGCTGTGTCTATAGTGCTCCACATACACATCATGGGCTAAGTCCGGTTTCCCAAGGAAGAAGAAAGGGCGCCGCCGGAATGATCCGGCGGCTTTTCCATGCCCCAGCCTACTACGGGACTTTTGCCCCTCCTTTTATTTGGATTCTGTCCGTTGAAACGAATTTGCATCAAACGCCGGTATCATATAGAAAAACGCTGGCGCAGCTCCACAGAAGCTGACTTTACAGAACATCCATTGAGTGCCCCACATCGGCGACCGCCCAACGAATTCCCTACAGACCCTTGACTCAGGCGAGACACCGACCACGGGTGTCACCGGCAAGACGACAACGGAGCTAAGGTCTCCCACCAGCTACGCGGGCATCTACAGCAGCTGGAACAATAGCATCGATGCCGGGTCCACTGACCCATCTTCACAACAACGGAACCTGATTAGGATTTCCTGCGTCCCCTATGTGAAGTAGCCTATTTAGCCTCGAGAGAGCTATCTTCACATCAATTGACGAAAAGCCCCTTGATGCTTGAACAGCCTGCCCCGCTATGGCTTCGGATTCGGGGTGCTGTCCTGCTTTGCTTTCTTCACGAGCCCAGTGGATTAAAACCATTGCTTCAACATCCTTCCTACCTTGAACCCGAGCCGAAGCGCGAGCCTGTTCATAGAACTGACGTCCTTCAATGTAACGACCTTCTCTGAAGGCAAACAGTCCCTTTGTGGCTAACCAGCATGTCTTTTCCCATTCACTACGGTTTGAAACTTTGATCGTTTGGTGAGTACGCTTAGCCTCGTCGATTCTCCCGGACTCAGCAAGCGCCACGCTAAGGTTATTGAGTAGTATGAAGTGATCTTGATTGCTAACAAGTCCCCTTTTTGATAGTTCGATTGCCGTATCGTAGTCCTCGAACGCTGCAATCGATAGGAACGAACCAATCTCCACTGGACGCGAGGAAAACGGCTCATCTTCTAGCCACCGGCTACACTCGAGCAAACAATCCGGCAATTCCATCTTCTCAAGGTGTAGACTAGCCTTGGCCTCAAATGTTCTAGGCACAAGGAAGTGGTCTTCCTTTAGAGAAATCCCACTTATGTGATTGGTTGCCCAGTCTGCTTGCGCGACCGTATTCTCGGTCGGCTGCTGAAGTCCTAGATTGAACAATCGCCGTGCAGACTTTGCCGAGCCTTCAGTCAACTCAAATGTCGCCACAGCACTGGCTAATTCGCTGATGTAACGGGGCGCATATTTCGTGGCCAGTAGGCCTCTTTTGGTATTGCGAAGTTGCGCCGGAGTCTTATCCGCCAATCCGGCGACTGCGATCTCCGCAGCCCTTAGCCAAGGATCCCTTCGGGTAGCAGGGGATTTTCGCAACAGGTCATATGCTTGCTCTGCATCACCTATGTGAACGTAAAGCCTGGCCGCGGAGCGCAACACAAACCTGCTATCCTTGGCCAAGGCTATTCCAGCCCTCATGGAGCGGAGAGCTTGATTGGTTGCACCAAGCATTGCATAATGGCGGGCCATGTCCACCCACAATAATGCATTCCGTGGATAGTCGATAAGTCGGGCCTTGATGGAACGGATTTGGCTATGGGATTCTTCAGGCAAAATCTCCGCTACGTCTGGTTCATGCGCTGGGTCGTTTGCATGATCGAAGGACTGTTCTTCAACCGCTGAAGCTAACCTTCTTACAGATGCGGGAGCCCGAGGTCCCAGCGATAGAATGTACTTAGCCGCGTCTCTTACGTCACGATTGTCCGTCGCGCTCAAAACCAGACCTGCGGAAATTAGATCTCCAGCGATCGTTCCTTGCCTATATCTCCTCCAATCGTCGACCCGCGCCGTTAGTTCTTCAGACGAGGCAATTACCGGAGAATCGGGTAACCCAAGCGGCTCCAACTCACCCGTGGTGGCCGCCACAACAGAGGCTCTCCATCTCGGGATGATTCTTCTATTCACTTTCCTTAGAGGAGTACTCAAACCTTCGCCCTTTTCATTTGCCATTCAGCTACGCTGGCAATTAGATCAAAGCTTGAAACATATCGCTCCAATGCGTAGGGGTTGCCCTTGCCGGACCTGTTGATTGGATGACCACGGAGCAATGGATCGGGCTCACATAGTTCCCTTATGGCTTTACTAAGGCGATCCCTAACATTCGCAGGAAGCTGCAGTTCAATCTCTCCAAAAGCCAGGGCGTGGGCATTTCGGACATAAGGCAGGACATCTCTATATGTTTGCCCCCACCTGTCATACCGAAACGCTCTGTCCAGATGGCTATGCCAGTTCGCTGTCATGCCGACTTTCGTAAAGAAGAACACCGCAAGGCTGCCAAGATGATAAAGGTCGCAAGCCAGGTGACGTACACGCCAATCGCTCGAAACCTCCCGGTAGAGCAATTCAGGGGGGGCATACGTAACGTCGCCCGGAACAGGTACTTGATCTGTAGGCGATGCATTACCTTGGAGGGCCGATCGACCTAAGTCCGCCACGCGGCAGTCCGAATCGTCAAACACAAGAACGTTGGACGGCTTAAGGTCTTGATGTGCAATGTTGAGGTTATGCAGCTGTTGAATCCCGGTACTACAGTGATGAAGTGCCCTGAGGCAGAAAGCCAATTCAAATTCATTGGCTAAGTCAAGCTTGTGTCGAACGTCACCATCAGCCAGGTCAAAGACCAGATATGGTACGGGCAGAATGGGGTGAAGTGTGCCGACTGGAATCTCACCCTCATCTATTGATGCTGCAACTCTATCAAGTTTATTGCTCTTGCATTGTGACAACAGCATCTTTTCATAGTTGAAAGCGGTTGTAAGACCTTGTAGGAAGACGGTTGGATTTGGTTGCTTTAGCGCTTCTGAAAAATCAAGAGCCTTGAGAAAGGCCTGCCTACCAGAACTATTCACCACCACGTACCCAACGGAGAATTTAGCGCCCGTTGAAGTGTTCGACTTGGGGACCTTCCCAGTTACTTGCCAATCGTGGCCAAGAATACGTTGCCCGAGAAGTTGCTCTGCAGGGTTTGAACTCAACAAAGGTCTTCACCCACAATTTTGGCCTTCTCTCGGGGACTCCAAGCGGTAGAATCAGGATTAGCGGTCGGAAACTCTGAGGAGCTTAGTTTGTGCAACGTTCTTGCCCTTCGTCCATTGGTAAGCATCGGACATGGCAACCCGCCGCAACCGCTACAGCACGGGTCTTCGGCAAACACCTATCTAGAGTAACTATCATAACACCTTACGAGAAACCTCGAAAGGAAGGGCACGATAGTAGTGATTTGTTGGTATGGCTTAATCCAGGCGTCTGAAAACGTAACACCCAGAATTGGGACGAATCCAATGTGGGAAGACAAAGAGACCGAGGAGACTGCCACTATTGCTATGCGCCTGCTAGGGGGCAAGATACTGCGGCGCTTCCCAGAAAATCAGCTTGTCAAACGTATACGCCGCTCTACGCCAACCCCCTGAGGGATAGCGAAACTGAGGTGGACCCGGTTATTTAGACAGAATTAAGGCTGAGTTAAGTGAGAATTCCGCCATTCCTGCCAGTAGTGCGCCTGTTCCCGGTGAACACCTCCTCTCATCAGGTCCCTCTTCCCCAACTCCCTGCTCCCCGTGGAACACCTCAGCCGGCGTCCGGTAGCCCAGGGCCCGATAGGGCCTCAGATGGTTGTAGAACCGGAAGTAGTCCTCGAGTCCTCTGCGGGCTTCGTGGCCGTCGGCGTAAGCCTTCAGGTGCACCTCTTCGTACTTCACCGTCCGCCACAGCCTCCCCACGAAGATGTTATCGGAGTACCGGCCCTTCCCGTCCATGCTGATCTTCACTCCGTGCTCCTGGGGGACCTGGGTGAACTCCTAGCCAGTGATACTAACTTCTGGGTAAGGTCACGCACCCAAACCTGAAAAAGAATCGAAGAGGAACAAGCCCTGATTTCATTTGCGCCATCCTCATCACCGGTGCCCAAAGGCCCCACAGCCCCAGGTTTCAGCCTTCTTGGTATTTGAAATGTTCACGGTCATGCCTCATATGCAAGGTTCAGGCCCTTCTCTCCATAAGGGACGGAGGTGAATTGGACCATGAGGTCGAGCTTGCTCCCGCCCTTTGTATCCGGTACGTCCGGCAAGAAAGACCAAGCTTCCCGACCGGTGGACAAATGCAAAGCATTTGCTGGACCACACCACTGTGCTGAACGCTTCTTCAAGGTGGCGTATCGCCTTCAGACCTGGGACGGGCTGCCAGCCAGGCCTCGATCTCAGACTCACACCAGCGAACAGCGCGGACTCCCATCTTCAGTGGCTTAGGAAAAGACCCATCTCGCATCCTGCGGTAGATTGTGCAACGGGAGAGTCTGGTACGCGCCTCTACCTCTTCGCAGCGCAGGAGACGACCAGCTGTTTCACCACCCATGACATATCCTCCAAAAAGTTAGTTGATTGAAGGGTATCCCTGAGACCATGATCTGTCATGATTAGAAAAGTGAAGGATTGTTACCAGCATTGTAGGGGGGGCAATCCTCTGGTTGATGAGGCTGCTTAACGATTGTAATGGTTGACCTGACCCTTCAAAACGGTATCAGTGGCAAAGAGAGTCCTCCTCTAGAATGTGAGAAATAAGGAGGACTCGTGGGACGGAAGAGGTGCGCCGAGGAGCAGACCATAGCGGTGCTGAACGAGGCTGAGCCGGAGGCGCGGACAGAGGAGAGTCGCCGCAGGCACGGTATGACCGAAGCCACCTACTACAAGCGGAAAGCCAAGTATGCTGGGCTGACGCTGAACGAGATGAAGACGCTGAGGACCCTTGAGGATGAGAACCGGTAGTTGAAGCAGATCATAGCCCAGCCGTGGTTGGACAACTGGGCCCTCGAGGAGCAAAAAACTTCTGAAGCTCACGGCGGGGAAGATGACAGCAGCATATGTCATAGAGCGCCTTGGGCTGAGTGTGGAGAGGACCTATATGCTTACAGGCGTATCACCCTCTGTGTACCGTACCAGTCGAAGCAGGGTGATGACCACTTCCTGCGCATCAGGATGACCGAGTTGGCAGGGGAGAGGAAGCGGTTCGGTAGTACCAGGCTGCACGTCATGCTGGAGAGAGAGGGTCTGGTGATCAACCACAAGCGTACCGAGCGTATCTACAGGGAAGAGAGGCTTGGCCTCAGGAGGAAGAGGAGACGCAAGGGAGATGCGGAGGTCCGAGAGGAAGTTCCAACCTCCGTGTGTCCCAATCAGAGGTGGTCCATGGACTTTGTCTCTGAGTGGACCTTGACCGGGCATCGCTTCCGGACGTTGGCTAAAGTGGATGGCTACTCCCGGGAGTGCCTAGCCATCAAGGTTGACACCATCGGCATGCTCCTTTGAAGGATCAGTTGGCATCATCTAGAGGATGCTGTGCCGATGATGGCTTTTCTATCTTGAGTGCTGTTCCGAAGGTACTATGGACCGAAGTTCGCAGGCAATGTCATGGATGAGTGGGCACATAGGAGGGGCACCAAGCTGAGATTCACACGTCCTGGTAGGCCGGTAGAGAACACCTTTGTTGAGAGGTTCAACGGCGGCTACGAGACGAATGCTTGAACGCCAACTGGTTCATGAGCGTGAGGCACGCCAGGGAGATCATAGAGACCTGGCGGCAGGACTACAATGCGGTCAAGGCTCCATAGCTCCCTGAAAGGCAAAACACCCAAAGAATTCGCTGACTCTATAGCTGGACCCTCCTAGCCGCTGATACTAGACTAGGAGTAAGGTCAGTAGGCTGTGGATTAGCCTGCCTTTGCCCACAACCTTGGAAAAACACCAAGGATGTAAATATGGAGAGCGACCTGTTTAAATAGAGACGTGCTCTGATGGGCGCTTGGGAGGAATACGCTACCAGTCCGGCCAATATGGAGAAAGACAATGGCTAGTCAGTTTATAAAGGATTTTCTTAGCGAAGCTTTAAACGACAAGGATCCGGATGACCCAGAGCTGGATGGTTGGCGATATTTCTGGAGGATTGTTCCTCCAGAGCCGTCCAATCCAAATAACCCGCTAGGGTTCTCCCGGCCTCAGTTACTGCCTGGTTTCATTAAATTTGCCGACACCGAGCCGTGGGCTAGGACGGCGCTGCGTGCGCTTCTACAGCACTTATCGGAGACGAGCGAACACATCCCAGTCGACTTGTGTCAATGGACCCTAAACCAATTTGCCCGGGGAAAACCTGCTCCCAAACGAGGCCGACCAAGAAATATCCCGCGAGACATCTACGTCACCGCGGCTTATCTTAGACTGCAGGTAGAAGGCTACACTTATGAAGAAGCTGCAGGGTTTATCGCAGACTATATGCCCCGAGACAACACCGACACCGTCCAATCCATAACTCGAAATCTATTGCTTTTTACAAAGCTCAAGAGAGAGTCCTTTCCAATCTATTTGTATTCTTATTTGGCTGGGCAAGAGGGTATGTCATGATGGATATGGGGCCATCCTCGTTGGATAACGTCCGGTGGTCCTCACCACGAAAGCTGATGATTATAGGGATGCCCATGTATGAGCGCCCCTATAGGTTTCATAGCAGGTTTCTCGGGCAGCGGCCCGGCGGCAACGGTTCGGGTTGGCGATTTGGTTCGCCCGATTCCGACGCCTGAACTAGGCTGCGTTCTACTCTGCGCACGTCGGTGACCACGATCCCTCTATCGTCAAGTTTGGTGGGCTGGCGCTGCTGTCAAACAGGAACAACGTCTGGGGAGCCGAGCGCATGGCTGGCCTCGCCGGCACCGCCGCCGATCTGAGGTACCTCTTCGGGCGGCTCGTCGGGGGTTTGCTGCTGGGTTGGCGCAGCGGCGAAGGGTCGACGCCCCACCCATCAGCGCCCCTCTGTGAGGATGAAGATACACCCCGCCAACTGCTCGGCGTCGGGCCGGTACACGTACCGTCGAGCAGACACTGGAGACGGAGGCGGCACTCCCTTCGGATACTGACTCCCCAGGACTATAATGTCAGATAAGCCGAGCTTCCAAAGCGCTACTGCAATCGCCAAGTGCATCTGCACGGTGAGTGCATTAGCGCTACTGCAACCGCCAAGTCCACCTGCACAGTGAGTTCATTTGCAGGGGGCTGGAGTGGTTTGTGTGGGAGGATGATCGAAATTGATGACTCCAATCCACTCCGAATGCTTCAACTACGCCATTGAAAACAACTACGCCCATATCCGCTATGCTCAGGGAGATTAGCAAACTCGCGATACGGAACTGATACTGTATCTCGAGATTCCAGGGAAACCGCCTCTGGTGGGCGTTGGCCTGACCGAACGGGCCGTCCACTGCCTGCGTGAGTGTGGGCATCAAGCGCATCCTGGCGTCTCCCCACCACCCTCAAACCAACGGCAAGCTAGGTTACGTTTGCTTATAGAGGATGGTGTTGACATGATGCGCAGACGGATTGGGACATTGCCCAGGGAACTGCAAAGATGCTAGAGGAGCGACTGGAAAGGACCAGCCACCATCTAGGCACCTTCGCAACTCTGATGGTTGCCATTACCATAATGCTGTCGCCGTTCTTTGGTCTCGCCATTGTAGTCAGCCTGGTTCCGTTTGCATTTAGCGTATGGTGTGACTATGTCCAGATAGTCCATACCTCAGAAGCAAACGGAACCCTTTCCGGTCCTCGACCGACACACCACACCAGATGTGGGCAGGGCACGCCCTGCCGGCGTACCTCGACCGCAGATAATCCCTCATGGCGGAGCTGCGCTTGGTCAGCAGCTGGTAGGTGTGGTGCCCGGCCGCCTCCATGACGCCGAACACCTGGTCAACGAATCCCCAGGGAACATCCCGGTGGAATAGGTCCGACACAAAGTTGACGAACACACGCCGAGGCCTCCGCCAGGTCAACGGCTGCTCCAGTCGGTCAGGGTGGAGCTCCAGGTCGAAACTCCTGCCGAACCGCAGCGCGATCCGCTCGGCATAGCACCGATCACACCCTGTAGAGACCTTGGTGCAGCCCGTCGTCGGATTCCATGTGGCATCCGTCCATTCTATAGCTGAGTTATCGCTCATCGACCCCCCTTTTGTTCTCGCTGTTAAGAAAATGACCATCGGAGTGACCAAAGTGTCCATATCGGCCTGCTCCAGCTACGGAGAAATGACCATCAAAATGACCATCGCTACACTTTTCGTTCTCACTGTTAAGAATAATCCCCATAATTCATAGATAATTATTTCCGCCGTCGCGCATTATTCTCTCGGATCATCACCCTGGAGCACCCCCGGCACCACCCCACAGGGCCGGGCCGTCGCCTACACCCAGGCTGCGATCCGCACCCATCCCGAATGTTTCCGGTTCTCGTACCGGGTCCTGGTCGGCATGAACAGCCCCACCATGCGGGCCGCCTTCACCAACCTCTGGACCTGGTTGATGCTCAGGTACAGGCTCGACGCTATGACCTCGTAGGGCGTCCTCAGCTCCGCCGCCTTCCAGACGTTCATCCACTGGCGGGCCTTCGCCACGCTCACCCCCACCTCGTCGGCGATCACGTCCGGGCCATACCTCGCGCTCCACAGCTGCGCCGCCAGCTGCTGCGTCACCGATACCGGGCAGCCAACCTTGTGTCTCATTGCCTCTCCCTTCAGTCTCAGTTGATTGCGGGGATTTCATCCCCCCTGGACCCCCCACGGTAGACACCATGGCCACTGACTGTAACCCAGGTACAGTAGCCCCCCCTGTAAGGGGTGCCGAAATAGGCTCATGTCCCCTTGGCCGGCTGTCCTGTCCGGCCTGGTCGCCGGTCTGCCTGGACAGCTCCTTCAGCTTGGCCACGGCCCCCTCGATCTCCAGCCACCGGGCCACAACCCTCCTGACCTGCCGGGGCGATAACTCCAGGTGGATGGCGATGGCCTTCTGTGTCCAGCCCTGCTTGAAGTGGAGCTTGCTGATGAGCACGTTCCGCTCCAGGAGGGCCTGCCTCTTCTTCTTGATGCCGATGTAGGCCCTCTTCCGCTGCCTCTCCGGGCTGTGGTCGTAGTTGTGCCCCCTCCGGCCAAAGTCGGGGTTGTCCCAGCAGTACCGGGCGACGCTCTTGGCGGTGCTGGCCACGTTGGGATCGTCGTCAAGGTCCTGCAGGGTGTCCGCCATCTCCAGGGCTTTATCCAGGACCCGGGCGCGCCATGCAGCCTCGTCCTCGCCCTTGTCCTCCTGGTAGGCCCAGTACCTGAGCGCATCGAACAGCCAGGTGTTCCGGCGGCCCTTGGGGATGCCCGCAGAAGGGGCTGCGGGACCTTGGGGTGACGTTCGGAGACGGGGAAGGGCTGGCCGCGGGCTGTGCGTGGCTCCTGGGAACCCTGGGCAGAGGGTTTGCCGGAGGTTGAATACACCATCGGGGAACTGACCGGGCTCCTTGCCATCGCCTAACAGGGCGTCCATGAGGCCGGTGGGTTCCGTTTGCATTTAGCGTATGGTGTGACTATGTCCAGATAGTCCATACCTCAGAAGCAAACGGAACCCGAGGAGGACCTGGCCCGGCTGGTGTACGTCAGCGTGGCCAAGGCCCGCCAGTGGATGAACGTCTGGAAGGCGGTGGAGCTGAGGATGCCCTACGAGGTCATAGCGTCGAGCCTGTACCTGAGCATCGGCCAGGTCCAGCGGTTGGTGAAGGCGGCCCGCATGGTAGGGTTGTTCATTCCGACGAGGACCCGGTACGAGAACCGGAAACATTCGGGATGGGTGCGGATCGCAGCCTGGGTGTAGGCGACGGCCCGGCCCTGTGGGGTGGTGCCGGGGGTGCTCCAGGGTGATGTTCCGAGAGAAAAATGCGCGACGGCGGAAATAATTATCTATGAATTATGGGGACTATTCTGGACAGCGAGAACGAAAACTGTAGCGACTGTAATTTTGATTGTAATTCCGCCGTAGCTGCATCAGGCCGATATGGACATTTTGGTCACGCTGATGGTCATTTTCTGGACAGCGAGAACAAAAAGGGGTGCTATGGGCGATAACTCAGCTATAGAATGGACGGATGCCACATGGAATCCGACGACGGGCTGCACCAAGGTTTCTACAGGGTGCGATCGGTGCTATGCGGAGCGGAGCGCGCTGAGGTTCGGCAGGAGCTTTGACCTGGCGCTCCACCCTGACAGCCTGGAGAAGCCGTTACGCTGGCGGAGGTCTCGGAGGGTGTTCGTCAATTCGGTGTCGGACCTGTTCCACCGGGATGTTCCCTGGGGATTCGTTGACCAGGTGTTCGGCGTCATCGAGGCGGCCGGGCATCACATCTTCCAGCTGCTGACCAAGCGCAACTCCACCATGAGGGATTATCTGCGGTCGAGGTACGCCGGCAGGGAGTGCCCAGCTCACATCTGGTGCGGTGTGTCGGTCGAGGACCGGAAAACCATGGTCAGGGTGAAGCATCTGCCGGAAAATCCGGGGGGCTGTGCGTTTCCTGTCGTGTGAGCCCCTTGTTGCGCCCCTTGGGCGGTCGGCTGGTCAGCTGAGGGGGTTCCGCCTGGGTGATTGTTGGAGGAGATCCAAGCCTGGTCCAAGGCCGATGCCGGCGGACTGGGTTAGGGATGTGCGGGAACTGTGCCGGCGGCTTGGTGTAGCGTTCTTCTTAAAGCAGTGTGGAGGGGATATCCGAACCAAATACGAACGGACCCACACACTGCAAGCATCCTGGGATTGGAAACATCGTCAGGGCATGGGATTGCTCTTTAGTTCGTAGTGTGAGAAGCACGAAGGGTCGCAGGGAGACGCTATTTGTGTAAGCAGATTTCGCGCCGGATATGATGAAAGCTAACCAGAGTCCCCACTATCTAACCTGTAGCGGACGACATGTGATGCTCTCCGGCGAAGCAGATTGGAGGAGTGAATCCTGGAAAGCGCTGCTATCGTCTCACCCTAGTGTTGGGGTCAGCGCGGTCGATCACTTATGATACAAATTATGATACACAACTCATATAATGTCATTAATTGTAGCTAAATATAAATATTCTTGGAGCGGGCGATGGGGATCGAACCCACGACAGCTAGCTTGGAAGGCTAGCGCTCTACCACTGAGCTACACCCGCCCTGAGGTGCGCATTCCGATGGGACCCGCCGCGCTTGTGCAGCGACTGGAGCCTGCGCCCTATGTACAAGTATAACGCCTCCTGCGAGGAGCGTACCACCCCCATCGATTGTTCTCACTGGTAAATGCTTCACAGACAGGATTAAAGGAAAGCAGGCTTGGAAACGCCCCAGTCTTGCAGACGCACGATGTGTCGGACTGTTGCAAGCCTCATTTGCTGAGCGGGGACCCGGCGCCGCCCGCGACTCGCAGGCTTTAGCCGATGAGGGGCTCTACCTGCAGGAAGACGGGGGCGAACACCAGGGACACCACCGCCATCAGCTTCAGCAAGATGTTCAGCGAGGGGCCCGACGTGTCCTTGAAGGGGTCTCCCAACACATCGCCTTCCACCGCAGCCTTGTGGGGGTCCGAACCTTTGCCGCCGAAATTGCCAGCCTCGATGTACTTCTTGGCATTGTCCCAAGCCCCCCCGGCATTGGCCATGGTGATGGCCAACATAAAGCCCGACGCTATGGAGCCGACCAGCAGCCCTCCCAAGGCAACGGGCCCCAGGATGAAGCCGACCAACAGGGGGGCAGCCAGCGCCAGCAGGCCGGGCAGGATCATCTCCCGCAGGGCTCCCCTGGTGCTGATGTCCACGCACCGGGCGTAGTCCGGGCGTCCCGTTCCCTCCATGATCCCCGGTATCTCCCTGAACTGCCTTCTCACCTCATTCACGATGGAGAAAGCCGCCCGGCCCACAGCCCTCATGGTCATGGCCGAGAACAGGAAGGGAAGCATCCCCCCTATCAGCACCCCAACCAGGGTGGTGTGCTGCAGCAGGTTGATTAGGCCATCCAGATCGGCCGCTTCTGCGTAGGCCGCCAGCAGGGCAAGGGCGGTCAGGCCAGCCGAGCCGATGGCAAAGCCCTTGCCCGTGGCCGCCGTGGTGTTGCCCAAAGCATCCAGGGAGTCGGTGCGCTGACGCACCTCAGGGTCGAGGTGGGCCTGCTCCGCTATGCCTCCCGCATTGTCCGCCACGGGGCCGTAAGCATCGGTGGCCAGGGTTATTCCCAGGGTGGAGAGCATCCCTACTCCCGCCAACCCAACGCCATAGAAGCCCGCCAG
This sequence comes from Dehalococcoidia bacterium, assembly GCA_965220375.1. GTDB lineage: Bacteria > Chloroflexota > Dehalococcoidia > Lucifugimonadales > JAGWBF01 > JAGWBF01. Next base: position 193,639 of record OZ244824.1, read on the forward strand.
CTCAAAGGAAGCCAGGATTGCTCCGCCGATAATCAGTCCGGGGATCGCCGTACTCTGCATTCCCGTGGCGATTCCCGTGATCATAGTCGTTGCCGCCCCGGTCTGGGCGGATTCAGCCACTTCCTTTGTAGGAGGGTAATCGTAGGATGTGTAGAACTCGGTAGCCAGCCCGATTATCACCCCTGCAACCAGGCCGGAAGCGATGGCCGCAAAGAGGTCGAGTCCCGTCACGTTGTCCCGGATAACCCCGTCCAGGTCCAGCCATAGCACCGCCCCCAGGGCCATGAGCAGCACAAGCACCGCCGAGGTTATGATGCCCCGCCGGAGGGCCCACAACAGCTGGCTGAACCCTGCCTGCTCTCCGGTCCTCACGATGAAGGTGCCCAGCACCGAGGCCAGGATCCCCGCTGATGCCACCAGAAGGGGCAGCATCACCACATCGTCTTTCCAACCGGAAGCGCCAGCCGCAACGGCGAGGGTCATAGCTGCGATTATGGAGCCGACATAGGACTCGAACAGGTCAGCCCCCATTCCGGCCACATCGCCAACATTGTCGCCCACGTTGTCGGCTATCACACCGGCGTTTCGGGGGTCATCCTCGGGGATGCCCGCTTCCACCTTGCCCACCAGGTCCGAACCAACATCGGCCGCCTTGGTGAAGATTCCTCCTCCCACCCTGGCGAACAGGGCTATGGAAGAGGCCCCAAAGGCAAAACCTATAATATAGGTGACATCCTGCCATATCATGTAAAGGATGGTGACTCCCAGCAGCCCTATCCCCACCACCGTTACCCCCATGACGGCACCGCTGTTGAAAGCGACCCGCAATGCCGGGTTCAGTCCCCTGACCGCTGCAGCAGCCGTTCTCACGTTCGCCCTGATAGCCACGTTCATGCCGACGAACCCCGCCGTGGCCGAGCACAGGGTGCCTGCCAGGTAGGAGATGGCTGTCTTGGGCACCAGGGAATCGTTGGTCCACCAGTCGATCAGCGCCCACAGGGCTACAGCAACCACAAGGATGAAGGGCAGCAGGACAAGGTACTCCCTGCGCAGGAAGGCCAGCGCGCCTTCCTTGATCGCCCTGCCGATCTCCTTCATTTGGGAGTTGCCCTCGTCCTCCCTGATCACTCGGAAGGTCAGGAGTATTGCGAACACGAGGGCAGCGGCGCCCGCGGCGCCGGCAACTATCAATGAATTCATGCGGTGGTCTCCTATCTACCTGTGCCCTGCATGAGAGCATCAGAGAAGCTAGCACACATGCTAGGGGGTGTCAAGGGAATCTGCCGGAGGCGCAAACTGCCCTTGCCAGCCCGCCAGCAGCTTTTCCAGCTCCAGCTGGCGCAGGGTGATGGTCAGGTCGCCCCTGGTGCGTTCCAGCACGCCGCGCATAGCATCGGTGGTGCGCCTCAAGCCACCAGTCACACCCTCGGGAAAGTCCACCGTTACCAGCAAGCTGTAGATATCGTCCATAATCTGCATCAGCTCTTCGCACCGTCGCGTATCGTTCCGCCTCAGGGAGTCCAGGAGGTAACGGCGCATTTCGCCGATGACCTCTCCCATCCCATTCAGGTAGGATGCCATCTCCACCCCAAGCTCCCCGGCTTGGGGGATAGGGTCTCCCGATATCAGCGCCAGGGTGATGTTGGCTTCGGCATACTCCTTCCGGGCATCGGCCAGGAATCCCGAATAGTAGATGTCGGGATTTTCCTGGCGAATTGCGTCCGCTTCCCCCAGATGCTCTGAAGCCCGGGCGATGAGGGACTTGGCCTCATCCAGGTCATGGCGATGAACCGCCCTGATGGCGTTGGCCGAGAGCCGGATCACCTCCCTGGAGATGCGGAGACCAGCCTCCCTGGAATCGTGCTTGGCGGAAAGCTCCTGCTGCGCCCGTTCCGAGGCCAGGGACAAGTCAGCACGATTGGTCGGAGACATCAAATCCTCCCTCCGGCCCCCTCGATTCGTTGCACCAAGCGCCGGGCCGCATCCTCGGGGTCGTCGGCCAGCCCCACCGCCGCCGTCACACACACCGCATCAGCCCCGGCCCGGACCACAGCCTCGATATTTGCCTCGTTGATGCCCCCGATGGCAACCAGCGGCAGGTCGGTCATCTGCCTGGCAACTTGAAGCCCCTCGGGGCCTACGGGCCTGCTGGTATCGGCGGTCACCTTGGTGGAAGTGGCGTATATGGCGCCAAAGGCTAGGTGGTCGGCGCCCTGGGACAGCGAGTCTTCCATCTCTTCCCGGCTATGGTTGGACCTTCCGATGACCTGCCCGGGCTGGAGCACCTTACGGGCCTCGGCCACAGGCAGGTCCCCCTGCCCCACGTGGAGGCCGTCTGCATCCACTATGGCCGCCAGGTCGGCATGGTCGTTGATGATCAGCATAGCCCCGCACTCCGCACACAGCTCCTTCAGGGAGCGTGCCAGGACCAGGGTCTCTCCCTTTTCTCGCAGCTTGTCCCGCAGTTGAAGCACCTTGGCGCCCCCCCGCAGGGCAGATTCTGCGATAGCCTCCGGAGGGCGGCCAGCCGTCACCTGGGGGTCTATGATCACGTACAATCCCCTGACCCCGGAGTCCGGGGTATCCCTGTTCATATATCCAGGCCCTCGGGCGCCTTACCCTGGCGGGCGGCGTCTATCGTTTCCCTCACCGAGTTGGGAATCTCCACACCGTGGGAGTTGAATGACTCTTCCACTCGCCTCCCCACGTTGGACGGGTCGCTGTAGTACTCCAGGGAGGAGCCTGGAGCATCGAATGCAGGGGCCGGCCCTTTGCTGCCAAAGGTCTTGTGATATGCAAATTGGGACACCGCCCTGCGCATATCGGCGCCGTTGCAATGGGGACAGGTGGGTTGGAGGGTGCTGTCCATTGACCTGGCAAGCACCGAGGACACTCCATTGCAGGTCAGACAGCGGAATTCATATATGGGCATCCCTACCTGCTCCACCTTGAGAGGTCGTGCGAGAACTGAGGCATGGGCCTAGCAGTCGAGCGCATCGCCGTCGCCCATGTCGGCCTCCGACTCCAGCTCGTCGACCATATCTTTGAACTCAGAGGTTACTTCCCCGCCCATCTCGTGCTGCATTCGCCGCATCCAGCCGGCGACCGCCCTTGGGTCTTCGTTGTCTATGTTCTCCGGCCAGCCTGTGTCCGGGGCCCAGTCCAGGCTGGAACCCCAAGAACGCCGAAAGGAGAACTTGGACACGAGGCGCTGCATGTTGCCTCCCCCGCAGTGGTCGCAAACTGCCTGGGGGGTCGCATTTATGATTTTGACCAGGACCGTGGACCTTCGGCGGCAGTCCTGGCACCTGTACTCATACAGAGGCAATCTCTACCTGCCTCTCCTCATTCAGACGTTGTTGATAGATTCTAGCATACCCAGCGGCCTTCAGCCTTAGACCTGGATCGCGTGCTTCATGTGGTCGATCCTGGGTGTCTCTGTCCCCGGAGAGAAGCGAACTGACACCAAGTCTATTCTCCAATGGTCCGGGAGCGCTTCGCAGGCCTGCAGATAAGACTCGCTGGTCAGGATCAGCCGGCGCTGCTTCGCCTTGGACAGGGACTCTTCAGGAGTCCCGAAGCTTTTGGAGCGCTTGGTCCGCACTTCCACGAACACCATGTCACCTCCGTCCGTCGCCACGATGTCAATCTCCCCGTAACGGCACCGGTAGTTGCACTCCAGGATGTTGTAACCCTGGGACTGCAGGTAGCTGCGGGCCGCCCTCTCCCCTTCGCTGCCAAGCCTAGTCTTGGGAGAAGGCATGGCGTAATGACCCTCCTCGGAGATAGAACAGGGTGGGCGGTCGTCCCGTCATATGCCGGGAAGTCTCTGCTTCAGGCTGAAGGACCTACGGTGGATGGGGGATGGTCCCAGGTCCATCAGGCGCCGCCGATGACCGGCTGTGGCGTATCCCTTATGCTGGGAAAACCCATAGCCGGGATACCTGTCATCAGCTTCCATCATCAGCCGGTCTCTGGTCACTTTCGCCACAATCGAAGCGGCGGCTATGGTGTAGCACTTGCTGTCACCCCTGACCAGGCTGAAGAAAGGGATACCAGTTTCCTCCAAGGGCACATAGTCCACCAGCAGGTGCGAGGGCTGCTCGGGCAGGCTTTCCACCGCGCGCACCATCGCCAACCTGGAGGCGGGGCCGATGCCCATGCCATCGATCTCTTCGTTGGAGGCGGCCCCTACCCCGACGCCCTTGGCCTTCTCCAGGATAATCGGGTAAAGATCTTCCCGGGCTTGGGCGGTCAGCTTTTTGCTGTCATCCACACCGGCTAGCCAGGGGAGTACACCCAGCAGGGGATCGAGAATCACGGCCGCCGCAACTACCGGGCCTGCCAGCGGGCCTCGCCCAACCTCATCCACCCCGGCGACGGTAGGGTACCCCTGCGCAGATATCCGAAGCTCATGTTCGAAGGTTGGCACAGCAGGGTCCCGTTCTCACCCTCAGCTACCAGCGGCTGATCGGACGGGAATGGAGGAAGACTGGGCGGTCCCTGCAGGCGGGCCTGCCTCTATTCGTCCACCGCCCAGCACAACCTCACCCTGGTAGAGGGCCACCGCTTGGCCGGGGGTCACTGCCCGCTGGGGTTTGCAGAAACGGATCTCAGCCCAGTTGCCCGATGGCCTCAGTGAAGCTGAGCACTCCGGCGACTTGTACCTTATCTTGGCGGTTACTTCCTCTCCGGACTCCGGGAGGCTGCCTGATACGTAGCTGACCCCCGATGCCCAGAGGGCGTCCCGGTAGAGATGCTCCTCGGGGCCGACCACCACCCGCCCGGAGGCCGCATCGATGCTGATGACGTACATGGGCGCCTTGCCTGCGACCCCCAGGCCGCGCCTTTGCCCGACGGTGAAGTTCTCGATCCCCTCGTGCTTTCCCAGCACCTGGCCGCTTTCGTTCAAGATGCTGCCTTCCCGGGGCGCAACATGCCCCCTCAGGAACTCCCTGTAGTCTCCACCGGGGATGAAGCAGATATCCTGGCTGTCAGGCTTGTTGGCGTTGGGAAGACCGGCATCGGACGCCAACCTGCGTATCTCCTCCTTGGGGTGCCAGCCTACAGGCATAAGGGTGCGCTCCAGCTCCCGCTGGCCCATGCTATAGAGGACATAGGACTGGTCCTTGAAGGGGTCCATCCCCTTCAGAAGTTGGTAGGACGATCCATCCCTGCGGATGCGCGCATAATGTCCAGTGGCTACATACTGGGCACCCAGCATGTTGGCCCTACGGTACAGGAAGTCGAACTTGATCCTCTCGTTGCACGCAATGCAGGGATGGGGTGTGCGGCCTGCCTGGTACTCTTCGCAGAAATAGTCTGTGACGTACCTTTTGAACTCTCTTTGCAGGTTGAAGACGTGGTGGGGCACACCCAGGCGATGGCACACCCGCCGGGCATCTTCCACATCGTCGACGGTGCAGCATCCCTGGTGGTTGGCTGGAAGCTGGCTGTCCGGCAGGTCGTACAGCTTCATGGTGACGCCGACCACCTTGTACCCCGCTTCATGAAGGAGCAGGGCAGCAGCAGAGGAGTCCACCCCCCCGCTCATTGCTACAACTACGCTCTCAGGCAATAGTTCGTCCTCGACCCCCTGGCAATCCTAATCTTCCAGTTGGGTGGTCTCGCTTCCCTTGGCGGTGATGGTTATATGGGCCATAGGGGACCGGTCCCTGGCTCCATGCCAGTGCTTCTCACCTTTGGGAACGTGGATGATATCCCCCACGGTAACCTCCCGCACCTCGTGCTCCGTCGCCACGATGCCGATACCAGACGTGATGATAAGCACCTGGTCGCTGGTGTGGGAATGAAACTTGTTGCGAGCGCCCCGTCCGAAGCTTACGATCCCGCAGTTGAAGTTATTGGCCTCCTCCGTGGGAACGATGGTCTGCCGGGTGACCGTTCCTCCGGTGAACAGGGGACTGCTGACCGATTCCTCCGAGACCTCGGCTGTCCTTACAACCTTCATTTCTCCTCCTGTACATGCATGCGGGCAGCGTGCGCCCGCAGAATTCCCGCATTTGGTAATGATAATACTACGCCCAAGCTGAGTCTATAAAGCAGTGAAGGGGTCAATTCCTGGGGGCCACGTCAGGCGATGGCCTCGCGTTGGGCACCGCCATTCCTGCGAGAACCAGCATCCACGCCAGCACCGCAAAGACCAGGAATCCGGGGACGAAGCTGTCCGTGGCATCCCTGAGGATGCCGACCACCAAGGGGGCAACGAACCCGCCCATCCCTGACACCGCCATGATCCAACCCCACGCCACCGCTACCTTGCCGGGAGTCATCCCCTCCAGCTCCATAGGGAGAACGAAGAGGATGGGCACGTACAGCCATGATCCTATGCCCAGCAGGCTCACGCAGACCAGCGCGATCGCAGTATTGTCCACCAGGACCGACCCCAGACCTCCGACCCCCGCCATGATCCCCGGGACGATGAAGAAGATGCGGCGGGACGTCACCCTCAGGGCCAGAGCGCCTGCGAACAGGACGGCAACCACCCCTCCCAAGGGAAGGGCGCTGGTGATCAACCCCGCTTGGGACAGTGATAGGTCCCGGCTCTGGCTGTAGAAGGTAGGGAGCCACGATGTAAGGGCCACGTATTGGGCAAAGCATGCCGCATCTCCAAGTCCGGTCAATAGAACAATCCGGTTTCTCAGGGTCTCGGAGGCATCCCGCCAAGAGAACCTGCCCGATGAGTCGGCAGCTTCGATGCCCACTCTTCCCCATACCATCCACGCGGCAGCCCCCACCAACGCCACAGCCCCGTACAACCCCAGCGCACCTTCCCAACCCATGAGCTGGGCAAGGGGAGCAGCCGTGGATGTGGACAGGGCGATTCCCAAGCTCAGGGCCGCTACGTTTAAGCTGGTGAGCACCAGCGCCTCGCCGGGCCGAAACCAGCCCATCACCAGCGGGCCTGTAGCCGGCATGATCAAGGCCATACCCAGGCCATAGACGATGCGAATTGCAAGGAGGCTGCCAAAATTGGGTACCAGGAATGACAGGGTGCACACGCCGACCATCAGCCAGCTGAGGGTGTATATCCTGCGCACCCCCAAGCTTGGAGCCAGCATCCCGCCGGGCAGACTGAAAATCGCGAACAGCAGCAATGCAAGGGCAAGCAGAAGCCCACCCACGGAGCTGCTGATACCGTAGTCCTCCACAATGAGGGGAAGGAGGGACGACACCGGCTGGAAATTCAGGCCAACAGAAAGGTGGGCCCAGAATGCAAGCCCACCTATAACGTAGCGATAATGATCGTCCCTGGGGTCTCTCGCCATAGTGTCCACCTACTTTATCCCAGGCGCCCACTGCCAACAACAGGGGGGGCGATTTTTTCCAAGGCCATCCGCAGTTGCCCAGGATACTATCTACTGTTAACATTTCCTCGTAGAACACTGGAAGACAACCAAGGAGCATCAGGCAGCAGCTTGAAGGAGGATACATGGCGGTTTACGGCTACGACCACATACATCTGAGAAGCCCCGATCCTGCAACCACCGCCCGGTTCTACAACACGATGTTCGATGCCCGGATTATCGAAACCCCTCAGCCCGACGGCAACACAAGGGTGGACCTGGACCTGAACGGCTTGACCATATTTATCGCGGGTGCGATGGCCCCCGGCGCCGAGCTACAAGGAGTGGATGGTCCCCATTACGGGTTGGACCACTTTGGCCTGAGGGTGGACGACCTGGATGCCGCCGTTTCAGATTTGAAGGCGAAGGGGGCGGAGCTGGAATCCGAGCCTCGAACCCTGCCCACCGGAGTCAAGATAGCCTTCGTCAAGGCCCCGGACGATGTGCGCATCGAACTTGTCCAGCGACAGTAGTCCATAGGGTATAAATGGCGGTATACCAATCTTCAAGTAGCTTGACGTGCAAGCTACTTGAAATATAGGCAACCTGTTGTACAATTGTATGACCTGCCAAACCGTAGGAGCTAGATATCTGGCATTTGAAGGGTGAAAAGGGGCAGTTGGGCGGCAGAGGTGGCATACCCTAAAAGGCAAGGGGATTCCCCTTGGGATAGGTTTGGAGTTCTCTAAGATGTCCAGAATCAAACGAGTCTTGCTTGCAATACCAGGGTCCGTAGGCGGCAACTTCGAGTACGTCGCCATACCCAGACAGGGTATGCTATTCATGTCGGCCGCCCTCAAGCAGTGGGAAGGACCTTATCTGTACGACACCGAGATCGTCTTCGAAGACCGGAGCGGACCTCTCGACCCGGCAGAGGACCTTCACGGCGTCGATATCCTGATGATTACCTGCCTCATCAACGAGGCTCCCCGTGCTTACCACCTCGGCGCCCAGGCCAAGCTCCACCATCCCAACTTGATAACCATAGGCGGCGGACCGCAGATGAGTCCCCTTCCCCAGGAAGCGATGAAGGAAGGATGCTTCGACGTAATCGTCAATCGTGAAGGGGAAGATGTTATCGGCCCCCTTTGCGACGCCCTTCTGACATACACGGGTTACCAGCGAGAGCAGGCCCTTGCCAAGATACCTGGCATCTCCTACATGATGGATGACCAGGTGCATCAGACAGTCCGCAGGGGAGTCATAGAGCCTGACTTTGTGGAGCTGCCCGACTTCCGCGCCATTCGTGATCTGACACCTTCGAACCCCATGGCCGCCGGAGTACTCGAAACCGTCCGGGGCTGCACCGAGAAATGCACCTATTGCCAGGTGATTCAACAGTTCCTGGGCTACCGCCTTATCAAGCGGGAAACGGAGTTCAATCGCCTGCGGCAGCTCCATGAGCTAGCCGCCGATGGCCTCATCCACACCTCCCGGGACGGTCGTTTCAGCGTGTTCATCTCCGACGATCTTCATCCGCCTCCCCTGAGAGCGGTGAAGTACCGTAATGAGCGCTTGGAGCGCCTGAAGTCCTGGAAAGGGCAGACGGATGGCATGTACATGATATGCCAGACCAGGGGTGAGATAGGCCAGGACCCGGAGCTGGCGGAAGCCCTTTACGAAGCCGGCATACGCATGCTCTACGTCGGCGTAGAATCGGACAACGCAGAGAACCTGAAGCTGGTCAAGAAGCGCCAAGACCCAGGCCAGATGCACACAGACCTCGGCACCCTGAAGGACTTCGGCTTCTCTATAGTGGCAATGACCATCATCGGCCTGCCCTACGATACCGAAGAGAGCATCATGAACATGGCTAGCTGGGTAACCCAGGTTAGCAAGTACCAGACTGCCAACCTGCTAACGCCCCTGCCCGCAACCTCCAACTGGGTTGACCTGGTGCCCCTGAATGCTGACGGCGAGGTGCTACAGCCGGGAGAGCAGAGGCCCTATCACCTCTATACAGGCAGGCAGTTCGTTTACCAGGACCCCCGCTGGACGATGCAGGAGTCCCGGGAGCTTTTCGAGCGCTATCACTCTCAGCTGAATCCCGTTGACACGCTTTACGAGCGCATGTTCAAGATACTGCAGACTTCCCGGTTCAGGACCGGTTCCATGGGCAAAGACCTTGCCAGCAGCGCATCCGCCCGAATAAGCGAGTTCAGCGAAGCCCTGAAGACCCTCTCGGACTCCCCCAAGGAGCATCCCGAGGCCCTTTCGGACCGCATGCACGAGGTGGCGGAAACCCTGAGCCGGTACAGGGACCAGCTGGTCGCCAGCGGCAGGGAGTTGCCTGAAGCCATATCCACTCACATCAAAGAAGCTTCCGATACCTTGGGCAGGTACCGGCAGCAGATCGCCGTCACCGGCAGGGAGCTGGGCGACAATATAGCAGGCCATATCAATGCCGTCAGCGAGGCAATGGCCCGGCTGTCCGATCTGTCCAAGAAGCAGGTCCAGGGCTGAAGAACAACCTGAGGACATCCCATGCTGTCTCACCGTAGGGCCGAAAGAAGAAGGGACGGCATGGTGGCGGCGGAGGTGTACCTGGGGTGAGCGGGCGTGTCTATGCTACCGGTGCAGGTGTTGTCAGCCCGGTAGGCCTCGATACCTCCTCTACGTGGGGATCCCTCGTCAACGGCATCTCCGGTATTGGACGGATCACATCCTTCGACCCCGAAGGGTACGATACTACCTTCGCCGCCGAAGTTGACGGGTTCGAGCCTGAAAGGTTCCTGGAGAAAAAGGAAATCCGGCGAATGGACAGGTTCGCCCAGATGGCAGCCGTCGCCTCCCTCGAAGCCCTTGAACAGGCCAGCCTCGATCCCCGTTCCATGGACTCCTTCAAGGTCGCAGTGATCGTCGGAAGCGGCATCGGCGGAATCATCACCCTATCCCAGCAGTACGATGTGCTTCAAGAAAAAGGCCCCCGGCGAGTCAGCCCATTCCTTATACCCATGATGCTGGGGGATATGGCATCCGCCCAGGTATCCATGTTGACCGGCGCGATGGGGGTCAACTTCTGCGTCGTGTCCTCCTGCTCCAGCGGCGCCGACGCCATCGGCCAAGCTTGGGAGATGATCCGGCGGAAGGAAGCAGACATCGTAATCGCAGGGGGAAGTGAAGCACCCATTTGTCCCATTGCTGTTGCCGGTTTCGGCAACATGAGGGCCCTTTCCAGGTACAACGAAGACCCACCCAGGGCAAGCCGACCATTCGATGCCCAGCGGGACGGCTTTGTCATCGGTGAAGGCGCGGCCCTGTTGGTGTTGGAGAGCGAGGAAAGCGTTGCCCTCAGGGGATCCGAACCCCTGGTAGAGTTGATGGGCTACGGCGCCACCTCCGACGCTCACCACCTTACCGAACCCTCCCCTGATGGCAGCGGGGCAGCCAATGCCATGAAGGCTGCGATGAAGCGGGCGAACATAGGGGCCGACGACCTGGACTACATCAATGCTCATGGCACTTCAACGCCCCTGAACGACCGACAGGAAACCAAGGCGATCAGGTCCGCCCTGGGGGAGTACGCTTACCGGGTGCCAATAAGCTCCACCAAGTCGATGACCGGCCACTTGCTGGGAGCTGGGGGTGCCCTGGAAGCGATCGTATGCATGATGGCGATACGCGATGGCCTGATTCCGCCTACCATCAACCTGGAGCACCCCGACGAAGAGTGCGACCTGGACTACACCCGGTTTGAGGCGAGAAAAGCGCCGGTCAGCATCGCTATGAGCAACTCCTTCGGCTTCGGTGGTCACAACTCGGTTCTCATATTCGGGTCGCCAGCTCCTCGATAGCCCCTAAAAAAAACGGGACCCTTACCTCTGAAGGATGTATGTCAAGCACTACCGCTTCTGGCAAGGTATGGAAGCTTCACCCAAAGGCTCCGGTCCTGGACATGGGGCGGTCGGACATTCCCCCGGTCATATGCCAGGTGCTCCACAATCGGGGGATAATCACACCTGCCGGCCTGAAGGCATTCCTGGAACCGGCACGGTACTTCCCTTCGGACCCTTTTGATCTTCCCGGCATCTCTCCGGCAGTGGAACGAGTTATGGCGGCCCGCAAGCGCGGGGAGAGCGTGGGCATATTTGGGGACTTCGATGTCGATGGAGTTACGGGCACAGCAATAGCTGCGGAAGGGCTTGAGGGACTGGGTCTGAAGGTCTTGCCCTTCATTCCCGACCGGGTTGCCGAGGGACATGGGCTGAATACAGATGCCCTGTACGCATTGAGGAACATGGGCATCTCGCTTCTGGTCACCGTGGATTGCGGCGTCACTTCCACCAAAGAGGTCGCCTTCGCCCAAGACATGGGGATGGACGTGATAATAACCGACCACCACAACCCATCGGAGTCCTTGGAATGGCCCCCTGCCGTGGCCACCATCGACCCCAAGCTGCCTGGCTGCCCTGAACCCTTCTCGGACCTTTCCGGCGGTGGCTTGGCCCTCAAGCTGGTCCAAGGCGCCTACAGCGCCTTGGACATGGATTGGCCTCATTCCCTCTACGAGCTGGCGGCCTTGAGCACCGTCGCCGATCTTGTGCCCCTGCTCGGCGAGAACCGCTACCTTGTGCAGCAGGGGGTTTCCTGCCTGCAGGCTACAATGAGGCCGGGGCTGCAGGCCTTGTACCGGAGGGCTGGAATCAGACCCGCCTCCATCTCTGCAGAGACCATAGGTTTCTCCATCGCCCCGCGCCTCAATGCCGCCGGCAGGCTCCAACATGCCTCGTCTAGCTATAAGCTGCTGACCACCCACTCCTCCGAGGAAGCATTGACCCTCGCCGACCACCTGGAGCAGCTGAACCGGGAGCGCCAAAGACAGACGGCGGAGGCGTGGAGCAAGGCTCGTGCCCAGATAATGGAGGAGGACACGCTTCCCCCGATAATAATTGTAACGGACGACGACATGTCGCCCGGGATCGCCGGGCTTGTCGCCGGCAGGTTGGTGGACAGGTTCCACCGTCCTTCTCTGGTCTTCTCGAAAATAGACGGGATACTCCGAGGAAGCGCTCGGAGCATCGCGGGATTCAATCTTGCGGAGGCCTTCGCCGGCTGTGGAGACTTGCTTCTCAAGCATGGAGGACACAGCATGGCCGCCGGCCTGGAAGTTTCGTCCGAAAACCTGCAACCCTTGAGAGACCAGCTCCAGCAGGCAGCAAAGAATGCGCTGCAATCTCAAGAGCTGGCGCCCAGCCTGGACATTGATGCAGAGACTTCCGTATTTGGGTTGGTCGGCGAACCGTACAGGTGGTTGGAGGCCCTGGGCCCCTTCGGCCCCTCCAACCGGGCGCCCGTATTCCTCTCCCGCAACCTGCAACCCGTTCATGTGCGCACGATGGGAGACCGGCAGCAGCACCTGAGGCTCCGACTCAGAGAGGATGGAGTCATGTGGGATGCAATGGCCTTTGAGCAGGCCGAGCGTTGGCCGAATGGCGTGGAGCGCATTGACGCGGCCTACACTCTCAACACCGAGCAACGCGGCGACACCAAGGTGGTGTCCCTGAAGCTCCTGGACTTCCGACCATCGGAACGGCCTTGAGCGGAGCGGCCACGCATAACCCAAGGTATTCTAGGGAAAGAGGAAGCCGGGGTAGAGGATGAAGCTGGACGAACTGCATTCCTGGGACATCTCCATCGCACAAGCCAAAGAGCTTCAAAGGGAGCTGGCCGGTAGTGTGTCAACGGTATCGGCGGTTCCTTCCCGCGTGGGCTACCTGGCCGGCCTGGATATTTCCCCGGCTGATGAAAATGGCCTCGTTAGGGGCGCAGTTATCGTGCTGGAGTACCCCTCCCTGGAGGTGGTGGAGGTAAAGACCGCGGAGGGTGAACCTCCGTTTCCATACATCCCCGGCCTGCTCTCCTTTCGGGAAGCTCCGGTGCTTGTTGATGCTCTGGGTCAGTTGGAGACCAATCCAGACATCATATACACTGATGGGCAGGGAATAGCCCATCCCCGGCGCTTCGGGCTTGCTTGCCACATCGGCCTGTTGACCCGGACCCCCACCATCGGCTGCGCCAAGTCCATCCTGGTTGGGACCCACGGCGAGCTGCCCTTGGGGGCGGGCGCCCACAGCCCGCTGGAGCACAAGGGCGAAGTCGTAGGAGCAGCGGTACGCACCAGGGACAAGGTCAAGCCAATGTACATCTCTCCCGGGCATTTAATAGATATCGAGACTTCGATAAAATGGGTGCTGGCCTGCTGTAGAGGCAGGAGGATGCCGGAGCCTACCCGCAGGGCCCATGAAGCCGCCGGGAGGATACCCACTAGTCCGGTACGAAGTTAACAAAGGTGTTTCAAATGCAGGAACAGCGACACAACATCATAGAGCTAGTCGAGAGCATTGACTTGGTGCTTATGCGTCTTTGACGTGCCAGGCAAAGAGAACGAAGCTGCCCACTTGGAAGAGCTGGCGGGTGAACCCCAGTTCTGGGAAGACCCCAAGGATGCCCAGCAGAAGATGCAGCAGCTATCCAAGCTGAAGGAGCAGACCGCTTTCTGGCGAGACCTGGAATCCAGAACTTCAGCTTTATTGGAGCTTGTGAACCTCGCCCTGGAAGAGAGCGACTACTCCCTGGAGGAGCAGTTGGCAGCGGAGCTCCAGGATATCCGACGTATTTTCGCTGAGAAGGAGTTTGAGCTTACCCTCTCGGGCCCCTACGACAGCAGGTCAGCCATACTTTCGGTGCATGCCGGCGCAGGAGGCACGGAGTCCCAGGACTGGGCCGAAATGCTCCTCAGGATGTATCTTCGCTGGGCCGAAGGGAGACGCTTTGATACCCAGCTGCTGGATGTGTCCCAAGGGGACGAAGCGGGACTGAAGAGCGCCACGGCAGAGATTACCGGTGAGCACGCCTACGGCTACTTGAAGGCCGAGCGGGGAGTGCACCGCCTCGTGAGGCTCTCGCCCTTCGACGGCAACCACTCCAGGCATACCTCCTTCGCCTTGATCGAGGTGCTGCCAGCCGCCGAGGAAGACCCGGAGGTCAACGTAAGACCTGAAGAGCTGAAAGTGGAGTTCTATCGCTCCAGCGGACCCGGAGGGCAGAACGTCCAGAAGGTCGCCTCCGCGGTGCGGATCACCCACTTGAGCACGGGCATCGTGGTAACCTGCCAAAACGAGCGCTCCCAGCACCAGAACCGGGAATTTGCCATGAAAATCCTTCTAGCCCGCTTGCTGGAGCGCCAAATTGAGGAGAAGGCCCAGGAGGTGGCGAAGTTAAAGGGGAAGCACGTCTCGGCAGAGTGGGGGAATCAGATCAGGAGCTACGTACTTCACCCCTACCAGATGGTCAAAGACCACAGGACAGGGTATCAGACAAGCAGCACCCAGGATATCCTCGATGGTCACCTGGATGAGTTCCTAAATGCCTACCTTGCTTCGACGGTGGGAAGCCAGTAGAAGCTAGCAGGACCAGAGGATATGGCCCATGCGAGTCTTCTTGGTCCTGAGGTAGTCCCGGTTCTCCTCGTTGGCGCTGGTCTCGATGGGCACCCTTTCCACGATCTCCAACCCATAACCTGAAAGGCCGACCAGTTTCCTGGGGTTGTTGGTCAATAGACGCATCTTCCTCACCCCAAGGGACCCTAGTATCTGGGCGCCAATGCCGTAGTGGCGCATGTCCGACTCGAACCCCAGGGACTCGTTGGCATCGACGGTATCCATGCCGTGGTCCTGCAGGGAATAGGCCTTAATCTTGTTGTGGAGACCGATGCCCCGTCCCTCTTGGGGCATGTAGAGGAACACTCCCTTGCCTTCCCTGGCGATTGCATCCATGGCCCCTTGCATCTGCTCGCCGCAGTCGCAGCGCAGGCTATCGAAAACATCACCTGTCAAACACTCGCTGTGCACCCTCACCAGGACAGACTCATCCTCATCCCATTCGCCCATGACCAAGGCCAGGTGCTCTCCGGGGTCCACTCTGCTCTTGAAAGCCATGATCTGAAACTCACCTTTGCTGGTGGGCAGCCTGGCCTCCGCAACTCTTTCGACCAGCTTCTCGTGCCGCCGGCGGTAGGCGATGATCTGGGCTATGCTGATCATCTTGATGTTCTGTTCCTCGGAGAACTTCTCCAAGTCATTCATCCGGGCCATGGTACCGTCGGGATTGATGATTTCGCAGACAACGCCGGCGGGATACAGCCCGGCCATCTTTGTCAAGTCCACCACCGCCTCGGTGTGACCGGCACGCACCAGCACACCACCCTGCTCATACCTCAGGGGGAAAATATGGCCTGGCCGGGCAAAGTCCTCGGACTTGGCTTCAGGGTCGGTAATCGCAACGATGGTTGCAGACCGGTCGGAGGCCGAGATCCCGGTGGTCGTCCCACCCTTCAGGTAATCGACGGAGACAGTGAAGGCCGTCCCATACTTTGCCGAATTGTCCCCATTTACCATCAACGGCATGTCCAGGGCGTCCAAACGTTCGCCGATAACGGGCATGCAGAGGAGACCCCGGGCGGTGGTGATCATGAGGTTCACCGCTTCGGGGGTTACCTTTTCGGCGGCCATAACGAGGTCGCCCTCGTTTTCCCGTTTCTCATCATCTACAATGATGAGAAACTTGCCTTGCCTGATCTCTTCTATGCTTTCTTCTACACTTGCCAGCGGCATGTCGCACACCCCCAGGAAAGGTTACTTGTCTCTAAGACCTGGCATCCAGGAGGCTTTCGATATATTTCGCTACCACATCGACCTCCAAGTTGACCATATCTCCCAGCTGCCTCTCCTTGAAGATGGTGTTTTCCAGCGTATATGGTATCACGGAGATGGTGAATGAGGTAGTGCCTTTCCCAACCACGGTCAAGCTTGCCCCATCCACGGCAATGAAACCCTTCGCCACGATGTAGGGCATCAGCCTCTCGGGGGCTTCGAAGCCCATGATTACGGAATCGCCCTCCTCCACCATGGACGTCAGGGACCCTGTTCCATCCACGTGCCCTTGCACTATGTGGCCGCCCAGACGCCCCGAAGCTGCCAACGGACGCTCCAGGTTGACGGGCATCCCCTGGGTCAGGCGTCCCAGGTTGGTACGGCGCAGGGTTTCCGGGGCCAGCTCGACGCTGAAGCCGCCCTCGTCAATCGAGACCACCGTCAGGCAGGTGCCATTGATGGCAATGCTGCCTCCCAGTTTCAGATCAGCAAGGGCGGCTTCGGCCTCCACCGTCAGCGTCGATATGTTCCGCGGAGCTTGGGGGGCTTCCATCGATTCGACTCGGCCAACTTCTTCTACGATTCCGGTAAACATCTTTTGCCCTTATAGGTCCCCCTAATCCTGAGATGCCGGATAGCCTTTGACCAGGACATCATCTCCCAAGGTTTGAAGCTTAGTCCGGGTGAGACGGAAAACGCTGGACATCTGTTCCGCCCCTCTGCCCCCGACGGGGGAGGGCGCCGAGGCGCCGCCGATAATCGATGGCGCTATATATGCAGCCACCTTGTCCACCAGTCTTGAATCAAACAGAGACCCCAGCAGTGCGCTTCCTCCCTCCGCCAGCAGATCCACAATTCCCTGCCTGCCGAGATGCTCCAGCAGGTACTGGATGTCCACCTGCCCGGCCCTTGTGGCCGGGGTGGTCAGTATGCGGCCTCCGGCGTATTCCAGGGCAGCGGCCCGCCCTTCCGTCATATTCACCGTCGCGATGAGCGTCTCCCCAGGTTGGGCAAAGAGGCTGGCATCGGGAGGAGTTCGGCCTGTGCTGTCCAACACTACCCTCAACGGCTGCCGAGAATGGAGTGTTTCGTCGGGCCAGCGAGCGGTTAGCTGGGGGTTGTCCGCCACGATGGTGTTAACGCCGACCATTATAGCATCGCACCCACGGCGCAGCTCATGGACGTGCGCTCTGGACGCTTCCCCAGTGATCCAGCGGGAGGAGCCGGTGCGAGTTGCGATCTTACCATCCAAGCTCGCGGCGAACTTAGCAGTAACGAAGGGTAGCCCTGTCCTAACGTGCTTTGCGAAAGCCTCGCACAGCTCCAAAGCTTGGTCCTCACAAGTTCCAAGGGTGGCCGCGATCCCCAAATTCCTCAGCGCTTCCAGCCCCTTGCCAAAAACCTTGGGGTTGGGGTCGAGGGTTGCCGAATGCACTTCCGCTATGCCCGCGGCGGCCAGGGCATCGGTACATGGCGGCGTGCGCCCCCACATACAGCACGGTTCCATGGTTGTGTACAAGGTCGCCCCCGCCGCCTCGGCTCCGGCGCGCTCCAAGGCTACTACCTCGGCATGCAGCCCCCCAGGTGGCGACGTCCAGCCTTCGCCCAGGACCACTCCATCCTTGACTATGACGGCTCCAACGGCGGGATTGGGGCTGGTGGTCCCCCGGGCGCCTTGGGCCAGTTCGATGGCCCGCTCCATATAAACCGCATAGGGGACCGCACCGGTGTTCATCATCCCTCCGGAAGAATAGCTGGGAATATAGATGATGACGATGGGAGAGGAACGCCCATTGGCTAGTCCCCTTGAGGACCGGAACTCGACCGGCCCCGGTCCGAGCTGCGCCCTTTGTGTCCGGCTTTCGGGCCAGCGCTTCTGCCAGAGCTTTTGGAAGAGTAATTCTTGTAGTACCGGCTTGGCTCAGGGGCATCTTGGTCCTGGTACTTGCTCTCCAAGATCCCTGACCCATAGGGACGTTCGGACGGCGTCGACAATTCCATGAACGATATCTGGGAAATCTTCATCTGGTAGTACAGGCTGATGGGCAGGCCGGACACGTTGCTAAGCTCCAAGGTCAGATGTCCCCGCCAGCCGGGATCAACCCAGCCTGCCGTCGAATGGACCAGGAGGCCCAGCCTGCCCAGGGAACTCTTGCCGTCCAGGCGGGCCGCTATGCTGGACGAGAGGCATATCCGTTCGTAGATGACACCCAGGGCAAACTCGCTGGGGTGCAGAAAAAATGGGTTGACCTCGTCGATTTCGACGACTTCTGTCAGCTCCGGCAGCTCCTGCTTTACATCGATATAGGGAACCCTGGAGTTCCGAAAGACCCGTATTTTGCGGCCCAGGCGCAAGTCCATGCTGGCCGGCTGGAGAAGGCTTTCGTCCCAAGGATCGATGATTATCTTCCCGGATTCCTGGGCTTCACGAATGCTTTTGTCGCTGAGGAGCATAACTACGCTAGGTCCGCCATTATCCAGTGTGGCGACAGTGTACCAGCCGCTGAATGGGGCTTCAACCTGACACACCTATCAGGGAAGCGTCCTTTTTGACCGCCATAAGCGCAACAGACCCACGGCAAAGAGGATTATTATGGAAGCGGCCAGCACTCCCTCCACTACGCGCCATAGGACATGGGTCTCTTCACCCCCATCACGCTTAGCCTCGTTAGCGATCACCGCACTGGTAGTCGTCTTTGCCGCGATAGAACCGTCGCTCTCCGGGGTCTCCTCAGGCGCTTGTTCGAACATCTTCTGACTCTCCTTCAGCAGTTCCCCCGATTCCATGGCTTCTGCACCACCGGAAGCTTCGTTATCCAAGAAGGCCTCGCTGGAAAACTGCGCCTCAGAGAAAGCGGTATCCTGCACATCCAGGTCCCTCACACCTCCGGGGAGTATTCCTACGAGATCGGCGCCCACGACTGCAACCAGCAGCATGGCGGCAACTGATGCCGCCGCTCCGTAGGCCCAGGAAGGCACCCAGGGGCGCGGTTTCGATGCCGGTGCCTCTTGCATGATGAGTCTGCGACTCGGGGTGCTCATCGGGACCTGTTGAAGCAGCCCAACAGTGTATTGCAGGCCATCCAGTTCTTGACGGCAGGGAGCGCATGAGACAAGGTGGTCCTCGACCCGCTCCCTCCGGGGCCCCGTTACCCGGTTGTCAATGTATTCCGAAAGCTCCTGCAACCGGATATGTTCAACCTGTTTCTTGAAGGGCCACATTACCGCCTCGCGCTAGTTACGACGATACCTTTCGGGCAAAAGTTCCTGGTGCCGGTGGAGATAGTCCCGTATATTCGCCCTTCCCCTGGAAAGGCGGGACCTGATGGTGCCGATGTTGCTGCCCGTGATCTGGGCCGCTTCGTCGTAGCTGAACCCCTGGACATCTACCAGGTGGACAGCCAATCTTCGTTCTTCCGAAAGAGTCTGAAGCCCTTGCCGGATCACCGCTCGCAACTCGTGCCGGAGGGCAACTTCTTCGGGGGACTCATCGCCTGAAGGCAAGTCCAGCGCCGCATTCGAGCCGGATTCCCAGTCCTCGGAAGAGCGCTCCAAGGAGAGTGTGGGGCGGGCCTTCCCTGCGCGAAGCATGTCTCGGCAACGATTGGCAACGATGCGAAGGAGCCAAGCCCTCAAGTTGGGGCCGCGGAAGCTGCCAAAGCTTCTATAGGCCGACAAGAAGGCTTCCTGGGTCGCATCTTCAGCCGAAGCACGGTCATCGAGCATCTGGAAAGCCAGGTTCTCTGCCCTGGCTTGGTAGGCGCCTTGGACGCAGTTGTAGCAGTATTGGGCGCCGGTGCGGTCCGCCACTGCCAGGGGAGTATGGTCCCTGCACTGGAATTGCGAGCTTGTTGCTTCCGTCTCGATGTCCCTTAAAGCCGGCGGCCCAAAGTACCGTGGAGAGAAATCCGCCGGCCCAAAGCCTTTTGCGCCACTGCATCTTACGGAGCGCCCCTAAGCAGGTCAAGGCAGCCTTGCCGGGCACTCAAACGCCCTTTCCTTACCTTGACACCCATAAGAGCGCCGCCCTACAATCCAAACGAAACCCGCGGGAACAGCCGAGTGCAGGCTTGGCTTGGGAAAGGGGCTGTGCTCTCCATTGCAAGTAGTAGATAACATCACTTTTGCCGACCCATCCCTTGTCCCCATCTGGCATAAGGTGCTAGCAGGGGAGCGCCTAGGGCTGGAAGATGGCCTGAGGCTGTTAGAGACAAGCGACCTGTGTGCCTTGGGCCACATGGCGGATTATGTAAAATCCTGGGTGATGGGATTCCAGGACCGGGTATTCTTCGTCCTCAACCGCCAGGTAAACGCCACCAACATCTGCGTCCTCAGCTGCAGCTTCTGCGACTTCGCAAAGAAGCCCGGAGACCCCGACGCCTACGAAATGAGCATGGAAGATATCCTGGACCATGTAACGGACGAGATTCGCGAAGTGCACATGACCGGGGGGCATCATCCCGATTGGACCTTCGAGCACTACGAAGACATAGTCCGCACCGTCCATGAGACCTACCCCCACACCCAGGTGAAGGCCTTTACGGCAGCGGAGATCGACTACTTCTACAAGCGGTGGAAGATACCGCCGGAAGAGAGCTTGGCCCGCTTCAAGGCAGCGGGGCTCCAGTCCATGCCCGGAGGCGGTTCCGAGGTGTTTTCCAGCCGGGTGCGGAAGGAGCTGTTCCCGGGCAAGAACACGGCGAAACGCTGGCTGGAGATACATCGTATCGCCCACAACATGGGCATCCCCTCCAACGCTACGCTGCTGTACGGCCACATCGAGACCTTCCAGGAACGGGTGGAGCATATGCTCATGCTCCGGGAGCTTCAGGACGAAACGGGGGGCTTCCTCGCCTTCATTCCGCTGGAATACCAGGTGGGGGACACTCACCTGGTGCCGAGGCAGGCGTCGGCTATCGACGACCTCAAGACCATCGCCACATCCAGGCTGGTCTTGGACAACTTTCCCCACATCAAAGCCTACTGGATAATGATCGGGGAGGAGACCGCTTCCATCGCCCTCAACTTCGGCGCAAGCGACCTTGACGGCACCATCGGAAAGGAGCGGATCGCCCACGCGGCAAAGGCTGCCAGTCCCGTGGGACTGGCCAGGGACCGCATGGTCAACCTGATCAGGGATGCGGGGAAGGTGGCGGTGGAGAGGGACGCTTTGTACAACGTGGTGCACGTGTATGAGAATTAGGGTTGCCCGGATGGATTACCTCAATTCCGAGCCCTTTTATTATGACCTTGATCGGGAAGAAATAGAGCTTTATCCAGGTGTTCCCAGCGCCCTCGGCCAAGCTGCCGCCGAAGGCAAGATAGATGCGGGCCCCCTCTCCCTGGTGGACTTCTGGAAACTGGAAGACCGGTTCACCCAGTTGGGCCAGTTCTGCATTGCAACATTGGGGAAGACCAGGAGCGTCCTTTTCTATTCCAAGCATCCCATGGAGGAATTGGAGGGGGCTTGCCTCGGCGTCACCAGCCATACCTCCACTGCCAGAAGGCTCCTGGAAGTGCTCCTGTTTCACAGGTACCATGTCTGCCCCGAGAGCTACGTGGATATCGACGAGCCCAACGACGCTTTTCTGACCATCGGCGACCACGCCCTCCGATGCAGGTACGGCGTGCCTTCATATCCCTACCGCTACGATCTGGGTGAAGAGTGGCACGACATGACGGGCCTGCCCTTTGTTTTCGCTGTCTGGGCTGTTCGCAAAGACCTGCACCCCGACTCCGTCAACCACCTCACGAACGTCCTTTACACCTGCATCGACGAAGCCATGGAACACCTCCACAACATCGCGCAAAGGCGCATGGATGTACGCATGAGCCTCCGGGAGATCATCGAGTACTACCAAGGGTTCCGTTATTGGGCCGGAGTGGCGGAGATTGAAGGCATCCGGCGCTTCAGGGAGTACCTGGACCAGATGGAGCACGCCGAAGCATGACGGTGATGGGCGACATGCGCGCCAAGGTGGAAGGGCGCCAACGTATAAGCAAGGACGAGGGACTTTACCTCCTGCGCGAAGCCCCCATCCTGGACCTTGGCGCATTGGCCCAGGTCGTGCGGTTTCGCCACAACCCGAACCCCATGGTCACCTTCGTGGTGGATACCAACCTGAACTATACCAACGTGTGCGATGCATACTGCACCTTCTGCGCCTTCTATCGCACGGAGAAGGATGCAGACAGCTATACCCACTCGGTCGAAGAGATGATGACCATGGTGGGGGAAGCCGCCGAAAAGGGTGTGACGACGGTGCTCCTCCAAGGAGGACTGAACCCCAAGCTGCCCCTGGAGTACTACACCAAACTGGTCAGCGAGACCCGGCGCCTGTATCCGCAGGTGCATCCCCACTTCTTCTCGGCCCCGGAGATCATGAAAATGTCGCAGGTGTCCGAACTCCCGCTGGATGTAGTGCTCACCGAGCTGAAGGAAGCGGGACTGAACACCATCCCCGGAGGGGGGTCAGAGATACTATCTGACCGGGTCAAGAGCAAGATCAGCCGCCTGTTCCCCAAGGGAAAGACGGATGATTGGACCGCGGTCCACAGCGCCGCCCACCGGCTGGGCTACCGTACTACCGCCACCATGATGTACGGCCACCTTGAAGAAGACGAAGATATAATCGAGCACCTTGACCATGTCCGGGAAGTACAGGACGAAAACGGAGGCTTCACCGCCTTCATCCCCTGGAGCTACAAGTCCGACAACACCGCCCTGTCCAGACGGGTTACAGCCCTCGCCGGTCCCAACAGGTACCTCCGGATGATCGCCCTTTCCCGCATATACCTGGACAACGTGCAGCACATCCAGGCCTCCTGGTTCTCAGAGGGCAAGAAGACGGGTCAGGTGGCCCTGCACTTCGGGGGCGACGACTTCGGGGGCACTTTGTTCGACGAAAACGTGATGCAGGAAGCGGGCTTCTACAACCGCACCACGGTGGAAGAGATCAAGGATATCATCCGTGATGCCGGCTTCGAACCCATCCAGCGCACCACCCTGTACGAGCTACTGCAAAGTCCCCAGCCGGAGACCGCTAAAGCCCGATGATGTCCAACGGGGGCAGATGGGAAATCAGCCCGCTGTCGTAGGCCCTCCTGTATAACAGCTCCAAGGCATCCCTCCCCTCTTGACCCATGTGCAGCGTATCCTGGTTCACGTACATCCGCACGAACCGCCGGCACGTCTCGGCATCGATGCCCCGTCCAAAGGGGAGAGCGTAATCTATAGCTTCATCCTCATTCTCGATAGCATACTGCACGCTGGCCCTGAACCGCTCAGTAATCAGGTTGTGGGCGGCGTCCCCGAGCCTGCGGTGCAGCACATCCAAGCCCAAGGGTATGGGCAGGCCGGAGCTTCTCCCCCACTCCTCCCCCAGGTCCAGAAGATTTTTGAATCCTTCGCCCTTCCAGGTTAGCTGTCCCTCGTGGATAATCAGGCCCGCGTCAACCTGCCCGTCCTTGACCGCCTGGCCAACAGAGTCAAAGTCCACAATCACAGCCTCGAAGGGGACGGACATGAAAATGCGGAGGAGCAGGTATGCGGTGGTGTGTTCACCGGGCACCGCTATCCGCTTGCCTTCCAATTGGCCGAGTTCATCGTACCGGGTAGATAGCAGAATGGGGCCGTAGCTTCGTCCGATGGACGACCCGCAGGACATGATCCGGTACTTGTCTGCCAGGACCGGGTACGCCCCCGCTGAGATGGCCGTCACCTCCAGCTCTCCCTGGAGGGCACGGCTGTTCAATGACTGGATATCTTCCAGGACCTGCTGTATCTCGTAGCCATCGATGGTCACCTTCTCCTTGGCGAAGGCGTAAAACATGAAGGCATCGTCGGCATCGGGGCTGTGTCCAATCCTGAGGAGGGGCATATTCGTTACCTGCCTTCAAATAGTCCGTTCAGTATATTCAGCCTCCACCATCAAGACAACACCGGCAGCCCAAGCCCGAAGAGATACATCCCTTCTCACCCAGGTGACCTTTGCGCAACTCCCCGGACAGTACACAACGCGGCCGTAGGAAGAGCAATATTCAAGGCAAAACTACGGCAGTCTGTTCGCCCTGGGAGAAGCAGATGGAACTCTGTGTCTCTTCTCAGTTGACCCAAACACCTCCCATTCGCCCTTGTATCTTAAAGAGGGACGTGACAGACCGCTTCGTCCTAGGCTTTGAAGGCCGTCCCTCAGCAGGGTCGTCACGTCCAGTCCCTCTCGGAGCCCGAACAGTTGACTGGGCAGTTGAGCCCGAATTAGGCAAGGATGGGCCAGAGTTGGGGAGAGTATCTTGAAGGGAGGTAGATGAATGAAGGAAGCTTCGTTGTTCGTTGGCATCGATGTCTCCAAGGACCGCTTGGATGTGGCGGTGCGTCCTACCGGTGAAGCATGGCAGGCCCCCTATAATTCCCAGGGCGTCAGCGATTTGGTGCATCGTCTGGGGGAACTGGCGCCCCAACTGGTAGTGCTGGAAGCTACCGGGGGAATGGAAATGACCCTGGCGGGAGAACTGGTCGCATCCCAATTGGATGTAGCGGTAGTCAACCCCAGACAGGTGCGGGACTTCGCCCGGGCTGCCGGGAAACTGGCCAAGACCGATTCCTTGGACGCCCACGCTCTGGCCCATTTTGCCCAGGCAATGCGCCCTGCTTCCAGGCCCCTGCCCGATGCCCAATCTAAGGAGCTGATGGCCCTGGTGGCCCGGAGACGCCAACTGGTGGAGATGATCACCGCAGAGAAAAACCGGTTGAGAACCGCCCCCCGGCGTATCCGCCCCAAAGTACAGGAGCACATCCTGTGGTTGGAAGAGAATCTGGAAGAGCTGGACCGGGACTTGGGAGAATTCATCCGCTCCTCCCCTATGTGGAAGGACAAAGACCAGCTGCTCCGAAGCGCCCCCGGGGTGGGGCCTGTTCTCTCCATGACCCTCTTGTCCGACCTGCCTGAACTGGGGGCCTTGAACCGTGGCGAGATCGCCGCCCTGGTGGGTGTAGCGCCCTTCAACCGGGACAGTGGCGCCCTGCGTGGGAAACGCCAGGTATGGGGTGGCCGTGGCAAGGTGAGAGCTGCCCTGTACATGGCAACCTTGGTGGCCACCAGATACAACCCAGCCCTGCAAAGCTTCTATCAACACCTCTGCGAGGCTGGCAAACCCAAGAAAGTGGCCCTTACCGCCTGTATGCGTAAGCTTCTCACCATCCTCAACGCCATGGTCAAACATAATCGCCATTGGGACCCTGCCCTTCACAACTCTTGACTTTAAAGACAGTTGCTGAGGGAAATCAAAGAGTGAACGGACAGCCCGGACCTCAGTTTACGTGAAGATTTCCTTGGGGAATAAGTCAGTATGGGGGTCGTCATTGCGGCGGAAGCCGCAATCCAGCGTCTCGCCCCCGGCCCATCTGCCCCAAAGGCACCGGGAGCAAGGCTGCCGGTTCCGTTTGCTTTCGGCGCATGGCTCCTCCGCCCGTAGGCAAACGGCACCGTGTCAGCCATTAGTTCACTTTCTTTGTTAGACGTGGGTCCCCGAGCAAGCGGAACCGCACATGCAGTGTGGATGCATGTCGAGCCCTTTTCTAGGATGGGCGTAGGGAGGTTCGCTCTGTTGTGGGCATAGGGGTGAAAGTGGGGAAAAGTTCTGCTGATGCTATTGGTTCCTGAGCAACAGGCGTTACCAATGGGCCTGCGTCGTCTTGAATGCTATCCCGCACTCCGAGACCAATAACCACAAAGAGTACGAACAAGCCTGCGACTATGAAGAAGCTGAGAAGACATCCATCTCTGGGTCTGCGTTCCATTTCAGCCAAGGAGATGCCTTTCCAAGCGGCCCCGGTGCTGCTAATCCAAGTACAATTAATAGGAATCTATAAAGCCAGTTAGGCTCCGGTGCTGGAACACCGAGGCCCGACGGGGAAAGGGTTAGGGGCACACTCAGAATGTCCCTAACCCACAAGCCTTGGTTGGAGTTTGTCAACCATCGCCTACCCAGCCGAATGAACTAGATCGGACAGCCTGCTAGCAGGCTGTCCGAGGGGCACACGCCAAAAGCAAACGGAACCAAGCTACCCTCTCCCTAACCCCTCCCCCTGTACAGGCCCGGGAGCTGGGCAACACTTGTTCGGGGACATAGGCAACACATGTTCTGGGACATGTGCTACACCCGGCGCTGCAAGGCTCTGCGGGCTTCCCTCTCCCGGTCCCGGTCGATGATGGCTCGACGCTTATCGTGCAGCTTCTTCCCCCTGGCCAACCCCAGCTCTACCTTGGCCACATGGTTCCTGATATAGAGCTTGAGGGCAACTATAGTCAGTCCTTTCTGGGCCGCCTCCGCAGCCAGATGGGCCATCTGCTCCCGGTGCAGAAGCAGCTTTCGCGGCCGGGTTGGCTCGTGATTGTATATACCACCCGCTGGATAGGTCGATATGTGGGCATTGATGAGCCATAGCTCTTTTCCTTGAGGCTTTACGTAGCCTTCCCGGATGTCCACCCGTCCTGCTCGGATGGACTTGATCTCGGTCCCCGTCAGCACGAGGCCCGCCTCCACCCGCTCCAAAATCTCGTAGTCGTGAAGGGCTTTTCGATTGAGTGTGACCATCTTGTCCCCAGCCATGGCATCAACTACCTGCCTGGATTAGCTCTTCCAGCACCTGGATGGCCGCCTCCATCTGGAGGTCATCGGCGCTATCCTCGTCCTGTAGAACTTCAACGTCGGGGGATATGCCTTTGCCCTCCAGCAGGATTCCTCCGGGGGTGTGCCATCGGGCGGTGGTGAAGTACACACCCGAGCCGTCATTAAGGCCCCTGAGGGTATTTACGCTGCCCTTGCCAAAGGTGGTGACCCCCACCAGCGGGACCTCTTCCCGATCTCTCAAGGCCCCGGCCAGGACCTCACTGCCGCTGGCGCTTCCTTCATTAATCAGGACCACCAAGGGCGCATTGTTCAGGGTTGTGCCGGCTGAGGCCTCCCATTCTTGATGCCTTCCTTCTCCGTCCACCTCGTACAAGATCAGGCCGCCATCGATGAAGTGGCTTATGACATCAACCACGGACTGGAGCAGTCCCCCGGGATTGTTTCGCACGTCGATGATAAGCCCCCGAGCTTCCGTGATATCCTCCAAGGCTTGGCCCACCTCGGAAGGTGTGGTTTCCGTGAAGGAGTTTATGGTGAGGTGGGCTATGCCTCCGGGCAGAGAGCCTAACTCCACGCTACTCAGCTCCACTTCGTCCCTGACGATGGTCAAGGTTACATCCTCATCCTCACGCCTGATGCCCAATACGACTGGCTCCCCCTTCGGCCCTCTTATTCGGCTGACCACCCGCAGCAAGCTCCAGCCCTCTACATCTTCGCCGTCAACCTCCTGGATCACATCCCCCGGCTGGATACCTGCCTTTTCGGCTGGGCTGTCGGGAAGGGGAGCGATTATCGTCACCTCTCCTTCTCGGATGCCAACGCTGGCGCCGATGCCCTGGAAGGACCCGTGAAAGTCTTCGGTCTCGATGGCATATTCGGAGGCAGTGAGGAAAGCAGCGTAGGGATCGTCCAAGCTTTCCAACATGCCTTCAACAGCTGCTTGGCTAATCTGGTCTGCATCCAGGGTATCTCCGAGCAGGTGCTCTCCTTGCAGCAGTTCCCACACCTCATATACGCGTGCGAACTCTCCAGGAATGTCGGTCGGCAGGCTGCCTACAAGCTCGTCTTCTTTGGTTGGGGCAGCCGCATCATCGTTGAGAAGGGTGAGAACGGCGAAGACAGAAAGACCTATCACCACCGCAGCGAGGGCGATGAGTCCGGTCGGAAGGACAAAGTTCTTGAGGTAGCGCAAGTCTATGGATTACACCTTTGAAGGGTCGAGGAGCAGCGGTTGCCGTTCCTTTCCAGTATAGCATGGCCCCAGGTTCTTCCCTCGTTGATAGCCAGATACCGCCATGTTAGAATTGCGGCCATATTTCAGCCTAAGGACGTTTTGTTATGCCCCAGTCAAACCAGGCCTACCATCTAATAAGAGGAGGCTTCCTGTTCGATGGAAGGGGCGGTACGCCCCTTGAGAATGGGGCAATTCTCCTCCGGGGAGACAAGATCGAGGCCATCGGGCCTTCCCACGAGCTGGCCGCCCCCGAGGGCGCCCCTGTAGAAGTGCATGAGCACCCCGAAGCCACGATCATGCCGGGGCTGGTGGATGTGCACACTCACCTGAACTATCCGGGTGATGGGACCCACACCAACGATGTGATGGCGGAACAGGATGACATCCTGCTGATGCAATCCATTGCCAACGCCCGTCAATATCTGCGGTTGGGAGTGACGACCATCCGGGACAACGGCTCCAAGCACGATACGACCTTTTCGCTGAAGGAAGGCATAAGGCGTGGTCTGACCGACGGCCCCCGCCTGATGTTGTGCGGCAATGCCCTGACCATCACGGGCGGGCATATGTGGCAGAACGGGGCCGAGGCCGATGGAGTGGATGAGGTTATAAAGGGAGTGCGCAGACTGATCAAGCGGGGAGCGGACTATATCAAGGTGGCCGCAACCGGTGGGAGCACCCTGGGCACATACCCGGAGTTGCCTGCCTACAACCTGGACGAGCTGAAGGCCCTCACTTGGGAGGCGCACAAGTTCAAGCGCCTGGTAGCCGCCCATGCCCATGCTACCGAGGGCATCATGAACTCCCTGGAGGCCGGCATCGACATGATCATCCACTGCACCTTTCGGGAAGCTGACGGGTCGGCAAGGTATAGGGAGGATGTGGCCGCCCGGCTCGCCGAAGCGGGGGCTTGGGTGAACCCCACGCTGTACCAGGTCACCGGCGCAGGGCCACGGCTGGACCTGGCAGAAAAGGAAAACACGACGGGCCTGACGGGAGACGACCAGGAGAGGTACGACGGGCTGAAACGCCAGTGCGAAGACCGCCTCATCAACATGAGGAAGATGGCGGACGCAGGGGTCAAGTTTGTGACGGGCACCGATTGCGGATGGGGGCCCATGCCCTTCGACCGCATCTTCAGCGAGATGGACCTGATGGTGCAGGGAGGTCTCAGCACACGGCAGGCCGTTCTTTCAGCATGCAGGGATGCCGCCGACTCCCTCGGCCTGCTGGACTCTATAGGCACCCTGGAAGCCGGCAAGCAGGCCGACGTGGCCATCTTCGGGGGGAAGCCCTACGAAGATGTGAACGACATCGCAGACGTCGTGGCCGTATTCCGGGGTGGGAGCAAGGTCGTCTAGCTCCTCACATAGCTATCAAACCCAGTGGGAGGGAATGTTCCATGTCGAACTTTGATATCGTCATAACCAATAGCACGGTAGTTACCCCTGCGGGAATGCAGCAACTGGATATCGGCATCGCCGACGGCAGGATATCAGTCTTGGCGGCCCCCGGCTCGGAACTGGAAGCGGCCCGAACCGTCGACGGAGGGGGCCGCTATACCCTCCCCGGCTGCGTCGACTGCCATGTGCACACCAGGGATCCTGGACAGACTCACAAGGAAGACTTCAACACCCTGACCCGGGCGGCTGCTTCGGGGGGCGTTACCACCATCATGTGCCAGCCCACCACCACGCCGGCAATCAACAGCGCAGACATGGTGCACCAGGTAGCCGAGGACTGGCCCAAAAAGGCGGTGGTGGACTTCACCATCCAGGCAATGGCTGAACCGGGAAACATTAACGAGATCCCGGGCATGCTTGAGGCGGGAGCCGTCTCCATGGAGTTCCTGGGACAGGGTTCCACGGGCCCTATGATGATGGACATCATGAGGGCGGTGCATGAGGACGGGGGCATCTCCAGCATGAGCGCCTCCGACGGGGGCCACTCCCAGTTCATGCGCCAGCACCTTCAAGATTCGGGCCGGGTGGAAATCCGGGACTGGCTGGGAGCCTGGCCCCGGGAGAACGAGTCCGTCGGTGTGGCAAGGGTGCTCCTCCTAACCGAGAACACGCCCTACAGGTTCCACTTCCACATGATAACGACGAGACGCTCCCTGGAGCTAATCAGGGAAGCCAAAGAGAAACGCCCGGGCAGCTTCACCGTCGAGACCAGCCCCAAGTACCTGCTCCTGACCGAAGAGGACCATGTAAGAATGGGGGCTTTCGGTACGGTCCTGCCCCGGTTCAAGACCCCCGATGACAACGCCGCCGTCTGGAGCGGCCTGCTGGACGGGGCCATCGACATGGTGGCTACGGACCATGCCCCTCACGCCCGAGCCGAGAAGGAAGAAGGGTTCCGGGATATCTGGAAAGCCCCGACAGGCGTGCCGGAGGTTGAGATCTCCCTGCCCCTTATGCTGACCCAGGTCAACGAGGGCAGGCTGTCCCTCTCCCAGCTTGTGAAGGTGATGAGCGAAAACCCGGCCAGGGAGTACGGCATCTATCCCCAGAAGGGAACGCTCCAGGTGGGGTCGGATGCAGACCTGGTGCTGGTGGACCTGGAGCGGGAATCGACCATCGACGATGGGGCCTTGGTGACAGCTCCCAAGTACTCGGCCTTTGGCGGGACGCAGGTCAGGGGAACGCCCGTCATGACCATGGTGCGGGGGAATGTAGTCATGGACGATGGGACCGCAGCCGAAGCCCCGGCAATCGGCCAGCTTGTGAAGCCCCGGCGATAGCAGCCCAATGCCAAGACGGACCATTCAATTATGGCGCTCCTGATAACCAACGCGGAGGTCGCCAGCCTCCTCACCATGGAAGATGCCATAGATGCCGTGGAAGAGGCATTCCGGCAACTGGCCTTGGGGGGAGCAAGCATGCCCCCTCGCATCTCCACGCCTCCCCCGGAAGGCCCCGGCCATTCGTACCTGCGATGGCTTATGCCGGGGACCATTCACGGGCAGGGCATCATGGGTGCCAAGATACTTGTAGCCTCCTCGCCCGGCACCACACCGCTGAGGCGCGCGCGGTTCATCCTACTGCTGTTCGACTCGGCCAATGGAGAGCTGCTGGCGATGGTGGACGGAGAGGACATCAGCCGCATTCGCACAGGGGCTGTAACGGCCGTCGGCATCAAGCACCTGGGGCGCAAGGACTGCAGAAAGCTGGCCCTCTTCGGCTCGTCCAAGTACGCGGCGATGCAGGGGGTGGGCGTCTGCGCTGTGAGTCCAGTCCAAGAGATCAGCGTCTATAGCCCTAACCCGGAGCACCGGCAGAGCTTTGCCGATACCCTGGACCCCGTGGTGCCCGCCGAGGTTATAGGCGTGGAATCCGCCGAGGAAGCCCTGTCGGGCGCCGATATCGTGGTCACCGTCACCAACGCACGGGAGCCCATCTTTTCGGCAGACCACATCAGACCGGGCATGCACCTTAGCGTGGTCGGCTCCAGTATACCCGACATGCGTGAGGTGGATGAGGCGACCCTGCACAAGAGCAAGGTCGTGGTCGAGTTCATGGACCAAGCCCTCAAGGAAGCCGGCGACCTGGTGATTCCCATATCCCAGGGAACTTACGACAAATCAGACATATACGCCGAGATGGCAGATGTGGTTGGCGGGAAGGTCCCCGGCCGGGTATCCGACGATGAGATCACCCTCTTCAAGTTCAATGGCATCGCCATCGAGGACATGGCCTGCGCAGGGAAGGTGTACCAGCTGGCTAAAGAGCGAAGCATAGGCCGCCAGTTCGACTTCTAGGGTTAATGAACGTAACAACTTCTGGGGGCCGAATGAGCTGGTACAAACAGCTTAGCAATCAGCGAGGTAGCCAACCGCGTTGCATTCTGACGGTGGAAGGTGATCCAGGAGAAGTTGCCAGACGTCTGACGCACATTGTGAATCTCCCCGATTTAGGCGTTTCTTCGAGCGACAACTGGATGCCATACGGAAAGCCCGTGCGCAGAAACAATGCTTGGGACATCACCCCCGCGAGGGAGGTTGAACTGGACAAGCCAAACAACCTCGTGAGCCATCAGGTACAGCTGCAACTCAAAAGATGGTGGCTCGCGGTCCCCGGTAGGGGTAGGGCGACGACGACTCCGAACTGGGACATCGCCAGCCCCTGCACCATCAAAGGCAGGCCGGGGCTTCTTCTTATTGAAGCTAAGGCGCATTCAAACGAGTTAAAGAACGATGGGAAACCACTCAGGTCGGATGCGTCTGCTAACAGCATCAAGAACCACGACCGGATTGGATTGGCGATTGGCGAGGCCGCAACCGAATTCCGGCGAGTAACAGGAAAACGTTGGGATATATCCAGAGACCACTATTATCAGCTATCCAACCGGTTTGCATGGTCGTGGAAGCTGGTCTCTCTTGGCATACCTGTCGCACTACTTTATCTTGGATTCTTGAACGCTCAGGATATGGCCGCTGACGGACCTGTGTTTCCATCTGAAACCTCGTGGGAAGGTGCCATGAGGGACCATAGCCTTAGTGTTGTAGATCAGGCATGCTGGGGGGAGTGGCTCAAGTTTGACGGCGTACCCTTCATTTCCTTGATCCGGGCAACCGAACAACCGTTTAATCCTGAATACGAGGAGAAAAAGAGCTGATCCCACTGACCACGAGTAGCATTACAGACATTCGACAACCTTCAGAGGCATACAGGCTATAACGAACGAAGGTCGCCAAGGGCTCGTTGCATCAGCCAAAGGTTAGATTTAGTAAGCCCATATGCTGCTCTTGTGCATCCCAATCTGAGCCAGGTCTACGGAAAGCATCGATTTCCCTGGCAGCATCAACTACTCCGGTTCCCTAGACGGCACCGTCCATTACACAATAGTTCTCCCACTATCCCGACAGCAGCGAGCCGTAGCCCCCTATCTTGTCGTCCAGGTCCACCAGCTGCATGGTCCTCCACAGCAGGGCTTGGTTGGTGCCGATGACCGGCTTGCCCAAGTCGTCTTCCAGCTGCTGAAGGATGGGAAATGTCCTCAGGTCCGTAGCCAGCAGGCAAAGGGCATCCGCATCTTTCCGGTCCGCCTTCCGTGCAAGACGGTAAACTACTTCCGTCGATATGCGGTTGACCTCTTTCTGGTCCGCCACGCTAGCCGTCTCAATTGATACGATGTTGAAACCATCCTCGGCGAAGGAACTCTTCACCAAATCCAGTCGGTCCTCGGGATAGTGGCAGACCATGGCGATGTTCTTGGCTCCCTTGGCCCTCAGGGCTGTCTTTACAGCCCCCGTTGCCGTTGCCGTGGGAAGGCTGGTGCGCTCCGTTGCATCTTTCTCCCACTGGTCGGACCCCACGAGGCTGGTCGCCATGCATGCGTAACCGATGGCGTTGACCTGGCTGCGTGCCAAGCTGTCCAGTCCCTCGTTGTCCACATCCTTGATGCGTCCGTCCCGTGCCTTGGACTTGAAGACGAGCTTTGTGAAGTGGAAAGAAACGCCCTCAGGGACCACATGGTAGAGCTCCGGTTCGATAACCGTGTTGTTCGCAGGGGTGATGAACCCGATTTCGGCCCGCCATCCGTACATGTAGAACCCCCTTTAGAAGGATATTGGTGTGCTGTTACAGCCCCGTAAGCTTTCTGGATTATAGCACTGCACCGGACCACCCCGTACCGGCTCGGCGATGGGATACCCTCAGCCGACTTAGCCTCTCAACACCCGCTCGAAGACGTAACGGCCCAGGTCCCGGTTTTCATTGAAAGAGAACCCCTCGAAGTCGCCGTTGTAACCGATGATAGGCACTTCCTGTTCGGTGGTGGAACCATGGCTCCTAAGGGCTTGGGGAAGCTCCACTTTAGCCGGGTCGCCAAACACCGTGTCCTTCTCTCCAACCACAACCAGGTCACCTATCCTGTCGGGATGCAGTTTGAAAGCAGCGACCGCTTCCTCCCTGGAGAGAGCGTGGAGTACGCCGTTGGTGTCTCCCAGGATTCCTATAGCATCCTCCGAGTACCTGGTGTCCAGGTACACATATACGCATCCGCCAAGGTTGGAATGATGTACCACGTAGCGGTCCTTGATGATGGGCACAGCTGTTGCAGGGATTCCGTACCTGGACAGGACGGCTTCTACATCTACCATGCGAGTCTTGCCGGCCATTCCATGATCGGCGGTGACCAGGATAGCTGATTCCGGGTGGGAGTCGGCGAGCCTGCCAATAGCTGAGTCGAGGATCGTAGCGTGCTGCTGGGACCGGGGATCTTCAGGAGGAAAGGTGTGCATAGCATAGTCGGTTGTTGTTATGTAAATGATGTCGTATTCCCTGACTGACATGGCGTAGTTGGCCGCGTTGATCACCCAACCGTTGACCTCCAGGGAGTATATTTCCGGGGCAGGGCCAACAGCTTCGACTATCCACCCGGGGGGCGCCTCCGAGGAGATGGCCGTGCCTGCCCCTTGCCCAAGGAGACTGCACAGCTTGTCCTTGGATGTGGCCAGCAGGGAGTCCAGTCCCAGCCTGCCGGCCCTCTGAAAGAAGGTTTCAGCAAGGATGTACTCAGCCGATTCGGTGTAAACGTCCTCTTCACCGCCGCCCTTGTGCCAGTAGTTGGAACAGATGCCATGGATTTGAGGGTAGCTGGCGGTGAGTATGGAGACGTTGTTTACGTTGGTTACCGACGGGACCATGCACTTGCCGATGGTCGCAAACCCGCGCCTCCCCATCTCTTTAAGGTTGGGCATGTCGCAGGCATCCAGGTACTCAGGGTCGAAGCCGTCGATACAGATAAGAATCGTATTCTTGGGCAAGACACTCCCTTCGGGCACTCCGCGGTGAAGGAACCCAGGATAGAGCCTGATTTTAGCACGTCACGCGGTTCCTCCCTTGCCATTGAAGAGACCTTTGAACAATGTCACAATATCCGCCCCCTTACCATCCTTCCCACCGCCTCACCGTCGTTCCCGCTAAAGGAGACCTTTGCGTAACCTGGGCTGTCCGTTCGCCCTGAGGTACTCGAAGGGGAACGGACAGCTGTAGTTGTGTCTTGAGTATTCCCGCTCTCGCCGCCTTGGGGTGCGGTCTGGGGAGTTATGCAAGAGTCTCCTAATGCTGCAACCTCCGTTGGCTCACGCCACGGCGATGAGGGTATAGACTCCCGCTTTCGCGGGAGTGTCGGGTCTAAGGGTGAAAGCCTCCCATATGGCGCCCCCAGCAGGTGTATAATTTGTCGGAGCTAGGACCAAGGAGGAGCTAAGGAGGAGCTATGGAAGCGCTGATGGTAACCATCCGGATCAAGCCCGGACACAAAGAGGCATTCATGGAGTCGATGCTGGACGATGCCAGGGGGTCGGTGAACGACGAGCCAGGATGTCTTCGCTTCGACATCATCCAGGACCAGGAAGACCCCAACCGAATATTTCTGTACGAGGTTTACCGGGACAATGCCGCCATAGAAGCCCATCGAGCGGCGCCCCACTATCTGAAGTGGCGGGAGACGGTCAAGGACTGGTTCGATGGCGAACCGGTGCGGGCAAGATGCTCGACCGTGTTCCCCACCGACGCCGACTGGGCCCGCTCCTAACCCTTGCTTGAAACTGATCGGTGTTTCCGTTGCCGAATCACTCGGCCGCTCTCAACCCCGACCTGGGTCGAAAATGGAGGCCTCATTGCATGGCTCTTGGGGTTATGCTATAATCTCCTGCGAAGTAAGAAGGAAGAGGTCCAGGAGGGGTTCTGGATAAGGAAAGAAAGTCCCAACTCATAGAGGACTTTCAGCAACACGACAGCGACACAGGGTCTGTAGAAGTCCAGGTAGCTATACTTACCGATCGGGTCAGGCAGCTCACAGACCACCTCCGCCAGCACAAGAAGGATGTCCATTCCCGGATAGGCCTTCTCAAGCTTGTAGGTCAACGCCGAAGTCTGCTGAATTACCTATCTCGCGAGGACGTTGGCCGGTACCGCACCCTTATCAGTCGCCTTGGCCTGAGAAGATAGCCCCGCCCGTCGGGGCTTTCTACTTTTCCGGGCACCTTCACCATACCTTAAGAGAGGTCGTTTATCTCCAACTATGTACTACTCTGTGGAACGGAATATCGGTGGAAAACAGATTCTTATCGAGACAGGAAAATACGCCGAACAAGCGGACGCAAGCGCAACGGTCCGGTCCGGCGACACGATCATCCTTGCCACTTTATGTGTTGCCCCAAAGGCAAGACCTGATATCGATTTTCTGCCCTTGACGGTTGACTACGAAGAAAGGCTATACGCCGCTGGGCGCATACCGGGCAGCTTCTTCCGAAGGGAGGGCAGGCCCACCCAGCAGGCCATACTTTTCGGCCGTCTCATCGACCGGCCCATCCGACCCCTTCTACCCAAGGGGTTCTACAACGACATCCAGATCATCATAACCGTCATGTCCGTGGACAAGGAGAACCCTCCCGAGACCCTGGGCATAGTCGGCGCTTCCGCAGCACTGGCGATGTCCCACCTCCCCTTCCCAACACCCATTGGGGCCTGCCGCGTCGGTTACTCCAATGGCAGCTACATCATCAATCCCACCTACTCCGAGACCGACAACAGCAGTTTGGCGTTGGTGATCGCAAGCACCAAGGATGCGGTGATGATGGTCGAGTCCGAGTCCGACGAGGTCTCTGAAGAGACCGTCCTGGAAGGGATCCGGAAGGGTCAGGCTGCCAATCTTCAGATCATCGAAATGGTGGAAGAGCTGGCCTCTGCCGTGGGCAGAGAGAAGATGGTCATCCAGACCAGCAATTACCAGCAGGAAGTGGAAAACAGTGTCTCGTCCTTCCTGAACGGCCGGATGACCTCTGTCCTGGAAGCAGGTCTCAGCAAGGTTGAGCGGGAAGAGTCCCTGAACGCCCTGGAATCGGAAGCCAGGGAAGCGCTTGCCGATGAACACCCGGCGGACCAGGTCGGGGCAGCTTTCGAAAACATCCTAAAGGAGCAGATGCGTCAGAGGATTCTCAACCACGGCATCCGCGCCGACGGCAGGAGCACCACAGAGATCCGGCCCATCAGCTGCGAGGTGGGAATACTGCCCCGCACCCACGGCACCGGCCTTTTCACCCGCGGGCAGACGCAGGTCTTGAGCGTAGTTACTTTGGGTTCGACCCTGATGAAGCAGACCCTGGATGATCTGGGGCCCGACGACACAAAGCACTTCATGCACCACTACAACTTCACCCCCTACTCCACCGGTGAGGTGAAGAGGGTCGGGTCCCCCGGCAGGCGGGAGGTCGGACACGGGGCGCTGGCGGAGCGCAGCATCCTTCAGTCCATCCCCCCCGAAACGGACTTTCCCTACACCATTCGCATCGTGTCCGAGGTGTTGAGCTCCAACGGCAGCACTTCCATGGCCAGCGTGTGCGGCAGCACCCTTGCCCTCATGGATGCAGGTGTCCCAATAAAGCGTCCCGTGGCCGGGGTCGCTATGGGACTGATAATGGGCTCCGACGGGCGCAACACCATCCTAACTGATATCGAAGGCTTGGAAGACCACCTTGGCGATATGGATTTCAAGGTGGCCGGCACCTCCCAGGGCATAAACGCTCTGCAGATGGACATCAAGGTGAAGGGCATAACGAACGAGATACTGGAGCGCGCCCTGGCACAGGCCAAGGACGGGCGGATGTTCATCCTGGCCAAGATGGAAGAGGCCATCACCCAGCCGAGGGAGTCCCTCAGCCCCTATGCTCCCAAGATGTTGCGCATAAGCATCCCCGTTGCCAAGATCGGGATGGTGATCGGCCCCGGCGGGCGGATGATCCGTAGTATCCAGGAGGAGACGGGAGCGACCATAGATGTGCAGGACGACGGCACGGTGACCATATCCGTCTCCGACGACCGAATGATGGCCAGCGCACGCTCCAAGATCGAAGGGCTGACCAGGGAAGTGATGGTCGGAGACATCTTCACCGGCAAAGTCTCCCGGGTAACCAACTTTGGGGCGTTTGTAGAGCTTATTCCGGGCAAGGATGGCCTTGCCAGGTCCGAGGACTTGGGCGATATCGCCGAGAGCGTGGAGGTCGGCCAGGAGATTACCGTAATCGTCCAGGAGATCGACCACATGGGAAGGGTCAACGTATCACGCCAAGCCTTGCTCGGCGGCTCCGAAGCTGCCCAGCCCGGCGCGGATCGGAACAACCGCCCGCCGGCTCCCTTCAACAGAAACTCCAGCCCCGGCGGCTTCCGCAACGACCGCAGGCCCCCCAGGCCGGGAGGACCTAGCGCTGGCGGAGGCAGCGGACAAAGCTCAGGACGGCGGCCCTACCGCGGTCCTTCCAACAGGTAGCGCCACAATGTCCACCCACCGAGGAAATAACCTGAAGAACGGTTCGGTGGTCGTGGGAAAAGGTGCCCAATGGCTCCGCTGAGGGTTGCTGTGGCGGGGGCCACCGGCAAAATGGGTCGGGAAGCCCTCATCGCCCTCTCCAACGCCTCCGACATGGAGCTGGTCGGGGCGACCTGCCGTCAGGACCGTGGGCCATACCTGGAAGTGCCCGGAATCTCGGAGCGTGTCCCCCTTGGCACGGACCTGGCGACGGTCCTGGACTCCACCAAGCCTCATGTCCTGGTCGATTTCACCGCCGCCGCATCAGTCATGGCCGCAGCTCCCCTCGCCGCCCAGCGGAAGATTCACCTGGTTACCGGGACAACCGGCCTGGCCGAAGGGGACTTCACCAAGCTGGAAGCTATTTCCAGTGAGAACGGGGTGGGAATAGTCGTCGCAGCAAACCTCTCCATCGGAGGAGTGCTCCTCGTTCACCTAGCAAAGCAAGCTGCCCCTTATTTCGACTATGTGGACATAGTGGAGACCCATCACGAAGCAAAGATCGATGCTCCTTCGGGCACCGCCCAGGTAATCGCCAACGCAATAACCGAAGGCAAGGAATACCGCAGGAACGTAACCGAGCACGAAAACATTGCGAACGTAAGAGGCGGCGAGCAGGGAGGGGTGGGCATACACAGCATCAGGATGGCAGGACGAGTCGCCCACCACGAGGTGGTCATGGGAATGGCGGGCCAGGCGCTCACCCTACGCCATGATATGATCAGCAGGGATTGCTGCATGCCCGGGATGCTCCTTGCAATCCGGGAGGTCGGAAAGCTGGGGCGGCTGGTGGTGGGCTTGGACAAGATCATGGGGCTTTAAGCAGGGCGCAAGGTAGATGAAAGAGCCAAGCATAGTGGTTGTCGGGGCCACAGGCGCCGTCGGACGGGAGTTCCTGCGGATACTCGAAGAGAGAGATTTCCCAGCCCGCGAGATAAGACTCCTGGCATCCAGCCGTTCTGCCGGCACGAAGCTGCGGGTAAGAGGAGAAGAGCTGGAGGTCAGGGAGGCCGCCCCGGAACAGTTCCGGGGAGCCGACATTGCCTTCATATCCGTCAACAGCCAGCTAAGCGCCCAGCTTGGGCCTGCCGCGGTAGAGGCCGGGGCGCTGGTAATCGACGACAGCTCCTGTTTTCGCATGGACCCTGATGTCCCCTTGGTCGTCCCAGAGGTCAATGGCGAAGATGTAAAGTGGCATCGAGGCATCATCTCCATCCCGAACTGCTCCACGACGCCCCTGGTGATGATAGCCCATCCCTTGAATAAAGAATCCCCAATCACCCGCATCGTTGCAGACACCTACCAATCGGTGTCCGGCGCGGGTGGGGCAGCCATGGACGAGCTCCGGGATCAGAGCCGGTCCGTCCTGGAGGGAGAGGCTGCAGAGCCTAGCAACTTCCCCCGGCAGATCGCCTTCAACATCTTTCCCCATATCGATAATTTCACATCTAACGGCTACACCTTCGAAGAGCAGAAGATGCTCCAGGAAACGCGGAAGATCATGCACCTGCCCGGCATTCCAGTGTCCGCCACCTGCGTGCGGGTCCCCGTGTTCGGCGCCCACAGCGCCGCCGTGCACCTGGAGTTCCAGGATCCTATCAGCCCCCAACGGGCAGCAGAATTACTGGCCGGAATGCCTGGGGTTAAAGTGATGGGAGCATCGGGGGAGAATGATTATCCCACCCCCTGGGATGTAGCGGGTACCGATGATGTTTACGTGGGGCGCATCCGCCAGGACATCTCATCCAACCGGGGCTTGGCGATGTGGATCGTGTGCGACAATCTCCGGAAGGGCGCAGCCCTCAACGCCATCCAGATCGCTGAAGAGGCGCTGCGCCTGGACCAGCTTGCTCCCGGAGAGGTAGCAGCCACCTTTGGTTCCGTGTAAAATCTCATCGGCCAACGTGCAAAGAAACCAAGCTGCATGATGTTCGACGCCCGAATCTAGCCTTAGGGATGGTGCACTAGATGACTCCCGCAGAAACGCAGATGCCATTCAGCTGTCCCCTGCTGATCAACGGCGAGGAGGGGCCGTCTTCCTCGGGACAGCAGTTCCATCGAGAGAACCCGGCCGACAACAGGGTCACCGTCACCGCTGCGGCACAGGGGACGGCGTCGGACATGAGGGCTGCAATCGATGCTGCCCGACATGCCTTTGACACCAACACTGAAAACTGGACCACCAACCACAAGTTACGAGAGCGGGTGCTTTATCGCACAGGTGAGCTTATTCGAGCCAACGCGGAGCGACTCGCCGCCATAGTCCGCCTGGAAGTCGGGATGCCCGCCAGGCAGGCTGCGGGACATGTCGTCGCTGCAGCTGATATATTCGACTTTTACGCGGGGTATGCGGGGAAGCTCTACGGGGAGTCCTTCTTCCAACCCAGCGGATCCATGATCAACCTTGTCAAGGAGCCAATCGGCGTTGTGGCCTTGATCACCCCCTGGAACTTTCCCCTCACCCAGACCGCCCGCAAGGTGGCCCCAGCCCTGGCTGTCGGCTGCACGCTCGTGCTCAAGCCGGCGAGCTACACCCCCCAAAGCACCTACGAGCTGGTCAAGCTGCTGCACGAGGCCGGCGCTCCGGCGGGTATTGTGAACTTCGTGACCGGGCCCGGTGATGTGATCGGGGCAGAGATGGTGAGAAATCCTGGAGTCGACAAGATTTCCTTCACGGGAGAGACGGGCACCGGAAAGCGGATCGCTGCCGAAGCTGCCATGAACGTCAAGCGCATCAGCTTGGAGCTCGGAGGCAAAGCCCCCTTCGTGGTCTTCGAAGATTCGGACTTGGATGCAGCCGCTCGGGCTGCGGTGTTCGGCATGTTCCGAAATGCGGGGCAGGCCTGCGGCGCAACCACCAGGCTGCTTGTCCAGGACGGCATACACGACTCCTTCCTGGAACAGGTTGTGTCCCTCACTAAGGCTATAGAGGTGGGACAGCCCGACCAACAGTCCACGGATATGGGCCCACTGGTATCCAAGAGCCAGGAAAACACCGTCCAGCAATACATAAGGATGGGGCTGGACTCCGGCTTCTCCCTTGTTACCGGCGGGAATAAGCTGGCTGGAAGCCCCTTCGACCACGGCTACTTTGTGGACCCGACCATCTTTGACAACGTGGAAAACTCCTCTGCCTTGGGGCAGGAGGAGATATTTGGACCTGTGGTGGCGGTGACCTCATTCAGCGAAGAGGAAGAGGCCATCGAGCTGGCCAACGATGTGCCCTATGGACTGGTGGCAGGGGTGTGGAGCGGTGACTATGTGCGTTCCATGCGGGTAGCCCG
This sequence comes from Dehalococcoidia bacterium, assembly GCA_965220375.1. Taxonomy (GTDB): domain Bacteria; phylum Chloroflexota; class Dehalococcoidia; order Lucifugimonadales; family JAGWBF01; genus JAGWBF01. The sequence continues at coordinate 235,121 of OZ244824.1, forward strand.
GCGTATTCGTGCGGGAACAGTCTGGATATGGGATAATTATGCTCAGCCGGTGGAGGGGATCTGGGGAGGATACAAGCAGAGCGGCATCGGGAGGGAGCTTGGCCCATATGGGCTGGATGATTTCATCGAGGTCAAGCAGATTTACACCGATGGCACCGGACTCTCCACCAAGCCGGCGTACCGCCAGGTTATCAAGGACTGATGACCGTCTCGGGCCTTTAACCACCAAGCCAGGAGGTCTGCGTTGAAGGAGCTAGGAAGGCTGATAACGGCAATGGTGACCCCTTTCGACGACGAGGGAAGGGTCAGCTATGAGAAGGCCCGGGACCTGGCGAATGCCCTGGTAGATTCGGGCAGCGACGGCCTGATAGTCACCGGCACCACGGGAGAAGGCCCGACGGTGAGCAAGGAAGAGAAGCTCCGCTTGTATGCAGAGATCAAGGAGGCTGTGGGCAGCCGCGCCAGCGTTATCGCAGGGACCGGCACCTATAACACCGCTGAAAGCATAGAGATGAGCATCGAGGCCGAACGCGCCGGGGCCGATGGTGTCCTCCTTGTAGTGCCCTACTACAACAAGCCTCCCCAGGAGGGTCTGTACCAGCACTTCAAGGCCATCGCAGGCAGCGTCAACCTTCCTTGCATGCTGTACAACGTAACCAGCCGGACCAGCCTGAATATGACCGATGAAACGACCATCAGGCTAAGCCACATAGATAATATCGTCGGCGTCAAAGATGCAGGAAGCGATCTCGACCAGACTGCGCGCACCATCCAAGGCTGTGCCGATGGCTTCCGTGTGTGGAGCGGCAACGACAACGAGACCTTCCCCATAATGGCCCTCGGCGGCTATGGAGTGGTGAGCGTCGCATCCCACCTGGTGGGCAACCAGATCAGCGCCATGATCGGGATGATACTGGAGGGGGAGATCGAGAACGCAGCCTCCGAGCACCGCCGGCTGCTCCCCTTGTTCAAGGTGCTGTTCATAGTGTCAAACCCCATCCCCGTGAAGCACTCTCTGAACCACATCGGGTTCGGTGTGGGTACGCCCCGTCTCCCCTTGGTCCCCGCCGATGAGAAATCGGCCAAGCAGATAGAAGCGGCGCTTGGGGAGTACAAGATAGACCTGCCCGTACCTGCTTAACTCTGCTGGTTAAACCTCTACACCCTCTTCACCCTGGGTGAGGGCGTCCCCACCTGGCCCTAGTGCTTGGACATTAAAGCTTCCGGGGCTCGGGCATCCTCGAATCTAGAGGATGTCTTCCACCAGGATCGTTTCGTCCCGGCCTGGACCAGTGGATATCAGGTGCACCGGGCACCCAATTATCTCTTCAATACAGCTTATGTAGTCCACAGCAGCCTTTGGCAGGTCCGACTTGTTGGTCGTGCTGGCTGTCGGCTCACTCCAACCAGGCATCTCCTCGAAGACAGGCTGGCAGTTCTCCAGGGCCGATATGCTGGCCGGGAATTCCTTTACAACCTTGCCTTCGACCTTGTACCCGGTGCACACCTTAATGCTCTCCAGTCCGTCCAGCACATCCAGGCGGGTCAGTACCAGGGATGTGAAGCCGTTGACGTTGGCGCTGTATCGCCCCGCAACCCCATCGAACCAACCTATCCGCCTGGCCCGTCCCGTTGTGGCCCCGTACTCCCAAGCCTTCTCTCGCAGGGTCTCGCCCGTGGCGTCGAACATCTCCGAAGGCATCGGACCGCCACCTACCCGGGTGCAGTACGCCTTGAACACTCCCACTATTCCGCGGATCTCCCGAGGGCTGATGCCCAAGCCGGTACAGGCGCCTCCAACCGAGGGCGAAGAGGAAGTTACATAGGGGTAGGTGCCATGGTCCACATCCAGCAGGGTCCCCTGGGCGCCCTCAAGCAGCACGTTTTCTCCGCGGGCCAGGGATTCCCGGACCGTCACCTCTGCGGATTGAATGTGCTTTCCCATCTTCTCCGCCCACTCCCGGCACTTGTCGTAAACATCCGATGCCGAGATAGGGCTTCCGCCGTAGATGCGTGTGATGATGGCGTTCTTGGATTCGACCACCTTTTCGAGCCTAGGCCGCAACGCGGGCAGATCATTAAGGTCTCCCACGCGGATGCCGGAGCGCCCAGTCTTGTCCATGTAGGCGGGACCAACACCCATGCCCGTGGTACCGATGGCTGCATCGCCCCGGGACTTCTCATCCAGGTTGTCCAGGATACCATGGTAGGGCATTATCAGGTGCGCGCGATCGCTGACCTGTAGGCGGCTGGTGTCCACGCCTGCATCGTCCAGGTACTCCAGCTCTCTCAGAAGAACGTCGGGATCAACAACCACCCCATTTCCTATGATGCAGGTTGACCGAGGCCGAAAAATGCCTGAGGGCACCAGGTGAAGACTGAACTCTCCCTGGGAATTGACCACGGTGTGGCCCGCATTGTTACCGCCGCCGTACCGCACCACGCAGTCGGCCTTTTCGGCAAGGTAGTCGATTATCTTACCCTTGCCTTCGTCGCCCCATTGGGCGCCTATCACAGCATAAGCCGGCATTCTTCCATCATCCTCGACGTTTCCTCAGTTCAGTTGGCGGCAACAAGCACAGGCATATTTTCAGGTGCCGAACTGAAAAAGGCGTTGGGAAGTATAGCAGAGTTGGCACCCACTGGAAAGGAGGTCTTGTTCTCTCACAGCAAAAGGTACAGGGTAAATAGAATGAGATATGGCGAGAGTAGAGATCAGGAAGATAATAGAGACGTGGAAGTCATGTGGAGAGAACTATTCGGAGGCGGCCCGGAGGCTGGGAGTAGATCGGAGGACGGTAAAGCGTTGGGTGGGACGAGGAAGGCAGCCTTGGGGATATGTGCGTTGGCAAGGGTTGAAGCGGGGCTCGACAGCGCCCAAGCGACCTTGGAGGGTCTTATGTGGAGAGATGGCGAGCCAGGTGAGGGCGTGGCGGGAAGCCACGGGCTTCTGTCGGGAGAAGCTGGCGGTGTTAGCCCGGAACCGAGGGTTGAAGGTCTCCGCATCGAGCATACATCGGTATCTGAAGAGGACCGGGTTGGTGAGGCCCAGCACCAAAAGGCGAAGGCCCCTATTCCAGAATGGTCAGGTGATGAGACCCCGTAACTGCCCTGGGTTGGGATATCTGCAGATGGACGTGAAATACCTCACCCCGGAACTATCCGGGCTGCCCTACACCTGCTATCTGTATGCGGCCATGGACATCTACTCCCGGTACAAGGTAGGGCTGATCCTGCCCAAGCTGGACGAGGGAGGGTCTCTGCTGGCCCTGTATCACGCCACAGAGCAGTTCCCCTTCGCCTTATGCTACGTCCAGACTGACAACGGGCTGGAGTTTCAGAGACGCTTCCACGCCAAGTGTTCTGAGCTGGGGCTTGAGCACTTCTACATCCACAAGAACTCTCCCAATGAGAATGCAGTCATCGAGCGCAGCTTCAGAACCGATGAGGAAGAATGCTTCTTCCGCCTGGACCAACCCGCCCAAGACCACGTCCAACTCAACACCTGGTACCAATCCTACCTACACACCTATAACACCCTACGCCCTCATATGGGAATCAATATGCTTACTCCTAAGGAGGCTATCGACCTGTACCATAAGTCCTGAGAGATTAAGGGAGATAGGGAAGGCGAAGACCTCATGCTCTGCGAGAACCGCTACGGACCGAGCCAACACTGCCCACCTGAGGAACCCAGCCAATTCCACCGACAGCTAGAAGGCTATGGCGTGGGATTCACTTCCCCCACTGAAGCATTGTCAAGATTCGCAGACCACGAAGTTACTGAGCTGGTTTCAACATCTACTTGCAGGTGGAAGGGAAGCTTAGCCTCGTATGTCTTCATACCCAATAGTGGCAGGTCTAACGAAGCCTGGGCCGAAACTGTCGCAGTTACTTCATAGATGCTGCCGGTAACATTTGCCGGTTTTGAGAAGCTCCATGACAGCAGGGCAGCTACCTGATCCGAAATTAACGTGTCGAAAAGAGAAGCTCCAGGGATACCACTGATCACCAGCGACACAACTTCAGAGACTACTGTCTCCGTGCTATTCTCAGTCCATCTCTGGGCTGCACTTAGCGCCTGGCTTTCCCTTTCAGCCTCACTATCTCCGCAGCTTAAAGCGCTCGTTGCCAGCAGGCAGGCCAATATGACAGCCATTAAGGACAACTTCATGTCTTTCCTCCTCGCACCCGGGCAGCGTTGCAGTCCGCGCAGGTGCAGGCCAGGGGATACGTACGCCACCAGTGGGGTCTCATCGCTCGCCTACTCCTCTACTTCCAGGTGGGGCCGATTGCAGCACAGGCCGGGATAGCCATCCCATGGTCTCTTGCGGCCCTCAAGCCCCTCCGACTGTGATACCAAGACAAAGCATCAGCATGACACGGTTTGTATGCTATACTATGGTTCAGGCTCGCCCTAGGGCGGTCTTTTCAGGTCTGCGCAGTCATCGATAAGGAGCGGGGGACCATGGAAACTACCGGTCAGCAAGGAAATGGAGCTTGGGTTGCTGTCGATACCAAGAACCTGAAGGTCGAGGGTGAAAACAAGGGACCTGTACTCGTCGCCAGAACCTCGGGCCGCGTCGATGGCAGCAATGCCAAGGAGTTCCAGGATGCCCTCGAATCCATCCTCGGCAGCAATGCCAATGCCCTCCTCCTGGACATGAAAGACCTCTCCTACATCAGCAGCGCAGGCCTCAGGGTTATCCTTCTCATTGCTCGCCAACTCCAAGGTAAATCCGGCAAGTTCGGCGTATGCTCCCTCTCCCCTTCCATCAGCGAGGTGTTCCAGATCAGCGGCTTCGACAAGATCATCCCGGTACATACCGTTCAGGCCGATGCCCTTGCCTCCCTCGGCAGCTAGATGGGAGGCCCCGCATCATGGAATCGCCTAAATCCTACAAAATCCTCGTCGTAGATGATGAACCTGATGTAGAACCCCTGGTGCTCCAGCGTATGCGACGCCACATCAGGACCGGCAAGTACAACTTCACCTTCGCCCAAAACGGCCTAGAAGCCCTCTCCAAACTCCGCGATGACCCCGATATCGACATGGTCCTCTCCGATATCAACATGCCCCAGATGGACGGCCTCACCCTCCTAGAACAGATACCCAACGTGGACCCCGAACTCCGAGCTGTCATCATCTCCGCCTATGGAGATATGAAGAACATCCGCACCGCTATGAACCGCGGAGCTTTCGACTTCGTCACCAAACCCATAGATTTCGAAGACCTGGAAGTAACTATCTCCCGCACCCTCAGCCACATCGAAGAGTGGCGCGAAGCTCTCTCCTCCAGGGATAAGCTCGTCGCTATCCAGAACGAGCTCGATGTCGCCAGCAACATGCAACAATCCATCCTCCCTACCCAGTTCCCCTCATCCCCATCTTTCCAGGTCTTCGGCAGCATGGAACCCGCCAGAAGCGTCGGGGGGGATTTCTTCGATGTCATCCGCCTCGAAAGCGGTCGTATAGGCCTTGCTATCGCCGATGTGTCCGGCAAAGGGGTCCCGGCAGCCCTCTTCATGATGTCCGCACGCACCCTCCTCAAGGGTGCAGCCATAGGCTCCTCCAACCCCTCCGATGTCCTGGTGGAGGTCAACAACCTCCTCAGCCAGGATAACGACAGCGCTATGTTCGTCACCATCCTCTACGCCGAGTACGACCCCAGCACCGGACACATCGCCTACGCCAGCGGCGGACACAACGCACCCCTCATCGTCCATGCCAACGGCTCCTCCGAACTCCTGCCTATCACCGGAGGCATCGCCCTGGGCCTTATGCCAGACCTCCCCTACACCCAGGATGAAACTACCCTCTCCCAGGGCGATACCATCATCCTCTACACCGACGGCGTCACCGAAGCTATGAACGCCGACTACGAGGAGTTCGGCAACGACAGACTCATCAATATCTTCACAGACGGCCCTCCCCAAAACTCCCATCATGCCAACGACACCGTCTTCCACTCCGTCAGAACCTTCGTCGCCGACGCTCCCCAGTCCGACGATATCACCTGCCTTACCCTCTCCAGAGGCGACTTCCCATCTTGACCAACTCCCTCTTGCTCAAGGTCACAAACCACCGGGATGAACTCCCGCGCATCATCGATGCCCTCCAAGAGTTCGGTGAACAACAGGACTGGCCCCAAGACCTCGCCTTCCGGGTGCACCTTGTCGTCGAAGAGGTAGTCCTCAACATCATGGACTACAGCTTCGACTCCGGCACCCACTACATAGACCTCAACTTCTCCTCCCAACCCGACTCCCTCACCTTAGAGTTCATCGACGGAGGTAAACCCTTCGACCCCCTAACCCAAGCCCCTCAACCCGATACCAATGCAGCTATCGATGACCGGCCTGTAGGAGGCCTAGGCATCTACCTCTCCCTGACCATGATGGACCATGCCTCATACCACAGAGAAAACAACAAAAACCACCTTACTCTCATAGCTAACCGGGACTAGTAATGGGGTATCATTCCCGGGTGCTTAGTCTAAAGCTTCGCATCCTCCAACCCTTGATGGCACTGCCTGTTATCGCCATCACTGGCCTGTTGGCGGGGCTGGCATGCGGGGGTTCTCCAACACCCATCAGCCCAACGCCTCCAACTTCTCCCACCCCTGAAATTCCCGTAGACGGCGCCACACCCGGAGTCTTCGACAACCGGGTGGTGTTCGGCCAGTCGGCCGCCTTCAGCGGACCCGCCCAGGAGCTGGGCCGGAATATGCAGCTCGGCATTCTGTCAGCATTCCACGAGGTCAACCAAGCGGCCGGCGTGAATGGTAGGCAGCTTGAGTTGAAATTTGCCGACGATGCCTACGAGCCGGAAGCCGCCATTGCCAACACGCTTCAGCTGATCAATGAAGACGAGGTGTTCGCCCTTATTGGGGCTGTAGGCACCCCTACCTCCCGCTCTGCTACTCCCGTCGCAGAGGACGCCGGTGTGCCATACATGACACCCTTTACGGGAGCCGAGTTCCTGCGGGACCCCAATTGGGAGTACGTGATAAACCTGAGGTCCTCCTACTACCAGGAAACTGAAGAGATGGTTGCCCGCCTTACCGAAGATCTGGGTGTGACGCGAATCGCTGTAATGTACCAGGACGATTCCTTCGGCAGGGCCGGTTACAATGGGGTAATTCTTGCCTTGGAGAGGCGACTCCTCAAACCTGTATCCATCGGGCTATACACCCGCAACACTACCGCTGTGAAAGAGGCGCTCCTTGACCTCCAACTAGGAGAACCCGAGGCGGTGATCATAATCGGGGCCTATGAGCCTGTAGCGGCAGCAATTGCGTGGGCACCCCTGATCGAGATGGATTCGATTTTCATGACCGTTTCCTTTGTCGGAAGCAACGCCCTGGCAGAGGATCTGGCAAGCAAGAGCGTGGACGTTAGCGAAGGTGTTTACGTTACGCAAGTAGTACCCTTCCCCACCGATGACTCGCTTCCTGTAACAGCTGCTTACCTGGCAGCCCTGGAGGCCTACTCCCCCGGCGCCGTCCCAGGGTTCGTCTCTTTCGAAGGATACCTGGCGGGCCGCTTGGCCATTGAAGGCCTCCAGGGCTGCGGGCGGGATATCAAGAGGGACTGCTTCCTCGACAGCCTACGGGACAGAGACGTAGTAGATATCGATGGGTTTGAGCTGCGCTACGGCGAGGGCGACAACCAAGGGTCTGATAGTGTCTTTTTGACCCGTATAGGCGACAATTACGGATATCACCCCGTGGAAAATCTTCAGGATGTTCTGCCATGAAGTCACGATTAAAAGCGGTGCTGGGACTGCGAAACCGCCTCTCTACACAGCTTTATGCTGCAATAGGAAGCATGGTCGTGCTTACCATTGCTGCCGGCTTGGTAGGCTGGTTCTCTTTCAACCGGGTGGGGGAAGCCCAGGACCGGGTAAACGAGAACAGCGTCCCTGAGCTGGTGGCAGCCTTCGGCGTTGCCCAGGAGGGAGGGGTCTTGGTGGTGGCAGCGCCACGACTGACCACTGCCGAGTCACCCGCGGAGCTTGGCGAGGTATCCGCCGAAATTGCGGACGCGTACCTGGCCCTCCAGGAAGCGGTGGCTGTGTTGAGTGAGCAGAGCGAGAACACAGAAGCCTTCGCTCGCATTGAGGCCGACGCCAACTCCCTCATAGAAAACATTCTCGAAATAGAGGCGGAGAGGACCGAAACCTTCGAACTGCGGGACCGCAGCCAGACCCTGCTGGTGAGGCTCCAAGAGCTATTGGACGAACTGGACAAGACCCTGGTGGCCACCGTTGATGACCAGTGGTTCTACTTTATAACCGGATACATTACCCTCGATGAGATCAGGGCGAACCGGGAAGAACATTTTTCCGAGGACCAAGCCACTCAGTACAGGCACCTTGCAAACCTCAAATCTGACTCAGGCATCGCGGGCTCCCTGCTGGAGAGCGTATTCAGCATATCTGAAGCGCCCCTGCTCGAACCCTTGAGAGAACGTTTCGAGTCGTCGGCGGGACGGATACAAAGGAGCCTTACAGCAATTGAAGGCACACCTCTGAGCAGACAAGTCTCTCCCTTGGCAAATACCCTGATCGTACTGGGTTCGGGGGAAGAAGGCATATTCGCTCTGCTGGACCAACAGCTGCGTCTGGCGGCCAGCCAGCGAGCTCTGCTAGCCGAGAACCGCAACATCTCAGTTAACCTGGTCACCGAGGTCAACAGTGTGGTTAGCGCAGCTAACCTGAATGCCCAGGAAGCCACCCTCGCCTCGACCCAGGCGGCCCTGACGGGCCGGACCCTGCTTATTGGCATCAGCGCCATCAGTATCGGCGGCGCACTCCTGATCGCCTGGCTCTTCGTGGGCCGGGTGATACTGCGGCGGTTGCAGATGCTGTCCCAATGGATGCGCCGTATGGCCGGAGGGGACCTGGAAGCCCAGGTGGAGATCGGCGGACGGGATGAGGTAGCGGACATGGCAGCGGCCCTGGAGGTGTTCAGGCGGCACGCCCTCGAGGTGCAGCGACTGAACCTGGTGGAGAAGCTTGCCGGCGAGCTTCAGGGCAAGAATGATGAACTAGAAAGCGCCCTGGGTGAGCTGGAAAAGGCCCAAGACCAGATAGTTATGCGGGAAAAGCTGGCGGCCCTGGGTGAGCTAACCGCCGGCGTAGCCCACGAGATCAGAAATCCTTTGAACTTCGTCAAGAATTTCTCCGAGGTGTCCGGGGAGCTGTTGGTCGAGCTAAAGGAAGTGCTGGAGGAATCGGGAGACGCTCTAAATGATAACCAGAAGGGCCTGATCGAAGATATCTCCGGAGACCTGTCCGATAACCTGGAACGCATCGGCTCTCACAGCGAGCGGGCCAACCGCATCGTTCACGACATGCTGATGATGGGCCGAGGTTCGGCCGAGTGGCAGTTCACCGACATCAACTCACTGCTGGAGGAGTACGCCCGCCTGGCCTACCACAGCGCGCGGGCGACGGATACGGACTTCCAGTTGGACCTGCAGAATGACCTGGACCCCGAGGCAGGCGAGTTGGAGATCATTCCCCAGGACATGGGGCGGGTATTCTTGAACGTTGTCGGCAACGCCTGCTACGCAACCGACCAGAGACGGCGCACCGCCGCCGAGCAGGGACTAAGCATCACCGAGTTTATGCCTACGGTGAAACTGGCCACCAAGCGGATAGATGATATGGTCGAGATTCGCATCAGAGACAACGGGACAGGCATGCCTCCTGAAGTAGCGGAAAAGATATTCAATCCTTTCTTCACCACCAAACCCACAGGTCAGGGTACCGGGCTCGGCCTAGCCCTCTCCAACGACATCGTGAGAGAACACGGGGGCACCATCCAGGTAGAGTCGGCCCCTGATGAGTACACCGAGATGATCATCCGTCTGCCGAAGGAGCGCTATATGCCGGATGACTCGGAAGAGGATACCGATTCTCCGGAGCCGGAGGAAGAGCTGGCGCCTTCCATGGAAGGCTAAGTACCCTACATCAATCAAAGCCAGCATAGAGTGGGATTGGACAGCGCTCGCTCTCGATATGGGAAACCGGTCAGCTAGGCCAACCTAGTCCCCGGCCCGCATGCTCCTGCTGAACCTGCGGGCCGCCTTTGCCATGTCTCTCAGCCGCTGCTCTACCTTGGAGTGCAACGTGCCATCAGGATAGCCCTTCTCCTCCTGCCACTCCCCCGCAGGGACCCCGGTCAGTATTTCCATCCCTTCATCCACCGTCGAGACGCCATAGATGCTGAAAGTACCCGCCTCGACTGCTTCGATCACCTCTTCGTTCAGCGCGAGGTGCTTCAGGTTATCCCTCGGGACGATGACGCCCTGCCCGTTGGTAAGCCCCCGACTTTGGCAGATGTCGAAGAAGCCTTCAATCTTCTGAGTCGCGCCGCCGATGGCTTGGATATCGCCGTTCTGGTTGACCGCGCCGGTGATGCCTATTCCCTGGGCGATGGGCAGGCCGGAGATGGCGGAGAGCAGTGCACACAGCTCAGCCGAGGAAGCACTATCGCCGTCCACCTCGCTGTAGCTCTGCTCGAAGCTTATGCTGGCAGAAAGAGACAAGGGCTTGTCGTAGCCATATTTGCCCCGCAGGTAGCCGGTCAGCACCATGAAACCCTTGTCATGTATCTTTCCACTCAACCGGATCTCTCGCTCGACGTTCACCAATTGGCCGCGTCCCAGGGAAACTCTTGCAGTGATTCGGCTGGGCTTCCCAAAGGCTGAAGCCCCAAAGCCCAGGACAGCCAGTGCATTTATCTGTCCAACCACTTCTCCTTCGGTGGAGATGCGGATGATGCGATCCTCGATCAGCTCCTGAAGCCTGTCCTCTCGAAGGCCGGAGCGGTACTTTCGCTGCTCTTCGGCCTTCTTGACATGTTCGCCCACCACCACTTCTTCCCCGTACGTAGCCGCCCAGTAGTTAGCTTCCGTGATGATGTCCGAAACATCGTTGAAGCGAGTGGTCAGCTTTTCCTGGTGTTCGGCCAAGCGGCTGGAGTACTCAATGATGCGAGCTACCGCCGTCTTGTGAAAGGGCATCAGGCTTCCGCCGCGCTGCCTGGCCGATACAAAAGCCGCATACTTGTCCACGTTCTCGGGAGTCCGGTCCATCACGGTGTCGAACTCAGCCCAGACCTTGAAGAGGCGGCGGAAATCTTCATCGGCGGACCGGAGGAGGCGAAGTGTGTCCGGGGTGCCCACGAGGACTATCTTGGCATCGACCGGGATAGGCTTGGGACGAAGGGTCGATGAGGGCAACGGGTTGTTCTGCTCCCCTATGTTCTCGATTCGCACCTCGCCGCTATTAAGCACACGCTTCAGGGTCTGCCAAGAGAGGGGATTGTCCAGCAGGTCCCGCGCCTGCAGGATCAGGTACCCTCCGTTGGCTTCATGCAGCGCTCCAGCCTTGATCATCATGTGATCGGTGGTGAGCACACCCGACCGGGCCTCGTAGTCTATACGCCCGAACAGGTTGTAATAGGTAGGGTTGGGTTCGACGATTATGGGAGCGAACTGGCAGGTTATGTTGTCCAGCAAATAGTTGACCCTGTATCTCGCAAAAGCGCCGTCGCCCGGGTGCTCCCGCGCAGGGCCTTCGCTCTCGGTCTCCACCGGCTTGAACTGGTCGCAGTGCTCCACCATATTTTCTTGGACCAACCCCAGGTATGCGACCACGTCGGGGAATTCGGCATACTTGTCCTTCAGGTCATCAAGCATGGGAGAGAGGACGGACCGAACAACCTCCCGGTCCACCCCAAACGATTCTTCCGCTGCCGCTTTGTCTAGGCGCCTCATGTCGGCAAGGATGTCCTTGACCTTCTGCATCAGCAGGTCGGAACGTCGAAGGATGTCCCCCCGCTCTTCCTCAGACAACCCGGACAACGTCTCATTGGACAATGGCTGCCCATTGCGCAAGGGTAGCGGCGAAAAGCCGGCAGGCGTAGAGACCAGGGCAAACTCTGCCTCCCTCGCCATCATTTCGATACTGGCGGCCATCGCCTGCCGCTTTGCTTCCAGCCCCCGGAGCGCTTCCCCCGTACGCTTGGCATACTCTTGGCCCTCGAAGACCCGAAGAGAAGCCCGCCGAACTGAGGAGACCAGCTCATCCATATCCCCCGCCAGGATCTTAACCCAGCCGCAGGGGAGGGATATTGGTACAGGTTGAGAAAGGTCCTGGAAATTGTGGACATAGCCCCAATGAAAGGGAGGAGGCCTTCGAGAAGCCACCTGTTCTACGATAAACCTCAATGCTGTGTTCCTGCCCGTGCCAGGGAGCCCAGAAATAAACAGGTTAAAACCCCTGTCCTGTATATTCAGCGCAAGCTCCAGGGCGCTCAGTGCCCGTTCCTGCCCAATCATATCCCCCAGCGGGGGCACTTCTTCCGTGGTGGTGAAGCTTAAGGTGTCGGGATCGCACCTGTTGTTCAGCAGGTGAGCAGGAACTTCGAGGTCTTCGATGCTCACTGTGGTTCTCCTAAGTTCATGAAACTGCCAACCTATCGAGACAGCAGCTCATATCCCTTGCCTCCCTTCTGATTTCTCGACAGGCCCTGACCTACTTATTGCAAGTAGGTCTCAAAGTATATCACTGTAGCAACTTCCGCCCCCAGGGATAAGGGCGGCTCACCTCCGCGTGGAAGCGCTTCCCAGATTCCTCCTCATCCTAGCCTTCTCCCCCTTGGAGACCTTTGAGTAACCCGGGGCTGCCCTGAGGAAAATGCAGGGACCTGGGTCTCCCGTTCGCCCTGTCCCCATTTCCGTTCACCCTGCGGGAACTCGAAGGGTCTGAGATCTCCGTTCGCCCTAAGGGAAATCTAAGGGCCCAGGACGCCCTTTCGCCCTGAGGCAAATCGAACGGTGAACGGACAGCCGTAGTTGTGCCTTGAACATCGACAATCCCACCACTCCCTCGTGTCCTATCCGGAGAGTTGAGCAAAGATCTGGCTGGGCGAATGGAAATCTAGTCTTTGGATGCTAGCTCCCCTTCAGATAGGCGTCTCAGCCATGCTATAATTGCCATCGCTCATGACATAATAGGATGCTGACCGTTGGTTAGACCGGCTGCCGGGTTCATCCCTTAAGTCAACCCCCAAAACCCGGACCGCAGGAGCGAAAAGCTTCCACCGGACGGACCCACACACAGCCCGGCAAGGCGTACGCCAGCCTCGTGGCGGGAAGAGTCCTGCGGGCAGCCTGATATCACCTACTGAGTAAGGAGCGCTGCTTGGAGAGGGATGCGATGGGGCCCTTCGATGAGCTAAGGGTGTTCTCCGGCAATGCCCACCGACAGCTTGCCGAATCGGTGTGCGATTACCTGCATATCCCCTTGGGGCAGGCTGAAGTCTTCAAGTTCAGCAATGACAACACGTTTGTCCGCATCCAAGAAAACATCCGTCAGCGAGATGTATTCATCGTGCAGCCGACCTGCTACCCGGTTAATGACCATCTGATGGAGCTCCTGATAATGATCGATGCCGCCAAACGGGCATCGGCAGGCCGGGTGACCGCCGTCGTCCCCCACTACGGATATGCGCGCACCGACAAGAAGGACCAGCCCAGGGTGCCCATAACGGCGCGGTTGGTTGCGGACCTGCTTTCGGCGGCTGGCTGCGATCGCCTGCTCACAATCGACTTGCACGCGGGACAGATACAAGGCTTCTTTAATATCCCCGTAGATGAGCTGACCACCCTGCCCATCCTGGCGCGCTATTTTCAAGATAAGGGTCTGGACAATTTGGTCATCGTGGCTGTGGACATCGGGATCAGCAAGCGGGCCAGGGATATGGCCGAGTTGCTTCATGCTCCCTTAGCCATCGTCGAAAAACGGCGTACCGGCAACGACGATAAGGCAGAAATGCTTAACGTGATAGGCGATGTGGAGGGGAAGGTGGCCCTCACCTTCGATGATGAGATCGACACCGCCGGGTCACTGGTAACCGCGGCGAACGCCCTGATAGACCACGGGGTAACCAAGGTCTATTCGTGCGCTACCCATCCCGTCTTCTCGGGGAACGCCCACGATCGCATCCTTTCCAGCCCCATGGAGGAGTTGGTCGTTACCGACACCATCCCGGTGTCCGAGACCGATAGGAACGGAAAGATAACTGTCCTCTCGGTTGCTCCCTTACTGGGTGAAGCAATTCGCCGCATCCACGAGGGCCTCTCCATTGGAGAGATGTTCAAGTAGAGATAGAGGCAAAGCCAAGACATGGTCAACGTGTTATCGAAAATACTGGGTGATTCCACAGACCGGGCGGTCAAGAAGCTCGCACCCATAGTCAAGGAGACCAACGAGCTTGAACCAGCCACAGAAGGGTTGAGCGATGAAGCCCTTGGCCTAAAGACCGAAGAATTTCGGGAGCGCCTGACACGGGGTGAGGAGTTGGACGACCTCCTCCCCGAAGCCTTTGCCGTGGTGCGTGAGGCAGCCAAGCGGACCCTTGGCCAGAGGCACTACGATGTGCAGCTGATGGGCGGCATGGTCCTGCACCAGGGTAAGGTGGCAGAGATGAAGACGGGGGAGGGCAAGACGCTGGTCGCCACCCTGCCCGTTTATCTAAATTCCCTCACCGGAAAAGGCGTGCACGTCGTAACCGTAAACGACTACCTGGCCCGCCGGGACTCATCATGGATGGGGCCCGTCTATCACAAACTGGGTCTGAAGGTCGCCTGCCTTCAGCACGAGTCGGCGCTGCTGTTCGACCCATCCTATGAAGGCACGGACCCCTCGATGAATCATCTCGTCGGGGTCTCCCGCCAGGATGCTTACGGCGCCGATGTTACATACGGCACCAATAACGAGTTTGGCTTCGACTACCTCCGGGACAACATGGTCGTGGCGCCGGACCGCATCGTCCAGAATGGCCACAATTTCGCCATCGTGGACGAGGTGGACAACATTCTCATCGACGAAGCCCGGACCCCCCTGATAATCAGCGGGCCTGCAGAGGAGCCGGTACAGCTATACTACACCTTCGCCAAGCTGGTGCCCCGGCTCAAGGAAGACGACTACACAATTGACGACAGGACCCAGACCATTTCCCTGACCCAACCGGGAATATCCAACATGGAGCGTTGGGCCAAGGTGGGCAACTTGTACGATGCCGAGAACTACCACCTAGTCCACTTCATAGAGAACGCCCTGACCGCCCATGTCATGCGGAAGAAGGACAAGGACTATGTCGTCAGGGATGGTGAGGTCGTAATAGTCGATGAGTTTACCGGAAGGCTCCAGTTCGGGCGTCGCTGGTCCGACGGCCTCCACCAGGCTGTGGAAGCCAAGGAGGGTGTGAAGATCCAGCGAGAGAGCATCACCTACGCTACCGTTACCCTGCAGAACTACTTCCGCATCTACGAGAAGCTGGCAGGCATGACGGGCACAGCGTTAACGGAGAGCGAAGAGTTCTACAAGATATATAACTTCGATGTCGCCGTCATTCCCACTAACAGGCCGATGGTCCGGAATGACCTTTCGGACCTGATTTTCAAGACAGAAGAGGGCAAGTGGAGCGCCGTCGCCCAGGAGATCAAAGAGCACCAAGAGAATGGTCAACCGGTCCTGGTAGGCACCACCTCCATCGAAAAGTCAGAGAAGCTAAGCGCTATGCTTCGCCAGTCAGGGGTGCACCACAATGTGCTGAATGCTAAACAGCACGAACAGGAAGCCCAAGTAGTCGCCCAGGCAGGCAGGCCAGGGACGGTAACGGTGGCGACCAACATGGCGGGCCGGGGCACTGATATAGTCTTGGGAGGCAACCCGGACAACTTGGACATAGCCTATGAAGAGTGGAAGGCAGACCACGACCGGGTCGTCGATTTAGGGGGCCTCCACGTAATAGGCACGGAACATCACGACTCCCGTCGAATTGACAACCAGCTTAGGGGACGTTCCGGTCGTCAAGGCGACCCAGGCAGCTCCCGCTTCTACGCATCCCTCGAGGATGAAATCATGCGCAGGTTCGGCGGCGACCGGATCAAAGGTCTGATGGGGCTTGTAGGCCTGGGTGACGATATGCCTTTGGAAAACCGCATGGTCACCAAGTCCCTGGAAGGGGCGCAGGTAAAGGTTGAAGGGCATCACTTCGAGACCAGGAAACATCTGCTGGAATACGACGATGTGCTGAACAACCAGAGGCAAGTGATATACGCCAGACGGCGCGAAGCTATCATGAACGACGACCTGGAGCAGACTATCCTGGATATGGTGCACCAGAAGGTCACCGAGCTGGTGAAATACTCCCTCCCGGGAAAAGAGCAGGATGATTGGGACACAGAGGGTTTCCTGGAGGAGTTAAGGGTCGTACTCCCGCCTCCCGCGGACATGGACAGTGAAGAAGAGCTGCTACGATTGGACAGACAGAAGATCGAGGAGAGGCTCCTGGAGCACACCGACCACATCTACGGCGAGCGGAAGGAATCGATGGGACCGGAGAACATGAAGGCCATGGAGAAGCTCCTGATGCTGCGCTCCATTGACATGCATTGGGTCAACCATCTCACCTCCATGAACAACCTTCGCCAGGGCATAGGGCTTCATGCCTTTGGGCAACGAGACCCCCTTGTGATGTACAAGACCGAAGGCAGTCGAATGTTCCAAGAGCTGCTCAAGCGGATTGATCGGGATGTGGTGCACAGCATCAACTACGCATCCATATCCACCAGCCCGGGGACCAGGCCTGCCAACGGCTCCATGAAACCAAGCCCTATGCAGGCGGTGGCAGCCAGCCATCAGGGCGCCACCTCAGCCGTCGCGACGCGCAAGGTTGGCCGCAATGACCCCTGTCCCTGCGGCAGCAATAAGAAGTACAAGCGATGCCACGGCGCCAACGGCTAACCGCAGCCCGATACTACCGCCCAATTTTGAAATAGCATGCCAACCAGCAACGAAGAGATCGCCCAGGTATTCGAAGACATGGCCTCCCTCCTGGAGTTCAAGGGAGATGCTGGGTTCAAGGTCACGACATACCGGAGGGCGGCCCGCACCATAGACCATCTCCCCTACTCGCTGTCCCAAGCGCTTAACGACGGGATGGACCTGAAGACTATCCCCGGAATCGGAGATGCAATCAGCAACAAGGTAAAGGAGTTCATCTCTACCAACCAAGTCCAAGCTTTGGAACGGCTGAAAGGTGAACTTCCCGAAGGGATTCTCGACCTGATGAGCTTGCCGGGAATCGGCCCCAGGACCGCTTCTGTGATCGTTAGAGAACTGGGCATCACCGGCTTGGAGGATATGGAGAGGGCCGCCTTGGATGGGTCCCTGGCCGCGCTGCCCCGGATGGGTGAGAAGAGCGTCGATACCATACTGGGATTCATAAGGACCCATCGCGGCAGGGAACAGTCCGCCGGCGTTCACCGGGAGGTCCAGTAGGCAGGCATTATGTCAAGTAACTTGACAATCAAGACACAACACCTTCCCGAGGCGGACACAAGGTCTATCAGCAGCCCTTCAAGCGTGGAAGCCCCCGCTATAGCCCATCTCAAGGAGCGGATTCGGGCGGGCCACGGCTGGTGCGAAGCCCTGCTGGAAGCTGTCGGTATGTGGACCCTGGCTGAAGAAGACTACAACGGGCGCAGCTACTCTTACCTGCTGCTGGGGGAAGCCTTCGATTGGCTTCTGCTTGCCGAGAGGCTGTGCGGTGAGGCCGACGGAGAAATTCCCCAAGCGGCGAAGGAAGAGCTCCTATTCCATGGGAAGCTTCCGGAATTCTTCACCGCCGAGAGGTTTCGCGCCCTCATAGGACACGGCAAGCACCGCGCCTTCCTCAACTACTGGTACGGCGTGGTGATAGAAGAAGCCCTGCAGCTCAAGACGGAAGAGGAGCTGCGGAAGCAGCACCACGCCCGCGGATTTCCCGATACCGACGACCTGACCAATGAGGTCTATGCCAAGTTGTACGAGGGCACCCCCGACGAGCTATTCAAGGAATTCCTGAGGGAAACTGGCAAGAAACGCAGAGCTTCGCGCTCCCTGAGCGACCTCAAGGAATTCACCTACTGGCTCTTCAAGCGCAGAGTGCATATCTGGGACCCGGCCAGGGTCGCCAGCGATACGAGGAAGGGGCTCGAAAGGCTGGGTGAATTGCGCTCTTCGGACCGTTACCTGGGCAGTTAGAGTCGAGGCGCCACAAAGCCACTAAGAGGGCATCTGGACCAGCACCTGCTGAAGGCGCTCCCGGCGCTCCTCCATGGTTCGCTCCCGCTCCCGCTCCCGCTCCACCACCTCTTCCGGGGCCCGGCTACTAAACTTCCCGTCAGCCAGCAGCTTGCGCACCCTCTCCAAGGCTTCCGAGGTTTCCTGGAGCTCTCCCTGTAGCCGTTCCCGCTCCGCGGATATGTCCACAACACCGGCCAAGGGCACCTTTACCACGATCTGTCCGACCACCATGGTCATCGACTGGTCTGCCGACTCCTGTTTCCCATCGTCTGCGCCGGAGATGGTCAGCGGGGCTGCCATCGCCAGCGCTTCCATCATCGCGGACTCTTCCTTCAATGGCCCTCCCATTGAGCTGGTCGCCAGTGTTGCAGGCAGCTTCTGCCCAGGGGCGATGCGAAGCTGGGCGCGGGCATTGCGAATCGCCCGGACCACCTGGATGATTTCCTGCATCTCGCTGTCGGCGCCTGCATCAACCCTGGTCTCATCGAAGCTGGGATAAGGTGCAACCATGATCGACTTGGGCGGGCCATCCCGTTCCGGAAGCCTGCTGACCAGGTTTTGCCAGATCTCCTCGGTGATGTAGGGCATAAAGGGATGGAGCAGCCTGAGGGTCCGCTCAAGCACATGGGCAAGCACCTTCAGGGGGGACTGGTCCCCCGAACGGAAGCGCACCTTGGCCATTTCGATATACCAATCGCAGTAGTCACCCCACAAGAACTCGTAAATCGAGCGCTGAGCTTCACCCAGCTCGTACTCCCCCATGAACCGGTTCACAGTTCGGCTGAGAAGGGAGAGTCGGTGAAGTATCCACCTGTCCTGGCGGCTCATGTCGGAGGACGGCTCCAGGTTGGCCCATCCACCCAGCAACGAAGGGTCTGCATTGTTAAAGTTGGAGAGGACAAAGCGGGAAGCATTCCATAGCTTGTTGGCAAAATTGCGACTGGACTCCAGCTTGGATTCTCCCACGCGCAGGTCGTTGCCAGGCGCTGTGCCGGTGGTCAAAGCAAAGCGCAAGGCGTCGGTACCGAACTCATCGATCAGCTGAAGGGGGTCGAGAACGTTTCCCTTGGTCTTGCTCATCTTGACCCCTTCCGCATCGCGGATCAGGCCATGCAGAAAGACGGTGTGGAAAGGCTCCCGCCCAGTGTTCTCCAGTCCCATCATGATCATGCGGGCTACCCAGAAGAACAGGATGTCATAGCCCGTCTCCATGACGAAGGAGCTGTGACCGGACTCCTCAGGATCAAAGTCGTCACCCGGGTAGAAATGGGAAAAGTCGCCGCTCTTCTCCGGCCAACCCAAGGTGGAGTGGGGCCACAAGGCCGAGCTGAACCAGGTATCCAGCACATCGGGGTCCTGCCACAGGTCACCGGAGTTGCAATGGGAACATGCGACCACTTCATCGACCGAAGCGGTACTTCCATCGCAGGAGCGGCAGTACCACACAGGAATGCGATGTCCCCACCAAAGCTGGCGACTTACACACCAGTCCCGGATGTTCTCCAGCCAGTTCTTGTACACGTTGGAGAACCGATCTGGAACGATGCGGATACGCCCCTCGGCAACAGACCGGTATGCCCGACCCGCGATGGACTCAGGGTCATCGTAGCGTCCCACATCCATGAACCACTGTGTGCTTACCAGGGGCTCCACCACCGTCTTGCATCGCTGGCAGTGGCCCACCGAATGGCGGTACGCCTCGACCTCCTCCAGGTATCCCTCATCCTGAAGCTGCTGGACGACCTCGGCACGGCACTGGAACCGCTCCATCCCCGCGTACCTTCCTGCCTCTTCGCTCATGGCGCCATCCTGCGCGATCACGGTGATGACGGGAAGGTTGTGGCTTCTGCCGATCTCGAAGTCCGTCGCATCGTGGCCGGGCGTAACCTTGAGGGCCCCGGTGCCAAACTGGGGATCGATCACGCCATCGGCGACCACGGGTATCTCCCTGTTCATGATCGGCAGGGTGACCATCTGTCTCACGTGGGAGCTGTAGCGGTCATCATCCGGGTTCACCGCGACGCCGGTATCTCCCAGCATGGTTTCCGGGCGGGTTGTAGCGACCACGATGTGTCCTCCCCCGGACACCAAGGGGTAGCGGATGAAATAGAGGGCGCCCTCCTGCTCGACGTGCTCCACTTCCAGGTCCGAGAGGGCTGTGGAACACCTGGGGCACCAGTTGATTATCCGTTCACCTCGATAGACCAACCCCTTATCGTACAGGTCCACAAAGGTTGTACGTACGGCGAGGCTTGGCCCGGGGTCCAGGGTGAAGCTCAGGCGCGACCAGTCGCAGGATGCTCCCAACCTCTTGTGCTGTTCGTCGATGGTGTTCCCGTAACGCCTCACCCACTCCCACACCTGCTCGACGAAAGCTTCCCTGCCAAGCTCCTGGCGGCTGGTCCCCTGCTTGGTGAGCTGCTGCTCCACGACCCACTGGGTAGCAATTCCCGCATGGTCCTTTCCGGGAAGCCAGAGAGTTGCATCCCCCAGCATTCGATGCCAGCGGCAGAGGATGTCTTCTATAGATGCTGTGAGGGCATGCCCCAGGTGCAGCTCCCCGGTAACGTTGGGAGGGGGCATAATTACCACAAAGGGCTTCTTGTCGGGGTCGGCCTCCGGGGTAAAGTAACCCCCGTCCATCCAGAAGCTGTAGATGCGCCCCTCAACCTCCTTGGGAACGTAGGCCTTGGGCATCTCGTTGATTGCTGGTGTGGTCATCCCTTCATCCCCACTCATCCCTAGTCCAGTCGAGCCAAGCTGCCATCAGGCCAGGGGAATGGAGATAAACACGCGGGGTTCGTCTCCGATGGCTGCAGTGGTGTGGCCTTTGCCCGTCAGGTCCTCCACCATGTTCACGTCCCCGGGGCCGAACTGCTGCCGTGTCCCGTTTGTGGAAACCAGCTCCCCCATGCCCGACAGGGTGATGTGGAACTGCCGGCGGGGCGCCGGGTGCAGCTCCACGAAATGCCCAGGCTCCCAGTGGGTGATGCTGATGGTGCCATTGGGGTCAACCTTTACCGGACCAGCGGGCGCTTCGATGGGTTCGAAATGGGTCTCGCCATCAACTCCAGTGTATGTCCTGTAGAACATGCCCGTACCTCCCTCATTCAAGCAAAGGTCGTCGCTCCGGTTCGCTGTGCCGGAACGCCAATCGAATTCCCTCGCAAAGCGCAGGCCTTAGGTCAGTCCAGAGGAATCGCTACAGATACGCGCGGGACATCCCCCACGACTCGTGTTGTATGTCCCTTTCCCGTGAGGTCGTCAGCCAGCATAACGTCGCCTGGACCAAACCTGTGAATCGACCCATCTCCCAGGCCAATCTCCACCTCGCCCTGTAGAGTGATGACGTACTGGCGGCGGGGCGCGGGATGGAAATCTATGAAGTAGCCTGACTCGGATTTCCTGAAGGTGACCCCAGTGGCTGGCTGAAGCACCGGTCCGTCCACTTGGCCGAAGGGAGCCTCCAGGTCCTCGAGATGGGACTGTCCGTCGTCGCCGGAATACAGCCTTTTGAACATGTGTGCCCTCCAGTTAGCTAGCAGGCAGGCCTGCTAAGTATGTCTCCAGAGATCTTTCGGGGGATCAGCCGGCCGTCGCCGAGGGACGCGAAGAACTGGCCGTTCTCAACAACCACCTTCCCCCGCAATATGGTGGTAACCGGCCACCCCTTCACTTGCCAGCCCTCCCAGATGCTGTAATCGCCGATGTGCAGGTCGCTCATGGACAGGGGCTTTGAGAAGTCCGGGTCTATGAGAACTATGTCGGCATCGCTCCCTGTGGCTATTGCGCCTTTCCGGGGATAGTATCCCATGATCTTGGCTGCGTTGGCTGATGTAACATCGACGAACCGCTCCGGGGACATTCCCTGCTTGGACACACCTTCGCTGAAAGTGATCCCCATCCTGGTTTCGGCGCCGTTGTGTCCGCCCGTGATGTCGTGGGTGGTCCGACCGGCAATCTTGGTAGCAAAGTCGGTGCAGTACTCATCGGTTGCCATGCTGTTGATGCCGCCCTTGATAAGTCCCTCCCACAGGGCCTGACGGTCTTCTTCTGACTTCAGGGACGGGTAGGTGTGGTACTTCATGCCGTCGGGCTCTTTGTAGTCCTCGGCGTTGAAGCTGGCGTAGTTGTGGAGGGTCTCTCCATACACGGGCATCCCCTTGCCCCGGGCCTCACGAACTGCGTGCAGTCCCTCCTTTGCGCTGATGTGGACGAAATAGACCGCTGCTTCTGTCCACTCGGCCACCCTGAGCACCCGCCGGAAGGACACATCCTCAGACATGTTGTTGTGAATCTCGTGGATGTTGAACCACTCGGTGCGCTCCTCTTCGGCGAGCTTCTTGTACATGTACTGGACGATATCATCATCTTCCGAGTGGACGAACATCAGCCCGCTGTTGGCCGCAACCTGCTCCATTATGCCCGACAGGTGGCCCATCCCAACAAGGCGCCCCTCCCCTGGGGGAATGTTCTCTTGGGGGCGGATGTTGGTAGTGAATATCTTGAAGGTGGGAAATCCTCTTTGTATGGCCTCGGGAATCTGCTCCATTACCCGGGTTGGCACTTCCCCCAGGAGCATACAGTGGTGGGAGTAGTCGCAGTAGGAGTTGCCTCTCCAGCGGCCGGTGCGTTCGTCGATAGCCTGGAAGATGTCGACGTCTCCCATCTGGATGGCGAAATCGGTCAGGGTGGTGGTCCCGCCGAAGAGTGCAGACCTGCTCACAGCTTCGGGAGGCGCGGTGAACTTGCCCGGCTGCCCGGCAATGGGAGCGGCGATATGGGCGTGAGGTTCTATACCCCCGGGGACCACAATCTTTCCGGCGGCATCCATTATCCTGGCGGCATCGGAGGGCAGGGCGCCTTCAAGGGCTACCGCGACGATTTTCTCGCCCTGCACCGCCACATCCCAGTTGCCGACACCCCAGGGTGTTACCACCTGTCCGCCCCTAATGATCAGGTCAAGCATCGGGCACCTCACGGGCCTTATGATCAGCTAGTGTAGCATAAGGCAACGGCGCAGTGCACCAGCAGCTTTACCTTGGGCGGCAACCCATCAGCCAGCTTGCCTGTAGTCACCCTCAAGGGTAGAATAGGCTCCAGCGTTTCACGATGGGATGCTAGCGGGAGGTGCGCCGATGGGAAGCATAAGCTCTCCCCTGGAAGGTATCAGGGTCCTGGATCTCGGGCGCCACCAAGCAGGCCCCCGGTGCGGCCAGGTGCTCGCCCGGCTGGGAGCGGAGGTCATCAAGATCGAGCGCTTGGGAGGCGAAGAGACCCGCACCCACGGCCCCTGGTCCAACGGCCAGAGCGCCTACTTCGTACAGTACAACAGCGGGAAGAAAAGCTTGTGCATGGACCTGCGCAAGGACAAGGCCAAGGATATCCTGACCGACCTGGTCAAGATATCCGACGTGCTCATACAGAATTTCCGGCCAGGCACCATCGAAAAGATGGGCTTCGGTTACGACGTCCTTCACGAGTTGAATCCGAAGATAATCATGGTGAATGTCTCGGCTTACGGCCAGTTCGGCCCCTACCGGGACAAGATCGGCTACGACCCCATAGGCCAGGCGATGTCTGGCATCATGATGGTTACCGGGGAAGAGGACATGCCTCCCATCCGCGCCGGCGTACCAATCATAGACCGCACAACAGCCCTGCACGCAGCCATCGGCACACTGGCCGCCTTGCATGAGCGGGAGATCTCGGGAGAGGGACAGTCCCTGGACCTGTGCCTCGCCGACACAGGCTACAGCTACACGGAGATACCCATAACCGCCTACACCGGGGGCGGAGGTCTGCCGAAACGGGGAGACAGCGTGGGGGCAGCCCCCAGCGGCGCCTACCCCTGCAAGAACGGGTGGATTCTCGTCTCAGCCGGCGACCAGCACCAGTGGCCCAGGGTGTGCAGCGCCCTGGGCAGACCCGAGTGGGAGGAGGATGAGCGTTTCACCGAAAGGCACATCCGGTCCCAGCACTCGGACTTGATCAACCTGGCGATGAGGGAGCTCTTGGCCACCATGACCATGGTGGAAGGCGTTGAGCACTTCACCCGGCACGACGTCACCGCGGCGCCCGTCAACGACATTCCCAACGCCGCCGCCGACCCCCATCCCTGGGAACGCCGGGCGCTGGTGGAAGTGGACGACCCTATTGCAGGGAAAATCAACGTTTCGGGAGACTACTGGCACTTCAGCAGGACCCCTGCGGTTGTCGGTTCCACTCCCATGCCGGGAGAGCAGACCGACGAGCTTCTGTCCGGCCTCCTTGACCTGTCAGTAGAGGAGATAGACGACCTCAAGCAGCAGGGGGTTGTGGGCTAGGCGGTCCCGTTAATGGCAACCAGCTACTGCACCAACTGCGGACAGGCCCTGGTTCCCGGCAATCCGTTCTGCAGTGGATGCGGCGCCCAAGTAGTAGCCTCCCCTCGCAGAAGTGGAGTCGCAGGACCCCAGTGCCATTACTGCCATGCCGAGATCGACCCCTCCCAACCCATTTGCCCCGCCTGCGGGCAGGTGATAGGCGCCCCTGCCGGGGTAAAGCTGGCCGATCTGGGCCGCCGTCTTGGGGCCTATGTACTTGACATCGTGCTCGTTTTTCTGACCCTGTTTGTCGGTTACATCATCTGGTGGCTCTTCACCCTGCAATGGGGGCAGACGCCGGGCAAGCAGCTCCTTGGCATTCGAGTCATCAGGATCGACGGCACACCATCAGGCTGGGGATGGACCTTCATCCGGGAGTTGGTCATCAAGGTCTTGGGAATCGGCGCATTGAATGCCCTCATTAGCCTGGTAATTCCCTTCCCCATCTTTACATTCCTGGACCCCATGTGGGCCATCTGGGACAGAGACAGGCAGGCCCTCCACGACAAGGTGATGAAAACAATCGTAGTGGACGATAGAGATCTCAGGATCACAGTCCAGACACAACCTGCGCCCTTCTAACATTCCCGGCATAGGAGTTGAGATGTACAACCTGCTCCTCAGAGGCGGCACACTCATAGACGCAGCCCAAGGCTACACGGACAAGAACGCCAGCTACGACGTCGCTGTCCAGGACGGGCGCATCGCCGCCATTGCTCCCAACATACTGCCTGAGGAAGCTACCAAGGTCGTGGATATTCCAGGGAAGATGGTAACTCCCGGTCTCATCGACCTGCACACCCATGTGTTCGACGGCATCGCCAGCAACGGTGTAAACCCGGACCTAGGGGGCGTGCGGGCCGGCGTCACCACCCTGGTGGATGCCGGCAGCTCAGGCAGCGCAACCTTCGGGGGCTTTCCCAGACACATCATTCCCAACTCCCACACCGAGATCCTCCCCTTCCTTCATATCGCCCAGACGGGTCTCGCCACCACCCCGGACATCATCACCGAGGGGAGCATCGACTACGAGGGCACTCTTCGGGTGTTGGACCAGCATCGTGGGCTGATCCGGGGAATCAAGGCCCGCATGGTATCCCCCGCCCTGGAGATATTTGGCATGGAGATGCCCAGGCTGGCAAAGCGGGCGGCTAAAGAGTTCGGCCTGCAGCTTATGGTGCACATCGGCGACACCGAGAAACGCTATGATGGCAACGTCATCCGAGAGCTGCTGCCCATCCTCGAAGAGGGCGATATAGTGACCCACTACTTCACTGCCAACCCCGGCGGGGTACTGGATGCCAACGGCAAGCTGGTCCCCGAAGCTCGCGATGCGGTGGACCGGGGCGTATGGTTGGACACCGCCCACGGCAGGATGAACTTCAGCTTTAATGTGGGTCAACGGTGCTTGGACCAGGGCCTAATGCCCCACTGCATCAGCACCGACCTGACAGTGCCGGGCCGCTTGAGGACGGTGCACAGCATGACGGAGATGATGACCCGCTTCCTGGGGCTGGGATTCACCCTGGAGCAGGTAATCACCATGTGCACAACCAATCCTGCAAAGGCCATCGGCGAGGCAGATCGCCTGGGAGCACTGGAAGTGGGAAGACAGGCGGACATCTCCGTCCTGGAGATAGTAGATGGCGACTGGATGGTCTATGATGTGCTGGGAGACTCGCTGCGGGTCGATAAGGCAGTGGTGCCGGCGCTGACCGTCAAGGACGGCAGGATGTTCGAGCCTGACTGGGGACCACGTCCCTGGGGATGGCTGCCCGACGCCACCGATGATGCAAGGAGGACGGGGTGAAGTTCGGCAACTTTCTGTTCCCTGAAAGCCCTTCCAAGGATACGGACCACAGGCTGGTCTCCGAGGCCTTGGAGGAAGCCCAGCTTACCGACCAGCTCGGACTGGATGCGGTCTGGCTGGCGGAGCACCACTTCGACGGGGGATGCGTCTACGTGGACCCCACAACCTTCGCCTCCGCCATCGCGGTGACCACACAGCAAGTGAAGATCGGATTTGCCGTGGCCCAGACAGCCCTCCATCATCCCGTCAGGCTGGCGGAGCAGGTCGCCCTCCTGGACGTCCTGAGCCATGGGCGCATGATCGTGGGCCTTGGCAGGGGGACGGCCTACAACTGGTACGAATACAGAGGCTATGGCATAGACCCCCAGGAGGCCTACGAACGTCTGGACGAGACGGAAGAGATACTCTTCAGGATCTGGACGGCCAGCGATTATGAGCACATCGGGAAGTACTACCAGTTCAAGCTCCCGGAGCTGCGTCCCGGGGTTGTACAGCAGCCATATCCGCCCGTCATCAGGGGGGCATCAACCCTGGAATCGACCATGGAGATGGCTAGGCGGGGCAGGCCATTCCTGATGAACGTGCAGAACGTGGGAACCACAACCCAACGGCTGACAGCCTATAGAGACACCATGGCAGAGGCGGGTTTCGACGAGGAGGCCATTGACACGGCCGTGGACAACTGCTGGGTGTGGAGAAACGTTGTCGTGGCAGATACCGACGCCGAAGCTGAGCAGATCGGAGTGCCTGCCTTCCTGACGATGCGGGCCAACCTGTCCGCAGCCCGGGAGAGGCTCAACCTGCCCACGGAAAGCATGCCGGCCACAGGGGCGGCCAGGGACTCGGTGGACCAGGGACTGATATGCGGCTCCCCCGAAACAGTGGCCGAGAAGATGGAGCAGGTGGTAAGCACGGGTGCCGGCGGGGTGATTATCCATTTCCGCCTTGGGCCGCTGCCATGGGATGTGAATGCCCACAGCCTGGAGCTGTTCGCCAACAAGGTGGTCCCCCAGCTTCGCGGCGCCTGAGCCGTTCCATTACGGCCACCAAGCCGGTCCCTCGCCTTAGCCCCCTTCTTGAGGGGAAAGTTCGCACAAACCTCCGTCATTGTGGCCTCACTGGCATCCGGGGACATCACCCTAACCCCAACCCCTCTCCCGCAACGGGACACTTGCTCAACGCCCCGGACAAAACATGACGCTGTGGCGAGAAGGGCAATATCCAACAACTACGGCTGGCCGTTCGCCTTGAAGGAAATCCAAGGCCTGGGCTGGCCGTTCGCTCCAACTAGGGCTGGCCGTTCGCCCTGAGGAAATCCAAGGGCCTGTGCTGACCGTTCGCTCCAACTACCGCTGGCCGTTCGCTCCAACTAGGGCTGGTCGTTCGCCCTGAGGAAAATCCAAGGCCCTGGGCTGACCGTTCGCCCCAACTACGGCTAGCCGTTCGCCCTGAGGAAATCCAAGGGCCTGTGCTGGCCGTTCGCTCCAACTAGGGCTGACCGTTCGCCCCAACCTGGGCTGGCCGTTCGCCTTGAAGGAAATCCAAGGCCTGGGCTGGCCGTTCGCTCCAACTAGGGCTGGCCGTTCGCCCTGAGGAAATCCAAGGGCCTGTGCTGACCGTTCGCTCCAACTACCGCTGGCCGTTCGCTCCAACTAGGGCTGGTCGTTCGCCCTGAGGAAAATCCAAGGCCCTGGGCTGACCGTTCGCCCCAACTACGGCTAGCCGTTCGCCCTGAGGAAATCCAAGGGCCTGTGCTGGCCGTTCGCTCCAACTAGGGCTGACCGTTCGCCCTGAGGAAACTTGAAGGGGAACGGCCAGCCCAGGGCCCAGGTTATTCTAAGGTTTCCAAGAAGAGATGGGGGCTGCGATGGCGGAGGAACATTAGCTCCCCTTCTTCCGTCCAGAGGCCTTGAGCTTTCGCAGCAGCATCGACATTCGGCGGCGGGCTGAAGGCCTCCTTCGCCGAAGGTTCGCCGCCACAGATGGCACTACCAGCGAGTCCCCGGCCAGCACGGGAAGGCCCCATTTGCGCAGCTCCTTGAAGGTGGGGGCGCCCCCCCCTTCCCAGCCTGTCACCAGAGCGGGCGGCTCCTGCCAGGTGCGGCGGCCCCTGGGCCTGACCATGGCCCGGCCACCTGCCTCGGGCACGATTAGCATCCCGGCTGCTACATCCCACAGCTTGGGGCCGCCAAAGAGGGCGTACTGCAGCGACCCCAAGGCTACCAAGGCCATCTCGTAGGCTATGCTTCCTGTTACGCGAGGCTCGCCCGCTCTCTTGTGAAGCCCTCCGGTGAATCGGAAGCCCTGCCCAAAGGATCCCGGCAGGCCGCTGAGACGGTTGGGGTTGGGCCCCTCGCGCGAGCTTATCGTCAAGGGCTCTCCGTCGATCCGGCATCCCCCGCCTCTATGCGCATGAAGGACAACCCCACCGGACGCGTTGGGCCACGGTACGAAGATGGACGAGGCCACGGGAACACCCTTGTGCAGGACCGCAATGGAGACGGCATATACGGGCAGCCCGTTCAGGAAATTGGTGGTGCCGTCCAGGGGGTCCAGCACCCAAAGATAGTCGGAGGACACAGCATCGTCCCCGTCCGTGTCCTCCTCGCCCAGCACCGCATGATCAGGGAAGCTGGAGGAGATTCCTTCCTTGAGAAGCTGCTGGCTGTCCTTGTCCGCAGAGGTTACGGGGTCCAGCTCTTTGGCCTTGTCCTTGTACTCCACATCCTGGACCTTCCCGAAGCGCTCCCGGAGCAGGGCGCCTGCCTTCCTCGCCAGCTCCGCGGAGGCGGCCTCCAGCCGTTGCAGAAGGGAGTGATCGTCCATGCCGGGGAGCTTAGGTCTCTGCGGCTGTACGTAGGTCGGCGCGAAAGTCGTCGGGGCTGGGTCCCCGGTCTATGATCACATCGATAATAGCAGGCAGACCCGAGGCTTGGGCCTCCCTCAGTACGCCGGGCAGCTCTCTGGAATCGCTCACCTGCGCCCCAAAGGCGCCGAAGCCCCGCGCAATAGCCCCATGATCTGTCTGGATGAACTCGGATGCAATCAGCCTCTCTCCCTGGTGTTGTCGCACCATTCCCAGGGCGGAGTCGTTGAAAACGACACATATGATGGGCAGGTCATACTGGAGGGCGGTAGAGATAGCGTGTATGGACATCATGAAGCCGCCGTCACCGGTCACCGACACGACAGGCCGGTCCCGGTGGGCCAGCTTGATTGCCACAGCCGCGGGCAAGCTCCAACCCATCCCGGCGGTGCCGCCGGGACAGAAGAAGGTGCCTTCCTGCTGGGACTTGAAGAAGTGGCACATCCAGGTGCGGTTGTTCCCGGCGTCCAGGGCATACATGGTGGACGGGTCCATGGTTTCCTCAAGAACCTTGACCACCCTCTGGGGCAGCACGGGCGAGGAGTCGGTATCCAGGTTGGGGTCCTGGTAGTATCCCATCCGCTCCTTGAGACCCTGGAGGTCCACAGCCCTCTGACGATGTTCGGACTCCTTGCCCTGGACCGCCGGCTTGGACGCTTCGACCAGCTGGCCGAGGATGGCTGCTGCGTCGCCCACCAGCCCCATCTCAACCGGGAAAGTCCAGCCGCTGTTGGCCGCTTCTATGTCTATCTGGATGATCCTCTGCCGCAAGGGATCGAACACGTTGGGGCGCTCCCTGACCGTGTCCTGGGGAGTCAGCTTGGCTCCAACTACCAGAATGGTATCGGCCTCCCCCACGGCCACGTTGGCCGCCTGCTGCCCGTAAACGCCCACCATGCCCACAGCCAGGGGGTGGGTCTCGCTGATGCTGCTCTTGCCCTTGTAGCTGGTGGCTACGGGCATACCCCACAATTCGGCCATCTGGCGCACCAAACCGTGCGCCCGGGCCATGTGAACGCCATTGCCAGCCACCAAGAGGGGGCGTTTGGAAGAAGCCAGAATTTCAACGGCCCGCTGGATGTCCTGGTCCGACGCCTGGGGCACGGTCGTGTTGAGATAGCCTGCCGTGTGATGTATGAAGGGAGGCGATTCCATATCCACCTCCCCGCCGATGGATGCGCTCCTCATAAGGACGCAGGTCGGTCCCTGGCGTCCCTGGGTTGCGTGTTTGATGGCCAGCTGGGTGCCGATCACCGCTTCCTTTGGATTTGTGGCGAGGGTGGTGTACTTGGTCATAGCCCGGAATATGCTGAGAAGATCGACGCTGCCGTGCTCTCCTGCTCCAGACTGGTTGGCTGGATGCTGAGCGACGCCGCCATCGGAGGTATCGGTGAGGACGACCATGGGGGTGCTGCTCAGGTAGGCTTCCATGATGCCGAAACCTGCATTGGAACCCATGAACAAACCCTGGCCCATTATCGCCGCCGGTTTGCCGGTGGCTCTGCCATAGGCGTCAGCCATGATGGCAGCCGCTTGCTCGTGACGGGTCAGCACCGTCTGTATCTGCCCCTCCTGGCCATAGAGGGAGCCGAATATCTGGCCAGTGCCGCCCCCAGGGATTCCAAATACATGGTCGACGCCCCCTTCCTGCAAAGCTTGAACTATATGTTCGTGGGCACGTGCCATCTTTCTCCTTTCACCGCTCGCAGGGCAGGTGACGAGTTTCCGGGGAAATCTCTGGTAGGAAATCACATAGGTGGGACTCACCCAATACTAGTTTCACGCCCTTGAGGTGTCAACACAGCAGGGGCGGCCCAGGCCCCAGGCATTCCCGCCCCTTCGCCTCCCTCCTTCCATCAGCTTTGTCGTCAAAGGCCCCTGGCGCCCACTAATTTTCCGTTGACAGCGACATTTGGCCGATGCTATATTTACGGAGCCAAGGCAGCATGAATTCGAAACCGGCGCCAGCGGGAACACCCCTAGCCGGACCAGAGGCTTACGGAGCACCCCTTGAAAGGTAGCAAAAGGCCGGTGCGAAAGAGGCTCCTCACCTCGGAGACCACTTCTAATTTATTAGACTCCGGTAGGACTATGCCCCGCTAGGCGGGGCAGTCGCTTCAGGGAGGTATTGGATGGAGACGCGGGACTTTGTAGTGCGGTTTGCGGGGGAAGGTGGTCAGGGTGTGGTAACAGCCGCCGAGATGCTGGCGCGAGCAGCATCTTCCGTGGGCTACCATGTCCAGACTTTCGCTACCTTCCCCTCCCAGATCATGGGAGGCCCCACATGGACGCAGACCCGGATTTCAACCTCTCGGGTGCTCAGCCCGGGCGACGATCTGGATGTGCTGGTTGCCCTCAACCATGAAGCGTATCTAGGCCACAATGAGGAAGTGCGACGAGGCGGCGTAATACTTCACGATTCCGAATTTGAAAGCCCCGATGACGAACGAGCCATCGGGGTTCCTTTTGATGAGCTGGCCAAAAAGGCCGGCGAGGCCCGATCAGCCAACATGGTCATTATTGGTGCGTTGGCCCACCTGGTAGACATGCCCCTCACCTTCTTCGAGGAATTCGTGCAGAAGAGGTTTGCCGGTAGAGAGGGCATAATCACAGCCAACATCAACGCCCTCAGGCTCGGCTACGAACATGCCTCGGACAGCGAGGTACAGATCGGCCAGTTGGAGCCACCCGTCAAGCCCGAGGGAGAACAGCTGCTGATCAAGGGCAACGAAGCCCTTTCCATGGGCGCGATCGCAGCCGGGGTGGACTTCTACGTGGGTTACCCCATCTCCCCCGCCACACCGGTGCTGCTGTTCATGGAGCGCAACTTGGTTGGCCCTGACAAGTTCGCCTACCAGGTAAGCTCTGAGATCGAGTCCATAGCGGGCCTGCTTGGGGCAGGATTCGCCGGCAAAAAGGCCATGACCGCCACCTCCGGCCCAGGGCTATCCCTGATGAGCGAAGGTATTGGGCTGTCCTGGATCGCTGAGATTCCCCTCCTCGTGGTGGATGTCCAGCGAGGCGGCCCTGCCACGGGACTTCCCACCAAGACTGAGCAATCGGACCTGCAGGCGGCCATCCATCCCGCCCATGGCGATGTGAGCATACCTGTAATTGCTCCGGGAACGGTGGAGGAGTGCTTCTTCGGCGGCGTCATGGCCCTGAACTGGAGCGAACGCTACCAGGGGCCTGTCATCCTCCTGAGCGAGATGTCCCTCGCCGAGAAAGCTCAGAATATTCCCAAGCCAGAACTGGGTGATGTTGTAGCCGAGACGCGCCAGGTGTACACGGGCACCAACGGGTACCTGCGCTATGACGGCTGGGAACTCTCCCCGATGCCCATTCCCGGGGGGCCTGGCGCCTACGTGGCCAACGGCAGCGAGCATGATGCCATGGGGGACACAACCCACCTGCCCGAGCGGCACGTGCAGATGACCGAACGGCGGTTCAGCAAGCTGAAGCTCCTGGAGAACGGCCCTTACGAGCGGGTCAACGGCCACGAAGCCATTGCTGTGATGACCTGGGGCGGCTCCAAGGGCCCTACCCTGGAAGCCTACGACAGCCTGACCGGAGAGGGACACGGCCTGGCCTGGTACTACACCATGTGCCTTAATCCCCTGCCTTCTGAGCTATTGAAGGAGCTGCGAGCCAAAGACCTGGTGATCGTTCCGGAGCTGAACTACCAGGGCCAGTTCAGCAGCCACCTGCGCTCCCTGGGCGTAAAGGCCGAATCCATAACCCAGTACACCGGACTGCCCTTCAAGGTGCGCGCGCTGAAGGAACGGATAGTTGCACTGGCTGAAGCCTGTAGAGGAGGAAAGGTCGCCGCATGACGACGAAGAACCCCGAGTACGACTTCAAATGGTGCCCAGGATGTGGCGACTTTGGTGTGCGCCGCGCCTTGGAATTTGCGATGACCGACAGGATACAAAAGACCGGCGTAGCCATGGAAAGCAATGTGGTAGTCGCCGGAATAGGCTGCTCGGGGAACCTTGTTCACCTGCTTGAAGGCCCCCAGCCCTTTGGGTTTCACGGCATCCATGGGCGCTCGCTCCCCATCGCTATGGGCACCAAGATGGCCCGTCCCGACCTTAATGTGGTGGTGGTTGCAGGCGACGGAGATTTCCTCAGCATCGGCGGGGAACACATCGGCCCCCAAGCCGCCCGCAACCTGAACATCTGCGCCGTGATCATGGACAACGGGGTGTACGGCCTGACCAAGGGCCAAAGCTCGCCCACGACCGAGTTGGGCAGAAACACCAGCTCCACTCCCTACGGCAAGATCGAGGAGTCTATCAACCCCTTGGAACTTTATCTGACCTTGGGCGTTTCCTTCATCGCATCGGGCTTTTCGGGCCAACCCAGGCCCTTGGCGAAGCTCATCAGCCAAGGCATGGACCATCCGGGGTTCTCCATTGTGCACGTCCAGTCCCCCTGCACCACCTACAACGACACCTTTGAGGTCATCAAGGGCAATTCCAAGAAGGGCATCGAGCCTTCACTCTGGGACCTGCCTGAGGACCATGATCCCTCGGACAAACAGGCCGCCTACGGCATCGTCAGAAACGGCGGGCTTCCCA
Organism: Dehalococcoidia bacterium; assembly: GCA_965220375.1. GTDB lineage: Bacteria > Chloroflexota > Dehalococcoidia > Lucifugimonadales > JAGWBF01 > JAGWBF01. The sequence continues at coordinate 268,893 of OZ244824.1, forward strand.
TTGGGATCGTCTATCAGCAAGCAGGCAGGCCGACCCTGGACGACCGCCAGGCCGACCTTCGCGAAAGAGCGCCCCTAAAGTCCCCCCAGGAGCTCCTCGACTCCTTCCAACTCTAGGTAGGGATCGAACATAGTTGCTCCACCTTCCGATATATGAGTTTGACACCGCGCTGCTCAGATAGGGCTTGAGGGAATCAGGTCAAAACTGAAAGCTTCCTGGGCGAGCTGCAGCTACTCGGCTTGGGAAGACAAATTGGCGATAGCATCATGCACTCCAAGGTAAGGCTCGGACTTTAGGTTGAGAGCCCCAATCTTGGCACGAAGCAAATCAACAAGAGAGATTTCTTGGTGCAATACAGCCCGTATATCATCTCCATTCATCAATAACAATCTTTTGCTAGGGTCTTGTTTCAGCAACTCCACAACATGAGAAGACCACCCATTAACAGAGATAAATACCCCCATAGCCTGGTGACCAGACCTTCCAATTTTTGCCTTGAGTCCATCAACATCGCTTGGACTCGTCTTATCGGATTGCCACTTACATTCTACGAGGTAGTACCAGCCATCCAATTCAAATGCACCATCTATCTGCTCAGCCCCAAGGTTACGTTTGAACCCCTCTGAGACTTTGACTCTTGACAGATAGAATAGCGCACCAATTAACTTTTCAAATTGATAGCCTCGGTTCTGGGGAGATATTTCGCTATCTCCCAATGAGTCAAAACTACGAAGTAGCTTCCCTAGAGGTGTTCCTTTTCCTCCAGTCAGACCAGGGTCCAGTTCACCCAACTGATCGAGAAACTTAAGGTACGTCAGGGAATCCTGACCCTTTATCATTCCCAAATACTCAATTTTCCCTCTCAGAACTTGACCAAACCGAGGGGCTTTTCGCCATGGGGCACGATCTCTACCTGAGTGTTTCTTCTCCCATTCTTCCTGGGCAGCGTCTGGCCCATAGCGTTTCCATGCGTGGATCATAGCCCTAATCTGGTTAGTGAACTTCCTTTGCACATTCGGGACGTCGTTGACTGTAACGCCGGTAACTACTTGCCTGCCGTGTCGACCGGTCAACCAAATCTTCTGCGAGTTGATTGAGAAACCGTTTCGTTCAATTATTTCTCTCACTGCATTCCCTACACTTAGTTGGTCAAGGCTATCGCGCGCAGCTAACTCAGGTGGGAAAGTCCTCCTAGTTGTCGAAAAACTAATGTCATCGGCGTATCTGGTGTATGTGGAGTGATTCCTTTCAGCTAATCTCTGTAACTGACTATCCATCTGTGCGCAGATCATATTGCTAACTACGGGAGACGTCGGTGAACCCTGGGGAATTCGTCCCTCAAAGCAACAGATGTGGGCTAGCACTGTCGCCACCTTAACAGGTAGGTGATAGGGTTTACCCATGAACATTCCCCGAACTCGTCCAAAGTTAATGGAAGGGAAAAAATCTTCCAAATCGACGTTGAATACCCAGCGCCTGGCTACATGCCGTAGCGCATTTGATTTCACACTCCTTTGAGATACAAATCCATGCACACTTGGCTTCATCTGATATACAGCCTGTAATACTTCGTTCAGTTTCTGCTGCAATATCTTCACGTTAACAGTGGGTGCATTAATCTCCCTCTGTCCCCCGTTCTTCTTCTGAATGAAGAAGGTCCTATAGCGACGGGCTTCTGGGGTGCGATAGATCCAATAGTTGAGATCTCTATAGGAAACTTCTAGCAAGTCCGCTATGTCTTCGGGAGTCTTGAGACACATGCAACGCTCCCGCAGTTCCTTTGGTGTTCCCTTTAATCCCAAATTCACATTAGGCTCTTGCATAATGGAGGAAAAGTACCCGCTGGCGGATTTCGCTTTCCTCGGAGCAGCACGCTTCAGCACTGGAATCATGGATTGCGATACCGAGCGTAAAGGCAACCTTGGCAATGGTCACTGCTGGATCAGCAGCAAAAATTAACCCTTGCCAGCGGGTACTTCAAAATTGAGTATACAAAATCGACATCGCTAGGGTAAGACATTACCTTGGTCAAAGTATCATGAGCAACTAAGTCGACTACAGCCACTTGACAAAAGGCCCTAGTCCGCCCAGGAGCTCCTCGACTCCTTCCAACTGTAGGGGCCACCAGGGCCTTACGGAGCCTAGGGGACCACACCTACCATTACCAATGGGACCGCGGGAACTCCTCTCCCTTGCCGCATCACGTTGAGAAGGTCCCTCTCGTAGTAAGGAACCCCCGTCGACATCTCCCGCTCAAGCTCTTTCATCGGGAGTATCTCGATCCCTACGTCGATAATGTCGGACACAAAGAAACTGAGGTGTTTGACAAACAGGTCATGGGCCACGAAAGCATACTTGCCAAACTGGACTTCAACAGCGACGCGGTCCTTGACGAAATCCGTCTGGTTGTACGACATGATTGGCGAATGACCGGCTTCTTCGATTGCCTGTCTCTGTTCGTCCTCAGGCAGGCCATAGATGCCGCGAAGCAGCTTCTCGTCTGCCGTTACCCAAAAGTTGCTCCGACGCTCGCTCCACCCTAGTTGTTGGAACCCGTCCCTGAACGCCCGGTTCATGTCGGCGGGGGAGTAGAGGGTCTTGCCGGGCATGGTCTTCTCTTTGGAGACCTTGGTACGGCAGGCCGAAGCATCTACTCCAGCTATCACATTTTGCACTTCTTTCCATAGCTCCGGGCGGTGGACAAGCAGGTACTCCTCGCCATTCAGGTGGGAATAGCGGGCCTTGATCTCCATTACTGCCCTCCACCCGGCTTGGAAGGGTCATAAATCGGCTTCCCCATAGGCCGGGTCCTGAGGGTTCCTTCCATGAGCTGCTGAACGCGCTGGCTGGCAATCTCCACATACTCTGGGACGACATCGCAGCCAAACGCAGCCCTGTCATGTTTGAGGGCAGCTACGATAGCAGACCCCACGCCCATATAGGGATCGAGCACTGCATCCTTAGGGTCGGACATAGACAGCACGAGACGCTCTACCAGCTCGACGGGAAACTGGCAGGGGTGGATAGTCTTCTCGGGGTGATTGTTCTTGACGTTCGGGAACTCCCATACGTCGCTGGGGTTCTTCCCTTTGGGATTCCCCGATAGCTTTCCCACGTTGGGACCCTTGAAATGGCGTTTGTTTGGATATTTTGCAGGTACGCGGACGGCATCCAGATTCCAGGTGTAATTGTCGCTCTTTGTCCACCAGTTGATCGTCTCATATCGGCCGGATAGCCGACGGGAAGAATGCAGGCCGTGTCCAAAGTGCCATACGATCCTATTTCGAAGCTTGAGGCCCTGCTCCCGGAACGCGGAATAGAGGACAACATCCAGGGGGACGACCTCTCCATGTTCTACATAGTTCCCCACCTGCCAGCAGATGGACCCCTGAGGATGAAGTACGCGGACGCACTCCTTTATCACCGGAATCTGCGTGTGAAGATAGGCGTCCAGGGACGTTTTTTCTTCGTAGTCCTTGCCAAGGTTATAGGGGGGCGACGTCACGATGAGCTTAATGGACCCGTCCGGGATTCTACTTACGAAGGACAAATTGTCTTCGCAGGCCAGTGCTGGCTGGCTGCGTTCTTCTTCGCCAATCCCAACCGGCGGAGGCCAGAGAAGCTTGACCTGCTCCCGCACCACCCAACCTGTATCGTGAGCTTCCGTTCGGGATTCCATTCGGTTCCTACCCTTTGGCTCTTGACCCCATCTTCTGCGCGAAGACCGGAATGCGGTAAATCAAGCAGTGGTTTTTCAAGGTCCAGCCTGGAAATGCGAGGATTTCCTACTCAACAGCGTAAGCCTCCGGTCAGACTTCCTCGGACAGGGCCTCGTACTTGGACGGGCACTTTACTACCACGTTGTCCACGTGAAACCGGCTGGCCGGACTGTACTTGCCTTCCAGGACAATCTCTGACTCCAAGTTGAAAAAGAGGTCGGGCACTACACCCTCGTATGAAGCATCCAACACTTGACCCTCGTTGGCTATCTGGAAGTTGGCGAGGGTTGTGCCCTGCTCCCTCTGGAAGGAATCCGGGACCAAACTGCCAACCACCCTGACGCTGCGCCCATCCTGGCTCTCCGCGTCGGCCAGGAACTCATCCACGGTCAGGTAGTATCGTGTGCTACCTGGAAACGCTTGGCTGATGAGGAAGCCCAGGCTTAGCGCCATTACTATCCCCACCAGCAGCAGCCGGACCTTGTTGTTCGATATCCAGCCGGGCCCGTCGCTCTCGTTATCCAGATGTACGCTATCTTCTTGGAGCATCCCTAAACCTATCTCGACTTCCCTTCAGGGCTCGCATCTCGTCTAAAATATAAGGTTCCTAGCTGGGGTTTTCAACCGTCGGTTGGCGGGGAATCATCCTCGCCGGACTGCATGGCGCTCCTAAGCTCCCTTATCTCACGTTCCAGCTCCCTCTGGCGCCGGGAGACATAGAACACATAGGCAAAGAAGAGCACCCAGGTGACCGAGTAAACCGCAAACAGGTAGGGCAGGTTCTCCGAGGGCATCTTAGACCTCCTTCATGACTGCCGGCGCCCGACACCGACGGCCATGGCATGTTTTGTTCTCCTGAGGGTATCTTCCATTGACCTTACCGACATCCTCTGCTTGACCAGGTAAACGAAGAGGAGCGTGAAAGTCAGAGCGGTAAACAGCATCACGGTCCTCATGGTGGGGTCCAAGCTTCCCGTGTCGGCAAGGGGCCCCGATACAACCTCGGGATGCAGTCCCCGCCACCAGTTGGCAGCGAAATAGATTATGGGAACGTCGATGAAACCGATTAAGCCGAGAACAGCCGAGAACCGGGCTGCCTGGTTGGGGTTGGAGGCAAAGCTGCGGAGCATCAGGTACGCCACATAAATCAGCCAGAGGATGAGCATGGTGGTCAGACGGGGTTCCCAGGTCCACCACTGGTCCCATATGCCCTTTCCCCACAGGGAGCCGGTGATCAGCACCAAGCTGGCAAAGACGAAGCCTACTTCGGCGACAGAGTGGGCCAGGGCGTCCCATCGCGTATCCCTCTTCCACAGATAGACCAAGCTGGCAACGAATATCACCGCGAAGGCTATCAGGGATACCCAGGCGATTCCCACATGAAAGTAGAGGATGCGCTGGAGGTTGAAGCGATGGTCTGCTGTCGCCACGGGGGCATGGATGAAGATCAGGTAGAGGTCCAACACCATCAGGGCAGTAACCAGGGGCAGGAATGACCCACCCAGCAGCCGTCCAAAGATGTTGAGCACTCCGCCCTTCCGATCATTCACGACGTTGCCTTGCCCAGTTCTCGCCATGTTCACCACTCATTCCTCGAGGACTAGCCCGAACACCCAGGGACAGCCCACCAAGAATACCATGTCAAAAACAGCAATCAGCCCCAGCCACCTCTCGGGACTCACACCTGTAACCCCCGTACCCACCAGCGCCGAGGATGACTCCACGGCGGCTATAATCACCGGCGACACTATAGGCAGGAACAACACCGGCAGCATGATCTCCCTGGAGCGGGTATGGACTGCGATGGCCGAAAACAAAGTGCCCACCGCAACAAAGCCCAAGGTGGCCAGGAGCAGCACCACGATCAGGTAGGGGGAAAAGTATGTGAAATCGAAGAGAACGGCAAATAGGGGAATGAAGGCCGCCTCGACGACAAGCATGAAAACGAAGCTGGACAGCATCTTGCCGAAATAGATGGCATCCCTGCTGACCGGAGCAAGAAGCAGCCCCTGAAGGCTCCCCTTTTCCTTCTCTAAAACGAAAGCCCGGCTCATGGCCAGGACTCCCGCAAAAGAGAAAGCGACCCAGAGCACGCCAGGCACCAGGTCATCCCGGACCGCGCTGGGAACGGAGTTCAACGCAAAGCTGAAGACAACCACCACCAGCAGGGCAAACACCAGCACCGAAGCCACAACATCCCTGGTTCTGATCTCGAGGATGAGGTCCTTGTAAGCTATGTTGAACACAGGTACAACGAAGCTCATTTGGACTCGTTCCCACCATGGTTCAGACGGGGGGCCCGGGTCCTTGCTTCAATCACGCGGTCCCGGTCATGGAATGCCAACTTCCCCGTAGCCAGTACCGACAAACGGTCCCCCCAAGCCAGCCCCTTGTCTACGTTATGAGTGGTCACAACGGCGCTGCGACTGCTGGCCTTCCAGTCCGACAGTACCCCTTCCAATACCCCCAGGGCTTCCTGGTCCAAGCCTGAATCCGGCTCATCCAGCAAGAGCACCGATGGTTCGTGCTGGATAGCCCGGGCAATGGAGAGTCTCTTCTGCATCCCGTTGGATAAGGTGCGTACCCTGTGGTTGCGCCTTTGGTGAAGGCCCACTAAAGACAGACCCTGTTCAACCCTGGAAGGGATGTCCTTCAGACCATAGAGACGCGCGTAGAAGGTCAGGTTTTCTGCACAAGTAAGGTCTTCGTAGAGGAAATCGCTGTGGGCGACCACACCGACAGACCGGCGCACTCGGTCGGGGAATCGCTTGGAGCTGGCCCCGTTTACGTACACCTCTCCGGCTTCCGGCTTGGCCTGGGTGGAGAGGAGCTTTAGCAGTGTGCTCTTGCCGACTCCATTGTCGCCAAAGACCACCAACACCTCCGCCCAACCAACCTCCAGGTCCAGGTCCCAAAGCACAGGCCAATCACCGTAGCTCTTGCGAAGACCTTTTACGACGATGGCCCGATCACCTTCCTGGCCCACAACAGCCCAATGATAATGCCATTGTGAAAGAATTCGCAAGTGGTCCGCCCTAGTCCACTACTCCGACCCACAGGCCTCCTACTCTTCCTGGATTCCGGCTCTTTGATCGAATGACCAGAGCACCGCAGAGCAGGCTACGAAAGAATAGGGTTTAGCACCGCAGTGGGCATATGGAGCAGCCCACTGATATAATCCAGGACTGTAACCCGAAGCCCAGTTGGAGGTGTCGTATGCTCTACAAGCGCCCAGACAAGGTAAAGGCTGCGCCGGAGCTGGGAGGCCGGGTCCCACCGGGCCAGTTCGTTAGCGATAAGTTTCCAGTCTTGAGCTACGGCCCTACTCCCGACATCGATCTGGACAAATGGACCATCCAGTTCCTGGGCTTGGTTGAGAAACAGGTGGAGTTGGACTGGGAGGGGTTCTGCAAGCTGCCTTGGACTTCCACCGTAGCTGACTTCCATTGCGTGACCCAATGGAGCGCCCTCGACAACACATGGGAAGGTGTCCACTTCCGCGAGGTCATGGCCTTGGCTACACCTTCCCCGGAAGCAAAGTACATAGTCGCTCACTGTTACGGGGGATACACCACCAACCTTCCGCTGGATGTAGTGACAGAGGAAGGCATCCTGGCCCGCAAGCGCAACGGCCAGGAGCTGGGTCGGGACCACGGATGGCCGGTCAGGTTGGTAGTGCCCAGCAGGTACGCATGGAAAAGCGCAAAGTGGATATGCGCCATAGAGTTCACCGCAGAGGACCAGCCTGGTTTCTGGGAGCAGCGGGGCTACAACAACAACGCCGACCCTTGGAGAGAGGAGCGATTCTGGCCTTCCCTCACCTGAGGGTCGCCTGCCCCCATCCTGACCTAGACAGCATCCACCTCCTTGAGTGGGGCTGTTTTGAACGGGGAAGGGAACCTCGCGGGTCCTGACTCCTCTGAGCGGCCACATTGTATGCACTTGGCATACTCACCGTAGACATCGCGCTCAATGACTACGTCACCCTTGCACTTGCGACACGCTTTTAGAAATATGAGTTCCATGATCCCGATTCCCTCTGATTTCTTCTTGATCTCCGTTATGTCACGTTATATTACTTGACACGCTCTATGTCAAGTCTTACAATACAGCAAAGCTAAGATGCAGAACCGAACTCCGCATAATAAAAAGCCACGGGTCAAGGAGGAGTATTCTTCCGAACCCGACATTCTCCCCATACATTTAAAGTCGGAAGATTCGAGCTTGGCCCGCAGGGAAGCGGAGTACCGTGAACCCCCCGGCGATGCCCCTGCCAGGGAAACCCACAATATCCAGGGTGTGTACATCATCAGCGTGGCCGCGCGTATCCTTGAGATGCACCCCCAGACCCTGCGCAAGTACGAACGTCTGGGGCTGATTAACCCTTCACGCACCATGGGCATGCTTCGACTGTACTCCCAAGAGGATATAGAGAAGCTGAAACTGATCCGCCACTTGGAGGAGAACCTGGGGCTGAACCTGGCAGGTGTCGAGTTCACCCTTGAGCTATTGAACCACCTCCTGGAGATGCTTCAGAGACTCGCCATGTTGGAAGAAGCTGAGCAGTTTGTCCGCATCGTAGAGGGTGAGATGGCTGAGCTTTTCCGGCGGCTTAACCTACCCCTGCAAGAAGACCCTCCCTAAGGAAAGGACCGGGATGACAGAAGATGACAAGACCTCCGGAAACTTGCTGGAGCAGGAAGAGACCCCGATCCTTCCTCCAGGAGATGGCGATTCCCCGGACACCCCACCGGGTCAGGAGCCGGAAAAGCTGCTGGAACTCCTGCAGCGGGTCCAAGCGGATTTCGCCAATTACAAGCGGCGTACCGATGAAGACCGCCAGGAGCAGCAGAGTCATGCCAACTCGAGGCTCATCCTCAAGCTGCTTCCCATCCTCGATGAGCTTGTGCTGGCTATTAACCATGCTTCCCAAGATGGCCCGGAACCATCCTGGTTGGAGGGAATTGCGTTGATCCAGCGGAAGTTCAACGCCCTCCTGGAATCCGAAAACGTGGTGAAGATAGAAGCCCAGGGCAGAGCGTTCGACCCCTTCGAACATGAAGCGATGGCTTACCAGGAGAGCCCCGACCATCCGGAAGGGTGCGTCGTGTCCGTAGCCAGGGAAGGATATCGCCTGGGCGATAGGGTGATTCGCCCAGCCCTGGTGGTCCTTGCCAAGAGTCCCGAACAAGATAATGAAAGCTCAGATGGTGTATCTGAGAAGGAGTTTGAAGATGCCTAAAGTAATCGGCATAGACCTGGGTACCACGAACTCGGTGACTGCGGTAATTGAAGCCAGTGAACCCGTGGTCTTGGAGAACGCCGAAGGGGGGCGTCTGACCGCTTCGGTAGTTGCGGCCAATCCAAAGTCCGGGGAGACCTACGTAGGTCAGATGGCAAAACGACAGTCGGTCACCAACCCGGAAAACACCATCTTCTCGGTCAAACGTCTTATGGGACGCAAGTTCGATGACCCGGAGGTGCAGCGGGCCGTTAGGGTGCTCCCCTACAATATCGTCAAGGCGCCCAACGGGGATGCCCACGTGCAGATGGGCGACAAGACCTACGCTCCTCCCCAGATTTCAGCCCTCGTGCTGCAGAAGATCAAACAGGACGCAGAGGCCAAGCTGGGGGAGAAGGTCAGCCAAGCCGTAATCACCGTCCCCGCCTACTTCAACGATGCCCAGCGCCAAGCGACCAAGGACGCCGGCCAGATTGCCGGCTTGGAGGTCTTGCGAATAATCAACGAACCCACGGCATCTTCGCTGGCCTACGGAATGGACAAGGAGGAAACGGACCGCATCCTGGCTGTGTTTGACCTGGGTGGCGGGACGTTTGATATATCACTGCTCCAGATGGGAGAGGGCGTGTTCGAGGTGAAGTCCACCAATGGGGACACCTTCCTGGGGGGCGATGACTTCGACAACCACATAATCGACTGGCTGGTCGGCGAGTTCAGGCAGGACACAGGGATAGACCTGGCCAGCGACAGGATGGCCCTTCAACGCCTGCGGGATGCTGCCGAAAAGGCCAAGATCGAGCTTTCCACCGTTGTCGAGACGGAGATCAACCTGCCCTTCATAACGGCAGACTCCAGCGGCCCCAAGCACCTTGTGATGAGCCTCAGCCGTTCCAAGCTGGAGCAGTTGGTGTCCGGGCTGCTGGACCGGGCAGTCGCCCCATGCAAGCAAGCCCTGGAGGATGCGGGAATCAGCGCCCAGCAGATCAACGAGGTCATACTCGTGGGCGGCATGACCCGCATGCCCTCAGTCCAGCAAAAGGTCAAGGATATATTCGGCAAGGAGCCAAACAAGTCCGTCAACCCTGACGAGGCCGTGGCCTTGGGGGCGGCTATACAGGGCGGCGTTCTGGTGGGCGACGTGCGGGACATCCTGCTCCTGGACGTTACCCCGCTCACCTTGGGCTTGGAGACCTTGGGCAACGTCTCAACTCCCCTCATTCCCAGGAACACCACCATACCAACCTCCAAGAGCGAGACCTTCACCACAGCCGCCGACGGACAGACAAGCGTGGAGATACACGTCCTTCAGGGAGAGCGTGGTATGTCCACGGACAACAAGTCCATCGGGAAATTCATTCTCGATGGCATCCTGCCGGCCCCCAGAGGGGTCCCCCAGGTCGAGGTAACCTTCGACATAGATGCCAACGGCATCCTGAGCGTGTCGGCCAAGGACAAGGGCACCGGCAAGGAGCAGAAGATCGTCATACATTCCAGTTCCGGCTTGTCCAACGAAGAGGTCCAGGAGATGGTGGAACAGGCCCAGCGATTCGCCGAGGAGGACCAAAGGCGCCGCTCCGACGCCGATATCCGCAACCAGGCCGAGTCTATGGCCTATTCGGCGGAAAAGCTTTTGCAGGAGCATGCCGACAAGGTACCTGCCGACCTGAAGCAGGAGGTGGAGAGCAAGGTGGAGGCAGTCCGAACGGCCCTCCAGTCTGCCGATACCGCCCAGGTGCAGGCGGCATCCAACGAACTCAACGATTCCCTACAGAAGCTGGGACAGGCGGTCTATGCCCAGCCCGAAGCGCCCTCCGACATCCCCGAATCCCCGGAAGGGGGCGACAGCGACGGGACCGTCGAGGGAGAGTACAGAGAGGTGTAAAGCTGACCCAAGGCAGGACTCGGGACTCTGGAAAATTGACAGGATTTGGTGTAGCATCTTGTGTGGAGAGGGTGATGAACACTGAGAACGTGGAAGAGCCGGATTTCAGCAATGGCGCAAAGGGGAGCCAAGCTACCGCCACGCCTACTAAGCTCCAGATCCACTACCTGGACCTGCTAAAGCGTCTTCAGAACGTGAAATACTCCTACGAAGACGACCCGGGGCGGGAAGAGTGGATACTCCAAGCCATATACAAGTCCACCTACTCGGCCTTCCGCAGCTGTGTGGAACACGGGGTCGAGGAGATGGCTAAGCCTATCCTGGAGATGGGCCACACCAACGACTGACAAACAAGGGAATCAAGGATGAAGCTCCAAATGTGGCTGGATGTTCAAGAACATCCAGCCACATTTAATTGATGCGGTGAATCGGAAAGACCAGTTCCTTCAGCTTTTCCACGCTGGTCCCGGCGAAGGATTCTGCCTGCTCGCGGATGTGCTCTGGAATAGCGGCCACCGAGCCGGGGGCATCCCTCAACTGCTGGCCTCCATACCTTTGAGAGTAGCTTTGAGGAAGATCGTCGGGCAACTCCCTCTCCACCATAACCCCATAAGCCAGGGTCCAGCACCGGGCCACCGCCCCCAGGTCGTAACCTCCTCCCCCGAAGGCCAGCCAGGGGATACCCATGCCGGCAAAGTCGGAAACCGCCTGCTGGAAGCCCACCGACGAGAGCATCAGGTGGGTCAGGGGATCGCTGTGATAGGTATCTATTCCCAGCTGCGTGGCAATCACGTCAGGCTTGAAGGCGTCCACTAAGGGGGGCACCACCTCCCGAAAGGCCCAGGTGTATGTCCGGTCGTCAGTACCAGGATAGAGGGGAAGATTGACCGCATATCCCTCACCTTTGCCGACACCTATCTCCTCGACCCCACCAGTCCCGGGAAACAGGAACATTCCCGACTCATGCAAAGAAATGGTGAGCACGTTGTCCATGTCATAGAATGCAGCTTGCACACCGTCCCCGTGATGGGCATCGATATCCACGTACACAACCCGGAGCCCCCTGTTGAGCAGGTACTGAATGGCCACCACCGGATCGTTGAACACGCAGAAGCCTGAGGAATGCCCGGCGGCGGCATGGTGCAGCCCACCGGATATGTTGAAGGCCACATCTACTTCTCCGGATTGGACAAGCTCGGCAGCTACCAACGATGCTCCCGTGCTGAGAGCTGCTGCTTCGTACATCCCAGGATATACAGGGTTGTCTCCCATGTTGCTGAAGGCGAAGCGGGCGGCATCCTCCAATCCCTCTCCCCTGCTGAAACCCTTCACCGCCTGGATGTAGCTAGGGTGATGGAAGCTCCCGATCTCTTCTTCGGTGGCAAGCCTGGGTGGAACTAAGCGGGATGAATCACCGTCGAAGGCTCCCTGAGCTTCCAGGAGCTCGCAGGTCTGCTGGAGGCGCACGGGCCTCATGGGATGGTCCGGACGCAGCACGTGCCGGGACATCTCCTGATCATAAACAAATGCAGCGCGCCTACTCATCGCCACCCTTTCCTGGCGCAGATGCCAAGATTATTCCGGGCTGGGGGACACATTCGCCTATATCTCGACAACCATGTCCTCATAAGCTAGGGCGATTTCCACCCCCAGGGCCGCCTCTACACCCTTGATCTCCTCTTCGATGTCATGCTCGTACTTGGCATCCCGGTGGACGACCATGATCCGGGGGATGGAAGCCCCGTTCTCCTTGGCTTCCGCTATCTCCGCCGCCAGCAGCCCGGGGGTCAGGTGGTTGCTGGAACGTGCCCGCTCCACCATGCCCTCCCCGTATGTTACCTCCACAAACAACGTCGAAAGAGCCGCCGGGTCCTGGAAGAATGGCAGCAACCCGCCACCACAGTCCCCGCAGTAGGCAAAGGAACGCCCCGATGGCCCGGTTACAACGTAGCCGACGCAAGGGGCCGAATGGGGGACACTATGGGAGCGCACCTTATAGGGCCCATATTCGAATTCATCATCGGGTGTCACCATGTTGAAACGCAGCTTGGGGCCTTCGTCGGTCATCCTCTTGGTGAAATCGGGATACAGCACCCCATCCACAAGCCGGGGAGCTACTTCTCCGATGGTTTCGGGCAGGCCATAAACTGCAATGCTGCCGCTGGTCTCCATGGTCGACAGGGCGAGGGTTGGCAAGTCCCTTACATGGTCGAAGTGGCGATGGGTGAGCAGCACTGCACCCACCCCCGCTTGCTCCTCGGCCGTCAGCGCACTTGCCAGGCTGCCGGCATCTATGGCCATGACACCATCTACAAGAAAGCAGGTATGCCTGGTGTTTAGGCTCTCCAGGTTGTGGGCGCCCAGTACCCTGACTTGCATCCTGCCTCCTTGGAAGTAGTGAGATCAGAACCAGCGTCGAAGGCGGAACAGCACGAGCATGCCGCCAGCTATGGCGGCCATCACGCCCAGCACAATCAAGAAGCTGAAGGGGGAATTGCCTGCGGGCAGCTCCACGTTCATCCCGTATATGCCCGAAACCACCGTCAAGGGAAGCATGATGGTCGCGATGATGGTGAGGGTGCGCATCACCTCGTTGGTGCGGTGGGTGGTTATGGAAACGTGGGTGTTCTGTAGGCTCTCCACGACTTCCTTCAGGTCTTCCAGCTCCAGGGATAACCTGCGCATATGGTCTGCCAGGTCGCCAAAGTAAACGTCCGGGTCCAGCTTAAGGAAGATGTACTCTTTCTTTTCCAGCAGCTCCAGGGCCTCGACCTGGGGCCGGGCGATTCGCCGGTAAGCCAGGATATCCCGTTTCGCCACCGAAAGATCTCCCACCAACCGCTTGGTGCCCGTGTCCAACACCCGCGCCTCCAGGTTGTCCACAAGGTCGATGAGCTTGTTCAGGATGGGGAGGCAGTAATCGACGAAACCGTCCAGGATGCAATACAACAGGTATCCGGTCCCATGCTCCATTTTGGCGGTGCGGACATCGTCGCTAGACCTGCAATCGCTGAAGAGCTTTAAAAGTGGTCTCAGCTCCCCTCGATGAACGGTGACAACGTAGTCCCCACCCACAAAAACGCTTACCTGGGTGGGAACGGTAAGACGGGCCTCTTCGTCGAAGCGCGGGAAGTGGAGCACCAGGAATAGATGATTGTCATAGTCATCGACCTTGGGCATCTGGGAACGGCTCATACAGTCGTCAAGGGCAAGGGGATGAAAGTCAAAGGTCGTCCTAAGGTACTCCATCTCCGCCAGGGTCGGACCCTCCACGTCCAGCCAGGCAATGGAACCATGCACCAGCTGCTTTATGTTGAGGCCCTCGGGGGCTTTTTCTGTTACAACCATCACGACCATCACGAATTGAAGACCGAAGTATAATCTAGCGGGTAAAGGGCGGCCCAATGGGCAGTCTATTGAAACCCAACCAGGGGGTCAAGATTATAAGGCCGTACAAGGAGGGCTGGAATGACAACCGAGGAGAAGCGCGCATATATCGAACAGATCCAGCGGGACCGGGGCTACGTCCTGGACCTGCACAAGATCATGGTGGAAGCGGACCTGGCTTGGGTCAAAGCCTACGACCCCTTTGTCAAGGCCACCTACACGGGGCAGCGCACCCTGGACAGAAAGACCAAGGAGCTGCTGCAGGTGGCGGTGGAGACGGCCCTGAGGGCGGATGTGGAGCAGATACGCGCCCACATCAGGGTGGCGGTGGAGAACGGGGCTACCCTTCAGGAGGTGCTGGAAGCCTTGCAGGCCGTGGTTATGCCCATGGGAATGCTGGCTTATCGCGAAGGGCTTAAGGCGTGGGCAGCCGAGGCGGGCATAAGCACGGACTGAACCTGTCAGCCGGTACCGGGCTGACGGATTCGGCTACTCTTCAGCAACCACGGGATTGGACAGGGTGCCGATTCCTTCAATCTCGATCTCACACACATCCCCGGGCACCATGTTATCGGTGGCCCCGTCAGTGCCCATCCAGACCACGTCCCCGGGATACAGGGTGAGATGCCTGCTCATCTCGCTGATGTATGTGGCGGTGTCGAAGATCATCGTTCCCGTGTTGAACTGGGAGACAACCCGGCCGCTCAGGCGGATGGTGGTCTCCAGGTTGGTCGGGTCCACGTCGGTCTCGATCCAGGGTCCCATGGGCTTGAAGGTGTCTGTGTTCTTTGCCCGCCAGAAGGTGCGGTCGCCTCGCTGCCACGTCCTCTCGCTCACATCGTTGCCTATTGTGTAGCCCAGGACACAGCTTAGGGCCTCATCCTTGGAAAGGTTCTTGGCCTTACGACCGATGACGGCGACCAGCTCTCCCTCGTACTGGAACTCTGTCGTAGAGTCTTTGGGCTTGATGATGTTCTCGCCATGCGCGATGAGGGCATTGGACGCCCGGTAGCCTATGTCGGCCTTCTTGGGCAGCACAGGCTCCTCACCCCGCATCCGGGCCGCCCATGTCACATGCTCAGGGTAGTTGATGCCGGCAGCATAGAAGGTAGGCGGCATGACGGGGACCAGCAGCTTGACCTTTTCCAGCTCATGCCTGTTCGTGGTAACTGTGTAGTTGTCGAAGGGGCTTCCCTCGACTTCCCTAATCCAGCCATCCTCCAGGATGCCGTAGGCAGTCCTCTGACCAGCCTCAAAGCGACACCATCTCATACCGTTCCTCCTACGTGGGTTGCCCAGCTCAACGAGACACAACGCAACCGATGCTGTTCTGGCGCCCCAATTCTGGCATCCGGCGCCAACCCCGTCAACGAAACCGGATGTGCCGGGCTCTATCCATTTCCGGCGACAGCTTCAGGGGTGCGCAGCTCCCTGTAAATGGACAGGAACTCTTCCTTCAGATTGGGAGGGGTGTTCATAAGCAATGCGTCGTATATCTCCTCCTCAGTTACCTTGCGGTCCTCGGCAGCGTGCAGCAGGTATAGTTCCCTCAACGCTGCCGAGACCCCTTCCTCTCCCAACGATTCTGTAAGGAGCATGACGGGCCTCGCTGCGACGGAGTTCGCGAAAGCGGCCTAGCGCAATGATTCTATGGCCTGAACTTCCAATTCTGTTAGGCCATCAATAAACCAGGGTTGATTTAATATCAGGGTGGCGGAACCAATGGACTCGGATCCAAGCCACACCAACGATGCGATACCCCTATGTTCGACATCCGTCATGTCGTCAGCTACCCAATCTAGACTGATGACATCAATGGCAAACTTCGCAGCATTGGAGTTCCAAGCCACAGCACCGAGCAATGAATGGATAGTCTGCACCTCGATTTCCGTCACTCCATCAACAAACCAGGACAAACCCACTATAATCCTGGCGGCTTGTGCGGCAACCTCGATTTCTACCCAGGGGTGCCAGTTCAATTCTTCAATGGCGTGCTGTTCTAGTTCCGTTATTCCGTCAGCCACCCAATCTAGACTAATAAGAAGCATCGCCGTATCGGAGTCCGCAAAAGCGGCCGCCCTCAACGACTCGATGGTCTCAACTTCGAGTTTCGTTATGTCATCAGCCACCCAATCTAGACTAATAAGAAGCATCGCCGTATCGGAGTCCGTAGAAGCGGTCGCCCGCAACGACTCAATGGCTTCAACTTCCAATCCAGTTATGCCGTCAACAAACCAGGGCAGACCTGCTATGGGAGCGGCAACATCGCCGCCTTCAGGGGTGATCAGGCTCAACCATTTGATGGCCCTCTGTTCGGCCTCAGTTATTCCATCAGCAAACCAGACCAAACTTTCCAACTCGTGTGCCAAGCGGGGATCTTGGGTGGCAATTTGACCCAGAGAGTTGAGGACATGGTATTCATCGCGAGTTATTCCTCCGGCAAACCAGGGAATGTCAAGTATGCGAATTGCCAAAAAGGGGTCCTGGTTGGCAACCGAGCGCAGGGCCCCCAGGGCTTCCCCCTCGGGCTGGGTCAAACCATCGGCTACCCATAAGGGTATTGCATCCGGTTGCGCACTGCCCAAGAGCACAAGAGTCGGTATCGAGAGGCTCTCATACCATGTCAGTTCATCAGTCATCCAAGGAAGGTCTACTATGGAAAGCGCAAGGTCCGGATTCGATCCCTTAAGCCCTTGCCCTAGAGATCTAAGCTGATCAAGTTCGGGCTTCGTGATGCCATCAGTGAGTCATCGAAAGGACGCTACTGCCTCAGCAACCGACGGACCTATTGCGATAAGGGGACCCATCAATGGGACCGCTTCTAGCTCATCTTCATCTATTCCATCCGCGGACCAAGAATAGGTTGCCAGACCTCTTGCCAGCCCCCCTGCTACCTCCAGGTCGGTTTGCGCTATGCGCGCCAGCTCTTGCACAGCTCTCGCCTCGGCGTCGGCAACGCCATCGGTCAACCAGCCGTAACCTGCTACTAACTCTGCAAGCTCAGGATCAGCATCGACAAGGGTAGCCAATGAGAAAACAACGGATTTCTCGGTTTCGGTCAGTCCATCGACCACCCAGTGAAGACTGGCAACGACTTCCATTATTTTCGGTACCCTCGCCGCTTCGCCGCGGGACACCTCCGGAAGATCCGCCACAAACCCGGCTAGGGAGGGGTCATGATTAGCCAGGGCAGCTAGCTTCTCTGAGGCCCCGGCCTCAGCCTCGGTCACGCCGTCACTCACCCACATGTACCCGACCAATTGTCGCGCCAGCCCCCCATCCCCCAGGCCGATGCCATGCAGACTATGAAGGCTCCTGGCTTCCGGCGCGGATATCCCATCAGCAATCCACGTAAGGCTAGCTATAGATTCACCCAGGTCCTCGTCCTCCAACCAAAGGTCGGTGATTGCCCGTGCCGCTCTGGCATGTTCGCCATCGGGAGGGCTGTCATACCAGGGGATGACTTTCGATAATGGAGCCGTAGTTGATTCTCTCGCCGACGGCGTCGGCGTCGGGGCCGGCGTGGCGGTGGGGGGCGGCGCTGGCGTTGCCGTGGACGTGGGTGTAACAGTTGGTGCAACGGGACCGGCCAGGAAATCGCAGGAAAGCACCATTGCTCCTATTGTGGCGGCCAGGAGGCAAATTCGCTCAAGAGGGACCAACCGCCCCAGCAAGACCGGCCTTTGCAGCACACTAAATTTCCTGGTCAACGATTCTTGACTCCCGTCTCCGCAACTCCCCATCGCTGCCGAAGTTTGCCCACTATCCGGCCTTGGCGTATCCGGCGTTTCCCCGTCTCCTCAATCGATCACAATCAATTGTGCATGGTGGATAGTACGGGATACGGCGAGAGCCGAGGCCTCCCAGCAACGCCAGCTCCATGTCCAACCTTCGTTGATGCTATGGCAGGCTTCCCTCAACACTGCCGAGACCAACCTCTATCTCCCATCGCTTTTGTAAGGAGAAACACGGGACGCATCTGAATCGGGAGAAGTAGCTCTCAACCCAATGATCTAAGGGACTGCAATTCGTTCTCCGTTATCCCATCAGCCAACCATGGCTCACCTACTATCTGCCCGGCAAGCCCCAAATCCGAACGAACTATCGCTGATAATGTTTCAACTGCCAGCCTTTCGATATCGGTAATGTCGTCCCTCACCCAGGTGAAGGCTACAATCTGCTCAGCCATCGCTGTATCAGCCCCTGTAATCTGCGCCAGCGCTCGCATCGCCCGGAGCTCAACATGAAGAATGTCATCGACCACCCATGGAAGACCTGCTGTCTCCCAAGCCAGCTCCGGATGCGTTCTAGCAATGCCGAAGAGCGTTCCAACCGCCCACTGCTCATCATCGGTAATGTCGTCGCCCACCCAGGGTAGACCTGCTACCTGATGGGCCAGGACGGGATCTGCATCAGCGGTCCAGTACAGCCATTTGATGATACTCTGCTCAATTTCCGTTACACCTTCAGCAATCCAAGGCATATCCGCCAACCGATGGGCCAAGTTCATATCCGCAACAGCGACCCAGTAAAACCATTTGATTGTCTTCTGTTCGATCTCCGTTACGCCGTCAGCAATCCATGGCATACGAATCACCCGATGGGCCAGGACGGGATCTGCACCAGTGGTCCAGTTCAACCATTCGATGACACTCTGCTCGATCTCCGTCAGGCCGTCAGCAATCCAAGGCATACCCAGCACCTGGGTGGCCAATTCGGCATCTCCTTGAACGCTCCAGCGCAATAATTCGAGGGGCCTGACTTCGCCTTCTGCTATGCCATCGGCCAACCAGGGCAGACTCATAACAAGGGCGGCCAGATCGCGCTCATCCTCGGCGATGCCGATTAGCAATTCGATGGCCGTTACTTCGCTTTCCGTTATCCCGTCAGCCAGCCAGGGCTGACCCGCAAGAAGAGCTGCAAAAGAGGGGTCCTCAGTGGCCATCCCGGACAGCACCCTAATGGACTGCACTTCCGTTAGCGTTATGCCATCCGCCAACCAGGGCAGACTCATAACAAGGGCGGCCAGATCGCGCTCATCCTCGGCGATGCCGATTAGCAATTCGATGGCCGTTACTTCGCTTTCCGTTATCCCGTCAGCCAGCCAGGGCTGACCCGCAAGAAGAGCTGCAAAAGAGCGGTCCTCAGGGGCCATCCCGGACAGCACCCTAATGGACTGCACTTCCGTTAGCGTTATGCCATCCGCCAACCATGGCAGCTCAGCGACAAGCGCCACGAGATTGGGGTCCCCAAAGGTAATCCTGGACAACCTCTCAAGAGGCTGCACTTCGCTTTCCGTTATGCCATCAGCCAGCCATGGGAAGTCAGCTATGCGACCTGCGAGAATAGGGACTTCTTCACCCAGCAACGACAATTGATCCAAGGCCTTCTTCTCCGGCCCTGCCACACCATCGGCTACCCAAGGAAGAACCGCAAACTTCATGGTCAGCGGTGCATCGCTGCTTCCTAGCAAGGCCAGTGATGCCACAACCGCTCGCTCGACTTCGCTAATGCCGTCCCCCAGCCAGCCGTAACCTGCTACTACCCCCCCAAGCTCAGGATCAGCATCGACTAGCGTAGCCAATGAGAACACAAGAGACTTCTCGGTTTCGGTCAGGCCGTCAAGCACCCAATTAAATTGGGCAAGCAGCTCTAATTTTTCCCGCCCCCTAGCCCACGCGCCGTAGGATACCCTTGGAAGCTCCGCCACAAACTCGGCTGCAGAAAGGTCCCGATTAGCCAAGCCAGCTAACTTCTCTACCGCTCCGGCCTCAACCGTCGTTACGCCGTCACTCACCCACAGATACCCAACCACTCGTTCCGCCAGTCCCACATCCTTCAGACTTATAGAGTGAAAGCTGCGTATCATGGTGGCTTCCGGCGCGGATATGGCGTCGGCTACCCACGTCAGCTCAGCTACAGACACACCCAAGTCTTCATTTTCCAACCACAAATCGATGATTGCCTGCGCCACTTCGGCGTGTTCGCCGTCAGGGGGGCTGTTATACCAAGGGATGGTCTTGGAAAGGTGAGCCGAAGCGGATTCCTTTGCAGTGGGGGTGGCCGTGGGCACTGGCGTGGGTATAGGGGTGGGTACCGGGGTAACCGTGGGTGTAGGGCTGGGTGTTGGCGTTGCCGTGGGCGTGGCCGTCGGCGTGGGAGTGGGCGTAGGGGTCGGCGCCCTGGGACCAGCCAGGTAATCGCAGGAAAGGGCCATTGCGCCAACTATGGCGGCCAGGATGAACGTTAGCGCAAGAGGGAAACATGGACCCAGCAGGGGGAGCCTCAGCAACACGCCATCCTCCAACGAATTGTCATTCAGGAGCCTTTCCAGGAATAATCTTGGCTCCCGACCTTGCGATAAACGAATCATCCACATATTTTAGTGTAACAGAAGCCTTCGCACCCCTTGACAATTGGTGCTACTTCGATATAATAGTAGATTGCAATATGCCCCATTGCGCCTTTCATCTCAAGACTAGTACCCCGGTGAATCTCTTTTCCCCCCTGTTTGCCTATCAGGTCGCCTAGATTTTCCGTTTGTAGAGGAGAGTGGCAGGATGGCCCTATCGCTGTCTCAGGCTAACCATGTTTCCCAGCCCCAATACAAGTCTTACTCAAAGATCAACCCCGCGCTGGATATACCCAACCTGATACAAAACCAGATCCAGTCCTTCGATTGGTTCATGTCCCAAGGCATCCGGGAAGCATATAAGGAAGTAACCCCCATACAGGACTACACCGGCAACAAGTACAAGCTGTCCTTTCTGAACCACTATTTCAAGGCACCCAAGGCAACTCCCGAAGAATGCAGGGACCGGGAGATCAACTACGTTGCCCCCTTGTACGTTCAGACCCAGCTGCTGATGGAAGAGACGGGCGAGATCAAGGACCAGGAGGTTTTCATAGGCGACTTGCCTATGATGACTGACAACGGAACCTTCATAATCAACGGCGCAGAGCGGGTCGTCGTGAGCCAATTGGTGCGCTCTCCAGGGGCCTACTTTGTACTGGACAAGGACATCGCCAACGACAGGGAGTACTGTTCCGCCAAGGTGATCCCATCCAGGGGCGCATGGCTGGAGTTCGAGACCAGCTCGAAGGACATCCTCTCAGTAAAGGTGGACCGGAAGCGAAAGGTCTCCGTCAGCACCTTTCTGAGAGCTATCGGCATCGCAACCGAAGAAGAGATACTGGCTCTCTTCGACGATGTGGATACCCACGAGGTGCACAGGTACATCAAGACCACCCTGGAGAGGGATCCTCCCCAGGAAGACCGAGAGCTGCAGGTCCGAGAGGACGATCTGAAATACCTCTGGCAGCAGCTTCGACCCAGCGAGGAGTACAACCGGGCCATTGCCCGCACCATAGCGGCATCCCAGATAGAGTTCTACCGGCGCCTGCGGCCCGGCGAACCGCCGAGCCTCGAGAACGCCCGCTCGCTGGTCCACGACCTGTTCTTCGATCACCGCAGGTATGACCTCGGCGAGGTAGGACGCTACAAGCTGAACAGCAGGCTGGGCTTGGCCAACGAGAACAACTCCAGGATATTGACAAGAAGCGACATCATCGCCGTCATTCGCACCATCATCCAGGTGAACAACGGCGAGAGCACAACCGACGATATAGACCACCTCGGCAACCGCCGGGTGCGCTCCGTCGGCGAGCTGATCCAGAACCAGATGAGGGTGGGCCTCCTGCGCATGGAACGGATGGTGAAGGAGCGGATGACCCTCATCGACCCGGAGCACGCCACGCCTCAGGCCCTGGTGAACATTCGTCCCGTGGTGGCTGCGGTGCGCGAGTTCTTCGGCGGGTCCCAGCTGTCCCAGTTCATGGACCAGACCAACCCTCTGGCGGAGTTGACCCACAAGAGGCGTCTGTCGGCTTTGGGACCGGGCGGCCTTTCCAGGGAGCGGGCGGGCTTCGATGTCCGGGACGTTCACTTCTCCCACTATGGGCGCATCTGCCCTATCGAGACCCCCGAAGGCCCCAACATCGGACTGCTAAGCTCATTGGCCACGTATGCCCGGATCAACTCCCTGGGGTTTATCGAGTCTCCCTATCGCCTTGTCCTGAGGGAGATCGATGCCAAGGACCCGGAGCTGCAGGGACACACCCTGGCCGAAGAGGTCAGGGGGAGCGACGGCAAGGTTGTTGGCAAGGCGAGACAAGTTGCCACCCCAAGAATTGCCAGCCGGATCGCCAAGGCCTGCGACGGCGCCATCCCTGTGAAGCCCTTCGTCTCCAGCAGACCTGAAGACATCTCCTACCTGTCGGCGGACAAGGAGGAGAAATTCGTCATAGCCCAAGCAAACTCGCCTCTGGACGAAAAGAACCAGTTCATTAACGACCGGATCGAGGTGCGCATCGGCGAAAGCTACTCGGAAGAAGTTCCCGGAGCGATTGAGTACATGGACGTTTCGCCCATGCAGATCATGAGCGTTTCTGCCTCCCTGATCCCCTTCCTGGAACATGACGATGCCAACCGGGCCCTCATGGGGTCCAACATGCAACGCCAGTCGGTGCCCCTGTTGAAGCCGCAGGCGCCCTTGGTGGGCACTGGCATCGAAAACAGGGTCGCCAGGGACAGCGGCCAGGTCATACAGGCAACCGCTGAGGGGATAGTGGCCTCCGTGGCGGGTGACAAAATTGTCGTCGCCGACGCCGACGGGGAAAAGCACACCCACAAACTCACCCGGTTTTCCAGGACCAACCAGGGTACGTGCTTCGACCAGCGCTCCGTTGTGCAGAAGGGTGACGTGGTCTCCGTCGGAGACGTCCTGGCGGACAGCTCCTCCACCGACAAGGGAAACCTAGCCTTGGGTCAGAACGTTCTGGTGGCCTTCATGAGCTGGGAGGGGTACAACTACGAAGATGCGGTCATCATAAGCGAGACCCTTGTGAAGGATGACTACTTTACGTCCGTGCACATCGAAAAGTACGAGATGGAGGCCCGGGAGACCAAGCTCGGCCCCGAGGAGATCACGAGGGATATCCCGAACGTTGGCGAAGAGAACCTTCGGAACCTAGATGAGCTGGGAATAATCCGCCTCGGAGCGGAAGTGGGCCCCGGGGACATCCTCGTCGGAAAAGTAACTCCAAAGGGAGAAACGGAGCTCACCGCCGAAGAGAAGCTCCTTAGGGCCATATTCGGCGAAAAGTCCCGGGATGTGAAGGATACATCCCTCAAGGTCCCCCACGGGGAGAGGGGAAAGGTCATCGAAGTCAAGGTGCTGAACCGGCGCAACAAGGATGAACTTCCCCCAGGAGTAAACGAAGCTGTCCGGGTCTGGGTGGCCCAGACCCGGAAGATATCCATAGGCGACAAGATGGCCGGGCGTCATGGAAACAAGGGTGTAATCGCCCGCATCCTGCCGGCAGAAGATATGCCCTTCCTGCCGAACGGCACCCCTGTGGACATCATCCTCAACCCGCTGGGTGTGCCTTCAAGAATGAACCTGGGCCAAGTCCTGGAGACCCACCTGGGCTGGGCGGCCAAGCTGCTGAACTTCAATGCGGTAACGCCGGTGTTTGACGGCGCCAGGGACGCATCCATCGAGGATGCGCTGGCCCGGGCGTGGTTTGCCCAGCAAGCAGACGCTGTGGAGCTTATCTCTTCCGGCGACGGCCCCGAAACAAACATGGAAAGAGTGAGCGAATGGCTATCCGGACGAGGCTACGATTCAGCCAAACTGTACGACGACAACAAGTCGGGTGAAGCCGCATCCGCTTGCCTGCAGATATGGCTCAAGGAGCAGGTAGGCGCTGAACCCGAAGACATGACTCCCGACCAGCTGCGCAGCGAGACTATCCGGCTGCACCAAGAGGACAAGCTGGCACCTCCGATCTTCGGCAAGGTAACCCTGTTCGACGGCAGGACCGGCCAACCCTTTGACCAGCCCATTTCCGTGGGATACATCTACATGATGAAGCTGATACATCTGGTGGAAGACAAGATACATGCTCGTTCGACGGGGCCGTACTCCCTCATCACCCAGCAACCCCTGGGCGGCAAAGCCCAGTTCGGCGGCCAGAGGTTCGGGGAGATGGAGGTGTGGGCCCTGGAAGCCTACGGCGCTGCTCATAATCTCCAGGAGGTGCTGACTGTAAAGTCCGACGATGTTGCCGGCAGGGTGAAGACCTACGAAGCGATCATCAAGGGAGAAGACATCGTTCAGCCGGGAGTGCCCGAGTCGTTCAACGTGCTCTTAAAGGAGCTCCAGAGCCTCGGACTTTCGGTGGAACTGCTTAGCGAGTAGGTCCCCCACCCGTAGATTTTGTTTCCGGGCCTTGCACTCGGAAACCACACATCCCCACATTAAGAAGGGAAACGATGGTAGAACGGATCGAGACCCAACCGGCCAGGTTCAACGCGATCAGGATATCTATTGCCTCCCCAGAGCAGATACGAAACTGGTCCCACGGAGAGATCACCAAACCTGAGACCATCAACTACAGGACCCTGCGACCGGAGAAGGATGGTCTCTTTTGTGAGCGCATTTTCGGCCCCACCAAGGACTGGGAATGCTTCTGCGGAAAATACAAGCGCATACGCTACAGGGGGGTCGTCTGCGACCGGTGTGGCGTCGAAGTTACCCGCTCCAAAGTGAGACGGGAACGGATGGGGCACATCAACCTGGCAGCCCCCGTTGCCCATATCTGGTTCAGCAAGGGCACGCCCAGTCGACTGGGCCTGCTCCTGGACCTCTCACCCCGCAACCTGGAAAGGGTGCTGTACTGCGCCCAATACATCATCATCTCCGTGGATGAGGAAGCGCGCAAGGCTGCCATCGAAGAGGAAGACACCAAGGCGGAACAAGAGGTCGAGAAGCGGAAGCAGAAACATGAAATGGAGAAGGAACTCCTGGAACAGAAGCACCAAGCCGAACTGGCTGATGCCGAGGAAGGGGAGCGGGAAGGACTGCAGATCGCTTGCGCCGTTGAGCTCCAAGCCCACCGGGATGCTCTCATCAAGGACGAAGCCAACATCAGGACCGCATCTCAGTCCAGGATCGATGAGCTGAAGGACCTGAGGGTCTGCAAGCTTATCGCCGAGAGCCGCCACAGGGAGCTGAGGGAACTTTACGGTGGCGTGTTCCAAGCTACCATGGGCGCCGAGGGCATACTGGAAATCCTCCGCCAGACGGACCTGGAGTCCCTGCGGGAGCAGCTCCTCGTAGAGATGCGTTCCACATCGGGTCAGCGCCGCAAGAAAGCCATCAAACGCTTGCGTGTAGTCGAGGCCTTCCGGCGCAGCGGCAACAAGTCCGAATGGATGATCCTGACGGTGGCCCCGGTGCTGCCTCCCGATCTGCGCCCCATGGTGCAGCTGGACGGCGGCCGGTTCGCCAGCAGCGACCTGAATGACCTGTACCGCAGGGTCATCAACCGCAACAACAGGCTGAAGAGGCTCCTGGACCTCGGGGCGCCTGAGATCATCATCCGCAATGAGAAGAGGATGCTTCAAGAGGCCGTCGATGCCCTCATCGACAACGGCAGGCGGGGAAGGCCCATCCAGGGGTCCCACAACCACAAGCTCAAGTCCCTATCGGACCTCCTCAGGGGCAAGCAGGGCAGGTTCCGGCAGAACCTGCTGGGCAAGCGGGTGGACTATAGCGGAAGGTCGGTGATCGTCGTCGGACCGGAGTTGCGTCTCGACCAGTGCGGCCTTCCCAAGCGGATGGCCCTGGAACTCTTCAAGCCCTTTGTGATGCACCGCCTGGTTGTGCTGGGCATCTCTCCGAATATCAAGAGCGCCAAGAGGATGGTGGAGAGGTCCAGGCCGGAGGTCTGGGATATCCTGGAAGATGTCATTAGAGAGAGGCCGGTCCTTCTCAACAGGGCCCCAACCCTGCACCGGCTGGGCATCCAGGCGTTCATGCCTGTCCTCATCGAGGGAAGCGCTATCCAGATTCATCCCCTGGTCTGCTCAGCCTTCAACGCCGATTTTGACGGCGACCAGATGGCTGTGCACGTACCCCTCTCCAAGATGGCGGTATCGGAGGCAAAGGACACCATGCTCAGCGTGCACAATATGCTGTCTCCCGCTTCGGGAGAACCGCTGGTGGCGCCCACACTGGATATGGTGCTGGGCATGTACTACCTCACCGACATCGAGACCCAGGACGACGACTCCATTCGCCACTTTATAGATTTCGATGAGGCGCGCCTAGCCTATGATTCGGGCAAATTGGGCCTGCGGACAGAGATAATGGTCCATGATGAGTCCCAGCTCGACGGCTGGCTCACAACGACCCTTGGTCGCATGATCTTCAACGAAGTGCTTCCCGCCGAGCTGGGCTATAAGAACCAGCTTATGGATAAGGCGGCCCTGAAAGACCTGGCCAGCGAGTGCTACCACAAGCTGGGCAACGAGGGCGCCTCAGACGTGCTGGACCGGGTGAAGAACCTGGGATTCCACTACGCCACCACTTCGGGGTTGACCATCGCCATTAACGACATCCGTGTCTCGCCGCGAAAGAAGCAGATCATCGACGGCGCCAACCGCCAGGTCAAGGCGTACGAAGAACAGTACATGCAAGGCTTGGTCACCGAAGAGGAGCGCTACGGCCGCACCGTGGCAACCTGGACAGACGCCAGCGACAAGATGGAAGAGATCGTGAAGGAGGAGCTGGCCAGCTACGGAGGCGTCGCCCTCATGGCTGTGTCCGGCGCCAAGGGGAACATCGCACAGATCAAACAGATGGCAGGCATGCGCGGCCTGATGAGCGACCCCAAGGGACGCATCATCGACCTGCCCATCAAGTCCAGCTTCAGGGAAGGTCTCACCGCCCTGGAGTACTTCATATCCACCCACGGGGCCAGGAAGGGACTGGCGGACACCGCCCTGAGGACCGCCGACAGCGGCTACCTGACAAGGCGTCTCATCGACGTGGCCCAGGAGGTCATCATTCTGGAGCCCGACTGCGGCACCATTGAGGGCATCTGGATCAAGGCCACCCCCGATGACCCCCTCATCTCACCCCTGGAAGAGAGCATGGGCGGCAGGATCACGGCGGCTCCCATAGCCCACCCGGACACCGGGGAGATCCTGGTAGATGGGGGCGTGGAGCTGGAAGAAGAGGATATCCGTGCGGTGATGGAAGCCGGCATAACCGAGGTCTACGTACGCTCAGCCCTGGCCTGCGAGTCCCGTCGGGGTGTGTGCCAGGTGTGCTACGCCAGGATTCCGGCCACCGGAAAGATGGTGAGCGTAGGGGAAGCCACGGGCATCATCGCTGCCCAGAGCATCGGCGAGCCAGGCACCCAGCTCACCATGAGGACGTTCCACACCGGGGGAGTCGCCGGCTTGGACATCACCAGCGGCCTTCCCAGGGTGGAGGAGATCTTCGAAGCCCGCATACCCAAGGGCTTCGCCATCCTGGCAGACATCGATGCTGTCGCAGTCGTGGAAGATGACACCAACGGGCGACGCCTCCGCCTGATAAGCCGGGAGGAATACCGGGAGGAGTACGCCCTTCCCGACGGCTTCAGCCCCCTGGTGGAAGACGGCGCAACGGTGGATGCTGGGGACGCCCTTGCCAGGGCGAGCGAGGACGGACAAGAAAGCGCCCTGGCTACCGAGGGCCAGCCACAGGAGATACTGGCCAGCGTCGGCGGACGGGTCGAGGTCGGAAGCTCCAAGCTGTCCGTGGTCTGGGAAGATGTGGAGGAGCGCGAGCACCTGGTCCCGGCATCGGCCCATATCCTGGTGGAGAGCGGCACCCCCGTCAGGGCCGGCGACGCGCTGACCTCCGGCCCCCTGAACCCCCACGACATTCTCCGGATCAGGGGCAAGGAAGAGCTCCAAAGATACCTTGTCGGAGAGGTGCAGAGGGTTTATAGGTCCCAGGGCGTGTCGATTCACGACAAGCACATCGAGGTTATTCTGCGCCAGATGCTCAGACGGGTGCAGGTGGACAGCCCCGGCGATGCCGAGTTCATTCCGGGCCAGATAGTAGACCGCTTTGAGTTCCAGGAGAAGAACGCCAAGGTGCTGGCCGAGGGCGGCGAACCTGCGACCGCCAAGTCCATGCTCCTTGGAGTCACTCGGGCATCCCTCCTCACCAACAGCTTCCTAGCGGCCGCTTCCTTCCAGGAGACCACCCGCGTCTTGACGGAAGCTGCCGCAACGGGCGCCCGGGACCATCTGCTGGGCCTGAAAGAGAACGTGATTATCGGACGCCTTATACCTGCCCGCTCGGACTTTCTCGAGGCGCAGCAGAAGCAGCTGGCGGCGGCCCACGAGACCGAGGGCTTTACCGGCCCCTGGTTCGAGGTCACCGAAGCCCCGAGCACCAACGGCCACGAAAACGGCCATGATGTGCCCGAAGAGACCCCGGAGGAAACACCCGAAGAATAGGAAGGGCCACAACCACTCCTTGTCTGCCGACCGATCGTCCCTAGCCGTCGATTTGGCGCCGTCCCATCCCGCCGGGCTTAAGCTTCGCAACCCGGTGATGATCGCATCAGGGACCTTTGGATGGGACGGCTATGGCAGGGCATTGGTCGGCCAGGACATCCGGGGACAGATCATCCATCCAGTGTCCAAGGGAAGCCAGCTTCCCCTGGTCGAAACCCCCGAAGAAACGGGCAGGATAAACTTCGAGCGCCTGGGAGCCGTGGTGGCGAAGACCGTCACCATGAAACCTAGGGAGGGGAACCCCGAACCCAGGTGGCACCCCCAGAGCTGGCGGAAGGCCAAGGAAGCCGGCGAGGACATCTACCTGAACTCCATCGGGCTGACCAACCCGGGCATCCACAACATCCTTAGCCAACACGCCCCCTACTGGGTCCATTGGGATGTGCCGGTTATCCTCAGCCTGGCCGGCGAGACGGTGCAAGAGTTCGGCACAATGGCTACCATGGCCGACGGCACGCCGGGCATCGAGGGGATCGAGCTGAACCTGAGCTGCCCCAATGTGGACAACGGCGCCGTTTACAGCCACAGCCCGGAGCTGGCAGCCGAGACGGTGCAGAAGGTCAAGGACTCTACCTCCTTTCCTGTGATCGCCAAGCTCAGCCCGAACGTTCCCGACATCGTTCCCATAGCCAAAGCGGTGGAAGGCGCCGGAGCGGACGCAATAACCCTGGTGAACACCGTTCCCGCCATGGCTATCAACCTGGACTCCCGGCGCCCAATCCTGGGTGGGATAACCGGAGGCATTTCGGGGCCTGCTCTCAAGCCCATCGCCCTAGCCCTCGTGTACAAAGCTTCCCAAGCTGTGGACATACCAGTGATAGGCGTGGGCGGGGTGTTCGAGGCCGCCGACGCACTGGAGTACCTGTATGCCGGCGCCACGGCGGTGCAGGTGGGTTCGGCGAACCTGGCCGACTTCTGGTCGCCTCTGATGGTCCTGGACGGCCTCCACGCCTACGTGGGCGAGCACGGCATCGGGCACATATCCGAGCTTATCGGCGCCGCTTGGCCCACCTAACCCCTCCCCAGAGTCTGCGTTCCTCCCTCTCCAGCGCCCATTCTTCCTACACTCTTTGAGAGCAACCACCGTATCCCCGTCCCTTGAGAGCACCCGCAATATTCTCTCTCCCTAGACCGCTCACCGCCTCCCCCTTGAGAATACCCGCGATATTCCCCCTCCCTAGACCGCTCTCCGCCTCCCCCTTTAGGGCACCCGCAACATTCCCCCTCTCCCGTGACCGCTCTCCGCCTCCCTTTTGAGAGTACCCGCGATATTCCCTCTCTCCCTATGAAGGCCTTGGCGTGACCTGTGGCCTGTCCTGAAGGGACTCGAAGGGCCTTAGGTAGTCCGTTCGCCATGTCCCCATTTCCGTTCTCCCTGAATACCCCCCGTTCGCCCTTGTATCTTAAAGAGGGACGTGACAGACCGCTTCGTCCTAGGCTTTGAAGGCCGTCCCTCAGCAGGGTCGTCACGTCCAGTCCCTCTCGGAGCCCGAACAGTTGACTGGGCAGTTGAGCCCGAATTAGGCAAGGATGGGCCAGAGTTGGGGAGAGTATCTTGAAGGGAGGTAGATGAATGAAGGAAGCTTCGTTGTTCGTTGGCATCGATGTCTCCAAGGACCGCTTGGATGTGGCGGTGCGTCCTACCGGTGAAGCATGGCAGGCCCCCTATAATTCCCAGGGCGTCAGCGATTTGGTGCATCGTCTGGGGGAACTGGCGCCCCAACTGGTAGTGCTGGAAGCTACCGGGGGAATGGAAATGACCCTGGTGGGAGAACTGGTCGCATCCCAATTGGATGTAGCGGTAGTCAACCCCAGACAGGTGCGGGACTTCGCCCGGGCTGCCGGGAAACTGGCCAAGACCGATTCCTTGGACGCCCACGCTCTGGCCCATTTTGCCCAGGCAATGCGCCCTGCTTCCAGGCCCCTGCCCGATGCCCAATCTAAGGAGCTGATGGCCCTGGTGGCCCGGAGACGCCAACTGGTGGAGATGATCACCGCAGAGAAAAACCGGTTGAGAACCGCCCCCCGGCGTATCCGCCCCAAAGTACAGGAGCACATCCTGTGGTTGGAAGAGAATCTGGAAGAGCTGGACCGGGACTTGGGAGAATTCATCCGCTCCTCCCCTATGTGGAAGGACAAAGACCAGCTGCTCCGAAGCGCCCCCGGGGTGGGGCCTGTTCTCTCCATGACCCTCTTGTCCGACCTGCCTGAACTGGGGGCCTTGAACCGTGGCGAGATCGCCGCCCTGGTGGGTGTAGCGCCCTTCAACCGGGACAGTGGCGCCCTGCGTGGGAAACGCCAGGTATGGGGTGGCCGTGGCAAGGTGAGAGCTGCCCTGTACATGGCAACCTTGGTGGCCACCAGATACAACCCAGCCCTGCAAAGCTTCTATCAACACCTCTGCGAGGCTGGCAAACCCAAGAAAGTGGCCCTTACCGCCTGTATGCGTAAGCTTCTCACCATCCTCAACGCCATGGTCAAACATAATCGCCATTGGGACCCTGCCCTTCACAACTCTTGACTTTAAAGACAGTTGCTGAGGGGCCTGGGCTGTCCGTTCGCCCTGAAGGAACTCGAAGGGCCTTAGGTAGTCAGTTCGCCCTGTCCCTATTTCCGTTCGCCCTGAGGGAAATCGAAGGGGAACGGGCAGCCGTAATCGTGTCTCAGAATTGCCCTTCCCACCCCGCCTTGTGTCCTGCCCGGGATTTGTGCACAGGTCTCCTCAGGGAGAGGACTAGGGTGAGAGCGACAAAATATCTCCCTCCCTTGAAAGGAGGGGTTAGGGGGGTGAAATCCCTTCCACGTGGCCTTTTGACCTGCAGACCGGAGCTCATGCGCAGGGGCAGCCCGACGTGTTGAAGCACATCCCCATTTGCTGATAAACTGGCGGATACAGCACACCTCTGTGGGCGGTTAGCTCAGCTGGTTAGAGTACTGCGTTGACATCGCAGAGGTCAGTGGTTCAAGTCCACTACCGCCCACCACTCTTCGCAGAATCCAGGACCTTCGCGAATAGTTCTTCCCTGTGACTACCGCCATTCTGGTTCACTTCTAGAGTCCAACTCCTTGGCGTCCCGGAACTGGCGAACCCAGGCGGACCGCAGGGAATAGAGGCCATGCATGGGATCCCCCTTACTTAACCTACGGGCGGAGCCGGTCGTAGGCCGAAGGCCGGATTAGGCCATGCTCTTCGTCGTACTCCGGGGCGGAGACCAGCTGTCCGGTCACGGTCTCGGGGGTCTGCAGGGCCATGAATACAGCTACCTCGGCAATGTCGTCGGGCAGCCTCATACGCTTGTGCACCTCTTGGTCGTAGTCGTCGTTGGGCTTGGTCAGATTCCAGCCTGGGTAGAGGATGTTTACGGCGATGCCAAAGTCCTTCACCTCGTCCGCCAGCGACTCGCTCAGGCGCTCCACCGCCGCCTTGGAAGCCCCATAGGCCGCCTGCCCCGCCCTACCCCGGCGGGCCACATTCTCTGAAGTCACGTTGATGATGACACCACTGCCACGCTCCATCATGTGGGGCAGCACCGCCTTGCAGGTCATGAAGGTGGTGGTAAGGTTCGACTCCATCACCCGCCGCCACTCCTCCTCGGTGGTGTCGAGGACCGTAACCGAATGGGTCAGATCGTTGGTGAAGAGGCGATATCCCCCGACGTTGTTGACCAGGATATCTATCTTTCCCAGCTCGCCGATGGTCTCCCGGGCTGCCCGGTTGGCGCCCTCGCTGGTGGTCAGCTCGGCGTTGACCGTGTGGGCACGGCGACCCAGGGCGCGAATCTCCGAACCGACAGCGTCCAGCTCCGAATCGGTACGGGCTACAATGGCCACATCCGCCCCTTCGCGAGCATAGGCCAAGGCCATGGAGCGGCCCAGTCCGCGCGCGCCTCCGGTTACCAGGGCTACCTTGCCTTCTAGCTGCATCCTTGGTCCATCTTTCCGGCAGAGGAATGCCACAGGATGAGGGGAATTATACCAGTCACCCTCACTTCAACCTTTGCGGTGCCGGGAGAGCATTCAACGCAAGCGCTTTGAGACAGCTTCCTGGCGGTGGAACGTTGCCGGCTCAAGAAACAGCCCCAGGCACAACCGCGGCTACCAGGTGCAGTATCATAGTCCAAAGCAATGAGGCAACCGGCATGAAACAGGAACTGGACTACAAGGAGCTTGCTAAGGACCGGGATGCACTAGCCCCGGACGGCTCGGAGATTCGCCTGCTGTCTGCGACGAGCAGAGGGAGCATGGTCCATTGCACCCTGAGCCCAGGGGAGGTGTCCGCGCCTGTCGCCCACAAGACTGTCGAAGAGGTCTGGTACTTCCTTGAGGGCACAGGCCAGGTGTGGAGAAAGCATGGCGGCGAGGAGCGGGTCGTGGACGTAGCCCCGGGGGGCAGCCTGTCCATCCCAGTTGGCGCCCATTTCCAGTTCAGGGCAACCGGCGACCGTCCCCTGAGGTTCGTGATCGTTACAATACCGCCTTGGCCCGGCCACGACGAAGCCTTCCCCGCACCGGGCTACTGGCCCACTAACTCTTAATCAGGAAAGCTCCATCTACTTCTTAATGATTCCGATTGGCGCCCGCATGATCGGAAACAGATATCCAACGGAGACCTGGGCATTGAAATTATCCGTGCTGGATTCGTACTGGTCATCGTGCATTAGCGACCTCGAGAAACCGCCCATATCGCTCGAACAAGAACTCAACAGCAGGCTGCTCCGCCGACTTTCTCGGCAATAGGATTGGCTGCCCATGTAGGCCCTGTATGGCGTACCTAAGCGTTGGCCCGTCGATCTCTTTAAGCACGTCGTGACGAACTTCAATAGTGCGGTCCGGACGCACCGCCAGGAAGAATTTGTCAAAGGCCGCGTGGTGCAGACGGCAAAGGGCGAGTCCGTTGCTAACGATAGGCTCACCCTCCGGTTCTCTGTCCGGAATTATGTGAGCAGCGTCAAGCAACTCGCTGTGCCGCAATCGGCAAAATGCACACTGATGTTGGTATGCGAGGAGGACACGCTCACGAAATGCCCCCTGGTGCAATCGACGGCGTGTCAACGACGTGACGTACTCCCGCCGGACGTCCGCGACCACCGGAAGACTTTGCGGGGGCTCTGGGAGGACATTCGCTTGGGATGCATCGTCAACGGCGATAGAGAAAGCAAGCGCCTCAGGCGTATCTTGGACCACATACACAGGCCACATCGCCAGGTATCTGGCCGGCACAAGTCCGTAGAAGTATGCCAGTGGCAGATTGTTCTGCATCGTAAATCTTAAGCCGACGTTATCGCGGTGGTTCGGATCGGTCCCCCGATAACGGTACCTAAGCAGGTTGTCAGGGCCTATCGCATCATCATAAGGCCCCTTGGGCGAAGTGGTGATGGAGAGAGGCACCTGCATCAACGCGGGTTTGAAAATCCCTTGAGGGCCAATGACCGGGACGCGTTGCTGATCCAGTTCAAATCCCTGAAGAAGGACCGCATATGGGACAACTTCATCGTGTATCGCGGCTTGTCTGGCAAGCCACTCAAAGGCCGCCCCTCTAATCTTCGCATCGTGGTCCCGGTCAAAGTCCACGAGACCATCTCCACCTTCATGAATTGCCGACTAACTGAGTATACACTCCGTACTCTGTCCATTGGGGCCATCTGGGTCATTGTTTATGAGTAACTCATTACCATGCCTCAAGCTGCCTCTGGAGGCAGATTTGATACGAGGTATAGTTGCCAGGTGAGTAGCAAAACTAATCGGCTGCGGTTGCCAAAACCCTTGGGCAGTCCTCAGACATCTCAGACTGGAATTGGAAAGATCGGCATAATTAATTCTAGAAACAAGCCAATGGGAATAGAGGCTCTCGATGAGATTTACCGCTATGCCGATCAGTTAAAGGCGACTGCCACGCTCCTTGAAGCCCCGTCTACTTCTCGCGGTTCAACAGAGGCATAAGGGCCGAGTTCTTAGGGCCTTTCTACCAAAAACCTCTACGGTTGCCAGGATGATTCCTATGGCGTGGTCATCTTTGCTCGAGGTGAGTGCCCCCGGCCATCTCACCAGGGCTTCTGATATACTCTCAGCATGATCCGCGCGATGATGAGGTCGGTGAAGAACATCTGGAAGGCCCCTCAACCCTGGCCAACACGACTTGGGCTGGTCTCCCAGAGCCTGTTCATCAGGATTGGCCGCAGGCAACTCTGCTGCGGCCGCCCTGGACAACCGGGCTGTTGAGTGGATGCGCCAGAGGCTCCCGGCGGGGGCCATTCACACCACCACGACCACTAGTCGGCGCGCCGGCCTTCCTTACTTGGGAGCTGGGAGAATACCCTCCGAAGCCCCAACCCGATTCAGCGATTTGGGCAACCCGCCGCTACTTGCTCTGCTGGAGGCGGCGTTGCTCGAGCCACCCCGACTCGGCCTCCTCCAAGTCCTTGTCGAAGAAGCCGCGCCCCCGTTTGACCACTCGCATTGCATCGATGAAAAGCAACCAGACGATGTGACGAACCACCTCATCAGGCACGCCGTTGTCGTAGTATGACCTGGGGTTCATATCCGGGTCGGGGTTCACATAGTCAACCGCGTAGAACTTCCCATCCTCTTCCAGGCAGACCTCGCAGCTGAACTTCTTCATCTTGGATGCGTGAGCTATGCCGCGGACGATGCGCCGGAGCGGGCCCAGGTGATAGCGGCGCATCTCCCTGGGGGAAACCAGGTGGTATTCGTGGGTGGATGGGTCCCACCAGCACGGAATGACCTCACCACAGACATAGTACAGGCGAAACCATCCTACGTAATCGCCAAGCTGTCGCGGCGCGACTAAACGTTGGACAAGGAAGGCGTCGGAAGCGGGAGCTTCCTGAACGGATCTCAAGATGTCATCTTTAGAAGTGGCGCCGAGAACAACCCCAGCCCCCGAATCGCCCCACGCAGGCTTGACCACGAATGGGGTGCCCACCCTGCGCGTCACCTCATCGGAGACTTCGAAGTCCTCCATCTCATCTCCGTCTATAATTATGGTTTCGGGCACTGGAACGCATTCATTCTGGAGCACCCTGTGGAAATGCCCTTTGTGGGCTACCCTTGCGGTAAGGTCGGGGTCGTCGATGATGTAACCCTTTTGTCGCTTGACCTCCTTGGCCAGCCTGGTGTAGGGGTCAGCATCATCGGTCTGGGAGGCGGAAAGGTCCAGGAAGACGCGGGTGGACACTTCTCTGTTGATCAACTTGCATGTGAACTCGTTTATCCAGACATTGTTTACGAAGAAGAAGGAGAGGCCCATCTGGCCGCACAATTCCATCATTCGTTCAGAGAAGAAGTCGTAGTTTGAAAAAGGACTCGAAATAACAACGTCATAAGTTTCCGGCATTCCTCTGGCTCCTCCGACATCACAAGCTCTAAGGCATCCTGGCACCTCCCAACGAAACCTTTTCTGTCGTTCCACCCCAAGCTCAGTTGCCCGCGCCCCGGACGAGAGGGTTTCTTCCCTTCCCACTCAACAAAGGGATTCGCCTAGTATATAGCAGGTGGCTGGGCAATATGATACGCTAAAAATAGCCTTTTCTTGTCGATTTACCTCCTCCTAAGGCAGGCCCAGCAGACCATGGCCATTCCCCAGGTTGCCCCTTTTGGCTCTTGGAAGTCTCCCGTGACACTGGATATGGTCGCCCATGGGACCATCAATCTCTTACGCATTTCCCTGGACGGACCGGACACCTATTGGGCGGAGGTCCGCCCCGCCGAGGGTGGTCGGGCGGTCATAGTAAAGCACGGCCAGGACGGCGAACTGCAGGATATAACGCCCCCTGCCTTCAGCGTGGGAAGCAAGGTCAACGAGTACGGCACCAGGGGCTTCACGGTGGCCGATGGCATGGTCTATTTCTCCAATACCGCCGACCATCGTGTTTACCGCCAGCTCCCCGGATGGGAACCTGTGCCCATCACTCCCCAGGGAGACTACCGGTATGGCAGCAAGGTGTTCCACTCTGGGCAGGACCGGCTGATCTGCATCAGGGAAAACCATAGCGATCCCGAGGCAGAGCATCCCCTCAGCGAAATTGTGTCCATTGACATCGAGGGACGCGGCGGCCCCAGGGTGCTCATGACCGATAACGACTTTCACAGCTCCCCCTGCCTAAGCCCGGACGGGAGCCGCCTTGCATGGCTTACGTGGGACCACCCCAATATGCCGTGGGACGGCACCCACCTATGGACCGCAGACTTCGACGCAAGCGGCGAGTTGGGCGAACCCACCCTTGTGGCGGGCAGCGTGGATGAGGCGGTAGTACAACCCGAGTGGTCCCCTGCGGGTGAACTTTACTTCGTTTCCGACCGCACCGGTTGGGCCAACCTCTATAGATGGCTGGATGGGCAGGTGGAGCCGGTGCAACAGATGGAGGCTGAGTTTTCGAAGTCCAACTGGTGGGTCGGGATGTGCTCCTACGGCTTTGACTCTCCCAACTCCCTGGTCTGCAGCTACGTGCAGAAGGGCTTCTGGAGGCTGGCGCGCATCTTCCTGGACGACAGAAGGCTTGTCCCCATCGACACCCCCTTTGGTGAAATGGGACACTCGGACCTGCAGGCCGCCCAGGGCAGGGTGGCGATGGTGGCCGGTTCACCGAAACAGTCGATGTCCCTGGTGGAAATCAGCCTCGAAGATGGAGAGGTCACGGTGCTCCGGGTCGAAAGCGCCGAAGAGGTCCCGTTGGGCTACATGTCCATGCCGGAGGCCATTGAATTCCCTACTAACGGCGAGCTTTCGGCCCATGCATTCTACTATCCACCCTCCAACCAGGACTTTGTGGGCCCTGAGGGAAAGAAGCCCCCCATTCTGGTCACCTGTCATGGCGGGCCGCATGGCGCTGCAAAGATGGACCTTAATCTTACCGTGCAGTACTGGACCAGCCGGGGAATAGCTGTGCTGGACGTGAACTACGGGGGAAGTACCGGATATGGGCGGGACTACCGGGAGAGGCTGATCGGCGAGTGGGGAGTGGTAGATGTGGACGACTGTGTCAACGCCTCCCTGTACATGGTCGAGCGAGGAGATGTGGATGGAGAACGCATCGCAATCAGCGGAGGAAGCGCCGGGGGGTTCACCGCCTTGGCGGCCCTTACCTTCAGGGATGTGTTCAGGGCGGGCGCCAGCTACTTTGGAGTTAGCGACCTGGAAGCGCTGCTGACGGACATCCACAAGTTCGACGCCCACAGCCTTGTCGGCCTGGTCGGGCCGTACCCTCTCTACCGTCGACGTTACTTCGAGCGCTCGCCCATAAATTTCCCGGGATACGCATCCTGCCCGGTGATCTTCTTCCAGGGCCTCGAAGATACCATCGTGCCGGCGATTCAGTCCGAGGAGATGTTCAACGCGCTGAAGGCAAACGGCGTGCCCACAGCATACCTGGCCTTCGAGGGAGAGCAGCACGGATTTCGCAAGGCAGATACCATCAAAAGGTGCCTCTCCGCCGAGTTCCAGTTCTACTCATGCATCTTCGGGTTTGAGCCTGCCGACGAGATGGAGCCGGTCAACATCGAGAATCTCGGCGACGGGGCTAGAAAACACCTAATCTAGGGGAAGAGGTGTCTTCGGCTGCTAATGCGACATGATTGCATCCCGAATGGTAAATTCCTGTAGAACATGGCGTTACCGTATCCCCCAATTCCCCTTTCTCTCTGTATAATGGCCCCCGTGCCTAGATTCCTAACGCTAATCGCTTTGCTGGTGGCCGGCCTGGCAACCCTGTCTCTTACGCCAGGGCTGGTGGCTCCCCAGGATGGGGTAGTTACAGGCCTCTACCGCAACACCACCGAGGGGTTCTCCATTACACTGCCCGAAGGCTGGGTGGGCCAGGAGGGGGAAGACAGCGTTCCCCTTCTAAGCTTCGAGGCGCCATCTTCAAACACCAGCCTCGCTGGACAGTTGTGGGTATTCCGCAGCTCTGAAGACACGTCAGCCAAAGAGTGGTCCAATGTCCAGATAGCAAATTTTGGCGTCGCGCCGACCGCCAGTAACGCCATCGAGGTCCCTCAGGCCTCCGATGCCCACCAGTCCCTGTTCACCTGGCAAAGAGAGGACGAGGCCCTGCTCACCGAACACTGGACTGTGGTTACCAGGGGTTCGCAGATATTCCTCCTGAGAGTCAGCACTCCCCATGATGCCTGGGACGTTGTCGCCCCTCAAGCCAACGCCTTCGTGGACAGCTTTACACTGGAGAGCCCCGCTCCCTTCGGCGCATCTAGGGACGACTCCCTGTTCCAGTACTGGGGAGAGATCGTCAGCCTTGACCCAGCCCAGTCCCGTTTCGGCCCATCGGACATCGTTGGCGCACTATTCAGCGGTCTGGTCAAGCTGGATACTGACCTTAACCTGGTGGCAGACATTGCCGAAGGCTGGAGCATCTCCGACGATGGCACCATCTATACCTTTACCCTCCGCGACGATGCCAGGTTCCATGATGGGACAGAAGTCACAGCCGCAGACTTCAAGTATTCATGGGAGCGGGCACTGGACCCGGCCACCGATTCACCAGTTGCAGTCACCTACCTGGGAGACATTGTCGGAGCCGATGATTTGGCGGAAGGCCAGGCTGAGGGACTCTCCGGAGTAGAGGTCTTGGACGACAATACGCTCCAGGTGACTATCGAAGCTCCCTATTCCTACTTCCTTTCCAAGCTTGTCTATCCGACTGCCTACGTGGTGGACCAGGAAAACGTCGAGACCGGGGAGGACTGGACCGACAGGCCCAACGGCACCGGCCCCTTCAAGATGAAGGTGTGGAATAAGGTCGAGCTGCTCATACTGGAAAGGAACGAAGACTGGTACGGCGGTACCCCGGCTCTCGCTCACTCGGTCTATCTGATCTTCGGCGGCAGCCCCTTCCAGATGTACGAGAACGGCGAGATCGACATCGTCAGCCTGGGTTCGTATCAGATAGACCGCGCCCGTGATCCATCCAGCACCATCCACTCCCAGCTGCGGGAAGGGACCGCGTTTTGCACCAGCTACCTGGGGTTCAACGTAACCCAGCCCCCATTCGATGATCCGAAGGTCCGCCAAGCTTTGGGCCTTGCCCTGGAATTAGACAAGCAGGTGGAGGTGTCAAGAAGAGGGTTGGTAGAGAGGGCGGCTGGCATATTGCCTCCCGGGATACCAGGACACAACGAAGGCCTGGAAACATTCGCCTTCGATGCCAAGGCAGCCCGACAGCTTCTCAGTGAGTCCAGCTACGGTGGAGCCGAGACTCTGCCCGTTATCAGGTCTTACGCCTCAAGCGGGGCCATTCACTGGGCGTGGCGGGAGCATCTGGGTCTGGAAGTGGAGTCGGTTGGCATATTTGAATTCTCCGACCGGTTGAACCGTATGGACGACGGCGAGCTTGGCGTCTTCATTGCGGGTTGGTGCGCCGATTACGCCGACCCTCAGAACTTCCTGGATGTCCTGTTCCACAGCGAGAGCGAGTCGAACAACTTCGCATACCGCAATCCTGACCTGGATGCTCTTCTAGAGGAAGCCGCCGTCGAGCAGGACACAGCCCGCCGCATCGACCTCTACCAACAGGCCGAGCATATGATCCTGGATGACTGGGTGGTGGTCCCCCTGTGGCACAACCGCGAGTACTCCCTCGTGCAGTCCTACGTAAAGGGCTATGAGGTGACGCCAATCGGAGTGCAGCAGCTCCAGAATCTGTCCATCGAGCGCGAGCAATGATCCGAGTCCTTACCCTGTCACTACTTGCGTCAACCGTCCTGTTTGCGCTATCGGCCTGCGGTTCTGGCGATCCGACATCTACCTCCCGGCCCACAGGCACGTCCATCCCGGAGCCGACGT
This sequence comes from Dehalococcoidia bacterium, assembly GCA_965220375.1. Taxonomy (GTDB): domain Bacteria; phylum Chloroflexota; class Dehalococcoidia; order Lucifugimonadales; family JAGWBF01; genus JAGWBF01. Next base: position 309,360 of record OZ244824.1, read on the forward strand.
TGACCCTTGAGCCCTCTCCCACCCAGACACGGACAACTGAGCCAACGGCAACTCCCGAAGTTGTCCCAACCCGGACCTCCTCACCTGACCCAACAGCTACCTTGGAGGCCCAGCCTACCACCACAGCAGCGCCCATTAGTACCCAGGCGCCCACCGTTGTCCCAGAGGCATTCTCCCTATCCCTGAATGAAGCCACCCTCGACCTGCCTAACTCCATTACATTCAGCATGGAAGGAAGCGGGCAAAATACAGTAGAAGTCCTCGACCTAGAGTTCGGTAATGAATCGGTCTTTTCCTGTGCATCAAGCTCTTACACCAGCGTCCGTACAGACTTTGCGGGAGAACGAGAGGTCTCAGCCACCTGGGAATGGGATATGCGCCGCTCGGGTTCCATCCCACCCGGCGCCGTCTTTTGGTGGCGCTGGAGGGTCGTGGATGAGATGGGCCAGGAGATCCGTACGCCGAGAGAGACGGTGGTCTTCACCGATGACCGCTTCCGGTGGCAGAGCCATAAGTCGGAAAACATCACCTTCCACTGGTACGCAGGGGGCGACGATTTCGGGCAGCGCCTCGGCGCCGATGTCGCCAACCGGCTGGATGTGCTCCAGCTAGGCAAAGAGCTGGAGGCGCCCGTTCAGGCGTTCATTTACGAATCTGCAGAAGACGTGCAGGGAGCAATCCTTTTCACTCAAGCTTGGGCGGGAGGACTGGCCTTTGCCTCCCAGAACATCCTCTTGATCACGGTGGACCCCGATGATTTCGAAAGGGACCTTCCGGGGCTCGTCCATGAGCTGGCCCATCTGCTGGTTGGTGAAGTGACCTTCAACTGTTTTGGCGACCTGCCCAGGTGGCTCGATGAGGGATTGGCTGTCTATGCTGAGGGTGGCGCGCCAGAGTTCCAGCGCCGGGCCCTCGAAGACGCAATCGCCGAGAGGGACCTCATCAGCCTGCGCAGTCTAAACAGCAGCTTCCCCGCCTCGGATACAGGCGCTACCCTCTCCTATGCCCTGAGTTGGAGCCTCGTGGACTACATGATCAGCGCCCATGGATGGCCGAAGATGCAGGAGCTTCTGGATGTGTTCTCCGAAGGGGCAACCTACGAGGCAGCAGTGCAGCAGGTGTACGGCCTGGACCTGGACAGCCTGGAGGATGCCTGGCACCGTTCCCTGGGCCTGGAGTAGCTTCACGGGGGCGCCGGCCCCTAGCCCCAACTAAGGGAATGGGACTACGGCAATCACAGCGTCTGCATCACCCCAAGGAAAAGCGTGGGGCCAAGCCGGGGCTACCTCTTAAGCAGGGCTAGCTGCTCCAGCTTAAGGTCATCGCCCACATGGGCTTGGATGGCATCCAGCATGGGGAAGTCCCACTCGGACACGAGGGTGATTGCGACCCCTTCCCTCCCCATCCGGGCTGTGCGCCCAATGCGATGCACGTACTCTTCCAGGTTATCGGGAATATCGTAGTTGATGACGTGGGAGACATCGGGTATGTCCAGCCCACGGGCGGCAACGTTGGTCGCCACCAAGACCCGCAGGCTTCCTGCTCGGAAACGCTCCATGACCGCTTGGCGATGGGACTGGGGCATGTCGCCATGTATGGCTTCAATATCGAAGCCCCTTCGCTTGAGATTGGAGACCAGCCAGTCCACCCCGATCTTCGTCCTGCGAAAGACCAAAGCCTGGGTGATGGCCGGGGGCTGGGACAGCAGCTGCTCCAAGGCCCTGGGACGGTCCCGGTCAGCCACTTCGTAATAGACCTGGTGCACCTGCTCGACCGGTTCGCCATCGCCCCCTACCCGGACCCATATGGGTTCCTTTAGGTACCGCCTCGCCAGACCCCGGATCGGCCCGGGAATAGTGGCCGAAAACAATAGGGTCTGCCGTGAGCGGGGGGTGCGTCTGATAATATAATCGATGGCATCGGCGAAACCTATATCGAGCATCTGGTCTACTTCATCGAGAACGACGGTCCTGACATGGCCAATATCGATGGTGCCTCGCTCCATATGGTCCATCAGGCGGCCGGGGGTGGCAACGACGATATGGGTTACCTGGCTCAGGGCCTCCAATTGGCCCTTCATTGGGCGGCCTCCGTATATGGAGACGGCGCGAATGCCGGCATATTGCCCCAGCTTGGACAGCTCACCCGTCACCTGGACGGCCAGCTCCCTTGTGGGGACCAGCACCAGTGCCTGCACCTTGAGGCTCTCTCCTTCGCCAAGCTTCTCCACCAGCGGGATTCCGAAGGCGGCCGTCTTCCCGGTGCCTGTTTGGGCTTGACCCACAACGTCATGGCCCGACCGCACCAGGGGAACCACCTGCTCCTGGATGGGGGTCGGGTTCTCGTATCCCAGGGACGCCAATGCCCTATGCACAGGGGTGGAAACCGGTAGGGGGCCAAACTGGTGCTGTCCCTGGTCTATTGAGGTTCTTTCTCGCGGCACTGACGGCTGAGAAGGGGTTCGTCTCGATGACGCGGGCAGTTTCTTTCGTCCATTTACCGATGCCGGCGGAGGGCTGGCATGCTTTCCGTTCTCGGAACCAGCCGGGGTAACTACGGGAGGGGGTAAGGTCCCAGGCTCAGTGGGGTCTGTTTGCTTCCTGTCAAAGGGTACAGATAGTTTACGGATTATAGTCTTGAGGATAGGGATAACCTCCAAGGAATTGAGCGGTGTTCATGCAAGAAGAAGGAGGGGCGTCGGGAAGACACTGGTCTCGAGGGGAAATGTCGGTACATCCTGGTAACACGCGTTAGCTCAGGAATATGATAGCACAATCTGGCCCAGGGTTAAAGATGGTGTCCGTTGACATTCCCAGTCCTTAAGGATCACATGAGATGCCGGTTTTTCAACAGAGAGGGCTGCGCAGCAGTTGACCCTGCACCTGTGAGATAGATATACTTCCTTATGTGAATTCAATCACCACAGAGGTCGGCCCTTCACCCGACCAGATCCCCTCAGCGACCAAAGCCTCCTCGGAATATGCCCAGCTGAAGGCCGAGGTGAAACAGGCGGGCCTTCTTGAAAAGCAGGTCCACTACTATATGGGCGCAGCCGCCCTGGTATTGGCCATGATAGGCCTGTCTTTGTACGTTGCATCCACCGTGCAGTTCCTGTGGGCCCACGTGCTGAACGGAGCATTCATGGCGGTTGCCTTTGCCCAGCTCGGCTTTCTCGCCCACGACGCGGGCCATCTCCAGATATTTCGATCGCCGCACCGCAACTACCTTGCCATGTTGGCTGTTGGGTTCCTGATGGGGCTTAGCCCAAGCTGGTGGATGGACAAGCACAACAACCATCATGCCAACCCCAATGACACCGAGCTGGACCTGGACATAAATCTGCCCATTATCGCCTTCAACCGGGAGCAAGCCATTGCCAAAAAGGGGTTGGCCCGGCTCATAGTCAAATACCAGGCCTTCTTGTTCTTCCCCCTTCTCATGATCGAAGCCCTGAGCATTCGCGCCGACAGCGCCCAGTTCATCCTGCGAGGCAAGCGGGTAAAGAGCCGGTGGGCTGAATCCCTCGCAATTCTGGGCCACTTCGCCATCTATTTCTGGCTGGCCTTCAGCCTCATGAGTCCCATGAACGCGCTGGTCTTTATCTTGACGCATCAGGCCCTGATCGGAGTGTACATGGGGTCTGTGTTTGCCCCCAATCACAAGGGTATGCTTCTGGTAAACCGTTCGACCCAGCTGGACTTCCTTCGGAGGCAAGTTCTCACCTCGCGCAATATCCGGGGCAACCTCCTGGTTGACAATCTATATGGCGGCCTGAACTACCAGATTGAACACCACCTGTTCCCCACCATCCCGCGCAACAAGCTGGCCTCGGTGCGTCCCATCGTCCGCCGCTTCTGCAAGGAGCGCAACATCTCCTACCATGAAACGGGTGTGTTCTCTTCATGGCGAGAGGTGCTGGGGCACTTAGAACAGGTCAGCACCTGCATAAGAAAGTCTCCAAAGACATCGGCCCCGGGGACCGGGCCCAAGGGCATCCAGATACCCGACCCTTTGGTTTCCACAGCCGACGGCAAAAGGCTCGCGCAGCCAGCGGGCGGGTTGAAGGCCATGCCCGGCGCCCAGGGGGACTAAACGAAGCCCTCTGGTCTTCCTTGGAGCTCAGGTAACCATCATGCGCCTGTCTCCTCTGCTCCTTGCCACAACCAACCCGGACAAGCTGCAACGGCTCCGGTGGCTCGTGCAAGAGCTGCCAATCGAAGCCGTTGCTCTCTCCCAATTGTCCGTAAACCCAATTGACATTCCCGAGGAACATGGCGCATCCCACAAGGCCATAGCCTGCAGTAAGGCCATGGCTTGGTCCCGGTTGACCGCTCTCGCTGTCATCGCCTCGGACGGCGGCCTCCGAATTCCCGCGTTGGGCAGTTCATGGAGCAGCTTGACCACCGGTCGATTTGCGGGAGAAGGGGCATCCAACCGGGAGAAGACCCGCTCCCTACTGAATCTGATGGCGCCCTTCAAGGGAGAAGAACGTCGCGCAACCTGGGTCGAAGCAGTGGCGTTGGCTTGCAAAGGACGCTGTCTGGCATCGTGGGAGGTAACCGGCGCGGATGGTGTGCTGCTGGACGAACCGCCTTCTGATGTCCCGGACCCGGGATTCTGGGTGTTCCCTCTATGGTACATTCCCAAGTTCGGCAGGACCTACGACCGGCTGGAAGATGCCGAGCTGGCTAGCCTTGGCGACCATTGGGGCCAGCTGAAAAGCCAGCTTCACGACTTCTTCGAGACCCGCCAGGATGTCAAGCCCTAGCGCAGATTTTCATGGTGCGGTAGTATGTAAGGCGCTACAACGCAGCGCCAGGATAGGAAGCCCATGAAGAACAAGGTGTACTCCTCCTTCGACGAAGCGGTCGCCGGCATTCCCGATGGGGCGACCATCATGTTTCCCGGTTTCGGCCCGCCGGGGATACCCCGAAACCTGATAGCCGCCCTCATCCGGCAGGGAGCCAAGGACCTTATCGGCATATGCAACAATCACGGTGCGCTGGGCAACCTGATGGATGTGGGACGGCTCATCGAGACGGGAAGGGTTGTCAAGTGGGTATGCGCTTTCACAGCTGCTCCCCATCCGTCGCGAATACTGGCCTTCGAGGGCCTCTACGAAGAAGGGAAACTGGAAGCGGAGCTTGTCCCCCAGGGCACGCTGGCGGAACGCATCAGGGCGGGAGGCGCAGGCATCGGGGCTTTCTACACCCCGACCGGCGTGGGTACAGAGGTCGCCGAAGGCAAGGAGCACCGCGTAATTGACGGGCGTACACACATCCTGGAATACCCCCTGAAGGCCGACTATGCCCTCATCCGAGCCCTCCGGGCGGACAAGCTGGGTAATCTCCAGTATCGCCTTGCCCAGAGGAACTTCAATCCGCTGATGGCCCAAGCTGCTACGACCACTATCGTCGAAGTGGAGGAGGATTTCCTGGAACCGGGTGGGATCGATCCGGACCAGGTGCACACTGCCTGCATTTTCGTGGACCGCATGGTCAGGATTCCGCCCGCCCCCGATGGGATCTGGGACACTCCCCTACGTACCTAGCTGAAACGTCAAACCACCCAGGAGCCTCTAAATGGAAAAGACATCGCTCGGCCGTCAAGCTATGTGCAACAGGCTAGCCAGGGAGTTCGAGGACGGATGGGTCGTCAACCTTGGCATCGGTATGCCAACCCTGTGCTCCAATTACGATTTTGGCGACAAGCACATCATCTTCCACTCGGAGAACGGTGTCATAGGGTACGGCCCCCTGGCTGCCGAGGGGGAAGAGGACCTGCACCTGGTGAATGCCAGCAGCCAGTACGTGACCATCGCCACCGGTGCGGCAATTGTTCATCATGCCGACTCCTTCGCCATAATCCGGGGAGGCCACCTGGATGCCACGGTTCTGGGGGCCTACGAGGTGGCGGAGAATGGAGACTTTGCCAACTACAAGACGGCGGGACGAAAGGGCGGGGGCATTGGCGGAGCGATGGACCTGGCGGTAGGAGCCAAGCGGGTGTTCATCGCCATGGAACACACCACCCGGGAGGGAGAACCCCGCCTGTTGCACAGGTGCAACCTGCCGATGACAGCCGTGGGCGTGGTCACGCTGGTGGTAACCACGCTGGGTCTCTTCGAGGTCTCACCACAAGGCTTTGTTTTGAAGGAGATCGCACCGGGCTACACAACCGAGGATGTTCAAGCGCAGACTGATGCATCCCTGATCATACCCGACGATCTGGTCGAGTTCGGAGCTTAGGGCGGGCCATTCCCTGAATTGACACAGACCCAGGGCAAGGCCATTATTGTTGCGATACCAACGGGAGGACGACCATGAAAGCTGCTGTGCTCTACGAATACAACGAACCCCTGGTGATAGAAGAGGTGGAGCTTGACCCACCCAAGGCTGGAGAGGTCCAGGTAAAGACAGGCGCGGCAGGGATATGTCGCAGCGACCTTCACTTCATGAAGGGGCAAGCCAGGACCATTTTGCCTGCCGTCCTCGGCCATGAAGGTTCGGGCACCGTGGAGGCAGTCGGCGAAGGGGTAACCTGGGTAAAGCCCGGGGACCGCATCATACTCTCCTTCGTGCCAAACTGCGGGCGCTGCCAGTTCTGCACCACCGGCCGGCCAAACCTGTGCGACCTCCACGCCTCCACGGCGGGCACCCTGTTCGACGGCACCATGCGGCTGCACAAGGGCGACCAGCGCATCTCCCACTTCGGAAAAGTTGCCTGCTTCGCGGAGCATATGGTTGTCCCCGAGTCGGGCTGCATTCCCGTCTCCGACGATGTGCCTCTGGAGGTGGCCTGCCTCATCGGGTGCAGCGTCACCACGGGGGTAGGCGCTGCTGTGCTGAACGCTCAGGTCACGCCTGGGAGCAGCGTGGCAGTGGTGGGCTGCGGAGGCGTGGGCCTGAACGTCATACAAGGCTCCCGGCTGATGAACGCGTCCAAGATCATAGCAGTGGACGTCAACGAGGGGGCCTTGGAGTTTGCCGGTAAGTTCGGGGCAACCCACTCTGTAAACGCCAAGCATGAGGACCCCGTCGCCCGTGTGAAAGAGCTTACCGGCGGTCAGGGCGCCGACTACACCTTCGAAGTGTACGGCTCCGGTGAAACGGTCGAAACGGCCTATGCCATGGCCAGAAAGGGAGGCACTTGTATCGTGGTGGGCATCGCCCCCCTCGGCGACCAGGCTAACATCGAAGCAGTGACCCTGGTGCGCAGCGAGAAGGTGCTGAAGGGCACGTACTACGGCTCGGCCCGATGCCATGTGGATATGCCAAGAATGGTCGATATGTATGAGTCGGGTCGCCTGAACATCGATGACATTGTCACCCGCCGCTACTCCCTGGACCAGATCAACGAGGCGTATGAAGACCTGGACAACATCGGAATCGGGCGCGGTGTGATAGTCTTCCCGTAAGTCCGGCCTTGGCAGCGGCCCGCTGCCCAAGTCACACGAAATGTCCGATATCACACTCAAACTGGCCCAGACCGAATCCGAGCGTCTACGGGCTTACGCCATTCGCGTCCAGGTGTTCGTCCTTGAGCAGGGCGTGCCCCTGACCGAGGAGATGGACTCGGAGGACCCCACCGCCACCCACACCATCGCCTATCTGGGCGGCGTTGCCGTGGGGACCGGACGGCTGGTGTACACCAAGCCGTCCGGCACCCTTGACCCCCAAGGCGGCGAAGCCCGCATCGGGCGGATGGCTGTGCTCAGAGCGTGGCGTCGCAAAGGCCTTGGTGGCCGCATCCTCAAGGCTCTGGAGGATGCGGCCCGGGAAAAAGGCGCCTGCCGCGTCGCTCTCCATGCCCAAACTTATGTCAAAGAGTTCTACTCCTCCCACGGCTACGTCGCCGAAGGCGTTCCCTTCGTGGAAGTGGGGATAGAGCACCTCCTTATGTGCAAGACCCTCTCCTAACGATACCCCCCTCGCCTTATGCCTGAAGGGGCGCCTTTATCCCCCTCTCACCTGAGGAGACCTTTGCGTAACTAGTGTCCTGGGCTGCCCGTTCGCCCTGAGGAAACTTGAAGGGGAACGGACAGCCCAGGGGGCCAGATCTCCACAGGGGGAGAGGGGCGAACGGCCAGCCGTAGCCGTGCCCTGAATTCTGCCCCTCTTACCACCGCGTTGTGTACTGCCCGGGGAGTTGCACAAGAGTATCCCCTGGGAGAGGGCCGGGATGAGGGTAAATAGTTCCCCCATTGACCAGAGGGACCAAGAGGAGGGTGATTCGTTTCCCCTTGTCAAAGGAACATTCCCGATATAGTATCGTAGCGGACATGGCCGGCAGGCCTATTCCCCGCTACCCCCTCGAAACCAACGCAAAGGTTGTTGTATGGACAAGACCATCCGCCTGAAGGTCAACGGGAAGGGCTACGATCTAACTGTGCCGGCCCAACGTCTCCTTGTGGACTGCTTGAGGTATGACCTGGGACTCACCGGCACCAAGGAAAGCTGCAGCGTGGGTGTGTGCGGAGCATGCACCGTGCTCTTGAATGGGAAGATAGTGGCCTCCTGCATCTCCCTGGCGGTGGCGGCCGATGGGGCCGAGATTACCACCATCGAGGGCTTGGCCGACGACCAGCGCCTCCATCCCATTCAGCAGAGCTTTATCGATCATGGAGGGTTCCAGTGCGGTATCTGCACTCCCGGCCAGATCATGGCCGCCAAGTCGCTGCTGGACGAAAACCCGGAGCCGACCGAGGATGAGATCAAGGACTGGATGATGGGGAACCTGTGTCGCTGCACAGGCTACTACAAGATACTGGAGTCCATCGCCCACGGCATAGCTGCGGCGAAAGGCAGCGCACCATGAACACCTTCGAGTTCCACACCCCAGCTACCTTAGACGAAGCCTACAGCCTGCTGGATGAGCACGGTGATGATGCCAACATCATGGCCGGGGGGACCGGCTTGGTGCTGTTCATGAAGCAGCGGATGGTCCAACCGGGTCATCTTGTCAGCCTGCGCGCCATCCCCGGCATGGACCACATCCGGGTGGAAGATGGCGCAGCCCACATCGGCGCCCTCTGCACCATGCACCAGGTCGAGACCTCGCCCCAGCTCAGAGAGGTGCTGCCCCTTCTTGGCGAGACCTATCGCCACGTTGCGTCGGTGAAGATACGAAACATGGCGACGGTGGGCGGCGGGTTGTCCCACGGGGACCCTAACCAAGACCCTCCCCCCAGCCTCATCGCGCTGGGTGCATCGGTGGTGCTCTCATCGGCCTCGGGCCGGCGCATCGTCCCTGTGGACGAGTTCTTCACCGACTACTTCGAGACGGACATCAACGAGGGAGAGATAGTGACGGAGCTCGTGGTACCCCTGCCTTCGGCCAATTCCGGCAGCGCATTCATCAAGTTTCTACCCCGTACTGCCGACGACTACGCTACGGTTTCAGCAGCCGCCGTTGTTTCCATGGAAGAAGGAAACAGACGTTGCCGGGACGCGCGAGTTGCTTTGGGGTCCGTCGCCACTACCCCCATCAGGGCCCGCAGGGTGGAAGATGCCCTCCGGGGTCGGGAGCTTACTCAATCCCTGATCAAGGACGCAGCCGACCTGGTGCAGGATGAAGTGGACCCCCTGGATGACTTCCGGGGTTCCTCGGGATACAAGAGGCAAATGGCCCAGGTGTTCGCCAAGCGCGCATTGGAAGCGGCGGTGGCCAGGGTCCCGGCGGTGCCGGCATGAAGACTGAGCATCGGTTCGCTGCGCCGGCGGCACGGGAGCAGGTGTGGGAGCTGATGCTGGACATGCCCCGGGTGGGCCGGTGCTTCCCTGGGGTTAAGGAAGTAGAGGCCGCCGGGGACCAGAGCTACAGGGGGACCATGCAGGTAAGGGTGGGCCCAGTCAGCCTCAACATTTCGGGCACTATGGTAGTGACCGCCATGGACAAGGACCTCTGGCAGGCATCCATGCATGTGGAGGGAGCGGACCGGCGCCTCGGCGGCGGGGTGAGCGGGGAGATGCTTGTCAACCTGATCGACCTTTCCGATTCGGAGACCGAGGTGGTGGTCAGCAGCGACATCTCCTTCATGGGAAAGCTGGGAGAGCTGGGACAGCCCATCATCCGCAAGAAGGCGGACTCCATCCTCCGGGAGTTCGCCGACAACATCAGCCGCCAGTTCTAGGGGGCAGGGTACCCCATCCAAGGATCACGTGCGATCCAGGCCCTATGCTTCTCCCTAGCACCGACCTTTCCCCGCTCTCTTGGGAGAGAGAATCAAGGGGAGAATGTTATGTCCCCCAGGGTCAACGTTCCTCCTCTAAAATCATTTGGTCGGCAAACGTCAGTATCCAGCCTCGCGCATTCAGTGATAAACTGCCTAAGCCTTCATTGGCCCTAGTTTGACCAGAGGGAATTCTGTGACAGAAACTATAGGAGAGCAGATGTGCAACTCTTCTACTCATATTGCCACAAGGATGCTAACTTTCGAGAGTCAATGGAGAAGTCTCTAGCTCAACTCAAGAACGACGGATTGCTTCAGCAGTGGTCTGACAGACAAATACTTCCTGGTCAGGGAATATCATCTAAAGTCAGAGAAAAAATACGCCAAGCCGATATTGTGGCGTTCCTCTTCAGTCCGGATTTCATAGCGTCCGTCGAATGTAGAAAAGAGTGGGACTATGTTGCGAACCTAGCACATAACGGAAAAGTGGTGTTTCGAATTCCGATCATCCTGCGCGCTTGTGCTTGGAAAGATACGCTTAATGGCGACGATGTAAAGGCTTTACCCCAGGACGGATCCCCGGTCACAGGATTTACGGACCAAGATACCGCCTGGCTTCAAGTCTACGAAGGTATTAAGGCCGTAGTAAACGAGTTGCGAAGCACTTTCACCCCCAGAGAAGAATTCATAAAGGAAATCACTAAGACTGATTTTATCTCCCAGAGTCACCTTCGGCTGCAAGATTTATTCGTTTTTCTGCGGATGACTTGCACTGACCCTCAAGAAACTGAACCGCTGGCATGGAGCAAGGCAATTTCCAGTCAAGCGGAACTGTTGACTCACAAGGACTCCCTCATTCATGGACAAGAGAAATCTGGCAAAACTGCCTTAGCGAGGCATCTATATCTCTCATTGATCGAAGAATCCAAACCCGTTCTTTACGTGGACTTGACACAATTGATAACTAAGCCGGATGACGCTTTCCTCCGTAAGGCCTACGGCGACCAATTCCGTGGGGAGTATGACTTATGGATCCAGCAGGAAAACAAAACCCTTGTAGTGGACAATATGACCGCTGCTCCACGCTCGCTAGACTTCGTTGACTTTGCAAAAGGCATTTTCGAAAGAATAGTAATTACTGCATCCTCCGACATCTTTTACTCCTTCTTCAAAGACGAAGCACGTCTAGCCGATTTCAGTCAAATGAAGATTGAGCCTTTGACACGTATTCAACAGGAGGAGCTCATCAGGAAAAGATTGGCTTTGTCCAACAGTGGCAAACCTGTGACCGATGGGCTAGTCGACCAAGTAGAAGGCTATGTCGATTCAATCATCATATCCGGCAAGATAGTTCCTAGATTCCCATTCTACGTGCTTTCTATCCTGCAAATCTACGAAGCGTACATGCCTACCAACATGTCAATCACGTCATACGGGCACTGCTACTATGTACTGATCGTCGCCAACCTAATACGCTCTGGAATTTCCAACGCTGACGATTCAGTCAATGCTTGCTTCAATTTCGCGGAACATTTGGCATTTAGGATCTATCAGCATCGCGAATATCATGCTGATGCACCGTTTGACTTTGAGGATTTCGCGAAGGGATACAAGAATCAGTTCTTTATCAAGGACTCTTTGATCAACAGATTGAGTCATTTGACCTACGGCATTATCGGCAAAGACGGAAGCTTTAAGACACCATACATGTACTATTATTTTCTCGGGAAGTATCTCTCAAAGAACAGCAAAGAATGCGAGTCTGTTATTGACGCTATGTGCGAGCATAGTTACTTGGAGGCGAATCATCTGACCCTTCTTTTCACTATTCACCACAGTAGCGATAGTTCCGTAATTGATAACATCCTAATACGTACTATGAACACTTTAGATTCTGTTCAACCCGCGAGCCTAACTAGTGAGGAGACAAAGCGATTTGGGAGCATCCTCGCTGAACTTCCAAAAGACATATTGTCGAAAGATCCCGTGGAGAAGGCCAGGAAATACGAAAGGGCCGTACAAGACCACCTGGACAATAGCCAAGTAGAAGATCAGGACGCTAGCTCGGAGCTAGACGAGGTTAGTCCGGTTAACGGAGCTTATAGAATCCTGAAGAACAACAAGATAATGGGACAGGTGCTTAGAAATAAGTACGGCGACTTGGAGAAGGCGCGGGTCGAGGAAATCATTGAGATCATTGCCGATAGTGGCCTTCGCCTTGTTAACCTAACTCTCAAGGACCAAGAAGAAATAACCAGCCTCGCTATTTACATCAAGACCAAACGTCCCAAATGGGACATACCTAGAATCAAACAAGCACTCGAATTACTTTCATTTCTTTGGACGATGGTCAACGTTGAACAGATCGTAGACGCAGTAAATGTGCCTGAAATTAAAGAAGCGGTGAATGCTGTGGTAGCTCGAAGATCAAATCCAGCTTATGACCTCATCGGCTATTTCAGCCATCTGGACAGTGCTAGCGTGACCTTACCCCCGAAAACAGTATCAGTCAGGAGTAGAGTCCTCCGGTAGGATGTGACAAGGAAGGAGGGCTCATGGTTCGGAAGAGGTACACAGAGGAGCAGATCATCGGGGTCCTGAAGGAGTCTGAGGCTGGGGGGAAGACGGGGGAGCTGTGCCGGAAGCACGGCATGAGCGAGGCCACCTTCTACAAGTGGAGAGCAAAGTACGCTGGGCTGACGTTGAACGAGCTGAAGAGGCTGAGAGTTCTTGAGGAAGAGAACCGGCGACTGAAGCAGATCGTGGCCCAGCAGACGTTGGACAACTGGGCCCTCAAGGAGTTGCTGGCAAAAAACTTTTGAAGCCCAAGATGAGGAAGATGGCGGTTACGTATGCTACAGAGAGTCTTGGGCTGAGCGAGAGGAAGGCCTGCCGGCTGACCGGCATCTCACCCTCGGTCTACCGGCACAGGTCAATGCGAGGTGATGATGGTGACCTGCGCTTGAGGATGCGTGAGCTGGCGAGTGAGAGGAAACGTTTCGGGAGTCCCAGATTGCACATCATGTTGAAGAGAGAGGGCCTGGTGGTCAATCACAAGCGCACAGAGCGCATCTATAGTGAAGAGGGGCTTGCCCTGAGGAGGAAGAGGAGGCGCAAAGGAGCGGCAAGGACGCGGGAGGTCGTTCCATATCCTGTGCGTCCCAACCAGAGGTGGTCCATGGACTTTGTCTCTGAGCGCACGGTGACCGGTCGGCGCTTCCGAGCCCTGACCATAGTGGATGACTACTCCAGGGAGTGCCCGGCCATCGAGGTGGATACCTCTCTGGGAGGCGCCAGAGTGGTGGGAGTCTTGGAGAGATTGGCGGAGACAAGAGGACTGCCTGAGGTGATCACCGTAGATAATGGGCCGGAATTTGCAGGTAAGGTCATGGATGAGTGGGCATATCGGACGGAGGTCAAGTTGAGCTTCATACGACCTGGCAAGCCGGTAGAGAACGCCTTTGCCGAGAGCTTCAACGGCCGGCTACGCGACGAGTGCTTGAACACCAACTGGTTCGTGAGCGTGAGGCACGCCAGGGGGATCATAGAGAGTTGGAGACAGGACTACAACGAGGTCAGGCCTCATAGCTCCCTGAAGGGCAGAACACCCAAAGAGTTTGCTGAGTCTATGGCTGGACTCTACTAGCCAGTGATGCTAACTTTGGGGTAAGGTCAAGCGAACTAACTCAATCCGCACGAGATGAACTTGAGCAGCTATGGAAAAAGCATAGCGATACGTTTACAAGACGCGTACTTTCAATTAGGACTCAGTACTATATGAACACTCATCGCAGTAGTGCGATGGTAGAGCAATCAGTCTGTTCTCTACTTGGAGTCAAGTATACTCCTAGACTCTCGCCGGGAATCTAGCCTTTACTAGAGGCATCTTTAGCGATGTGCCTACTTACATCTCACTCCCGTAGAATTCTTCGTTTATTGATCGTAGTGGGTATCCAACCTCATCCTCTTGTTTGTAGTACAGTGGATATATCAAATTATCGATGCCTATTGCCACGCCGTCTGAACCTGCGTAGCCAAGTCCACGATATTTGCCTTTGCGGCCGACGATTACACACCCGACTAATTTGGTCGAGGTAATTGGAACTGTGTCTTGCTACTGGCACAATCCCAAGGACGCCATACTCACTACAAGCTCGTAAGCGAGACCTTTCTGGGCTTCTTGGGACATATTCTTACTCGACCCTCAATTCTCTTCCCGAGGGGCCGGGAGTAAGTTGCAAGCTACAGGCCAGGCTTCTTGATAGGCACCGGCAGACCCGCGACCATCAAGTACACTTCATCAGCCTCAGCGGCAAGAAGCTGGTTCACCCGTCCAAGCTCGTCAGCATAGATGCGTCCAAGCTCCGACGGAGGCACGACACCCAGCCCAACTTCGTTGCTGACCAATATCCAGGAGGCATTGCCTCTCCTGTAGGTTTCCAGGAGCCTTCGCGCCTCGGGAAGAATGGTCGTCCGCGCAGCGCTAATATCATTGTCCCTCAGGAGCAGATTGCTGACCCACAGCGTGAGGCAGTCAAGAAGAATCGTGTCGTATAGGTCCAGTACCGGCGCCAAGGCTTCTGTCAGATCGACTGGTTCTTCAAGGGTGTCCCAGTTCCCGGGACGCGCTAAACGATGGGCTTCGATGCGCTCTCGCATCTCCTCATCATGCGCTTCTGCTGTAGCCACGAACAGCACCCGCCTGCCCCCGGACGCCAGCTGCTGGGCGTAGTCGCTCTTCCTAGCCCGCACACCCCCTGTCACCAGGGTCAGCGTCTTATTCATCCCTTAGCCCATCCGATGGGTACGGCAGGTGGCTTGTATATATTTCCCATGACAACACCCTAACAAGGTGTTTCACTTCGTTTGTGAGTTTAGGAAATCTACCATTGCCCGCCCGTTCTTGTGGTTCGAGAGCCTGTCCTGAGCCTGTCGAAGGGACTCACCACGAACGGGAGGAGGAGGGACACCACGAACGGACGGCGGGGGCGTAGACTCCCGCTTCCGCGGGAGTGACGTGGATGAGGATCGGGAACTATGAGGCTATGCAAGATTCTCCCTACGGGAGGAGGGCGCTTCCTCTTCCATCGTGTCTGCCGGCCCTATCAGGCTTATTGCCAGGCAGCCGGTAATGGGGTCACTGTACACTGCTGCCCTTACCCCGAAGACCGACTCAATGGTCTCCGGCGTCAACACCTTCTCAGGTGACCCCTCCACAATGACCCGACCCTCGTTCAGAAGCACTATGCGGTCGCAGTAGCGGGCCGCCATGTTCAGGTCGTGGATGGCCGCAATCGCGGCCAAGCCGTCCTCCACGAGGTGCCTTACGAGGTCCAGCACCTTCAACTGGTGCAAGATGTCCAGGTTGGAAGTGGGTTCGTCAAGCAGCAACACACGGGGCTGTTGGGTCAGGGCCCTGGCGACCAAGACCCGCTGCCGTTCTCCCCCTGAGAGGGTATCCAAGGTCCTGTCGGCGAATTCCCGGGTCTCGGTCAGCTCCATGGCATCCAACGCTATGCGTTGGTCCTCCGTGCCTTCTATCTGGAATCGCCCAAGATGGGGATACCTGCCCATGAGCACAAGCTCGAGGCTGGTGAACCCATAGGTGTAGGAAGCGATCTGGGGGATGAGGGCGAGGTTGGAGGCGATTTTCCTGGAAGATAAGGACCTGATGTCCACTCCGTCCAAGCGCACCGTACCTTCCTGGCATGCAAGGATGCCTGATATTGCCCTCAGCAGGGTCGACTTGCCGGCGCCATTCGGGCCTACCAGCCCGACGAATTGACCCGGATCACCCTGCAGGTCCACGCCATCCAGGATCCTCCTGGCATCGATCTCCCATACCAGGTCCTCTGCCCTTATCCTCTGCTCTCTGTCGCCGTTCATCCCTGGCTACTCCGGAAGGCTGAAATCAGACCCTGCAGGGTCCGGAAAGTGGTCAGGCCATAGCAGGCGGGCCATCTCCTCCACCCCTCGCAAATTCCACTGAGAAAGTGTGGTGAAGAGTTTGCCATCGACTATATAAACCCGATTGTTGGCGATAGCTGGGGTTTCGGCGAGGGCCTCATTATTGAGCAGGCTCTGGCGAAACTCTTCCGCGCCGAACTCTGCGGGCTGGGGAATGATGACGATTTCCGGGGCCATAGCGATGACACCTTCCAGGCTGATGGTCTGGTTCCCATCTACGCCTGCTTCCTCGGCTGCGTTGATTGCGCCGGCCGTTGAAATGATGCTGCCCTCGGTCGAGTTGCCGCCCGCTACCCACAGGGTGTCCGAGTACCGGGTGAGGGCGAGCACCCGAGGGCGGGGTTGGAATTCGCTAGTCACCGACACCACGGAGTCGTACCGAGCGCTCACTTCCGATGCGAACGCCAGGGCGCGCTCCTCCTCACCATAGATGTACCCCATGAGCAGGATGCTGTTTATGCGCCCATCCGGGTGTTGCTCCAGGTCGGTCTGTATCACGGGGATGCCGACCTCCGACAGTGCTGCCACGGCCTCAGCAGGGTAAAAGGGGCTGGTGACGATTACGTCGGGGGACCGGGATATTATCGTCTCAGGCTCCCTAGATATCTCCGGTATGTCCTGGACCAGGGATGAGACATTGGAGTAGACCGCGTCTTTCGAAACACTCCCAACACCAACCAGGCGCTCTACAGGCACCAGGGCCAGGGTCATCTCGTCATGGCCTATGGATGCGGTGATAATGCGTTCCGGCTTGGCGGAAATGGTGACGGTCCCATTCAACCCCTCTACCTGGCGGGGCCAGCCGAAGTTGGCCGCATCCACTATTCCGGCAACACCATCGAAGGCTCCGATGCGCAGGTCCGGGGTCGGCATCGGCGATGGAGTCGCCGTGGGCGCAGGTAGTGTGGCGGTCGGGCTTGCAGTCGGAGTAGAAGCCTCCGAAGCGCAAGCCGCCAGCCCAAGGAGAATCACCAAGGGGAATACCAGAAGGCCCAGCAGCCGAGTTCGCATTACGACTCCTTTCTACGGCGGAAACCTATAGTGCATAGGCTTGGCGCCTGTTCCTGATCAGCAGGAAAATGAAAAATGGCGCCCCCACGAAGGCGGTGAGCACACCGACGCGGAGCTCTGCAGGCTGGATGATCGTCCTGGCGACCGTGTCAGCGGCGATGACGAAAACCGCACCTCCCATGGCGCTCATGGGAATGAGCACCCGATGGTCCGGCCCGAACATCAGGCGCAGGATGTGCGGCGTAACCAGTCCAACGAAAGCGATGATGCCGCTCACAGCCACGGCAGCGCCCGTTGCCAGGGCGGCCGCCACCAGCAGCGCCGGGCGGGCGAAACCCACCCGTACGCCCATGGAACGGGCTTCGTCGTCCCCCAGCATCATCAGGTTGAGATCCCGGGACATCAGGAACATCGCCGCCATACCACCCAGGATTAGCGGAGCGCAGACCTGCACATGCTCCCAGGAACGAGAGTCCAGCCCGCCGGCAAGCCAAAAGATTATCTCCCGGAGGGACTCGCTATTGGGCAGCAGGTTGACGAGGGTGGAGAGGACAGCGCTCAGGAAGGCGTTGACGGCGACTCCCGCAAGCAGAAGGGTTGCGATAGAAAAGCGCCCACCCGCGGCGGCTATCCCATAGACCAAGAAGGAAGCCCCCATAGCCCCAAGGAAAGCAAAGGCAGGCAGGGCAAGAAAGAACAGGCCCGCAATCCCCGTGGCTATCGCCACCACCGCGCCCACGGCACCGCCGGCGGAGATGCCGATGATCCCAGGATCTGCCATGGGGTTGCGAAACAGGCCCTGCATGGTAGCTCCGGCAACGCCCAAAGCCGCGCCCACCAGGGCCCCCACCACAATCCGGGGCAGCCTGATCTGCTCAATCACCAGCTCCTCGGTGCGTCCGAAGTCGCCGAATTCAAGCCCCACCATGGACAGCATGATGGAAGCGACGCGGGCTACAGGAATTTCGACGGGGCCGAGGCTGAGAGAAACCAAGACCGTGGCCACAGCCAGAATGCCGAGAATGGCCGAACCGACGGCCAGCCTGGTGGTTACACCGGACTGGCGGTAGCTCCGCAGGGTGGCAAGCCCCACGACCTTCAAATTAAAAACCTCCGGCGGCTCCCCGCTGGAGGTCTCTTTATCCTTCTGCCCAGAACTTGCGCCCGGGAAGCGAGGGACCCTCTCTGCTGCGGAGAGTGGTCACCCTCCGTTCAGGCAGGTCTCCTGGCTCGCGGGTGGTTTCCCTAGCCGGGCCCTTCCCATCGGCCTTCCGACAGTGGGTTCCGGCACCTTGTCCCGCTTACAGTGGCGCTACCGCGGCGGACTAAGACCGCCTTCCCTATTCTCCCTCGGTGGGCACCTGAACGGACAGTGGCTTATTTTGTATTTGAGTGGGAGTGTATGGCCCCGTCGCTGCCATGTCAAGGACAGCGGGAAAGGACGCGTTCTATGCTTGATGAATATAAGCATCGTTGACATTATTAACGCTATGCGTTAATATAATTTATAGTGGAACGCTTTAGCGATGACGCTGCCTCGCGCCTGTTCATCGGAGAGAGTCCGCCATTTGCAAGCCGATATCCACAGGCGGGCACGGATGAAATTACAGCGGGTCGTGGCAGCTAGAGCCCTTGACGACCTTCGAGTCCCGCCATCTCACGGGCTGGAGGCGCTCCGCGGAGACAGGTCAGGCCAATACAGTATCCGCATCAACGACCGGTGGCGCGCGTGCTTTACGTGGACGGAACATGGGGCAATGGAGATTGAGGGCGTCGACTACCATTAAGGAGGACGAACTATGGCTGAGCCGATACATCCGGGGGAACACCTGGCAGAGATCATGGATGAACTGGGCATCACCCAGTACCGCTTGGCCAAGACGATAGGGGTGCCGCCGATACGCATCCACGACATCGTCCACAAGCGCAGGTCCATCACCGCAGACACAGCTCTTAGGATCGGACGGGCCTTGGGAACGACTCCCGACTTCTGGCTGAACCTTCAGCGAATGTACGACCTGGATGTCGCCCGGGCCAACACCGACGTCAGCAGCATCAAACCCCTCGTAGCGGCTTCGGTTTGAGCAACTACACGACCATTAGGGCCGTAAGGTAGGGATCGACAACACTTTAGGAGCACCACCATGGGAATAGAGGCCCCCACCTATCGCGACGATGGCTCAGAGGTATCAATCCCGATTTCCACGAACGACTGGAAGCATTGGGTAAGCGCAGGTCGGACTCGTAATTGGATGTTGGACGATCCATTAATCGACTGGCTATTACTCTATGGCAAGACTTGCAGCTACATACCAAAGCAGGAGTTGGCTGCATACAACAAGACCCTTGACTTCACGGAGTTTATTTTCGAGAAGGGGAGGCAGTTCGAGGCCTACATACTGCGCCTACTTAGAAACCAGCATGAGGTGATCGCCATTGCCCAAGACTACCGTGATATCCGCCTCTTGGACAAAGCTAGGGAAACCTTTGCGGTGATGTGCCAGGGCACTCCCTTCATTCACCAGGCTGTCCTGTGGGACGCACAACACATGACACACGGCTCCCCTGACTTTCTTGTTAGGAGCGATGTTCTTTTGGAACTGATGCCCGGGTGCATATCAGATCAGGAAGCCTCAACACCTGCGCCCGGCTTGGATGCAAAAGGATGGCACTATCTCGTGGTGGACACAAAGTTCACAACACTCCGCCTCAATGCCGGCGGCACTGAGCTTTCCAACGAAGGAAGCCGTCCCGCTTACAAGGCACAGCTATATATCTACAACCGAATGCTGGGCCGGCTTCAAGGGTTCGAACCCCCCAATTCCTACCTGCTGGGACGCGGTTGGCAACGGACGCAGAAGGGGGAAACCCTTAGATCCTCGAATGCCTTGGACCTGCTGGCGCCAATTCCTCAGAACGGCGCCGTCGCAAACAAAGTTCTTGTCTCGAGTGCCGTAGAAGCTGCCCTTGACTGGGTGCGGCGAGTTCGCACCGAAGGCAAGGATTGGAAAATACTGCCGACTCCTTCCGTCCCGGAGCTCTACCCAAACATGAGCAATGTGGACGACGCTGACATGATGTTGGACTCAGGCTCTGCCGAGATGGAGCCGGGAATTGAGGGTGAGGAGGGGTCTGCTAGCCAGTGGGTCAGTGCCAAGAAGTGGTTGGCAGGGGAACTGAAGGAGTTGACTATGTTGTGGCAGGTTGGAGTAACAAAGCGCCGGCTGGCCCATGAACATGGTAAATACCGCTGGGACGACCCCAATCTGACGCCAGTACAGGTCGGGGTTACTGGTCAAAATCAGGCTCCAATTCTGGGCAAGTTGCTGGAAGTCAACAGAAAAGCCGGCCCTCCGGTCCAGCCCGAACTAATCGTGATTACCAGAGAGAAGCTGCACCCCATACCCGCTGTCGAGTTCTACGTTGATTTCGAGTATTGCAACGACCTGAACGACGACTTTTCCAAGCTACCAGAAAAGGGCGGCCAGCCCATAATCTTCATGATCGGCTGCGGTTACCTGGAAGAAAAGCAATGGAGGTTCAAGTCGTTTACCACTGATCGGCTTACGGAAGACGAAGAGCTTCGAATCATCCAAGAGTGGGCCCAGCACATGTCTTCCGTTAGGAAACTTCTTGACCCCGGCAATGAAACTCCTCGTATCTTCCATTGGTCAAAGGCCGAGATAACCGTCCTTGAAAGCTCCCACAATTCAGCCAGAATACGGCATGGGAAAAGGGCAGAATGGCCTGAGTTTAACTGGTGCGACCTGCTAACCGAGGTTGTGCGAAAAGAGCCCGTAGTGGTCCAGGGTTCGCTGGATTTCGGCTTAAAGGCTGTGGCCAACGCCATGCACGCCCATGGATTCATTGAAACCAATTGGGAGGACAGCCAAATAGATGGACTTGGCGCGATGTTGGGTGCGTGGCGATGTGACGAGGCCGCTGACAAGCAAGGGGGGAGCATGGCAGAAATGGTGCTAATGGACGAGATCGTTCGTTACAACGAGACTGACTGCAAGGTAATGATGGAAATAGTCCGACACCTTCGAACAAATCACTGAAGGACCATACACGAACCGAAAATCAAAGTTTACATTGGCAATGAGGAGATTGATTCCTTTAGGGAGGGAGCTGACCGATGGAACTGATCATTGGGCTTGTGGTGGGACTTGTGGTTGGGGGAATCACCTGCTGGGTCATGCAGGGCTACCGAGCCAAAGCCCGTATGGCGAGGCTGGAAGGGCAGCTGGAGCAGGCAGCTTCCACTAACGAACTCATAGAGGCCGCTAGGGGGCAGATGAGCGAGACGTTCCAAGCTGCTGCCGGCATAGCCCTGAGGAACAACAACGAGCTGTTCATGAACGTCGCCAAGGAGAGCCTTGGGAGGACTCTGGAGACCGCCAGGGGAGAGTTCAGCCGTCGTCATGAACAGTTCCAGTCGCTGGTAAAGCCCTTGAGCGAAAACTACGAGAAGCTGGCCCCGCAGATCGAGTCCCTCATGCAGCAGAACCAGATGCTCACCGCGGAGACGGGAAGGCTCTCAAATGCCCTGACCAATAACCGGCAGATAGGAAGCTGGGGCGAGGTGCAGCTGCGCAGAGTTGTCGAGCTGGCCGGAATGGCCGAGCATTGCGACTTCGTGGAGCAGACCACCGTCGGCCCCTCCGGAGACCGGCCAGACCTGATGGTAAAGCTGCCTGAAAAGCGCACGGTGGTCGTCGATGCCAAGGCATCTACGGCTGCCTACATGGAAGCTCAGCAGACCGAGGATGAGGCTGAGAGCGGCGAGGCGCTGAACCGTCACGCCACCGCCCTGCGGTCGCAGGTAGACTCCCTGGCCTCCAAGAACTACGGCGCAAAAGTGGACGGCGCCCTGGACTTCGTGGTCATGTTTGTTCCGGGAGACCAGTTCCTGGCGGCCGCCCTGAGGGCCAACCCCAGCCTCATCGAGTACGCAATGGGAAAGCGGGTGGCCATCGCCACGCCCGCCTCTTTGATTTCCCTGCTCTGGGCCGTCGCCAACGGCTGGCAGAGGCATCGAATTGCCGAAAACGCCGAGGCGATCCGTGAGGCTGGAGAGGAGCTGCACCAGCGGATGCAGAACTTCATCGAGCGCTACCAGAAGGTCGGCGGTGAAAGCATACAACCTGTCCATCGGCTCCTTCGATTCCCGGGTGGTCCCCCAAGGACGCCGGTTTGCCCAGCTGGTCATCAACAACGAAGACAGCTTCAGCCCACCAGACACCATCGAGCAGACGGTGTCCGAATCCCGGTATGCGGGGGCACTGTCCGACCCGGACGACCAACTGCCGGCAGGTGACCCAAGTTTGCCTACTTCGGAAGCTGAATAGTACACTGGGATTGCCCGATGTCCACAGGCGCAGGGCCTCTGTGGTCGGGATGGGCGAAAAACTCAGAGGAGGACAGGATATGGCGCTAACCTTGGCAGAAGCTAACCAGGTGGTCGCGGCAGCCCTAGCCAAAGCTGGGGAGATGAACATCAAGATCAGCGTTGCAGTATGCGATGCCGGCGGCAGGCTAATGGCCTTCAACCGCATGGATGGGGCCTTCTTCGCTGGCGCGTACGGCTCCCAGGGGAAGGCCATCGCCTCGGCAGCCTTTGCGCGGCCCAGCGGCATTATCGACCCGACCCGTGCGATCGTTCAGGGCATAACGGCGGCCGAAGGTGGGCACATGATTCCCAGCCAGGGTGGCTTGCCCATCATTCGCAACGGCATGATCGAGGGGGGATGCGGTGTGGGGGGCGGCGCCTCCGAGCAGGATGAGGAGTGCGCCCAGGCGGGCATAGCAGCGCTGTAAACCGCCTTCTTCCTTGATGAGTACTTAGTCCTCCATCCCTTGGGGAAAGGGTGAACCCCCTCATCCTAACCTTCTCCCCCAAGAGGGAGAAGGGGGAATCTTCGTCCCTGGATTCCGGCTCGGAGGCCGGAATGACGGTTATTCAAAGGTCTCCCCCAGGGGACAGGGCACTGAGCTAGCGGGTGCTTTGACTTTCAGAGGGGTCGTTGCTATAGTGTTGCCCGCGCCGAGACTGGCCCTGAGGCCGGAGGTGCTCCAATACGCTTTTCGTGAGGATAATATGCCAATCTGGGCCGAACGCCTGGTAGAGTGCCTGAAAGAAAGCCAGATATCCCTCGTCACCTACGTTCCGGACATCAACATCCATCAAGCCACCCGGTTGGTGAGCGCCGACCCTTACTTCCACCTGGTTTCGGCCAGCCGGGAAGAGGAGGCTATCGGCATTGCGGCAGGGGGCTACTCGGCGGGCCGAAATTCAGCGGTGTTCATGCAGTCCAGCGGCTTTGGAAACTGCCTGAACGCCGTCGGCAGCTTGTGCCTTCCCCACCGCATTCCCCTGCCCTTTTTCATAAACCTTCGGGGAGGGGTGGGAGAGTTCAACATCGCCCAGGTGCCGCTGGGCCGGGGTACCAAGCCGATCCTCGATGTCCTGGGAATCCCCCATTTCACCCTTACCAACGAGGACGAGGTAGAACCGGTAGTGAATGGCGCGATCAAGCTGTGCTACGCCAGCAGGTCCCCTGTGGGCATCTGCCTCACCGCCCAGCTGCATGGGGGGAAGAGTGCGTAGGCAAGATGCAACCAAGCTGCTTCTAGGCTTCCTGGACGACCAACCCATCGTCAGCAACCTGGGTCCCACCACCGATGAGCTTTGGCACATAGGGGACCGCAGCCGCAACTTCTACACCTATGGCGGTATGGGCCTCTGCTCGTCAATCGCCCTCGGCATTGCCCTGTCCACCGAGGGGAAGGTAGTGTCCCTGGATGGGGACGGTTCCCTGCTGATGAATCTCGGCACCTTGGGCACCATCGGGCGGGAACAGCCGGCGAACCTTGTCGTCGTGGTCTGGGACAACGAGCAGTGGTCGCAGACCGGGCACCAACCCAGCCACACAGCCATGGGAACGGACCTGGCGGGGGTGGCCCGCAGCTGCAACATCCCCAAAGCTAGGACGGTGTCCACCGAAGAAGAGCTGGAAACGGTCTTCAAAGAAGCGTTGGCGTCCGACGGCCCGTGGCTCATCGTGGCCAAGATCGAGGATGTGGAGCCCCTGCCCGTCAGCCCCATAGAGCCGGAGGTCAACCTTCATCGGTTCAGGCAGTCCTTTACCGGCCCTCCAGTTCGGCTAGGGCAGTAAGCAGCACTGGGGGCCTTGCCCGGTCGCCTGCCCTGGAGCCAACGTAGCTCCACAAGATGTTCCGGTCTTGGTCTATGATATAGGCTGCCGGAGCCGAAAGTCCATCGCGTAGCAGGTCGAACACCCCGTAAGCTTTCGCAACCGCAGCGCCGGGGTCAGCCAGTATCGGGAACTCTGCTCCCACCCGGTCCTTCATCTCGAATGCCCCCTGGACACCATCGGTGCTGATAGCCAGTACCTCTGCATTGAGCTCCCTGAATTCGGCGTACCCTTCCTGCAGCTCACCGAGCTGCTGACGGCAGAAAGGTCAGAACACCCCTCGGTAGAAGACCAGCACGACGTTTTCGGACGCCTGCAGGGCTCCAGATAAAGCAACTTGGCCTCCCTCTGCCTCCTGCGCGGTGAAGTCAGGAGCGACTTCCCCAACAGCCAAGGCAGGTGAACCGCCGGGGCTGGCAGAGTTCTCACCCGAAGGACCACCACCGCCACATGCTACCGAGACGGAAGCCAAGGCCAGGAGGACCATTGATAGCAAGCTCACCAGCCTACGAGACATTATTCCTTCTTTCCAAATCCACTTTGCTGCTCAATCCCACAACCTCAAAAGCAGGACTTGACCACATAGTAATGTAAAGGTAAATTGTAGCATGCCCTCAAATGGGCCGGTTGCTACGGAACTGGGTGCGCAAGGGACTTGATTCTGTGGGCGTGGATGGATACAGCTTGAGGTGGAAGGGATATCGCCTTAGAAAGGTAATAAGCTTTGCAAGAACCAGTTGAGGACTACTATCTAGTCTTGGGTGTGCCCCGCCACACCTTGATGGCAGGAATCCGAAGAGCCTACCTCAAGAAAGCCCGCGAGATACACCCGGATGTCCACCCTGACGATCCGGATGCCGAGTCGAAGATGGCCGCGCTGAACCTGGCGTACGATACCCTATGTGATCCCATACGGCGTGCCAGGTACGACTCCGAAAGGCAGCACGCAAAGCCTCAAGTGTCCGAGGCGGGCCATGGATGGGACGGCTCTTCAGCCCAGCGAATGCGCCATCGCCGAAACCCTTCGCCCAGCTTGTTTGCAGCCTTCTCCAGCTTGGTGCGGCGAGCTGTGCGCATTATAGCGGCCCTGCTTCCGGATTAGCGGAAACACAGATCACCCCACAAGGGCATCCTGCAGGACCTCCACCAGGTGACGGCTCCTCCGACCTGTGCCATGCTCGATCTGCTGACGGCACGACACCCCCATCACTGCTACCTCCCAGCTGTTGTCCTTCGCTTCCACCGCCGGGAACACCTCCATTCGGCCTATGTCCATGGATACCCCGTAGTGCTCCACTTCGTAGCCGAATGATCCTGCCATACCGCAGCAACCTGCATTGATTTCCTCGACCCTGTAGCCCGGGGGCAGCCTTAGCAGGTCCATCGAATGGCGGGTGCCCAGCAGAGCTTTCTGGTGGCAATGCCCATGGAACATCACCTGCTTCTCCAGGTTGGAGAACCTGAGGTCAAGCTTGCCCTCCCCATGCAGCGTCATCAGGAACTCGTCGATCATGTAGCTGTTTTCGGCGACGACCCTGGCTTTCTCGTCATCGACCAGTTCGGGGTATTCGTCCTTGAGGGTGAGCAGGCAGCTGGGCTCACAGCCAACGATGGATATCCCTTGGGCTGCGTAGCTGTACAGGAGGTCCACGTTTCGTCGGGCATTTGACGCCGCTTGGGCCAGCAAGCCCTTGGAGATCATGGGCCTGCCGCAGCACACGGGATTTGCCGGCACCACGCTGTAGCCTGCCTGTTCCAGTATGGCTACCGCAGCCTTCCCCACCTGGGGGTAGTTGTAGTTCATGAAGGTGTCGTTGAAGAGAACAACCTGCTTCACAGCCTCGTTAGCTCTGGCAGGCCGGGACCGGAACCACTTGGGGAAGGTCTGGGAAGCTTGGGGAGGCAGGACCCTATTGGGATGGATGCCGATTACCCGGTGCAGAAAAAGACGGGCCAAAGGGTTGCCCACTGCCAAGTTGGATAGGGGACCAAGGCGGGATGCCAGGGAGCTAAGGCGGTTGATGTTGGCGAAGAGCCTGGACCTGATGGGCACACCATTGCTCTTCTGATAGTGGTCCAGGAACTCGTATTTCAGCTTGGCCATATCCACGCCCGTCTGGCATTCTGCCTTGCAGGCCTTGCACTCCAAGCACAGGTCGAGGGCATCATGAAGCCGTTTGCTGGCCATGCTGTCTTCGGGCAGGGTACCTGAGAGCACCGCCCTGAGAAGGTTCGCCCGCCCCCTGGTGGAGTGCTCCTCCTCCCTGGTCACCATGTAGGAAGGGCACATGCTGCCGGTCATCTTGCGGCACGCCCCCATGCCGTTGCACATCTCCACAGCGCCTCCGTAGCCTCCTTCTCCGGAGAAATCCAAGGTTGTTTCCATGGGTGCTGCTGTGTATTCGGCGCCGAACCTGAGATTCTCGGTCATAGGAGGGCAGTCAATGATCTTTCCCGGATTCATGATTCCCGAAGGGTCGAATGCCCGCTTCATCTCCTGGAAAGCCTTGTAGATGGTTGGACCAAACATCTTTTCGGTCCATACTCCGCGGACGATGCCATCGCCGTGTTCCCCGCTCAAGGAACCGCCATACTCCAGGACCAGGTCGCTGATGTCCGATGCGATGGACACCATGCGGCGGATGCCCTCGGCGGTCTTGAGGTTTACCAAGGGCCGGATGTGCATGCACCCCACGCTGGCATGACCATAGTAGCCTGCCTGGGTATCATGGGCCTTCACCACCTGGTCGAACCGGGCGATGAACTCCCCAAGGTGTTCAGGATCGACGGCCGTATCTTCCACGTAGGGGAGGGGCTTGGAATCTCCCCGGGTGCTCATCAGCAGGCCCAAGCCAGCTGCTCTCAGGGCCCAGACGTTCGCCTGGTCGCGAGAGTCCGTCAGCTGCACACAGGCATAGGCCAGACCCTTTCGGGCCATGTCGTCCCTGAGCTTCTCTATCTTGTCCAGCACCTCGGTGTCGCTCTCTCCGCTGAACTCCACCACAAGCAGGGCGTCCGGCTCCCCTTCTATGGGCGCCAGCAGCCTGCTGAAGCCCAGGGACTCACGGCACCTATCCAGGATCATTCTTCCGATCAGCTCAATGGTATTCGGCTTGTGCTTCAAGATCTCCCAAGTTGCTTCGCAGGCGCGCACCATATCCTGGAAGTGCAGCACCGCCAGACCCTTCTTGGGAGGGACCGGCACCAGGTTGACCTTGGCATCGGTGACCACACAGAAGGTACCTTCCGAACCTACGACTACCCGGGCCATGTTGAAGGGATTGCCGTCGTCAGAGTTCAGGGGTTCGTCCAGGTTGTAGCCGCTGACTCGGCGCATGATCTTGGGATACCTGGCCTCCACCTCCTCCTTGTTCTCTTCCGCTATACGCATGACATCCCTGTAAATCTGGCCCTCGAAAGCAGTTGCCGCCAGCTTCTGTTGAAGCTGGTCCGAATTAAGAGGGCCGAACCGGACCCGGCTTCCATCGGAGAGCACGGCGCCAACCTCTTTGATGTGGTCGACGGTCTTGCCATACACCACCGAATGGGAACCGCAGGTGTTGTTGCCGATACCCCCTCCGACGCAGGCCCGGTTGGATGTCGTCGGGTCCGGGGCATACTGCAAGCCTTCTGGGGCAAGGTGGCGGTTCAGGATGTCCAGGACGATTCCAGGCTGCACCAATGCCCATCGCTCCTCTGCGTTTATCTCCAGCAGCCGGTGCATGTACTTGCTGAAGTCCATGACGATAGCATGATTCACCGTCTGGCCTGCCAGGCTGGTGCCTCCGCATCGGGGGAGCACGGGAATATTGTGCTGCGCAGCCAGCTCCATCACCGCCAGAACGTCGTTGGCGTCCCTGGGAATCACCACGCCTACAGGGTCCATCTGGTAGATGGAGGCATCGGTGCTGTACAGCAGCCGGGAGTAGGCATCGAACCGGACTTCTCCCGCCACCCGCTTTCGGAGCAGGCCTTCCAGCTCCTCCGCTTCAGTGGCCACGATTCTGTTGCGTGCTGACGTTGCCATGGATGAAAGCCTCCAGAGGCTCGGATGCGCAAGCTCCGGGATGAGCGCAAGACTACTTTATATAAAAGCTGCGACAGCTTCAACATACCCGTTACCACCCGCGCGCTATGGCGTGGTATTCTATTGGCTGCTATGCAGTCCGACGATGTTTACTGCTCCCGATGTTCGGGCATCCTGAAAGCAAAAGTCATCGACGGAGTGAAACGACCGGCGTGCTCCCACTGCGGGAAGATCATCTACCATGACCCCAAGGTGAGCGCGGTGGCGGTCGTCGAGCGAGATGGCAAGGTGTTGATGGTGAAGAGGGCCTTGGACCCGGGTATCGGCCTTTGGAGCTTGCCCGGCGGATACGTGGACCGGGGCGAGGTCGTAGAGCGGGCTGTCGAGCGCGAGGTTGCCGAAGAGACATCCCTGGACATCAAGGCAACGGACCTGCTGGCCGTATCTTCAGAAGAGGGCAGCGAGGTCATACTGATATCCTACGACTCCCAGCTAGTTGGCGGTGAACCGAAGGGTGGCCCCGAGGTCAGCGACGTCTCTTTTTTCGAGTCGTCTGACCTGCCTCCCCTGGCTTTCCCCCGGGACCGTCAGATACTGAAAACCTGGAAGAATCTCCGGGACGGCAGAGGCTCCTAGCCTCCCGGACCGGCTTATTCAGCAAGGAAGTCTCTATGGAGCCTAAGATCGGCTTTATTGGCTTGGGCATCATGGGCAAGCCCATGGCCAGGAACCTTCTCAAGGCCGGGTACGAGCTGACTGTGCACAACCGGAGCAGGGCCTCCGTTGAGGAGCTGGCCGGGGAGGGGGCAGTCGTTGCCTGGTCGGGCAGGGAGGTCGCCGAACACTCCGAAGTCATCATAACCATGCTCCCCGATTCCCCCGATTCAGAGCTGGTCATCCTCGGAGATGGAGGAGTCTTGGAAGGGGCCAGGGCCGGGTCCGTGATCATCGACATGAGCTCCATCGCCCCACTGATCTCGAAGAAGATCGCCCAACAAGCTGCCGCGAAGAGCATTGAAATGCTGGACGCTCCCGTTAGCGGGGGGGAGCCTGGCGCCATTGCCGGCACCTTGGCCATAATGGTCGGGGGCAGCCAGGAGACCTTTGACCGGTGCCTGCCCATCCTGGACGTAATGGGCAGAAGCGTGGTGCTGGTCGGCGATGTTGGAGCTGGCAACGTGGTGAAACTGGCAAACCAGATAATGGTCGCCGCCAACATAGAGGCTATAGGGGAAGCGTTCTCCCTGTCCCAGAAAGCGGGCATCGATCCGGAGCTGGTGTTTGGGGCAATACGAGCGGGACTGGCTGGCAGCAATGCCCTGGAGGCCAAGGCGCCCATGATAATGGAACGGAACTTCAACCCTGGCTTCCGTATCCGCCTGCACCAGAAAGACCTTCAAAACGCCCTGCTGACGGGCAAAGAGCTTGGGGTGCCACTGCCGGTCACGAGCTTGGTGCAGCAGATGCTGGGGGCCCTGATGAACAGGGACATGGCAGAGTGCGACCACTCGGCCATAGTCCGCCACATAGAAGATATGGCCAAGGTCGAGATCAGAAAATCCGACGGGCACAAGTGAGGTCAGGTGAAGCTCCACGAATATCAAGCCAAAGAGATGTTTGCCCGCTACGGCATCCCCGTCCCCCAGGGTAAGGTAGCGTCAACGCGCCAGGAAGCTCTCCAAGCAGCCCAAGAGATGAAAGGCCCGTGGGTCGTAAAAGCCCAGGTCCACGCCGGGGGAAGGGGTAAGGGAGGGGGCATTAAAGTTGTGTCCACGCTCGCCGACGTCGGAGACGCTGCCGAGTCCCTGCTGGGAAGCCGTCTGGTTACCCACCAGACCACGGCGGAGGGAGCGCCAGTACACAAGGTGCTGGTGGAGCAGGCTACCGAGGTGAGTCAGGAACTCTACGTCGCCCTGATGATCGACCGGGGATTTCGCGGTCCTGTCGTAATCGCCAGCGCATCGGGAGGCATGGATATCGAGGAGGTTGCCGCAACAGCCCCGGAGCGCATCCTTAAGGAAGGCATCGACCCGGTGCTGGGACTGCAGCCATTTCAAGGCCGCCGCCTCGCCTACGGCCTGGGTCTCCCCCAAGAGCTGGTCCGCCCGGCAAGCCAGATAATGCTGTCGCTGTACGATATCTTCATCCAAAACGACTGCTCCCTGCTGGAGATAAACCCCCTGGCTATAGACCAGGGAGGGCACCTTGTGGCCCTGGACGCCAAGGTGGACCTGGAAGATGATGCAAAGTTCCGCCACCAGGACCTGCTGAACCTGAGGGACCGGGAGCAGGAAGATGAGCTGGAGGCGCAAGCCCTGGAGAACAACATTGCTTATGTGAAGCTGGACGGGTACGTAGGCTGCCTCGTTAACGGAGCGGGCTTGGCCATGGCGACGATGGATGTGGTGCAGAACGCGGGTGCCCTACCCGCCAACTTTCTTGACGTTGGAGGCGGCGCCAGCGAAGACAAGGTGGCCCTTGCCCTGTCCATCATGCTGTCGGACCCCGAGGTGAAACAGGTGCTGGTCAACGTGTTCGGGGGAATCCTGCGGTGCGATATAGCCGCAGCAGGAATAGTCAAGGCGTGGCGGGACAACAACTCCCGGCTGCCCATACTGGTGCGCATGAGGGGCACCAATGTGGACGAAGGCAAGGACATCCTCCGAAGTTCGGGCTTGGACGTCTCCTTCGCTGACACCTTGACCGAGGTGTCCAAGGCGCTGACGACCGCCGGCCGATGAACATAGGATATATTGAGAATCGGGAGACTATTTCTTGAGCATCCTCGTTGGCTCAAACACGCGAGCTATAGTCCAGGGAATAACCGGCGGGGAGGGCAGCTTCCACGCCCGGGCATGCATCCGCTACGGCACCAAGGTAGTTGCCGGGGTAACCCCGGGTCGGGGAGGTCAGCTCTTCGACGACCAGGTCCCTGTCTTCAACACCATGAAAGAAGCGGTGAAGGAAACATCGGCGGACACCTCCCTTATCTTTGTGCCCGCCCCCTTTGCCGCCGACGCCATAGCTGAAGCTGCAGATGCCGGGATCAGCCTGATCATATGCATAACTGAAGGCGTGCCCGTCATGGACACCGTGCGGGTACTGAGGCACCTGGAAGGCCGCCTGGTGCGCCTGATCGGTCCCAACTGCCCGGGGCTCATCTCCCCTGGGGAGCAGTGCAAGCTGGGGATCATGCCCGGCAACATCCATCTTCCGGGCAGGGCGGGGGTTGTGTCCCGGAGCGGCACCCTGACCTACGAAGCGGTGGGGCAGTTGACTGGCCTTGGCATCGGGCAGTCCAGCTGCGTGGGCATCGGGGGTGACCAGCTCATCGGCACCAGCTTTGTGGATGTGCTGGAGATGTTCAACGACGACCCCGATACCGACTTCGTCGTGATGATCGGCGAGATCGGCGGCACCATGGAACAGGAAGCCGCCCGCTACATTGGGGAGCACTTCCGCAAGCCGGTGGCCTCACTAATCGCCGGCGCAACCGCCCCCCCTGGCAAACGGATGGGCCATGCAGGGGCGGTGATAACCGGCGAATCGGCCACCTCCGCCGCAAAGACCCGCGCCCTCCGTGAAGCAGGGGCCTCCATAATCCCCACCCCCGCCGACATCGGCGACACCGTCCAAGCTATACTAGCCCGGGCGTAGGACAAGAGGCCCTGTTCTTTCCTTGACCGTGGCAGGGGGCCTTCCTATAATGGACTACCTGACAGCTACCGGACTTCTGCGTTCATCCGATGATCATAGATAGCTGCACTCACTAAATAACCTGAGGGCGGAGCATGGAAAGCGGGACTGTTCTGGAGACCCTACAGTCTCTGGAAGAAGAAGCTCTCAGGGAGCTAGGCGCCGTAGAAGACAACGACGGCCTGGAGAGCTGGAGGGTGGCCTACCTAGGCCGCCGTGGCAAGCTGACCACCATCCTCCGAAGCGTGGGCGGCTTATCCCCTGACCTCCGGCGCAGCGTGGGAGCGGCAGGGAACCAAGCCAAGGCACGCCTGGAAGAACAACAGGCAGCAAGGTGCGAAGAGATCGAAGACCTGGAACGCAGGAAGCGCTCCAGCCAGCGGGCAATTGACGTAACCCTTCCCGGCCGGCCCCTTCCCCAAGGAAGGCTGCACCCCACTACCCAGATACTGCGGGAGATCTGCAGCGCTTTCACCGCCATGGGATTCCAGATCGTGGAAGGGCCAGAGGTGGAGTGGGACAAGTACAACTTCGAGATGCTGAATATCCCCAGGGACCATCCGGCGCGGGATATGTGGAACAGCTTGTGGATCGATCAGCGGGATGCTTTGGGGGAGACCTCCATGCTCCTGCGCACCCACACATCGCCCATGCAGGCGCGGATCATGGAGCGTACGAACCCCCCCATCCGCCTGATAGTGCCAGGAAAGGTGTACCGGTACGAGGCTACCGACGCGACCCATGAGTGGCACTTCTACCAGGTGGAGGGGCTGGCAGTTGACGAGGGCATAACCCTCGCCAACTTGAAAGGCACCCTGTACGAATTCGCCCGGCGCATCTTCGGGCCCAACCGCAAAGTAAGGTTCCGGTGCGACTACTTTCCCTTCGTGGAACCGGGCGTGGATATGTCGGTTGACTGCTTTGCCTGCCAAGGAGACGGATGCCGCATTTGCTCCGAAACGGGATGGCTCGAGATAATGGGAGCGGGGATGGTGCATCCGAAGGTGCTGGAGGGGGTCGGGTACGACCCCGAAATCTACACCGGATTCGCCTTCGGCTTGGGGCCGGAGCGAATCGCCATGCTCAAGTACGGTATAGAAGACATACGCCTCTTCTACAGCAACGACCTGCGGTTCCTGAAGCAGTTCTAGACACCTTTATGCACATTAAAGAGGACCCCCGGTCCATGTTTGAGAATATATGAAGACACCTCTATCCTGGCTCAGAGAGTACGTAGATATTGACCTGTCTTCCCGGGAGCTTGCCCACAGGCTGACCATGGCGGGCATCGAGGTGGGAGAAGTGACCGTCCTGGGGGGATGGACGAACTGTGTTGTTGGCCACGTGGTGAAAGTAGAATCGGTGCCCAACGCCGACCGTCTGACATTGTGCACCGTAGACCAGGGCGACGGGGAAGTCCAGGTGGTGTGCGGCGCCCCCAACGTGGCCGCGGGCCAGCGCATCGCCTATGCGGCAGTGGGTGCAAGACTATTCAACGCCCACAGCGGCAAGATGGAAACCCTCAAGGCCGCCCGGATCCGGGGCGTGGTCTCCCAGGGGATGATCTGCTCGGAACTGGAGCTGGGGTTGGGCGAAGACCATACAGGTATCCTGGTGCTCCCGGAAGATGCCCCTGTGGGAACGGACCTCTCCGAGTTCATGGGAGACGAAATCCTGGAGTTGGAGCTGACTCCTAATCGCTCCGACTGCATGTCGGTCCTGGGGGTAGCCCACGAAGTAGCGGCCTTGACCGGACGCCGCGTGAGGGAACCTGACCTGACCTATCCCGAGGATGGCAGCCCCGTAGAAGAGCAAGCGTCGGTGGAAGTGGCTGACCCGGACCTTTGCTACAGGTACACAGCCACCCTGATACGTGGCATTTCCATCGGGCCTTCTCCCCGGTGGCTGCAGGAGCGCCTGAGCAGGGCAGGCATGCGCCCCATTAACAACGTTGTGGACATTACAAACTACGTGATGCTGGAGTATAACCAACCCCTGCATGCTTTCGATTTTGCCAATGTAGCGAACGGCAGGATAATCGTCCGGCGGGCAAGGGAAAGAGAGGCGCTCACGTCCCTGGATGGCACCGTCCGGAAGCTATCGCAGGACATGCTGGTAATAGCCGACCCCACGGGGCCGGTGGGGCTAGCAGGAGTGATGGGAGGCGCCAACAGCGAGATGACCGACGCGACCACCGATGTTTTCCTAGAGTCGGCCAACTTCAACGCCGGCAACAACCGCCGCACCAGCCAAGCCCTTGGGATGTCCACCGAAGCTTCGGCCAGGTTCGAGAAGGGGCTCCGCCCTGAGCTGGCCCCCCTGGGCCTTGCACGAGCCACCCAGCTGATACAGCAGATTGCGGGGGGGACGGTTGCAAAGGGGATGCTGGACGTTTACCCGGCAAAGGACTCGGCCCCTGGCCCCATAAAGCTGCGAATGGAACGACTGGAGAAGGTCCTGGGAATTAGTTTCCCGATAGAGCAGGTCGAAGAAGTCCTTGTCTCCCTTGGGTTCGAGGTGGAGGCGGGGGAGGACGACTGCCTGGATGCCAAGGCGCCCTACTGGAGGGGCGACATCGCCATCGAGGACGATCTGGTGGAAGAGGTGGCCCGCATCGTGGGCTACGATGCCATTCCCACCACCATGATGGCTACGCCCATACCGGCGTATATTCCCCAGCCCCTGCAGGGGCTCCGGGAGCGCATCAAGGACCTCCTGGCCTCATTGGGCATGCAGGAGGTCATCACCTACTCCTTGACCAACCTGGAGGAGCTTTCGAAAGCCAATGCCCTGGAGGATGGACTGCAGCTTCTTAAGGTGGCTAATCCCCTCAGCTCTCAGCATGAGCAGCTGAGGCCCACCCTCCGCGGTGGGCTGCTCAGCACAGCCGGGGCCAACTTTTCCCAGGGAACATCTCCCATAGCGATATTCGAGTCGGGCCGCGTTTATCTGCCTCGGGAAGGGGACTTGCCCTTGGAGAAGGAGATGGTCGCCGGGGCCATTTGCGGTCCCCGGTGGGAGCCTCATTGGCTTGGCGGTGATGAGCAGATGGGCTACCTGGATGCCAAGGGTGTGCTAGAAAGCCTGCTGAAGGCGCTGGGCGCCGCTCCCGGCTTTCACCCGTCCCAAGATATGCTGCTATCCCCGGATACCTGCGCAGAAATAACCGTGGGCGGCGCGTCCGTGGGTATTCTTGGAGAGGTAGACCCAAGCATAGCAGCCTCCTTCCAGATAGAGGACCATCCGCTGGCCTACTTCGAGCTGGATTTAGCAGCCCTCCTGGAAGCATTGCCAGCTAGCCGGCGCCCTTATAAACCCATCTCCAGATATCCCGAGGCGGTGAGGGACCTGTCCATCATTGTGGAGCGGGACATCGCCTCGGCCCAGGTGCAGGAGGCCATAGAGGGCCACCGGTTGGTGGAGAGGGTCCAGCTTTTCGACGTCTACGAAGGACAGAATATTCCGGCTGGGAAGCGCTCTCTTGCATACCACATATACTTTCAGGCGTCGGACCGCACCCTCACATCCGACGAAGTCCAGAGGGCGCTGGAGAGCATTCTCCGGTCATTGGAAAAGCAGGTAAGCGCCGAGCTTCGTGCCTGAACTGCTCAAATCCCATAGAGGCGTCATTGACGGCGGAACTCGGCAATGTACTATTGTTGTCAAAACTGGTAGAGTGTTTTGCCAGCCGAATCCAAGGCAGCATTTGGTAGATGACGACACGCGATAATTCGAGACCCCTACCGGAGCATACGCACCGGGACGAAGATATGCTGAGCGTCGAGGACGCTTATGCGCGCATCATGACGTTCTTCCAACCCTTGGAACCAAGGGACACTCCCCTTCTTCAGGCGCAGGGACAAGTGCTGGCGGAAGATGTGAAATCCCCATTTGCAATACCTCCCCTGGATAATTCGGCCATGGACGGCTATGCGCTGAGGCATGAAGATATCCTGGATGCGCAACCGGATAAGGGGAAAGACCTGCGGGTAATTGCCCACGTGGCCGCCGGGCAAGTGCCCGATGCTGAGGTCGCACCGGGGACCGCCATACGCATCATGACCGGGGCCCCAATACCCCAGGGCGCCGATACGGTGGTGCCATTCGAAGAAACAGACGAGGTGGAACGGAACCGTTCCGGGAAGGGCTTGGACTGGATCAGCATCCGGGTCGAGCTTCCCAAGGGGTCCCACATCCGGCCGGCGGGGGAAGATGTCAGGGAAGGCGACCTTGTGCTCACTGCCGGGACCGCCCTGCGGCCGGCGGAGATCGGTGTTCTGGCCTCCCTAGGTTTTGAAGAGGTGAGAGTCCTTCGCCGCCCCGTTGTCGCCATCATCTCCACGGGAGACGAGCTGCTTGAGCCAGGACAGCCCATAGAGCCCGGCAAGATATACGACAGCAACAGGTTCACAGTAGCCGCATCGGTCGTCGAATGCGGCGGGATTCCCAAGCTGCTGGGGATTGCTCGCGATACCCTGGAAGATATGAACGCCCGGTTGGACGAAGGACTGGATGCGGACCTGCTGATCACCTCTGCGGGCGTCTCCAAGGGCGACTACGATATGGTCAAGGACGTCCTGATGGAACGGGGCGAGATGAGCTTCTGGTCGGTCCGAATGCGCCCCGCCAAGCCCTTGGCCTTTGGAAGGATCAGGGGGAGAGACGGAAGGTTGGTGCCCCACCTGGGACTCCCAGGAAACCCCGTCAGCGCCATGGTGGCCTTCGAGGAATTTGCTCGACCGGCCATCCTCAGGATGCTGGGAAGGGCCAACCTGAAAAGGCCCAGTGTTCAGGCTACGTTGGAGGGGGATATCCGCAATTTCGACGGGCGGAGGGTGTTCGCCAGGGTGCGTGTGACCCGCAGGGGAGATGGTTACTTCGCCAACCCGACAGGCCCCCAAGGCTCGAACATTCTTACTTCGATGTCCCGGGCCAACGGGTTGGCCATATGCCCCGAAGACGTTCAGGTGAAGAAGCAGGGCGAGATAGTAACCGTGAAGATGCTCGATTGGAATGAAGAGGTGCAAGTTTGACAGCTATGGATGGACTTAGAGACCAGAAGACCGACGATTCCCCGGATACCAACGTTGCCTACGTGGTCGATTCCGCGCGAAGCAAAGAGCTGCGCAGGTCGTTGACAGCTATTCTGTTGGAGCGCCGCTGTCCCGACTGCCGGGAACGGCTTGGGGACAAGTGGGCTGACATTCCCGAAGAGAAGCAGACCAAGGAGATAGCCGAGTGCTGCGCCACGAAGTCTGACTTCATCCGCGCCAACATGCCTATGCAGGAGATCGTCTTCCGGGAGCTTCTGGCAGCCGGAAATCAACCCGTCAGCTTGAGCCAACTCCACTTCTACGTTACTGACAAGTGGTACACACCTACCAACCCCAGGAACATCAGCGCATCCTCCCTCAAGAAAGTCCTGGACAACGACCTCTATTACGGACTGCTGGATATCTCATCGGCGGAAGGGTAGGCGATATGGCAACCCTGTGGGCCAAGAGCGTCAGCTTCGAATCGATAGAGGTGGGGGATGATCTGCCCATCCTTGTGAAGCACGAGGACCAGACCACCATCGACAACTACGCCAAGTACGCTTCCTCGGGCCCGAGGACCGGCTGGAACAGTCTGCACACTGACAAGGATTTCGCCTTAAAGGGAATATTCGGCGGGACGGTAAACATGGGAGTCGCCACCGTCGCCTACGTAGCGGAGCTCCTCGAGAAAGCCTTTCCCGTCCGGGACATCACCGCCCAAGGCAGCACGTTGAAGATGCGGGCTACCGAGCCTTTCCGCGATGGGGATACAGTCACCTTCACAGGCCAGGTAACCGGCAAGCAGGTCGTGGACGGCAAGCAGGTCGTGGAGTGCGCGATAACGGGAGTTAACCAGCGGGACCAGACCATAGCCCGGGCCAACGCCTCTATCGCGCTGTCATCATAGAACGCCGCTAGTTCCGCGAAAGCAGAACCTGGAACTCCAGGGTTTCCAGCTCGCGACCACTGCGAATCGATGCCACTACGTACTCTACCGCCATCCGGGCGAACCCTGAGTATTCCAACACATTGGACCCCAGGGTGACGATAGCCGACCCGGACTGTAGATTCACCTGGAGCTTTTCGGCATCTTCGGTGTCCAGCTCGAGGTGAATCTCCGTGTCCGTCAGACGTTCCAGCTTGTCCTTGATCCGGTCCAGGAATTGCTGATCATCCATAACGCATCCGGTGTCCGGGATGATTGGCCCGGGAGAGACCTTCCCATAGAGGCAAGCTAGCCTCCGTAAAACCAGCCGGTGTCCCACATCTCCAGGGGCTTGTCATCCCCGCGACTGCCAACCTCGACTACCTCTCCAACAATCACCGAGTGGTCGCCCTGCTCCACGCTTCCCGTCACTTTGCACTCGAAGTAGCTGTACACCTCATCCAGGACGGCGCCTCCGGTCGTGCCCGGCGTGAAGGCATGGCCGTTGACCATGTTTCCTTCCACCGTCGATGGGCGGAAGAAGTCCTCCGCAAGCTGCTTCTGGTCTGCGGAGAGGATGTTAACCACGAAATTATTGGACTGCTTCACCATTTCGTGAAGGCCGCTGTCCTTCTTGACTCCCATCATAACCAACGGCGGTCCGAAGGAGGCTTGGGATAGCCAGTTGACCGTTCCCGCAGACATCTGGCCTTCGTGGGCGGAGCTGGCCACATATAGGCCATAGGAGATTTGCCTGAGCACCTTTTTCTTCACGTCAGCATCCAAGGGTGACCTCCTGCTTTACTGGGTTACAGCTTGATGAGCTATTTTATCACGCCCTCGCAGCCGAACTGCCACGGCGAAGCGCCCACCGGCGTCCGTCAGCAGTAGCCGAGGATGGTTTCCGCAACCTGGAGGGGCTTTTCGATCATGACTTCATGGCATGCGTCTATGCTGGGGGCGAGGGTTGCGCCAGCGATGCTGGATGCGATCAGCCCCTGCGTTTTCCCGGACACCACGTTGTTTCTGGACAGGGGAACGTAAGCGACGGGGCAGGTCTTGCTGAGGTCCGGAGCGCGCATTTTTGCCCGGAATATGTTCAGGGGAAGCTCCTTGAACCGCCCCAGCACCGGCACCAACTGAAAAGGGTCCATCTCGTTGCAGTAGAAGCGGGTCACAGCAAGCCCGGGCAGCTTGACTCTGCCTGTGCCCAGAGTCCTCATGCCCAGAAGCATCAGCATCAGCTTGAGCTTGGGATCAACCAGGTTGGGCGCGGACTTGCCTCCAAAGGGCACCACCCCGGCAAAGAGGACTATCTGCTTCGGCGGGTGGAGCAGCTCTCCGGCAGCTCGCAGCAGCATGGGTGCGCTGAAGCCATGGCCAACCAGGACCAGGTCCCGGAGGTTAAGCCGCTCTACCTCCTCCGTGATGGCGGACACATAGGCCCGGTAGGACGGCCGCCCACCGTCGGGAGGCGGACCATCATCATGTTCAGGCAAGTCCATGGCATGCACTTTTCCCACGGAGGGTTGTTGGTACAGCCTGGGCGGATGGGACTGGGGTGCTGTCAGATGTCCCCAGACCGGCCCCCAGAAACGGGAGCTGTGCCCTAAGTCGTGAACCAGCAGCACGTCAGCCAATGCGCTAACCAGCCATCTCAAGTGTGCCGCGTATCAATGCCAGGCCGTCTCGAATTCCAAGGGACTCATCATGCGGGCGTTACTATAAAGTCTGAGAATCCCCAGGTCAACCGACCTTCGAGTTCTCCTAGCCCAGGTCGCAGTTTACCCAGCCTTCCGTTCGCCCTGAGGGAAATCGAAGGGGAACGGACGCATCCAGAATGGGCAC
Source organism: Dehalococcoidia bacterium (assembly GCA_965220375.1). Lineage (GTDB taxonomy): Bacteria > Chloroflexota > Dehalococcoidia > Lucifugimonadales > JAGWBF01 > JAGWBF01. The sequence goes on from OZ244824.1 coordinate 349,258, forward strand.
CCCAGCCTGCCGTTCGCCCTGAGGCAACTCGAAGGGGAACGGACTCAGTCAGAAGGAGCGCCCCAGCCCTCCGTTCGCCCTGAGGCAACTCGAAGGGGAACGGACTCAGCCAGAATGGGCACCTTAGCCTTCCGTTCGCACTGAGGCAACTCGAAGGGGAACGGACTCAGTCAGAAGGAGCGCCCCAGCCCTCCGTTCGCCCTGAGGCAACTCGAAGGGGAACGGAGGGGGCAGGGAGGAACGGAGTTGGAGGCTACCCGGCGCTGCCCCTCAGGGAGATGATGACGACGGCAGCCGTGATAGCAAAAATCCCTCCCGCCTGGGTAAAGAAGGTGCCCCTGTTCACCCAGGAACCGAACATCAAGGGCGACATTCCGGCCAGCACCAGGGAGTAGAAGAAGACCAAAGCGGGTTGAACGGCGCTGATGGCAGCGATGATGGATACGTCCGGGCCCAATGACACCGCGGCGAACCTGGTTATTATGACTACGGTTATGGTCAGCTCAGCAATTATCATCAGCTTCACAAAGGTGGCGTCCCGCACCAGTCGCACAGCCGAGGTACGGACTCGATGGGAGCCTACTCCCACGAGCATCACCGCGGCGAAGCCCAGCCGGTAAGATGCAAACACCTGCCAAAAGCTGCCGTCCCCCAGGAAATGCCTGCTCAAGACAAAGGAGAGGGCCCACCCAGCGGCCGCCCCCAATGCCAGCAGCAACGCCGCAGGATGCCCAAAGCGTCCACTGGGGCTATCCCCCTCCCACGAGACCATTATTGCCCCTATCACAGCAAGGAAGATAGCTCCAAGGGCGACGACGGAAAGGCGCTCATCAAGGAACACCGCGGCAATGGGGGCCACAAGCAGGGGATATGTAAACCACACGGGAACAACGCGGTTAACATGGCCGTACTTGAGGGCGGCGAGCAAGAACATCAGCCCCGTGGCTGATACAGCGCCGATGACCGCACCCCCAGCCAACGAAGACGAGGAGATGCCTTGGAGTCCCACGACGACGGATAAGCTGACCACGCCGATGGCCAGCTCCAGGACGCCGATCCACGCAGCATAGACGTAAATGTTGGGGGCGTGACGGTCGATGATGAGCTTGTCGAGGATGTTCACCGCACCGGTGAGAGCCGGGAAGAGGAGCGCCAGGGGAAGCCAGATAATGGGGCCCTACCGCCGTACTATCTTGTTGGTCAGGGTCCCCAGGTTCTCTATCTCGATATCGATAGTGTCGCCCGGTTGGAGCCACCGGTCTATCTCCAGCCCGCAGCCTCGGTTGGCTGTGCCGGAACCCATTACGTCGGAGGGGTATATCGTCTCTTCCCAGGAAACGTGCTCGATCATCCGCTCCCAAGAATGGAACATCTCCCGGCAGTTGCCCTGGGACCACACTTCCCCATTAACGCGGGCGTACATCTCCAAGCTGTGGAAATCGCCCACTTCGTCGAGGGTCACGATCCAGGGTCCTATGGAAGTGGCGAAGTCCTTGCCCTTTGCCGGACCCAGGCGGACGCTCATCTCGTCCATCTGGATATCCCTGGCGCTGAAGTCGTTCATGCAGCAGAACCCGTATATATGCTCCCGGGCATCGCCCTGGGAGATGTTCTTTCCCGCCTTGCCGACCACCAGCGCTATCTCCAGCTCGTAGTCCAGCTTCTCCGTATAGGCGGGCCACTCCAGCTCCTGGTTGTGGCCGATCATGGCTGCCGGGTTCCCCTTGTAATAGATGGGCATCTTGTACCAAGCCTCCGGCGGCTCGATGCCCATCGCATCGTAAGCTCGACGAAAATGCTTTTCGAAGAGTATGAAATCGCGCAGGGAGTTGGGATGGGTCAGCGGAGGCAATAGCCCCACGTCATTCATGTCAAAGACCAGGGACTCGCCCCGGGGCCCTTGGGGAGATGTGCCTGCTGGCTGGTGGAGGACGTAATCGACAGCCCGCCTAGCCTCATTAAGGCTGTGGTCGCCGCCCTCTACGAAAGCCTTCATGTCGGCAGGCACGACGGCCCTTGCCACCTCATAGGAGTTAGTGCGGCCTTCGTGCTCCAGCAAGGAAACGCAGGCCGAGGTCAGGTCAATCAAGGTGCTGCCTTCCTGCACGGCCCCTATCCTGGTGAACCGACCCAGCTTGGTCTGTACCTCAAAAGAAGCAAGTTTCACCTAGCTCAACCTCCAGTGGGACTTATCGGCCTGCGCCAAGCCAGTCCGCTGCCTGGGATGAGGGGACGCGGACGGAGGCCAGCCAGTCCACCACCGCTTTGGCAGCCTCCTCCCGCTTGTTGACCAGGGAGTGAGTGCCGCCTTCTACAAGAACACAATCGGCTTGGGGGCTGTTCACTGCCGCACCTGCCAGGTCTGTGCAAATGTCCAGAAGCCGGGTGTGGGTCTCCAGGCTGCCCCCCAGCACCAGCATGGGAATCGTTATGTTTGGGGCAAGCTGGACGAGATTGTATCGCTCGTCCGAGCCGTGCTTGTCCAGGTAGGAGGAAGCGCCAAACATGTGGGGTATTGGGAAATCGACCCTGAACACCTGGTCTCCCTTTCCCTCGGCTTCCAGGGAGCGGGCCAGGTCGATGATGCCTGCGAACTCGTCCCTGTCGCCGGATTCCATGTAGTAGCTGTAGGACAGGCGTACGGGGGAGATGGGGACCACCACCTGTACTCTTTCATCTCGGGCAGTGGCGGCATAGTAGGCAACCTTAACGGCGCCCATGCTGTGCCCAAGGATGCCAATGCGACGATAGCCCTGGCCCCAGAGGTAGTCCATTCCTGCCTTCAGGTCGATGTTGCAGTCGTCCAGTATCTCGTATGCGTTGCCGTAGTATTCGCCGTTCTCCGGGTCCCGCCATATGATGTCATGTCCCCGGGTGTTGAAGGACAGACAGGGAATCCCGGCCCCGCTGAGGTCCTCGGCCATGGCTGCGCCGTGGGGCGCGTAGAAGCTGGTCCCGGAGCCGTGTATGAGGAGCATGGAGTCCACCGGGATGTTTCTCGGGGCTTCGGCCCTGGGAGGGTAGAGGGCCCCAACCGTGCTTATGCCGTCGTCCGTGTCGGTCCTGATGAGATCTACGATCATATCTCTGCCTTTCGGTTATCCCGTCGTGTTTTTCACAAAAACGCTCACAAGGGCAGCAGGGCGGTACCCTGGCCTACGGCTGTGAGGTCTCCATTCTGGTTCTCGCACCGTACCTCCACGGTGACCTGCCTGCCTCCGGCTTCCTCCACTACCTCGGTAACTTCACCCCTGACCAGCACGGAGTCGCCCTGCTTTACTGGGCGAAGGAACTTCAGGTTGACCTTGCCGGTCGTGTTAAACGCCTCCGGCCCAAGGAACCGGCGGAGGGCTTCGGAGGCATAGGCGATGCTCATCCTACCCGATGCGATGGGCTGGGAGGTGCCGAACCGCTGGGCTGCAATCCCTGCGTCGTTGTGGACGTTTTGGCGCTCAGCGATTGCGCAGGCTTCGAACAGGTTGATCTTTTCCTGGGTAATCTGGTGGGTGATGGGCGGTATCTTTTCGCCCACGACATATTCTTTTATCGTTCCCATTTCTTTCCCAGCTCGTCGGGCTTTTTCAACTGGTAGGTCCTGACCTTTTCCAGCAGCCTTCCATCTTCATCCACAGCCGTTGCTTCCAGGACGATGTAGGGCAGGTCCTTTCGCAGGTATTTGTCCGCCACCCTTCCCGAAACCTTGATTACCTTGCCGGGCACAGGGGCGGCATGGAACTCCACTTCGTTGGCTGCATTTATAGTACCCGTATGATCTTCGTATGCCAGCTCGAAAGCTGTGGCGTCGTGTTTAATCGCCAAGGTCGGAAAGGGAGCATCCGGATCGTCCACCGACTCGCGGAACATATCCAGCATCTCCTGGGTTAGAACGTACTCATAGGAGCCCAGGACATCCCCCACCTGTATCTCTTCGTAGGAGTAGAGTTTTCTTGACTCAGCCACAACCATTCCCCATTTCCAATGCTTCCCCGCCTATGGTTTACCTTGTATCACACCGCATATTACTAGTCAATTATGAGGCCCCTCACCCCCGACACCTCACCCGTCGGAGAGGGGGATGGCGATGGTAGAATATACCCCATTGGAAAAGGGGCGCGCCCAACGCTGCTCCGGACAGGAGGAGAGGTGATCCGAGGATTCGGCGGGAGGGTGCCAAAGATACATCCTTCAGCCTTTATCAGCGAGGCCTGCTACATAGTCGGCGATGTGGAGATCGGCGAGAACTCCAGCGTGTGGCCCGGTGCGGTCATTCGGGCTGACTACGGGCGCATTACCATAGGGCGCAACTCCGTAATCCAGGATACCTGTGTAGTCCACACCGACGACTACCTGCACATCGGCGATAACGTCTCCGTGACCCATGGGGCGGTGCTGCACGGCCATCGAGTGGGCAACAATGTGATGATTGGGATCAATGCGGTGCTGCTGGAGGAAGCGGAGATCGGCAACTTCTGCTTCGTCGGGGCGGGGGCGGTTATTCGCGCCAAGACCATCATACCCGACGAGTCCCTGGTTATAGGCGTACCGGCGGAGGTCCGGGCACTATCACCTGAGAACCGGCGCCGGCTAGAGGCTCCAACCAAGAGCTACATCACCAACGCACAGGCCCACAAGAGAGAGGGCTACGGAACGGAGATTCCTGGTTGATTGCCGGGGTTAGCCTGCCCGGCCTACAGCCTCTTCCAGCGCCCTCCGGGCAAAGACCGTGGTCAGGTGGGCGCGGTACTCTGCCGAAGCGTGGATGTTGCTCTGGAAGACGATGCCCCTGCCGGCGCGGCTGGCCGCGGACGCTATATTTCGCTGGGTAGGCTCCTTGCCCTCCAGGGCCCGCTCTGCCGACCTGGCCCTGGATGCAATCGGACCAGCGCCCGTGATGCCGATCCGCACCCTCTGGCACACACCCCCATCGATGGTCACAAGGGCGGCGACTCCCACCTCCGCGAAGTGGGATGCCTTGTTTGCGAATTTCTTGTAAGCCCCGCCCGTCTTTGCCGGCAGGGCAGGCAGTCTGATCTCCGTGAGTATCTCGTTGTCTCGAAGGGTCGTCGTGAAGGTGTCCACGAGAAACCTGTGAGCAGGCACGCTGCGCTGGGCCCTGGAGCTGCCGGAGCGCAGCTCAGCTTCCAGCGCCAGCACCACCGCCGTCAGGTCCGCCGATGGGTCAGCATGGGCCAAGGAGCCGCCGATGGTGCCCTTATTTCGCACTTGGATATCCGCTACGAGCGCCGTGGCCTCAGCTAGCACTGGGTACCCGCTCTTGACCAGGGGCGAGCTCTCGATGTCGTAGTAGGTAGTCATGGCTCCGATGGCCAGCCCGCCGTCATCTTCCCGGATGTAGGAAAGTTCCTCGACGCCCCCCAGGTCTATGAGGTACCTGGGTTCGGACAGTCGCATCTTCATCAGGGGAATCAGACTGTGTCCACCTGCCACAACCTTGGCATCGCCGCCGTATCGGCGCAGAAGAGCCTGTGCCTCGGACAAGGTAGCTGGAGCAAGGTACTGGAAGGAGCTGGGGATCATTTCCGGACCTCCCTTAGGCGGGCTGAATGGTATTCAGAGGGACTAGGCAGGCTGACCCTTGCGGGCAGCATTCTGGATAGACTTGACTATGTTATGGTAGCCCGTGCAACGGCACAGGTTGCCGGCCAAACCCTGCCGGATCTCTTTTTCGGTCGGATTGGGATTGCGCTCCAGCAGCTGCTGGACCAGCATGATCATACCGGGGGTGCAGAAACCGCACTGCAGGCCATGCTCGTCCCAGAATGCCTGCTGGATGGGATGGAGCTCGCCATTGGTGGCCAACCCTTCGATGGTTGTGATATCTGCGCCGTCGGCCTGGACGGCAAACATGGTGCAGCACTTCACCGCACGGCCATTAATGCGAATGGTGCAGGCACCGCACTGGCTGGTGTCGCACCCCACGTGGGTGCCGGTGAGGCCCAGGACATCACGAATGTAGTGCACCAAGAGCAGCCTGGGTTCAACATCGTTGGTGTAGCTGGTGCCGTTGACGGTCATACTGACTGTAGCCACCGGTCAACCTCCTGGGATTGTTGGTGCAGACACATTCCCATATGTGCACACCATCTTGTGAAGACATCTGGGACGCTGGGATTTTACGTCAGCCCGTGGGGTGTGTCAATCGACTTTCCTAGCTGACGACCATGCTCAGCCGGAAGGTGCGGCGGTCAGCAAGCGCACTATCTCATCGCCTACCTGGGATGTGGTGGAGCTGCCCCCCAGGTCGGCCGTACGGACCGCACCCTCACGGAGATTGCGCTTTACGGCTTCATCCACATCCGTTGCCGCCTTGCCCTCCCCAAGGTGTTCCAGCATCATTGCCGATGCCAGGATAGTGGCCAGGGGATTTGCCAGCCCCTTGCCCGCTATGTCGAAGGCCGCGCCGTGCACAGGCTCGAACATGGATGGGTAGGCGCGCGAGGGGTCGATGTTGGCGCTGGGCGCCAGCCCCATGCTGCCTGTGACTATGGCTGCGATATCGGTGATGATGTCCCCAAACAGGTTGGATGCCACCATCACATCGAAGGACTCGGGCTGGCGCACCAGGTCCATGCACGCCCGGTCCACCAGCAACGACTCGGTCTCGATGTCGGGATACTCGGATGCCACCTCGTCAAAGACTCGGTCCCAGAAGACCATGCCGTACTGCATGGCATTGGACTTGGTAACGGAGGTAACTTTTCTGCCCTTGGCGCGCTTGCGCGCATGGTTGAAGGCTGCTCGTATGATGCGCTCGGTGCCCCTGCGGGTGAAGACGCTGGTCTGGAGGGAGACCTCATCAGGAGTGCCCCGGTAGAGGAAGCCCCCCATGTTCGCGTACTCGCCCTCGGTGTTCTCCCTAAAGACTACGAGGTCAATGTCGCCGGGCGCCTTTCCTGCCAAGGGCGACTCCACTCCATCGAACAAGACCGACGGACGCAGGCATATCCCCTGGTCGAACTGGCGGCGGATGGGAAGGATCAGGCCGTGGAGGGTGATGTGGTCGGGAATATCCGGTGCTCCCACCGCACCGAACAGGATGGCATCGTGGTCGGCTGCCTGCTCCAGGCCGTCCTCGGGCATCATGCGGCCCGTCTCGCGGTAGAAGTCGGACCCCCAAGGGAAGCTGGAGTACTGGAAACCGTAGCTTCCGTCCCTGGAAGCGAGGGCGTCCAACACCTTGACACCTTCGGCGACCACCTCGGCGCCAACCCCGTCACCAGGGATGAGCGCGATCTTGTATGTGGGCAATTGTCATCCTCCTCAGCCTCTTTTCAGGGGCCTTTTCCCGTGCATCCTTCCCATTCTAACCTCCCAGTCCCAAATGAGAAGGATTTCGCAACTAAAGATGGTCCTGGCCCCCTTCGGATTTTGGACCTCGTTATAAGAGCACACCTGCAGCCTAGAACTCCAAGGCATGAGCCAGGTCTGCTATCAGATCGTCTGGGTGTTCAAGTCCCACCGATATCCGCAGCAGGTCGTCGGGCGTTTCGCTCTGAGGTCCTTCTATGGAGGCGCGATGCTCGATGAGGCTTTCGCAACTCCCCAAGCTGGTAGCCCTGGTGAAGAGCTTGGTCCTGGCCGCCATCTCAAAGGCGGCAGTCCTTCCGCCCGCCAGCCTCACTGACAGCATCCCGCCATACATTGCCATCTGGGAGCGGGCTATCTCATGCCCCTGGTGGGTGGGAAGGCCGGGATAGAATACCTCCACCACCTTGGGATGGCCGGCAAGATAATCGGCTACCTTGGCGGCGTTCTCACAGTGGGCGCGCATACGGTATGGCAGGGTCCGTATGCTCCTGAGAAGGAGCCAGCAATCGAAGGGTGACGGCACCGCCCCCGCATCCTGCTGCACCTGCCGGATATTTGCGAAGAAGCCATCATCCTGCGCAACCACCACCACTCCGCCCGTCACATCCCCATGGCCGCCCAGGTACTTGGTGCTGGAATGCACCACGATGTCCGCTCCAAGATTCAACGGCTGCTGAAGTACCGGTGTGGCCCAGGTGTTGTCGCACACATAGAGGGCTCCTGATTCGTGGGCGATGCGGGCCGCTTCCCCGATGTCCGTGACCTTCAATAGAGGATTGGACGGAGTCTCCACATAGACCAGCCTTGTGGAAGGCCGAATCCCCCCCAGCAGATTGTCCAAGTCTGTCATATCAACGAAGGTGGCATCCAGGCCCCACCGGGACATAACCCCCTGTAGCACTCGGGCAGTGCCGTGGTAAACATCTCGCGGGGCAATCACGTGATCGCCCGCCGAGAGTGCTTGGAACACAGCAGTGATGGCAGCCATCCCAGAAGAGAAGGCGGCCGCTGCCTGCCCGCCCTCCAGGTCCCTCATGCACTCTTCAAAAGCTTTCCTGTTGGGATTATCCGTCCGGCTGTAAATGTACCCTTGGGGATAGCTGCCGTCGGGGGCCCGCTCGTAGGTGGTAGACAGGTGAATGGGCGGCGAAAGGGCCCCGGTGCCAGGGTCCGCAGTACGGCCGCCGTGTATGGCCCGGGTTTCAATCTCCAACTTTCATCCTTTCCATTTTCTCTGCTCTTGCCATTGTACTCCGAGGCCGGAACGCGCTGCCCCGGAAGGGAAAAAGGATCCCCCAGGGTCAGGCCATGATATAGTACCAATTCAGCGTTATAGCGGGTCTAAAGTTACTCAAGTGATACGACGACTCAAGTATCCAACTTAGTCCATGTGTACTGAACATGCCAAGAAAATGTCGTTGGAAAGCGTGATGCTCTCCACAAAACACGTGGCCCTAGGTCTGCTCCTGGCATCCATAATCGCCATGGTAGTAGGTACGGCCTGCTCCGGACCGTCTCCTACGACCACTAATGAGCCTGCTCCCACGTCCACCGTCAGGCCGACTCCCACCCCCACTCTTGCGCCGACTCCCTTGCCCACCGCACAACCTACCCCCACACCCACCACAGCCCCTACCCCCACGCCCACTGCAGAGCCTACCCCGACACCCACCGCAGCACCGGCTCCCACCCCCACCATCGAGCCAACCCCCACGCCAACCCCGGTGCTATCCGCTGAATCGGACCGGGAAGCCCTGGTCGCACTCTACTACGCCACGAATGGTCCCAGTTGGGAGAACAGCACCAACTGGCTAAGCGACGCTCCCATAGGTGAATGGTACGGCGTTGTCACCGACGACAGCGGCCGGGTCATTGGGCTGAAACTCTATGCCAATTGGTTGGTCGGAAGGATACCACCGGAACTTGGCAGTCTATCTAATCTGGAATCGCTGTCCCTTGGTGACAATAGGTTGCTTGGGAAGTTACCTGTAGAACTCGGCAACCTCTCAAGCTTGAAAGAACTGGAGCTTCGGGACAACCTGTTGACCGGCGGGATAGCCGTGGGGATCGGTGACCTCCCCAATTTGCAGGTCCTTTCCCTTGAGGGCAACCGGTTAACCGGAGAGATATCGGCGGTCTTGGGCGACCTTCCGTCCTTGCAGGAACTAGACCTGAGTGGAAATCACCTGACCGGGGAGATACCTCCAGAACTCGGCAACCTTTCCACGCTAGAGTCCCTATACCTCAGCAGCAACCAGCTGAGCGGGGAAATACCGGCGGAGCTGGGCAACCTCGCCAACCTACAAGCGCTTTCGCTCACCGGTAACCGATTAGCCGGAGAGATACCAGCAGAACTCGGCAACCTTTCTTACCTGCAACAGATATGGCTCGGCGATAACCAGCTTGGTGGGTGCATACCGAGAAGCTTTTTCCCTCTGGTGGAATACTATTCCTATGCCGTCCTGTCCCACTTTACCGAGCCTACCAACGACCTTGCCGACCTGGGCCTGCCCTTCTGCGAGCCAAGCCAAGCCCTTCTGAATTCACCGGACAAGTCGGTGTTGGCCGCGCTCTACAACGCTACAGATGGCGCAAACTGGTCGGACAACACAAACTGGCTGAGCGAATCTCCCATTGACGAATGGTATGGGGTAAGGGTTGGCAACGGCGGTAGGATCATTCGGCTGCTTCTCAACTACAACCAATTAAGGGGAGAGATTCCTCCAGAAATCGGCAACCTATCCTACCTGCTGGAACTGGTGCTCGACAATAACGAGCTTAGCGGGGAGATTCCAGCAGAGCTTGGCGACCTATCCATGCTGCAATTCCTGTCTCTCGAGGGGAACCAGTTGAGTGGGAAGATTCCGGCAGAGTTGGGCAACCTGGTCTCCTTGAGAGGACTGGATCTCTATAGCCAATCAGTTAAGTGGGAAGATACCAGCAGCACTTGGAGACCTTTCCAAATTACAGTCCTTGGACCTTGGCCAAAACCAGCTGGCGGGGGAGATACCAACAGAGCTCGGCAATCTTTCCTCGCTGTGGTCCTTGTCCCTTGGTGGCAACCAGTTGACCGGGAATATTCCGACAGTGCTCGGCAACCTTCTCAACCTGGGGAGCCTCCGGCTTTCCGGCAACCAATTGACCGGGGGTATTCCGTTAGAACTCGGTAACCTCCCCATCCTGCGATCTCTTAGCCTAAGTCGCAACCAGCTTAGCAGCGAAATACCTGTAGAACTGGGCAACCTCCTCAGCTTGAATCTGCTAGGACTTAGCGACAACAGCTTGACCGGGGAGATACCTTCGGAGCTCGGCAGACTCTCCAACCTGGAAGTGTTATGGCTCAGCGACAACCAACTAAGCGGGATAGTACCGGCCGAATTTGGCGATTTATCTGGTATGAGACAAATGGACCTTTCGTCTAACCAGTTGAGCGGAGAGATACCGGCCGAGCTTGGCAACCTCTTGGCCCTAAAGTGGCTAGAACTCAACGAGAACCTGTTGAACGGGGAGATACCGATGGAGCTCGGCAGTCTCCCTAACCTTGTGGAATTGACTCTCAACGGCAACCAGCTGAGCGGGTGCATACCCGATGCCCTTAGGGACGTTGGCGGCGACCTTCCCGACCTTGTTCTGTCCTTCTGTACACCGGGCCCGACACTTTCACAATCCCCGGACGGTTTCGCCCTGGTTGCACTTTATAACGCCACGGATGGGGAGAATTGGAAGAACAACGCAGGCTGGCTTAGCGAACTGCCAATTGACGAATGGTATGGCGTAAGGGTTAACGGAGACGGGCGGGTCATCGAGCTGGCGCTCAGCGACAACCAGTTAAGTGGAGAAATACCGGCAGAACTCGAAACCCTGTCCGAACCGAGAGATCTGTACCTTTCCGATAACCAGTGGAGCGGTTGCATACCCTACGATCTGGGACAAATTGAACTTTACCATATAGACCTGCCCCGCTGTGAGCGAAGTCCAGCAGCCTCACGCTCACCAGATCGTGCGGCCCTGTTCGCTCTTTACAACGCCACAGACGGGAACAACTGGAAGAATAACGCGGGCTGGCTTAACGCATTGGCAATCGACGAATGGTATGGCGTAGAGGTCAACGAGCAGGGACGGGTTATCGAGCTGGCGCTCACCGACAACCATTTGAACGGAGAAATACCGGCAGAGCTCGAAGCCCTGTCCGAGCTGAGGTCTCTGTACCTTTCCGATAATCAGCTGACCGGTTGCATACCCTACGAACTGACATATGTCCCAGTAAGTGACCTTTACTCTACAGACCTGGCCTTCTGTGAGCCAAGCCAGGCAGCAGTCACACGATCACCAGACCGCTCCGCTCTGATCGCCCTTTACAACGCCACAGATGGCGAGAACTGGGAGAACAACACAGACTGGCTGAGCGATGCTCCTCTTTTCCTGTAGGATGGAGTAGATGTTGACGACAGCGGCAGGGTCATTTGGCTGGATCTCTCCGGGAACCAGTTGAGCGGAGAATTACCCGCAGAAATAGGCAACCTCTCAAAGTTGGAAACCCTGCAGCTCCAGTGGAACCAGTTGACCGGGAATATACCGGCTGAGCTTGGCAATCTTTCTAACCTCACATTTCTGGGACTCGGAAGCAACCGGCTAAGCGGGAAGATACCGGGGCAACTAGGAAGTCTCTACAACTTAGAATACATGGGCTTCGAAGACAACCAACTCAGCGGGGAGATACCCAAGGAACTCGCCAGACTCGCCAACCTGCAAGACTTAGCCCTCCGCGACAACCAACTCAGAGGCGAGATACCCAAGGAACTGAGCAGACTTCACAAGATGGGATCCTTATACCTCAATGGCAACCAGTTGAGCGGTCAGATACCCAAAGAACTGGGAAGACTCGCCAACCTGCGAGAGCTGTCCCTCAATAGCAACCAATTAACGGGAGAAATCCCAGCAGAGCTGGGTAGGCTATTTCAGTTAAAGGAGCTGCGCCTCTACGAAAACCGGCTGAGCGGGGAAATATCGAAGGAACTGGGCATGCTCCCCTATTTGCGATACGTGGACCTCAGTGACAACCAATTGACGGGGGAGTTACCAGCGCAACTAAGCAGGCTATACAACTTGGAAGCGCTACGGCTTCAGGGCAACCAGTTCGGTGGGGAGATACCTTTAGAGCTGGAAGACCTCAATAACCTGAGAAGTCTGCGTCTCAGTGGCAGCCAGTTCATCGGGTGTATACCCGAACGCCTGGAAGCTGTCCAGTACAACGACTTGTCCGCCTTGGGACTGCCTTTCTGCGATCCAAGCCCAGAACCCCCACCATCCCCGGACCGGTCCGTGCTGGTTGCCTTCTACAACGCCACAGGCGGTGCCAACTGGAGAAACAACAGGAACTGGCTAAGCGAGGCCCCCATTGATGAATGGCATGGGGTAACGACTGATGCCAGTGGCCGAGTCACTGGGCTGGAACTCGAAACAAACGGGTTAAGGGGAAGGATACCGGCGGAGCTGGGACGGCTCTCCAAATTGGAAATATTGGATCTCTATGACAACCAACTGAGTGGAGAGCTGCCGAAAGAACTCGGAGAGCTCTCCAATTTGCGGGTCCTGAATCTCGTTCTCAACCAGTTGAGCGGTGACATCCCAGCGGAAATAGGCAGGCTATTCAACCTGCGGGCATTGTACCTTGATGCCAACGAGCTAAGCGGGGAGATACCACCAGAACTTGGCGACCTCCGAAACTTGGCTCTGCTGTGGCTCAGCCACAATCGCCTGAGCGGGGAGATACCGGCAGAATTGGGCAACCTTTCCAATTTGGCATGGCTGCACCTCCCCGGCAACCTGCTGAGCGGGAAGATACCGGCAGAACTCGGCAACCTCTCTAACCTGGCGTGGCTGGAGATTAGTGGCAATAAGTTGAGCGGAGAGATGCCAGCAGAACTCAGCAATCTCTCCAGCCTGGCGTGGCTGGAGCTTGGTGGCAATAACCTCAGCGGGAGGATCCCAGGAGAGCTCGGCAGCCTCTCCAATCCGGTAGGGCTATTGCCACCGGGTGACCTGGTGACCGTATGCATTCCGAGTGATTCCGTAGATGTTACCGACATCGACGTTGAAGAGCTTGGCGCGCCCTTATGTTAGTCAACCTGCTTACACACGAGTCGCTGCCACGTCTCAGGCGTATCCGTCACCGGCTACCACTAAAGTCATGCCGCACGGGCTCGGCAACACGACGCCCTCAACTGGACTGGGCGGCCCTTCCCTTCTATAATCGTTGAAGCTATTAGTTCAAAGCGCAAGGAGCTTCAATATGCCAGACGGGATAATCCGCGTAGGGGTCGTGGGCGCCGGTGGGAACACCCGGGACCGCCATATCCCAGGCCTGAGGGCCCAGGATGGGGTGGAGATTGTTTCGGTGTGCAATCGCAGCAGGGAGTCCAGCGAGCGAGTCGCCGGGGAGTTCGAGATTCCGACCGTGTACGACAACTGGCTGGAGTTGGTGGAAGCTGATGACACGGACGCCATTTGCATCGGTACCTGGCCCTACATGCACTATCCCATCATCCTGTCAGCCCTGGAGAACAACAAGCATGTGATGTGCGAGGCGCGCATGTCCATGGATGCCCAGGAAGCTCGGCTCCTGCTGGAGGCCGCCCGCAATCATCCCCACCTGATCAAGCAGATCGTCCCCTCGCCTATGACCCTGTCGGTGGACAGCGCCATCCAAAGGATGATGGCTGAGGGGTACCTGGGCGACCTGATCTCGGTCAACATGCGGATGTGGCCCAGCGCCTTCCCTGACTTTGACAGCCCCCTCCACTGGAGACAGAACCGGGACCTGAGCGGCTACAACATCCTTCAGATGGGCATCTGGTACGAAGGGATCCTCCGCTGGACGGGACCCGCCTCCAAGGTGATGGCGATGACTAACGTGGTCGTTCGAAACCGCCGGGACGAATTGGGGATCATGCAAACGGTCACAGTCCCCGATCATGTGAACATCCTGTGCGAGATGGCCAGCGGGGCCCAAGCTACCTTGAGCTTCAGCGCCGTTACCGGTCATGGTCCGGGCATTGAAATCTGGCTGTTCGGCACCCAAGGGACCCTGAAGATGGAAGGCCCGCCACCGCTGACCCTGTACGGAGGCCGGCGGGGGGATGCCCAGCTTTCGGAGATTGCCATACCTCCCGATCAACAGGGAGGATGGCGAGTGGAAGAAGAGTTCATCAATGCTGTCCGGGGAACGGAGCAGATTACCCACACCACCTTCGAGACCGGCGTACACTACATGGAGTTCACAGAGGCGGTAACCCGGAGCGCTCAAACCGGAAAGGCTATCTCTCTGCCCCTGTGACCATCCCTGGAGCTTCGCTGAACGGCAGGTCTCTCCCGTTTCTCGACGATGAAGTAAATGCACCCACACTAGCAGTGGAGATATGTCTTCGGAGATTGCCAGCGAAGCGCTAACCCCGGAAGGGTACGTTGGGGTTTCTTGGCCCTGGCGGGAGCCATTGCCCTTCTTGCAGCATGCCGGGACGGAGCGCCCACCGAACAGGCTACGGCCAGCCTACCTTCCCCAGCCGCTGTTGGAACCCCGGAAACGACAGTGGAATCCCATTCGATAATGATAAATCGTATCGTCTACGTTACCGATGATGGCAATATCGCCACCATTAACCCCGACGGCTCCGATCCCCGCCGACTCACAAGGGGCGAAGCAAGGGTCGGAGGCGCAGGGTCTGTCCTGGCCCAAGCTGCCTATAACGAGACCTTCTATGCCTGGCCGACCTGGTCACCCGATGGCGCTAGATTGGCGGCGTCCAAGGTGTACCAGAGAGGCGATTCGGCCGAGATTTCCCTGGAGATAATCGACGCGGCTTCGGGAGTCTCGAAGAGGGTTTATGAAAACGAACCCAACACCATCCAGGTGGCCCATGGAGCGCCCCACTACATCTACTGGTCCCCCGACAGCAAGCATCTTGCCTTTCTTGCAACTACACGACGATATCTCGCCTTGTTCCTGACCCCTTCCCAAGGAGAGCCGTCCCCCACACTGACCGCCTTTGGATCACCCATATATTACTCGTGGGCGAGGCAAAGCGGCGCCCTGCTGATACGACAGAACGCCGATCTGCTGTACCTGCCGGGGTCGCAGGTTAAGTCGGGACCGCCCGATCCAGTCTCCCTGAATTTTGCTGAATCGGGGTTTCGCGTACCAGCCTTATCCCACGATGGACGGACCATCTATTACACCGACTCGCGGGATAACAGCAATGCGCTCTATGCTGCCGAACTTGACGGGGAGGCCGCGGGGAGCCGCTACATGGAGGATGTGGGCAGCCTCGCTGCTTTCATGCTTTCGCCCACAGGTGAAGAGCTGGCCGTTGCGGACACTGATAGTCCCGAGGGCGGTGTATATGACCGCCTAATCCTGATAAATGCCGGTGGAGGAGCGGGCAGGCTGCTGGTAGATGAGCCTCTTCTGGCCTTCTTCTGGGCCCCTGACGGCTCGAAGCTGGTCTACGTTGTATTCGATCCCGACAACCGCACATTCACGTGGAAGCTGGTGGACCGGGAGGGCGGCCCATCCGTGCGGTTGGCTGACTTTCTTCCCTCTTCAGACCTTCTGACGATGATCACCTACTTTGACCAGTACGGGCTGTCCAACTCCATTTGGTCCCCTGACAGCCGGCACATCGTCTTTACGGGAAACCTGGAGAGGCGTTCTCCGGGGTTGAACGGAGCCTCCCCCCATGGTCCCAAGGTTTACGTTCTGGAAGCCGCAGATGGGGCGGTCCCACAAGAGGTTGCATCCGGGGGAATAGCTTCCTGGTCATGGAACTGACCCGGCCCTGGATCAAAGGGGATTAACCCAGCGCAAGCCGGGAAACCTGCTGAAGTCTGTGTCGTTGGAGTGGAGCTCGGCTTGGTACTCCATGGCAAGCGCAGCAATGTGGCAGTCGGTCACCAGATTCCCACCCGTGCCAGCGGCGACCAGGTTCTGTAGAAAGTAGGCCAGGTGGTTGCTGCCAGGATTGAGTGGTGTTATATGGGGGAATCCGAGCCACGCGGATGCATAGTCCACCGCAATCGAGGGGTCTACAGGATGGGTGAGCACCCTGGGGTGGGTCATCAGCCGAACGAATCCGGTCAATACAGCCCACGGCAGACCGACCCGTTCCTGACCGTTGACCAGGTTTTCCCACCAGCCCTTGGCGGCCCCGTGGAAAGGCGCCCCGGTGTTGTGGGCATAGACCAGAAGGTTAAGATCTGGAACTATCACCCTTGGATCAATCCGCCGCCTTCTCTACAGCCTGAAGCTCATCATCCAGCTGGCTGAGCTTCAAGGGGTCTACTCCCGGAAGGAGCTGGCTGCGGTTAGGCACAACTCGGTATTCGCTGGCAGGTTCCTTGGCGACGGACGGGGACAGACCGCGCCTCAGGATGTCGTTTACCACCTGCTTGAACGGCTTGTTGAAGTGCCTCGCCTGTTCTTTCAAGGCATCAGCTATATCATCATCTATAGTCAGAGTAGTCCTCATTGAGACATCATAACATGGAATATTATTGATGTGAAGATGCTCTCAACTTAGTCCCAAGGCTGAATGCTTCTAGCGTCTGAATCCCGACGGGGTGCAGAGCTCGACGCGGTTGCCGTCGGGGTCCCTGAAGAACATGAACTTCTGCCCATCGTGGCGTACCCCGGACCTCTCAATTTCTATACCGTGCCTTTCGACAGCTTTCGCCGCATTATCGAAATTCTCTACCTCGAAGGCATGATGGATGTTGTCCGGCTTGGCAGGGGCCTCTTCCGTCTCAATCAGGTGCAGCATCACCCCGTTTGGGAGGACCAGCCATGTAATATTCGGATTATCGACCTGGCTGGGTATGTGTTCGAATCCCAGGAAATCGCAGTAGAACTCCATGCTCCGTTTGGTGTCGGTGACCATGGTGACCACATGGTTCACGCTGTTCAGCTTGAGTCCGTCCACAGCCATAGTATCCTCCTAACTGACCTTTACATCGGCCCCGCCTCGCATTATATCCAAACACTTCCCGGCCGGTAAGACTCAGCAAAGAGAACGCGCTTCCGTTGACACTCTTGCATAAGCCAAAGTAAAATGCCTTCCAATTCAAAAAGTTGCCCCGTTCCGTAGGTTGACGGGAACCTGCCAAAGCCTCGGTCTGGCGGCTCCATCCTAGCGATCTAGCGAGTCATTTTTGTGATGGGTGGAATCAACCAAAAATGGAGCACCATGCCCGTACGTTCAATCTCCTCAGAGCGCAATGCTGAAGCTGGCTGAATCCCTACTTCTACGGTCAGCTTGGGCTGCCGAACGTGCCCTCCAGGTAAACCGCTCTGTCATAGGCGCCATGGCCCGCGGGCGCGCCAACCAAAGGTCCTCCCTGGCCATCCGCTATTGGAGCTGGCGCAAGCTGTTCAACCTTGTACGTGTAGAAGCCCAGCTGCGTCTTGGCCGCACCAAGGTATGGGGTTTCCCCTTTGAGTGGGAAATCGACACCACCAATATCTGCCAGCTCAAATGTCCCCTCTGTCACACAGGCTTGGGCACGGTGCATCGGGAAAAGGGCGTGATGTCCTTCTCCATGTACCAGGACATCATCCGGCAGATTAAGGACTACTGCATCTGGCTGAGCTTGTACAGCTGGGGAGAACCCTTCCTGAACAAGGATATTGCAAAGTACGTTGCGTGTGCCCATGAAGCTAAGATCGCCACTATAATGAGCTCCAACCTGAACAAACCCTTGACCCCTTCCATGGTCGAAGAGCTGGTTCACTCGGGCCTGGATGTGCTGATCATCTCCCTGGATGGGACCACGCAAGATGTGTACGAGGTCTACCGGGTGGGGGGGCATCTGGACAGGGTGCTGGACAATATCAAGCTGTTGGTGGAGAAGCGTCGAGAGCTGGGGTCCGCCACGCCCTACCTGGAGTGGCAGTACATCGTGATGAAGCAAAATGAAGGCCAAGTGCCGGAGGCAAAGCGCTTGGCTGACGAGCTGGGCGTGGACAATATCGTCTTCAAGCGTGTGGACTTCCCTCATGGAACGGATGATGAAACGCTGGCCCGAAGATGGCTGCCGGTGGGAGAAGACTGGAAAGACCGTGAGAACCCCTTAGAGAAACCCTATCACGAGGATGGGGAACGCTGCTGGCGCCTCTGGCGAAGCGCCGTGGTGAACTGGGATGGAGGCTACGCACCTTGCTGCTACCTTACCGATGCATCCGATGATTTCGGGAGCGTTAGAGACCAGTCTATTGAGACCATATGGAACAACGGCCACTACCTGTCCGCCAGGCAGCTGTTCAAAAAGGGCCCCCTGCCCGAGGAGCAGGTCGGGTGCCTGAGCTGCAGCGTTTACCTGGGAAGCAGAGCCGCTACCAAAAGGAAGTTCGCTGCCACAAAGGTCGGCGATGCCCCCTTGCATCGGAACGGCCTCCATTTGCAAGGGATTACAATGCCGGATACTGCCCACGAAGCTACCAAGAGGAACGGCGATGACTAAAGGTTCCAGCTTAGCGACGCTGATGGAACGATGGGAAGTCCTGAAGCATATAAGGGAGTTGTCCATAATCTTTGGGGCATACTTTCTGTACATGTTCATCCGCAAGTACCTTATCCCTAATATCGAGCTGACCGCCTTCGAAAACGCGGCCAGGGTAGTAACCATCGAAGGCGCTTTCGGAGTCCTTTGGGAGCTGGAGTGGCAATCCTGGGCCGTCAAGTCCGCCAAAGCAATTGTTATCGTCCTGAACTGGGCATATATCATCACCTTCTGGCCCATTATCATCGCAACCGGCGTGGTCCTGTACATCGTCAACCACGGGCGGTACATCTACTATCGCAACATCATCCTGATAAGCTTTGTGCTGGCCCTGATGCTGTATGCAGCCTTCCCCCTCGCGCCCCCCCGATACCTGGCCGATCTCGGGTTCATAGATACGATTCAAAGGTTTGGGCCCACATGGTACGGCAACCGGGAGATGCAGGTGTATTACAACGCCTTCGCCGCCATGCCCAGCCTGCATTTCGCGTGGACGGTGTTGTTCGGCGTCCTGTTCCTCAGGACCAACAACCCCTGGATTAAGCCGATGGGTATCATCTATCCGACCGTAACGTTCTTTGCCATAACGATCACCGGGAACCATTATATTTTGGACGCTATAGGTGGTGGGGTGGTCATAGCAGCATCCTTCGCCATCTACGCCTTTGCTCGCAAGTTGAACGAAGAACAGCCTCCATGGCTGGTGCAGACCAAGCTTCGGATGTCGCTGACCCTCGAGCATCTGAAAGGCTCGATGCGTCGACCGGGGCACTATTACCAGTCATTGCCGGCCGACCCTTCCTCAAGGGAAGCGGCCTGTCATGATTCCCTGCGAAAATGTGGCGGTACTTCTTTCCCTTTCCCAATGACCGATCATCTGGAGACCCCACCGAGGCACAGCTAGCAGACTCTCCACCCACTGCATAGCGGAGGCACTCATCCGTGAACCCCCCGATGACCGGCAGTCCGAAAATCGGCACCGTTGCCTTCCAGACTCATGGGTGCAAGCTGAACCAATCAGACAGCGAGAGCTTGGCCCAGCGTTTCTCAGAGGCCGGATTTATTGTCGTGGGACCGTCGGATTCTCCCGATGTCTTTGTCGTCAACACATGCACAGTTACCCACGCTGCGGATGCCAAGGCCTGTCGGGCGTTGAACTCCGCCCGGCGCCGCAATCCGGGATCCCTCGTAATCGCAACGGGCTGCTACGCCCATCGGGCCCCTCAGGAACTGGAAAAGTTGGGCACCAGCGACCTGGTGGTGAGCAACCCGGACAAGGAGCTACTGGTGGAAAGGGTGCTGGACATCTACCACGGCGGAGACGGACCGCTGCACCTCCTACCTGCACATTCGCCGGGGCCATCCGGGCAAAGCCCTCACCCCCAGTCTGGGGCCCGAAGGACCCGTTCCATGATCAGGATACAGAAGGGTTGCGACCAGGTGTGCGCCTACTGCATCGTCCCCAAGGTGCGCGGACGGGAGCAGAGCATACCGCCACAAGATATCATCGACCAGATCAACACCGCTTCAGACCGGGGCTGCAAAGAGGTTGTTCTCACAGGCACCCAACTGGGGACCTATGGATTCGATTTGCAGGAGCTCTCGCTCCTCCGTCTACTGAGGACCATCCTCGATCGCACATCCGTCCCCAGGATTCGTGTCTCTTCCCTGCAACCCCAGGAGATTTCCGACGACCTTCTGGATCTCTGGGCGGATAGGCGCCTGTGTCCCCACTTTCACATGCCTCTGCAAAGCGGATGCGATGCTACCCTTCAGCGCATGCGACGCAGGTACACCTGCGCCAGATACGCCGACGCCGCAGCCAGGGTCCGCAGTGCCGTAAAGGGAGTGTCAATAACTGCCGACATCATCGCCGGATTCCCAGGGGAAACGGACCAGGAGTTCCGGGAGAGCTTCGCCTTCGCCGAGAGCATGGAGTACGCAGGCATGCACGTGTTCCCCTACTCCTCCAGACCCGGGACCAGCGCATCCTATTGGGGAGGGAAGGTCGGCCCCACGCTCATCAGGAAGCGGGTAGGCCAGCTCATGGAGCTGGCCCAGCGCCAGAAAACGACCTACTGCTCATGGCTGGTGGGGTCAACCCGAAGGGTGCTGTGGGAATCCCGTTCAGCAGGCCACTTCGGTCCCATCAATCGGGGTTTGACGGACAACTACGTGCGGGTCCATGCAGCCAGCGACCGGGACCTGGAAAACTGCATCACCGACGCAGCCCTCCTCACCCTGGGGGGCGACAGTATACTTGCCGAAGTGTAGCTGACGCCTCGCATCTCCGCTGCCTACCGTGGCGCGAAATGGCGGCGCAAAAGAAAGACGCCTGCCGTAAACCTCGGTTCCCCGATTAGTCCGCCGGCAGGCGTCGCTCTTGTATCAGATATGGGGTTTTACAGCTCGACGGGCCGCAGGTATATCCCTCCGTTGCGATTTTCGAGATAGCCAGCCTTCTGTTCGTGTCCATGGGCAAATATGAGAAGCCAGCCCTCCCGTTCGGCTTGATTCAGGATATCCCGCTTCCGCTCCAGGGTCTCTTCCGGAAAGCGGTCGAACGCCGAAATCGCAGACATGTCCAGGTGATGAGGAGTTGGCACCAAGTCGCCAAGAAAGGCTATCCGCTCACCACCATGATTCAAAAGGACCATCTGGTGCCCCCGGGCATGGCCCGCGGTCACCCTGACGCAGAGACCGGGGTAAATTTCGGCATCGCCGTCCAGGAGCTCCAGTTGGCCCTTCTCTTCGATGGGCCGAAAATCTTCCCCGCGGTGAATCTCCTGGCAGCGTTCGGTAGCCGAGCATGCATCTTCCCAGCACGCGTCCTGCACGTAATACTTCGCTTTGGAAAAAGTCGGCACGAGGTTGCCCATGCGGTCCAGCTTGGTGCACCCACCACTATGGTCAAAGTGAAGATGGGTTAAAATTACCGTATCGATGTCTTTAGCCGAAAGCCCAAGGCTCTTCAAACCCTTGAGCAAGCGACTTGGCACCAAACCGTAAGTCTCCTTTTCGCCGTCTATCTCCTTAGAGCCTACCCCTGCATCCACCAGCACCGTGTGGGTGCCTATCTGGATCAACAGGGAGTTGAGACCCAGGGTGATCCGGTTCTTGCGGTCCGTCGAAACCTTGTTTTCCCATATAACCTTGGGCACCTGCCCAAACATTGTTCCACCGTCAAACTTGATTATTCCGTCACTCATTATCCTTACGGAGGTCGTCATCATCGCCGCATTCATTGCCTCCTAAAGAATCACCATGAAAATTAAGAAGAGCCCACCCACATTCCTACCACAACACATCTCATCATATTCGTTCTTCCAACCTCCTATCCGGAACCTGGCGAAAAACCAAAGGCCTGGTTCCTGTCGAATTCGGACGGAAACACGGGGCAAAAAGGGAGCCGTAAAAGGGGATTTCCGGTTGGAGCTTATACATGTCCACAGCCTGCTTTCTATCGCACCTTCCGCGCCCATTTTGACTTTCGGTAGTTTGATACCGAAATGCAGTCTTGTCAAGACCTTTTTTCACGTTTTTTTTGATATTACAACTAACCAAAATATAAAATAGCTTGGAACACCATAGGTGAGTCGCCTGGAAAGATCATGCGGATAGCCACGAGCTGCTTGCATGGTTTGCCGTTGAACTATCGTAGTGCTAGGGTCAATCTCGAACAAATTTAAGACTCAGAAGAAGCCCGCACTATCCGGCCTTACGTGTCCTCGGGTCCTCCACCGTTTGCGCCAGGGTTGCGCCCG
This sequence comes from Dehalococcoidia bacterium, assembly GCA_965220375.1. Classification (GTDB taxonomy): domain Bacteria; phylum Chloroflexota; class Dehalococcoidia; order Lucifugimonadales; family JAGWBF01; genus JAGWBF01. Next base: position 371,901 of record OZ244824.1, read on the forward strand.
ACGGCACCATCGGATAAACACTCTCATCGGGCTTGAGAACAAACTCGATCAGGAAAGGGCCTGCGGTGTCCCTGGCTTGACGCAGGGCCGGCAGAACTTCTTCCCGTCGCGTCACCCTCAAGGCGGGGATGCCGAAGGCGTCCGACACCTTCACAAAGTCAGGGCCCGGGATAGAGATGGCCTTGAAGTGTCCCTGGTAGAACATCTCCTGCCACTGGCGCACCATTCCCAGATCCCCGTTGTTGAACAACGCTATCTTTACGGGGAGCTTCTCATCGGAGATGGTAGCCAGTTCCTGGATGGTCATCTGGATCCCGCCGTCTCCGGCGATGCTCCATACAGTAGCATCCGGCCTTCCCACCTGGGCACCCATAGCAGCCGGCACCTCGTAGCCCATGGCCCCCAAGCCGCCGGAGGATACGAAGCTGTCCGACGGGTTGAACATCAGGTACTGGGCCGCCCACATCTGGTGCTGCCCGACGCCGGTCACCACAACGGAATCGCCATCGACCTCCATCACCTCGTTCATGTCCGTCAGCACATGCTGGGCCAGGAGACCATCGGTCTCCGGCACCTCCAGGGACGGGTGCTCCTCCTTGAGAGCGTCAATCTGCTGCACCCAGTCGGCATGGCTGGATGGACGCACCAGCGGCAACAGCTCCTTCAGCACTGCCTTCACTCCGCCTACGATGCCCACCTCCACAGGTACGTTCCGCCCTATCTGGGACGGGTCGATGTCCACCTGCACTACCTTGGCGTTGGGGGCAAAGGATCCCGGCTTTCCGATTATGCGGTCATCGAATCGCACCCCCAGCCCCACGATAAGGTCCGACTGGTCCACACCCAGGTTGGACCAGTACATGCCGTGCATTCCCAGCATCCCCAAACTGAGGGAGTGTCTCCTGGGAAAGGACCCCAACCCAAGAAGGGTGTTGACGACGGGGATGCCCGTCTTTTCCGCCAGCGCCAGCAGGTCGTCCGAAGCTCGGGAGTTCAAGACTCCATGACCCGCCAGGATCAGGGGTTTCCTCGCCTCATTGATGAGTTGGGCGGCCCTTCGCAGGTTCTCCTCCATGCCCTCGTGCATGGGGGCGGAGGCCTGCATCGGCACCTCCATGTACTCGAATTCGGCAAGCTCTTGCTGGACATCCCTCGGCACATCTATCAGCGTCGGCCCAGGGCGTCCCTCCTGGGCTACCCGGAAGGCATCATGGATGGTCGGCGCCAGGTCCTCGGGCGACATGACCAGATAGTTCTTCTTGGTGCACGGGGCGGTGATGGCGCAGGTGTCGCACTCCTGGAAAGCCTCGCTACCCAAGGCAGCCCGGGCCACCTGGCCGGTGATTGCCACCATGGGAACAGAATCAGCCTTTGCTCCCATGATGCCCGTAACCAGGTTGGTCGCCCCGGGACCCGACGTGGCGATGCAGACCCCCGGTCTGCCCGTAACACGGGCGTACCCATCGGCTGCATGGGCGGCGGCCTGTTCATGCCTGACCAGGATGTGCCGAATCTGCGGATAGGAGTAAAGGGCATCATACAGGGGGAGGACAGCCCCTCCAGGATGCCCGAATACCACATCCACCCCTTCCTTCAGCAACGCTTCGCAGATGATTTCAGCACCCTTCAGCTTCACTTCAGCCTCCGTAATCTTCGTTTAGATGCCTGCCAGAAGCTTCCAGGTGTCTGTAATCGTGGAGAAAAAATAATCCCGTCCCTCAATAGGGACGGGATGTTATTTCCCGCGGTACCACCCTAGTTGCCCCCATTTACGGGGACCTCTTCTGTAGAGCACCATCATGCTCCATCGATTTTAACGGCCGATGAACCCGGCTCAGCTTACTTCCCCTGCGGGGCTTCGGCTGGCAGCTCCAGAGGGATTTTCGGACAGGGTTCACGTGTCTGCTTCCACCATGCCAGACTCGCTGGACGCTTCTACCCGCCTACTCGTCTCTTTCGTAGCTTTTCTCAAGTAAAATGTAACACACCCTCGTGAAAAACGTCAATCTCCTGAGGGGGCACCTCTTTGGTTTATGGTGCGCCTCACTGTGGCGAACGACGAGAGGTGACCTATGCGAAATGCGACCTTCGTACCTAGTGGAGCTTCGGCGGCCCCGTACGCCAACGGGCAGCATAGAGCAGCCATTCCGTCGCATGGCAATGGCTAGCTGTGCTGTCGCCGTGTCTTGCTGGCGATAACGCTATTCGTGAGTTGACCCCGCTGCGCGCAGGCCGCTAGCCTATATGCAACGGACAACGCGGCCGGTGGTGGATCGTAGGGATCGAATGAATGAGACCCCCTCGGGTGGGACTCACTGGTTTCGTAGTCGATAATGGCCCACCCGGAGCAAACCGACCCTACCGTGCCGAACTATTCCAGGGCAAGAGCATCGCACATGAATGGAATCAAGCCGAGTATCACTGCACTCCTGCTGGTCTTGGCCCTGGCGTTAATGCTGGCGGTGTTCGGATGCCAGTCCCATGATCAGCACGAGATTGAGACCACACCGATAGGGGTTATCTTTGTGCCCGGTCCATCTACTCCGAATCCCCTGTCAATAGCGCCCGTCTCGGAACCGGAGATCCGACTTCGAATTGACCCTCACACATTCCAGGTGGAGGGCTGGACTAACAGTAAGTACTTCAGTTGTTGGGAATACATGGATTTCATGGGGCACTGGGATTGTTTCAGAAACGACCCGCGATTATTGAGATGATGAAAGCATCATAGCACCTGTTCCTGCATCTATCGGCCGCTGGGCGACCCCATTATCCCTGCTATCGAGGGCACCAAACAGATACGGCACCACTACCACTGATCCCACCATGGAGGTGGAGCGGCCCGGTCGGCGGATCGTCCATATCAAGCCCCAGCGGCCCGATAGCTACAGAAATCATTGTCCGCCCTCTGCTGTCCATGCCTTTACGGTGCTTTCGGACCCACACTGCCATCCTTTATCCCCACCGCTAAGTACGGGTACGAGCATATGGGCTAAAGATTCGGGCACTAACTGCCCTCTCTTATCCCTCCCCTTGGCCATTCATTTCCCAACCGATTCTACCCACAGGGCCTATCTTGCCAGCCTTGACAGGGGCAGGGGCCTTACCTACCATCCTTCCACGGGCCATCGTCCATGGGCCATCCTCCCCGGGCTGTTGCCCCATCCAAGCAAGCCCAAGGTGAGATGTACAGCTACCTCTGGCACAGCTTCGCAGTAAAGTACGGCCGTCTCCGGATGGCCTTGCTGATCATACTCGTCACCTTCCTGGTGGCCCTCTTCGAAGGCTTCAACGTGGGTCTCCTGCTCCCCCTGCTCCAGCACCTGGACTCAGGGAAAGGGGGCGACCACTGGATCTCCCGGGCCTTCGAGGACCTGTTCAACATCGTGGGCCTGTCCCTCACCCTGGAGACCATCCTGCTGGCTCTCGCCGTCCTTGTCCTCAGCGCGGCGGCCCTCAAGTACTTGCGGATGCTGCTGGTCGCCAAGACCAAGGAGGGGTTCATCTCCTGGATGAGGACCAGCACCATGGAAAACCTCCTCAACACAGATATCTCCTACTTCCAGGACCAGCGCACCGGTTCCCTGAGCGGGACGCTGACAACCCAGGCCTTCCGGGCTGGAGAAGCCTACCACCATGCCAACGAGATGCTGGCCAGCATAGGAATCATCATCACATACCTGACGGCGGCCTTTCTCATCGCCCCGGCCCTCACAGCCATCGCGGTAGGACTGCTGCTCCTAGTCTCCATCGCCCTCCAGTACAACGTCACCCGCTCCCGGGCCATCGGCGGAAACCTGGCGGAGCGGGAGAACCGGCTCCAGGCTGCCTCGGTGGAAAGCCTCACCGGAATACGGGTCATCAAGGCCTTTCTCCTGGAGCCTCTCCAGCGAATAGCCTTCAGGAAGAGGGCGGACGAGGTGGCCGAAGCAGCCTACCGCCTGGGGAAGCACCGCAGCCAGATGGTCGTGTTCCATGAAGCAGCCCTGTTCGGGATGATCGGCGGAATCGTGTTCGTTGGGGTGTCCCTGCTGGGGTTCGAGATCTCGGTGGTCGTGGCCCTGCTGTTCATCCTCTACCGCCTCACCCCCAGGATCGTCGCCCTCAACAGCGAGCGCCAGACCTTTGCCGGTACCATCGCGGCCCTGCACGACGTCAACAGGGTCATGGAGGAGTCGTCCCAGGTCAAGGTCGCCAACGGCGACCAGCCCTTCCCGGGACTGGAGGACGAGATCAGCTTCTCTGGCGTGGGGTTCAGCTACGACCCTCGCTCACCGGTGCTGAAGGATGTCTCTTTCACCGCGAAAAGAGGGGAGCTGACAGCCATCGTGGGCGGCTCAGGGGTGGGGAAGACGACGGTCATAGACCTGGTGCTCCGGTTCTACGACCCCCTCGAAGGCTCTGTGATGGTGGACTCGTCCGACCTACGGAGGCTGGACCTCTCCTCGTGGCGCAAGGCCATAGGGCTGGTGAGCCAGGATGTGTTCCTGTTCAACGACAGCGTTTTCAACAACATCGCCGTCGGTAATCCGGGCAGCACGAAAGCAGAGGTTGTGGAGGCGTCCAAGCGGGCATATGCCCACGACTTCGTTGAGCAGCTGCCCATGGGCTACGACACCGTCATCGGGGAGCAGGGCTGGAACCTGTCGGGCGGGCAGCGCCAGCGAATAGCCCTGGCCAGGGCTATTCTCCGGGAGCCGGAGGTCCTGGTCTTGGATGAAGCAACCAGCGCCCTGGACTCCGAGTCGGAGCAGGCGGTGCAGGAATACATCAAGCAGATACACGGAAAGCGCACCATCCTGGTCGTTGCCCATCGCACCTCCACCATCCAGGGGGCCGACAGGATTCTGGTGCTGCAGGACGGGCAGATCGTGGAGGAGGGCGACTGGGACAGCCTGCTGGCCAGCGCAGGGGTCTTTGCCAACTACCACAAGCTCCAGTCAGGCGTCTAGACGAGCACTACGCCCCCTCCGCTCACCCCCTACCTGTCCGTTCGCCCCTCGACCCGGCTCAGGACAGGCCCCTCACTTGTCCGTTCGCCCCTCGACCCGACTCAGGACAGGCCCCTCACTTGTCCGTTCGCCCCGTACCCCTTCATTCGCCCCTTATCCCTCCGTTCGCCCTGAGGTAACTCGAAGGGCCCTTCGACACGGCTCAGGACAGGGCCGGACAGCCCGAGCAGGCAAGGCGCGTTGCACAGCAGCGCCTCCTGGATTGCGGCTTCCGCCGCAATGACGGGGCGGCCTTTCGTCATACCAGCGTAGGCCGGTATCCAGAACGGGGCGCCGCCGGATTCCAGGCGGCCTATTTGCGCCTCCCCCGTTTCGCCGTCAGCTCGCTCTCCCCACATGTCCGTTCGCCCTGAGGTAACTCGAAGGGCCCTTCGACACGGCTCAGGACAGGGCCGGACAGCCCGAGCACGCAAGGCGCGCTGCGGCGCAGCGCCTCCTGGATTGCGGCTTCCGCCGCAATGACGGGGCGGCCTTTCGTCATACCAGCGTAGGCCGGTATCCAGAACCGAGCGCCGCCGGATTCCAGGCGGCCTATTTGCGCCTCCCCCGTTTCGCCGTCAGCTCGCCCTCCCCACATGTCCGTTCGCCCTGAGGTAACTCGAAGGGGAACGAACAAGGCCTAAGGGATGTGGAATCCTACCATGGCCCACAGCATGGCGGTGAGGGCCTCCACCCAGACCCGGGAGTCTCCTAGATTGCGGCTTCCGCCGCAATGACGGGGAGGCCTTTCGTCATACCGGCGTAGGCCGGTATCCAGAACGGAGCGCCGCCGGATTCCAGGCGGCCTATTTGCGCCTCCCCCGTTTCGCCGTCAGCTCACCTATGAGCTGCTGGTATTGTCTGGCCCTGTCTTCCCACGTCCCCATCGATTCGACGCGCTGCCTGGCTGCCGCTCCCATGCGTGCCCGCTCAGTGTCGTTGCGGAGCAGCCTCAGTATGGCCTCCGCCACTGCGTCCGCATCATTTGGAGGGACCAGCAGCCCCGTTTCTTCATGGGCAATCGCTTCAGGCACACCCATGACGTCGCATCCAATGGAGGGCTTGCCGAAGGCGCCTGCTTCAGCGTATACCAAGCCAAACCCCTCCTCAGAGGAGGGCATCACGAACAGGTCGCACGCCTCATAGAGGGCGTACTTCTCGTCGTCGGACACAAAGCCGAGAAAGACAACTGCTTCTCTATAGCTGGCCGGCAGCACTGAGTCGGCGATACTTTCCAGTTCGGACCTGTAGATCCCATCGCCCGCCACGACGTAGCGTGTCTCAGGGAACTCATTGAGAATCCGTCCCATCGCCCTAATGACCAGATGTATGCCTTTATGCTTGTATAGCCGTCCGACCGTGAAGATGACCGGCCTACGACCTTTCGGATACCCTCGCTCCTGTAGTAACTTAGCCGACTCGCCGGAGACCTCGGCATCTCCGCGCCAATCATCAATCGCCTTTAGGTCTAAAGCATTGGGAATTACCGTCGTTCTCACTCGATCAGAACGCCCAAAGCTTGCAACATCGGAGACTGTCCCGTTCGACACACACACATTTACAGACACCCTCCGCAAAGCCAAGCGGATAAGCCACTTTCTCAGCCGCCCCCCGATTCCCGACCCCATGTCAGCAGCCAAGTGATGGATTATCTGAATGATCGGGATGCGCGCCGCCTTCGCCACCAGCCAACAAGCCACGCTTAGAGAGGTGGACTGATTGACGACTATGTATTCAACACGCTTTCGACTCGCCATCCGATGGAGGTTCCAGATCAAGGAGAATCTGCTGAACACCACAGGTAGGCTGAGCCACCGACCTGAACCCAGTAATGTGTTCTGTATCCTCTTGATGGGATAACCACATGATGCCTCAAACTGCTCAATCTTTGCAGATGCCGGGCAAAGAAATGGCGCGTGGGGATGCGGGCAGCTAGTGGTGACGTAGGTGACGTCTTCACCCAAGCCGGCGAGGTGCCTCGTTATCTGATGGATGTGCTCCTCCCCACCACCAGGATGGGCGTTGCACAAGTACGACACTATCAGTCCGCGCCCTATGATAGCCTCCTCCCTTAAGAGGCGAATATTGGGTAGAGTTTGGTTAGAATGTCAAATGCCGTCAAGTGCGCGGCGTTTAATCATGTATTCATAAAGACGTTAATTGGCTACAATGCGAGGCGGTGCTAGAGCAGTGCGTATCCTGATTCATTCCTACTTCTATAACCCGGAACCTATATGGATGCCCCATGAGCTGGCTGTGTCCTTGGCCCAGCGGGGACACCAGGTGCGGGTTATCACCGGGTTCCCCAGCTATCCCCAAGGGAAGCTGTACGACGGCTACAGACAGCGCCCCCGGAAGTGGGAGACCATAGACGGCATTCCTGTATTGCGCCTGCCCCTGATGGTGGACCACAGCAGGTCGTCCCTGAGACGCATCATGAGCTACGGCTCTTTCATGGCATCGTCGTGCATGATGGGACCCTTAGGGAGCGGCCCCGCCGACGTGATGTACGTGTGGCATCCGCCCCTGAGCGTGGGCCTTTCGGCTTGGACCATCGGGCTGATGCGGCGCATCCCCTTTGTGTATGCCGTGAACGATTTGTGGCCCGAGGCGATTCTTGCCACCGGGATGGTCAGGAGCAGGAAGATAATAGCAGGCTTGAGGTGGCTGGAAAGGTTCGTTTACAAGAGGTCGGCCGCCATAATCACCGTATCTCCTGGCTACCGGAACAATCTCATCGGCAAGGGGGTGCCGCCGGAGAAGATAAGGGTGATGACCAACTGGGCCAATGAGGATATCTATTCTCCCGTCGATCCGGACCCGGCGCTGGCCAGGGAGCTTGGGATGGCTGGCAGGTTCAACGTGATGTTCGGGGGCAACATGGGCCTTGCCCAGAACCTGGGGACGGTGGTGGAAACGGCGGACCTTCTAAGGTCCCAGGAGGACATCCAGTTCCTGTTCGCGGGGGACGGGGTGGGACGGGAGGCCCTGGAAGGTATGGTGAGGGACAGGAAGCTGGATAACGTAAGGTTCCTGGGAATACAGCCCGCGACGCAGATGCCTCACATATACGCCCTTTCCGACGTGCTGCTGGCCCACTATAAGCGAGACCCCCTGTTTGAGATCAGCATACCCGCCAAGATATTCTCATACATGGCCTGCCAGCAGCCGGTGCTGATGGCCAGCGCCGGCGACGCCGCCGACCTGGTCGAGGCCGCCGGCGCGGGGATAAGCTGTCCCGCTGAAGACCCCCAGGCTATGGCTGAGGCGGTGCTGAGGCTGCGGCGCATGAGCCCGGAAGAGCGGGCCGCCATGGGGGCTGCGGGCAGGCAGGCCTTCCTGGAGGGCCACTCCAGGGAGGTTCTGGTGCGACGCCACGAGGAGCTGCTGATGGAGGTGGCGGGCAGGAGGTCAAGGGGAGGGTGAAAGCCCGATTTAGAGGCTTCCACCGCAATGACTGCCCAGCCCTCCGTCATACCGGCGAAAGCCGGTATCCAGCAAGCCCTCTCTGGATTGCGGCTTCCGCCGCAATGACGAATAGTTGAGGGGAGTGAGCCGAGTCTTGAAGCTTTGCCTTGTAGTTGGGACCAGGCCGGAGATCATAAAGATGGCGCCCATCATCCTGGAGTGCCGCCGGCGGGGGATCAGCTACTCCATCGTCCATACAGGCCAGCACTACAGCTACAACCTGGACAAGATATTCTTCGAGGAGCTGGGGCTTGGAGAGGCTACTCACAACCTGGAGGTGGGGTCCGGCACCTTCGGGGAGCAGCTTGGAAAGATGCTGACCGGGCTGGAAGAGATTCTGGGCGCTGAGGGTCCCAGCTTCGTGCTAGCCGAGGGGGACACCAACTCCGTCCTGGCTGCCGCCTTGGCCTCTAGCTCCCTGGGCATTCCCTTCGTCCACGTGGAAGCGGGGCTCAGAAGCTACAACATGGCGATGCAGGAGGAGAGAAACCGCATCGTGGCCGACCGGCTGGCATCGGTTCTGCTGGCTCCCACCCCGTGGGCCTCCGATGTGCTCATGGGAGAGGGTACGGACTACCACCGGGTGTTCGTCACCGGCAACACTATAGTTGACGCCCTGCATAGATACCTTCCCATGGCCGAAGCCTCCTCCGGGCTGGACAAGCTGGGGGTGGAGCCTGGGGCCTACTTCCTGGCGACCCTCCACAGGGCGGAGAATACGGACCGACCGGAGGTGCTGCAGAGAATGCTGTCTGGGCTGGGCGCCGCGGGCAGGGAGCATGGCCTGCCCGTCGTCTTCCCCATCCATCCCAGGACCCTGTCCTGCATAGATTCCAACGGTCTATCCCTTCCGTCGGAGCTGAGGCTCATGGAACCCGTCGGCTTCTTCGACTTTCTGCTGCTGGAGAAGCACTCCCGCCTTGTATTCACCGATTCCGGTGGTGTACAAGAGGAGTGCTGCGTTCTGCGGGTACCCTGCATCACCTTCCGGGACGATACGGAGCGGCCCGAGACCCTCCGAGTGGGAAGCAACGTGGTGGCAGGGACGCACCTTGCCAACCTGGAGGAGCAGGTGCGTGATATGCTGGGAAGGCCCAGGGATTGGGAGAACCCCTTTGGCGACGGCCGGGCAGGGGAGCGCACCATCGATATCCTGCTGGAGGCGGACACCCTTGAGTAGGTTCCGTCATGGCGGGGACTTTATGTCCCCTCCCCCCTTGGGGGAAATCATTGCGCAACCACGTCGTTCCCACGCTCTTTCCGTCGTTCCCGCGAAATCGGGAACCTACCCTGGCCCACAGCACGGCGGTCGGGGAAGTAGACTCCCGCTTTCGCGGGAGTGACGGTCATTGGGGCAGGGGTGCGAGTGAAATATGCAGAGGATTTTGCAGGGAGATAGAACCGTTGGCTAGGATACTGGTAACGGGAGGCAGGGGATTCATTGGCACAAACCTTGTCGCCGAGCTTCGGCGCCGGGGGCACGATGTGTTGACCTGTGACATCGTGCACGGGGAAGGGGACGACCATGTGCGCGCAGACGTCAGCAGCTACTGGCAGATGGAGCGGATATTCGAGACCCACACCTTTGACTACGTTTACCACCTGGCCGCCGAGTACGGGCGCTGGAACGGCGAGGACCACTACGAAAACCTGTGGACCGTCAACGTCATCGGCACCAAGAACCTGCTCCGGCTCCAGGAGCGGCACCACTTCCGCCACATCTTCTACAGCAGCTGCGAGGTTTACGGCGACTACGACGGCATCATGTCTGAAGATGTGATGGACAAGGTGGCCATCAAGCAGCTCAACGACTACGCCGTCACCAAGTGGGCTGGGGAGCTTCTCGTGCTGAACTCGGCGGAGATGTTCGGCACCGAGAGCGTGCGCGTGCGTCCCCTGAACTGCTACGGCCCCCACGAGTACTACAGCAGCTACAGGGGCGTGATCCCCATCTTCGTGTACAGGGCAATGAAGGATATGCCCTTCACCGTGTACAGGTGCCACAAACGCATCTTCGACTATGTTTCCGACACAGCCGCGACCATGGCCAACATCTGCGAGAGCTTCCACCCGGGCGAGGTGTATAACATCGGCTCTCGCCAGGAGTGGGTTGTCGATATCGGGGAGCTGGCCGGCATGGTGCTCAGGCTCTTGGGCAGGGACGACGGCAGCGTAACCTACAAGGAGGCCGAACCCTTCACCACCCATACCAAGGTGGTGGACTCATCCAAGGCCGAGAGGCACCTGGGCCACAACCCCCAGGTGGGCCTGGCGGAGGGGCTGGGCAGGTACATCGATTGGATGAAGGGCATATACGGCGATGGGGCGGGACGATGACTGATTACCTGGACAGCTACAGAGGGAAGCGGGTGCTGGTCACCGGCGGCGCCGGGGCAATCGGCTCCAACTTATGTAAAGCATTGGCGGACCTGGGCGCTGAGCTGGTGATCATCCTGGACAACCTGGAGGCTTCCTACACCTGGAACATCCCCTCCCATCCCGCCGTCCTCTTCGTCAACGGCGACGTTACCGATGAGACCAGCCTGAAGCGGGTGTTCAACGAAGCCCCAACTCACATCTACCACCTAGCCGCCTTCTTTGCCAACCAGAACTCGGTGGACTACCCGGAGCGGGACCTGCACGTCAACGGCCTGGGCACTCTCAGGCTGCTGGAGTACGCCTCCCTGGCGGGGGTGGACAGGTTTGTGTACGCATCCTCGGGCTGCTCCATCTACGGCAGCGAGGCGCCCCTGCCCCTGCGGGAAGAGTACGTCTCCATGCACCTGACCTCCCCTTATCAGATCACCAAGATGCTGGGTGAGCTGTACTGCAACTTCTTCAGCCACTACCACAACCTGAAGGTGTCCATCACCCGCTTTTTCAACTCCTACGGTCCCGGGGAGGTCCCCGGCCAGTACAGGAACGTCATTCCAAACTTCGTTTATTGGGCGATGAAGGGCTACTCTCTGCCCATCACAGGCACGGGTGAGGAGACTCGAGACTTCACCTACGTCGGCGACCTCGTGGACGGGCTGCTAAGGGCAGGCTACTACGAGGCGGCCATCGGGGAGGCGATTAACCTGGCATCGGAGCGGGAGACCAGCATCGCCCACCTGGCCGAGGTGATAAACGCCTCGGTGGGCAACCAGGCCGGCATCCGCTATGCTCCCCGCCGCAAATGGGACACCAAGGCACGGCTGCTGGCATCGGTGGACAAGGCCAGGGAGCTTATGGGGTACCAGCCCGGAACCAGCTTCGAGGACGGCATCGCTGCAACCATCCGATGGTTCCGGGAGAACAGAGAGGAGATCGACAGAGATGCCTCCTTCCTGCCCGGTTCATCCTCGGCGGTGCGGGGGCAGGTGACGGCCCAAGATGCTGGCACCCCGCAATGAGCATCAACCCGAGGCGCGCCCTGGTGACCGGCGGCGCCGGCTTCATAGGCTCCAACGTGGTCAGCAAGCTCCTAGAAAGGGGAACCGAGGTCGTCGTGCTGGATGACTACTCCTGCGGGGCCGACGAAAACCTCCCCAAGGACCCCCGCCTGGAACTGGCGACCGGGGATGTGAGGGACTACGAGCAGGTCCTCCAGGCCGCGGAGGGCGCTGACGTCGTTTTTCACTTGGCGGCCCAGGTGGGAAACGTCCTCTCCCTGGAGCGTCCCGACACCGACTTGGCCACCAACGCCCTGGGCACCATCAACATGTTGAAGGCATGCTGCGAGCTGTCCATTCCCAAGATGGTCTATTCCTCATCGGGAGCGATCTTCGGAGAGACCGCCTACGTTCCGGTGGACGAGGACCACCCCAAGGTCCCGGTTTCGGCCTACGGCATAAGCAAGCTGAGCGCCGAGCACTACTGCCTGGTGTTGGGGGCCGAATACGGGCTCAGGGTGTCATGCCTGCGCTATTTCAACGCATATGGGTTAAACCAGCGTTTCAACCCCTACGGCAACGTTATACCCATCTTTGTCGACCGCGCCCTGAAGGCGGATCCCTTGCACATCTTCGGCGACGGCGAGCAGACCAGGGATTTTGTGGATGTGCGGGACCTGGCAGATGCCAATTTGCTAGCCTGCGACAGGGATGCCCATGGCGTCTTCAACATCGGCACAGGTGTGGCGACCACCATCAACCAGCTTGCCCAGCACGTCGTCGAGGCGGTCGGCAACGAGGTTGCCATCACCTACGGACCATCCAGGGCCGGGGAGGTGCGGGACAGCGTCGCCGACATCAGCAAGGCGGTTTCGGAGCTGGGTTTCACACCGTCCATAAGCATCGGGCAGGGTGTGAAAGACTACGTTGCATGGTACGCGGCCCTGAACGCAGCATAGCCATGCGGGTACTGCACATCACCATCAGCATGGAGGCTTCCTGGGGAGGTCCCTCTTCATTCGTCGCGGGGCTGGCTTCAGCCCAGGCGCGGCAGGGTGCAAGAGTCACCGTAGCAAGCAGCGCTCCGGCGAACAACCCTCAATGTGAGCTGGCTTCCTGCGGGCCGGATGTGGACGTCCAGGTCTTCCCCCAAGGAAGGTTTGCCAAGTTCTGGACCAGCTTCTCCCCCGCCTACGCTAGATTTATTCAGTCAGCGGCAGAGCAGTACGACGTCATACATGCCCACGAGTTATGGCACTATCCCCTGTTCATTACATCCCGGGAAACCCGCCGAAGGCACATTCCTTTGGTCGTTTCGCCCCATGGCTGCCTGGCGCCCCTAGCCCTTGCCAACGACCGGCTCCTCAAGAGAATCTACTCGCCTCTGGTGCAGCGGCCCATCCTCAACAACGCTAGCCTGGTTCATGCCCTCACTCTTCAGGAGCAGGAGGACGCGCTGTCCTATGGGGCATCCTCCCCCACCACGGTCATGCCAGCCGGTGTAGAAATCGGGCGGGACTCTCACGTTTCGGCAGCCCCCAAGGGCAGTGCATCGTCGAAAGGGAACAAGCCATTCGAGATTCTGTTCCTGGGGCGGATTATCCCCAACAAGGGACCCGGCCTGCTCATCGACGCCCTGGCGTCCCTGGGGACAAGGGGATACGATGCAAAGCTGACCTTAGCCGGTCCCTGCCGCCCTGACTACAGGGAGCAGCTGCAAGGTCAGGCTGGCGCCTTGGGAGTGGCTGACAATGTCTCTTTTCCCGGCTTCGTGACAGGCGTCGCGAAAGATTCGGCCTTCTCGGCCGCCGACCTGTTTGCCCTTCCCTCCTACACCGAGGGATTCAGCATCGCCGTCCTGGAAGCAATGGCCCATGGTCTTCCCGTCGTGCTGACCCCCCAGTGCAACTTCCCGGAGGCTGCTGAAGCCGGAGCCTCCCTGGAGGTGGTGCCGGAGGCCGGACCGCTGGCGGAGGCGCTGGCACAGCTAATGGTCTCCCCCGAAAAAACCTGGCAGATGGGGATCAGGGGCCGGGCACTGGTAGAGGAGAGATACTCCTGGGACACCATTGCCGCGCAACTCATCGACGCCTATCGCCAGCTGGCCGCCTAGAAACCCAAGCCGCGCCTCGCTTAGTTCTCCGTTCCCCATCATCCTGACCTTCCATCCCCAAGGGGGAGACCCTTGCCTAGCCTGTGGCGTTGGTCCCCCCGGCCCAGTCCTGAGCTGTGTCGAAGGGCCCCTCGCGTTCCCTCAGGGCATGTCCTGAGCCGGGCCGAGGGGCGAACGCAGGATGGGTATGCGGCGAACGGCGGGGGCAAGGCTGACGGAGGGGGGTTGCCCCCGGCCCGCCGGGTTGGCCCTCTCAGGGCATGTCCTGAGAGGACCAAAGGGCGAACGGAGGAGGGCGGGTGACGGAGGGGGTTGCCCTCGGCCCACTGGCTTGGCCCCTCCGGCCCAGTCCTGAGTTGTGTTGAAGGGCCCCTCGAGCTCCCTCAGGGTATGTTCTGAGCCGGGCCGAAGGGCGAACGGGGGATGAGTAGGCGGCGAACGGAAGGCGTAATTGTGCCTTGAATATTCCCCTTGTCACCGCCGCGTTCTGCCCTGTCCGGGGATTTTTCCAATGGCTTCCCAAGAGGTGGATAAGGGACATGTAATTCCTCGCCCGTGATGGGGATGCACTTGGGGGTGAGGCGATACGCAGTCCGGCGGGAGGCTTCGTGGACTCCAACGGGTGAGGAGAGGTAGGGATAGCCGCGCAAAAGGAAGGGGCCCCGGCAAGTCGGGGCCCCTTCTCCGTCCTCTTCCTTACTGGGAAGGCTTATTGGGCGTATTCCATGCTGTTGACCCTAACCCTGCGGTCGAAGCGCGGCTCCCAGATCAGCCTGGGGTTAATTGCATACACCACGCCCAGGTCGAACACACCGATGTTCAGGGCTTCGTTCTTCAGCCTGTCATGGAAGTACTGCATCCTCTCGAAGCGCAGATCGCCCTCAGGAGTCCCTATCGCTTCTGCGATCCGATCAGCCAACTCTGGTTCACAGAAGTAGGAACCGGAGTTGGTGCAGCTCATGTTGCGGAGCAAGCTCCTCTGGAAGTCCAGCTGCTCGTCGGACAAGGTCGAAGTGATCAGGTCTCCGGGAATGCAGTCCACACCCGCAGGACCACGGGCAAGGGCTGCCCTTACCTGGTCGGCCGTGGCTTCTTCAAGCGCAATGTCCAAGCCCTCGTCCTGAATGTAGGCGCTAAGGGCTGCGCCGGCTCCGCAGGCCGCCCTGGCCAGCCACAGAGACCTGTCCTGGATAATCATCTGGTTGCTGATGCCCACCTGCCTCATGTAGTTCGAGATGGCTTCGTAGATCTCGTTACCCTTGGTCACCCTGTGGGCACGGGAGTTGATGGTAATCAGGTTGTCGTCGTCGTACCCGGCATCTTTCAGCAGCTGTCTGGAGAGGTCCGGATTGTACTCATGGGGTGCATCAGCTTCCGCAGTCACACCCACGACACCCAGCCATTCGTTGGTACCACGGCAGGTTGTCAGGCCGGCGTAGATATTGTCCCTCAAGGCCCCACAGTCGATGGAGTGGGCTATGGCCAGCCGGACCTCTCTCTTGCACAGCTCCGGATGCCAGTTGCAGCCCAAGGCCATTACCTTCATGCTGAGGGTCTCGGCGGCGCCACCGGTTTTCACTGCAGGTGCGATTTCGGCTGCATCTATGCCCACGTCCCAAGCCATGTCGGCCTCGCCGGCAGCGACCATGGAAGCCTGGGTGAGGCGCTCAGCTCTCCACTGCCACCGAACTTCGGGGATGACGGCCTTTCGGAACTCGGGGTGGATGGAACCATCTTCCCTGGGCACTTCCACGTAGTCATCGTACCGCTCGAATACCAACTCACTGGGGGTCCACTCCTTGAACTGGTAGGGCCCGACGCTGTAGTTGGTCCTGTTGTTCAAATGATCTGCCACCGTCATAGATTCGTAGTGCTGCGGCGGCATTGGTGCCAGGAAGACGGACACCCGGGGCAATATGGCGCAAGGGTTAACGCATTGCATTTCCAGGGTGTAGTCGTCGACGGCGACGGGGGTGAAGTCGCCAGTGTATCCTCGACTGTCAGCTTCCACGTCGCTCCCCTGATAGGTGAAGCTGGGGATGGCAGCCTGGGCGTTCCACTCTTCACCGTTGTGGAACTTGACGCCTTCCCTCAGATTGAAACGCCAGGTGTTGGGATCGATGTTCTCCCATCCCGTGGTAAGGGTCGTCGGGACCAGTTTGAGGTTATCTTCCGGAACTCCCGACTGCCATGTCAGGGGATCTACCAGGTTGTCTCTGACAGCCGTATCGGAGATGGCAGTTAGGTAATGGGGGAAGAACATGGAAGCAGGCTCACCATCAAACACCAGCACTACGTTGTCGTCCACCTGTCTTCCGACGTCAGGCGGGATCGTTGCGGTGGGCTCGACCACCACTGTTACCTCTACCTCCATCGAAACCTCACGGGTGACCTCGACTATCTTTTCCTCACCCGCGACTTCCACGGTGACCTCGACTTCTCTCTCAACTATCTTGGTCACCTCTACCTCGCCACCGCAGGCGGCCACCGTCCCAAGGACCATAGCCGTAAGAATTCCAACTATCCACCATCTTGTCCACAACGTACCGGGTTTCATGCTAGATTCACCTCCGGAATAATACCTGGACGGTTCCGCGATTGGGGCGCCGGCGCCCTTTGGGGCTTTGCCAACGCAAGGCAGGTTCATAGCCTTCCCGGCTACAAACCGCACAGATGCTAACACAGGGTTTTGGGTTTTGTCAATGCAGGATAAACCAAGTGCTTGAGGACAGAAGGGGTTGAAATTGTCCTTGTCCTCACCGCTTGTTGTATACTAGCCGAGGTGATACGGGAGAAGGTGCTTCTCCTTCAAGTTACTAGATGATGTCAAAAGGAGTGTTCTGGGATGGAGTTGCTAAGGATAGATCGTGCCAGGGCCGAGCACAGCGGGAAGGGCATAGTCCTGCTGCACCCTGAAGTGCTTGAACGAGAGGGACTGAAGGCGGACGACCCTGTGGAGCTCCGCACCCGGTTCGGACGGACGGCCCTGGCAAGGGTGGGACCTTCCCTTTCCAGTGGTGAGGAGCAGTCCGTTGTTTGTGTCGATCAGTACATCCGCCAGGGCATAAAGGCCCGACTGGGGGACACGTTAGAGGTCAGTGCAGCCTCCAACGGAACGGGCAACGTGGAAAAACTGGAGCTTGCCCCCCTCCTGGATGTTTCAGACATATCGGGCGCCATCGACTACCTCAAGCAGTCATGGTGCAGCATGGGGATGCTGGTGTACCAGGATGCGGTGATCTACGCCGCCTTCCCCGGGGCAGGGCTGGGGCTGGGTACAACGGTCACCACCCAAGCCGATGATGATGATGAGGAAGGCCATGGGCACGGACATGGGCGCGGCGGCGGGCATGGACATGGTGGCGCCGGCGGTCCCGCCCTTCCCACAGTCATGGGAGCGCCATTCCAGGTAACGGAGATATCGCCAGGTCCCGGGATGATAACCCCTGATACCGAGATCGAGCTCCGATATGCCATGACCCTGGGGGCCGGTGCAGCTCCGGAGATCACCTATGAAGATGTGGGAGGCATGGAAGCCCAGATCCGCCAGGTTCGGGAGCTGATTGAGATTCCCCTTCGCCATCCCAACATCTACCGCCGCCTTGGCATCAACCCGCCCAGGGGCATCATATTTCACGGCCCCCCCGGCTCCGGCAAGACCCACCTGGCCAGGGCCATCGCCCATGAGATCGATGCCCAGTTCCTGTACATTGGCGGGCCGGAGGTGATCGGGTCTGGGTACGGAGAATCGGAAGACAACCTCCGGCGGGTGTTCGAGCAGGCAGCCCGCCGCTTCCCTTCCATCATCCTTGTCGATGAGCTGGACATCATCGCCCCGAAGAGGGGCGAATCGGGCACAGCCGCCGATACCCGCCTTTCCACCCAGTTCCTGTCCCTGCTGGACGGCATCAAACGCACCGAAGGTGTCATGATCATCGGCACCAGCAACCGCATCGACTCCGTGGATATGGCCTTCCGTCGTCCGGGACGCTTTGACCGGGAGCTGTACCTTGGCGCTCCCGATTCAGCGGGCAGGCTGGAGATACTGCACATTCACACCCGCGGGATGCCCCTGTCCGAGGATGCCCAAGACTTCCTCCCTGAGCTTGCCCGTATATCCATCGGCTTCGTCGGCGCCGACTTCCTGGAGCTTTGCCGTGAGGCCGGACTGAATGCCCTCCGGCGCACTTTGCCCAAGGGCTCCCACATAGATATGCGGAACATGCAGGTGCCCCTGGAGAACCTGATTGTGAACCGGTCGGACCTGGAAGATGCAGTGACCCGGGTGCGTCCGTCGGCCCTGCGAGAGACGATGGTGGTTGCTTCAGACACCACCTGGAACGATGTAGGAGGACTGGAGGACGCCAAGGAGCGCCTGAGGGAGGTTGTGGAACAGCCCCTGCGCCACGCCGAGGTGTTCTCGTCTATGAAGATCGTCCCTCCCAAGGGAGTGCTGCTGTACGGCCCCTCGGGAACGGGGAAGAGCCTCTTGGCCAAGGCGGTGGCTTATCACTGCGATGCCAACTTCATCCCGGTAAGGGGCCCGGAGTTCTTCTCCAAGTGGCTCGGAGAGTCGGAGGAGAGGGTGCGTCGTATCTTCGGCGTAGCTGCGCAGGTAGCGCCGGCCATCATATTCCTTGACCAGCTGGACGCGCTGGCACCTGCCAGGAGCGACGAAGCAGGCACCACCAACATCATCCAGAGGATCGTGAACCAGCTGATGGCCGAGTTGGATGCTGTGGACCCCCTGAAGGGCATCATGGTGATCGCTGCCACTAACCGGGTGGACCTGGTTGACACGGCGGTCCTTACGCCGGGGCGTTTTGGTGTGCACATCTACGTTCCCCTGCCCGACGAGCAGGAGAGGGTCGAAACCCTAAAGATACAGCTTCAGGGAGTGGGCATGGATGCGTCCACATCCCTGGACGAGGTCATCAACACTATAGCCGGGATGACCGGCGGCTACTCGGGGGCCGAGCTGGCCGCTGTATGCGAAGAAGCGAAGATGGCGGCTGTCCGTTCGGTCAGCTACTCAAGGAGCGTACCCTTGCACATGGAAATGTTCTTGAGCGGCCTCGAAAAGGTGCAAAAGATGCGGGATGACCGCCAGGCGCTGGAAACAACCAGCGCTGCCTCATGATGGGCCGCTCAGGGTGACTGGGAGAGCCTATAATAGAATATGAGAAGGGGGGCGGTCATGAAACCGCCCCCCTTCTGTGTTTACGTCGCCGAGTCGGCTACTTATTGTAGCCGGGGGCGTCTTCCAGGTGCTCGATACCGCCGTGGCCGATGAAATCGTACAGCCGGGATTGGACATGGTAGGAGACGGCCGGGTTGTAGGGGTCCGGGTTGAAGTGCTGGTGCTCCACGTTAGCGGGAATGTACACCACGTCGAACTTCTCCCACTCCCACTTATTGCCATTGTGTATATCGTACCCGCTTCCCTCGATCACCATGTGGAGCTCTTCGCTCATGTGTCGATGGCGACCGCTGGAGCCTCCGGGTGGGATCTCTTGCAGCCATGCCTCGTAGGTGAGCAGGCCGGTGGGGATAGTGGGATGGACCAGGTACTTGATCTTGCCGAACTGGGTATCCTCCCAGGGCATTTGGCTGCCTTTCACCACATGAGTGCAGGCTTGGCGCCACTTAACCTCTTCGGTGAGGTGTTTCATGTACTCTTCGTAGGTGTCCTTGGGAGCATGAGCAAGGTCAGGGTAGGCCATCCTCTCCGCCATAACTCTCTGGAGCTCCTCATCGGCGCCCAGTAGCTTCTGCTCCTCTTCCGAGAGCTCTCTGTAGTTAGGGTGGATTTCCAGCTGCTCGGTGCCTCCCAGCCCCATGAACTCGATAGAACGGTTGGTTGTTGCGAAGAACCTGGCGCCGGTCACCGGGTCGCCGAAGTGGGTGTGGATGCAATAGGAAGGAACACAAAGGATATCGCCCGCTTCCCAGTCCCAGCGCACCCCGTCATGGATTTCCCATCCACCGCCTTCCATTATGAAGAAAATGGCTTCATTGATGTGGCGGTGGGTGCCCATGTAGTGCCCCGGGCGTAGCAACTCATGCCATGCATTCATGGTGTAGAAGGGGGCTGACCAGTCTTTCACCGGCACCGTGTGCACCCGCTGGTCCATATACTTATGGGTGCAGCTGATGCTCTGGGTCCACGGGCGCTCCTCGAACTGGATAACGTGGGGAAGACTCGCCAGGATATCCTTGTCGCTCAGATGCCTTCGCTGGTTGTCCTGGATAGCCGTATCGTACTCGATCGGCTCGGCTTCTCTCTCTCTAGTTCGCTCTCTCTCTAGCATAGCTCCTCCTGAACACTATTGTGAGGACCTTGGGACAAGCCTTCACTCCCGCAGGGAGTGGCGGCCGACTTGCGCCTATGTTAGACCCCGCTTTGGGGCTTGTCAACAAATTTTCCATGGGCTAGCCGGCCTGCTTATAGCCGGGGGCATCTTCCAGGTGCTCAACGCCGCCGTGCCCGATGAAATCGAACAACCTGGACTGCACGTGATAGGTAAGGGCCGGCTTGTAGGGATCGGCATTGAAGTGCTGGTGAACCGTGTTCTTGGGAATGTGCACCAGGTCGAACTGGTCCCAGTCCCACTGGACACCATCGTGGATATCGTACCCCTTGCCCTCCAGGACAAGGTGGACCTCTTCGGCCATGTGGCGGTGCTTCCCGCTGCGGCCGCCGGGAGGCAGCTCCTGTAGCCAGGCTTCGTAGGTGAGTAGTCCAGTGGGAATCTTGGGATGCACCAGGTACTTGAGACGGCCCATCTGGGTTTCCTCCCAAGGCCGGTCCTTGCCCTTCACAACGTGGGTGCAGCCCTGGCGCCACTTCACCTCTTCCGACAGCTTTTGCATGTACTCCTCATAGGTGTTGGCAGGCGCTCGTCCCAGGGTGGGATGGGCCATCCGCTCGGCCATGATCCTCTGAAGCTCCTCGTCGGCGCCCATGAGCATCTTCTCTTCCTGAGAGAGCTCCCGGTAATTCGGGTGAATCTCCAGCTGCTCCCGGTCTCCGCATCCCATGAATTCGTAGAGCCTCTGGGTCACCGCAAAGAAGCGGGCGCCAACCACGGGGTCGCCGAAGTGCGTATGGATACAATAGGTGGGTACACAGAGAACATCGCCCGCCTCCCAATCCCAGCGCACACCATCGTGGATTTCGTACCCGCCTCCCTCCTGGATATAGAAGATCGCTTCCAGGATGTGTCGGTGGGTGCCCATGTAATGGCCGGGCTTCAGCCATTCGTGGTGCGCTTGGAGGGTGTGGAAGGGCACGATCCATTCGTCCACGGGGGCGCGGGAGTCCCTGCGGTCCAAGTGCTTGTGGGTGCAGCTCACCCCCTGGGTCCAGGGAAACTCTTCGAATTTTATTACGTGGGGCAGCTCCGCCAGCACCTCTTTATGGCTCTTGAACCTTCGCAGGCCGTCCTGGGTGAATGTGTCGTACTGAATAGGTTCCGCTTCTCTCTCCCTGAGTCTCTCCCGTTCCAGCATCTTTCTCCTCCTTAGATATGGCCAAAAGCAAGCGGGAGCCTTTTGAGGAGGCTCCCGCTTGCTCAGTCGCCGGGTGTTATGGCCTGGGATGGGGCCAGCTTATCGACCCTGCCACTCAGGGGCATCCTCCAGGTGCTCGATACCGCCATGGCCTATGAAGTCGAAGAGCCTGGACTGGACATGGTACACCAAGGCCGGTTTGTAGGGATCGGGGTTGAAGTGTTGGTGGATCGTGTTGTGGGGGATCGCCACCACGTCGCCCTCCGCCCATTCATGCTTCACATCACCGTGAATGTCATAGCCGCTGCCTTCGATAACAAGCTGCAGCTCTTCACCCATGTGGCGATGCTTGCCGCTGGAACCGCCCGGCGGGATCTCCTGCATCCATGCCTCATAGGTGACCAAGCCCGTGGGAATCTTGGGGTGCACCAGGTACTTAATGCGGCCCATCCTAGTATCTTCCCAAGGCATCTGGCTGCCCTTCACCACATGGGTGCACTCGGCCCTCCACTTGGAGTCATCGGTGAGCTTCTTCATGTACTGCTCGTAGGTGTTCTTCGGTTCACCCTGAAACGCGGGGTAAGCCATCCGCTCAGCCATGATCCTCTGGAGCTCTTCGTCGGCCCCCATGAGCTTCTGCTCTTCCTCGGTCAACTCCCGGTAGTTGGGATGGACCTCAAGCTGCTCGGTACCGCCAAGGCCCATCATGTCGTAGAGACGCTGGGCTGTGGCAAAGAACCGCGCCCCGGTGACCGGGTCGGAGAAGTGGGTATGAATGCAATAGGTGGGAACGCAAAGAATGTCTCCCGCCTCCCAGTCCCAGCGCACACCATCGTGAATCTCCCAGCCGCTTCCTTCCTGGATGTAGAAGATGGCTTCGAGAATGTGGCGGTGGGTGCCCATGTACTTGCCAGGCCGGAGAATCTCATGCCAGGCGTTCATGGTATGGAAGGGAAGGGTGTACTCTTCTGGAGCAGCTGCATGGTGCATGTTGTTCATGTACTTGTGAGTGCAGCTGATCCCCTGCGTCCACGGACGGTCCTCGTACTGGGTGACATGCGGAAGGGAGGCCAGAATTTCTTTCTTGCTCCGGTTCCTGCGGATGTTGTCCTGGGCCGAAGTATCATACTGGATAGGTTCTGCTTCTCTTTCCCTTACCCGTTCTCTTTCGAGCATCTCTCCTCCTAAATGTGAGTGATGGGGGTTGACCCCCGGCTCCTACATTACGGCCACTGTAGCTGTCCTAACTTGTACCATTCCCCCGATACAATTGTCAACCGGGAATATTCCCCCTTACATACCCTTTGTATCCCCTTTTGTATCCCTTTGAGTCCTTTGTGCGTTGGAGGCAATGACTTGGTCGAAAGACCGGAAGGTAAGCTTGGTGCTATCATGGGGACAGCTTAGGCCGCGCCACTTCACTTCATCCTGGGAGCAAAACATGTCAACCAACGACGATGCCCTGGACAGAGTCCACGTACATAAACGGGAATCGGATACCCTGCAAAGGCTGATGGATGGCTTGACCGAAGAAGATTGGCAGAAAACGAGCGCCTGCGATATGTGGAGCATAGCTGACGTGGTGGCTCATCTGGCCAATGGACACGAAGGCAGAACCGAGAACATCGGGCGGGGCATCAGGGGCGAGGCACCGACACCGCCGCCCGGATACAACATGCCTCCCGGCGGCCCCGCCAGGGACCAGGTCATCGCCGATCGGGCCATTGCTGTGCAGAAGGAGCACCAGGGAAACCTGGCGCCTTACTTCAGGGACAGCTCCCAGCGCCTGAACGATACCCTGGCAGGAATCACCCCCGATGTGCTGGAGAACCCCTGCTGGCACGGCAGGGGGGATCGCTCGGTGCGCGCCTACATCAACCTCTCAATCGCCGAGCAGGCAATGCATTCATGGGACATCCGCTCCAGCTTCGGTGCCGGTGCTCACATCAACCCGGAAGCGCTGCCCGCATTCCTGGACGAAGCCCCCAGGTGGTGGGGTGTAATATTCAAGCCCGGCCCCGCGCTGCCTTCCCCCCTGAGATACCGGTTCCGCATTTCAGGCGCTGCCATCCCCCAGGTCGATATGATCGTGGCGGGAGATACCTGCCATGTTGAGGAGGGGGCAAGCAAGCCCTCAGACGTGCAGTTCGACTGCGATGCTGAGACCTATGTGCTGATGGCTTACGGCCGCCTGAAGAGGAAGCAAGCGGTGGCCCAAGGGCTGGTGGCTGAGAGCGAAATCGAGGATTCCGGGCACTGCGCCCTGTTCGATGGCTGGTTCTAGCTCCCTGGAGGCGACTTGCGGGTAGGGGATTCCCACAAGCAGACGTAGTCATACTCGACAACCAGCTCATGGCGCTGGTTGTGGGCGGTCACCCTGAAGGTGATGAACCTGTTATCCCTCCTCTCGAACTTGTCAGCCACTCGGGTAACGCTGGTGATGGTGTCTCCCGGCGCTACAGATGCGCCTTGAAAGCGCACCTCCGTGTCAACGAAGGGTGTGCTCCTGGGGCTTGTTTGAGACTGCTCAGGTGCGACGTATCCCCTGGCGGCGACCACATCGACCCTCCTCTGGGGAGCGTAGGTGTAAATCATCGTTGGCGGCGCAAATATGCCCGCATACCCGGCTTCCCTGGCTGCAGCCTCGCTGGTGTAAATGGGATTTTCGTACTGGACCGCCTTACAGTAATCAAAGATCCCTTCGGCGGTCATATCATATACGAAGGGCGGTGAAGCATCCCCGACCTGAGCTACATCCCACTCGTAAATACTTTCCTGAACGTCGGACTGGTCGCTGTTCACATCTTCACCCGGCATAGGTCCCTCCTCTGTAGCTCAGGCCCCCCCGGCTAGCCCGACCCGGCAATTGGGTCGGGCAATCTGCCCCAGCTTGTGATCCGCTGGGGGGTAATTCGAATCACAGGGCTGTCGTCGACGTCCATATGCTGGTACTGCTCGTACTTCCGACGTAGCATTTCCAAGGCATCCTCGTGCCCAGCCATCCCACGACGGATGATGTCGGCAACCCCCTTTATCAGTATGTACCACAAGGAACCCCAATCTTCGTTGTAGCTGTCCAGCACTACCGACACCTGAGGGTTGGCACGGATGTTCCGCACCCGCTTCAGGTTATCTGGCTGCACAGCCTTCGGCTTTTGGTCCAGCACGGAGTAAAGACACCGTCCGTCGAACGCGAAGCAGATAGGGATGTTGGAAGGGCACCCTTGGGCATCAACTGTGGCCAGCCGGGCCACCCTCCAACTGCTGATCAGCTGATGCTCGGCCTCAGAAATCAAAACGAAAAGAGAGAGGGTCTTCGGTTGCCTGAATAGCTTCCAGGGATTCCCGGGCAGCATCTTCGAGGACCTGGTCCCCCATCTTCAAGCAGTGGCGCAGAGCTCTCTTGGCGAGCGACCCCCCGATTTTGCCCAAGGCCCCAATAGCCGCCAGCTGCACCTGGAGGTCGTCATCCTGGATCAGCGAAACTAGGTGAGGCGCGGATTCTTCCTCGTCTATCTCTCCGCAGGCGGTTGCAGCTTCATAGCGCATGGGAGGCAGACTGCTTTGCAGCTCCCGGTATAGGACAGGGAGCCAGACGGAATTGCCAGTCTTGCCCATTGCATAGAGGGAGCTGCACTTCATGTCCTGGTCGTCACTATCGTAGGCCCATTGTATGTGCCTGTGGACCTGGGCCATATTAAAGGGAGCGGCCGCTTCCAGGGCACGGCGTCGTACGCCAAGCCACTCGTTTTCGTCCTCCAAGGCCTGTAGAAGACTTTCCCGGACCTCATCGCCATCCTTGGAGAGCACTTTGCCATCCTGGGCAAGCGAGGCGAACTTACCCAAGGCCATGGCAGCAGACGCCCGGACCTCGCCGGCGCCGTCGCTCTTGAGCACCTCCATCAGCGAGAGGATAAGCGACCTGTCTTCTACCTCCCATAACCCTTCGATGGCCCGCTGGCGCACCTGGTCATCGGAATCTTTCAAGCAGACCTTGATGACGGAACAGAAATCCAGGTCCGCGTTCTCTTCCGCGTTGACAACCATGCAGTCAATAACATGTCGGCGCCTGGACACCTCTATCTTCCACCAGGCCTTGGCAAAAAGCCCCAACTCAGCAGGCGCCAAGTCAGATAGCCCCACCAGTATGTTGTAGTTCAGGCTGGTACCCGCATCAGCGATGTCTTGTAGGCACTGATCCAGCGACAAAGCCCCTTTCCTCCTGCCCAACGCCGTCTTCTGAGTTTCTGCTCACCAGAAGGGATGAAGGCCCGCACCAGTATAGCACAGGTTACCCATACACTAGTCCTGCCATCAGTAAGGTAAGCAAAGCTAATTCGGCGATTGCCCTCCCCTCATCCCGCCCTCCCCCTCAGGGTGTGTACGGGGTCGAGGAGAGAAAGCTGCGCCAAAGCGCCTCGATTGGATGGGAGGCTGGGAAAATGCTAGAATCTGGTTGTGCCAACATCCAAGAGAACAGTTACAACGACCAGCCCCAAGGCCGGCGGGCCCAAGAAGAGGAAGAAGAGCCCCGCCACTATCAGCTCCCCTGAAGTGCTGGATATCCTGGCAAGGGAGTATGCCCCCTTTCCGAAGGAACCCCGCTACGATCCGACCTCGGAACTCGTCTTTACCATCTTGTCTCAACACACTTCGGACATCAACTCCGAGCGAGCCTTTAAGCAGTTGATGGCGACCTTCACAAGCTTCGAGGCCGTAGCAGAAGGCGACCTGGACCTGATAGCGGAGTGCATCAAGCCCGGCGGCCTGGCAAAGATCAAAGCCCCACGGATCAAGGAAGTGCTTAATATCATCCTGGAGATTCGAGGGTCTCTGGACCTGTACTTCCTGCAGGATATGCCCCTGGAGGATGCAAAGGCATGGCTGAAGCAACTGCCGGGGGTGGGGCCCAAGACGGCCGCCATTATACTGAGCTTTTCCTTGGGAATGCCGGCCATGGCCGTCGATACCCATATATTTCGCGTATCAAAGAGATTGGGGTTGATCGGTCCAAAGACAACCTTCGAACAGGCCCATGACATACTGGAAGCATCGATCCAACCTGAGCAGGTCTTCGACTTCCACGTTGCTCTGATCACCCACGGGCGCAAGGTGTGCAAAGCGCCCAAACCATGGTGTAACCGCTGTGTCCTGGCTTATGCTTGTCCGTCCAACGGACTTTGGGAAAAGGCGGCTAAACTGGGTAACGGCTCCCCTGCCGGGCCGAATAGAAAGGTTACCGTACCCACCAATTGAGGGACTGCTAGTACAGCTATGACGATAAGAGCGGGAATAGTCAATGTCGCAGGCTATGCGGGAGCAGAGCTGGTAAAGATATTGTGGCACCACCCGGAGATCAAGGTCGTGTCCGTAACGGGGCGCAGCGCTGCCGGAAAGCAGGTACCTGATGTGCTCCCTCACCTGTCCAGCATCGACCTCCGCATAACCGAGACCATAGAGGAATCGGTGGATGTAGCCTTTTCCGCCCTTCCCAGCGGGGCCAGCGCGGAGGCGCTGAGGCCCCTCGTAGAGGGAGGAGTCAAGGCTATAGACATAGCTGCCGACTTCCGGATGCATGATGTCCAGGAGTATGAGCGGGCCTATAAGACGGAGCATCCGGCGCCTCATCTCCTGGAAAAGGCGGTGTACGGGCTGCCTGAGGTCCATCGACAGGCCATAAGCTCCACCAACTTGGTTGCCAACCCCGGCTGCTACCCTGTGGCGGCCATCCTGGGAATGGCCCCCGCAGTGCGCGAAGGGATAATCGTCGACGACATAATCGTTGATGCCAAATCGGGAATCTCGGGGGCGGGGAGGGGCGGCATCTCGACCAGCACCTTGGATCACTTTGCCGAGGCTGACGAAAACGTGGTTGCCTACGGACTGGATGGACATGGGCACCAGCCCGAAATCGCCCAGGAGCTGGGCGAGCTTCGGGAAGCTCCTCCAGCGAAGGTAACCTTCATTCCTCACCGCATACCGATGGTGCGGGGCATAATGGCCACCTGCTATGCGCCTATCCGGGACCCGGCCATCACGAAAGAGAAGGTGCTCGAGCTCTACCGCGAGTTCTATAACGGCGAACCCTTTGTGCGTGTAACCAGTCAGCCCCCTCAGACGAAGCACACAACGGGCACCAACATGTGCTTGGTGCACCCTTCGGTAAATGTGAAGACCGGGAAGCTGGTGGTGGTAAGCTGCATCGACAACCTGGTCAAAGGTGCAGCAGGACAAGCGGTCCAGAACATGAACCTCATGTTTGGCCTTGATGAAACAACCGCCCTTGGCCTACTGGCGCTTTACCCATAGCTTCTGTATAATCGCTGGCTGTGCCCCCATCGTCTAGCCAGGTCAAGGACGCCACCCTTTCAAGGTGGAGATCAGGGGATCGAAGCCCCTTGGGGGCACCACTTTAATGCTACTCTGTGGGAACAAGTATCCTTAACCCCTCGCCAAGGGATTTGTTCCCAGATTTCCTGCTTTTTGTAGCGCGTGCGACCCTTGAGAAATCAAAGGGTGAATATTGGCTTTAGCTATCACATTTGCCCTCCTCGCGGCCTTCGGATTTTCCAGCGGGATAATCTTGGTGCGGGTGGCGACGCAATGGATAGCTCCCGCAACAGCTACCTTCTTCGGTGTGCTCTCCGGCGCCATTGTTATCCAGGTACTGGCTTGGTCGGTGCACTGGTCCAAGGCCGACGCTCTTTCGTGGCATATCTTGGGATGGTTGGTAATCATCGCCGCCCTCGCGTACCCCATCGCCCGCGTGCTGAACTACACAGCCGTGAGCATGGTCGGGGCTTCCAGGGCAACGCCTATGGGGGCTATCCAACCTCTTTTCGCCGTCGTTCTGAGCACCATATTCCTTGGAGAGAGTCCCACAACCATCGGGGCCCTCGGCACCGTTTCTGTGGTTATGGGCCTGGTGCTGGTAGTGAAAGGGGGAGCGGCGACACGGGACGAGGAGACCGGCACAAGCCTCAATAAGCTGGGATACCTGCTTGCGGCCGGCGCATCCATCTCCTTTGCCGTGAGGGACATCATCAGCCGTCACCTGGTATCGGATACCCTTTCCCCGCTCATAGCGGCTGCCTTCGCTCTAACCATAGGCGCCGGGATGCTTCTCACCTTCACCTTCCGGGACGCCATCCGAAGCATCCGTACCGTCCCTCAGAAGTACATATGGATGTGCGTGGCGACCGGGGTATTTCAAGGCTTGGCGGTAACGGGCGTGTTCTTGGCTCTGAGCAGGGCGCCTGTCACTACCGTATCTCCTCTCATAGCCAGCTCACCATTGATGACGCTGGGAATGGCCCACATATTTCTTCAGCGTCTCGAGAAGGTCAACTCGATGTTGGCGGCCGGCACCCTCTTGAGCGTGGGCGGGATAGTAGCCGTGATCATCAGCACCGCCCGGTAGGGATCCCCGGTCACCTCCTCCCGAGGGGCAGGGCAGTGGGCCGATGGTTTTATGATAATATTTGATATAAGGCATACATCCCCACCGGCCTGCTCAAAGGGAGGCCCTGCCTCCGGGAGGGAAGAGCCACGACAGATCTAGAACGGACCTTGACCAAGACCGAGCGCAACCTCTGGAGCGCCATAATTGCCGAGGCTATGGCCCACCTAAAGTACACAGCCTTCGCACATAAGGCTCTCGCTGAAGGCCATCCAGAGGTGGCCCAGATTTTCCAGGAAGTGGCCGGCGCAGAGAACATCCACGGAGTCAATCACCTCCAGGTATCGGGGGAGGTGAAGACCTCCACGGAGAACCTGCGCAACGTTTTGGAAGGGGAAGCCAAGGAGATAAGCACCTCTTATCCCCGCATGGTCAGGGATGCCGTTGAAGAAGGCCGCACCGACGCCGCCGAGACCTTCACAATGGCCATGGACCGGGAACGCCATCACATCGAGGTGTTTTTCAAGGCGCTGGAAGGGTTAGAAGCCAAGCTATCCGGCGCCAGCCCGTCCTCGGATGCCGAACCATCTTCATCCTTCATCCCCACCCTATACGCCCAACGCAGGGCGACAATCTCGGAGGCCGAGGTATCCCCCACCTACGCAGACGCAAGGGAAGAGGTGGAGAGGGAACGCTGGCGAGTCACCGCAACAGGAAGGATCCGGGAAGTGGTGTTTGGAGCCCAGGACGGGCTGATAAGCACCCTCGCCCTGGTTACGGCGGTGTCCGTCAGCGACTTAGCCGCGAACAGCTCCATCGTGCTGGTTGCCGGCTTGGCGGGCGCTCTGGCCGGAATGCTCTCCATGGCCACAGGAGCTTACCTGGGATCCAAAGCACAACAGGATGTGCAAAAGGCGGAGATCGCCAAGGAGGCCCAGGAGCTGGAGGAACACCCGGGCGAAGAGCTTGCCGAACTGATCGTTCTTTATCAAAAGGAGGGCCTCTCCTTCACAGAAGCCAAGGGGATTGCCGAGCATGTCGCCGCGGACAAGGAGCTGTGGCTGCGCACCCTGGTGGAGAAGGAGCTGGGCCTAAGCTACGAAGTAACCTCCAATCCAGTAAAGGATGCCATTACGATGGGGTCCGCCTACATGGTGGCAGCCCTGATTCCCGTCTTTCCATACTTTTTCTCCTCCGGATGGGAGGCGCTTACCTCTTCTATCGTCGCCACATTGGTCGGCCTCTTCATTCTTGGTGTAGGAAAAGGCAGAATGGTACAGAAGGTGCCCATCCTCCAGGGGCTTGAGATCATGCTCATCGGCGCCGCAGCCGCGGGTACCGGATTTGTCCTCGGCGAGTTTATCCCCAGGGTGTTCACATAGTTCAGCCTTGACCCGGTCCTAGAGAGAATACGTGCCGCCGTACGACTTGACCAAAGCATATGAAGCTGCCCTTGCGGCCGCAGATTCGGCTTCCCAACTTCTGCGGGACAGGTTCCGCTCGAAGGCCGAGCCTTTGGACTCCTGGATGAAAGCTCCCGGTGCCCTGGTTACCGATGCGGACATGAGCTCGGACGGGATCATCGCGGAAGCTCTCGCCTCCTCCGGGTTGCCCATATCCATTCGCTCCGAGGAGAGCACTACAGCGTTGGGAGATGGGGGAGCTTGGTGGTTGGTGGACCCCCTTTGTGGGACAGTTCCCTTCAGCTTGGGGATGCCTCATTGGGGGGTGAACATCGCCCTGCTTAACGGTGGGAAACTGGACCTGGGACTGGTCAGCATTCCGGCTGCGGGAGAGGTTTTGTCAGCGATGCGGGGAGCTGGGGCAAGACTGGGGCAAGCTTCCCTGGACAGCACGCCCCCAACGGGGGAGCTTGCCCTGGCAACGGTAGGCCTGGAGATCGACGGAGGGCCTGAATGGGACCGGGTAATTTCGGAAGAGGTTCGCTGGGTGTCGAAGGTAGGCCAGGTCAACACCTTCGCCTCGGCGGCATATCCGGCTGCGCAGGTGTGCATGGGCCGCCTGGCCGCCGCTGTCTTCTACAAGATCAACCCCGTCCACATCGCAGCCGGCGCATGCATAGCATCGGAACATGGGCTAAGGGTGACCGACTCCCAGGGGCGGGAGCTAGACTGGAGCACTGATGGAGACCTGCCAGTTGTGGTAATCGGATGGCCGGATGTCCACAGTCAGCTCATAGACGCTATGACCCCCCCTACTCGCCGCACGATCTAGTGACCCGAGTGCGCCCCGTTGCCCGATGATACCAGATAGGTAATTTCGCCACCCTCATCGGACGACATTCCGTTGGATACGAAACAGGTCAACGTTTGATGGGGCTGCAACTCCACATCCACCGGCGTTCCCTCCGGGTAGAAGACGACGTGGCTCTGGAGGGAATGCACTACGGTCCCTGAGCCGAGACGGATGATGTAGAGATTGTGCAACCCCCTGAAAACCCGGGCAGTCACCCTGCCATTCCCGGATTCCGAGGGCCGTATATCTACATCGTCGGGGCGCACCATAAGGTCTCCCCTTGTCCCAATGGGGAATGGCAGAGCCGTGTCTATTACTCCTACTTCCGTTTCCAGTCCGGCTTCCGTAGCCCGGGCTTGTACGAAATCAGCCAGCCCCAAAAACCGCGCCACAAAGCGGTTGGACGGTTGGTGAAATATCTCCTCCGGGGTCCCGATCTGCTCAATGATTCCATTGTTAATGACCGCGACCCGGTCACCCATGAACAGGGCTTCATCCTGGTCATGAGTGACGTAAAGGGCGGTGATTCCCCTCGAGGCAAGGATAGACTTGATCTCCCGCCGAAGACGAGCACGGAGCCCCGGGTCCAGGTTGCTCAACGGCTCATCCAGCAGAAGGGCGAGGGGGTTTGGAGCCAAAGAACGGGCAAGGGCAACCCTCTGCTGCTCCCCACCTGAGAGTTGGTAAGGATACCGATCGGCCAAATGCTCAAGATGGACCATCTCCAGCAGGCTCCGCGCTCTCTCATCCTTTGCGGACCTGCTCCATCCCTTGAGGCCGTAAGCCACGTTTTGGACCACCTTCAGGTGAGGGAAAAGGGCATAGTCCTGAAAGACCATCCCCAGATTCCTCTGCTCCGGGGGCATCCAAGACCCCTTGCCGAAAGCAGGCCTGTCTCCAAGAAATATACTGCCGTCGTCGGGTGTCTCAAAGCCGGCCATTAGACGCAGCAGGGTTGTTTTGCCGCTGCCGCTCGGCCCGACCAGAACGAGCACCTCCCCAGCATTCAGTGCAAATCCGACATCCCTGACGACGGGGGAGGCGCCAAAGGTCTTGGTCACACCATGACATCGAATGACCGTGGGAGTTTCCATCTGACCCGCTCTCCTTGATCGATGAGGCCTGCTGCCCACACTTTTCCTGGAACAGACTAACTTCATTGGCCCGGAACATCAATCATTGGACGGGCATAGGACAGGGTCTATAGCAGGGATTTAGTACATCGCCCAAGAATTCATTTCCCGGGCAAGAAGCCAGTATTCGTATTCTCCTACCGATGAGGCAAGGGAAGACCTGTGCAACCAGGCGCTCATGCATGCGTCTTCCATCACAAGATACATGGGGCAGCAAGCCCCGTTCCGTGCTCCTACCTCTCCATCCCCGGGGACGTTGTCGGTCCTTCCAAATCCAAGGGCGCTTCTGCCAAACATGCTAAAGATACTCTTCAACGCCTTCATCTCGGACCATCTCCTTTAGCCCTAGGAATTTGGTTTATTTAAAGGTTCAACTCCATGTTAACGACATATATATTGTCGTAGTTGCTAACACTTATTATTTTTACTATGTCTACACACAGTTGTCAATAGCGTATCGAAATACACGCCCATTTACTGCACCCTTGATTCAAGAATGAATGCGGGGAGGTATGCCAGAGTGGTACCAGCAGGCCGGATTCAGATTCTGGTAAACATGAATGTGAATCTAGCTAAATGACTCTAGAACACAGCAAATACTCTGAGTAAGTTGCTGCTAAGAACGATTGATAGTACAGACTAGCCAGAGTATCGGGCAGGCAAAGGCCCACCTGCTACTCAGCTTGAAGTCCAGAGAAAGGGGTGCTCGCTAATGCGGCACTGGGCCGAAGGGGTGGGTATTCACCTTGGGTGAGCTTCGCCGAATAGGCGGAGCCTATACACCATCGAGGAAGGAGCGGAGAGCTTGGAGAAAACCTGCGGGATTGTCCCCGTTTACCAGGTGTCCTGCCCCCGGGACCACAGCCGAGGTGCTGTTGGGGATGGTCTCCATCATCCTGTCCAGCGTGTCCTGGGTAAACAGGTCGCTGTTGTCTCCCCTGATGACCAGCGTGGGGCAGCCAATGCGTCCTAGGCATTCCCAAAGCTCTTCGGGCGCCCAGCTGGGGGCTTGGAACCCGGGGGAACGGAGGAGCTTATCGTACTTCCAGGTCCATTTCCCATCTTCCCGTCGCCGAATGCTGTATTTCAGGGCGCCCAGCACCTGTTCCCTGGTCCGCCCGGTGTATTCCTGGATCCTGTCGGCGAACTCTCCGAAGGAGTCCAGTTCGTCGGGAAGCTCGCGGAAGCTCTGGATTCGTGAGATGCCCTGCTGCTGCATCCGGGGGCCGGTATCCACTATGACCAAAGCCTTCACGACTTCAGGGTGCCTGGAGGTAAACACGTAGCTGTTGCGTCCGCCCATGGAATGCCCGATCAGGAGCAGTCCTTTCAGGCCCAGGGCTTCTGCAAAGGCATCCAGGTCTCGTTGGTGGGCATCCAGTGAGTAATCGCCGTCCTCTGCCCACTGGCTCTCGCCATGCCCCCTGGCATCTAGGGCCATCACATGGAAGTCCGAACACAAGCTAAGGCTCACAAAATCCCAGCTGTGGCTCTGCTGGAGGACGCCATGAAGGAAGAGCATCGGTTCCTTGTCGGGAGAACCCCAATCCAGGTAGTGGAACTTGCGCCCGTCCAGCGCCACTTCCCGGTCTTGCGGATGGACCTCTGCGGAGAAGGGTACGCCCATGTTGCGGGCGGCTTGGAACAGGGTCAAACCTTCGGTCTCGAGGGTCATTGAGCAGTCCTCCGGCTGGGAAGTTATTTAGCGGACCTGATAAACCCAGACCTGATGATAAACGTCCGGCTCGCCCTTGGGAAGGGCTTGGAAGGGCTCGGTCGCTTCTATCAAGTCCCATTTGCCCGCTTCCACCAAGCTGTTCTGCTTCTCCCGGAATCCGCTCTCTTTATAAACATCCGGGCGGAGGGTGAAGACGATGTGCCCCCCGGGCTCTGTGACCCGGACCAGTTCATCCAGAGAACTGGCAGGGGCATGCCCCACGGTCATAACACCCGCGCTCACGACGGCGCTCATGGAGCCGGTGGGAAAATCCAGCTCTTCACCCAGAACCATCTGTCGCAGCTCCTGGTACACGCCCTTCTTCCGCGCTTCGTCCAGCATTCCCTGGGACAGGTCGATAGCCACCAGTTTGCGGAAGCCCAACTCCCAAAGACACTGGCCCACAAGCCCGGTGCCGACGCCCGCATCCAGTATCCGAGCTTCGGTCGGAACGTATTTCCCCACCATCTCCGCGGCCTTCTGCGGGGCAATCCAACCGAAATCCTGCTCCAGGTCGGCATCGTACTCCTTGGCCCACGCATCATAGCGCTCGGCCAGCTCCTCGTTGGTAGTGGACGAATAGACCCATTGCACCCTGTTGTCGGCAGTCATAGCTTTCCCTACCTTGCTCTGTTTGGAATATTCAACCCGACTTCTTCTCGCAGATGTACATAGCCCAGCCCAGCTCACCCCTTTGCACTGCTCCCACCATCTGTTCGTAGGCCAGGGAAAGGGACTGGTAGGTATCGGGGTCTTCGAAGCTCTTCCCCCGGGTGATCAGGGTGAGGCACTGATAAGTGGTCTTCAGATGGGAAGAAAGGTCTTCCGCCTCCAACACTTCGAACCCTGCATCTTCCAAGGCCGACTGGTATGACTCAAAGCTGAAATCCGTATTGAATAGCAACCTGTCATACACGTAAGCTTTGGCTTCGCCGCTGATGTCCGGTCTGGGCTTTATGAGGTCATCGAAAGCGAGGACCCCTCCGGGTTGCAGAACCCGGCATGCCTCCTGCAAAGCCTTTTCCTTTTCGTGGAAATGGTAGATGGCAGCCTGGCTCCAGACATGGGAAAACTCGCCCTTATCAAATGGCAGGTCCGTTGCCGAAGCCTTTTCGAAGGATACGCGTTCCCTGGCGCCATCCGGAAGGTCCTGGAGGGACTCGATGGCATTGGCTATGCGCACTCCACTAAGATCCACCCCTACGATCCGGCATCCGGTGATGGAGTTCAGCCAGGCTGCCGACGTGCCGTTTCCACAGCCAAGGTCCAGCACATGGGAACTGCTGTCAATTCCCGCCCTCTGCACCATGACCTTGTTGGTGTTGTCGCATGCTTCCAGGAAGTTGACACCAGTCGATGCATTGAAGATCCCCCAGTGAAGCCCGCCGCTCCTGTCCCAGAAGCTGCGGTAGAGGGCATCTTCCGCATCGTAAAAAGACTCGGTGTCAGCTTCAGTGAACTTCAGCAAACTGAGCACCCTTGATGTACTCGACAAAGCGGTTCTCTTCGTCGACCAGGATCATCTTGGGCTCCGGCCGAGTATCGCTGACTTCGAAGGACATGATGATGATACAGTCACCCTTCTCACAAAGCAGGGCGCCGGCGCCTTGTATGGAGACGATACCCGACCCCCGCTCACCTGGGAGCGCGTACGTCTCCCAACGGTTGCCATTGGTTACATCGCAGATGAGCACCTTTTCGTAGTCCCAGAGGTCAACCCTCTCCATCAGCGCCCCGTCGATGATCACGCTGCCGACGTAGTCCGGGTCGGCATTGGTAATCCAAGCTCGGTGAATCTTGGAACGTAGGACTTCTCGCATAATCCACCTCCAACATATTGTGCGTGGTTTTCCAGCAACGAAAACCGAATTCCCTTAGGAGGCGGCTGGCTAGCCAGCCGGTCCATCTTGGGAGAAAACCTGGGAGCTTCGTTAGGGGAAAGTTAGAGGTGCTAAGGTTCGCAGGGGAGGGAATACTTGAGGCGGTCGTGGTGACTGCAGGTGCTGTTCAACGACAGGGCATAGGCAACGGCGGAAACGCCCGCGGTAGCGGATAAAAGAGGACAAAGAGACCATCTTATGTAGCTTTGCATCATTCGCGGGTCGATCATCTTCACTCGCCGTCTCTGACCGAGCGCCGGCTGTTTTGGGACGGGTCCCTCACCAGCGCTCCCTAAAGATAAAGGCAAGAATCCCATCTGTCAAATCCAAATCCCGGGGGTAATCGGAGAGGCGGGATTGAAGGTTAGGGGCCATTGGGGTACCCTTAGCCCAAGCGGCCTACTATCGCCCAATCGCCGTTTCTAACCGCAGCCCAGGAGGTGCCACCGTGGCAGAGATACTAGGACTGGGGTTGACCCACTACCCATCCCTCATCGCCCCCGACGAGAACAAGAGCTGGCCTCTCCCTAGGCTAATAGCGTCCCATCCCGGCGTGCCCGAGGAGATGAAGATACCCACCAACTGGCCCGAGCCCATGCGGATTGAGTACGGAGAGGATGAAGGAATCGCTTCGGCCAGGATACACAGGGAACGGCTTGTCAGCGCCACTCGCAAGATCAGGAAGGAACTTGACGATTTCGACCCTGATTTCATCGTCCTCTGGGGAGATGATCAGTACGAGAACTTCAAGGAAGACATCATTCCGCCCTTCTGTGTATTGGCCTACGATGAGATCGACTGCAGCCCCCTGACCCTGCGGGATGGAAATGCTCGTCCCAATGTCTGGGACGAGCCTGCCGACAAGGTCTTTTCCTATGCCGGACACACCGAAGCGGCAAGATACCTGACCTGCAAGCTGATGGAACAAGACATCGATATGTCCTATTCGTACCGGCCGCTGCACGAGCCGGGCTTGGGCCATGCCTTCATAAACACCCTCCTTTACCTGGACTACGACCGCCAAGGGTTCGACTATCCTGTAGTCCCCTGCGCCATCAATTGCTATGGCAGCAGGGTTGTCCGCAATCACGGCAGCTTGTTCCCCCAGAAGGTTAACGGAGTCTTCCTGCCATCAGACCCTCCCGGCCCTTCACCCAAGCGCTGTATGGAGCTGGGAGCATCCACGGTTCGGGCCCTGGTCGACAGTCCCTGGAGGGTTGCGCTCGTGGCATCCTCCAGCTGGTCTCACGGTTTCTTGACGGAGAAGAACCACTGGCTGTGGCCCGACCATGAGTCCGACCGGCACCGCATGGAGGAGCTGGCCGGCGGCGACTACGATGCCTGGCGGGAAACGACCACCGCATCCATAGAAGATGCGGGACAGCAGGAGCTGCTCAACTGGATGTGCCTGGCCGGAGCAATGGAAGAGCTGGGGCGCAAGCCGGAGATCGTCGACTACGTGGAAACCTGGATATTCAACTCCAACAAATGCTTGGCGATATTCAGGCCTTAGATTCGGCTGCGGTCCAAGGCTGATGCGATCTTCAATATAGGAAGCAGGTGACACCATGAGGAACGGATACAAGATATACGATTCCGACACCCATGTGTTCCCTTCGGCGGAGACGCTGGAGCGCTATGTGGAACCCAGCTTCAGACCTCGGCTCGAAGAGCTGGCGCCCTTCCGGCTGCCTGTCGGCAAGGCTGTTGGTATAGATGAGGACCACCACCTCTACCGGGTGCACAGCATCAAGTATCGGCGCATCCTGGGAGAAGGCGCTCCCCACCAGACCTTCACCGGGGAGCGGGGAGACACCAAGTGGATGGGGTCCGCCATACCGAGAGAGGGAGTGCAAGACGACAACGCAGAGAACCGTCTGCTGGATATGGATGACGAAGGGGCAGACACCCATTTTGTGATCCCTACGTCCTGGATCAGTGCCTGCGGCCTGGGAGAGGGGGACATGGAGATGGGGCTGGCTAGGGCCTATCACCGCTTCATGGATGATTTCTGCGGGACTTCTCCGGACAGGCTGAAGGGGCTGATAGCCGTCTCACCCAGGAACGTGGAAGAGTCGGTGGACGAAATCAGGCGTTGGGGCCGGTCCAAGTGGGCCGTATCAGTATTGCCCATGGTAGGTAACGACCAGCCCGTGGACCATCCGGACTTGGACCCGATATGGAAGGCCGCTGCAGAGCACGACCTGTCTATTATGCACCACAGCTTCACCTGGACCCCTCCCTACTTCCCGGGTTACCAGGACCTGTGGGATAACATCTTCCTTGGCAGGCTGGCATCCCACCCGTGGGGTGGGATGCGTTTCATGGCGGCCATCATCGGTTCGGGTATCATGGACCGGTACCCTGACCTGCGAGTCGGGATATTGGAGTGCGGATTTGGATGGCTGCCCTTCTGGACACGGCGGATGGACGAGCAGGCCAGCTATGTCGGCGCCACCGCCCAGTTGATGCGCAAGTGCAGCGAGTACGTCACCGGAGGGCGTTTCTTCTGCAGCATCGAGATGCACGAAGGGGAGGAGATGTTCAACCTGGTTACCAGCTACCTTGGTGATGGCGTCTTGATGTACGCCTCCGACTACCCCCACTCCGAGTGCCATTTCCCAGATTCCGTGGACCAGGTGATGGGCTGGAGCAGCCTGAGCGACGAGACCCGTCAAAAGCTCTTCTGGGACAACGCAAAGCGCTTCTACAAGAGTACCTGAGCCGGATACCCAATCCCTAGGTGCGATTCCGGCTGTGCTCCTTTGGTGCGTTCCCAAGATGCGCCCCCGTCCCAATCCTTACCGGCGAGGCAAAGGATGAAAGCGATTGTAGGCGCCACTCTTATAGATGGCACGGGGCGGCCCCCGTTGGAAAACGCCGCTGTCGTCACCGGAGCCTCGGGCCGCATAGAAGCCGCCGGCCCCGCGGCGGCGGTTGCCATACCACCGGATGCAGAGGTTATACGGGGCGATGGCATGACCCTGATGCCCGGCCTCATCGACTGCCATGATCACCTGACCTCCCACGGCTACAACATCCTGGGTAGATGGGAGTTTGGCGAACCCCAGAGCCTGCGACACATCCAGACTGCCGCTGTCCTGGAGAAGGTGCTGCGGTCCGGCTACACAACCATCCGGGACGCGGGATGGATGGATGCCGGCCACAAGATGGCTGTCGAGCAAAGACTGACCAAGGGGCCGCGCCTGGTACTGGCCACCAGCCCCATCTCTCCCACTGGAGGCCTCGCCGATCGGTGCAGCCCCTCCGGACATCACCAGCCCCGCCCTTCGGACCCCCTGCTTCCCCTCGGCATCGCCAACGGGGTGGAGGAGGTGCGCTCCATGGTGCGCGAAGTAGTGCGAGTGGGAGCGGACGTAATCAAGTTCGCCACCACGGGCGGCGCAGCATCCCGGCCCGGCCATGGACCCAAGGACATTGAGTTCGGCCCTGATGAGGTGCGCACCCTGGTGGAAGAAGCCAATGCCCTGGGGAGGCGCACGATGTGCCACGCCCTGGGAGGCCCCGGCCTACGTATGGCTGTCGAAGCCGGCGCCAACTCCATAGAGCACGGCTGTTACCTGGACGATGACCCTGAGCTGCTCAAGATGATGGCTGATAAGAACATCTTTTTTGTCCCCACCTTCTCGGTCTATATCTTCCACGGCGAACGGGGCACCCCCCACAGCCAAGAGCGGGCCAACGCCCTCAGGAAGCATCACGTCATGAGCCTGCAGAGAGCGTTGGACGCGGGAGTGAAGGTTGTTGCCGGCACCGATGCCGGCGGGTGGGGGCATCCCCACAATGCCATGGAACTTGAGTGCCTGGTGCAGGCAGGCATGTCGCCCATGCAGGCAATCGTCGCCGCAACGGGCTTGGCCGCCGAGTGCCTTGGCCTGGAAAATGAAACAGGCTCCGTACAGGTAGGCAAGGCCGCCGACCTGCTGCTCTTTGACGGCGACCCCCTGAGAGACATATTCCTGCTGCAGGAAGAAGAGCGCGTCAAGCTGGTGATTAAAGAGGGGACGGTGTACCACAACGGGCTGCCTTCCTAGCTGCCTGCGTAGGAGTCCAGCTTCCTGTTTTCGGAGACCTTTGTGTAGCCTGGGCCCGGGCTCTCCGTTCACCCCAAAGGAAGCGGTGGGATAGGCAATGTCCAAGGCACTAGGCTCTCCGTTTGCCCTGAGGGAAATCGAAGGGGAGCGGACAGCACAGACCCCAGACGACCCAGGCCCTAGAGTACGCAAAGGGTTTCTTCAAGGGAGCGGGGATCATTGTCTCCCAGATGGAGAAGGGGCGGGAGTTACGGGCCTAGTCGGACCCTTCAGACTTCCTGCGATGGATCTCCACCGCGGCCCCTGAAAGCACAGCGCCCTTTATGGGAGGCCTGGTCTTTGTTATCCGTACTCTAATGCCATCAATCGGGAAAGACTCAAGTGCCTGGCCTGCAATCTCTTCGGCCAGGGCTTCCAGCAATTCTTTGGGTTCTCCCGACATCACATCCCGCACCACCCGGAACAGGTGGGCATAGCTCACAGTATGTTCCAAGCGGTCGGACCTCCCGGCGGGGGCCAGGTCAAGCTCGGCTTCCAGATCAACCTGGAATGGCTGACCCAACGTTCGCTCTTCAAGGCTTCCGCCGTGGTAGCTGTAGAACTGCATTTCCTGGAGAAGAATGCGGTCCATCTACTCCTCGATCACCACTGCTGTCCCGTAGGCCAGTATCTCGGCAGCGCAGCTTACTATCATGGAGGTTGTGAACCTTACGCCGGTCAGGGCGTTGGCGCCCATCTCATCCGCCTCGGTTTTCATCCTTTGTATAGCTTCTGCCCTAGCCCCTTCCTTCAGGCGGGAGTAGCACTTGACCTCTCCGCCGACCAATCCCTTCGGGGCGCCCACTATGTCGCTCCCGATGTGGCGCACCCGCACCACACTCCCCTGGGCTGTGCCAATGGTCTTCACGACCCGCATTCCCGGGATGTCGTTCGTTGTCGCTATGAGCACATCTTCCTCCCAGCCTAGTCCTTGGTGGTCTTCTCGGCCAGGGCAAGGAGGTTCCGGGCCCGCTTAACCACCGGCACATCTATCATCTTCCCGTCCAGGGAAGTGCTTCCCCTGCCCGCCGCCTCGGCTTCCTGCCACGCCTCTACCACCCGCCTGGCATACGCAATCTCTTCGGAGCCGGGGGTGAAAGTTTCGTTTATTATGTCAAGCTGAGCAGGATGAATTGCGAACTTGCCCTTGAACCCCAGCTTAAGGGCGGTGCGACAATCCGCCCGCAGGCCCTCCGGGTCCCGGAAGGATACGAAAGGGCCGTCCAAAGCGGCAACCCGGGCCGCCATTGCGGCCGCCGCCACCATGCACCGGGCGAAATAGACCTCTTCCCCAACGTCTGTGCGCTCCACACCCATGTCGTCGGTGTAGTCCTCGGCGCCAAAGGCGATGGCGACGGTGCGGGTAGACGCGCATGCAAGGTCCCATGCTCCCAGAATGGCCCGGGCGTTTTCGATCCACGGGATGAATTTGATGTGGCCAGCCTCGAGGCCAAGGCGCTTCTCTGCAGCCGAGGCTAGCTTGTCGTACTCGCGAATGTCCAAGACTGATTCCGATTTCCCAATGCTGACACCGTACAGATGGGGGGCTGCCACCGACTCGATCTCCTGCCGGGTCAGGCCCGTATCCAGGGAGTTCACCCGCACCACCAGCTTCTGACCCCGCTGGGTTAGGGTTGGCCCCATCTCGCCGACCAGAACCCTTGCATTGTCCTTTTCGTTGGGCGGAACGGAATCCTCCAGGTCAGCCACGATGACATCGGCGTCGAACTGCCGGGCCTTTTCCAGCATGTCAGCCCGGTTCCCGGGCACAAATATCAGGCTTCTGAACAGGTCCAAGATCTTCTCCCTCAGGCCCGGCCTCGAATGCCGGGAGAGTCGCTAAAGTCTAGCATTGGATATCGTCACAGGGAAGTTGACAGCACATGCCGGGCGCGATCCAGGGCCGGTGCAAGGTACAAGCGCCTGGCGCTACCGGGCGGACTGGGGATAAAGGATGGGCCTGTGGTAGAAGGAAACGAATGCCCCCACCAGTATGAAGGAGACCACCGTAAAGGCCGAGAACTGGAGTCCCCGGATGTAGTAGTCCTGGGACTCTGAGGCGGTCAGGAATACCAGGGTGGCCGGCAGGGCCAGCCCCAACGCTGAGGCCGCGACCGTTGCTCCCAGGGTGTGGCCAATCTGCCTTGTGGTCTCGATCATCCCCGAGGCAAATCCCCGGTGTTCGTTGGGGAGAGAGTTCATGATCAGCGCGTTGTTGATGGTGTTGAAGATGGAGCTTCCGATGGAGGTTGGAGCAAGCAGAAGGGGAATGAGCCAGAAGGGCACCGACGAGGAGAAAGTGCCCATTAGAAAGATTCCCAAAGCTATCAGGATCATAGAAATCGGTCGCATCAGCCGGGGTTGATACCGATCATAGTACCAGCCCGCCACGATAGGGACGACCAAGCCAACGGACTGGTGGGGAAGCAGGACGTACAGCACGAACAGAGGCCCCAAGCCGAAGCCCCGCTCCACCAGCACCGGCACCAGCGTGGTGATGGCCAACATGGAAAAGTGGAAAGTGGTGTTGGAAAAGATGGCCATGGTGAAATGCTTGTAGCGGAAGAGATTGAAGTCCATGAACGGGTTTTGCGACCTGGTCTGGAGGACCACGAAGAGGCCCGCAAGGGCGAAGAATAGCAGGTGCATGGGCAGGTGATAGCCGAGGGCATCGGAGCTGGTGAAGGACTCTTCTCCCTCGTGGAGATGCATTCCCGAAGCGATGAGCACGCCCACGGTGCTGACAAAGATCAGGGCCCCAACAAAGTCCAACGGTATTTTCGCGGCTGGACGCTCCCGCAGCCCGTGCTTCAGCATAGGCCAGGAGGCGAAGAGGGCAATGGCTCCCAGGGGGATGAAGGAGTAGAAGATCAGCCGCCAAGAAACGAACTGGAGGAAGATGGCAAAGACGATCAGACCGAGGAAAGTGCCGATCCGCGCACCGGTGATGGGGAGGGCAAAGGCCTTTGCCCGTTTCTCCGGTGGGAAATTGGCCGCCAGGATGGCATTGGAGTTGCCGGTTATCAAGGCGGCGCCCAAGCCCTGGATGGCCCTGAATATGACCAGCTCCGTCAACGACTGGGAGAACCCTGCAAGGCCGGCACCTAACGTGGTAACCAGCACGCCCATGAAGAATATACGGTTGTGGCCGTACTTGTCTCCCAGCTTTGCGGCCAGGAACACCGAGCTTCCCAACGCCAGGAGCTCCGCCACCACGATCCATGAAGCTGTGGCGATGCTGACGTCGAAATACTCAGCGATGGATGGTATGGAAAGGGCAACGGGGAAGCTGGCAACCTGCACCAGCATGTAGGCGGAAGCGAGCGCCAGTAACACCCGCCTCTGATCGGGCGAAACAAGCAATTCTCGATAGCTGGATAGCAGGCTCAGCATGATCGACTTGGTCTGGCAGCCTCGTGTAGGAACCTACTTATCAGACAAGCAACACCACAACGCCAAAGCAGGGAGACCGCGGCACCACTAGCTTGACCGTAGGTGGAATATCGTAGTAAACGCTAGCACACATCAGCTGGGGGAGCAATAAGGGAGCGCAGCCTATCCCGATGCTTTAGCATCGCCGCCATAACGCATGTGATACCATTGGGCAGTTGCATTTCAGTTTGGGTTATAATAGCCCGCATCCTAGACAGAGGCTGGCGCTTTGGTAACCAAGGATGAACTCCGCGAATGCATGTCCCGGTTCGCCACGGGCGTAACCATCATCACCACCTTGGACGAAGCTGGCGAACTCCATGGCATGAGCGCCAGCTCCTTCACCTCGGTATGCCTCGAACCACCCCTAGTGCTCATATGTGTTGGCCACGGCACCAGGACCTTTCGCTACGTGGAGGAGCAGGGCCATTTCGGCGTGAACATCCTCAGCGCGGACCAGGAGGAAGTGGGAAAGTACTTTGCCAGGTCGCCTGAGGATCGAAAAGGGGATGTCAGCTACGAGTGGACATTGTCCGAAGGGTGCGGCCTTCCTGCCCTGTCGGGAACAATGGCTTTCTTCGGCTGCAAGGTGGAGAGTGCCCACGCCCACGGCGACCATACGATTTACGTGGCATCGGCCAACGAAGTTTACAGCGGAGATGCCGAGAACCCTTTGATGTTCTTCCAGCGCAAATGGTACACCAGCATCGGGGCCGGCAAATAAACCTCGACTAGCTCAGCCCACTGACGAAGGCGCCGATGGCCCTGTTCACCTCTCGGTGCTTCTCCATCTGCACCCAGTGACTGGCGCCTTCAAGTACCACACTCTGCGCTCCCGGGATGTTCTCCGCCAGGTAGGATGTGTACTTTTCCGGCGTCATCACGTCCCCACCGCCGCAGATCGCAAGGGTGGGCAGTGAAATGTTCTGCACCTCGTGCAAGAGGTCGAAATTGTCGCAG
Organism: Dehalococcoidia bacterium; assembly: GCA_965220375.1. Classification (GTDB taxonomy): domain Bacteria; phylum Chloroflexota; class Dehalococcoidia; order Lucifugimonadales; family JAGWBF01; genus JAGWBF01. Next base: position 416,230 of record OZ244824.1, read on the forward strand.
CACTGATAATCGTTCAGCTGCACGGCAGCCCCATTCTGGGACGACCTTTCCAACAGCTTCTCGCGGACTGCCGGGTCTATGTTCCGGTAGTTTTCCCTCCGGGCTTTCAGCCACGGGGCCGGGTCGCTTATTCCGGCTTCGCTGGCCTTGAGGTACTCCGGCGCTACCCTGAGCCGGGCGCCGGTGCCAACCAGGACGATCCCTTTCAGCTCATCGGGGTACTTGAGGGCGTAGGTCTGGGTGATGGCGCCTCCCATGGAGTGGCCGCACAGCACAACGTCCGTGCAGCGTCGTCCCGACAGGAAACCCCGCACCCACTCCACATAACCCTCCACGCTGGTGCACGGCTTTCCCACGGGATGGCCTGGAAGATCGATGCCGATGGCGCCCCTGAAATGCCTCAGCTGATAGTAGTACGACATGCTGGACTCACCGGCGCCGTGTACGAACACTAGCTTCATACTCGTCCTTTACCTCTGCGGGTGTGGCTTGACTTGAGGACCGTGGGACCTGTCCTTAGAAGCAGGCAACCGATGCAACCTCGTCACCCTCATTCCTCTCCTTAGAACTCCACAGGATGACTCCCTGGGTTATTCTCCCCTGCACCGAAATGTCCTCGACACTGATTCTGATCAATTGGCCCTCTTTGGACACAAGCATGACCTCTTCGCCATGCCCGTCGCCGACCACCCTAGCTGCTACCACCAGCCCGGTCTTCGGGCCTGTACGGAAGGTGCGCGTGCCCATTCCCCCTCGCAACTGGTGGCGAAAGCCTTTGCTCCCATCCCGTGAGATATGCACCAGCTTACCGTAGCCACCACTGGTGACAACCAGGAGCATTTCACCGTCCTCCACAACCTCCATGGAAACCACCCTGTCTCCCTTGGCCAGTCGGATGCCCCGCACTCCGCCTGCCTGTCGCGATCTGCGGGGGAGTTCTTCCAGTTGAAAGCGGATGGCTTGGCCTTGCTTAGTGACAATCATTACGTCGTCGGTGTCCTTGGCCGCCCGCACGGAGACAAGCTCATCGCCCTCCTCCAGGTCCATGGCGTTCAGACCGTTCTGCCTCATGTTCTTCAACTGCCCCAGTCGGAGAGCTTTTACCTCACCTTTGGTCGTAGCCAGTACAAGTGTACAGTCGGAGGCCATGTCGCCAACGGCTACCATAGCATTCACCCGCTCCTTTTCCGCCAGTGGAACCAGGTTCACCAGTGGTATGCCCCGTGTCGTCCTGGATGTATCCCCCTGGATATCAAACCCCCGTCTCAGATAAACCCTGCCCTTGTTGGTGAAAAACAGCAGGCTGTCGTGGGTATCCGCCACAACCAGCTCATGAAGGTCATCATCGTCCCGGGTGGTCATTCCCCTGACGCCCTTGCCTCCCCGATGCTGAAGCTTGTAGGTGGCGCTGGGGATACGCTTGATGTAGCCTGCCTTGCTAAGGGTGATGACCACCTCCTGGTGCTGGATCATCTCCTCCCGCAGCTTGTCCGTCGGCTCTTCGTCGAATATCTCTGTGCGCCGGGCGTCGCCGAAGCGCTTCTTCAGTTTCTGGGTATCGTCCCTTATCACTGCCAGCACCTTTTTCGGATCAGCAAGAAGGGCTTCAAGTTGACCTATGGTCTTCAAGAGGTCCTGGTATTCCCGCTCCAGCCTCTCCTGCTCCAAGGCCGCCAAGCGGCGCAGCTGCATATCGAGGATAGCTTGGGACTGGGGTTCCGACAGGTCGAGGCTTTGCATAAGGTTCTGACGGGCGGAAGCCGCATCTTCCGAACCCCTGATGATGGCGATAACCTCTTCCAAGCGACCGAGGGCCAGCCTGAGACCCTCGACTATATGCGCCCGCTCCCTCGCCACCTTGAGCTGGTGCTCTGAGCGTCGAGTGATGACATCCTGGCGGTGGACAATATATAGCTGGAGGGCCCTTCGCAAATCCAACACCTGCGGCTGGCCATCCACCAGGGCCAGCATTATCACGTTGAAGGACGACCTCAGGGCTGTGTGCTTGTAGAGGTTGTTCAGAACGATCTCTTCCTCGGCCTCCCGTCTCAGCTCCACTACCATCCGCAGGCCGTGGCGGTCCGACTCGTCCCTGATGTCCGAAATGCCTTCGATCTTCTTGTCGCGCACAAGATGAGCGATCTTCTCCACCAGGGCCGCCTTGTTCACCTGGAATGGCAGCTCCGTGACCACGATCTGCTTTCGTCCTCCCCGCAACTCTTCCACATCTGCCCGGGCCTGCATGATCGCCCGACCCTGGCCGGTAGTGTATGCGTCGATGATACCCGACCTTCCATGAATGGTTGCCCTCGTTGGAAAGTCGGGGCCGGGTATGTGGGTCATCAGCTCCTCGACCACGGCATCCGGGTGATCGATTAGGTGCACCACCGCATCGCAGACCTCGGTCAGGTTGTGTGGCGGGATGTTGGTCGCCATTCCTACGGCTATGCCCGAGGCTCCGTTGACCAGCATGTTGGGGAGCAGACCGGGCAGAACGGAGGGTTCGTTCATGGAACCGTCGAAGTTCACTGAAAAGTCGACGGTGTTCAGCTCAATGTCCGTCAGGAGCTCTTCGGCGATGGCTCCCAGTCTAGCTTCGGTGTAGCGCATCGCTGCGGGCGGGTCATCATCTATGCTTCCGAAATTGCCCTGGCCATCGACAAGCATGTACCGCATGGAAAAGTCCTGGGCCATGCGCACGAGGGCTTCATACACAGGGGAATCACCGTGGGGGTGATACTTCCCCAGGACCTCTCCCACGATGCGGGCGCTCTTCTTGTACGCCGTTCCGGGGCGCAGCCCCAGCTCGTGCATGGAGTACAAGATGCGTCGCTGCACCGGCTTCAGTCCATCGCGGACATCCGGCAAGGCTCGAGACACGATGACGCTCATCGCGTAGCTGAGATACGAGCTGCGCATCTCCTCTTCGATCCTGACCGGCTGGATATTACCTTGCGCTGTTACCATGAGACTCTCCTGACGAAAGGATTACACTTATTCGCGGCTGGCTACCCGGCTTGGGGAGGCAGCGTGATGTTCCGCCCTCTCCAGGAAAGATTGGAAGAGGTTCGAGAACACCCGGGACACCTCGTCCTGCCGGTGGGGACGGCACTGGACACCGATTACCCAGCTGTGCTCCGGGCTTTCCAGGCCTTCAACGACGCCATCCTCCAACGAATATGCGGAGGTGAGGAGTCGGGCGGACCTGTGCGAGTCCTTAAGACCGTCCTGGTGATAGCTGTTTACCTTGAAAAAGCCTCCCATGCCGAGGATAGCCGCCAGCTTGGTGCCGGGGGACAAGTATATGGAGTGATAAATGCAGGCGGTGCCCTCTTCGTCTTCCTGGGCGCAGTGCTGCGGGATATCAGGCATGAGGCTGCCTCCAAAAGCCACGTTCAAGAGCTGCATGCCCCTGCAGACCCCCAATATGGGCAGGTCCCGCTCCAAGGCCAGGCTGATCAACGAAAGATGGTAGCTGTCCAGGTCCTGGTCAGAACAATCAGGTCTGTCGGATGCAGAGGGTACGCCTTTGCTATAGGTGTGGGGAGAAACCCGAGGGCCATCGGCGACGATTAGGGCATCGGCCCCATCCATTAACGATGCAGGCGCATCACCAATGTCGGCGGGGGACAGCTGACCAGACCAACCCAATCCCCTAAGAAAAGTAAGGTAGCTGTCAATTACCGGAGGTTCGCTGGAAGCCACAACAACCACTGCCATCCCAACCTATATTGTACCTGATTTCGCCTCTGATTGACATACATAAGCCGAAGGGATGTCCCTTATTGGGATCATATTCTCTCGTCACATAGCAGGAAGGCTTAACAAAACCCGCCCAAGCTGATATTCTTGGATGCACAAACCCTTACCAGTGTGGGAGTCAGCGTTTGGCCGAAAAAAAGAGTATCCATCTATCCGAAGCACTGAACCAGTATCTTGCCAGCCTCAAGTCCGGCGGACACAAGGGAGACGGCCACCAAGAACTAAACAGGTTTGTAAGATGGTGCGGTAGAGACCGCAACCCTTTCGAGCTGACCCCTCCCGAGATCGGAGAGTACGCCGAGTCTGCCGGCATATGGGGAGATTCGGCCCAGAAGCTCAAGCCGGTAAAGTCTTTCCTGGCCTACCTCGGAAAAGCAGGAATGACCAGATCCGGTCTGGCGACCCACCTTAAGCCCACCAGGGCAAAGAAGGGGCCTCAGAAGGTCTATTCGAGGGCCATGACCGAGCAGGCCGAACTGAGCGCGGAGGGGTTTTCCAACCTCCAGGCCCGCCTCGAAGTGCTGAAGGAAGAGCGTATCAGGGTGGTAGGCGACATCCAGCGGGCGATGGCTGACAAAGACTTCAGGGAAAACGCCCCACTTGACGCCGCCAAGGAACGCCAAGGGCTGGTCGAGTCCAGCATCCGCGAGCTGGAGAACATCCTGGCAAACGCCGTCGTCTCTTCGCCCGATGCCGACGATGACGGGCAGCGCATCCGGTTGGGCAAGAAGGTGACCATCAGGGAGATTAGCAGCAATAAGGAATTGAGCTACATCCTGGTGGACCCAAGGGAAGCAGACCCTACCGATGGCAAGATTTCAAGCGCCTCCCCCGTCGGCCGGGGTCTCATCGACAAAGTGGTCGGGGATGAAGTCCACGTCTCCGCCCCCCGGGGGTCGACTCGCTACGTTGTGCTGAAGATAGAGTCCTGATCCCTCGGAACCATAACCGCATACCGCTCAGGATCTCAGTACCTGTCATTCCAACTGGTGCACTGCCACCAAGCTCAACAAGTAGCCCAGGCACATCAGGAGCATCCAAGGGCGAGGCGGCAGGAACCTGAATTCCCCCCTTAGCACAATCTGCATGAGACCTGCAGCCATCAACAGCAAGGCGGCAATCCCGGCCGCCAAGTGAGCGGGCCCCAAGGCATCCAGCAGCACGCCCTCCCGATAGAAGGGGTCCACTATTCCCAGCACCAGTATGTTGAAAGCGCAGCTTCCGTAGAGGCCGCCAATGGCCAGATCGACGGCATTAAACCGCACCGCCGCTATCGTAGTACTGGCTTCGGGCATGGTAGTAACCAGGGCGACAGCCACCACACCCACGAACCCTCCCGAGAGCCCAGTGGCGGCAGATATCTCCTCGGCGCTCCAAGCCAGCACGATAGCTGCGCCTATGACGGCGCCCGAAGCTGCCCCGAAGATGAGCCATGCTCTTGCTAGAGTGGGAGAACCCTCATCGCTCCCTATGACTACGTCCACCGCCCTCTGCTGAGGACGCTTGACGTACACCAGACGCATACCTGCCAGGTAAACTACGGGTATCAGCAGGGACCCAAGCCCAATCTCACCCACAGAGATGCCGGGTTTTGTGCCGGCAAGGAGAACTGCCAGGGCCGTCAAGAGAATCGCCACGCCGATTAGGTACACCTGCTCTCGGCTGATCCGGCGGAAGTAGAAGGCCCCGCCAAGAGCAAGACCCACGGCGGCCAGGGTAAACATGTTCACCATGTTGGCGCCGAAGATGTTGCCTCCGGCCAGATCCGGCTGGTCTCGCGTTACGGCGGTCAGATTGGTGACCAGTTCGGGCAGGGAAGTGGCGACGGCAACAAGGATGGTGCCAACCCACAGCCTACCCCATCCCATCAAGTCGGCAAGGATATCACCGTACTTGGCAAGGAAAATCCCGCTAACAATAACTACAGCTGCGCTAGCGAGGAAGAGAAGAAGGGCACGAAGGAGTTCGGAGTCCAAGTATTAAGTGAAGGTCCCCCTGAACATGTTCTGGCCAAGAAAACGGCTGGGAGTATAGCAACACCGCCAGGTGGTGTCAACGAAGTGCGGCCTGGGAGTGGAGTACCACCCCCAGATGGGCGGGCCTACAGGTAAGGACGGCAGCTAGACCGGGGATACACGGGCCATTATGCCGCTATTCCCCTGACGGTCCAAAAGGTGCTCAAGCATCTCCTTCACCGTGGCTCCGGAGACCGGATGCCTGAGGTCCGGGCAGAGATCGGCCAGAGGCACCAGGACAAATCCCCGTTCCGCCAATCTAGGGTGGGGCACCTCCAGCCCTGCTTCCGAAACCGCCGCGCCGCCGTAGAGCAGGATATCCACGTCCACGGTGCGGGGGCCATTCCTGAAAGTGGTCTCCCTTCCCAGGGAAGCTTCCGCTTTCTTGGCAAGGGACAATAGCTCCAAGGGGGACAGGCCAGTTTCGCCCCTGCAGACGCAGTTCAAGAAGGGGGGTTGTTGGGTATATCCGACAGGTTCAGTCTCATATATGGGGGACGTTTCGGAGATTTCTATACTATTCCGGAGGAACCGGATTCCCCGCAGCAGGTTTTTCTTACGGTCGCCCAGGTTGGAGCCCAGACCCAGATAGATCGTCACCGTTGCCATTTGTCAGGCCTCCAACCCCGGACAATGGCATCGCTCACCTGCGCAACTCGGACCATCGCCCCGACATCGTGCACCCTCACAACATCGGCCCCGCCCGCAATGCATAGGGCAACCGCCGCCGCCGTTCCCTCAAGCCGTTCATCGGGGGGCAGGTCCCCCAGCACCAAGCCAACATGCGACTTGCGGGAAGGACCAACCAAGACCGGGTAGCCCAATTGACGGAAGTCTCCTATTCTTGCTTCCAACTCCAAGCACTGGTCGGCCTTCTTGCCAAAGCCGATCCCCGGATCGACGATTATGTTTTCGGGACGCACGCCAGCCTGCGCCGCCTTTTCAGCAGCATTCCCCAGATCATGGACAATCTCGGAAACCATATCTGCATAGCCGTGGCCATCCTTGTTGTGCATCAGCACATAGGGGACATTGCAGGAGGCCGCCACCCGCAGCATGTCCACATCGCCCATCGTCCCACGGATGTTGTTGATCATAGAAGCGCCCAGGTCCAGGCAGCTTTCCGCAACATCAGCCTTGTAGGTGTCGATGCTTATGGGCGCTTTCACCTCCCGGGCGATCCGCTCAACTACAGGGGCCACTCTCCTCAGCTCCTCGTCCGCATCGACAGCTTGTGCTCCAGGCCGGTCGTTGTACCGCCGTGTCGATTCACCCCCCACGTCGATGATGTCCGCGCCAGCCGCTTCCATCCTGAGGGCAAGTTCCACCATCGCCCCCACGTCAACGTTGAATCCGTCGCCGGAGAAGGAGTCAGGGGTGGCGTTGACTACACCCATGATGTAGGTGCGTTCCCCCCATGCGAAGGTCTTCCCCCGGCAAAACATGCGTGGGGGATGTCTATGGTCTTCTGTCATGGAAATCGTTCTTCCGAGGGTGTAACCTGTCGGCGAGTGGCCTCCACCCCAGCTCTGAAAGGGGCCGGGGGGCAACATATTTCATTGTAACACCCAGCTATGTGGGTTGCACCGAGGGAAAGCCCTTTGCTAGCATGACCTGCAAATCTCCGAACCATCCGAGGAGTTTAGATGGCAACCGACCGGCGGACTCAGAAGAAGCAAGAAGAGTTGAAGGATCTCAGGCAGCGCTCCCGGCTTGGTGGAGGGCAAAGCAGGATCGATGCTCAACACGCCAAGGGCAAGCTGACGGCTAGGGAGCGAATAGACCTACTCCTTGACCAGGGCACGTTCGAAGAGATCGACGCTTTCACTTCTCACCGGGCTACCGACTTCGGGATGGACAAGCAGCACTTCCCGGGTGACGCGGTGGTTACCGGATACGGCAACATTGACGGCAGGCAGGTGTTCTTGTTTGCCCAGGACTTCACCGTGTTCGGCGGTTCCGTTTCCGAGGTCGTCGGACAGAAGATATCCAAGGTGATGGACCTGGCCACCAGGACCGGCTGCCCAATCATCGGACTGAACGACTCCGGAGGGGCCCGCATCCAGGAGGGGGTGCTCAGTCTGTCGGCCTACGGAGAGATATTCTTAAGAAACACCCTTGCCTCGGGTGTAGTCCCCCAGCTTTCGGTAATCCTGGGTCCCTCCGCCGGTGGGGCCGTCTATTCGCCTGCAATCACCGATTTCATCTTCATGGTGCAGGGGATCGGCCAGATGTATATCACCGGCCCCGACGTTATCAAGACCGTTACCGGGGAGGACATTACCCACGAGGAGCTGGGCGGGGCATTGGCCCACGGCGCTCGCAGCGGCGTAACCCAGTTCATCGCCGAGTCCGAGGATGAATGCTTCGCCCAGGTGCGGCGGCTATTGGGCTTTCTTCCCTCCAACAACATGGAGGACCCGCCAAGGGCGCATGTCTTTGACGACCCCCATCGGATCGATGAGACCCTGGAGGACGTGGTGCCTTCGGAGGCTAGTCGAGCCTACGACATCAGGGAAGTGATTATCCGGGTGGTGGACGATGCCGACTTCATGGAGGTCCACCAAGACTACGCTCCCAACATCGTGGTAGGTTTCTCGCGCCTGAATGGGAGGCCTGTGGGAATCGTGGGCAACCAGCCCGCACACATGGCCGGAGTGCTGGACATCAACGCCTCGGCCAAGGCAGCCCGCTTCGTCAGGTTCTGCGACTGCTTCAACATACCCCTGGTGACCTTCGTCGATGTCCCCGGCTTCATGCCAGGCTCGGACCAGGAGCACGGAGGCATAATCAAGCACGGCGCCAAGCTTCTGTACGCCTATGCGGAAGCGACGGTGCCCAAGCTCAGCGTGATGACGCGCAAAGCCTATGGAGGCGCCTACATTGTAATGAGCAGCAAGCACCTGCGGGGCGACACCAACCTGGCTTGGCCTTCTGCAGAGATAGCAGTCATGGGGCCTGAAGGGGCCGTCAACATCGTGTACCGTGAGACTTTGGCAGGGGCCGCGGACCCGGAGAAGAGGCGCACCAAGCTGGTTGGTGAATTCCGGGACAGGTTCTCAAATCCCTTCGTGGCAGCTGGCCGCGGCTTTTTGGACGATGTAATCGAGCCGCACGAAACGCGGCCTCGCTTGATCAAGGCCTTGGAGATGCTACAGAACAAGAGGGACAGCCTGCCTCCGAAGAAGCACGGCAACATACCCCTGTAGTCAGTCTTCTATCAAGCCCCTCGGCCCGCTGCTGAGGCTCCGCCGTCGCCGAACCGGCGACGATGCTCCCGCAGCGTTCAGTTGTCCATCACGACGGGGATGCCGGCCTCCTCGGCCTTTGCCGCCGATGCTTCGTCCACAACGCCATCCTGCATCCAGATGAACCGGGCGCCCACCTCTATGGCCTCGTCAACCACGGGCGCCACCAGCTCCGAACGCCTGAATATGTCAACCATATCGATGGGCACTGGTACCGCTTTGAGGTCCGGGTAGCTTTTCTCACCCAGCACCTCTTCGGTCATGGGATTGACCGGGATGATCCTGTAGCCCTGCTGCTGCATGTATCGAGATACCCGGTGGCTGTCCCTCTCAGGATTGGGCGACAGCCCAACTACGGCAATGGTCTTGCTCTCCCGGAGCTGCACATCCACGACATCCATGGCAACACCTACCTTCCGGATGGGTTAAAAGAAGGCGACGAAGGAACTAGGCTGGGCCATCTCCCAGGCGCTCATCCATCTCTTGAAGGAACTGCTCCACCTCGGGGGAGAGGGGCTGAACATCCCTGTCCGGCTCCTGCTGGGCTGAGGCATCGTAGCTGCTCTCCAGCTGGCGTATCAGGCCCTCTGCCTGGGGATTTCGGGCAACAGCTTCATCCACCTGCCGGTACTGGCGTGTACCTCGCTCCCGATCAATCAGGTGGTCTGGCAGGTCATACAGCTCGCACAATATCTCCAAGAGGCGAGCAACTCCCGAATAGTCTTCGTCCAGCTGGGCATAGTGGGGCAGGCGTACCAGCAGATTCATCGATTCGATGCCCATCTTCTGGGCTTCGATGGAGATCATTGACACGATGCTGGTAGGGCCCTGGTAGTTGCTCCGCTGGATGCCGAACCGATTGACCTGCTCCTCAGGTCCCGTCCCCGTCACCAGCAGTGGCCGGGTATGGGGCACAGCATCGGAGACACCTCCGACCTGGGTGTAACGCTTTACCTCGTAGTGCTTGAGGATTTCCAGCACCGACTCCACGAAATCTTCGCCTTGGATATGGGGTTCCAGAAGGTGCAGGAAGAGAAGGTCCGGGGGCTGCTCCCTGCGCGCAAATAACAGGGTCGTGTTCGGCACCGTTACCCGGCGTTCCACACCCACGTTCATCACCCTTGGGCGGTAACGGGAAAAGTCGTAGAAGTCCCCCGGTCGGGCCAGTTTACCGATCTCCTGGGCATCGAGAAAACGCTCAACCCTGATCAGGGTATGGCGGCCCACCCGACCAACGTCGACCCACGGCCTCAAGGTCACAAGCGCGTGGACATCCCGGCCCGAATCGGGCGCAGGTCCATCTATTTCGAAAGCTCCTACATGGCTCGTAGACACGGGGCCATTGTGCCAAGAACCTACCGGATTTGCAACAACATCCAAGCTGTGGCGGCGCCCGCCGGCATCGTTGACGATGGTGCTATTCTGATTCTGGCAGACCAGACCTGCTCAGGACGGAAGGCCCCCACTAAATGCACTTGATTATCGAACCCGTCCCTCCCTTTGACTTCGAGCTGACCGCCCGCTATCGCACCTCTTATCGAAAGTACTTCGGCAACCACGAATACGAGGATGGAGAGTACCGGCAGATAGTAACCTCCGGAGATAAGGCGGCCCTGGCGTGCGTTACCTCCGTCGGCACCCTGGACAAACCGAAGCTGAAGATGACCTTGAAGGGCGATTGCCCGGAGCTGGAAGAGCTGGCGGCAAATGAGGTTGCATGGGCACTCGGCGCCGGGACTCCCTTGTCGACTTTCTATGCGATGGCTGGGGAAGACCCACCCCTGTACAGGTACGTGCAGCAGCTATATGGCCTTCATCCGACGCGCAACGTGGCTCTCTTCGAGACAATCGTGCTGGCAATCACCGGGCAGCAGATAGCAGCCGGCGTTGCTCACACCATACGATCGTTGCTCATCCAGGAGTACGGACGACCACTGGTTATCGCTGGAGAGTCCTACAACCTGTTTCCCACAGCCCAGGTCCTTGCTGACGCCGGCGTCCTAGGACTGCGCGCAGTCAAGCTAAGCACCCGCAAAGCCGAGTACATCGTCGAGCTGGCTAACCGGGTAGCATCGGACGAGCTGGACCTGGAAGCCTGCCATAGCCTCCCCTCTCCAGAAGTGGAGGAACTGCTCCTTAGGCTGCGAGGCATTGGCAAGTGGACAGTCCAGTGGCTGAAGATAACAGCCATGGACGACCCCGATGCCTTCCCTTCGGGAGACCTTGCATTGAGGAGATTCATCTCGTATCTGTACATGGATGGAACATCCCTGGACGAAAGCTCCGTGGAGGAGTTTTCCCGACGTTGGAGCCAACACAGGAGCCTGGTCACCGTTTACCTGTTCGCCGCAGCCCGTATGGGGCTGTTGAACACCCGGGCAGGCTAGCATTCCCGGTTCGGGAATCTTGAAAGGAGCCTGATGTACGGTTGGAGAGCCCGGCTAGGAGTGATCGTATCGCCGCCCAACACCGTTTGCGAAAGGGAGATGGCTCAGCTCGCCCCGGAAGGGGTGTCCGTCCATGCTGCTCGAATGATGCGTCCCCCAGGGGTAAGCGGCCTGAACAGGGATGTTCTGCTGCAGACCAACGAAAGCCTTCCCCCGGTGGCGGAGAGCCTGGGACACCTGAAGCCTCACCTGGTGCTGTTCGCCCATACTATGGGCAGCATGATCAATGGCCCTGAGCAGGAGGGGGAGCTTACGGATATGCTGGCAAAAGCCTCCGGCTGCCCAGCGTTGACGACGGCAACGGCGGTGGTGGAAGCTTTGAAAGCCATGCAAGTGCGCAAGCTGTCCCTGGCGGCCCCATACCCGGATGTGATGACCAAGATGGAGGTCAAATACCTGGAAGAGGCCGTGCCGGAGCTTGAGGTGGTCAAGGATATGTGCCTCTCAATGGAGAGCGGGTTTGACATCGGCACCCTGGACCCATCGGTGGCCTACACAACAGCCAGAGAGGTAGATGATCCCAAGTCGGAAGCAGTCTTCCTGAGCGGCACCAACTGGAGGACCATAGACATGATCCAGCCCCTGGAATCCGACCTGGGAAAACCTGTGATTACAGCCAACCAAGCCACCTTCTGGGCGGCGATGAGATATCTTGGCATTGGAGGGATTTCAGGCTATGGGCGGTTGATGGAAATGCTGTAACTGCTGGTATCCGGCATCCCCCGTGTTTGACTTTCCGGCCTGTGAAAAATAGAATTGGCACCGCACTCACCCTCGACTTGGCAGGCAAATTGAGCACAAAGGCACCTTCACCAGACTCATCGCCCCCGGCAGCAAGATACCTTCATCCATTGTGGAATCACCCCCTGGCCCGTCCCTTCGTCTCCATCAGGCATCACAACTATTTCGTTTACTGGTTGGCCATGACCGGGGCGATGTGGGCCATGAACATGCAGATGTTCGTCCGCCCATGGTTCGCCTTTCAGTTGGAAGGCCAGGCATGGCTCATCGGCACAACCGCCCTTGCCCAAGGAGTGCCGACCCTCTTCTTGTCCCTGTATGGCGGAGCGCTGGCCGACCGTTTCAACAACAAGGTCATGCTCATATTCGGGTATACGGTCTCCACCCTAGCCACCCTGGCAATTGCCGTGCTGTTGCACACGGACATAATCGTCTGGTGGCACTTGGTCCTGTCGGCCGGAGTTGCGGGCATAGGGCTGGCCATGGCCATGGGCGCTCGTCTGGCCATCATCTCAGAGCTTGTGCCGCCCAGCGAAGTGCTGAATGGCGTGTCCCTGTCAAACATCGCCAACAACGTGGCCCGAATTGCATCCCCGGCCATCGCCGGTTTCCTGTTGTCAGGGGCCTTGGGTGCCGGCGGAGTCTTCTACCTGATGTCCGTGCTGAGCGCCCTGTCGGTTGCGTTGCTGTTTTTCCTTCCCGGGGGACCAAGAAAAGTCCGCAAAGCGGGCCAATCGGTCCTAAAGGACATGGGGGATGGCTACCGGTTCGTAAGGGCACACGAGGTCATAATCTGGCTGGTCCTCATGTACATGGTAACGGCAACCCTGGGAATGCCCTACCTGTTCCTGCTCCCTGTGCTGGCCGATACCGCCTGGTCGGCCACCCCATCCCAGATCGGTCTCATCTTCAGCATGGTGGGCATAGGCTCCCTTGTCGGCTCCCTCGGCACCGCCAGCATGGGGAGCACCGGGCGAAAGGGCCTGATGTTGGTCATCGTCTGCATTGGGTTCGGACTGGGCATAGTCGCCCTGGCTCTCTCGCCTCTGTACTGGATCGCGCTGGTGGTGGCCGTCCCGTTGGGTGTCTGTCAATCCGCCCGTCTCAGCCTTAACCCCGCCCTGGTTCAGCTGCAAGCGCCGGAGTACATTCGTTCCAGGGTCATGGGCATCTACGAGTTCTCAAACGGAATCTTCCCCATAGGAGTGCTGGTGATGAGCATCTCCATGGACTACATGGACCCCAGGTTGGTGATGGCGACCGCTGGTACGGTGATGGCCCTGTTTTCCTTGTATGTGCTATACGGCCGGCCCGCCGTCCGCCAGCTTCGCTAGGAACGCCCTGGGCTAACCTACCGCTTCCAGAACTGCCAGCCCCGGCGCGGAGACGGCGGCTCCTCTGGATCAGCAGTAACGGCTGGACCATCGTCTGCTGGAGCATGCGCTTGGTGGTCGGTGCCAGAATCGGCGCTCCCAGCCTCCCCAGGGTCAACCGGACCTTCGGCTGCTTCTGAAGTGGCCTCCGTGGATGAACTCGATGCAGACGGGTCCGGCTGCACCTCAGCTTCCACCGACATATCCAGGTCACCCCCAAAGATGTCCCAGGGGTGGAAATACTCGACGAACTCCTTGGCCTCCTCCATGGTGGCAAAGCCCTTTTGAGCGCGTCCGGGATCGTACGTGTTGGTCTTGGCCAGCGCGTCAAACCCCCTGCGGGTCTCACGCACCGCCCCGACCTCTATCTCTGCACCAAAGTCATCAAGGAGTATCAGGCGCTGTCCCGCCCGACGCTCCCGCCAATACAGTCTCATCTGGATGTCACCTCCTTAACTCTCATCAGTACTAGCACCCCTGTAGGACCCGGTCCCCCAATATCTCCGGCCAAGGATCTAAAGCGCCCCGATAACCCCAGACACCCAACACGTAGTGGTCAGGGTTGTCGGAGACGTATGTTGGCACATCTGAGACAAGCTCAAACGTGGGAACGCCGTGATCCGCTTGCAGGAGTGTGGCAATCTGGCTGGACTCGTCCAAAGTTAGATAGTACACATTGGTCGCAAGCGGCTCCAGAAACACCAACACCGGATCGGCTGTCCCTGACTCCGAGAGTGAGTCCCAGAGAGCGCCGGCCTCGGCCTCCCTGTCCAGGTAGAGGATGAAGGGTTCCACATCATCAGTAGAGTACGGGAAAGCCGCCTCCTCCAGCAAAGTTCCCTTTACACTGAGCACCCCATCGCAGACCCGCGGTCCCAGCGTAAAGCGCAGCCTTGCCTCACTCCAAACCCAGTCAGAGGTATCTTCATCATCAACGGTGGTGGAAATGTCGGCTGAACGACAGCCCAACGCAACCATCACCAAGACACCCGCCAGTGCCACAAGCACCAGAGTCCGTCTGTACGGACCGAAACGGGAATTGTGAGCAGCCAAATGCAACACCGCCCCATTATACCTAAAGAGGCATTTCCGGTAATTCGCACAATGCGGTCCCGCGACAGCAAGAAGCGGGCGGGGTCTCATACCTCGCGCTTAGGGGTCAACGGCGGGTGGTCGGCCCATTCCTGAGCACAAGCCATAAGGGGATGCCGGCTGACGGCTCCCAACGTCCGGCTCTTGAAAGGGAATGGGTGGGCAACTAGAATCGGGCGAGGAGGTGTTCCATGCCCACTATGACAGGTGCCCGATTCCTGGCAGAGACCCTGAAGGCCTACGGTGTTTCATCGGTCTTCTACATGCCCGCCATAATACGGCGCGCCCTGATGGAGATGGAGGATGTGGGTATCCGGCGAATAAACACCCACGGAGAAAAGGCGGCCGCATACATGGCCGACGGCTATGCCAGGGCTTCCCGCCGGCCAGGGGTATGTTTTGCCCAGTCGGTGGGCGCCTTGAACCTGGCCGCCGGTCTCCAGGACGCGTACCTGGGCCTCGCTCCGGTGATAGCCATAACAGGCCATCGCCCTTTGATGCACCAGTATCGCAACTCGTACCAGGAAGTGGACCACATGCCTGCCTTCGAGCCTGTGACCAAGTACAACGTGGTCGTGGACAGCATTCAGCAGATGCCTCACCTGCTTAGGCAGGCTTTTCGCGAAGCCACCTCCGGTGCGCCCGGTCCCGTGCACCTTGATCTGCAGGGCATCGCCGGGGATACCGTGGTGGATGCGGAGGCTGCCCTGGACGTGATAGTCGAGGATGCTTTCACCCAGATGCCTGCCTTCAGGCCTGAAGCGGACCCGGAGAAGGTGCGGGAAGCGGCCAGGGTGCTTTCCCAAGCCCAGCGCCCCGTCATCGTGGCCGGAGGGGGTGTAACCTCGTCGGGGGCCCAGCGGGAGGTGGTGGAGCTGGCCGAGATGCTCTCCATCCCCGTTGCGACTTCGTTGAACGCCAAGGGCACCATTCCCGAAGACCATCCCTTGTCCGCCGGGGTGCCCGGCTCCTACTCCCGCTGGTGCGCTAACCGCATCATCCATGAGGCGGACCTTGTGCTCTTCATAGGAAGCCATACGGGCAGCCAGGTCACCCTTGACTGGAAGATACCTCCCATGGGGACGCCCGTGATACAGATAGACATCGACCCTTCGGAGATCGGACGAAGCTACCCGGCGCAGGTGGGACTTCAGGGCGATGCCAGGTCGACTGTGCGCCGCCTGATCGAAGTCCTGGAACCCCTGGGGCCGCGCCAGGAGTGGACGGACCGGGTCAAGGAGCTGGTGGGGGAGTGGCGGGCAGAAGCTGCTCCCATGCTGAACTCGGAAGCATCTCCCGTTCGCCCGGAGCGCATCTGCCAAGCCATAACCGACTCCCTGCCCTCCGATGGGTTGCTGGTCTCAGACACCGGGCATTCGGGCATCTGGACCGGCACCATGGTGGAGCTGAAGTCCCCCGACCAGGGCTACATCCGGTGCGCCGGTTCCCTGGGTTGGGGCTTCCCGGCGGCCTTGGGGGCAAAATGCGCGGCGCCCGAGCGTCCGGTGGTGTGCTTCACCGGCGATGGAGGCTTCTGGTATCACATGTCGGAGCTGGAGACCGCTGTACGGTACGGGATCAACGCCGTGACGATTATCAACAACAACCGGGGACTTACCCAGGACAAACGGGGAGATGAGCAGGCGTACCAGGGGCGGGAAGGGAACTCGGATGAGCTGTGGCGGTACACCGACGTGGACTTCGCCCACATAGCCCGTACCATCGGCTGCTACGGCGCCAGGGTGGAGAAGCCGGGAGAGCTCAACGGCGCTATAGAACAGGCCTTGGCAGCCAATCAACCCGCGGTGATAGATGTGGTTGCCGATATCGAGGGCATCTCAGCCCCACCTTGGGGAGGCTAGAAACCCGACCTACGGCTCCCAAGGCGAGGGACTCTATCGTGGCGTGGATGAACGAGCCTGGGCGGGCTTGCGCCAGTTCTCCACGATGAATCCCTCCAGGCGTCTCAAGGCTTCCTGGAGGTTTTCGAGGGAGTTCGCATAGGAGAGTCGCAAGTACCCTTCCCCGTACTTGCCAAAAGAGTGCCCACCGAGGAGGGCCAGACCTGCTTCAGGAAGCGCCCGGTCCTGGAATTCCTGGCTGGTAATGCCGGTGCCCTTGATGGAGGGAAAGGCATAAAAGGCGCCCTCGGGCATCGGACAGGACACCCCGGGAATCCTGCGCAGCCCCTCGACCACAGCATCCCGCCTCCGGCGGAATTCCTCTACCATGTCCATCACCGGCTCCTGTGTCCCCTCCAGGGCTTCGATGGCGGCCTTCTGTATGAAGGTGGCGGCGCATGAGACGCTGTTGGCGGCCAACCTGGTGATGTGGGGAACAAGCTCCTTGGGAAACACCCCGTAGCCCAACCGCCACCCGGTCATGGCGTAGCTCTTGGAGAAGCCGTCCAGGATGATGGTGCGTTCCGCCATGTCTGGCAGGGCAGCGATGCTCTGGTGGGCACCCTCGTACAGGATATCCTTGTAAATCTCGTCGGACAGGATGTAGGTCTGAGGGTTGTCTTTCAGCAAGCCCGCCAAGGTCTCAATCTCATCTGCGGTAAAGGCCGAGCCTGCCGGGTTTTGGGGGGAGTTCAGGATGATCAGCCTGGTCTTGGGGGTTATCTTGGCGGCCAGGTCATCGAAATCGGGATGATAACCCTTCTCTTCCAGGAACCGCATCGGCACTGCCCGGGCCCCACAGAAACGGATCATGGACTCGTACACCGGGAAACCGGGGTTGGGGTAAACCACCTCGACGCCCCGCTCAGCCAAGGCCAGTATGGTAAAGAACATGATGGGCTTCCCGCCGGGAGTCACAATGACCTGGTCGGGGCTTACCTGGATGCCCCTGGTCTTCTCCACGTTTCGAGCGATAGCTTCTCGCAGCTCCGGAAGGCCAATCGTGGGGCCATAGTGGGTGAACCCCTGCCGCATAGCTTCAATACCGGCCTCCACTATGTTGGCCGGCGTCTCGAAGTCGGGTTCACCTATCTCAAGGTGGACAACCGACCTGCCCTGGGCTTCAAGGGCCCGGGCCTTGGCCAGCACCTCGAAGGCGGCCTCGGTGCCCAAGCTCATCATTTTTCTCGAAACGCTCATGCTCACCTTTCGTGCAGCTCCCGGGTTGGCTGGACTTGGGTGCCCGTTATGCGCCGGTCGCCTGCGGGTGAGGACCCGGCTGCAAACCAGCTAATTGTTCCAGAGATAGGGCGAAAGTTCAATCTACTTAGCATTTGCGCGCAGAGGCTTGTTTTCAGCAGAGTGAACGGGCTGGCAGTTAGCGTTCGGCCTCACTGGAACTTGGGCGTCTTTGTCCGTATGATTGCGCAAGCGCTCAATGTCCGCCCAAGGCAGCGCCGGGAGGTACAAGAATGGAAGAGCGGCCGGATGTGCTCATTGTGGGAGGTGGAATCCTTGGATGCGCCACCGCCTACTTCCTGGCAAAGGAAGGCATCAGGTCAACGGTCCTGGAGCGGGAGGCGGTGGCCAGCTGCGCGTCCGGCTTCGCTGCCGGCCTCCTCAACCCCCTTCACGGCGCCGGCATTCCCGGCCCCCTGGAACCCTTTGCTTGGGAGAGCTTCCGGCTCCACCTTGACATCATAGACCAGATCACCGAAGAGAGCGGGGTGGACCCCCACTTCGCTCCCTATCCGTGCATGTGGTCCATATTCGACGATTCCGAAGAGACCGTGTGTGGAGAGCTGCTCCAACGGGCCAACAGGTTCCCCGAGTTCCCGGCCCGCTGGCTGAATGAGGGAGAGGTGCGCTCCGTGGAGCCCCGCATATCCAACGCCGTGGTAAAGGGCATGTACCTGGAGGGCATCAGGCAGGTGGAGCCTTACCAGTACACCCTGGCGCTGGCCCAAGCAGCTGAAAAGAACGGAGCTGCCATAAGGAATGGCGTCGTCAGGGGCCTGAAGTCCTCGGGCGGCCGGGTCATGGGCGTGATCACAGATGGGGGAGAGATCGATTGCGGTGCTGTTGTGTTGGCCATGGGGCCATGGACCTGCCAAGCCGGCGAGTGGCTGGGCATCCCCATCCCCGTCGAACCGCTCAAGGGCCAGATACTACGTCTGCAGTCGGATGAAGAGCCGTTGGCTTCCTCGCTGTATCGGGTCGGCGGGGGCTACATCGCTTCCAAGGCTGACGGCCTGATCTACGCCGGCACCACGGAAGAGCGCGTTGGCTACGATTCCAGCCCATCTACCGAGGCAAGGGAACGGATCATGGGCCTTGCCCTGGACATCTTGCCCTTCCTGGAGGAGGCCCGCTTGGCGCTTCAGACAGCCTGCCTGCGCCCCCTGTCCGCCGACGGCCTTCCCATTATCGGAAAGGCGCCCGGCTGGGAAGGGGTGTACGTGGCGACGGGGGCAGGACGAAAGGGGATACTGCTGGGGCCGGCAATGGGACGCGCCATCGCCGACCTGATAGTTCGCGACAGCACAGACCTGTCGGTAGGCGAGTTCTCCGTCGGGCGTTTCGCTGCCTCCCCGCAATAGCAGCCGGCGGCGAAGTATCTGTTCGGGATACCCTGCCTGCTACTCATCCATCCGCAGGGGTCCCAGGTACCGGATGCTTTCAACGAAGTTGTCGAAGGCCTCCTCGGCGGGGGGGATCTCCAGGACCACGTTGCCCCTGTAGCCCTTCTCCTTCAACATCTTCACCAGCCTGGGAAAGTCCAGGTCTCCATCGTCCACCGTGGGATGCATCTGTCCTCCAACCATCTGCTTGAAATGCACCATGAACAAGTAGTCCAAGGGCAGCGTCTCGATCTCCGCGATGGGGTCGCTCCGGGGATCGGCCCTCAGGGAGTTTATGGGGTCCACACATAGCCCCAGGTATGCAGCATCGTACAATGACAGCAATTCCCGTACCCGGTCAACCAGCAGACCCATGCTTCTGATAGGTTGACCGGCGTTCTCAATGGAGAGCTTTGTCTTCCTGCCTGCTGCCGCCTGCGCCAGGTCTCCTACGCCGAGAGCTTCTGAGGGAATGTCCCTGCGTTCCTCCCAGGGAGCCTCGAACCTCACCGGGTCCACCAAGCGCAGGTGAGGACCGCTGGAGCCTGACATATCCACCGCAGCATCCAGGGCCCTCCGGAACATCCCGGACGCTGCTACGGTTGGGTTGGAGAGGCACGGACAGGCGACGGCCAGATTGAATGTGGTCAAGGGGAATGTCCTGACCAGTTTGCCCAGGCCGTCGGCATCGGGGCGCCAATCATCGCCTGCCCCGTACTCGTAGGTCCCGAGACAGCCTTGGCGCAGCTCCACGTGCTCTGCCCCCCTTCTGCGGGCCCGCTCGACCAGTTGGGGCAAGCTGGTAGTGGAAAGCTGTGCCTGCCAGGTGTTGGTAATTGCTCCAATTCTCAACTGCCACCTCCATGCTCCATGATATCGGGATCAAGCCCTAGCGAAACATGCGACTTGGCTATTCTATTCGACCGCAACTCTCCCTGGAAGATGCATAAGAGAGTCGGGACGGTTCGCCGGGCAACATCCCTTCTTGACAGTTGGGGTGAGCTTGCTAGAATGAATTATTGCAAATGTTAGCAATAACTTTTATTTGCACAAGCTTGGGGTCCATCGCCAGCAGAAGGACCGAATCCCCATTATGGGTAAACTGAAGCTTCTATTCCCGTTCCTGGTCATCATGACTCTCGCCGTGGCGGCCTGCGGCCATTCCGCCACCGAAACCGAAGAGGATACAGGGAAGCTTCGGGTGGTCAGCACCGTCTCACCCATCACCAGCATAGTTGAAAACATCGGCGGCACCAGGATAGACCTGGAGGGGGTCGTTCCAGAGGGGGTGAATTCCCACACCTTCGAGCCGGCGCCATCAGTGGCCAAGGTGCTGTCCCGGGCCGACCTGGTAGTGCTGAATGGGCTGTTCCTGGAAGAGCCCACCCTGGAGATGGCCCGGACCAACCAGAAGCCCGGGGCCGTCATTCTTTCCCTGGGGGACAGCACCATCTCCCGGGAGGACTGGGTTTTCGACTTCTCCTTCCCCGAATCCGACAGCCACCCCAACCCGCATCTTTGGCCCAACCCCCTGCTTGCCCTGAAGTACGCAGAGCTTGTGCATGATGCCTTGGCTTCCGCGGACCCGGAAAATGCCGAATACTATGGCGAAAACCTGGACAAGTTCCGCCAGCGTATCCGGCAGCTGGACGAAAGGATAAAGACGGCCGTCGCAACGGTGCCGCCGGAGAACCGCAAGCTGCTCACATACCACGACTCTTGGGCGTACTTCGCCAGTAGGTACGATATGGAAGTGATCGGCGCGGCCCAGCCTTCGGACTTCACAGAACCTTCCTCAAGGGAAGTCGCCCGCCTTATCGACCAGGTCAGGGAGCAAAGTATCCCCGCCATCTTTGGTTCCGAGGTGTTCCCCAGCGATGTGCTGGAGGCCATAGCCAAGGAGTCTGGTGCGGAATACGTTGACCAGCTTCGAGACGACGACCTGCCCGGCGGGCCGGGGGACCCTCGCCATTCCTACCTGGGCCTGATGCTGCAAAACATGGAGATCATGATTGCCAGCCTGGGTGGAGACGTCGACGCCCTGGAAGGTTTCGATCCCGGATTGGTCTTCGAAGGAACGAGCCCGGCAAAATATCCTCAATAGGGGTCAAGCGTGCTACATCCCATTCCCCACGAAAGAGCAGACGGTCAGCCCGTCGTCGAGCTGAAGAACGTCACTTGCGGCTACAACGGCCAGCCGGTGCTGGACGATCTATCCCTGTCCATCATGCCGGGGGACTTCGTCGGGCTGCTGGGGCCCAGCGGGTCCGGCAAGACTACCCTCCTCCGGACCATCCTGGGGGCTGTCCCGATCATGGCGGGCCAGGTAATGGTGCAGGGGGCTGACATCGCCCACCGGAAGCGTCAATCGGGATATGTGCCCCAACTGGAAACCATCGATTGGAACTTCCCTGTCACCGTGGAAGAAGTGGTGATGATGGGACGCACCATGTCCAATGTATTGTTTCCCTGGTACAAGAGTCAGGAGCAGGGCCTAGCCCACAAGATGATGGAGCGTTTGGGAATCTCCCACTTAGCCCGGCGCCATATACGGGACCTGTCCGGCGGGCAGCAACAGCGGGTCTTCCTCGCAAGGGCGCTGGTGGGCAGCCCCAGTCTGCTGCTCCTGGATGAGCCGACGAGCGGAGTGGACATCAAGACCAGGGATGATGCGATGCACCTGCTTCACGACCTGAACCACCAGGGTGTGACCATCATCATGACCACCCACGAGATAAACGCCGTCGCTGTGCATCTCCCGTGGATCGTATGCATCAACGGTCGAAAAGTGGCGGAAGGGCCTCCGGCGGACGTGATCTCGCCGGAAGTCCTGAAGGAGACCTACGGGGCGGAAATGCCCGTCATCCGTTACCAGGGCATGCCCCTGGTAGCCGAAAGCCCCCACCACTACAGCGTCGGAGAGACTTCCAACAGGTACTCCACCCACAGTCGGGCCTCAGAGACCGAAGGACCGGAATAGCGTGCTTGAACCCTTCCAGTACGACTTCTTCGTTCGCGGCCTGGTGGCTGCGACGCTTGTGGGTGGACTTTGCGGTCTGATAGGCGTGTACGTGGTGTTGAGGCGCATGTCCTACATCGGTCATGGGCTGGCCCACGCCATATTCGGCGGGGCGGTCGTCAGCTATGTTATGTCCATCAACTTCTTCATCGGGGGCAGCCTGTGGGGGTTCCTGTCAGCCCTGCTGATCACCCTGACCACCAGGAAACGCAAGATAGGTGCCGATGCGGCCATCGGAATAGTAACCACAGCCAGCTTTGCCTTGGGCGTCGCCCTGATCAGCCGCTTCAGGACCTTTACTCGCAGCTTCGACGCCGCCTTGTTTGGCAACATCAATGGAGTGGGCGACGGCGACCTGCTGGCCATAATTGTGGTAACTGCGGCCACCATCATAATCCTGTTCCTGGGATACAAGCTCCTCCTGTTCACCACCTTCGACGAGGAGGTGGCGCGCTTCTACGGAGTGCCCACCGGTTGGGTGGACACCATGTTCTCCCTGGTGCTCGCCGCCACCATAGTAGTCTCGATGCAGGTGCTGGGGGTTACCCTGATCGCAGCCGCCATCGTCATTCCTCCGGTTATAGCCCGACTGATGACCGACAGGTTCAAGGACATGGTGATATTGTCGGCGGGGATCGGCGCAGCTTGCGGCCTCGTAGGGGTCTATGCGAGCTATTTCGTGGATGTATCATCAGGGGCCAGCGTGGTGCTTATCTCCGCCATGCTCTTCGTTCTGGCCTTGGCATACTCAAATGTGCGGGGAAGGCTGTTCCCTTCCGCCCGCAGAGCCGCCAACCTGGCAGGACAAAGCCGGAGCTCTTCAGACCTGTTGGAGTAGGGCTATTCGCCGGCCATTCCGGCCCTTGGGCTGCGGACCGCTCGTCAGATGAGAGAAGTGCAAAAGTCCCCCGCATGCCAAGATAGCCACACTCATAGCAAGCCTTTGCTTAGCACCCGGGGCTGCCCGGCCAACACCGCTCTTTCTTGGTTGTTCGCCCTGGGCTAGGTGTTCGGTGTTGAATACGCGGCAGGCTCGCGGAGACTTGGCCTATTCGTAGGGCTGTGTGTGGTGGGCGAGTTGGTCATAGATGGCGAGCGACAATGAATCCAGCCGGTTGTTCCATGCTGTACCAGGCAGAAACCCAGCGAAGGCGTCCGCGACGTTGGGGAACGCATCACAATTGATCTCGACGACCCAGCAATAGAAGGACAGCCCAGTCCAGAGGGCCTTTGTGAGGTCAAATGATTCCATGGCTGTCCACCCAGCCATCTTCGCAACCTCTAGTCTCATCCCGAAGGAGCCTCCATGACTCGTGTCGGATGTTATCCGATAGATCGTGTCATAGTACGTCAATAGCTCAAGTTCTTTGCACATCTTCTTGACGTGCTCCCATGGATATGAATGCACTATTTCGTCCAGACTAGTGCTGTGCTCTAGGTATTTGGCTAACCTTTCGGGGTGCCCAACCATATATTTCAGATTCACAGCGAGTTCGAATAGGTGTCGGACCAGAACATCGGTTGGCCCCTGCAACCTTCGTTCTGCGAGGATATGTATAGCCTCCATCGCGTCACAAGATCGGGTTAGGTGCGCAAAGGCCACGCGGGGCCAGTTGTCCCCGGGTGGTAGGGTGATATTCACCACCCCCGCCCTTATAATCTCTTTCACGAGTGCCGAGGCCTCTTCTAACAAGACTGCATCGGTATCTTGCGTCATTGTCCTCTCCTCGTACCTAGATAAAGCTAGCCGGAGCCGAGCCAGGTCCAGAACACCGAGGGGCAAGCGACCAGGGGCATGACGAGGATAATTTCGGGGCGCAGCACGCGGTAAACGGCGATGGTATGGGTGTTCTCAGAGCGCACTCGGCTGCAGGGAATGTTGCACTGCGGGGGCATTTGCACTCCAACTCATTGAAGATAGGAGTGCAAATGCCTCGATGCCTAGCCAAGAAGCCCGTTTAGGGCAACGGTCAGGAGTAACCACTTAGGAGCCCTTCCAACAGGCGTCGATTGAAACGATTAACCCCCTCACGCCAATGCGGATCATCGGTCATGCCATCATTACTGATTTCGAAAGAAGGGTATTCGAACTTCCGCCTGATGGCATCCAAAGTGCCAGAGTCCCCCATGCCCGCCAATATAGTCAGAGCAATAGCTACAGCATTCGTTGCGGCAGAAAGTTCACCCCTGAGGCGCAGGATTTCTCGCTCGTCCACACTGACCCCCCATGCTGAAAGTCGGATATCATGTCCTCACGCCTTATGGACGATCGTTTAACCTCTTGCGAGCCCGCCCAGCCGAAGTGACAAATTCTCATCAAGGGAAGGGCTGCTCTTCGCCACGCCGCTGTAGAGAAAAAGGAGGACATGTTGCCAAGTATTCACGATGTGAAGCTGGTTCTTCTAGCTCTTGTCCTTGGAATCATCATAGCTGTCTGTTTCGTTGACTTCAATGATCCCGAAATAGGGAATTGGGATGCTCTTCGGGAGGTGTCGCTATCTCAAGCGCATGGTGCGAAAGCCGCAATGTTGGCTCTCGGCGCTGCAGCTGCGCTATTTATCGGATACATCCCAGGCGATAGCAGCAAGTCCACTCGAATAATAGACACGCTTGTTAAGGTGGTAGGAACATTTGCAGCGGGGTTGGCTGGGTGGTTCTGGTTGCTGAGTGAGACTGATAACCGTCCAGGTCCATACTTACTCGCCGTTGTCCCTACGATAGCTATCATGACTATCGGTAGTGGGATAAACATACTCCTTGCGTCAGCTTCCGGACATGCTGGGGGACGAGGCGCCGAGACTAGAAGCCGGGATCTCAGCCCGAAGAGCTTCATAGTAGCAATGCTACTCGCGGCTGGAGTATTCACTGCCATGTACGTTGCGGCTAGGTTCTTGATCTGAATCGGGACTTTTGCCCACTGCTCGTCAGATGTTTTGTAGTTGACATCGACTTAAGGACGGGTTAGAGTTACCACCATATGCAGCCTGCGCAGGCTCGTTACCACGGTCCAGCGCAGACTACCCTTTTCCAGCTATAACCGTACCAACGGTTTAAAGCTGTAGCGATACTCTGAAATTCTAACAAGCCAGATTGAAAGGAGGTCTCAATGGCAGAAAGCGACATTGCCCTGATGGCCCATCTGTTGCGCCGCGCGGGCTTCGGAGCAACCCGGGACGAACTGGAGGCCTGCGTCGCCAAAGGCTACGAAGCAACGGTGGATGAACTGGTGCATCCGGACAGACAGGCCGATGTGGAATTTGACCTGATGGAACGCTCCCTGCCCGAGTACGGGGAGCTGGCCGGCATCGAGTCCAACCAGCAGGCTTGGGTGTACCGCATGGTCAACAGCAATCGACCTCTCCAGGAAAAGATGACTCTGTTCTGGCACGGGATTCTCTGCACCGGCTTCGCAAAGATCGACTACGGCCGGATGATGAGCATTTACGCCGACCTCTTCCGCCGCAAGGGCTTGGGCAACTACCGAGAGTTGATCATGGAGCTGTCCTCCCACCCGACCATGGTCTATTACCTGGACAACAACGACAACCACAAGGATGCTATCAACGAGAACTACGGCAGGGAGCTGCTGGAGCTTTTTACCCTGGGTGTGGGAATGGACGGCAAATTCAACTACACCGAGGATGATGTGAAGGCTGCTTCCAGGGCTTTCACGGGCTGGAGCGTAAACCCTGTCCTGCCCGTTTTCCCCTATGGCCGCAGTCCCTGGAGCTTCCGATTCGATCCGACCGACCACGATGACAGCGAAAAGACCTTCCTTGGCAACACTGGCCGGTGGAATGGTGAGGATATCGTCAACATGGCGGTAGAGCAGCCCGCCACAGCCCGCTTCATCAGCCGCCACCTGTACAACTTCTTCGTGGCTGACGAACCCCAGGTTCCTGCATGGAAGGACACCCCTCCCGGGGACCCGGAGGCCATCCAGATACTGGAGAGGGCCTTCGTGGACAGCGGGTACGAGATGTCCGAAGTGATGTCCACCCTGTTCAACTCCGACTTCTTCAAGAACACTCGTTTCCAGAAGGTCAAGAGTCCGGCGGAAGTGGTGGCAGGAACCATACGGCTGGTCAAGGACCATCAGCAGGTGAAACCGGGTTTGTTCCCCGTCATGAAGGAGTGCACCTTCATGGGCCAGGACCTTCTGAACCCACCCACCGTGGAAGGCTGGCACACAGGCCGGGAGTGGATCGACAGCGGCACCTTGGTGGAGCGCATAAACTTCGTTGCGGACCAGGTCGGCAACCTGGACCTGCCGGGAGTGCAGCTGATCGCCAACAGGATGACAGGCGATGCTTCCATAACCTCTCCTGAAGCCTTCGTAGATGGATGTTTGAGCCTTATCGGCCCGGTGGAGGTCAGCGAAAAGACCAAGGGCGCCCTGGTAGAGCATGCCAAATCGGGCGGCGAATATCGCCGTGGCACAGAGGAAGAGCGTAGCAGCTTTGCCCGCAGGGTTGGGGAGATGCTCCAGTTGATAGTTGCTACCGCAGAATACCAGTACAACTAGCATATCGCAGGAGGACAGATGATGGCTGGCAACGGAAAAGAAAGGGTACTGGTGGTCTTGTCGTTGTCCGGTGGCAACGATTTCCTGAACACCATAGTCCCTTATACCAACTCCCTGTACCAGGACTACAGGCCAACTTTGGGGATACCCGAGGACCAGGTCCTTCGGATAAACGATGAGGTAGGGTTCCATCCCAGTATGACCGAGCTCAAGGAGATATACGATCAGGGCCAAATGGCGGTCATACAGGGAGTGGGTTATCCCCATCCCAGCCGTTCCCACTTCCGGTCCATGGACATATGGCATACCTGTGAACCCGATACCATCGGGCAGGAAGGCTGGCTCGGCAGGACCATCAAGGAGATGGACCCCAATGCCGAGAACGTGCTGACGGGCGTCAATTTCGGGCGAGGGCTGCCCAGGGCGCTGGTGGCCCCCGGCGTGCCGGTAGCTTCCGTAGGCAACATTGAGACCTACGGCCTGCTCACAGGCATCGAGGGCAACCAACAGCGCACCGATGCCCTGGACGTGTTTTCGAGGATGTATGCTCCCGCCATAGGGTCGGGGCCGGTAATGGACTATATCTGGGAAACGGGGCGGTCCGCTCTCCAGGGTGCGGACACCCTGCAAACCGCCCCCCAGAAATATGCCTCCAACGTGGAGTACGGCTCCTACCCCATCGCCCAGGGAATGAAGGCAATCGCCCAGGTGCACTTCGCCGAGTTCGGCACCCGCATCCTGTACACCACCTCCCCCTACAACTCCTTCGACACCCACGCATCCCAGGCGGGCGCCCATGCCCAGCTGTGGAGGCAGGTGTCCGAGTCGGTGGCCGACTTCTACGAGGACCTGCGGGAGCATAACCAGGGACAAGAGGTGCTCCTGTTCATGTTCAGCGAGTTCGGCCGGCGGGCCAGGGACAATGGAGGCGGAACGGACCATGGCACGGGCGGCGCATGCTGGATAATTGGCGACCATGTGAAGGGCGGCTTGTACGGCGAATACCCATCCCTGAAGCGGGCCGATCTGGAAGATGGCGGAGACCTGTTGCACAACGTCGATTTCCGCAACGTGTACACGACCATCCTGGAAAAGTGGCTTGGCATGGATGCCAAACCCCTGGTGGGTGGGTCCTACGAGCCTCTGGGCTTTCTGTAGAATCCTGATGTCGGCTGCCCCTTTCTTGAAGGGGCAGCCGGCGAACAATCCGAGAATTTCTTGGCACCGGCAAGTGCCCATATCTATGGCGTGAGGTAAACATGAGCACAATATTCTTCGGGATCGCCGATCGAACCTTCGTCTTTGACAAGACCGTTGGCCGCGCCGAGTTCTCCGGGTCAGGCTTCCGAGCACCCATGGACCTGGCAGCTGCAGCCGACGGCCGGATCTACGTAGCCAACCGGTCATGGGAATACCGGCCCGATGGTGTACGCATCACCATGCTCACCATCGATGAAGACTACATCGGCCAGTTCTCCAGCTATGGGGATGGCGACGGCCAGATGATCTGGCCCAGCTCCGTCGCCCTGGACAGCAACCAGAACGTGTACGTCACCGACGACCACCTGAACCGGGTGTCCGTCTTTGACAAGGACGGGCAGTTCCTGCACAAGTGGGGCGTCGCCGGAAGCGGGGACGGGCAGCTAAGCCAGCCCTACAGCATCCGCTTAGACAAAGAGGACAACGCCTACGTATCCGACAGCGGCAACAGCCGGATCCAGAAATTCAGCAAGGACGGCCGCTTTATCTCCAAGTTCGGCCAACAGGGGAGCGGGGCTGGCCAGCTGAACCTGCCCTGGGGCATTACCATAGACAACGACGGGAACGTTCTCGTAGCTGATTGGCGCAACGACCGCATCCAAAAGTTCAGTCCCGATGGACAGTACCTGTCGGACTTCGGCTCTTCCGGCACTGCCGTCGGTCAGTTCCGCCGTCCCACAGGCGTGGCCGTGGACAAGGATGGCGACATCTACGTGGCCGACTGGATGAACGACAGGGTGCAGGTGTTCACCGGCGATGCAAGGTACGTCACCACGTTCCTGGGAGAAGCCAGCCTGTCCAAGTGGGGCGCCGAGAAACTCAACTCAAACCCCGACATGATACGACAGAGGAACCTGGTCCAGAACAAGGAGGCCGAGCGGAGGCTCTGGCGTCCCAAGGCGGTTGCCGTGGACTCCGAGGGCCGGGTCATCATAGTGGACAGCAACCGCCAGCGCCTGCAGGTGTACCGCAAGGAAGTCCGCTAACCCTTCCTCCCGCACCCCGGCGGTGCATGAATAAGTTCTCCGGTATCGAAATCCCCCAATTGGGGGATTTCGACTATCCTGTGAGCGGTTCTAGGGACAGCATACCCAGACTTGGACGCAGCGAGGAGGGCCTTATGAGCGAAGGCCAGGTACGTTGGCCCAGGGTCAAAGAACTGCTGGATGGAATCATGGAACGCTGGAAGGCCCGCTTTGGAGAGCCGATGCCAGGCATCCACGAGTACTATTGGAATAGCCCCGAGCACCTAGCCAACAGCAAACCCTACCGGCGACAGCTCATCGAACCCGGAGTGCCGGGCCGCGATACAAACCTGGTTCTCTTCCTGAGAACTGGGGACCGCACCATCCCACGAATGCCCAGGGGCGGTCCCTTCCTGAGTGACGATGAGATACAGGAGATAATCGACTGGATCGATGCGGGGTTGCCCGAGTAGCTAGCGGGTGTGTTCCACCGGGACGCTCCCTGAGATGGGGCAGCCGGGGGTCGGCTTCTCAGGAAAATCTCTGCACCTTCGGGGACGGCGCTCGTATATGCGGCACTTGAAGGTGCCAGGGTCCAGCATGGGGCACCGCTCTCCTTCATGGTCGGAGAACCGCACCCAAGCCCCGCCGCCATCCTTCCTGACCATTGACACCGCCACTCCCAGTTCGTCGGCACAGCCCTGAAAGTCATCAGCTTCCCCATCCGACAACGAGAGCACCAGGGCGCCCTTGCAGCACATGGCGCGGCAATAATTCATGCACACATGGCTGGCAAACTCGGGGGAAAGCCCCCCTTTCAGCGATGGACTCAAGACTATCACCTAAACCAGCGGAATCTAAGGGTTGGAGCGTCGGCTGAACAGGTCAACGACCTCTCTCGCATTCTCCACATTCTCCAAGCTCCACAGGACCTCCAAGGCCTGGCGGGCCTGCTCCCCGGTCAGCCGCCCGTCAACCAAACTGGAGAACTTGGCTTCCAACTCAGAATCGTCGATGGGATTGAGGACATGGCCCTTTGGATAGCTGGCGCCCTCAACAAATCGACGGCCATCGGTGGACACCAGTTCCATCCGGCACTCCTGGGAGCCCGGATAACTCTGGGTGAAGTCCGGATTCTCGGCGATGTGAATCCTTTGCATCAGCGGGCGCAAGGAAGGGTCGCCGATCCTCTCCGTCAAATAGGTGCCGGGAGTAACAGCTCCATCCCGCAGGGCTACAGCCACCAGGTAAGGGATGCTGTGGTCCGCCGTTTCCCGGGTCTTGGGGTCCCACTTTTCCGGCTCGCTCCCCGCGCTCCGCCAAGCGGCCTTGTAAGTATCGATGTTTATCTCCGCGATGTTCTCCACATTTACTTGTTTCGCAGCTCCAAGGCCACGGAGATGGGGGCCTGGGTGTGGATCTGGGAAGGGAAATACTTCAGGCTGGTATCGTCGATCATGAATGGCGTCTCTCCACCGCCGAACCGCCCCAATTCGCAGGGGCCGGAGACCTGGCGCCACAGTCCATGCTGACCCTCGATAGGGTCTTCCGGCCCCTCCATACCCTCGCGGGCCAGCAGGGCTGCAAATATGGCCGCTCGTACGGAAGCAGCGGTGGCGCACCCCTTCCACATCGACAGCTCACCCATCCTTGTCTGCACCAGGGGCATATTGGGAACGATGGCAAGGGAGAGGGCATGACCGGTCTGCCGGGCATCCATACCCATCAGGTTGCACGCTGCGCAAACGGCGCCAATAACCACGAACGCCCCTAGGTCCCAGCCCAGCTCTGCCAGCGGAGATTCGTCAGAGAATCTGCCACACATCTCGTAAGCCAGCACTGCTGCCGCTATGACCTGGCTGCCGCTGGCTTGGCACATGTCGGCCACGGCCAGCACTCCGCCAAGCATGTCGCTGGGATGGCCTCCGCCCTTGGTAACGTAGGTGTCGTTGCAGTCCAGGTAACGCAGGGCGACACTGTTGGCAAATGAGGCCATCTCGACTGACGTGGGCTGGCCGCTGCCCAGAAGCCTTGCAGGATGGGAACCGGAAACGCCGGCTGCCAGCTTCCGGGCAATGGTGGCCGGCTCGCTAGAATATCCTCCCATGGTGCATCCCAGTGCGTCGATGATCCTACGTTTGGCTTGATGTATGGTCTTGTCAGGCAGGCCTTCAAAGGTGAAGGTTGAGGTGTACTGGCTGATGCGTTCGGTAGTCTTGTCCACTGGAATTCTCCTGGAAAGGCGAATTGGGACTTGCGGTAATATTGCTCTGGCGTCCGTCGCAGGGACGAAGAGTTCTAGCCCTTGTCCAGCAGCAACAGGGCGTTCAGAAGGGTGTTGGCTCCATTGGCGCAGTCCTCGGGCAGGGTGTATTCCTCAGGTGAGTGGCTGATGCCATCCCTGCTGGGGACGAAGACCATGCCGGACCGGGTTATGGCGGCCATAGCCTGGGCATCATGGCCCGCCCCGCTGGGAAGAGCGTCCTGGGGTAGCCCAAGGTCAGCCGCCGACTGGGCTATCACATCCTGGATGAGGCCGTCGGTGGGACAGGGGCTGCCCATCTCCACTTCTGTGATGTTTATCTCCACACCGGAGACATCGGCAACCTCGGCAGCTATGCTCCTGAAACGTCGTTCAGCCTCCCGCATGCGGGAGATATCGACATCCCGAAACTCCATCCCCATTTCCACCTCGCCGGGGATGATGTTGTATGTATCTGAACCCACTTTCATCATGCCCACCGTCCCGGCGCGGCATATCTCCTCATCGGTCACCACGGCGTTCACCGCCACGGTCAGCTTGGACGCAGCCAGCAGGGCATCTTGCCGTGCATCCATCGGCGTGGTGCCTGCATGATTTGCAAACCCCCTCACGGACACCTCGTAAACCGCCCTTCCGGTGATGCCCGACACTATTCCTATGGGTGTTCCGGACCGGTAGAGAGCAGGCCCTTGCTCGATGTGCAATTCCAGGTAGGCGTGTATCTCTCCCGGCTGGCGCACGCCCTCGGCGATCCTGTTAACATCGCCGCCTATTGCCTTGAGGTGTTCTGCTATCGTTACCCCTTCGGGATCCACTGCAGTGTAGTCGCCCTCTTCCCATAGTCCGGCCATGGCCCTGCTGCCCAAGAGCCAGCGATTGAACCGGGTCCCTTCTTCGTTGGTGAACACCAGGATTTCCAGGGGGTGCCGGGTAACGAGATTCAGGCCATTCAGGGACTGGACCGCCTCGATGGCAGCCAGGCTGCCCAAGGCCCCATCATACTTGCCCCCGTTGGGGACCGAATCGATGTGGGACCCCAACGCTATTGGAAGGATGTCAGGGTCCGTGCCGGGGCGTCGCCCGATGATATTGCCCGCCTGGTCGATGCTCAGCCGCAGGCCGGCCTGCTCCATCAGGGAAACGACGAAGGAGCGCCCTTGCACATCCTCCGGAGAGAAGGCAACCCGTTGCATACCGGCCGGACTCTCTCCGATGCGGCCGAGCTGCTCAAGGGTCGAGTTCAAGCGGGTCGGGTTGATGCGGGCGTCGGACATATCAGTGCATGGGAGAGAAGGATGCAGGTATGAGCAGCTTGTTCTCTGCCTTGATCTGGAACTCCCGGGTGGCCGGAGGCCAGTTCGGGTCCTTCGTGGACTCAGCCCTTATCCTGAGCCTGTCGTCCAGGGAGTTGTAGGGCCACAGGTGCACCCACTTGTTGAGGGCTCCCACATCTGTATAGAAGCACCCGGCATTGGGAGAGTACTCCTCCCGGTAGGGCATAGCCTCTCCCCAGCGCTTGACCACCTCTTGCATGGTTCCTGCCCTGAAGGTGTAGGTGCGCATCTCGTATAACCGGCCCAACGCCTGGTCGCCCAACGGTCGTGTGAAGGGCGCAGGAATCAGTATGTCCGAGGTCATGTCAACGATGCCATCCAGGTTCTTGGGGGGCCAGTTGGGGTCCTTGGCCGCTTCGGCGACCACCTTTTCCCGATCCGACAGGTCTTCGTAAGGCCATATGTGGATGACCTGGTTTAACGGCCCAAAGTCCGTGCGGAAAAAGGCCGCCAGCTTGGAGTACTTTTCCCTGTGAGGCAGGGCTTCTGCAAAGCTTGCTTCAAACTCCGCTGCTGCCCCGCCAGGCTTCATATTGTAGGTGCGCATCTCGTATATCATATTTCTGTCCCTTCTGTCGCCACGCCATTTCAGATGGAGAGTTGACCAGTCCCAGAGAATCAAGAGCGTAGAAAAGGCCCCTGAGACGCCGCTATTCTACCTTGAGAGCCAGAGAGTGGCAACTTGAAATGCTAGCTGGTCGGCCCCAGCCCGGGGGTCTCCTGGAGCAGGCGGGGCGTTCCTTGACATCATGCACAGGCGGGTATAGCCTTGGCCTACCAACCATTGCGAGGTGTTGAGGATGGGTGCACCCCAGTTCAAGGAACTCCGACGTGCCTATGGTTTCGACGAAGTTGCCATCGTGCCGGGCGAGGTCACCATCAACCCTAGCATGACATCTACCGACTTCAGCATCGGAGACCACACCTTCGACATACCTGTAGTCGCCGCAGCTATGGATGCAGTGGTCTCTCCGGCATTCGCATCCACTATGCACGATGCCGGCGGCTTCGGAGTGCTGAACCTGGAAGGGCTCTATACCCGGTACCCGGACCCATACTCCATCCTGGAAGAGCTTACCTCGGCCCCACAATCCGAGGTCACCTCCACGCTCCAGAAGGTGTACTCCGGCGAAATAAGGGAAGACCTGATCGGCGACTGCGTGAAACAAGTAAAGAAGTCGGGGGCGGTCTGCGCGGTCTCCATAACCCCGCAAAACACCAAGCGATTCTCCCCCATTGCGGTGGAGGCCGGCGCCGACTTCATCGTAGTCCAGTCAACGGTGACGACGGCCAGGCACATGTCCCGGAGCTACCGAGGACTGGTCTTCTCCGAGCTGCGGAGCTACATAAAGGTTCCGGTCCTGGTGGGAAATTGCGTCACCTACGGCGCCAGCCTGGAACTGATGGAAACGGGCATCGACGGGGTGCTGGTGGGCGTGGGACCCGGCGCCGCCTGCACCACCAGGGAGGTGGTCGGCATGGGTGTGCCCCAGGTGACCGCCACCCTGGAGTGCGCCGCAGCACGGGAGGAGTATTTCAAGCGTACGGGAAGATACGTGACGGTCATTACCGACGGAGGAATTCGAACGGGAGGCGATGTTTGCAAGTCCATCGTCTCCGGCGCTGATGCTGTGATGCTGGGGACCCCCTTTGCCCAAGCTGCCGAAGCCCCCGGCCACGGGTTCAACTGGGGCATGGCGAATCCCCATCCTGAGCTCCCCAGGGGGACCCGGATCAAGGTGGGTACCAAGGGCACCCTGGCGGATATCCTGTTCGGCCCCACGTCGGTAACCGATGGCACTCAGAACCTGGTGGGAGCCCTGCGGGTAGGCATGGGGATGTGCGGCGCTTACACCTTGAGGGACTTGCACAAAGCCGAGATGATTATCGCGCCCTCGATCAAGACCGAGGGCAAGTACTTCCAAAGCTTCAACTAGGAGAAGGCCCCGGCCGTCAAGCTGGGAGCCCGCTGCTATTTGCGACGCTCCTGAAGCTTCCCCCACACTTGGCTGGGAGTAACGCCGGCGGCAGACATCAGGACAAGGGTGTGGTAGAGGAGGTCGGCGACCTCCGGCGGTATCTCTTCCGGCTTGGACTCGGCGGCAGCTATGGCTACCTCTCCGGCCTCCTCGATCACCTTCTGGGCGATACGTCCGATTCCCCCCTGGAACAGGCTGGTGGTATAGCTCCCCTCGGGCAGCTCTCGCTTTCTTTCCTGGATCAGGGCGTACAACTCCTCCAGCACGTCGGAGCCTGAATCTGCACGGAGAAAATCTCCGGGCGTCTCTTCCATCGGCGTGAAGAAGCAGGACACGTTGCCGGTGTGGCAGGTCG
Organism: Dehalococcoidia bacterium; assembly: GCA_965220375.1. GTDB lineage: Bacteria > Chloroflexota > Dehalococcoidia > Lucifugimonadales > JAGWBF01 > JAGWBF01. The sequence goes on from OZ244824.1 coordinate 451,130, forward strand.
GGCCATGGGGCTGCACCTTGAGGAGTACCGTGTCCCCATCGCAGTCCAGGTAAGCTTCCTTGACGTCGAGGAAGTTCCCCGACACCTCACCCTTGTGCCAAAGCTCTTCCCGGCTCCGGCTGTAGAACCATGCTTGGCCGCCCTCCATGGTGCGCTTCAGGGAGCCGGGGTTCATGTAGCCCAGCATCAGCACCTGGCCTGTGTTTACGTCCTGGGCAATTGCCGGTACCAAGCCCTTATCGTCCAATTTCACTTCCAAGGCGAGCCGTCCTTTATGTGTATTTGGAGATGTCGCTCCCGATATGGCTCAGCGAGCGCCATCCAACACATCTGCCAGTTGGTCCAAGCTGGATATCACGTAGTCAGGCTGGGGGCCATCCATATCCAGGGGCGAGCCAGGGCGGTTGATCCAAGCGGCCCTCATTCCCACGCCCTTACATCCCAGCACGTCGTCATGAAGACTATCCCCAATGTACAGGGACTCCTCAGGAGCAACCCCCATCTTGTCCATCACACTAAGAAACGGGGCGGGCAGAGGCTTGTAGGCCTGCGCCTCTTCAGATGAAAGCACAGCTTCAAACTGCCATCCCTGGCGCTCCAGGATGGGGTAAAGGTAATCGTTGTCGGCGTTGGACAGCAGCCCGGTGCGCCAGCGCTGCTGGATCCTGGGCAAGGCCGACAAGGCATCGGGGTACGCCTCTCGTTCCCCCATGTCTCGTATGGACGCCTTGGCTGCCGCTGCCGCATCCCCTTCGATTCCCAGCTCTGCGAAAGCGCCGACGAAGCACTCCCGCCATGCTTCCTCGTAGGCCTTGAAGGGAGGGCTCTTCTCCGGTTCGTCCAAGTTGAGCCTGACCTTCCGAAACTGCATCTCCAGGGGCTTCCAGCTATCGAACAAGACCTGGGGCGAAACTGCCAGCCCTTGGTCGGCGCATATGCGGCCAAACAGATCGACCCACAAGACGGAGTTGTTTTCAGCCAGGGTCTCGTACATGTCGAAGATTACGGTTGTTATCTGACCCATCGTCGTCCTTCGAATCTAGCGTTGCGTCCTGTGCATCTCAGGGGCCTACCGGCGGACAGGCACTCCCCTTTGGTCCAGGTATTCTTTCGCCTGCCCTATAGTGTACGTGCCGTAATGGAATATGCTGGCCGCCAGGGCTGCATCAGCGAAGCCATCAGTGAATGCCTCGTACAGGTGCTCCAGGTTGCCAACGCCTCCGCTGGCAATCACCGGCACCGGCACAGCCTCCCCCACAGCCCTGGTCAGCTCAAGGTCGTAGCCCGTCTGCTGGCCATCAGCATCCATGCTGGTCAGCAGTATCTCGCCGGCGCCAAGATGCACCGAGCGTACAGCCCACTTGACGGCATCTATGCCCGTCGGTGTGCGTCCCCCTCGGACATACACCTCCCAGCCAGATTCTTCATCTAAGCCCAAATCGGAGCCGACCTTTCCTTCCGCATGGGCAGAAGACACCCTCCAGGCATCCACCCTCTTGGCATCGATGGCCAACACGATGCACTGGCTGCCGAACCGCCGGGCGCCGTCGGCCACCAGCTCTGGGTCATCGACCGCAGCGGTGTTCACCGAGACCTTGTCCGCCCCTGCCCTCAGCAGGCGCCGCACATCGTCGGTGGTGCGGATGCCGCCGCCTACCGTCAATGGAATGAAGACCTCCCCGGAGACCTGTTTAACAACCTCCACCATGGTATCCCGCCCGTCGGAGCTGGCGGTGATGTCCAGAAACACAAGCTCGTCACCCCCCTGGCGGTCGTAAACAGCGGCCAGTTCCCTCGGGTCTCCGGCATCCTGCAGGTCAACAAAGCTAACCCCTTTGACCACGCGTCCGGCGTTCACGTCAAGGCACGGGATGATTCTCTTGGTAAGCATAGTTGGGGCAGAAAGGCCTACCGGTTCTTGGCCATTGTCATGTACTGCTGACCGTTCAGGTCTCGCCAGCCCCGATGTTCGAATCCCGCCTTTTGGCAAAGACTCGTCATCTCATCGGGTTCGATACGATGGTCCAAGGGCGGGCCTGATTCGGTCTCCTTCTTGTACCACTCCAGGATGGTGCACCATCCCTTAGGCTTCAGCAGGCGGCGGGCCGCTTCCAGAAACTCCACCCGGTCTTGGGGATGGTGGGTAACAAATGCAAGGAACACCCCGTCCAGAACGCCCTCGGGAACAGGGAACTCCGTTTCTTCGCACCGCAGGACTTCCACGTTGCCGAGCTTGGCCTCCACTACTCTTTCCCGCAGGGCCTGCAGCATCCCTTCTTCGATGTCCAGGGCGTACAGTTTGCCATATACCAGATACTTGGCCAGGGGAATGGAAAAGAATCCCGGCCCACATCCGATATCACCTACGTGATCATAGGGTTCGATGGGCATAAAGTTGATTATCGTGAATGGATCGGTGAGCTCAGCCCGCTCGGGGCGCAGCAACCTCTGGATAAAGTCCCTGGTATCCGGGTACTCGAACCGTTCCGTCACGGCCCAGCTCCTATCCACATTGGAGGGCCTTTCTTAGGGGTCCGCGGCAGCTTCTATCGCCGCCGCCAAGTGTATATCTCCAGTGTACAATGCCCGGCCCAATATAGCACCTTCCACGCCTGTCCCGGTGAGGTCCCGGATGTCCTCCACGGAGCCGATGCCCCCGGAGGCCAGGATGGCCTTGGAGGTGGCATCGACAAGCTGCTGCAGGGCCTCGATGTTGGGATGCGTCAGGGTGCCGTCCCTGGCGATGTCGGTGCACAGGAACCGAAGGACACCGAGAGCGCTCATGCTTTGCACCAGGTCAACCGCTCGCACCGACGACCCTTCCATCCATCCCCTGGTTGCTACATAGCCGTCCCGCGAGTCCACGGCCACCAAAACCTGCTCTCCCCCATGGGCAGCGCACAACTCTTCGACCAAGGACGGTGCTTCGATGGCAGCGGTGCCCAATACCACCCTGGACACACCAAGGCCCAGCAGCTTCTCGGCCGTTTCCCTGCTCCTTACCCCTCCACCCACCTGGACCGGGATATCCACGCTGGATACCAAGCCCCGGATCACATCGTAGTTGGTCTGCTCGCCAGTCACCGCTCCATCCAGATCAACAATGTGCAGCCGCGAAGCGCCCTCTCCCTGCCAGCGCCGGGCAACTTCCACGGGATCGAGGGAATAGACGGTCTCCTGGGAGAAATCCCCCTGATAGAGCCTCACGCACCGCCCTGACTTCAGGTCCAGGGCGGGAATTACTTCCATGCCACCAGGGCGTAGTCCACGAAATTCCTGTATATCCTCAGTCCCGACTCGCCGCTCTTCTCAGGGTGAAACTGGGTTGCCATGACGTTTCCCTGGGTCAGAATGCTGCAGAATGTCAGCCCATAGTCTGTGATGCCGGCGGTCACACCTTCCTCCACAGGTTCGGCATAGTAGCTGTGAACGAAGTAGAAGTGGCTGCCGTCGGGTATGCCATTCAGAAGGGGATGTTCCTGCCTGAAGGCGACGCTGTTCCAGCCCATGTGCGGCACCTTCAAGCCATCGGGCAGCCTCCGGGTGGTGCCGGAAACGATCCCCAAGCAGGGAGAGGAACCCTCCTCGGTGTCGTCCATCAACAACTGGAGGCCAAGGCAGATGCAGAGCATCGGCTTGCCGGCCACCACCGCTTCCTTCAATGTCTCCACCAGCCCTCGCTGCTGAAGGGCTTGCATGGCGGCGCTGCCTGAGCCTACTCCTGGCAGGACTATTGCATCGGCGGCTTCCAAGTCGGCAGGATCGGATGTGAGGATGGGCTGTGCGCCAGCCATCTCCAGTGCCCTGGAAACGCTGCGCAGGTTGCCGGACTCATAGTCCACTACCTTAACATCCAGCCGTGCCATGATACCCGTCTCTCACTTTCATTTGCCTGGCCGCCTGGGGAGGGGACTTCACACTTTCTCCAAGGGAATTGAACGGTCCTGGAACCTGGCCAGGACAAACAGCAGGTCTCCCAGCCGGTTCAAGTAGCTAAGGACATGGTCATTGGTCAGCATGCCCAGATGCTTGAGATCGACGGCCCTTCTTTCCGTGGAACGTATCTTGGCCCTAGCAAGATCTATGGCTGCTGAAGGAGGCGACCCCCCCGGGAGGATGAAAACGCTGGGCATCTCAGCTTTGCTTTCCAGGCTATCTATGGTGCCTTCCAGGTTGGCTACCATTTCGGGGCTGACGGGGCTGAAGTGGGTAAGGAACAGGTCGTATTTTTCGGGATCAGTCGCCATCTCCGACATGACGACAAACATCTCCCGTTCCAGCTCCTTCAACAGCTCCTTGACCTCGGCGTCGTCGCTCAGGGCCCTGGCCAGTCCCATGGCCGATACAGCCTCGTCCGCTACGCCATAAGCTTCGGTGTGAGGGTCGCCCTTCTTGACCCTCCCGCCGTAAAGCAAGCTTGTCTCACCTGCATCACCATACTTGGTGTATATCCGCTTTCGCTGGGAAGAGGTCATCGTTCCTCACTCAGCATCGTCGCCCGGGAACAGAGGGAGACGCCCCACGGGGGTTGGGAAGGTACTAAATTGTAGCACAGGGGTACCCCACACGCTATACTTGAGACAGCTAGGCGCCGGGGAGGGTGGATGACCGCTGTCCAGGTTCTGGGTGTCGAGAATATTCCCGAGGTGCAGCAAGGCGATGATCTGTCGCACCACATCCTTTGCGCCATTAAACAGCAGGGCATTGCGTTGGAACGGGAAGATATCCTGGTTGTTACCCAAAAGGTGGTCTCCAAAGCCGAAGGCAGGGTGGTCAAGCTGGATGATGTATCAGCATCCCAGATCGCCGTTCAGCTTTCGGAGGGAAGCCATCGGGATCCCAGGCACACGGAGGTGATACTCCGGGAGAGCCGGCGAATCGTGCGGATGGACCGGGGGAACATCATCAGCGAGACCGGCCATGGCTTCATCTGCGCCAACGCAGGTGTGGATGCATCCAACCTGCCCGGAGAGGGCACCGTAGCTTTGCTCCCCGTCGACCCTGATGCTTCTGCACGACACATCCGGCAGGGCATCCTGGAAAGGACCGGCACGGATGTTGCGATAATAATTTCGGACACCTTCGGAAGACCCTGGCGAGAAGGGGCCGTCAACGTAGCTATCGGGACAGCGGGGATCGACCCAGTGGAGGACTACCGGGACATCGAGGATGCCTACGGGCAGATGATGCGCACTACAGTCATAGCGATATCCGATGAGCTGGCGAGCGCAGCAGAGCTGGTCACAGGCAAGACCAAAGGGGTGCCGGTGGCCCTGATCCGGGGCTACCAATACAAAAAGAGCAGTGAAGGGGCTGGTAAGCTGGTGCGGGACCGCGGGCGGGACATGTTCAGATGATCCGGTCCAGCCCTCTAATCAATTGGGGAAGATGTTAGCCTTCCGAAATGTCGTCGGGGCCATCCGAGGATGCCTCGGCAGAGACGTAGTTGGCGCTGGATTGGGAAGATTCCTCGCCCCAGGAAATAGCATCTATGTAATTCTTGAATTCCCTGGTCGCATCGCAAAGTTGGCATATTCCCCTGCTGACCGGGCCCTGGGGGGATTCTATCAGCCAGTGATGCTTACACTCGGACGACTCTTGCCCTTCATCCGGCCTGGGCTTGGAAACCTGCCTCACCATCGCTTTCCTACTCCTATCTTTGGACGCAAAATCTAGCATGACGATATTTTCATCGTCAAGGTGATTTGAATACACAGGAAGTGCTGTTTCCGCCAAATGGTTGAGGCAGGGTTTCCCTTTCAGCTAGTGCCGTATCTGGGTTATACTCCCTGACGCCGGGCCGCAATGGCGAGGCGAATCACGCTCAAACGTCAAAAGGGGAAGGATGGAACGATCCCCCTCGATGGGTGACCGGATAGTTCGGCGCCCAAGGTCTCGGGAAATGGTCCCTGTTGTCGTGAAGACATCGCCGAGAAGGCGTCCTTCCCGGCACTTCATTCCTGCCTTCATCCTTTTCTACAGCTTCAGCGGGCTGGTAATCCTTGGCGGACTCCTGCTGACTCTGCCATTCTCCAGCACCGGCGACGGGTTCACTCCCTTGGACCTGGCCTACTTCACAGCCACCTCAGCGGTCACCGTGACGGGGCTGACCGTAGTGGATACGGCAACCTATTGGACGGATTTTGGCAAAGCTGTCATATTCGCCCTGATGCTGATAGGGGGGCTGGGTTTTACCTCCCTGGCCACCTTCTTTCTCATCGTGATAGGCCAGCGCATCACCCTTCCAGAACGTATGCTCATGCGGGACACCATGGGGGTCGATCGCCTTGGGGGGATAGTGCCCCTGCTGCGCAACATCATCCTGATAGTAACGTTGATCTATTTAGTTGGCGGCATCTTGATCTGGTGGCGTCTCCAAGGGGAGTTCTCGACAGGAGAATCAATTTGGCAATCGGCCTTCCTGTCGGTGTCGGCTTTCAACAACGCCGGGTTTTCCATCCTCCCGGACTCGATTAGCTTGAGCCGCTTCTTCGACGACATTCCCTTACTGGTGGTGCTGGCAGCGTTAATCGTGCTGGGCGGGATCGGATGGACGGTGCTGGTGGATGTGTTCCGACAACACCGCTTCTCCCGCTTTGCCCTGGATACCAAGATGGTGATTGCAACCAGCATGTTCCTGTGGGCCTTGGGGGCGGCGGTGCTTTTCATAGCCGAGTTTGACAACGAGAACACCCTGGGGGTCTCCTCATTGGGGATGAAGACTGTCCACTCTATTTTTCATTCCATCAGCGGCAGGACGGCGGGCCTGACCACCATCGACGTGGGACAGACCACCCAGCTCCATGATCTCTTCTATCCCATGCTGATGTTCATAGGCGGGACGGCAGGTTCGGTAGCCGGGGGGATCAAGGTGGCCACCATTGCGGTCATCATTTCTGCGGTGGTGTCATCCGTCCGGGGCCGGCTCCAGGCAGAAGCCTTCGGCAGGGAAATCCCTCATTTCCAGGTACACAGAGCCCTCACGGTGGCTGCCCTTGGAATGGTGATCGTGTTTGCGATCTGCCTTGGCTTGACGCTGACGGAAAGGTCCAACAACATCCCCTTCCTGGATCTCTTCTTTGACGCCGTTTCGGCCTTCGGGACCACTGGCCTGTCCACCGGAGTTCCTGAGCAGCTGAGCACGCCTGGGAAAGTGCTTTTCATGATAACCATGATGGTCGGGAGGCTGGGTCCATTGACTCTCGCCCTGGCCCTGACTCCCAGGCAAGAAGCATCCGTATATCGTTTTGTTCAAGAAAGGGTTAAAATAGGTTAGGGCCCCGTCCGACACCGGGCGAAGGAGCGAGGCATGAAAAAACAGGTCCTCGTAGTGGGATTGGGCAGGTTCGGCGCAAGCGTGGCAGAAGAGCTCTACCAGATGGGCCATGATGTCCTGGGAATCGACCTGGATGAAAAGAACGTCCAGGATATGCTGGGGCACGTAACCTATGCTGTGAAGTCCGATGCTACCAACGAGGCTGTTCTCAAGGAGCTTGGCATATCTAACTTCGATGTGGCGGTGGTCGCTATAGGCTCTGACGTACAAGCCAGCATCCTTGTAACCGTGCTGCTGAAGGAGCTGGGCATTCCCTTCATCGTAGCCCGTGCCATAAACGAGATTCATGGCAACGCAATTGGTAGGGTCGGCGCAGACAAGGTGATATACCCGGAGCAGGAAATGGGGCGCAGGCTGGCGCATACCGGCTTCGACCTGGGTGTGCTCGACTACATGGAAGTAGCCCCCAACTACGGGATAACCAAGCTAAGGCCCCCTGACCTCTTCGTAAAGCAAACTCTGGGGCAGGCTGGCTTGGGGAGCCCCAGGGACAAATACCATGTTGCAGTCCTGGCGATACGGCGGGGGCGGGAGCACCTGCTGGCGCCCGGGCGCGATGAGGAAATACGCCCCGGCGACATCCTAATCGTCGCGGCCAGCAACAACGAGATAGCGAAAGTACACGTTTCGGCATCCGAGGGGTCGGACAGGCGGGAGCTTAGCGCACCGGAGCGCAACGGCAACGATCCCTCGGCTGCATGAGGAAGAACGAACAGCGTTGTCGGAGAAGTTCCGGAAGATCCTAGTGCCGGTAAACGGCAACCATGCCGGTGAAGGGGCTTTCCGCTTGGCATGCCAGATGGCCAGGGAAAACAAGGCGCAGATATGCGCCCTTCATGTCATCGAAGTCGGGCAGGAGCTTCCCCTGGATGCAGATGTGGATAACAATGCCGGGGAAGCCATTCTCAACCGCATCGAGGCCCTAGCCAAGGAAGAAAAGTGCCGTGTGACTGCTGAGTATGTCCAAGCCAGGCATGCCGGTCCCGCCATAGTCCGAGAAGCTAATGACCACGATCACGAGGTCATTGTGATGGGCATACCCTACAAGCGTCGCTTCGGGTACTTCACCTTGGGGGATACAAGCTCTCACATTCTCAAGCACGCATCCTGCCCCGTTCTCTTGGTCCGGGAGAAGCCGGCGCCGGCAAGGAATAGCTACGGAATAAGGGGCGAAACCAATCCATGAGGGTCCTTGTAATGGGCAGCCACAAGGTGGCCAACATCCTTGCCACCTCCATGGCCCAGGATGGCCACGAGGTGACCGTGCTGGGAACCGACGGTGATCACCTAGAGGAGATATCGGAGGACCAACCCGTCGATGTGCTCCTATCCAGCGGTTCCATCATGGAAGACTTCAGGGATGTTGACATAGATTCCATGGATGTGTGCCTTGCCGCTTCCAGCGACGACAGCTGGAATGCCATGGTAGCCCAGGTCGCCCGCTCCATCTTCCAGGTCCCAAAGGTTATCTGCTTGGTGGAAGAGCCCGACAAAGAGGGTTTTTATCGCCTCCTGGGTATCCACACCATATGCCCGACCATCATACTGTCCAACATTATCAAGTCCGCGATGGTGGACGCAGGCTAGCGGACCCTCAAGGCTTCTCTCATGTATGTAATAGTTGTCGGCTGCGGAAACATCGGTACTCACCTCGCCAAGGCGCTGGTGGCTATAGGCCATGAAATCCTGGTTATCGATAAAGACGATCACCGGTGCGAAACCCTGCGGGATGAGCTGGAAAGCATCGACGTAGCTATGCAAGGTGATGGGACCCAGATCGATGTGCTTAAGGACGCCGGCGCCGTCAGGGCCGATGTGCTGATAGCCGTGGCTTCCACCGACCACGAAAACCTGGCTGCCTGCCAGGTGGCCAAGCACAATTTTGCGACCCCCAAGACGATGGCGTTGGTGCGAGACCCTCAGAATGAAGCCTTCTTCAAGACATCCGGGGTGGATGTAACCATCAGCAACACCCATCCGGTCGTCGCAACTATTGAGGAAGGGATACCCGGCCACGCCTTGGTACACCTGATGAACCTGAAACCTATGCACATGCAGATGGTCAGCATCACCATCCCACCGGACGCGGCTGTCGTGGGTAAGATGGTGGAGGCCGTAGAATTGCCGCCGAATAGCTTCATAACCCTCATTGTCAAAGACGATGCCGCATTTTCGCCCTCGGATGAGGTGGTCTTCGATGCGGGGGACGATGTGGTTGTCGTAACCAGCATCGAGGAGGAGCACCTTCTCTACGAAGTCCTGGTAGGTGCGGGCTAATGGCGAAGTGTCTGGCTTACCTTGGCCCAGCAGGCACCTTCTCCGAGGAGGCGGCCGTCCAATACGACCCCACTGCGGAGATAGAACCCCATACAAGCATCCCCGCGGTGGCCTTGGCTGTCGCGTCGGGCATGGCGGACGAAGGTGTGGTGCCCATCGAGAACAGCCTGGAGGGGTCGGTAACCTTCACCCTCGACATCCTCATCCAGGAGGACCGGCTATTCATTTGCCGCGAGCTGGTGCTTCCTATAGAACATTGTCTGGTTGTAGAGCCGGGAACCAAATCCGGTGAGATACAGGCCATCTATTCCCACCCACAAGCCCTGGCCCAGTGCAGGAACTTCCTGGAGCGCTGCTTCCCCAAAGCCCAGCAGATAGCTTCCCTGAGCACAGCCGCCGCCGTGGACGACGCCAGGGAAAGCACCGAGACCTCCGCTGCCATCGCGCCCCGAAGGGCGGCTGAGCTCCAAGGAATGGAGATATTGGGCCAGGGGGTCCAAGACAGCTCTTCCAACGTAACCCGCTTCGTTGTGCTGGGCCACAGCGACCATCCCCGCACGGGGAAAGATAAGACGTCGCTTTGCTTTTCGTTCCAAGAAGATAAGCCAGGAGCCCTCTACAATGCGCTGGGAGTCTTTGCTCATCGGGACATCAACCTCACCAAGGTAGAGTCCCGTCCCTCCAAGCAGTACCTGGGGGACTACATCTTCTTGATCGACATCCACGGGCACCGGGAAGACCCCGTCATAGCGGCGGCCATCGAAACGATGAAGATACACACCTCGATGTTGAAGGTGTTTGGCTCCTACCCTCGATGGGACCCCTAGGGGCCCTAGCCCATCTCGCCGCCACCGGAGACGCTGACCGCCAGTCCTGTCATGTAGTCCGATTCGCCTGACGCCAAAAAGGCGGCCATGCGGGCAATATCCGAGCTCTGGGCTACTCTTCCCAGGGGGATATCCTGGGACCGGGCATTGAGCATCTCTGCGTGGTGCTCAGCTACGCTCGCCCCCGCGGGCGTGAATGCCTCGGCGATGTACTCCACCCGCTCGGTATCTACCAGTCCCGGGCAGATAGCGTTGACATTGATCCTATATTGCGCCAACTCGTGGGCCAGCGCCTGGGTAAATCCCACGATGGCAAACTTGGAGGCGCAGTACGCCGCATATCGCGCACGACCTTTCTTGCCCATTCCCGAAGACATGCTGATAATCTTGCCGCCCCGTCCCTGGCGAATCATCTCCCGAGCGCCGGCCCTAGAGCAGAGGAACGTCCCTTTCACGTTGACCCTCTGAACGGTGTCGAATACATCCTCTTCCAGTTCGACGACGGGGACCCGGTCCGGTCCCGGCCGGGAGCCTGCGTTGTTTATCAGGATATCCAGGCGTCCGAAACGCTCGATTATCTGGCGGAACATTTCGTCGACCTGGCCGCTGTCGGAAACGTCTGCAATGACGTGCATGGACTCCCGACCCATGTCTTCTATCTGACGGACCACGTCAATCACACCATTCCATTCCGATGAACGTCCGGAGTACGGGTTAGGAGCCACATCGTTGACAACCACGTCGGCCCCTTCCTGGGCCAAGCGGGTTGCTATGGCCCTGCCGATCCCATGTTCTCCCCCAGCTCCGGTGACAAGGGCAACCTTGCCGCTCAGGTCATACATCGCATCCTCCATTGGCGTAGCTAGCTGCAAAGTCTCTTTGATAAGGGTCCGATGCTAGGTACGTTCGGTCTCATCCCCTGAGGCCTCCACCACCACGTGGATATCCTTGTCTCCCCGCCCGCTCAGGCACAGCAAGATCGTCTTTTCCTTGGGCAGCCCTCGGGCCAGCCTGGAAATGTAGGCAATGGCATGGGACGGCTCCAAGGCGGGGATAATTCCCTCAGTGCGACACAGGAGATGGAACCCTTCCAGGGCATCTTGATCGTTCACGGCCAAGTACCTGGCGCGCCCTGTTTCCTTGAGATGTGAATGTTCCGGCCCAACGCCAGGATAGTCCAAGCCCGCCGAAATGCTGTGGGTTTCCATCACCTGGCCGTGGTCATCCTGGAGCAGATAGGACATGGACCCATGCAGCACCCCGGGAGTCCCCCTGCTGAGGGATGCCGCATGCTTGTTTGTGTCAAGGCCCTCGCCGCCGGCTTCCACACCTATGAGGATCACCGACTCGTCAGCTATAAAGGGAGAAAAGGTCCCGATGGCGTTGCTCCCGCCCCCTACGCACGCAACAATGTAGTCGGGCAAGCGCCCTTCGACCTCCATCATCTGGGAACGGGCCTCACTGCCTATGACCGACTGGAAGTCCCGTACCATCTTGGGGTAGGGATGAGGTCCTACGGCGCTGCCCAGCAGGTAGTGGGTGGTCTCGACGTTGGTAACCCAGTCCCGTATGGCTTCGTTGATGGCATCCTTTAGCGTGCGGCTGCCCGAATCGACCGCCACCACTTCCGCTCCCAGAAGACGCATCCGGTAAACATTCGGAGACTGGCGTCTCATGTCCTCAGACCCCATGTAAACTATGCATTCCAGCCCCATCATGGCGCACACCGTTGCTGCTGCAACCCCGTGTTGACCTGCCCCCGTCTCAGCTATTACCCGGGGTTTGCCCATATGCTTGGCCAGCAGGGCTTGGCCCAAGGCATTGTTAATCTTGTGGGCGCCCGTATGGGCCAGGTCTTCCCGCTTCAGGTATATCCTGGCCCCGCCAAGCTCCTCGGTCAGCCTTGCCGCATAGTGGAGGGGTGTGGGGCGGCCCACATAGGTGGAAAGCAGCCGGTGGAACTCTTCCTGGAAGCCCGCATTTTCCTTTGCATCGCTATACGACCGGTCAAGCTCTTCCAGGGCGGTCATCAAGGTTTCCGGAACGAACCTTCCCCCAAAGGAGCCAAAACGCCCCCGTTCGTCGGGCAGGGCTGGATTGTTTGTCACCTTTCTCCTTACCAGCAAGACTATTGGCCAGCCGGATGGCTGGCCTGGCCGCGGACGGCAGCAATGAAAGCCCGCAGCTTCTCATTGTCCTTGCCATCCCCGGTCTCTATACCGCTGGAGACATCCACTCCCCACGGCTGAGCGACGCAGACTGCCTCACTTACGTTCTCGGGAGTAAGGCCTCCCGCCAGCAGGAAACTGAATCCCTGCTGGGATAGCGCCTGTGCGACTTTCCAATCGAAGGTCTGACCTGTGCCTCCCTGCAGCCCTTCCACCTTTCGGTCTAGGGTTATCATGTAGCCTTTCCGCTCTAACTCAGCCAAGCGTGGAGCCAGGACGGATGGCGCATCTTCGGGCCCCAGCGACTCGGCCACATGCACCACCTTGATCAGCGGCGCCTCCACAAGCTCGCAATATTCCATGGACTCTCTCCCGCAAAGCTGCACGAGGTCAATGCCGCACTCGCGGACCGTGCGGTTGACCTCTTCGACGAGCTGGTCCGCAAACAATCCCACCGTTGTCATCCGGCGCTCACCGGCTTTTTTGACGCCCGACATGATCCTTTGCGCCATATCGAGATCTAGTCTTCGCCGGCGTTCGGGGACGAAGTTCAATCCGATGAAATCAACACCGGCGTGGGCAGCTTCTGCCGCCTCTGACGGGCTGCGTATTCCACATATCTTTATCTTCGGAGAGGGCACTTGCGGAGGTTGCTCACGTTCGGGGTGGTCAAGGCTGTGGCCTTGGGCGTGTGCCATTATTGGTTAAGCTTCGTATGAAAAACTTATGACAAGTTCAAAGTTCCTGTATAATATAACACAAGAGATATTCAGATGCGGTTCTTACCTAAAATGCGCATGGCTGAAGGGCTTGAGCGCACAGAATTCGTCGCCGGTGTGGAAGCATCCGGGCGGAAGGATACCAGGTAGGGCGTGGACCCACTGTTCAACAAACTGGAATCCGTAGAGTTAAGATACCGCCAGCTGGAAGACCTATTAGCTTCGCCGGAAGTGACGGCCAGTCATTCTCAGATACAGGTGTTAGCCAAGGAACACGCTTCCTTGGAGGAGCTGGTCTCCTTGAGCCGCAAGTACAAGAAGTTGCTCCAAGAGCGGGCTGATGCCCAGAGTCTCATCAGCGAAGGCTCCGACCATGGACTGGTATCCCTGGCCAGAGATGAGATCGAGAGAGTGGACCTCCAGATGGAGAACCTCGCCCAGCAGCTTCGATGGGCCTTGGTTCCCAAGGACCCCAACGATGGCAAGAACGTCATAATGGAGATACGGGAGGGAATTGGCGGCCAGGAAGCCTCCCTGTTCGCTGGAGACCTTTACCGCATGTACACCCGGTACGCCCAGCTGCGCAACTGGAACGTGGAGTTGCTGAGCACCAATCCGTCGGGATCAGGCGGGTTCAAAGAGGTCGTATTCGAGGTCCAAGGACAGGGGGCCTACAGCCTGCTCAAGTTTGAGCGAGGCGCCCACCGGGTACAGAGGGTGCCGGTAACCGAAGCCTCCGGCCGGATTCACACCTCCACTTCGACGGTTGCCGTCCTTCCCCAGGTGGATGAAGTGGATGTGAACATCCATCCCGACGACCTTCGTATCGACATTTTCCATGCGGGAGGCCACGGAGGCCAGAATGTGAACAAGGTCGCCACCGCCGTTCGCATCGTCCACATACCGACGGGGACCATAGCCGTCTGCCAGGATGAACGTTCTCAATTCAAGAACAAACAGAAAGCGATGGCGATAATGCGGGCCCGCATCTACGAGGCGGAGCGCCAGAAGCAGGACACCCAGATCGCCAATGAAAGAAAGAGCCAGGTGGGGTCCGGGGAGCGGGCGGAGAAGATACGCACCTATAATTTCCCCCAGGATCGCATCACCGACCACCGTATTAACACCAGCTTCCATGGGATCGGCTCTGTGCTGGACGGGGACCTGGATGGGATTCTGGATGCTCTTGTCAGCAACGAACGGACCGAGATGCTGGAAGGGGCATTGAGGTAGGTCCGGCCGGCCTTCTATGCCGAGGGCATTGACGCTACCCATCCTCCCTTTCGGCACAGGGACCGGAACGATGAACAGCGAAGCAACCCCACTCCCGCAGCCCAAGTGCCCACTATGACAGCCCTTGGCGACGTCCTTCGCGAGACGCACTCAGCCTTGGCGGAGGCTCAGATTCCCGACGCCCGCCTTGAAGCGGAACTCCTACTCACCCACCTTCTGGGGATCCCGAAGCACAGGCTTTACGCTTTCCAGGAACAAGAAGTCCCGGAGCGCCACATGCAGCTGCTCCAACAATCGCTGCAGAGACGCTTCCAACGGGAGCCCCTGGCATACATCCTCGGAGTCAAGGAGTTCTACGGGATAGAGCTTGAGGTTAGTCCCGATGTCCTGATACCCAGGCCGGAGTCGGAGTATCTTGTGGAGCAGGCTCTCCTCGCATCGATGATCAGGGCGGATGAAGGGGACTGGGTGATTGCCGAGCCGGGGACCGGATCGGGGGCGCTGTCCGTCAGCTTGGCGATACACCTTCCCATGGCCCGAATTTACGCCACCGAGAAATCGGCCAGCGCGGCGGCGGTGGCAGACCGCAACATCCAACGACACAACGTGGCAGACCGCGTCAACCTGGTCCAGGGCAACCTCTTGGACGATGTACCAGAGAGGTCAGACCTTATAGTCGCGAACCTGCCTTACGTACGCACCGGCGCAATAGCCGACCTCCAGCCCGAGGTCCAATGGGAACCCCGGGAAGCGTTGGATGGAGGAGAGGACGGCATGGATGTGCTCCGCGAGCTTCTGCACCACGCGCCCCATAAGATGAAGGAGGGTGGAATGCTCCTCCTGGAGATCGACCCCCACCAAGGGGGGCCTCTAAGCGAGTTGAGCAGCTCATTGTTTTCCGGGGCCAAAGTCACCATCGAGCGGGACTTGGCCGGCTTGGACCGCTACCTCGTAGTCGATACGTCAATATCCGACTAAGGGGGTACCAGCGGCGCTGTGCTATGGATAGCCGCCTTGACACCCCCTACCGCCCAAGTATAATCGGGCCATATTCTTTTGCTGCACGGGCATTGCGCGGGAATCTGCTTTGCCAGGGTCCCGGGCCGGTAGAAAGGAGCACGTACATCATGGCTTACGACTTGTTGGTCAAGGATGGTCTGATCGTGGATGGTTCCGGAATGCCGGCCTTCTATGGGGATGTAGGAGTCAAGAACGGCAAGATCGCAGAGATGGGGAAGCTGGGCAGCCAGGCGGATAAGGTGGTGAACGCAGAGGGGCTGGTGATTTCCCCAGGCTTCGTTGATAACCATTGCCACTACGATGCCCAGGTTACTTGGGACCCGTTGTGCACCTACTCCTGCTACCATGGTGCCACAACGGTCATCATCGGCAACTGCTCACTCTCCCTGGCTCCAGTTAAGCCTGGGACCGAGGAGCGGCTGGCTGAGTTCCTATCTTACGTGGAAGCCATCCCCATGGATGTGCTGCAGACCGTGGACTTCTCTTGGGAGACCACAGGGCAGTACATGGACACCCTGGACCGGCGCCTGGGCGTCAACGTGGGAACGCTGATAGGCCACAGCGCAATCCGCCATTATGTGATGGGGGAAGAGTGCCAGGGCCGCGATGCTACAGGAGATGAGATCGAGGCGATGGCCTCGGTGCTGCGGGACGGCATGGAAGCAGGCGCCCTCGGGCTATCAATCTCCCAGAACCGGGCCCACTACGACCCCCAGGGCGTCCTGATTCCGGCAATTTGGGCAAACGAGGAAGAGACCTTTGCCCTGGGACATGTGCTCCAAGAGCTGGGGACGGGGATGATCCAGAGCGGCGGAGGTCGCTTCGCCGAGATCAAGAACCGTATGATGACCCGTCTCTCCGAGGCCACCGGCAGGCAGGTGGTGTATAACAACCTCAGCCATAGCGCTCGCAAGCCCGACGAATGGAAAGAGCTTATGGCGATAGTTGACGAGACCTCCAAGGCCGGGATTCGAGCCAACCCCTTGTGCACTCCCAACAGCGTCACCCAGACCTTCACCATGAAGAACTGCCAGGTCTTCCGGGGCGTTCCCACCTGGCACCCCATCCTGCTGGCCTCCGACGAAGCCAAGATGGAAGGGTACCGGGACCCTGAGGTGCGCAGACGCTTACACGCTGAGGTGGTCGAATGGCAGGAGGACCTGCCCGATGTAAACATGGCGCGAAACTGGTACGACTACATGTGGGTGCATGAGACAGTCTTGGAAAAGAACAGGTCCCTCCAGGGGAAGACCATCAGGCAGATGGCCGAGGAACAAGGCAAGAACATCATCGATGCTTTCTTGGACCTGGTCGTGGAGGAAGAGCTCAACACCTCCTTCCTCCATGGTGAGCTCAACGTTGATTTCGATGCATGCACCCAGATACTGAACTACCCTAACTCCTTCGTAGGCCTGTCCGATGGCGGGGCGCACGTCCAGTTCCACGGGGGCTACGGGTACAGCACAAGGCTGCTGGGATACTGGGTGCGGGAAAAGGAGATAATGCCCCTGGAGAATGCTGTCCGAAAGCTGACCTTCGACTCGGCATCGGCTTTCGGCATATATGACCGGGGACTGCTAAGGCCGGGAATGGCCGCCGACATCGCCATCTTTGACAGGGACACCGTGCGACCCCTTCCGGAGCAGGTTGTCCATGACTTCCCCGCCGGCGGTTGGCGAATGCAGGAGCTGGCTGAGGGCGTCAAGTCAACCATAGTCAATGGCGAGGTCCTGATCGAAGACGGCAAGCCCACAGGAGCGTTGCCGGGTCGTGTGATGCGCAACGCTCTCTACAATGCGGCGCGCAACTAACGGTAACTGAATTGGGGAGGGGTTTCGCTAGCGTCGAAACTCCAGCTTGCGGTAGGCTTCGGCATACTCGCACTCCGACCCTTGGGCAGCCTCTCTTGCCCTTACCCGTACCGAGGCGGCCACATCCCTGTCGGGTCGCTTGGATATCTGGCTCATGTGGCAGCTTAATGCCTTCGCCTTGATATCCAAAGTTTCCCCGATATCCACGTAGGTGTCGGGTACGTCGGCAGCCCAGAACAGGCACATCCCCGTCTTGTGGGGCTCCAGTCCCTCTTCCGCGTAAAGCTCGTGGAAATGCAGGTAGTCCCTCGCGTAAGGGAAAGCTGCATCAGCGCTCACGAGGCCGGTAATTCGATGGTCCCGGTGCCAGTGGAAGGTGCGTCGGTAAGGATCGGGGCACAAAATAACGTCGGGGCGGAAGCGGCGGATGGCCCGCACGATTTCACGCCGAAACTCCGGGCTATCCTCCAGCTCACCATCGGGGTGATGCAGCAACACCACCTCCTTGACTCCCAGGACTTCAGCAGCATCCAACTGCTCCCGTTCCCTTGTGGCCGCCAGCTGAGCAGGGTCGGTGTTGGGATCGTCCGAACCTTTGCTGCCATCGGTGCAAAGGACGTAGAACACCTTGGTGCCCTGCCCTATCCAGGAAGCAACCGTACCCCCGCACCATCCTTCGCCATCGTCCGGATGGGGTATTACCACCAAGGCCGTACCCGGCGCTTCGACCATGCCGCAACCTCCCTTTCGACGCTTGTATGCAGGTCGATACTTTGCTACAATCGCGCATAGCTGTCAATACTTGAAAAGCCCGGCTGCACCACCCTCACATCTGCTAAATCGAGCTGAGCATCTGCCTGAACACCAATCGGGGACCCGGTGGCCTTACAAAGAAAGGGCCACCTTTTTTGTAGCCCAGAATTAGACGATGAGGCGAATCGTTGAAAGTCCGTAAGTTCACGTGGGCTGACCTGCCGCTGCTGGCTCAGCTGGTGGACCTGTCAAGCCCCCTTGGAGAAAGGTGGACAACCGAACATCGCCTGGAAGAAGACCTGGGTCGTCCGGGGCTGCGCCCGGAGGACAATTGCACAATGTTCGAAGAGGACGGCAAGCTGGTCGCTTCATCCCTCGTCCATCCGGAGCTGCCCATAGGCAGGGCAGTGCTGGAGGTCTGGATTCACCCGGAGCACATCGAGCGGTCCCTGCAAAAGACGTTGGTGCGGACAGCAATGACCCATGCCGGGAGCTTGGGATGCCGGATGCTTCACATCTGCGTGTCTCCCTCCGGGCCTTGGCCCGTTCTTCTCAAGGAAGAAGGACTGCTCAAGGTACGCGCCTACTGGCTCATGCGATGGCAGCAACCCCATCTACCGCCGACTGAGGCGCCGGAAGGTCTCAGCTTGGGCCGCTATCGTCCCGATAACGCTGAAGAGTTGACGAGCATTCAAAATGCAGCTTTTGGCGGGCATTGGGGATTCTGTCCCAACTCCGTAGAAGAGATCGCCTATCGCGCCGATATGAGCATCAGCCCCCACGAAGGTATCTTGTTGATGCGGAAAGCTTCGACCACCGTCGGCTACTGTTGGACATGCACCCTGGGGGATCACCCCCACACCATAGGCATCATCAGCATGATCGGCATAGACCCAAGCTTTAGGGGCAGGGGGTTGAGCCGACCTGTTCTCCTGGCAGGCATGGACTACCTGCGGTCCCAAGGCGTCGAATATATTCAACTGGATGTCGATTCCGAGAACACGCCTGCCGTCAAGCTCTACAAATCAATTGGATTCGACGTTGCCGAGGAGCTTCACTGGTTCGAAGCTTCCCTTTGATCAGCCCTGGGGTCCTCGGTCAGGACACCTTTATCGGACATCTCTTCTCGCGACGAAGGCACCCAGATGGGACTTGTGTTCGGGTTCGAATCGATCTTGTCGGGTGCCACGATCCCCGCTGAAACGATCAGCTTCATTGCATCATCCACGCTTATGTTCGTTGCACTCACCTGGTCCGGTGGCAGGAAAACGAGGAACCCCGAGGTGGGGAAGGGTGAGGTGGGCATATACACGGCAAGAAGGGTTTCGCCATCCTGGTTCTCAATGGTGGAGGTTACCAGGCCGATGGACCTAAGCCCATATCCCGGGAACTCCACCAGCACTACGCTGCTGTACTTGCTGGTCTCGGGCGACGTAACTGCTGTGAGGATATGCATCGCCTGCCTGGCAGTCCCATAGATACCCCGCACCACAGGTATCATTTCAACCAGCCCGTGGCCCACATCGAGCAGCCTCCGGCCAAGCACGAAGGTGGCAGCCAGTCCCATAAGATAGATGATTACCAGGAGGGCGCCGATTCCCATGCCAAGCCTGTACCCGCCAGGTACCGCAGCATCCAGGGGTTCCTTCAGGACGTTCTCAAAGGTGCTGAGGAGGAAGCCCATAACGAGGACGGTCACAATCACGGGCATCACTAAAAAGAGGCCGGCTAACAAGGTGGACCGGAGATGCCGGCCGACAGCCCCTCCGGCTCTTTGAGGCCACCTCACAGCTACTCCTCTAACAGCGGGATGCCCTCGCAGACCAGGCTGTAGAGCTGAAGGGTTTCCCGTGCAACGTTCTCCCAGCCCATGCCCTCCGCCCGTTTCCTAGCCTCCACGCTCATACTTCTTTGCAGGCCCTCGCTGTAAAGTATGACCTCCATGGAGTTGGCGAAGGGTTCTGGGCACCGCCAAGGCATCAGGTAGCCGTTTCGCCCATGCTGGACAACGGCGGGGAGACCACCCACACGGGTGGCAACTACAGGCGTACCACATGCCAGCGATTCCAGGGCCGCCAAGCCAAAGCTCTCATAGTGAGACGGGAGCACACAAACGTCAGCAGCACTGTAGTACATAGGAAGGTGCTTTTGGTCCACGATGCCGACGAACTCTGTGATGTTTGCCACACCCAGTTCGTCGGCCAGGTCCTTCAGTTTCTGCACTTCTTCTTCCTGGGAGAGGTTTCCACCCACGATAAGCACCTTCAGCGCTTCCCGGCCCTCCATGATTGCTGCGCTCTTCAGCAGCAGGTCCAGACCCTTGATGGGCTCCACCCGCCCAACGTAGATGATGACCTTTTCACCGTTGAGCCCCAGTTTCTTCCTCGACTCACCTATATCCAGGGGCCGGAACAAGGATAGATCGACACCACATGGCACCACGCGAATTCGGTCCCGGGGCGCTTCATAGAAGCGGACCATGGCTTCCCGCTCATGGGGACTGGAAGCTATGATCAAGTCTGCCAAGAGCATAGTCTCCCGCTCCACATCGAAGCGGGCAGAGGACTCCATCTCCCCTGCCTTGGCCTGGACCTTCAGCTGGGCAAGGGTGTGGAAAGTCGCGCTGTGGAACATACCCCTGGCCTTCGCTACTCTCTGCCCAATCCAGGCTGACAGCCAGTAGTGGGAGTGGACCATGTCGTAGCGCAGGTTGTTTTCGTCGATAAAGCGGACCATCTCGTCCAGGAATTCGGTCAGGTAAAGCGGATAATCGTTCAGAAGGGCATCGGTCGGACCGCCGTTCAGGTGCACCACGCGGATGTTGTCATCCACCTGCACCACACTGCCTTCTTGATTGGCGTGGCTGCGGGTGTACAGATCAACCTTCACCTCCATGGCGCTAAAGCACCTGGAGAGTTCCCTGACATATACGTTCATTCCCCCCGCCTTACCTTCACCCGGGTTGGCCAGGGGACAGGTGTGGAAACTTATCAGTGCAACGTTGGCAACATTCAAGAGCGCGCCACCACCATACGATAGATAATCCTGTTTTCCCCACCCAGATCGTACTTGTAGGGTTCCGACCCCCTCAGAAAGTCAAAATATGACCTGCCATCGTCAATAGCATCCCCTATGCAGAGAGCATGCAGCAGCAAGCCTACGCTGTAATACTTGTAATCGGGGTCCAAGCCGCTGTTGTACAAGAAACGCTTGGACCCGTAGTCGAAGCACAGGGCCGACGCCACCTTCTTTCCACCCAGCTCCAGGAAAAACAGCTTCAGCAGTCCTGCACAGGATAGATTCAGGACCATGGACCGGAAGAAACTCTCCCGTGGCCCGGTGAGGAACCTGCTCTTGTCCTCTTTGCTCTTTTTCATGAGGACGAAGAAATCGTCCAGGGCTGCGCTCACCCCTTGGGAATCTGTCAGCCCGTACCAATGAAAGCCCTGCTCATAGGACTCCAGCCTCCGCATCTTGCGGCGGAGCTCATGGCGGTCCTTCTTACTCAGGTTCTTCAGGTAATCATTCCAGGTGCCGGGCAGGACAACCCCCGGCGCCACATCCTCTTCCTCGACGTGGACGCTGTAGCCTCGCTCCCTCGCCAGACCAGGCAGCTTGGCCAAGGTCGGAGACTCCTGAGGTAGAGAGAACAATCTCAATTCTTGCCACTCTTCAGCGTCCAAGTAGTCCAAGAGCATGGGGTAGAACAGGTTTTCGGCGCCCCGGGAAACAAGGAAGTCGGCATAGTCGCACACACTGGGATCGCCAATAAATGTCATTTCGCCATCCCGCCTTATCAAGGGCGCAACAGCCTGCAGCCCTGCATCCCCGGTAAGGAAGAGAAGATGAGCATCTGAGCTGCTACCATACTCCTCCCACCAAGTCTGCTGCCAACGGGGCGTCAAGAAAGGGGCATCGAAAGCGCATTGAGGGAGGAGGCTTTGCCATGCTTCCTCCCATCCATTGATGGTGGTATAACGGACCAGCTCCGTCACTCAGCCGCCAGTCCAAGCGATGCCAGGAGCATACCCCGGCTCGTCTCCTCGCTCCAAAAGCTCCCTCGCACGGCGGAGGTCGAAATAGAGCTTCCCACCTTTCTGACCCCCCGCATTGCCATGCAAAGGTGCTCCGCTTCCAGCAGCACTGCCACACCATCCGGCTCCAGGGCCTTATGG
Organism: Dehalococcoidia bacterium; assembly: GCA_965220375.1. GTDB lineage: Bacteria > Chloroflexota > Dehalococcoidia > Lucifugimonadales > JAGWBF01 > JAGWBF01. The sequence goes on from OZ244824.1 coordinate 473,449, forward strand.
ATGGCGTCGGCTAATTGCTGCGTCATTCTTTCTTGAAGCTGGGGCCGCTTGGCGATAGTTTCAAGGGCTCTCACCAACTTGCTCGCCCCTGCAACCTTGCCTTTGGGAATGTATGCAATATTGGCCCTGCCAAAGAATGGAAGCAAATGATGCTCACATATGGAATGGAATGGAATATCCTTGAGCCTAACCAATCCCCCATGGGTATCTTCATCTTCGAATACGGCATCTATGACCTCGGCGGCATCGACGCCGATCCCGGAAAACAATTCCGAGTACATCCTGGCCACCCGAAGGGGCGTATTCAGCAGACCCTCCCGGTGGGGGTCATCGCCGATGGCGTCCAGCAAGGAGCGCACAGCGGACTGTACCTGGTCTTGGTCAACCAATCCCTTCTCCAGTTTCGGAAATGGACAGAAGGGCCGCCTCCAAGTCTTGGGGATCGGGGTCTATCTCGGTAATCTCGGGGAGGAATCGTTCCACAGCTGTATCCGGGTCCTTGAGTCCGGTGCCGGTAATTATACACACAACACGGCGACAGGCCATATCCAAGCCTTCGGCATGCAGCTTCCGCAGTCCTGCAAAGGAAGCAGCAGAGGCCGGCTCGCAAAAAATGCCTTCACAGGATGCCAGAAGTTCGTATGCTTCCAGTATCTCGTCGTCGGAAACCTTGTCTATCGTACCACCGGACTCGTCCCTAGCCGCCAAGGCCGATGTCCAGTTGGCCGGGTTGCCTATGCGAATGGCGGAGGCTACGGTTGCGGGGTCTTCCACCGGATGGCCAAGCACAATCGGCGCCGCTCCCTGGGCTTGGAACCCCATCATCTTGGGCAGGCCAAGGGATATCTCCGCTTGATGGTACTCCTTGAACCCCTTCCAGTAGGCGGTGATGTTTCCGGCATTGCCGGTGGGGATAAACAGGTAGTCTGGGGCATCCCCCAGGTCATCCACTATCTCAAATGCCCCTGTTTTTTGCCCTTCGAGACGATAGGGGTTGATGGAGTTCACCAAGGTGATGGGGTGCCTCTCTGTGAAGTTCCGCACCAAGGACAAAGCTTGGTCGAAGGAACCATCCACCATTATGATGCGCGCGCCATGGGCCATCGCTTGGGTAACCTTGCCGGCCGCTATTCTCCCTTTCGGGACCACGACCACACTTGAAATGGAAAAGCGGCCCCCATAGGCCGCTGCCGACGCACTTGTATTCCCCGTGGAAGCGCACATTATGGCTTTGCTGCCCGATTCCAGGGCTTTCGCAACAGCCATAGCCATCCCCCGGTCTTTGAAGGAGCCCGTAGGGTTGCAGCCTTCCAGCTTGAAGTACAACTCCTCACACCCCACCATCTTGCCAAGCTGCACGGACTTCACCAAGGGGGTGTTGCCCTCGCCCAGGGAAACGATGGGGGTTGTTTCCTCGATGGGAAGGAAAGCTCGGTATTTTTCCAGGATTCGCTCTTGCATTGTCCCTTCTGTTTTCGTTCGAAGGCCTATTTGATTTGGGTCGTTTCCATATTAACCTATTCCCCGCCCAAAACCTACCTGGAAGTCCAGTCTTCGATGCGTATCATGTTGCTGACATTCCTGACCACGTCCAGCTCCCCCATACATCTGATGGATTCCTGCACCGCATCCTCCCTGGATGGATGGGTCGTGACAACCAGGTCCGCCGTCTGATCGCTGGGGTCGGCATCTTTCTGTATTACCGATGCGATGCTTATGTCCCTATCTCCCAGCACCTTGGCGATACTGGCCAAGACTCCTGCCCTGTCAGCTACGTTAAGACGGAAGTAGTAGCGGCTGACCAGCTCGGACATGGGCATAATGGCGATGGACCTGGAGTTCTCCCCCATGGGAAGGGGTCTTATGTTGAGGTTCAGCCTCCGGGCAATCTCTATGACATCCCCAATAACCGCGCTGGCGGTCGACTCGCTCCCAGCGCCCATGCCATGAAAGAGCACCCGACCCATCAGGTCGCCTTCCACCTCGATGGCGTTGAAAGCCCCATCGATACTAGCCAGGATATGCTCTTGGGGCACCAGGGCCGGATGGACTCGAAGCTGCAACCGCCCGTTCTCCTTGTGGGCTATGGCCAGCAGCTTGATCGCGAAACCCAGCTCTTGAGAGTACCTGAAGTCCTGGGCCTCCAAATTCGATATCCCTTCCTTGAAAACATCTTCAGGCAGCACCTTGGAATGGAAGGCCAGGGATGCGAGAATCGCCAGCTTGTAGGCTGCGTCGTTGCCAGCTATGTCGTTCGTGGGGTCTGACTCCGCAAATCCCCGATGCTGAGCTTCCAGCAGGGCATCCTCGAAGGCTATGTGGTCCCTGGCCATGCGGGTGACTATGTAGTTGGTGGTGCCGTTGACAATAGCGCGAATGGAGCGGATGTCATTGGCCAGCAAGTCCCGGCTGAGGGGGCTGATGATCGGTATCCCGGCGCCTACGCTAGCTTCGAAGGAGAGCTGGCGCTCGCTGGACCTGGCCTTTGCCAGCAGCTTCGGCCCGTGTTTGGCTATAACCTCTTTGTTTGCCGTTACAACGTGTTTGCCTGCGCCCAGCAGCTTGTCGATATAGTTAGCTGCGGGCTGCTCTCCTCCCATCAACTCCACAACAATCGAAATATCGGGGTCGTTCAGCACTTCGCTGAAATCGGTTACCAGGACATCCGGCGGGATTTGGAATGAACGGGCTTTCCCTGTCTCTCTGACCAGGACTTTTTTCAGGAGCACCGAGCTGCCAATCTTATCCTCAAGGGTCTCCCTACCCTCCAGCAGCACCCTGGCAACGCTGCTCCCAACCACTCCCGCTCCTAACAGGCCAATGCCTATTTCCATGCCCGCCTACCTGATGTCCAGCCCGGGGCTTCCCGCCGGCGGGGTTGCATTCGGCGCTGCCGTCCTCACCTGTTTCACCACCCAGGAATAAAGGGAGCTATCGTTGTTAACCTCCACCCAACCTTCTCGGGAACCATCGCGAATCTGTTGGTCCAGCCAACTGTCCAGTGCTTCAGCCTTGAGCTGGCGCTGCATCAGCCCGGAAACGGGCCGGACCTCCGGGCCTGCAGTGACTTTCAATACGTAGATACCTTCGGGGAAACTGGGATGGTGCACAGGCTGGCTGATTTCGTTGTAGTCCAGGGGAGGCTCATCTTCCGTGCCGAACAAAAGGTCGTCCAGGAAAGGGAAAGCGCCTTCAGGGACCCATCCTACGTACCCACAGATATCGGAGTAGTGAGGGTCCTCGGACAATTCGCTGGCAACGGAACAAAAGTCCTCGGACAATAGCCGGTCCCGCACATGCTCAGCCCCGGGCCCCGGGTTTTGCTGCACCCTGGGGTCGATGAGAGAGGGAAGACGCACCCAATTCACCTCTACCTGCTCAGCCTCTGAGGGAACATTCTCCCCCAATGCCTCCAAGATAAAGGAACGGTACACCTCTTCTTCCACCAGCCCGCTGTAGTCGGAGTGGGATAGATGGCTCCTCTCCAGGAAATTGTTATACGCCTCCCTGTATTCCAGCTCCAGCTGCCCTGGAGGATAGTCCTGGTTCTCGAAGTCCCTGGGGTAGAATCTCTGCCTCAGCACCACTTCTATGTCATCTTCGGTTACCCAGACATCGTAGTCCGGGGCTGCCCTGCGAATAACCTCAGCTTCGGTGACTTCCCGGATTACTTCGAAGGGGGCGCGGCCGAGGTCGAATATCCCTCCCAAGGCAATCGTGGCCGCCTGCTGCATCTTCAAACGGGCTACGATGTCTCCCTGATCGTGGACCACATCCCCAACGCGGACAGCCAGAACCCTGGTGGGAGCAACGAAAGTTGAGTAGTAGCCGTATCCTCCAATACCGCCAATCAAGGCAAGGAGAAAGAGGACAATGCCTGCAAGAATGAGCTTCCGACGGCGACCTCCGCCTTCCAGCATTCGTGCCATCCGACGGTCGGAGGGCGGCGGTCTCCTGGCCCTCGTCCTACGATCGCCGCCCTGGGAGCCGGGATATCGTCCACTAGAAGAGGTGGTCATTATGTCAGCTGCCTTTGCCGAGACGGACGAAAGGACGCAATTTAGACGAGCCGGGAGCGCAAGATCCCCAGCCTGACCGCCCTTTCAACGGGGTAGCAAGACTAGGCAGGCACCCGGATATGAATAGGGGTGAAAGGCAGCAAGGCCAAGTGCCTGGCTCGTTTGATAGCAGTAGCCAACTCTCGCTGATGGCCTGCACAAACCCCGGTCTTTCTCCTGGGTTCGATCTTGGCGCGATCGGACAAGTAGCGGCGCAGACGTTCTAAGTCCTTGTAACCGATGGAGGGAATATGGTCGGCGCAGAAGGAACATACCTTCCTCCGCTGCACATACCTTCCACGACGGGGGCGTCCTCCCCCGGGTCTGGAACCTCTGCGAAACGCGCCTGAGGTCATGGGCTGTATTTCTCCTCTGGATTTTCAGGTTTTAGAAAGGCAGGTTATCCACCTCGACGCCCGGGTCCTCGTCGCCATCGCCCCTCGAGGGAAAATCTTCCGAGCGGCCACCGGCGGGATCGAGAAATCGGACCTCTGTGGCATTAACCTCCATGACAAAACGGGTCTCACCTTCCCTGGACTCGTAGGAGTGGCTGCGCAGCCTCCCCTCGACGTACACCTTCTTGCCCTTTGTCAGGTACTGGTTGCAAGTCTCGGCCAGCCTGCCCCAGGCAGAGATGGAAAACCACTCCGTTTCATCTCTGCGTTCACCATCGGCGGTAGTGTACCTGTAATTTGTAGCGACCCGAAAGCTGGTAACGGCTTGGCCTCCGGGGGTGTAGCGCATTTCGGGGTCCGACCCCAGGTTGCCTATGATGATCATCTTATTCATCGTCATGGTTGGGTCTCCCCGTCTTTCCCGTTATCTTCCGCCCCCCCAGCAGTGTCCCCACCACCCTCTTCGTCGGGCCCATCGGGCAGGGAGTCCATCTCGCCGTCAACGTTCACCGGGGCCTCCGTCTCTTCGATGGAAGCAGTCGGGGTTTCCTGGGGATCTGGGCCCTGTGCATCGGATGTCCCGTCAGAGGTTTCGTCCGACGGGATATCATCGACGCCCCCCTCCAGGTTTTCCGGCGCCGGAGGCTCGGCATCTTCTACATTCTGTGGGGCTTCGGTGGTCACCTCGGCAACAGCCGCTTCAGCAGAAGGCTCCTCCACGACCGGCTCATCCGAGCCGGCACCATCGGAGACCGCTTGGTCAACAACTGCCACGGCGGGGGTAGATTCTGCCTCTCCATCGCCTTGAAGTTCGGAGGCAGGCGCTTCAGTGGCGGGTGGCGGAGTCTCCTTGGGAGGCTCTGATTTGACCACCAGGTAACGAAGCACATCCTCGGACAGGTTCAACTGTCCTTCGAGGGTCCGGGAAAGGACCCCTTCCGTAGCAAACTGGGTGAGAAGGTAATTGCCTTCGAGGAAGGTCTGGCCCGCCTTCCGTATCGGATATGCTAACCTTCTCATTCCCCACTGGTCTTCTCGGACGATCGTTCCTCCCTGCTGGTCGATCAGCCCCTTTATCCGGTCTTTTGAACTCGCCACTTCCTCGGGTGAGAGGATGGGGCTTAGGACTACCATTAACTCATAGTGACGCAACGCATTCTCCGACTGCCTCTAGTGAACAAGGATTATAGCATCCTGATAGTTTAGCCTCAACCGATTGTTCCCGCACTGACTTCGGCGCATGTTTTGCACAGCTCAAGATGACGAAGGCTAGGAGTCAAGACCAGGCACAGGGAAACGGGAGGTGAGCTCTACAACTTCGTCCATGACGGCCTGTCCCACCCTGTCATCGGAAATGTTGCCGAGGCGTCGTAGGATCAGCTTTGCCACCGCCTTGGTCTCCTCGGGGCCGAAACCCCGGGATGTCAGGGCGGCGGTGCCCAGACGCAGCCCGCTGGTCACCCGGGGCGGTTGGGTGTCATAGGGTATCGCATTCTTGTTGCCTACGATGTTTACCTGTTCCAGGGCCTGCTCTGCATCCCTTCCCGTGAGATTCAGCGGGGTCAAGTCAACCAGCATAAGATGGTTATCGGTCCCCCCGGACACGATGCGAAGGCCGCCCTCGGCCAACTCCTGGGCAAGCACCTGGGCGTTCTCCACCACCTGCCTTCCGTACTGAGCGAATTCGGGCTGGGCCGCCTCCCGGAAGCACACTGCCTTGGCGGCGATGACGTGCATGAAGGGGCCTCCCTGGGTGAAGGGGAAGACCGCCCTATCCACATTCCTGCCCAGGTCCTCTTTGCAAAGGATCATTCCACCCCTTGGCCCCCGTAGGGTCTTCTGAGTAGTTGACGTTACTATGTGGGCATGGGGTACGGGGGAGGCGTGAGCGCCGGCTGCTATCAGCCCTGAGATATGGGCCATATCCACCATCAGGAGCGCATCTACCTCATCGGCAATCTCACGGAACCTGGCAAAATCAATGGACCTGGGGTAAGCGGTGTAGCCTGCGACGATTACCTTCGGTCTGTGCTCCTTGGCCAACCGCTCTACATCATCGTAGTCGATGGTTTCCGAATCCCTCGAAACGCCATAAGCTACGAAATTGTAGAGTTTGCCGGAGAAGTTCACGGGGCTTCCATGAGTCAGGTGTCCTCCCTGGTCCAAACGCATCCCCATGACCGTGTCCCCAGGTTCTATTATGCTGAAATAAGCGCTCATATTGGCTTGGGCGCCGCTATGGGGCTGCACGTTGGCATATTCAGAACTGAATAGCTCTATGGCCCGCTGGATCGCCAGGGTTTCCACCTCATCGACATGCTGGCAACCCCCGTAATACCTGCGACCTGGGTAACCCTCCGCATACTTGTTGTTCATCGTGGTGGCTTGAGCTTCCAGAACGCTGCGGCTGGCATAGTTCTCAGATGCAATCAAGACCAAGCTGTCCCGCTGGCGCCGGTCTTCCCTGGCCACGGCAGATGCTATTTCAGGATCAGATGCTGCGAGCGCACTCATGGGCCCTCCTTCCAACTCGACGTAACCCAAGGCAAAAGGGCGGTTAAACCAAAAAACTCGACCCAGGCCTCACGATGGATGGCCGAGGGCCGAGGTTCAGGGTGAGTGTACCTGCGGCCCAATTTCCTGTCAACGAACAGTAGCGGGGGACTGCCGGCATCAGGCACAGGTACACGATATATGGCAGTATCGCGAAACTTATGGTCAAATGAAAGCGGAGGCTTGATTCACAGCAGGCCCCCTGTGAAACGATGTAACGATGTTTGATATGCACTCTGAAATGGGCCGCCTGCGCAAGCTGCTCGCAGCATTCTTCCTGGTCTGCTTTGCCCTAGGCCTGGTCGGGCAGGCCGCTGCCCTGGGGCTGGTCGGGCAGGCCGCCGCCCAAGGTGACCACGCCTTGGTGGCCGAAGTGGACGGCGCCATCAACCCCGTCTCCCAGCGATTCATATCCCGGGTGATCGAACAGGGGCACGAAGAAGGAGCTGAGATAGTAGTCATCACCCTCGATACTCCGGGCGGACTGCTTGACTCTACCCGCGAGATCGTGCAGGAGCTGTTGAATTCCCCCGTCCCCGTGGCTGTCTACGTTTGGCCGTCCGGGGCCCAAGCAGCTTCAGCGGGCACCTTCGTAACGGCAGCCGCCCATTTCGCGGTGATGGCGCCCGGCACCAACATAGGCGCCGCTTCCCCGGTAGGCGCCGGGGGAGAGGACATTCCCGATACCCTGGAGAGCAAGGTGGTGGAGGATACGTCGGCGCTGATGCGCTCTATAGCATCAGAGAGGGACCGAAACGCCGAGGCCCTGGAAGACACCATCGTCAACGCAACGGCCTACGATGCCAAGGAGGCTGTCCAACTGAACGTCGTGGACTTCATTGCCACGGGGGTGGACCATCTTCTGGAGCAGGTCGATGGGCTGACGGTGGAAACTTCGGAAGGTCCCAGGACGTTGGAGACCAAGGGGTTGCACCAGCGCAACGTGAAGATGAACTTAATCGAAAGGTTCCTGGACTTCCTGGCCGATCCAAACGTCTCATTCATCCTTCTTTCGCTGGGTGGCATGGGGCTGGTGATAGAGCTGCTGAACCCCGGCGGCATCGTGCCCGGCCTAGTAGGTGTAGTCTTCCTGATTCTGGCTTTTGTGAGCTTCGGCAACCTGCCGGTGAACTGGGCAGGCGTGGGGCTGATCATCCTGGCTATGGGGCTGCTGGTCGCAGAACTGCTTGTTGCCGGGTTTGGCGTTTTTGGAGTGGGCTCGTTAATCTGCTTCATCCTGGGCGGCCTGCTGCTGTTTGATAACTTTGGCGCGCCCGACCCAGGAGGGGTGGACATCAGCGTGAATCTGTGGCTCCTGGGTTCCCTGGCTGGGGCATTTGGCTTAGGGGGGTTATGGATACTACGCACCATGGTCAACTCTCGCCGGGCAGAGCGCCATGATAGACCGTCCACTTCGCCATTGTTGGGGTCAGTGGCTGAAGTGGTGCATGAGCTTGCGCCCAGGGGGACGGTGCTCATATCGGACGAGATATGGACAGCCATATCCGAAGATGGTACCGTTATCTCAGTGGGTGAAAAGGTAGTAGTGCGCGGCCTCGAAGGTGTCGTTCTAACGGTGGTTCGCTCCCAGCGTGGCGAAGACTAGGGACCATAGGAGGAGAAATGGCTGTTGGAATAGTGGTCGTCAAGCAGTTCGAAAAGGTGGTCGTTCTGAAGTGGGGCGCATTGGATCGAGTGAGCGGCCCCGGGTTCCGCTTCGTGGTTCCCATAATGGAGACTGGGCGCATCGTTGATCTCCGGGAAAGGGTGCGCCGGGTGCCGACCCAGAAGTACATTACCCAGGACAACGTGGTTGTTGACCTGGATTTTGTAATTTACCTGCGGATTATACCTGAGGAAGCTGAAAGATCTGTCCTTAACGTAGAAAACGTCGAGCAGGCGGTTATCAACCTTGCCGTTGCCAACCTGAGGTCGGTCATCGGGAACACGGACCTCGCTACTGCCCTGGGAGAGCGGGAGAGGATCCGGGATACCCTGCAGATAGCCCTCGACGAAGAGACCGGCCGGTGGGGTGTGAAGGTAACCCAGGTGGCCATCAACGAAATCGACCCGCCCCCTGGAGTCAAGCAGGCCATGGAGCGAGAGAAGTCCGCGGCTGCCATCAAAACGGCGGAGATAACCGAGTCCGAGGGACAGCGCCAGGCCCAGATCAACCGGGCCGAGGGTGAAAAGCAGGCAGCCATCCTGTCCGCCGAGGGACAGCGCCAGGCGGAGATATTGCAGGCTGAGGGAGACCAGCAGGCGCAAGTCCTTCGTGCCGAAGGATTCAGCACCGCCCTGGACCGCATCTACCAGGTGGCAAGCGTCGTCGATGCCAAGACGATGAGCCTGCAGTACTTCGAGACCCTGAAGTCCCTGGGAGAGAGCCCGTCCACCAAGTTCATCTTCCCCATGGAGTTCACCTCCATGCTACAGCCCTTCCTCGGTCTGGGCGGCGGAAATCAGCAGCAGGACAGCAAGTCCTAACTCTCATCGGCATCGGCGGTGGTTTCGACAGTTGTCCCATCGGGAATCTGGGGTTTCTGCACCTGGTGTTGGGTGGTCCTGCGGGACCGTCCGCTCCTATAAAGGTTGTGCTTCAGCCGTTCAACCCGGCGCTCCAAGGCGTCCAGGGCTGAGGTTACAGCTTCCACCAAGCTCTCGGACCTCTCCTCGGTCCGCAGAGCGGACCCGCCTACATCCAGGGTGACCTCCACGATGTAGCGGTCTTCCTTTCGACGGGAGTTGTTGAGTGAAAGCTCAATAGTGGCCGTGTTTATTCCCTTGATACGCTTATCGAGGCTGCTGGCTTTTCTGGTTATCCGACCGCGCAGGCGCTCATCCAATTCGATATCCCTGGCTCGTATCTCCAGGTCCATTCGGAAACCACCTTACACAAAGTTCGCAAGAGCACCGCCTTGGACGGAAAGCGTGGGAACCGGCAGGGGAAACTAGCCTGCTCGAGCGGGGACCTTTGGCACGATGATATGACCCTCCTCGGGAATGCCCAGGGCATCGGTCTGGTCGTTGCAATGCAGCCAAGCTGTGTAGGCGGCCAGGATAGCATCGCAGCCGTCGTGGTTCAGCTTGTCAATGTAACCATCCAAGCCCGTTACCTTGGTGGCCAAGCGGTCCTTCAAGTAAGCCAACCCCCGGGAGGTGTTCTTCGGTGGCATCTTTTCTCCAAAGAGGATGACCCGCGTAGCATAGGGGTAAACCTCTATGACCTTGTACCCTTGCTTGGACAGGCCTTGGGAGATAGCTTGGCCGCGATATATCATCGCCTTGATGATGGACCGCTTCGTGGTGAAGAAGCAGCCAATACGGATTTGTGCCAGCTCCTGCTCGGCGGACCGTCCCTTGTAGCTGTTTGTTGGGCTGCAAGGATGGGACTCCTCCAGGCAGTCCAAGCCAAGGGGAAGCGAGAGGGGAGCGTCGATAGCTACCAGCTTCGGCCGGTGCTCTTCAAGACAGGCGTCAAGCTCATCCGGCTCGAAGAACTGGCTGCAGCCGAGCAGTCCTGCCCTTTCGTCAAGCAGGGCGAAGGCGCTGCCTCGCTTGGAAGATGCGCTTAAGTCTATGCCTATCACCGTCACCGGAGTACCCCCTGGAAAGTATTCAGCTTGTGTGATTGCAGGTCAGTCTCATTCCGTACACCCCAGGGCCACTTCGGGTTCGCGGTGCTGTTCGCTGGTAGCCGGAAACATCCGAGTCGGAAAAAGAGAATAGCACAGGGAACCAGCCCTGGTGAAGCTAGGTTACCCTATCTAGCCGGTTCCACTTGGCGGAGGGGCATCGATGATCTGGGAAATTCCATCATCCAACAACTTGAGGGCGGAGGAGTACGGCTCCGCCCGACCTGACGCGACCTGCTCCAAGGCCTCGCTTAGCGCTTCATTTTCAGACAAGCTTGCTTGGAGCCTCTGCAGGAGGCCCACCTCCAAGGCGCGGGTAAACTCGCGGCTCCTGCGCTCGTTTCTCCGCTTCTCCAGGACACCATCGGTCATTTGACCCTCACGGTGCTCTTGTATGCCTTCATAAAGCTCATCCACCCCCACACCTTCATGGGCCCGGGTGGGGATCACCCTTGGGGACCACTCATCGGATGCGCTCTCCATGTGGAGCAGGGCGCCGATGACTGCCACCATCTTGTCTGCGCCCTGGAGGTCCGCCTTGTTCACGACATAGAAATCTGCGACCTCCATCAAGCCGGCTTTAAGGGTCTGAATTACATCTCCCGATTCGGGCATCAGCACAAGGACGACGCTGTCTGCCACATCCAGGATTCCCAGCTCCGTCTGACCTACCCCCACGCTCTCTACCAGAACGTAGTCGGTGCCTGCCGCGTCCAGAAGCTGCACCGCTCCTTGCACCATCCTGGGCAGACCCCCGGGATTGTCCCGGGTCGCCATGCTCCTGATGTAAACGCCGGGGTCCATGAAATGGCGCTGCATACGGATGCGGTCCCCCAGGAAGGCTCCTCCGGTCTGGGCGCTCGTTGGGTCCACCGCTATCACGCCGGCAGTGAGACCCCGGCTGCGTATCAACTTGACGAGGGAATCCACCAGGGTGCTCTTCCCCGCCCCTGGAGGGCCCGTGACTCCTATGCAGTAGGAGTTCCCGCAATGGGGAAACACTTGGGCCATGACGTGGGCTCCCTGGGGGCCTTCCTGCTCGACGATGCTGATAAGGCGTGAGAGCATCCGCTTGTCTCCCCTGATTAACCGGCGTATAGCTTCGTCCATATTAGAAGGGGTCTCAGCAGGATGGGGCGCCAAGGTGATGGCGTACTCTAGCATCGCATTTTGCAAGCCGTCAAGCGGACCGCACATGTTGGACAAACACCGAGCTCTTGGTATTGACTAGGAAGAAAGCTGCATGGTAGGATTTGCAGCGAAGGCAGTCTCAGGGATGGACTACACTCCCCCCGTGAAAGGAGCAGACGTATGCTTGAGGTAACTTCCCCAGCCTTGGACAAGCTCAAGGAGGTGATGGAAGAGCAGGGTGAGACCGAATCATCCCTGCGAGTCATCGCCGCCCCCGCTGAGCACGGCGGAGTTCAGTACATGATGACCTTGGAAAATGAGTCTCAGAACGAAGACACCATCCTGCAGATGGATGGCATCAAGTTCGTGATGGACTCGGATAGTGCGCCCTTCCTTGAGGAAGCCACAATCGATTACGTTGAAGACCTGACCCGCGTCGGGTTCGTCATCAACAACCCGATGTTCTCCACTGGAGGATGCGGTTGCGGCGCAGGTGGATGTGGCTGCGGCGCAGGCGGCTGCGGTTGCGGCAGCGGCGGCCACTAGGCATCCAAGCAACATCCCGCTCTAGGAAATAGGATCAATAAGAAAGGGACGCTCATACGAGCGTCCCTTTCTTGCGTCGATGGACACGGAAACTAGGACCTCAGCCGGATGTACCTGAACAAACGGGGGTGGACCTCGCTCACCAGCTCCAGGGCCCGGAGCATCGGCTCCCTTATGGAAAAGTGGGCTTGGGGCTGGGTGCGCAGCTTGAACAGGTGGTAGCATTCGCGGAGGTTCATCTTGGCCAGTACCCTCCGGCGATGGGCATGAGTCGCCAGGTACTGGGCAACCTCCGGAAACCCCTCCCCGACCCTGGCGAAAGCCTCGGCAGCCAGGTCAATGGCGGCGGTGTACTGGCCACCCAAGCCTGCGTCCAGCACCAGCTCAGGGGTAATGTAACCTACATCCAAGGTCAGGGGTTGGGGAATGTAGGACTGCATGCGATGGCGCTTGAACTCCCGGTAGGCGCCATAGTCCAAGGTCAGCTCGAAGGTGTAGTCAACCATCTCGAACGCCCTTGGCGGGGAATCATGGTCGCCCAACCCGTCCATGCAGGCATCGAACAACTCCGTCAGCTCACCCTCGGACATCTGTTGCACCTGTGCCAAGACCTGTCCATAGGGCATACCGGAATACTGGTATAGCAGGCCCGCCACCACCTTGCGCTCCGCATCTTCATCGTACTGCACGAGGGCAACTTCACATTCTTCGGTGCCTTCCGCGGCCAGCCCGCCGGACTTGAGGAGCTGGGCTTCCCGGATGGCAACCAGGTAGTCCCTCTTTTCGGCATACCTGATCAGTGTCGGCGCTATATCCCGCCCCTTCTCCTTCAGCTCTTCTCCCAAGGAGCGTTCTTCGGCCAGGTTCGAGGAGAGCAGCTTTGTGATGGCATGCTCCATGAGACGGGCGTTCATGGTGACCCCCACGTTGGTGAGGGTGGCGGCGGGCAGCAGCGCCCGGCAACTATCCGTTACCCTTCGCCTCAGCCTGAGCCGATATCCTGCGTCGCTCTCGCCCTCCCGCTGGGGTTCGATAGTTCCCAGGTACTCCAAGGTGGAATCTACGACCTTGCCATAGGTGGCAAACAGGTTTTCGCAGGCGCTTATGTAAACCTGCCTGAGATCCGGGTGGGACTCCAGCTCCGCCGGCACGTGATAGTACCCCTGGGGCAGCACCTGGTAGCGGGACGATTTCTCCGTGTAGGATGCCAGGCGGTTATCTTCCAGGGAATCGCATGCGAGCCGGGATATATTCTCCACAGCCATGTGAATGACGGCATGTTCCGCCACGGATGCATGGCCATACCCCAGCACCCATCGCTCATGGAAGTCCGCAGCCTTCTCCTCGGTAACCTGCTTGGCGATCTCGTCGAAGGCATCAGGACGCCGGGAGGTCATGGCAAACACCACAGCCAGCTGCTCTTCGGTGAGGTCCCTGGGACTTAGGGGGTACACCCGGCGGGGATATGTGGCATTGCCCGGTTCAGCGGTCATAGAGCTTGTCCATTTGCATCAACAACGGAAGGTTGAAGAAGGCATCAGAGCAGGAGACGGACGGGGTTCTCAAGATTTGCCTTTACTTCCGCAAGAAAGGCCGCACCCTCCACTCCATCGGCAACCCGATGGTCCACGGAGAGGGTGGCTTTCATCACCTGGCCGACTACTACCTGTCCGTCCCGCGCCACCGGCTGCTCCCTCACGGCACCCACGGCCAGCACAGCCGAATTGGGGGGAAGGATGATGGCCGCAAAGCTGTCCACATCATGCATGCCCAGATTGCTTATGCTGAAAGTGCTGCCGCTGTACTCGTCCACCCTGAGCCTGTTCTCCTGGGTACGCCGGACCAGGTCGCTGCTTGCACTGGCGATCTCAAGAAGGGACTTGTCCTGGCATTGGGAGATGGACGGAACGATGAGTCCTTGTTCCAGGGCCACCGCAATGCCGATGTTGAGGTCTTTGTGCATCAGCAGGCGATCACTGTCCAGGGAGGCGTTGAACTTGGGATGGTTGACCAACGCCAAGGCCGCCGCCTTGACTATCAGGTCGTTGATGCTGACCCGCGGCCCATCTGGGACGCCCTCATTGACCTGGCGACGAACAGACATAGCCTGGGACATATCCACTTCGGCGGTGACGTAGAAATGGGGCGCCTCGCGCTTGCTCTGGGTGGTTATCCGGGCAATGGACCGCCGCATGGGGCTAATTTCGGTACCTTCCGAAGACCCCGGTGCGGCTGGCGATGAGACGGCAGCTTCCGCCCGATTCACATCGGCTTCCGTAATCCTGCCCCCCGGCCCCGTGCCCGATATGGAAGCCAGGTGTATTCCCTTCTCCCTAGCCAATCGCCTAGCCAGGGGGCTTGCCTTTACTTCGCCGGACCCCTGCGCCACTGGTAAGGGCACAGCAGGCTGGGCGGGCATGGCGGGGGAACTTGGGGCCTCGGCGGGCTGCTGAAGGTCGGGCACCGGTTCGTCAGGACTGACAATGACCGCTATCAGATCTCCTACCGGGACCGTGCGCCCTTCCTCCACCACGATCTTGCCCAGGATGCCCGGAGTGAAGGCCTCCATCTCCACCGTCGCCTTGTCCGTCTCGATCTCAACCAGGATATCGCCCCTGGCTACGTCGTCCCCTTCTCTCTTGCGCCAACGGACGACCGTGCCTTCCCGCATATCGTAGCCCATTTGGGGCATGATTATCCTGGTTGCCAATTCTGCCTCTTCCTCGGTCCTAATGGGTCCGTCAAATGTGGATCGATTCCCCGTCGGCGCCCAAGGCAGCTTCCTTTATGGCCTCGGACAGGGTGGGATGGGAATGCACCATCCACCCCAACTCCTGGGTCGTCCCCTCCAGTAAGCGCGCCAAGGATAGCTCCCCAAGCATCTCCGTGACCTCTGGTCCCACCAGGTGGGCGCCTAGGATCTCACCGTACTCAGCATCGACTACCAGCTTGGCCATGCCAGCAGGCTCGCCAATAGCCAGGGCCTTCCCGCTGGCCCTGAAGGGGAACTTGCCCACCTTGATCTCCCGGCCCTGGTCTCTGGCCTGGGCCTCGGTCATTCCAAAGCTGGCAACCTGGGGGATGCAGTAGGTCGCCCGCGGCATGTAGGTGTAGTCTAACGCCGGCGGGTCCATGCCTGCGATGGACTCTACAGCCGTGACTCCCTGGGCCGAGGCCACGTGGGCTAGGAGCAGCTTGCCGGTCACATCACCAATGGCATAGACGCCCGGCACATTGGTAGCCATCCTTTCATCCACTTCAATGAAGCCCGACGTCGTCTCCACACCCAGACCCTCCAGCCCCAACCCCTCCACGTTGCCCTGGACTCCCACCGCCACCAGCACCATGGAGCACTCGACCGACTCCTCTTCACCCTCGGCCCTCTCTATGGAAAGGCGAGCGCCATCTCCCGTATGCTCCAGGCCGGCTACCTTGGCACCGGTCATGAAGCGGATACCTTCTCGAGTCAGTGCTCGCTCCAACTGCTGGCTGATCTCCTCATCCTCGTTTGGAACGATCCGCGGCAGCAGCTCCACAACGGTGACATCCACACCGTATGCGTTGCAGAGATAAGCGAACTCGACCCCTGTGGCGCCGGCTCCAACGATAACGATACTCCGGGGAAGCTCCCGCAGCTCCAGGGCATGGCGGCTTGTAACGACGGTTCTTCCATCCACGGGCAGGCTTGGTATGGCGCGGGGACTGGCGCCCGTGGCCAGTATGATGTTCCCGGCCTCGATAATGCGCCCCCCAGGGGAAATCTCGACGCTGCCCGGCGACATGATGCGGGCTACACCCTCGATATGCTCTACCTTGTTCTTGCGAAACAAGAACCCTATCCCCTTGGTGTTCTGCTCCACAACCTTCCGGCTGCGGTCCACAGCCTTGGAATAGTCTATCCTCAAGTTATCGAACTGGAACCCAAAATCATCAGCCCGTTTCAGCAGGGACAGGACCTCCGCATTCCTCAGCAGGGCCTTGCTGGGGATGCACCCCCAGTTGAGGCACACGCCGCCCAAGGCTTCCCGCTCCACAACGGCCGTCTTCATTCCAAGCTGGGCAGCCCTGATGGCGGCCACGTAACCCCCCGGCCCTGCCCCTATGACCACCAGGTCGTATTTGTCGTTCGATGAAACCATGCAGCTTACCCCGGATGGACCTGTGGGAATGCCAGGTTATCGAGGATTCCCATGCCCGATCCAACGTCCCTTGTAATTTCTTGTCCATGCTCTGGAATGCGTGTTACCATGTTAGCTAAACACAGGTGGGGAAACAAGGAGGCAGCAATGACCCCCGTCACAATGCTTTTCAGAAGCATAGGTCCTTATGAAATCCTCATCATCGTCGTAGCCCTGATGCTGATCTTCGGCGCCGCCCGGCTGCCAAAGATGGGAGCGTCACTGGGCCAGGGCCTGCGGGCATTCAAAGGTGCATTGACCGGCAAGGACGACGGGGAGACCTCCGAAGACAAGGACGACAAGGTAAGTTCCAGCACCGCCGAAAAAGAAAAGGTTTAGACACTCCTCCGCGGCAAGCCCACCCCCGACCACCCCTTCTATTGGTTCGTTCAATCCCCTAGACAGCCTCGGGCGCCCTCTGAGGTTTGCTCCTGGCAGCAAGCCTGGACAGCCATATCCCCAGCTCATACAGCACGATCAGAGGCACAGCGACTAAGGCTTGGTTTACGGGGTCGAAGGTGGGCGTTATCAGGGCCCCCAGGATGAACGAGACCAGTATCCAGTAGCGTCTCCACCTTGCAAACTGCCTCCACGAGACGATCCCCAGCTTGGCCAGCAGGAACATCACCACCGGGGTCTCGAACACGACACCCAGCCAGAACAGCAACGTCACCATTATGGAAACGTAGTTGCCTATGCGTATCATCGGCGTGGCCAGGTCGCTGCCCCAGCTCAGCAGGAAGTTCACGGCGGGGGGGATGAGCACGAAGTACCCGAAGGCCACCCCACCGATAAACGACAGGACCACGCCGGGCATGAAGGCCAGCAGGAAACGCCTTTCCCGCTTGGTCAGCCCCGGCGCAACGAACATGATGGCCTCGTAGAGAACCACCGGGAAAGCCAGGACAAGCCCTCCCAGTATGGACACCCTGACGGTGACGGCAACCATCTCCGTCAGCTCGGTGTATATGAGGCGGGCTGGCCCCTCTTCGGAAGTCAGCCGGTCAGCGGGGCGCAGCAGCAGCTCGATGATATCTTCGTAGAACACCAGAGCAGCCACAGCCCCGATCACCACGGCGGCCCCGGAGATCAGGATACGTTTTCTTAGCTCTTGGAGGTGCTGGCTGATGGTAAGCTGGCGTTCCATCAGCCCTTGTTTTCAGACGGACCGTCGGGGCGGTCTCCGGGCCTGCTCTGCCGGTCCTCTTCTTCGATGGTGTTAGTCAGGTCACTCATCGCCCGGCGTACCTCGCCCATCATCTTGCCTGCGGTCTTGGCCATGCTTATGGTCCTGCCCGGCCCGACGACCACGAGAGCAACCACCAGGATGATCAGTATCTCCGAGAAGCCGATTCCACCGAACCCCATCAGCCGTCACCGTCCCTTTGCGTTCCTGAGGGCCGATTCGAGCCCAGACGGCAGGCTGTGCAGCGTCTAGTAATTTCAAGGTCGTCAGGCGTCTCAAACTCTATTCCCGCCTTACTCAGCAGGTCAGCCAATATGCAGAGGGGCAGGCCCACCACGTTGGTGTAGCAGCCATCTACAGAGGCTACCGGCCTGAAGGGTTCATTCTGGATGCCATAGCTGCCGGCCTTGTCCATGGGGGCATCGGTGGCCACGTAGGCCTCGATCTCCTCATGGGAGTAGTCGCGCATCATTACTTCAGTTGCGCAATGCGCCACCCACTCCAGGCCCTGGGACGCATCGCAGACCGCCACGCCTGTAATTACCGAGTGGGTCAGGCCCCTCAAGGACCTGAGCATCTCCCCCGCTTCATCCCGGCTGGCGGGTTTTCCAAGGGGCACGCCATCCAGGACAACCATGCTGTCGGCGCCCACTAGCACACCCCCCGGCTTCTCCATTGACACCTTCCTCACCTTGGCCAAGGCCAGGCGCTCCACCATGGCCTCGACGCTCTCCTCCGGGGCCATTTCTTCATCCACGGCAGGATGCACTACATCGTGCCCAAGCCCCAGCGATGACAGCAGCTGGGTGCGGCGGGGCGAGGAGGATGCCAGCACCAGGTTACGTCTAAGGGATCCGGCGCTCCTGCCAGCGCCATCGCCGGCGGCTGGAGCCAGGACAGCCATGCATTCCACATGATGGGTCTGGGGGAACATGTCGATGGGTTGGACCTTCTCGACCCTGAAGCCTCCACCGCAGAGGTGTTCCAGGTCCCGGGCCAGGGACTCCGGGTCGCATGAAACGTATAGCACTCGGTGAGGCTTCAGCCTTATTGCAGCCTGCAGAGCTTCCGGACGACATCCCGTCCTCGGAGGGTCCAGGATAAGGGCCGAGGGCTGCTCCCCCAGCTCGCCAAGCACCTCTTCGGCGCGTCCCTGGATAAAGGTTATGTTGGAAAGCCCGGCGGCGTTGGCCTCTGCATCCCACACCGCCGAGGGCGAGTCTTCGATGGCGATAACCCTGTCAACGTAGGGCGCCAGCAGAATGGCAAAGGTGCCAACGCCGGCGTAGGCATCTACCAGCAAGCCTTCCCCTGAAAGGGCAAGCTCTTCCCGCGCCATTGCAACCATCCGCTCTGCCTGGTCGTTGTTTACCTGGAAGAAGGATGCTGAAGCAATGCGAAATCGCCTCTCCGCCAGGACTTCCTCGTAGTGCTTCTGCCCGGTCTCTATTGAAACATCCGGGGTCTTGAGAGGAGGCTGCACCAGGTAGCTCCCAGTGGTGTCCCCTCCCCGGATGGACAACTGGGTTGTTTCGGAACAGCGTCCTTGGAGGTCGTTCAAGGTGCGGTTGATCAGGGCACTCATCAACATGCATCTATCTATGTCCACCAGCTTCCTGGTTTCCCGATTCACAAATCCCAGGGTGCCTCCCTTGCCGACGGTGAACCTGGCATGGTTGCGGTAGCCGAACTGTGCGGGAGAGGGTATGGTGGGAGAGACAACCACGTCACCCAAGCCGCCAACTTGCTCCAAGGCTTGGGCTACCATGCCCCGCTTCAGCTCCATCTGATGCTGGTAATCGATGTGCTGCCACTGGCAGCCGGTGCAACGCCCGAAGTACGGGCACGGAGGAGCTATCCGGTGGGGAGAAGGGTCCAGCACCTGCACGACTTGGGCGGCCACTTTCCCGCGCCTATCCTTCACCACCTCCACTTCGACCTCTTCCCCAGGTATGCCTCCGAACACCATCACTTTCGTATCGCCATGGTATGCCAATGCATCCCCGAGCTTTCCCCAACCCACAGGCGAAAGGCGAAGGCGTTGGCCTTTCAGGTCATCTTGAGCCACCGCACAACTATAACCCAAGGCACCCCCTAATCCAAGAAACAGGCAGGCCGCCCCGCGTCCCCTGAGAAGGCTCATGCGCAACTCCCCGGACAGGCCACAACACAGGATGGAGAAGGGCAATATCCAAGAGTAATACGCCACCCGTTCGCCCTTCGACGTAGCCCAGGACAGGCCCTGAGGGGAATCGAAGGGTGAATGGACAGCACCGGCCACAGGTTACGCAGGGGTCCCCCGGAGCGAGAAGGCCGCGATGGGGGGACCAAGGGGACAGGGCGGGCGGTCAATATCCGGTTGACCTGCGCCTAGCGCAACGATAAACTATGGACTATCAGGGAACCAACCTCTGTATGCCTGCCTATAGCAGGCCCTATTTTTGTATCTTCCTTGCCCCGAAAGGAGAAGCATGGCCCAACCCTTCCCTGCGACCGATGCCGATTTTGATGAAAAGGTGCTGAAGTCAGACCTGCCAGTGCTGGTGGACTTCTGGGCGGACTGGTGCGGTCCCTGCAAGATGATCGCCCCCATCGTCGATGAACTCTCCGGGGAGTACGACGGCGTGATGCAGTTCGCCAAGGTGGATGTGGATGCCAACCCCAGCACAGCCATGGCTTACGGTGTGCGCAGCATACCCACTCTTCTGCTTTTCAAGGGCGGACAGCCCATCGACCAGGTAGTTGGCGCCGTGCCCAAGGGCGCCCTGAAGAAGAAGATCGACTCCGCGCTGGGCTAGGGCACACGCTGCTCTAGGGTACGGGAGTGGATGGGGCCCGGTGGCTCTTGCGGACTTCAAATCCGTTGTGCCTCGCTAAACACGGGGTAGGTGGGTTCGACTCCCTCCCACTCCCGCCACACTCTAAGGTCTTGGTCTCTCACAAGCAGCCAGGGCATTCCGACCATACCCCTGCAGCACGGTTGAGATGTCAGCCACCGCCCGATGACTTGCTGCCATCCCCTGTGACATCGTTGGCCTGACAGGCGCCGGCGGCCCAAGCCAGCGCCGTAAGCATTCGCGCCGGGTCCAATATCTGCCAAACAATCCCGTTGTTGACGAAGTATACATTTGCGAAAACCAGGGCGCCCAGCGCCGCCGAGACCACCGCTCCCACTTGCCCAATAGGCTGTCCGGACCGCCATAGGGCCACCGCCGCCACGCTTGAGGAGCCGATGAACAGCGGGTTAACGGTGCGCCACACATCACCCCAATGGTGGCCAAACACGCCGCTGTATCCGTTGGCGAGCAATACCAGGGCCAAAAGACCCAGCGCCAGGCTGCGCATCCAGGGGACTCGACGGGTGCTCAACCAGACCCACCAAGCACCGCCAAGTCCCATCAGCAGCGGGCCGATTTGCCACAGTTTCCAGGGCCAATGAGAAACTGACAGCCCATCCGGGTCAACGAGGACGGTCCTCTCCGTCCAAGCGAAAATGGCCAAAGCAAGAAATGCTGTGGCGGCGGCGGCGGGAATGGGGCCCAGGTCTCGGGGAGCGACCAGTTGTTTCATGAGCCAGCCTTGCTGTTAAGGGCTTTCAGCGTCGGAGCCTGCTGGCACCCGGCGGTCAGAGACGTTCCTTGCACACTCTACCATAACCATGAAGGGCGGGCTTCGCATGAGCCAGCACGACTGGGACTGACTGCGGGTCCGAAACCAACTTCAAGGTGAAGGTTCCTGTTTTTTATAGTCTGGCGGAGCGACACATCTTCAATACGATTCTGGAGGAGAGGGGCTGACCCAGCGGAACTGGCAGACCAAACAGCATCAGCCCTCTCAGGCCCCAGGGCTGCAGACCAGAGGCGCTTGAGACCTCTATACTTGCAAACTCTGTTTCGCTGATTGTTGGTTTAGCCTTGTCAGGGTAATATCTCATGTGATACTTGGACTAGCGTCAGGTCGCAGGAGATAGCGTCCATGAGGCCTTCGACATCTCGGACGCGGGTGCCGTATGTATGTCGCGGGATGCCTACATCCAGAGCTTCGTCAGAATGACAGAGACGACGGTCGGCGACCTGACCGATGAAACCGAAGCCTGCCTCACGGAATTCGCCCGCGGACACCCGCATTACACAGCGTTGATCAACACCCACGCCTACGACCCGGCTGCGCAAAACACAGAGGACCTTGCCGAGGTTGCCAGTGACGGCCTCAAGACCTGGGGTTGCATGACCGATGAGGAGATACAGCGTTCCCAGGGCATTTCGTCGCAGGCACCGTCAGGGTAGGCCTGCCCGCCCCAGAACAGCGAGGGCTTCTAAAGCGTCTCCCACGGGCCTCAGCCCGCACAGGCCCCCGCTTGCTCACGGCGCGCCACTCTCTGGGTCGTCTGCAATGTAGCCGCATTCATCTGCGACTACACCACGCCCAACCTGGGCCTGACACGTGGAACACCGGATGCGCATCCGGCGCCCTGCATGGCCCTGAATAAGTGCGCTATTCTTAGTTCATCGTGTTTAGGTTTTGATTGCAATGCAATCGTTGTATAATTAACTGATATCGGAATAGGAGCGCGACCTTGGCCAGTATCACGGTGCGCAATCTCGATGACGGACTGAAACGGCGGCTGCGCGTCCGGGCAGCGGAAAACGGCTGCTCCATGGAACAGGAGGCCCGCAACATCTTGCGAGAAGCCCTTGACGACGATGCTGAGCCGACCAAGAATCTCGGCAGTGCGATACACGAGCTATTCAGGCCCTTCGGAGGCGTGGAGTTGGAGATTCCTCCAAGGGAACCCATGCGCAACCCCCCACAATTCGACTGAGCGCCTGTGATGTTCGTTCTGGATACCAATGTCGTATCCGAGCTGATGAGGGAGCGTCCCCAGCCCGAGGTCCTGGCATGGCTGGACAGCCAGCTTACGGACAAGTTGTTCGTGACCGCTGTAACCGAAGCCGAAATTCGAACCGGCATCTCGGTTTTGCCCGAAGGCGAGAGGCGGCACGGGCTGGCCGTTGCGGCCGACCGGGCCTTCGGCGTGTTTTTCGCCGATCGCATCCTGCCCTTTGACAGCGACGCCGCCCAAGCTTACGCTGTCATAGCAGCGGAGCGCAGGGCTGCCGGGCGCCCTATAAGCCAGGCCGATTGCCAGATAGCCGCCATTTCCAGGTCCTGCAGAGCGTCTGTCGCAACGCAGAACGCAGGCGACTTCGAAGGTTGTGGGATCGACGTCATCAACCCTTGGGCAGCTGGATGAACGCAAAGAAGCTGGCAGCAACCCTCATGGCCCCTGGCGGGTTGACCCACCCGGGCCGGGGCTGGCCCGAAACACAACATCTCAGGGAAAGGCGCTAGCATGATCATCGAACAGAAACTGGAGTCCATGGGGATTGTCCTCCCCGATTTCGCCCGCGACGGCTTCTACGGCCACGCTTTCGGAAGCATGAAATCCCATCATAGGACGGGCAACATCCTCTTCCTGGGAGGCCACGTTCCGATCGTCGACGGGAAGCCCTTCAACACAGGCATCCTGGGCAAGGACCTGACCCTGGAGCAGGGGTACGAGGCCGCCCGTGTGACGGCCATCAACTGCCTGGCCGGCATCAAGCTCGCCATCGGCGACCTGGACGATGTGGTGTCCATCATCCGCTCCCTGAATTTCGTGGTGTCCACCCCCGAATTCCTGGAGGTGAACAAGGTAGCCAGCGGTGCAACGGACCTCTTCGCCGAGGTCTTCGGGGAAGGGAAGGGACTCGGAGGGCGGGCAACTATCGGCGTGACCAGCCTGGCTGGGGGGGTGTGCTTCGAAAACTGGCTGACAGTGGAGGTCAAGTAGAAAGCAATGACAACGTCCAACGATCTCAAGGTGATCATATCCCAGGAGTACTCCCGGAAGCTGAGCTCCGCCCCGGAATGCTGCGACAGCGAAGATTCCTGCAACGCCAGCTATCCCCTGGAGGTGCTGGACTCCATGCCCGAGGGTGTGGTCAGCTTCGGCTGCGGGACCCCGACCACCATCGGCGCCCTGAATCCCGGCGACGTGGTGCTGGACCTGGGCAGCGGCGCCGGGCTGGACTGCTTCCTGGCGGCCAAGGCGGTTGGCCCACAGGGGAGGGTCATAGGCGTGGACTTCACCCCTGCCATGCTGGAGAGGGCCAACGAGAACAAAGCCAAGCTGGGGCTGGAGAACGTGGAGTTCCGCCTGGGCGACATCGAGTCCATGCCCGTGGAGTCCGGCAGCGTCGACGTGGTCATCTCAAACTGCGTCATCAACCTGGCGCCGGACAAGGATGCGGTGTTCCGGGAAGCCTTCAGGGTGTTGGACAGCGGAGGGCGTCTGATGGTTTCTGACATCGTGCTCACCCGTCCCGCCACCGACGAGGAGATGCGGGACATGGCGCTGCTCACCGGTTGCATCTCCGGCTCTCTCCCTGCCGAGGAGTACGTGGGCAAGGTGGAGGCTGCAGGCTTCGTAGATGCGCGATGGGAAGGCGAGCCCCCCTCCGACGGCTCCCGCTTCTGGTTCAGCGCGTCAGTAACGGCGACGAAGCCATAGGGGAGCCGCTGCTCATAGATCTTGTGAAACCTTGGAGACTAGGCTGACTGATATTCCATTTGGGCAGGCAATGTGATGAGCCCTGAGTCGCGTCCCATAGCCATGTTGATCGATGGCGACAACGCCCAGCCAGTTCTGATAGAGCATGTGTTAGCTGAGGCAGCCAAATATGGAACAGTAACCACGAGGCGCATCTACGGCGACTGGACTTCCCCACAGATGAATGTGGGGAAGGACTCCCTTCACTCATATGCAGTCCAGCCCATCCAGCAGTTTCGCTACACCGTCCGCAAGAACTCCACGGACAGCGCCCTCATAATTGATGCGATGGACCTGCTTCACGCCGGAACCGTTGGGGGGTTTTGCATTGTTTCAAGTGATAGCGACTATACTTGGCTTGCAACTCGGATCCGTGAGGAAGGTTTGTTCGTGATGGGCGTAGGCAGGATCGACACGCCTGAGGCGTTCGTAAAGGCGTGTGAGGTATTCGTCTACACAGAAAACCTTTCGCCACAGGCAGAAGGCGAAGCGACACCAACAGAATTGGCCTCCACAGGGTGGACCGAAACTGCTATTCGTGCAATTGAAGCAGCTATGCAAGAGGATGGGTGGGCATTTCTAGGAGCAGTTGGCCATCATATTCGCCAACTGGATCCCGGGTTTGACCCGCGCAGTTACGGCTACAAGCAACTTTCGTTGTTGATCAAGTCCCGTTCCGACCTCTATGAGACAAGGGAATCGACCTCCACAGGCGGGCCATCAAATGTTTACGTCAGGTTAGTATCTGAAGGAACCTAGCAGGCATTATTGCCACGGGGTACCAGGATAGGGGTATTCAGGAACGTCCCCGCCATCCCGTATGGAAGTCTAGTTCCCTGATCAGGTCAAAGGTGCTAATACACTTCACGCCAAAGTCGTCGGCTACGTCGGGAATATGGCGATTTGCCCGCATCCGACTTGGCTTGGAGTGTTCGGTGGTAACTATACGGCGCTCAGAGCTACCGGCAAGAGCATAGGCGATGAGAAACGGGTCGCGCCCGACCTTCTCAATCTCTACGTCGGTCAAGTCGCTGGCATACCCTTCCTCGGTAACCCTAGCTACTAAATCTTCTCTGGCAGCTTCCTGGAGGATCAGCTCGCTTCCGTGCTGCTTCAGCCAATTCACCAATGGGTCGGGACGAGTTGGCGATGGGAGGACGACTTCTTCATAAATCTCCTCAGGCACCTTCACCCGTCCCAGTTCTCCCATTTCCACCAGCCACTCCCAGAACTCTGGCACTCGCTCCATGGGGTAGTAGTCACGATTAGCATCAATCAGCACGTTCGCATCAACTATATATAGAACGCTCACCACCAGAGACTAACTGCCATAGCCGAGCAATGACTGCACCTGTCGAGTCTTTACTCCCAGGATCTTGGCCGCCTTGGAAGTTGATAGCGCATCGGCAGCCATCATCCGTTGCACCAAGTCAAGGGTCCGCTTCCCGATCCGGTGGCGACGCACAACATAGAAGCTTGGGCCTCCTTCCTGCTCTCGAGATTGCGCCCGCTCCTGTTCACGTTGCGCTCGCCACTGCTGATAGTAGCTTGATCGGAGCTTTTCGAAGGTCTCCCGGCCAATGCGATTTGCAACATATGCGTTGTAGGCCACTATGGTGCGGCCAAGGTTGCGTTCATCGGCGAATCTGCCGATGCGTTCTGAGATCACCTCTAAATTGCTGTTCCCATTCAGGTCGAGCCCTTTCAATTCATCCGCCGGTAATAAATACTCCCCTGCAACGGCGTTACAAAAACGCTCACTGTCGTTATCCGAAGACGAACTGCCCACGCCAGTCTGCCCCAACAGAAGATGAACCATTTCATGTAACAGGGTAAAGGACCAAGCCGACCTAGCATCCTGATCGTTAATCACGATAAAAGGCGCCACCTCGTCCGCTATCGAAAATCCTCGAAAAATAGTCGTATCTAACGCCGTGTGATAGTTACCCAGGTCGCCTTTGATTAGCACAAATACCTCCGCCTGCTCTACGCTTGTGCGCAACAGGTCAAAGGCAGCTGACGGATCACGCTGGTGACGATATTCTCTTAGCTCTACGCCCAGCAGTTCCCTCAGCGTGGCAAGCACCTCCGCCTGCCCATCCTCTATCCGATGGGAACCGACAAAGGACAGAGGTTCCACTTCCTCCTCGTTTTCCAATACGGAACGCACCATGCTCTGACGGGCTCGAACCTCCCGGATCAGAGCGTCGAGCAGAGCGTCACGTTCGACCGAGCGTTCGGCGGAAATTGTCCGGAAGTCTGTGCCTCGGTCTTCTTTCCCTGGAGGCTTAGAGAGATAGAAGGTGAGCAGAGGCCGGCGGTAATGCTCGGTCATCTTTAGCAACTGGCTCCGGGAAGGTTCCTTTTGCCCGCCTTCAATATTCGCCAGCTTCTCTGCCGCTGTCGATCTGCGACTGCTCTGAAAGCCCAGTTTCTTGGCGGCCTCCTCCAACGTTAAGCCAGCCGTTTCACGGGCCCAAATCATGATTTCAGGACTCACGCTAGGCATCGTTTCAGCCTCTTGTTTTCATCACGATGGGGGTAATCGATAAGACCCTTGCTCGATTCTTGAGATTAGAACAGTAGTATAGAATAGAACCGTCTTTCGGGCATTGGGCTCATGCCCTACAATGCCTCCAAATCTAGAGTACTTCCCTAAATCCTTCCTTTGTCTCTGAATCTTCCTCTCAAGCTCCAGGAAGCCCTATCTGTCGCTTCGTTTGTTGGCATTGTGTACTTAAATCTAATGTCCGGTCTTTCCCCAGTCAACAACGACGGTAACTGACCAATTGAGTCCGGGGCCAAGGCTTGCTATCATCCGAGCACGTTATAGGGACGATAAAGAGGAGGGGACCTATGCCTGAACTGAGTGAGATGGGAGCGGCGGTGGGAGCGATGCTGAAGGAGAGGCAGGAGAACATCGGGATTGCCGAATCGTCCTGCGGAGGGCTGATATCGGCCGCCCTGGTTGCGGTGCCGGGAGCATCGGCCTTTTACCTTGGCGGAGGAGTCAGCTACACCCAGTCGTCCCGCCAGGGCCTTATGGGAATAGTTGAGAGCCAGATGACAGGCCTGCGACCCAGCACCGAAGAGTACGCCCTGTTGAACGCCAGGGCTATGCAACAGATGCTGGGGGCCACGTGGGCGGTGGGGGAAACGGGCGCCAGCGGGCCTACCGGCAACCGCTACGGCGACGCCTCGGGCCATGCTTGCATTGCAGTAGTAGGGCCTGTGGAGAGAGCAATCACCGTGGAGACAGGCAGCGCGGACCGGGAGGCGAATATGTGGGCATTCGCAGTCGCAGCCCTGGAGCTGCTGGAGAGCTGCATCAGGGAGGCGGGCTAGGACCTAGCCCATCCAGGGCGAGAGGAAGCTATTCCACTCACCCTAACCTTCTCCCCTTGGAGAGACCTTTGAATAACCGTCATTCCGGCCTCCGAGCCGGAATCCAGCGACGAAGTAGCGACGCTGCTTAGCTATGGAAGATGCCCCTTGATTCCCGCTTTCGCGACAATGACGGGGGTCAGGCAAAGGTCTCCCTTCGGGGACACAGGTAACACTTCCTTCCTTCGCCCCCGGGGGAGAGCGGCGGGCGTGGGGGTGGACGAACAGTAAAGACCGGCGCCCAAACAGGGCGCCGGTCCTCTTGTTGCACTATCCGGGGGTGAGACCCCTGTTTACCGGATCTGGCGGAGGTCGATCATGGCTGCATAGTCCTTGTGGGCTTCCTCTTTGCTGGGACCGCAGCAGCTCTTCTTGCCCTGAAGCTTCACGAAGTAGGTGTCAAAGTCATCACCGTTGCCCACCGACTGAAGCATCTTTACAAACTTGCTGATGTTCATTCTTTCCTCTCTTTCCCGGTGGCCTTCCACCGGAATCTTTTCTTCTTGCTACATCTATACTTTAAACAGAACATTGCATCATGTCCAGCAATGTAATATGATAGTATACATCATTAGACATAATATTATGTTACAGGATGGCAGATATGGAGCTACGGGAACTCAGGAGCTTTTGCACAGCTGCACATTTCAGGAGCATCACCAAAGCATCAGAACACCTGAACCTGGGGCAGCCGGCGGTGACAGGACATATCAGGAAGCTGGAAGATGAGATGGGGGTGGAGTTATTCGACCGGGTCAAGAGGCCCATCCGCCTCACACAGGCAGGGGACAGCTTGTTCAAGATGGCGGCGCCGTTGGTGGAGGGCATCGATAACCTGCAGGATACCCTCACCAACAGGGAGCAGGACCGCCCCATCCGGATCGGCTCAACCTTCGATAGCATCTCTCATGGCCTTCTGCCCGCGGTGAACGCCTTCCTGTCCCAGCATCCCCATAGCCAGCTGAGGGTGAAGTCGGGCAGCTGGAGGCAGGTGCTGGAGATGGTACAGGACATGGAGGTGGACTTGGGGCTGGTGCCGGGCCCTGGCAACGGCGTGGAGTTCGACTTCCACCCTCTCTTCCCCTACGAAAGGGTACTCATTGCTCCCCTCGGGCATCCCATACTGGACTCGCCGGTGACCTCCCTGGATGAGATCGCCCGATGGCCCCTGATCCTGCGGGGTGAGGGAACATCCACACGCTCCATCCTGGAGGCCGAATTCCGCAGGAAGGGCCTGCCCTTCGAGGTGGTGGTGGAGCTGGACAGCATCGACATGATCAAGGCCTACGTTGGATCGGGGTTGGGCATCTCCGTAGGGCCCAAGGTGGCCATGGAGCCAGAGGATGAGGAGCACCTTGGCATGATCGACCTGATGCACCTTATTCCCGTCGAGCAGGCTGGTGTCGTTACCCTCCGGGGGAAAGACCTAAGCCCAGCCACAAACGAGTTCATACGAATTCTGGAGAGCAGCTTCGGACCCTCAAGGACGCCACAAACAACGGCATCCGGAGGATAGGCGCCCCGATGAGAACCATGTGGCTAGCCACTGGGAA
Organism: Dehalococcoidia bacterium; assembly: GCA_965220375.1. Taxonomy (GTDB): domain Bacteria; phylum Chloroflexota; class Dehalococcoidia; order Lucifugimonadales; family JAGWBF01; genus JAGWBF01. The sequence continues at coordinate 502,660 of OZ244824.1, forward strand.
GATGCTTCCGGAATCGGAAGAATAGGAGAATTACATATGTGTGCACGACCAGTGGGAGGATGACGTGATGCGAGTAGTGCATTGCTACGGGCAGACTCCTGAAATCGTTGAAGCCATAGACAACTATTTAGAGGCCGAAAGACAGCGCACGGAGAGCAAGCTAGACTATCCTAAGTACGATAAGTATGAGAAAGGCCGGTCATGGCAACCTACGGTATGCGGACAACGTGCACCAGACATCGAGGTTGTCCGGCCGACAGACTTTGTTGCCTTAGTGAATCACACTGATCCCAACGTTGACCAAGGTGAGTTGGCAATTGCTCTTGAACATTAGGGGCTACCGTATATGGATGGCGATGTTGTTCCCGATGCGGTGCCATGCGCCGAATGCAAGGAGGCGGCCCCGAAGTCTTGGCCTGCCCTCCAATACTTTTCAAAAGATGCAGGGTAGGCGCACACGTATATGATTCCCAAGAACAGGCTACGGTGCTGTGTGCCTAACCCTGCCCGGCACACAGCGGCACGCAGCCATTACAACCGTGCCTGCGTGCCCCCCTTATAGAGGGCACCGGCACGATGAATGGCTAGAGAAGTGAAAGGAGTGCTCTTATATGGCTGGCGTTGTACAAAGTGGGTATAGCATCTACCCAAAGCAGACACCGCCCAGACAGGTTGTCGTGACGGTGAATCTGCCGCCCGACACCAGCGCGGAAGTTGCGGAAAACATGAGGTTGGCCTTGCAGGCTTGCGCCCAAGCGTGGATTAGTGACAAGCCAGAATTCCCCCTTGAATCAATAGATGCGAAGATACGTTAGGAAGCTAGAACGCGATTCTATGGGAGATGATGGAGGTTGACCGATGGCGAAGGAACGTAATGTCAGCTTTGAAATTGCAGATGTTCGGCAGGTTATTTTGAGATGTGCATATTGCCCATACGAGGTGTCTTTCGTCCCGAAGACTACGCAAAGTATTCCCCGAACTTGTCCCGAGTGTGGGATGGAATGGTACAGGCCTGGGGGCATAAGGAGTTCCCTTCACCAACATACGACGAGTGTGCTAGAGGCGTTCAAGTATTTTAGGGCCTTGGGTGGCAAAAATAGTGAGGCAGATGGGCCAACCTCGTGGTCCGTAAGATTGGTTATCGAAGGTGATGACTAGCTCTCTTTATGGCACCGCCCGAATCTTCGCGGCGGGGCGTGAAGCGCAGGGCGGACTCTTGTGTGTAACTAAATGGCAACCTACGGAGGGGTTATTGTAGGAGAGGTAGGGCAATCCCCAGAATACCAGGTTCAATTGCGGAATTCCGGCCGTCTGGTGAACAACGAGACCAAGTTTGGCACTGCCTGGGAGGTACATCGATGCATGGACCGGTCGGATGGCAAATGGGGAAATTATGAAATCTTGTTTATCAGCCCGGAGGTGTTTGAAAATGAGGATGACGCTAAACGAGACGCTGTTCAGAAATTGAAGGCTCTCACCTGCTGTGACGAGTCACCCTTAAGAACAGCCTTACATACAGCCATTGACTTGATCGTGGACGAACACTAGCTACCGTCGTAGGTTGCAATTGATGGTTAGCCTGCGACCCTTCCAGCGCACCTTCATTGCCAAGGCGACGGCACCGAGCACCGACACGGCAGCCCCGAGCCTGCCCAGGGGCAACGGCAAGAGTTGGCTAGCTGGGCACCTTGTTACCCGCGGCTTATCCCCTGCTGATGACCTGTTCGGCCCCGCTCCATACTGGAGGCCGAGTTCCGGAGGAAGGGGTTGTCCTTCGAGGTGGTGGTGGAGCTGGACAGCATCGACATGATCAAGGCCTACGTCGGGTCGGGATTGGGCATCTCCGTAGGCCCCAAGATGGCCATAGAGCCGGAGGATGAGGAGCACCTTGGAATCATAGACCTGATGCACCTATTCCCGGTGGAGCAGGCTGGGGTAGTAACCTTGCGAGGCAAAGACCTGAGCCCAGCCACGAACGAGTTCATACGAATTCTGGAGAGCAGCTTCGGACCCTCAAGGACGCCACTGGTAACGGCATCCGGACGATAGCCGAACCGAAGGGAGCCGCCCAGGTCCATCGGATTGGAAGGCATTCAGACCTAAGGGTGGTCGCCCGGCTCTTCCACAGCGTCCAACGGGGAAAATATGCGGAGGACCTCATCGACATCCTTGGCAGTCCACCAGGACGCGGTCGCCAGGGTGTCTTCATGCTCCATCGGGCTATAAGCAGCGCAGGCATCGGACACGACGATAGGGTTGTACCCCCGGTCTCCCGCGCTTCGGGCTGTGCTCTCCACTGCCACGTTGGTCAGAAGCCCGGCGATAAGCAGGTTCTCTACCCCCATGTTGCGCAGCAGCTGATCAAGGGCGGTGGACGAAAATGGGCTTATTGTGTTCTTGTCCACGACAAGCTCATGGGGCAAGGGGGCGATATCGGGCACGATCCGGTAATCGGGGCTGTCCTTGGGAAAGAGGTTGCCTGTGGGCGACCGGGACTGGGCAGACCGCCAGCTCCAGGGCGCAGTATCCCGACCATCGGGCAGCTGCTGGCCCATGCGAGTGTAGATGCACTCAAGACCGCGGGTCCGGGCAAAGTCCAGCAGTCGCTTGATAGAGGGCAGCACCTTCTCTCCGATGGTGCTGTAGTAATAGCGATGTATGTCGGGAAAGTCCTTCTCCAGCCTTGGGCCAACTCCCATCTCCGGGTCCGTATAGCCACGCTGCATGTCCACGACCACCAGGGCGGTCTTGGGTAGGTCTATCTCCCATTCATCAATGGTGAACCTGCCTGGCCGGGGGGCTTCCCACGATATCCTGGAGCGAACCAAGCTCAATCTCCAGCCGGAACAGGCGCCCCGCTACCCGAAGCCAGCGCTCCCAGAACGGCCAGCACCTCGTCGGTGGTCTTGACCGCGCCGAAAGCATCCCCGAAGGTGCGCACCGTCGTGCAGTGGTTCCGCTCCACAGGGTCGATGCACGCATCCTCGACCAATATGACGTTGTATCCTCGGTCTGCGGCGCCCCTGGCTGTGTTATCGACACAACGGGATGTGGCAGCCCCGCAGAACACCAGGTTCTGCAGGCCCATTGCTTGGAGGTAGCTTTCGATGCCCGACGAGTTGAAGGCCCCCGATGAGTTCTTGTCGATGACCATCTCTCCAGGTTGGGGGGCCAGGTCTTCCACGACGTCATGGTTCCACGTGCCGGGATAGACCACCATGGCCGGCGCATCCCCCGGGGGTTTCATCCAGGACAAGGCCCGCTTGGCGTGCATGTCCCTGCGTCCCGGCAGCAGGGAGCCGACCCGCAGGTAGATAACCTCCAGCTCATGCCGGTGAAAGAAGTCCCGGAGGCGCGCGCACTGGGGCACGATGGCTGCGTTCTTCTCCGAATAGTTCTGGACATCCACCATGATCAGCCCCGTCTTCTCCAGGTCTATCTCCAGCTCCGGCACCGCATGGGGCCAAGAGCTGTTTGCTTGCCAGGGGATAACGCCCTTCATGGTCCAACCTCCGAGCAGATAGCCCCAATTATATCTTATGCAGTCATCTCGAGGCACTGCCGTCCCAACGCTTTTTGTTGACACGCCTAGAGGCTACAGCTACCATGTCAACTGCCAGCCAGCTTGCACACCTCGCGGAGGGGCTATGCCCAAGGTCAAGGTCAACGATATCGAGTTGTTCTATGAGACCCACGGCGAAGGCTATCCCATGGTCTTCTGCCATGAATACGCGGGCAGCTACGAAAGCTGGGACCAACAGGTCGGCTTCTTCTCCCGTCGATACCAGGTGATAACCTACAACGCCAGGGGATATCCCCCCTCAGATGTGCCGGGACGGATGGAAGACTACTCCCAGGAGCAGCATGTCGATGACCTTCGGGGACTGCTGAACGCTTTGGGGATACGGGATGCATTCATCGTCGGCTTGTCCATGGGGGGGAACGTCTCCCTCCATTTCGGCATACTGCATCCCGAGAGGGCCAGGGGGCTGGTCGTGGCAGGCGCGGGGTACGGCTCGACCAATAAGGAGGCCTTTCGACGCCAAGCCCTGGAGTTCGCCGACCAGATTGAAGCCGGGGGCATGGAAGCCTTCGGCGACTACACCAAGGGCCCCAGCCGCGTCCAGCTGCTGCGCAAGGACCCGAAGGCTTGGGAAGGGTTTGCCCAGCGATTCGCGGAACACTCGGCGGTAGGGTCGGCCCTCACCTTCCGAGGCGTCCAGGGCCGCCGCCCCACGGTCTTCGACCTGGAGGAGGGTATGCGGTCCCTCCAGGTGCCAACCCTCATCCTGGTTGGCGATGAAGATGATCCCAGCCTGGAGCCATCCCTGGTGATGAAGCGATGCATACCCAGGTCCGGCCTGATGGTCATGCCCCAAACGGGCCACGCCTTGAACCTGGAGGAGCCGGACTTGTTCAACCGGGCGGTGCTGGACTTCGTCACCTCCATCGAGGCAGGCAAGTGGGCCGCCAGGCAGTCCGGCAGTGGAGTCGGCTACCTTGTAGAAGACGACAGCCCATGAAGAGACGCGATTAAGTAAGAGAGCGATAGTGGCGAAAGGGTTCCACATAAAGGACCCTTCCACATAATGAAAGGAGTAGCCATGCCCGATCGTACCGTAGTAAAGGTTGACAGCCTGCCACCCCCTGGGATTCCCGCAGTCAGGGCCATCAAGTCTGCTGGACTTGTCTTTGTTTCCGGGACACCGGCGCCGAGGAAATCCGACGGCACCATGGACCCCGATATCCGGGTGCAGGTGCGCACCTGCCTGGAAACCATCGACACCATCCTGAAGGAAGCCGGCTCATCCCTCACCAATGCGGTTTCCGTAACGACCTTCCTGAAAGATGTCAGCGTGTTCGAGGCTTACAACGAAGAGTACCGGAAGTTCTTCCCGGTGGACCCGCCCACCCGCACCACAGTCAAGGCCGACCTGGTGCGAGACGACATGCTGGTGGAGATAACGGTCATCGCCGCCCAGGGCTAGCGATCTAGTCGTCATAGACTCCAGGCCATAGACTCGCAAAAGAACACCCTGGGTGGCTCCCGCGGGGAAGTCCGCCCAGGGTGTTTGACAGCTTTGCGGCTCCTTACTACAATTCTCACAAGCCCCATCAGGCGCTACCCTGCCCCGAAACTTATGTGCACCTGCCGCGAAGGCAGTGGATCACTCTCGTGCTGGAGGTGTGCCTTGAACGATCCCAAGTATGTAGATGTAAAGGGCATCAAGACCCGCTACTTCGAAGCGGGCGAGGGCGAGCCCCTAGTGCTGGTGCACGGGGGGAGCTTCGGCTCCCACAGCAACGCCGAGGACTGGGAGATGAACTTCGATACCCTGTCCCGCTCATACCACACCTTTGCCTATGACAAGATCGGGATGGGATTCACCGATAATCCCCATTCCGATGAAGAGTATGTTATCGGCGCCAACGTCCAGCACCTCTACGACTTCATGGAGGCCGTGGGCATCGACAGCGCCCATGTGGCAGGCCACTCCAGGGGAGGCTATGCCGTCACCCGGCTGGCCTTGGAGCACCCGGAGGTGGTAAGGGGTCTCATCATCATCGACAGCTCGACGCTGATGACACCCCCCAATCCCATCTACGATGAATGGGACCGCCAAGCGGCACAGATACCCGACCCCAGGGAGGCCATGCGCCACCGGATCACCAGCAACTCCTTCGCAGGCGAACATATCACGGATCGCTACCTGGACGTTTGCCTGGAGATCAAGGGTCTCGAAAAGACCGCCGAGGCCAATGCCAAGAATAAGAGCGGGCTCCTGGACCAGTTCAAGACGGACCTGGTCGCCAAGCAGAAGGAGACCCACGAATGGATAATCGACGGCGGCATAAAGGCGCCAACCCTGGTCATATGGGCCTACAATGACCCCTCCGCCACCATGGAACGCTGCGGTATCCCCTGCATGCAGCTCATCATGTCCTCGGTGCCAGACTCGGAGATGTGCATCATCAACCAGTCGGGGCACTCGGTATTCAGGGAGCAGCCCGACGCCTTCCATGATGCCGTTTCCAACTTCATCGATGCCCGCACGGACCGCTGAGAAGGCCACTGGGAGGGTTTTCCGACATGGACTTTGGCATCTTCACCGACTTCCCCGTGCGAATGGGCATGGTCGATACGGAAGCCTTTGACGAAGGCTTCAGCCAGGTTGAGCTGGCCGACCGCGCAGGCATAGATTCGGTGTGGCTTGCCGAATACCACTTCAGCCCTGATCGGTCCGTTTCCGCCGCTCCTCTGATCGTCGGAAGCGCCGTTGCCGCCCGCACATCGAACATTCGAATTGGACTGGCGGTGCAGGTGCTGCCCCTGTTCAACCCCCTGCGGGTCGCCGAGGAGGTTGCAACTATGGACCATGTGAGCAAGGGGCGATTTAACTTTGGCATAGGGAGAAGCGGCAGCACCAAGTTCTACGATGCTTTCGGCATCGACTACTCGGAGAGCAGAAGCCGCTTCTACGAGAGCCTGGATGTGATCACGGGCGCATGGACCAACGATAGCCTCTCCCATCATGGCGAACACTTCGACTTCGACGATGTGTCCGTGGTACCCAAGCCCTATCAGAAGCCCTATCCGCCACTTCGTGTGGCCATCGCCAGCGAAGATTCCTACTCCCAGATGGGCGAGCTGGGTTACCCTATCTTCGTCATGTCCAACACCCCGCTGCCCCAGCTGGAGGAGCGAGTCTCCCAGTACAGGGACGCATGGCGTTCGGCGGGCCATCCAGGATCAGGGGATGTGATGCTCCGGGCCCCGGCATTCGTTTCAGAGTCTGCCGATGAAGCCTACTCGGCGCCCGAGGTCAGCACCATGCACGGCATCGCCTATCGGGTGCGGGAGCTGATGGCTTCCGCCGCCAGCCAGGAGGTGATCGACCGGCTCAAAAAGGTGGCAGACGTGCCCTACGATGAGATTCTCAAGGCGCGGTGCATATATGGCACCCCGGAGGCTGTGGTTGAGCGCATCCATGAGTTCGACGATCGCTTGGGCCTGAACGGCATACTGATGGAGGTCAACTACGGCGGTCAGATTCCCTACGACAAGGTGGTGAATACCATCCAGCTGCTGGCAGACAAGGTTATGCCCAGGTTCCGCTAGGATGTCTCCAACGTTGCCCAGCTTGGGGTCATCCGGATGAGCACGCCGAACAATCCGGCTCCCTCCGACTTCATCCGGAGGATCGTTGCCGAAGACATCGCGAACAACAAGCACAACGGGCGGGTCGTCACCCGTTTCCCCCCTGAACCCAATGGCTACCTGCACATAGGCCACGCCAAGTCTATCTGCCTCAACTTCGGCATCGCCCTGGAATCCGGCGGCAGGTGCAACCTACGCTTCGACGATACCAACCCCGAAAGGGAAGACACCGAATACGTCGAAGCCATACAGGACGATATCCGGTGGCTGGGTTTTGGCTGGGAGGGTGAACCCTGTTACGCTACCGACTACCAGGAACAGATCTTCCAATTCGCCCTTCAGCTAATTGAGACCGATAAGGCTTACGTGGACAGCCTTTCCCAGGAAGAGATACGCCAATACCGGGGTACCCTGACCGAGCCGGGGCGGGACAGCCCCTACCGGGACCGGTCCCTGGAAGAGAACCTGGACCTGTTTCATCGAATGCGGGCCGGGGAATTCCCCGACGGCGCCCACATTCTGCGGGCCAAGATCGACATGGCATCACCCAAGGTGATAATGCGGGACCCAACCCTCTACCGCATCCGCCACGCAGAGCACCACAGGACGGGCGACGCATGGTGCATCTACCCGACCTACGACTATGCCCACTGCCTCTCCGACTACATAGAGGGAGTTACCCACTCCCTCTGCACTCTGGAGTTCGAGAACAACAGGGCTGTTTACGATTGGGTGCTGGACACGCTGAAGCTGCATCCCAGGCCGGAGCAGACCGAGTTCGCCAGGCTGAATCTCAGCTACACGGTGCTGAGCAAGCGCAAGCTCCTTGAGCTGGTGGACAAGGGTTATGTAAAGGGCTGGGACGACCCCAGGATGCCCACCTTGGGCGGCCTACGGCGGCGGGGCTACACCCCCGAGGCTATACGCAGCTTCTGCGACCAGGTGGGCGTTGCCCGGCGGGACAACACCGTCGACGTCGACCAACTGGAACACAGCATACGGGAGGACCTGAACCGGCATGCGCCCCGGGCGATGGCCGTCCTCCACCCTCTCAAGCTAGTCATCGACAACTATCCGGAGGGCCTGACAGAGGAGCTGGAGGCGGTAAACAACCCTGAAGACTCCTCCATGGGGACCCGCAGGGTACCCTTCTCCCGTGAGCTCTACATCGAGCAAGACGACTTCCGGGAAGACCCTCCCAAGGGCTACTACCGGCTTGCGCCCGGCAAAGAGGTGCGTCTGCGTTACGCCTACCTGGTGACCTGCGTGGACGTTGTGAAGGACTCCTCAGGGCAGGTCACAGGGGTACACTGCACCTACGACCCTGCGAGCAGGGGCGGCACCGCCCCAGACGGGCGCAGGGTGCGCGGGACCATTCACTGGGTCTCAGCGCCACACGCCGTGGAAGCCGAGGTGAGGCTGTACGACAGGCTCTTCCAGCACCCGGAGCCGGGCAGGGAGGAGGAAGGAGTCGATTTCACCAGCTACCTCAACCCGGAATCCGTGGACCTGCTCACAGGCTGCCGGCTGGAGCCGAGCTTGGCTGATGCTCAACCCGGCGCCAGGTACCAGTTCGAACGCCAAGGATACTTCTGCGCCGACCCGGTGGAGTCAGCGCCGGGCAAGCCCGTCTTCAACCGCACCGTTGCCCTCCGTGACACCTGGGCAAAGAGCCAGAAAGCTCAAGCAGGCATCTCGTGACCGTTAGATTAACATCCAAGTCTCTGTAAACCTGATCGGAAAATAATTTGCTTCCGTTCTCGTAGGTCAAATAAACTTGGAGGGCCGAAATGGATAGTGCAGTTCCATCGACAGGTAGCGTAGCTCACCCTCCCAGGGACCAAGCTGTCCGCAGGGCAGGGCTATTTCTGCTGCTGGCGGCGGTGGCCACCGTCGTGATGGTGTATGCCCGGGTTTCAGCCGACGCAGACCAGGCGACCCTCTCTGAGTCTTTGCGGGCAATCGCGGCCAACAGGACCATGTACGTACTAAGCGCCGCAGCACGCTTGGTTTCGGGGATAGCCTTGATGGCCGCAGCATGGTACCTGTTGAAAACCTGGATAATCCGAGAGGGTTTCGGGACACCCATGGTCCCTTACCTTTTCGTTGTGTCGGGTGCTTTAACCGCCATGTCCGCAGCTTGTGCGCTTACCCTGGCGGCAACGGCGCCGGACGATCCCGGCGCCTCCGTCCTGAGAGCTGCAAGCGCCTCCGTGGAGGCCGTATCTTCTCTCCGATGGATAACTGCCAAGGCCGGCTTCGCGGCAGCGGGGTTGGCGCTGCTGGCCGCGGCGTTGCGTCAATGGAAGGCCGGGGGCATGATAAGACGAATAGTTCCGGCGTCGGCCTTGATTGGCATGGGGATGCTGCTGATATGGGTGGACGCTGCAGCCATCCTGCACCGGATCACCGGCCCCGCCTTCGTGGTGTGGCTCGTCGTGATTTCAGCCATGCTCCTGACGGGAAGGGTGGAGAGGCACTTTTCCGCGATGCGCTAGCTCTCCAGCCAAAGCAGGACCGCCCCCGCTGAGGGCTGGGTTAGTCCGCGACTGCCCGCTGGCCCTGCAATTGGGCCGACACAAGTTGTGCGTACAGCCCGCCCTGGGACAGAAGCTGGTCGTGCGTCCCCTGCTCCACCACCTGACCACGGTCAAGGACCAGGATAACATCGGCGTCTCGAATAGTGGACAGTCGGTGCGCCATCACAACGGTCGTCCTACCCGACTTGAGCCGATTTAGCGCATCTCGAACAGTCGCCTCGCTGATTGCATCCAGGTGGGATGTGGCCTCGTCCAGGATCAGCACCGGGGCGTTCTTGAGAATGGCGCGAGCGATGGCAATCCGCTGTCTCTGACCACCGGAAAGCTGCATCCCCCTCTCTCCGACATGGGTGTCATATCCCTCCGGGAAGGAACCAATGAACTCCTGGGCATTTGCCTGCCCTGCAGCCTCCACCACTTCCGAGTCCGTTGCATCGTACCGTCCCAGCCGGATGTTCTCGCGAACGGTATCGTTGAACAGGTAGGTGTCTTGGGCAACCAGCGATATGTTGCCCCGCAGATCATCGAGGCGAAGTTGGTCCAGTCTGTTGCCTTCAAGCACAATATCACCCCGGTCCGGGTCCCAGAAGCGCATCATTAGGTAGGCGACTGTCGTCTTGCCAGCTCCCGAACGACCCACGATGGCCACGGTCTGTCCAGATTCTATGTCGAATGAAACGTCGGCAAGGGCTTGGGGATCGCCCTCCGAATAGGCAAAGGCCACATCCTCGAAGTCAATCAGGAGCGACCCAGCGGCCGCCACGCCGCCGTGTGGCTCCACCCCGGGGCCATCCTGCACCGGGACCGGCTCGTCGTGGATTGTGAGTATGCGACGGGAGGAAGCCAGCGTCTCCATCATCTGCTTCATGGTGCGGGCCAGCTCGGTCACAGGGCTGAACGACGCCAGGCCCATCACGCTCGCCAGCAGCAGCTGGGTGCGGGCTATCTGTCCATCGAGCACCAGCCAGATGCCCACCGCCAGGACCGCCAGCCCACCGAGGCCCATCATGGCTTCCATGAATCCAATCTGGAACGCCTGGGACTTCTGGAACCGGACCAAGTTGCCAGCATAGGCCCAGCCCTTCTCGGTCATTTCGCGGTTCCGCTGAGACCCCCGGTCGAAGGCCGTGATCTCCCGCATTCCCTGAATGCTGTCAACCATGTAGGCGTGCAGGTCCCCCGCGCGACCGCGTATCTCGGCTCCGAGCCTCTCAATGCGCGAGTTGGCAAAGAACGGGCTGACCGCCACCGCCACCAGGAATGGGGCCAGCACCACAGCTATCGGCCACGAAATGACGCCCAGCGCAATCAACACTCCACCCGGTACGAGGACCGAAACGATCATGGGAGACACGGCGTGAGCAAAGAAGAATTCGACCGTCTCGACATCGCCCCCGACAACGCTGACGAGGTCGCCTGATCGGCGGCGAACCATATAGGCAGGCGCCAGAGGCTCCAGCTTGTCGTACAGGTCTATCCGCATTCTTGCAAGCAGCCTGAATGCCATGTCGTGGGCCTGCCACGTCTCAAGGTAAAACAGCAGCCCCGAAATGGGAGCAAGGGTGCACACGACAACGATCAGGGTTGTCAATGGCTCATCTCGAAACACTGCTCCCACCAACAACGCGGTAAACGCTCCCAAGATGATGACCGAGCCGTGATAGAGCAACCCCAGCGCAAGGATAAGAAAGAAGTGATACTTGACCGGCCTTACCAGTCCAAGCAACCTGACCCATACCGTCGACGAGCGGAGGTTGACCTGTTCCCCCGGGGGAGGGGAGATGGGCACTGCACTATCGGGTCGATCATGCTCTGCCGCCGGCACAAGTTCGGGGACGTGGGATTCTTCTGCTCCCACGAATGCAGGGGCGGCAGGCGATGCTATGCCCATCTCGGTCTGCTGGCGCATAAGCTTGGCATAGGTACCATCAGCAGACATTAGCTCAGCGTGGGTGCCTATCTCCACAACCTGACCTTCGTCCAAGACCAGGATGCGGTCGGCGTTGATTATGCTCGATAAACGGTGGGCGATGACAAGGGTCGTCCTGTTCTCCATCAAGCGATCAAGGGCCCTCTGGATGACCGACTCATTCTCCGCATCCACGCTGGAAAGCGCCTCGTCCAACAAAAGGACCGGAGCGTCCTTTAGCATCGCCCTCGCTATCGCCAGCCGCTGTCGTTGCCTCCGGAGAGCCGGACCGCCCGCTCGCCTACGACAGTGTCGTAGCCGTTCGGGAGTCGGGATATAAATTCGTGGGCGTTTGCGACGCGGGCAGCCTCTTCCAACTCCGATTGGGTGGCTTCGGGCTTTCCGAAACGCAGGTTATCGGCGGCCGTCCCATGGAACAGGTAGGTGTCCTGAGTGACGACAGAGATGTTTTCCCTGATGACACTAAGGGGCAGTTCCCGGAGGTCATGTCCGCCCAGCCTGATGCAGCCAGCCTGGGGGTCGTAAAACCTGTACATGAGCCAGACCAGCGTTGACTTTCCCGATCCGCTCGCTCCTACCACGCCGAGGGTCTCGCCTTTGCGCAGCTCGAAGGACACGTTATGGAGGGCCGGCCTGTGCCCGCCGTCGTACCCAAAGGTGACCCCCTCAAAGGACACCTCCGGCCTGATTTCGGAGGGGCGCCTTCCTGAAGCAACCTCGGAATCACGGATCGTCACAGGCTCGTCCAGCATTCCAAAGACGCTCTGTGCCGAAGACAGCACAGTCATCCCCTGGTGGTAGAGCATTGTCAACTCACGAATGGGCCGGAACACCTCAACCCCCAGCATGAGCACTATAAGCAGGGGGCGCAGCTCCATTTCGCCGCTGCTGACCCGGGATGCGCCCACAGCTACAGCTACCGCAGCCCCCGTTGCCATCAGCATGATGGATGCGCCGCTTGTCGCTCCGTTGGCCGCCACGACTCCCATGGTGCTCTTGTACAGGTGATGGGCACGCTGAGCCAGGGCCTTGCCCCGGCTCTTACTTTGTCCAAAGGACTTGAGGGTAGCGAGACCCTGAACGCTGTCCAGGAAGTCCGATCCCAGATCGCCATACGATATGCGTCGCCTATAGCTGCTGTTCCGGCTCCACCTGTTGAAGGACGCGGGCACGACCAGGGCAAGAAAGGCGAACAGCAGGAAGATGAACGCAACGTAGATATCGAGGGTGACCATGAAGGCGAAAACGGCAATGGGGGCAACGGCGGACACAATCAATTGGGACAGGTACTGACCGAAGAACGTCTCAAGGCGTTCAATGCCCTCCACCACCGTCAGGACCAGATCTCCGGTCCGGTTCTGATCGGCGTATCCTGGCCCCAGCTTTAGCGCATGTTCGTATGCCTGACTGCGCAGCCTGACCTTGACGATGTTGGCGGCGTGGTGGCTCACCGCGTTCTGCCAATAGAGGAACAGGCCGCGGGTGACGATGAGAGCTGCGATGATCACGAGAGGCAACGCCAGCGTGGAGAATTCTGCCTGCCCGGTTATGACCCGATAGATGATCAGCCCAGATATGGCAAGCCGTCCGACCCCGGCGCCCACTGCTATCAGGCCGAGGGAAGCGGCGAATAATATCCGAAGTCTCACGCCGCGGGTCAGTGCAAAGAGTCGCCAACTAAAATACACTGCGGAGCTCTCTGAATCTAAGGGATAAGGAACTTTAGACTAAATCAGGGGAAGAGTGCAACACAGAGGGCCGCCATGGGCCAACGATCAGGGCTGCCGTGCAAAGGGGAGAGGAGGCGGTTGGGCCAAGCGGGGAGAGCTAGGGATCGCGCCATCATTCTAGGAGACCTACTACGGCACCCACACTTTGAAGTTCTCGAAGCTGGGCTCACCCACGTGGTTGTTAAAGAAACCGCCCATCGCACTGACGTCACCGGAGTCCAGGTTATGGCCCAGGTCCAGCTTGGCCACCAGGCTGTCATTCACAAAGAACCAGCCCGATTCCTCGAAGGCCATGACCAGCAGGGAGTTTCTACTCGATAGACTTATGCCCGAACTTGAGAGAAAACCATCCGCCACCTCGGAGTAGTCTTCGTAGTCAACGTCCCGGGTCTGATGGAACCACCAAGCCTCACCCGTCAGGCCTATTACTTCCAACCGATTGAATTCAGGATTGCGGACTATAAATCCGTAGTCCCAGTCGCGCCCGGATGGACTAACGAACTCGGCTTCCGCCACCACGTCCCTGGACTGAACGCCGCTGTCGTGGGTGGATATAAATCCCTCTTGGTATTCGAACTGACCGTCGGCGGGACCGTAGCGTCTGTCCAACCGTTCCCCCCTGAAGTTTTCGAACCTGGTCGCGGCGCCGGCGACCTCATCTCCAGCAAATGCCCCGGTAATGACCGCGACGTCGCCCGCCCCGGTAACGTCCGACAAATCTAAGGAGGTCACAAACAGGCCATTGACAAAGAACCAGCCCCGGTCCCCGATGGCGACGACCCTCAGGTGATTCCGCCCGCCAGCCCCGGCGCCAAAGGTCTTTAGAGTGCCACCACCCAGCCTCTGATTATCGGCATCTGATGCCTCCCGCCACGCAGCATACCAACGCCGGTCGCTGCTAACGACGATCTGGATTTGTCTGCCCGTATAGTCGGACCTTCTTAGCATGAACCCATAGTCCCAGTCGTTCGACGACGCCGAATACGGGTTGATGAAGGTTGCTTCCACCATCATGTCGGCAATGGAGACATCGGCGTACTCGGTCTTGATGAAACCATCCGACGGATCATGCTGCAGCTCACCGTCAATGGGGCCGAAGCCCCCCGTCGGTAAGGGTACCGGCGTAGGTGTGGGTGTCGGATTAAGCGGGGCCACCTGCAAGGCCGGGATATGCTGCTGCACCGTCTCCTCGGAGATGGCGAATCCCACCCCTTCCACGCTGGTCTCGGCAATCTTGAATGTGTTGATGCCCACGATTTCGCCCATGGTCGAGAGCATGGGACCCCCGCTGTTGCCTGGGTTGATGGCCGCATCGGTCTGTATCACCTGGCTGAGGTATTCAGCCACATAGCGCACTGCCGATACTATCCCCCTGGTAACGGTGGCCTCACCGGGCAATCCCAAGGGATATCCGATGGCAACAACCTCGTCACCGGGCCTCAGCGACGATGCATCTCCAAAGGGCAGCGCCTGAAAGGCACCGCAGCAGATGGTGACCACCGCCAGGTCCCGAACGGAGTCGGCACCTAGAACGGTGCCTCTGTAGTTGGCAGAATCGTTCACTGTGACACTGACACTGGTCTCACCTTCCACTACGTGCTGGTTGGTGATCACATAGGCGGTCTGTGCCCCAGTCTGGCCCTTTGTCTCGAATATCACCCCGGAGCCGGACCCTTCACTGGTCTCGATTCGTACAATCGAAGCCCTGACCCGCTCCACGACCTCGCTCAACTCCACGACCGGGTCCGGAGTGGGAGTGGGCGTAGGAGTCGGGGTTGGCTGAGGCGTAGGAGTGGGCGTTGCAGTCGGCGTTGCAGTTGGTACCGGGGTGGGAGTGGAGGTCGGTACCGGCGTAGCCGTTGGAGTCGGCGTTGCCGTAGGCCTAGCGGCAATGGTGGCCGCCATGCTAGCCTCGACGGTAGCGTCATAGTCGGGCGTCGGAGTTGGCTTTACCGTGGGTAATGCGGCAACTACGGCAGCCTCAACCGTAGCCCCAAGATCCGCGGCGGGTGTATGCGTGGGGCTATTCCCCGAGCACGCCATTGCGAGCAGCGGGAGCACCAAAGAAAGGAGCACCAGTTGCCGGACGCTCAAGCTATCTCTGAACCAGTCATATTAACTGCGATCCTTGGGGACGTCATTCGATAACAGTTCCCAGTTCTTGCGGCAGCTGGTAGGTGAATTGCTTCCAGGGCCGGTCGGCGATGCATCATGATCAACATACCCAATCATAACAAGTGTCCAATTAGCTCTTCCATGAATCGCGAAGTCCTTCTATTCTCGCTTCGTCCCGGCCTCAATACCCGTAGATGCTAGAGGATGCGAGGGGCATTCAGAATTGGGAGAGGAGACCGGTTCGGTTGGCCGGGGAGCGAACCAACTCTACCACTCCTCGGTGGGGCTGTGCTATTCCCTTATTCGGTTTGTAGGACTGCGAGTTCTAGTTGAGTGTCCAGTTGTTGGGACGAATCCGGCGGTCGTAGCGCGGCTCCCAGTCCAGGTTTGCGCTGGAGCCGTAGAACAGCAGAGCCCCAAAGTAGGTATAGATGATCGCTTCATCATAGGCTATATCTACCAGGTTCCGCATCAGCTCTTCTCTGGAGGGCGATTCGTCAAGCCTGGCTGCCCTGGCTGGGTACAGGAGAGGTTGGACGTTCACGGGGTCGCAAAACTTGGAGCTGGAGTTGTTGCAGTCCATGCGTCCAAGGGCCCGTGCGAAGTCCAGGGTATCCAGGGACGGGTTCAGCTGATAGCTCTGAGGTAAGCAGAAGCACGGAGGCCCTGGCGGTACGTCGAGACAGTAGGTGTCGCCCGGGCCCGCAGCGCCCTTGTACTCTCTCCACGCCCCGCCGCAGCCTGTGCGGGCCACATCCAGCCAGCGTGCCGTTTCCAGCACAACAGCCGATGCGTTGACTCCGACCTCTCTCCACATACCGGCTTGAGCCTCAGCCACTTTGTCGTTGCTGGGGTAGCGCCACTCCAACACGTTGATGATTATCTCGTTTGCTGGGTCGTAGTTGGCTGCAGCCAGAAGCTCCCGGGCCTTGGCAGGGTCGTATTCGTACTGGGTCATAGTCCGGTCGGTTGTGCCCAGGGTCCCGGGAGGAGCGAAGGTGCCCTGGCAGTTGAGCAGGCCACCATAGAACTGCTCGACGATCAGGTCGCAGTCGGTGGCATGGGCCAAAGCTAGGCGCACATCTCTCTTGCTCAACTCGGGATGCCAGATGGTGTCATGAACCAGAACGAAGGTCTCGGCGGCGCCACCGGCCTTGAACACAGGCACCGAATCCTTGTGTTCCAGGTTGAGGTTGATGGTCCAGTCGGCCTCACCCACCTCTACCATGGATGCACGTACCAGGCTCTCGGAACGCCACTCGACAGTGATCTCGTCGATGGTGGGGACTTGGGCATCGTTGGGTGCCAATGGGTTGGGCACGTAATCGTCGTACTTCTCCAGCTTTACGTGTCGACCACGCCGATGTTCGACCTGGATGTACGGGCCAAAACCGATGGTCTTCCCGGTGCGCTCGACGTGGGAAGCGTCGTTCCACCATTCAGGAGCCTGAAAACCGATGTAGAAAGCGGTCCTGGGGAAGATGGGGCAGAGGTATTCGCAGACCACATCAACGGTAAGGTCGTCAACAATTTCACCAGTCGCGGTGCCGGTGTAGCTGTGGGATGACTGGCCAATGTTGGGGTCTGCCATTATGTCGATGCCCTGCTTGGCAGCCGCGGCATTCCATGGCTCGCCGTTGTGAAACTTGACGCCAGGGGTGAGGTAGAAGCGCCAGCGGTCGCCAGCAATCTGTTCCCAACTTCGGACACCGGACAGAGGGACAACCTCGAAGGTGGCGCTATCGATGTAGGTGAGCACGTCGGTGGTGAGGTCCTGGCAGATGGCATGCACCGGAATTAATCGGCAGCCGGGGCCTGTCAAGTAGTCACCAGCGACTTCTGCTGAACCCCAGACGCCGAGGAGAGTGGGTGCGTCGCCGAAGACCATGGTGATGTGGGACCCATCTGGCCCCGTCGACAGCGGAGTTGGCCGGCGAGTGGGCGTGGGCACCAGAGTCGGCGTTGGCGCCGGGGTGGCCGTTGGTGCCGACGTGGGCATGGGCAATGGAGTGGGCGTTGCAGTCGGCATTGGAGTCGGCACCGGAGTGGACGTGGGGGTTGGTGTGGGTGTGGCGGTCGGCACCGGCGTCGGCGTAGGCATGGCAGCAGCGGTGGCCGCCAACCGGGCTTCTACCGTAGCATTTATATCGGGAGTAGGCGTGGGCGTCGGTGTGGGCAGGGCTGCCTCTACTGCAGCCTCGACCGTAGCACCAATATCCGGGGCGGGTGTAGGCGCGGAGCTACCACTAAAGCATGCTCCGACCAGCAACAGCAGAAGGGCCATCAGGGGTAATGACTTCAAGCTACTCGCCATCCACGAAGGTCGCTTCAAGGCATCGCGTGCGGCTTCTTGTTCCTATCCACAGTTTACACTCGCTAGGAGCAATCATAGGGGCACGAGATACCCATCCCCATAAGCGAAGCAGAGCAGGGAGGAACATCATGAGCATCCCTCCCTGCTCGCTCATCGGAGGCTTTAGCCCCCTAGTTGGCGCTGAGGTTATAGAAGACGGCGGCGTTCTTGTGCAGGATCGCTTCCTTGTCCGTGTCGGAAAGCCCTTCCTGATCCCGTATCTCCGATATCTCGTGGCGGCAGAACTTCTCGTCCACTTCATGGGGAAAGTCGGAGGAGAAGAAGAAGGGTTCGTTCCCAACTTCTTCCACGGAGTGGGCAAGGGTCGGCTCGTGCCCCTCGCACCCGATGAAGATACGCCTGGCCTTCACGTGCTTGCGGATGTAGTCGGCTATGCTCTCGTCATCCGCAGGCCCCAACAGCTCATCCTTGCGGATGGGAATCTCCTTGCGGGTCTCGTGCATGCGCTCGAAGCGCTCGATGCAGAAGGGCA
Organism: Dehalococcoidia bacterium; assembly: GCA_965220375.1. Taxonomy (GTDB): domain Bacteria; phylum Chloroflexota; class Dehalococcoidia; order Lucifugimonadales; family JAGWBF01; genus JAGWBF01. Next base: position 520,980 of record OZ244824.1, read on the forward strand.
GCCAGCCCACCCCGCCTTCCAGGAAGGCGACCCGGAGGCCAGGGAAGCGGTCGAATATCCCGTTGTACATCATGGCTCCGAAGGCGATCATTATGCCGAAGGAGTGTCCGAGGGCAACCACAGGCTCGAAGACGTTGATGTGGTCCATCCCCATACCGTCGTGGCAGCCGCCATGGATTGCTACGGAAACGTTCAGGCGTTCAGCTTCGGCGTACACTGGCCAGTACTCTTTGGCTCCAAAGTGCAGGGGAAGCCCCCGGGAAGGAAGCATGGTGCCCACCATACCCAGGTCGTTCACCGCTCTCCTGAGCTCTTCGATGGCCGCATCCGGTTCCTGCATGGGGATCAGGGCCACTCCCTTGAAGCGGTCGCTCTTCTGCAGATATGTCTCGTACAGCCAGTTGTTGTAGGCTTTGCAGACCGATATGGCGTAGTCCCTGTTGACCACCTTGCCGTAGCCCAAGCCTCCGCTGGGATAGAGGACGGTCTGGTCGATGCCCACATCCTCCAGGAACTGGAACCATTCGTCCGGCCCGACCTGCTTGTTCCCCCGAACTTCCCGGCCGATGGTTGTGGCAAAGTGGGCGGTGTGCAGATGATCTATTGGCGGGAACATGGCCCGCAGGTCCAGCGCTCCCGGCGTCCCATAGTAGGGAGGCATGTGCTTCGCTATCGCAGCGTTGTCCTCCATGATGTGGCCGTCGCCGTCTATGATGAACTCCAGGTTGGTATCTACCATGATGGTCCTCCTTGATTGTGCTGTTGGCCCGTTTCCGGGGAGCTATCGTTCCCCAATGAAGGAAAGTCTCAAGTGGTGCGCCAAGGGTTCAGCGACCTTTCTTGATGAAGTCGGCAATTCTTTCGGCCATCATCATCACCGTGGGATTTATGGCAGCCCGAACAAGGTCGGGCATGATGGAAGCATCCACGACCCGCAAGCCCTCGGCGCCCCTCACCTTCCCATACTGGTCCACCACCGACATGGGATCAGACTCAGTTCCCATCTTGCAGGTTCCTGAGATGTGAGAGTAGGTGCCCACCTCCCGCATCATCCATTGGTCCAGGGCTTCGTCGGTCTCCAGGTCGCTGTCCTTCGGCTCCAGCCGTTCATCGAAGACATCCCTGAAATCCCCGTGCTCCGAAAGCCTGATACATAGCCGGATAGCCTCGCGGGCACGCTCCAAGTCAAAGGGATCGGACAGGAAATTGTAGTTCATGGCCGGCTGGACGTTGGGGTCTGCCGATGCCAGGGACAAGCTGCCGGTGCCTACCGGGCGCATCAAGCCCACCACGAGGTCGGTGCCTATGGGACCGGTGTCGCCGTTCTGCTTTCCGACGTGGTCCCCCGTGGCCGGATTGATGCGGCGCCCGGCAACGGATGTTACGTTGATCATAACGTCGTTCCGGAGGGTGGAGCCTGTCGAGGTGTACCGCAGCTGCACGCCGCCGGATGCCTTCAGGCTGACTCCCGGTTTGTTGGTCCAGCTGGTATACAGCTTGGGGTGGTCCTTCAGGTTCTGGCCTACCCCCGGCAAATCATGCAGCACGGGAATGCCGAAGTCCGCCAGGTGGCCCGCAGGCCCTATGCCCGACAGCATGAGCAGCTGGGGGGAAACGACGGCGCCGGCGCTGAGGATGATCTCGTTCCCGTAAACGGAGAAGTCCTCGCCTCCGCTTTCCACCTCGATGCCCACGGCTTTTTGACCGTCAAAAATGACCCTTCGTGCACGAGTGTTGGGTCTGAGAGTCAGGTTCAACCGGTGGCGGGACTGGCTCAGGTGGGTTATGGCAGTGCTGTAGCGCACCCCTTCTCGCGTGTTGGTGGAGCTTGGGCCAACCCCCGTGGAGTAAGCCTCGCTGGGGGCCGGGCAGTCGGCGAAACCCACCTCCAGGCACGCGTTGTAGAAGGCTTCCTTGGCTTGGTCCCACTCTTCTTTGTGGGAACGCCGGATAGCTACCGGGCCGCCCTCCCCGCCGGAGTCGGGGTCGCCCTCCAGCACCTGGAAGAAGGGAAGCACCTGATCATACCCCCACAGGTCGTTTCCCTCGGTGGCCCAAGCATCGTAGTCCTCGGGAATGCCCCGGCGATAGCCGGCCCGGTTGATGGCGCTGGAGCCGCCGGTCACCTTCCCCCTGGGAACGTGCATCGGAGGCGCGTTAGCGGTTGAGGTGGCCACGTACTGCCAGTTATGTGAACTGGTTGCCAGGGAGATGGGATGACCCCCCCTGGAGCGGAGGGTGGGGCCGGGTGTAGACGAGTAGCTTCCGTACTTGAGCTCGTCGGGGAGGTTATCCAGGTCAGGGTAGTCTGGGCCTGCCTCCAGCAGGAGAACGGAGGTGTCCGGATCTTCAGTGAGCCGCGAAGCTATGATGGCTCCCGCCGAGCCGGCGCCGACAACTATGTAATCGTAGGCCAGGGCCATTTGCTCTCACCCCTAACGGCGTCGATGCGCCTGGGTTTGGCTTATCCCTGCATCTCAACCAATTATAGTAGCCTTCCGTAAGCCGTCAAGCCGTGCCCAAAGGTTTGCCAGCCAGAGGAGGTCTCTGGTAACCTGAATGCCGCAGTCCGTTTTCACGTCTTCTAGAGAGGATTTACCCGGTGCCCAGCCTAAACAAGCCCCGCGTTTCCCTATACGTAACCTGTCTGGTGGACCAGCTGTATCCTGAGGTAGGGGTCAGTTGTGTCCGTTTGCTGCGGCGATTGGGCGTCGAGGTGGACTTCGCCAGGGACCAGACCTGCTGCGGGCAGGCTGTCTTAAACTCGGGCTTCACTAATGATGCCAGGCACCTGGCCGCGCGGGTGCTGAAGTCCTTCGGGCCCATGTTGGAAGACGATGACGACACCTGTATCGTGGTCCCATCGGGGTCCTGCGCCAGCATGATGCGGGTGTTCTACCCCTCACTCTTCGAAGACGACCCCGATCTTCTCCAACAAGCCGAGGCGCTGGGCAGCCGTGTTTACGAGCTTTCAGAGTACCTGGTAAACGTGCTGGGCGTAACTGACGTCGGGGCGAAATATCCCGGAAAGGTAGCCTATCATCCCTCCTGCCATCTCCTGAGGGAGCTGGAGGTGGAGGAACAGCCTGTGCAGCTCCTGAAGCAGGTTGCGGGCACCGAGCTGGTGGAAGTTGAGCAGGCAAGGACCTGCTGCGGTTTCGGCGGCACCTTCTCCGTCAAGTACCCCCACATATCCGAGAGCATGCTGGATGAGAAACTGGAGAACCTGAAGGCTTCCGGGGCCGATACGCTGGTGGGCTGCGACGTTAGCTGCTTGATGCACATGGCAGGCGCCCTCAAACGCCAGGGCAGCAGCATTGCGCCCCTTCACTTGGCGCAGGTGCTCGAGAGCAGGGAGACGTAGAAAGCTTGCAAGAACGTAGGCATCAAGTTACGGGAGTAGTGCCTTGGCAGAGGTGAAGACCAGGGAGTTCGTGGCGGCTTCCAGGAGGGCTGTAGATAACCCCCAGCTACAAGCCGCACTGAAGCGGGCAGGAGGCGGCTTCGACAGCGCCCGCATGAACGCCATTGAAGAGATGGGTGAGGAGCGGTGGGAGGAGCTGCGGGAAAGGGCCCGGCAGATCAAAGCGCACACCCTGGAAAACCTGGACTACTACCTTGAAATGCTCTACAGCCGGGTTACAGCCAACGGCGGGCAGGTGCACTTTGCCGCCGATGCCCGGGAAGCCAACGAGATCATTTCTGAGCTGGCTGTGACCCGCAATGCCAAGACGGTTACCAAGAGCAAGTCCATGGTCTCGGAAGAGATGGGGCTCAACCACTCCCTTGAAGCTATGGGGATACGGTCCGTTGAGACGGACCTGGGCGAGTACATCATACAGCTTGCCGACGAAACTCCCTTTCATATAGTCGGGCCCGCCATCCACAAGACCAAGGAGGACGTTTCCGAGCTCTTCGCCCAGAAGATCGACAAGCCCGGCTTGGTGGAGATCGAAGACCTAGCGAAAGCAGCAAGGGAGACCCTCCGGGAAGACCTGCTCCACGCGGACATGGGCATCTCGGGCGCCAACTTCCTGGTTGCGGAGACAGGGACGCTGGTCATAGTGACCAACGAGGGGAACGGGCGGTTCTGCACCTCTTCTCCACGCATACACGTAGCCCTGACGGGGATGGAGAAGGTAGTCCCTTCCCTGGAAGACTTGGCAGTCTTTCTGCGACTTCTACCCCGGGCAGCTACGGGCCAGCGACTGACCAGCTACGTGTCCATGGTTTCAGGCCCCAAGTCCCCCACCGAAGAAGATGGCCCCGAGGAGTTTCACCTGGTCATCGTCAACAACGGCAGGTCGCGCCTATTGGAGGACTCGAAACTGCGGGGGGCACTCTCCTGCATCCGATGCGGCGCCTGCCTGAACATCTGCCCCGTTTACCGCAAGGTTGGAGGCCACGCCTATGGCTGGGTCTATCCGGGTCCCATCGGCGCTGTCATAGACCCGGTGCTGGTAGGCCTGGAAAAAGCCAAGGACCTGCCATTCGCATCATCCCTTTGCGGCGCATGCAGAGAGGTCTGCCCCGTGAAGATCAACCTTCCCCACATGCTGGTCACCCTGCGCTCCCGCCTGATGGAAGGGCACGAGGGCAGCCGGCGAAAGGCCACCTTCATGGACTCAACCATGGGCCACGGGTACCGGCTGTTGATGAGCACCCCTAAGATGCTGAATCTGGCCCGGCGGGTTGGACGGGTGACCCAGACGGCGGTGTCAAGAAAGGGCTGGATCAGGAAGATACCATTCCCTCCCTTCTCCCAGTGGACTCGCAACAGGGACATGCGGGCTATCCCCAAGGCATCTTTCAGAGAGCTTTGGGACAAGGAGCTTTCCGGGGAGGTCGGCAGTTCCCATCCTTCAGAGAAGAAAAACGAGAGGGGTAAGCACTGAAAGCCGAAGACTTCCTGAACATGGTGCAGGATGCCCTCGGTAAGCCCTCCCGTGAGCTAACCGAGCCTTACCCTCCCCTGGAGGAAGGGCTGGAAAGCATCCGGAAACGGGCCACCCAGGCCATGGAGAGAACCCATCGGGACCGGGCCACGCTTTGGGAGCATCTGAGCGACACAGCGACAAAGCGTGGCTGGAACGTGTGCCGTGCAGCGGGGGTCGAAGAAGGCTTGGCGTATATCTGCAACGTGGCCTCCTCTGCCGAGTCTCAGAGGGTTGTCCGCTCCAGCCAAGATATATTCGATGAGATGCTCGTGGATGCGGCCCTGGCCGCCCAAGGTGTCGAGGTAAGCGTCATGTCCCAGGGGGCAGGCAAATCAAGGGATGATCTTAGGAACGAATCAGCCATGGCCGGAGTGGGAATCACAGGAGTGGACTACGCCGTGGCCGAGACCGGTTCGGTCGTGCTGGTACCCCGCGCGGGGGTGGCCCGCCTGGTATCCCTAGCCCCTCCCACCCACATAGCCATCGTCCAACCCCACGAGGTGGTTGCAACGCTGGATGACCTGTTCCTTCTCAGGCGCTTGGCCTACTACGAGGGGGACCGGAACATGGGCAGCTACCTCAACTTTATCACCGGGCCCAGCCGCACGGCGGATATAGAGCAGCAGATAGTCATAGGCGTTCACGGACCCAAGGAGGTACACTTAGTGATGCTGGATGAAGAACGGGCTAAGTAAGATATGCCTGCCAGGATCGGATTTGCTCCCCGCCGGAAGCAGATGCTGGAGGCCGAACTCCAGCGCATCCTGGAGATGTTTCCCCAGTTGGGTGTCGAGCAGGCATTCCTGGTAGGGGATCTGGCTGCCGACAAAGTGCAACCTGACAGCTGCCTGGAGGTTGTCATAGTCCAGGACATTCCCGGGTACTTCCACCGACGCTCGGACTTTTTCTCCAGTCATCTTTCCCCCATGGTGGGGACCACCTACGCGGTTTACACGCCCGACGAGTTCCGGGCACACAGGGACACCAATCCCTACCTTCTCAACGCGCTGAAGACGGGACGGCAGGTCTTTGAGGCCTAATGGGGACGGCGAAGGGCGCCGCTGGATGGCCCAAGCCGAGAGAGACCTCGAAGACGCCAAGTACGTCCATGAGGGAGGAAGGCACAACCTGGCGTGTTTCCTGGGGCAGCAAGCCGGGGAAAAGGCTCTAAAGGCTTTCTTGTACGCACAAGGGGCGGAAGATGTATGGGGCCATTCCCTAGCCGACCTTTGTGAAGACGCCAAGGTGTTCAACGGTATGTTCGAAGCTATCAAGTCCCTGGCCATACTGCTGGACAAGTACCATGACATGACCCGTTATCCCCACCTGCTTCCCGGAGGCATACCCTCAGACGCCTACGACCGGGAAGATGGTGAGCGGGCGATATACATCGCGGAAGAGGTCATCGGTTTCGTAAAGGTGCAGCTTCCTACGGAAGACCTGAAGGCATAGCTCTCTCGCCGGTTGTCGTTTCCCTCAGGCAGGAGCGTGGTCCCGGCTTTCGCCGAATCCACCAGGTTTCTCAAGCGCGATTCCCGGAAGGGGAAGTGAACTACCTGTCAGTTTCCCTCCCACCCTAAGCAGGTGCATGGTGCGTTCGGCCGCGCTGCGCAGCAGCCCGTAGCTGCGTTTCAGGCTCTCTTCATGCCTCATCGGCCTGTCCAGCACCGCTACCACGCCGTCAACCCCGTGTTGATATACGCTTTCGTAACCGGCTCCCAGGCTGCCCGTGAGCAGGATCACGGGAATCCCCCTGGCTTTGGCCAGCTTTGCAACACCGACTGGGGCCTTGTCATAGGCAGTAGAGCTGTCCACACGGCCTTCACCGGTGATAACCAGGTCCGTGCCATCCAGGTGGGCCTCAAGTCTTATCACATCCCTGACCATGTCGGCCCCTGATCTGACCTCGGCATCGAGGAAAGCGATAAGTCCGGCTCCCAAGCCGCCGGCTGCTCCAGCCCCGGGAATATCCCTTACTTCCACGCCCAAGGAGCGCCTAATGACCCTGGCATAATGTTCCAGGGAGGCGTCCAGTTCTGCGGCCATCTCGGCGGTTGCCCCCTTCTGGGGCCCGTACACCATTGAGGCGCCCCTGGGTCCGCATAGGGGGTTAGAAACGTCGCTGGCTGCGGTGATGCTCGCTTCCGATATGCTCATGACTCGGTCCGAGGTATCGATCTTTGCCAGCTTGACCAAAGCCGACCCACCGGGGGGCAGCTCGTTGCCGCTGGAATCCAGAAAACGCACCCCCAAGGCTTGGGCCATGCCGACCCCACCATCGTTGGTTGCGCTGCCACCCATGCCCACGATGATCCTTCGATAGCCCCTGTGGAGCGCTTCCGCAATAAGCTCACCCGTGCCGTGGGTGCTGGTCAGCCTGGGATTGCGTCGCCGGTAGGGTATCAGGGCCAGCCCCGAGGCCTTGGACATTTCGATGACCGCCGTCTCCCCATCTCCCATCACACCCCAGGTGGCGGAAACCGGCTCTTGGAGAGGGCCCCAGACCCTGGAGACAAACTGCCTGCCCCCGGTGCTCGTTACCAGGGCGTCCAGGGTGCCGTCCCCTCCGTCGGCCACCGGCACAAGCACGGTTTCCGCTCCCGGCCATCCGCTGACCACCCCTTCCTGGATGGCTCTTGCCACCTCCATCCCCGGGAGTCCTCCACGGAAGGTCTGAGGGGCGATAACGACCTTCATAGTGGGGCAATTATACACTCAACATCTGTGTGCCCACTGCCGATACCGGTCGGGCTGAACGTTGATGTTCTTTGGGCCGGTTTTTGCTACAATCGTCCCCAGGTTGTTGCTTTTGGTAAATTGACCTTCCTCACCCACCAGGAGGATAGCAATGCTTTCGAAGGATGATGTAAAGGCCCGTATACACCAGCAGATAGATGCCCGTGCCGACGAGATAATCAAGGTTTCCCAGACCATTCTGGAAAACCCGGAGCCTGGTTTCCGCGAGGTGAAGACCTCGGGCCTGATTGCCTCCAAGTTCGCAGACCTGGGCATACCCTTCCAGGATGGCTTGGCTTTGACGGGCGTCAAGGCAGAGCTGCAGGGGGGCAGCCAAGGACCCTCAGTGGCGCTGATGGGGGAGCTGGACTCGCTGATCGTCAACAGCCACCCCCACGCCGACCCTGTCACAGGGGCGGCCCACGCCTGCGGGCACCACTGCCAGATTGGAATGCTCGTTGGCGCCGCCGTCGGCTTAATGGCCGAGGATGTGATGTCCTCGTTATGCGGGCGCGTGGTGCTGATAGCGGTGCCGGCCGAAGAATACATTGAGATCGAATACCGGGACTCCCTCCGCGAGGAAGGGAAGCTGGAGTTCCTCGGAGGTAAGCCCGAGCTCATTCGCCTGGGGGCCTTGGACGATGTGGACATTGCCATGATGTGCCACACCACCAGCAATGCCGAAGATGGCAAGCTGTGCATGAGCGGCACCAATAACGGCATCGTTGCCAAGAAGATCCAGTTCCTGGGTCGCGGCGCCCATGCGGGGGGAGCGCCCCATCTTGGCATCAACGCCTTGAACGCAGCCTCCCTGGCCATGATGGCGATCCACGCCAACAGGGAGACCTTCCAGGATGAAGACACCATCCGGGTCCATCCCATCATAACCAAGGGCGGAGAAGCCGTCAGCGCCGTTCCCGCCGACGTGCGCATGGAGACCTTCGTGCGGGGTCGCACTCTTGCCGCCGTCGCCGATGCCAACCACAAGGTGGACCGGGCCCTGAAGGCCGGGGCGATGGCTGTCGGGGCCAAGGTGCGCATCCAGACCCTGCCGGGCTATCTCCCCCTGCAGCAGGACCAGAACCTGGCCCAGATATTCCGTTCCAACGCCGTAAACCTGGTGGGCGAGGAGAACGTGGGCCAGGTTCACCATCGCACCGGCTCCACCGACATGGGGGATGTGAGCCAGCTGATGCCGGTGATTCACCCGTACGTGGGTGGCGCAAGCGGGCTGGGGCACGGAGCAAACTATGTGGTCGAAGACTACTCCCTCGCCGTAATAACCGCCGCCAAGTGCCTGGCTTCCACCATTGTCGATCTGCTCTCCGACGGGGGAAGCCTGGCGGGGAATGTCATAGCCTCCCACACCAATGCTATGACCACCCAGGAGTATCTCAGCTTTATGAGAAGCCAAGCCAAGGACGAGCTCTTCGAGTACTCCCCCAGCGCTTCCTAGGCTGGCAGCCTGTATTAACAAGGTCCCGGCATAGGCGGTCGTTCACGACCGCACTACACGAAGGAGCAGTGATGCCCGATAGAGATGCCCTTAAACGCATGGTTTCCGATACCATCGACAGCAACAGGGCGGAGATCATCGGATTCGCCAAAGATATCATGGACCACCCGGAAACCGGGTTCAAAGAGCGCCGCACAGCCGACATGGCGGCGCGGAAGCTGGACGCGATGTCCATACCCTATCGCAGCGGGCTGGCCATCACCGGCCTCAAGGGCAGACTGGAGGGTGGGGCTGGTCCTGGTCCCAGTGTCGCCATCCTGGGAGAACTGGACTCCCTCCTGGTGTTTGAACATCCCAGTGCCGACCCGGAAACCGGGGCAGCCCACGCCTGCGGGCACAATGCCCAGATGGGCATGATGCTGGGTGCGACCATGGGCATCCGGGTCTCCGGCGTCCTGGACCACCTTTCCGGCTCGGTAGTACCCTTTGCCGTTCCGGCTGAAGAGTTCGTCGAATTGGAAGACCGCATTGACCTGCGGACGGAGGGGAAACTGGAGTTCCTGGGTGGAAAACAGGAGCTCATACGATTGGGCGAGTTCGATGACGTCGATATAGCCATGATGTGCCACACCGCCAGCGATATGGGAGAACGAATGTTCTCCTTCGGCGGCACCAGCAACGGGCATATGGTCAAATACATACAGTACATAGGCAGGGGCGCCCACGCCGGGGCGGCCCCTCACATGGGCATCAATGCGCTGAACGCAGCCAATATGGCCATGGCAGCCATCCACGCCAACAGGGAGACCTTCCGTGAGCGGGAGACGGTGCGGATTCACGGGATAATCAACAAGGGGGGCGAAGCCGTCAACGCTGTTCCAGCGGACGTCCGGCTGGAGTGGAGGGTACGGTCCGCCAACAACGAGGACCTGGTGAAAAATAATGCCGCGGTGGACCGGTGCTTCAAGGCAGGGGCCCTTGCTGTGGGAGCCAAGGTCAAAATTACCAACATCCCCGGCTACATGCCCCTGAAACACGACACCCACTTGCAGGACATCTTGATGGACAACGCCACCGCACTGCTGGGGCGCGACCACATCTTGACCATACCAAGCCATCGCAGCCGGGGAGGCTCCACGGATATGGGGGACCTGAGCCAGATCATGCCGGCGTGCCACCCTTACACAGGCGGGGCCACGGGGCCGGGCCACAGCAAGGACTACATGATATCCGACTATGAGCGGGCAGTTATCAATCCTGCCAAGATAATGGCAATGGCCGTGGTGGACCTGCTCGCCGAGGACGGCGTCAAGGCCAAAGAGGTGATGCAACGCTCTAGCCCGACAATGTCAAAGGCTGAGTACGTCGCCTTCCAGAGGGAACGCGCTCAAGAGGAGCTGTACGACGGCGACATCTAGGAGCGCCTAGAGGCCCACAAGCGCAACCATCACCCCACCCGAGACCAACGGGACCGTTAGATTGTCATCCACAGGCAGGGGCAAAAGCTCCGCCAGACCCGCTGCCACCGCACCCACCAGCAGTCCCCAGTGCCAATCCGCTGCACCGGCCCAGTACAGCGCCCCAACCACGCCCAGGCTGACGGTTACCATGGCAAGGGTTCCCAGCGGGGATTTGCCAAAGAACCTTATTCCCGGAGCGCCCTTGCCCACAAGGGCCGCCGCCGGGTCACCGAGGGATAGAAAGAGCAGGGCTGCTATTGCAATTGGCTTGTCAAAGAGCAGGAAAGCCGCGAGGGCTGCGAGTGCGAAGTACGTAGCGCCGGTGACACTCCTGCTCTCACCTTCCTTAAGCAGCAGCCAGAACCGGGACACAAGGAGGCTGTTTAGCCGGGGCAGCCGCAGCCGGACAGCTTCCACCAGCAGAGAGCCCCCGGCAAGGACTGAGGTAAGCACCACCATGGTCCAGGGAGAGAGGAATATCGCCACACAGGGGATGCTGCTCCCGGCGGCCATGTGGAACAGACGCCGCCAGATCGGGGGAGACGTGCGGGAAGGAGAATAGGGCAGAGGCCTGACCATGTTAGCCAGCGGAGAAATCTATGAACCGCTCTGGGGGAAGAAGATCACATCTCCTCCCGCGCCCCAACGCACCCTTGCTATCTCCAGTCCCCTGGGCACCTCGAACACCGTCCACCCTCCGGACAATCCGGGGCCCTGGGGGAGCTCTATCACCCCTGCCAGGAACCCCGTGCCATAGGGATAGCGGTCGGAATCTATGTCAATGCCTCCGGCCGCAACTCGCACGTTGGGACTATCCTCGGCGCAAGCATCCCTGGCTTCCAAGCCATCCTGGCTAGCACATACCTCGAGCATCGTGAATCGGTCATCGGAGTCCATACCCCGGACCTCTAGAGCCCTTCCTTCCATATTGAGGACAGAGATGGATGCTTCGTCGTTCCATACACTAAGTTGAAGAGTTACTAGGTCGTTTTCGGGGTCGGCAGGACTAACAACGTAATGGGTCGTGGAATCCCTGAAAATTCGCACTTCCGGCACACGATTGATCTTGTCCAACCTTACGATCAGCACCCGCCCCTTGAGAACCTGCCCCAGAGGAAGGGAACCCCCGCCACCCCAGTCAACCTTGATGGCAAGAAACCAGATGAGAAATGCAACGGCCAAGAGGATGACGACAAGTGTCGCTATTCGCTGCGCCGTCAAGGGCGACTTTCTCCCTGGTTGGGAATCCACAGGCCCGTCGGTTTCTTGCATTTGTCCTTTGCCTCTAAGAATTATCTAGCCGTCGGCAGCCGTGCTCATAGAGGGAAGCCCTCTGAGTTCCCCCACCAACTCTGCCAACGTCGAGAGCAGGTAGTCAGCCTGTTCAAAGGTATTCGACTTTCCCAAGGTCAGCCTCAAACTTCCCCTGGCGAGGTCCGCCGATTGGCCCAAGGCCAGGAGCACATGGGAAGGCTCCAGGGACCCGGAGCTGCAGGCGCTTCCGCTGGAAGCTGCTATGCCCTTGATGTCCAGCCCCAGCAGCATCGGCTCGCCGTCGACCTGCTCGAAGGAGAAGTTGATGTTGTTGGGCAGGCGAATGGTGCGATGCCCGTTCAGGTGCACACCCTTTATCCGAGAGGACACTCCATCTACCACATATTTGCTGAGGCTTTCGCAATGTTGGGACACCCATGCCCTCTCGGACTCGGCTATCTCCAGGGCTAGACCTGTTCCCACAACACTGGCCACGTTCTCCGTGCCAGATCGCCTCTCCCGCTCCTGGCCTCCCCCTAGCTGCTGGGCGAGAAATGGAGTGCCCCTGCGCACGTACAGAATGCCGGCACCCCTCGGGCCATAGAACTTGTGGGCGGACAAGCTCAGCATATCAACACCGAGCTTCCCAACATCAAGGTCCAATAGCCCAGGGGCTTGGACTGCATCGGTGTGCACCACGATGGTCCTGTTCATCTCGCGGGCACGCTGCTTAGTTATGGAGGTTATCTCGGCCACCGGCTGTATGGTCCCGATCTCATTATTGGCATACATGATGCTGACGACGGTGGTGCGGTCCGTGATCGCCTTAGCCAAATCATCGGGGTCGATCATCCCATGCTTATCTGCGGGCAGATAGGTAACCTCATAACCGTGGTTCTCCAGGTACTGGCACGTATGCAGGACCGCATGGTGCTCTATGCTGGAGGTGACGATGTGGCTGCCCGTAGCTTGAAGCGCGTCAGCGGCGCCCTTGATCGCAGCATTGTCCGATTCGGTGCCCCCGCTGGTAAACACCACCTCGCTGAACCGGCATCCGAGAACGTTAGCCACGATCTCCCGTGCTTCATCCAGGGCCCGTTTGGCTTCCTGGCCCAAGGCATGAATGCTGGAAGGGTTGCCGAAGCGTTCGCCGAGATAAGGCAGCATCGCATCTACCACCCGTGGGTCGGTTGGGGTGGTGCCGGCGTGGTCCATATATATGATGCTGTTGGAGAGCGTCACGTGGGGGAACTCAGACTCCAGGATGCTCCAGGTAATTCATGCTGCGGGCCAATTGTAGCACAACGGCATTGCCCCATCTCAGCGACCACTCTGCGCAAGACAGATCGCATAGGCTATCAGCTTGTACACCAGCTTTGCAGCGAGGTAGGAGCACGCATCAGGGCCTTGGCGCGGGCTAAGCTCCATGACATCGAAGCCAACTATCCTGCGGCTTTCGGCCACCCTGCGGAGAAGGGAGAGGGTCTCATACCAGCCCATTCCCCCGGGCTCCGGTGTACCCACGGCGGACATGATGGCCGGGTCCAGCACATCAAGATCGAAGGACACGTAAACGTGGGGCCCCAAGGGACTGACGATGGAATCCATATCCAGGATTCCGGGCGATGGGTTCGGTCCGGCGTCGGGCGGCCAGCTAAAGATTGGCAGATGCACCGATTCGATGTGGTCGATCTCTTCTTTGGAGAAGCTCCGGCCCCCTACGTGCACCAAGGGGCACAGCTCCGATACCCGGCGGGCGACGGAGGCGTGGCCCCACCGGGTACCCATGTACTCTTCCCTAAGGTCCCCGTGGGCATCCAGGTACAGCACCCAAAGGTCCGGATAGCGGTCCACCAAGGCCTCAACCGCACCCGTGGTCAGGGAATGTTCGCCGCCTATCAATCCAACCAATTTGCCCATGTTTGAGAAGCGCTCCGCCGTGTCCCTAACCCGGTCGATCATGGGCCGAGGCCCGCCCATGTGGGGCTCCAGGCGGGGAGCTGTGTATATGCCTATTTGGGCAACGTCAATGCCCAGTTCGGTGTCGTAGTCTTCCAGGTTATAGGATGCTTCTATGATCGCGTTGGGGCCATCCCTGGCGCCAGACCTGTAGGATGTTGTGCTGTCGTAAGGGGCCGGCAGGACCACAACCCGGGATACGTCGAGATTGCTTTGCTCTTCCGGGAGGGCCAGGAAGTTAGAAGGTATCCAATGGGGGGAGTTTCCTTGCACGGTTGCCATGCTTGGTTTCGCCTGTCCTGAGATGGGTCGCTATGGCAGGGCCTCACGCCCTTGACCCCAGCTAGCCCGGCAGTAACCTCGCGGCTCTTCCCCCGGATCCGAACACTGCTTCGGCAGGCCGGTTGTCCAGGAACTCCAAGCCCCTTTCCAGGTCCCAGGTGTTTGCCGAATCGAAGCCGAATATCTCCATGATGTCGCCGTAGGCCCTATCCCGATCGAAGGACTTGCAGGAAAAGACATCTATGTAGGCGAAATCCCGGTTTGGGAAAGTGTGAATGCTTATGTGGCTCTCGGCGATGACGACGAACCCGGTAACCCCGGAGTCTTCGTCGTGGGGAGCGTGGTAGGTCAGTACGTGGGGTTCACACAGCTTGGTCATCCCCAACGCAGAGGGGTATTCTGACAAGAAGCTCCGTACCACATTCTCATCCCACATCTTCTCCCGATCGCCTCCGTAACCATCGATCACCAGGTGCATCCACTATCTCCGATCCGGTATGGTATCTGCCCAAAGTTCAAGATGCCAATTGCTTGGAATACTCAGCATCGGCCGGATATTGTCTGGAATAATCACACAACCTTCAAGTATAATCTACATCCGTTGGAAAGGCTACCTTTCCTGGTGGCCAGGTAAATTTCTTCCCGAAAGAGGACTATCGCCGTTGGCTGGGATGATCGAGGTCAAGGGGCTGACGAAATTCTACGGCAGCTATCCTGCCATAGAAGACCTGAATTTCGAAGTGAAGAAGGGTGAGATACTGGGTTTCCTTGGCCCCAATGCCGCCGGGAAGACCACAACCATGCGCATAATCACCGGCTTTATGCCCCCCACCGAGGGGACCGCAACGGTGGCCGGGTATGATGTGGTCGGAAGGTCCCTGGAGGTGCGCCGCAGGATCGGTTACTTGCCTGAAACTGTGCCCCTATACACCGACATGACGGTAGAGTCCTACCTTAGCTTCATGGGCACCCTTCGGGGGATGAAACCCAAGCGCATCAAGACTCGGATAGGGGATGTGGTCGGCATATGCCGCTTGGGCGACTATCGAAAGAGCATCATAGGTAAGCTCTCAAAGGGCTTTCGCCAGCGGGTGGGCATAGCGCAAGCTATCCTTCACGAACCGGAGGTACTGGTGCTTGACGAGCCTACCATCGGCATTGACCCCATCCAGGTGGTGGAAACTCGAAGCTTGATACAAGATGTGGGAAGGGAGCACACGGTAATCCTCAGCTCCCACATACTGCCCGAGGTAAGCATGGTGTGCCAGCGGGTGGTGATCATCCATGAAGGACAGATCGTGGCCGAAGATAGCCCGAAGAACCTGGCGGAGCGTCTGCAAGGGGCAGAGCGCCTTCAGGTGGAGATCCGGGGGGCGGAAGACCAGGTCACCAATGCCCTGAAGCGAATACGCGGGGTTGTGGATGTCACCGTTTCCGTAAGCGGAGGGCAGGGTGAGGATGCTCGCAGCACATATCTCGTAGAAGCCAACAAGGGGCTGGACCTCAGGGGGACCATCTCCAGGCTGGTGGTGAGCAACGGCTGGAACCTCCTGACGATCCAGCTGGTCAGCATGAGCTTGGAAGAGATATTCCTCAAGCTGACCAGCAACGAGGAGCTGGATCAATGAGGGTCGCCCTGGCCGTTGCATCCAAGGAGATACTGACCTACTTCACCAGCCCGATGGGCTACATAGTAGCCCTGGTTTTCGTGGCCCTTACGGGCTACTTCTTTGTGGCCAGCATCAGCTCCGATTTTCCCGAAGCGAGCATCGACGGCTATATCAGCTCCAGCGCCTTCATACTCATCTTCCTGGCCCCAGCCATGACCATGCGCTTGTTCGCCGAAGAGCAGAAGCTGGGAACGCTGGAGCTGCTGCTCACATCGCCGGTGCGGGACTGGGAGGTTGTGCTGGGCAAGTTCGCCGCCTGCCTGGTTTTCTTCCTGGCTACCCTGAGCTTGACCCTGTTCTACGTGCTGCTTCTCGGCGCTTACGGCAATCCCGATTGGGGGCCGGTCTGGGCCGGGTATCTTGGAATCATCCTGTACGGATCAGCTGCCCTATCTATCGGGTTACTGACATCATCCTTCACCAACAACCAGATAATCGCCCTTGTAGTTGGATTTGGCATCCTCCTGATCCTTGCGGTGATCGACCAAGCCGCCGAGCTTGTGAGCGGCACCGCATCCACGGTCCTTTCCCAGATAGGACTGACCGGCCACTTGGGGGACTTCACCAGGGGAGTCGTGGATACCCGCAACATCGTATATTACGTGACCGTTATAGCAGTGTTCTTGTTCCTGACGGTCAGGTCCGTGGAGAGCCGCCGGTGGCGGTAGGATATAAGCTCGGTAGAAAGCCCCTATGACCCAGCAGCCCCCCGACCCCAACGAGAAACTGTCCGGGACCATCTTCGGCAGTGTCCGCAACTTGGTGGACTCTCTACACGGCCTCAGCGCTCCCTTCGGCATCGCAGGCATTGTCGGTCTGATCGTAGGGCTTGTCTTCTGGGCCATCATCCCCGACCTTCAGTTCTTCTCCTACCTGCTCTTGGGCTTGGGCGGCGGGCTGCTGGTCATCTCCATGATCATCTCCTTCAGGAGCGTCGGCAGGGCAGCCACCAGCCGCCCGGGAAGGTACGGAGCCAACACAGCCATAATGGTAGCTGTCTTCCTTGCAATCGCAGCGCTGGTCAATTTCCTGGCCTTCGAGAACGTGGAACGCATAGATGTTACAGCGACAAGGCAGTTCGATCTTGCCCCCCGCACCCAGCAGCTCCTCGACAATCTGGCGGAGCCTGTGGAAGCCAGGGTGTTCTTTCCTGGTCCCAACAGGGTTCAGGGAGAGGAAGCGAGAAGGCAGGTTGAGGCGAGACGCAGCCAAGTTGAGGATGTACTCCAGGAGTTCGAAGCCCAGACAAGCAGGTTTTCCTATGAGTTCATCGACCCGGACCTCGAGCCGGAGACCGCCAGGAAGTACGAGCTGGAGGACTACGGCAACACCGTGTTCGAGAGTGTGGACTCCCAGCGCCGGCACCAGGTCGCCTACTCCACATTCCTGGAGCAGGAATTTGTGACAGCCCTGCTCATCGTCACCGGGGAGGAGAAGAAGCAGGTCTATTTCCTGTCAGGACACGACGAAAAGAGCATCTTCAGACAGGATGAGGGGACGGAGAGCTTCGCCACCGCCAGCACCTTCATCCAGCGTGAGAACTACGGCGTCTCCTCGCTGAACCTGAGCTTGAACTCAGATAAGGAAACCTTCGAGGCGCTGATCGACGGCGAAATCGTCGGCATGTTGGTAATTGCCGGACCTCGCCGCGACCTTCTCGACGATGAAAGAGATCTGCTGGACAGGTACCTGGAGCAGGGAGGCGATATGCTTGTCCTCTTTGATCCCGACACACCCCAGAGCTTCCGGGACCTTGTGGCCCGTTGGGGTGTGGTCGTAGGCACCGAGCAGGTGGTCGACCCCCGTCGAGCGTTAGAGGAGGACGAAAGTATCCTGCGCTTGAACCAGGACGACTACTTGAGCTCAGTCATCCCCGTAATGCCCGATGAAACGTTGGAAAGGATTCTTGGCACAGGGCGTCTTACCCTTGGCCTTGGTCCAACAATATATCCCGGGATCACCCATCTTGGGCCGGCCAAGGGGATTGTTTTCGTTCCCGACGTCTTCATATCGCCGGACCCGGACTTGGTTATCGGGGAGGACACAAACATCTTTGGGGCAGCTTTGGCCATCCCTTCCACGGGAGATGAGGATTTTTACTATCCCGCCATTGCCATTACAGGGTTCGCTGCCCTTGGTGAAGAATCTCCGGAGACCATAGATTTTGACAATCCCACATCTTTGGTGGTGTTCGGGGACTCGGACTTTGCCAGCAACAGCTACTTCGAAACGTTATTCAATAGTGACATATTCCTCAACTCCATCAACTGGCTCGTAGGCGACGCTCCCCTAGCCAGCATTCGCCCTAAGCCTCTCGCCTTCAGGGACTTGATCCTAGACGACAACCAGTACGACCTGATGCGCTATCTGAGCTGGTTCCTCCTCCCGTCCATCATGGCGGTAGCGGGGGGGCTGGTGTGGTGGCGACGTCGATGAGACGGACCAATGATACATACGCCGGGGACGGACCGCGGGCATAAGTCATGAACTACAAGCTTACAGCTCTGCTGATAGCCGTCCTGGTCTTGGTGGGCGGTGCCGTGTTGATCACCAGGACGTTGGGAACGAAGACGCCCGAAGAGCAGCATCCACGGCTATACAGGATCGGGCAGAACGACTTCGACGGAATCAGAATCACCCACGAAGGGGCGTCAGTAGAGTACCAACTCTTGACGGACCCGGAGGAGATAGCCTCGGCCCTGGGAGAAGATTCCTCATCTCCGGAGATGGAATCTGAACTCTGGGTGATCAAAGATTCCCACATGACCCCCGTCTATGAACCTGACTGGAGCGCAACCCCGCTGCTTCTCAGCGGCCCCCTGACCGAAGGGGAGCTGGAAAGTCTGGACGATAAGTCGGCGGACCTAGCCCGCTTTGGCCTGGACCCGCCGCGTACCTCCGTGAGTCTGGATTTTCGGGGGAGGGAGATCGTCAACTTTCATCTGGGAGATCCGACTCCGGACGAAATGAACAAGTATGCCCGGCGGGTAGGTGATGACCGCCTGTTCATCATTTCGGGAGGTTGGGCGGATTCCGTAAGGACGCTGGCCACCGAACCTCCCTATGCGCCCACGCTGTTCGCCGTCCGGTTGGAGGACATCACCCTTGTCAGTGCAACCTCTACTCCTACCATCCAAAGGTACGACTATGAACTTCGGGACGGTGTCTGGACGATAACGGAGTATGGGGCCGATGGCCGGGAATGGGTAGCCACGGAGAATGCGAACGTACCAGTGGACGATCAGGCTTGGGCCGAAATGCTATCCCTTTTCAGCGACCCAAGGATCAGCGAGTCCCAGGAGCGGGATATCGAGGATGCGGAAATATACGGCCTTCCTATAGACAAGGCAAGGGTGGCGGTACTGCTCCGGGATATCGAAGGGGAGGAGACTACTTTCTTCCTAGGCGATACCACTCCCGAAGGCGACTATTGGTACGCAGGGGCTGCCGACCAGGAGACCTTGTACTACGTGCCCGCCGAGTGGGGCGAAGAAGTCCTCCGCCTCTTCACCGACCCGCCGTTCCCGCCTTAGCCCTGCCCAACTTTACGTCGTGAGCATCCGGTACAGCACGGGCAGCCTGGACGGCAGGTTCCAAATGTTGTCCAGGACCTCGTAGCTCATATCTCCGCACATCGACTTCAGGTAGTCGTGGCCCGACTTGTCCACGGTGAGGCAGAAGGGAACAATGGACTTCCGGCGGGCTTCCACCAGAGCCATGTGGGTGTCGTGAACAGCGTATTCCTTCTCCACACCTTCTCGGCTGTACCCGCGGTCCTGGGGGCGCCCATCGCTGATCAGGAACAGGAGCTTGGTCTTGGCTTCCTGGCTTGCCAGCTTTGAAGTGGCGTGGCGGATGGCAGGCCCCATCCGGGTTGCGTGCATGGGCGTGATCTTGTCGATGCGTCGCTTGATCCTGTCGTGGAAGGGTTCGTCGATGTCCTTTACTACGTAGTACTCCACGTTCTCCCTGCCATAGCCCGAAAACCCGTAGATGCCGTAGGAATCTCCGATGGTTTCCAGGGCATGAAGCAGGATGGCTGTGCTCTCCTTTTCCAGGTCGATTATCCGCTTGTAGTGGCGGCGAATCATCCCTTCCCGCCGGCTGCGCAGCCACATCATGTACTCCACCGGATCGTCCGGCGCATCCCGGTCATCCACCGGCTGACGGCCCTCATCGATAGCTTCGGCTGTGGAGGCGCTCATATCCAGAAGGAACACAACGGCTACGTCACGCTCGATCTTGTTGCGACGCCACCACACCTTCTCTTCGGGGGTCTTGCCGCTCCGCCAGTCGATGGTTGCTTCAATGGCTGCATCCAGGTCCAGGTCTTCGCCATCGATCACCCGGCGCACCTTGCGGAAGCTCTCCGGGATTACCAGCTCGAACTGTCGCCGGATGTCCGAAGTCAGGGCTGCAAAGTTGCGCAGCGTGTCATTGAAGAAGTTTATGTCTCCTTCTTCGATGCTCTTCTCACGCACGATGCACCACTTGGGTTTATAGTCGGCGGCCCGGAAGTCCCATTCGTCGTACACCTGGGCTTTAGGCTCCCGGGTTTCCAGGGCTCCTCCCTGTTCATCTTCATGCACCATGGGGCCATACCCTTGGCCCGGCTGAGAGGAGGGCGGAGGGGTCCCCGCTTCCTTCATCATGTTCTGGGCAAACATCCCCATAGTGGTCTGAAGGGCGCCTTCTTCCGCATCCAGGTCCAGGTCGGCGCTCTCCTTGAGCAGCTGCTCCAGCATCTCCTTGGTGATGGGTTGGGGGTCCCCTTGCATCTGCTGTTTCTGGTCCATGCGCAGACGGTTCAGCAGCTGCACCAGCTCCGGCTTGAAATCTCCCCGGAAGTCCACATCCTGGGGAGATTCGTAGGGCTGTTCGTTGTCTCCCTGCCCTCCCTTGTCCTGGCCTCCCTGCATCTGCTGGAGCAGCTCCTGCAGCTCTTCTTCCGAGAACTCCTGGTCGTCGTCAAAGTCCTGGGACTCAAACTCTTCAGGAGGCTGAGGCTCGTTGGGCAGGAGGGAGATGAGCTGGTATGCCCGGATTGTGGCTTCAGCCGTATCTTCCACGGTAGCCCTGATTGTGAACAGGCGCCTCAGAATCCTGGCCAGCATCCGAGCGACTTCGGAATATCCCCGGTGTACAGGCAGCCCCTTGGTCTGGCCCAAGCTTAGGCGGAGCAGCAGCTCTACCATGGCCTGCTTCAGGGGCATTTCTTCTATGGTAGGTCGCTCTTCCAGTGCGCCCTGCTGTACCCGATGGTAGTTGGCAAAGATGCCTGGGTATTCCACCTTTACCCTGTGGTCCAACCTTCCATCTTCCAAGCCAGTGAATAGGTCAAGGGCCAGCCGGCGGTCCTCGAACAGATGAAAGAACCTTCCCATGTCGGTCAGGTAACCCTGCTCAGCCACCGAGGTGTCCACGTCCAAATCGCCTTCCATCGATGCCTCGGCAGCGCCTCGTAAGGCGATCGCCTCCGTCTCAAGCTCCGCCCTCTTATCCTCGAACAGATTGGATGGTTGATCGAACCTGAACTCGAAGCTGCCAAACTCCATGTGGGCCACCTGGTGGGTGCTCACCACCTTGAACCAGCCAAAATTCTCATCCTTGGCTTGGTAGCGATCGACCACCGGGGGAAGGAACACCTTGGTGCCTTCGGTGGAAGCGTGAGACTCGGATACCCATCCGATGCCCTTGTGCACCAGCTCCTTGCTGTCGAGGATTTCGATGGGAGCCCCTGAAAGGGCCCGGCAGTAGAGGCGCATCACGCCCTTCACCCTGTCCAGCTCCAAACTGGAGGACAGGGTTTCCAAGACACCTTCCGATGTGTTCGACTCCACCTTGAAGTAAGCAAGACCCCCATCGGGATTCTCTTCAAGTACGGAGACGCCCTTCTGGAACCACAAGTCCAGTTGGCTCAGTGTTATCCTGGACAGCACGTAGTCCAAGCTCTTTAAGAACGCAGGGACGGTTTCAGGGGAGATGGGTAGCAGGCTTTCGCAAAGATCCAGAATGTAGCGATGGGAAGATTGGTTCACCCGGCCCAAGGACTGGGAGCCTTCCAGGATGAAGGCTGGAATGTCCCTCTGGCCCGCCTTGGCAAGCCGTTCCGACAGCCTGAGAAACCTGCTCCTCTGGCCTTCTTCCACAACGGCGAGCGCCCTTTCCACAACCTCCATGCACCCCTTCACCTCACGCCAGGTGCCTTCCGTGAGGGTGCGGCACATAGACAGGAAGGCTTCCCGCTCTTTGCCCATGTTGGAGAGAACATCCTGCCCCAGCATCAGACATTCGCTGGCAACGTCGTAGGACTTGAAGGATAGGGCTTCAGTCAGGGACAGGAACACCTCCACGTCCCAGAAGGGCAGATAACGGACCAAGCGGGGGCTGACCTCAAAGAACCTGGCGGCCAGGGTGCTGGACTTCCAGGTACCCTTGTACAAGCTCCGTCCCAGCCCGGCCCACCTGGGGATGTACTGGGCCCTCAGGTTGGCCGCAATTCCGGGACTGGCCTTGAAATAGGCAACTGCCAAGGTGGGAGAGTCTTGGGACAGATAGGTGCCGCACCGGGCCCACTGCATAAAGGATGTGAAGGGAAGGGACTTGGACACCTCCGGGCCGGCGCGGAAATACTCCAGGGCCGCTTCCCAGGACCGCACAGTCTGATTTGCAATGGTGAGCCCTTCCTTAGCCCAAAGGTTCAGCTCTTCTTCGTTGAAGGCGGAGGCCAACTCTGTGCGCGAACGGCCGAACTCTTCCACCACCGAGGGCGGCATCTTTGCCAGCTCAGCCTCCACAGCCGAGCGGGCGGGGCTATCTTCG
Source organism: Dehalococcoidia bacterium (assembly GCA_965220375.1). Lineage (GTDB taxonomy): Bacteria > Chloroflexota > Dehalococcoidia > Lucifugimonadales > JAGWBF01 > JAGWBF01. The sequence continues at coordinate 543,556 of OZ244824.1, forward strand.
GGACCGGATAAAGAGCTCAATTCGCCTCCCTCCTGGATATCCCCATCTCCGTATTCCTTTTCTGTTGTCATTCTCTGAGCCCCATCGGTACAAGCTCCAGCAGCCGATCAACCATCTGGGCAGTGGCGCCATAGATCAAGTGGTCGCCAAAGGCGTAACAGTTCGAACTCCTGGCTTTGCCACCGGACCAGCGCACCTCTTCTCGAAGGTTAGCCGGGTCCAGCAGCCCGCTGATGGGCGCCTCCAGCACCTCTTCAATCTCTACGGAGCTGGGAACGAAGGCGTAAGGATAGGGAATAGTGCCAACGAACACCTTTACACAAAATCTGCTGCGGGTAACGACATCATCCAGCTGACCCAGGGTGGTGATGTCTCGGGGGTCGATCCCCATCTCTTCCTGGCATTCCCGAAGTGCTGCGTCCAGGAAGGTCGCATCTTCCGGGTCCCTGGCTCCCCCGGGAAAGGACATCTCTCCCTTGTGGTGCTCCACTTGCTGAGAACGTTTGTTGAGAAGGATGCAGTAGCCGCCATCCTTGTGATAGATAAGGATGAATACGGAGGCAGGCGAGAGAGACTCGTCGTTGTTGGCCTTCGGTGGCCGATGGGAAAGGACGCTGCGAAAGGCTTCCAGGTTGGAGTCGAGTAAATCGGGCATCTTGATATGCAATGCAGGCCTTGCTTCCCGGAACGTGTCCGGCGTCGCCCCTCGGGGCCGCTACTCGAATATGGAAGATACGACCTCTTCTACGCTCTTTTGGACCTCTTGGTCATCGGTCAGCGCCCAGACCACCGCCACTTGGCAGGCCCGGCGCGGTGACACCCCTTGGGAGATGAGCTTGCCCGCATAGATGAGGAGGCGGGTGCTGGCGCCTTCCTGCAGGCCATGCTCCTTAAGGTTGCGGACTTTCTCAGCCAGCTTGGCGAGGGCCAAAGAATGTTCCGCATCGCACCCGCTTTCCTTTTGCACGATCTCAGCTTCGATATCCCGGGGGGGATAGTCGAACTCAATGGCGATGAAACGTTGGCGGGTGCTGTGCTTAAGGTCCTTCAGGGCGCTTTGATAGCCCGGGTTATAGGAGATGACAAGCAGGAACTGTCCGCTGGCTTCTATGATCTGCCCCAGCTTGTCCATAGGAAGCATACGGCGGTGGTCTGTCAGGGGGTGGATGAGCACGGTGGTGTCCTTCCGGGCTTCCACGATTTCATCCAGGTAGCAGATCGCCCCCACCTTTACTGCCTTGGTCAGGGGACCATCCATCCAGCGGGTGCCTTCCGCTTCCAGCAGATAACGCCCGACTAGGTCGCTGGCCGTCAAATCCTCGTGGCAGGCAATGGTAACCAGGGGAATGCGCCCTTCCCCCTCCTGGTTGTTGGGCTTACCCCGCTTTTTCACGACGGTCAATGGGCGGAGAAGGCGCCACGACATGTACTCAATGAAACGGGTCTTTCCGCAACCCGTCGGCCCCTTCAGTAGAACGGGAAGTTGCTGTCGGTAGGCGGCTTCGAAAAGCTCGATCTCATCCGCTACAGCCCGGTAGTAGGGCTCGGAGCGTACAGTGTACTCTTCGATGGCGAACTCTTGGTAATACGTGGCAGCTCCAGTTACCATCCTTAATTAACCTTCCCTTTCGTACTTGCAGCCCACGATGATTCGACTTCCCTGCGCAAATCGGGCAACTCTCCCGTGTTGTGTATAACAACCTGGGCTCGCTGGGACGCATCTTCGTAAGCCAGCTGGGACCTCATACGGTCCTCGACCTCTCCCTCCGAGAGATTGCTCCGGACCTTAAGGCGTTCCACAATAATCTCCCTTGGCGCATGGACAAGCCAGACCTCATCTACCATCGAGTCCCAACCAGCCTCCAGGAGGAGAGCCGCCTCCAACACCACCGCCTGAGCACCTTCGCTTCGAAGCTGGTCGATCTTTGCGTCGATGATCCCAGCCATCCTGGGATGCATGATGGAGTTCAGCTTCTTCATCGCCTTGGGGTCGGCAAAGACTATAGACCCCAGTTTCTTGCGGTCAACCTCCCCATCGGGCCCGAGGATACCTTCTCCGAAAACATCCACTACTTCTTGCCAGACCGGAGAGGGGTGTTTATAGGCTTCGTGTCCTATCCTGTCTGCGTTCACAACGCTGGCTCCAAGGGTCTCCAACAGGCGAGAAACCTCGCTCTTTCCGGTGCCAATCCCGCCAGTCAGACCAATAGTTAACATCCTTTACCTTTGGGCGTCAAGTATAGCCCTCTTTAGAGATGCCCACACCAGTCAACCACCGAGGAAGGCCGGGAGAGGGAGCTACACCAGGACGATAGAGACTTCCCCATACCTGTCGGAGAACTTCTTTTTCAGATCCCGGAACCGGTCCTGGTATTGAGGCGACTGAATGGGCTGCGTTGTCATGATGACCGCATCTTCCCGATTGTCGGTGTAGTAGGCCCTCCTCAGTCCCACATGTTCGAACCCGTACTTGTGGTAGAGGGCCCTTGCGGCATAGTTGGATACCCTGGCTTCCAAGCTGACCACGGCTGACTTGAGATGCATAGACAGGGAGATAGAACCGATGATCAGCAGCTCCCCAATTCCCTGCCGCCGAAACGCCTCCTCGACGGCAATGGCGGTGATGTGGGCTTCATCGGCAACGAACCACAGACCCACGAACCCCAGGACGGAATAGTCCGAGGGTGCCCGCACCCTGCGCTGCCCCAAGCGGTCTTTCACGGCGCCCACCAGCTTACCCAGGCTTCCCGTGGACCCATCGGGCGCCAAAGACAGATAGTCATCGGATGTGCCGTTATCTTCCGGGGGAAGGGGTTCCCAAGCGACCAGGTAGCGGACTCGGCGGTTGCCCATCTCCCGTTTCAGAGGTGTGGGAGGGCAAAGGGTGGGAAAGGCCTGCCTTTCGATGCGGGCCACCATTTCCAGATCCTCTTCTGTGATTGGCCGAATTCCCGTGTTCATTGCCCCATTCACCTGTCGAAACAAGAACCATCATTTTAGCACGAAGGAATCTGTTCTCAGGTACTTTTCGACAGGGAGTCCGATGAAGTTAATGGACGTTTCCACCGGTGGCAGGGTCACATGAATACCTTAGATTTCCTGCGGTAGCAGATGCCAGTCTCAGCCTGCTGGCCCAGCAGCAAACTCACAAAAACGAGGTCTAACCTTCTTCCGCCACCGCCTGTCCCACCAAGCGGTGAACTTGCACTCGTTCGATCTTCAAACGTCGCATCTCCAGCACTTCCATTCGAAGGTCCCTGTAGTGCAGGTACTCCCTTTCTACGGGAATATGGCCGAGCCGGGACAATATGAACCCAGCCAGCGTCTGATAGTTGCCTTGCGGCAAGTTGAGGCCCAGCTCGTCGTTGGCTTCCTGTATCCCGATGCCCGCGCCCACTTCGAAGATGTTTTCGCCTACGATGTCGAACTCCTCCTGGGCAGGCTCACCCTCCTCCCCTACCGGACCAACCACAACTTCCATCAGCCTCTTCAGGGTAACCAAGCCCGATACACCGCCGAACTGGTCGATTACGATGGCCATCTGCTGGCCCTGCTGGGTCAGCTCCGAGAACAGGGCGCCCACCAGCTTCGTCTCCGGCACGAAGAATGCGGGACGCACAACGGTGGTTACGCTGGTGCCGGGCTGCACCTCTCTACTCGCCATCGACTGAAGCAGGTCCTTCACAGAAAGGACGCCAACAATATTTTCTGTGTTTCCCTGGAAGACGGGGAACCTGGTGTGGGACTCCTTGTTATAGATATCCAGGAACTGTTCTAATGTAGTGCTTTCCTCCACCCACACCATCTCGGTCCTCGGGGTCATGATCTCCTGCACCTGCCGGTCGCCAAAATGGAACACCTTCTCCAGCATCTCGGCTTCCGAGGGCTCCACAGCGCCCGCCGAAGCACCTACCGATATCATGGTCCTGATCTCTTCCTCGGTAACATGAGAGCGGTTGGGCCTTATCCCCAGGATGTATCCGGCCAACATGCTGAGTCCCTGGAGCAGCCGGACCGCCGGAGATAGTATCCACCCGACCACCGAAAGGGGCCGGGTAACCTTGAAGGCCACCGATTCCGACCGGCTCCAAGCAAGGTTTTTGGGCAAGGTCTCCCCAAATATAAGAAGCAGAAGGGTGGCCCCGACGGTGGCCACAAGCACCGCCATATCTACGTTGTCTATGTAGCTGATGGCCAGGGCGGTGGCGACGGAGGCTAGGGCGGTGTTCACCAGGTTGTTGCTGAGAAGCACCGTGGCCAGGAGTTTCTCGGGGTGTTGAAGCATCCGAGCCACTCTGGCAGCCCCAGGGCGTCCAAGGTTCACGAGGTGAGCAAGGCGGACCTGGGATAGGGAAATAAAGGCTGTCTCAGATGCGGAGAAGAAGGCGGAAAGCACCAAGAAAAGCACTATTAGTGCGGGCTTCCATAAGTCACTCAGGTCCATGGCGACGACGATATCCTATCATTCAATCTGTCCTGAATCAACCGCTACCCGGATCATCTATGTTACGCGCCTTAGAAACCTTGGTCGCTTTCCTTTAGCCGAAGTGTCATTGTAGGATATGACCTACCAAGCCACGGGAGATAAGAATGCGAAGCATCGATATTCACGCCCACACCACGCCACAAGCCTTTTTCAGGGCTGCCGATTCAGGGTCCGACTGGCACTCCATCCGGCTGGTCCAGAATGCCAAGGGCCAAGAGGTGATGGTCTCGGGAGACCAAGCGGCAGCCGTGGCTCCCAAAATGCGTTTTTCGCCCGAAATGCGCATCTCCGACATGGACTCCCTGGGCGTGGATGTTCAGGTACTCTCCACCCACAGTGCCCTGTACAACTATCACCTGGACCCGGATGTTGCCGTCGCCACTTCGAAGGAAGCAAACGATGAGGTCGCCGAGATGGTGAGGGGTTGGCCCGAACGCTTTGCCGGCCTCGCAACCCTGCCTATGCAGGATGTGGGAGAGGCGGTCAAGGAGCTGGAGCGAAGCGTGTTGCAGCTGGGCCTCAAGGGCGCAATGATCGACGACAAGGTGAACGGGAAAACCTTCGATGATCCTGCTTACCTGCCCTTCTTCCGGGCCGCCGAGCAGATGGGCGCCCTTGTCTTCTTTCATCAGAGCGGCGAGACCATCGTCAACTCCCGGATTTCCAAGTACCACCTGCCCAACACCGTGGGAAACCTGGCCGACCGCACCTTGACCTTTGCATCCCTGGTGTTCGGCGGAGTGATGGATGCATGCCCCAACCTCAAGGTGTGTTTCTCCCACGGAGGAGGTTACACCTGCTTCGGAATCGGAAGGATGGACAGGGGATGGCAGGTGCGCTCCGAGGCTCGCACAACCCTGGCCAACCCGCCGAGCGAATACCTGGACCACTTCTACTACGACTGCCTCACCCATAGCGAGCCCGCGCTGCGTTACCTGATCGACTCAGTAGGGGCGGACCATGTGGTGCTGGGCACCGATTGGCCCTTCGACATGGGCATCGACTGGCCCATCTCATGGATCATGGGAATGGCCAGCCTCGACCTAAAAGAGAAGGAGATGATCATCGGCAAGAACCTGGAAGGGCTCCTGGCCCTCTGATGGTAAGTCCGACCATGGGGGGAGACTCCACGCCCGCCGCCAGCTTGACCAGGTATGTAGGTCTCGGCATCGAGACCCTGTGGCTTGCCACCATCGCCCTGGTCCCCCTTATCTTTGTACCGCCAGACTACATCCTGTCAGAGGCTGTCAACTCCTACGTAGAGATCCCCAAGACCGTGGCCCTCAGGATACTCGTCGGCCTGATGGTGGTCCTGTGGATCGTGGAATGGGTTCTGAATGGGGGACTGCAACGCCGGCACGATGTGAAGCAGCTTCCCAAGAACGCCGTCGCTTGGATGAAGGCAGCCCCCGGAGGCTGGATCGTGGTTGCGGCGGCCCTGTACATAGCAGTGGCCATCCTTTCAACCGTGCTGTCGGTGAACTTCAACCGCAGCCTGTGGGGTGAGGTTTCCGGGCAGTTCGGTTACTCCGCCTACACCCTCCTCTCCTATTTCTTCCTGTTCATCATCGTTGCCACACACCTGAAGACGTACAGGCAGCTTTGGAACATTCTCATCGTGCTGGCGGCGAGCAGCACCCTCATAGCCTTCTTCGGCATCATGCAGCACTACGGCTTCGATCCCTGGGACCTGGGTGAAGGAGGACAAGCCAGGGTCTCGGCTACCATGGCCAACCCGGTGTTCACAGGAGCCTTCCTGGTCACAAGTACGCTCTTAGTCTTCGGAATGGGCCTGGCCACCCTGAGCAGCTGGGCCAAGTCCCAAAAGCAGGCGCTCCTTTGGTCACTCCTCTGGGCATGCCTGATCGCCATGCAGATCCTGGCCGTCTATTGGACCGGCAGTCGGGGTTCCTGGCTGATTGGAGTTCCCTACGGTCTGCTTGTTTTCCTCCACCTGCCCCTGGTCAGCGAGGCGATTGCCATGCGGAAGGCGCACCTGCCGATCTCCAGGGATATTTGGGGGATGGCGGGGCTGCTTCTGGTGCTGGATGTTCTGGTGCTCATAGCCCAGCTGGAGATCCTGGACCTCGTCGGACCTCTCGGCTTGTCCGACGGCATAGCTATAAGGATGGTCACCTTCTGGCTGGGTCTTTCCACGGTGGCCGGCGTCATTGTGTTGATGGCGCCCCACAGGTTCTCAGCAGGCGCCATTAATTCTGCCAGGACGATAGCCATCCTAGCCTCAGCCCTGCTGGTAGCCCTGCTGGTGCTCCTCCTGACACCCTCGCCCGCCGAAAGCCCTGGACTGGACCTCATGAACATAGCGGGGCTTCCCGGAACCGGATTTGCCTTGCTTGCCATAAGCTTGGCGCTGGGCATCTTCTTTGTGGGACGCACACTTCTCGAAAATGGCAACCCAAAAATCACCCTCTGGAGCCGACGGGCCGCCGTGGCGAGCGTAGGGCTGCTGGCGCTGCTGTTCGTGTTCCTGGCATACCCCTCATCGGCACAGCAGCCTGCCCAGACGGACGGCGCGGGCCTGCCAGATCAGGAGGAACAGGTATCCGAGGTGTCCCCTGGCCAGCCCAGCAGGGGCATCAGCTACCGCGGGGACATCTGGTCGGCATCCGCCAAAATATCCCTGTTCCGCCCGTGGTTCGAGTACGAGGACCTATCCCTCAGATTTATCCGCCCGGTCATTGGCTACGGCCCCGAAATGTTCAAATACACCTTCCCCCTGGAGACACCCCTGGGAGGGCTCCTGAGCCAAGCCCACAATTTCTTCATTCATCATTGGCTGGAACAGGGGGCTTTAGGACTATTTACGTCCGTGGGCCTTGCAGTGTCCGCCCTGGCTGTCGGGCTGGGCCAGATGTTCCGCAACTGGCTCAGCTACTCGAACCTCCATCGCTGGCTCCTGGTGGCCCTGATGGCGACGATAATCGGTCGCCTCGCCGAAATGATGGTAGGTGTTGCCCGGGAGTCGGACCTGGTGGTCTTCTGGGTGATCCTGGCGCTGGTGGTGGTGCTTCCCTACGTATTCGGCCGGGTACCTCAAGCCGAAGCAGCCGGGTCCCAGCAAGGGCAACCAACAGCCCCGCCGGAGCGGGAAGCTCGAAATCGCAGAAGAGGCCGACAGGGCCGTAGAAGAAACGCCTCCGGTCTGCGGTGGGGACCTGTTTCGGTGGCAGGCGCGTTTCTGGCAGTGTTCCTGATAGGATTCATTTCATGGCTGACATGGGACCGGAGCTGGGAGTATGCGGTGGCGGCCCGCTCCGCTGCTTTGGGGAGGGCGCATTTCGCGGCCGGACTCTCGGAGACACCTCGTGACCTCCGGGAGCTGCAGAGAGGCCATCAGTTGATGACCGACGTCATATCCAGGGCCCCGGACGTTCCCAACTACCGCCATTTTTCTGCCAGCATGCTGGACTCCTACAGTGAGCTGGCTACGGACGACTCCAATGCGGGTCTGCCTTTCCCCAGCTGTGTAGACCTCTTTTCGCTGGAGGCTGACGCCCAGTTCGACGGCCGTCCCCCTCAGATCGTTTCTTACGCCCGTTGCGCCGAAGAAGCTTATCTTAGCGACCTCAGGGGCCATCAAGAGAATCCCACCTCCCCCCAAGCCAAGCTGGAAGTGGCCAACGCCGCCATGAAGCTGGCCCGGTTGGGTTATTCCGGCAAGGGGGACGAGGCGCTCAGGTACCATGTAGAGCTAACGGGTATGCTGCCCCTTCACTACAACATCTATGATGCATTGGGGACGGCTTACCTGAACCTGGAGCTTAGCGGTCAGGCCATCGAGAGCTTGCAGGACAGCCTCCACCGGTTCGAGGGCAACGAAGATGCGACGACCGCCCTGACCAAGACATTGCTGAGGGCCTACAACGTCTACTCCCTAGAGCTGCTGCAACAAGGTGAGTTCGAGTCTGCCCTGGAGAACGCAACCCGCTCCGAGGAGCTTTCGGGCGATGACAGTGGAGCAAGCATTGCCTTGGTGCTGCAGGGCGTTGCATTGCGCGGACTGGAAATGACGGGAGATGCCATAGTGGCTTTGAACGCCAGCCTTGAGACCGACTCCACGGGTCCCGCCGCCTGGGACGCCCACAGCCATCTTTCCGAGATTTACGAGCTTAGGGGCGAGGATGACCTTGCCCAGCAGCACCGGGACAGCCTGGAAGAACTGTTGGACCAATAGCCTACCCGGTTGTTTTTCGGTATTAGCGCAGGCTTCAACAGCCCAACCCGGCACACAGGGAGAGAATCGTGGCGTCTACAGCAGACATAGTCATCGTCGGCGGTGGGGTGATGGGATGCAGCATTCTGTACAACCTGGCCAACATGGGGGCCGGAAACCTGGTGCTGCTCGAACGGGATACCCTGGGTTCCGGCTCAACGGGCAGGTCCCAAGCAATCTGCCGTATGCACTATTCCAACCCGGTTACAACGCTGATGGCTTGGGAGAGCATGAAGATTTACAGGAGCTTCCCTGAAATCGTGGGGGCTGAATCGGGCTACGTGACCACAGGTTACGTCGTAGTCGTAGGACCCCAGGACCGGGAGGCCATAGCACAGAACGTCGCTATGCAGCAGGGACTGGGCATAGACACCCGGATAGTCACGCCCGACGATGTAGCAGAACTGGCTCCCATGCTTCACGTCCAGGATGCCGGTGGTCTGGCCTACGAACCCCAGTCCGGCTACGCAGACCCCCACTCCATAACATCGGGCTACGCAGTCAGGGCGCGGGAGCTTGGCGCCAGGGTTATCCTGGGCAGCCCCGTACGGAGCATCGAGATGGACGGCGGAAGGGTTACCGCCGTAGTGAGCGACCAGGAACGGATAGAAACGGAAAACGTGATCGTTGCGGCCGGCCCCTGGGCCGCGGGGCTGCTATCGCCCTTGGGCATCGAGCTGCCCTTGGATACGGTGCGCCACCAGCTTCTGGTTATGCGTCGGCCCCCGGGCAAGATACCCCACCATCCCGGCGTGGGAGACATTGCCCAGGAGTTTTCCTTCAGGCCCGATTCCGTGGATTTGACCCTGGTCGGCGGACGGGAAGACCCGGCGGACCCTGACACGTACAACCAGGGCGTAGATTTGGACATGGTGGAGGAGTACACAACCAAGTTGGTACACCGCATGCCGACCATGTCCGAAGGGGGATTTCAGCGCGGTTGGTCCGGGCTTTTCACCATCACCCCGGACTGGCATCCCATCCTGGACCGGGTACCCGGGATTTCTGGCCTGTATTGCGCCGTGGGCTTCAGCGGCCACGGCTTCAAGCTGGCCGCCATGGTGGGCAAGGCCATGGCAGAGCTGGTGCTGGAAGGTCAGGCGACCGCAGTTGACCTCCGTCCTCTGCGGTTCTCCCGCTTTGAGGAGGGGGACCTCATGACCTCCCGGTACCGCTACAATGTCCTGGCGTAGAGACAGACCGCCAAGGGCCTAGTCTACTGTGGTCAGCCCCGAAACAGCCTCGATGCCCGTCCTGGCAGCATCCTCGTCCTGTTGGGCAGTGCCACCGCTGCCTCCAACCGCCCCCACCAGCTCGCCGTCCTTGAACACAGGCAGCGCCCCCTGGCCGGGGATCATCCGACCATTCTCCATAGCCATCAGGCCACGCATCACTGGCGTGAGGGCGTTCTCGGTCATGTCCTTGCTGGAACGGCCGAAAGCCGCTGATGCTACCGCCTTGGCTTGGCAGATGCGGGGAGTCCTCCAGGGAGCACCATCCACTCTCACCATGGTAATGAGGTCTCCCCGCTCATCCACCACCGCTACACTCATCTTGGCGCCCATTTCAAGTATCTTGGCCTTGGCCGCATCTCGAATTACCTCAGCCTCTGCGGTGGTCAAATTTGCCATAGGTACACCTTCCTTTGAAATCTGGATATGATGCAGGGCGTGCCGCCACAGCAGCTCATTATAGGTTAGGCCTCAAACTATAGCTACCGCACAGCCAAACTCCGCTATCTGCCCGGTTGCCGAACCGCTCCGTCGATTGCCCATTGGACAACTCGGAAAGGGCAGGATATAGTCAGGCGATAGTATGGCTGCTTCCCACCACAACCCTGCTTCCCCGGCAGAAGGTCGGCGAGGCATCCTGACTTGAGAGATGTAATTGTCATAGGAGCCGGACCTGCAGGCAACAACACCGCTTACAGGATGGCTTCACTGGGACATGATGTATTTGTAGCCGACTGGAGAATGAATATAGGCGACAAGCTGTGCACCGGCATTGTCGGCCAAGAGTGCATCGACCACTATCCCCCGGACCCCCACCTCATCTACAAGAGCGCCCGCTCGGCCGAGCTGGTCACCCCTGACGGCCACACCTCCCAGCTCGCTGCACATGAGGTGCAGGCCCATATCATTGACCGGGTAGGTTACGTAGCTTCCATGGCGGAGCGGGCCAAGGCTGCCGGGGCTGCCTATCACCTTGGAAGCCGGGCGACGGAGGTCCTGGTGAAGGAAGACCGGTGCCAGGTCCGGTTCACAACAGGTCCCGAGCAATGGACTGCCGAAGCAAGGGTTGTGGTGTTGGCCAGCGGCTTTGGCTCCGATCTGAGCTACAAGATGGGCCTGGGGAGACCAGGCGACTTCGTGGGCGCCGCCCAAGCTGAGGTGGAAGCGCCGGGCATCGACCAGGTGAGCATCTACGTAGGGCGAGCGGTCGCTCCAGGCTTTTTTGCATGGATGGCGCCCACCAGCGGTGGCCGGGCGTTGGTGGGTCTCCTGGCCCGGAATCGGGCCCTGGAGCACCTGGACAGCCTTATCGCAAAACTGGAGATGGAAGGCAAGATCGAAGGCATTGTGAGGGAGCCCTCCAAGTGGGGCATTCCTCTCAGGCCCCCTTCCAGGACTTACGGTCATCGAGTTCTTGCCGTGGGCGATGCGGCCGGCCAGGTGAAACCCACCACCGGCGGCGGCATATACTACGCCCTGCTGTGCAGCGATGTAGCGGCGGATTGCCTGGAAGATGCCTTCAAGCAGGACGATTTTTCAGCCTCCAGGCTCAGCAGCTACGAGAGAGAGTGGAAAGCCCTTCTTTCCAGGGAGCTGGAAGTGGGCTACCTTGCCCGGCGGTTCTTCGAGTCCCTGGACGATGACCAGATAACCTCCCTGGTTAATGCCGTCGCCAGCAATGGCCTGTCGTCCCATCTTATGGACTCCCTGAAGACCTCCTTCGATTGGCACAGCGGGGCTATCGCCAAAGCCCTCAGCTATCCTCCTGTAAGCAAGGCTCTGACCTTCGTCAGCCCTGTGCTGGCGGGCATTGCGCCCCGTTTGGCAGGTACTTCCCCCAGCCGGCGCGACTGACCAGCCCCCGCTTTCTGTCGTAACTCGGACGGGAACAGGAAGATGCTCCCCGTTCGTTGTTTGTTACAATCCACCATCCAGATTTGCTCGGGGGAACAGATGCTTGGTCCGAGGGGGTCCGCCCACGACACAACGGGGAAGCCAAAGCCAGATCGACCGCATCCTGTACGGGGGCGTTTCCGCAGGCTGGCGCTCCTGCCCTTCGTTGCCCTGGCATTGGTGTCCTTGGCGGTCTGGGGCTGCGGTGGGTCGGGCTCGGACCAGATAGCCTTCGTTGCCACAAGCGACGGTGACGCAGACATCTTCGTCATGGATGCCGCCGGCGAAAACAAGACCAAGCTGACCAACAACGGGGCATCGGACACCCAGCCCAAGTGGTCGCCCGACAAGAAGTACATCGCATACCTGTCCGACGAGACCGGAAATGTGGAGATCAATCGAGTAGATATCCGCGAGGAAGCCATCCTGAATCTGACCGGCTCGATGGGGACGGACTCCCAACACTTCTGGTCCCCTGATGGGCAAAGGATTGCCTTCGTATCTGACCGCAGCGGGACTCCTAAGATTTACGTGATAGACGCTGACGGGGCCAACATAGAGCAGGTCACCTCCGACGAGTCCCACCCCATCCTAAGCAGCTGGTCTCCCGACGCTGAGTGGCTCGCCTTCACCGAAAGCATAGACGGCGTCCAAGAAGGGGGCATAGTTACCAGGAACCCCGACGGCGTAAACACTAGGGAGCTGACTGACTCCGGGGATTCCCACGCTGCATGGTCTCCCGACGGCAAGCTCATCGCTTTCTTGTCCGACCGGGAGGGAGGCTTGGATATCCACGTGATGAATGAAGATGGGTCGAGCCGAAAGGCCCTCACCAAGGACAACGGGAACAACTGGCAGTTCCGGTGGTCTCCCGACGGCAAGAAGCTGGTGTTCGTGTCGGACCGGGACGGCAACAGCGAGATCTACTCCATGAACATCGACGGCTCGGATGTTCGGAGGCTGACCTTCAACGATGCTGAAGATTCCCAGCCGGTGTGGTCCCGGGACGGCAGGCGCATCGCCTTTGCGTCCTACATCTACGGGCCCGGCGAGATATTCGTGATGGATGCCGACGGCTCCACCCAGCTCCGCCTTACGAACAACGACACGGAGGACACGGACCCTGACTGGTAGTCGGGGGCTTTAGAACCTGATATCCGAGGTATGGTAGTTGGTCGGGGCGGGCAGGTTCGAACTGCCGACCTCCTGGTCCCAAACCAGGCGCGCTACCGCTGCGCTACGCCCCGCCCACTGAAATAGCTGGGCAACCTTCATAGGCATTATACAACAGGCTGGCTCTGGGCTACGATTGGACTCTAAGAAACTTGGATCTTCAAGTTCTATGAGAAGGGAAGATATTATGTCAAACATGGAAATTGGCATGCAGTTCCATCTGCCCACCTATGCCCACGTCACCCTGCCCCACCTTGTGGAGCTGGCCAAGGAGGGTGAGGCCAAGGGGGTCTCCCAGCTGTGGGTCACCGACAACCTGAGGAGCCGCCAGTCTTTCGTGGTCCTGGCAGCCATGGCCTACAACCTGAACATCAAGCTGGGAACCGCCGTAAACATACAATACTTTCGCAATCCGGTGGATTTGGCGGACTCGGTTGCCACTCTGAGCGAGCTGATGGGTGGCCGGGAGCTAACCATCGGGCTTGGCCGGGGGAATTCCCGCACCCCCAGGCTAATCCACTCACCCCGCCCCGTCACCATCCTGCGGGAGACGGCCCAGAGCCTGCGCAGGCTGCTGGACGGCGAAGAGGTCTGCTTTGCCGATTATCCCGCCCTTCTGGACTACTACCACTTTAACCCTGAGGGCGTCTTCCAGCTGAACTTCCGAACGGCAACCCCCGTCAAGATATTCTCAGGTAGCAACGGGCCCAAGGGGCTGGCCGTCAGCGGGGCGCACATGGACGGGTTGATCTTCGGGGGACATTACCTGGCAGCCCTCCGCACAGGCAGGGTGTCGGATCTCCTGGATCTCTTCGACCGCTCCGTTCCCCCCGGCAGAGACCCGACGTCCCTCCCCAAGGTGGCCGAGATCAAGATCTCCCTGGCCCGCGACACGGAGCGGGCGCGGGAGTTCGTGCGCTGGAGCGCCGGAAATCGGGTGCTGAACATGTACCGCCAGGGCTTCACCCACGAGGACATCGAGCGCTTGGGGGTGGCCATCCCCGACATCGAGCGCCTGGACCAGTGCGAAAAGAAGGGGCCGAGCGCACAGAAGCTTGAGTCCATGGTCACAGACTCCATGGTTGACGCCATATTCATCGCCGGGACCCCCGGGGACTGCCTGGAGAGGATGCTGGAGGTGAGGGACACAGCCCGGCGGCAAGGCTTCGGGCAGCTCATGTTCTCCGAGCTTGGCCCCGACGTGGACGAGGCTGTGTCGCTGCTCTGCAACTACATCGTACCGGAGCTGTGAGTGGGCGGGGCACGCCCCGTCCCCTGCTTTGCATCATATAGGAATGGGAAAGGGACGCCTGTGCGACGTCCCTTTCTGACATTGGCTGCTGGGCCGCCTGCCTTAGCCGAGGTGCTGGTGAATGAACGCGCTCATCTGTTCCAGCGCATGCGTCGCAGTTGGCGTGGAGGGGTCCCTCAGCAGACCCTCGCCTTCCCCTTCGAAGACGTTGAAGTCGATCCGTCCGCCAGCCTTGCGGTACTGAAGGATGAACTCTTCCAGGTCCGGGCGCGGGTGAGCCTCCTCGTAGGCGCGCGCCACGCACAGGGTGGGCGGGAGCTCCATTTTCTCCCCATTGGCCAGGCCATGAGCCGGGGAAGCTTCGGCCATAGCCTCCTCCGTCAAAAAGTACATTTCGTGGGCGGGCGCGATGCGGTCGACCATTCCCGGGGGAGGTGTGCAGTCGTCTCGAAGTCCCTTCACGTAGTTGTAGCGCCCCAGCGGGTCGATAACTGGGGATACCATGATGACACAGCCGAGGGTGCCGTCCACGTCGGTGGCGCCGGCCGGGTCTGGCAGGGCGGAATAGCGGGAATCGTGGGGTCGCATACCCAGGAGCATTGCATGATGTGCTCCACTGGAAGTGCCCATAGCGCCGATCCTGTCCCCGCGGCCGTTCCAAGATGCAGCCTGGGACTTACACCAGCGAATGCCATAGTGTACGTCAGCGAAGGAAGCAGGGTAAGGCGCATCGGGCGGTACCGTAAAATCCAGAGCCGCCACGATCACTCCGTACTCGGCCAGTGCCCTATTGGGGGCATCGCCGCTCTGGCGGCTCCCCCGGACCCAAGCCCCACCATGTACCTCGACCATTACCGGGAAAGGTCCGCTACCAACGGGCCTGTACAGGGTCGCCGGCATGGACCTATCTCCATGCCGGAGATACTCCACGTCCGATACTTCAACTTCATATATCTTCCTATCACTGACGGTCATGAGGGTCTCCTTTTCCTGGTAGTCGATAACCTAGCTTATAGCTAGGATAATCGCCGGAACCCCATACGTCAACGAAGAAATCTGGACCGTGGAACCACTCTATCGGAACGAAATCAGTGTTCACCCCGAATCCAGCAAGTCCACTGCGGGGGTATGTCAGTCCGTCCATAATGGCGCAGGGGAGTAGATGTTTACGATCTTTGTCAATCGTCGGAATAGGTACGCTGCAGTTCACAGGTCAACTTGCAATCGCCTGAAGGTACACGGAGGGATCAGCCGGACGGACCCACCCCGCTGTGAGTACTTTGAATACATCCCAACGGTTTCAGGTGCGGCGAGCAAGGCCCAGAGCACCAACCTGGAGGTCCGCTACTGCTCTTGGTGCGACCCACCCCGACCAACGCCTCGGAAGCAGTAGGAAGGCCTTAGGTGAAGACAGGTTCTTGACAACATGACAAATAAGAAGTCCCGTTCTACGGCTAACTGCTGGAAGAGGCTGGGATGAGGGAGATCCACAGGGTACATACACATATCAGAGGTGGAACTGCGGTGTTGAAAAGCGTGAGCCCTTCTCTTACTAGTCGTGGTCTGTCTCGTTGGGCTTTCGGTTAGTACCACCTCAAAAACCTACAGTTGCATGTCATGCCAGTGCTCACACATAACCTCTCGCTCACGTCGGATCCAATGACGTAGAGACCTTTTTTGCTTTTTTGACATATGTATTCATTAATTGTGATCTTGATCACTGTTCGCTTGACATTTCAAACATATTATGATAGTAATGTCTTATCATTTAAGTCGAAAAAGTGAAATGTAATGCACTCCAATGTGAAGACAGTCTATCTAGATGCATTGATCCAAGATGAAATGGCGATGTCTGTTGCCAAGGATAGACTCGACACTGCGCAAGCGGAATTTCACATCGCGAGCCGGCGATATGCCGCAACCCGAGACTGGGTGGTGAGTTTATTACCCCTGAATCCATACAGAAAGGATTTCGAGTGGCCAATAGACATCAATACGTGGGACCTTGATCCGGGGAGATTTCGGTTTATCCATATGAAGCTAGGGGATGCAATCAAGGAGGTGCTTGGTGAGTCCGATAAGCCACTTTCTTTGGGCGAAGTCTGGCTTGCCTTGATTAGAGGACATCTTCAGGGTGCTACTCGGAGGTCGGCCAACGCGGCGTTATTGCAGCTCGATGGCATAGAAAAGACACAGGACGACAAATACAGGTACTCCTCTGTGGATGACTTACCTTTCTAGCTGCATCGTGGAGCGTTGTTCAGACGTGATCACTGACCCTGCGTCATACCCCAATGGACCGAAACAATAACAAAGCGAACCCGATAAGGCGCACTTAGTCTAAAGAGTGAGACGAAGCTTTAAGATAGTGAAACTTCCAAAGTTCTTGAATCAGATCGCTGAACGTTCAATGAAAGCGCTCTATGGGAGTCCTGCGTTTGATTACGGAACATCGACTCGGCTTAGGGAGTTGATCAAGCCGGCTGAACTGACAGGCCCGGACTTGTTAGAGGGACAGACTCCGGAAGTGTTGTTTCTGCGTGGTCCCTGCGCGAAGGGTCGCCGCATCACTGACACCCTCTACAGCGCTCCAAGGCCCCGTCGCTCCAGACTGTCGAGGGTCTGAAGGTGTAATGGGCTGGGAAAGAAGATGTCGTGATGCAAAAGCACTCAGGGCAAGGATGGGCCGTCGGAGGGCAGTGGACTGATGCCAAGCCTTGACTATATATTCGTCGACGAATCCGGGGACCCAGGGTTTACCCTAGACCCGTCGTCCGGCCAACTGCTGAGCAGCAAGTCTTACGTGGCGGCCGCCCTACACTTATGCGACGACGCTTTTCGCGCCGTTAACCAACATGTCGCTGCCTTTCGATACCTTTCCGGGTTAAGCAGGGAACTGAAGATTCCACCTGAGAAACAGGACTTCACCAGGCTTCTTGATCCGATACGGGTAATGTCGGAGGGCGGCCAGCACATCTGGGCATCGGTAGTATATTTGGACAAACTCAGATACACAGGGAGCTACTTGCAACCGGGAGGAAAGAGGCCGGTAAGCCCCATCCGGTTCCGGAACTACATCCTCCGCCGATTACTTGAACATCATTTCAACTGGCGCCCTACGCTATCGAGCAAATACGAACTAGTAATCGACAGAATAGACTTGTCATTGGAGGACGTAGAGAATCTTAGGCAATACCTCGCCGGCAACAGGCATATACCCACACCCATCCACATAACCCACGCCTCGTCCATCTATGTGGAGGGACTGCAGCTTGTCCATCACATTGCTAACGGATATGGTGGTGTCGTCGAAGGAAAGGCGGCGCCGGATGCGATCTCGTTCGTAAAGGGGAAGGACATCACTACAATCCAGAGCATCTCAGGATGACAGACTTGTGGGTCAGGTCCGGCCCCCATGTTTCGGGGGGCCCGCCTGACCCACTTGTTAGCAGGCTAAATGCTGGGGAATCTTCGTGGCCCAGTAACTTTTTATACAACGGTCTCAGAATATTGTCAATGATTGACCTCCCTGAATGCACCACGATCGACTATTCGATCCTGCCGTAGAGTAAGAGAGCCGCTTCGACTCTTGCCCTGCAGGTTAATGTGAGACCAAACCTTGTCGTAGCACTGCATTCAGGTCGGGCATGACCGAGCCACCACGAGGTACACAACACCTAAGCCCTCAGACCGTTCCACCGCAATAGGGGATTTTCAAGACGTAGCTCCAGGAACCTCATTTGGGCCTTCGAATAGGGCGTGGCACCCCCGGGGAGACTCGAACTCCCGCACCTGGCTCCAGAGGCCGACGCTCTATCCTCTGACTTGCGAGGGCACGTTCCCAGAAAGCACATATCAGCTCTCTGCCCGAATTGGGGAAGGTCCATTGCGAGGGCATGTCAGTCCGTCCATAATTGTTTCGGGGGAGTAGATGTTTACAATCTTTGTTAATCGCCGGAACAGGTATGCGGCTGTACATCGGTCAACTTGCGATCGCCTGAAGGTACACGGAGGGATCAGCCGGACTGACCCAGCCGGCTGTGAGTACTTCGAGTACATACCAACAGTCTCAGGTGCGGCGAGCAAGGCCCAGAGCACGAACCTGGAGGTCCGCTACTGCTCATGGTGCGACCCACCGAGACCCTCCCCTCGAAAGCAGTAAAGGATCGAGGTAATCATCGAGAATCTGCCCTCATCCCAAACTTATTTGTCCCCAACTCGTCAATTGCGGTAGAAAGGCTAGAGGGGCTGGGAACATTTGTCAGCAGCCGCACTTTACGCCAGGTGTCGAGGCTACCTCGGCGCCATGGGTGGGGTAGCCGTCCCTCTTCCACCAATCGAGCCCGCCGATTAGCTCCCGCACCTGGAAACCAAGAGTTAGGAGTTTCAGGGCTGTCTTGGTCGAGGCGTTGCACCCGATGCCGTCGCAGTAGCAGACGTACAGCTTTGACTTGTGGAGCGATTCGGTGCTGTTGAAGCTGATTTCCCTGTGGGGAAGGCTGACGGCGCCTGGGATATGTTCTCTGGCATAGGCGATGGAGGTGCGGCCATCCACTACAACGATTGATTCGCCTCTGCCCAGGGCCTCGTGAAGGTCCGCCGAGTCGATTTCATATTCGAGCTTCCTCTGGTAGAAGTTCATCTGTTCGATGCTCATAGCGCTTGCTCCGTCAGTGTAGATCCTTGTCCCACTACTCCGGGGCCATAGTCGAGACAAAGTCGACCCAGGGAATCCGCAAGGAAAGGGTAATAGTTCACCATGGCTTCAGGCGTGGCACCCCCGGGGAGACTCGAACTCCCGCACCTGGCTCCGGAGGCCAGTGCTCTATCCTCTGAGCTACGGGGGTGTGTGCGACAAAAGCATACCATCAGCCCTTTGCCACAACAAGGGTGACTGAACCGACCAGTCCTGCTGTACCGATAGGGGCGTTTCCAGCCCCCTTCCGCAACAAGGGTAACTGAATCGACCGGCCCTGCTGGTCCACTAGGGGCAACTCCGGCCTTCCTGCCGCAGCAAGGGTAACTATATCGAATAGCTACCCAGGGATCCCAGGCCAAGTTTCGGGGCGAAGGTGGGTACTAGTTCCGTTAAGACAGGACACATCTGATTCTGGGACCCGAAGGGGAATGACCGGGCCTTCCTCCGGGGGAAGCGAAGGCGCATCCTGGAAGCTAAGGCGCTACTTGCCTATCTTTAGGAGCTTTCCAAGGCCGATTGCCAGGAAGGCCACCACGATGCTCAGTATCGCCCCCATCTTCGACGGCTCCTCGAAGTCAGTCCCGTAGAAAGCCTTCGTTGCCACGAACAGGGCCACGGTGAGCCCCAGGCCGGCAATCAGTCCCGTTACCACCAGGTGCCTCACAGACATGCCCACCGGCAGGGGGAACCCCACCCGCTGGGCCACCAGCGAAAAGAGGGAGATGCCGACGGTCTTGCCAACTATAAGGGACGACAAGATGATCCCGGTTACCAGGTTGATGCTGCCAAACTGGACGCCCGCATTTGCAAAGGCGAAGAGGAAGAGACCCATGTCCACCGGCAGCTTCAGGTCATGCTCGAACCGGAGCAGGGGGGTGTGAGAGACCACGTACTCCTCGGTCACGGGGGATGTGACGTCTGTCGGCGAAGGCACCTGGGCAGGCAGATGATAGCCCCGCTCGAAGGCAGGCAGGAAGGGAACAATGATGATCAGCGCCAACGCGGGCTCCACGCCCGCTTCCAGCAGGCTGACCCAGCTCATAGTTCCGGCCACGGCGATGTAGGGCAGCCAGTGGGATACGTGCATCCTGCGCATCAGGTATGCCACCGCCATCCCCCCTACCGCCAGGAGAAGCCAGACGGGTTCGACGGGATGTTCGGGAGAAGGGTAGAACACCGCTATGATCACCAGCCCGATGGCATCGTCGGCTACTGCCAGAAGGAGCAGGAAGAACACCGCCGGGTGGGTGCTGCCAAAGACCACCCGGGCAACCAGCCAGGCGAGGGCAATATCCGTGGCTGTGGGTATGGCCCAGCCGTTGGCCACCGCGGAAAAGTTGTCACTCCCCCCATAGAGCATGATGGTCAGCAGGAAATAGACCCCCACAGGCCCAAACACACCGCCCAAGGTGCCCATGAGAGGGTTAATCGCTCTCGACACGGGGTTCAGGGTTCCGCCGGGAAGGATGGCTTGGGTGATCTCCTTGGCAGCTATGCCAAAGAAGAACACCATGAAGACTTCGTTGATGAAGAACTCAAAGTCCAGGTGGCGACCCAGTATGGACGCATCTTTGCCGAAGGGGGAATAGTGGACTATATCGGAGTAGAGGTCAAACTTGAGGTTGGCAAAGGCAATGCCTACTACTACTCCCAGGATGAGGGGCAGCGAGTATTCCTGCGCCTTGGCTATGGCCAGCTTTACTTTACCCAAGGTTTATCTTGACATCGTGCAGCATAAAAAGGGGTCTCCTCTTTAGACAACCCTGCCATAATACCATCTTTATCTGGGAAGTTGGGGATAGGTCCCGCCCCAATTCTGCCATTGGAATCCTGCTGCATCACTGGCCAACCTTCCTTGACCATCAACTTGCACCTAAATTAACATTGCTTACATGAGCAGGAGTCCCAAGCACGTTCCAGGGTACCTGAATCGAGTGTTGACATGACCGCTTGCGCAGGCGTTGTGCTGGCTGCGGGCAAAGGCACTCGCATGAAGTCCAAGGTGCCCAAGCTGAAGCTTCCCCTATGCGGCCGGGAGCTCCTGAGCTACGCCCTGGACGCGCTGGCCGGAACAAACATCGCTCCCGTGGTCTTGGTCGTATCCGGGGAAGTAAAGGCTGCGTCAAAGCAGACGCTGCGTCAGGACATGCAGTACGTAGTCCAGGAACAGCCCCTGGGTACAGGCCACGCCCTGAGCTGCGCGTCCCAGGCGCTCTCCGGGCAGGCCGACCATATCCTGGTGCTCAACGGCGACCTTCCCCTGGTGCGGTCAAGCACCCTGACCAAGCTGATATCTCAGCACACTTCCCAAGGCGCCGCCGTTACCTTGTTGACAGCTGGGTCCACCCCAGCCTCTGGGATGGGCCGGGTCCTGCGGGATGATGCAGGCAACATCTGCGGTATCCAGGAAACCAAGGATTCGGGTGAAGAAGGGCCTGGAGCATGGGAATGCAACGGCGGGGCTTACTGCTTCGATTCATCGTGGCTCTGGAAGAACCTGCCAAAGGTCCAGCCATCGGAATCGGGTGAAATATACATCACCGATCTGGTTTCGGCTGCAGCCCGCCAGGGCGCCGGCGTGGGAAGCTTGGTGCTCGACGAACCCACTGAACTGCTGGGGGTAAACACCCGCTCTCAGCTTGCCCTGGCCGAAGAGGTGATGCGTGAGCGCATACGCCGGCGCTGCATGGATGAAGGCGTGACCATGATCGACCCCAAGAGCACATTCCTGGATGCCGACGTCCGGGTGGGCCAGGACACAGTCATCTATCCCAACACAATGGTCCTGGGCGCCTCGACAATAGGAGAGGACTGCGTCCTTGGGCCGGGAAGCATCATCAGGGATTCCCAGGTCGGCGACAGATGCCGGGTGGTCGCTTCTTTTCTGACCGAATCCACGCTAGAATCCGACGTGGAGGTCGGCCCTTACTGCCACCTGAGGCCGGGCACACACCTGGAGAAGGGCGTTCATGTGGGCACCTTTGCCGAGATCAAGAACAGCCGGCTGGGCCAAGGCACGGCGATGGGCCATTTCGGGTACGTCGGCGATGCAACAGTGGGAGAAGGCGTCAATCTGGGCGCCGGAACGGTCACCTGCAACTACGATGGTGAAACAAAGCACCATACCACCATAGGTGACGACGCGTTCATCGGCTCAGATACGATGCTGGTAGCACCCGTGGAGGTCGGGCCCGGCGCAGCGACGGGCGCTGGGGCGGTGATCACCCATGATGTGCCCCCATCTGGACTAGCTGTGGGAGTACCTGCTAGAATCGTCGGGACCAGGAAAAAGCCCGCCGGGACTTAGCTGGGCCATGGGGAATAGCCTGCCCGGCATCCCAAGGGGGCAAGTCGTAAGGTTTGGATAGTAGCACCTTAGAACCCAGCTTATCTCTGGCGGCAGGCCTGCTGCTCTTCTTGTACGCCAGCGCAGCCTCCTGCGTATCTCGTCGGCTCGATGAATCTCCCTATCCCAATTCGACCCAGCTGTCCTATCTCTCTGTAGTCCACCAGGTAGTCATCTACGGCAGCTTGGTGGCCATGGTGGTTTCCTTCCACGTGCTGCTTGTGAACCAAGGCGCTACCGCCCTGGCGATACAGGCGCCGTCCACTTTGGGTCTTCTCCTTTTGGTACTCATTACAGGCAGGGTCGCCCGCGGCTGGGCTAATCGGTTTCCCAAGGCGGCCTACGCTCTGCAATATCCATTGCAAATCTTTCCGTTAAAGCTGTTTCCAAGCAAGGGGCGGCTTCAAAGGGCTGCCGAAACTGTAGAAACTCCCGGCGCACACAACGATGGAGACAATGGGGAGGCGCTCATACCCCCACCGGTGGTAATAACCGAGGAAGACCAAGCCAAGCTAGACCTTCGGGAGCGCTCGATGATTCGCTCCATCCTGAAGATGGATGAGGCGTCGGTGAAGGGCGTCATGGTGCCCAGGATAGACATCGTCGCAGTAGAAGTGGAGACGCCTTTGTCCGAGGTTGCCGGCAAGATGCTGGAGCGTGGCCACAGCCGCCTGCCCGTATATGAGGAGACCATCGACCATGTGCTGGGAGTGGTCTATTCCCGGGACCTGCTGCAATTCTTGGTGGCCCCCGAGGAGCACCCTTCCCTCATCTCAGTTATTCGACCCGCCTACTTCATTCCCGAATCGAAGCTCCTGGACGACCTCCTGAGGGAGCTGCAGGAAAAGCACCTCCAAGTGGCCATAGTCGTTGACGAATACGGGGGTGTCGAGGGCCTGCTGACCCTGGAGGACCTGATAGAAGAGATCGTGGGCGAAATCGAGGACGAGTTTTCCCGGAGTATGGAACCGAGGGTGGTGCCCATGCCCACCGGCGAGGTCATCGTCGATGCCCGGGTAACCCTCAACTACGTTTCCGACCTGCTGGCCGCGACCATCGAAAATGAGGATGTGGATACAGTAGGGGGCTTGGTTTACAGCACCCTCGGCAAGATGCCCGAGGTGGGAGACCAGGTAGCCCTGGATGGCCTGACCATTGAGGTTATCTCCCTCTTTGGCAGGAGGATCAACAAGCTCAAGCTGACCCGCAGGCCAACCGTCAGAGACTAACAGAGCATCGGCACAACAAAAGAGCTAGGCATGCTATCGCAGCCTAGCTCTTCATTTTGCGGGCTATACTCTTCAGGAAGTTGCCCGGCCCATCGCCCACTAACCAGTTAACACTTACCGTCGGAGCCTTCGCAGACCTCCAATGGCGTGCTTGCCGCATGGGTCGAACCCACCGTCCTAGCCTTCACGGTGTAGAGCCCGGGACCGATGCTGGAAGGCAGCTCATCTATGCTGGCGCGAAACGCCCCAGCAAAGTTCGCCCTGCCGCCATCGATGACCACCGGATCACCCTCTCCCGTATAGACCTCCACCAGGATGAGTTCCAGGGGAGTAAAGCCTGCCCCGAGAATCTCAACTCTGGAGCCTGCCGGGACCGCCAGGGGCACGGCGGTAATCGAAATCACTGAACTGTTAGGCGCCTGGTTGAAGTTGGCAGAGCCGTTTGCCGCCAGCGCAACGCCAGTTATGACCGAAACTAAACTAACTACAAGAACCAACGCCGCCAGCTTGCTACGGAGAAACAGTTTCATCAGACCTCCTTAGTCCACATCGTCACACTGTTGCCAACAGCACTGAATACTAGTTGTACAGAATGCCACGCGACTTTGCTAGGCGCAAGGTCAGCGACAATCATAGTGGCAACTCTCTGCCTATGTCAAGGTCTGAAATGTAGCTCTACGGGCAGATTTTTGTGCGCTTCATTCAGCCTTCCCAGTCCACAGACCAGGTGGCAAGAGGTTGGGAATGCAATCGACTATAGGATATTCCTCGGAACACTCAGCACAATAGAGCCAACCCTGTTTGACCTCCTCCCCTTCCTCTTCGGCCACACGGAGCTCCAGCCCGTTCTTGCAGAGGGGACATGCCAGTATTTCCATTAACTCTTTGCGCATGCGCCTTTCCCTTGGGCCGGTGGGCCATTTGGCCATTGGGAACGTATAGTTCAGCCAGGCCCCCGGACCTGTTCCCCAGCTAGGACTTCAAGCTCTGCTCTACCAACCCTGCGAGGATGTCTGCCAGCAAGAAGATGATCACCCCCAACACCAGCACAGCCGTGGTCCCCGTGGCCAACCCATACACCTTCCGGAACCTTCCCGGCTGTTCACCGGACTCCGCTATTCTACCCGACCTTAAGTGGAACCTGGCAAGGTAGAACATGTACAGGGCCATGCTGACCTTGATCGCAAGCACCACTATGTACGGAAGCCCCCCGTGCTCGGAGGTCAGCCTGCTTATGGTGAGCACTGCCCCGGTGATGATGAGCACCGCCATAGCGGTTCCCACAAGATGCCTGAAACGCTGCCCGACCTCGGCATAGCTCGTCTCGTCCTGGGCAGACGACGACTTGATGGCTGGTCTGAGGACAAGGAAGTAAAAGATACCGCCGCCGACCCATGCCACAGCCGCAACAGCGTGGAGCCACCTGATTGCCAGGAGTAGAACTTCAGTAAAGCTCATGAAGTCATTAGAAGCGCGGTCATCCCCTCCATCAATTCTAGGAAGGGTGATGGTGGTAGTCAAACCATCTTGTCTGCGAACCCTATCGCAGGCAAAGAAATCGCCGGACACCTGCCTCGGTGATGCTTCACTCTTGTTGACACACCAAGGTTTAGTTCCTAGAATCTGTCCAATCTCGGAACTTAGCGCCCGATGGAGGGGGGATGCGGGACTCCCAGGTAAGCAAAATCCTAGCTATCGACCACCCCATTTTGCAGGCGGGCATGCCCTGGGTCTCCAATCCGGAGTTGGCCGCCGCAGTATCTAATGCCGGGGGCTTGGGCATCATTCACCCCACTGCCAACATGGACCCCAGCGGTGATTTGGCGGCCAACCTGCGTCAAAACCTGCGCGTGGAGCGTCGGCTCACGG
Organism: Dehalococcoidia bacterium; assembly: GCA_965220375.1. Lineage (GTDB taxonomy): Bacteria > Chloroflexota > Dehalococcoidia > Lucifugimonadales > JAGWBF01 > JAGWBF01. Next base: position 568,969 of record OZ244824.1, read on the forward strand.
GAAATCCTTTCGGCGTGGCATTCTTCCTGGGAAACCCCAGGATAGAGGAGATCGTGAACGTCGCCATCGAAGAGGGCGCTCGGGTGGCTGTCACGTACGGCGGGAGCCCTGCCCTCTTCACAGGATTGCTGAAGAGCAACGACATACGGGTGCTTCACCAGGTTTCCACGGTCCGCCACGCACGAGGGGCCGAATCCCAGGGTGTGGACATTATCATCGCAGAGGGGTACGAAGGCGGGGGAATGCGCGGCCCCGACGAGAATCCCAACCTTGTGCTCATCCCTCAAATCGTCGAGTCAATGTCGATTCCTGTAGTTGCCTCGGGGGGGATCATGGATTCCAGGGGTTTTGTGGCAGCCCTTGCACTGGGGGCCCAGGGGATACAGATGGGCACCAGGTTTGTGATAACCACCGAGTGCGTAGCCCACAGCAGCTACAAGGCTGCGCTAATGGGAGCAATCGACACCGGCACAGTTGTGGCCGGGAGGTACCATCGGCCCACGAGGTTGCTCAGGAGCGATGCGGCCCTCCGCCTGCGAGAGGATACTCCCGGCGCCGGGATGGACGTGGCCAGCCAATGGGATGCGGACATGGGCCCCATGCAAGCCCGCTCGGCTGTGTTGGACGGAAACCTTGAACGCATCTCCTACTGTGGCGCCGGCGTGGGCATGGCTACCGAGGTGATCGATGCCGGCGACGTGGTGAAGAAGCTGGTGGACGGGGCCCAGTCGATCATCAACAAAATTCGTTAGTCAGCAGCTTCCCCGGACACCGAAGGCGCATCCGCCAACCCGGCCTCATCGTACTCTCCAATCTCCATGGCCAGCAGGCTTTCGGCCCTGCTTAGCAGCTTCCGTTGCCTCTCCTCACCGGTCCCCCGGTCATTCAAGAACATCTGTAGGGCATCCAGGGGAGTCAACCCCTCCACGGCGGCAGCGGATATCCTGGTACGCCTCTCACCCTGCACCTCCCTGGTGAGGGAAGACAGGTGATAAGCACCCTTCAGCACCTCACGGATCTCCCCCTCCCGCAGATGCACATCCATCTCGGCTGGGACGGCGATCCTTACTCTGACGATAGCATCGGCGATGCTATGCCGCATGATCTCCTGGACCACCTTCCTGGTGGGGTCCGTCTCTCCAAGCCCTATCTTCACGTCGATGGTCAGAAAGGGACGTATCTTGACCGGAACGAATTCGTAGTTGACAAGGCGGCTTCCCGCAGGCGCCGAGGGGTCGAGGTCTAATACACAGAACCCCTTTACATCTCCCTCCTCGCTGAAATCCACCGGCTGCAAGCTTCCCGAATAGACCACCATCGGAGCATCCGCCAGCACTTGGTGCTTGTGGATATGCCCCAGGGCCACATAGTCAAGCTGGGGTTTGTGGACGGCGCTGGGAAACAGGGTGTGGTCCCGCCCCACCATCATCGACTTCTCCGAGCTGGAAACGGCGCCGTTTATGGTGACATGGGCGGACAATATGGCAGGCACAGAGGGGTCCAACTCCTCTGTGAGTCTCTGTACGTGCTCGGTAATGACCCGCTCGATCTCCTCGGTTATCTGGCTTATGTTAAGCCCGCGGGTCTCCTCCCGGGTGAGGAGCTTGCTGCGATTGGGCCATGGCAGCGCCACGATCTGGACCGGGCCAGCCCTGGTTGGTACGTCATAGGTGTGGAGGTCGCTGCCCACATGGAGATTTGGCACCTGCAGGGTCCCGAATATCTCGATGGACGTAGCTTTTCCTACAGCATGGGGAAGATCGTGGTTGCCCACCAGGAGGAAGGTGGATATACTTGCATCCGCCAGCTTGCCCAACCGCAGGGCAAGCTCCCTCTGGTGGGTCTGCGATGGGTCCCGTCCCTTGTAGGCATCCCCAGCCAGCAGCACCAGGTCCACCCCGTTGCTGAGGGCATACTCCACCAGCTCGTCGAGGGCGGCGAGGAAATCCAAGAGCCTTGTAGACAGACCCGTGGCCGGGTCAGTTTGGCCATGGTTTTCGACGCCGATGTGCAGGTCGGAGAAGTGGAGTATTCGCATGGGCTAAAGGCCTGGGGCCGCCATCAGTCCTTCCCCAGCCTGTCCGCCAGCGCGCCGACCAAGCCAGCTATGGGCACTCGCTCCTGTTCCATGCTGTCCCGGTCCCTGATGGTCACAGCCTCATCATCCAGGCTGTCGAAGTCCACGGTAACGCAGAAGGGTGTCCCGATCTCGTCCTGTCGCCGGTACCTGCGGCCTATGCTCTGGGAATCGTCATACTGGGCTGCAAAGCGACGGCGCACCATGTCGAACACCTGCCGGGCGACGGGGACCAGCCTCTCATTCCGGCTCAGGGGGAGCAATGCCACCTTGTAAGGGGCGATATCCTTATGGAACTTCAGGACGGCCCGCACCTCCGGTTTTTCTGCCGACGGGTTATCTGGCTCCTCGTCGTAAGCATCCAGCAGAAAGGCGAGGGCCGCCCTATCCACGCCGCCGGAAGGTTCTATGACGTAGGGGTAGTACCGCTCCTTCGTGCCATCGTCGAAGTAGGTCAAGTCGCTGCCGCTGGCCTCGCCGTGGTGCCTGAGGTCGTAGTCGGTCCGGTTGGCTATCCCCTCAAGCTCACCCCAGCCCCAGGGGAACCTGTACTGGATGTCGTAGCAGTCGCGGGCGTAGTGGGCCAGCTCATCCTCCCCATGGCGCCGTAGGCGAAGGTTCTCCTCCCGTATGCCGTACCGTATGTACCACGCCATCCGCTCCTTGACCCAAGCATCCAGCCATTCCCCATCGGTTCCTGGCTTGACGAAATACTCGATCTCCATCTGTTCGAACTCCCGGGTCCTGAAGGTGAAGTTCCCGGGGGTGATCTCGTTCCTGAATGCCTTGCCGATCTGGGCAATACCGAAGGGAAGCTTGCGCCGGGACGACACTAGGACGTTGGCAAAGTTGACGAATATGCCCTGGGCGGTCTCGGGGCGCATGTAAATCTGGTTGGCCGAATCTTCCGTGGGACCCATGAAGGTCTTGAACATCAGGTTGAATTGCCGCGGGTCGGTCAGCGGGCCACCGCAGTCGGAGCAGGCCGTTCCCCCCGGAAGGTCTTCCAAGCGGAACCGGTGATGACACTCCCGGCACTCGACCAAGGGGTCCGAGAAGCTCTCCACATGGCCGCTGGTTACCCACACCTGGGGGTTCATCAGGATGGCCGCGTCCAGCCCCACCATATCGTCCCGCTCATGGACCACCGAGCGCCACCACGCGTCCTTCACGTTGCGCTTCAGCTCAACGCCCAAGGGCCCATAGTCCCAGGTGGCATTCAGCCCGCCGTAAATCTCGCTGCTCTGAAAGACGAAGCCCCTCCTCTTGGATAAGGAGATGATCTTGCCCATGTCAGCCTGTTCCAAGTATCGGGGCAAAGTCTTGACCTCCCTGTTCGTAATGACGTGATGATGGGCCGCTGAGACCCTGCGAGGAAGAACGCGTGCTTGTCTCCGGCGACGGGCTGGCAGCCAAGCACAGGTTAGCAACTGCCTGAGTGCATGTAAAGATAACTCGTTTGCCTTGCCTTGGTGCTTGATATAGAATCCCCTTCGCTGGTTTCCGGGGCTCGTATAGCTGCATATTTGGTCTGGGGAAGGTGGATGGACGGAGGCGTATTCGAAGGGGTCAAGGTGCTGGATATCAGCCAGGATATTGCCGGCAGCTTCTGCGCCCGGCTCCTGGCGGACTACGGCGCCGACGTTATCAAGGTGGAGCCATCCTCCGGCTCTGCCCTGCGACAGATGGGGCCCTTCTTCAAGGATGACCCCCACCCGGAGAAGAGCCTCTTCTTCCTGGTTACGAACCTGAACAAGCGGGGCATCACCCTGAACATCGATTCCCCGGAGGGAGCTGGGCTGTTCCGCAAGCTGGCCCAAGACGCCGACGTGGTGGTGGAGAGCTACAAGCCCGGCTACCTGTCCGGCCTCGGCCTGGGATACGAAGACCTGGAGGGCCTGAACACAAGCCTGATCATGACCTCCATCACCCACTTTGGGCAGCACGGCCCCTACAGCCAGTATGAGGGTGAGGAGATCGTGGACTACGCCATGGGGGCCATCATGAGCATCAGCGGCACCTCCGACCGGGAGCCCCTGAAGCACGGAGGCTTCCAAGCCCAGTACGAGGCGGGCCTCAACGCCGCCGGGGCTACCGCCGTCGCCCTGCTGGTGCAGACCAACCTGGGCGTGGGGCAGCACGTGGATGTGTCCACCGTGGAGTGCGTCAGCTCCACCATGATCGGCAACCAGTCCATGTACAGCTTCACAGGGGGTATCCAGCCCCGGCGCAAGCCCCTGGGCACCCAGTTCGGCCAGCCCATGCCCTGCGCCGACGGTTGGGTGTTGAACCAGGCCGGAGGCGGCGCAACCTGGAACGACATCGCCGATTTCTACGAACAGCCCATACTCAAGGAGCACCGCTTCAGCAACCAGACCCTCAGAAACGAGAACGGGGAGGAGTTGGATACCCTGCTGGTGGATGCCATCAAGGACAAGGGCAAGTGGGACCTTTTCGAGAAGGCGTCGCGGATGCGCATGCTCTTCGGCTTGGTGCAGACCCCAGAGGAGCTGGCCCGCTGCCCACAGCTGGAGTCCAGGGGCTTCTACAGGGACATCGAACACCCCGTCATGGGCGCCCTGAAGGTCCCCGCCGTCCTGTTCAACCTCAGCCTGACACCCTACAGCCTGGGCTGCTCCGCCCCAACATTGGGGCAGCACAATACGGACGTGTACTGCAGCGAGGTGGGGACATCCGAGGAAGAGCTGGCCCGGTGGCGCCAGTCGGGCGCCATCTAGGCTGCCTAAGAAGATAAAGTTGGCGTCAGAGCAAGACATTCGCAAAGCCAAACCCCTGGAAGGCATTAGGGTGCTGGACTCCACCTACGTCTTTGCCCTCCCCTACGCCGGCGGTCTGCTGGCCGACCTGGGGGCGGAGGTGATCAAGGTGGAAGGCCCCGGCCGCCCCGATGTCTCCCGCACGGGAGGCTTCTCGGGCTGCTTCCCCGATGGGGAGCTGGGCGAGGACTGGTGGAACAGGGCTTCCACCTACAACCTGCTGCACCGGGGCAAGCGCTCCCTGACCCTGGACTTGACAAAGCCCGAGGCGCGCAAGGTGTTTCAGGAGCTTGTCGGCATCTCCGACGTGGTGATGGAGAACTACACCCCCAGGGTTATGCGGAACTGGGGGTTGGACTACGCCAGCCTGCGCAGCATCAAGCCCGATATCATCATGGTGTCCAACACAGGCTACGGCCACGGGGACGGCCCCTACTCCGACTACCCAGCCCAGGCGACCACCCAGGAAGGCACCCACGGGCATTGCTGGGTGACCGGGTATGTGAACGGCCCGCCGTCCAAGGTAGGCGCTTCCTACGTGGACTTCCTCTCCACCTGGTCTGCCGTCTTTGCTGTAGCGGCGGCCCTCCGGTACCGCAACCGCACGGGCAAGGGTCAATGGGTCGATCTGGCGATGTACCAGTCGGGGGCGATGTTCATCTCCGAGTACATCATGGACTACATGGTGAACGGCAGGGTCGGCGAACGGATGGGCAACCGCCACCCCGGTCGGGCGCCCCAGGGCTGCTACCCCGCCCTGGGAGAGGACCAGTGGGTTGTGCTGTCCGTGGGCTCCGACGACCAGTGGGCGGGGCTGACCACGTTGATGGGCCGGCCGGACCTGCTCCAGGACGGGCGCTTCTCTGGACTTTCGGGACGCCAAGCCCACCACGACGAGCTGGACAGGATAATCGCCCAGTGGACCGCCAGCCACGACCGGTACGTGCTGATGGAGATGCTGCAGGGTGTGGGAATAGCTGCAAGCCCGGTGTTCATTAACCGGGACACGCACATCGATCCCCACTTCAAGGCCAGGGCGTTCCTTGAGATGGCCACCTTCCCCGAGGAGCGGGGCATCGGCGCCCGGCCCTTCATAGGCCGTCCTTACCGCTTCTCCAAGAGCGATGTTGGCATCCAGGGGCCGGCCCCCGCCTTTGGCCAGGACAGTAGCGACATCATCACCCAGCTCTTGGGGACTCCTGCGGAGGTTTACGATTCCCTGGTGGAAGAGGGGACCACCGCCTCCGCCCCAACTAAGGGGGAGCCTAACGTGCCGGGGTCCTTTGAGGACCAGATAAGGATGGGGCGCCTCGCGGGCCGGGACGACGACTACAAAGCCAAGCTGGGCATCCCCTGACCCCTGGCAGGCCCCCTCTCCCCCGTCGGCGACGCCAGAGCCCCCTCCCCTAAGCGCCCGGCCTAATGCTTCGCGCCCTTAGCCCATTGTGCAATGTCGTCATTGCAGCGAAGGCCGCTATCCAGAAATGCGAGACCCCAGGCAGTCCGTTCGCCCTTCGACTCGGCTCAGGACAGGCCCCGTCCCCATTTCCGTTCGCCCTGAGGAAACTCGAAGGGGAACGGCCAATGGGGGCGTAGACTCCCGCTTCCGCGGGAGTGACTGGGGTAAGAGAGGCACAGTCCCAAGCCCCAGTCCTTCCCTACGCCTACACGCCCTTCGTCATTGCGGCCTACGCCGCAATCCAGAAATGCGAGGGCCTGGATACCGGCGTCATGGGCCATCCGTTCGCCCTTCGACTCGGCTCAGCACAGGCCCTGAAGTAAATCGTGGGAACCTACAGTGGCGCAACCAAGGCCGTCCGTTCGCCCTTCGACTCGGCTCAGGACAGGCCCTGAGGAAACTCGAAGGGGAACGGACATCCCGCCCGCCCCGTTAGCTATCCGTTCGCCCTGCCCGCTCTCCGTTCGCCCTGAGGAATCTCGAAGGGGAACGGACGAGGTTCTCCGAAAGGGCTTTACCGAGCACAATTATCACAGCTTGCACCAGCCCCACTCGTTCCTTGACAGCTATAGGGGCCTGAAGTAACCTGAACCAGCCCCCTCCACGCACCCCAAGGCTATCCCCACATCACGGGCCCGTAGCTCAGCGGCAGAGCAGCCGGCTCATAACCGGCGGGTCCCAGGTTCGATTCCTGGCGGGCCCACAACCGTTTCCTGCTTGGTCTCAGCTACAGGACGCAGCAAACACGAACCCAAATGTTGTACACCGGATTTTCAGCTGGTACAGCCTCTATTCTAATCGAGCCTGCGCTTTCAACAAATCTCGAAATCTGGCAGCTCCTGTAGTTCCTGGAGGGAAGTTTTGAGGAGTGACATCTCCTCCCCCAATTTTCACCTCAGATAATAGGTCGTCAAACTCAACATCAGCCGGATTTTCTCCCAATCCCCCAACGGCTACGAACGCAAATGGCAAGAATTGCATAAGCCCTCTGAATCCTGTAGTGCGATTCAAAACGTGGCCTGGAATAGGGTTTCTCCAGTAATCGCCCCACTTACGCTCTACTGCCCTAAAATAATTCCACAAGACTTTAGCGATTATGACCTTACCCCAAAGTTAGCATCACTGGCTAGTAGAGTCCAGCCATAGACTCAGCAAACTCTTTGGGTGTTCTGCCCTTCAGGGAGCTATGAGGCCTGACCTCGTTGTAGTCCTGTCTCCAACTCTCTATGATCCCCCTGGCGTGCCTCACGCTCACGAACCAGTTGGTGTTCAAGCACTCGTCGCGTAGCCGGCCGTTGAAGCTCTCGGCAAAGGCGTTCTCTACCGGCTTGCCAGGTCGTATGAAGCTCAACTTGACCTCCGTCCGATATGCCCACTCATCCATGACCTTACCTGCAAATTCCGGCCCATTATCTACGGTGATCACCTCAGGCAGTCCTCTTGTCTCCGCCAATCTCTCCAAGACTCCCACCACTCTGGCGCCTCCCAGAGAGGTATCCACCTCGATGGCCGGGCACTCCCTGGAGTAGTCATCCACTATGGTCAGGGCTCGGAAGCGCCGACCGGTCACCGTGCGCTCAGAGACAAAGTCCATGGACCACCTCTGGTTGGGACGCACAGGATATGGAACGACCTCCCGCGTCCTTGCCGCTCCTTTGCGCCTCCTCTTCCTCCTCAGGGCAAGCCCCTCTTCACTATAGATGCGCTCTGTGCGCTTGTGATTGACCACCAGGCCCTCTCTCTTCAACATGATGTGCAATCTGGGACTCCCGAAACGTTTCCTCTCACTCGCCAGCTCACGCATCCTCAAGCGCAGGTCACCATCATCACCTCGCATTGACCTGTGCCGGTAGACCGAGGGTGAGATGCCGGTCAGCCGGCAGGCCTTCCTCTCGCTCAGCCCAAGACTCTCTGTAGCATACGTAACCGCCATCTTCCTCATCTTGGGCTTCAAAAGTTTTTTGCCAGCAACTCCTTGAGGGCCCAGTTGTCCAACGTCTGCTGGGCCACGATCTGCTTCAGTCGCCGGTTCTCTTCCTCAAGAACTCTCAGCCTCTTCAGCTCGTTCAACGTCAGCCCAGCGTACTTTGCTCTCCACTTGTAGAAGGTGGCCTCGCTCATGCCGTGCTTCCGGCACAGCTCCCCCGTCTTCCCCCCAGCCTCAGACTCCTTCAGGACCCCGATGATCTGCTCCTCTGTGTACCTCTTCCGAACCATGAGCCCTCCTTCCTTGTCACATCCTACCGGAGGACTCTACTCCTGACTGATACTGTTTTCGGGGGTAAGGTCAATTCTAACCTTCAACTGGCATTCGATCAATTGGTAGGAGGTACTAGAGGCCGACGTCACGGTGAGCCTGTACGCTACGGTGTTTGAGATGAAACCGATTTTGGAGCCGATGTCGATCTACCCATTGTGAGGCCGGGATTATGGGGGGTTGCATAACCCCTTACTCAGAAACAAAACTCCCACCGAACAGTTCACAGTAAAGTACGCTCTGGCCCGCTACTTTAGGGCCTAATGTCAAAATACGCGAGAGTGTGTTGTGGCTTTCGTCCAAACAGCTGTTACACACTGAATACGCAACCAAGTTCCAATTGTGCTTGGAAGTTCCACTCTTAGGCCCAATTGTACATTTCAATTCTTCTTGGAACATTACCTCAACTCGCATAACGAAGACTCGGTGCCGGAAAATAGACTCGAATCTTGCGTCTCCAACTGCATCCCGTCCATAATTGAACATAGCATTGATCTCCTAGGAGGAAAGTTATGCTGAAACCAAATATCACCAGCCATGGTGTAGGAGAGCCAATTACAGTAGAGCCCTCCAACAACATATTTGCTGAGCTTGGCAACAACACATATGACTACAAGGATTTGCTTTCCGAACTAATAGACAATTCCCTTGCTGCCCGGAGCGACAGCGAATTGGTGAAAGTGAATATCGCTATACGTATTTCTGAGACCAGCCCCCATCTCAATCAGCTCATAGTCTCCGATAATGCGTCCGGTATTCCACTAAACCGCTTGGGATTGGCTATTACACCGGCGGGAATTCAATCGTCTGGATCACTCAACGAACACGGATTAGGAATGAAACAGGCTATCGCTGGCTTAGGTGAGCTCAAGTACTTGGCAACCCGTGTTCCAGGGGAAGATCATGCTAGAGTCATTGAGGAATTTCGATTTGGAGAGATCTACCCTAAGCTCCTAGAGACTACATGGCCACATGGCACTGAACTGGCGATTCAGAAGCTTAGGCAGGTCGTTCGATTGCACCCTGTCTCCTATACCCGGGACATTGTTCCTTACCTTGGTGCACGCTACCGCCGTTTTCTCTCTGGTTCGAATCCGAAAATACAAATTAACATTCAAATGTTGCATATTGACAACACGGACGATGATGGTAACGAAGAAGCCATACACACTTGGACCGTAGAAGAGGTTAAGCCGACCTACTTCCACCCGAATACCCGCAAGAATGCCCCAGTGGTTGATCACAGCAAGTTCAAAGGGGTTGGCTGGGAGGCAGAACTCGTTTTTGGTTACAGCCCCGAAGGCTTTGAATGGAATGAGTTGGGCTTAGAACAGCCGACTAAATTTGAGCCTTATGCTTTTTCCTTATCTCGTCAGGGACTTGATATCATCCTTAATGATAGGGTCATTGTGTTTCACCAACTGCCTGAGATCGGATTAGTGGGAACACGACACAACAACTACAACAGCATAAGGGGTGAGATAATACTAAAGTCGGGTTTCACCACAGCAATTACCAAGAATTCCATTATCAGTACAGATCACTGGACTCAGTGCCTCGCCGAAATTAAAGAATTCTTGGACGAAAAAGGCTATATCAGGTCAAAGACTTACCCTGACGCGTTGCCCGAAGCAGCACTACGGGATCGACTGGCCAATTGGCTGAAGGGCAACGATATGGCACCTCGAAGTGATGTGAAGAAAGAGTATCCGGTAGAAGGGCTCGGAGGAAAAATCGATGTTCTCGCAGACGGAGAAGCATGGGAGATAAAGCGCGATGAAGCATACGGCTTGGATGTTTACCAGTTATTCGCCTATCTTGACATGACGGACTTCAAGAAAGGGTATCTGTTGGCCAAAGGATTCAGGGATAGTGCTCTTGCGGCGCGCGATCATATCAATAGCAAGCACGAAGTTTCGATTGTGCTAACCAAACTGGAAGGGTACCCCATCAATCAACCGCTAACTGAAAGCGAAATCGCACAGTATCTGTAATGAAGGGTGTTGTTTCGACCAATGCCTTAAAGGTCCGGCAAATATATCCCTAGTAGGCACCCTCACTGTGCTCTACCCTATTTCTCAATTGGCCCCGCTTCTTCGATGAGTTCATCAGGCCAATTCTATTGCCAGAAACCCGGCCTAGCCCAGTGGCGCAGACGCAAGGCCTAGGCCCGCCACACTCTAGATGTACGGCAATCAACTCCACCTAGAGCGGGAGCTCCAAGGGGACCTGGTCGGAGCGGGACGCCAGGCGGCTGCAACTGGGCAACGGGACTATTACTTACGATCCTCATGCTGTTACTAGCTAGAAAATAGGGCAAGGCCATGCCAGAAGCCAGATACGGGACATTCGACGAATTGCTGGAGAGCACTGAAGAGGCTTTGCGTCCAATCGCGAAAGCCTTGAGGGATATGGTGCTCGATATCGATCCTAACTCCACCGAGATAGTCCGCCTTGGGGACCGCGCTGCGATCTACGGGGTGGGCCCAGGAAGATGATCGACGACTACGCCTACATAATGCCCCACAAGCAATGGATCAACCTCGGTTTCTACCAAGCTGTGGCTCTGCCGGACCCGGAGGGACTGCTCGAGGGGACGGGCGCAAGCATGCGCCATGTGAAGGTCCGTTCCATGGATGATGCCAACAGGTCGGCAGTCCGGGCGCTAATCAGGGGCGCCCTCGAACATAGGAAAGCGACCCAGCGCTGAATATCAACCGAAGTCTCCGGAGATTCGCCCTAGCCTAGAGCGGGACGCCCCAGCGAGATGCTAGCAATCCAACCTGGCAGGCCCGCTCCCTCCTCTCCCGCCGGACGCACGGACTCCAGGGCAACAGCGAAGGGCAGCTACCTACACGGCTTGGTCTCCTTCAGCCACACCCTGGGCTCGGGGGCTTCTGGCTAGCTCCCCAGCCGGAAGGGGGGATACCTATCTGTGGTCAGCAGGGCCATGTAGGCCGCGACCCTGTATCCCCACCGGCCCACTCCAACCACAAAGTCAAACATCCCCCTGGGATAGCTTCCGGTTACCAGTATCGCCAGCCAAGCGAGGACCGTGACTATTAATGCAATCACGCCGAGAATAATCAGCACCACGTAGTGAGGGATAGCCAACAACCACTTAATGATTGGCAAGAACCTGTTCAGTTCCTCCTGGGCGTTGGGGTATGGGATGTCGAGGTGGACGGCCTGCTCTTCGTCCGTGGACGGGTACTCATCGCGCAGCAGAAACAGGAATGCGCCTACCCGGGCGCTGAATCTCTGCAGCTCCAGGTTCCAGTCGAACCACCAGCGAGGGTACTTCTGCCTGAACAAAAGCATCAGCAACGTGGCAGCCCACACAACACCACCCGCAAACAGGGGGGAGATGATCTCATCAACGTCCAGGTTGCCGCTGGAAGTGTAGCCGCTCACAAGGCTGATAACCACGAGTATCGGGATGACCAGGACTATCCTGAATAGCGCGCTCAGCCTGTTCCTACCACCTTCAGGATAGTCCACGCTATATTGCACCGGATAGGTATCGCCCTGACCGTTCTCCATCTCACTCCTCCAAGAGAATTTCCTACTGCCCGGAAACAGTCCTCAGTTAGACACTTCATCGTGGCTGAGTCAAGGGCAGGCCAGCGCCCCCTGTGGGATGCTGTCGTTCTCCTCTCCCGCAAACCATCGATGCCCAATAGCCAGCTTTTCCATATAGCCGCTCTCATGTGTGATCTGTCCCCGGGTTTAGACCCACCCGCGTAGAATAGTGTCAATTCAAGGACAAACGCCAGTACGGCTACGGCCCCCCGGTGCGGAATGGTTGCCAAAGCAGCAGTTAGACCGGCATGAAACGAGGAGCTTGCGAAGGACCCGGTTGCCCCTGCCACGGGCAGCTCAGGGATTCGGCCGCTCTCAGAGACCAGCCGGGGTCGACCCTGTTCTCCTGGGACAGCTTCAAGCGAGAGGGAGCTGCTGTGCTAATCGCCGCGGGACCCTGGCCCAAGGCAAGAGAGGAGAGCCCAGATAGCAAATGACAAAGAGCAGGTCTGGCCGTGGTTGCCCGGACCGAACTGGGCACGGGGCGCTCTAGCCGAAGCTAGGCTTGAATACCATCAGGTAAAGAGAGCCCAAGGGCAGCAGAATGGCGACAATTCCCCAGAAGTACCATTTGTGCAACGAGGAGTAAAACTCCGGTGACAGGGAGTCCGCGTCGTCGAGTTGTGCTGAAAGTACTGCCATGCGGTGTTGAAAACGCAGAAGGGCTCCAACCCAGATGATTCCAGAGATCGTAAAGAGCGCCAAGGCGACGCTGATCCAGCTAACGTCGTGAAACACTCCCTCCCACCGTGCATAGGCCATGAACAGGCCGTTGAGAAGCACTAGCAGCACACCGGGCAATGTGAACAGGAAGTCGGCTCTGATGACAGCCTTTGCAGAGAAGTGCATGACCCTGGGACTACCTGTGCGCTCCGCCATCAGCATCCAAGCGCCGGTGACAATAATGTTTCCCAAGAAGATGACCGCACCGGCGATGTGCATGAACAGGTGCCATCCATACGGATATAGCGGCAAAGATACGATCACCGCGGCGACGGCCAAGACGCCGTAGGCTGTCCATTCATACCGGTGGATGAACGTCATGATAACACTCCGGCCAAAGCGCCCTCCCTCTGCAGGCTTGTCATAGACTAAGTGTCTCCCGTCGCAGCCTGCATTGTACGATGCAGGGAATGTCCAAGCTAGGCCACCGACCCACCCAGCGCTTGACGGTCCGGCGGTCTATCCCCAACTGCCGGGCGGTTGCTGAGAAGTTCTGACCGCATGCCTTCCACGTTTCGATGATCGTCAGTACTGGTAGTCTGCTCATGACTCATTCTAGAGCCCCTGTACCTTAAGTCCTGAGAGACTAAGCTACGATTTACTTTAGGCTCCATATTTCGTAAACTCAGGTGCTATCCTTGAATAATTTAGAACAACTGTCCGTTTTGCCTGATTCCGTTTGGAGGTGCTTGAGGTGGCGAAATGAATTCCGCGGAGCGTGGTTTGCGTCAGCTTTTCAAGGCTCAAGCGATGGAGACTCCAGACACTCCGGCAATAGTCTTCGGCGCTGAACAGACGTCCTATGCACAACTGGACCAGGCAACGGATGCCTTGGGGGCCTACCTTCGACGTTGCGGCGTATCAACCGATGACCCGGTGGGCATATACATGGAGACCTGCCCGGAGTACATCGTCGCGAGTATTGGCACATTGAAGGCCGGGGCGGCCTTCATGCCCGTGGCCCTGGAACTCCCCGATTCTCTGCTTGGTACACTGGTGTCCGAGTCCCAACCCAAGGTGGTAATCACCAAGGTGCGGCACTTGCCCAGATTACGTAAATTCGCTGGGCCTCGCCTATTGGCCGTTGACTCCGACCAGTCCTGGAGAGCGCTCGGTCCCGCGACTGATGAGACATGCGTTGACACCGGCAACCTGGCCTTCCTCCCCTACACCTCCGGCACAACAGGACAACCAAAGGGGGTGATGCAGACCAATGGCGCCCTGATTTCATCCTACCTCGCCAGGTACAGGTTCAGTTCCTATAGCGTCGGAGACAGGGTCGCGTGCAACATTTTCTTTCCCTGGGAGTTCCTCCGGCCGCTGTTGAAGGGAGGAACGGTATACGTTATTCCTGATGATGTGGTGTTTGTGCCACGCGCGCTTACCGGGTTCATAGCGAAACACGGGATTACCGAGGTGCTCTTCACTCCGTCCTTGCTGCAGGGGATCTTGAATTCGTCAAGCCCAGAACAATTGCGAGCCCGGCTGTCCACTCTGCGTGTGGTCTGGCTGAATGGCGAGGTGGTGCCGGCCAGTCTGCTTAGGCTGGCCCTGGACGTTTTTTCCGGGTCTACGCGGGTGTTCAACACCTACAGCATAAGTGAAACCCACGACGTTTGCACCATTGAACTGACGGACTTATGCCTCGACGGAATGGATGCGTGCCCGGTGGGTTATGCAATGGACGGAGTCCAGCTCCGGGTGCGCTCTGAGGAGCAGGCCGATCTGGCTTCAACCGGAATCGGGGAGCTCTTCATTGGCGGTCGCGGACTCGCCAGGGGCTATCTGAAGAGGCCCGACCTGGATGCCCAGAGGTTCATCATATGGGACAGAGAAAGATATTACGCTACTGGGGACCTTGCCGAGGTTGATGGGCGGGGTATGACGACGATCATCGGCCGCAATGATTCGATGGTCAAGATCAGGGGTTACAGCGTTTACCTGAGCGCCATAGAGGAAACCCTCCGCAAGCACTGCGACGCTGCCGACGCGGCGGTTTTTGCCGAGAACGAAGACGAAGCCAACAAGCGGCTCGTGGCCTACGTCGTCCGTGGCCCGAGAGCGGCGTGGAAGGTCGATGGGAAGAGCGGGATAAGCAGAGACCTGCGTGCTCTGTTGGAACGATATCTGCCGCTCTACATGGTGCCCAGTCACTTCATGGAACTGGAGACGTTCCCTATAAATCAACAGACAGGCAAACTGGAGCGCAAAGCATTGCCCGCATTGCGGGAAAGGACAAGCGCAGTTAAGCAACGCACCTCGCTGTCCAAGTACGCAACCGCAGGGGAGCGCCTCGGGGCCTTGCGGGAGCTATGGAGTGAAGCACTTGAAGTCGACGGCGACTCACTGGAAGATGACTGGAACTTCTTTGATCTCGGGGGCCACTCCCTGACGGGCCTGGACCTCACCCTAGGCATCGAACAACGGTTTGGGATTGAACTGAGTGGCACGGAGATCTACGAGTACCCCACCATAAACGAGCTGGGGGCGTACTTAGAACATAGAGGGCCGAATATGGAATCCAAGATTTCGTTGGTTGCGGACTCGACCTTGGACCCGGCAATCTCACCAGGAGGCGTCCCGAGAATTACACGTCTCAGCGAGGCGTCATCGGTCCTTGTGACAGGAGCAACCGGATTCCTGGGAGCCTTTTTGCTCGACGAACTGCTGCGCGTCACGAGACCGGACACCCGGTTCTACTGCCTGGTAAGGGACCGGGACCCAGGACAAGGCGGGCCCACCAACCGCGTGCTGGACATTCTGAGATTTTACGGGCTGGCGGGCCAGTCATCAGGACAACGGATCGCTCCGGTCGCTGGAGACCTCACTCGACCCCGGATGGGGCTGGACGATGAGGAGTACCGGCGGCTGGCGGAAGAGATCGACCTGATCTTCCATTGCGCCGCCTCGGTCAACTACGCCTACCCCTATTCTGCAGCCAAGCCCCACACCGTCGGAGGGACATTGGAGGTGCTCAAGTTCGCCTGCACCACTGCAACTAAGCCGATCCAATACATTTCATCCAACGGCATTTTCCCCGGAGGAGACGACAACCCCTACCTTGAAAACAGCGACATAGACAGCTTCGCCGACAGGATGGAGGGGGGCTACAATCAAGCCAAATGGGTTGCGGAGCGGCTTGTCTGGTCGGCTGTTTCTCGAGGACTACCAGTATGCATCTTCCGTCCGGGCAACATTGGCCACCACAGTGGTACGGGCACGGTCAACCCGAATGACTTTCTCGCGTTGATTATCAAGGCCTGCGCCCGCCTCGGATGTGCCCCCTTGGCTCCGGAATGGTTCTTCGAGATGACACCTGTCGATTTTCTGGTCAAGGCATTAGCGAAAATTTCCGACGATCCCAGGCACCTGGGCAGAGCATACAACGTGGTTCAACAGCTCCCCGTACCCGCGGATCAAGTTTTTGCATATATGGAGAACCATGGGTACGTGGCGGACCGCGCTCGATTGAGGGACTGGAAATCAAGATTGGAAACGATGGCCGACCACGATGATGACATGGAGTTGAAAGTTCTGATCCGGTCCCTGGAGTCAGTCGAGCCGTACCTATCCGATACCAGCGTCTACGACATCAGCCGGTTCTCCGAAGCATTGTCGGAAATCGGTCTAGGAATGCCCGCAGTCGACGTTGACTACGTGACCAAGTTCCTGCGGGAGTGACCATGAAAGTGAATCTACGGCGGATTTGATTTCTTCAGACAGTCGTTCTCGGCAAGAGATAGGGCCAGAAATCGGGCCAAGCCAGCGAGGACACAACCGTCCTAACCGTGACAGCAATCAGCGCAATAAATGCGACGGGCCAGCGGAAGGCAGTTGCAGGGGAGGACATGGGCTGGATTCCTTTCTATGTGATGCTTTCGCCACAAATGCATCAAGTGCGGCAGCTTCCCGTCAAGTTGTTCAATGGCCCCATCCACTCGTTAAAGTTGACTGCTTGCATCAAGCTTCTGAAGCAGGGCAAGAGCTAGACGCTCCATACTTAACCTGCTGGGATTGCCCACGGGCCAGGCAACCTGCTAACATAAAAGGGAGGCACCGCACGGTCGCTGGGCTTGCAGCAATGAGTGCAAGCCCCCAGGGACCCTCAACATGGAGCACCTCAAAGAGGGGCGGCGGTCGGGGGAGCCGACGTAGATTTGAGCAGGCGTCCAAAGGTGTCTCACTGTGGCCGTTTGGGGCTCCCCGGTTAGCAGGGTTCCAGGTTCCATTAAGCCACGCTTCACCTAGCATGTTGTCGAAAGGAGAGACAAGTTGACCTCGAATCAGTACTGGTGGCCGGAACGGCTTAATCTGAAGGCCCTCCGCCAGAACTCACCCGTGTCCGATCCAATGGGTAGGGATTTTAGCTATGCCGAAGCTCTAAAGACCCTGGACATCGATGCTCTGAAGAGGGACATCGAACAGGTGATGACCACATCCCAGGACTGGTGGCCAGCCGACTACGGCCACTATGGACCTCTTTTCATACGTATGACCTGGCATGCCGCTGGCACATATCGCATCACCGACGGCCGCGGCGGCGGCGGCTCCGGCTACCAGCGCCTGGCGCCCCTAAATAGCTGGCCCGACAATGCCAACCTCGATAAGGCACGCCGCTTGCTCTGGCCCGTCAAACAGAAATACGGACGGAGCATCTCCTGGGCCGACCTGATCATCTTCGCAGGCAACTGCGCCCTAGAGTCGATGGGGTTCAAGACCTTTGGCTTCGGGTTTGGGCGCCCGGACGTCTGGGAAACCGACGAGACGGACTGGGGGTCCGAGGAAACATGGCTCGGGAGTGAGCGGCACGATTCCGCGGGGACCCTCCAGGAGCCCCTGGGCGCCGACCACATGGGCCTCATTTACGTGAACCCGGAAGGCCCCAACGGCAACCCGGACCCGGTTGCCGCAGCTAGGTACATCCGCCAGACCTTCGCCCGCATGGCTATGAACGACGAAGAGACAGTCGCATTAATCGCCGGAGGGCACACCTTCGGCAAAGCCCATGGGGCAGTCTCCGAGGACAACGTCGGCCCCGACCCGGAAGGCGCCACCATGGAGCAGCAGGGCCTCGGCTGGAAAAACAGCTACGGCTACGGCAACGGCGTTCACTCCTTTACCAGCGGCCTGGAGGGGGCCTGGACCACCAACCCGGTGAAGTGGGACAACAATTTCTTTGAGAATCTGCACAACTACGAGTGGGAGCTGACCAAGAGCCCCGCCGGCAAGTCCCAGTACGCGCCTAGGAATGCCGTCGAGGTGGCAAGCGTGCCGGACGCCCACGATGCCTCGAAGAAACACGCCCCCATGATGCTCACCACGGACCTTTCCCTGAAAGCGGACCCGGACTACGCAACAATCTCAAAGCGCTTCCTCGAGAACCCGGCAGAACTTGAAGACGCCTTCGCCAGGGCATGGTTCAAGCTGATCCACCGGGACATGGGCCCCCGGAGCCGGTATCTCGGACCCCTGATCCCCACGGAAGCGCTGCTATGGCAAGACCCGGTCCCCGACGTCGACCACCAGCTGATCGGCGAGCGGGAGATAGCGGACCTCAAAGCCAAGGTACTGGCCTCGGGACTCTCCGTATCCCAGCTGGTTTCTACTGCATGGGCATCGGCAGCGACATTCCGGGGCACCGACAAGCGCGGCGGAGCAAACGGAGCGCGTGTCCGCCTCGCACCTCAGAAGGACTGGCAAGTTAACAACCCTGGTGAACTGAGCAAGGTATTGGCTGCTTTGAAGCAGATCCAGACCGAGTTCAACAGCGCGCAGAGCGGCGGGACGCGGGTGTCCTTGGCCGACCTGATCGTCCTGGCCGGATGCGCAGGCGTGGAAGAAGCCGCGAGGAATGCCGGGCAGAACGTGCAGGTGCCATTTACGCCGGGACGCACCGACGCAACCCAGGAGTGGACTGACATCGAGTCCTTCGCCGTACTGGAACCCACCGCCGACGGGTTTCGCAACTACGTCCAACCCGGACAGCAAGGGCCATCGGAGGAGATGCTGGTGGAGCGGGCCTACATGCTGACGTTAGCGCCTCCCGAAATGGCCGCGCTGGTCGGAGGCATGCGCGTTCTGAACGCCAACGCCGGGCAGTCCAAACACGGCGTCTTCACCAGCCGTCCCGAATCGCTGACCAATGACTTCTTCGTTAACCTGCTCGACATGGACACGGAGTGGCAGGCATCCTCATCCGAGGGCGTGTTCGAGGGACGCGACCGGGGGACGGGCGACGTCAAGTGGACGGGCACCAGGGTGGATCTGGCCTTCGGCTCCAACTCCGAGTTGCGGGCCATTTCAGAGGTTTACGGGTGCAGCGACGGACAACAGATATTCTTGGACGACTTCGCTGCAGCATGGGTCAAGGTTATGGACCTGGACCGCTTCGACCTGGCCTGAAACTGAGGAATATCCGAACACGATCGGCCGCAAGAGAGGCGGAAGGGAATTTGAGTCCTTAGGGTTTGAGGATCCCAGTGTAGCTGGCACACTTGGAACTAGCTATGGGGGTGAGGTGCCGAGCCTCACCCCCAGTGTTATTTCTGGACTGGTTGGACCTGCTGCCGACCAAGGGACGCTACGCGTCCTCCTGCATTGGGTATACTCCTCCCCGTGGCAGCACCTGCAGCCGGACGATGTAAGGCCCTCTATGCTCCCGGGGCTCGGTAAGAGACCTTCTTCCCGCAGGCAGCATCTACTTCCTCGGGGGTGATCAGTTGCACGGTACTGATCCCCAGGACGCCGCCGGCGCCGATGTTCAGGGAGACAGCGGTGGCGGTAGCGGTGTCCGGCAGATCGAAGACCATGTACAGGTCGTCGCCGCCGAAGGCATAATAGAAGGCCTCAAGCTTTCCACCCTGTTCAGCGGCGAGGTCCTCGAATACCTTCCGGCGGGAAGAGCCTCCCTCTTTGAGGAGTCCCTGAAGCCCCGCGGCTGTGTAGTTACACTGCAAGAGATACTTGGCCATTGTCCCACCTCCGATTCTTGGCTCTCCCGGGGTCTCGCCCCGTCAAAGGGAGCTGCGCTCCCATCCTAAGCTGAGCCTCCATTCTAATTAACGACAGGGTGCAGCGCAATTCAGGCTTAATCTCTCAGGACTTATGGTACAGGTCGATAGCCTCCTTAGGAGTAAGCATATTGATTCCCATATGAGGGCGTAGGGTGTTATAGGTGTGTAGGTAGGATTGGTACCAGGTGTTGAGTTGGACGTGGTCTTGGGCGGGTTGGTCCAGGCGGAAGAAGCATTCTTCCTCATCGGTTCTGAAGCTGCGCTCGATGACTGCATTCTCATTGGGAGAGTTCTTGTGGATGTAGAAGTGCTCAAGCCCCAGCTCAGAACACTTGGCGTGGAAGCGTCTCTGAAACTCCAGCCCGTTGTCAGTCTGGACGTAGCATAAGGCGAAGGGGAACTGCTCTGTGGCGTGATACAGGGCCAGCAGAGACCCTCCCTCGTCCAGCTTGGGCAGGATCAGCCCTACCTTGTACCGGGAGTAGATGTCCATGGCCGCATACAGATAGCAGGTGTAGGGCAGCCCGGATAGTTCCGGGGTGAGGTATTTCACGTCCATCTGCAGATATCCCAACCCAGGGCAGTTACGGGGTCTCATCACCTGACCATTCTGGAATAGGGGCCTTCGCCTTTTGGTGCTGGGCCTCACCAACCCGGTCCTCTTCAGATACCGATGTATGCTCGATGCGGAGACCTTCAACCCTCGGTTCCGGGCTAACACCGCCAGCTTCTCCCGACAGAAGCCAGTGGCTTCCCGCTATGCCCTCACCTGGCTCGCCATCTCTCCACATAAGACCCTCCAAGGTCGCTTGGGCGCTGTCGAGCCCCGCTTCAACCCTTGCCAACGCACATATCCCCAAGGCTGCCTTCCTCGTCCCACCCAACGCTTTACCGTCCTCCGATCTACTCCCAGCCTCCGGGCCGCCTCCGAATAGTTCTCTCCACATGACTTCCACGTCTCTATTATCTTCCTGATCTCTACTCTCGCCATATCGCATTCTATTTACCCTGTACCTTTTGCTGTGAGAGAACAAGTTCAGGGTGGACGGGCCTCCATGTCCCATCGGCCCCAGCCTACCTAAATCACTTGACACATGCTCCGTTCCGAGACCATGTCCTTTATTGTGGCTGACAATATAGAACACTCCTCTATATACTTGCAGCGTACAGCATTGGAAGGACGTCCGAACATTTCCTGAACGTTGTATTCCCGCCTAACTCCTAAACGTGCACAGAAGGCATCCAGTGCACCCGACCGCCACGGTGTGACCCAATTCCGCCGTCAGGGCAAGGCTATCGAACACCGAGAGCAACATTACAATGAATCGTAAGGGACACATGGGTTGGGGTTTCTCTAATATGGTCCGCATCACAGCCTTTGTGATCGGGGTGCTCTTGACCTTGGCGGCCTGCGCGTCAGAGGATCCACCCGCTCCCACGCCGACGGCCACCCCCACTCTCACGCCAGTCCAAACGAAGACTCCAGCGCCCATATCCACACCAACCCCAACCCTTGCACCCACGCCATCTCCGACCTCGACACGTACCCCTACGCCTACCCCCACCCCTATGCCTACACCGACTCTCACTCCAACTCCGCCACCACCAACGCCTACGCCCACCCCCACCCCTACCCCGACTGCCACGCCCCTACCTACCATGGTGCCCACACCCACCCCGACCCCGAGCCCAGAAGAGCAGGCGAAAGCCTATCTTAGTGAGGCCATCCCTTGGTACAACCAATCCGCTCAGACATACAGCGGCACCCAGCAATATCGTCACAACGAAGCTAGAACGAGCCTCAGGAACATCTATGTGCTCGACCCTGAGGTTGGCATGAAAGTGGCTGGCTTCCCTTGGCTGCAGCATGGTGTGGGCGAAGCCTCACACCGCGCCATCACGATGCTAAGTAAGCTTATGGATGCTGCGCCGGAGTCTGGGCAGTTCGTGGCGGCCCACCCTTGGCTGAATGATGGTGTTACCGAACACGAAAGCTATGTTCTACAGTACCTAGTCCGCATTGCAGCCATTGATCCCTCACTAGCGGCGCAGATGGCAGCCGCACCCTGGATGGCCGACGGGCTGTCTGAAGAAGACTGGTGGCTTTCGTTCGGGATTCTCAACATATCCCTATCTGAAGGCTTCCTGGCTGAGCAGCTGATTGGCCTGCCATGGGTTAAAGATGCGTTGGTGGAAGGCAACCGCAGGTTGATGGAAATCATTGCCTCGATCAGCGTTACAGATGGCATCCTGGCGCAACGGCTCCTTAGCTTACCCTGGCTACTAGATGGGTTGACCCCTTTGGAGAGCAAGGCACTAAGGCAGCTGATAGAACTACAAGGCTTTGGACTGCATCGAGTCCTCGCCCTCTTGGATGAGGTCCAGCCTTTCCCAGCAGATGAGCAACCTGTGCGCCTGATCGTCTTGGCCACAACAAGCACATGGGGGAGCTTGAACTCACTCTACGACAACCTCTTGGAGTCCTTTTTCCTTCGACACGCCGTAGTGTCGCTGCCATTGGCGGGCGAGGTGAACCTCTGGGCAATTCGACCAGAGCCATTCCCACCGGACGAGCCCGTCATGGACATGATGGAACACGCTGTCCGGACTCTCGAGGATTTCACGCAGATATCCTTCCCCACAACCGACGTCATCATGCTGACGCCTCTCGCGGGACCATACAGCCATCATGGCATTCCAGGTGCAGCGCACTACGGGCGCTTCATCATCGTCCCGAGGCATGCCTATCGTGGCTTTGACCGAGGGGCTGTGTACCACGAGGTGGCACACTACGTCTTCGCCGGAGAGATGCCTCCCTGGCTTAAGGAGGGCGGCGCTGAGTTCATGTTCCTGTATGCCAACGATCTGGCCGGATGGGAACCATTGGAGCAACGACGGTATGAATGGGAGAGGAACGTTAGGGCCAATTGTATGCGTCACGGGGTCTTCACCATCCAGGAGCTGAACAAGCGTCTAGCAGAACAAGACTATGCCCAGAGCATCTGCAACTACACCCTGGGCTCCTTTTTTCTGATACGACTCTGGGAAGTCCTGGGCGACGATGTACTGGGGCCGGCCTTGGGCCAAGTCTATGTATTCTGGGAGTCGGTCCAGCGTGTGATCACAGAGGAGGAGATCCTCGAGGTCCTCTTGCACAACATACCACCTGATCTGCACGAGGAGTTCTTCGCGATCTACCATGAGCTGCACTCGCCCCCGTCTCCTGGCGGGACAGGGTGATTCAAGACCGGCACGTTGCTCATCAGGTAAAAGACCGCTCGAAGGACCACAACCTGGACGACTATAGTCAACTAGACCGGGACAAGTACTGGAGCCGACAGGGCCAGCCCAGAGATGCCTCGTGGGGCGGGGGATGCTAGAATAACGCCGACCTTCTTTCAGAAAGCTTGCCTATGCCGCAGGAGTTCATACACGTCAAGGGTGCGCGGGAGCACAACCTTAAGAACATCGATGTAACCATTCCCAGGGACAAGCTGGTGGTGGTTACCGGGGTTTCCGGTTCGGGGAAAAGCTCCCTGGCCTTCGATACCATATATGCCGAGGGCCAGCGCCGCTACGTGGAGTCCCTATCGGCCTATGCGCGCCAGTTTCTGGGGCGCATGGAAAAGCCCGACGTGGAGTACGTTGAGGGACTTTCCCCGGCCATCTCCATAGACCAGAAGGGCGTATCCCACAACCCCCGGTCCACCGTGGGCACAGTCACAGAGGTGTACGACTACCTGCGCCTCCTGTTCGCCCGGGTGGGTCGTCCCTACTGCCCCAAGTGCAGCCGCCCCGTTCAACGCCAGACAGTGCAGCAGATTGTCGATGCCATTATGTCTCTGCCTGGGGGCAGCCGCATTCTTGTGCTCGCCCCTAAGGTGCGTCGGCGCAAGGGAGAGCACAAGGACGTGTTCGAAGAAGCCCGACGGGCCGGCTTCGTTCGAGTAAGAGTCAACGGCGAAATTCACCAGCTGGAGGGCATGGGGGACCTTAATCTGGACAAGCAGAAATGGCACTACATCGAGATCGTCGTGGACCGACTCGTGTTGGACGCCGATACCGAGGCCAGCCGTGTGGCCGACTCGGTGGAAACAGCCTTGAAGCAGGGCAATGGCGTCGTCCAGGCGGCCATAGATGGCGGAGAAGAGCAGGTCTTTTCCGAACACTTCGCCTGTGTCCACTGCGGCATCAGCCTGCCTGAGATAGAGCCCAGGACCTTCAGCTTCAATAGCCCCCATGGGGCATGCCCGGCCTGCACCGGCCTGGGATTCAAGCTCGAGATCGACCCCGAAGTCATCATCCCCAACAAGGAGCTGTCCATCGCCGAAGGCGCCATCGTTCCCTGGGTGCGGGCGGGCGCCCTTACGGGCTGGCACAAGAGTTTGCTGGAATCGGTGGCCTCGGCCTACGGCTTCTCCACCAGGACGCCCGTCAAGGACCTGCCCGAAAAGGCTCTGCAGATCATCTTGTACGGCGCGGGAAACAAGACCCTGACCATGCGCCACCGCACCCACCATGGCCATGACTACTCGTGGGAGACCACCTTCGAGGGGGTTATCTCGCAGCTGGAGCGGCGCCACAAGGAGACCGAGTCCGACTATGTGCGAAGTGACGTGGAGCGGTACATGACCGCCAATCCCTGCAGCGCATGCGACGGGAAGCGCCTGCGACCCGAAGCCCTGGCTGTGCGGGTGTGCGGCCTGGCTATCTCCGATGTGTGCGCCATGACCATCGAGGGCGGCATAGAGTGGGCGCGCAACATCGGCCAGGGCAAGGCGGTCGATTCTCCCCGGAAGGGGGACAACGGCAGCCATCAATCGCCTGCCTACCTGACCGAGCGAGAGCTGTCCATCGGCGCACAGATTCTGAAGGAGATCGAAGCCCGCCTGAGGTTCCTGGTAGATATAGGCTTGGGATACCTCTCCTTGGACCGCACTGCCCGCACCCTCTCAGGTGGCGAAGCTCAGAGGATACGCCTCGCAACGCAGATCGGGTCGGGGCTTACAGGTGTGCTGTACGTCTGCGACGAACCCACCGTGGGCCTGCATCCTGCCGACGACGACCGCCTCATCGACACCCTCAACCGCCTGCGGGAGCTGGGCAACACCGTGGTGGTGGTAGAGCACGACGAAGCTGTCATGCGGGCATCCGACTTTATCGTGGACTTGGGCCCCGGCGCAGGGGAGCACGGGGGCAGCGTGGTGGCCTGCGGCACCA
Organism: Dehalococcoidia bacterium; assembly: GCA_965220375.1. Classification (GTDB taxonomy): domain Bacteria; phylum Chloroflexota; class Dehalococcoidia; order Lucifugimonadales; family JAGWBF01; genus JAGWBF01. The sequence continues at coordinate 594,077 of OZ244824.1, forward strand.
TCGACGACATCATGAGCAACCCAGACTCCATAACTGGGAGCTACCTGAGCGGGCGCAGGTCCATCTCTCTGCCGGAAAAGAGACGCCCCTCCAACGGACATCACATCACCATCAGCGGCGCCCGGGAAAACAATCTGAAGGGTGTGGATGTGGAGATTCCCTTAGGAATGCTGGTGTGCGTCACCGGGGTTTCAGGCTCCGGCAAAAGCACCTTGGTGTACGAGATACTGTATAAGAAGCTGGCCCAGCAGTTCTACGGCAACAAGGAACGGCCCGGACGCCACACCAGTATCGCGGGCATCGAGAACATCGACAAGGTGGTGGATATCGACCAGTCCCCCATAGGACGCACTCCCCGCAGCAATCCCGCCACCTACACCGGCGCCTTCACCCCCATCCGCGAGCTGTATGCTTCCCTTCCCGAGGCCAAGGTGCGGGGCTATGCCCCCGGGCGGTTCTCCTTCAACGTGAAGGGAGGGCGCTGCGAAGCATGCCAGGGCGGAGGATACATCCAGATCGAGATGCAGTTCCTGCCCGATGTGACCGTGCCCTGCGAGGTGTGCCGCGGCCTACGCTACAACCGGGAAGCCCTCGAAGTCACCTTCAAGGACAAGAGCATCGCCGATGTGCTGGACATGACCGTGGACCAAGCCCTGGACTTCTTCTACAACCTGCCCAAGATACGCAACAAGCTGGAAACCACCCGGGACGTTGGCTTGGGCTACATCCGCCTCGGCCAGCCAGCCACCACTCTATCGGGGGGCGAAGCCCAGCGGGTGAAGCTGGCGACGGAACTCTCCCGTAGGGCGACGGGCAAGACCCTCTATATCCTGGACGAACCTACGACAGGCCTGTCCTTTGAGGACTGCGCCGCCCTGCTGCGGGTGCTTCACCGGCTGGTGGATTCGGGCAACACCGTGGTGCTGATCGAGCACCATCTGGACATGATGAAGAACGCAGACTGGATCATCGACCTGGGCCCAGGGGCGGGAGATGCCGGAGGCAGCCTCATCGCTACAGGCACACCGGAGGAAGTGACGAACTTTCCAGCCTCCCACACCGGGCGCTATCTGCGGGGCATCCTTGGCGCCAACGAGACAGCTCCGACCAAGACGCAGGGCGCCTCAAAGAAAGGCCGGCGTTCCCGCAAAGAGTCGGTCCCCGCAGGCGACGGCGGCGGCTAGCAAGGCCGCGCCCACATCCTTGCCTTCTCCCAAGAGGAGCGGGGAATTGCGCGCCAGCATGTGCGAGAAGTGCACATTAAAGGCCTGACCATGTATGATAAAGTAGGGAATACACGCTTCTGGTGTCTGCCCGACGCCTGAAAGCACCCGATAGCATGGAAGGTTTATGGTAACAAGCTGGGTGAATAAGATGCATCACGCTTCTTGCCGTCAACGACCGGCGGACCGTCCCCCTTCTCCTGGTGGCAGGAGTCGCCATGACTGAGCGGCTGGCCCGTGTCAGTGCGCGGAAGCCATTTGTAATCATCGCCATCTGGGCAGTGATAGCGATTATTGCGGGCGGGTTCGCTGTAGATGCGGAAATGGCCCCTGGCCCGAAACCGCTCACAGACATACTCGATAAAGCCACGACCACGGAGTTTCGCCTGGGCAGCAGCGCCGAATCGGAGCGCGCCGAGCGTCTGCTGGAGGACAAGCTCCGGGGTCCCAAACCGGTCAGCGAGATAGTTATCGTTCAGTCGGAGTCCCATACCGTAGATACTCCCGAGTTCCGGGCAAAGGTCGAAGAGGTCTATAACGAAGTGCTCTCCCTGGGGAGTGAAACGGTGACCCCGGCGCCCCACTACTACCTGACCAACGATCCGACCCTTGTCTCCGTTGACCGCAGGACAGCGATAATGCCCCTGGTCATAACCGGCTCTTTCGAAGAAGCTGTAGATAAGGTCCCAGATGTCCTCCAGGTCGTCGAGGAAGCAGATGGGAAGGACAGCTTCCGCGTGCTTATGGTAGGGGACGCCAGCATCGCCCACGACAACAACGAGCTGGCGGAAAACGACCTGAGACAGGGAGAACGCATCGGCATCCCTGTCGCCCTTATAATCCTCGTGGTCCTCTTTGGCACCATCGCTGCTGCCCTGATGCCGGTAGGCCTGTCCATTGCCTGCATCATAGTTGCACTAGGCATTACAGCCCTCATCGGCCAAGTCTTCGATCTGAGCTTCTTCGTCACCCTCATGATTATCATGATCGGCCTGGCTGTAGGAATAGACTATTCCCTTGTTATAGTATCCCGCTACCGGGATGAACTGGCCCGGGGCTTGGGCCATAATGCGGCTATCGAGCGGGCCGGGGCAACGGCAGGACGCACGGTGCTGTTCAGCGGAGTCACCGTAGTCATCGCTCTCTGCGGCATACTGATCGTGCCTTTCTCCTTCTTCCAGTCTCTCGCTATTGGCGCGATAGTAGTTGTGCTAGTTGCAATGGCGGGCACCCTCACCCTGCTGCCGGCCAACCTTGCCATCCTCGGCCCAAGGATCAACCACCTGCCTATCCCCTTTATCGGCAAAGCAAGAATTAGACCGTCCAACTCCTCTGAGCATGGGTTTTGGGAGCTTATAACCCGACTCGTCACCCGTTTCCCGGTCATCAGCATCATCGTCATCGGCGCACCCATGATTGCTGCCACCGTCTTCTACTTCCAGATCCAGACCGGCATAAACGGCGTGGATGTATTCCCTGAAGGCACCCAGACCAGGGAGGCTTTCTTCATCATGGAAGAAGAGTTCTCCTTCGGGCGGGTCAACCCCGTCGAAATAGTCATCGACGGGAATATCGACAGCCCCAGCGTGCAGGATGCCATAGGAAAACTGGAGACATATCTAGCAGGACACCCGGGCTTACAGGTCGATCCTGTCCTTACGGTCAACGACTCCAGGGACCTGGCCTTGCTAACGGTGTTCATCCCCGGCGAGCCCCGCAGCCAGGAGGCTGTCGATGTTCTGTCCACGGTCCAAGACAGGTACATCCCCGCTGCTTTCGACGGAACCGGCGCAGAAGTCCTTGTCGGCGGGGTAACATCAGAGGCTTCAGATGTCTTCTCCATAATCAGTGCATATACCCCGGTTGTCTTTGCTTTCGTGCTGGGATTCAGCTTTGTGGTACTGATGCTGGTCTTTCGGTCAATAGTTATCCCGATCAAAGCAGTCTTTATGAACCTTCTTTCAGTGGGCACCGCATATGGGCTCATGGTACTGGTGTTCCAGAAGGGAGTGGCCACGGAGCTACTGGGGTTCCAGCACGCCGAGGTCATCGATGTATGGATACCCCTGTTCCTCTTCTCCATCCTGTTCGGTCTTTCCATGGACTACCATGTGTTCTTGCTGAGCCGCATCCGCGAGCGGTACGATCAGACCGGGGACAACGCTGAGGCCGTAGCCTACGGTCTGCGGTCCACTGGAGGATTGATCACAGGTGCTGCCCTTATCATGGTAGCGGTGTTCGGCGCTTTTGCATCAGGGAAGACCACTATCAATCAACAAGTCGGGTTCGGGCTGTCCGTAGCAGTGCTATTAGATGCGACGCTGGTGCGGTCGGTCCTGGTGCCCGCAAGCATGGAAGTGCTTGGGAGAAGGAACTGGTACCTTCCATCATGGCTTCGCTGGCTGCCCGATCTGCGAGTAGAACCGCAAGAACATGACACTCATGTTGTTTGAGACCAGAACTGATATGGGGGGCACAGATTTCCATGAACGTACCAACTGACTATATTCCCGGCTATGAAAAAGCCCGGGCGGTTGCGCCCGATATCGCAGACAAGTACATGGCTCACACACATATTGGAGACCCGCTGGGCGAAGCGATGACGAGAGATCTAGAAGAGCTTAGCCCAGAAGAGTCGAGGCAGCTAATCCAGGCGGCTATGGACCAGGAAGGTGAGGATGCTCTGAGGAACGCTCCAGCTTCGCTGAGAGAATTCTTCAAAGACGCAGAAACTCCGCCGGAATGGCTCGACTATTCGGCATTCGCTCCGGCTGTGCGCATGTTTTACAGGAACTCGCAGCTGATTTTGGCAGCATTCGTTGCAGGCGTCCTGATAGAAGGCTTCACTACGAATATTGCAAAATCCTTCTTCATCACCGGGCGGGTGCGAGACCAGGGCGTCAGGCGTTTGGGGAACAACAACCGTCACATGATGGAGATATTTCTCCCTGGTGGTTTGTACAGGTATGGGGACGGATGGAAGCTTTCAGTTCGTATCAGGATAGTTCATGCACGAATGAGACAACTCCTGAACGATTCGGAAAGCTGGGATACCGAAGCCTGGGGTGAACCGATTAGCGCTGCGCACTTGGGCTACGCCGTTTCGGCTTTTTCAGCAAGGCTGCTAAAGCACATGAAAACCTTGGGCGCCGGTTATACCGATGAAGAATATGCGAGCTTCATGGATGTTTGGCGGTATAGCGGGCACTTGATGGGCATTCCTGAAACCATCCTGTTTCAGAAGGCTGATGATGCCTTGGAGCTGTGGGGTGTCGGTCGCATGTGCGAGCCTGATTCCCCGCTAGAATCGGTCGTGATGGCACACTCGTTAGTCAACTCAGCCCCGTTAATCGCCGGGAAGCTAGATCCGACTGACCGCCGCCAGTTAGCTCGGTATGTGTACCGTGTTTCCAGCAAACTTATCGGAAAGCAAATTTCCTCATCACTGATGTATCCGGCTCTCTCCAATTTTGGAGCAATCTGGTGGTTCAGGATGCAACAGCGTTACGGGAGCATCCTAGGTAAACTGTTCCCGAAACAGCACAAAAACAGCAGCTTCTCAAGGTTCACGTCCTTGCTCGACTCTTCGTTGTACGACGAGGAAGGGATCCGCTACACATTGCCCGACCACGTATATGCGGAAGAGTCTGTCAACTACTAGATCCGGCCGGCTCTGTGGGGCCATCCAATAGCTGTGGGACCTGAGGGTATTCAGGCAGTTCCCTCGGACAAGAAGGGTGCCAGGGATTCTTTGATGCGGTCTTCAAGCTCCGGGTGAGATGGATGTCTCAGTCCCTGAGTTCTTGAGGCAGGTCAAAGCTAGTGTCTTCTGCCACCCCATCAATGGAGCTCACCGAGTCCGGGGCCAAAGCATCGATCACAGCCAGCACCATCTCTTCCGGGGTGATGCCGATCCCCTGAACACCATCGAACCATTGCCTGTCAATCTCATCGGGGCCGTTTATCAGGTATGCTCTTACACCATTGGCCTCGGCCACTTCCCGCAGCCGGTTGCAGTTGGAGCTGTTCTGGGCGCCGACCACGAGGATGAAGTCGGCCAACCGGGATAGCTGCTTGACAGTCTCCTGCCGGTTTGTGGTGGCATAGCAAAAATCGCTTCGCACAACCATGTCGGAGAAGCGTCCGATGATCTCCGTTTCGCCTACCTTGTCCCGCAATTTGGATGCGACCCATTCTCCCTTGCCCTTGAAGGAGATGAGTTGGGGGGTGAGGGTGATACGTCCTGCTGTGGAAGGTGCCGTAACGGGGTTGAGCGAAACGGACAGATGCTTGCTCATTTTGATTTACTGGTATTGCGCACCCCTTCTGTTGCATCCTAGAACGGCGCCGTTCCAGCTTCGGATAATAAGCTTTGGTGAAGGGAGTAGTATGCCCCACGATCCTCATGAGTGCGATGAGCATGAGCATCACGGCGATGAGCCGGGCCATGTCCACGATCCTCATGAGTGCGACGATCATGAGCACCATGCCCATGTTCACGACCCTCACGAGTGCGACGACCACGAGCATCACGAACACAACGACTAGACCCGGGCCCGACTAGTTTGGACAATTGGCATCCTGTTTCCCATGCCCCGCCATCAGGGTTACCTGGGGCGGGGTCGGATGCATCCTTAAAGTTAAGTAGGCGCCCATGGTTATTGGATACTCACGCATCCCCTTGGTAAGGTTAGGCCCCACCCGGAACCCAGGGGCGATAGGGAAAGTTATCGAGATAGCCCGTGCTTGGCTGGGACTGAAGACGAGGACGGACACCCAAGGGTCCATATACTATGTTTATTCCCAGGCGGCAGAGGTGGGTCCGATGTCCCCGCCGACGACCATGGGCACGACCACGGCCGCGACGACCATGCCCATGACCTGCGGGGGGCCAGTCGGCGCAGCCTGATCATCTCGCTGGTGCTGATCAGCACCTACATGGTGGCCGAGGTGGTCGGTGGCATCATTTCCGGCAGCCTGGGTCTTATAGCAGATGCCGGGCATATATTCACCGATGCCGCCGCCATCGCCATGGCAATATTCGCCATGTGGGTTGCCGAGCGGGGAGCATCCGCCGGACGAACCTACGGGTACTACCGCAGCGAAGTGATCGCCGCTCTGCTAAACGGCCTTGGCCTCAAGCTGATAGTCGGCTGGATACTCTGGGAAGCCTACCAGCGGTTCCGCCTCGATGAGCATCATGTAGAAGGTGTATCGGTGCTCCTTGTGGACATCGGCGGCCTCATCGTTAACCTCATCGTAACCTATATTCTCCACCGCAATTCGGAACACAGCCTGAACGTCGAGGGAGCTTTCCAGCATGTGCTGGCCGACCTGCTGGGCTCCGTGGGCGTCGTGCTCGCTGGAATAATCATCCTGACCATCGGATGGACTCTAATCGACCCCATCCTCAGCGTCGTGATAGGCCTGCTTATCATGCGCAGCTCGTGGGCCTTGACGATGAAGGTGTTCCACGTCCTGCTGGAAGGGACCCCAAAGCACATAGATGTATATAAGTTGTGCAACGATATCGAAGAGCTGGGCGGGGTCACCCTGATCCATGATGTTCACTGCTGGACCATCACATCAGGAAACGACGCCTTCACGGCGCATGTACTGGTGGACCCGTCTTACCAGGGGAGCTTTGAGAGCCTGCGTAACCGGATCCAGGACTGACCCACAACCGGTACAACATCGCGCACGTCACCGTGCAGCTGGAGCAATCGACGGCCGCCTGTACGGGGGAAGACCACCATGTTGAGCACCTGCTCCAAGCCCAGAAGTCATCCCGGTAACCGAGATTTACCCTGGAGGCTACACGTGGGCCCTGTCCCTTATCCCAAGCGGCCGATTCCGTCCAGGGCTGCTGCCACGTAGGCTTCCGACAGGGTGGGGTGGCTGATCACCGAATCTAGGAAATAGTCCACGACGCCGTCATGGGCGATGACGGCCTGACCAATGTGGATCAGCTCCGAAGCGGCCTCGCCAACGATATGCACCCCCAGGAGCTTTCGGTTTTCGGGATGGAAGACCAGCTTCAACAGTCCCGCGTCTTCCCCCTGGATCATGCTCTTCACGATATCCTTGTATCTCGCCCTGCCAACCTCGTAGGCGACCCCATCCTGAGTCACCTGGGACTCCGTCTTGCCTACCATGGCTATTTCGGGGATAGTCCTGATCGTGTAAGGGAAGAGACCTGGGAAGCTGTTGGCCGCCGCTCCAAAGGCGTGGCATGCAGCAAGGCGGCCCTGCATTTCGGAGGTTGACACCAGGTTGGGGAAGCCGATCACGCCGCCCACCGCATAGACACCTTCTACGCCGGTCTGGTAGTTTTCGTCCGCAGTCAGACGGCCCCGACTATCGGCTTCGAGGCCGGCAGCTTCCAGATTCAAGGATGAGGTTGACCCGGTGCGTCCTACACAGTACATAACCGCATCGCTGACAATCTGGTTGCCGCTGACCAGCTTTACCCGGACCCGGTCCCCCAGATCGTCCCTTGTGTACTCGATATCGGACACCTCTTCAGATAGTCTGAAGCTCACAAGCCTCTGCCGGAGGTGATATATCAGGGTGTCTACGACCTCATCGTCGGCGAAGGGCAGCAGGTGGGGGGCCATGTTCACCAGGGTCACCCGCACACCAAGCTCGGCAAAGGTGCTGCAGTACTCAAGGCCAATGGGGCCTGCGCCGACTATGGTAAGAGTGCGGGGGAGATCGGGCAGGTTCAGGACATCATCGCCTACAAATACCAGGCGCCCGTCGGCATACACCACCGGAGGCATCGTGGAGAAGGTGCCCACGGCTATGACCATCTTGTCGGCCGTGATGGTACTGTTCGACCTGCCGCCGTCAGACGCAAGATTCAGGGTGTGGGAGTCAACGAAAGAGCCTTCGGCATTTATCATGCTCACCCTGGCCTGCATCAGCTGGCTGCGCAACATATCTGCCTGGTGCTGCATCACATAGCGGGTCCTGACCATCAGGTCACCCATGGTGATCTTGTCCTTAATTGCGTAGGATTCCCCGTAGATATTGCGTTCCCTGTATCCCGTCAGGTACAGGGCAGCCTCGCGGACCGTCTTGCTGGGGGTACCCACGTTTACCGTTTCACCACCGATATCCGGGAGCTTCTCGATGACAACCACTTTCTTTCCAAGCTTCGAAGCTTGGATGGCAGCGCCATTACCTCCAGGTCCAGACCCGATAACCGCCATATCGTAGTCGTAGCCAGCCACCATCTTCCCTCTCGGCACCGTTGTGCCTGCACCAGCTAAATGTTACCACGTCTTGGCCTTCCCATCTAAGCCAGTCCTCCATCGGCTGCCTCGACCCTACGAGTCTGTCCGACCCTTCGGCGTTTGCCCAACACTCCGGCATTTGCCCAACCCTTCGGCGTTTGACGGAAAGGATGTTTGCCGTTGAAGAGAATCCGGGAATCCACTGGCGTCACTCCCTTGTTATTGCTGAAGCATGACACGGTTTGTATGCTATACTATGGTTCAGGCTCGCCCTAGGGCGGTCTTTTCAGGTCTGCGCAGTCATCGATAAGGAGCGGGGGACCATGGAAACTGCCGGTCAGCAAGGAAACGAAGCTTGGGTTGCCGTCGATACCAAGAACCTGAAGGTCGAGGGAGAAAACAAGGGACCTGTCCTCGTCGCCAGAACCTCGGGCCGCGTCGATGGCAGCAATGCCAAGGAGTTCCAGGATGCCCTCGAATCCATCCTCGGCAGCAATGCCAATGCCCTCCTCCTGGACATGAAAGACCTCTCCTACATCAGCAGCGCAGGCCTCAGGGTTATCCTTCTCATTGCTCGCCAACTCCAAGGTAAGTCCGGCAAGTTCGGCGTATGCTCCCTCTCCCCTTCCATCAGCGAGGTGTTCCAGATCAGCGGCTTCGACAAGATCATCCCGGTACATACCGCTCAGGCCGATGCCCTTGCCTCCCTCGGCAGCTAGATGGGAGGCCCCGCATCATGGAATCGCCTAAATCCTACAAAATCCTCGTCGTAGATGATGAACCTGATGTAGAACCCCTGGTGCTCCAGCGTATGCGACGCCACATCAGGACCGGCAAGTACAACTTCACCTTCGCCCAAAACGGCCTAGAAGCCCTCTCCAAACTCCGCGATGACCCCGATATCGACATGGTCCTCTCCGATATCAACATGCCCCAGATGGATGGCCTCACCCTCTTAGAACAGATACCCAACGTGGACCCCGAACTGCGCGCTGTCATCATCTCCGCCTATGGAGATATGAAAAACATCCGCACCGCTATGAACCGAGGCGCTTTCGACTTCGTCACCAAACCCATAGATTTCGAAGACCTGGAAGTAACCATCTCCCGCACCCTCAGCCATATCGAAGAGTGGCGCGAAGCTCTCTCCTCCAGAGATAAGCTCGTCGCTATCCAGAACGAACTCGATGTCGCCAGCAACATGCAACAATCCATCCTCCCCGCACAGTTCCCCTCCTCCCCCTCCTTCCAGGTCTTCGGCAGCATGGAACCCGCCAGAAGCGTCGGGGGGGATTTCTTCGATGTCATCCGCCTCGAAAACGGACGCATCGGCCTCGCTATCGCCGATGTCTCCGGCAAAGGTGTCCCGGCAGCCCTCTTCATGATGTCTGCGCGCACCCTCCTCAAGGGTGCAGCCATAGGCTCCGCCAACCCCTCCGATGTCCTGGTGGAGGTCAACAACCTCCTCAGCCAGGATAATGACAGCGCTATGTTCGTCACCATCCTCTACGCCGAGTACGACCCCAGCACCGGACACATCGCCTACGCCAGCGGCGGACACAACGCACCCCTCATAGTCCATGCCAACGGCTCCTCCGAACTCCTACCTACCACCGGAGGCATCGCCCTGGGCCTTATGCCAGACCTCCCCTACATCCAGGATGAAACTACCCTCTCCCAGGGCGATACCATCATCCTCTACACCGACGGCGTCACCGAAGCTATGAACGCCGACTACGAGGAGTTCGGCAACGACAGACTCGTCAATATCTTCACAGGCAGCCCCCCCAAAGACTCCCATGATGCCAACGAGTCCGTCTTCCACTCCGTCAGGAACTTCGTCGCCGACGCTCCCCAGTCCGACGATATCACCTGCCTTACCCTCTCCAGAGGCGACTTCCCATCTTGACCAACTCCCTCCTCCTCAAGGTACAAAACCACCGGGATGAACTCCCGCGCATCATCGATGCCCTCCAAGAGTTCGGAGAACAACAGGACTGGCCTCAAGACCTCGCCTTCCGGGTGCACCTTGTCGTCGAAGAGGTCGTCCTCAATATCATGGACTATGGCTTCGACTCCGGCACCCACTACATAGACCTCAACATCTCCTCCCAACCCGACTCCCTCACCTTAGAGTTCATCGACGGAGGTAAACCCTTCGACCCCCTAACCCAAGCCCCTCAACCCGATACCAATGCAGCTATCGATGACCGCCCTGTAGGAGGCCTAGGCATCTACCTCTCCCTGACCATGATGGACCATGCCTCCTACCACAGAGAAAATAACAAAAACCACCTCACGCTCATAGCTCACCTTGACCAGTAATGGCATGACCGCGCCTGACGCACCAAGAACCCGACACTGGCCCAAATGGGGACCTGGCCTGCTCCTAGCTTCGCTCCCTATCGTCTTGGCAGCCTGCATCGGCGGCGGAGCCCCGTCCCGGGATGATGTCGTTGAGCAGCTGGACCGGAATGCCGAAGAGTTCGAGTACACCGTCGGAAAGCAGGGTGGGAGCCTGACCTTTGCGACCATCTCGGAACCGCTGACCTTTAACCTTGCCATCTCCACCGATGCTTCATCCTCCGATGTATTGGGATATCTATTCGAAGGACTGACGCAGACCTCGTGGTTGACCAATGAGGTGGAGCCGGCCCTGGCGGAGTCCTGGGAGTCTTCGGAGGAGGGCCTGACCTGGACCTTCCATCTACGGCAGGATGTCCGATGGCATGATGGGGAGCCTTTCACCGCCCACGATGTGGACTTCACCTTCAGTCGCATCATCTACAACCACGACATCCCGGCAAGCAGCCGGCCTTCCTTCCATTTCCGGCATAGGGACGAGGAAAGCGGCGCCTGGGAAGAGACACCTATGAGGGTCACAGCACTGGACGACTACACCGTCCAGTGCGTGCTGCCGGTGCCTTTCGCCCCCTTCCTCCGGTCCATGGGGACCTCCATGTATCCCAAGCACATCCTCGAACAGTACGTGGACGACGGCACCTTTTCGGCTGTATGGGACATCGAAACGGACCCGGCGGAGGTCATCGGGACGGGGCCATTCACCATTGACGCATATGATCCCGGCCAACGTGTGGTTATGCAGCGCAATCCCGATTACTGGCTCAGGGATGACGCGGGCAACACCTTGCCCTACCTGGATGAGGTCGTCCATGTTATCGTCCCCGACCTCGAGGAAGAGCTAGCCAGATTCCTAGCAGGAGAGTCTGAGGTCCACGGAGTGCTGGGGAAGGAATTGGCAGACCTTGAACCGCTCCAGGAAGAAGGAAACTTCACCGTTTCCAAGAGAGGTCCCGCCTTCGGTACCACCTTCCTGGTTTTCAACATGAATCCCGGCACAGACTCCGATTCGGGAGACCCATACATGGACTCCGAGAAGCTGGAGTGGTTCCGGAATGTCCGTTTCCGCCAAGCCATAGCCCATAGCATCGATAAGGCCGCCATAATCGATGAGGTACAGCATGGCTTGGGATATTCCCAATGGTCGTCCGTAAGCCCTGCGGCCGGCGACTTCCACAACCCGGACGTCAGAAGGTACGAATACGATCTGGACAAAGCCAAGGAAATCCTCGATGACCTGGGTTGGAAGGATACGAACGGTGACGAAGTGCGGGAGGATCCAGGGGGCAACGAGATCGTATTCTCAATGGTCACCAACGAAGGAAACAGCGTCCGGCAGGCAGCCGGCGATGTAATCCACCGAGGGCTTCAGGACATCGGCATAGGCGCCGACTACCGGGCTATCGGGTTTGACGAACTGGTCTCCCAGTTGACCGGCTCCTACGACTGGGAAGCCATCATAATAGGGTTCACCGGCTCAACTGAGCCCCACTACGGAATTAGCATGTGGCATAGCGGCGAAAACTTGCACCTGTGGCACCCCAACCAGGCACAGCCCGCTACGGAGTGGGAAGCCCGGATCGACGAAATATACGTCTCGGCAGGCCAGGAGCTTGACCATGATAAGCGGGTGCAGCTCTACCATCGAGCCCAGGAGATCGTTGCCGAGCAACAGCCGTTAATCTACCTCACCCTGTCGGAACGCATAAGCGCAGTGCGAAACGTTTTCGGCAATACGGTGCCTACCCTCTATGGTATCTGGGATATCCGTTACCTCTACAGGACGGACAGATAAACGGGCCAGAGCGCATCGGATAGTTATAGTTGGGGAATACCGGCTTTCATTCTCGTTGCAGCAACCTTGCTTGCGGTGGTACACTTCGCCCCACTGAACGGCACCTCTGTCCAGGCCAGCTTTGTACCATTACGGACTCATAGGAGATATGTCCTCCGCGGCCCTCGTGGGTACCGATGGTTCCATAGACTGGTGCTGCTTTCCCCGGTTCGACTCTCCCAGCATCTTCGCCGCCATCCTTGACTCCGACGTGGGCGGTCGGTTCCGAATAGGCCCAAGAAGCCGCGAATTCGAATCCTTCCAAGAGTACATCGAGGACACCAATATCCTGAGAACTACCTTTATGTCGGCGACCGGGGTGGTCTCCGTCACCGATTTCATGCCCGCCGCAGATGATGATGATGACAACCCGGAAACTCCTCCGAAGGCCCTCCACGAGGTCCACCGCATAGTAACCTGCATCTCGGGACAGATGGAAATGTGCTGCGACTTTCAGCCCAGGCACGATTACGCCCGCACTCTCCCCGTGTTCAAGCCGACGAAGGGACGCGGCTCCGCGACTGCCGTCCAAGCCTCGGGGGGGCGACAGACAACCACCCTCCTTGCCAGCCTACCCTTACCATTCGACGACCGGGGGGTCAATTTCAGCTTTACCCTCACCACGGGACAAACAGAGACCTTTGTCCTCACCTATGGCCATGGACGCCCAGCCAGCATCGGGCTCCTGCACACAACGGAGAAGCTCGCTAGCACCAGGGTCTACTGGCAAGGACTGGTAGCCAGGATGAACTACATAGGTCTATGGAGGGATGCGGTGGTCCGCTCCTTCCTGGCCCTGCACCTGATGATGTACAGGAACACGGGGGCAATAGTCGCCGCGCCGACCACCAGCCTGCCGGAAACAATAGGAGGTACACGCAACTGGGACTATCGTTACTCTTGGCTGCGGGACTCCAGCTTCACCGTGGACATTCTCTACCGCTTGGGGGATGTGTACGGAGCCGACCGTTACATGAAATGGCTGCTGGAGCAGTGTAATCTGACCCGCCGCAAGACGCGGATATTGTATGGGGTCAGTCCCAACTCCCCGCTGCGGGAACACAGGCTGGACCATTTTGAGGGGTACGAAAACTCCCGCCCGGTACGCATCGGAAATGCTGCAGCGCGTCATCTTCAGATGGATGTCTTCGGGGAGGTCATCCTCTCCGTCCATTCCCTGTTCCTGCTTCATGGAGAGATATCAGCGGAAAGCTGGAACCTGGTACACAGTTTGGCCGAAATCGTGGTTGCCAACTGGCAGCGCAAGGACCGGGGTGTTTGGGAAGTGCGGGGGGAACAGCAGCACTTCGTCTATTCCAAGGTCATGTGCTGGGTTGGCCTCCAAAAGGCCTCCGCCATTGCCGCCGCCAGGAAAAACGACCGGCTGGCCCGGCGCTGGCATACGACCTCTGAACGCATTAGAGACGAGATCCTGGACGCAGGGTGGTGCTCTGAAAAACAGGCTTTCCGCCAGCGGTACGGCCACGATACCCTTGACGCATCAAACCTTGCTATTCCTTTTCTTGGCTTGGTCTCGCGGGACGATCCTCGGGTGCGGTCCAGCGTAGATGCCATCGAAAGAGAGTTGACCGATGGGCCGTTGGTCTGGCGTTACCTTCCCGAAGAGACCGACGATGGGCTCAGTGGCCAGCACGAGGGAGCGTTCACACTCCTCAGCTTCTGGCTGATCGGGAACCTGATCTACACAGGGCAGACCGATCGGGGCTTCGACTTCTTCAACGAGGTGATTCGACGGCAAGCAAACCACCTGGGCCTCTATGCCGAAATGTACGACCCGATGTCCGGGAGGCAGCTGGGCAACTTCCCCCAAGCATACTCCCACATCGGGCTGATCCACACAGCCCTCAACCTGTCCGGCTTCATCGCCAACACCCCAACCCGGCGCCAAAGGCGCATCTCGTAGCGGAGAGTCCCTGCGAACAGTGAGTTCTGAATCCTTGACATCCCCTCACGAAGAAAATCCCGGTGCGGTAATCCAGGTGCGTGGACTTCGCAAGTCCTACGGCAAGCTGGAAGCTGTACAGGGGATAGACCTGCGCGTCCTGGACAACGAGGTCTTTGCCCTGCTTGGCCCCAACGGCGCAGGGAAGACCACCACCGTCGAGATACTGGAAGGGCACCGGAACAGGACCTCGGGCGATGTTTCGGTGTTGGGGTACGACCCGGGCAAGAACGACCGCAAGCTCAAGGAGCGAATCGGCATAGTGCTCCAATCTACCGGCGTAGAGCGGTACCTGACCGTGATGGAGACCATCGATCTCTTTCGCAGGTACTATCCCCATCCGTTGCCGGTGGAGGCAGTTCTGGGCATGGTGGGGCTTGGAGACCAGCGCAAGACCCTGGTCAGGCGTCTTTCAGGTGGGCAGCGGCGCCGCTTAGACGTAGCAGTAGGTTTGGTGGGGGACCCTGAACTGCTGTTTCTGGACGAGCCAACCACCGGCTTCGACCCCTCGGCTCGCCGGGGCGCCTGGGAGATGATCCGGAATCTACGGTCCCTCGGCAAGACCATTTTGCTGACCACCCACTACATGGATGAGGCCGAAGCTTTGGCTGACCGGGTGGCAATCATGGTGCGCGGGAGAATCGTCGCCGAGGGAATCCCCTCGGAATTGGTAAAGGGGAAAGGCCGGACCATCATACGATTCAGGATGGCTGGTGTGGCGGTTAGCCTGCCTGAAGAACTTCAGTCGGATTCAGAGATGGTGGATGGAGCGTATTCCCTGGCCACAGACTCGCCTACCCGCACATTGCACGAGCTGACAGCCTGGGCGGTGGAAAATGGAATAGGGTTGGACGACCTGGTGGTTACCCGGCCGTCCCTGGAAGATGTGTTTGTGGAGCTGGCGGACATCGACGCCGGCGAAGGGGAGGAGGAGTGACATCCCTTGCGCTGGCCCTGAGGCAGTTCCGGTACCAGAACACCGCTTTCTGGCGCAACCCAGTCGCAGCTTTTTTCACTTTCGTCTTCCCCCTGATGTTTCTGGTGATCCTCAACCTGCTGTTCGGCAGCGGAGAGCTGGACATAGCCGGGGGAACGGTGCACACATCGACCTTCTATGTGCCGGCCATATGCGCTCTGTCGGTGATAACCGCTTGCTACACCAACCTGGCTATAGGGATGTCCTTCTCCAGGGACGAGGGTATCCTGAAGCGCATAAGAGGTACGCCTATTCCCACCTGGTCTTTCCTGGCAGGGAGAATCGCCCATGCAGTCTTTCTAGGCATCCTTCTCACCGCGATCATCATGGTTGTAGGCGTCATCTTCTACGATGTGGATGTGCCGTCAAACACCCTGCCTGCATTTCTCATCACTCTGGCCCTTGGGTCGGCAACCTTCTGCGCTCTCGGACTGGCAATCATGAAGGTCATTCCCAACGCAGAAGCATCCCCTGCCATAGTCAACGCATCCATTCTCCCGCTGATGTTCATATCGGACATATTCATCCCGTTGCACGACGCACCGGCGTGGCTGACAACGGTGGCTGACATCTTCCCCGTGAGGCATTTTTCTGTCGCCATGCAGACCTCCTTCAACCCCTTCGAAGGTGGCCTGGGCTTCGAACCGATCCACTTGCTGGTGATGGCCGCATGGATGGTGGGGGGACTGCTGCTTGCCCTACGCACTTTTTCATGGGAACCCAGCCGCTAGAACACCTGACAGCCCACAGGTTATAGGCTATAGGTTCGCTACTTGCGGGTAGCCCGGCCCTTGAGGGCCGCCATGGCCATACCGATGCTCAAGACACCAACGCCCAATACGGCGGCGAGGCCCTTCACCATGACCATTGGCTCCCATCCCACGGAGATCAGTGACCTGAGGGCGGCTAGAAGGTAGGTAACCGGGTTAATGTCGGCTGCTGCCCCCAGCCAATCGGTCATAGCCTCCCGAGGCACAAACAGGGTGGTCATAAACAGAAAGGGGAAGAACAGCAGGAAGCTGATATTGACGGCGGCCGGGTTGCCCGTCTTGAGGGCTATCGCATAGGGGAAGCCCGCAAATATCAGGCCCCAGAGCCCGCTCATGAACATGAACGCCAGGATTCCCGGCACCCCTGTTGCAAATCCAACCCCCACAATGGAGGCCATGATTACTACAGGCACCGTTAGAGCTATTACCAGGGCGAAGTCGGCTATGAGAAATCCCAGCAGCAAGGCAAACCGGTTGACTGGACTAATGACCAGCCGATCAAAGTACCCTGTCTGGATGTCCGTCACCACCACCATGGCCCGGGAGATGCCCGTTACGGCAAACAGCACCGCCACCGGTATTTGGAAGGCCTTGTAGTCCAGGCCAGGGATATCCCCGGCAACATCGTTGAAGGCCCCCACCGTCACTACGTACATAAATACGGGTATCACGAGGGCGGGTATGGTGACTTCGGGGTCCCTGGGTATGGACCGTAAGGCCCTTTCGGCAACGCTGACGGTGTCGCGCAGGAACCCTCCACGGCGGGCCAGGGTCCAACGCACGTTTGGAGCTATCGCCATGGCCTTGAGCCTCGATCAATTCCAATCATCAGTCGGCATCTCCCTGTAGGCGTGCACCGGTGACCTGGAGGAACACATCGTCCAAAGTAGGAGTGCGAAGAGTGAGCTCCTGCACCATGATATTGTGGTGGTCCAGCGCCAACGCTATTGTGCTGATCAGGGCGGCCCCGTTCGCCACACTGATGGTCAATTCCTGTCCATGGGCGTCCACGCTTTCCACCTGGGATATGCCCCTCAAAGCCTGGACTGCCCCATCTACATCCACATCCCCATCCAGCCGCACCAAGACAAGGTCGGAGCCTCGCGCCCGCTTCAGATCGGCGGGGACACCTTGGGCGGCCAGTGTTCCTCGATCGATAATTCCTACCCTGTGGGCCAGGGCATCCGCCTCTTCCAGGTACTGGGTTGTCAGGAAGATGGTTACGCCCAACTGGCTGTTGATGTTTCGCACCTCTTCCCAAATACGCGACCTGCTGATGGGGTCCAGCCCCGTTGTCGGCTCATCCAGAAAGAGCACGGAAGGGTTGTGAATAAGGGCAGCAGCCAGGTCCAACCGCCTCTTCATCCCGCCGGAGTAGGTGGCTATCATGCGGTCCATAGCTTCGCCGATGTCCACCACGCTGGAAAGCTCTTCAATGCGCTCCCGAACCTGCCGGCGGGAGAGTCCGTAGAGCCTGCCCTGAAGATGCAGCAACTCCCGGCCCGTCTGTTTGTTGTCGAGGGCAGCTTCCTGCAGGGCCGCGCCGATGCGCAGGCGCACCTCCCCCGGCTGGCCAATCACATCATAGCCGGCCACCCGAATCTCGCCGGCGGTGGGAGCAAGCAGCGTGATCAACATCCGGATGACGGTGGTCTTTCCGGCGCCGTTAGGTCCAAGGAATCCAAAAATCTCGCCCTGGGGGACCTCCAGGTCAATGCCATCCACGGCCCGGACATCGCCAAAATGACGCACAAGTCCCCTGGTGTAGATTGCATAATCCTGATGTCTCATAATAATGCCGTCTCCGAGCGTGCGCCATTTTACATCAAGACCCTAGGTGGGAAAAGACGCTGCTGTCGCCCCCTTTAAAAAGTTGCCTGTTGGTGTGCGCTCCGTCGCCGTCCGCACCCCTTGAGTGCTGACAAAGAATCAGAATCGGAGGCCAGCTTACCAAGACTAAGACGTTGTGTTCATGTAGAATGTACAGAATCGCTACAAGAGTTCACCTTTGGGATGAGCCCAAGGCGACGGCACGCTGGAATAGAAGAATTGTTCGTACAAAGGAGGCAATAATGCGGGCTATAGCTACCAAATGGGTCGCACTACTGATGTTGTTGTCGGTCATGGCCTTGGTCGCCGCTGCATGCGAAGGTGAGGACCCTACAGCAACTCCGACGGAACCCCCCAAGGCCACTCCCACAGCGACCCCTGAGCCGCCCAAAGAGCCTTTCGTTGTAGGGGTTATGGACTCGGTTACAGGCCCCGGTCAGAGCTACGGCACAGTGATAGTCCAAGCCAAGCAGCTAGCCGCTGACGAGATAAATGCCGCCGGGGGCATTAACGGCCGGGAGCTCAAGCTGGTCGTGGAAGACTCCAAGTGCGGTGCCAAGGATGCTATCACTGCCTACAGGAAACTCACCGACGTGGATGGAGTAAAGATCATCCTTGGAACATCCTGCAGCGGAGCGATGCTGGGAGCAGCCCCTCTGGCAGAGGAGGACGGTGTTGTGATGCTTTCCGCATCCGCCACCGCCCCTGAAATCGCCGATGCAGGCGACTACATATTCCGCACCGCCATAAACGACTTTCAGCTGGGCGTCGATACAGGAAACCTGCTGTGGGCCGACGGGATCCGCACCCTGGTCACCATCACCGAGTCGACGCCCTATGCCGAGGGGGTCCGGCGCACTACCGTCGCCCAGTTCGAAGAACGGGGAGGGACCCTACTTGCATCGGAGACCTACGCCTCGGACGTCACCGACTTCCGAAGCCAGCTGACCAAGCTTATCGGTGAAAACCCGGATGCCCTCCACGTTGCCGCCCAGTCGGAGGCCAGCGGGGGCACTGTAGTCAAGCAGGCCCGGGAGCAGGGATTCGAGGGCCCCATTTACACGGATTCCGTCCCCTCGGGTACCAAGGCCCTGGATATTGCTGGAAAAGCCGCGACGGGGATGAAGGCCGTCCTTCCCACCCCCGACCTGGCCAGCGAAACGGGCCGTACATTCTTGACTAATTTCAGGGAACGGTATGGCTTCGTTACCCTCGCCTGGTTCCTCGGTTCCGCCTATGACGATGTTCACATCGCAGCCGAGTGCCTCGGCAGGACCGACGACGACCAGGATGCCGACGGGTTCAGAGAATGCCTGAGCGGCCTAACCTGGAGCGGCGCCATCGGGGACAACTATAGTTTCGATGAGAACGGCGATGTTGTTGGTCTCTCCAACACGGTCGTGCAGATACTGCCGCTGGCCGAGAGGAACGATGAAAACATGGGCTACACGGTGCTGGGTCCCGCCCCTACGGAGTAGGACGCGTTGATCAGGGTCTTCGAGGACCGGGGCAAACTCCTAGCCGGAGTCCTGGTCCTGGCAGCTGCAGGATACGTCGTCTGGAAGGTCAGCCAGTCCAGCGATCAGGCCCTGCAGTTTGCCTTTAACGGCCTGTCGGTGGGCGCCATTTATGCCCTGCTTGCCATGGGGTTCACCCTGGTTTACAGCACGGTCTGGTTCTTCGACTTATACTACGGCGCCGCAGCTGCCATAGGGGCATACGGTGTCTTCTACCTACGCTCCCAGCAATCCTCCAGCCTATACCAGACAAACAACCTGTACCTCAACATCGTCTTTGCCCTGGTTGTGGCAGGGGTGACTGCATGGATAATCCATTCCACGATGGGCCAAAACCTGAGAGAACGGCTTGGAAACACCGGGGCCCTTTTCGTTGAAGGGATTCTGGGTTCCTGTGCTGGGATTTACACCTGGGCCCTTCTGGCTTATCCCGAGGACCTCTACCGGCTCCTGAGCCCAGTCGTAGGTCTTCTAACGGCGGCGGCGGCTTACTGGCTGGTCCGACGGGCGTGGCATAAAGGGAATCTTGTAGCGATGATAGTCATCGCAGTCCCCGCAAGTTTTCTGGGGGCTGTCTGTGGCTATCTCATTTACGGCGCCCCAGGGTCCAGCCTCTACCTAAGCTGGGCGGTGTCTTGTCTGCTGGCCGGAGCCGTCGGCTTGGCCTTGTACCGGGGACTGTACGTCTATATGCGGGAGCGTTCCCGTTCGCCCCTTACCATGCTGGTTGGCACCCTGGGTATCCTTCTGGCCATCACCGCTTTCATCACCATCGTATTTCAGAGTGCCCCTCGCCCCCTACCGGAAGCCTTCGGCAGCAACCTTTGGAGCCTGGGAGGAGCAAACATCAAGGCGTTCAACGTCTTTACGATAGGAGTTGCCGTAGCCGGATTCGTGGGGCTGCTCCTCCTCTTGCAGAAGACCTCCTTTGGCAAGGCGGTGCGGGCCATCGGCGACGATGAGGATGTAGCAAAGGTGGTTGGCATAAACACCCGGGTTGTAATTGCAGCAGTGTTCTTCATAGGCGCCGTCTATGCCGCCCTTGCAGGAATATTGAACGGGCACGACACCAACATTCAGCCCAAAATGGCTCTTCTCCTCTTGTTGAAGGGATGGATCGCCTCGGTGGTCGGCGGCATGGGCAACCTCTATGGCGCCATTCTCGGGGGATTTACCCTGGGCATCGTCGAACAGTTCGGCATCTGGGACCTGGCAGGGGGATGGAAGGACGCCATCTCTTTCATGCTGCTTATCCTGTTCCTGGCCTTCTGGCCCAGAGGCATTCTGCCAAGGAGGTAGGACATGCCCCCGGCGCTTCTTGCCGCAATCGATCCCAGGAGACTGGGGCAGCTCCCCAGGTACATGTGGGGCTCCTCCAAGGGCAACGTGGAGGTGTGGGCGAACCTTGTGATAATCGCCTGGGCCTTTGCCTTCATGCTTTGGCGGGGAGAAGGGTTTGCCATATCCATAGGCACCATATTCGCCATCTGGGCCATCCTGGCGGTGAGCCTGAACCTGGTGGTGGGGTTTACAGGCCTGCTCTCCATAGCCCACATCGGCTTCTTCGGCGTAGGGGCTTATGCCATGGCGGTCCTCTCCTCCACCGCCGGCTACGAACAGGAGTATTCGGTCGCTATCCCAACCTTTGGCCTGCCCTTCTTCGCAGCCTTGCCCGTAAGCGCGTTGCTGGCCGGCCTTGTTGCGCTGGTGGTAGGTGTGGCGTTCAACCGCTTCAGGGACGATATCTACGTTCTGGTCTCATTCGGCTTTACGATAATCGCCTTCAACGTCTTCCTGAACTGGACAAGCCTCACCAGGGGACCCTTCGGCATTTCTGAGATACCCAGGCCGGTGATTGGTGGAAAGGTCTTCGATGGCGAACTGGACTTCCTGCTGCTGGCGTTGGCGTTCCTCGCGCTTATCGTTCTTGTCTCCTCGATATTGGTCTCCTCATCCTTTGGACGGGTATTGACCGCCATACGCGAAGACGAGCAAGCTATTGAGGTGTTCGGCTATAAGGCGGCCCAGTACAAGCTGGCGGTCTGGGTGATATCGGCTATGATGGCCGGGCTCGCCGGCGGTCTCTTCGCCAGCTGGACCAGTTTCATCGACCCCAACTCCTTCATTCTGCTGGAATCAGTCCTCCTGGTGTGTATAGTGATCCTGGGCGGGCTGGCATCCATCCGAGGTTCTCTTCTGGGCGCCATGGCCTTTGTCCTGCTGGCGGAGGGTATGCGCTTCCTGCCCTTCTTGCCCAACGAGCACATAGGCCAAGCCCGGCAAGTCGTCTTGGGTATCCTCCTTGTCCTGCTGATGCTGTTCAGGCCCCAGGGATTGGCCGGGAGATATAAGCTATGAGCGCACCCAACCTAGACCCCAACGATCCCATCGCCTTGGAGACACGAGAGATCTCCAAGCACTTTGGCGCGGTCAAAGCCATCGACCAGCTCTCCGTGGCTATCAAGAAGCAGGGGATGACCAGCATAGTCGGCCCCAACGGATCGGGGAAATCGACCCTCATCAACCTGCTGAGCGGAGTGCTGCCCCTGGACGGGGGAATGGTAATCATCGACGGCTTGGGGCTCAGGGTCGTCAAGGCCTATGAGACCCCCGCCCATGGCTTGTCCCGCAGCTTCCAGGAGGTCAGGCTCTTCGACCAGATTAGCGTTTGGGACAACATCATGGTGGTGCTGACCGAGCGACGCCTGTTCCCCGCAATGCTGGAGAGGGCCAAACCCCGCCACAAAGAAAAGGCCAGGAGCATCCTGGAGAGGGTCGGGATGTGGGAAAAGCGCGACTCCCTTGCGATGGACCTCTCCTACGGCCAGAGGAAGCTGCTGGAGATCGGCAGGGCCATAGCGCTGGACGTCAACACCTACCTTTTCGACGAGCCCTTTGCTGGCCTCTTCCCCCAGATGCTGGAAAGGGCTAAGGCCATTATGAACGACCTCCGGGACCAGGGACACACCATCATCCTCATCTCCCACAACATGGATATCGTACGGGAGTTGCCCGACCATCTGGTGGTGCTGGACAGCGGCACCCTACTGGCACAAGGAAACGTGGGGGAGGTATTGAGCAGCCCGGAGGTGATAGATGCCTACCTTGGCACATGATCCCGCGTCGTTTCACGACTGCAGGCTAAACTGCGGGTGAACCAGCCATGACCATCAACGAAAGCGCAGATACTTCCGGAGCCGGGCGAGCTCACCTGGAGCTGGTGGATATATCCGTTCGCTATGGCGCTGTCAGGGCCCTGGACGAAGTATCCCTGGGAATCCAAAAGGGTGAAGTCGTGGCCGTCATGGGCCCCAACGGCGCCGGAAAATCCACAGTCCTGAAAGCTGTTATGGGCTTGATTCCGGTGGTCTCAGGCCATGTTTACTGGCGGCAGAACCCCCTGGCGGCAGCGACCCACGAAATAGTCAAAGAGGGGATTGCTTTCGTTCCCCAGGGAAGGCGTGTGTTCACCCATCTAACCATAAGCGAGAACCTGGAGATGGGCTGTCTCTACCTAGCGGACAGGAAAGAAAAAGACCGTCGGATGGACTCGGTGATGGAGTTGTTCCCTGTGCTCTATGAGAAGCGTGGAGACCTGGCCAGCCAGATGTCCGGCGGGCAGCAGCAGATGCTGGCCTTGGGTCGCGGTCTCATGGCGGACCCCGAGTTGCTGCTCCTTGACGAACCCACACTGGGCCTTGCACCCATAGTGGTCAACGAGGTGTTCCAAAAGGTCACCGAGATCAACGAGCACCTCGGAACGACCATTCTTGTCGTCGAGCACAACATCAAGGGGGTCATGAGCATAGCGGACCGGGCCTATGTCCTGGACAAGGGCAGAGTGGTCCACCAAGGCTACCCCCAGTCCATCCTGGAAACGGACATACTGACCGAGGTGTTTCTGGGAAGGGTCAACCCGGATAGGGAAGAGGGCTAAGCCTCTGCCATCGCCGGTTCAATCGTCCACATAGCCCTTCCGACCCCTGTTGTGCGGCTTCTCCCCGGCGATCAGCGTGTATCCCAGCATGAGCAGGACGCCAACGACAAATCCTCCGATATGGGCCGTATAGGCTATTCCCACACCCGAAGCGTCGGCCCCGTGGGAGCTCACGATGTTCAGAAGCTGGGTGACAAACCAGAACAGGATGAAGATGGTTGACCGGCTGAGGGGGAAGGCAACAAGGTAAACCCCCAGTATCCCGGAGATGGCTCCGCTGGCCCCCACCAGGGGCACCAAGGAGTCGCTGTCCACCAGCGCATGGGACCAGACCCCGCCCACGCCGGCAGCCGTGTAGAAGAGCAGAAATTTGACGTGGCCCAATCGGGCTTCCACCCCTTCGCTGGCGACCCACAGAAAGAGCATGTTCAGTCCAAAATGGAGAAATCCACTATGGACGAACATGGAGGAGAACACCGTCCCCCAAGTCGGAATGGGGGATGACACGTCCAGGGGCACCACCCGGAGCCCGTCCTGGACGGGACGCTGGGTAATCTCTTCTCCCGTAGTCAGCTCCCAGGGGATCAGGCCGAACTGATTGACGAATCGGAACTCCGCAAGATCGGTCAGGGAGAGTTGATAGACGAACACCATCGCATTGATGGCGATAAGGAGATAAGTGGCAAGGGGTCTTGGACTTCGGTAAAGGAGGGAAACCAATGGCCTTCCTTCAGGCTGCCTTAGTTCAGGCTGAAGGTACGTCCGCACCTTCCAGAAGGCGGGCCCGCCGCCTGGCGTACTCGTTGGACAAGAGCCCCATGGCCATGGAATCGTACCAACGGCCATCCTTGGGGTGGGTGCCGCGCAGCCGGCCTTCCAACACAAATCCCAGCCGCTCGCACATGTGGAGAGCGGGTTTGTTGTACTCGGGCACATCCACCCATGCCCGGTGCAGTCCATAGGTCTGGAAAGCCAGGTCAAGCAAGTGCAGCAGCGCGGCCGTTCCGTACCCCTGGTACCACAGGTCCTTGCGACCAATCAGGATGTGCATCTGGGCTTCCCGCAGGAGTTCTTCGATGGCCATCTGGGCTTCCCCTATATGCTCCCCGCCCTCAGCTACCACCGAGAAAATCTTGCGCACCGGACTGTCGAAGGCCAGGTCCCAGTCGCCTATGGTAGCGCTCGCCAAGCCCTTTGGCGAATAACCGATGTGAAGAGGCTCGCCGTGCTCATCGGTGCCATACCATGACCCATTCACCTCGGGATCCTGGAGCCACGAGGATATCCTCCGCACATCTTCCTGGGATACCCGGTTGAGCTGCACACTGGGAAGCACCATAGCCCTCCGGTGTTGGCAAATTGGCGGCCTTGGTAGGAAACGTCCATTCCTTCCAAGTGGCCAACTCGGATTATATCAGTAGGCTTGGTGCAAGACAAACCTTACTTTCCTCCGACGCCTCCAGGGAACTCACCTTGAAAATGCTGTCTGGGCTGTGGGAATATATGCGTTGCAAAAGGAGTTAGTTGTACAAGAACACAAACTGCGGGGTCCTGCGCGAATCAGACCAAGGCCGGGAGGTCATACTGGCGGGTTGGGTGCACCGCAGGCGCGACCACGGGGGCATCATCTTCATAGACCTGCGGGACACCTCAGGGATGGTGCAGGTGGTTCTCAACCAGGAGCTGTATCCCGACTCATACCGGGTGGGAGACGATGCGCGGCCCGAATGGGTGCTGCAGGTAGAAGGCGCGGTGTCCGAACGGCCCGAGGGGACCAAGAACCCCCGGAACCCCACGGGCGGTGTTGAGGTTATCGCCCACCGGTGCCGTATCCTGAACACCTCCAAGGTCCCCCCCTTCGACCTGGACGAAGAAGCCCCGGAGGCCGACGAACTCCTCCGCCTCAAGTATCGCTACCTGGACCTCAGGCGCGCTGCCCTCCGGGACAACCTGGTCCTCAGGCACCAGATCGTGAAGTTCATCCGGGACTACCTGAGCAACCAGGACTTCATAGAAGTGGAGACTCCCATCCTGACCAAGAGCACCCCTGAAGGGGCCCGGGACTATCTTGTGCCCAGCAGGATTCACCCAGGAAGTTTCTACGCCCTTCCCCAGTCACCCCAGCAGATGAAGCAGCTCCTGGTTATGGGCGGGGTGGAGCGGTATTTCCAGATCGCCCGGTGCTTTCGGGATGAAGACCTGCGGGCTGACCGACAACCGGAGTTTACCCAGCTTGACCTGGAGATGGGTTTCGTCGAAGAAGAAGACATCCTGCGCTTGATGGAGGACCTCTTCACAGGTCTTGTGGAAGAGATCGTCCCCCAGAAGAAGGTGCTGCGTCCCTTCCTCAGGCTCTCTTACGCCGATGCTATGGCAAGATACGGCACCGATCGACCTGACCTGCGCTTCCGGATGGAGATTGCAGACCTGACGGACATCGCCGCCCAGACCGATTTCCAGGTGATACGCAGTGCCGTAGAGTCGGGCGGAGTGGTGGCGGGGCTGGCGGCGCCGGGTTGCGCAGGCTACACCCGGAAACAGGTTGACGATCTCACCAGCTTCGCCAGGCACTGGGGCGCCTCTGGACTAGTAACAGTAGCGCTGGGAGGAGAACCCACGGAAAGCCTGGATGAGCTGGGGCAGGAAGATATACGATCATCGGCATCGCGCTACCTATCTCCGGACGATGTGCGGCGAATGGCCCAACGCTCGGGGGCGAAGCGAGGCGACCTGCTGCTGATCGTGGCCGGATCCTTCGACACCGCCTCCCTTGTCCTTGGCCAGCTGCGACGAGAGATGGGATATCGTCTGGAGCTGGCAGACACGGACCTGCTGGCCTTTACCTTCGTTATGGACTTTCCCCTCCTCCAGTGGAACCAGGACGAGGACCGGTGGGACTCACCACACAACCCCTTCTCGGCTCCAAAGGACGAACATGTCCAGTTGATGGACACCGCGCCGGAGCGCGCCATCGCCAAGCAATACGACCTGGTCTGCAACGGAATGGAGATCGCCGGCGGGAGCATACGGAACCACCTGAGAAAGGACCAGGAGAAGATCTTCCAGCTAATGGGCCACACCCACGAGGAGATGCAGGCCCAATTCGGGCAGATACTGGACGCCCTGGAGTACGGGGCGCCTCCCCACGGGGGGTTCGCCAGCGGCATAGACAGGGTGGTCATGCTGCTGGGCGATCAGGAGAGCATCCGGGAGGTGATCGCCTTTCCCAAGACTCAAAGCGCCACCGACCACCTCTTCGGGGCCCCCTCACCCGTGCAGGAGCGCCAGCTCCGCGAGCTGCACATCAAGACCCTCGACTGACAGGCGCTCGCAGGCAAAGAGAAACTTTTCACAAACTCCTGGGTGTGCTATAATTTTTCCGTTTCACACTTTGGAGGCTCCGGCTACTTGAAAGTCACAAAGGACGAGTCCGCAGCACGGCAGGTAACCCTCACAGTCGCCCTGGATTCCGAAGACCTCGAACCTTTCCTAGACCGCGCTTTCAGACGAAACAGGAGCCGAGTCTCAATTCCCGGGTTCCGTCCAGGGAAAGCGCCAAGACGCATCGTTGAGGCCTTCCTTGGGCGCGAAGCCCTGGTCAGGGATAGCTTGGACTACATCGTCCAAGAGTCCCTGGACAAAGCCATCAGCGACGAGGGTCTGGACATCTTTGGGCAGCCTGACGTGGAAGTGGTGGATGTGGACCCCGTCTCCTTCAAGGCCACAGTTCCCCTGGAACCCGTCGTACAGCTGGGAGACCTCCAGCAGATCGATGTAACCAGGGAAACCGTCGAGGTCACCGAGGAGCAGGTGAACAAGGTGCTGGAAAGCCTGCAGTACAACGCGGCCCCATGGGAACCGGTGGAACGCCCTGTGCAGTTCGGCGACCTTGTATCCCTCGACGTGGACGGCACCATAGGCGGCAGGCAGGTGGCAAACGACCGGGGCGTAGATTTTCTGCCAGACCAGGACAACCCTTACCCCTTCCCCGGGTTTTCCATTTACCTGGAGGGGCTTTCGGAAGGGCAGTCGAAGCAGTTCGCGCTGAAGGTGCCCGAGGACTACCAGGACGAATCCATCGCAGGCCAGGACTGCACCTTCGACATAAAGGTCCTGCAGATAAAGGCCAAGAACCTGCCCGATCTGGATGACGAGTTCGCCAAGGGTGTGGAAGAAGGGTACGAGTCCCTGGAAGCGCTGAATGCCTCGGTCCGCGAGAACCTGACCGAGGAATCGAACAGGATGGCCGATCGGGAATTCCAGGAAAAGGCGTTGGACAAGGTGGTGAGCGGTGCTTCCGTCGAGGTCTCCGATACAACCACCGAGCGGGAGATCGACCATATCCTGGAAGAGCAGGCCCGGAGCCAGCAAGGGCGGGACGCAAGCGTGGAAGACTACTTGCGCAACCTGGGCAAGAGCGTAGAGGAGTCCAGGGAAGAGTTGCGTGCCTCAGCCCAGGAGCGCCTGAGCAGGTACCTTGTAATCCGAAAGCTGGCTCAAGATGAGAAACTGGAGGTCCTTCCGGAAGAGGTAGATTCGGAAGTTGACCGGCTGACCTCAAGCGCCGGCGCCGGATCGGAAGCCATATTAAGGGCCTTTTCTTCTGAGGAAGCGAGGAGCTCCCTCAGGAACGTGCTACTGACCCGGAAGGTGCTGGAACGCCTGACCGAGATAGTAGAAGGAACGAATAACGTACAGCCGGCCTCAGAGGATGACGATGCTGTAGAAGAAGCGGTGGAGAGTCCGGCCGACTCCGAAGACCCGGAGGAACCAGCTCCGGCTAACGGATAAAGCGCCCTGGACGGGACCATTTAGGAGTGCGGAGGCAATAGCATTGCTGGAAAACCCCTTTAGCAGCCAGATAAACGACCCCAAGAACATAATTCCTATGGTTATCGAGACCAGCCCACGGGGTGAGCGGGCTTTCGACATCTATTCGTTGCTGCTGAAGGAGCGCATCATCTTCCTGGGCACCCCCATCGTGGACCATGTGGCAAACCTGATAATCGCCCAACTCCTGTTCCTTGAGCGGGAAGACCCGGAACGGGACATCAGCTTGTACATCAACAGCCCCGGCGGGGTGATAAGTGCCGGGTTGGCTATCTACGACACCATGCAGCTTGTGCGGCCGGAGATCTCCACCATCTGCGTCGGCATGGCTGCCAGCATGGCAACGGTGCTCCTGAGCGGCGGGCAATCGCGAAAGCGGTACGCCCTGCCCAACGCCACCATCCACATGCACCAAGCGATGGGAGGGGCGCAGGGCCAGGCTGCGGATATCGAGATAGCCGCCCGTGAAATCATACGCATGCAGGACAAGATACGGCAGATCCTCTCGACCCACACGGGGCAGACCTACGAAAAGATCGCCAGGGACACCGACAGGGACTACTACCTGGCGGCTGACCAAGCCCTGGACTACGGACTAGTAGATGAAGTGCTGGGGCCGCAGAAGAACGGGGAGCAGGCCGACAACGCCAACGGGAGCGAGTCCAAGAAATAACCTGCCGGCAACCTACTCAGTCCCCTAGCTGCCCGCAAGGGACTGCTCTACCTCTTTATCAAGGCATAGACCGGGCGATGGGACGCCTGCATGGTCGAAGACCCGTCCAGCATCCAGGGTCACCCTGCCCTCCGCCAGCGCCTTTAGGGCGGCGCCAAGCAGCCACGGCTCCCTGCGGTAGCCCTCTTGTCGAATCAGCTTAAACAACGGGACCTCCTCACCAAATTCGGCGCGCAGTTCGGCTATCGACTTCCCTTCCACCTCTGCCCATGGCCCATCAAAGGGGCCTCCTACAATGGGCAGCGTGCAGTAAGCCAGCACCGGTCCCCTGTCCAGCTCCTCGGTAGCCAGGTGGACCATGCAGCCGGTAACGCTTGCCCTGGAATCAATCAGATTCCAGACAACATCCTGCCATGTGCCTACTGAGCCGCCCGGAAGGGCAGGATGCAGATTCAACATGGTGTAACGCCGGCACATCTCCCCGCCCATGATGAGCATGTATCCGGCCAGAACGCACACATCCGGCTGGAACCCCTCCAGGGCGCCCATGACGCGGCGGTCGTACTCCTCCCGGTGGTCGGGGAATCTTCCTCCAACCTCACGGCGAAACTTCATGGAAGAGATGGTAACCAGGGGAAGCCCATAGCTCCTGACCCTCTGGAAGAAGCGGTCGCTGCCTTCCCCTTCTCCCGGCTCCCGGTTGCTGAATACGAACTGGATGCGTCCATCGATCTCACCTGACCGCATCCGGCCGTACACATGCTCAAAGAGGCCCAGGGAGCCTTCGCCTCGACCGGTGGAGAACCAACCCACTTCAATCATTTTCAGGCATTTTCAGGCATTTTCAGGCATCTTCAGGTGAGCTTCTTTCGCAGCTTCGAGTACATTGGGGCGAGCCTCTGCAGCGGGTGGGCCCTTCGCCCCACCAGTCTTGCCCGGCGGAGGGAATCCATCAACCCGGAAGGAGTGCCATCGAAATCGGGCATCTCCACATAGGTGGACCCCAGCTCCCCGGGGGTGTGGGAATCGCTGACGGCAGCACAGATGATAGAGTGCTCTTGAGCGAAGGTCTCGGCCTTCAGGTTGTCATTGCGGAACAGGTTATGGCCATTAAAGGTTTCTATTATGTCAACCTGGTCAACAACTTCGCTAAGGGCCTCATGGGTTATCGCCGAGGAGCGCAGCCGGTCGAAGGGATGGGGCACCATAACCAAGCCGCCCTGGGCAAGGATGGCGTAAACCGTGTCCTTAGCAGACAACCCCTTAGGTATCTCATCCCGGAGAAAGAGACCGATGATGTCTCCCCCGGCGCTCTTCACCTCCTCGCCGATAATCACCGGGAAGGGGGCAAGGTCGCGAACCGCCAGGGCGCCTTCTATGGAGTTATGGTCCGTCACCGCTATACAGGCCAAGCCGGTCTTTAGGCACTGCTCTACGACGGACCTTGGGTTGGCGCCCGAATCATAGGAGTACCAAGTATGTAGGTGCAGGTCAGCTTTCAACGCAAGCTGCTAGGGATTGTCGTCATCATCTTCGGCTAGAGCGCCGGGTGGCTCAGAGTAGGAGTCCTTTAGCTGGGTCACCCTCAGCTCTGCGGCCGTAAGAAGCTGGTTGCACACCTGTACCAGCTTCATTCCTTCCTCATACAGCACTGTAGCCCGCTCCAAGGTCAAGCCACCCCCGCCCAGCTCCTCAACCGTCCGTTCCAGTTTCTTGTAAGCTTCTTCGAAGGAAAACTCCGGACTATCCGTTTGGCTGCTATCGGTCAATAGATGCACCTTCCGTGCCAATGATCGGACGGCGGGACTTCTAGATCAGGGGCGCTCCCGCGCGCTCGGTCCGTTTCTTCGGCCGCTGGGTTTCACCTGAGGAGCCCACAACGGCGGGGATGGACCCATCGGAGACCCGCAGCCTAAGCTGCTGCCCGGCTTTCACTTGCTCCCTGCTGCGGACGATCCGGCCCCCAGGCTGGGACTCCACGACAGCATAACCCCTCTCCAGAATCGCCTTGGGGTCGAGGGCTTTCAGCTGGTCGCCATATCCTGAAACATGGTGCTTCAGACCGGTAAGGTGCTCCCTTAGAGGGACCGCGGCGGCCCTTGCCAGATCATCCAACCGCCTGCGCCATGTGGGGAAATCCGGGACACGCTGGCCAGCCCGGGTGGCCAGCGAGTCCACCAAGCTCCGACGTTGGCTCAGCATCTCCGCGAAGGAGCGATCCATCTCCTCCTCCATGGCAAGGACTTCCCGCACCAGCGCCCGCCTATCGGGTACCACCATCTCGGCGGCAGCCGAAGGCGTCGGCGCCCGCAGGTCGGCAACGTAATCGGCTATGGTGAAATCAGTCTCATGGCCCACGGCGCTGACCACCGGAATGCGGCTTCCGTGAATTCCCCTGGCTACCTGTTCCTCGTTGAAGGGCCACAGCTCCTCCAGGGAGCCTCCCCCCCTGGCCAGTATGATAAGGTCGGCGTTGCTCCGTTCGTTAAGGGCCTTGATGGCTGCGACGATTTCCGGCGCCGCGCTATCACCCTGGACGGTCGAAGGGGCCAGCAGGATCTCTACCAGGGGGAATCGACGCCCGATGATGTTGCAAATGTCGTGGAAAACAGCGCCCGTGGGAGAGGTGACCACCCCGATTATGCGAGGCAACTGCGGCAGGCTGCGTTTGCGGGATGCTTCGAAGAGGCCATCTTGCTCCAGCTGCATCTTCAGTTTTTCCAGCTGCAGGTGCAGAGGTCCGGTGCCTTCCGGCATCACAAGATCGGCAATGAGCTGCACATCGCCCCGGGCTTCGTAGAAGGAGATTCTGCCGTGGGCGGTTACCAGGACCCCGGATGCCAGCAGCTCGGAACCCTTGCCTCCCTTGAACATGACCGAACGGAGCTGCCCTTGGGCATCCTTGAGGGTAAAGTAGCTGTGCCCGGAAGGGGCCGGTCTATAGTTTGATATCTCGCCGGTTACCCACAGGTCCCCAAGGAGCATGTCGCTCTCCAGGGACTCCTTGAGATACCGGCTTATCTGGCTAACGGTGTAGATAGGCATAACAGCCCAACGGGTTCAGCCGACCCGTTCGATGTACTGGTTGTTGCGGGTATCGACCTTAACTCTTTCCCCGTTCATTATGAACAGGGGCACCTGTACGGTAAGCCCCGTCTCCAGCACCGCAGGCTTGGTCCCACCCGATGCTGTGTCGCCTTTGAATCCTGGAGGCGTGTCCGTTACCTGAAGGTCCACGAAGGTGGGGACCCGGATGTTGAGCACCTCGCCGCGGTAGAACACCACCTCCACAACTTCATCGCCCTTCAGAAAGTTGGTTGCATCCCCCAGCTGGGATGTTACCATCTGGTACTGGTCATAGGTCTCCATGTCCATGAAGGTGTAGAAACGCCCATCGCTGTACAGGTACTGGGCTTCTTTAACCTCGATCTGGGCCAAGGAGAACTCGGTGGTGTAGCTCTGGAAAGCCTTTTCGATGACTCGCCCGTCCTTCAAGCTCTTCAGCTTCAGGCGGGTAACGGGAGCCCTCTGCTGCATCTTCTGTCTTTCGTATTCGACCACCTCGTAAGGGTGGCCCTCCACTTCGATGGCGACTCCTCGGCGCAGGTCTCCGAAACCGATGGTCATTTCACACCCCACATACACATATCAGCGCTGCCCCAAGCGTCAATCATAGGTGTCATTCACTTCCGAGCCTTGCTCAGCACCCTTGCGCCCGCACCTTCCAGGATAACCATGTCCTCTATACGCACGCCACCCCAACCCGACAAATAGATGCCCGGCTCCACGGTGAAAACCATGCCCTCGCTCAAGGTGTTCTCCGACTTGGGCCCCACCCTTGGGAACTCATGCACCGCCATACCGATGCCATGTCCCAGGCTGTGCCCAAAGTTGTCGCCGTATCCTGCTTCGCTGATGACCGCCCTTGAAAGCTCGTCGGCATCGCCCCCCGTCAGCCCTGGGGTCACCGTGGCGATGGCGGTAAGCTGCGACCCTAGCACGATGTCGTATATGCGCCTGAAGGTCTCATCGCTTTCGCCTACGCAGATGGTGCGGGTGATGTCGCTGCAATAGCCATCGACCTTCGCCCCCATATCAATGACAACAGGCTCGCCTTCGTCTATGACCCGCTCGGAGGGCCTGTGATGGGGCATGGCGCCATTGGGACCTGCCGCTACGATGGTTTCGAAGCTGACGGACTCTGCTCCCAAATCTCGCATAGCCACCTCCAAGCGCCAAGCAACCTCCTGTTCCGTCTGACCAGCCTGGACCGTTGGGGTTACCGAATCCATGGCAGCGTCCGCCACATCCACTGCCCTCTGCATCATCTCTAACTCATCGCCGTCTTTCACCGTCCTCAGCTCCTCGACGATGCTGGAGGTCGCGACCAGGCTGGGTTGTTCGGCAGCGGGCACGTCCCGCACTGCCTCCACCATCTGCTGGTAGGTGGCAACGGTCACCTGTTGGCTTTCGAATCCCACCTTCTTGAGCCCCGTATCCCTCAAAAGGTCCATCAGCCAGGACCATCCTGCTCCCACCTTCAGCACCTGGAATTCGGGCGCTTGGTTGGCCGCCTGTTCTACATACCTGAAATCCGTTGCCAGGAAAGCATCTTCCCCGGATACAAGCAGGGAGCCTGCCGAACCGTGAAAGCCTGACAGGTAACGGCGATTTTCGGAGGTTGAAACGAGGAGCGCATCCAGCTCCTTCTCCTTAAGGATGCTGCGCAGTTTGTCTAGTCTGTAGCTCATGCTTGTTGACCAACTCCCTTTCCGGATTCCAGGGCATCCAAGGCGATAAGGTAGCCTTTCCAACCCAGGCCAGTTATCTGTTCTCTGGCAGCCGCGGCCGTCACCGAGTGCTGCCTCCACTCTTCTCGGGCGTAGATGTCGCTTATGTGCACCTCGACCACGGGAAGCCGGCTATCTGTCAAGGCATCCAGCAGCGAGTAGCCGTAGTGGGCAAGGGCGCCTGGGTTGATGACTATGCCGGCGGCCTCATCGGTCTTGGCCTGAATAAAGTCTATGATAGCACCTTCGGAGTTAGACTGGTAAAACTCAACCCGCACACCCAGTTCTTCGGCCCTGGAAGACACCTCGGCTTCCACCTCCGCCAGGGTCTTGCTTCCGTAGATTCCCACATCCCGGCTCCCCAGGCGGTTCAGGTTGGGACCGTTGATTACCAGGTATTTATTCATCGTCATCATTCGACACTTCAGTGTTCCGGCTGGTCATCCGCGCGCCGGGGTGGGTGGTGAAGTACTCGGCCCTGGCTTCGTTGCGAGTGACGTGAGTATATACCTGGGTGGTGGCTGGACTGGAGTGACCCAAGAGGTCCTGTACGACCCGCAAGTCGGCCCCGCCCTCCATCAGGTGGGTCGCAAAGGTGTGCCTGAGGGTGTGAGGGTGTACTCCCGGCCTCGTGTCCACCGAAGTTGCGTACTTGGCCACCAGCTTCTCGATGCTCCGGCGGGACAATCTGGCTCCGTAGCGATTGAGGAATAGTGCCCTGGTCGGACTATATCCTGCCCTCTCCATGCCTGCATGCACCAGGGCTGGTCGGCCTCCGGCAATGTAGTTGGAGATGCACCTGACGGCAGGCGCCCCAAAGAGGCAAACCCTGTCCTTGGAGCCCTTTCCCCGCACCCGCACCTCCCGGGACTGGAGGGCAAGGTCGTCGATGTCCATCTCCTGGAGCTCAGCCAGCCGTACCCCTGCAGAATAGAACATCTCCAGGATGGCTTGGTCCCGCAGTCCCAGGGGAGTGGATGTGTCCGGGGATGCAACGAGGCGCATGACCTCTTCATGGCCCAGGAACACCGGCAGTCGCTTCTCGACCTTGATGTTGAAGCTTCGCCCCTTGGGGATGGGGTTGGCGGAGATATGCCCCTCCTGGAGCAGGTACCTGTAGAAGGAGCGGAGCACCACCAGCTTGCGCGCAACGCTGACGCGGGCATACCCGCCCGAGCGCCCCTTGGCTTGGGTGGAGAGCCAGGCAAGATACCGCCTCAGTATCCCCCGGTCCACCCCCCGGGGGTCTAGGCCTTCATCGGCCATGAAACGGACGAATGGTTGAAGGTCGTCGGCATATATCCGTGCTGTCCGTTCTGTCCTACCCCGCTGGTTTACCAGGGACTCGGCGTAGCTGCCTACGAGGCTTTCAAGGTCATCCACTTGAGCTTGGGTCAATGTTGCGTTCCTGAATGGTTGGTAAGAATATCGAACCGCGCTGCGGTCTATTCCCTATTTCGCCGATGCGGCCTCCGGGGCCTTCATGCTCTCCGTCCAGGTGCACTGGGTGCACTTCATTTTCTTGGAACCTGAAGCAACCATAAGCCCCCCACATTCCGGGCATGGCTCCAGCAGGGGGCGCTGGTTGGAAACATAATCGCACTTCGGATAGCTGGAGCAACCGTAGAAGGGGCGCCCCTTGCCCCTGGAGCGGCGTTCCACGATCTCGCTCCCACACTTGGGACAAGCTACTCCAATCTTGTTCAGTATGGGCTTGCTGGTCTTGCAGGTAGGATAGTCGGCGCAGGCTATAAACCGCCCGTAGCGGCCCGACCGTATCTGCATGGGTTTGCCGCATTTTTCGCAAGTTTCACCAGTCTCTTCAGGCTCCTGGGGTGCTTGACCATCTGGTGCCGGCGCCTTCCCATCGGCGGCCAGGGGCATTGTGTTCCGGCATGCGGGGAAATTGGTGCAGGCAAGGAACCTGCCGAATCTCCCCGTCTTGATCACCATAGCATGGGCGCACTTCTGGCAGACCTCTTCCGTCGCTTCCTCGATCTTGACCCTGGGCATAGCCTGTTCGGCCGCGTCCAGGGCCTCCTTGAAGGGGCTGTAGAACTCTTGGAGCATGGGGGCCATCTCCAGGTCTCCCTGGGCAACCTCATCCAGGTCTTCTTCCATCTTGGCGGTGAAGTTCATATCCATAACCGATGAGAAGTGTTCCACGAGAAGGTCGCACACGGTGGTCCCGAGGGTGGTCGGTTTCAGCCTCCCCTCATCCTTCTGCACGTACTGGCGGTCGGAAATGGTGGAGATAATGGGAGCATAGGTGCTGGGACGCCCGATGCCCATCTCCTCCAGGGCTTTGACCAAGGTGGCTTCGCTGTAGCGGGCCGGGGGCTGGGTGAAATGCTGCTTGCCCTCCAGGGACAGAAGGGCAAGGAGGTCGTTCTGGGAAAGCTCAGGCAGGGGCGCTTTGCCTTCGCCGTCGTCGCCCTCGGAATCGTCCTTGCCTTCCAGATACAGGGTCCTGAATCCGGGGAACTTGAGCACTGTTCCCACAGCCCTGAAGGTGTATGTCTTGGGGGTAGACGTGCACTTGGCTCCGATGTCGACGGTAGTGGAATCGGACCTTGCATCAGCCATCTGGCTGGCCAGCATGCGCTGCCATATCAGGTCGTAGAGGCGGGCTTGGTCGGAGGTCAGGTGCGACCTGATCTGCCTGGGTTCTCGCAGTATGGATGTGGGTCGGATGGCCTCATGCGCTTCCTGGGCCCCCTTGGACTTCTTTCTGAAGGCCCTCGGTTGGGGGGGCAGGTACTCGGCCCCGTACCTGGCGTTGATGTACTCCCGGGCTTCCCTGATGGAACCTGGATTTACCTGGACCGAATCGGTCCTCATGTAGGTGATGAGGCCGACGGAGCCTTCTTGTCCCACTGAGAGCCCTTCGTACAGCTGCTGGGCTACCGCCATGGTGCGTTTGGCGGAGAACCTCAGCTTCCTGTAGGCTTCCTGCTGCAGGGTGCTGGTAATGAAGGGCGGAGCGGGCGATTGCCGTACCTCCCGCTTCTTGACGCTTTCCACCCTGTATTCCGCGCCCTCCAGGTCGCCACGTACCTTGTCTGCCGAGGCGGCGTCGGGAATGTTCAGTTTGCCCCTCTCACCCTTGACACTGTGCAGGGTGGCCACAAAGGGCGCCGCCTGTTTTTCGTCCTTAGCTCCTTCGTTGCGAAGCTCGGCCTCGATGGACCAATGCTCCACCGGAACAAAAGCCTCGATCTCTTTCTCCCGTTCCACGACCATCCTGAGGGCTACCGATTGGACTCGCCCCGCCGAAAGGCCTCGCTGCACCTTGCGCCAGAGGAGCGGACTGATCTGGTATCCCACCAGGCGGTCCAGGATGCGCCTGGCCTGCTGGGCGTTGACCAGCTCCATGTCGATGGAGCGGGGATGCTTGAAGGACTCTTGTACCGCTTCCCGCGTAATCTCGTGAAAGACGACCCTTTGCAGGTCGTTGCCGTTGCCCTCCCATCCCACAGCTTTTGCGATGTGCCAGGCGATAGCTTCACCTTCCCGGTCCGGGTCGGTTGCCAGGTAAATGGAAGATGCCTTGCTTCCAAGCTTCTTCAACTCCTGGATTATGGTCTCCTTGTCTTTGGTGACCAAGTATGACGGCGAAAAGCCATCTTCCACGTCTA
The DNA here is from genome assembly GCA_965220375.1 of Dehalococcoidia bacterium. Lineage (GTDB taxonomy): Bacteria > Chloroflexota > Dehalococcoidia > Lucifugimonadales > JAGWBF01 > JAGWBF01. Next base: position 631,657 of record OZ244824.1, read on the forward strand.
CGCCCAGTTTGCCCTTGGGCAGGTCCCGAACATGGCCCTGGGAAGCCCGCACCGTAAAGGCGGAGCCAAGCATCCGTTCGATAGTCCTTGCCTTGGCCGGCGATTCGACCACCACAAGATTGTCGCCGAGGGACACCTTGGTGCTTCTCTTTGTCGTCTTGCTTGAGGCAGTCGCCTTGCGCGAACTGCCGCGTGCTCCTTTAGTTGCCATACCTATCAACCGTCTCCGATATTCGAGTGTAGTGCATGCCGCCCACTTGCTTCACCAGCCCCTTAAGCTCCATCATAGCAAGAACGCTGGTTACCATGTTGATGGGAAGGTCTGCCAAGCGCCCAAGCTCATCGATGTGCAGTGGTTCGTGGGTTACGTGCCCCAGTATTCGGGCCTCGTCCTCATTCTCGGGTTGGGCAAGGCCCCGCATCTCCATCTGGAATGCTGCCGCATTGAGATTCAGCTCCTCCAATATGTCCGTATGGGAGACAACCGCCTTAGCCCCCTCCTGGATGAGGGCGTTGGTACCCCGGCTTGCCGGTGAGAAAATGTTCCCCGGAACGCAGAATACATCCCGTCCCTGCTCCAGGGCATGGCTAACGGTGATAAGGGCCCCGCTCCGGTCGCCCGCTTCGATCACCAGGGTCCCCAGGGTCATGCCGCTGATGAGCCTGTTGCGCTGGGGAAAGTGCTGGGCCTTGGGGGAGGTCCCCATCGGATATTCGCTCACCAGGGCGCCATGCTCCATGATATCCCGTGCCAGCATGGAGTGTTCCGGGGGATAAATGGTATCTACCCCCGTGCCCAGGACGGCGATGGTGCGCCCGCCGGCATCCATGGCAGCCCTATGGGCAATAGAGTCTATCCCCCGGGCAAGGCCGCTGACCACCACAACCCCATTGGCAGCAAGGTCCTTGCAAAGGGTTGCGGCCGCCTCCTTTCCATAGGCGGTGGCTTTCCGGGTCCCGACCACGGCAAGTGACCTTTCGTCCTCAGCCTCCAAGCTTCCCCGCACATACAGGACGGGGGACGGGTCATATATCTCCGCCAACCTGGACGGATACCGGGGATCATGCCAGTTAAGGGCATATCCACCGCACCCTTCCAGCTTTTCCATGATCCCATCGGGAGATACGGAGTCCCGGTTAGTAACTATGGTGCGGGCCACATGCTCATCCAGCCCGGCGGCCCTCAGATCACCGAAGGAGGCCCGCCAGGCATTCTCCAGGTCATGGAAGTGGCTCTCCAGGGCGCGGAACCGTACCGCTCCCAGGTTGGGGATGTGGTTGAAAGCAACCCAATATTTCAGGTCCTGAGCCACCACCCAATTTTAGCACACGGATTTTTAGGCCAACAATGAAGCTGCGTCGCATTCGACGAGAGGTTAGCCAAGGGGTATAGGCAGGTACGGGGGGAACATGGCGGAGAGGGTGGGAGTAGCCTTATCTTGGATTTGAAGCTAAAAACCATCGTTTTCGACTTACTGGCGTTATTCTTACCACATGTATTCCCACACAAATGTTGGGACGTTGCGGGCTTGCCTAGGACTATGCGCTAACGATGGCTCCCGAAAGCATGTCTCTACCGAAAGTACCGGAACTTCGCTTGAGCGACCTATCCACCTCAAACTGTTAGTTGTTGAGAACAAGGCATTGGATGCAAAAGGATGCAAGGGTTTCATCTAGGCATAACCAGGTCTTCGCAAATTAAATGAAATTGATACGGTGCATGGTCGGATTGGGACAGGGCGTCAGTTCGAGTCCTTTTAGGTGGACCAATCGCTGTCGCCAAGGGCGTTGGTGGCCCTCACCCGCACCGTGTACTCGGTGCCGTTGGTCAGGGACAGGATGGTGTCGGTGCGCGACGGCGCGGCAATCGTCCTCTGCCGGGTCGAGTGGAAGCCCTGGCCGCCGGACTTCCATTGTAGGGTGTACTCGGGGTGATGGCGCTGCCGCGGTCTTGGGGTTCACCCCAGCTCATCGTTAGCTGCTGGTGGCCCGACCCCGCCTGCACGTCGGGCGGCGCGTCCGGCGGGCCGGCGCGCAAGGTGTTCACCGCGATTACCCGCACCGTGTACTCAGTGCCGCTGGTGAGCCCCGGTGGTGTGTTCCCGCGACGGATTGCCGAAGATCTGGCTGCCGGACTTCGACTGCACCGTGTGGCCGGTGATTGCGCTCCCGTCGTCGCTATCGGGCGGGTCCCAGCCTATGACGAGCAGGCCGTCCCTATCCAGGTGACGTTCAGACTTCCTGGTCTTACCCGGCTTCGTGGGCGACATGGTAAAGGAGATGTCTTGGACGCCCGACGTGAAGGTGTCATCCAGGGACGCCTCCACCTGGTACTCCGTGTTCCCCGTTAGGCCGGTCAGGGTGAAGGTGACTGCAATACCGCTCAACACCCGGCTCAGGTCCATCTACGCCCGGTGCAACTAGATGGTGGACTGGGAGATCATCAAGAGGAACCAGACCGCCAAGATCAAACCAACCAAGGTCCAGAAGATACGGAAGCCGTTCCTCAGCAAAGAGGCGTTCCAGACCCTCCTCGACCTCTGCCAGCCCAACAGCCTGGTGGGGGCCAGAACGCAGGCCATGCTCTGACTCTTCATCACGTCCGGAGTAGGGAATCGGGAGATGTCTGAGCGAAGGCAAGAGAACCTTTGTTGGGAAGCTGATTCGCTCCGCATCATCGAGGGGAAGGTATAGAAGGAACGGCCCGCGCCTTTCGTCCCACAGGCTCAACTCGCCATGATGAAGTATCTGCGGCACCGGCACGACGAGCTCCTGTGGGTGTGGGTGACGGAAGAGCGGGAGGCCCAGAGGCTCAGCTATGACAGGATTGGAAGAGATATGACCAGGCTGGTGGACCGCGCCGGGCTCAAATGCCAGGTGGTCGATGTCTGCCATATCTTCCGTCGTACCTTAGCCGCCAACGCGGTCCGCCGGGGTGTGAAACGCCCCCACATCATGGGGGTGATGGGCTGGAGCACTGAAGCCATGATCGCCCACTACACCTCCGCGATGGAGTTGGAGACCGAGGCCATAGGGGAATTTACCAGGATCAAGCCGTTTGGGGGGAATGGGAAGCACCGACGCTAAGTTTGATTCCCCCGAGTCAATTAGCCCTCTATACCTTACCTCGAGTAGAAGACTGAGGCTGCTTGACCGCTTTCCTGCCGGAGGCGATAATTGCCGCAATGCTGAGAGGATGCGGATTTGAATATACAAAGGCAGATTGGCATCAAAGATGGAGATTAGGTCACTGGAGACAGAGCTACAAAATCGGTGTGCATCCGGAGGAGATGGCCCGGAATTCTGGAACCGATATTCTACCATAAAATCATACCTAGCCAGAGAGTATTACCCGTGGATTCAGGCTAATTGTCCCTTCTTCACGGACCATGGGGAAAACCACATACGGAGCGTAATTCGCTCCGCTAGCGAAATGCTTTCAGAAACGGTTCAGAATTTAAAAACCCTCGACCTGTTCCTTTTACTTTGCGGGATTCTCTGGCACGACGCTGCGATGGTGCACGGCCGGACCGACCACGCCACGCGTTCCGCAGAAATGATTGATCAAATCAGCAGACTCGCATTTCCCGATATCACCATCCAAAAGCTTGTCACCGATATCGCGAAGGCCCACGCGGGACAGGACGGTCTATCCATCCCTGGGCACGTGCAAGACTACACCACTACAAACCAAACGTATACCGTGAAGCCGAAAGCTCTAGCGGCGGTTGTGAGGTTTGCGGACGAAATTTCTGAGAACCGGACTCGTATTAGCGGTTCACTGTTACAAGACGGCGGTGTCCCTGCCCATAGTCAAATCTATTGGCAGTATGCTAGTTGCATTGCTGCTTCTCGGGCGGACCCGAGGCGTGAATTTGTTGTGGTCACCGTCGAACTCGATAGGCAACTAGCTCTCACACGGCATTCTTGCCCACAAGAGTGCGCCAAGTACAGCGCAAGCGACGGTACCATTGCGGTGATTCAATACATTATTTCAAGATTAGAGAAAATGAATAATGAGTTGGCATATTGCGGGCAAGAATTTCGTGAGTACTGCCAGATTCGCGAGATTGAGCTAAGACTGAAGCTGTTGGATGGAACTTCTGGGCTGCCCGGCTACGACCAAAGTATCATTCTCGCAGCATCCGGACTCGCTACAGGACGATATCCGAATATTGACGTTTTCCATGCATTCTTTGTGGAAAACCCTCATTGGCATCCTGAGAACATACCGACGGGAGCATGAGCATGTCGGTTGAAACAGAGGCAGACCAGCCGTTACCCCAGAACCCCTTTGGGGTAGAGAGCCCGGAGAAGTTGTCTTGGGCACTGCTCGTCAAGCTCTTCGTCCCAGAACATACAAGAGTGCAAGTTCTGAAAGAACAGAAACACACATTCCTCTGGGGGTCTCGCGGATCAGGCAAAAGCATGATGTTCAGGTACCTAGAAGCAGGTTGCCAGTTCATTGCGTCTGGTGGTTGTCGGGAACATTTGGAAAACATTGAATCCTTCCTCGGCATTTATTGCCCCTGCAAGGAAGGACAAATTAACAAAACGGACCTGGGACTAATGTCCGACAATGCCGCAGCGATAATGACCGAACACATGCTGAATATGCTAATCGCTGACCGAGTTGTGTATTGCCTCTCTTCACAGTTCCCGAACGACTATTTCGAGCCTGAGGATCTCAAGTCATTTGTTAGGAGTGTTCTCAGCCTCCTGGGTCCCTCGCCAGCAGTTCCGCCGTTCGACGAGTTGCGTGCGGATCAAACGGCGCGTCTCAAGCCGCTAGAATACCTTCAAAACACCATTTCCCGTGAGAACACCCAAATCAGCAGATACTTAAGGGAGAATGCTCTTCGGGCTGAACAGGCGCACTATCAAGGAACAACGACTGGCTACCATGACTTCTTATTGCCCTTCCTAAAATCCGTCCAACAAATCACCGGGCTTCACGCACGACCAATTTTCATTCTTCTTGATGATGCTGACAGGTTAACTCAGGCACAACAGAGAATTGTCAATGGTTGGCTGGCAAACAGGGACCACTCAACGCTCTGTTTAAAGATATCGAGCCAACCAGGTGGCTGGTCAACGTATCTAACACCCGCGGATGGCTTGATCGAACAGCCGCACGACTACTCCGAGATAGACGCAGACGAGGTGTATACAAGGTCCAAATCTGCCTACGGCCAGAAGGTTCGACTGATTTCGAACCGTCGCTTGGAACTCTCATGTGTGCCTACAAAGTCGATCGATCAATTCCTCCCAGCCGACCCCGGAGAAGAAACACTGCTCGAGTCAATAAAAACCACAACCGCCGAAGAATGGGAATTCGAAGGCAAACCAGGGAGAAAGGCAGACTATATCTATCGTTACGCAACGGCTCGCTTGTTCCAACGTCTCGGGGAAATGAAGCAACGAAAGAGTTACGCAGGATTCCAAAATGTTGTGGACCTTTCTTCCGGTGTGGTAAGAGACTTTCTCGAGCCGTGCTATCTCATGTTTGATCAGCTAATCTCCGCAGGGCACTCTGCGGTCTCAATCCACTCAATTCCTCCTCAGACGCAAACCGATATCTTATTTAAATACTCGGAGGAGTTTTTCCTGTCAAAGCCGCTAATCATTCGGAAAGACCTCCCAACCCAAGAATGGGCTCACGTCGATTCCTTGGTGAGTTTAATAAATTCGCTTGGGCAATTGTTTTACGACAAATTGCATGACCCCACTTCCCGTGAAGCCCGCGTATTCTCCTTTACAATAAGAGGTCGGCCATCTCCAGAAGTGCAAAAAGCGCTCGATATCGGCGTCCGTTATCACTATTTCCAGTTGCGCACATATAGCTCCAAAGAAGGAGGCGGCCGGGAGTTTTGGTATGTCCTAAACAGGCGATTGTGCCCAGTTTTAGTATTGGACCCTAGTGGATTTGAGGGGCGAATATCATTGACTCCTGAACACTTGGAAATAGCCATCAAAGACCCTAGACAATTCGTTCGTTTGCGCCTCAAACAGGAGGAGACCTCTGAAACAAGCCAGCCTCCACTCTTTATTCTCACCAATCCAGAGTAGGTTATCATGACTTTACGGATCTCGGTGGCTGAAATCAAATCGCTAGGTGGCTTAAAGGAGCTGGTTGAAGGGACACCGGACGACATATTCTTGTCGTGTGCCAGCTATGAAGCTAGGACAACCGCGGTAGCTCGTAGCTTGTCCAAGAGCTATAGATGTAGATTTGGGCTAATCTACTACAATCGAGAGTTTTTCACCGAACACCCAGGAGGACCGGCGGAAACGAATCTCGGCGTACTCGAGGGGCAACTCGCAGAACACTGCGAGGTGGTGGAGTCTATCCCTGGCAGTTGGTCGGATGCACGAGAGCAATTCTTGTCGTTGCGTTCAGCTCTCCAAAAGAAGGGGACTATTGGACACAAGCCGAACGTCACATTAGATACCACCACGTTCAATCGGGAAGCATTGATCGTCAGCCTCGCCATTCTTCGGGACACTTACCCTCAAGCAAGGATTCGTTTGATCTATGTGTCTCCTGCCCAACATGGAGAATGGTTAAGTCGTGGATTTCATGAAGTTCGCTCGGTTGTGGGGTTTCCCGGAATTCAATTCGCTAACCGCCAAACTTTATTGGCAATCCTCTCGGGGTTCGAACCCGATCGAGTGTCCAAGATAATTGAAGAGCATGAGCCAAGCTTGGTCTTTTTGGGAATCGGCAGCCCGCCCACCAGTGAGGAGTTCTTGAGTCGAAACTTGCTGGAGCAAAAGGAGATCTCATTGAGGAGCGATGTTGAGAATTTTGAATTTCCCGCGAATAATGTTGGAGATTGTCTAGCATCGCTTGAGCAGAAATTAGGGCCTCACGTCACTTCGTCGAATCTGGTGTTGGCCCCGATGAGCACTAAACTCTCAACCATCGCGGCCTACCTGTTCGCCGAGTTACACAGTGAAGTTCAGGTCGCCTATTGTCTCCCTGGAGAATACAACACCGAAAGCTACTCGTCGGGCGCAGAAGACCTATTTATCTATGAACTCCATCCCTCGGGGACGAATACAAGTGAATAGTCCTGACGTTAGACGCATAATCTCTGTGCTGTCGACTGAATATGGCGATCCATCATTGAACAACTGCACCGATCCGGTGGACAAATTAGTGATGATAGTGTTGTCCGAACAAACGGACGAACCCAAATGTCTACAAGCGTTTGAGGCGCTCATCAATCGGTTTAGTTCCTGGGACCAATTGGTCGTTGCGCAGCTGGAGGAAATAGAAGACGCGATTTCAGTAGCCGGGATGGGTAAGAGGAGGGCTCGGTTACTGAGGAATTGTCTGACGGAAATGCGGTACCAATTCGGATCGCTTGATTTGTCAAGTTTGGATTCTCTACCCGCAAACGAAGCTGAAATAAAGTTAACCGCCCTCCCAGGAATCGGCAAAAAGGCGGCGAGGTGCATATTACTATACTGTTTCAATAAACCAGTGTTGCCTGTTGACATACACACCTATCGATTGGCATTGCGCCTGGGCCTCCTCTCCCGCAATGTAACATATGAGCAATCCCATTTGATTCTCCCGCCCTTGGTACCATCGACACAAAAAGGGAAATTTCACGTCAACGCAGTGGCACATGGGCGGACAAGGTGCCTTGCCAATAATCCAAAGTGCGGAGGCTGTCCTTTAGCTCCAGACTGCAGCCACCCAGGTGCTACGAATCCGATGCGGATAATAAGTCGACCCCCACCGCTGGCCATTGACCTGTTCGCGGGAGCAGGTGGATTAAGCAAAGGATTCGAGCGAGCCGGATTCTCGGTAGCCCTTGCCGTAGAACAAGACGCGCACGCCGCAGAGACCTATTCACGCAACCACCCCAATACCGTCTTGCTTAGGGAGGATATACGTGGCCTAGACCCTCATGAATGCTTGACTAGGCTAGCTCTCCGCCCTGGGGACCTCACGGCTCTAATAGGAGGGCCACCGTGCCAGGGTTTCTCTGAGTCCAACAGGCGAAATCGAACGCCTTCCAACCCGCGAAATCACATGTATCGTGAGTTCGTTAGATTCTTGGCCGTGATGCAGCCAGCGTGGTTTGTGCTCGAGAATGTCAACGGAATAAAGACCGTGGCAAAAGGAGCAATCCTTGAACAAATCGTGGCGGCCATTGTAAACTTAGGATATGAATTGAATTATGCGTCGCTCAATGCGGCAGACCATGGAGTCCCCCAGCATCGCCGGCGTCTATTCATCGTCGGGAATCGTCTCGGTTTAACAATTCAAATTCCTAAACCGTCCCACGGCGTAGACAAGTTACCGCTTGTAAACGTTAGAGAAGCGATTGAAGACCTTGCTGTACTTCCGAACGGGGCGGATGTTGATTACCTGCCATATCCACCGCAGGATGGTCGGCTCAGTGCGTACCAGGCCGAAATGAGGGCTAACTGTGATTTCCACGACCTGCAGGGGAATTTGGTCACGCGAAACAATGAAGCTGTAGTCGCTCGTTACCCTCTCGTCCCCTCGGGCGGAAATTGGACCTCAATACCACCAAGGCTAATGAAGAATTACACTGATGCTAGTAGATGCCACACCGGCATATACTACCGGCTCAGGTGGGACGAACCTTCCAAAGTGATCGGGAATTTCAGGAAAAACATGCTCATACACCCTTCCCAAGATAGAGGACTTTCGGTGCGTGAAGCAGCCCGCATACAATCGTTTCCGGATGATTACGTTTTTCTTGGTTCAATAGGGTTTCAGCAGCAGCAAGTGGCGGATGCGGTGCCTCCGAAGCTTGCGCAAGCCGTGGCCCAAGCCTTGCTTGCTGCAAATCGTCGGGCAAGACGGGCGGCTACGATGATGAGGAAAAATGGCGACCCCAAGATGGCTGACACACCCAGCCGGGTATCTTAGTAGATCAGACTTTCTTGTTATCAGTAACGTAGGTCGCTAGACCCCCCGTCATTTCTACCCTATAATCCCCGAACAAGTTTGGCCATTGGCGGGTCGCAATCTTAGCGATTTCGCCGAACACCACTCTAATCTCTTCCTCAGCCCAGGGTGCGGTCCGTTGTTCAATGACGTGACGTAAGGTTCTCATGTTGCAGGACCATCCAATGTTCGTAGCGAGCCCTAGCGGTGCTATTCGGCGCATCGCCGAGGTTATCTCCTTCTTCTCCTCGAAAGACGCCCCCTGGTCTAGTCCGAATAAGTCTGCTAGCTCTTGTTGCAACCTACTAAGGTCCTCCATGGTACGGGCAAAGATGGTCATAGCTTCCGGGGATTCTTGGATGCATACCGGTGCATACCAATCGAGATCTGTGAGGCGAACGAACCGCAGAGACTCCTGGGAGATCGCAACACCAACCCGGTGTCTAACCAACTCATGAGTGAACACCCTACTGACGTTCGCTATAAAGAAATTGGCTACGCCATGTTCGAGAACAGAGCCATCACCCTTCTCGATGATATTGGTCAAATAGGTCTCGTTGGACCTCCTGACCGTGGTGATATTCGGATTCAATTCCGTACCAAATGACCGGTAGCAGGCCCTACCGAAGACCTCGCACAACAGTTCGACATCAGACGGCGCATCAGATGCCCATTCGGGGACCCCTAGGTGTTGAAAGAGTGAATGAAGGCCCTCTTTGTTGACCTTAGATTCACCGATTAAGAAAGCTCTTGGCTCTATTGGCTGCCCCATATCTTAACCTGCCCTCATTAGATTTCCAGACGTATGTCATCCACGCGCCAGCTACGATTAAATGATTATACTGTGACGCTAGTATACAGCGCGAGTGCCGGGCGCCACCCCTGCGGTTAGGACAGTGCTTGTGGGTGTGCCACATGCCACAGAGACTAGGTCGGTGGAATCCACGGTTGGGAGGCTCAGCGCGGGTCGGCCTTAATCGAAGCTTCCGCCTACCCACCGGCGCGGGTTTTGGCCCGGAGCTACCGGGCCATCCTCAAGACGGGTCCCGCTGTTCGCCGTTACGCAGGGCCCCCGTTGCGCTTCCCCGACCATTCGGCCCAAATCTGGGCGTCCGGCTTGTCATGGAGCTCAACCTGGACGGCTCTCCAGTCGTCGTCTGGGTCGACGCTGGCCTCCGCTCCAAACTCCAGGACTCGCTAGGCCCCCGATTGGGTCGTTCCGCACTCCACCTAACCAACGCAGTAACTTTCGTTACTCCAGCCATCAGAACACAACCCTCTCTGTCTTCGTACTCCCGATCTAGAACCGCACCGCCGGACTCCAGCTACTTGGTCGCGATCTTATGCTTGCACCACCCCTTGTGGAGCTCGTACCGATACTCGTAGTCCGCGCAGTTGCACCGTCCATCCGGTTGGAGCACGTGCGGTTGGCCATCCTGATTGATGGCCAGGTACGCCCTTTCGAGGTCCGGGCTAGCCTGGATGCCTCCTTCTTGCACCAGGTCCCGCGCCCTCTCCAACCGGGAGGACGATCCTGTAATTTGCTCTAGGCCACCGTGCGTCGACCCCTTAGGGCTGCGATAAAGGCAACCGGCAAGAAGGTACAGATAAAGCGGGTTGGTGCGGATATCTACTTTTGGGAAGAGCCCGTAAAGAGGCGGGGAGGACGTCCTCGCAAGAACACCACCACCTGATCCATATGCAACACGGCAGGGCCACGATGCCGTCCAGCGGAAGGGCGATTCTCAATCCAACTGCCACTTAGGAGATTGCAATGCTCGTATACCGAGTTACGGGAGCGGACTTCGAGCCCTCGGAGAAGACCTATTTCGAGACGGAACCTCTTTGTCTGGGGATTATAACGAAATCACCACCCAAACATGGTACTGTCTACAGTAAGCCTTGGCCCACCAATACGTACCGATTTGCGAACTCCGCAATTGAGAGCTATCTCGGCGGCGTTCGCACCCTCCCATCGGGCTGCCCTCCAGCGTTGGTATGGAATAGAAGATGGCGGCCCAGCCGGGGATAGTCTTCTCCTTATGGTGTGCCAGCTATTGCTTCATTGGTCGCCCGACTCCGCGGGGAACAGGCCTGCAACACCTAATGATTAGAAAATTAAAGCTCATATCGTCCCAACAACGCAGGGAAAGACCTATTGCATTCGGCCCCATACTTGACGGGTCTGGTGGGTACCACGATATTCTGGACCTTGCCTAGATCCCCGGGTTCATCCTGCCAATGGAGTGTTTCCGTGTCAGAGCAAGAGAAATTCGTCTGTTACCGCTGCTTTGAAGACCCCGGGCTAGTTGAATTCATAAGGGAGAACGCCGCGTCCGAGGAGTGTTCCTACTGCCCAAGTGTGGGCAGGGAGCCGATTGCTGCACCAATCGACGACGTCTCAACCCACTTCACCGAGTGCCTATTCCAAGAGTACAGCCGGGCGGTGGACGAAATGGGATGGGTCGACGGCGAGTGGGTTGGTCAATTCTGGTACGCGGACGAGTTGGCGACGGATGTCCTTGGGTTGGAGTTCCCGCAGGGGAACGAAGACCAACTGTTACCAGACCTGTTTGGTGAACATTTTGACCAAGATTGGTGCGAAGCTGACCCTTACGGTCTAAACAACGAGGAGCGCGCCGAATCCAGTTGGGCATACTTCCGTGAGGTCGTCATGCATAGACGCAGGTTCTTTTTCCTGCTCGACGAAGGCGATCCTAGTGAGCGAAGCACTTACGATCCTGGAGAGGTCCTTGAAAAGATTTTCGAATATGCGGCATTCTCCGATCAGTTTGTCAAACTACCCTCGGGAACCACTCTGCGGCGTGCAAGATATGAGGACCAAGAGGGCACCTGGAATACACCCCAAGAGTTGGGGTCGCCGCCCGTCGCAAAGGCGAATCAATCGAACAGGATGAGCCCGGCGGGTATCCCCATGTTCTACGGCTGCGACGACGAGGAAACGGCCCTGAAGGAGACGGCGACTGGTCCGGGCTATTTCGCCGTAGGAGAATTCGAAACTCTAAGGCTAGCAGTCTTGCTTGACCTGTCGAGTATCCCGCCAACACCCAGTTTGTTTCAGAGCGTAGCCGACAGCGCGGAGTTCTGGCCGCGCGAAGCGATCATGTTCTTGCGTCACATCGCGCATGAAATTTCTCGCCCCATTGAAAGGACCGACGGAGCACACATTGGCTACGTGCCCACACAGATCGTAGCCGAGTATATTCGAGACCGGGTGACATGGGAAGGCTCCCGCGTTGATGGTATCAAGTACTCCAGTGTCGCCAACCCAGGGCACGCTTCTTACGTCCTCTTTGCCGACCAGGACGACATCCAGTCAAGCACGGAGGACCCCCAGCATGGGGCGCCATGGCTCGAATTGGTTAAGGTCGAACATCATCAGGTCGTCCTTTCTCCTCAGATACCGTCTTAAGAGCAAGCCCATCGGACTTCATCGTGAATTCAAGGCAAGAGTGGTCTAGCGGCGCAGAACTTTGAGAGACCAACCTTCGGGCTGCTAACCTGAAATCGTCATAACAGGACCTCCCACCGAAAAATTCGCAATTGAGCCTGTCTCAGAAGTCTGTGAGAAGGCTTGGGTGTAAACTGCGGTGCAACACCGGTACAGGAGCGAATCGGATGCCTCTTCGAGTTATGGACCGAGAGCAGATGTGGCTGTTGCCGCCGTCCCTCGACGAGTTGTTGCCTCAGGATCATCCAGCGAGGTTTGTGGCGGAGATCGTCGACGCCTTGAACAGGGAGGACTGGTCAGAGCTTGGCGTGGACATAGATGGCGATTCCATGGGAGCGCCAGCGTACCACCCCCGTGCATTGTTGAGCATATGGCTATACAGGTTCATGACGGGAGTGCGCTCCTGCAGGAAGCTGGAGGTGGCCTGCCGGGACCAGATACCGTACCTGTGGCTGACTGGGTGGCAGCACCCCGACCACAATACCCTGTGGCGGTTCTACAAAGGGCATCGGCAGTCCATGAGGAAGCTATTCGAGCGAACGGTAAGCACGGCGGTAGCGATGGAGCTAGTGGATTTGGTGGTCCAGGCGGTGGATGGGACGAAGGTATCCTCCAGCGCCTCGGTGAACAGGAGCTACGATGCTGCGGGACTGAGGGGGCCGCTGGAGCGTCTGGAGGGGGCGATAGCCGACCTTGAGGCTCAGAACGAGGCGGGAGAAGACGCTGCCGTTACCCGCCTGCCTGAGGAATTGGCCGACAAGAAGGTTCTGAGAGAGCAGGTAAGGCTGGCGATGGCCGACCTCGCCAGTCAGAAACGCCATAGTCGCATCAACCTGACCGATCCAGAGGCCCGGGTGATGAAGGGCAGGCATGGTGGAATCATGGCTGGATACAATGCCCAGGCGATGGTCTCGGCTACGAAGACGGAAGAGGGTACATCCGGCATGTTGGTCACCGCGGTGGACATAGTTGATGAGGTCAATGACAATGCCCTACTTGTGCCGATGATGGAGCAGGCCGAGGAGACGACGGGGACGAAGTCGCAGATGACATTGGCCGATGCCGGATACTTCGCCGCCAGCCACCTAGCGGAGTGCGACCGACGGGGCCAGCAGGTGGTGGTCTCTGAGGCACGCCAACGGTTCCTCAAAGACCCATATCACAAGGACAGATTCACCTATGACGGGCACAGTGACAGCTTCAGGTGTCCCCAGGGGCAAACGCTCGCGTTCGTCCGCATACAACATGTGAACGGAGTCCCGTTGCGTCTGTACCGGGCTCCAGGAGCTGTCTGTCAGGCATGCCCAGTCCTCAGAGCCTGTACCAAAGCCAAGGAGATCGGGCGAAGCCTGGCCATAGGGCCGCACGATGAAGTGCTACGTCGCCATCGCGCCTGGATGTCCACCGCGGCTGCCAAAGGAGCTCAGAGGTTGAGAAAGCAGCTGGTCGAGCCGGTCTTCGGAATCATCAAGGAGCAACAAGGCGCACGGAGGTTCCTGCTGCGGGGCCTCGCCAACGTGGCGGCCGAGTGGACCCTCTTGGTCACTGCCTTCAACCTGCGCACTCTCTGTCGGGTGTGGAGCTCCTCCGGATCATCCAGCCATCCGCTTCCCGGCCCGAAGTCTTGTCTTCTCTCGTGAACTGAGGCGATCACAGCGCTCCAGCGTCTTCCATCAAACCTTCGCGTCAGAAGCGGACCTGTCTACAAATGCCCTTCTGAGACAGGCTCAATTGCGAACTTTTCGGTGGGAGATCCTAATATAGGGAACTAGGAACAAACCAGGAGGGGTCCGAGACGCCGCCGGGCTACCGGGGCTAGAAGCGCCTTTAACCTGCGCAGGGAATGTTCAGGTGTACAACTGCCCGACATTCTGGCCAATCGTGACGCTTATGAACCTCCGTCCATCTTGTTGGTCTCGGCCAATCCTCACGTGGATAGCACCGTCGTTCCGTGTGGTTAAGCACTTCCTTTGTATGTCGGGAGCATTCCTCCGGTGTACGGTCCATCCGCTTGTTACCGCTGCGTAGCGATCTGTCGCGCTGGTATCCAGGAACCTACCATCTGATATGAGAGTAAGCTTCGGCCGAATGTAATCGAACAGGTCAGCACAATAACCCGAGTCCCGCCCATGATGCGGGGCAACAAGTATGTCCGTACCTGAGATGGCTGACCTAAAGTTGGGCCCTTCAAGCAACTCCTTCCACGACGACGGCTCGTTGTCCCCTGGAAGCAGAATCTTGTTACCCGCGTACTCGACTACAGTGACGATGCTATGGTTGTTCAAATTCGAGCGAGATGATGTATGTGGCGTGAACGTTTGAATGTTCGCGCCACCATTGTTGTTCGCATCCTCTGGATTCTCTTCTGGAGCAAGGGGGTAAGAGTACCTAGCTTCGATCTCCAAATAACTTTGAATGATGGTGCGGACATATCGGTCAGCTTCTCGGTTGTTGGCCCAGATGTCCTTCTCGGTCAAATGGGATGGGCGCCTCAATGCCCTTGGTTTCATCCGGTCGAAACTAAGGATGTCGTCGATGTGGTCAATGTGAGGATGAGTTATGATGACCTCGTCGAGTTGTTGAACACCCCACTGGTTCTGTAAGTAGAGTAACGGGCTGAATGCCCTGTTTCCTCCCGTGTAATTTCCTGATCCCAAATCAACGACTATGTGCTTTCTGTTAGGTGTTTGAATGTAGGCTGCGCTGCCATGCTGCACATCCCACACTATGAATTCAAGTGTCATAGTATGTCAGTAGCCCCTATAAGCCGTTGCGCATAGGCATCGGCAACTGTTTTGACCCAAGTTGGCCGAATCACAGCGGTCCACACCACTAGCATTGTTGCAACTAGAATCGTTGCTAAGACTCGTACGATTAGAGTTGGATCGTTGCCCAAGAGATAATCCCCGTCAATCAAATCTTGCCCACCTAATTGTGCTATCTGGCCTGCCGTCAAAGCGACAATCCCTGCTCCAGCCAGGATGCAGCCGATGATCCCAAATGGTCTGAGTGCCCAGAGATTGCGTCGGAAACCATAATTTACGTTCTCTTCATGTACTAAACGGAACCTCTCTCGATCACGAGTCGCCTCCAAAAGGTACGCCACCGCTGATCCATACAGGCGATCGGAGTCTTCGGGATCTGCGGCTTCCTCTTCAGGTGTAGGCATCTTCAATCCTCCGACTAACTCCTCAAGGCGCCGATGCCGTCGCTTGAGCACCTCGGGATTCTCTGAGCCGCCGTGACGGAGCAAGGCTGTGGTTGGTGCTCCCCCCCACCTCTTCCAAAGTGAGGCTTGCTTCCCCCTGCCAGGATCACGGCCTAGTTGAGTGATGAGGCTTGTGCCACCCGTCGTTACTATTAGAGTCCAGAGAGTTCCAGTAACGGACGTGCCGTCTGGAAACCACGCTAGTATCAGTAGCCCAAAGGGCAGCATGACGACAAGTGCTGGCTGTAATCGGGCGATAAGAGTGTATTTGTCCGTGAATGGCATGGCGAGTGGCTTCAGTAATCCCCGCAGTAATATGCTTGCAGCCTGTTGTCAAGAGTCGTACTTGGGTTCTGGCGCTCGGCGAACGGCCGGTGGGTTACATGCAGTTTCATCTTGTCATCCACAACGTCGATAATCATTGATCCAGCCTGATTGTTCGTAATAATCGGCAAGCCCCTACTATGCCAGGCATTGTAGGCAAGGTGTTCAGACTCAGCGTAGCCGAAGAACGTCAGCTTCGGGTTTACCACGTCCAAGAATTCAAATGATCGATCTGAGTGCCTTCCATGATGCGGGGCGATAAGGAGGTCAGCGTCTCGGACTTCGCTCCTGTCGTTCTCGAGGATGTGCTCCCAGGTTTTGTTATGAGAGTCTCCTGCGAAGACAATCTTTCGGTTGCCCGGTCGGTATACAAGAACATAGGAACAGTCGTTGTATTCCTTGGTTTGATTGGCGTCAACCACCAAAGCCGGAGTCGGTGCTAGTATTGTTAATCCGTCGCCAGCCTCACCAAGGTCGTTCTGTAACCAATACTTGCCCTTGTCCCCGCAGTGGAGTGCCAGACGTTTTACCTCCACTCCCGGGTCGCCGTCACGAAGGGCCTGGTAGAACTCCCAATCTTCTTCACGATAGGGACCACGACCAGAAAAGTCTTTCTCAGCATTATTGTTGGTATCCCAGAAATTCGGCGGGTTGAACGCTATGAACAAGTCCCGAATACCATCCATATGGTCCATGTCTGGATGGGTCAAGATGAAACGGAAGGCTTTCTTGATGTCACGTTCCCACAAGTACAAGATTGGGTTAACTGGATAGTCCTTCTGATTGAAGTTTCCAAGGATGCCCTGCCGAGCATTCATCATTTCTCGAAGCTGCTTCGACGCCTGGTCCGCATCGTGTGGAATCTCTGCGTTACAGACATCAACTACCGAAACCCGTCCCGAACTGTGTTGGATAACGGAACAGTCACCTTTGCCTACGTTGAGAAAGTGAATCGTCGCCATAGAACAGGCTTCCTTCTAGTGTGTCGGTAGGAGTTGGATATTGTCGTAGTCTGCGACCCTCTCAGCCAAGATGGATTCAACAGGTCCGGCAGTGAGCCACGGGAACTTGCAAACCCTAGAGTTCCGTTCATGTTCCAACATCTCTCCATCATAATGAACCTACGTGTGCTCACTTGATGTCCACCTTGCAGATAGTCAGGCGATATGCTACAGTTCTGACATTCTAACATGGAGATGCCTCAGTGCCAAGTCTCCCATCCCAAATAATGAGCTACGCCGCCGAGTCGCCGGAGGGTACGTTGCTGTGCCCAAGCGCCTTGCTGCACCTAGGCAGCAGAGACGCTGTCGACCAGGCGCTGTCCCGGCTTGCCCGCAAGGGAGATCTCATGCGGGTTTGTCAGGGTGTCTACGTCCGGCCTACCCAGACGCGATTCGGTCTTCGCGCGCCCTCCATGGACAAGGTACTCAGTTCTCTGTCCGCGCTGTGGGGTGAGACGATTGTACCCTGCGGCGGGATGGCAGCGAACGCCCTTGGGCTCACTAACCAAGTGCCGATACGATCGGTCTATCTCACCTCTGGCCCGAACCGCAAGCTCCAGCTCGGCGGGTTGGCGGTCGAATTGCGCCATGCTCCCCGTTGGCAACTGACGGCGCCGCATCGGCCGGCAGGCGAGGCGGTGCGTGCCTTGGCCTGGCTGGGTCCCAGGGAAGTGGAGGAGGGCTTGGAAACGGTTCGCAGCAAACTCTCTGCCGAAGACCTCCGAGAGTTAGCCGCGTCGCGGGCTGTGATGCCCGCGTGGATGGCGGAACCCGTGAGCGCGATGGTCGCCAATGGCTGACACTCCCTTTGAATCGCTATCTCTAGAAGAGCGGCGGGAGGCTCTGGAGGTGGCCTCCACCCTTAGCGGAAGGCGTACCCACCTATTGGAGAAGGACACGTGGGTCGTGTATACCTTGCGCGCCCTCGTGGAGAGTTCGTTTGGCGGAAACCTGACATTCAAGGGTGGCACGTCATTATCCAAAGCGTATCAGGTCATTCGTCGATTCTCGGAAGACCTCGACATCACCTACGACATCCGGGCCATTGCTCCCGATCTGGTGGAGGGAGCGGGGGAAGATCCGTTGCCCAAGAGTCACAGCCAGGAGCGCAATTGGACGCGAGAGATCAGGCGGCGGCTGGCGGACTGGGTGGAGACCCATGCCCTAGCTGTCATCGAGGCCGACCTGTCTGGACCCCAGCCGTCCATTCGGGTGCAAGCCGATGGTGACAGAGTGCTCGTCGGCTATGAGCCATTGTTCACGTACTACGATTTCGTGAAGCCGGAGGTGACGGTGGAGTTTGGGGCACGGTCTACCGGGAGTCCGCGTGAACAGCGTTCTGTGGAGTGCGACGCAGCGCCCTACTTGCCGAAGGTTGCCCTACACACAGCCCGTCCCTTCGTCATGCTGGCGGAGCGCACCTTCTGGGAGAAAGCGACGGCGGTCCATGTCTTCTGCCGCCAGCAGCGAAGCCGGGGTGAGCGGCTCTCCCGGCACTGGCATGATCTCGTCCGCCTGGATGACGCGGGCTTCGCCGCGAGAGCGCTCGCCGACAGAACCCTGGCGCTGTCGGTAGCGCGGCACAAGGCGATGTTCTTTCGAGAGAAGGATGCCGCAGGAAACTGGATCGACTATGAGGCCGCCGTATCCGGCGACCTGCAACTGGTGCCGGAAGGGTCATTCTATGAGGCTCTGACTGACGACTACGAGAGGATGCTCAGCGACGGGATGCTCCTCGACGATGAAGATCGGTTCGAGGACATGATAGAGAGATGCGCCGATATTCAGGCAAGGGCCAATAGATGATCACCACGCGCTACATCATAGATAACGAGGCGGCTACCGTCGCCGACCATTTGCGGCGAAACCTTGGCGACGCCGACGCCTTCGACTTCGTGTCAGCTTACTTCAGCATCTATGGCTACGAGCTGCTGATGAACGTGTTGGACGGTATCGACAATGTGCGATTCCTTTTCGGGGACCCCGCCTCGGTTGAGGACTTAGACCCCGGATCCAAGGATCCCAAGTCCTTTGCCGTTACGGAGAAGGGCCTGACTCCGAACCACACGATGCTACAGAAATACCTGGCGAAGCGGTGCGTCGATTGGGTTGGCAGAGACTCTGTTGCCATCCGCTCCGTGAGTCAATCCAACTTCCTTCACGGAAAGATGTACCTGGTCGGCTCGGATGGCACAATCAACAGCGCGGTGGTAGGCAGCTCCAACTTCACCAAGAGTGGGTTGGGGGGCAGCGACCGCTCTAACTTGGAGATCAACCTGGCCGTAAGCGACACCTCCACCCTCGCCGAGTTGCACGAGTGGTTCGACCGCCTTTGGAAGAACGCACAACGCACCGAGGACGTGAAGCAGAAGGTGCTGGATGCCCTTGCCCGCGTCGGGAGGGACCACGCGCCGGAGGTGGTCTATTACAAGACCCTCTACGAGTTGTTCCGCAAGGAGATCGAGGCCAGGCTCGCGGGCGATGAGGGCCTGTTGGCAACCGGCTTCTATGACAGCCAAGTCTGGAACGCTCTATACGCGTTCCAGAAGGACGGAGCCAAGGGCGCTATTGCAAAGCTGCGGCAGCACAACGGGTGCATCCTCGCCGATAGCGTCGGGCTAGGCAAGACCTATACGGCCCTCGCCGTGATCAAATACTTCCAAGAGCAACCCGACGGGCAGGTTCTAGTACTTTGTCCTCGAAAGCTCTACGACAACTGGTCCCTTTACCAGGCCAGCAACGGGCACGCACAAAACCCGTTCCCCCAGGATCGGTTCGGCTATACTCTGCTAGCCCATTCGGACCTCTCCCGCGACTCCGGCAGATCCGGTGGCGTTGATCTCGCCAACGTCAAATGGAGCAATTACAACCTCGTGGTGATCGACGAGTCTCACAACTTCCGCAATAGCGACGGCATGCGTTATCAGAAGCTGCTAAATGAGGTCATCGCCGCCGGGGTTCGTACCAAAGTGCTGATGCTATCGGCCACGCCGGTCAACACCTCTCTCATCGACCTGCGCAACCAGGTTTACTTGATGACCGAGGGGCGGGAGGACGACTACAGGGAGAGCCTGGGCATTGGGAACATCGGCAACATGATGGCGGCAGCGCAGAGGCAGTTCAAGGAGTGGGAATCCGATAAGAAGAGGAAGGGACAGCGGGACAAGGGCGCGTTGCTGGAGAAGCTGGGCGCAGACTTCCTACGCCTCCTCGGAGGCGTCTCCATCGCTCGTTCCAGGCGGCACATCGAAGAGTCCTATGCCGCCGAGATGGAGCGAATCGGCCGGTTCCCCGCTCACGCCGCGCCAGTCAACGCCTACCCGCCTACCGATCTGAATGGCGCCCTTTCCTACAAGGAGTTGGCTGACAGCATCGGGAAGTTCAAGCTGGCTGTCTACCAGCCCTCTAACTACGTGACCGACCCGGACCGGCTGGCTGAACTGGAGCAGACTCGGAGGCAACAGAACTTCAACCAGCAGGACAGTGAGCGCTTCCTAGTCGGGATGATGCGCACGAACTTCCTGAAGCGCCTGGAGAGCTCGGCGCACTCTCTGACGCTTACTCTCAAGCGCACCATCGGCAAGATTGACGCGCTTGTCGAGAAGATTGAGCGTTACCAGCACCGGACCCGCGACGGGGTTGAACTGACAGGCGTAGACGTAATGCCCGACGACGACGAGGACGACGACGAGTTCTTTGTCAACAAGGGCCTCAGACCGTACCGGCTCAGCGAGCTGGACCTGCCCGGCTGGTTGGACGACCTACGCGAAGACCGCGCCACCCTAACAACAGTGCTGAACGAGGTAGCTGCCATCACCCCCGCGCGAGACGGCAAATTGCGGGAGATCAAGGCGGCGGTCCGACAGAAAGCCACAAACCCGACGACCAGCAATGACGGCACTCCGAACCGCAAGCTGCTGGTCTTCACAACTTTCAAGGACACGGCCCTCTACCTATACGACAACCTGTTCGCACTTGCCAATGAGCTGAGCATCAACATGGCTATGGTGGCCGGTGATGAGACCCACACCACCGTGGGCAGAAACGCCTTCAACGACATTCTCACCAACTTTGCCCCTGTTGCCCGCAACCGGGGAGAGTCGAGCGAGCCGGAAGTCGATTTGCTCATTGCCACGGACTGCATCTCCGAAGGGCAGAATCTCCAAGACTGCGACAGCGTGTTGAACTACGACATCCACTGGAACCCGGTGCGCCTCATCCAGCGTTTTGGGCGCATCGACCGCATCGGGAGCCGCAACCCGTCTGTCCACATGCACAACTACTGGCCGACTAACGACATGGACGTCTACCTGAAGTTGGAGAACCGTGTACAGGCGCGGATGGCTCTGGCCGACATCGCCGCCACAGGGAGCGAGGACCCCTTCACCGACACGGACGCCCAACTGGAACTGCGCTTTCGTGACGAACAGCTGTTGAAGCTCCGGGAGGAAATCCTGGACATGGACGAGCTGGCCGACGGCCCGGTGATGAGCGACTTCACGCTCGACCACTTTCTCGCCCAGCTGTTGCGCTATCTGGAGAAGAACCGGGACATGCTGGAAGAGCTGCCTCACGGCATCTACGCTGTTACGGAGGATAAGGCGTCTGCCGTCCAACCCGGCGCGGTCTTCTTCCTTCGTCAGCAGAACGCAGCCTCTGGGTCGTCCCGGCAGCGAGTTGCCAGCCCAGTCCATCCCTACTACGTCGTATATATCCAGGACAACGGGACAATCCGCTTCGGCTGCGCCAATGCGCGGCAGGCCCTCGGAGTATTCGAGGCGGCGGCGTCCGGTAGAGTAGAGCCAATCACGCGGCTCTGCGACCAGTTCGACCGCCTCACCGATTTCGGCAAGACTATGGGCCACTACGATGGGCTGCTGAACGGCGCCATCGCCGACATCAGGCAGGCCCACGCCTCAACGACGGCGCACGGCCTTGCCCAGGGCGGCTCCCGCGAATTTGTCCTGCCCAAGGCGTCCGAGACCCCGCGGAACGAGACCGATTTTGAGTTGGTGACATGGCTAGTTCTGATGAAACCCTGAGAATGGCGATCACTGACGCCCTAGCCGGCATGTCCACCGCTCCCATTGAGGACGGAGCGGCAGGGTTGCTTGACGCCCTCGGCTACCGCAGCGACCGTACGCTCCCTGGCCTAACCGGCGACGTGGACGAGTTCCTCATCCGGTTCCAGTGGAAGAACCCCGGCGCCGCCTCAGAGAAAGACTTCCGCGAGCACGCTGCCTCGGTTCGCATCCTCTTTCAGGTGACGGATGAGGAAGTCAAGAACACCGCGCAACCCTCGCTGTTCAAGAGCGACACCTTTGACGCGGGCCTCGCCCACAGCTTCATGTTCGTCGCCGTGGAGCTTAGGGGGAGGAGCTACCCACGGGGCCAGCTTGCCGCCTTCACGCGGGAAGTGAACAAGCGCCTCTCCATCGCCGCCGTCGTCCTCTTTCGCGACGCCGACGGCCTGACCACCCTTTCCTTCGTCCACCGCCGTCAAAACCTCCGCAACCCGGAGCGTGATGTCCTGGGTGTGGTCTCCCTTGTTCGCGGCATCGTTCCCGCCAACCCCCACCGCGCCCACGTTGACATTCTCGCCGACCTCCATGTGGACAAGCGCCTTCAGTGGATAGACAGCCGCGGCAAGGACCATAGCTTCGATGGCCTCCTTACCGCCTGGCTGGACGCCCTCGACACCGAGGAGTTGAACCGCAAATTCTACCGGGAACTGCTCAGATGGTTCGACCGCGCCGTGCAGCCCGAGGTCTCCCGCTTCCCCGCCGCGGAGAAGAAGGTTGTCTCTGCCCAAGAGCACGTCATCCGCCTCATCACCCGGATTCTCTTCATCTGGTTCATCAAGGAGAAGGGCCTTGTCGCTCCCGAACTCTTCGTGGAGAACGAGGTCCGCCCGCTGCTCAAGAGCTACGACCGCGCCACCGGCGACTCCTACTACCGCGCTGTTCTGCAGAACCTCTTCTTCGCAACGCTCAACACCGAGATCGGCCGACGCGGCTTCAGCAGCATATCCAACCCGACCCACCGCGACTTCACCCGTTACCGCTTCCGTTCCGACATGGCCGACCCAGACGCCCTGATCGCTCACTTCGCCAAGACGCCTTTCATCAACGGCGGACTGTTCGACTGTCTCGACAGCGAGGAGGCCAAGGGCCAGGGTGGCTACCGCATCGACTGCTTCTCCGACGTGGACTGGCGACTGCTCTCCATTCCCAACCGCCTCTTCTTCGGGCCTGACGGCCTCATCGACCTCTTCGAGCGCTACAAGTTCACCGTGGAGGAGAACACTCCGGTAGAGGTGGAAGTCGCCCTGGACCCCGAGCTCCTCGGCAAGGTGTTCGAGAACCTGCTGGCCGTCTACAACCCCGAGACCAGGGAGAGTGCCCGCAAGCAGACCGGCTCTTACTACACCCCTCGCCCCATCGTCGACTATATGGTGGACGAGGCCCTTGTTGCTGCTCTCGCTCAGAAGGCCGCTCCCGACGACGGTGACCGGCAGGGGTGGGAGGAACGCCTTCACTACCTCCTCGACTATAGCGACGCCGGGGACCTCTTCCTCTCTGCCGAGGCCGACCGCGTGGTCCGCGCCATCGCCGAATTGCGTGTGCTGGACCCCGCTGTTGGATCCGGAGCCTTCCCCATGGGCGTCCTTCACAAGCTTACCCTGGCCCTGCGGCGGCTAGACTCCGATAATCGACGGTGGGAGGCACTGCAACGCGAGCTGGCGTTGCAGCGGACCGAGAAAGCCTATGGCGCTGCCACGCAGCAGCAGCGGGATCAGGCCCTGCAGGACATCAGCGATACCTTTGAGCACTACCGGGGCTCTGACTTCGGCCGCAAGCTCTACTTGATCCAGAACAGCATTTACGGTGTGGACATCCAACCTGTAGCGACCCAGATCGCCAAGCTGCGCTTCTTCATTTCTCTAGCCATTGAGCAGCAGCCCAACCCTGATACCGACAACTTCGGTATCCAGCCCCTGCCCAACCTGGAGACCCGCTTCGTAGCCGCCAATACGCTTCTGGGCTTGGACAAGATAGCCCTCCAAATCCCCTTGGGCGGCCAGAACCTCGTGACGGAGCTCAACGACCAGTTGCGGGAGAACCGAGAGCGGCACTTTCATGCGGGAGTCCGGCAAGAGAAGCTGCGTCTACGTAGGGAGGATGTGAGGCTGCGAGGAGTGCTGGCGGTGGAGTTGGGAAGGGCTGGCATGTCCAAGTCCGACGCAGGGAAGATCGCAGCGTGGGATCCCTATGACCAGAACGCCCACGCGGATTGGTTCGACGCGGGGTATATGTTCGACGTACGCGACGGGTTTGACGTGGTGATTGGCAACCCGCCGTATGTCCAGCTCCAGCGTGATGGGGGGCGGCTGGGCAACCTGTACCGAGGTGCGGGGTTCTCCACTTTTGCAAGTACTGGCGACATCTACCAACTCTTCTATGAGCGCGGCTTGAAGCTCATGGAAAAGGGCGGCGTATTGGCCTACATCTCCTCCAACAGCTGGTTTAAAGCTGAATACGGGAAGGCCATGCGCCGATACTTGGCAGAGAACCACACAGTGCTAAGGCTCTTGGAAATGGGCAAGGACGTGTTCGAGTCCGTCATCGTTGATGCCAGCATCCTGTTGCTACAGGCTGGAAGGAGCGCCGACGCCCCATCCTCCTTCGCAGCAGTTGATACTGACAGACTGAAAGACAAGGCTTTTCCGCCCGCCCAGGAACTGTGGGGGCAGGTGCGTCTTGAGGGTGAGGCCCCGTGGAGCATCCTGTTACCCCTAGAACAAAGCGTGCTCGACAAGATGCGTGCCAAGGGAACGCCTCTGAAAGATTGGGATATTGCAATTTATAGAGGAATAACTACAGGCCTTAACGACGCCTTCATCATCGATAACCAGACTAAGGAAGCACTGATCGTCGAAGACCCCAAGTCAGCCGAGGTTATCAAGCCCGTACTGCGCGGAAGGGACATCCAGCGGTACCAGGCCCAGTGGAAAGGACAGTGGCTTATAGCCACGTTCCCTGCTCTCGGTCTCAACATTGATGACTATGCAGCCGTGAAGAGACACCTACTTTCCTTTGGCAAGCAGAGGTTGGAGCAATCGGGCAAACGGCTCCCAAACGGGGCACGGTCAAGAAAGAAGACCACCAACGCTTGGTTTGAAATGCAGGATACCTGCGCTTACCACGAAAATTTCACGAAAGAGAAACTGTTTTGGGCGGATATGGCAGCCAAGGGGAGATTCGCCTTCTCTGATGAAGAAGCCTATTGCAATAACAAGGGCTACATCATGACTGGGGAATCACTGAAGTACCTGTGTGCTGTTTTGAATAGTCGCCTCATCACATGGTGGGTGCGAAACATGGCGGCGACAACTGGAATGGGCCTAACGGAGTGGACGATTGTGACCGTTGAACGATTGCCCATCCCGAAAGTCAGTCACGGCAGGCAGTTGCCATTTGTTGAACTGGTGGACCGCATTGTGCAAACTGATGGCTCTGGCACAGGGGATAACATGAGACTGGAATCGCAAATAGATGGCCTCGTGTATGAATTGTACGGGTTGAGTGCCGACGAGATACGGGCGGTGACTAGCAAATGAGACATCCAAATTGACATTAGGTCATTGTACAGACGGGCTAGAGGTGTTCCTCGACTGCCGAAATCTCCAAAGACGTTAGTTCGTACAACTGGTACACTCTTTCATCAATTTCTGTTTCTGTCTGCGATGTGTCAACCTTTGCTTTGTTCGACCGTGCTAGCAGTATCTGGTCGATCATCCGGATGAAGGGCTGCTGTTGCGATTCGGCGATTCTTGGTATCGGCAAACGTTCAACATAAACCTTCTTCCAGCGCAACGTCCCCATCCCTGAAGTCGGAGCCTCCTTCTCTAAGAACCAACGAATCAACCTGGCATTCATTACGGCACAAAGGTACTTGATGGATTCTCCCGTCAGAAGGAATGTAGTGGCCTCTCCGTAGAGTCCGCTATCGTCGTAGGCAAAGCGGCCATTGTTAACTAGCTCAATCCAGAGTAGCTTCTCTTTCGTGAAATCTTCGTGGTAAGCGCAGTTACGGAGGTTATACGGGGTCCTGCCTTTGTCGTACCGATTCGCCAACTGCTCATAATAGTCGTCTAGGTAAGCCTTGATGGCAGGGTAGTCGTCGATCTCTATTGGCAGAACACCGTCGTATCCGTTGTGAGTGTCGATGAGCCACTTACCAGCCCACTTTGCCCGATAGCGCTCGATGTCCCGGCCCCGCAACACAGGCTTAATGATCTCCTCTGAGCGCGGGTCTTCGGCAACTAGCGCGTCCTTAGTCTGGTTATCGATGATGAAGGCGTCGTTAAGGCCTGTAGTTATTCCTCTATAAATTGCATTATCCGCGCCTTATGTAACCGCAGCGTATTCATACCGCCGCCTGCCGGTCCCCGCATGTTCTCTCCTCTACGACACGGCCTCTAGCGCCTGCCTGAGCTTGAGGTCCTAGTCGTCCATGATGGACGGTCTGATAATCCGACTCAGAGTCTCATCTGGGGCAACCTATGGAGACATACTTGTTCAGATACGGAGGATGACATGGATGCCTTGGCTCTAATTGATAGGGACCTACAGCAAGAAGCGCTCGCTTCGGAGTTATCTGATAACACGCGTACCGCATATCGGAAGGGATGGAGTAGTTTCGTGGACTTCTGCGTGGCGGAGCACATCATTGACCCCCTTGAAGCATCACCCACTGAGGTCGCACGATTCCTAGTCTATCTAGCAACTAGCCCGAACCCGTACAGTGGCGTAATACCTTCAATGGGCACGGTGACACTTTACAAGAGCGCTGTGAACAAGAGATGCCTTGACGCTGGTAAGTCGTCCCCCACAAATCATCCGGTAGTCCGTTCAACGCTCAAGGGGCTAGCTTGGCTCAAGGGCTCCTCAAGCCGCAGAGTAGCAGCCCTTCGAGAGTACCATATAGAAGCGATGTTGCAGGCATGTCCTAACACATTGATCGGCAGGAGGGACGCCGCAATCCTTGCCATTGGATTCGCCGGAGCGTTGCGGCGCTCAGAGATTTGCAACCTGACTGTCAAGGACGTGGAGTTCCTCGAACCTATGGGCGACGATGGGGACCGCATGTGGGTTACGATTCGCCACTCCAAGACTGACCAAGAAGGAAAGGGGCAGAGAGTCGCAATAGTTGACGGGAGGGGCATCCGCCCAATAGAACGGCTTAGACTATGGCTAAATCAGTCGGGCATAACTAAAGGGCCGCTCTTCCAGACAATGAGACGAGGAGGGCATCTACGTGGCAGGGTGTTGCACCATAGTGACATTCCTCGTATCGTCAAGCATTACGCATCGCTTACCGGACTGGACCCGAAGCAGATAGCGGGACATTCGCTGAGAGCGGGCTTCGTCACCAGCGCAGCCGTCCATCATGCACGATTGGACAAGATCATGGAGGTAACACGGCACAGAAATCCCGCAACAGTAATGGCGTACATACGCGACGCCGATGCCTTCGCAGGCCATGCGGGAAGCCGTTTCCTTTAGCTCTAAACTTGCCGCGTCGTCCAAGAAGTCATACTCAACTTCTCTGATCGGTTCCATTTGCTTTTGACGTATGGTGTGACCATGTCCAGATAGTCCATACGTTAAAAGCAAATGGAACCGATCAAATAAGCCAACAACGCCCTGACATTCATGTGGGAATATATGTGGTATAGAGTGGTCTAATAGACCAAGATGAACGTCGACGTACTCTAGAAATCAGGTAATTGTACTCCGCCCTGCGCCCAAGCGGGCCTAGGACCATGTGAGTTGAAGGGGCAGGCTTCCTGATAACAGAATCGGCTAACAGGGTCGGATGCCCGCCCATATAGGATATAATAGGAGACTGTGGGCTATGATTCCCGGGGCCATCCTCGGCCTCGTTGGAATTAATCCGTTAAGGCTATGGAGAGGTGCTGGAGTGGTCGAACAGGCGCGCCTGGAAAGCGCGTAGGGGCCTCAAGCCTCTCGTGGGTTCGAATCCCACCCTCTCCGCCAGATCAATACTACTGTTAAATATGATGTTTCGCGAAACACCATCGTACTCCGTGAATACTGTGGGAATAACTGTGGTAATAAGAAGACATAAACAAGCTCACCGGGTTCTGGTCATCGGCCAGGAGCTGGCTTGGTAGAACCACCCTCCCCTGCCCCACCACTCCTACCTAAACTATCCCCCGACTAGACATGTAGGCTTACATCGGTTCTTTTAGCCATGGAAAGATAGGGCCCAAAAGGTTCTTCTTAGGCAACCACCCGACAAATTGAAGACCCCCATTAATACGCCAAGACGGCGGGGGTCTGCGTCTTTCGAACCGGACTTCGCCCTACTGGTGCGTTCGACCCACCAGCGGGGCGAATGAGAGAGGCAGAACTGCGACCCCGGCGCAAACCCTCTCTACTCGTGCCTCACGCCGGATAACTTCTCCATGCTGGCCGCCGCCATGATCGATACGCAGGCCGGCGGGCGCTCCTGTATCCAGGCGATAAGTCGGGAGCATCCCGCCGTGATGTACGCCAGGATGGGCATTGAGCCGCCTGCGGGCGTTGAGGCGCTGACGCCGCGGGCGCTCTTAGTGTCAGCCTGGATATCTTCGATTGCTTCAGCCCAGAGGAGCAGATTGCTTTCGCATTGCGCATCTGGTCCGCGGAAACTGGCGTGAGCGCGCGGATTGGTCGGGATCTGGCGGCGGTTTTGGGCGAGGACGGTGAGGCATGCCCGCGGGAGAAACATGGCGCGACGTATGACACGCTGTCGACCGCCACCCTTCCGGACCATCCGTCGGCTGCCGAGTTCCTGGGGGAGTGGCATCCGGGGCAGGCCACCGCCGTCTTTGCAACTGTTCTCTCGGGCGTGGCCGGCGGATTGAGCGAGGCAAGCCGCGGCTGCCTGGAGGCCGTCGGGGCAGAGCACCCGGAAATCGTGACGCTCCTCCACTCGGACGAGTTTGACGATTCGGGGTCGACGCCGGAGGAGATCGCCCACCTCGTGAGCGATGTCAGGCTCATCTGGGACTGCTACACCGCCGAGGAGCTGGAACGCGTTTAGAACGTGGTCATCGACCAGCTGGCTCAGTGACCGGTGAGGTGGAATTTGGACACGTTCTCACAGCTTGACCTCCCACCGGAAAGTTCGCAGTACAGTTCACTTTGGCCCAATTGACAGGAATCAAACCAGCCGCGTGAAGGTCCGTGAGGGCTGGCCAGCTGCCGTGTGCTCGCTCGACCACGCGTGTCCCACGTCCCCCGTGGTGCCATCAACTCCCAAAGGCGGTTGTGAGGCAGGCTACTGTCTAAAAACTTGACCTGGCTTGAATGGACCCAAGCCGACCACCCACGAGTACTTGAGCATTCCGCGTCGATTGAAACTGCCGAATGAGTATTCCAGAGTTCGACACCGGTCGCCTGGCATTATCCAATTCGACCCGCACAGTCGTCGACCCAGTATGTGCGAGTCAATCGACTGGCGCCCCTCTCTAGCGTATCGCCACACCCCACCCACATCGCACAACTCAACCTCCTGTAGGGCGCTTCGTATTCTCCACTGCCCTCACTCCCCCACTCTCCAACGCAACTGATTGGGGTTTGCAATTGCGACTTGGAGCGCGCAGGGCGCCGACTACTAGCTTTCAACCCCAGTAGCTTCTAAATCGACTGTCCATGAGAACCGTACTTTGTCATGTCGATTGACAGACAAAGTACGTCCAAATAGTCCAGACCTCATAAGCAAACGGAACCCATCGAGCTTATGGAGAGCATCATGTCCGATGGACTTGTCACCTACAGGACCGCGAGGTCCTATCACTTCCGGCGCAAGGTGTTGAATGGCCTCCACCGGCCGCCCGATTAAGGGCCGACCCGTTCCCTGGCAGGGGCGCTAACAACTGCGGCGCGGTGGTGAAAGCTGCCACAACCACAGAGTGGCGCACCCTGGTGCGGGGGGCCTGCCCACACTACGGGAGGCTTAAGTGGTGACGGCCTCGGAAATAATTATTATTTATTTATGGGGATTATCCCTATCTTCTAAGGGGGAACTGATGAAAAGTGATTGCGAGTGCAGCTATGGCCATCATTGAGATCGCAAGGGCCGCAATTACTTTTGTGCAGTAGAGTGATTCGGTAGCGGAAAACAGGCCCCCCAGCTACGGGGCCTGTTCCTTTATGGACAAAGCCCCTTCGCAGAATCGACGGAGAGGCCGTCCAGCGATGCAGGACGGAGAGAGAGAGACGGCCCGGCCCATCAGAGGGGCAGCGTTGAAACGGATGGCCCTGCTGTAGGCCCTAAACAACGGCGGGTGGGTGAAATACTGACAGCTAACCTGCTCATAAGGAGGATTGACATGGCGACAGCAACAACGGATGGCGGCCAGACGGCTGAAGTCCTCGTCCCCCCGGAGTACGAGCACCTGTCGGGGGAGGACCTGGACGAAGCGATGGAGTGCGAGCGGTCCAACGACGTAGAGTACCTGAAGAAGGTCCGGCGCACATTCCTGTTTGAGAATCGCTTGGACGAGTTCAAGCGATTGGCCCGCAAGGGGAAGCTGGATGAGGAGCTCGAGCGTGCTGCCCAGCGGTGCATTGAGTACGACAGGTGATGCATCTCCCAGGGATGGTGGTGCCGTGAGGCATGGAATAATGCGGTCTGCTACAAGCTCCTCGGTGTGTACACAGACCGATGGTTACGCCCAACCCATACACCATTGCCGACGACAACCCGGACCTTCCCAACCCCAACCGAGGCGTGGCCAGGTGGGAAGCCAAAATGGAGGAGCTCCGCACGTTTCAGGCTTTGGAAACCGAAGGGCGGTAGGCGACGGCAGCAGAACGTCGGATACTGGAGGGCGTTCCGTTTGCTTGAAGCGTGTAATGTGACTATGTCCGGTTCCGTTTGCTCTTGGCGTATGGCGTGCCAACGGCTAGATAGGCCGGACGACTAAAGCAAACGGAACCTAGAAAACTATTCCCGCCACCCCGCCCCAACTGGCCTTTTGGGCACACCACATCGGCGGGTTGGACCCTCCGGCAGGAACTCTCCTGTTACCGTTCGATCTCAGCGAGGCACGCCCATGACAGCGTGCGCCGGGCCGTTTGCTGCCGGGAGGATCTGGCAGCACCTGTCGGAGCCCATCATGTTCTCCAAGCGCCGAGCGTGTCTTCATGGCAGCCTATCGCCGGTTGCCCTGGGGCAGGCTGCCAGCCAAGCTTCTATCTCCGACTTCCGCCAGCGAACGGCGCGCATTCCGATCTTCAGTGGCTCAGGAAAGGACCCATCCCGCATTTTGCGGTATATGCTACTGCGAGAGAGACCGGTAAGGACTACGACCTCGCTCAAGCGTAGGAGACGGCCAGTGTTTTCTGTAGACATGGATGTACCCTCCAAAACGTTACTTTTCTGGAGGGTACATCCGAGATTGCTGCTATTCAGGGTGCGTAATTCGGACTAATTGTTGCTGGAGCTGGAAGGATATTTCATCTTAAAATGGTACTTGCGGATGATGGACCGGATGCCGTCTTCAGAGTAGTCCATTATTTTTGCTATGTGGGCGATGGCCTTTTCACGTGTGTATCCGGCAATTCCCAGGACCCCGAGCGCCACCCCTATCCGAACGGCCTCGTCTATCTGGCGTCGTGGACCTCGACTCTCTGGAGGGTCACCCAGCTCTAATTGGCAGCTTTGCCAAAAGCACACGGGGTCGGGAATGGGTTCGCCAGTCCTTATCAATTCATCATTTAGTCTATTCATCCCTTCCCTGGCCAAGGGCTCGATGGAAGCCAAGGAAAGGTACGTTTCGAGAAGCTCACTCTTGGTGCGTTGCCATGGACTCCTTCGGTCCGATGCTTCTGAAGGAGCTTCTCTCCACCGCCGTGGTAAATCTGCATAATTGGGGATCACCGGATGCTTCTTGTTCAGTACATCGTCAAGGACCCTGTCCAAGACAGGGTCCTCCTTTGGCTCTCTTGGTTTCGGCCCCTTCCGTTTACTCATGCCAAGCCTCCTTATGTAGTCCTGCCGGAAAGGTATCCTGCCCAAGCATCCATCAGAGGCCGTCTCGGATCGAACAGTTCGCTCCGCATATATGCTGCCTCGGTGCTGTTGCCCACATTGTGGGCCAGGGCAGCTTCAGCCACCGCCCACGGTGTCGCTGTGCACTCAGCAACCCAATTCCTAAAGGATGTCCGAAATCCATGAGGCACAGCAGGGATCTCCAGCCTCCGCAGCAGAGCGGTGAACACCATCTCCGATGCTGGCCTCCCGCTGCGCATACCCGGGAAAATAAGGCCCTGTCCGTCCCCCAGTTCCAGCGCATAGCCCAGTATCTCCATAGCCCTCCCAGACAACGGGACGCGGTGAGGTCTCCTAGCCTTCATCCGGGCGGCGGGTATCTCCCATGTGGCTGACTCCCAGTCCACCTCTGACCAATCAGCCCCCCGCACCTCCCCAGAGCGGCAGGCGGTCAATACAAGATACTCAAAGGATAGCTTCGTCACGATGCTGGCGTTGGACTCCCTGACCAGCGCCACCGCAGCCGGCACCTGGCCATAGGGCAACGCCTGATGGTGCTCCTTCAGCCTTTGCGTCTTGGGCAGGCCCCTCAGTAGAGAGCGGCCAGCAGGATTGTCCAGCCGGTAGCCCCGGGCAACCGCCCAGTCCAGGACTGTCTCGGTCCGCTGACGCACCCGGCTGGCAGTCTCTGGCTTGGAGGTCCAGATGGGAGTGAGCACGTTCATCAGATCAGCAGAGGTGATGGCATCAACGGTCATGTGCCCGATCAGGGGATGAGCATAGGTGGCCAGGGTGCTTTCCCACTGGGCAACATGCTTCGCATTACTCCAGGTGGGGCGACGCAGCTCGATCACACATGCAGCAGCCTGAGCGAAGGTGGGGATCGTCGGTGCACGTTTCTGGGTTGATTCCCGCTTCTCATCAACCGGGTCCCTGCCCTCAGCAACTGCAACCCGGTTGTCATGGGCGATGAGCCGGGCTCTCGCAAGACCGACCCTGGCAAAGGAGCCCAGCCCTATGTCACGGCGCCGTCCATCGACCACGATCCGCTGCACCCATGACTTGGCACCAGAGGGGGAGATGTAGAGGTAGAGGCCGTCTCCGTCGCCGTGCCTCCCCGGTTTGGTCAGGGCCTTTATACCGGCAGAGGTGAGCTTGCTCATGCTCCAATCCTTACCACATTATTTCCCACATCACTTGTGGGATGTAGTGGTATTTTACGAGAGCGTTTGGGAATGTTCAAGCATCAAATGAGATCAACTCAGCTACAGAATTGACGAAGTATGAGACCTTGTGAGCCTGTAAAGAGCTTTAACATGGCGGAGAGGGTGGGATTCGAACCCACGATCCCTTGCGAGATACCGCTTTTCGAGAGCGGCGCCTTCAACCACTCGGCCACCTCTCCTGGCAAACACTCTGGGGATGCGCAACCTCCTTAGCTCCCGCACACCCCCGCAGGGACCCTTATTGCATCGGAGAAAAGGATGCCGGCAGCAGAATCTTTGTTTCCTGCTTGATCATGAACTCCGACGTCGGCGGGGGCCACAGCTCCTCCTTAGAAGACTCCGCCCGAATCCTCTCCCGGTCGGCAAAGCTGTTGTACGGCCACAAGTGAACGAGCTTGTTCAAGCCCCCCGTCTCGGTGTACCAGCAGCCCGCCATCGGGGAGTACTTCTCCCGCACCGGCACACCCAAGCTCCAACGGCGGAGCACCTCGGGCATGTTCCCTCTGCGATAGCTGTACATTCGCAGCTCATAGAAGCTTCCCAGCTTGGCCGGTTCCATGGGGCGCATGAAGGGGGCCGGGGTCAGAAACTCCGATTCCTGCTCGGATATGAACTCCGACAGGGGCAATGCCCGGAGGTCCTCATCCTTGGCCATAGCATCCCGCACCTGGCTGCGCTGCTCGACGCTCTCGTAGGGCCAGACGTGGATAACCTGGTTCAACGTGCCGAACTCTGTGTGCCAGAACCCTCCCAGCTTCGAGTGTCTCTCCCGGAAGGGCTGCCGTTTTTCGAACACAGCTTCGAAGTCGGCGACCGCGCCGGGCTTGAGGGTGTAGGTGCGCATTTCGTAAAACATAGTTACTCCCTGACAACAAGGATCCTGGACGCACGCTTTCCAAGCAATGCGTCTCGCTGAAAGCTAGTGTAGCAAACCCTTACGTCCCCAGCAAACGCCGAAGCCATTTGGGGCAGGGGAGATGTCACTCCGCAGTCCGACCAGGCTAGGCGGGCCCGACCTTGGTCCGGGAAGGAGCCATAGATGGCACCATCCTGAGGACCGGCAGAGAAGCCGCCATGATGATAACTAAGCTGACGACGGCCGCCTCCTGGTTGAACAGGGACGTCATTCCCGCCCACATCAGAGGGCCAAGCACCCTTCCTATCTTGCCAACCATGCTGTGAAGGCCGAAAAACTCCCCTGTGTAGCCTTCGGGAGTGAGCCGGAGCATAAAGGGCCGGTCAGCGGTCCAAACTCCCGCCATAGCCACGCCGGTCAGGCAGCCCACCACCCACCAGAGGTCTTGCGACCAGGAAAACCAGGAGATCGACAGGGCTAGCAGGAGAACGACTATCCACAACCACAAGTTGAACACCAACACCACCATGGACCCCTTCCGGTCCACCACCCGCCCAAAGAAAGCTCCGCTGGGTATGGCGAAGCAGATGCCCGCCAGCAGCACCATCTGCACCTCCCGATCCCCCAATCCCAAGACCTCCGAAGCGTACACTACGCCGAAGGCTGTGGTGGTGTTTATGGCCAGCGCATAGAGGAAACGGGCCGCCAGGAACATCCGCAGGCCGGGGAACCGGTCCAGGGAACGGAAATCGCCGATGAGCTGCATCCAGGACCTGGCTACCATGCCCCAGACCGACAACATGGGGGCTTGCCGAGGCCGTTCCTTCAGCAAAAGAAAGATGGGCAGCGCGAATGCCAGGAACAGCAGGGCTACCACCCTTATGGTCCATTCATAACGTACCGGCTCATCAAGATAGGTGGCAAATATCAGCGCTGTACCAACGGCGATGAAAGACCCCAGGAAGCCTATTCCCACCCCCAAGCCCGCTACCCTTCCCCTGTTGTCTTCGCTGGCGACTTCAGGCAGGAGGGAGTTGTAGAAGATCACCCCCAGCTCCATGGATGCCAGGGCGAGGGCGAACAAGGCAAGGGTGCCCAGGACGCCGGGCACACCGATAAGCAGCCCGGCTGCTACTGACAGCACGGTGGTGGCTGCAAGGAGGGGCATCCGGGTACGCATCTGGTCGGACAGGGTGCCCAGGAAGGGGGAGAGCACCATGACCACGGCCATGGTGGTTCCAAGGGTCAGCCCCAGGGTGGCGTCATCTCCCGAAGTTGCCGAGCTGGTGATCCAAAGGGGAAAGGAAACTCCCACCGTGCCGGTCCAGAAGACGGTGTTTGCCACATCGTAGGTTATCCATGAACCCACGGCAGCTTTGGAGGAAGAAGGGCTGCCCGATAGCGCGATACGCTGCCTCCTGGGGATGGCGGGTCTACCGCCCCTTACAGTGCTGGGGGTCAGTCAACAGGTTATACCAGGGCTATCTCTTGGGCAACAATCCCGGCTCGTCTTGGCGGCAAGTGGCGGGGCCACTCCAATGCCCCTCCCCGCACAGCCCATCGGTTGACTATCTTCGCTATTCTTGTATAATGGGTTGAGTTCCATAGCCTAGCTGAATCTGGCTAGGTCAAGTGATAGATGTTCTCCTGCAACCGCAAGGAGACTGTAGGCTCGACAAGGTTGGAGCGTGCGCTGCAATCTGAGCCAGAAGATATAAGCGCCACAATCGCATAAGGAGGTCGTATCTTGGTAGCTGATTTCACGTTCTTTGTAGGAACAGTAGGCAGAGGCTTGTCGATAAGCCGTGATGGAGGCAAGACTTTTCGCCGCCCAGACCCGTTGATCGCCGATACCCGGGTCTATGAAGTAACCTCCGACCCCACCAATACCGACGTAATCTGGGCAGGTACGGACACCGGCATCTTCAAGAGCGAAGACAAGGGCCAGACCTTCAATCACGTGGGCTTGGATGGTCAGTGGATTTGGCGGATCGCCGTTGATCCGGTGGACCCCGACACCATCTTCGCGGGCATCAAGACTGTGAGCCGCGACCACCCGGGTCCCTGGATTTACCGGTCCAAGGATGGCGGGCGTACCTGGGATGCCACATCCTGCAACTTCGCCCCGGTCTTCCCCGCCCCCAGGGAGCAGCAGCTGACCGAGCTCAACCGCATGACGGGCTTGGCAGTCGATCCCACCAACCACAACAACATCTGGGCCTGCGTGGAAGCCGACGGCGTCCGCCGAAGCCTGGATGGCGGTGAAACCTGGACGAACATGAACGCCAACCTTCCCGGGGACCAGTCCTTCGGCTACATCGACTTCCATGATGTTGCCGTGTGCGCCAACCCTTCCAAGGCAGTGCTGGCCCAGCGCAACAACGATATCCTGCTGAGCACCGACGAGGGCGAGACCTGGGAATCCACCGGAGCCGGCGTGGACAACTGGACCCTTCCCTTCGTGCGCTGCATCGGCCTCGCCGATGAAGGAAAGACCGTTTACATCGGCGCCGGCGATACCGCTACCGGCGTGGTGGGCGGTGTGCGCCGCTCCAAGGACAGGTGCGCAAACTGGGAAGACCTGGACCTGCCCAACCCGACCAACTCCCCCGTCTATGGCATTGGCACCCACCCCGGCGCGCCCGGTGTGGTAGTTGCCGGCACCCGCTACGGCGAGGTGTACGTCAGCCGGGATAAGGGAGACTGGTGGGTGAAGGTAAAGACCGAGTTCTCCGAGCTTCGCCGTGGCATAGCGGTGGTCCCCAACTAAGACCCCACGGGACCAACGTCAAGGCCAAGAGTTGAATAATCTGGAGCCCCACCGGGGTTGAAGGTAAATCCCCTCCGGTGGGGCTTCGAGTTTATGTTAATAGCAGCATCCAACCGACTTCTCTAAGCGCTGGAGGGAGCAACGATGATAGCCGATTTCACGATACTGGTAGGAACTGTGGGACGGGGCTTGTCGGTCAGCCGGGATGGGGGAAAGACCTGGAGACGACCCTCCCCTATGGTGGCCGACTCCAGGGTATACGAGGTCCACGCTGATCCCACCAACCCATCGGTTGTGTACGCAGGCACCGACAACGGCATCTGCAAGAGCGAAGACGGAGGCGTGACCTTCCGGCAGATGGACAACGTGCTGAACGACCAGTGGGTCTGGAGAATCGCCGTGGACCCGGTTGACCCCGATATCGTCTATGCAGGCACCAAACCCCCCTGCCTGTACAGATCCAGGGACGGCGCCCGCACCTTCGAGAAGCTGGACTGTCCTTGGAACCCGGTGTTCCCCCTGACGGGCCCGGACCGGATACCAGAGATCAACCGGGTCACGGGACTTGCGGTGGACCCCATCGACCACAACATGGTTTGGGCGTGCGTCGAAGCCGACGGCATCCGCCGTAGCACCGACGGCGGCGATACCTGGGTGGATGTGAGCCCCAACCTTCCCGGGGACATGTCCTTCGACTACGTGGATATGCATGATGTGGCGGTGAGCGCCAGCCCAAGGAAGGGCGTCATCCTCAACCGCAACAACGAAATCCTCATCAGCAACGACGAAGGGGAGACTTGGCATCCCTCGGGTGCCGGCGTGGACAATTGGCCCCTGCCGTTCCTGCGAAATGTCACCCTGGCAGACATGGGAAAGACAATCTTCGTGGGGACCGGCGACGATGCAACCGGGTACGAGGGTGGTATCCGCCGCTCCAAGGACAGGGGCGAGTCCTGGGAGGACCTGGAGCTTCCCATCGAACCCAATACTCCCATTTACGGCTTGGCCACTCATCCTATGCTTCCCGGTCTGGTTGCGGCCGGCAGCCGCCACGGCCAGATATTCGTGAGCAGGGACAATGGCGATTGGTGGGTAAAGTCCAAGCGGGAGTTCTCCGAGCTCCGCCGAGGTATGGCTATCCTGCCCAGCTAGGGCGTGGTGGGTCCGAAAGGTGCCGGTTGCTTGTAGGGTAGAGCGTTGAGAGCCCATCAAAGGTAGAGGGGCAATATAGCGATGACTAACCATACGGAACGCAAGCACAGGGCAGATGTCAAGGCGGAGCCGTCGTACTGGTTCAGCTACGTTTTGAGACTGTCAGACGGTACCTTCTATGTGGGCAGTACCAACTCTCCAGGGGCGCGGTGGACGGAACACGCCGTTGACATAGGGGCCAAAGCCACTGTAGGAAGGCCCTTTAGAATTTGTATGGTTCTTCCGTTTTTGAGCAGGAAGGAAGCCGAGTATAACGAGGAGCGTTTACAGAAGGCGTTAGACCAAAGCCCTGAGCGCCTGGAGGCGTTGCTGTCGGTATTTGACCAGATGATTAATGTTGTACGCCCTCAAAAGACCCTTTCTCAGTTGCAAGAAGAAGAGATAGCCTACGAGAGGGAAATGCGTAGCGTGTTTCACCACTCCAAAGCCCTTTCCTACAACCCTGGTGGGAGACCCAATACTGCGTGCGGATATGGAGGTCGGGAATATTACTCGACAACGGACTGGGACCAACTCAGGAAGATGGCGCGGGACGAAGACTTCACGGGCAACGCATATGGCCGACGTGTATGCCGTAGGTGCCTAGAACTTGCACCTACGGAGGTAGCATCTGTTAACGAACAATGAACATCCCTTATAAACAAAATGAACAAACGGAACCAGTCGGACCCTCCACCGGATATAGAGCATGAAGGGGCAGTCGGGGTCAACACCTGACTGCCCCGAAAGTGGGACGTGATAATGGAAGAAAGGGACCGATTGCAGGCAATTGCCGAGACCTGGCAGAGGGCGCTGGCGGTGGTAGCTCATCCCGACGACCTGGAGTACGGCTCCGCCAACGCCATCGCCAAGTGGACTTCTCAAGGCAAAGATGTGACCTACCTGCTCCTCACCCGGGGGGAAGCCGGCATCGACTCCATGACCCCGGAGGAAGCCTCGCCCCTGCGGGAAGCGGAGGAGCGGGCCAGCGCCAAGGTCGTCGGCGTGGATGTGGTGGAGTTCCTGGACCACAAGGACGGCGTCATCGAGTACGGCCTGCCCCTTAGGCGGGACATCGCCAGGGAGATCAGGAAGCGCAAGCCCGATGTGCTGATCACCGGCAACCATCACTTGCAGTGGAGCCGGGGCAACCTGAATATGGCCGACCACCGCTGGGCGGGCTTGGCGGTACTCGATGCGGCCAGGGACGCAGGTAACCGCTGGATATTCCCGGAGCTGCTGGATGAAGGACTGGAGCCCTGGGGAGGGGTAGGCATGGTGCTGGTCGGCGGCTCCCCCAACCCGACCCACGGCGTCGATGTATCGGACTTCATCGAGATGGGAATCAAGTCCCTGCAGGAGCACAAGGTCTATATAGAGAACCTGTCCCAGAAAGTGGACCCCGACGAGATGCTGCGGTGGAATGCCTCGATAATCGGCGAACGGCTGGGCTGCGAATACGCCGTAGGTTTCGAGGTCGTCCGGATCTAGCGCCCCTACAGGCTCGGCTGCACCAGCATCTGGCCCTCCCTGGCCACTGGCCTGCCGCCCTTTATGATCCAGAGCTTCTTCACCTGGTTGACCAAGGCTTCATGTCTTGATCCGGCCTCCAGCACCACAAGGTCGGCAGCCTTCCCCTCCTCCACCCCGTGCTCGCCGCCTATGCCGATGGCCTCGGCAGCGGTTACGGTGCCTATGTCGAATATGCGGTCCATCTCTTGGGTGCTGCGCCATGTACCCAGCCGGGCGACAAACAGGGCGAGCAGGAGCATGTCCCCATTTCCAAACGGCTGCCAGCTATCCTGCACGTTGTCCGTCATGTAGGTTGCTGTGACGCCACCCAGGAAAGGCTCCAGGAGGCGTTCCTGCACGGTGGCAAAGGGGGTTATGCACATACTGACCCGGGCCTCCCGCAGCATCCGGATGGCCCTCTGCCTCTCCTCGGCGCTCACATGGGCTATGGCGTGGCAGTGGCCCAAGAGCACGCGCCCCTGCATACCCTCGGCGATGGTCCTTTCCGCAACGTAAGGGATGTAGAAGGGCGGCGGCGTGGTTATCTGGTCGCAGTGAAAGTCTGCGTCTTTGTCGTACTCCTTGGCGAGGGACAGGATGTAGTCCACGTGGGCCTTGCCATCAGGCTCTCCCTCGGTGACCCCGCCAACGGCATCGCAGCCCATCTCGATGGCTTCCCGGAACATTTTCTCCATGTCACGTTCGGCTGCAAACCCCTCCCCGTAGTAGTAGCCGCAGAAGGCGTTGGCGACGATCTGCATGTCGATGAACCCCTTGCAGGCCTCCCGGGCTTGGAGCACCCCCTTAATGCCTGTAAGGCCCACCACGGGGTCCACCTCTGCGTGGGTCCTTATGGTGGTGGTGCCATGGGAGGCGCACATCACAGCATGGCGGATGGCCCGGTCCCGAACATCCTCCTCGGTGAAGAAGGGCTTGATCTTGTTGCTTTCGTGGACCGCCGTCAGCCGGGGGGTCGCCTGGTACTCCCGAACACCCCAGTCGTACCGGTCAAGCACAAGGCACTTGTCCAGGTGGAGGTGGGTATCCACGAAGCCGGGGGCGACCAGGTGCCCGCCTGCATCAATCTCATCGTCACCACGCCCGTCGATGCTATCGGCGATGGAGGCTATGAATCCCCCTTCGATACCTATATCCTGGCGTTCAGGGTAACCTGCGATAACAGCATTTCGAATTACCAGATCCATGCTTCACCTCTTTGGATTCCCTGGGAAGGGCCGGTGTTGAGGGGCCGGATGATGCCATCATTATGTCAGGGCGGCCCGTCGAGGGACGATCGGATTTGGAGAACGTCAGAACTGGGGAGGGTTTTCGATGTAACCCTGGGCGACCCTTAGTCCCGTCTCCCGGAGGAGCTTCGCATCCTCCACGGGACCCGGGGCTGCCGGAACTCTTACCACCGTATCGTTGGCATATGTTCGTATGATCTGGCCATCAGGATGATGGGACCCCAGCGGGTTTCGGCCCTCCTGGACATCCCGGA
Organism: Dehalococcoidia bacterium; assembly: GCA_965220375.1. Classification (GTDB taxonomy): domain Bacteria; phylum Chloroflexota; class Dehalococcoidia; order Lucifugimonadales; family JAGWBF01; genus JAGWBF01. The sequence continues at coordinate 672,722 of OZ244824.1, forward strand.
CTCCCTGGCGCACCATATTCCTGAGCATAATCACCCCCCGGTCTGTGTAACCCAGGTGCTCGAGGCCATGACGGGACATCCCCCAGTGGATGGTGCTCAGTGCATCGTAGTCGCCCGGCACCCTCTGCCTTGCTTCATGCTCCCTGTCCCCCACCTGGCCGAAGGTGAGCACGGGAGGCCTGTTGGGCGAAACATACTCCTCGTTGCTGTAATGGCGAAGCCGGATATTCATCGTCTCGTTGTCATCCACCGGCACGGACCATTGGGTGAGCCAGGGACGGTCGAACCCGCTCTCCTGCCTGCCATCCTCGGCGCTGGACGCAACCTGGTGAATGTTTGGAGGGATAAAGTCGTTCATGCGTACCCATATGTTGTCCCCCACCCTGCGTGTGGCGATGTACACCATGCCGATGGGCGTCTCGATGAAGTCTAGCTCCGGGACCACCCCGAACTCCTCGGTAAACTGGGCCCCGGATACGATGGTGTGGAGGAAGGCGGTGTGGACCGGGTCCATGCTGTTCTCTTTGATCTGGAGCCAGTTGCAGGGCATATAGTGCTTGCCGCCGGCAGCGGACGAGGGACGGTGGCCTGCTTCCCCTTCCCCTACAATAGTGTCGAACACTGGAAAGGGAGGCTGGACCTCCCTCGGACCCATGTAGGCAAATACCAAGCCGCAATGCTCCCTCACAGGATACGCTCCGTGGCACAGGCGGTCCTTCAAGGTGCTGTCAGCGGGCTCGCCCGGGGTTTCCAGAATGGTCCCATCCACATCATAAAGCCAGCCGTGGTAGCAGCAACGGATGCCCTGCTCGGACAGAAGCCCGAACTCCAGGGAGGTGCCCCTGTGAGTGCAGTGGCGTTCCAACAGGCCGGCGCGCCCGCTTAAGTCCCGGAAGATCACCAGGTCTTCCCCCATGATGCGAATGGGAATAGGCACATCCTTCAGCTCATCGGAGGCGGCAACAGGGTGCCAGAAGCGCCTCAGGTACTCGCCGCAGAGTGTCCCCGGCCCAACATGGGTAAGCTCGGCATCCTCTTGGGGGATGTCCCGGTGGTGATAAGCGCCATAGGGCTGACCGAGAAAAGTGGCTCTCTGGGTCATGGGGGCTCTCCTCGAGCAGGGTTGGGAACGTGGAGAATATGCGGGTAACTGGGTCGAGTGTAGGTAAGCCATTCTGCCGTGTCAATAGCGGCCCTCATCCCAAGTGGGTTACCAGCCTCCCCCCTGGAGAGGGGGTAATATGATCCCGCTGCCCAGTGAATTAACGGGCCGGCAAGGGGAATCTGCCTTATAATTCAGCCGCCATGGAGACTACATCCGCAGCAACTTGCAGCGTCGCCTGTGGAATGGGTACTCCAGCACAATGAAGCTCGTTCCCCTGGTGGCCGCCTGGCTCGTCGGCACCTTCATTGCTCTGGAGGTGGCCGCAGATACGACTGCGCTCCTGCTCTTCCTGTTTTCGTCCATTATTCTCGGATCGATCTTCCTCCTGGCCCGTATCCCTATTACCGTCCCGGTGATTCTCCTTGTGCTGGTTCTGGCCACTCTCAGAACGGAAGGGCTGGGCAGCACGCCAAGCCCCCTGCCGGAAGCATCGGGCTCAGCGGTGGTCCAGGGTGTCGTCGTGTCCGATCCCGAAGCATCGGGGGGAAGTGTGGAATTCCATCTGGATGTGGAGCGTTTCGCAGTGGATGGGGAACCGGTAGAAGCCTTCGGCAAGCTGCTGGTCTATGCGCGCCCGCCCTTGGAGCTGGCGGCAAACAGGGAGGCGCCTTTCTTCAAGTACGGAGATCACCTGGAGCTTACCGGGATCATCACCCAGCCGACTTCCACGGGCGGGTTCGACTATGGACGCTACCTGGCGATACAGGGCATCGTCGGCATCATGGGCGAGACAGAGGTCCGGTACCTCGGCGAGGGCGGCGGAAACGCAATACTCAGCTCCATCTTCGCGGTCCGGTCAAGGCTGTCCGAGAGCCTGGAGAATGTACTGCCCGAACCCCAGTCCGCCCTCGCCCAAGCGCTCCTTCTTGGGAAGCGGGGAGACCTTCCGGAGGACATCACCGACAGCTTCCGAAGTACGGGCACCTCTCACCTGCTGGCAATCTCCGGCCTGCACGTCGGCGTGCTCCTGATTATCACCCTGGGCGGTTCCCTCTGGCTGTTGGGAAAACGGCGACAGGTGTACCTGCTCCTGCCCCTGTTCGTCGTTTGGGGTTATGCCCTCATCAGCGGCCTGTCCCCCTCGGTGGAGAGGGCTGCCATCATGGGCACCATCTACCTGGCCGCACAGGCCATAGGGAGACCACGCAGCGTCTTTCCTGCGCTGGCCCTAGCCGCAGGGGTAATGGTCGGGCTGCAACGGTCAGCATTGCAGGACATCTCCTTCCAGCTCAGCTTTGCCGCCATGGCGGGCATCGCACTCCTTCTTTCCTCGGAAGGACGCTGGTGGAGCAAGTACGTTCATCGCACCTACGAAGGTGGAGCGATGGGAGAACTCAAGCGGTTCATCACTCTGTCAGTGGCAACTTCAATTGCTGCCACCATATTCACCCTGCCCATTGTCGCCTTCAATTTTCAACAGGTCCCCACATTGGGGGTGTTGGCCACTGTGCTGGCGTTGCCTGCCATGCCCTTCTTGCTGGTAGGCGCGGCGATCACCGCAATGGTCGGGGTGGTCTTACCCGACCTGGGCCAGGGTCTCGCATGGATGCCTTGGATCTTCCTGGAATACCTGATCAAGCTGACCGAACTATTGTCCAAGGTGCCAGGAAGCACATTTTCGGTCCCCCAGATGCACGGCCTGCTGGTATGGGCATACTACGCGCTGCTCGGCCTGCTCCTGGTATTACCGCTGGATTTCACCAAATGGACAGCCGGCGCAGGAAGAAGATTGGCTCAAAGTGTGACCGCCCTGCGTGGACTCCGGCTGAGGCACCACAGCCGGGAGGTGCACCTGGGAATGTACCTGGCGTCCATAGCCGGTGGGGCTGTCGTGGCGGCGCTGTTGTGGAGCGCAGCGCTGGGCACTACGGGCAGGATGCTGTCGGTCACCTTTCTGGATGTAGGACAGGGCCAGAGCATCTTCATCCAGGGACCGGGCGGCTCCCAGGTGCTGGTGGATGGCGGTCCATCTCCGCGGGAAGCGGCTCGCAGCTTGGGGGAGATCATGGGACCCCTGGACCGCAGCTTGGATGTTGTGATGCTGACCCATCCTGACGAAGACCATTTCAGGGGCCTTGCGGAGATCGTGCGACGGTACGATGTGGGTCTGGCCGTGGAGGGGACGGGCACCACCGACAATTCCCTGTACGAAGAGTGGCGTTACGCCATTGATGTAGAACAAGTCAGGAAGCTGGAAGCCTCGGCAGGGCAGTCCTTTGTGCTGGATGGAGACGTCAAAATCGATGTGCTGAATCCCATCCCCGGTCTTTCCGGTGTGGTCAGCAACAACAACACCAGCATCGTTCTGATGGTGACCTACCATGACATCTCCTTCCTGCTAACGGCGGACATCGAGGCGGAAGCGGAACGGCGCCTCGTGCGGGAGGGAGCGCACCTGGATGCGGATGTGTTGCAGGTTGCCCACCATGGGAGCCGTACCTCCACCACCCACGAGTTCCTCAGCCGGGTGTCTCCCGTCGTTGCCGTCATCAGCTCAGGGGGAAACAACCCCTATGGCCACCCCCACCCTGATGTCGTAGCCAGACTTGCTGATAGCGCAGGAGCTGAGATGGTTTACAACACCGCCCAGTCGGGAGACATCAGGATTTCGACCAACGGGACCCGTCTCTGGGTGAGCGGGAGCAAGTGACTGAGGGCAGGCGCCAAGGGCGGCCCATACACAACTCCCCCTCGCCCCTCAGACGGCAAGTTTTCTTGACAGCCCGATAGACGCACCATACAATCGCCGAAAGTCCTCATAAGGAGGTCTGCCATGTCAACCCAAGCAGACTTGGAAGCCCTTCCCAAGACCCAACCCTTGGTGAAGGTCGTCGAGATGGACCACATCGTCCTCAGGTGCAAAGATGTGGATGCATCTATGCGCTTCTACAACGAGGTGCTGGGGATGGAGATTCTCCGCCTCGACGAGTTCAGGGCGGGAAACATCCGTTTCCCATCAGCCCGCCTGAATGCCGATACCATCATCGACTTCTTCCCTGCTCCCGACCAGCCTCCCATAGGCAAGGACGGCATCAAGAACCAGGACCACTTCTGCATGGTCATTGAGCCTCAGGATATGGAATCCCTGAAAGAGCGATGCTTGTCCCTGGGAATAGAGGTGCAGCAGGGGCCGGGCACACGGTGGGGCGCCCACGGCAACGGCACCTCGTTGTATATCTACGACCCCGACGATAACGTAGTCGAGCTTCGCCACTACAGCTAGGAAGGCGGTCTGGCGCCACCCCTTGAAGGCAGCACTACAGGAGGTACACCCCCTTGGCAGATGATCTATCCTCCGTAATAGTGGGGGAACCCGAACGGCTGAACACCGGATTCGAATTCACCGAAGGCCCCCTCTGGCACCCCGACGGCTATCTTCTGTACGTGGATATCCGGAGAAGCCAGCTCATGAAGTGGGTGCCGGGCCAGCGCTACCAGATAGCCCGTGAAAACACCAACGAGGGCAACGGGCTGACCTTGGACCTGCAGGGGCGCCTGATCATGTGCGAGATGTCAGCTCGGCGCGTAACCCGCACCGAGAGGGACGGAGCGATCACCACCCTCGCCGACAGATTCGAGGGAAAGCGTCTCAACAGGGTCAACGACGTCATATGCTTGTCCGACGGCAGCCTATTCTTCACAGACCCGGCCGCCCGCATCCCTCCCGAGGACCGGGAGTTGGACTTCTCCGGCGTCTTTCGCCTTTCCCCCGACGGCGCTCTCTCCCTGCTGACCGCCGACTGCGAGTATCCCAACGGTCTGGCCCTCTCACCGGATGAGAAGGTGCTGTACGTCGCCAACAGCAGGGAGCGTAAGTACATCAGGGCCTTCGATGTGCAGGCTGATGGCTCGTTGGCCAACAGCCGGGTGTTCGCCGACCTGTCAGCTCCCGAGGAAGAGGTGCCCGACGGCATGAAGGTGGATGCCGAAGGGCGTGTCTTCTGCACCGGGCCGGGCGGCACATGGATATTCGACCAGGGGGGCGAACTGATCGGGGTGCTGCGCACCGACGAGGTGCCAGCCAACTGCGCCTTCGGAGGCTCGGACTACAGCACCCTGTTCCTCACCGCCCGCTCCTCCGTGTACACCGTGAGGGTGAGGACCCCCGGCGCCAAGCCCCCATGGGCATAGGCGGTCCAGCAACTAATTAGAAAGGGCAGGCGGTGTGCCTGCCCTTTCTAATTAGTTGACTATATGTGAGCTTGGGCTGTTAGAAGGACGAGGGACTGGGCTTGAGGGAGCCATCTATCACCACATCCACCACGGAGGGTTTGCCCAAGCTGAAGGCATCTTCCAAGGCGGGACGCAGATCATCGGGGGCTTCCACAGTCCTTCCTTGCACACCGAAGCCCTCAGCGATTCCGGCCACGTTCAAGGGAAGGGCGAAGTCCATGCCCATGTACTCACTCTGGCGGTCCTGGTCTTTGAGCATATCCCGCAGGTAGATCTCCAGGTTGACCTTCAGTATCTTGTAGCTGCGGTTGTTGCACACCACCCATGTAACCGGTATGTCGTAGCGGGCTGCCGTCCAGATGGCCTGTATGGTGTAGAGGGAAGCTCCATCCCCCACCACTGCCACCACAGGACGGTCGGGCTTTGCAACCTTGACGCCGATGCATCCGGGCATCGCCCATCCCAGGGCGCCGCCACGGATACCGTATAGGCTGTCGGGCTCATCGAAGGGCACAGCCGATTGCAGGGCACCCCGTGATGTGACCGATTCATCTACGATGATGGTCCTTGGGTCCATGGTCTGAGCAAGCTCGGTCATCATCCGTTCCAGGGAGATGGGGCTGGCGTCCCAGTTTTCCTTGACCTTGGCTTGGTAGGCGGCCTTGGCCTTGGCCCGCTCATCGCCGATGGTAGCGGCCCTCGTGCGGGCAGCTTCCTGGGCGGAGCCGGACATCTCATGTCTCAGGGCATCGGACAAGTCCTGCAGTCCGCTCTTGGGGTCGCAGAAAATGCCCACCTCCGTCGGGTACACCTTCTCGATCTCCCGGGCGCTGCTGTCCATGTGGATGATCTTGGTCCCAGGGTCAACGTAGGGGTCGGGCACATACAGGAAGGCCGAGAAGACGTTGGTCCCCACAGCCAGCACAACGTCGGCGCCCGCCAATCGCTGCCTCGCTGCTCCCGTGTTCAGGTTCAGAATACCCCTGAACTGGGGATGGCTGGTGGGGAAGTTCACCTCGGAAAAGGAAGAAGCGAACACCTTGGCGCCCACCAGCTCCGCAACATCGACCATCTCAGCCAGGGCGCCTGACTGGGCCACCCTGTCTCCCACGACTATGACAGGATTTTCAGCCTTGGCCAGCACAGCGGCTGCATTATCCACCGCCCGTCCGTCGGGACGGATGCGGAAGTAGCCCGGGGAGGACGGCACTATGTCCACGTCGGCCTCATCATCCATGGAATCCCAGGGGAAGCTGATGAAGGTAGGGCCTGTGGGTGGAGTGCTGGCTTCCTTGAAGGCCCTTCGCATCGCCACCGGAATATCGGCTGCATGTTGTACCTCGGTGCTCCACTTGGTGTACTGGCGGGTCATCTCCACCAGGTCGCCAGACAGCACCGGATCGGTGAGGTTCATGCGGGTATCGGCGTTTCCGGCGGTCAGCACCAGCGGCGTGCCCCCCTTATAGCAGTTGTAGAGCATGCTTATACCGTTGGCCAGGCCTCCTGCTATGTGCAAATTGGCAAAGGCCGGTTTCCCGTTGGCGCGAGCGTATCCCTCGGCCATTCCCACGGCCGTGGCCTCCTGCAACCCTACGTAGTACTTCACCTGGGGATAGTCCTGGAGAACATCCATGAAGGGGCTCTCGCTGGTGCCCGGGTTCCCGAATATCTCCGTCGCCCCTTCGGCAATCAGCATTTCGGCTAGAATTTGCTTGCCTGACATCCTTACCATTTTTCTGCCTTTCCTGGTGCCCGGCGGTATAGGAGTAAGCTGCCGTTTCACACCAACACCAGCCCCATAGACTGGAGCCGGTGCACGGTTACAAAGGTATCACCGCCGTTTCGGAACGTCAACGAACCGGCCACCAAGCATACTTTGCTGGGGCGCCAAGGGGTCTAACGATACTGGGAAACCAGTCTGCCCTTATGGAGAATCGGTTTGCAAAAGGATATATGCTATGTTAGCGTGAAAGTCTGAAAACCGATTCCCCCAGCTACAATCTGAATGGTCCCACAACCTGCTCAAGGCCTGTGTGGACGTGAGAGAATATTATGGTTGGCAAGGAAAGGGACACAGGGGAACCAATTACCGATTTATTCGCCGTGGACCAGTCGGCGATGACGGAAGCTCCCGGACCGAAAGAGATCGTCGTTCGGGAAACGGAGATGGTCTCGAATCTGGAGGAGATGAGCCAGATGGAAGAGATTCCTGTGGGCGGGGTGACGAACATAGACCCCGACGTGATAGGGGCTATCGCCGGCCATGCCGCCCAGGCCATCCCAGGGGTTGCCTCCCTTGGCACCGCCTCTCTGCGAAGATCCCTCAGCGAGCGCCTTGGTGGCTCCGAACGCTGGGCCCGTGGCGTTGAGGTCGAACTTGGCAGAAAGGAAGCGATCATCGACATCAATCTCAGGTTGGTGTACGGGTACAGCGTTCCGAGCACGGTTATAGCCGTGCGGAACGAGGTGGCCGACAGTCTCTTCCGCTTCGCAGGACTGGTGGCCAAAGAGATAAACATCCGTGTGGTAGGAATCGATTTTCCTCACAGGACGCCCGGACGGGTCGAGTAGGTCAACGGGATGGGCCAAGAAAGGAAAGGCCATGGCGGATGACATGATCAGTGAAAAAGAGATGGTGCCCAGGCTGGCCGAGCTGGAGAAGATAGATACCATCGAGGTGGGCGGAGAGACCGCCATCGATGATGAGGTCATCGGGGCAGTGGCAGGGGTGGCCGCCAGGGAGGTCGAGGGCATATCTTCCCTGGGTGCCCGGTCCATAAAGAGAAGCATCGCAGAACGGATGGGAAGCCGTGAGCAGAGGGCCCGTGGGGTGGAGGTAGAAGCCGGAAGACGGGAAGCCATCCTGGATATAGATGTGCGGGTGATGTACGGCTACAGTATCCCGGAAACGGTGGTCAAGGTGCGCCAGAATGTGGCTCGAAGGGTGCTGGAGATCTTCGGCCTTGTCACCAAGGAGATCAACATCAACGTGGTGGGCATCGACTTTTCCGAGCGGATGCCGGGACGACTTGACTAAGCTGACCTGAGTAACTTTCGGCCATGGGCGCGATTTCGGTGGCATGCAGGGCGGTAGCTGGCCAGCTTCGAGGTTAAATGAACTTCTGGAACAGGCTGCTGGTTTCATTGCTGGCGATGTTGACCATCGTCGTTGCCCTGTCGCTGGTACTGGTGGCGACCGGCCCCGTTGGCCCTGACCTCCTCCCAGGCTCGGGCAACGACTCGTGGTTCTATCCACAGCTCAACAACCTCTCAACCTTCGATGGTGGGGGGATGGCAGCTACCATCGGGATTTGCGCCGGCGTGGCGTTCGCCATGCTGCTGCTACTGCATTCCGAGCTGCGAATTATCGGGGGCCAGGAGGTGCTGCTTCCGGTGAGCAGGTCCCCGCGCATCCCCGCCGGGGGCGAATCCCGAGGGCAGGCTGCGGGGATAGTAAACGTGGAAGCAAGCAGCGTTCGTCTCCTGGCGGAACGGATTGGAGTCGCCAACCGCGATGTGGAATCATTGCGCTGCCGCCTCGTAGTGAGGTCCAAGCCCGTTGACTGCCCTGCCTCCATAGAGGTCCGATGCTACCCTTCCCTGCGCATAGGCAGCCACCTCCCCGAGGTGAGCGCCGACCTCCGTTCGCGCATCCATGAAACGGTTGAACGTCTCACGGGACTCACCGTCACGGAGGTCAACGTTGTGCGGGTCAGATATACTAGTGATGACGAGACCTCCGTGGTGATTTCGTAGATAACTATGGAAGACAAGAGCAAAATCAAGCTGGTGGGAGCAGGAGTTGGCCTGATCATAGGCCTGCTCTTTGTGTGGCAAGGCTTCTGGGGTGCCCTGATTGTCGGCCTGCTTATCGTGGGAGGGTTCTTCGTGGGGAAGTACGTGGCGGGAGAGTTCCCGGTACTGGATGAGGTGCTGCAGCGGTTCGCCTCCAGGAACAGGCGTCCCAGGGACTAGATTCCGTTGACCTCCCCTCCCACGGACCCGCCACCAAGAGTCGATTCCCCTGCGCCCGTTCCACTCAGGACCTCCGCATCTCCATCAAAGCTGAAGCTGTTGGACAAAGCTGGTACCGAGGGTGTGCTGCTGGGCACCAGGTGCCGCTTGTGCGGCAGCTATGTCTTCGGAGGCATCCCATCATGCCAGGCATGCTACTCTCCTGAGGTCGAGTCCGTAGAGCTGGGCACGGAAGGCACGCTGTACAGCTACACCTTCGTGCGCACCCCACCTCCCGGATGGCAGGGAGACGTCCCATATCTGCTGGGACAGGTGGAGCTGCCCCAGGGACCCCATGTGGTCTCCCAGGTAGTCGACTGCCCTGCAGAGCATGCGCGGATAGGAATGAAGATGGTGCTTCACCTGGACGAGGCCCAACCCTCCGGCGACGGGAGGGTGATGGTGGTGTTCAAGTGGCGTCCGGCCAGCTAGAGACCGGGCCTATGGGGGCAAATTGAAGCCTGGACGAAAAGTCGTTGTTTTGGGGGTCGGCCTGCATCCCTTTGGCAGGTTCCCAGAGCTTGGGCTGCCGGAGCTGGCCCGTCCCGCGGTGGTTTCGGCGCTGGACGACGCAGGGGTGCAGTGGAAGGATGTGCAGGCCGCCTACTTCGGACACGTTTACTACCAGGGCATGTCGCTGGGCGAGGTTGCCCTCAGGAGCATCGGACTCTCCGGCATTCCCGTCGTTAACGTGGAAAACGCCTGTTCCAGCGGCTCCACCGCCTTCTGGCAGGCATACTGGGGAATAGCAAGCGGGCTGTTCGACCTGGCCCTCGCCTTTGGCGCGGAGAAGGTGCCCAGGGGTCCTGTGACCGTGACCTCCGATGATGATCCCGAGCGGTCCACCGGGGCCGACCACATGATGGCGGCCTACGCCCTGAAAGCCCAGCGGTACATGCACCAGCACTCCGCCCCCCTGGAGGCCTTGGCCGAGGTCTCGGTGAAGGCCCACGACAACGCCCTCCTCAACCCCAATGCCCAGTACAAAAAGACCTTCACCCTGGCAGAGGTGTTGGAGTCCCGGCCCATCGCGGACCCCCTCACCCTGTACCAGTGCTGCCCCACCAGCGAGGGGGCGTCGGCGGCTATCCTATGCGCCGAGGAGACGGCTTACCGGTTCACTGCAGGCACCGGCAGGTCCGTGGGAATAGAAGCCGCCGTCCTGGCATCGGGCACATTCAGCCCCCACGGTTCGGACCATGCGGCCTTGAACCCCTACCGGGCGGATTACGCGGCCCGCCAAGCATACGAAATGGCCGGCATGGGTCCCGACGATATGGAGTTGGTCCAGGTGCACGATGCCGCGACCATCGGCGAGATAGAGCACCTGGAGGCCCTGGGAATCGTGGAAGAAGGGGAGGGCTGGCTCGCCACCTCCAGGGGGCGCACCAGGATCGGGGGCGACATACCAACCAACACTGACGGCGGGCTGCTGGCCATGGGACACCCCTTCGGGGCCTCGGGCATACGGATGGTCCACGAGATCGTAACCCAGCTAAGGGGTGAAGCAGGGGAACGCCAGGTAACCTCTCCCAAGAGCGGCGGCCTGCCCAGGGCGGGCATTGCCCACTGCAGCGGGGCGGGGGATGTCACCACCGTCCACATCCTCAAGCGCTGAAGCCCCCATCATGCGCAAGGCTGGGATAGTCCAGGTCAGTTCTCCACGATGGCCGTATCTGACAAACGGCTTGACTTGACCGGTTAGACCGGTTATAATGGGGCACATGGGCATAGAATATTCGAGCTATGAAGCTAAAGCGAAGTTCTCCGAGGTGCTTCGTGTTGTCCGTGAGGGCAAGACGGTGACGCTGCTATATCGGGGGGAGCCTGTGGCTGAGATACATCCGATCCAACAACCTGAGACCATCGATGACAGGCTCAAGGAGCTTGAGCAGCGCGGCGTATTGATGCCATCGAGGGCTGCCAGGAGGCAAGTCCCAACCGTGGAGGCCAGGCCGGGCGCGTTGGACCGCTTCCTGGCCGAGCGCGGCGAGTGACCACCGCCTACGTTGACACCTCTACCATAGTCGCCATCGCATTCCGGGAGCAGGGTTCCGTCCAGCTTGCCCAGCGACTGGAGGTGTGCACCCGATGGATCTCCTCCAACCTGCTGGAAGCCGAGCTTAGGGCGACCTTCGCAAGGGAAAAGGAGTACCTGGACCCCAGCACCTTGTCGGGCATCGACTGGGTCCTGCCCGACAGGCCCCTCGCCCCGGAGCTCGGTGCCGTCCTGAGGGCAGGATACCTGCGGGGTGCCGACCTATGGCACGTTGCCACTGCCCTGTACGTGGCGTCGCGACCTGGAGACCTTCTCTTCATGACCGCCGACCAGAAGCAGCAGGACGTCGCCGCCTCCCTGGGTTTCCAGGTGTGACGGTGGAAGCTCGTTCTTGACATCCGACGGTCGACCGTGGGCAATTACCTATGCTAGCATCCCGACACCGTAAGGCAGGGGTGCTTATTTGAATCAACCTCCCGGATCATCAGCTCCCAACTTCGGCGGACAGTGGACAGTAGAGAAGCTGGATATCTTGGAGAGCTATTTGAATGCCTACACCACTGCATTAAAGGACCGTTCTTTCAAGCTGATGTACATAGATGCCTTTGCAGGCTCAGGTGGCATCAGCCTGCGCACAGAAGATGATGACGCGAGGGCTCTCATTGATGGCTCAGCCAAACTGGCGATAGATGTCGAAGACAAACCTTTCGATCGGCTGATCTTCGTAGAAGAGGACTCTACCTGATATGCCCAACTATTCGAATTGCGGAGGAGCAACCCAGGCAGGGACATCCAATTGCATAAGTCCGACGCGAACCATTTTTTGAGAAATCTGCGAGAGGATTGGGAAGCATGGCGAGGAGTGCTGTTTCTAAACCCGTTCGCTACCGAAGTCGAGTGGGCCACAATTGAGAGGATAGCAGGGTTCAACGCGCTGGACACCTAGATACTATTCCCCATAAATTCCATCGCGAGGATATTGCCCATTGAGAAAATCCCAGAAGCTGTCTTTTCCGCATGGGCCGAAAAGCTCACCCGAATCTTTGGCGATGAGAGCTGGCGGAACTTATACTATGTCAACCCACAACTATCCCTATTTGGAGAAGAGCTACAACAACGAGACCCTGGCACCGTCGGAATTGTTAGAATCTACAAGGAGAAGCTGAAGAACCTCTTCGGTCCCAGGTTCATGGACCAATCCACGACCTTAGTGAACTCAAAGAACGCACCCTTGTTTGAGTTTGTCTTCTGTGTCGGTAATGAGGCCGGAATTGGACCAGCTAAGCGGATAGCCGGGCATATCCTGAATGCGAGAGGCTAGAACCGTGGCGGCACTCTCCAAAATAGAATGGACTGAGACGACATGGAACCCCGTCACAGGCTGCACCAAGATCAGTCATGGCTGCAAGCACTGCTACGCTGAGCGCATGTCGAGGCGGCTTCAGGCAATGGGCATGGCCAAGTATAGCAAGGGGTTCGAGGTCTCGGTTCATGAGTCCGCCCTTCAAGATCCGCTGAAGTGGAAGGGCAGCAGCCTCGTATTTGTGAACTCCATGAGCGACCTTTTCCACAAAGCCGTTCCAGCAGAGTACATTCAGATGGTCTTCGAGGTAATGAACCGTACCCCCCAGCACACCTTTCAGATACTCACAAAGCGGCCAGGGCGCGTTGCTCAACTCGATGGCAGGCTGGGCTGGACCCCGAATATATGGCTGGGAACAAGCATTGAGTCCGAAAGATGGATGCACCGCTTGGACCAGCTCAAGTCCACGGGCGCTAACACCAAGTTCCTTTCCCTGGAGCCGTTGCTGGGCCCGTTGCCAGCTATTGACCTGTCGGGTATCGATTGGGTTATCGTAGGGGGTGAGTCGGGGCCGGGCGCTAGACCGATGAGCCCCGAATGGGTACGAGAGATTCGGGACAACTGCCAGCTGACCAAGGTACCTTTCTTCTTCAAGCAGTGGGGAGGGGTGTTCAAGAAAAGGGCAGGTCGTATATTGGACGACCGGACCTGGGACGAGATGCCCTACGCCTACGCAGTTTAGAAGACCGAGTCGGGAACGAGGCTTGTAATGCCTAACGCCTTATACTACGGGGACAACCTGGACATACTCCGGCGGTACATCGCCGACGAGTCGGTGGACCTGGTGTACCTGGACCCGCCCTTCAACTCCAACGCTACCTATAACGTGCTGTTCAAGGAGCGGACGGGCGAGGAGTCGCCAGCCCAGATAAGGGCCTTCACCGACACCTGGGAGTGGACCCAAGAGGCGGAGCGAACCTACGAGCAGGACATCATCCTGCACTCGGGGACGCCGACGGCGGTGAAGGACATGATCGCCGCCTTCCGCCAGTTCATTGGCCAGAACGCCATGATGGCCTACCTGGTGATGATGACGCCCCGCCTGGTGGAACTGCGCCGGGTGCTCAAACCCACCGGCAGCCTCTACCTCCACTGTGACCCTACCGCCAGCCACTACTTGAAGATCGTGCTAGATACGGTCTTTGGTAGCGGAAACTTTAGAAATGAAATTGTATGGCGTCGAACGAACGCGCACAACAATGACAGAATCTACGGCCGTATTCACGATACCTTGCTCTTCTACAGTAGGACTGACCGCTATCTCTTTGACCCGCAATGCCGCCCCTACTTGGACGGATATGTCAAGTCAATGTTTCGCTACGCTGACGACAGAGGAGCCTACAGACATGGTGACCCAACGGCTCCAGAGACTCGAACTGGGGAATCTGGCCAGCCATGGCAAGGTTACAATCCTACTGACTCAGGAAGGCACTGGGCGATTCCAGCATATTTGCGTGAAGACTTGGAACGGCGCGGCTTTGAAATAGCCGACTTAACAACTCAAGAGAAGCTGGATTTGGCCTTGGACAACGGCCTCATATACTTGCCTGAAAAGGCGGGCGGTCAGCCTGCTATCAAAAGGTATTTGTCGGATAGAGACGGTACAAAGTTACAAGACGTCTGGGCCTACCAACCCTACACCGAAGGATCCCTGCGGGGAACCCACGAAGCTATTGACGAAGACGTTAAGTGGCTTCAATCGGGAGAGCGTCTGGGCTACCCGACACAAAAGCCCGAGGGCCTACTCGAGCGTATTATCGCCAGCTCATCCAGCGAATGGGATGTGGTGCTGGACCCCTTCTGCGGCTGCGGCACCGCAGTGGCCGCCGCCGAGAAACTGAAGCGCGGGTGGATTGGCATAGATATAACCCACCTGGCGGTGGCGCTGATGAAGAACCGTCTCAAGACCGCCTTCGGGCTGGAGCCGGGCCGCTCCTACGAGGTGGTCGGGGAACCCCAAGATGCGGGCAGCGCCCGGGCATTATGGGAGCAGGACCCCTACCAGTTCCAGTTCTGGGCGGTGTCCCTCCTCCAAGCCCAGCCCCGCTCGGAGCAGAAGCGCGGCGCCGACCAGGGCGTCGATGGCATCATCCACTTCCTAGACGGCACAAAGCGCACGCCCCACAAGATGATCATCCAGGTCAAGGGAGGCCACGTCTCCGTCCCCCAGGTGCGGGACCTGAAGGGAGTGGTAGAGAGGGAGAAGGCGGCCTTGGGCCTGTTCATCAGCCTGGACGAACCCACCGGCCCCATGAGGACGGAAGCCGCCAGCGGAGGGTTCTTCCACTCGGACATCTGGCAGAAGGACTTCCCCAAGATACAGATCCGCACCATATCGGAAATGCTGAACGGCGAAGGGTTCGACATTCCTCCGCGGCAACCCATGTACCAGCCAGCCCAACGGGTTGTGCGCACTGAAGGCCGCCAGGGTGAACTGGTCCCCAACCCCGTAATGGACGGACCTACCCAATGAGCGAGCTCGACCACATAACCGTAAGAGGCTTCAAGAGCATTGCATCCATCGAAGCGCTTAAGCTTGGGCCAATCAACGTGATCATAGGCGCCAACGGGTCGGGCAAGTCCAACTTCATCGGCGTCTTCTCCTTCCTGAACGCCCTGCGGGAGCGCCGCCTGCGGCAGTACGTGATTAAGGAGGGGGGCGCCGAGAAAATTCTGCACTTCGGCTCCAGGGTCACGGACCAGATGTACATAGGCCTTTCATTTCAGGGCGGGACCAATAATTACGAAGTCACCTTACAGGCAAGTGATGCTGATCGGCTTGTCCCCCTATATGAATCAGGTCGCCTACCGGACCAGACAGGGCATGAGTCCCCCTATTGGCTGGGCGTTACCGTTTCCGACAATGAAGCTAGGATAGGAAAGTCCCGAGATCCAGTTGCAGCATATGTCAGGCAGCATCTGGACAGGTGGAGGCCGTACCATTTCCACGATACCGGTCCCAACTCTCCCATGAAGAAGACGGCGCGGGTGAACGACAACCGCTTCCTACGCCCCGACGGCTCCAACCTGGCATCCTTTCTCTACCTCCTGCGCGAGAGGCACGAAGGTTCGTACAACCTGATCACAGGCGCGGTCCGACAGGTAGCGCCCTTTTTCCAGGACTTCGCCCTCGAACCCCAACACTTGAATCCTGATTCGATACGGCTGGAATGGATTCATACCGGAACCGATGCCTATTTCGATGCATCCTCCTTGTCCGACGGGACACTGCGTTTCATGGCCCTTGCAGCCCTGTTTCTACAGCCCCAGGAGTTTAAGCCGTCGGTATTCCTGGTGGACGAGCCTGAGCTGGGAATGCACCCCTACGCTATTACCCTGGTGGCATCCCTGATAAAGCAAGCCTCGACAGAGTCTCAGGTGATCGTTTCCACCCAGTCCTCCCTATTGCTGGACCACTTCGAGCCGGAAGAGGTGCTCGTGGCCGACCACGTCGATGGCGCAACCCAATTCAGCCGGCTAGCCTCGTCCAACTTGGAGTCTTGGTTGGAGCGCTACAGCTTGGGACAGCTCTGGGAGAAGAACGAGCTGGGCGGACGGCCAAAGCGAGAGTAGCGAGATGGCCCGGTTGCTGGTGCATGTCGAAGGTCAAACCGAGGAAGACTTCGTCAAGGAAGTCCTGTCCCTACACCTTTACCGGGCTGGGTACTCCAACGTCAGCGCGCGCCTCTTGGGGAACGCCCGACAACGGTCCCATCGGGGCAGCATCAACCCTTGGGAGTCGGTGCGGGAGGACATCACCAACCACTTGAAGGCAGAGCAGGATTCCCTGGCAACTACCATGGTGGACTACTACGGGCTGCCGGATTCTTGGCCGGGACGCGAAGAAGCCAAACTCCAAGCTACATTGGCCGACAAGGCAGCATCTATACGAGAAGCATTACGAAACGATATTTCTGACCAATTCGACGATGCTTTCGACCGCAGGCGTTTCGTTCCATATGTGGTGATGCATGAATTCGAAGGGCTTCTCTTCAGCGACCCCGGCAAGTTCGCCCAAGGCATTGGGAGGCCAGAACTAACCACGCAGCTTCAATCTATTCGCAATGAGTTCACTACCCCAGAAGAGATCAACGACTCACCTGTTACTGCCCCCTCCAAACGTGTCCTCGACCTCTACCCACGCTACCAGAAGCCGCTAGTGGGTGGGCAGGCGATACGGGAAATCGGCCTGGACACCATTCGCAGGGAGTGTCTCCTATTCGACGGCTGGATGAAGGAGCTGGAAGCCATGGCTACAGCCTAGCGCTACTTCTTCAGGTGGGCGGGGAGGCGCTTGATCTGCTCCAAGCTGCGGGCGGAAGCAAAGAGGTCAACGTGAGGGCGGGCGGCCCTCAGTCCCATGGTCAGGGGCTGGTAGTCTGGGGTCCCCAGGAGGGGGTTCAGCCACACCACCTGGTACACCCGCTTCTTCAACCTGGCCAGCTCCCCTGCCAGGTCATCGGGAGCGCCCGTGTCCCATCCGTCGCTTAGCAGCACAAGCGTTGTATTCCGGTCCAGGAGATGGGCGTGCTCGCCGTTCAAGCTCTCCAGGCATTTGCCAATGCGGGTACCCCCGGACCAGTGTCTTACCTTGTCCCCAACCTGCTGCAACGCCTCCTGGAAGGTGGGGGCCTGCATCTCCCGGGTCACCCTGGTCAGGGAAGTGCTGAAGACGAAGGTCTCCACCCGCCCAGCCCTCTGGCCCAATGCATAGACCACCTGTAGCATGAGCTTGGCGTACCGGTCCATGGAGCCGCTGACGTCCAGCAACACCACCAAGCGTGGGCGCTGGGGAATCCTCCGCCTGCGGGGCAGGTCCACTATCTCCATCCCGTGCTTCATGTTACGATGCAAAGCTTCCCGCAGGTCGGGGCGGCCTTTCCGCCGATGGCTCTTGAGACGCCGCCCGGGCCGGGAGGGCAGCGCCCTGGCGATCCTGGCGGCGGCCTTGAGTACCTCGTCCAAGCCGTCCACTCCCAAGCCCCTCAGCTCACGCCCCCCTGCCCGCTCCGCCGCGCTTGCGCCGGTCCGCACTATCTCGACGCTGGGATGCTGGTCGGGTTCGCTGGACCTCAGTCCGGCAGGGGCCGCGCTGAGGTTCCCAGCCCGCAGTATGCCCTCCCGCCGGGGAGGTCGCGGAGGAGCACCGCTGCGCTCCCCGGACAGCCTGAAGCTCCAGAAACGCTGGAAACAGTCGTCGAAAGCCGGCGCCTCGTCGGCCCTTGAGACCAGGATGGTGCGAAGGGCCCAATAGACCTGCCCCCGGTCAAGGATGTCCACAGAGGACAAGGCCCGGAGGGAGTCGGCGGTCTCGTTGGGGCCCGCCAGCAGCCCGTGCTCCCGGAGCTCACGGCAGAAGGAGATGCAGTGGGAGACCAAGTCGCCGCGGGCTTCCATGGTGGGCTACACCTTGGCCAGCAGCTCGTCGAGGGCGTGGCTTCGGAGATGCTCCAGGTCGTCGGCATCCTTTACGAGGCAGCCCATGGTCTCCTGGACTATCTCCCGGTCCAAATGGTCGTGGTGCAGCATCGCCAGGGCGTTGGCCCAGTCCAGGGTCTCGGAGATGCCCGGCATCTTGCCCATGTCCAGCTTGCGGGCCTCCGCCATGAACCGGCATATCTGCTTTGCCAGCTCCCCGGCGATGTTCGGCACCTTGGCTGTGACGATCTTCAGCTCTTTATCGTAGGAAGGGTAGTCGAGCCACAGGTAGAGGCACCGCCTGCGGAGGGCATCGGACAGGTCCCGGGTGCGATTGGATGTGAGCACCACCAGGGGCACATGTTCGGCCCTGATGGCGCCGATCTCCGGGATGGTGACCTGGAACTCGGAGAGCAGCTCCAGCAGGAAGGCCTCGAACTCCTCGTCGGCCCGGTCCACCTCGTCTATCAGGAGGACCGCGGGTTTATCTGTGCAGGTCAGCGCTGCCAGCAAGGGCCTCTCCAGGAGGAAGGGCCGGCTGAATATGTGCTGCTCCTTTTCCCCTGCGTCCATCGAAGACCCTTCGGACAGCTTGATCCAGAGGAGCTGCTTCTGGTAGTTCCACTCATACAGGGCCGTCGATACATCCAAGCCCTCATAGCACTGGAGGCGGATGAGCTTGGTGTCCAGGATGCGGGACAGCACGTTTGCAACTTCCGTCTTGCCAACACCGGCCCTGCCCTCGATCAGCAGCGGGCGTCCCAAGCTGGCAGCCAGGTAGATGGAGGTGGCGATGGCTGGGTCTGCGATGTATCGCTCCTCCTCCAGCTGCTCCAGCACAGCGGGTATAGACGAGAACATCTACCTTCTACCGGAGGTCCGCAGGGCTCTCCACACCTTCTCCGGCTTCAAGGGCATGTCGATGTGCTTCACGCCGAAGGGTGCAAGGGCATCCATCACGGCGTTCACCACAGCTGGCGACGCTGCTATGGTACCCGCTTCTCCAGCGCCCTTGAGACCCAGCGGGTTCACAGGCGAGGGGGTCTCTGTGCGATCGGTCTCAAAAGAGGGAAGCACCTCGGCCATGGGGACCGCATAGTCCATCATGGAGCCGGTGAGAAGCTGGCCTTCATCGTCGTAGATAGCTTCTTCCTGCAGGGCTTGGCCGATACCCTGGGTCACTCCGCCATGCACCATGCCATCGACGATCATCGGATTGATGACCACTCCCACATCGTCCACGCCTACGTATCTCTGGAGGCTGACTTCCCCGGTATCTATGTCCACCTCCACTATGGCAACGTGGGTGCCGCTGGGCCAGGTGAAGTTGGGGGGATCGAAGAAGCTGGTCGCTTCCAGGCCGGGCTCCATCCCCTCGGGAAGGCTGCTGGCCAGGTGGGATGCCAGGGCTATCTCGCCGAAGGACTTGGCTTCGGCGGGAGCGCCCTGAACGAAGAGCTTCCCGTCCTCAAAGACAATGTCGTCTTCCGCCGCTTCCAGCATGTGGGCCGCCAGCTTCTTGGCCTTGTCTTTGACTTTGCCCAGGCTCAGGAACACCGCGGTGCCGCCCACGGCTGCGCTCCGGCTTCCAAAGGTGCCGACACCGAACTGCACCTTATCGGTGTCCCCGTGTATAACCTCCACATCATCCATGGGTATCCCCAGTTCAGACGATACCAGCTGGGAGAAGGTGGTCTCATTGCCCTGGCCGTGGGGGGAAACCCCGGTATATACGGTCACCTTGGCTGTCGGATGCACTCGCACCAGGGCGCTTTCCCAGAGCCCCGCCTGGGCTCCGAGAGCAGATGCAATGGCCGAAGGCGCCCCGCCGCATATCTCTACGTAAGATGCCATACCGATGCCCAGGTGGCGTCCCTGCTTGCGGGCATCCTCCTGTTCACGGCGGAACCCCCGGTAGTCCACCATCTCCATAGCCCGGTCGAAGGAGCGCTCATAGTTACCGCTGTCGTATGCGACGCCGGTAGCTATAACGTGCCCGTCTTCGAAGGGTGGAATCAGGTTCTTCCGGCGTACTTCTGCCGGGTCCATGCCAATCTCCCCGGCGAACAGGTCAACCATGCGCTCCAGGATGAAGGTTGCCTCCGGCCGGCCCGCGCCCCGGTAGGCATCGACGGGCGTGGTGTTGGTGAAGGTGCCATACACCTTGCACGAAACGTTCTCCAGCGTGTAAGCGCCGACCAGCATGAGGCCGAACAGGTAGCTGGGGATCAGGGGGGCGAAGGTAGAGAGATGGGCGCCCATGTTGGCATACACGTCAGCCCGCAGGCCCGTGATGGTGCCGTCCCTGTTGCCCATTATCTCAAGGTGCTGCACATGGTCCCTGCCGTGATTGGTGGCGATGTAGTTCTCCTGCCGTCCCTCTACCCACTTTATGGGCCGGCCTGACTGCTTGGCCAGCAGGGTCATGATTATCTCTTCAGGATAGAGGCTTATCTTGCTTCCGAAGCCTCCCCCAACGTCCGGCGCAATAACCCTCAACTGGTGTTCCGGATGGCCCGTAACCAGGGCCAGCAGCAGGCGCACCAGGTGAGGTATCTGAGTGGACGACCAGAGGGTCAACTGGTTGGAGCCTTGGTTGTAGTCGGCGACGATAGCCCTGCCTTCCATGGCGTTGGGAATGAGCCTCTGCTGCACAATGGTCTGGCTGACCTTCACATCCGCCTGCCCGGCGGCGGCTTCTATATCACCTCCCGCCACCTCCCACTCCCAAGCGATGTTGTTGGCCGCATCGTCGTGAAGCTGGCGCGCGCCGGATCCGGTGGCCTCCTCGGGATTTACCACCGCCTCTAGGGGTTCGTACTGGACGTCGATCATGGCGGCAGCATCGGCCCCTGCTTCGGGGCTTTCGGCGACGACGGCCGCTACGACCTCACCGACGAAGCGCACTTTGTCTATGGCCACGGCGGGGTGGTAGGGCTGCTTTAGCTCCGGCAGAAGCCAACCCACGGGCATGGAGTTCAGCTTGTCCCGCAGGTCCGCCCCCGTAACCACCGAGTTCACGCCAGGCAGGGCAGCCGCCCTGGAGACATCGATGGACCTGATGCGGGCATGGGCATGGGGGCTTCTCAAGAAAACGACGTGGGCCATTCTCGGCAGGCTGATGTCGCCCGTGTAGCTTCCCTTCCCTGTGATTAGCTTGGGGTCTTCCCGACGCTTCACACTGGAGCCAAAGGCGGATGTGGTCATCTTTCCCTCCCGGTTTCAGAAGCTGTTAGTGCAGACAGGAGCTGCGCAACTGAACTGATTGACTTCCGTATTTTAAGCCGCCTGCGTCCGTTTGGAAAGGGTCTAGCCGCTCCCCGGACCCGGGCTGGCCGCTCATAGCCCGAATAGCTGCCGGGCGTTGTCCTCGGTGATCCTGCTGGCATCATCCTCGCCAAGATTGGCCCCGCCGATGATGTCCAGGGGAATGGGGTCGTACACAGGAAAGGGGTAGTCTGTGCCCAAGAGCACACGATCGCTTCCCACCTGGTCGCACAGGAAACGGAGAGACGGGCCGCCGTGCAGGATACTGTCGTACCAGAACCTGCGAAGGTATGTTGAAGGGGGGCTGGGAGGCACCAGGGGCACCTCATCCAGGTGGTTTCGGTACAAACGGTCGAACCTGTATGCTTGGTAGGGGTAGTAGCCGCCTCCATGGGAGAGAACCAGCTTCAGGTTAGGGAACCGGTCCAAGGTCCCACTGAGGATGAGGGAGCCAACGGTCAACGTGGTGTCGTAGGTGTATTCCACCGAAACGTTCAGGTCATACTTCCATGTGCGGGATGGCGGATTGGGGGCGGTTGGGTGGATGAACAAGGGCACATCAAGTTCACAGGCCGTCGCCCAGAAGCTGTCCAGGGGCGCATCTCCCAGGTTGACCCCATCGACGTTGGCCCCGATGACCGCACCCAATGCTCCCAACTGCTTCACCCCGTTCTCAAGCTCGGCAGCGGCCATGTCTGCATCCTGGAGGGGGACCGATACCATCATGGATAGCCGGTCCCGATGGGCTTGGGCCGTTTCCGACAAATACTCGTTCAACAGCCTGTGCCAACGGGCCGATTCGGGGCCGGTTACACCGTAGCCGAACACATCCGCCCACACCGTGAGTATCTGGCGGTCCACCCCCTGGCTCTCCATCTCGGCCCAACGATCGTCTAGGTCCAACAGCCGGTGGAAGAAAGGCCGGAGACGGAGCCCGTAGTCGAAGCAAAGGCATGTGCCGTTGGCGACCTCTTCCAGGTGGGCGCCAAAGGGGGACGTATCTTTCTCCAGGCGCTCCAGAGCCTTGGGGGGCACATAGTGGGCATGCATGTCGATTGGCACGTTTCCTCCTCGTCTCTATTCCCCCTCCCTCCGGGGCAAGTTCTAACCTTCTTCCCGTGGTGAGACCTTTGCGCAACTTGGGGCTCGGGCTGTCCGTTCGCCCAGAGGGAAATCGAAGGGTGAACGGACAGCCGTGGTAGTCCCATGAATACTGCCGCGCTATATTCTCTCCGGGGATTACGCAAAGTCCCCCCTCCGGGAGAAGGGACATGTTCTTCTAGGGGAATCCCAGCTTGGGGAGGACTTCCTTGGCCAGCACCTCCGCCTGAGCGTGCAACTCTCCCACCGGATTGCACATGAGCAGGTCAATCCCCTCCTCGACAACCTCTCCCAAGCCATCCACGCAGTCCTGTACACTGCCGTACACTGCCGTCCTGGGCAGCCTGTTGGGGTCCTGGTATATGATGGACGACCAGTCCCTCAGGGTCTTCTCAGCGGTGCTCCTGTCCTTGTCCACGTACAGGTACACCCGTTTGGACAAGCTGAAGGTCGACGGTTCCCGGCCCTCCTCCTCCATAAACTGGCGCACCAGCTTGATCTCTCCCTTGAAGTCCTCGGTGGACGCCGCCCCTGCGCTCATCCAGCCATCCCCGTACAGGACCGATCTCCGCAGGGCCGGCGCGGCGTGGGCGCCAAACCAGATGGGAGGATAGGGCTTCTGCACCGGCTTCGGGTACATTGCTACGTCGTTCATCTGGAAGTGCCTGCCTTGGAAGCTGGCCTTCTCCTGGGTCCACAGGGCCTTCATGACCTGGACGCCCTCTTCGAAGCGGGAGACCCGCCTCTTGACGTCCAGGCCAAAGGCAGGGTAGGCACCCTCGTAGAAGCCCATCCCGATGCCAAGTATCAGGTTCCCCTTGGTGAGGTGGTCGAGGGTGGCGACGGACTTAGCCAGGGGAATAGGTATCCTGAGATTGGCCAGCAGGACCGAAACACCCAGGGTCAGGTCGCCGCTGTAAGCCGCTGCGTATGCCAGCAGGGTCAGAGGGTCCAGGGATGGCCTGGCCCCTATCACTCCGTCTTGGACCCAGGCACTGGTGTAACCGAGAGAGCGTATCTTCTGCATATAGCTGGAGATTATTTGCAGATCAACGGAGCCTTCGGGGAACATCTGGGGAATGGAAATACCGAACTGAAGCTTTCCTCCGTCCGCCATAGGCAACACTCCTTGATGCACATCGGGAGTCCGGGGCGACCGCTTGGGGCAATGGAGCGGTCCGGCTACATTCTATAATACGCCTTGTGAGAAGGCCAGCTTGGTTTATGCCATAGCCGGGGCTACGACAGCGGGAGATCGAAGGTGAAGCGGCTGCCCTGACCCAGGGTGCTCTCGGCATAGATGGCGCCCCCATGGGCCTCCACCAGCCCCTTGGCAATGGTGAGACCCAGGCCGGCTGCCCCCGTCGCCCTCGTGCGCGACGGGTCCACCCGGTAGAAGCGCTCGAAGATGTTGTCCAGGTCATCGGCAGGAATCCCCATTCCCGTATCTGAGACGGAGACCCTTGCGGTGCGGGGGCCGGATAGGGAAGCTGTAACGGTTACAGCACCGCCCTGGGGGGTGTAGTTGATCGCATTCTCCAGCAGGTTCCCCACCACCTGGGCGATTCGCATGCTGTCCATCTCCACATGGGGCAGCTCCCCATGGGCTTCCAGGGACACTTCCACACCCTTAGCATCAGCCCGAGGCTTCACCGCATCCATGGATCTTTGCAACACATCGACCAGGGAACCCGGCTGCCGGTGCAAGGGGAGGTCTCCCGCCTCTGCCAGCGCCAGCAAGCGCAGGTCTTCCACCAGGCGGGACAGGTGCATCACCTGACCGTGGACGGTGTCTACTGTCCGGCTGTCGGGTTGCAGCAGTCCATCCTTTATAGCCTCCAGGTACCCTTGGACGTTGGAGAGGGGTGTTCTAAGTTCGTGGGCGATGTCGGCCATCAGGATCTTTCTCTGCCCTTCAGCCCTTTCCAGGTCGCTGGCCATGGAGTTGAAGGCCCGCCCCAGCTCCGCAACCTCATCCCTGCCCTTGGCCGATACCCTTTGCGACGTGTCCCCCCGGCCCAGCAGCCTTGCAGCCGAGCTCAGCTCTCTGACGGGCGCCAGCATACGGCGAGACAACAGGGAGATGAGGAGGATACCTGCGGCCCCCGCAGCCAGACCCGTCCACAACAGGGACCGGTTCAACGCCGTTGTCAGGAGGGAGACCGACGGCTCCGGCGTCTCCTCGTGCACCTCCCGGGATGTCACCAGGACAGAACCGACGGTCACTCCCCGGCTCAGGATGGGGAAGGTGTGTTCCTCAGTCAGCGTCAGGTCCAAGTCGAAACCGAAGTCCAGGTGAGAGTCGGCCCTGACCTTCCTGTCCCGGTCCATGACCAGGATGCGCCAGCCGTATAAAGAGCTGACCCCCTCGATGGCCTGCTGTATCCCTTCCCATCCCGGGCGTTTGGCGTAGCTCTCCGCAACCAGCAGGTTCATCCTGGCAAGCCTAGCGTCGTCAATATCCCTTTCCAGGCGCTCCGTATCCTGCCCCGCGGTGTACCCGACGTACAAGCTGATGCCCGTCAGCGCAAGGGCGAGCACCAGGGTGAAGGCTGCGATAAGCCGGAAGTGAAGGCTGAAGAACCACCTAGTCGCCAAAACCGAACCTGTACCCAACACCATACACGGTGCCGATGATGTCCTCCCCGTCAGGGCCACACCGAAGCTTGCGGCGCAGATTGGCGACGTGGGCATCGACAGCCCGGTCGAAGCCGTCGAAGTCGTATCCCAACACCCGATCGATGATCTGGGCCCTCGTGAAGGTCCTTCCGGGTTCCTGAATCAGCAACGCCAGCAGCCGAAACTCGGTGGGAGTCAAGTCTATCCGCTCACCGCGCACATGCACCAGGTGGCGCCGGAAGTCCAGGGTGACGCCTTCGTGCGCCAGCTCGCCCTTTTCGTGGCTAAAGTCGGTGCGAAGTGTGCGCCTCAGTACAGCCTTCACCCTGGCTGCAAGCTCCCTGGGGCTGAAGGGCTTCGTAACGTAGTCATCCGCTCCCATCTCCAGCCCCGACAGCCGGTCTTCCTCATCCACCATGGCTGTGAGCATGATTATTGGCACATCGGTTTTCTCTCGAAGTCTTTGGCACAGCTCCATGCCGTTCAGCTTGGGCAGCATCAGGTCGAGTATCACAAGATCGGGGCAATGCTCCTCGGACAAAGCCAACCCTTCCGCCCCATCCCTGGCCACCACCACGTCGTAGCCGTCCCGTCGCAGGTAGAGCTCCACTATCTCCAAAGCGTTCGGGTCATCTTCGACCACCAGCACTCTATCGGCCATGACCTCACCTTCGAGGATGTTCCAGACAATATGAAATCATAGAAGGGGCGGGGCTGAACACCCCGCCCCTCTTTGAATCCGGCCTCAGGGGACTGCAAACGAGAGGGAGCTACCTGCCCTCAGCCGGACTAGCCATCGTCTCTGTTGCGGTCCCCATCCCCGTCTGCGTCATCCCCGTACTCATCTTGACTGTCGCGGTCGTCATCCTCGTCCTCGTCCTCATCTTCACCGTCGTGGTCGTCAGCCCCGTCCTCGTCCTTGTCTTCACCGTCGTAGTCGTCTATGTCCTTGCCTTCCCAGTCGTTGTCGTCCCCGTCGTGGTCTTCGTCCTCACAAATCTCGTCCCACCACCTGCCCAACCCATCCTTCAGGAACAGGCAGATCTCGCTGTCCTGGGAGAGGTCGTTCCCATCGTAATGGAACCGAAACATGGACTTATCGGGCAGCTCTCCGAACTTTTGCAGCGGCCCTCCTCGGAAGCGAAAGAAGAGTCCCCTTGGTCCGCGTTCAAGGAAATCCCCATCAGGCACAAGATGATGTCGCCCCTTGAACTCGCGAAGCTCCGGGCCTTGCAATGGGATATCCGGCCTGTCCTCATACCAATCCAGGAAGTCATCGGCCTGTCCCCGGGTAAGGGCGCCCTCCTCCACCAAGCCGTCGAGCTTTCCTCCCACTTCTTCTTCCTTCAGCTCTTTGCCAGCCTGCTTTAGGGCGGACTCCAGCCTCTCTTCTTCAATACCCAGGATGGATGCAACCCTGTTGTTGAACAGGTCGCTACTGAAACCCTTGTCAACATCGCCTCTCAGGGCGAACACCACCCTGGAATCCCTATCATCATCACTGCCCAGGGCGATCATCACCGCGGCGGTGATGCCAGCCCCAACCAGTGCGACAACCAGTGCAATCAAAAACAGTTTCTGCGGCAACGCCTTCCACTCCTCCCATAATTGGTAGCCCTAACGTACAGCACGAATATCAAGGAATTGTGAGGAGAATGCGCCGTCACCTCCGGCTTGCGCTCAGACCAGAGGGCAGCGCAAGAGTCTCCGTCCAGGAGAGGCACCCTGTTCATTTCCCGGGGCCTGTGCGCCTGTCCGTTCCCCGCATTGCCGGGGGCCTACGGGCCTGTCCGTTCCCCTTCGACAGGCTCAGGACAGGGCCGGGGGAAGAGGGCGACGTACTGAGGAGAGGGCCCTTCTCCCGTTCGCCCTGAGGCCCTCGAAGGGGAACGGGGACGCTGCTCAGGATAAGGAACGGAGGAGCCAGGGAGAGGAGGGGGAAGGGGGCCGGAGACGGATGGACTGAGGGGAAAGGAGCGCAGTTGGAAATCCCAGGGCCTGGTCCGGCTGTCCGTTCCCCTTCGACAGGCTCAGGGCGAACGGACACCATTCTTCGCGCTCCTGAACATCTCCCTTCCCACCGCTTCTCCCACGCAGTCCGTTCCCCACATTGCCGGGGGCCTACGGGCCTGTCCGTTCCCTGCATTGCCTGGGGACTACGGGCCTGTCCGTTCCCCTTCGAGTGCCTCAGGGCGAACGGACATTATTCTTCGTGCTCCTGAATATCGCCCTTCCCACCGCTTCTTCCGCGGATGCCGTCCCCCATAACCTGGAGCCTGAGTGCTTGCCCGTTCCCCATATTGCCGGGGACCTACGGGCCTGTCCGTTCCCCTTCGACAGGCTCAGGACAGAGCCGGGGGGGAGGGCGACGTACTACGGAGAGGGCCCTTCTCCCGTTCGCCCTTAGGCCCTCGAAGGGGAACGGGGACGCTGCTAAGGATAAGGAACGGAGGAGCCAAGGAGAGGAGGGGGAAGGGGGCCGAAGACGGATGGACTGAGGGGAAGGGAGCGCAGTTGGAAATCCCAGGGCCTGGTCCGGCTGTCCGTTCCCCTTCGACAGGCTCAGGACAGGGCCGGGGGGGAGGGCGACGTACTGAGGAGAGGGCCCTTCTCCCGTTCGCCCTGAGGCCCTCGAAGGGGAACGGGGACGCTGCTAAGGATAAGGAACGGAGGAGCCAGGGAGAGGAGGGAGAAGGGGGCCGGAGACGGATGGACCCAGGGTAAGGGAGCGCAGTTGGAAATCCCAGGGCCTGGTCCGGCTGTCCGTTCCCCTTCGACAGGCTCAGGGCGAACGGACACCATTCTTCGCGCTCCTGAACATCTCCCTTCCCACCGCTTCTCCCACGCAGTCCGTTCCCCACATTGCCGGGGGCCTACGGGCCTGTCCGTTCCCCGCATTGCCGGGGGCCTACGGGCCTGTCCGTTCCCCATATTGCCGGGGGCCTACGGGCCTGTCCGTTCCCCATATTGCCGGGGGCCTACGGGCCTGTCCGTTCCCTGCATTGCCTGGGGACTACGGGCCTGTCCGTTCCCCGCATTGCCGGGGGCCTACGGGCCTGTCCGTTCCCCATATTGCCGGGGGCCTACGGGCCTGTCCGTTCCCCATATTGCCGGGGGCCTACGGGCCTGTCCGTTCCCCTTCGACAGGCTCAGGACAGGGCCGGGGGGGGAGAGCGACGTACTGCGGAGAGGGCCCTTCTCCCGTTCGCCCTGAGGCCCTCGAAGGGGAACGGGGACGCTGCTCAGGATAAGGAACGGAGGAGCCAGGGAGAGGAGGGGGAAGGGGGCCGGAGACGGATGGACCCAGGGTAAGGGAGCGCAGTTGGAAATCCCAGGGCCTGGTCCGGCTGTCCGTTCCCCTTCGACAGGCTCAGGGCGAACGGACACCATTCTTCGCGCTCCTGAACATCTCCCTTCCCACCGCTTCTCCCACGCAGTCCGTTCCCCACATTGCCGGGGGCCTACGGGCCTGTCCGTTCCCCTTCGACAGGCTCAGGACAGGGCCGGGGGGGAGGGCGACGTACTACGGAGAGGGCCCTTCTCCCGTTCGCCCTGAGGCCCTCGAAGGGGAACGGGGACGCTGCTAAGGATAAGGAACGGAGGAGCCAGGGAGAGGAGGGAGAAGGGGGCCGGAGACGGATGGACCCAGGGTAAGGGAGCGCAGTTGGAAATCCCAGGGCCTGGTCCGGCTGTCCGTTCCCCTTCGACAGGCTCAGGGCGAACGGACACCATTCTTCGCGCTCCTGAACATCTCCCTTCCCACCGCTTCTCCCACGCAGTCCGTTCCCCACATTGCCGGGGGCCTACGGGCCTGTCCGTTCCCCGCATTGCCGGGGGCCTACGGGCCTGTCCGTTCCCCATATTGCCGGGGGCCTACGGGCCTGTCCGTTCCCTGCATTGCCTGGGGACTACGGGCCTGTCCGTTCCCCGCATTGCCGGGGGCCTACGGGCCTGTCCGTTCCCCATATTGCCGGGGGCCTACGGGCCTGTCCGTTCCCCATATTGCCGGGGGCCTACGGGCCTGTCCGTTCCCCTTCGACAGGCTCAGGACAGGGCCGGGGGGGGAGAGCGACGTACTGCGGAGAGGGCCCTTCTCCCGTTCGCCCTGAGGCCCTCGAAGGGGAACGGGGACGCTGCTCAGGATAAGGAACGGAGGAGCCAAGGAGAGGAGGGGGAAGGGAGCCGAAGACGGATGGACTGAGGGGAAGGGAGCGTAGTTGGAAATCCCAGGGCCTGGTCCGGCTGTCCGTTCCCCTTCGAGTGCCTCAGGGTGAACGGACATCATTATTCGCGCTCCTGAACATTGTCCTTCCTAGAGCCTCTGCCGCGCACTCTGTCCCGGTGACAAGGGGAAGGCCGGGACCCAGAGACGGGGTGGCAACGATACCCAGCTACAGATAACCACCCTGGATTCCCGCTTTCGACGGAATCTCGATGGTCACGCCAAGGTCTCCCCGGAGTGCCTAGCGGGGCTGGGTAACTGTGTCGATGAGGGCTGCCCTGCCCTCTTCCTTCACCACCCGCAGGCCCTTCTTGAGGGCGGAGGCGATATCCCCCGGGTCCGTGATGGGGCCGTCGCCATACAGGCTGAAGCTCCGGGCCAGGTTGGCAAAGTCGGTGTCCGGCCCCTCCAGGCTCACCCCGACGTGGAGGTTTTCCAGGGAGCGCTCCCTCAGGGTGGTTACCGCCCTCTGGTGGCCTACATCCTGGTAGTAGGCCTTGTTGTTGAACATCACCACCAGCATGGGTATCTCGTGGTGGGCGACGGTCCAGAGGGAGCCCGGTGTGTAGAGCAGGTCTCCGTCGTTCTGAATGCTTACGCACACCTTGTCGGTGCCCCGATAGGCCAAGGCCGCCCCCATGGCGACACCCATTCCTGTACCGGTGCCCCCGCCCCCGGCCACCCAGTGCTTTTCGTCTATGGTGTTCCAGAGGCGCTTCTCCCAGCCGCTCAGGGAGCCATGCACCAGCACCCAGTCTTCATCCTTTATCACGTCCCATATCTCAGAGGCCAGCCTGGCTGTAGAGATGGGGGTTTGGTCCCACCAGCGTTCCCTGAGGTCCGTGCGCGCCCTGGTCCTGATGCCGGAGCCAATCTCCTCAGCCT
Organism: Dehalococcoidia bacterium; assembly: GCA_965220375.1. Classification (GTDB taxonomy): domain Bacteria; phylum Chloroflexota; class Dehalococcoidia; order Lucifugimonadales; family JAGWBF01; genus JAGWBF01. The sequence goes on from OZ244824.1 coordinate 702,948, forward strand.
TGGTCGCCCTTGCCTTAGCCTTTGCTTCAACAGACCCGTTCATGGAGCCTTTGCATATCCGGCCTATCTCCTTCAACACCTCGGCGCCGTCGCCCAGTATGGGCACATCGGCGGCCGTCAACCGTCCATAGTGGCTCACCCAGCTCTTGACGCCGTAGTCCTCCAGCCCGATGCGCATCAGCTTTGTGCTTTCGGAGATCAGGCTCTCGTAGCGCCGTATGTTGCTGGAGGGGATGCGGGGCAGCCCTTCAGGGATGGAACCTGCCTGGTGCACCGGGGTCTTCAGAGCATTGTCGATGTCCTTGACGCCAACGGTTAGCACCAGGTCCGCATTCCGGAGAACGTCGTTGTTTGCCCCCGTAACGTTCAGTGGATGAGTATTGGGGAGGGAGAAGGCGGGGCTGATCTCAATGACGGGAGTCCCTGTGAGCTCCGCCAGGGAAACCAAAGCGTCCGTTCCGCCGGGGGTCAGCCCCATCTCCTGGGCAAGGATAACCGGCCATTCAGCGTCCATAAGGGCTTGGGCGGCCTCGGCGATTGCCTGGGGGTTTCCCGCCGGAGGGTGTCCCGGCGCATACCGGCTCACGTCGGGAATATCGAAATCCTCGGGGAGGAGGGCTTCCTGCAGCTCCACGTCGAAGCACAGGTAAACGGGTCCCCTGGGCTCGGTCATTGCTATCTGGTAGGCCCGTAGAATGGACTCGACCACGCTGCGTGGGCCTTCGGGCTGATCGTCCCACTTCACATAGTCCCTCACGATCTGGCCCTGCACCTGGGGGGTGTGAATCCAGTCGATCCAGGGGCGACGATGGCTCAGGTCCATCGGCCCAGTACCCCCAATGACCAGCATGGGAACGCCAGCCAACCAAGCCTCGTAGATCGCCTTGCTGGCGTGCTGCAGGCCGACGATGTTGTGAACCAGGGCGGCCAGGGGCTTGCCTGTAGCAAGGTAGTAACCCTCGGCCATGGCCACCGCCAGCTCTTCGTGGCAGCAGGTGATCATCTCCGGGGAGCTGTTGCCCCCATAGGTGATGATAGATTCGTGCATGCCCCGGGTCGTGGCCCCGGGGTTGGTGGTGGCGTAGTCTATGCCGAGCTGGTTCAGCAGGTTCACAATTAGATCGGAGACGTATTCGGGGCGTCCAAGGGCCATAGCGGCACCTCCATGGTGGCAGCTTCACTTGAGCTACCTGTCATCGTGCTGGAATATATGCTCCCCTACCCACGCTGTCAAATGAAGGCGCCTATCGCGCTCACGTTCTCTCGCCCTTGGGTGTAAGCAATCTCCCGAACATGTGTAACCTACGCCCCCGGCCTGTACGCCCAGTAGGGAGAGGGGACTGGGGGCAGTTGCAAGTTGACACACCCAAGGGCAAAAAACATAATGGGAGCGTCCCGCATTCAGGCATCGGCTTCTTTCTATGGGCCAGGGGGCATATTTGGCTTCACGGACACCTGATCGCAGCATGGGCCAAGTCAACCTCCAGGGCTTGGGGCTTCTCACCGACCTTTATGAGCTGACCATGGCCCAGACCTACCTTGAGCACGGGCTGCATGAGGCAGCTACCTTCAGCCTGATCATCCGCAGCTACCCCGTAAATCGGGGATACTTCGTCAACGCCGGCCTGCAAGATGTTCTCACCTACCTGGAAGACTGGCGCTTTTCCGAGACCGACCTGGAGTACCTGGAATCGACGGGAATATTCTCCTCCGGCTTTCTCGAATATCTGGCGGATGTCAGGTTCACTGGGGATGTGTGGGCCATGCCCGAGGGGCGACTCTTCTTTGCCAACGAACCGGTCCTGGAGGTGACTGCGCCAGTCATCGAGGCCCAGATGGTCGAGACGCTAATAATCAACCAGGTCAACCTCCAGAGCATGATCGCTACCAAGGCTTCCCGGTGTGTCTGGGCAGCCAGGGGGCGGGAGATTGTCGATTTCTCCTTGAGACGCACCCACGGCGCAGACGCAGGAATGAAAGTCGCCCGGTCCAGCTACATCGCCGGCGCGACCTCCACCAGCAATGTTAAGGCGGCCCAGGTTTACGGCATTCCCCCGGCCGGCACCATGGCCCACTCGCTGGTCACATGCTTCCCCCAGGAGATAGATGCTTTCCGGGCCTACGTGGACAGCTTTTCAAACAGGTCCATTCTGCTCGTGGACACCTACGACACCATCGAAGGCTCCCGCAAGGCGGCCGTGGTCGGCAAAGAGCTGCAGGCCTTGGGACACCGCCTGCAGGGGGTGCGCCTGGACAGCGGCGACCTTGGCGAGCTGAGCCGGCAGGTACGAAAACACCTGGATGATGCCGGACTTGAATATGCCCGCATCGTGGCCAGCGGCGGACTGGATGAGATGGATGTGCAGAAGCTGGTGGAGGGCCGAGCGCCCATAGACAGCTTTGGGATAGGCACCACGCTGGGGGTGTCGGCCGATGCTCCCTGGACCGACATGGCCTACAAGCTGGTACGATACGCCGACAAGCCGGCCATCAAGCTCAGCGCCGGCAAGGAGTCCCAGCCCGATCCCAAGCAGGTCTACCGCATCAGGAATGACGGCGGAATGTTCGCCAGGGACGTTATTGCCCTGAGGAATGAAGTCGGTATAGAGGGAGAACCCCTGCTGGAAATGGTGATGGGCAACGGACAGCTAATGGCTCCTCACCCGTCCTTGGATGAGATAAGAGAACGCTTCAAAGACGACTTCGCCTACCTGGGCGAGGAGCACAAGAGCCTGCAGGCTCCCGACCTCTACAGCGTGTCCTTCAGCCCCGCCCTAGAAGCCCTACGCGCCTCCGTGGAACAGGAGATCGCGATCAGTGAGGGACAGGGACCCAATGAAGATGTCGTCAATACATAAATGACAGAGGATATTCAATGAAGATAGCTGTCTGCGTAAAGCAGGTGCCGGTTGTTTCCCGCATGCAGTTCGACCACGAGAGCAAGACCGTCCAGAGGGATGGTGTACCCCTGGAGGTCAACTCCTTCGATATGCTTGCCATAGCTCGCGCCTCCGACCTGGTGGATGAGGAGGGCGGGGAGGTGGTTGCGGTCACTATGGGGCCTCCCCAAGCAAGAGAGGCGCTGGTCCAGTGCCAAGCATTGGGAGCAAGCCGCGGGCTTCACTTGACAGACCGGGCCATGGCCGGGGCCGACACCCTGGCGACGGCCCGCACCCTAGCCTTGGCGCTGGAGCAGGACGAGTACGACCTGATCATGTGCGGACGCAACAGCACCGATGCTGAGACCGGGCAAGTAGGCCCTGAGCTGGCGGAACTTCTGCACCTTCCCTACGTGGGAAATGTGCGCCGCTTGGACTACGAAAGGGATGGCAAATACCTGAAGCTGGAAAGGGAGACCGACGATGGCCATGAGGTCATCCGCTGTCCCCTTCCCGCGTTGGTGAGCGTATGCGAGGGAATAACAGAGGAGCGTTTCCCCAACCGCCAGCAGATGCAGGCTGCCATGGACTCACCGCGTATCCAGCAGGTATCTGGCCCCCAGTTGGCATCTGACCCAACGCTTATGGGGGCCGCCGGCTCTCCAACCTGGGTGGCAGATATCCAGATCGTCGAGACCTCCAGGCGGGGTGAGGTCATCGAGGAAGATGATCCGGCCGAGGCGGCCCGCCGGGTGGTCTCCAACCTCGGCTCCATGGCTGCCCCTGATTCGGAAGAGCCAAGGGAGTGGGTGCGGTACGGGGGCGGGACCTCACCGGACATCTGGGTCGTCGCCGACCCCCACGCTTCGGGCGTCCACTCCTCCACCCTCGAGATACTTGGGAAGGCGCGTGAGCTGGCTGAGGTTAACCGGTGCGAGGTGGTTGCGGTACACCTTCCCTCACCCGATGCGGCCCGCAACGCCAAGACTTTGGCCGACTACGGCGCAGACAGGGTTATCCTGATGGAGGCCGAGACCGCGGTGCACCCCGGCAGCGCCCGATGCGCATCGGCCCTGGCCAAGGTCATCCTCGTGGAGCAGCCCTATGCCGTCCTCTTCGGGTCCACCACCAACGGCAGGGACTTGGCTTCCCGTATTGCCGCCAACCTGGCCCTTGGGCTGACCGGCGACTGCATCGACCTAGCCATAAACGATGATGGTGAGCTGGTCCAGTTCAAGCCCGCCCTGGGGGGCAACGTCGTGGCCCCTATCCGGTCCAGGACCACCCCCTACATGGCGACCCTTCGCCCGGGACTACTCAACCCCATCGTTCCGGCTCCTGGATCTGTGCACATGGTTGAGATGTTGAACGTTCCTCCCGGGGAAACGCCGGATTTCGAGGTGCTCGAGGTACACCACGAGGATGATGCTCAAGGGTTGGAACTGGTAAAGGCCCAGGTGGTCATGGGCGTAGGAATGGGGATAGGAGGCCCCGAAAACCTGCCCGTCATTCATGATCTGGCCCAGTCCCTGGGAGCCGTCGTGGCTGCAACCAGGAACGTCACAGACGCAGGCTGGCTACCCCGCCAAGTGCAAGTGGGCCTGACCGGCCGGGCCATCGCTCCTCGGCTTTACATTGCCGTTGGCATACGGGGCGACTTCAACCACATGGTGGGCCTCCAGAAAGCCGGGACCATCATAGCCATAAACGACAATCCGAACCCCCGTCGCTCTCCAATCCTCGCTGGCGCCGATTTCAGCATCATCGGCGACTGGCAGAAGTATCTGCCTCCGCTGGTGGAAGCCCTGAAGCCCGTGGTTGCTCCCTGAAGTACCCAATGCTATGCCTACGCACCGGCGCCCTATCATTCCCTTCGGAAGAGGATAGTCCTTTTTCCAGCAAAGGGGGCAGATGCTCAAATCACCTCTGGTAGAAGGTTAGTCGTCGCAACAGCAACTTGTTGATGGGCAGAGCGCTTGATAATGGGTTACCCCCACACCATATTGGAATAGAGGCGCGTCATGGCGATGACTGACAAAGTCCGTACCATTTTCGCTGATGCAAGGTCTGTTTACGCTGACGCTTTAGAGCGCCTTGACAGCGGCGATATCCGCGATGCCGCAGAGAAGACTTGTGCGCCACCAAGCGTGCTACTGATGGTCTGCTGCTGGCGCTAACCGGTGAGGAGCCGAGGACTCCCGGTCAGACTATGCTGGGCATCCGACGCTTGCGAAAGGATGACCCGCGTCTTAAGGCTCTTCGTCTAAGGTATAGCGCGAGGCAATCGTTCCTACATGGCGCATGTTTTTGTGACGGGATATGCGAGCTGGTTGACGATATTACAACCGATATTCAAGAGACTGCGGCATATATAGATGATGCAGAGGCGTTTGCTCGCCATTAGTCATCTTGCTTCCCTAGAGACCCGGGCTTTGTTTCATCTGATCTACAACTAACGCGTTCCGCTTCAGGACTGCGGACCTCATCCCCTTCGGGCCTCTCTGCTCGCATCCTTTGGGTGGGAGTTGCCGCTCGTCCACAAATGCCAGCATTCCCCGTCCTCACACGGAGCAATGAAGGTTAAGGCCAAAGAAGGGAGGCGGCTCTGAGTTAGCGGTATATCCGTCGGGACACAATTCCAATACATCCCCGCCATACTCTATCTATCTTGACACCTGCCTAGGCGGGGGGCAAAATGGGGGCAGCTTTGCGGGGATACACTCCCTCCCCCGCGGACATCCCCAAAGTACAACATCCGATTGGCCATATGGTGAGGTAACGATGGACTTTGCATTTACTTCAGAGCAGGAGCGGCTAAGGCAAGAGGTCCGCGATTTCATTGCCGAGAACATCACCGACGCCGTAAGGGCCGAGGTGGAAGATGCCATGGACGAGGGGCATGGGGAAGAATACATGAACCTCAGGGCGAAGGTCGCCGAGCGGGGGTGGATTGGCATCAGCTTCCCCGAGGAGTACGGCGGACAGGGCGGGAGCCGCATCGACCAGTACATAGTAGAAGAGGAGCTTGCCAGGGTGGGGGTGAACGTGGGGCTTTCGGGCAGCGGGGCCCCCGCCATCTTGGCGGCGGGGACCGAAGAGCAGAAGCAGTACTTTGTTCCCAAGCTTATCCGGGGAGAGGTCACCTTTGCCCTGGGGTTCACCGAACCCCAAGCAGGTGCCGACCTGGCGGGCCTCCAGACCCGGGCTGCGCGCGATGGCGACGACTACATCATCAACGGCCAGAAGATGTACACCTCCTCAGCCCACTACGCCACCCACATCTACATGATGGCCCGCACCGACCCCGATGCCCCCAAGCACAAAGGCATATCCATATTCCTGTTCCCCATGGACACCCCGGGAGTCACCGTTCGCCCCCTGTGGACCATCCAGAATGATCCTCCCGCGCCCATGGGAACAACCTACGGCATGGGGCGCACCAACGAGACCTTCTTCGAAGATGTCCGGGTGCCCGCTTCATCCATGCTGGGTGAAGAGAACATGGGCTGGTACGTGGGAGCCATGGGCCTGAACCTGGACCGGGTGGGTGCGAGCAGGTACCTGATCTCGGTGCGACGGGACGAGGACATCGTCAACTGGGTGAAGGAGAACGATTTTGGCGGGCACTCTCCCTCCGAGGACCCAGAGGTGCGCGATCGCATCGCCGATATGTGGATCGAAGCCCAGGTATGCCGGCTAATGACCCTGCGCAGCATGTCCATAGTAGAGCACGGGGGCAACTTCACCTACGAAGGTTCTGCTGAAAAGGTTTGGGCGCCTGAGCACGGCGTACGCACCACCGAGGGCATATCCCAGATACTGGGTCCCTACGCCCAGCTGCTCAACGGCTCCCTTGGCGCCGTCGAGGATGGAGTGTTTGCCCACAACTTGATGGGATCGTTCCAGTCGGGTATCAATCACGGCAGCGTCCAGGTTATGCGGGACCAGGTAGCCCGACGAGGGCTGGGGATGCCCAGGGGCTAGATGACCCGAACCGCCCTTCCATCACAACTCAAGAATGGTCGTTCCCCTGAAACCCCAGGGGCGCCCCTGGGGTTGGCACACGGACGAGAGACGATATTCAACTAGCTTAGCTGTGGAGAGACCATGGACGTACTTCTGACCGAAGAAGAGGAGATGCTGAAGAACAGCGCCCGGGAGTTCCTGGAGGCGGAGTGTTCACCCGAGTTGGCCCGGGAGATGGAAAAGGACGATCTGGGCTATCCGCCCGAGCTGTGGAAGCAGATGGCTACCCTGGGGTGGGTGGGCATGGCACTGCCCGAAAAATACGGAGGCCAGGGTCTCCCCCTGACATATCTTGGTCTGGTCATGGAAGAGGTAGGACGGCATATTGTCCCCGTGCCCCTTCACAGCACGATGACTGCGGCCCTGACCATCAATGCCGACGGCACCGACGAGCAGCGACGGGAAATCCTGCCTAAGGTCAGTAACGGGGATATGGTGCTGACCTGGGCCTTCAGCGAAGCCGACCCCAGGTATCGCCCCGAGTCGGTAAAGATGGAAGCCAGGCGGGACGGAGATAGCTTCATACTGAACGGCACGAAGATGTTCGTGGACAACTTCAACTGCGCCGAAAAGTGTCTCGTCGTGGGGCGCACCACCCCCGGCTCCCAGGGAACAGATGGTATCTCCCTCTTCCTGGTGGACACCTCTTCGCAGGGCATCTCCCACCAGCTTCTAACAACCCTGGCCAAGGACAAGCAAAGCCAGGTGGTCTTCGATAACGTGCGGGTCCCAGGCACAGCCCTGGTCGGAGAGGAAGGGGCAGCATGGCCCATCGTCGAGGGGATGCTGGACAGGGCAACCGCCCTTCTCTGCACCCAGATGACCGGAGCGGCGCGGAAGGACGCGGAGATGGCCATTGAGTACTCCAAGAACCGGCTGGCTTTCGGGCGTCCCATCGCCTCCTTCCAATCCATACAGCACATCTGCGCCGACATGGTCATGTGGATCGACGGCGGGCAGCTCCTCACCTATGAGGCCCTTTGGAGGATGGACGAGGGCCTGCCAGCCGGCATAGAGGTGTCCCAGGCTAAGGCTTTCTGTAACGAGAAGTGCGAAGCGGTCGTCCGCTCTTCCCAGATAATTCACGGCGGCATCGGGTTCATGATGGAGTTCAACCTGCACCTGTGGTTCCGCCGGGTTACCGCATGGTCCCTGCGCCTGGGAACAACCTTCGAGCACCGCGCCCGGGTTGCTCGAGCCCTTCTCGACCAGCCGGGGAAGATGCGATTGGGCCAGTCCATGTACCAGACGGCCCGTTCATAGTGGGACCATAGCGCCGCTATCAACACCCAAGGAGAGGGAGCATGGCCAAGGACCCTGTGTGTGGCAAAGATATCGATGAAGAAGAGGCCCGGCAGCAAACGGGACAGACCCGTTTCGGGGCCATGGAGGTCGATCCCCAGAAGGGGACCCGCCGATTTCACAACGGGACATGGTACTACTTCTGCGGCCTGGAGTGTCGCAGCAAGTTCATGGCAAGCCCGGAGTCCTTTATAGGAGCCGGCTCCAGCTAAGCAGGGAGGGCAATCATGGTCTCCTACACCGAAGATGAGGCGAAAGACCTCCAGCGTTCTGCCCTGGAACACCTGTGGATTTACACCCGCGAACCCAGCGACATGGCCGAGAAGGGGGAGCCCCACATCTTCGTGAGCGGCAAGGGATGCCAGGTCACGGACATCTTTGGGGAGACCTACATCGATGCTATGTCGGGCTGGTGGCTGAAGAACGTCGGATATGGGCGCACCGAGATCGCCGATGCCGCCTACGAGCAGATGCTCCAGCTGACCTTCATGCCCTCCGGGTCCACAGCCCCCTCCACCATCAAGCTGGCCCAGAAGATCGCCGACATCACGCCAGGAGACCTCTCCCGCTGCTTCTTCACCAGCGGCGGCTCCGAATCGGTGGAAACCGCCCTGAAGCTGTGCCGGGCCTACCACCGACGCCAGGGTGAACAAGGACGCTACCGATTCATCAGCCGCATGGGGTCCTATCACGGGGCAACCTTCGGCGCCATGGCCCTGGGTGGTTCACCCGTCATACCCAGGGACGACTACGAACCTCTCATGCCCGGCTCGGTGCATGTCCCCCAGCCCAATCCCTACAGGTGCCAGCTGGGGGGGACCACACCCTCCGAGTGCGCCGAGAGGTGCGCCAACGCCGTCGAAGAAGCCATCAAGTTTCACGGACCCCAGACCATCGCCGGGGTCATTGCCGAGCCCATATCCAGCCCCACGGGAGTCATCGTTCCCGGGGACGAGTACTGGCCAATGCTCCGGGAGATATGCACCAAATACGGCGTGCTGCTGATCGCCGACGAGGTAATCACCGGCTTCGGCAGGTCGGGAAAGATGTTCGCCAGCGAGCACTGGGGCATCACCCCGGACATCATGACGGTTGCCAAGGGCATCACCAGCGGTTACATCCCCATGGGCGGTGCCATCATGCGCAAGGAGCTGGCAGACTCCTTTGTGGGCAGCGACAAAGCCGCCTTCCGGCACATCATCACCTTCGGTGGACATCCGGTAGCCGCGGCCGCCTCCCTCAAGAACATCGAGATCATGGAGACCGAGGAGATGGTGCAGAACTCGGCGGCCATGGGCCAGTACCTGCTGGATGGGCTGAAAGAGCTGAAAGCCAAGCATCCCATCGTCGGGGATGTGCGCGGCCTGGGCCTCATGTGCGGGATGGAGATCGTTAAGGACCGGGAGACCAAGGAGTTCTTCCCCCAGGAAGCCCGGTTGGCAGAGCGTCTTACCGGCCAGTTCTCCCAGAACCACCTGCACCTGAGGGGCGGCAACTACGTTAGCATCATGCCTCCCCTGTGCATCAGCCGTGGGGAAGTGGAAGAAGTCGTCTCCGGCATCGACCGGGGCTTGGCGGCCGTAGAGCGCGACCTGGTCTAGGTCAGGCGGGGAACTACAGACCGGCAGCGAGCGCGTGGAGGGCCTGCAGGGCCTCGCCGTGCTGGGCCAGGTTCATCCCGTCCACCGAGTAGATCGCCTTGCCCACAACCCCATCCACAGCCCCCATGTCCACCATCATCTGGATGAGCTCGTCTTCCTCTTCGGGGTCGGGCAGCAGGTTCTTGCCTGCCAGATTGGACAGGGCAGCTACTACCCCGTACCCTCCCCAGTTGGACACGCTGGATATAACCAGGTGGGTCGTCCCGGTCTCGGAGGGAATGGGGGGCAGCGAAGACACCTGGGGAATCACGTCGGCCAGGTTGCCCATGCCTATCTCGTTGCCGCCATCGCCTATGCCCACGGTGTTGGGATGGCCATGGAACAGGTAGTCCAGCCGGGCAGTTTGCGCCGTGATATCCAACCCCCGCATGTTCAGGTAGGTGCCCTCTTTAGTTACCGAGCACCGCTCTATGGCTATGATGACCGACGGATTCATGTCCCTGACGAGGTCTCCCGCTATGGTCCTGCTGGACGATTCGTCGCAGATGGGAAAGTCCACGACCTGGGAGGAGTCGCTGGCAAAGGGTTCCATTATGGGACAGGTGTACCTGTCCGCCACGTAGAACACATCCCTGCCCAGGGCTTCCAGCGCCCTCCCCAGCGCCAAGGCTCCGGGGGGGCCATCGGTTTCCGGCGCCCCCGCCGCGGCTATGTAGAAACCGGTAGCTATCAGCACGGTGCCCGGGTTGGACAGCAGGCAGTCGGCCGCCTCCTCGCAGTAGTTGGCCGCAAGGTGGGGCCTGAGGGCTGAGATACCCCGCCCATCGTTGGCTAGTATTATGTCTTCTATCGTTGGCATAGCGCCCCCCAAGTTCAGGACAGGTTAGAACACCGCATAGTCTTCGTCGCGCCAATCGGTTATAAACATGTATCCCGGGGCATGGGTGATCATCAGGGACGGCTTGGAGTTAAGCGCCACCGCCTGGGGGGTCACTCCGCATGCCCAGAAAATGGGTACCTCATCTTCTCTGATCTCCACAGCATCGCCAAAGTCCGGCCGGGAAATGTCCCTGATGCCGAGGACGCCAGGATCCCCCACGTGCACCGGCGCGCCGTGCACCGCGGGGAAGCGGGAGGTTACTTGCACCGCTCGCACAACCTGGGACCGATGCACCGGGCGCATGCTCACCACCATGGGGCCGGAGAACACCCCCGCGGGTGTGGTCTCGACGTTGGTCACATACATGGCGACGTTCTTGCCTTGGTCGATGTGCCTGAGAGGAATCCCGGCGTTCACCAGGGCGGACTCGAAGGAGAAGCTGCACCCCAGCAGGAAAGAGACGAGGTCGTCTCTCCAGATGGACGTGATATTCTCCCGCTCGCCCACCAGCTCGCCGTTCTCGAAGATGCGGCAACGGGGGATATCGGTGCGCAGGTCGGCGCCGGGAGCCATGTGGGCAGGCTCGAAGCATCCTGTCTCCACCACCTCCAGGACGGGGCATGGCTTCGGATTTCTCTGGCAAAAGAGCAGGAAATCGAAAGCAACTTCCCTGGGCAGGATGGCGATGTTGGCCTGCACGTAGCCGGGGGCGGCCCCGGAAGTGACTCCACGCCACTCGTTGGAGCGTATCAGGCCCCTGACTTCACCGGGCATCTTGGGTAGTGTGAGTGTGCTCATTCTCTTCCTCCGTTGCCGGATGTCGCAAGACGCTCCCCGGTACATCCCCCTTACCCAGACCAGAAAGCCGGGACAGGCGGACCATCCGGGCCCGGGAGCATATGGGGGTCTTGTGAGGAAGTATAGCCAAGGAGGGGAGTCGCTTCAATCCCGGTGTGCTGGACTAGGGAGATATAATAATTGCAAGAAGTTGGAGTTGGGCCTCGGCCCTTCCTGTCAAGAAGATGGAGATACGCAGGTGTACCGGCTACTGGTAGTTTCGGGAGAACAGACTGACTATGAGGTCCCACCTTGGGCGGTGGAAGGGAACGGCCTTAGCTACGCCATATGCGATGGCTCTACCTTCTACGAGGGGCAAAACGGCCATAACCCTCCTGAGTCCGAGGGTGTGCTGCTGGACGTCGAAAGCCTGACGCCGGAGCAGATGGACCAGGTGATACGCTACTGCCAGCATTCCCACCTGCCCGTCCTGGGGGTGGTGCCCGCAAACAGGCTGGACAGGTACGTTCCCAACGCATCCATAGACGACTTTATCGTTTACCCCTACAACCCCCAGGAGCTGGTGAAGCGCATGGACTGGGTCTTGACCCGCGCTGGGGAGCCTGGGTCCAACGAGGTTGTCAAGACCGGGGACCTTCTGATCGACATCGGGAAGTACGAGGTCAGCCTGGGGGGCCGTCGGGTTATCCTGACCTACAAGGAGTACCAGCTTCTGGTGCTCCTGGCCACCAATCCGGGCCGCGTGTACACCAGGGATGAGCTGCTGCAGCAGGTGTGGGGGTATGACTACTTCGGCGGCACGCGGACCGTCGATGTGCACATCAGGCGGCTTCGTTCCAAGATAGAGATTGCCAACCGCTCCTTCATAGAGACCATCTGGAACGTTGGCTACCGCTTCCGGAACAGCTCGTAGGCCTGCGCATCCTCGTGCATTATGAGGACCAGTCATCCACCCCCCGCCAGACCGAGACCTGAGCCTTGTCGGAAACAACCACCGGGCCTATGGGCTTTGCTCCATAGCCCGAATAGACACTTGAGGTAAGCGATGCGTTACATTCTTGTTCCCCTATCCGTCATCCTCTTGGTCCTCTTGCTAGTAGGATGTGAAGGGCCAGCTGGCCCCCAAGGGCCGATGGGCGAGCAAGGCCCAGAAGGCCCCCCCGGCCCACAAGGGCCAATGGGCGAACAGGGCCCCCATGGCCCACAGGGTGAGACAGGGAGTCAAGGGTCGCCCGGGCCATCAGGAGAATCTGGTGTCCCTAGCGACTTGACTCACTTGGACGTATGGCCGGAATTGTCACTGGATTTCACCATTGCTTCTTCGTGCAAGGACTACATCCTGGAGTACGTAGAATACCAGGGGACCGAGGACGAGATAACTGGCGATAGAGAGCGTTGGGAGAGTTGGCTAAGCCGCCCTGCGAGGTTTGTACACCGGGATGGGATTCGGGCTATCCGGAGGGCTATCGAACACGCCAACAACATCAACGAGAGGCAATACGATGCAGGACCATGTGCCCAAGACTACATGCGTCTTGTACTCTTTGACGAGGTTCGGAATGATAACCCTATGGGGGAATGGCGCGAGTACGCCCTATCTCTATACTGGAGCTGTCGCCAGACCCCCTTTGCGAATCCCAGCGGAACACCCAACATCGACCATATACGGGAATGCGCAGCCTTTGACGCATGGGTGCCCGAAAACTGGATACCGGAACCTCTAAACGTTCCTCCTACACCTTCGCCTACACCAGGACCTACACTGTCGCCAGGGCCGGGAGATGCTTCGGAGGTGGAGGTTACCCGGGAGGTTGAGGTTAGACGCTCGCCGTAGGAAAGCGGGGGCACTGAGACCAAATCGGTCACTTGAAGTGGTGGAGAGAACGACGCCGTTCCCCCCCTCCCCTTCTGCCTCTACTGTTGACGCTGGGGAGCGGCGAAGTTATACTAACGCTGCCCATTTGTGGGACCCAGCTACCGGAGAGTGCAGGTTGTCAACGGTCAGACTAGCTGAAGGCGAGACCTTCGAGAGTCTTCTGAAGCGCTTCAACAAGCGCGTTCAGCAGGACGGCATTCTCTCTGAGATACGCCGCAGGCAGCACTTCGAGCCGCCTAGCGTCCGCCGCAAGAAGAAGGAAGCGGCCAAACGCCGGAAGAGCCGGCGCAACAGCTAGACCCTGTCCCTCCCCCTTGCTTTCCCACCCCTTCAGAGCAAGCCCGACGCCCCCAAGGGGCGATAATATGGCCCTCCAACCCGGATACCTCCCCTCCCGTCGGAAGTAGTCAGCACGATGCGCTTCGGCATAGTAGTCTTCCCCGGCACCTGGAGCGACCAAGACTGCTATCATGCCATCGAGGCCACCTTGGACGTATCCGCCGACCTTCTCTGGCACAAGGACACCCATATCTCCCTTGATGACTACGACTGCCTCATCCTGCCCGGCGGTTTCTCCTATGGCGACTACCTCAGGGCCGGCGCTCTCGCCTCCCTGTCGCCGATCATGGGACCAATTCGGGAATATGCCGACCGGGGGGGCTTGGTGTTCGGCATCTGCAACGGCTTCCAGATACTATGTGAATCGGGTCTGCTTCCCGGCGTCCTGAGGCCCAACGTCCACCTGGAGTACCGGTGCCAGTGGACCCACCTCCGTGTTGAGCGGGATGACGTCCCCTTCACCTGCGCGTCCAGCAGGGGGGATATCTTGCGCATACCTATCTCCCATGGCGAGGGCAACTACTATGCCCACGCAGATGTCCTGGACGAGATGGAAAAGAAGAGCCAGGTGGTTTTCAGGTACGCATCTCCCGTCGGGGATGTCACTCTCGGCGACAACCCCAACGGCTCCCTGAACAATATCGCAGGCATCACCAACGCTCGCGGGAATGTGCTGGGAATGATGCCCCACCCCGAGCGATGTTTCGAGCCGCTCCTGGGAGGGAGCGACGGCGCAACCCTGTTCAGGTCCCTGTTTGAGAGCGTTCAGGGAAAGGCGCCCTAAGCGGTCATGGCCGTCAGCAAGGAGACCCTGGACGAGATCGCCCTCAGCCAAGCTGAGTACCGGCGCATCGTCGAAGGGCTGGATAGGGAACCCACTCCCGTGGAGCTGGGAATGTTTGGCGCTCTGTGGAGCGAGCACTGCGGGTACAAGCATTCCCGCGCCCTGCTCTCCCTCTTCCCCTCTCGCAGCCCCCGCGTGTTGCTGCCTCCCGGAGAGGAAAACGCCGGGGCCATCGACATCGGGGATGGGCTTGCCATCGTCTTCAAGATCGAGTCCCACAACCATCCTTCCGCCGTGGAACCCTTCCAGGGAGCAGCAACGGGCGTTGGGGGCATAGTCCGGGACATCCTTGCCATGGGCGCCAGGCCCATCGCTCTGATGAACTCCCTTCGCTTCGGGCCTTTGGACGACCCCCGGAACCGCTACCTGTTCGACGGCGTGGTATCCGGGATCTCCTGGTACGGCAACTGTATAGGTGTGCCCGATGTTGGCGGTGAGGTGTATTTCTCTCCCGCATACTCCAACAACCCCCTTGT
This sequence comes from Dehalococcoidia bacterium, assembly GCA_965220375.1. Lineage (GTDB taxonomy): Bacteria > Chloroflexota > Dehalococcoidia > Lucifugimonadales > JAGWBF01 > JAGWBF01. Next base: position 717,969 of record OZ244824.1, read on the forward strand.
GAACGCCCTGTGCGTCGGCCTCATAGAAAAAGAACGCCTAGTGCGTTCGGCCGTCGGCGACGAGGGCAACCTGCTGCTCCTGGCGGGCGCAGATACCGGCAGGGACGGCATTCATGGAGCCTCTGGGCTTGCGTCCCGCACCTTCGAAGATGATCGGGAGATGCGCCCGACGGTGCAGGTCGGCAACCCTTTCCTGGAAAAGACTCTCATCGAAGCATGCCTTGAAGCCTCGGCTTCGGGACATCTCAGGGGCATGCAGGACCTGGGGGCTGCGGGACTCACCTCGGCCGCCGTCGAATCGGCTTCTCGCAGCGGCGCGGGAATCGAGGTTGATGTGTCCAATGTGCCGCGCAGGGAGCAACACATGGACGCCTATGAGGTGATGCTCTCCGAGTCGCAGGAGCGGATGCTCCTGGTGGTCGCCCCCTCAGACGAAGGGCCTATGCAGGACATCTTCGGGAAGTGGGACATACCCTGCACCACTATCGGCAGGGTCACAAGGTCATGCGAGGCCCGCATATACGATGGACCCACGCTGGCGGCCCAGCCGCCCATAGACCTCTTGACCAAGCCCCCCAGGTACCGGCTGGCTGGCCGGGCCTCGGAGGAGCAGCGCGCAGCCCAAGCCTATCCCATGGGGAGCATACCCCTGCCTGCTGAGAGTCCCAACGAGATACTCTCCAGGCTGGTCTCGTCTCCGAACATCGCCAGCAGGGAGCCTATATATCGACGCTATGACCACCAAGTACAGACCAACACCGTGGTGGCGCCGGGGGGCGACGCATCGGTGCTCCGCATCAGGGGCACATCCAAGGGAATCGCCCTGAGCACCGACGGCAACGGCCGCTACTGCTACCTGGACCCCTACAGGGGCGGCGCTATAGCTGTAGCGGAGGCTTGCCGCAACCTCTCCTGCACCGGGGCGACGCCCATCGCCCTGACCGACTGCCTCAACTTCGGCAACCCGGAAGAACCCGAGATTTATCACCAGCTGGAAGAGTGCATCAGGGGCATAGCGCGGAGCTGCCGCGCCCTGCATGTGCCGGTGGTGAGCGGTAACGTCAGCTTGTACAACAGCACCCACGACCAGCCCATATATCCCACCCCCGTTATCGGGTCCTTGGGCCTACTGGATGATGTGTCCCGCCACGTAAGCTCCGGGTTCGATGGTGAAGACCTCCAGGTGGTGCTTCTGGGCGCATCAGAGGTCCGGGGCAAAGCCCGGCACCTCTCGGGAAGCGAGTACCTTGAGATGCTCCGGGGCATGGTGGTGGGCAGGCCCCTGCTGGACCTTCGCCTGGAAAGTAAGGTGCAAGAGATCTGCCGCCTCAGCATCCGGGAAGGTCTGGTGCGAAGCGCCCACGATTGTTCCGACGGAGGTCTGGCCGTGGCGTTGGCGGAGGCCTGCTTCTCCCACGAAATCGGTTTCGCAGGCGACTTCCCCGTCTTGGGACGCTGGGATGCCGCCCTGTTCGGAGAAGGGCAATCCCGCATAATTGTCTCGTTGCCGGCCGACCACCTCAAAAGCCTTGGAGCCTTAGCCGGCGAGCTGGAAGTGCCCTGGATGCTGCTGGGACGTACCCAATCGACGAAGACCTTAACCGTTCCAGGATACCTCGACGCACCTCTGGATAGCTTGAAGCAAGCTTGGCAGTCCGGCCTGGAAGCCCGCTCCTCCCAGTCCTAGCATTACCATCAGACCCTTTCCCCTCTTTCGGCCCATCGGTTATAATCTCTTTTTCGAGAGGGAGCGCCAACCCCCGGACATTCCCGCAGGCGTTGTCCCCCAATCCAATGCGCATGGAGTATCTATCGTGAGGGTTATCTTTCTGGAAGATGTATCTACCTTGGCCAAGGCCGGCGACGTCAAGAACGTGAAGGACGGCTACGCGCGCAACTACTTAATCCCCAAGAAGCTGGCAGAAGCCGCCACGCGCGAGAACATGAAGAAGATCGAACGTCTCAAACAGACCGGGGACCAGCGGCGCATGCGAGAAACCCAGAGGTGGGAAGATCTGGCATCCGCCCTGGAGGGGACCAACATAAACGTGTCCGCCAGGATAACCCCGGCAGGGCAGTACTATGGCGCCATCACGCCCACCCAGCTGGCCCAGGAGCTGACCACAGCTACCGGGCGCGAGATAGACCGCAAGCTGATCGATACCGTTCAGCCAATCCGGGAACCCGGGGAGCACGAGATCATACTGAACCTAGCCCCTGGAATCCAGGCGACAATCCTGGTCACGGCGGAAGCCCAAGAGTAACCAGATGCTGGAAGAGAAGCTTCTACCCCATGACATAGAAGCTGAAGAAGCCGTGGTAGGCTCGGTCCTTATCGACGGCGAATCCATACTGCGCGTTGTCCCCTTCCTGAAGGCCACCGACTTCTACCGGGAGAGGAACCGGCTTTGCTACGAGGCCTGCGTCTCCCTGTTCGGCCGGGGTGAAACGATTGACCAGATCACCGTTTCCCGCCAGCTGGGCCTCGACGGACGCTTGGATCAGGTCGGCGGGGCTGCCTACCTGAGTCACCTCGTGGCCGGCGTCCCCACATCGGTGCACATAGAGCACTACGGGCGAATCGTCAACCGTACCGCAACCATGCGTAGCCTTATCGACGCCGGCAGCAAGATCACCGCCATCGGCTACGAAGATACCGTCGATGTGGACGGTACCCTGGGCAAGGCGGAAGAGACCCTGTTCCGGGTGCGCACCGGCCAGCCCACCCGGGACTTCGTCCATGTGCGGGAGGTGCTGGACCAGTACCTGGAGGAGCGGGCAAACGTCGGGGAAGCTGCGACCCGCACCGGAGCGCCGGTGATGACTGGCTTCAACTCCATAGATGAGCTTCTTGGGGGGCTTCACAGGTCGGACATGGTCGTGTTGGCAGCCCGTCCCAGCCTGGGAAAGAGCACCCTCGCCATAAACATCTCGATGAACGCCGCCAAATCCGGCCATAGCGTTGCCGTCTGCAGCTTGGAGATGAGCCGGGGCCAGCTCGCCGACAGGATGGTCGCCACCGAATCGGGTGTAGATGCCCAGCGGCTCCGGTTGAACCTGTACACCGAAGCTGAACATAGGGCCATCATAAGCTGCATCGGCTCCCTTTCGGACCTGCCCATCTATATAGACGACACGCCAAATCAGGGTATCGTCGAGATGCACAGCAAGGCACGGCGCCTTTCCATGGAGCGGGGCTTGGACCTCCTGGTGATCGATTACATCCAGATCATCCAGCAGAGAGGCGGACGAGTAGAAAACCGGGCCCAGGAGATGAGCGAGATCACCCGCTCCATAAAGGCGCTGGCCCGCGAGCTCAGCGTCCCCGTCCTGGCCGTTTCCCAGCTCAACCGCGCCGTGGAGTCGCGCACCTCCCACAGGCCCCAATTATCGGACCTGCGGGAGAGCGGGAGCATCGAGCAGGATGCCGACGTGGTGATGTTCATCTACCGTGATGATGTCTATTACTCCGAAGATGAGTGGGCAGGACGCTACCCCGACAGACCATACCCCAGGAACGTAGCCGAGCTCATAGTATCCAAACACCGCCATGGCCCCGTTGGAACGGTAAAGCTGCTGTTCAGAGACAACCTCGTGCGCTTCGAATCGGCTGCCTTTGACTCAGAGGGCTTCTAACATGGCTGGAAAAGGCTTCCCGTCGGATTCCTCATATACCCCCGTCCCCAACTTGGTCTTCGGCCCCCTCCTGGAAGCCATCACCGATACAGCCGAGCTGAAGTGCACCCTGCGGGCCTTCTGGCTGCTGCACAACAGGAAGAGCGGCCCCCGCTACCTGACCACCTCCGAAATCACCATGGACCCCGTCCTGTACCGCAGCTTCCCTTCCCCGCAAGTGCAGCCCGAAGACATTATCTTGCGCGGGCTCCGGTTGGCTGTGAAGCGAGGGACCCTCCTTGCCCATCGAATGGACGAAGGACCCGACTCGGAAGAGGTGTTCGTACTGAACGACGCACAGGGCAGGCGCACACTGAAACAATTGGAGAAGACTGCCGGAGAAAAGGCGCCTGACCGAAGGGCGCGGCCGGTACTCACTGACGAGCCTGGGGCGAGGCCCAATATATTCAGGCTGTATGAAGAGAACATCGGCCTGCTGACCCCGATTCTGGCAGAGCGACTGAAGGAAGCCGAAATGCTCTACCCGGCACTGTGGCTGGAAGAAGCATTTGAGCAGGCATGCGCGCACAACAAGCGGAGCTGGCGGTACATAGAAGCCATTCTCAAGCGTTGGCGCGATGAAGGAAGAGACGATGGAAAGCTTGGGGGATATACTAAGAAGGTCAGCCTTGAGGAGTACAAGCGTAGACGGGGACCCTCATCTCCCAGGTACTGAGGCTTCCCCGGAAGACGAAAACCCCGGCCCGGTCTGCCCATCCTGCCGCGACACCGGCTGGATAAGCCGGCGGGTCCCCGTTACCCATCCGGACTTCGGGGAGGTTTTCGCCTGCCACTGCCGGGAACAAGAGCTTAGAAACCGCAGCCTCGACCACCTCCAGCGATACAGCAACCTGGGACCCCTGAAGCGGATGACCTTCGAAAGCCTGGACCTGCCGGGGACGGCCTCGGAGCATGCACCCCGAGGGTCCCTCGCGGCGGTCGTGCAGGCTGGCCGGGAGTTCGCCGACAATCCCGAAGGCTGGCTGGTCCTGACCGGTCCCACAAGCTCGGGCAAGACGCACCTGGCATCCGCCATCGCCAACCGCTGCATAGAGAAGGGCCGCACCCTCTTCTTCACCCACGTTTCCGACCTGCTGGACCATCTGCGGGCAACCTTTAGCCCCGACTCACCTGTCAACTACGACGATATATTCCAGCAGGTCCGGGATGTACCCATCCTGGTGCTGGATGACCTGGGTTCCCAAAGCAGCACCCCTTGGGCGCAGGAGAAGCTGTTCCAGGTGATAAACCATCGTTTCAACGCCGAGCTGCCGACCATCATTACCCTCCGCGGTAACCTCAGCCACCTGGACGAGGGGCTGCGCTCCCGCCTCACATCAAGCCGGCTGTCCCGAATTTACAGCCTGAGAGCGGGCACCGCTTCCTCCTTCCAGGACTTCGGGGGAATGAGCGACGAGGTCCGAAATCGCATGACCTTTGAGAATTTCGACACCTCAGGGATGAATGCAGGCCCTCGCCAGAGGGAGAGCCTGAAAGCCGTCCTGGGAGCTGCTCGAAACTATTCGGCAGACCCCCATGGCTGGCTCTTCCTGCTGGGGGAGAATGGCTGCGGAAAGACCCATCTCGCCGTTGCAATAGTGAACGAACTCTTGGCAAGGAGCGAGGAGGCGATATTCGCCTTCGTGCCAGCCCTGCTGGACCATCTCAGGGCAGCCTTCGGCCCCAACAGCCAGGTCACATACGACGAGCGCTTCGAAGCTATAAAATCGTCGCCATTCCTGGTGCTGGATGATCTGGGAGCGCAAAGCAGCACCCCTTGGGCGGAGGAGAAGCTGCTCCAAATCATAGTCCACAGGCAAAACGGGCTTCTGCCCACGGTGATAACCGCCGCCGAAGACCTCTTCTCCCTCCCTGTATCCTCACGGCTGAGCGATAACAAGATCGTTCAGAAGATCCAAATAGATGCGCCCGACTATCGCTTCGGCCAAGGGAGAGCGAGGCCCAAGGGCAGACCCGGCCGTTCCTGAGGGACCAGGCCGCCCATCCTCGTTTACGTAGGCAAAACGGCAGTCCCGTCTATTGACTCCCAACGGGACAGCGTGTGCTATGCTGGAGTGAATAGCCCTTGGTGTCTGCCCTTAGGGGCGCACTCCAGGTGAGTATGTTCCTGCAAAAACGGGATGCTCGCAAGGGCATCCCGTTCGCCCTCGGTTGACATGAATTGAAGGGGCCAAGTATAGTCATCTGGCTATGCCGGAACCCACCCCAGACACCCCGGTCCCCAACAACGGCGCCTTCTCCATCCCTTCCCTTCGAGACCCACAGAAATGCTCCACGCCTTGCGAGCTCTAGGGCCTGCACCCGATGGGTAAATGCCCCGTCCGGCTGTGCCCCGGTCCAAGACTCCCATCTGCCCAGATGCGCATGTCTGTTGAAAGGCCCTGCTGATAATGGCCGCCGGGCGTAGTTGCATCTTTTGCAGAATAGCCGCCAAGGAAGAACCGGCAACCATCCATTTCGAAGATGACAAGGTTATAGCTATCTCCAACGTTCTGAACTGGGTGCCGGTCATGCTGCTGGTGATGCCGAAAGAGCACATGACCCAGATACAGCTCTGGGAAAAGGGCATGATCGAGCGGGTAGGACAGGTCGTAATTGAGGTAGGGGCACGCTCCTGTCCCAACGGCTTCCGTGTTCTATCGAATTTTGGGCCGGATGCTATGCAGAGCCAGGAACATGGGCATGTCCATGTCATCGGAGGAGTTTACCTTGGTCCTTACGCATAAGCCTCGACACTGGCATCCAGCGCAGGTTAGGACCTGGACCGGAGGAGAAAGATGACATCTTTGAAATTCGCCGAACCGGGGGATGCCGTTCTCTACGAGAAGAGCGGCCAAGTTGTGACCATCACCCTGAACCGGCCCGGCGCATTGAACGCCATAAACCGGCAGCTGCGCAGCGAGCTGGGAGGGGCAATCGAGAAGTACGACCAGGATGATGATGCCCGGGTTGCCGTCATCACAGGCGCCGGGCGGGCCTTTTGCGCGGGCCGTGACTTGAAGGAGCGGGCCGACGACAACGCCGCAGGGGTGCAGGCCCATGCCCGGGACAGCATGGCATCGCCGGAGCGCCCCTTCATGTGGCCCCAGACCTGGAAACCCATCATCGCCGCCATCAACGGCTTCGCCCTGGCCGGGGGCTGGTCCATCGCCCAGCTCTGCGATATCCGCATCGCCTCCGAGGATGCTATGCTGGGAATTACCGAGTCCAGGGTCGGTCTTCTCCCGCCCTTTGCGGTGATGCTCCCGAAGATGCTGTCCATGGCCGGGACTATGGAGCTGGTGCTGACGGGAGAAGCCATCACCGCCCAAAGGGCCTACGGCATAGGCTTCGTGAACAAGGTGGTGCCCGGGGACGCCCTCATGGATGAAGCGACGATCATGGCATCCAAGATACTTGCCAACGCTCCCCTGTCCGTGAAGTACTTCAAGGAGCTGGCATATCGCAGCATGGACATGAGCGCCGAGTCCGCATCCATCCTCACCTACAACATGTACAATCAGCTTCTCCAAAGCGAGGATTCCGTTGAAGGCCCGAGGGCCTTTGCCGGGAAGCGTCCTCCCCAGTGGAAGGGACGATAGGCAGGAGACGTAGGAGGACAAACATGGAAGCTATACGATGCGAGGGGCTTAGCAAGAGTTTCGGCTCCCTGAGGGCGGTCGACAACCTGGATGTGTCTGTTGAGCATGGCATTGCCTTCGGTTTCCTGGGGCCCAACGGCGCCGGCAAGACCACGACCCTGCGCCTGCTGACAGGTCTATCGAACCCCACTGCAGGGCGAATGTGGGTGGCGGGAGAAGATGTCTCCGGACGGCCCCTGAGCTTGCGTTCCAACGTTGGCTATCTTCCCGAATCGCCCTCCTTCTACACCTGGATGACGGGCAGAGAGTTCCTTCTATTCACCGCGAGCCTTTACGACATTGGGAAAGCGCAAGCCAAGGTGAGGGTGGATGACCTGCTTCAGCGTGTGAACCTCGCCGACGCAGGCAACCGGCCGGTAAAGGGCTACTCCCGCGGGATGCAGCAACGCCTCGGACTGGCCCAAGCCCTTATCCACAAACCCCAGGTGCTGTTCCTGGACGAACCTGCTTCAGCCCTGGACCCCATGGGACGGCGGGATATGCTGGAGACCATAGAGTCCTTGAAGGGCGAAACGACGGTCTTTGTCTCCACTCACATCCTCAGCGACGTGGAGCGCGTGTGCGACCGGGTGGTGATCATCAACCGGGGCCGATTGGTAGCCAGCGGCTCCCTCGACGAGATACGTTCCTCCCAACATAGCTCCTCTTTCCGGGTCGAGGTGGAAGAGGACCCGGCGCCCTTGGCTGCTCTGCTGGCTGGTAGGGAGTGGCTGACATCCATGGAGGGAAGCTCTCAAGGAGAGCGTCATCTGTTCCGGGTAGAGGCGTCGGACATAGAAATCGCCAAGAAAGAGCTGCCTCGGCTGGTGTACGAAAGCGGACTGACCTTGCTTCGCTACGAGCTTGCCCAAGCCAGCTTGGAAGAAGTTTTCCTGGACCTTGTGAGCGGAGAGGGGGACTTACCCCCGGAACAAGCTGACGATGAGGGGGTGAAGGCATGAAGGGCTTTCAGGCACTGATAAGAAAAGAGCTGCTGGAGCAGCGCCGAACGTGGCGCTTCCTGGGTACTGCGGGCTTCTTCGCTGCCCTAGGTGTACTGTTCACCGTAATCACCTTCTTGGTAACCATATTCACCGACGCTGAGCGGGGCAGGGAGCTTGCCAAAGGCCTGCTGGAAGCATATGGAGCCACCATGGCCACCGTGGGCGCCCTTGTGGCAATAGTCTTCGGCATGGGCGTTCTGGCCAACGAAAGGGCCTCCGGGACTGCCGGGATGACCCTGAGCAAACCGGTCTCGGTTGCCGCCTTTGTATCGGCCAGATTCTTCGGACTCTCATCATCCATTTATCTTGGCCTCGCCGCCGGCTCGGCAATTATGTACATCCTGACGACCATTCTGATTGGCTACTACGATGTCGCCACCTACGCCATCTACATGAGCATCATTGGCCTTTATCTCGTCTATGTGGCTTCCCTGGCCTTCTTCTGGAGCGGTCTGTTCTCACGTCAGATGCTGGCGGGGGGCATCGCACTGGTCCTATTCATCATCCAGCTCCCACTGACCGCGATACCCCACACACAAGAGTACTGGCCGGTAAATCTTGTGCAGTGGGCTATGAACATCAGCGGCATCACAGAGGGAGGCAGGATCAACGACGCCTGGCAGTCCTTGCCCATCGCTGTTGGATGTATCGCCCTCTTCTCCATCGGGGCTTGGGCTGTCTTTCGGAGGAAGGAGCTTTAGCCTCCGCCAAGGCGTCAGGGTAGATGCCGCCAGACTAATGCCTATCCTGGAGATGCGGCCGATTGGTCCTGCTGGGATTGATACTTAAAAGGCCCAAGGTCAGGTGGGGGCTGTTGGCGGCCCTCATCCTCCTCGTGGTCGCCTACGCTCTCGTATCCTTCTTCATCGCCCAGGGTCTAACCGGCGCCGAACGGAACCCCCAGGAGGGACACCCCGACGACTACGGGCTGGTGTCGGATGATGTGTTCTTCCTTGGGCGGGAACAGGATGTGCGCTTGAGCGGCTGGTACATTCCGGGCAGAGGGCAGGGCAACGACGATTACCCTCACCTAATATTCGTCCACGGGCTGAGCAGCGTCAGGTCCACGGACTATGCCCTGGATTTGGCCTCTCGCCTGGCCGATGAGGGCTACAATCTGCTGCTGTTCGACCTGCGCGGGCATGGCTCATCCGAGGGAGATCAAATTTCGGGCGGCTACTTCGAGCGATGGGATGTGCTGGGGGCTTACGACTACCTCATCGAGGAGAGGGGAGCCGAGGCGGGCAAGATTGGCCTGATGGGGTACTCCATGGGCGGCGTGACATCTATCCTGGCCGCCGTCGAAGAGCCTGGGGTAGCTGCCATCGTTGCCGACAGTCCCTTCGCGGCAGCGACCGACCTGATCGTCCAGGAAGCTTCCCGCAAGACCCCCTTCCCTTCCTGGCTCATTCCCGCCTTTGTACCTGGGGCCAATCTCATGGCGAAGGCCATATACGGCATCGACATCGGAGCCCTTAACGCAGAGAACGCGGTAATGCGCCTCGACTACCCGCTGCTGATCATCCACGGTGAACAGGATGAGCGGGTGCCCATCGGCCACGGCGAAAGAGTCGCTGCGGCAGCTTCGGTGGGCACAATCTTTTGGAGCACCGATGCGTCTGGCCACGTGGAGTCCTTCGAGGCCTACCCCGACGAGTATTTCCGGCGGGTGAGTGAATATTTCGACAGCCAACTCAGATAGCTGCCGAACATCAACCGCCTGATAGGTGCCCCGCCTCCCCGGGAGCGTCTCCTCACCCCAACCCTCCGCCGGGCAAGACCTTTGGGCAACCTCGGGCCCGGTCCGTCACGTCCCTCTTTAAGATACAAGGGCGAACGGACAGCCGTAATCGTGCCATGAATACTTCCCTTCCCACTTCCGCGTTGTGCCATGTGCGGGGGGTTGCGCAAAGACCCCCTGAGGGAGATACCTGGGAAGTCAGCCAGCGCACAGGGCCTTGAGCATTTCACCGGCCATCTCCTTGTCCAGGGGATGGTTGTTGTTGCCGCACTTGGGCGATTGGATGCAGCTGGGGCAGCCCGTCTCGCAAATACAATCGGACACAACCGACAAGGTAGCCTCCCAGAGGGCGTCGATGACCCTGAACCCTTCCTCAGCTATCCCGACTCCGCCAGAATGCCCATCATAAATAAAGACCTGGGGTTTGCTCGTGTCCGGGTGGAGGGGCGTCGAAACGCCCCCGATATCGTTGCGGTCGCACAGGGCGAACAGGGGCAGCACTCCTATAGCGGCGTGCTCCGCCGCATGAAGCCCGCCTGCCAAGGCAGTCGCCATTCCCCGGCATCGATCAATGGTCTTCTGGGGGATGTCGAACCAGAGAGCCACCGTGTTGAAGCGCCTGGGTGGCAGGTCCAGAGGCTCGTCCCCCAACACCTCCTCGGTCATCGGCGTCCGTTTCCTGTACCCCACCACCTGATTTGTAACCTCCACTTCCCCCAGCCAGACCCCGACCCCGCCGGCGACCTTGGAGGCGCGTATCTTGCCAATGGAAATCTCGGTAGTCTCGCTTGCCTCGGTATAGTATGAGGAGTCATCTAGGGCCACCCTTGCAACCCTTGTCTCCAGATTGATGTCGTCAACCAGGTAGGATGCGCCCTGGTGCATGTAAACGGCCCCAGGATGGAGCTGTCGATGGGCCGACGCTTCATCCACCATCTCCAGTATTCTGCCGGTGCTGTCTTCCACCACATGGTAGCTGCTGCTGGAAGCCGACCTTATGTTGACCTCCTCCGCCGGATAAGGTACGTGGGGGGCGATGTGCCACTTACCCTCGCTGTACTTCAGGAGGCCATTCCCCAGCAGGTCTTCCAGGTGTTCGATGACCCCACGCCCGAAAAGTTCGGCATCCTGGCCGGAGAGGGGCATCTCGTAAGCGGCGCAAAGCAGATGAGGGCGCAGGATGTGGGGGTTGGCGGGAGAAAGCAAGGCAGCTTCCATCGAGCGCCGGAAGAAGATGTCCGGATGGTTTATGAAGTATTGGTCGAGGGGATCGTTCCGCGCGATAAACACCGACAGGGATTCCTCACCCCGGCGACCGCTCCGACCCGCCTGCTGCCATGTGCTTGCGATACTGCCTGGATAGCCGGTGATGATGGTGGCATCCAGCGACCCAACATCGATACCCAGTTCCAGGGCATTGGTGGCCGCCACACCCGTCAGCTCCCCGTCAAACAGCGCTCGCTCGATGGCCCGGCGCTCCTCGGCCATGTAGCTGCCCTTGTAGGCCCTGATCTTGTCTCGCAGGTCCGCCTGCTTGTCGTCCAGGTGCTCCCTGGCATAGCCATACACCAGCTCCGCTGCCCTGCGGGTCCTGACGAAAGCCACCGTCCTGACATTGGAGACTACCAAGTCTGCCAGGAGGGTGGCGGCTTCCATGTTGGCGCTCGACCTGATGGGTTGCAGCATGCCCCGGAAGCCGGGAGACGAGCGTCCGTACCCTCCTGATCCCGACGGCGTGTCCATGTCCCGGAGGGGAGGGTTCCAGAAGACGAAACTCTTTCCGCCTGAGGGCGCTCCATCTTCATCTACTACGTCAAAGGGAAGGCCGGTCAGCTGCTCCGCCAGCTGCCCCGGGTTGGCAATGGTAGCGGAGCAGAGAATGAAGCGGGGATGGCTGCCGTACAGGCTGCACAGGCGACGCAGACGGCGCACCACGTTGGCTATATGGGACCCGAACACCCCACGATAGGTGTGGGTTTCGTCCAGCACGATGTACTTGAGGGAGCGGAGAAGGCGGGACCATGCCCTGTGATTGGGGAGAATCCCCATGTGGAGCATATCCGGGTTGGTCATGACAATGTGGGCAGAGTTCCGGATACCGCTTCTTTCGTAGTGCGGCGTATCGCCATCGTACACCGCGGCCTGCACTCGCAGCCCCTCTGCGAGCTCTTTCAGAGAACGCAGCTGGTCCTGGGCCAGCGCCTTGGTGGGGTAGATGTAGATTGCCTTGCTGGAGCGGTCCTCCAGGACCGAGTGGATAACGGGCAAGTGGTAGCATAAGCTCTTGCCGCTTGCTGCCGGCGTCGCCACCACGACGTTTCCACCCTCGCTCAGCCGGTCGATCGACTCGGCTTGATGGAGGTATAAGGGCCACATACTGCGCCGTTCCAGGACAGAGCGCAATGACGGGTGGAGAGGATGCGTCGGCTCGCCATAGGAGGCCTTCCTCGGAGGGATGTACTCCACCGCCACCATCTGCCGGCGGTAGGTGGGACCGGACTCGATCCCCTTGAGGAAAGCTGCAACGTCCACGGTGCAAGCTCAGAAGCCTGACAGCATCTCCGTCTCGCAGTCAAGAAGCTCCAAGTCGGGCCTGGAGCTTTCGATGTATCTGACTACGCTGGATAGCAGCCCGCTGGCGTAGGCCCCGTCATTGCAGACACACACGATCCCGAGGGTCAGCTTCTGCCAAAGTTCGGAATCATCTATTTCAGAGATGGAAACATTGAACTTCGACCGCACTCGGGAAGTGAGGGACTGGACAACACTCCGCTTTTCCTTCAGGTTCCGGCTAGCTGGCAGATGCAGTGTAGCACGGCAGAAGACCAAGTGAGCCAATTGACTCCCATCGCCTTATGAGGAGTGCCCGGTTGTCGTACCCCATACCGGGGTGCTGCTATATGCTATGTAGTAGGACTGCTAGGCTTAGAACGACTCGGTAGCTCTTACGGACCTGAAGCAATCGTTGCAGTAAACGGGCCTGCCTTGCCTCGGCTGGAAGGGCACCTCGGTTTCCGAACCGCAGGATGCGCAAGTCGCGGGATACATAGTCCGGGGTTGATCGGATCGAAATCCGGTGCGTCGTCGTGCCGACCTGCATGCTGGGCACCGGGCGGGCTCGTGCATCAGCCCCCGGCTTTGGTAGAACTCCTGCTCACCCTCGGTAAAAGCAAAGGATGCACCGCACTCCCGGCACACAAGGGTTTTTTCCTCGAAAGCCACTTCCTAGCCTCCTAGATACCTGATGTCGCTATGGCCTCCATTGCCCCGGGACAGGTGCCTCGCAAATAAAGAACCAAGGTGCCGAGTCCAAGCGGATTGAAGCCTACTAAGCGCTGGTTTCAGTATATCAAAGGCGTACCCAGTTGGCAATCACTGGCCCGCCAAGCCTTCAGCAGGGGCATCCGCTAGGGAACTTTCGGATGTACCTGCACCATGTTATATTGTCCCCTGGATACAAGCCCAAGCCTCAGAGGAGACCGCCGAATGCAGGGACCGGGAGTCCGCAGGGGTATAGACTTTGCCGAAGTAAACAGGATCATCAGGTCCCTCGCAATGTATTCTTCCGAAGCCGCCGAAGAGGCCCAGTCAGCCATAGACACAGAGGTCTCCCTCCTGAGAGACAAGGTCTCCCATACCTTGGCCGGTTGTATAGATGCTGTACTGGAATACAAGGACCTGAACCTGGAAGATGAAGACAGCTCCATAGACGTCCACATGCTGATGCGGTTGAAGAAAGCCGCCCAGGAGCTCCGTTCCTGAAATACCACGCTCCGCTCTGTCCTTGACCGCCTGCCATACCCCAAATAGAATGGGAATTGTCAGCTGTCCATTCTCGACCACATGAGGTGCAACTTACCAAGGATGAATATTGGCCCGGCTCTTTGATATGCATGTTCACACCACCCGGGGGAGCAGCGATAGCAACCTATCCCCTGAGGAGATGGTCCTGGAATCGGAGCGTCTGGGGTTTATGGGCATATGCATCACCGAGCACAGCGGCCCATGGGACCAGCACGAATTCCGCTCCTTTGCTGCCAAGCACAACCAGGTGCTGGTACGGGCCATGGAAGTGGAAACCAACATGGGGCATATCCTGGCCTTCGGCTTGGACAGCTACCAACCCGGCATATCCGATTCAAGGGTGCTTCGGAAGGCGGCAACCAACGCCGGCGGGTTCATAATCAGCGCCCACCCCTTCCGCGGCTTGTACAGTTCCCTGCCTTCACGCAGACCCCTGCTATACAGCGGTGAAAGCAATGTGCCTTCCACGGCGGAAGAGGCCTCCCTGCATCCAGTCTTCGGGCTGGTGGATGCGGTGGAGGTGGCCAACGGCGGCACCGCAGACGTGGAAAACAGGTTCGCCTTGGATGTGGCCAAAGAGCTGGGGCTGAAGGTTACCGGCGGAAGCGATGCCCACTCCCAGCACGGGGTCGGGCACTGCATAACCGTCTTCGATGGAGAGGTGAACAACCAGGAAGAGTTCATAAACGCCCTCCGCGAAGGCAGTTTCTATCCCGCCGTCCTCTCCCCCAACAACAAGTCACCCGAAGGTTCCTGGGTGCCCATTCCTGAACCCTTTTCGTAGGCCGAAGAGGTGAATCGGGCAAGTCCCTGAGGGGTGGGGCAAGATCGGGACGGCCGGTATCTTGGAAGGGCCGTGAGGGAGGGGTTATGGGGCTTGGCGAACACCCTGTCTGTGTAGCCGTGGACCTGGAAACCACTGGCCTGGACCCCGACAAGGACACCATAATCGAGGTGGGGGCCGTCAAGTTCCAGGGTCCGGAGGTGCTCGGCACATTTCAGACGCTGGTCAACCCCTACCGGGACCTCTCACCCTTCATCAAGAAGCTCACCGGCATCGCTCAAGCCGACCTGGACCGGGCCCCGCCCTTCGCTGCCATTGCCGCCGAGCTGGAGCAGTTCATCGGAGCACATCCCGTCGTAGGTCATAACATCGCCTTCGACCTCGGCTTTCTGAAGAAACACGGCACCCTTCTTCCCAACGAGTCCTTCGACACATGGGAGCTGGCTTCCATACTGCTGCCCTTCAACAGGGACTATTCCCTAGCTGGGCTGACAAGAGAGATGGTGGTGGAAAACAGCAGCCCCCACCGCGCCTTGGCCGATGCCCAAGCAACCAGGGAAGTGTTTGTGCATCTGCTGGACAAGATCGACCTCCTGGAACCTGGAACAGCCGCCTCCATAGGTTTTGTAGGCTCCCGGGCCCGAATGCCCGTTGCCCGCCTCTTCCAAGACGAACGGACATTGCCGATAGGAGGCAACTCTCGGGCATCTCTGCCGGACCTCCGGCGTCTGAAGGATGACCAGCCAGCGAGCCCCCCCGTATCCGTACCCGATGGGGCACCGGGGCCCCTGGACGAGGAAAGGCTCGCCTCCCTCCTTGCACATCAGGGGGCCTTCTCTCGCCTGTTCGAAGGGTACGAGCAGCGGCCCCAGCAGCTCGACATGGTGAGAGCTGTGACCAGGGCCTTCAACGAAGAACGGCACCTGGTAGTCGAAGCTGGCACGGGTGTCGGCAAGTCAATAGGATACCTGCTGCCGGCGCTGGTCTATGCAGTGCGCAACCGCGCGACCGTGGTAGTGTCCACCAACACCATCAACCTGCAAGAGCAGCTTCTGACCAAGGACATTCCGGCGCTGATATCCATTCTCGAAGGCGAGGGCCTTATCGAACCTGGCTCAGCCAGGGCGGCCTCCCTGAAGGGCAGGGCCAACTATCTGTGCTTGCAGAAGCTGGGAGCGCTGGCCCGGTCCGAGGGGATAACCGCCGACGATGCCCGCCTGGTGGCCAAGAGCTTGGTGTGGCTGGAGGAGACCCGGCAGGGGGACAGGACGGAGATCAACCTGGCGCCTCAGGAAGCCCCTGCCTGGAACCGCATCTCCGCGGCCGAAGCCGGATTGTGCTCCGGATTGAAGGGGGAGGGATTCTGCTTCCTGCGGACCGCCCGGAGCAGGGCAAACAACGCGCAGATCGTGGTTGTGAACCATGCGCTTCTGATGTCGGACCTGGCGGTGGGCGGTGGGCTCCTGCCCGAGCATAAGCATCTAATCATAGACGAGGCCCACCGGCTGGAAGAGGAGGCGACCCGGCAGCTGGGGTTCGACCTGGCCGAAGGGGCGTTGGCTGCCTGCCTGGATTCCCTGCAGAAGAACTTCCGGGAGATCAGGGTCCTGTTTTCTCTATCTCAAGCCACCCCATCAGACCGCCAGATCGCCGAAGAGCTGATGGGAGACCTGGAGACGAACTGGACCGGGCATGCTGCACAGTCATGGTCAACCCTGTGGGAGATGGCTTCCAGATTCGTGTCCCAACAGAGCGCCGGCGACCAGAACTATCTTCAGCTCTCCGTAACCAGGAGCACACGGACCCAGCCCCTTTGGTCGGAAATCGAGATAGCATGGGAGAACGTGGATACGCTCCTCAACGATGGCCTGGACCGGATGGACAAGCTGTTCCGGGCCTTAGACCAGATAGGCGCCCAGGCTTTTGAGAGTGCCGAAAACTGGGAGGACCTGCAAGCCGGACGCAGGGAGGTGGTCACCCGCATCGAGGAGATCGGGTTGATAAAGGACCAATTGACGGTCTTCTTTGCGGGCCCTATAGATGCCGATCGGGTGGACTGGATGACGCTATCCGAGGAAGGCTCAGGGGCGGGAGGCCGAAGGTCCTCCCTCAACCTGCAGTCAGCCCCCCTGAACGTAGCACAGCACCTGTCCAGGGGGTTGTTCAACCAGAAGTCCGTCGTGATCATGACCAGCGCTACCCTCAGCGCCGACGGCAGCTTCGACTACCTGCGAAACAGGGTTGGTCCCCCGGATGCGTCGGAGCTAATGGTCGGGTCCCCCTTCGATTACACCAGGGCGGCCCAACTGCTGTTACCGAAGGATATGCCCCTGCCCGACTCCCGGGACTACCAGCAAGCCCTGGAAACCTTCCTGACGGAGTTGGGCCTTGCCCTGGAGGGGCATAGCATGGTGCTATTCACCTCCCATGCAGCCCTCCGCAGCGCAGCCCGGAGCATCAGGGGCGTGTTGGAAACCGAGGGCATCGGGGTGCTGGCCCAGGGAATCGACGGCTCACCGGCCAGGGTCATGCGGAATTTCGAGCTGGACCCCCGCAGCATGATCCTGGGGACCAGCAGTTTCTGGGAAGGGGTGGACCTGCCCAAGGGCCAGGTGAAAGCCCTGGTGATCGCCCGTCTGCCCTTCCATGTTCCCTCGGACCCTATCTTCGCAGCCCGCTCCGGGCAGTACGAAGACCCCTTCAAGGAGTACGCCATCCCCCAAGCTATCTTGCGCCTGAGGCAGGGGATGGGTAGATTGATACGAAACAGCAACGACAGGGGTTCCATAGTCGTCCTGGACCGCAGGCTGACAGCCAGGTCTTACGGCAAGACCTTCATGGACTCCCTGCCCCCATGCACCGTTGTGCATGCGCCCTTGGCCGATGCGGCCCGCCTAGTTACACGGTGGCTGGAACCTAGAAGTGGGGAGGTGTGATGGCAGTCGAGATAATTCCCGACACTCATATCCTGGAGGTTGCCCAACCCTGCGATTTCGTTGCCAGCGTGGATAGCGGCCAGTCCCACCGCTGGGAGAGGGACGGAGAGTGGCGCTGGTGTGTGCTGTCGGGACGGATCATCACGGCCCGTCCCATCCGGCAAAGCCCCGGCGCCGCAGCCATCGAATACCAAGCTGCCCCCCACGGAGAGCCTCGGGAATTGGAGAGGGACCTATCCAGTTATTTCCGTCTTGACGATGACCTTGAAGCCATCTACACCGACATCTCCAGGGACTCCAGGGTGGCATCCATGGTGGACCGCTACCGGGGACTGCGCCTGCTGAGGGTGGACCCATGGGAGTGCCTGATATCCTTCATCTGCTCAGCCAACTCCAACCTGGCCCGCATTCACGCCAACGTAGAATCCATTGCCCAGTCCCTCGGAAGCTCCGTTTCCTTGAATGGAAAGACCCGCTATATCCTTCCCGAGCCCGATGTGCTTGCATCGGCAGGCGAGACCTTCCTCCGGGGGCTGGGGCTGGGTTTCAGGGCGCCCTACGTCGCCTACGCCGCCCAAGCCGTAGCTTCGGGACAGATAGACCTGGAGCTGCTGAAGCGTATGCCCTACATGGAAGCCAAGGGGCAGCTCATGGAGATGTACGGCATCGGCTCCAAGATCGCCGACTGCGTTCTGCTGCACTCCCTGGAGAAGGTGGAGGCCTTCCCCATCGACATATGGGTCAGGCGCGCGCTGCTGGACTGGTACTTTCCCGGCCAAAAGCCCCCACCGGACAAGGTGCTGCTGGAGTGGGCGCTGGACTACTTTGGACCCAACGCAGGGTACGCCGAGCTATACCTCTTTCACGGAAGAAGGCTGAAGAAGTCCCACGAAGGGGAGTGAGGCTAGGCCTCTGGGTGGGTGGAGATGAACTTGGACGACCGCTCCGGGTTCACCTCCGGCGCCCGCACCTCCACCCCTGCCGCCTCTTCCTGCAGAAGAACCGTGATGCTGCTGTCCATCTGGCCCCATCCCCGGTTCATGGCCTGAATCGCGATCTGCTCTGCCAGGTTGGCGACAGGCATGGGGACGTTGTATTCCCGTCCCAGCTCTGAAGCAAGGCCAATGTCCTTACGGGCCAGCTCCAAGGCAAAGCTGGGTGGGTCGAACTGCCCCCGAAACTGGGTCCTCACCAGTCCTTCGTGAAGAATGCTCATCCGGCCCAGGGCGCCTCTGCGCACACATTCCCACAGTGGCTCCGCTTCCACTCCCGCCTTAACGCCCAAGGTCAGCCCCTCGGCGATGGCTTGCCGGACGCCGTGGCCGATCATGTTATGCACCAGCTTGGCCACGCTTCCGGCCCCAATGGGCCCCGCATAAAACACCTTGTCACCGAAGGAGTCCAGGATGGGCTTTACCTTCTCAAATATCTCCCGATCCCCCCCAACCATCACCGCCAGGTTCCCGCTGGCCGCCCCGGACTTCCCGCCGCTGACGGGGGCGTCCAGCAGGTGAGCGCCCGCCTCGCTGAACTTGGGGGCCATCTCCCTGATTAGGGTTGGGCGAACGGTGGACAGGTCTATATATATTCCTCCCCTGCGGATGCCCGACAGGACTCCATCCCGGCCCGTCGCAACATCCTCAACTTCCCTGGGACCGGGCAAGGAGGTGAACACAAGGTCGCACCTTCCGGCCACGTCGGCGGGGGATTCGGCGAGCCTGGCCCCTCTCTCCAGGAAAGGCCTCGTCGCACCTTCCCTCAGGTCGTGCACCACCATTTCATAGCCGGCCTTCTGGATATTTGCAGCCATGCCGGATCCCATGTTCCCCAGCCCGATAAATCCTACGCTTTCCATAGCTCTTCCCCCTTGCAAGTCATTCGTCGGCCCCAGTTACGGGTTCAGCACGAGCTTGCCGAAGAAGCTCAGCTCATCCATCATGCGGTGGGCATCGGCCGCCTTCTCCAGGGGGTACACCTGGTGAATTGCCGGCTCTATCTGACCCCGGTCCAGCATATTGACGATCTGGCCCATATCTGCCTTGGATCCCATGAACACACCAAACATTTTCAGCTGACGTGTGAAGAAGGCACCCAGGTGCAGTTCAGCTTTATATCCCGTGGTGACCCCGCAGTTCCCGTAGCGTCCGCCGGTCCGCAGGGAGTTGAAAGCCGCCTCGAAAAACTCCGTTCCCAGGTGGTCCACCACCACATCCACCCCTTGCCCCCCGGTTATCTCCTTCACCCTCTGGGCGATGTCTTCCGTGGTGTAGTCTATAACCTCATCCGCCCCCAGCTCCCTGGCCTTGGCCGCCTTCTCCGGCGAGCTGGTGGTTGCTATGACATGGGCGCCTATCACATTCTTGGCAACCTGGATTGCCGCGCTTCCCACCCCCGCCGACGCCGACAGCACCAGGACGCTCTCCCAAGGCTTCAGCTCGGCTCGGCGAACCAGCATGCTCCACATAGGAAGAAAGGTGGTTGGCACCGATGCCCCCACTTCGTAGGACACCCGGTCGCTGATAACGTGGACGTTTGCCGCGGGCGCTCGAACGTACTGGGCGTAGCTTCCGTCCATTGCGGTCCCAATCATCCGGGATGCGGCGCAAAGGTCGTCTTCACCCCCCAGGCACCGCTGGCACTGCCCGCAGGTGACCTTGGGGTTCAGCACCACCCGGTCTCCAACCTTCAGCCCACGAACAAGGTCGCCCACAGCTTCCAGGTCGCCTGACGCATCTCCGCCAAGCACCAGCGGAGGCGGGAACTCCCGACGGGTGCCTCGGATGCCGGCCCTCGTGTACACATCCAACCTGTTTAAGGCGGAAGCCCGTACCCTTACCAGCACATCGTTGGGGCCGACTTCAGGCTCGGGCAGGTCTCCATAGGTAAGTACTTCGGGGCCTCCATGGGCTTCGATATAAGCAGCTTTCACGCCAATTCCCCTATCTATTGACTGGATACAGCAGCTAAGACTCAGGTCTCCTGAATTGCTTGAACACAGTTGGTGCACAGGAACACCAGTGCGAGGGCCTCTTCATGGCTGGTGATGCTGCCGCACTGGGGCACCTGGGCATCGTTGTCCCAGGGCTGATGGAACTTGCCACCACACATCTGGCAAGAGGTCTGATGGTACTCATCCATTGGAGCGCCGCATACAACGCACTGTTCCTCATCTGTCAAAGCCCTACCTGCCTTTTACGCCCAAGTATTGCGCCGCCAAGCGGACCTCATCCTCCCGGCTGGAGACCCGCCCTTCCACCCGGGCATAGCGCAGGTCTCGAAGCACCTCCCCTATAGCCGGACCGGGGGGGAACCCCAGGGTGATAAGGTCATCCCCATTCAGGAGGGTCTTCACCTGGCGCATCTCATTCAGGTACATCTGGATCAGGTCCCTTACGACCAACGAAGATAGCATACAACAAGCCCTTACCGATGTGGTCGAATACTTGTCAAGGCACCCAGCAAGCTGGCCATGGGGAAGGTCAACCCAATCTATCTCCATGCCCCTGCGAACGGATATGGTGTCGCGGACGACGGAAGCCCAGGAGTTGGGCATGTACAAGCGGGAGATGATTACCTCACCCTCGTAGTATTCCAGGGGATATGCAAGCCCTCCAAGGTATAACAGGGGATCGTCATCGGGAGGGATGCTTTGAAAGGGAGCGAAGTCGGCCCTTCCCATGGGCAGGTACACCGTGTCCAGCACACCCAAGTCCCTGGTCCGCTGCAGGGTCGGCACAGGCTCTTCCTCGAGGAAGATCAGCTCCAACTCCCTGCGGATACGGTCTCCGGTGATGGATGTCAGTCTCTTCTCCTCCACCGCATCCACGAGCAGGAGGGCGGTTTCTCCTTCCATGGAGAAGCCCAAGCGTCCTTCATACCGCAGTGCCCGGAGCATGCGGGTGGGGTCGTCGGTGAAGCTGCCATCATGAAGCACCCGGATTGACCTGGCAGCCAAATCTTCCTGGCCGTTGTGCGGGTCTATCAGCTCATCCCCGTGGGTCCCCGCCAGGGGCAGGGCTATGGCGTTTATCGAGAAATCCCGACGGGCAAGGTCATCCTGCAGGTTGCTGGGGACGACTTCAGGGAGAGCGCCGGGGCGGAAGTAATTTTCCTTCCTGGCAGTTGCCAGATCGATCCTCCGCCCCAGCAAGCTGATGGTGGCTGTGCCGAACCGGGGGTGCACGGTGAGCTTTTCCCCATGTTTGTCGGCCAGATTCGAGGCCAGCTGCGCAGCATCCCCTTCCACAACCAGGTCCAGGTCCTTGATCGGCCTCCCCAGAAGCAGGTCCCTTACGGATCCGCCAACAAGATACAGAGGCATGCCCAAGGCTGCGGCGTTGTCGCTGACATCCTTCAACACCTCCAGGGTGGAAGGCGTCAGGGAGTCTTGGAGGATGGTGAGCAGGAGTGTCCCTCTCTGAAGGGAATTGGGGCCAACCTGTGTTGGAACCTTGCGATTATAGCACAGGGCGCCCTCACCCCGTATTCCCTCCATCGCCTTTGCCCGTGTAGCGTTCGATGTGCTAGAATCCTGGCTGCAACCGCATCCCCCAGGCATCCTATCCGCGAGGTGTCGTGCCATGAGAACCGAAGTCCGCCTGAATATCGATCGCAGGGTCAGCTTTGCCGACGGCCATGCCTACGGCTCGGCCGGTCCCTACGAGCGCTTGGTGGGAAAGGTTCACTACTCCCTGGATCCCGACGACCCCTCCAACCAGAACGTCGTGGACCTGGACAAAGCCCCCAGAAACGAGCGGGGCCGGGTCGAGTTCTCCGGCGACCTGGACATTCTGAAGCCCGTGGACTTGGCCACGGGCAACCAGCGAATCCTCTACGACGTCAACAACAGGGGCAACAAGACGGCTCTCAGGGCCATCAACGACGCCCCTCCTGAACCAGACCCAACAACCTATGCCCACGGGGGCAATGGCTTTCTCATGCGCCAGGGCTACTCCATCGTCTGGTCCGGATGGCAGGGAGACCTGTTGCCGATGAGCGCCTTGCTGACAGCCGACCTGCCGGAAGGAATGGAGAATGGACGCCGGATACGCGGTAAGGTGCGCCAGGAGTTCATCGCCGAGCAGGACGGTGTGCTGTCCATGCCACTGAGCGGCGCCCCGGTGATTCGCAGTTACGAACCCCTGGACACCGACACCTCCCGCTCCACCTTTACCGTGCGGGAGCGGGAGATGGACGCCCGGCAACCCGTGGACCCGGAGCGGTGGGCCTACGCCAAGGCTGAACGGGGCTCAAACGGTGATGTCAGCATCGTCCCTTCAGCCACCGACTGCTATGTCAAGGGTGGGTTCAAACCCGGCTGGATATACGAGCTGGTCTATGAGACCGAGGGATCACGGATCATGGGACTGGGCTTGGTGGGAATCCGGGACTTGATATCCTTTCTGAAGTATGATGAACAGGATGCCGAGGGTAAACGCAACCCCCTCTACGGCCATGTGGAGAAAGCCTACACCTACGGGCAATCTCTGAGCGCCCGGGTGATCCGCCAGTACGTTTATGACGGATACAACGGTGATCCCGACGGGCGCAAGGTGTTCGACGCGGTCTATCCCCACGTCTCCGGGGCGGGTCGCCTGTTCGCCAACACTCGCTTTGGGCAGGTGGGCCGCTATCCCCGGCAGCACGAAGAACACCAATGGCCCTCGGAGGTCTACCCCTTCGCCTACACCGCCGTTCCCGACAGGTTTGTGGATGGCCTGGACAGCGTGCTAAAGCGGCCCGAAACCGACCCTTTGGTCATGCACACGCATACAGCAACCGAGTACTGGCAGCGCCACGCCTCCCTTGGCCACACCGAACCGAGGACGGGCGACGACCTGGCGCTGCCCGACAACGTGAGGATGTACTTCATCGCCAGCGCCCAGCACGCCGGCAGGATGCCTCCGGAAGCCGAGGTGATCCAACAGGCGCCCAACACCATGAGCACCGGTCCCACCCTGCGCAACTGCGTTGCCCTCATGGACCGATGGGCCAGCGGCACTGCGCCTCCCCCCTCCAGCCTGGTGCCCCGGCGTGCCGAAGGCACCCTGGTCTCCCATGGCGAGGCGCTGGAGTCCTTCCCCAAGGTACCCGGTTTCAACGTGCCGGCCACGACCAGCCGCCTGCCCAGGTACAGCTACGGAGATAGCTTCGGCAACGGCATAATCACCGAACATCCCCCGCAGCCGATTCCGGGTCAGGAGTACGGGGTAATGGTGCCCCAGGTGGACGGGGATGGCAACGACATGGCCGGCCTCCGAGGGCCCGATATCCAAGCCCCTGTGGGCACCCATACGGGATGGAGCTTGAGGAAGGCAGGATTCTCCGAGGGGGAGCTGTTCAGCTTGAGTGGGAGCTTCGTTCCCTTCGCCCGCACCAAGTCCGAGCGGGAAGCATCGGGGGACCCTCGCCGGTCCCTGGAGGAGCGCTATTCCAGTCACGGGGCCTATGTTCGCGCGGTGGCCCTGGCGGCCAGCGGGCTCGTTGCCCAGGGACTGCTCCTGGAGGAGGATGCTGACCGGTATGTGGAGGCTGCGATGGCGCGCAATCCCCTTGACCCTCAGGTTGAGCTGGCGCCCTTATCCTTGAGCACAACCTAGCGCAAAGCAGCGGGACTTTCGGCCCGATAGATCCCCATCAAGCGACATTCGAGAGAGGCTGAAATGCAGATATTCGGGTTCGATTACTTGGCGTATCCCAAGAATTTGGATGCTCTGAAGGTGGAAGGGGAGCTGCCCTTCCCATTGCCCGGACGCCACTTCCAGTCGGAGCTGGCCGTGAGCAATTACGGGGAGCACCTGGATGCTTGGCAGTACATGGATGAGATCGGGTTCGACGGCATAGGGTTCAACGAGCATCACGGCTCGCCCTTTGGAATGATGAACTCTCCGAACGTCATGGCGGCCGCAGCCACCCAGCGCACCAAGAACCTGAAGCTCCTCATTTACGGGAACTGCCTGCCCATCCATGAGCCCCTCAGGATGGCCGAAGAGCTGGCGATGCTGGACTGCCTGAGCAACGGCCGCCTGATCTCCGGCTTTGTGCGGGGGATACCCAGGGAGTACTTGGCCTATGGCGTGAACCTGGCCGAGTCCAGGAGTCGCTTCGAAGAGGCTTGGAACATAGTCAAGCGGGCATGGACCGAGGATGTGTTCTCCTATGAAGGCAAGTACTGGAGCTACAAAGATGTGTCCATCTGGCCCCGCCCCCTCCAGAAGCCCCATCCGGTCATTTGGATGCCGGTGAGCGTCAGCAAAGAGAGCATCGAGTGGGCTGCCAAGGAGAACATTCCCATCACCCCAGGAGCCATTAACAACACCCTGCCCGTCCGGAAGGACATGGTCAGGTACTACTCCGAGTGCCTGGAGCGAAACGGGTATAGCATCACCCCTGGGCACATTGCTGTGGGGGCCAGCGTCTATGTGGCGGACAGCAGACAGGATGCGGTCAAGGAGGCCGGGCCGTACATGCTCTACTTTGTCCACACCCTCTTCGGGCACGGGAACATAAGCATAGGCGGTGCCGCCCAGGTGCGGGAGTCGGGCTATCGCCCGGATGCTGCCTACGACTACATCCGACCGGAGAACAGGGAGGGGTTCTTCAAGGCTTCCGAGGGGTTCCGGAAGATCACCTACGAAGACCTGGAGCACAGCGAGCGGGTGTGCTGGGGCAGCCCCGATGAGGTCACCAACTCGCTGATCAACCTGTCCGATGAGTTGGGGGCCGGCACCCTGCTGTTGAACTTCAACCAGGGCTCAATGCCTCAAGAAATGTTCATGAGGAACCTGGAACGCTTCGGCAGTGAGGTGCTCCCCGCCCTCAAAGCCCATAACGTGCAGGCGATGACGGTGGCGGCCGACTAGCATCCGGCGTTCCGACACCGCCGCGAATTTGCGATGGCAATGGGACGGATGTGTGATAAAATGGAGCGAGCAAAGCCGAGGTGGTGGAACTGGTAGACACGCCATCTTGAGGGGGTGGTAGGCGAAAGCCTGTGTGGGTTCAAATCCCGCCCTCGGCACCACAAAGGCTTTGTGCAAGGCGACGTAGCCAAGTGGTTAAGGCGGAGGTCTGCAAAACCTCTATCCGGCGGTTCGAATCCGCCCGTCGCCTCCACTCACTCTTTCAACAGATCGTATTCTTCTTAAAGGGACCTGTAGAATGCGAAACGAGTTCACAGCAATCATTGAACAGGATGACTCATGGTATATTGCCTACTGTCTAGAAATTCCAGGAGCGAATGGACAGGGCAAAACGAAGGCTGAAGCGTGCGATAGTCTCTCCGAGGCAATCGCCCTGATCCTTGAAGACCGTCGAGAGGATGGCCTTCGAGGCACCCCAGTAGACGCGATTCGTGAGACTATTACCGTAGAGTGAACCGGGGTTCGCTGCTACGCCACCTCCGACGCCACGGATGTTATCTGAAGCGAGAGGGGCGCTCTCACTCCCTTTGGTGGAACCCGGCGACAGGCACTGTGGAAGCCGTACCCCGCCACAGCGAGATTGCGAATCAAATGGCAGGAAAGATTTGCCGGAGTTTATCGATCCCAATAGTTCCTAGTAGTTGAAGATACAGGATGAGATACCAATGACCTCGTCCTGCTATCCCACAGACTTGTTCCACCGTCATTTCGGCCTCCGGGTTGCGGACCACCCACTTACCTAGTTGCATCCGGCGCCTGTCACCAACGCTGCCTTGTACCCTTCGTTGACATTCTCACCCAAGCCGACTGCCGTCCAGAGCATGCCAACTGGGTTTAAGCCGTGGGCATGACGGACATATGGAGTTCCTTGTACAATGGAGGACGCAGCAATCGCATAGCAGGCTGCCCTCGCAGCATCCTGGGATCTGGTTATCTTGGCCGAGGTGGCGGAACGGTAGACGCGGCGGACTTAAAATCCGCTACCCTTGCGGGTGTGTAGGTTCGAGTCCTATCCTCGGCACCACAGACGACAAATATAGCTGAGTGGCTGCCACTCCAGCCCATATGCCCGCGTTCGTCGCTATGCGACCTGTTGCAACCTCACGCCAGCATCGCCAGACAAAGTCGCTGGCTGGGATGATTGTAGTGTGCTAATTTTTGCCCATGGAAACCAACACTGCCAGGATTCGCCGACGGTTGCTCAGATCGGGATGAGAATTGGTAAGCTCTGGCAGGAATCATGAAATCTATCACCACCCGGATATCATTGAGCCTATCCACTTGCCTCGCCATCGGACGGTTTCCAACTACGTTGCCCGGTCCATCGCCAAGGCTGCACGGTGGAACGATTGAGAGGTGTAAGATGAACAGATACCCTGCACTTATTGATGGAAAGTCGGGGAACTACGGGGTATCCTTCCCCGATTTACCTGGTTGCGTCGCGATGGGCCGGACGGTGGATGAGGCGATACTGAACGCCGAGGAGTCCCTTCGCGAGTGGGCCAAAGACTACGAGGCGCGGGGGGCAAACTGCGGAGCCCTTCTCCCTTGGAGGCCCTTGCAACCCCCGAGGGGACCCAGCTCGTTAACATACCCCTGATCCGCCAGTCTGGGACCCGCGTGCGTTTGAATGTTTACGTTGATGAGGATGTGGCCGCATTCATTGACGACGAGGCTCGCCGTCGGAACATGACACGCACCGGTACCCTAACGTGGATGGTTAGGCGAATCGCCCAGATGGGTGGATAAACTAGAAATCGTTCAGCTTGAGCAAGGGTGCTTCATACTCAAGTGATAAGCTGGAGACAAGCTCAGCGGAAGCAGAAAGGCAATAGAGATGCCCCTCGCCGGTCTTGGGCACAGCTGCCTCAATCCCTCGCGTATGTCCCCAATTCAGAGGCTGAGATCCGAATCCTCCTCGTTGATGAAACCTTTTGCCCCTTAAGGAGAAGGATGGGGGTGAAGTCTACGGAGGCCGCAGCCATCGCATAGCAGGCTGCCCTCGCAGCATCCTGGGCTCTGGTTAACTTGGCCGAGGTGGCGGAACGGTAGACGCGGCGGACTTAAAATCCGCTACCCTTACGGGTGTGTAGGTTCGAGTCCTATCCTCGGCACCACAAAGTTCCTCCTAACTGAGAGCCCTGCCTTAACTGCCAACATCGCCATTAACCACGCGTGCCGTGAGCCTCGGACAACCTCGGCTGCTGAAACTCAGATGTGTATAATACACATGGTGGACAGCAGGGAGGTGATACGAAGGTTGCACCAGGATGGTTGGGTGCTCAGAGGTACCAGGGGCAGCCATCATCACTTCACCCACCCTGACGAGCCCGGACGGGTGACCATTCCGCATCCTCAAGGAGATATCCCTATCGGCACCCTTCGGAGCATCTTCAGGCAAGCCGGATGGAATTGGAGGGAACGCTGATGCGATTTGCAATCGTAATTCACAAGGAAGTGGGAAGCAGCTACGGAGTGACGGTCCCGGACCTGCCCGGCTGTTTCTCCGGCGCTGATACGCTAGATGGCGCCTTCGTATCAGCCCAGGAGGCTATCCTTCTACATCTTGAGGGGATGCTGGCCGATGGAGAGGCGCTGCCCCGCACCAAGCCCATCGAAGAGCATATCTCCAATGAGAACTACCAGGACGGCATATGGGGTTTCGTTGATGTGGACATGGCGAGTGTTCCCGACAAAGCGGTGCGGGTCAACATCACGGTGCCATCCAGGGTGCTGGCTGCCATCGACAAATGGGCAGAGCGAGAAGGGGAGACCCGTTCGGGCTTTCTGACCAAGTCGGCCCTGGAGCACATCGGAACCGTCTCGTCGGAATAGGCTACGGAAAGGCGTTGGGATGCCCTTCTGCAGACGTCGGCACTTGAGCAAGTTCCATTCTCGACTTCATTCATCCTCTTGGTCCTTGCCCGTGTACCACGCTCTCACCCTAACTCCTAAACCCGCCGCCAAGCCCACAAGAATAGCTACTATTGCCTGTTCGGCAAATAGTATTATCGGCAACCCGACCACTATTCCTGTTGCTATGGAGCCGGAATTGACCTTCTGGGCCGGGGTCAAGTACTTTCCGGCCTTGAATCGGGTATAGGATGTAGAGTCACTCGATCCCCTAGCCGCTGACCGGAACTGCGCTTGCGCTATCCTCCGCTCTGGCATTCTTCCTCTTTCCTGAGGTAAGAGGCCACGGTACCGGGCTCGGAATTCCGTGTCGTTTCTGTCGGACTTCCGAAGATTGCAACCTGCACAGAGAAGTTGGAGATTCGCTTTATCGTTTGTTCCCCCTTGGGCCACCGGCACTATGTGATCTATGTGGGATATCCTGAGCTTAGCCCTGCAATAGACACATCGTCCTCTCTGCTCCCTACTGAGAGACTCGCGCAATCCCGCTGGCCATGCCGTTCGGATTCCGGGCCTTGGTCTGCCCTTTCGCATAAGGGACAAAACTATTATGCCATCGGCCGCCATGAGCGTGCCTGCTCTTAGGAGATTCCATGCTGTCTTGGCAACGTCTTTGGCTTTCATGTGATCCTCCCAACGCTTGGGGAAGGCGTCGGTTGCCTGTTTGATTCCATATAATGGGGCATGAACCTTGGTGCTACAGCCCAGGTCAGACAAACTTATAGAGAAGGATACTATTGAGGCGAGCCAGCTATCGGTGTCTGCCGTATTCTTGTTCCCAGCATCGCTGGCAAGGAGGAGCGGACTCTAGTACCGTGAGGTTCTGCCAGTCGAACCGGTCTTCTAATGGGCAAAGCCTAGGCGAATATTGGTAAATTGAGCATTTGCTGTTGGTTTCTATTTCCTTGACCTGATCATCTAGTGAGGTACCTGGCTTATGAGGCAGAAACAGATACCATTCAGCTCGGGGGGGCCAAGATAGACGTGAGAACATTATGGCTCTCCCGATCTTCCTCTTCGCCAAAAGGGTTTCCAGCGCAGTAGCTACAAAATAGTCGTTGAGCCACTTGGGCTCGTCGATCTGGAGGCCTTCCACTAGCTGACGTTTAGCGGCATTGGGGACCATCCTTAAAGACGAATTGTAATATTCAATGGGCATGTGGAAATCTGGGTGTCTCTGAAATAGGCGTTCGACAATCCCCTGCGTCCTGCGTACCTGGCAATTGGTTTTGAATTGCTGGAATTTGTGCTTGATAGTACGTCCGACCCACAGCAGCAGTCGAACTATTTCCCCAGGTTTGGTGACGATGACGGTTACTGTAGCGGTAACCGTGGCGGTTAACACGACCGTGACTAGCCAGTTTTGCTCACCCATTTCCCTCAACAACTCAGGAAGTGATCCCACTGTTGAACGAGCGCCCTCCGTTGTTCTAGCAGCTCAGGCCAGAGATAGGCCCTCTCAACGTTGGTCCCGACGCCGTGGGCCAGGGTTAGCTCAACAACCACCCATGATGCGCTAGAGTACTGGGCAGCCCAGCCCCGGGCAGGTCGTAATTGATCCCAATGGGAAGGGTGTGAGGATGACCTAGATAGGCCAGGAGTGCTCGGAGATGTCCACCCGGTAGCCTTCCTCGTCCTTTATCCAGTGCTCCCCCACGGCGGCGGCAATGTTCTTCTCAGCCGTGGTGTCAGCAGCCTTCTCTATCTCTTCGACGCTCTCCACGTGGAAACCGAAGTGGTTCACGCCCCAGGGCATAGTCGGCACGTTGATGATGGCTACGCCGACGTGCCCGTCGGACATGTAGATCGTGCCGTTGGGGCCCCGTTCGATCTCCTCCAGTCCGAACACCTTCTTGTAGTAGTCGGCCTCGGTATCCCGGTCCTGGGCATTGATGGCGATATGGCGAATCCTTGGTCGCTCCATTTTCGTTCTCCTCCTGTAGCTTTTGCCTCGAATCGATGCAGCGTTGAAAAGTGCTCTATCTGGCCGCTGCTTCCTGCTGGGCGATCAGCTCTTCCCAAGGCCCCGGAAAGGAACCTTTTGGCCTGCCCTCGCCCATGAAGATGCTGTCCTGGCGATGCCACTCCTCCCTGAGAGCCTCGTAATACACCTCTATGCCGTTGCCATCCGGGTCGCGAAAGTAGATGCCCAGGGAGATGCCATGATCAGTCACCCGATCTATGGGTACTTCCATCTCCTGCATACGGCGGTAGAACTCCTGTAGGTCTTCGAGGCTCTCCATTTGCCAAGCCATGTGGTTAAGCCCCACCTGGCCGTCCCTGCGACCGTCGGCGTCCTCGCCCAGCTCCATCAGGGCTACCTCATGGGAGTGCTCCACGTTGGCGGACATGAAGGCCGCCCGGCCCGGAAGAAAATCGTAGGTGTGGAGGCCCAGCAGCTTCTCGTACCACTCCCGGGAGCGCTCGGCGTTGCGCACATAGATGTTGACGTGTCCCAAGCCCTTTGGTTTGAAGGTCATGGTCTCCTCCTGGCGCCCCCTGAGTTGGCGGCGACTTGAAACTTCTCGATTAAGACGATTGTATGTCTATGGCAAGGCGTGGTCAACGGCAACCATGCTTTGCTTTTCTCCGCCAGTCCTTTTCTGCACCATGCCGATGGTTGGGGATATAATCTTGGGGATACATCGATCAACTCTAAGGAGCAGTCATGGCCCAGATAGTGCGAGTTTACACGGGGAGCGACGATCTCACCCATATTGAGAAGGTGGATCTCCCCATGGAGTCCTTTGTGGATACCGAGGGGGCCTATGGCTTGGGCACACCCTTCATGCCTGCGTCGGGCATCACCTTCCGGGAGTCGCCTTCAGGCTACTTCCTGGACTGGCACAATGCGCCCCGTCGCCAGTACACCATCACCCTCAGCGGCGAGGCTGAGATCGAGGCCAGCGACGGCACCACCATGCGGGTCGGCCCCGGCGACATTCTGCTTGCCGAGGACTTGACGGGCAAGGGACACACGACCAGGGTGGTCAGCGCCGACACCAGGCTCTACGTCGTCGTCGCGCTGGGAGAGTAGCCCTTCAGCTAACACTGCCCTTTCCCCATAGGGGAGGATGTTATAAGCTGCATGCGAAAGAGCAGTCTGCCATGCTGAAGAAAGTCACTATCACTATGGATGGAAACATATATGACGGCCTCTGCCGAGTTGCCGGCCGCCGCAAGATAAGCGAATTCATCGAGTCTCTGGTCCGCCCCTACGTGCTGGAGAACGAAATCAGCGAGGGCTACCAGCAGATGGCGGCCGACCAGGACCGGGAAGCCGAAGCCTCCGAGTGGATAGAAGGCACAGCTATGGACATCGTCGATGAGACGGGGTGAAGCTTGGTGGGTTGCATTCGGTCCGCCCGTAGGCGGGGAAATCGACTAGCGCAGACCAGCCATCATTGTAACCACTGACGCAGCCGTCGTCCGCTTGAACAGGGTCCAGGTTGTACCTCTGACCACCAATGTGAATAGGCTTTACCCTGGAGAAGCTGTTGTTCACATCGACCAACGCCCTCACAAGGCGATGGCAGACCAGATGACCACGGTAAGCAAGTCCCGGGTGTTGAACTTCTTTGGGAACCTTTCTGAGGCCGACATTGAACGCGTAGAGGAAGCAATGAAGGTCCAGCTAGACCTCTAGCCTGGCTCCTCTTCCCAATCCCCAGGCCCGGGTTGTTGAACTACAATACAAACCAAGAGCAGGCTCTACGTCATCGTCGAGCTGGGGGAGTAGCCCACCACCGGCTTTCTTGACGCCCCGAAAGACCCCGAATAGAATACCGCCAAGCTACCCATCCAACCTGCGCACCCGCTGCGTTGCAGAGAGTCCCATCATGAAAGGAGCGCCATGCCCGGCCCAGCCAGTCTAAACATGCCCCTTGGGGAAGCCATCTACACCCTCCGGGCCATCCGGCGGCAGAAGCCCGATCCCCTGCCGGAAGAGGACCTGCACGAGATACTGGAAGCGGCCATTCGCGCTCCCAACGGAGGCAATGCCCAGAACTGGCACTTCCTGGTGCTGAAGGATGCCGATACCAGGGCCAAGTTCGCCGAACTGTATCGGGAAGCATGGTGGGCCAAGCGTAAGGACGAGGGGGTCAACGGCCCCGAAGACCTTCCTCCAGGCAAGAACCCCCGTCAATCGGCCATGAAGATGGCCAACGAGATCGGCAACTCGCCGGTGATTGTGATGGTCTGCTCCACGGTGAAGGGCGCCAATGCCCGGGCTTCGGTAATCCCGTCGGTGCAGAACATGCTGCTGGCGGCCCGGTGCCTGGGGATCGGTGGCACGATTACAACCTTGCACCCCACGGTGGATGAGCGGATACACGAGCTGCTGAACATCCCGGATACGGCAGAGGTGGTGTACTGCATACCCCTCGGTTACCCTCGCGGCAACTTTGGGCCCACCAGGCGCAACCCTCTACCCCAGGTGTGCTCCGTCGACCGTTGGGGGACTCCCGTAGCCTAGTCCGAGAGCCAAGGCCATCCCCTTATAGGAGGGACTCCAGCAGGGAATGGGCCTGCAAACGGGACATCTCCCTGGGCATTATCTTGAGGCGGTACCAGGGCACGAGGTCCAGCGCCGTTTCCATGTCATCCGTGCCGAAACCCAGGTCTCCCAAACGGGTCTTCAGGCCGCAACTCTCCATTATCTGCTCCACCCTTGTAACGGCATCATCCAGGCCCTCCACTCCAAGGGCTTCCCAGAGGGCCGGCAGCTTGTAGCTGATTGCCGGCGCATTCCATTTCAGGCAAGCGCCGAGGGAGACGCCCACCGCCTGGCCATGGACCACACCCCGCATCAGGGTGAGGGGTTGGGAGAAAGCATGGCAGACGTTGGGATGGCTGTTGGTGTAGCCGACGCCCGATATGGTCGCCGCTAGGGCGCAATTGGCCCGGGACTCTTCCGCGGCGCCTTTACAGGAAGCTTCCAGGTTCTGCGCATAGAGGCGGATCACCCTTAGGGCGAGGGCATCGGTGATGGGCTGGGACTCGGTGGCCCAGTAGGACTCGAAGGCGCTGCTGAAGGCGTCCATTCCCGTAGCCGCCGCCAGCTCGGACGGCATGGTCAGGGCAAGGTCGGGGTCCACTATAGCCACCGCCGGGTACATGTTGCGGTGGCTGATGGCGTATGACTCCTGCTGGTCGAACAGCCAGAGCCGGGCCGCCGACGTCACTTCGCTGCTGCTGCCAGACGTAGTGGGGACGGCTATGAACGGAAGACCGGGCGGGCCTACCCGCCGGGCGCCTGTCCCGTAGTCCAGGGATGGCCCCGGATTGGAAGCCAGGATTGCCACCAGCTTGGCCAGGTCTAGGACGCTGCCCCCGCCTATGCCCACCACCACGGTCGCCTCGCTGGCCCGGCGGGCCTCCACCGCATCGTCCACCAAGTGCGGCGGCGTGAAGGGCAGTGCGCCCCCGTAGTGGATCAACCGGAAGCGCCCAAGGTCGTCCAGGACACGGTCAAGGGTGCCCTGGGACTTCAGGTTGTTGGGGCCGGTCACCAGGAACACGTGGGCATCAGGGCCGGCTGTCTCCTCGACCGCATCGGGCAGCCGGGACAGAGTGCCCTGCCCGTAGATTATCCTGGTAGGCATATAGAAGCTGTGATCGGGTATGCCATGGTTAATGATGGTACAGCCTCCTTTACCGGTGAGGGTGTCCCTTTGCCCCATTCCTCTCTCGAGACGGGGGATGGGGCTAGTCGTGCAGGTAGCTGATCACCTCGTCGGTGGTGCGAACGTGCACCAGGATGGGCAGGATGTACTTCAGGGTCATGTCGGATGCCTCGACCTCGGCGGCGGTGCAGCTGTCGCTGACGACCACGCTGGGAATGTCCCGGTTCTTGGCATCCCTGGCGGTCCCTTCGATAGTGCGGTGGGTGCCCACCCCGGCCAGTATCAGGGTTTCCGCCCCCAAGGCCCGGATGATGCAGTCCAGGTTGGTGGCCCAAAAGGCGCTCCACCTCTGCTTCACCAGGATGAAGTCCTCGGGCGCCGGGGGCAGCTCATCGATGAAATCGGTGTCGGGAACGCCGGCGACCAGCAGGTTCTGCAGGCCTTGGAACACGTCGGACATCTGCTTGGGGCCGTCCGCCATGTCCTTCCGATAGTGAGTCGTAATCCAGATGATTGGCGCCCCCACGGAGCGGCAGTGGTCAACCAGCTTGATCACGTTGTCCAGCATCTCCTGCCGGTGGGGTGGGGTCGAGTAAGGAGGGCCTTGCCCCTTGAACAGCCGGTTGATCATATCGTTTAGGATCAGGACGCACTTGTTAGGCTCCAGGACCAGTACTTCGGCAGCCATATGTAACCTCCTTCGTCGGACTTATGACGCCATCTTCCCGGCGATCACACCGCCTCGAATTGCAGAGCGGAGAGATTCAGCCTGGGAGAGCGCTTGGAAAGCCCGTGCATTTCCACCCCCACCACCTCATTGTCTTCGTTGTAGTCGAGCACAATACCGGGGGCTACCTCCTCTGATTCGACTATAGGGGAGTCGTCAAGCCGCAGATACAGGGCATCGGCCTGTTTATCTACGTTCAGCTTCATAGCGCTCCTCTCGCATTGCGGTCAAAAAATACACTTACAACCCGCCAAGGTTCTACGCCAGTATTGACCGCTACGCGGAGCACACGGTCGCCAAATTCCGGCACCCGCCGATAGAAGAGCCCCAATTCTGGATCATTGGGATCTGGTGTGCGCAATTCCGGGTCGGCTAACGCGCTTTCAACCCACTCCTCGAGGATCATTCGTTCCTCCATTACGTGGACCGCGTGCAGAGTAAATTCCGTCTTCAGCCCTCCGGATAACGACGAATCCCTGTGCGACTAAACGTCTTTCTTAGGGCCATTGTGCAGGAAGTTCGTATCCGACTTGTCAATTCCACGCCATAATAGCATATGAATCAGGTTTGCGGGTTAAGACACCAGTCGGAGGTCTTCGCCAACGACTGAACCAAGCCTCAAAGACACGCTTTGCGGAAGGGGACGGCCTCCCAGCCTTCTTGACAAGGATAGTTGTTTTTGTTGGAATGACCCCATCCCAACAACGAAAGCGCCCCCTTATTCTCCCCACACGCTGAATAGGAGAAAGCTATGGCAGACCACGATTCAGGACGACAGACCTATATATATGCCGGCCTCGCCGGAGAGACCGCGCCGGGGCGGGTGGTGAACGACGGGCTTTACAGGATGGCCGCCGGTGATGGCGGGTGGGAGAAGCTCACGCACGGGCTGCCCGAATCACCGGCAATACGGGCCATAGAAGTGCATCCCCAGGAACCCGATATCGTTTATGCAGCGACCCAGGACGGCCCCTACCGCAGCACAGACCGCGGGGACCATTGGGAGAAGGTCAACGTTCCCGACCATCGAAGGACTTCCTGGTCGGTGCTCTTTCACCCCAAAGACCCCAACGTCATGTACGCAGGCTACGATTCCTGCGAGATCTACCGGAGCGACGATGGGGGCGATAGCTGGAGGCAGCTTCCCGTCAGCGTCCGCTTTCCCGAGGTGACGACGGGTCCCGGCTCCAACCCCGCCAAGAGGGTGCTGAATATGGCCGCCAGCCCCGCCAACCCCGATGAGGTCTATGGGGCTGTAGAGGTAGGCGGCATCATAAGGAGCACTGACGGAGGCGAAAGCTGGGAGAACCTCAGCCACGGCCAGTACCTGAACGATGATTACGTGGATATGCACGGTGTCTTGTGCAGCACCCTGCGCCCGGGGGCAGTCATCACCATCGCCAGGGCGGGGATTTTCAGGAGCGAGGACAGGGGAGACCACTGGAGCCATGTTCCCGTGGAATCCTTGAACGCTAAGGGCCAGACCTACTGCAGGCGCATCACTGAGACTCCCGGAGACCCCAGGACAATCTGGGTCGCCGGCGGGGCCAATTTCCAGAGCGATCTGGGCGCGCTGTTCAGGAGCGCCGACGGCGGGGCATCCTTCGAGCGGGTGGATATGGGCTTTGTTCCCAGCAGCACCATATTCGGCCTGGCTTTCGACCAGCGGGAACCCAGCCACATGTTCTGCGCAACCAGCGCCGGCGATGTGTATGCCAGCAGGGACAGCGGCGACACCTGGAGCACCCACCCTCTGCCAGAGGGGGCATCCCAGGTGTATTCCCTGGCTTGCGGCTGATCCTGTCCGAGTCCAGTCCATTTAACGTAGGGGAGGTCCTTCTTGATAACCAAGTTCGATAGCATCTATGCCGGCCACGTAGATATGGGGGATGTGGGCTACGCCGGGATCGCCGTGAACGACCGCATCTTTCCCAACGACCACCTGGTAACAACCTTCGACAAAGCAACCAACATCGCCCTGAAGATGGACGGCTTGGGCTACGACACCCTGTGGCTGGCCGAGC
Source organism: Dehalococcoidia bacterium (assembly GCA_965220375.1). Classification (GTDB taxonomy): domain Bacteria; phylum Chloroflexota; class Dehalococcoidia; order Lucifugimonadales; family JAGWBF01; genus JAGWBF01. The sequence continues at coordinate 754,767 of OZ244824.1, forward strand.
ACCACTTTCAGCCCGAAGGATACGAGTGCATCCCGAACCTGTTGATGCTCAGCCTGCACCTTGCCCATCTCACCCGGAACCTGCGCCTGGGCTGCGGTTTCAACATCACTCCCATATGGCACCCTTTGCGCCTGGCGGAGGACTACGCCACCGTTGACTACCTCACCGGCGGAAGGGTCACCTTCGGCGTCGGCCGGGGATACCACACAAGGGAGGTGGAGACTTTCGACGCCCCCCTGCGGGACCAGGAAGGAAACCGGGACCTGTTCGAAGAGCAGGTTGACATCATATTCAAGGCCTTCAACGAACCCTTCTTCTCCCACCATGGGAAGTACTACGACCTGCCCCCCAGGCCCGATGTTCCCTACCGGGGCTACGATCTGAAAGAGATCTCCGTGGTGCCCCGTCCGGTGAACCTTCCCGTGGAGTGCTGGCAGCCCATCCAGAGCGCCACAGCAAGGGGACTGGACTACATGGCCAAGCACAGAATGAAGGGCATGATGGGCGGGGGTGTGGCCGAGAGCGGCGCAATGTCCAACGTGATCGAGGCGTGGAGGGATGCCCAGGCCCGGGCCGGCATCGAAACCCAGCTGGGCGAAAACCTGGGCATTGGCTTCCATTTCTACGTTTGCGACGACCAAGAGCAGGGGATAAAGGAAGCGGCAGCATACTTCGAGGAGAACCTGAAGATGTTTGGCCCCCTGAGACTCACCCGAGGCCTGAGCGAGGAGCAGATACGCGACATCAGCGACCCCAAGCTGGCCCCATACGCCGACCTGCCTAGCTTGGAGAAGTCCGTCAAGTCGGGCGCTTTCCTGTGCGGGCCGGCGGACATGATCGTGGAGAAGCTCAAGGCCCTGGAGAGCGCCTTCCCCGGACTGGAACGCGTGAGCATGGGGATGCCCATCGGCACACCTGAGGCGGTTATCCTGGAGCAGATGGACAGGCTGGCCGAAGAGGTGATGCCTGCCTTCCGACCCCAGGAGGCACGGGCCGCCTCGGCAGTGTAGGACTTAGGCGCCCAAGACCACGTCGATAATGGCTGTCTGCCCCTTCTGGACAGCCTCCAACCCCTTGGCCAGCGCCGCGGGCAGCCTCCCCGGGTCCTCGACGGTGTCTCCGTAGCCCCCAAAGGCTATGCAAAGATCGGCGTACCTGGGGCCGGGGATGTTCACCCCGTAGAAGTCGTTGTTGCTGGCTGCAACGCCGCCTGGATAGAAGGACAGGTGGTTCCTCCGCATGGAGGCGTAGCGTCCGTTGTTGAAGACGACGATCAGCAATGGCAGATTGTGCTCCCGAGCGGCGCCCAGGGCTTGGGTAACCGGGTTGTAGTTGAAGGAACCGTCCCCCATGAGGCACACCACGGGCCTCTCAGGTCCAGCCAGCTTCACGCCCAAGGCCATGCCCAATGCCACGCCCAGGCCTCCAGTGGGAGGGTGATAATAGCTCTGGGGGCGGTTCCAGCCAACGTGCTTCAGGATGGTAGGCCGATGGGTGATGGTCTCCTCCACATAGACGGCATCCTTGGGCATCACTTCGCTCAGGGCAGCGCATAGCCATACAGGATCGATGGGAGCCGCTGTCCGGGCCTTCTCGGCATCGGAGGCCGCCCTCTCCTTCTGCGCCTTATGCTCAGCCTCCCAACGCGCCCTTCGCTGGGCGATGGCATCATCATCCAAGCCTCCCCCGGACTTCAGCCCTTCGAGGAGCAGGCCCAGGGTTGTGGGCATATCCCCTTCCAGGGAAACGTCGGCGCCCAGGGTCTGATAGACCATGTACCCCTTGTAGGGGCTTTCATCGATGGCGATCACCTTCGCGGAGGCGGGACGGGCAGAGGGCGGGTACCAGGGGACCTTTGTGCCGATGAGGAGGAACAGGTCCGTTTCGGCCATGAATGGGCCTGAGTCCCAGCCCATGTGCAGGGGGTGATCCTTGGAAAAGTTGGCATAAACGGGAGTGCCGGTCTCGATTACGGGAACAGCCAGCAGCTCGGCCAGCTCACGGATGTGATTGAAAGACACCGGGTCCCGGCCCCCCGATTCGGTGATAATCAGGGGGTTCTTGCTGAGGCGCAGAAGGTCCGCTGCTGAGGCCACGGCCTCGGGGTCCGGAAAGGCCCTTGGAGCAGTGTGGGAGACTCTCTGGCCATCAGAAGGAGTCCATTCCTGCAGCATCACTTCCAAGGGCACATCCACGTATGTGGGACCCTTGGGAATACGCTGGGACATATCCCCAGCGCGCACGACGGTCTCGTACAGGATGTGATGATTGCTGACATGGCTGCTCCACTTGGCGATGGGCGCCGCCCATCGATCGGGCCCACCCACCACGCTCAGCCCCGTGATCCACTGCCTGCCGGGGTCCAGGCCAGGGTCTTCTCCGTAGGACACAGCCTCACCCGACAGGATAAGCATGGGGACTTCACCCTGGGTGGCCGTCTGGATACCTAAGGAGCCTTGTAGCAGGCCGACCCCGGCATGGAGCAGCACTGCCTGCATACGTCCTGTCGCCTGCGTGTACCCCATGGCCATGGCCACAGCCAGGGTCTCGTGCCAGCAGTTTATATACGCAGGTCCCGGGGTCTCGCTGGCCTTCTGCCGGGCCAGGGCTTCCCACACGGGTGCCCAGTCCGATCCGGGGGAAGAGATGATGTAGTCAACGTCAAGCTCGCGAATGGCTGCCAGCAGGGCTTCTCCGCCGTCCAGCTTTTCAGGCATATTCTGCACCTCTTAAGTGATGGATAGGGCCGGTAGGCTGCCTCAGTTCCCATGGGGTGTAATGGCAAAACGAGGATTCCTCATTATACACCCCGGCTCTAAATCAGCCCCCTCCCTGAGACAAAGGCGCTATTGGGCTGCCCGTTCACCCTGACGGAAATATTCAAGGCACAACTACGGCCGTCCGTTCACCCTTCGACTCGGCTCAGGACAGGCCCTGACGGAAATCGAAGGGGAAACGGACAGCCCAGGCCCCAGATTACGCAAGAGTCTCCCTCAAAGGAGAGGGGTGTATTTTAGCCCTTTCTTCCCCTCCCTCTTCCTCAAGGGAAAGGAGGCAATTGGGCCGTCGTTGACACCCGGTATGGGGGCAATTACACTACCATCCGCTTTTCGCCCCCTACCCCTAGAGGAGGCTTCCCATGAGTATCGACCATCTATTCGACCTTGCAGGCAAGGTTGCCATCGTTACCGGCGGCAACGGCGGTCTGGGCTTGGGGATAGCCAAAGGGTTGGCGGCCGCCAAGGCCGACGTGGTTGTAGCCGCCAGGGACGAAGAGAATAACGCCTCCGCTATAGAGCAGCTTGACGCCCTTGGAGTGCGCACCCTGGCCCTGAAGGTGGACGTTTCCCAGGAAGCCGACATCGTGAGCATGGTGACCGATAGCGTGGCCGCCATGGGCAGGGTGGATATCCTGGTGAACAACGCCGGCATCTCGGTGCGCAAGCAGCCCCAGGACATCAGCATAGACGAGTGGGACCGGGTGCAGAACGTGAACCTACGGGCGGGATTCCTGGCCTCCAAGGAGGTCTATCCCCACATGAAGAGGCAGGGTGGAGGCAAGATCATCAACATCGGTTCCATGTTCTCCCTGTTTGGCAGCGACTGGGTGTCGGGCTATTCTGCCAGCAAGGGCGGACTGGTACAGCTGACCAAGAGCCTCGCCGTCGCTTGGGCCTCCGACAACATCCAGGTAAACGCCGTTCTGCCAGGGTGGTTCATGACGCGCCTGACGTCCAGCATTCCCCAACGGGACCCGGAGCGCTATGAGCTTATCAGCCGCCGCATTCCGGCGGGGCGATGGGGAGAGCCGGAGGAGCTTCAGGGGCCGGTGGTTTTCCTGGCAGGACCGGGATCCGACTACGTGACCGGCGCGGTGCTCACGGTGGACGGCGGCTTCGCCGTCAAGTGAACAACCGGGTCAGCCCTGGAAGATGTCCTCGGGCAGGAAGGCCGAGATGGTCACGTTGGGCAGGTCCACGACGTTGCTGACCTTCAGGTCAACGGCCACGCTGCAGATGATGTAGGCCTGCTCCCGGCTCCAACCCCGCTCCTGCAGCAGATCGATCATGTTCAATAGGGCATTCTTGGCGGCCAGGGTCAGGTCCTCCCCCTCCTGGGTTCCATCCTCCCGCACCGGCATTCCCATGGTGGCAATGAAGTTGCGGGGCGCCGCCCATTCCGGCGGCAGGAAGTAGCCTGAGTGGGAGAAGCGAGGCCATCGGATGTTGCGCCGGGCTGCTTCTCCTTTGTGAATCTGGAACCGCACAGCCACCGTCGCACCCATCTCAATGGCGGTGAGGCAGCACTCGCCATCCCCTTGGGCGAAATGGCCGTCTCCAGCCGAATACAGGGCGCCTTCCACGTTGACCGGGATAAACAGCTTGGAACCCTTGGTCAGCTGCTTGGCATCCACGTTGCCGCAGTTCTCCCTGGGCGGTATGGTGCGAACACCGTGGGTTGCCACGGGTCCGTCTTGGGGCACCGCATCGATAGGGTCGGGAGGCTGGGCGATGCCGCCCCGTCTCACAAGATCAGCCTCCCGCCGAGTCCACTCTTGAAGCTGGTCTTGGGAGGGAGCGATGCCCGCGGTGCCCATGAAGGAGCCGTTGGGGATGCGCACCCCGAGAAGCTGCTCCGAGGTAGCCCATCCATCGGCAATGTCCCAGTGCACCAGGTAAGGTTCGGTGAACTCATCCCGCAGGAAGCCTCCCCCCGAACGAAAGCGGGTCCACCCGTAGGGCTGGGGGATGATGTCCAGATACTCCACCTCCAGCAGGTCTCCCGCCTGGGCGCCCTTGACGTACACCGCGCCCGTCAGGGGATGGGCCACCTTTGCGTCCATGCCCGACAGGTCCTGGACGCCCATGCCCTTCCTGATCTGGCAGTCGGCGGCGTCCCTCGTCTCCAGCACCACCTCTTCTCCCAGGTCAGCCTCCACCACCGGGGTTACGTCGGGATGCCAGCGGTTATGCCCCTTGGCAGGTTCTTCCTTCAGGCGCTTGCTGCGGTCGATTTCTATGCTCTTCATGATGATTGTCTCACAGGCCCAGGGCTTGCAGCCCCACCCTGGCGATCTCCTCGTCGGCGACGCCGGTGGGCAAGCCCCCCACGCCGATCCCTCCCAAGGCTGTGCCGTCGGCAGGGTTCAGGATGACGACACCCCCCTGCAGGCCGGTCAACATCGGGTCCCCGGCATCGGCCACACTGCGCCCTTGCTCCTTCAGCCTGGCGGCATAGTCGACGGTGTCGGACACCATTATGGCTGCCGTGTATGCCTTCTTGATGCAGTTACGGGCCGCCATGAGCCTAGCTCGGTCCGTCTTGGCGAAGCTGATGAGGTTGCCCGTGTCATCGACTATGGCCATGGCGATGGGACGCCGGCTGGTGTCCTTGTTGTAGTCAGCGATCATTGCAGCTATGGCAGCCTGGCACTGGTCCAGGCTGAGCATCGACTTGGTGTACATGGTTATTCCTCCCGTTGGATAGTGGCCCCATTATAGGGTTGGCATATGTCATGGGCAAGGCGACTCCCCTCGTGGAGACCACTGGACAACCTATTTGTTCCCGCGGCCCCATCGTCGTCGTTCCCGCAAAAAAAGACCTTGGCGTAACCCGGGGGCGGGCTACCCGTTCCCCCCGAACACCCCTCCGTTCCCCTTCGAGAGCCTCAGGGCGAACGGAGGGCCCTAGTTATGACTTGAATATTGTCCTCTCTCCGCTGGGTTGTGTCCTGTCCGGGGAGGTTGTTCAAAGGCATCCTAAAACGGTAACCTCCCTTGGCCTACAGCAAAGGGGTTGGGCTTAGGCTCCCGCCCGCGCGGGAGTGACAATGGTGAGACGGCCACGCCTATCGTCATTGCGGCGGAGGCCGCAATCCAGGACGGAGCGCTGCCGGCTTCCAGGACGGCTCCCCCGTCGCAGGAGGTACTACACACTAAGGTGGAAACCTGTCCCAGTCCCGGACTTTTCTGGATTGCGGCCACGCCTTTCGTCATTGCGGCGGGATCGACGGAAGTGAGAATTAGGGGGTTGAGCAAGAGTCTCTCTGCTGGGGAGCCAGCCTTATGCACCCAGGGCTTGGTCCAGGAAGGCTTGGAACAAGGCGCGCATCTGGGACTCGTACAGCGGAGAGTAGCTGGTAAACTCCCGCAGATTGCCCTCGGATTCCTGGGCCGGGTCGAAGGCGTCGCCCATCAGCCCGTAGCAGTCGTACATCTCCCGGTCCCACACGACCATCTCTTCCAGGGTTAGCTGGGGCTCGAATTGGAAACCGTAGCTGGTCCCGTACCGGTAGGCCATGTTGATCCTGCGATAGCTTCCGTCACGGCAAAGGATGTGCCCACTGGCCAGCAGGTCGGCCTTGGAGGGCAAGAAGAAATGGTCGCCATGCAGGGTTGGCACCAGGGGCACATGTATCTTGCCAAAGACGGGGTCGGCGCTTCCCTCAGGGGTGACATGTATCTTGCGAAGCCCAAACTGGAAGCCCCCAGTCGCCTCGACCCGGCCGCCCAGGGCAGCCGCCATGAGCTGCGCCCCCAAGCACACACCGAATACAGGTACGCCGGCCCCGATGGCCTCCCGGATATAGTCCTGCTCCGTCTCCAGAGACGGCAGCTTGTCGTTCACCGACATCGGCCCGCCCAGGATGACGACGACCTGCCCCTCCTCCGGGGACGGGGCGGCAAACCGGTCGTAGCTGGGAGCATGGTCGAACAGGTCCACTTCGTGAAGCTCCAGGGCCCGTTCCGCCAGGACAGTAGTCAAGTTGGAACCCAGGGTCTCCACGGAGGAGTGCCGGATTACGATGGCGCTGGGTTGCATATTCTTCCTATGACTGCCAGTTCACCGTCAGGCGTCCTTCCTGACGGGATCCGGTAGAAAGCTCCTGTACGTGCTAAATCCTGCGCAGGCCCCCAGGATTCCGCAAGCGACAAGGGTGATGTACAGACCGGGCGCCACCGAAATGGACTTTGAAAGCTCAGGGTCGTCGACCAACCTATTCCACTCACCGGCGGTTCCGAGGCGTTCGAAATAGGCGACAAGTGCGGGATCGTTGAGCAAGTCCGTTCTTATGTACGCGAGATCGGTTGCAGCGATATAGGCGACTCCCAGGGCCACGGCAAGAATGAGTATGCTCAGGAGTTTGATGTGCTGCCATTGTTCTGAAATGAGAAAGTACCCTATCAGCACCAGCACTACCACGGCACCGGCGATGGCGTAGACACCATGTACGCCACTCTCCCTCGCAAGCCTATCTACCTCTTGATAAAACTGCTCAGGAGCGGAGACCCACGGCAAAGATGCGCCGACAATCATAAGCACAGCGGCCGCGAAGGCTACTAGAACCGTCTTTGTTCGCAGTTGGTGCCCTGGGACTGCCCACAGGTTCACCGGTTGCCCCCTTTCAAAAATAAGCATCTCGGCGTCTTCCAATCATACACCAAAGAGGTACAGTACCAACGGGGACTGGCAGTGCATGTTAAACTATGATGGGCTACCAAAAATGGGACAAGGGGACAGGTTGCCGAAGATGGAGCATCTCAGAGTCTTAGAGGAGCCTGAGGGCACCGCTACACATCTGGTCACAGCATTCAAGGGGTGGCCTGATGCAGGTGAGGGGGCCAGCAGTGCGGTGCGCTACCTGGTCAGGAAACTCCAAGCCAAGAAGGTGGCGGAACTGGACCCCGAGGAGTTTTACGACTTCACCCAGATCCGGCCCAACGTGAGCATCACCTCCGAGGGCCGACGCATTGTCAAATGGCCGACCAACGAGATCTACTATGCCCCCGGCAGGGAAGATTATCCCGGCCTGATGTTCTTCCTCGGCATCGAGCCTAACCTGAAATGGAGGACCTTCTGCGCCTCCATCCTGGAGGGAGTGCAGCGCTGGGGAGTGGGGACGGTGGTGCACGTGGGCGCACTCCTGGATGCGGTCCCCCATACCAGGGAAGTGCGGATTACTGGGTCTTCCAACGAGCTTGAGCTGCGGGACAAGCTTGAGACCCAGAACATAGTGTCCTCCCACTACCAGGGGCCTACAGGCATAGCCTCGGCAATGATGGGCGCCTGCATCGAGCAGAAGATGGGTTACGCCACCATCTGGGGACACACTCCCCACTACCTGCAGGCGGCTCCCAACTACCGGGTCGGCTACACCCTGATCAGCAGCCTGAAGGGATTCCTGGGGTTTCATCTCGACATGGAAGAGCTTAGGTCCGCCGCCAGGACCTTTGACGATGAAGTCGGCAAGGCGGTCAGCAGGGACTCCCAAATCGACTCCTACGTCACGAAGCTGGAAGAGCGGTATGACGAAGCGGCTGTCCTGACCATGACGGAGATGCCCAAGTCCGAAGAGCTGGTCAGGGAGCTGGAAGAGTTCCTGAAGGACCAGCAGCGCCGCGACGGCGGTAGCTGATCCAGGTCCTCTACTACCGGTTGTACTTCTCCCCCAGCGCTTCTTCCCACCTCAGGTAGTTCATCATATCGGCGTAATTCCGGTCGGGTCCGGCGGGCACAACGTCGGCAGGGGGAGCCATCACTCCCGCAAGGCCCCTTTCCAACGGCAGACCAGATGCCCTCCACGCCGTTGTACCTCCCTCCAGCACCTCAACGTCCGTATAGCCCATCCCGACCAGGGTACCGCCAGCCAAGGTGGACTGGCTTCCATCGACGCAGGTGACCAGGAGCCGGACATCCTTGGAGGGCGCTACTTCTTCTATGTGGAGCTCCAGCCAGCCTCGCGGCGCCCACCGCGAACCCACCAGGTGGCCGTAGGCGAACTCTCGGCTGGTGCCCACGAAGATCCTTGAGTCTCCCTGGCCTTGGCCCACGTCCTGCGGCGACACCATGCGGACCTTGGAGCGGGCCTCAGCCAACCCGAAGGGCTCGACGCCGGGCATTTCCTCCTCTAGGACTAGGCCAGCCGCCGTCCAAGCCCCGATGCCTCCATCCACCACGTACACCTCCTGGAACCCCATCTGCCGGTACCAGGAGGCTGTGATAGTGGAGCGCACCTTACCTTCGCATGCGAACACTATGGTGGCGCCGCGAATCGCCACGGCGTCGTCGCTGCGCTGGACAGCCTGACCGCCGGGGAACCAGTGGAAGCCCGGAATGTGCCCCTTTGCGTACTCATCCTCGGTGCGCACGTCGATAAGATACACAGGTTCGCGGGTACTCCGGTCCATAAGGTCCCTGAGTCCGTCTAGGGACAGGCGTCCCACCCCGTCTTCTTCTGCGATCCTATTGGCGTAGGCCCCGGCGGCGTCCAGGCCGGCCGCCGACGGGCCGGGCAGGTCCAGCCGGTCCGCTCCGGTCTCCAGCTGGTATCCCGCCAGCACCCAGCCCGAGGTGCCGTTCTTAAGGCCGCACAGGTCCCTGATGCCCATGCGCTGCAGCGTGCGTGTGCCTATGATGCTGCGGGTGCGCCCGGCGCAGTTCACGACCACCGTCGTATCCTTCTCCGAGGCTTCGAGGACATCGGTGATGCGCAGGGCCAGCTCCCCTCCGGGCATGCTACGACCCCCGGGGATGCAGAAGCGCCGGTACTCCTCGGGGGTTCGGGTATCCAGGATTACTATTTTGTCACCCCGGCGGATGCGCTCTTCCAGGTCCACAGCTTCGATCTCTGGCACATGGTGCTCCACCTCGACCCGTTCACCAAAGTCCTTGCTGGGGACGTTTGTCCCCCACTCGGTAGGACGGCCCTCGCTGGCCCACCTGTTGATGCCCCCAGCCAGCACCGACACGTTCCGATAGCCCATCAGCTCCAGGGTTGCGGAGGCGAGCTGCGCCCGACGGCCATCATCATCACAGACCACAACAGCGGTGCCTCTGTAGGGCAGGAGGGCGGCGGCCTGGTATTCGATCTGCCTGCGGGAGAGTAGGCAGGCGCTGGGTATGTGGGAGCTGTTGTATTCGCCGGCTTCCCTCACGTCCAGCAGGGCGAAGCTGGCCCCCTCCTCGAAGAGACTTTGCAGGTCGGCGGGTGTGATCGGATGTGACATAGCGTGATGGACCTCCATTGCAATTACCCAGGAATGGGGAAATTATATCGGCCTGCTGTTAATATAGGGAAGCCTTGCCACGCTGATGAGGGGGTCAGAAACCCTTGTCCATGTATCGATCGGTCCTAGAAGCATTTAACGATAAGGTCCTGGGCTTCCTGTTCCCCATCCACTGCGCGGGGTGCGGGGCGGACCAAAGCATTCTGTGCCCAACCTGCCAGGTAAAGCTTACGAAGTTAGAGGCCCCCTACTGCCACATCTGCGCCGACAGCACCGACGGCAGGCCCCTGTGCGAAGAGTGCCATGCATCTCCTCTCCCTATTGACGGGATCCGCGCTCCCTACCTGATGGACGGTCCGATACGAAGCGCCATTCACAAGCTCAAGTACGAAGACCTTAGGGCTGCCGCCCCAACCTTGGGCCGCCTGCTGGGAGAGTGGTTCGAGTCCACGGACTTGCCCGGGGACTTCCTGGCCCCGGTCCCCCTTCATCCCCGCCGTGTCCGGGGCAGGGGGTACAACCAGTCCGCGCTGCTGGCCGATCATGTTTCTCGCATCTCTGGCCTGCCGGCCAAGAACGTTCTGAAGAGGAAGCGGGATACTCCTCCCCAGGCCAACCTGGGCGGAAGGCGCCAGAGACAGGAGAACGTCGAGGGAGGCTTCACGTGCCGGGAGGATGTGAAGGGGGCCAAGATCGTGCTGGTGGACGATGTGGTGACCAGCGGCACCACCATGGCGGCCTGCGCCCAAGAGCTGAAGAAGAAGGGCGCCGCCAGCGTGTGGGGCATCGCCCTGGCCCGCTAGGACCCTTCCGGCCCGTCCAGTCCAAAGGTCTCGGCAGCCAGGCCGACTATATGCTCTCCGATGGATATGGAGGATGTGGCCCCGGGAGAAGGCGCGTTCAGGACATGAATAGCGTCGGCAGTCTGCCAGATGCTGAAATCGTCAAGCATCGTGCCATCCCGGCCCACAGCTTGGGCGCGCACTCCCGCTCCCCCAGGCGCCAGGTCCCTTTCCTGGACGGCGGGCACCAATCGCTGCAGGTCCTTCAGGAAGATGCGCCGGCTCAGGGAGCGGTGCATCTCCCCTAGCCCGACCTTCCAGTGCTTGCGGGACATGGACCAGAACCCGGGGAAAGCCAGGGTCTCGGCCAATTCCCTGGGCCTTATCCGGCTCTTGCGATACCCCTCCCGGGCATATGCCAGAACGGCATTAGGGCCGGCCTCAACGTGGCCGTGAATGTTTCGGGTGAAGTGCACTCCCAGGAAGGGGAATCGGGGATTGGGGACGGGATAGATGAGGGTCTTGACCAGCTCCCTGCTCTGCTCCTTCAGGGTGTAGTACTCCCCCCTAAAGGGGACGATCTGCACCGATGTGGGTGTGCCCATCATGCGCGCGACCTTGTCCGAGTACAGCCCGGCGCAGTTGACCACGTAGCTGCATGACACATCACCCCCAGCGGTTGTGAGGGTCGTGGAGTCGGCCCTCTTGCTGATGTCCAGCACCCGGCTATTGAGATAAATCGTCCCGCCCTTCTCCTCGAACCGGCTCGCGTAAGCGTAGGCGACCTTGGTGAAATCGACGATTCCCGTGGCCGGGGAGTGCAATGCCCGGATGCCCCTGGCATAGGGTTCGACCTCCGCCAGCTCTTCGGGGCTGATCATCTTCAGGCCAGGTACTCCGTTGGCTGTGCCCCTTTCATATAGGGTGTCCAGGCGTCCCAGCTCCGACTCGTCGGTGGCGACGATGACCTTCCCGCACCGCTCGTAGGGGATCTCGTTCTCATCGCAGAACTGCACCAGGGAATGCACCCCGCTGGAGCAGAACAGGGCCTTCTGGGAGCCGGGCCGGTAGTAGATTCCCGAATGGATGACGCCGCTGTTGTGGCCCGTCTGGTGGACTGCCAGGCGGTCCTCTTTTTCGACCACCGCCACCTTCAGCTTGGGAAAGCGCTGAAGCATCTGGTAAGCGGTGGAGAGGCCGATGATCCCTCCACCTATGATGCAGATGTCGTAATGGGCGCTATTCATGGCTTAGACCCGACTTTCGCTGGGATGAAGGGCAGGAGACCCTGCAATGCCTGTCTCAGCCGGTGTCCGGAGCAAGGATAAGGGAGCCGTGCGAGGGGGAAGAAAATCCGTCAACGCAGCGCCTCAGCCCAGGGAGTAGGGAATATCCAGCTCATTGCAGATATCCTGGAACCACTGCACCACCTCTTTGTGCAGGGGGATGCCATTGGCCCGCCGGTCTTCGGTAGCCTCCACCTCCAGCTGTCCTGGCACTATCACCCGCTCATGCCCAGGGGCCGGTGGGGTGGACTTCAGCTCCCTTAGAAAGTCATCCATCAGGGCCTTGAACTGGTCTATCTCTGTGAAGGCCTCGATGTTGTAGGCGGCTACCATGTGGCTGAAGTTGGGACGGCCCGGCACCATGCCAAAGGCGCTCCCTGCCAGAATGCCGCTGAGGATATCGACCATGCAGGCCAGGCCGTAGCCCTTGTGGGAGCCGCCCTCACGGGTGCTGCCCAAGGGAAGCTGCTGGTAGCGCCTGGCAGACCCGGGCGCCCAGTCCCGCGGTGCGGGGACGGATTCCATCATTGGAGTGCCGTCACTATCGGCCACCCAACCAGGCTCCAGGTCGAGACCCAACCGGCTGGCAAGGCCCAGCTTGTTGCCGGCGATGACGCTGGTCGCCGCATCGAAGACGAAGGGGGGCTCTTCACCGGCGGGGGCGGCCAGGGCGATGGGATTGGTGCCAAGACGGGGGATGGCGCCAAAGGTGGGCAGCACCGATGGGGGACAGCCGGTCATGCACATACCTACCATGTCGTGCTCCAGGGCCATCATGGCATGGTAGGACGCCATACCCAGGTGACGTCCGTTGGTGATGGTCACCATGCCCAAGCCGGTGTTGCGGGCCTTTTCTATGGCAATGTCCATCGCCTTGGGTGTGGCGATTATGCCCAAGCCCCGGTCCGAGTCCATGTTGGCGGTGGCCGCCGTCTCCCGCACGATGTTCAGGTTGGGCGTGGGATTTATCTCTCCCCGGTTGTAGCCCCCCACATAAGCCCGGAGCATGTTGGACACGCCGTGGGTCTCCACCCCCCTCAGGTCGGCGGTTACCAGGGCATCGGCCCCGAGGACGGCATCCTCCTTTGGAACGTTCATCTTTTCTAAAATGGCGGCGACGGTAGCCCTGAGGTCGTCCTCCCTTACGCGGACGGCATCCTCTTCGTTAACGTAAAAACGTTCCAGCATCTATCTTCCCTTTCCAGACCTACGGCGTCTCCCCTCTCCCTTGAGGGAGGGGGCCGGGTGAGGGTTGAAACCCCCTCATCCTAATCTTTTTTTAGCCTCCCAGGAGCCTCCGGATCCCTTCGAGGCTGCGGACCGTCGAACCCCTTTCGTCCGAGCCGTCCCACCCCTTGAAGGTGATCATTCCCGGTACGCTCCGCAGGAACCCCCCGTAGGGCACGAGGTCGATGTTGCCCTTGCCGAACTCCAGGTGCTCATCGTTGCCCCGCTCTCCGTGGTTGTCGTGGAAATGCACCGAGTGCACGTTGTGTCCCAGTGCGTCGATGCCGTCCTGGATGCCGGTGAAGGTGTGGCAGTGGGCGAGGTCGAATATGAACTTCACCCGGCTGCTCCCGATCTCCTCGACGATCTGGTTGTACTGGTCATAGGTCTCCAGCACCTCCAGCGGCCTGAGCTGGGCATTCTCGATGAGGAGGTATGCGCCTGCCCTTTCCGCCAGGGGGATTGACTCCCGAAGAGCATCGGCGATGTTGGTCTGGGCCCTTCTCCGCACCTCATCGACGTTGTCAGGCAGGCTGTTGCTGATAAGTCCTATCCGAACGGAGACCGACCCCGCCCCCAGCTCCTCCGCAAGGGACATGTCGGCTTTCAGCTCGGAGATGCCCTGCTGCACCTTGGCCTCGTCGAAGTTGTCCAGGGTGGCGGTCTTCATGTTGTAGTCGATGTTCAGCATCCAGTTGTTGCGGGCGATCCCTTCCCGAATCGCCGCCTTATCATCGGAGGACAGGACATCGGGCCAATGGGCATCGGTGCCCAGCTCAATACCGGTCACCCCAAGCCCTTCGGCAAAGGCTACAAACTGGGCCATGCTCTCCCGTCCTCTGAAGCTGTAGGTGGAAACGCTAATTGACGGCATATCTTCTCCCGTAAATCGTGGGTTGGGCCGTTCACCCCGGCCCTTGGCGAGTGTCCAACAAGCCCAGGCAATCGTCCAAGCCGAATGCGCGCTCTCAACTTGGAGGTCAGCGTAATTCTACCTGCTGGGGACAAGGCTGTCGACAAGGCTGTCCCATCTATTATCAGTAGGGGGCTTTGGGGGAAGATGCTGCAGGGGCGTACCTTGCTCGCTCGTAAGGCCCGGCTTAGAATAGAGCCAGATACCTCTATGCTCCTCAGGGAGGTGCGCTATGCCCAACGTGGTGCTGGTTGTCGATATGCTCAAGGGGTTCATGGAGCCGGGGCATAACCTGTACTGCGGGGACGGCTGCCGAGACATCATACCCAACGTCCTCTCGCTCCTTGAGCATGAAGCCCGACAGGGGTCCAGAATAATCTTCGTCAGCGACCACCATGACCCCGATGACCTGGAGTTCCAGATGTTCCCCGTGCACTGCGTGAAGGGCACCGACGAGACGGAGGTGGTGCCGGAGCTGGCGGGCTACGTCGAGCCATCGGGTGCGAACGTGCTGCCCAAGAACCGGTACAGCGGCTTCTTCGGCACCGACCTTGCCGAGCAGCTCGAGTCCATGGATGTGGAGAAGATCATAGTCTGCGGCGTTTGCACAGACATCTGTGTCCTCCACACAGCCGCCGATGCCCGCAACCGGGACTACCCTGTGGAGGTGCCCACCGACTGCGTGGCCAGCTTCGATGGCGACGCCCATGAGTGGGCTTTAAGGCACATGGAGAAGATTCTGGGGGCTAAGCTGGTGCAGGCTGTAGGCTGATCAGGAATTCGGGAAGGCGGGGCATTAGCCGCCGCCCACGGGGCGCACCACCTCCAGGACATCGCCGTCTTGGAGGATGGTCTCGGAGAACCGGTCCTTTTCAAGCACGGTGCCGTTGTATCCCACGGCGATGTGCTGGATGTTGACGCCGAAGCTTTCCAGGAAGCTCACCAGGTCCTGGCTTCCTTCCAGCTCTCGTATCTTTCCGTTCACCACCAGCTTTATCATGGGTCGTTCCCCCGGGTTGCCCTCCCCGCCAGTATGTCGGCCTGCATCATCAGGCTCATCATTTCCCGGCTGGTATCCTCCGGGTCAGGGGCATCCAGCACCGCCGCAATCACGGCGGCCCCATGGGCGCCGGCTTCCATGACTTCCCTCACATTCCCGGGACCTATGCCTCCTATACCCAGGAGAGGCAGGGACACCTGCCGGGCGATGTCGGCTAGGAGGCTGGGACCTGCCGGGTCGACCCCGGTGTGGGAGCGGCTTGCGTAGATGGTTCCCGCCACCAGGAAATCGGCACCTTCCCGTTCGGCGTCGATGGCGCCTGCAACCGAATGAACCGACCTTCCTATCAGCTTATCAATACCCACTATATCCCTGGCATCGGCCACGGACATCCCAGCTTCCGGCAGCTGCACCCCGTCGGCATTGCAGGCCTGGGCCAACTCCGGGTTTCCGTTGACCATCAGGAGAGCGGGACGATGGGTGATACGTCGGATGCTATTGGCCAAGTCCGCAAGGGCATCGGGTTCCATACCCCTCTCCCTGAGCTGGACCATGTTAGCCCCGCCCGCAACGGCGGCTTCCACGCTTCGGAGCAGCCGGTCCGTGTCCCCGAGGAACAGGTTCCGGTCGGTTACGACGCACAGGCAGGGAACCGGGACCGAAGGCTTCATAGATCTTTGACCGGTCCCTATCTGGCAGTCGGGATGGGCTGGGGAACATCCTCGGTGGGGCTGCTGGCCGACGCATAGGCCTGGCGGGGGATACGCCCGGCAACGTAGGCATCGCGCCCTGCCTCCACACCCTTCTCGAAAGCCTGGGCCATCAGCACCGGGTCTTGGGCTTGGGCGATGGCTGAATTGACCAGCACTGCATCGGCGCCCATCTCCAAGGCTTCGGATGCATCGGAGGGCACCCCCAGTCCCGCGTCCACCACCACCGGCACGTTGGCCTGCTCGATGATGATGCGTATCTCCTCGGCCGTGTGGATGCCCTGACCGGAACCGATGGCAGACCCCAGGGGCATCACCGTGGCGCAGCCCGCCTCTTCCAGGTGCTTGGCGAGCACCGGGTCGGCATGGATGTAGGGCAGCACCACGAATCCCTCCCGGACGAGCTGCTCGGCGGCTGCCAGGGTGCCCACAGGATCGGGGAGGAGGTACTTGGGGTCGGGAATGACCTCCAGCTTCACCCAGTTGCTGTTGGTTACGGACCTACCCAGCCGGGCGGTGAACAGGGCTTCCTCGACGGTCTTGCTTCCCGCCGTGTTGGGAAGCACCTGGTAGATGTTCCAGTCGATATAGTCCAGGATCGTCTTCTTGTTGGGGTCGTCCAGGTCCAGCCTTCGGATGGCCACCGTCACCATCTCTGTGCCCGAGGCCTGGATAGACTCCACCATATCTTCCGGGGTCCTGTACTTGCCGGTGCCCAAGATGAGCCGGGAGTTGAACACCTTCCCGGCGATTACCAACTGGCCGTCCATGATGGACTCCTTTCGCACCCCGGGGACTAAGAAAAACCGCCAGGGGTGAAGCCTGACGGTGCGTCTCTACCGATCATCGACTTATCCCTTCGCCGGCATTACCCGGGTCAGGTAAAACGGTCGGTGACGAGTATCGGCCACCCTCTCAGCCTGGCTTGCCCAAGCTCCCGAACATAGTGCTATCGAGTTGTCAACCCCGATTCTAGCACGGGCCTTCCTTGCAAGTCAAAGCAAGGGGATGGAAGAGTACTAGTTCGAATTTACGCGAAATGACTGCGATGTCAGGTTTGGGACAAGAATAGGCGTCCAAGCAAACGAGAATCCTCGACGGCAGACCATTACGCACCCGGGGGCTGCTCCAGCAGCTTAGTAAAATGCCAAAAACAAGTAAGGCTGAGAAATTGCCGCCATGGCAAAGCAATTGACAGAAATCCCAATTAGGCAAGCTGCGGCAGGAGGGAGGGTTGAATCAGTTTGTCATTAACGCCTTGCAAAACTACGTAAGGGATAAGCTGCGGGTTAAGGAATCTCCACCGGTAGCTTTTGGGCTGCCCTGATCTTTCTAACACCGGTCCCCGTTCAGTTTCACAGAACTTGCCCAAGTGTGCTTGGTAGGCTCCCGTCGAGTAATTCTGTCCAGTAATTGCTTTAAGGGGTTCCTGTAGAGCACCCACCGCAAACCGTCCAAGAGAATCTTTGTTTGCCATGGCACACGCCAATAGCACCGGGCGGAAGAGCGCGGCCTTTTTGCTAGAGTCAATGGCACGCTCATACTGTTCTTGTAGTGCACCCTCAGCATTCTGAAGTACCGCCGGTATGGCTTGTTCAAGATCGGCAAAAGAAAGGTGGGTCCGGCTGTTGTCGATAGCCTTTCTTCCGATCCAGAGTCCCAGAAGATGGGTATAGTGTGGATAGCCCTGGGATAACTTGGCGATTTCTAAGTCCAATCCATGCTCGAAAGTAAACCCAACAATCTTGCACCCCTTCTGGATGATTTGTGCCAACTCGTGTACCTCCATTGGGTCTACTCGAAGCTGAGCAATGTTCCTAGAAATAGAATGGTGTTCATGCAACAAGTCGCTCAGCGATTTCCCTACGCCAACGAAGATCAATGTAGATGGGACATTATGATCAGAAAAACTCTTGATTGTGTCAGCCATGAGAGATTGTGTATCGCCATCTGAAATACGGTCAAATTCGTCGAAAACGAGAACCGTTGGATGGTGTAACCCTTCCAATAGTATTTTGGCATCGTTCGGGGTCTTTACCTCACTGTCAATGTCAAGGCGACCTACTATTTGAAAAGTCTCTCGCTGGGCGAGGCCCAATTGGCGCTGACTCAAAAGGACTTCCTGGCCAACCTTCCTCCAGATAGTGGCGTAAGTGTCTAGCGCTGTGCACGAGACCAAAGCACAACGTCGTCCATGTTCATCTCCGGGCTCTTGAGAGAGGTACGCAACAACTCGTGCCAGCGATGTCTTACCAGTCCCACGGTCACCGTAAAGGACCACATGTAGACCTTCAGTGCTCACCGAATCTTGAACACTATAAAGAAGCTCCAGCCGGCCGGACAGGAGCTCCGGCAAGGATATAGGCTGGTGAGGAGTAAACGCCTTTGACAATGCAGACCTGGCTGCGGATGCATCTAGGATGTCTTCACCCGGGGAATTCTCGCTAATCAACTCCATATATGTGACCTCATTACTATCATTGAGCGGAGTTATCGCCGACTATACCATAAAGATCGAATATTTGTATCTTGTCAACGCATCATAAACGTTTGACAAACACTTGGGAAATGTCGTGTTTTGGTAGTTAAAGCTGCCCGAGATATAGGCCAGCAGAAAACAGAACCGGCACTCGGCTATGGGAACACCGTTTAGCCTACTAGGTTGACGGGCACGGTCATCACCGAAGCCTTCTTCGGAACCCTTGCTCTCTCTGGGCAGTGTGTGAATATCAGGTTGAGGGCGACCCACCTTGTCGTCGACAACAATTGACCTAACAAACTAAAGGCCGTCCTTCCGCAATCCTTTTTGCCCAACAAATCACCCTTGGTCAATCAACGAAATACTTTCGTTTCCCAACCAGCCAATCCAAATCAACGCAAAAAAGGGGGATTTGTCTTTCCACACGCCCCATATCCTGCCAAAGCCCGACGAGTCTGAGTGAGCAAGCCTACAGCTTCGCGATGACCTCGCTGCCGAAGCCGTCCAGCCACTTCATTCTCTCTTCGAAGCTGTCCGGGAGGTTGTAGAACTGGCAGGTGACGTGGGTCAGGCCCAGCTCATCCCTGCACCTGCGAAGACCAGCAAGGCAGTCCCGGTAGCTGCCCGAGATGGTCCACCGGTCGTAGGTGTCTTCCCGCAGCTCCAGGGGCAGCTCCACCGTGGTGGCCTCCTGCATTCCTCCTTCATGATACCGCTTGAAGGTCAGCCTGCCCCCCTCAACGCCCCTGCGGTACCCATCCTCCGGGCTGTCTCCCCACAGGAACACCCTCCAGGCGCCGACCCGTCCCGGGGCTTCGGCCCGGTTCTCGGCCCACGTAGACCTGAAGGTATCCAGCAGGCCCCCGACATCCTCGAAGGTGGTCTGGGGCCCTATGACGATGCCATCTAGAATGCGTCCCGCCCTGGCTGCCGCGCCGTGACTCTGGGCCGACCCCCACAGGGGCGGGTGGGGTTCCTGGACGGGGCGCAAGGTAAGGCAGGTGCCCGAGACGTTATGGTACCTGCCCCGGAAGTAAACAGGCTCGCCCTTCCAGAACTCCTTCATCAGGCGCACCGACTCTTCGAACTTGGGCACCCGGTCGGCCCTGGATACGCCGAATGGCTCCAGCTCCATGGGGTGATACCCCAACCCAATCCCCAAATCAAGACGGCCCTCGGTTATATGGTCCAGGGTGACCGCGTTGTAGGCCGCATCCATGCCATTCATCAGGGGTAGGAGCACCACCTGGGTGGCAAGCCTCAGGTCCCCGGATATGGGGGCGAGGCGGGAGAGCAGCACCAGGGGTTGTATCCCGCCCGAACCTGCCGACTGGTAGGAGTGGGTGAAGGCGACGAAGGTGAATCCCGCCCGGGACAGCCGCTCCAGCAGTACTTCCGCTTCCTTGATCCATTGGCCGAACTCCCGGCGATACCCCGGCGGTCCCCCCATGAAGGACATGAATACAGTCCCTATCTGCATTTTTCACTCCATTAAATGCGCGTTGTGGAAGATGTTCCCTATGAAATACGAAGGCTGTGTAAAAGGAAGGCGTGGCCGCTAGTTCCGGGCCATCTGCCTCAGCGAAGCCAGCTCGGGAAAGGACTCATCGGCGCCCTCCCAGCTCTTTTCAGCCTCCTTGAAACGCCCGCTGGCCTCGTCGTCGGCGCCCCTTCCGGCTTCCAGGCGCCCCAGCCAGAAGGTGTCCCTGGGGGTGGAGCGGCGGCCCAGGCGCTCCGTCAGCATAGCTTCGGCAGCATCGAACTCGCCCGCCCTCAGGTACGCCTCCAGGATGGTGTCCTCGAACACCTCCCGCTGGGCATGGCTCCCTCCGATGCGGACAAGCTGGCTTTCCAGGGGGCCCAGGTGTTTTACCGCCGTCTCGTAGTCTTCGTGAACGAAGGCATCCAGGCCCTGCACCAGGCGCGCCATCACACCTCCCGCAAGGGCGTTGCCCTTCCCGGCTTCCGCCAGCAGGCCATCCAGCATCCTACCCAAGGCGTCATGGTCCCCGGACCCGGCCAATGCCAAGGCCGCGTGGGCATCGCCGAATGCCACCCCCGTCTTATCAGCCGCCGGGACGGCCAGCGGGCATGACAGATCCCAGGAGAGGGTCGGAGCAGTCCCGGAATATAGCTGCATCCGCCACAACAGCGAGGCGGATTCCGCCAGGGACGCCAGCCTCCCCCTCTTCAGGGAAGGCTCTATCTCCTCGTAGTACCAGCTCTCCACCTGGGCCTGGCGCCCCAGGGCCAGCTCGAACAAAGCTTGGTGCCATGACAGGTGCACCCGGTAATCGGCACGCTTGTCGAAGCCTCTGATCCATGTGCCGAGGAAGTCCGAGCCGCTGGACGGGTCGCCGGTCTCGTAAAATACATGGGCTATGGAATGGGCGGCGACTGCGTTGTCCGGCCGCAGCTCTAAGGAACGCTGGGCCAGCCGTCTTCCTTCGTCGATGAGGCCGATCTCGTGATTGGCCCACGCATACTGGCCATAGAAGGCCCAGTCCTCCCCGTAGACGGGGGCGATGCTGCTGAGGAGGGCGTAATAGGCAGGCGGGAAGTCGGCATCCCCGGAGCCGACGCTGCTGCAACCCCTGATGTACAGCCTCTGGGCGAGGCGGATCATCATGCAGTCCCTGGGGTACTCGTCCAGGTGCTCCCGCAAGCGGGCAGCTGACCTGTGGCCTTCACCGCCGATCCAGAGGTCGATCATCTCGATCTGCTGCCTCTCCCTCTGGGACACGCCGGGCTGGGTCTCGTGGGCGCGCTGCATGGACTCCCTGGCTTGGGGCGCCGACCCCCGCATCATCTGCACCATTCCCAGGGCTGCGTGGGCGGCGGCGAACCCCTCATCGGCCTCCACGGCCTCGGCCAGCGCCTGCTCCGGGCCGTACTGCTGGGAAAGGACCAAATCAATGCCCCGCACGTAGTGCTCGGCGGCTGCTTGAGAAGATGTGGTGATGGGAAGGTCGTACCTGTCATGGGTGGCCATGGTCGTTGTCTTTCCACCTCTCTGCCAAGGATTATGCGCCGGATATCGGTGCGTGCGGAATGGGCCCCTGGAAAAACAAAGCTGGTAATAGGGCAATTCTAGGTTTGGGAGTATGGCTAGTCAACCGGAAAAAATAGTGACAGCCAGATTTTGACTTCACTATTGCCTGCGTGGATAATCAGAACATGGTCTTTCGCAAATGCCTAACGCACATGGCCCGCGAACTGTCATCGGGGATATTGCTGCTGGCTGTCGCCTTGGGGGGATGCTTCTTAGTTCTACTTGTCTTGGGTTTGCCGCTGTACCCACTGACAGGCTCAGCGAGCTTTGATCCCGCTTTTGGCTTCATTGGCGACATCTCCCCACAACTGCCCGGGCCCGCGGCATGGCTCGGCATTAGCCTGTTCTACCTCTTAGCATCCTCCGGCTTCGTACGGTGGTGCCTTTCCGTTAGGCCGGTCCTTCCCAGCACCGCAAAGCTTCCCTTGCTGGTACGCCTCAACGGGCCTTTTGCCTTACCTGCATCGATTCTCGCAGTCCCCCGTGTCCTCATTCCCGCCGGAATGGGCGGCGATCTCCTTCCTTCCCCTTCCCGCCGGATGGCTGCGCCAAGCGCCGCAGCACTTTCCGGCGCCTCTCCCCTGCTGGAATAGCCCCTCCGCCCCAATGTAGCCCGTAACAGCTTGTGGCCCTGCGTGGCATCGCGTCAACCGCTGGCTGCGGCCGAATTCCCCAGTGCCCCTTCACCGTTACGGGACACGTCCATCATTAAGGCCTCATCCCATTTCAACATCAAGGAGGAAAGACATGCCTGGAAATCGGAGACCCGACGGGAAAGGACGGTTCAGACCCAAGAATCCCTCCGAAAAAGCTCGGGAACTTATCGACAAGGCAAGGAGAACTTGGAAACGCTTTAAGGGGTCCATGAGGTGAGAAGATGTCCCAAGCTATCGAAAGAACATGTAATATCTGTGGGGTCGCTAAACCCTTGGATAAGGGCTATTTCCATTTTCACTCACGCTTTAGCCGCTTTGTAAATCAATGCAAGGATTGCACTAATGCAAGGAGCAAAGCGAAGCGCGCTCGTGCTCACACGAAGAGACGATGCACCTGGTGTAAGAAGGAAAAACCGAAGGATGCGTTCCCAGAACAGACGGGAACCCAAATATGCTTGGTCTGTCGAGAAAACCCTCCCAAAGAACGGGTGTGTAGCCGATGTGGAGCAGAGAAATCAACAGAGGGGTTCGAGAAAGGACGTGGGCGCAATCAGTGCAAAGAGTGCCGAAAGGAACTGCACCAGGAGCGGATAAACAAGATAGCCGATTCAGAGTGGGAGTGCACTCAATGCAATCATGTGAAATCCGCCGATAGTTTCCACTCAGGTCGTAGGGAATGCAAGGATTGTGTCGGTGAGGGCCGTCGAGCCCGCCGACGTAACGACTCCGATTGGGCCGAACTGGATAGAAAACGCAGCAAGATATATTACATACTCAACCACGAGGGCGTACGAGAATACGGCAAAAGGCGATGGGCAGGAACTCTTCGCCCCTGCAAGCTATGTGGCAAAGAAAAAACGCCAAGCGAGTTCATACGAAACCGGCAGATATGCTTGGATTGCAGCAATTCTCCTGTTCGAAAGTGTACTTCATGTGGAGAAGACAAGCCGGCACGGGATTTTCGGGCCAATAGGCACAGCTTTTCATGCAGAGATTGCAGAAATGCTGAAGCGCAACGAGGGCGGATCAAGAATCCAGAGCGGGTGAAGAAGGCCAGGCAGAAGCACCGCTCCAAACCCGGATACCGACAAAAGGAAAACGAGAGGAAGAAGTTTCTCTACCGAAATAACTGCAGCTACGCAGCACAAGAACGCGAGCGTGCTAGCCGACGCCGGGCTCAAAAGGCGGAAAGTCTTATAGAAGAGATACCGCTAGACCACAAAGAGACGTTGATAAAGAGCCAACAAGATAGATGCGCGTACTGCGGTAAGAAATTCGGCAATACCACTCTTAATCGCCCACATCTGGACCACTACAACCTACTCGCCAAAGGCGGCCAACACTCTACAGACAACCTGAAATTGGTTCTATGTGCACAGTGCAATGTACGCAAGGGAGATAAAGACCCGCCGGAGTTTGTACAGCAAGAATTGGGCCAACTGTTCGATCTGGCTACCATCCCGAAAACTTCCCCCGTTCATGCCAGAAAAAGGGGGAAGCGAGTGGGTCGCAGATCTGCACCGTCACCCCAAAGAACCGGTCGCAGCAATTGCTCCTAAAGGCAGTTAGCAGCGAAACGGGCAGCGACTGAGCAGCCCCTCTCCCCGTGAAGATCCGTGCACGAATTGGTCCCAGGCTCGCCGTTCCCCTTCGAGTGCCTCAGGGCGAACGGCGAGCCTCTTCCTCAATACCGAACCGATAGGCTCCCGTTAGGACGGGCCCACACACACCTCAGGGCGAACAGCGAGGCTCTTCCTCAATGCTAACCGATAAGCTCCCCCCATGACAAGCGCTCAGGCCACCCGTCCTTTCGCCCACAGGACTGCTATCTGTCCGTTCGCCCTGAGGCACTCGAAGGGGAACGGACACAGCTCAGGCCCTCAGGGAAATCGAAGGGCGACCGGCTGCATCCAGGTCGTCACGCGCAAGATTCCCGCCCTCCTTTTTTCGCAAGAACAGCCTTAGCGGGAACGACGGTGGCCTAGGCAAGATGGACGTTTCACCCTCCCCCCAGTACCCTCTTCTCGAAGGAGAGGGATTTACAAAGGCCGGATAATAGGAAGATGCAGCAAGTCATCAATCTACCCGAAGTGGACAAGGTCAGGATAACCGTCGTGGTGGACAACACCATCGACCTTCTTCTGCCCAGCGGCGATGGGATAGAGCGGTACCCCCTGGGGCCTGCGTGGCTGGATAGTCTCGGGACCGTACCCAATCCCTGGGACACGGCCATCGCCGAGCATGGTTACTCCACCCTTATAGAAGTGACCCAGGGCGACCGGCGCGGCACCCTCATGTACGACACGGGAGTGAGCGCCTACGGCCTCCTTCGCAACCTGGATGCTCTGGGCGCCGACGCACACGACATCCGCGCCATCACCATCAGCCACGGCCATCCGGACCACTCCATGGGGCTGCTGGGACTGGTGGACAGGCTTGGCTCCCGCTCCCTGCCCCTTGTGCTTCATCCCGACGCCTTCTTGGAGCGCAGGGTGATCCTTCCCGACGGCTACCATCTGAACTACCCGGCCCCCAGGAGGTCGGACTTCCGGGCGGAAGACATCGAGGTCATAGAAGAGGTCGGCCCTTCCATGCTGGTGGATGGCATGGCCCTGGTGTCGGGGGAGATAGGGCGCACCAGCAGCTTCGAGACGGGCAACCCTTATCACCACGCCAACAGGGAGCATGGCTGGCAGCCGGACCCGCTGATTTCCGACGACCAGTGCGTCATCATGAACCTGCGGGGCAAGGGACTGGTGATAGTGACGGGGTGCGGGCATTCGGGCATCATAAACACCCTGCACAACGCCCAAGCCCTGACCGGCATCGGGAACGTCCATGCCCTCGTGGGCGGCTTCCACCTGACGGGCAGCCTCATGGCCCCCCTGATTCCCCGCACCGTGTCCATGATCAGGGAGATTGGGCCTCGCTACATAATGCCAGGCCACTGCACCGGCTGGTCGGCATGCCACCAGCTGGCGACAGCTATGCCCGAAGCATTCGTGGCCAGCAGCGTGGGGACCACCCTGGAGCTAAGCTGAAGAGCTAGCTGACTGCCACCGCCCGCAGCTCGGTGACCCCCTCGGGCAGCTGGTGTTCCTGCCATGTGTCCCCACCGTCCAGGCTGCCGAAGACCTGACCGTACCTGGTGCAGCAGTAGATTGTGGACGGGCGGCTGGAGCTCAGGGAAACGCAACGCACGGTGCTGTTGGGTTTGACTCCCTTGTCCGCCCTCTCCCACGTGGCGCCCATGTCCGATGAGCGCAGCAATGCCCCATCCTCGCCGTACACGCTGGCGCCCACGCCTGCGTAGAGGGTGCCGGGCACATGAGGGTCCAGCTTGAAGTCCCTGGTGTGGGTTATGGGGCTGAAGGGCTTCAGGTCTATGAACTCCCAGCGGCTGCCCCGGTCATGACCCCGCCAAGGCCCCAGGCGGGTGATCATGTAGGGCGTCTGGGGCTGCAAGGGGCTCATGGCTACGCCATGAATATCCACCCTGTCTTCATCCCCGATCATGCCGTTGTTTATGGATTCCCAACTCTCTCCGCTGTCCAGGCTGCGGATCATCCCGCCCACCTCCATGCCGGCGTACATTTCAGCCGGGTTGGCCGGGTTGACCACCATGGCGATGATGCGGGTCGGAAACCCCAGGTCGCACACAGCCGCCGGGTCCACCACGATGGGCAGGGTATCCCAGGTGGCTCCGGCGTCCTTGCTGCGGTAGATGTGGGCCGGTGCAGTGCCGACGTAGATGGTGTCAGGCTGGCCGGGCTGGAAGGCGAAGGACCAGATTTCCAGCTCCGATTCGGGCAGGGCCACGGGGCTCCAGCTGTCTCCATGGTCGTAGCTGATGTAAGCGCCCTTCCGGGTTCCCAGCAGCACCATATCCGGCCGGGCCGGATTGACCGCCACCTGCACCACCACCAGGTCGGCAGGCAGGCCGTTGGTCAGCGCCTCCCAGGAGGCATCGCCCTCCCCTTTCCTCACCAAGCCTCCCTTTTCCCCGCCTACGTAGATATAGGGTCTACTTGTCGTCTGTACCATGCGGCACCCCTTAATGAAATGATGGGCAGCCCCAGCAGCCTCTCGTGAAATCGCCTGGGTTGGGAATGGCTCAATAATACCACCGGCCCGTGCGAGTTGTCAGATGGCCACAGTGGAGAACTCCTAGTCCTTAAGAGAGCTGGTATCCAGACCAGCGCACCTCGGCATACTGGTCTTCACCAAGATGACGCTGCCCTGCAACAGCCTCCCCTGGATTGCGGCTTCCGCCGCAATGACGGCATGGCCCTAAGCTCCCCTTAGCCTTGGGTAGATGTGACAGGGCTCAGGGTGGGGCCAGCGTTGACATGGCAAGCTGGCTGGCCATACACTCCTGCCTACACACAGGAGCGCAAGTCGTACATCTCGCGTTGCGGACTGGAGGAAAAGAATGAACGTCGACCTGGTAAAGGTGCAAACGAAGGATGGCCTACGGCTGGACGGCTTCCTGAGGTCTCCGGCCGGCTCCTCGGCATCCCAGCTTAGCGTGGACATACTGATCATGCTTCACGGGGTGGGAGGAAACTTCTATGGCCCCGGGCTGTTCGAGGAGATGGCCGATTATGCAGTCGATGCTGGCTGTGCCGTCCTGAGGGTGAACAACCGCGGCCATGACCCCGTGAGCCGGGGGCCGCTGGACGGGCAGAGGTTCGGCGCCGCCTATGAGATGGTGGATGAATCTTGCCACGACTGGGACGCCTGGATCTCCTTTGCCCAAGACGCGGGTTACCGAAATATCGGGCTCTGGGGCCACAGCTTGGGCGCGGTCAAGTCCATATACTACATGGCTTCCGAAAAGGACTCCCGCATCAAGAGCATGGTTGCCAGCTCGCCTCCCCGCTTCTCCCACAACGCATACCAGGGCATGGCCGACTGGAGCAAGTACGTAGAGCAGCTGGAGGAGGCCCAGCAGCACATCTCCGACGGCCACCCGGAAGCGCTAATGGAGGTGCGTTACCCCAGCGCCAACCTGCTCACCGCTAAGGTGTTCCTGGACAAGTACGGGCCCGGCGAAAAATATGATGTGGTAAGGCTGCTGCCCGACGTCAAGGTGCCTACGCTGGTGACCCTTGGCAGCCTCGAAGGGGTCGAGCGGGGCCAGTCCAACTCCCTCATGGGCTTTGCAGGCCTGGCCGGTGAGCTGGAAAAGGTGTCCGGCGAGTTCGACCACCTGACCTACGCATCCATCCCCAACGGGGACCACTTCTACACCGGGGAGCGAGAGCCTGCCTGGAAGATCGTTCAGGGCTTCCTGGCTTAGCAGCCGCTAAGCCCATCTTGTCTCCCAGGGGAGAAGGGACAAGGTTACTCCCTCGCCCTTGAGAGAAGAGGGGTTGGGGGTGAGGGGGGAATCCCTGAATGCCAAGGCTTTGAAGGGGCAGGTCTCCCTGGATTCCGGCTTCCGCCGGAATGACGGAGCACCGTTTTGAAGGGCGGATGGTCTGTTCCCCCTCATCCTAGCCTTCTCCCCCAGGGGAGAAGGGACTGAGTGCCAGGGCGTAGGGACAATTTTTCACCCCTCGCCCAGGGGGAAAAGGCTCTAGAAGAAGGCCTCTTCCTGGTGGACGACTCTGCCTCCCACCATGGTCAGCAGCGACCTCAGCTCGGGTATGCCATCTTCGGGCATGGTCAGCAGGTCATCGGACAGGACCGCTAGGTCCGCCAGCTTGCCTGGTTCCAGGGAGCCAAGGCGGTGTTCGTCGAAGGTGAAGTAGGTCCCGAACTGGGTGAATGCTCGCAGGGCCTCCATGCGGCTAAGCACCTGGCCAGGCCCCAGCACCGTTCCTGTGTGCCTCTCCTTGCGGACGACGGCCGCCCATAGGGTGGCAAAGGGGTTGTAGGGCTTGTTGTCGGTCCCCAGGGCATACCGGGCGCCTTCCTCCAGGTACATCCTGTGGCTGACAGCTATGTCGGCCAGGTGGGGCGTTTCGAAGTACCGGTTCCCCCGGAGCCACAGCTCCGTGAGGGGCAGGGTTTCCATCAGCATTCCCAGGTCCCTGATGCGCCCTACCTGCTGGCGAGTAAGCTGGCGGGCGTGTATCCACACCCAACGGCGCCCGTCGATGGGCGTAGTCCTGTGGATGTCCTCAAACAGGTCAAGTGCTCCGTCGGCGTCCTGCCCGGCCAGCGCGTTGACCCTGAGGTTATGGCGAGCCGCCATGCGCACCAGCTCCCTGAACTCCTCGGGCGAGTAGTGGCTCTCGGCAAAGCCTGCCCAGCCGGTGTAGGGCAGCTCTGCCGAGCGGGTCTCGGCGACGTAGGGCACGCTGCTGGCCTGGATGAAGTATCCCCCGGTCCTCAGCATATCGTCGCCAAAGCCTTTGTCCGATGCGAAGTAGCTCCAGCGGGCCATATCATCTTCGGCGCCCTCCAGCGACTTCCAGGTGGGGCTGACCACAAGGTATGAACGGACGGTCATTTCCCCCGAGTCCCACAGCTCCTTGTAAACGCTCATCACCTCGGGCGCGATGCCATGTCCCTCGTAGATGGACGTTGTGCCCACGGAGTTGTACAGGCGCATGGACTCCTTCAAAGCAGCCACCCGCTGCTCGTGGGTGAAGCGGGGCACCACCCTCATCAGGTTGAACTCCACGGTGGGAAAGCGATTGGCATCGACGAACACCCCTGTAGGCTCCCCCGCTTCGTCTCGCTCTATGGTCACGTTGGAATCGGGGCTGGGTGTGTCCCTGTCTATTGCCGCCAGCTTCAGCGCCGCACTGTTGGCAACGGAGACCGACGGGGGAACGTTCCATGCTGTCCAGATGCCCCGGATGTACACAGGATTGTCCGGCGAGACCTGGTCCAGCTCCCACCGGGTGGGATAGCGTCCCTCGGCCAGCTGCTCGGGCACCCCGGAAAAGTTGGGCGGGTCCCCTATGGGCATCGTTACGACCCATTCCCCGGGAGGCGTGCGGTCAACCTCCCGCTTGACAACAGCCAGGACATCACCTATGGAAGACACCCCCGCCAGGGATGGAAACAGGCCCTTCAACCCTTCCCGGTCCATGTGGGCGTGGGTGTCTATGATGCCGGGAATCACGGTGCGGCCCCTTAGGTCGATGACCCGGGTGCCGGGCCCAGCCAGGGACAGGATGTCATCGTTGGCGCCCACTGCCTGAATGGCGCTCCCGGAGACACCCACCGCCTGCCCGATGGAGTCCGATTCATCTACGCTTATCACCTTGCCGTTGTGGAATATGTAGTCGGCCCGACTTGTTTCCTGCGCCACGCCGTCGCCTCCTCAATGGTGTCCAGATGTTTGCAGTATAGGGGGATTCCAGCCTATCGCCAAGGCGGGCACCCACACCCGGCCAGCTGGTGGCTGCGCCCTTTCCGATGTCTGTCCCAGATGATAGGATAGCCCTGCTAGAGGTACATCCAGGGAATGTCCCCATTCCCAAGCTCGGACCACTCAGAGGAGGGAAAGATGGCATCAGAAGATTGGGGCAGCATATACAAAGAACTGGGAGCAACTCCCATAATCAACGCCATCGGCAGCCTGACCCTGCTGGGAGGCTCGGTTCCCGCGCCGGAGGTGAAGGAGGCCATGGAGCGGGCCAACAGCGCCTACATACCCTTGATGGAGCTCCAGGAAAAGGCGGGTGCGGCCGTGGCGGAGATGGCGGATGTGCCCGCCGCATACGTCACTTCAGGTGCAGGCTCAGCCCTAACCCTGGCTACGGCAGCGGTAATGGCCGGGGACGACGACGCCAAGATACAGCAGCTACCCGACACCACAGGAATGAAGAACGAAATCCTCATCCAGACGAGGCAGAGGTACTGGTACGACAGGTGCCTGGAGCTGGCCGGCGCAAAGC
Organism: Dehalococcoidia bacterium; assembly: GCA_965220375.1. Classification (GTDB taxonomy): domain Bacteria; phylum Chloroflexota; class Dehalococcoidia; order Lucifugimonadales; family JAGWBF01; genus JAGWBF01. Next base: position 784,738 of record OZ244824.1, read on the forward strand.
TGGTGAACTTCGGGAGCGCCGATGGCACCACCCCGGATGACCTGGAGGCTGCCATAGGCCCCAACACTGCCGCGGTGGTCTACTACGCCACCGAGCAGTACCCTGATCCCAAAGCCCTCTCCTTTGAAGACACCCTGAGGGTAGCCAAGGAGCACGACCTGCCCGTCCTGGTGGACTCGGCGGGTCAGATTTATCCCTTGGAGCTGTTCGGCAAGTACGTCCGGGCAGGGGCGGACTTCCAGTGCATAGCCGCCAAGTACATGGGCTCCACCCAGTCCACGGGCTTGGCCCTGGGGACAAAAGAGATGGTGCGAAAGATATCGCTGCACTCCTTCGTGGGCTACGAGGGACGGCGGATACGGGGCGTCGGCAGGCCCCAGAAGGTGGACAGGCAGGAGATGATGGGCGTCCTCGCCGCGGTGCGTCGCTGGATGACGATGAACCACGAAGAGCGGCTGGCCGACTCCGAGAGCAAGTCCAGGACCATCCTGTCATCCCTTCAAGGCATCCCCGGCCTGAAAGTCGAGCTCATCGACAACGTCATCGGACACCAAGCCTTCGGCGTCACCTTGAGCATCGATCCTCAAGAGGCGGGAATGACGGGGCAAGATCTGGTGGCCAGGTTGAAGGAGGGCGACCCTCCCATCTGGACCCGGGTGCGGGATGGTGAAGAGCAGATCATCATCCATGTATTCGGCCTCAGAGACGGCGAAGATGCCATCGTCGGCCAGCGCATCGCCGCCCTCTTCGCCCGCTAAGCCCTGCAGCCCTCCTCCCTTGACGGGAGGGGGAGTAATGAATGTCCCTTCTCCCATGGTGGGAGAAGGTTAGAGCCTGCCCCGGACTTGATCCGGGGATGGGGGAGATCAAGCGCCCTCTCCCCTGGCTCCCCTCAGCTGCGCCACCTCGTCCCGCATCAATCGCATCTCCTCCGCCAGGGAAGCTACGCTGGCGGAGCTGGCGTTGTCCCTCCGCATCAGGATGGAAGCCAGGTTGGCTGTAAGGGCGCCGAAGAGGGCAACTCCCCCTATCATCAATACCAAGGCAAGGGCACGCCCCGCCTGGGTGACAGGAACAATGTCTCCATACCCCACCGTGGTCACCGTTACTACGGCCCACCACAGGGCGTCGGGGAAGGAGTCCAGCCTGGATTCATGGCCCCTCTCAACCGACGTGACTATAGCCGCAATGAGCACCACCAGGCCGACGGCATATGCCACAAGGAAATCGACTCTGACCAGGCGTACAGCCCCCCGGTAGGCCCGGGAACCGTACACAATGATGCGCAATATCCTCAGTGGGCGGGCGAAGGGCAGCAATACCACCAGCACATCCAGCCAGTGCTCCCGCAGGTAGGCCAAGCGCCGCGGCGCAATGGCTGTCTTGACCCCAAGGTCCACCGCGAAGAGACACCAGACCAGTATGTCCAGGGAGACCACCAGGGATTCCGAATCCGGGGTCAGGTCCCAGTAGATTGGGGCCAGGAGAAGGGGGACCATCAGGAAAGCCAGCAACATCAAGGGTATCTCCGTGATGCGTTCCAGCTTGTACAGGATGGCTTCTCGTTGCTCGGCGTCTGCTTTGAATAGCCCGCTTATGATGTTCACCCTATCTTCCTCCTGGGGTGCGCCTTGTCTGCCGCGTTTCCCATTGAGTTACCTGGCAGCGCTCTTCGGAGAAGAACGCACTTGGTTAGTGGGACTAGTGTATCCGAAACCGTGGCACTGATCAGAGGGATGCAATGCATCTGGATTTTCTGATAGCCGCCCGCTATAGTAACCAAGCTAACTGGGGTTGCCATGCGAAACAATATGCCTGCGTTACGAGTGCCCAAGATCGGTATACCGTCCCTCCTCAGCTTAGCTGTGCTGGGCTGCGCCGTACTATTGTCGATCTCCTGTGGAGGCCGGGGATTCGAAGCGGGAGCCCTGGGAGCCGTTGAGGTCCCCCAGGGCGAGGATATCCATATTCGCTCCCTGTCATCCCTCTCAGGTGTATCGAGCTTGGGCATCCCAAACCTGCGTGGCGTCGCCCTTGCCATTGCCGACTACGGCCCCATCAAGGGGCGCAATGTGACCATGGGCGCCGGAATCGACTCTCTTTGCACCGAAGAGGGGGGCCGGGCGGCCGCCGATATGGTCATTGGCGACACCAGGGTCGTGGGTATAGTGGGCACATCTTGTTCCATAGCTGCCACGGGGGCTCTGCCAATTATCAGCGATGCGGGCCTTGCGATGGTCGCCCCTTCCAATACAACTCCGTCGTTGACCTCTGACCTGCAAGGCAACCCAGGCGACGACTACCTTCCCGGCTACTACCGCGTCTCGTCCAACGACCTTCACCAAGCCGGCGCAGCAGCCCGCTTCGCCTACGAGGAGCTTGGTTTGCGCACCATAGCCGCCATACACGACGGAGGTCCTTATACTTCCGGCCTTACGGACGCTTTCACCACCGCCTTCCAGGATATCGGAGGCTCCGTCACCATCGACACCATCAGCAGGGGCGACACAGAAATGGCCCCCCTCCTAACCCGTATTGCCGAGAACGCGCCCGACGGCCTCTTCCTCCCTCTCTTTCCTGGGGAGGGAACGCAGATCATGGAACAGGTAGGGCAGGTCGATGGGCTGGGAGACGCCGTCCTTATCGCGGGGGCCGCCCTGCTGGTCAGCGAGGTACTGGCCCTCCCCCAAGCGGAGAACATCTACTTCCTGAGCCCCGAGACGAGCTTCGGCAGCAACGTCAACAAAGCGACGGGCAAGAGCAACGATGAGCTGGTTGCAGCCTACGTGGAGCAGTTCAACGAGCAGCCAACGTCGGCGTATCTTGCCCATGCCTACGATGCGACCACCATCCTGCTCAGGGCCATCGAGGATGCCGCAGTTGCCGAGGAAGACAGCCTCTACATCGACCGGGAAAAGCTCCGGGAAGCCCTGACCGGCACCAGCAGCTTTGGGGGCATCATCGGAAGCATCACGTGCGACGATTTCGGAGATTGCGGGACGGGAAGGGTGAACATTCTGCACCACACGGACTCGAGCGTTACCGACGTCGCCCAGCTGCCCGTCGTCTACAGTTTCGCGCCCTAGCTACTCTGTCTCTGCGCACCCTCACCCCCAACCCATCTCCCTCACGGGCGAGGAGAGAATATGCTTCTTGACCCCAGGTGAGAAGGGCATTATCCAATACACAACTGAGGCTGCCCGTTCCCCTTCGATTTCCCTCAGGGCGAACGGACGGTCCTGGCCCTAGGGTTACGCAAGGGTCTCCCCGGGGGAGGCTAGGATGAGGGGGATGGCGCCCCTAGGAACTACGCCAGCTCTTCTTCGAGGATGGCTTTGATGCCCTTCCACTGCACTTGGCCAACGGTGCGGGGAGCGCGTCCCCCGAGGCCCCGTCCCCAGATGGCCTTCAGCCCCAGCTCCCTGGCTGCATCGAAGTCGATGCCTCCGGGAGGCGCCGCCAGGTCGATGAGCAGGGTTTGCGTATCCAGGTTTTCCAGCACGGCTCGTTCCAACAGACGGGCGGGGACAATGTTGAAGATGACCCTCGCCCTTTGCGCCACCTCGGGCATCTGTTCAAGGGGGACGGCGGTGCATCCCATCTCCCAAGCCCTCGCCCGCTGCAGGCCATTGCGGGCCGCGATAGTCACCCTTGCGCCGATCCCCGTCAGGCTCCGGGCTAGGGCAGGCCCTATTTTCCCGAAACCGACTATCAGGCAGGGATTGTCATGGAGGGTAACCTCGGTGTGCTCTATGGCGATCCTGATGGCCCCCTCGGCGATGGCGGGCGCCCGCAGCACCATCAGTTCCTCATCCTGCTCGTACTCTCTTAGCTTCAAGCCGTACTTTTCCGAGGCTTCCCTCATCTGGGCGCTGGACTTGCCCGTGATCAGGACTCCCCCGGGCACCGCCCCGGCGAGGATGTCGCTGTCCACATATAGCCGGTCCGGGCTGTGGGGTGAGAATATGGCCCCGTCCGGCTGGGGAAGGGGCACGGGTAGTATGATGATCTGGGCGCCCTGCACCGCTTCGGCCACGGCGCTATGGCTCGATGCGGCCTCGATGCCGTCGCCCTCCGGCAGGCCGCAGGTGCGAACGCTGGCGCCTTCAGCCAACAGCTGCCTGACGCACTCCACCTCCCGGCCGTCGCCTCCCAGCACCGCTACGGTGTACTTGCTCAATTCCATCATTCGCCCTCCTCCAAAAGCTCCAATACCCGCTCTTTGGACCAGCCATCAAGTCCCAGGGAAGCCAGGGTGCGGGACTCGGCCCAGTAGTCCCGCTTTGTCGAAACGCACGCTATCTGCGCTACGGCGGCCATGGTAGGCGTTCCCACACCCACAGCGCGCCCAAGGTCGATCATGGGGACGAGACCGAAGGGTATGTCCTCGTGCATGTACCGGTGGTCAAGGGAGGGTGGAGCCTTGATATGGTGATTGGGTACGCTGTCCAACAAGGTAAGCAGATAGTCCTCCTTTTCGCCTGCCTCGCTGGACGTGGAGCCGATGCTGGCGAACAGCTGGGGGAAGGAAGGTACATCCACGCCCCAGCCAACAGCCACCGCCCTCCTTTCCCCGTCCAGGGCCTCCATCAGGTGGGCTACAGCGGGAGTGGCGGCATCCAGGTAGTAGCGGAAATCGCCCTGGGTGTGCTCGATCCACGCGGCGCCCAGGACCATGGCGGGAGGGTGCAGGACAGCGTTTACGTTGGCAAATCCCGCAGCCAGGATGTGGGAAACGGGCTTTAGGTTGGGCACGATATCCGCCACATCTTCTGAAAAGGCCATGGTGGATGAGGCAGGGAAGGCGGCAAAGGGAACGCTCTTGAGAACGTTAGTGATCAAGACGCTGCCCGGGTCGGGCTTGCGGCAGATGTAGGTCAGGGTGCCGGTTTCGGCTATGCGGACATGGCCGGAATGGCCGGCGGCCCGAAGCTCTCGCAGGAAGGCCAGGCTGCCCAGCATTCCGCCGGGGTTCAGGAGGACCGTCTGTCCCTCCTCAAGATGGGGGGCGAGGGAACAGGCAATAGAGCGGTGGGCTGTCGCAGGAACGCAGACTACGATGAGGTCCGACCTAGCCGCAACACCTTCGAGGTCTGTGGTGATGTTGCCCACGGGTGCGAAGCCATCTCCCAGCACCCCGGTGTAGCGAATCCCGCCCTGTTCTATCGCCGCCGACAAGGTAGCCTGGGTACGGTTGTACAGGGTAACCCGATGGCCCCGGAGGACAAGGTCGGCTGCCATTGCGTACCCGCCGTTTCCGGCGCCCAGTACCAGCACCTCAGCCATGGAGCTACGCCTCAGACCGAGTAGCGGGCCAGCTTGCCTTCATCCACCTCGATGCCAAGGCCCGGCCCGGTGGGAACATGCAGCTGCCCCTCTGAATAGCTAATCTGGGTACTTATAATGTCATCCAGGTAGTAGATTCCCGCGATGGAGACGGGCGCTTCTCCGTTCACGTTGGGCACCGGACAGACGCTGGCCCACCTGAGATTGCCGACCGCCACGCCCAGGTGGAGGTTGGCAGCAACCCCGATGCCCATCTCTATGGAGCCTCCAATGTCGCAGGTGATGTTACAGGCTGATGCCACAGCGGCCACCTGCAAGGCACGGTGCAGGCCGCCGGGCTTGCTGTAATAGAGGGAGATTATCTGGGCAGCCCTCAGCTCATGAAGGCGCAGCACATCCTCGGGGAACCAGGCGCTCTCGTCGGCCATGACCGGGGCCTTTATGCGACGGGCCACCTCAGCCAGCGCTTCGAATCCTGCCACCGGCTGTTCCTGGAATGCTACGTTGTAGAGTTCCATCTCCTCGGCGGCGCGGATGGCTTCCTGGGGGGTGCGGTACCCTTCGTTGGCGTCCACCCGGATTACTAGGTCGGGGCCGAATTCTTGTCGGATGCGGCGCACCAGGTCAACATCCCGCTTGGCGTCCAGGCCGGTCTTGCACTTTATGGTGCCGATACCCTCGGCAACCGCCTGCTCCGCTTCGCTGACGGCAGCATCGTTTTCCATGATCCCCAAGCTGTGGCAGACGGGGATGCTCTCCCTCAGCTTACCGCCAAGAAGTTCATAGACCGGGACTCCCGTGGCTTTGCCTGCGATGTCGTGGAGGGCCAGGTCCATGGCTGCCTTGGCGTAGGGGTGGCCCTTGATGGCGCCGTCCATGAGGCTATGCATCTGGCCGATCTGCTGGGGTTCCTGGCCTTCTATGGCCGGGAACAAATAGCTGCCGATGACGTGGGAAACGGTGTAGGCATCTTCACCATAGTACATGCCGTTGGGGCCGCCCCAGGTGGCGATGGCAGGAGTTTCGCCCCACCCCACCACACCCTCGTCGGTCTCCAGGGCAAGGATATAGTGATGACCAATGGGGGTGCGCATCTTACTGGCCCAGTTGTGTACCCGGCGGGGCGGCAGCTGGATGAAGTACTCTCTGTAGCCGGCAATCTTCACCCCGGATCAGGCCTCACGCATCTGCCAAAGCTGGCTGGTGTCGAACTGATTGGTGATCAGTTCGTAGCCCGAATCGGTGACCAGCACCGCTTCCTCAAGCTGCATGCCCAGCTCAGGTAGGGTGACCAGGGGCTCTATGGCCAGCACCATGTCTTTCTCCAGGGCCGTATCCGCATAAGGGTTCAGATAGGGTTCCTCGTGGAGGGTCAAGCCCAGGCCGTGGCCCAGGAAGTTAAGGGTCGGCAGCTCCCATGCATTCATCTGGTCAATGTACTCTTTAAAGATGCTGTGGCTGCTCACCCCCGGTTTGATTCGGCCCAAGGCGGTGTTCCGGCATTCCACCAGCTTCTGCCATATCTCCTTCTGCTCAGGGCTTGGCTCCCCCACAATGGCCGTCCTGGCGACATCGCAGGTGTAGTCGTTCACCAGCCCGATGGTGTCAATGCGCACCACATCGCCCATCTTTATCTCCCGTTCCGTCGGCCCGCCGTTGAGCATGGGCGTCCGCTCTCCGGACGTTACGGAAGGCATGGTGAGCTTGTCGCCCCCGCCTGAGATAAAGTTGTCCACGATGGTGCGGTAGAGGTCGGCCTCGGTCATTCCGGGCCACCATCTGCTGAGGGAGGCACGGTCCACCCGCTCTGCAAGCTGGGCAGCGAAGGTGAGCTTCTCTATCTCTTCACGGGTCTTGATGATGCGCAGCTTCTTTAGCAGCTTGTCTATAGGTTCGATGGTGACGTCCGGCAAGGCCTCCGTCAGCTTTCGGAAGTCCTCCTGGTTCAGGTAGGAGACCTCCAAGCCGATGTTCCCCTTGGCGTATCCCAGTTCGCGCAGCCTCTCAGCCGCCATCAGAATGGGCACCTGGGTGAACTCGTTGTAGGCGGTCACGTTCTTTATGGATGCCTTTTCCCTGGCCAGCTGCTCCTCAACGGTGACCACGATCATCTCGGGTTCCTGGTCCTTGGGGACGATGACTATTGCGTGGCGGTGCTGGACGATCTTCTGGGAGGGCACAAGAATTCCACTCGTCCATGCCACGTTCTCGGGAGAGATGACCAGCATGGCATCCATCCCGTGGGCTTCCATTGCTTCGCGCTGCTTATCCAGTACCGTGGTGGGCACGTTGCCACCTCCACTCTGCAAATTGATGCTAATCGTAGGCCTTGGTAAACACCGGGATATCGGCCAATAGACCACTGCGCTCGTTGACTCTCTTGGACTGCTCCCTGGCCTCCCGGTATATATCCTCTTCATTGAGTTGGGTCATCCTGCGCCCTTCCATTACGACGTTCCCGTCTATCAGCACAGTGTCGATGGAGCCCGGGGTGGCTGAATAGACCAGGGTCTGCACAGGGTTGTTGTAGGGCACCCAGTCGGGGGTGTTCAGGTCAAAGAGCACGATGTCTGCCTTCTTGCCCACCTCCAGGGAACCGATATCTTCATCCCAGAGAAGGGCCTTCGCTCCTTCGATGGTCGCCATGCGCAGGGCCACCTCCGCCGGGACCATGAACGGGTCCATGCGGCAGTCCTTGAACAGCCCGGCGACAAGGTACATCTGCTGCATATGGTTCAGGGAACCGGAAGCGGCGGTGCCGTCGCAGCCCAGGGCAACGGTGACGCCCGCATCCATCATCTCCGGGTACTTGCCGATCTTGGTTGCGCCCTTGGCTATCTTCAGGGCTGTGCCGGGACAGAAGGCGACCTTGGCGCCGGCTTCCGCAAGGTAGCCTATCTCCTCGTCGGTGATGGCCACGACGTGGGCCAGCACAAGATTGGGCCCCAGGGCGCCCAGACTCTGCAGCCGGGTCACCGGCCACATGCCGTACTTGGTCTCGCTGACCTGGGCTTCCTCTATGGATGAAGCGATATGGTAGGTCGTGCCCACTCCAAGCTCTTCGGCCAGGGCCCGGGAGCCGTAATGCAGCTCCGGCGAGCACGGTTCCTTCCCTTCGATGTTCACCCACACGCGGACAAGCCCGCCGGCCGAGTTGTTATGGGCAGTTACGCACCGCCCCAACTCATCCAGGGCCACATTGTGGTTGGGGAAGAAGTGGTGGTCGATCATCTCCTGGGTCCAGTGCTCGGGAAGCTGGTCGGGCTTTACGTCGGCGGCGTGACGCCCCGTCACACAGCGAAATCCCGCCTGTTCGACAGCCTTCACCGTGTTGCCGACGTCGTTCTGGGTTCCCATATCCAGGCAGCAGGTGGTGCCCGTCTTTATCATCTCGATGCCGGCCAGCAGGGTGCCGACGTACTCCGCCTCTTCATCCATGGCGGCGTACAGGGGCTTGGCCCAGTTGAACACCCAGGGGCGGGTAGAGAGCTGATCAGGGAACAGGCCCCTGCCAAGGTGCTCCGACAGGTGAAGATGGGCGTCAACCATGCCGGGCATTGCCAACTTGTCTTTCCCGGAGATTACCCTGTCGAATGTGGTCCCGGCGTACCGGGCCTCCACCTGGTCAGTGGGGCCGATGGCGGCGATCCGGGTCCCGTCGACGACTATGGACTGCTGGGTAAGCTGTTCGTTGTCGGCGTTTACCGTAAGGACGAGGTCGATGTTGCGGATCAGGGTAAGCGCCATTTCAGGCTACTCCTTGGCTACAGCTGGATGGGAAGCAAGGTCCCACGTCGGAGCTATCCCTTGGCTTCATCGCTGCCCAGTACGCCGGCCCTTCCCCAGTTGTCCAGGGAGCTTTCGTGGATCACCACATGGAGATGGTCCGGCTTGGCCCCGGCGTGCTCGATCATGGCATCGGTAATCGCCTTGACCAGGGCGCGTTTCTGCTCCACCGTGCGCCCCTCCCACATCTCTACGACTACAAAGGGCAACTGCTTATCCTCCCTACGGAGCTGGGTGGGATATCGCCTTCCGATTTTTGTGGCGGTTTACTGTTGTTGAGGCAGCCAGGATGCGTATTCCCATATTGGGGGTCTCATTATGGCGGACCCGACCGGATTCGAACCGGCGATCTCAGCCTTGACAGGGCTGCATGTTAGGCCACTACACCACGGGTCCGTAGTAGGGTTTCGGCAGTACGATTGTATTTCCTAGCTAGCTATCGTGTCAACGCAGACAGAGAGGATTGGGGGCCGACGGCTCCCACCCTAGAACGCTCAGCCAACTCCGTGATAGCCGACGGTCACCTTGTCGCCCTCCACCACCACAGGGGTGATGCGCTCACCACTCGTCAGCTTCACCAGATCATCGATGGCTTCGGGATGAAGGGTTACGTCTATCTCGGTGAACTCCACCCCATCCCGGACGAACTCATCCCTCTGGGTGTCCGAGTAGTTGCAGTCGGGGTGGGTGTACATGACGATTGTTGTTGTCTTTTCCTGGGTCAACGAGACTCACCTCCTGGGATGTACCCGGATAGGGACATTCTACGCCAGCTCCGAAGAGCCTTTCAATCCGAATAGTGCTGAACGGTTGAGGTCGTTGAGAGAGCAGTGGGCATTGGCTGGCCCGACCAAGGTCGTTTAGCATACAATAGGATTTGAGTTGGTTGATGGTAACTGAAGCTGAAGCAAACAGACTTCTCGAAGAGAACAAGACTATATGGGCCAATCTATTCTGGAGAGTGGATCGTGACAGGTTCCGGTTAGATGCCAAGGTCTTGTGTTTGGAGTCTGGAGAGATTTTGAGCCTGCTAGGCACTATCGGCAAGAAGAACCGAAGCTTCGTATTGCTGTATCAGAACACGCCCATAAGAAAATACACGGTCCACTCTTACCACCGGGACCCCGTTACGAGGGAACAGATAAGAGGTCCCCACAAACATACTTGGGACGACCAATGGGAAGATAAGAGGGCTTATATACCCAACGACATTCGGATGGGCAACCCGAATGAGGAACTCATGGACTTCTTGGGAGAATGTAACATCACCTTGAAGGGGACCTATACCCCACGAATGTTTCCCGCCTCCGGGCAGGAAGGGGGAGGTTAGTAGGTATGACTATTCTATCTTGTGAAGAACTGATTGGAAGCTATCTTGCTGAACTAAGGGGCAGTTTTGAATGTGCCCCTTCCACAGCTGGGTGTTTCCTTTCCACCCCCTTCGTCAGGCCAGACGGGGAGGGCATTGAAATCGAGTTACAGGAATTACCCGATGGCCTCATCAACTTGACCGACATGGGCGATACTCTCAGCTATCTGTATGTCAACGGTCTTACGCTAAGCCAGGCATTGGTGGCGAACGCCCGGCAGATAGGGAAACAACATGGAGTGACCCTTGACCGCCAGAACCAGTTCTTTATGCAGGTGTCTCCCGCTTTCGTCGGTGAAGGCGTCCACAGGATAATTCAAACCATATTGGCGGTGACCGACCTCATACAGAAGCGCCGCCCTATGTCAGGCATACGCTTCGATGATGATGTCGAGTCCTTGATCATCTACAAAGGGGTCAGCTACGACGTCGGTTTTGCCGTAAGTGGAGCACGAGAAAGTCATACGGTGAAATTCCACGTAAACTCAGGGAGGAACCTCCTCATCCAGCCCGGTTCCTCGGCACGAGAAACCTCCGCTCGAATTTGGGCAGAGCAATGGGCCTACCGCTTTAAGGACATCCTAAGTGTTCATTCAGATTGGCGTCCCGTAGCGGTCTTAGATGATCGCAATCAGCGAGCAGGCATATGGACCTCTCATGCCATGACTCCTATCAAAGAATACGCCGTGATGTGGTCTCGAAAAAGCGAACTCGAATCTCTGCTGGAACAAGGCTCCGGCACATCGAGCTAGCATGGGTTTCTGGAAGACCTACCAAAGAGCCTCGAGAAGAAAGAGCGCCTGGGTGGGCTGGGATCGTCCATCGCCATGCCGGGGTAGTCCTCTGACAGGTATTTCTCCGGGTCTGCTTCGAAGGCTCGCAGACAGCCCGGGGCACAAAAGTAGTAGGTCGTCCCCTGGTAATCGGTCTTGCCCCCAGGCGGGTTGGACTCATCCACATCCATCTTGCAAATCGGGTCAATCGCCATGACTACCTCCCCCTCCAGCGTACTCTTCAGGCTGCCAGCTTATGCCGTCGCAGGCGGAGAGAGTTCCCCACCACCGTCACCGAGCTCAGCGCCATAGCAGCAGCGGCCATGACCGGGTTGAGGAATCCAAGGTCGCCAAAGAAGAAGCCCAGCCCTCCTGGCACCCCACCCAGCGCCTGGAAAAGGGTGTATAACACCCCGGCCGCCACGGGAATCAGGGCAGCGTTGTAGAAGAAGGCCCAGAACAGGTTCTGCTTGATGGCGCCCATGGTGATGCGGCTAACCTGCACCGCTGTTAGGACACCCCTGAGGTCGCCGCTCATCAGGGTAACGCCCGCCGATTCCATGGCTACGTCTGTCCCGGTGCCCAGCGCTATGCCCACGTCCGCCTGGACAAGGGCGGGCGCATCATTTATTCCATCCCCTACCATGGCAACGGCCATACCCCGGCCCTGAAAGTCCTTCACAACCTGGGTCTTCTGCTGGGGCAGTACCTCGGAGACCACTCGCTCTATACCCGCCTGGGCGGCCACAGCTTCCGCCGTGGGGCGGTTGTCGCCGGTGACCATCACCACTTGCAGGCCCATGTCCTGGAGCTGGGACACAACCTGGGCCGACTCCGGCTTCAGGGTATCTGCAACCCCGATTATGCCCACCATGCGATCATCGATAGCAACGTACATGGGCGTCTTCCCGGACTCAGCCAAAGTCTCCCCCTGGGCTTGGATCTCCGGGGTGTGTACGCCCAGCCGCTCCATCAAGGCGATGTTACCGACTCCTACCCGTTGTCCATCGAGCCGGGCTTGGACACCCAAGCCGGGCACCGCCTCAAAGTCCTTGATTTCCACCAACGGGGTATTGCGCCCTTCGGCTTCTCTGACAATTGCCTTGCCCAAGGGATGCTCGGATCCTGCTTCCACCGAAGCTGCTACCTGCAGCAGCTTGTCCTCACCATCTCCCACGAGAGTAACAAGATCAGTGACCGACGGTTGGCCGGCAGTCAGCGTGCCGGTCTTGTCCAAAATCACCACATCCAGCTTGTGCGCCCGTTCCAGCGATTCGGCGTCTCGAAAGAACACCCCCCGTTCCGCTCCCTTCCCCGTCCCCACCATGATGGCTGTCGGCGTAGCCAGTCCAAGGGCGCAGGGGCACGCGATGATGAGCACCGCCACCATCACCAATAGCGCATAGGTCAAGGAGGGCGTTGGGCCAAGCAGCAGCCAGAAGACGAAGGCCCCAGCGGCAACGGCCAGCACCGCGGGAACGAAGTAGGAAGCAACCACATCCGCCATGCGCTGAATGGGGGCCTTGGAGCCCTGGGCATCCTCCACCAGCTTGATGATCTGCGCTATGGCGGTCTCGGCGCCCACCTTGGCCGCTTCGGAGCTGAAAAAGCCCGTTGTGTTTATGGTGGCGGCGTACACATAGGAGCCGACGGTCTTCTCTACAGGTATGCTCTCGCCGGTCAGCATGGACTCATCGACAGCGGAGTAGCCTTGGACCACCGTGCCATCCACCGGGATCTTCTCTCCCGGCCGCACAACAAGCACATCGCCGGGGGAAACCCTATCCACCGGTACCTCTTCTTCACCGCCGTCCCGCATCACCCTGGCTGTGGACGGCCGCAGGCCAATCAGCTTGCGAATGGCTTCCGAGGTGCGTCCCCGGGCTTGGGCTTCCAGGAACCGCCCAAGAAGAATGAAGGCGATGATGAGGGCAGCCGTATCGAAATAGACCTCGGCGCCAAGTCCATCCACATCCAACAGGCTTGGGCGGAAAGCCCCGACAAAGGTCAGGGCGACGCTGTAGCCGTAGGCCACGCTGGTCCCCATGGCCACGAGGGTGTGCATGTTGGCGGTGCCGTGGCGGAGCGCACCCAGGCCCGATGAGTAGAACATTGAGCCTGCCCAGAACTGGACGGGAGTGGCCAGCGCCCAGAGCAGGAAGGGGTAAAAGGCCCGGTCCATGAGTCCGTCCACCCAGGGGAACCCGCCGAAGCTTCCAAGGAACAACAGTATGGCGATGCTGGCGGCGAAGGCCGTCTTCCTGCCCAGCATCCGTATCTCACCGGTCCTGGCCAGCCGCTCCTGATCAGCCTCGGCTGACAGACCTCCGTCGGTCGGCCCAATCACGGCATAGCCCGCATTGGCAACCGCTGCCCGAAAGTCATCCCAGGTGGCCAGGTCCGGGACGTACTGAACCGATGCCCGCTCTGTGGCAAGATTGACCTGCACCGACGATACGCCGGGCACCTTCTCCAGTGCCCCGCCTACATGACTCACGCAAGCGGCGCAGGTCATCCCCCTGATGGGGAGACTTACTCGCCGGAGGCTGTCTGCGGCCTGCGCCATATAGCTTTCTCCAGCTCCATTTCGTAGTCGAAGAGCACCGCCGACGCAACTGTGGCGACAATCTCAGGCAACTCCAGCTCTTCGCCGACCTTTTCCTTGAGCATCAGCCACCTGTACTCCAACTCTACCTGCGGCTCCACAAGGCCCTCGGCAGATATGGCCTCGCCGGCCTTGAAGTTCAGCTCGCAGGCCTGCAGCACATCGGGCTTGCGGGGGTTCCAGACTGGTATTCCCCACTTGCGGGCAATTATGGGTCGATGGTTGTATATGATGCAAGCATCATCTACAAGGGCAGGGCATGGGATGTGCTTTGCGCCCGCCAGGGACTCCAGGGCAGTGGAGACCAGGGCACTGTGCTTCTCTATGCCCTGGGTCTCGTCCACGGAAAGGCCGAGCATCTCTTCCAGATAGCCCCTAGCCCGCTCTTTTGCCATTGCCTGATCATCCGCGGGCAGCTCTTTGACACCGTGGGAGATGTATGCCGCCTCTATGAAGTTGATGCCGAATAGCTGGCTGCAGCACATGCTGCAACCCTTGCGGCACTGCATCCGCTCCCTGAACATGCGGCTGACCCGGTCAAACTCAGTCCCCACATCTCCCAGCAGCAGCCGGTATTCGCGGTAAATCTCTTCAAGGCGGGCGTTCATCTGCCTCCACATTCTGGGACGTCATAAGGCCCTCTGTCATTATCTCGAGGGTCCTACCCCTAGCCAGTACCCCCCGCAGTGGCTCCCGTCCGGCTATGTACCGGAGCCGTCCTCTTCTTACAGATCGTGGCCGGGTTACACACCCACGATCTTTATCATGGACTGGGTCTTATAGATACGATTGATGTTCACCAGCAGCGCGGTGAGCTGCTCCACATACCTGGCATTGGACAGGGCGCCGCCATCCACGCCTCGAAGGTTGGGGATCCTGGAGACAAGCTGCACAACCTCGTCCCTTGCTCCGCCGTGGTCCGAGCAGACCACCACATCACCTTCCATTTCAACGGCGGGATCCATCAGCTTGACGGCGCTGATGTTCTGGAAGGCTGCGACCACCTGGGAGTCTCCCAGGATGTTCTGCGCCTCCTGGGCAGCCGAGCCGTCGGCAACATCCAGCGCGGTAGCCCCCCTACCTCTGGCGAACGACATTGGAGCCACCGCCGTAACCACCAGCTTGCCTGCCAGCGGGGACACTAGCTGCTCTAGGAGTGCCCGTTGACCCTCGTAGGGCACCGTGACGAAGATGGTGCTTGCAGCCCCCGCCGCAGCTTCGTTCACATCCCCGGAAATGGCAGCGCCGGGGGCCAGCTCCAGCAGCGATTGAGCGGCCTCCGTCGCCCTTCCGGCATCCCGGGAGCCGATGACGACCTCCTCCCCCGCCAGAGCAAAACGCAGGGCCAACCCCTTGCCCTCAGGTCCTGTCCCACCCAGAAAAGCCAGCATTGTCCATTCCTTGCAACGTTACTTGCCCTCCAATATACCTGCATCACCCCCTTCCCGAAAGGCCCCTTGCCTAAGCCCGAAGGGGATATATAATGAAACCCACCAACTACTCCTGCACCGGGGCCCGAATCCCCTGGGCGGCAGAAAACCATGCGTAAGGAGGACTGCAAAGATGGGCGCAACGGAAAAGATCGCTAAGTGGATCGTGGAGACATCCTACGAAGACATCCCCCCCGAGGTGATCGAGGTGGCCAAGCAGTCCTGCTTCGACTGCCTGGGGGTGATCCTGGCCGGGTCTGTTCAACCCGTAGGCCAGATAGTCCAGCAGTACATCACCGAGCAGGGAGGCTCTCCCGATGCAACCCTCCTCGGCTCGGGTATGCGCTCTTCGCTGTCCAACGCTGCACTGGCCAACGGCACCATGGGCCATGCTCTGGACTACGACGATTTCGGCGGCTTCGGCCATCCTACGGTAGTAACCTTCCCGCCCCTGCTGGCCCTCGGCGAGAAGCTGGGGTCCACGGGCAGGGATGTGCTAGAGGCTTATGTGACGGGGGTGGAGCTGGGCGTAACCCTCCAGCAGACCACCAAGTACAACCAGATGGCCCGCGGTTTCCACAGCACCGCCGTTATAGGGCGCATGTCCTCTGCGGCTGCCTGCTCCAAGCTGATGGGCCTAGACCAGGCGAGCACTACCACCGCCCTGGGCATAGCCGGCTCCATGGCCGGAGGGCTTATCCATAACTTCGGCACCATGACCAAGCCCCTGCACGCCGGCCTGGCTTCCAGGGATGGTCTGATGGCAGCCCAGCTGGCCAGCATGGGAATGACCGCCGGCGACCAGATATTCGAACACCCCCTGGGCTTCGCCAACACGGTCATCGGCGAGGGCATATATGACCTCAACCAGATGGCCGACAACCTGGGCAACCCCTACCGCACAGCCGAGGCCTTGATCATCAAGAAGTATCCCTGCTGCGGAGGCAATCACGGGATGCTGGACAGCATCTTCAACATGATGCGGGAGCACCAGTTCAACTACGAGGATGTGGAATCCGTTGAGGTGGGCCAGTCCTATCTTTCGGTAGTGATGCTCTACACCGAGCCCGACGATGAGCTGAAGGGCAAGTTCAGCGCCCTCTACAACACAGCATCGGCGCTGGTCGATGGCGAGGTGGCTATCGACACCTTCACCCCCGACAGGATCGCCAACACCACAGTCAAGGACACGATGGACAAGGTGCGCCTGAACGTGCAGGCCAAGTGGGAGCAGGGCTCGGCCGACTTCCTTGGGGGCACGCCGGTAACGATACGCCTGAAAGATGGACGGGTGCTCGAGCACACCACGCCGCGTGACATGATCCTGGGCGGGTACAAGAACCCTTGGGGATTCGAGAACGTATTGGGCAAGTTCCGGTTCAATGCCGGGCTGGCCCTGTCTCCCGACCAGGTAGGCACTGCGGTGGATACGTGGGCCCCGATGGAGGAGATAGCCGACGTCAGCCAGGCGATTAAGACGCTGGTGTCTTAGGTAACGGGGCCTAACGGAAGGCGGGCATTACCTTGTCGGCGATTAGCTGCAGGGACTTGTTCAGCTTGTCGGCAGGTATCTGCCCGCCGTAGTTCGTCTCCAGCACCACGCCGGAGATGCCCAACAGGTCCCGGTACATGTTGAGGCGGTCAATGACCCCTTCGGGCGTACCGTACATCAACCGGTCCTTCAGCACTTCGTCATAGGGGGTGCGCCCCACTTGGCGGAACCGCTCCGCCAGCTCGGGGCTGGTTGCCGAATCCGCCAGCTCCGTGGCAGCGTACTCTATTCCTCGCCGGGTGCTTGCTTCAGGCTCGTTACGGGCTTGGGCTGCAGTCTCCGCTACGTACGTGGGAATCCTGAGGCTCACCGGCCCAACTCCGAGATGGCCCGCCTCGGTCCATGCCTTCTGGTACTCCTTGATCCGGTCCACCACCCGCTCCATGCCGGCAATGATACTAACGAAGATCGGGTGTCCCAGCGCCCCCATCACCGGGTAGGTATCCGGGCTGGCGGCCGCGACCCACACCGGCGGGTGGGGCACCTGGTAAGGCTTGGGTACCACGTTGATGCCATGGAAGTGAAAGTGCTCACCATCGTGCTCCAGGATGTCGCTATCCCAAGCCTTCATGATTACGTCCAGCGCCTCTCGGAAGGTGGCTCGCGCGCCCTGGAAGTCCAGGTTGTAGCCATCGTAGGAACGCCTGATCCCTGACCGGCCCACTCCCAGGTCGAAGCGCCCCTGGCTGATGTGGTCCACGGTGGCGGCTTCCTCGGCCACCCTGATGGGATTGGTGAGGGGGAGCACCTGCACAGCCAACCCGATCCTTATACGCTTGGTCCGGGCTGCTATGGCGCTGGCCATGGGTATTGGCGATGCCAACACAGAGCGGGCGGGGTCGAAGTGATGCTCGGCCAGCCACACCGAGTCCAAGCCCGACTCCTCCGCCATGTCGATCTGGGCCATGGACTCCTGGAAGGCCTCGTGTTGGTTCATGCCCTGCCGCAGGAAGAATTCAGCAAACAGCCCGAAATTCATATCTTCCTCCTTGGCTTGAGACACTTCTTAGCCTATGCGTCTCCCTTAGCATTGTCAAACAGCCCGCCTCAGGAATCCCCGTGCATCACATTAGAGGCGAAGAGCTCCAGGGTCTCGGTGTTGATGGGGTCAGGGAATATCAGGAAGAACCTGGCAACGCCAGCCTCTACGTAAGCCTGGATCTGGGCAGCACACTGCTCCGGTGTGCCAACGATGGCGTTCTTCAACGACTGCCGGTACCTTTCGACGGGGACTCCGGCAGCCCGCGCTCCCTCCGCCAACATGCTCCGCACCCCGTCCTCGGTGGCTGCTATCTTCACGCGGGTGTTGTGGCTGACCTCGATCTCATTCACGTCTCGTCCCACCTGCCGGCAATGCTCCTCCAGCACCTCCAGCATCCCTTTGTGTTCGGCAAGGCCCATCTCGAAGCCCATGTTGCAAATATCGCCATGCCTGGCAACGGCCCTCAGGAAGTGTGTCCTGCCGTGTCCCCCGACAAGTACAGGTGGATGGGGGGACTGCAGGGGACTTGGCGCGCATATGGCGTCGTCGAACTGGTAGAAGCGTCCATCGAAGCTGAAGCGGGGTGTGCTCCAGAGACCCCTGATGCATGTGATGGCTTCTTCCAACATCTCCACCCGCCGAGGTGTGTTGGGGAAGGTCAAGCCGTAAGCCCGGTGGTCCTTTCCATCACCCCCGGCGCCTATGCCCAGTTCCAGCCTGCCTCCGCTTATGACGTCCAGGGTCGCGCCCATCTTGGCCAGCAGGCCTGGAGCGCGGTACAGGTTCGCCAGGACCAGGGGCATGAGGCGGATGCGACGGGTTGCCGCCGCCAGGGCGCTGAGGGTTGTCCAGCACTCCAGGGCAGGGGCGTTCATCAAGTCGTACAGCGTTGCCCCGTAATACCCCAAGCTATCGGAGGCGGTCCAAATGCGGCGCAGCTCGTCGTAGGTGTAGCCGGCTTGGTGCACCCGGACGAGGTACTTTACCGCAGGTCGGTCAGCCATGGTCTAGGGGCCATCTAGGTGATCGGGGCCAACGGACGCCGGACGAGCATCCTGACTAATTGAAGGCTTCATCCAGCATCTGCACCTGTTCGCTGCTGAGCATCCAGCCAGAGGCGCCGCAATTCTCCTCGACGTGTTCAACCCGGTTGGCCTTGGGAATGGTGACCACGTTGTCCCTGGACAGGCACCAGTTTAGGGCAACCTGGGCCTTGGTCTTTCCTACCTCACCGGCAATGGTTTCCAAGACTTTAGTGCCCTGCCTTGCCCGTAAAAGGGGTTTGTCAGCCAGGGCGCCGCTGTCCAGGGGGGTGTAGGCAACCACGGCGACACCCGTCTCCTTGCAATATGGGATCAGGTCTCTCTCAATACGCCGTTCCCGCAGGTTGTACAGCACCTGGTTGCTAACTATCCGGTGCTTGCGCATGACCTTCTGGGCATCGCGAAGCTCCCTGACGGAGAAGTTGCTGACACCTATGTAACGCACTTTCCCATGCTCCACCAGGTCTTCCATGGCGCCCATGGTCTCGGCTATAGGCACGCGGGAGTTGGGCCAGTGGACTATGTACATATCGATGTGGTCTACTCCCAGGCGGGCCAAGCTGTTCTCGGCGGCGGACATCACCTGGTCGTAATGCAGATGGCTTCCGGAGACCTTGGTCGCCAGGAACACTTGGTGCCTTCGCCCCTCCAGGGCGCGCCCCACCACTTCCTCGGTGCCGTACATTTCCGCGGTATCGACGTGGGTTGCACCCAGAGAAATAGCCTTTTGGATGGGTTCAACCCCGCCGCTGTACCTCCATGTGCCGATGCCCACCTCGGGTATCAGCACCCCGGTATCGCCCATCTCCCGAACTTCCATAGCGCCCTCCCTGGCGTTGATTCACGGTCCCGCGCTACAGCACCGCTTCCAAAGCCATGGCCAGCTCGTCCAAGGTGGCAAATCCCTCGAACCTGGCGGTCACGATGCCTGTCCTGTCTATGATGAAGGACCATTCGGTGCTGGGCAGTCCCCACTCCAGCACAGTTGGCGACAAGACGGCGAGGTCAAGGTCGCCTTGTATTTCGTGAGGGTTGTCGTAGAGGTCCACGTGGATGAAGTTGGCCTGGTCCTTGAAGTCCTCCCTCAGCTCATGCAGCACATCGACCTGGGGCCCGCAGACCGCGTTGGTACAGAAGGCCGGGCTGGCCATCACCACAACCGTCGGCAGATCGTTGTCCACAGCTTCGGCGATGGTGAGCTGGTACAACTCTTCATCCTGCAGGGTACCCGTGGTCAGCTCGCCAATATCATCCACATCGTCCAGGGTCTTGCTTTCGCTCCTGACGGCCGGGCTGCCAGTATCAACCGCCGTAGGGGTCTCCGCTACGGGAAATCTCAGGGTGACGACCCCCCCGATCCCCTCCGGGCCGGGTACGTCAACCTCGATGCCCCAAGAACCTACAGCATCGAATTCGAGAGCCGTTGTGTGCAGCCCCCTGGTGCCGAAGGGCCATGGCCGGAACACGGCGCTGACCTTCTGCTTCTCTTCACCCGGCCCATCCTCAACGGGGAAGTAGAAGGATATTACCTCCACCTCGGGCAAGCGCACCACGCCCTGGGGAGAGGTGATCACAAAGCCGATGCGGTTCTCTCCCAGCCCCAGGTCGGCAGTGGCGAATATCACCTGCAAGCCCTCGGGGGATTCGGGGCCCCTGACCAGAATGGGCTCCTCCAACATCCCCGGAGGAGCAGAGGAACCACCGTTTTCATCTTGTCCGGACCCCGAACAGGCCGAAACGCCGATCAGGGCGGCAAGCACCAGGAGGGCAATAGAAAGGGGGATGGCTTTCATAGGAGCTAGATGCCCGACTCGTACACCCCGAAGGTGAAGGCGAACAGATCGAAATCCGGGGAGTTTGAGCTTAGCTTCAGGTCGTAGGTGCCAAAGGAGGGCGCTTCGACAATTGCGTACAGCCTTGGCTCATCGATGACCATAAAGCTGCGACCATCGCCTTCTATGACCACATCCTGCCCCTTGTTGTCATCGGTCAAGTGCTGGCCATCCAGGGTTACCAGCACCTTATAAGGCACAGGATTGGCCTCGTTGGGCCTGATAACGGCATTGACGCTGAGAGAGGAGAACCTGATCAGCATGTAGTCCTCGAAGTCCTCGGTCTCCTGTCCATGCCTCAGGGATTCAGGCCCGTTGAACCATGACCCCTGTAGGTAGATCAGGTCGTTCCTGTACTCCCCTGCGTCTTCGTATAACTGGGTCACTTCCGTTTCCTGGTAGAAATTCTTGTTGAACACATACCCCCCGCCGCCGAAAAACACGTCATTCTGGCCCCTTCTGGTGCCCGCGTACAGCTCCCTGGTCTGCCTGTTAAGGCCTGGCGCGAACGAGGCATCGTAAACCTGGTCCTCCGGCAGGGAATCACTTATGTTGCACAGGTCATTCCCCGCCTCCAGCAGCAGCTTGCGGATCATCTCTTCCGTCTCCGCATATGCTCCCTCGCCGAAGTGGGTGTAGCGGACCACACCGTCCTTGTCGATCAGGAACTTGGCGGGCCAGTAGCGGTTCTCGAAAGCGCTGAAGGTGCCGTAATCGTTATCCTGGGCGATGGGCCAGACGATGCTGTGCTCGGCGGCTGCGTTTCGCACATTTTCCACATTCTTTTCGAACTCGAACTCCGGAGTATGTACACCCAGGATGGTCAGCCCGGCATCGGCGTACTTGGCTTGCCAATCCCTGAGGTATGGGAAGGTGCGGATGCAGTTGACGCAGGTGTAGGTCCAGAAGTCCACCAGCACCACGCTCCCCCTGAGTCCCTGGATGGTAAGGGGATCGGAGTTCAGCCAAGCTGTGATACCGGCAAGCTCGGGTGCCAGGTCGCCATCGGCGACCTGGGTGGTTGGCTCGGGGGCTTCGCACTCTTCGACCATCACCGCGTCTGTGGCGGTCATTGTAACTGCATCCGTAGCCGGCATTGTAACCGTATCCGTGGCCGGAGGTTCCCGCTCCGATGAGCAAGCCACAGCCGCCAGCAGCGCGCCGACAGCTAGCAGCAACCCCAGCGCCGGCAGCGACATAGCGCCAAGTAACCTATTCATCATCAAAGGATGCCACGTCAGCTGGGTCCCTTCTCTCGGTTGAGGGGCTTAGTCATTATTGTTATCATACATCCAACTATATGACGGGTGGAAGAATGAGCCAGCTAAAGTATGCGGTATTCAATACCAACCTGGGATGGATCGCAGCCTTGGTGTCAGCCAGGGGACTTCGCCGGGCTACCCTGAAGGATACTCCCCAAGCGGCCTTGGACGAGCTGGGGCCTGAAGGACTCGATGCCGAGGAGGACCCGGCGGCCCTGGAGGAGATCCGCGCGCGTTACGAAGCATACCTGGGCGGGGATAGCGGGGCGCTGGACGACATGCCCCTGGACATGGACGGCGCGACGGAGTTCACCAAGGCTGCCTGGGAAGCTTGCAGAAGCATCCCCCCCGGCGAGACCCGCAGCTACCAGTGGCTGGCGGTGCAGGCTGGGAAGCCCAGGGCGCCCAGGGCAGCGGGGCAGACGATGGCCAAGAACCGCCTGATACTCGTGATACCCTGTCACCGGGTAATCGGCAGCGACGGCAGCCTGCACGGGTACGGCAGCGGCCTGGACCGCAAGGCCCGCCTGCTGGAGATGGAGCGAGACGCTATAGCCCGCAACAGCGCATAGGCGCCCTAAGCCTACCCACCATCAGGGCCACCTTCGTCCCTGGCCCATTCCCACAGGAGCCTTTGGGCAGCCCCCAGACAGGGCACAAAGCCGGCGATGGGATGGGCAATGTTCTAGGGACAGCTATGGCTGCTCGTTCCCCTTCGATTTCCCTCAGCAACTGTCTTTAAAGTCAAGAGTTGTGAAGGGCAGGGTCCCAATGGCGATTATGTTTGACCATGGCGTTGAGGATGGTGAGAAGCTTGCGCATACAGGCGGTAAGGGCCACTTTCTTGGGTTTGCCAGCCTCGCAGAGGTGTTGATAGAAGCTTTGCAGGGCTGGGTTGAATCTGGTGGCCACCAAGGTTGCCATGTACAGGGCAGCTCTCACCTTGCCACGGCCACCCCATACCTGGCGTTTCCCACGCAGGGCGCCACTGTCCCGGTTGAAGGGCGCTACACCCACCAGGGCGGCGATCTCGCCACGGCTCAAGGCCCCCAGTTCAGGCAGGTCGGACAAGAGGGTCATGGAGAGAACAGGCCCCACCCCGGGGGCGCTTCGGAGCAGCTGGTCTTTGTCCTTCCACATAGGGGAGGAGCGGATGAATTCTCCCAAGTCCCGGTCCAGCTCTTCCAGGTTCTCTTCCAACCACAGGATGTGCTCCTGTACTTTGGGTCGGATACGCCGGGGGGCGGTTCTCAACCGGTTTTTCTCTGCGGTGATCATATCCACCAGTTGGCGTCTCCGGGCCACCAGGGCCATCAGCTCCTTAGATTGGGCATCGGGCAGGGGCCTGGAAGCAGGGCGCATTGCCTGGGCAAAATGGGCCAGAGCGTGGGCGTCCAAGGAATCGGTCTTGGCCAGTTTCCCGGCAGCCCGGGCGAAGTCCCGCACCTGTCTGGGGTTGACTACCGCTACATCCAATTGGGATGCGACCAGTTCTCCCACCAGGGTCATTTCCATTCCCCCGGTAGCTTCCAGCACTACCAGTTGGGGCGCCAGTTCCCCCAGACGATGCACCAAATCGCTGACGCCCTGGGAATTATAGGGGGCCTGCCATGCTTCACCGGTAGGACGCACCGCCACATCCAAGCGGTCCTTGGAGACATCGATGCCAACGAACAACGAAGCTTCCTTCATTCATCTACCTCCCTTCAAGATACTCTCCCCAACTCTGGCCCATCCTTGCCTAATTCGGGCTCAACTGCCCAGTCAACTGTTCGGGCTCCGAGAGGGACTGGACGTGACGACCCTGCTGAGGGACGGCCTTCAAAGCCTAGGACGAAGCGGTCTGTCACGTCCCTCTTTAAGATACAAGGACGAACGGACAACCCAAACCCCACGTATACAGATAGCCGACCCCCCGGAATACGGACAGGACAGGCCCTTCTACTCTGCTCAGAACCCGCCATTCGACTCTGTTCAGGGCGAACGGACAGCCCAGGCCCTTCGGCTAGGCTCAGGACAGGCCCCAGGTTACGCAAAGGTCTCCTATCGAGAGGGGGGAAGCATATCCATCCTGGCCCTATCCCTGGAAGAGGGCTGGCTGGGCTAGGCCTTGTGGTTGGAGACGGAGTGCTCCTGGCCCCTTAGAAGGGTGTACACTACCCCGCCGACCGTGGCGCCCAGGATGGGGCCTGCCCAGTAGGCCCAGTGGGTGCCCCATATCCCGCTCATCAGCGCCGGCCCAAATGAGCGGGCCGGGTTCATCGATGCCCCCGAAATCGGCCCGGCGAATATAGCTTCCAGGGCCACCGTCCCCCCGATAGCCAGGGCGGCCGTCTGCCCCACAGCCCGGGTGTCCGTGGCGACCGCCATGATGACGAACATCAGGAAGAAGGTCAGCACGATCTCCAGACCGAAGGACTGCCAGACACTCCCCGATGGCAGCGTGGAACCCATGCTGCCCACCTCCCCAAGGAGGGCCAGCAGGACGGCGCTGGCGGCAGCCGCGCCGATAAGCTGGGCGGCCCAGTATAGGGGAACAGCTTTCAATGGAAAGTGGCGGCACAGGGCGAGAGTCAGGGTGACGGCGGGATTGATATGGGCTCCAGAGATGTGGCCGGTGGAGTGGACCATAGCCGAGACCACAAGCCCAAAGGTGAGGCCGATGCCCAGCGGGCCAACTCTGCCTCCGGACAGCTCGTCGATCATTATCGCCCCGGTTCCCGCAAATACCAGTCCGAAGGTCCCGATAAGCTCAGCAACGAAGCGCTTGATCATCGAAGGACGAGCTTACCAGTTCCTGTTGCGGGAGTAGATATGCCTCAGGATGACCGCCACGCTGCTCATGGAAAGCAGTACCGCAAGCAGGATGATGATCCCGGCAGCTGCGTTCTGCTGGAATTCAGGCAGAGGCCTGTTGATCCAGCTATAGACCTGTATCGGTATCACGGTGAATGAGTCAGTGGGGCTGGTGGGGGTGAAGAAGACTGCCGTAAAAGCCCCCATGGCGATAAGGGGCGCCGTTTCCCCTATGGCGCGGGCAAGGGCAAGTATGACGCCCGTGAGGATGGTCGGCAGGGCAGCCGGAAGCACCTGGAACCGCACCGCCTGCCAGCGAGTCGCGCCCAGGGCCATGGCCGCCTCCCTGATGGACGGAGGCACCGACCGCAGGCCCTCCCGGGATGCCACGATGATGATAGGGAGGGCCAGCAGCGACAGGGTAAGGGCGCCTGAGATGATGCTGGGGCCCATCCTTGCCCAATATACGAACAGCGCTAGACCCAGAAGACCATACACCACCGAGGGAACGCCGGCGAGGTTGCTGATGTTGATCTCTATGATCTTGGTGAACAGGTTTCTTCGAGCAAACTCCTCCAGGTAGATCGCCGCTCCAACGCCCACCGGGACCGCAAAGGCCACGGTGAATGCCATTACCCACAACGTGCCGAGTAAGGCAGGCTTTATCCCAGCCTCCTCGGGGAAGCGGGATGGAAGGCCGCTAAGGAAGTCCCAGCTCAGTACTCCGAAACCTTCGGATGCCACATCGTAGATGAGGACCGCCACAGCCGCCACGCCAAAGGCGGTGCACGCCATGGCCATGGCCATGAAGACGCCGCCCGTTGCCTTAGAGAAGCGCCTGCTCCGAACCGCATCTCCCATCGAGGTGAACGAGCCGGGGAAGATCATTCGTACACCTCCCTGAACTTGGCGAGGAGGCCTTGGGCAACGAGATTTATGGTGAGGGTGAAGACGAATAGCAGCAAGCCCACGGCAAAGATGCTCTCATACTCCAATGTTCCCCGCGCCGTATCCCCCGTGGCCACCTTCATGATGTAGGCAGTCATGGTCTGCATCGCCTCAAAGGGGTTATAGGACAGATTGGATATTCCTCCGGCAGCTATGGTCACGATCATGGTCTCTCCCACTGCCCGGGCCAGGGCAAGGAGGCCCGATGCCACTATTCCTGACAGGGCTGCGGGTATAACCACTCTTACTGCCACTTGGAAGCGGCTGGACCCCAAGGCATAGGCCCCCTCCCGCAAATTGGACGGCACGGCCCGCATCGCATCATCGCTGAGGGACACGACCATGGGGATCAGCATCACACCCATCGCCATGGCCGCAGTCAGTGCATTGAAATCCGTCTCTGAATTGAAAATAGGCTTGATGATGGTCGGGCTGATGAAGGAGATGGCAAAGAAGCCGTACACCACCGTCGGTATCCCTGCCAGTATCTCCAGGGTAGGCTTGATAGCGGAGCGAACGCGGTTGCGGGCGTACTCGCTAAGGTAGGTCGCCGTCAGCAGGCCGACGGGGAAGGCGATGCACAATGCAATGCCTGCGATCAGGATGGTTGCATTCAGGAGGGGCAGTACACCAAAGCTCTTAACGAGAAAGAGGGGCGTCCACTCGGTGCCCGAAAGGAAATGAAAGATGGACACGCTTCGGAAGAAGGGGATGGCTTCCGAAAGCAGAACAAGTACTATCCCGATGGTTGTGACGATGGAGAGGGACGCACAGGCAAAAAGGAAGAACAGGATGGGCGCCTCCCGGACTCTCCGTTGGAGGCGCCTCCTGTTTAGCTGTGCCTGTTCCAGCTGGGCCACGAAGCTATTGTACCCCGCTCAGTGTGTCGGTGATAGATTTCCCCGGCTCCACCTGGTTGAACACCGAGCCGGTAGTGCGGGCGCTTATGCGCTCGCGCGCCCAGTCATAGACGCTGGCTGGCAGCGGCACATATCCAACCTCCGGGACTATCGCGGGAGCATTGTCCAGGAAGAAGTCCACAAAGGCAGCTAACTCCGGCTGGCTGTCCAGCAGATCAGCCCTAACATAGATGAATATAGGCCGGGCCAAGGGCTGGTAGGAACCATTCTCCACGTTGGTCGAAGAAGGCGCTACACACTCACCGGTGCTGGGATTCTCAATCGCTACCCCCTTCACCAGCTCTCTATACTGGGCAAAGTAGGCCAGGCCGAAGTAGCCGAGGCCCCCCTGGGAACCGTTCACCCCGCGAGCAATCAGCGGGTCTTCCTCCGTATCCAGGTCCAGGTCTCCCCGGTGAGCACCCTCCTCACCAATGACAGCCGCTGTGAAGTAGTCAAAGGTGCCCGAGGCGGTGGAAGGTCCATAAAGACGCAGCTTGGACTCGGGGAAGCCGCTCCTGACATGGTTCCAATTGGTGACTACCCCTTGAGCTTCGGGACCAAATATGCCTGCCAGCTCCTCAACAGAAAGACAGCTGGCCCAGTCGTTGTCCGGGTTGACCACCACAGACAGAGCATCGAAGGCCACAGGAACCTCGACTAGCTCTATGTCGTTATCAGCACATGAATCCAGCTCCGACTGTTTCACCGGCCTCGATGCATCCGATATCTGGGTGTCCCCTGCACAGATGGCCCGAAATCCCGCCCCAGTCCCTGTGGAAGCTACGTTGACCCTCACCCCCCTATTGGCTTTGCTGAACTCCTCCCCTATAGCTTCGCTGATGGGAAAGACCGTGCTCGAACCCGCAACAGCTATGGAGCCCGAGAGATCGTCACCGGGTGAGATGGGTGCGCCATTGGGGTCTTCACCACCACCGCACGCAGCCAATAGCAGCGCCAGCACCGACACTGCCATGGCCCCCAGGATGGCAATAATCCTTGGTCCCTTGGCTTTGACGTACATTCCTTCTCCTTCGTTCTTGCCTGGTACGGATTAGATGGTATTCCATGCTGATGCGGCGGTCTTTAATTCCAGTTGAACATGGTGTTAAGGCATTGTTAACGCTACGCCGGTAACGCCTTCCTGGGGTTCCGAAAGGGATGTTTGGCTTTCCCCCTCTCCCTCTGTGAGAGGGTTGGGGTGAGGGTCTCAAGTGTCCACTCTCCCTCAAGGGGACCTCTGCGCAGTCGGGGGCCTGTCCTGAGGGAACTCGAAGGGCCTGGACCCTCCGTTCCCCTTCGATTTCCCTCAGGGCGAACGGAGGGGTCTTCAGGGCGAACAGACAGCCGTAGTTGTAACTTGAATATTGCCCTTCCTACCGCCGCGGGGTATCCTGTTCCCCTTCGATTTCCCTCAGGGCGAACGGAGGGGTCTTCAGGGCGAAGGGGGGAGACTGCTAGCCAGCGCGGGGAATGGTGAAGCTGAAGGCTGTCCCCCGTCCTTCTTCGCTCTCCACTCCAACTTCACCCCCAAGGAGCTGCACCATGTGCTTGACGATAGCCAGTCCCAAGCCGGTGCCGCCGTCATGCCGGGACCTGTCCGCCTTGTAGAAGCGCTCGAAAACATGGGGCAGGTGTTCCCTTGGTATTCCGGGACCGGTGTTGCGGACCTGCACCTCAACAACAGGTGGCCGGGACTCTGCAAGCGCCCTGATCTCCCCTCCCTCTGGCGTGAACTTCACGGCGTTTTCCAACAGGTTGGCCAGCACCTGCCGCAGGTAGTCCTCATGGGCCATCAACCGGGGCAAGTCGTCTTGGACCTCCACCAGTATTGAGACGCCCTTTTCTTCCGCCTGCCGGCCAAAGCTGTCGCATACCTCTTCCAGCAGCGGGGCTAG
The DNA here is from genome assembly GCA_965220375.1 of Dehalococcoidia bacterium. Classification (GTDB taxonomy): domain Bacteria; phylum Chloroflexota; class Dehalococcoidia; order Lucifugimonadales; family JAGWBF01; genus JAGWBF01. Next base: position 813,199 of record OZ244824.1, read on the forward strand.
CTTCACCGGATGCAGCTCCAGGGGTATCTGGCCGCTCTCCAGCTTGGACAACTCCAGGAGATGGTCGGCTAGGCTGATAAGCCTGTCGGTGTCCTTGTGGATGCGTCCAACAAAGTCCTTGGCTGCCTCCGGCTCGTCCAGGGCGCCGTCCTCCAGGGTCTCCACCGCGGCCTTGATGGAAGCCAGGGGGCTGCGAAACTCGTGGGACACGTTGCTGACGAACTCTCTGCGGGTGACATCCACCTGGCGCAAGCGGGTAAGGTCGTTCAGAGTCAGCACCATCCCTGCCGAAGAGGCGCCTTCCTGCAATGGCATCGCTATGACGCTGACGAACCTGCCAGGGAACAGCTGGACCTCTTCGTACTGGGGTTGCCCCGACTCAGCTGATTCTGCGACAAGCTGGTTCATCTCGACGTTGCGGACGACCTCGATGAACCGCCTTTCCACCGTCCCCTGAGTCTCTACGTTGAGCAGCCCTGCCGCCACCTGGTTCATGTGCACAATCTTGCCTTCCGGGTCGATCATCACCACACCATCGGCCATGCTATCCAGGATGACTGACAGCTTGTTTCGCTCGGCTGCCAAGTCCTGCATGTTTGATCTTAGGGCGTCCGCCATGCTGTTTAGGGTGTCGGCCAGGTCCCAAGTCTCTCCTTCCGAGGGGACCGATACCCAGTGCTCCAGGTCGCCTCGGGAAAGCCGGCGCGCTCCCTCGGCTACCTGCCCAATGGAGTCGGAGATGCCTTTGCCGAACCGGTAGGCAGCGACGGCGGCCAGAAGCGCCGCACCCAGGCTTGACAGGGCAATGACGACAACCGGAGAGGCCCCATTTTCCTGGGAGCGATCAGTTAGCAGGAACGTGAGGCTGCCGGCTACCGCTACGCAGGCGATAGCCAGCACCGCCGATATGACGGCAATGCGCCACCGCAGAGACCTGGCCAGCCTCATCCCTGGAATCGATAGCCGACTCCGCGGATGGTCACGATCCTCTCCGGGTTTCCGGGGTCGGGCTCGACCTTTTCGCGCAGCCAACGCACATGCACATCTACAGTCCTGGTGTCTCCGACATAGTCTTGCCCCCACAGGCGATCAAGTATCTCGTGTCGGGTGTACACTTTCCCTTTCCTGGCCATCAGGAGGGCAAGCAGGTCGAACTCCCGCGGCTTCAGGTCGAGGTCTTTATTATTCAGCTTGACCGTGTGGCTGGAGGGGTCCAACTCCAGGTTTCCAGACGTCAGAACGTTGGCGCCGGAGGTTGCGTTGCCGAAACGGGGGCGTCTCAGCAGGGCCCTCACCCTGGCAAGGAGTTCGCGCATGCCGAAGGGCTTGACCATGTAGTCGTCGGCTCCCAGCTCCAAGCCAACCACCTTATCGACCTCTTCACCCTTTGCGGTGAGTATGAGTATGGGGACGTCGCTGTTGCCGCGGATGTGCCTGCAGACATCCAGGCCATCCATCTCGGGAAGCATAATGTCAAGGATGACCAAGTCAGGCTGGGCGTCCGTTGCCAGGTCCAAACCTTCCCTGCCACTGGCCGCCGTCACCACGTCGTACCCTTCCTTGGCCAGGTTGTATCTCAGGGCTTCCAGCAGATTGTCTTCGTCCTCCACGACGACAATTTTCCGGCGTTGCATTCCAAGCTCCCGGCGGTGTTGCAGGCAGCCCTGGCTATCCCACTGCGGAGATGTCCGCCTCGTACTGATGGGCCTCGATCGAGCCTGCTCCCAACAACTCATCCAAACGTTCCACCAGCTTAGCACAGTGGCTGGTGGTCACGTTGGGAAGGTCAAGCCTTACTCGCTTGCCCTTGGTGATTATGTCCACCTGTAACTTGTCTTCCCCTGGGTACTCCAGCAGCACACCCATCGCTTCCCGAAGAAGATGGGCATCCTCTTCGGAATCATCGGATTCCACCATCTTGAGAAGGACTATCCGGGGCTTGTCGGCCAGGGGCGCTTCCTCGGACCCGGCCTGGGGCGCATATTGGGATGCGCCGTTCTCCGAGACCGTCGGATGCTCTCCTGCGCCGGCGTGCACCTTGCCGTTGGTCCCGCCATTGTCTCCGTCGTACAGCTTGGCCTGATCGCAATACACCGAAAGCTCATCGCCCCGGGTCTTGAGCTTGCCTGTAACCTCCACCAGATTGCCTTCCTGCCAGATGCTCCGGGTGCGCTCGAGAGCATCGGGCCAGGTGAGCACCTCGATGCTCCCGGACAGCATGTCCAGGGTGGTCACCATGTATGGTTTCTGGTCCTTGGTGTATCGCAGAGAGGCCGATGACACCTGGCCGATGACGGTCACCTTCTGGTTTTCCATATCGCTGTCCAACTGGTCCCTGGATGTCGTTGCCCTTCCCGGACTCACCAGGGCCACCGCCGAGAGGGAGTTTTCAGACAAAGGCACTCCAAGCAGCTCCTTCTCCCAAGCCACCTTCTCGGTGGGGGAAGCTTCTTCTCCATTAAGCCAAATGCCAGGTCCGGGGCCAGTGTCGCCAAGGTCCATATCAAACATGCTGGACTGCCCCGACTGGCGACGGCTGGCTTCCCTTTGAGAGAAAGCCAGCACCTGCTCTACAACCTTCAGCAGGGCAGGCCGGTTCCCGAAGCGGTCCAACGCTCCCACCCTGACCAGGCTCTCCAAGGTACGCCGGTTGACGCCCCTCAGGTCCGCCCTGCTGCAAAAATCATCAAGGTCCCGGTAAGGGCCGTTGTTCAGCCTCTCTTCGATGATGGGCCTCACCGCGCCGTCTCCCACGTTCTTGACGGCGGATAGGCCGAAGCGAAGGGCCTTCGAGCCATCGGCGCTGCGCAGGATGGTAAATTGAACGTCGCTCTCGTTGATGTCAGGCAGGAGCACGGGAATGCCCATGCGGAAGCACTCGCTGACGGCGCCGGCGGTCTTCTCTGGATTGTCCATGCGGGCGTTGAGCACAGATGCCATGTACTCGTGGGGATAGTTGGCCTTGAAATAGGCAGTCCAGTAGGAGATAAGGGCATAGCTGACGCTGTGGGCCTTGTTGAAGGCATAGCCGGCAAAGGGTTCTATGAGGCTGAACACCTCTTTGGCCAGCTCTCCAGAAAAGCCCATCCCGACAGCCCCGGAAGTGAAGCGTTCCGCTTCCTGGCCCATCAACTCCGGGATCTTCTTTCCCATGGCCTTTCGCACAATGTCGGCGCTGCCCAGGGAGTAGCCTGCGAAGGCTTGGAGTATCAGCAGCACCTGGTCCTGGTAAACGATAACGCCATGGGTCTCTTTCAGCAGGTCTTCCAAGCTGGGATGGGGGTACCTTATGGGGGAGCGGCCGTACTTGGCTGCAATGAAAGTCTCGATATGCTCCATCGGGCCAGGTCGGTACAGGGCAATCATGGCCGCAATATCGCCAATTGACGAGGGTTTCAGCCCCTGTATGTGCCGTTGCATTCCAGCGCTTTCCAGTTGGAAAACGTCGGTGGTCTTGCCGGAGGACAACAATTCGAAGGTCTTGGGGTCATCCAGGGACAACTGATGGATATCTATGTCAGTGCCCTGGGTTTCGGCAACCATTTTGACCGCCCGGTCCAGTATGGTAAGGCTGGTGAGGCCGAGGAAGTCCATCTTCAGGAGACCCAGCTTGGCCACCGGGTCCATGGCATACTGAGTCATGAGTATGCCGCTGGACTCATCCCCCCGAACGGGCTTTTGCAGCGGGACATACTCGGTCAAGGGATCGCTGGAGATAACAACGCCGGCGGCGTGGGTACTCACATGATGGACAGTGCCCTCCAGCCGCTTGGCTGTATCTACCAGGTCCCTTACGCTCGTATCGCTAGCGTAGATGTCCCTCAGCTCCGGGCTTGCCTCCAGCGCATCTTCCAGGGTACGGCTCTTGAAGGGCACAAGCCGGGCAACCCGGTCCACGTCCGAGTATCCCATGCCCAGGGCCCGCCCCACATCCCGCAGGGAGGCCTTGGCCCCCAGGGTGCCGAAGGTGATTATCTGGGCCACCTTGTCCCTGCCGTAACGTTGGGTGACATAGGCGAGGACTTCATCCCGTCGGTCATCCTGGAAGTCCATATCTATATCGGGCATCTCCTTGCGCTCCACGTTCAGGAAACGCTCGAAGACCAGCCGGTACGACAGGGGGTCCACCTCGGTCACACCCAGGCAATATAGCGCCAGGCTCGCCGCGGCGCTGCCCCGCACACCAAAGAGGATGTTATTTCGGTGGGCGAAGGAGGTGATGTCCCACACCACCAGGAAGTAGTCGGCAAACTGGGTCCGCCGGATCACGTCCAGCTCATAGGCAAGCCGGGCTTCCGCTTCCTGGGAAGGATCGGTATAGAGCCTGCGCAAGCCATCCCAGCAGAGCTGGGCCAGGTAGTCTTCCGAGGTCATTCCTTCGGGCACCGGGAAGTTGGGGAGGTGAAGTTCACTGGTATCCAGGGTCACGTTGCACATATCAGCTATTCGCTGGGTGTTCTGCAAGGCCTCGGGATACTCCTCGAAGAGGGCCTCCATCTCCTCGGCGCTCTTCAGGTAGTAGGAATCATCCTCCATTTTCAGGCGTTTATCGTCCAGGACCGTCGTGTTGGTATGGATGCATATCAGCACGTCCTGGATGCTCGAGTCCTCCTGGTCAACATAATGGCAGTCGTTGGTGGCCACAAGGGGGAGGTTAAGCTCTTCCGCCAGCTGTAGCAGGCCCTTGTTGATTGCAGGCAGCTCATCGATGTAGGCGTGCTCCTGCAGCTCCAGGTAGTAGCACCCTTCTTCTAACAGATTGCTGTACCATAGGGCAGCTTCCCGTGCATCATCCAGGCGTCCCTCGCTGATGGCTTTGGGCACCTCGGCGGTGGGGCAGCCGGAGAGGATGATCAAACCCTCGTGGTGCTGCTCCAGCAGCTCCCGGTCGATGCGGGGCCGGTAGTACTGCCCCTCCAGGTGGGCTTGGGTGACAAGGCGCATGAGGTTATGGTAGCCCGTGTTGTCCTTCGCCAGCACCGTCAGGTGGTAGGGGCTCCGTTCCGACGGGCCTTTTTCATGGCGGCTGGTGTGGGCAACATAGACCTCGCACCCGATGATGGGCTTGATGCCTGCCGCCTCGCACTGGGTGTAGAACTCCACCACGCCATACAGGGCCCCATGGTCGGTGATGGCGAGAGACTCCATGCCCAGCTCATTGGCGCGGGCTACCAGTTTGGGGATGCGGGAAACTCCATCCAGCAGGCTGTATTCAGTGTGAACATGAAGATGGGTAAACATGTCGGACAAAGGATAAGTTATGTGAGGCCGGGGTTGGTGTCAAGGCAAGAAATCACCGATTCGTGGCCCAGTTTTCGGGGACATCCGGCGTTGTCAACCCGCCGCCAATATGTAAAATAGATCATCCCGCTATAGGCCCATAGCCCCGGGGAGGTACATCCATGTTGCGCGAAAATTCGGCAGACCTTGTGCTCAGAGGCGGCGCCATCCTGACGGTAAACGCCGCCGATGATGTGGCGGAAGGTGTGGCTGTCAGGGGAAACACCATAGTTGCAGTGGGCGCCTCGCAGGAGGTTGACCCTTGGGTAGGGCCGGCAACAAAGGTGATAGACCTTCAGGGACGTTCGGCGGTCCCTGGCTTTATAGAGAACCACATTCACATGACCAACTCCTACCGCCGGACCTGGCTGGACCTGGGCCCCGACTCGGTAAGCTCCGTAGCCGAGATGCAGGAAATGATAAGTGAGCGGGCCGGAAGCATGGCGCCGGTCCAGTGGATATGGGCCCACGGGTATCACCCGGAGCGCCTCCTCGAAGGCCGGCATCCCACAAGGCATGACCTGGACCCGGCGTCCCCCAACAATCCCATCGGTATCGTTCACAGGGAAGGCATGGGATGGACCTTTAACACCATGGGCCTCAGGCGCATCGGCGTAAACGACGATACTCCCGACCCACCCGGCGGTCCAATGCACCGGGATGCCCGGGGCGCTCCCCTGGGGCCGATGTTCGACAATACCCGCGCCGTATTCGTCAGGCCCAACCTGCCCAGACCCACCGATGAGAGCATCCTTGAAGACTATCTCTGGATGTGCGGCAGGATGGCGGCAAACGGCATCACCAGCGCCTGCGAGGCTGCGATCCGCTCAGGCCAGGAGACCCAGGCATGGCGGAGGCTGCAAGATGCCGGAAACCTGACCCTGCGCGTAAACCTGGGGCCTTACCCCCTGGAAGGCTCAGACTGGAACCTGGAGGGTGCAGGCACTCGGATGCTTCAAGCCGGGCTCTGCACCGGTTTCGGCGATGAGTGGATACGCTTGGGGTCCCTCACCTACGGAGTGGACGGCGGGGTGTTCGGCCAGACGGCAGCCCTGTTCGAACCCTACTCCAACGACCCTGAGGGCAGGTTCCGGGGCAGCTTCCGTGTGACACCGGAAGTGTCGGAGGCCTTCTGCTCGACAGCCCACAGTGGCAACTGGCAGATCTCCGCCGTCTGCCATGGGGACGAGGGTGTGACCAGGGCGGTGGATGCCATCGAAAAGGCCCAGGGGCAGCTTCCCAGCCGCCATCTGAGGCACCGTCTGGAACATGCCTACCTGTGGAATGAAGCTCTTCCGGAACGCATCGCCAATCTGGGGATAATCTGGAACACCCAAGCTTCCGTCATAGCGGGGTTGGGCCGCTGGGGCACCCTGGAGCCTTGGGGTGAGAGGTGCCGCTACGCCTTCCCCATAAAGACAGCCCTAGAGCATGGCATAGTAGTCTCCGGAGGGTCCGACTGGCCGGTCAGCAACATGAACCCCATGATAAGCATCCACTTCCTGGTAACTCGCATGTTGGAACCCCTGGCCGACGGCATAGCGCTGGCCCCGGAGGAAGCTATAAGCGTAAGGGACGCGGTGCGGGTACATACCTACAACGGCGCTTACACAACCTTCGAGGAGGAGAGCAAGGGTTCCTTGGAAGCGGGGAAACTGGCGGACATCACGGTCTTGTCCGAAGACATCCTGGCTATCTCCCCTGAGCGGCTCAGAGACGTGCGAACGGACATCACCATCCTTGATGGCACGGTGGTGTACGAAAGGCCGGGCCTATGAGATGCGGAACAGGGATGCCGCGTTGTCCCAGAGAATCCGGGTCTTGGTCTCGTCGCTGAGGAGCGGGTCGGCCACAAAGGAGTCCAACTCGTTGGGGAAGTCCGTCAGCTCAGGATGGGGGTATTGGCTGCCCCACACCAAGCAGTGGTTTCCCACCTCGTCCACCACCTCAGGTGTGGTCCGCTCGCCAGGTTCCACGCAGGCGAATCCCTGCCTCTTGAACAGGATGCTTGGCGCTTCTGTACTGCTGGCCTCGGTCCCGAAAGGTCCGCCCCAGTGCTCATCCACCCGGTCCAGCCAGTACGGAATCCACCCTGACCCTGAACCCAGGTATCCCACCTTCAGGTCGGGGAACCGCTCCAGCACGTTGTGTCCCATGAAAGACATCAGGGCCAGCATCATTTCGAAGGGGTCCAGCACACCCTCCAAGCCGAAGATGGTGTCCTGCCGGTCTTCGCCCAGCTGGTGAAGCACGCTTCCCCAACCTTCGTGCAGGACTATGGGAATTCCCAAACTCTCAGCCTCTTCATACAGGGGGTCGTAGGCGCGGTCATGGAGCTTCCGCTTCAGCAGGGGGTTGGGACGCATGTAAACCGCCGCGAATCCCAGCTCCTGGACCGCGCGTCGCAGCTCCACCCTGGCTTCCTCGGCCCCCTGGAGAGGCACCAAGGCAACGCCCTTCAGGCGCCTGGGGTCGGCCGCACAGTAGCTGTGAAGCCAATTGTTGTACGCCCTGCACAGCGCAGCCGACAGGTCCGTGTCAATATGGTCTGCCCAAATCACGTACATGCCCTGGGTTGGCAGCAACACCCCTACGTCCACACCCTCCTTGTCCATATCCCGCAGGTGGGACGAAGCATCGAAGCCGGCTGCCAGGGCATCTCCAAACACCCGCTTGTAGGACGGCACCTCAAGGTAGCTGGGCCGGGGGTCTGACACAGCCCGACCTTTGACGACGATAGAGGTGCCGTCTCCATTCACCGCCACCTGCCCCCTGTACCTTTGTTCGAGCCATGTATCCCACAAATCGGGAGGTTCCATTACGTGGCGATTAGCATCGATGACGTGAAACTGGCCTTTCATTGTGCCTCCTAGCTGCTCGAACCCTTTCTTCGACCCGACCTTTTCAACCCACGTATGGTAGTATCGACCCAAGCTGTAGTCAAGGCGAAGGGCGTGGAGGCGGAACCGCGCCAGCTTGACAGAAGGCTGTCCCGATAGCTACTATTCCGTTAAAGCCAGCAGGAGCATCATGAGCCATCCTGCGCGAAACTGAACCCACAACCAGGGAGGTCTTCCATGAGAGGAAACATCAAGGTTATGGACTGCGACCGGCATGTGATGGAGCCAGCTACCCTGTGGGATGATTACCTGGAAGCTCCCTACAAGCACTACGGCATCAAATCCGAGGGTTGGTTCTCTTTCGGCACCCTCATGGGCGGCCAGCGCCTCGGCTCGGGCAAGGTGGGGGGAGGCCCGATGGAGGTCAATCCCCTTGGCATGCTGAACAACCCCTTCTGGCGCGGCAAGTTCAAGTACGCCATCTCCCGCAAGTTCGACAACGTGTCCTACCTCCACGACATGGATGTGGAGGGGGTTGACGTAGCTTTCCTGTTCACCAGCATCGGGCTTTATGCCACCTTCGATGACACCCTGGACCCGGAGCTGGCGGCCGGAATGTGCCGTGCCTACAACAACTGGCTCTACGACTACTGCTCCATCGACCCGGACCGGTTGAAGGGGGTGTGCCTGCTCCCCTTGCAGGACATAGAGTTGGCCGAGCAGGAGCTTCGCCGGGCCGCCACCGAGCTGGGCATGAGGGGTATCTTCTGGCGCCCCAATCCCTTGCGAGGACGCCGGGTGTCGGACCCCTACTACGACCCCTTGTTCGCCATCTGCGAGGAGACGGGCGTGGCTGTGTGCTTCCATGAGGGCCAGCAGGAGAAGCTGCCCTACTATGCAAGGGGACGAGTGGACAACTCCTTTACTCGTCATGCCACGTGCCACCCCATGGAACAGATGGGCGCCATGGCGTCAATGACCTCGGACGGTGTGTTTGACCGCTTCCCCAAGCTCCATGCCGCATTCCTGGAATCGGGCTGCGGCTGGCTTCCCTACTGGCTGGACCGGCTGGACAAGCAGGTGAACCATGATTACTTCGGGCAGGGTTATCAGGGGAAGGAGAAGCCGTCGGAGTACCTCAGAAGGGGCCAGTGCTACATCTCCTGCGAAGCCGGGGAAGAGACCATCCCAATGCTGCAACGCCTGGTTGGGGAAGAGAACCTGATGTGGGCCTCCGACTACCCGCACCCCGACGTCATCGAATACTTCCCGGACACGTTGAAGGGCCTGATAGAGTCGGACGACGTAACCGAGGAGTTCAAGTCCAAGATCCTGTGGGATAACCCGGTCAGGTTCTACAACCTCTAGACGCCGGACACCCCGCTAGAACAAGGACTTGCTCTGGCCTCCATCGATGTTGATGCAGGCCCCGCTGATGAGGCTGGCCCTCTCCGAGGCCAGGAAGGCCACAAGGTCGCCGACAGGTTCGGGCCAGCCGAACCTTCCCGCCGGCAGGTTCCACTTAATGAACTCGTTGACCACCTCGGGCGGGTTCTGCTGGGTGTAGCGGTCCCAGCTTCCCCCAGGGAAGATGATTGACCCCGGCGCAACGCAGTTCACCAGCACGTTGTCCTTCACGAATTCCAGGCCCGCATACTTGCTCATGGCGATCAGGGCCGCCTTACTCGCCATGTAGTCCACCGAGCCTCCATGCTCCCGACCCCATATGGATGCGATGTTTATGATGCGCCCCCACCGGCGCTCCCGCATCCCCGGGATTGCCAGGTGCATCAGCCGCAGCCCTCCGAACAGGTTCAGGTCCATTCCCATGCGGAACTGTTCCTCGGAGGTGTCCGACAGGGTCGTGCCCCGGCGGCCTCCCACGTTGTTGACCAGGATATCCACCGGTCCCAGCGCTTCCTCGGTTTGGCGGAAGACAAGCTCGGCGGCTTCCGGCTCCACGATATCCGCCACGATAGCAGTGGCCTCCACACCCTCCGCCTTAAGCTCATCCAAAGCTGCATCCAGGGTGCTCTCCGTGCGCCCGCAGATAGCCACCTTGACACCCTCGCGGGCTAGGGCCAGCGCCGATATTCGCCCCAGCCCACGACTGCCTCCGGTCACTATTGCAACTCTGTTCTTTATTCCCAAGTCCATCTTCTACTCCAGGTCTCCCCAGTTGTAGCCCATCTTCATATCCACCTTCAGGGGGACCGACATCTCCATGGCCAAGGGCATCTCCTCCCGCACCACCTCTTTCAGCGCCTCCAGCTCCTCTTTCGGCGTTTCGAACAGCAGCTCGTCGTGCACCTGCAGCAGCATCAAGGAGCGCATCCCTTCGCTGTGCATGCGGAGACACACCCGTATCATCGCCAGCTTCATGATGTCCGCCGCCGTCCCCTGGATGGGCATGTTCACCGCCACCCGCTCGGCTGCCTGCCGGACGTGCATGTTAGAAGCGCCGATGTCGGGAATGTACCGCCGGCGTCCCAGCACGGTGGATACGTACCCATCGTGCCGCGCCTGCGCCTTGGTCTCCTCGATGTAATTGCGTATGCCCGGGTAGCTGGCAAAGTAGTTCTCGATGAACTTACGCCCCTCTTCTGGGCCAAACTCCGTCTGCTGGGATATGCCGTAGGGGGACAGGCCGTAGATCACGCCGAAGTTCAGCACCTTGGCGATCCGCCTCATGTCGGCCGTCACATCGTCCACGCCCACGTCATACATCAGCGACGCTGTGGCCGAGTGGATATCCTCACTCCGGTGGAAGGCGTCCAGCAGGGACGGGTCTTGAGACAGGTGGGCCAGCACCCGCAGTTCAATCTGGGAGTAGTCCGCGGACAGCAGCGTCCAGTCGGGGGCCTTCTCCGCCACGAATGCCTTGCGCACCTGGCGCCCCAGCTCGGTGCGAATGGGAATGTTCTGGAGGTTAGGATCGTTGCTGGAGATGCGCCCCGTGGCCGAGCCTGTCTGGTTGTAGCTGGTGTGCAGCCTGTTGGTGCGGGGGTTTATCAGCAGGGGCAGGGAGTCCACGTAGGTGGACTTCAGCTTGGAGACCTGGCGGTACTCCAGGATGCCGTCCACCACCGGGTGCATCCCCTTCAGAAATTCCAGCGAATTGGCATCCGTCGAGTAGGCGCCCGTCTTGGTGCGCTTGCTCTTGGGCAGCCCCAGCTCCTGGAATAGAAGGTCGCTGAGCTGCTGGGGAGAGTTGAGATTGAAATTGTGCCCCACCGATTCGTATGCCTGGACCTCAAGCTCCCTAAGCTGCAGGTCCAGCCCCAGGGACATGGCATCCAGGGACTCCCGTTCCGCCAGGATGCCGTTTCGCTGCATCTCCACGAGCACGGGCACCAGGGGCATCTCCACCTGGTGCATCAGGTTGCCGAATCCCGACCTCTCCACCTGCTCCTCGAACACCTCACGCAGCCTGCCTGTCATGTCGGCATCGGCGCAGGCGTAGGGCGCGGCCTTCTCGATGGGCACCGCATCCATGCTCATCTGCTTCTTGCCCGTTCCCAGCAGGTCCGATATCGGGGTCATCTCCACACCCAGGATATCCAGGGCGAGGTTCTTCAGGCCGATGGCCTTCCTGCCCAGCAGGTGGGCTGCAATCATCGTGTCAAAGTCCACCTTGCCCGGCGCAACCTCGTAGTTCTTCAGGACTGTCAGGTCGTAGTTGGCGTTGTGGGCTGTCTGACCTGTGCCGTCGCCCTGCATAAAGGGCCTCAGGCGGGCCATGACCTCCTCCAGGGGCATCTGCTCCCCTTCCTTATGTCCCACTGGCACATACCAAGCCCTGCCGGGCCCGCTGGAGAAGCTGAGTCCCACCAAGCCTGCCTGCATCGGGTCCAGGCTGGTGGTCTCGGTGTCGAATGCGTAGTGAGGGGCGGACGCCAGCTCGCCAACCATCTGCTCCAGCTTCTCCGGCGTATCCACCACCCGGTAGTCCATGTCCGACGGCTGTCCCACTACCGGCCCGGAAGCTGGAGCAGAAGCATCTGGGGTGGGTTTAGACTGGGATGCCGAGGGGTCCGGGATCCGGTCCACCCCCCTGAACTCCAGCTCCCGGAACAGCTCAACCACGTTCCGCCGGTCATAGTTCCAGAAACGGCACTTTTCCATGTCCAGGGACACCGGCGCATCCCTTGCTATGGTGGTGAGGAACTTGCCCTCCATGGCCCGCTCATGGTTGGCCCGCAGGTTCTCCCGCAGCTTGACCGGTTCCACCGAATCGATGTTACTGTAGAGGTCTTCCAGCGTCCCAAACTGGGTCACCAGCTTGACCGCCGTCTTGTCGCCCACACCGGGAACACCGGGGATGTTGTCGGAGGTATCCCCCTTCAGCGCCTTGATGTCGGGTTGGAATTCGGGACCGAGACCGCCGTAGCGGGCCCTCACCTCAGCGATGTCGTACACCTTCCGGTCCTGGACGCTGTGGTAGAGCGCCACCCTCACCCAGGGCGACACCAGCTGGAAGGTGTCCGTGTCCCCCGTCAGGATGACAGTCTCCACGCCCTGCTCCTCGGCATGGCGGCACAGGGTGCCGATCACATCGTCCGCCTCGTACCCCTCCACCTCATAGACCGGCACGTTGAAGGCGCCCATTAGCTGCTTCACCCGGTCGAACTGGGGAATCAGCTCCGGCGCCAGGTCCGGGCGCTGGGCTTTGTACTCCTTGAACCTGTCGTGGCGGAAGGTGGGGCCGGACATATCGTAGGCCATGGCCACATGGGTCGGGTTCCAGTCCCCGACTGCCCGCAGGAAGGTGTTGTTGAAACCGAAAACCGCCGTAATGTCCTCGCCGGTAGTGCTCACCGACAGCTGCTGGCGCATTCGTATGGCGTTCCATGCGCGATGCACCAGCGCGTGGCCGTCGATGATCATCAGGCGGGGGATCTGTTCCAGGGGCAGCATGGCAGGGGTCTCGGGGGCTTCACTGGTCATTGCGCACCACCGGCATGGAGGAGATAGGGGCGGGACGCCCGGCAGACCATCTTCTTCAAGGGCCCCGCATCCCAGTCCGCATTATACAACACGCCGGACCCGGTCTCGCCTTTCCCCTCCTCGGCCGCCGGAACGGGCCATAGTGGTGAGCGGGCTGTGTTGACGGGGGCGCAGGGCGCCCATATCATCTGCTGGTAATGTCGACCAAGATACTGGGGATCGAGACCTCCTGCGACGAAACAGCGGCCGCCGTGGTGGAAGACGGCGTCAAGGTGCTGTCCAACGTGATCTGCTCCCAGGTTGACCTCCATGCTCGTTACGGCGGCGTGGTGCCGGAGGTTGCCTCTAGACAGCACGTCCTGGGGATATGCCCCGGAATCGAGAAGGCCCTGGATGATGCGGGCGCCCGCTTTGATGAGCTGGATGCGATAGCCGTCACCAGCGGGCCGGGTCTGGCCGGGTCCCTGCTGGTGGGGCTGAACGCCGCCAAGGCTATAGCCTTCTCCCTGGACATCCCCCTGCTGGGCATCAACCACCTGGAGGGGCACATCTTTGCGGCGTGGCTTAACGGCCAAGGGGGCGAAGATGGGCCGGACCCCAGTATGGACCCCGGCTTCCCACTGGTCTGCCTCATTGCGTCCGGGGGGCACACCGACCTGGTGTTGATGCAGGGGTATGGAGAATATCAGCTCTTGGGGCGCACGCGGGATGATGCGGCGGGGGAGGCTTTCGACAAAGCAGCCCGCATCCTGGGTCTCGGCTTCCCCGGCGGGCCGGAGATACAGCGGAAGTCCGCAGGCGTCCACCCTGGGGAGAAGCTGCCTAGATCGTGGCTCAAGGGGAGCCAGGACTTCAGCTTCAGCGGCATAAAGACCGCCCTGCTCAGGCGGGCCCAGAAGGCGGGGGTATATCCTCCCGACGAGTCCGAGGTGGAAGACAGCGAGCGTCTCATCAGTGAAATGGCGTCCGCCTTCCAGGAGTCGGTAGTGGATGTTCTGGTGTACAAGACCCTGGAAGCGGCCGACATCATGGGAGCCAAGGGGGTGATCCTGGGAGGCGGCGTGGCGGCCAACGCTTTGCTGCGACAGGAGATGATGCGCCAGTCGAGCCTGCCCGCCCTGATCCCGCCGCCCGTCTTGTGCACCGACAACGGGGCCATGATCGCAGCTTCCGGGTACTACCACTACACCCGGGGGTCGGGCAATTCCCTGGACTTGGATGTGGACCCGGGCCTGTCCCTCTAGCGGCCCCCCTGTTACCAGATGCTCCTGCCGTACCTGCCGGGCTGCTTCAGCTCGAAGAACCTGTTGACCATCAGCCGGACGTCGCCCCCCGCCCTCCGGCCGCGAAACGTGCAGCTCACCTTCACGCCTGCCCCCTGGAACTGGATCTCCCCTTCCTCTTCCCACAGCACGTGCCTCAGGGTCAGCAGCGCGCCGATGACGGCCAAGCCCCCGGCAAGCACATAGGCCAGGAGCTCTTGATGGAGAACATAGCTGGTCAAGAATACGAAGAGCGCCAGGATGATCAGGATGGGGCCCTGGTACATGTCGCGGTTGGAGCGGACGCCGTACTTTACCGAGGCGGAGGTAACATCATCCAGGGGAGCGACGGAGACCTCCTTGCGTTCGCCGGACTCTATGAAGGAGATGATGCGCCTGTTGGTGAACACCAGGATATCGCCGTTGGGCGGAATGCTGTCCACTACCCCGTGCTCGGAGGAGAAGCGCTGGAGAACCATTTCCCGTTCGGTGAGGGGGAGCCAACGGACATGCCTAACAGAGATTGGGGGTCCGACCGGTTGGTCTAGGTAGGTGCGCTCCTCTTCCACGTCAGCCCCATCGTACCACAGCCAAGGGCCTTCCCGCCCTCGCTCATTGGACCCTCAAGGCCATGAAACTCCCCCATTTACCACAGGGGGGACACGCCTACTCCAGGTACTCTTCTATGCGCTTGACGCTGTAGGAGGTGTGGTCCATTAGCAGGCTCTCCACGGCAGCCCGGGCGGTGTCCAGGGATGTGAAGCAGGGGATGCGCTTCTCCACGGCGGCCCTGCGGATGTAGAACCCGTCGCGCAGGGTGGCGGCAACGCCTGTGACGGTGTTGATCACTCCACCCACCAAGCCATCGTTGATCACATCCACCACGTTGGGATGGCCTTCGCTCAGCTTCTTGGTGATCATGGTGACCGGGACGCCCATGGCCTGCAGCATAGCTGCTGTGCCCTCGGTGGCGTAAACTATGAGTCCCGCCTGCAGGATCTCATGGACGAGGCTGGTTGCTTCGGCCTTGTCTTTGTCGGCGATGCTGAGCAGCACCCCGCTGCCCGGGCTGAGGGTCAGCCCCGCCGCCTTCAGGGCCTTGGCAAGGGCCGGCGGGAACTCCTCGTCAACCCCCATGACCTCGCCCGTGGACTTCATCTCAGGCCCCATGTACCAGTCCACCCCGATGAGCTTGGACATGGAAAAGACGGGGGCCTTGACGGCCGTTACCTTCTGGCGCTTCCACAGGCCTCCCTTGTACCCCATCTCCTTCAGGGTCCTCCCCAGCATGGCCCGGGTGGCCAGGTTGACCACCGGCACACCGGTAACCTTGGAGATGAAGGGGACCGTTCTGCTGGAACGGGGATTGACCTCCAGTACATAGACCGAGGTCTCCCCATCCAGCTCCAAGGGCTGCCTGGGACTGCGGTAGGGCGGCCCCCCCAGGATGACGAACTGGATGTTCATGAGGCCCAACACCCCAAGGCCCATCCCGATACGGGTTGTGTAATCGATTATGGTGTCCACCTCTTTGGTGGTCAGGTTCAGGCCAGGATATATGGCCATGGAGTCCCCGCTGTGGACACCCGCCCGCTCTATGTGCTCCATGATGCCGGGGACGAGCACCTCCTGGCCGTCGCATATGGCATCCACTTCGCACTCTTTGCCTTCCATGTACTTGTCGATGAGGACAGGCTTGCCCTGCCCCACCTCCGTAGCCATGGACAGGTAGTGGATCAGCTCGGTGGCGTTCTGAACGATCTCCATGGCGCGCCCCCCCAGCACATAGCTGGGACGGACCACGATGGGATAGCCGATGTCCTGGGCGACCCTGAGGGCTTCTTCCACCGAGGACACCCCCGCGCCGGGGGGTTGGGGGATGCCCAGGCGGGAGAGAAACTCTTCGAACTTGTGGCGGTCCGAGGCGATGTCTATCACCTCCGCCCCGGACCCCAGGATGGGAAGTCCGGCCCGCCCCAAGCTCTGGGAGAGGTTTATGGCGGTCTGCCCGCCGAACTGCACCAGGGATGGAGGCGGCGCCCCTTCCCCCGCTTCGTTTTCTATGATGTCCCGCAGCCCCTCTTCGTCCAGGGGCTCGAAGTACAAGCGGCTGCTGGTGTCGAAGTCCGTCGAGACGGTCTCCGGGTTAGAGTTCACCAGGATGCTCTGAACGTTTTCCTTGCCCAATGCCCAGGCGGCGTGGACGCTGCAGTAGTCGAACTCTATGCCCTGGCCGATTCGGATCGGCCCGCTGCCGACCACGATTGCCTTTGGCCCCTCCAGGGGAGGCGCTTCGTTCTCCTCCTCGTAGGTGCTGTAGTAGTAGGGCGTCACCGCCTCGAACTCGGCAGCGCAGGTGTCCACCATCTTGTACACCGGGAGGATGTTCCAGCGGTGGCGCAGCTCCCGCACTTGCTCATCCAGCTTGTCTGCCATGGTCCCCACCTGGCTGTCGGAGAAGCCCAGGCGCTTGGCCCTCCAGAGGAGCTCAGGCGTAAGGGACTCGCCGAGGAGGCGTCCCTCCATGTTGACGATCCGGGCCAGGGCACTGGTGAACCAGGGGTCGATGAAGGTCATGGTGGAGGCTTCCACCGGGTTGGTGCCCCTGCGGAGAAGGTGAATGACCTCCCATAGGCGCATGTCCGTGGGGATCTGGGGTGTGGGCCGGGTCCCCCCCTCTGCGCCGTCGCGCCAGGCAGGGTCTTCCCACATGAGGGAGCGCCCCGACATCTCCAGCGAGCGCACCGCCTTCTGCAGGGCGGCTTCGAAGCTGCGGTCTATGGCCATGACCTCACCGGTGGCCTTCATCTGGGTCGTCGTAGTGCGGTCTCCGGCGGGGAATTTGTCGAAGGGCCACCGGGGTATCTTGACCACGCAGTAGTCCAGGGCAGGCTCGAAGGCCGCCTTGGTGCGCATGGTGACCGCATTGGGTATCTCATCCAGGTGCTTGCCCACGGCGATCTTGGCCGCCACCCGGGCGATGGGGTACCCCGTCGCCTTGCTGGCCAGGGCCGAGCTGCGGCTGACCCTGGGGTTGACCTCGATGACGTAGTAGGGGGCATCAGGCTTCCACTCGCCGGGTATGGCCTCCGCCACCACGGGATGGGGAGGCAGGGCGAACTGGATATTGCACCCGCCTTCAATGCCCAATGCCCGGATTATGCGCAAGCTGGCAGACCTGAGCATCTGGTACTCTTTGTCCGACAGGGTCTGGCTCGGCGCAACCACGATGCTGTCCCCGGTGTGCACGCCCATGGGGTCCAGGTTCTCCATGTTGCAGATGGTTATGCAGTTGTCCGCCGAGTCCCGCATCACCTCGAACTCGATCTCTTTCCAACCCACGAGGGAGCGTTCCACGAGCACCTGGTTAATGGGGCTGGCCGCCAATCCCCCGCCGGCTATAGCCTCGAAATCTTCGGTATTGTTGGCGATTCCCCCGCCGGTCCCCCCCAGGGTGTAGGCGGGCCGTACCACCAGGGGCAGGCCCATGCGCCCAGCTACAAGGCGGGCCTCTTCCATGGACTGGACGGTGGTGCTGGGGGGTTGGGGTTCTCCCAGGTCAGCCAGGAGATTGCGGAACAGCTCCCGGTCTTCAGCATTGCGGATGGTTTCCAGGGGGGTGCCCAGCAGGCGCACATCGTGCTTCTCCAGCAGGCCGGCTTGGGCAATATCGACTGCCAAGTTGAGGCCCGTTTGCCCTCCCAGCGTGGGGAGGATGCCGTCGGGCTTCTCCCGGGCCAGCACCCGGTCCATCACATCGACGCTCAGGGGTTCGATGTACACCATGTCGGCGATGTCCCTGTCCGTCATGATGGTCGCGGGGTTGGAGTTGACCAGGACGGTGACGACACCCTCCTCGCGGAGGGCCTTGCAGGCTTGGGTGCCTGCGTAGTCGAACTCCGCTGCTTGACCGATGACGATGGCCCCGGACCCTATCACCAGCACCTTGGACGGTTTGGCGGCCATTCCCACCCCTCGATATGCTGCTGGGTATCTTATCCTGTCCACCTGGGGGGCACAAGGCAAAACAATAGGCCCGGCGGCGCTGGGCGACCGGTTATGTAAAGACCCTCAGCGCGAGAATTTTTTCTACTTCAGGAAATAGGCAGTTGCGCTGGCAGATTAATCAGCCCCCGGGCTTGAAAGGCGTTCAGGAGCTGAAATATGAAGCTGGCAAAGAGGTCTCCCTCTTTTGCGAAGAGCTTGGAGTGAGATTCACACCATTCGTTCCACGGGGGAATCCTGAGCAGGGTTGCGCCTTCGGACATCTTGTTCACTTCGATAAATCCCACGGATGTCCACGGCTGTTCTCCCCGGCGATGCTCCACGGCTTTGACATCGAGCTTCCAATTGGAACCGACCACCCCTCCCTTTGGTCTCACATGGAATTCGTAGTCCTCGTAGGAGAAAACGGGCACGTCGGTGTCGAGGGCCACTATCACATCTCCTATCTCGGACTGCATTTCCATCTCCACTCCCTCCTCCAGTATGAAATGGGCAAAGGACATTGACGGACCTCCATAGAGAGCGGTATCTGTGACTAGCCAACTCCTTTCGTTAGATTTCGGTACGAAACCGACATTACACCTCCCGCCCTTCCGGACCGGAGGTGTAACGAAGATTTTCCCACTATGGCAGGCGGCATTTCTACCTGCGTCCCGAGCGGCTTTCCCCCAGTTTGGATGGGCTAGCGGTAGCTGGAGGGGTTGCCTACCATGTCGAGAAAGCGGTCGAAGAGGTACTCGTTGTCCCTAGGGCCGGGGGATGCTTCCGAGTGGTACTGGATAGTGATGACGGGAAGGGAGCGGTGGCGAAGCCCCTCAACCGTCCCGTCGTTCAGGTTCAAATGGGTAACTTCCAGCTCTGGAGGCAGGTTCTCCAGGTCCACGGCGTAGCCGTGGTTCTGGGCGGTGATGTAAACCCTGCCCGTCCGGACATCCTGCACCGAGTGATTGGCCCCGCGGTGCCCGAACTTCAGCTTGAAGGTGCCGGCCCCCAACGCCCTGGCGACGATCTGGTGGCCCAGGCAGATGCCCATCAGGGGCACCCGCCCGATCAGCTGGCGCACGTTCTCCACCATGTAGCCGAGCTGGGCCGGGTTTCCCGGTCCGGGGGACAGCAGCACCCCCGACGGCTCCAACGCCAGCACCTCGCCCGCCGAAGCTGTGCAGGGCACGATGACCACCTCGCAGCCCCTCTGGTGCAGCAGGCGAAGGATGTTGTATTTGACCCCGTAGTCCCCCACCACGATGCGGGGCTTACGGCTCCCCCCGCCATCATCACTACCGTCAGGGGCGCCGGGCTCCCAGGTGTAAGGAGCGTCGGTGGTGACACGGCTCACATAGTCCACATCTCCGTAAGGCGCAATGGTTTCCAGCTGGGAGAGGGCGGTTTCGGCAATCCGGGCGCCCGTGTCTTCCGACGGCTGGCGCCATGACCCCTGGCCGACCCCTTCCACCTCCTCGGCGGAGATGATCATTCCCATCATCACGCCATGATTGCGGAGCTTCTTGGTTATGGACCGGGTGTCCACGCCGGATATCCCCGGCGTACCCCGTTCTTTCAAAAATTCGTGCAGGGTGGCATCGCTCAGGGCATGGCTGGGGGTGTCGCAGTGCTCACGGACGACAATACCGGCGACCTGCACCTGCCGGGACTCCATGTCCCGGCTGTTGGTGCCGTAGTTCCCTACCAGGGGATAGGTGAGCACAACGATCTGTCCGGCGTAGGAGGGATCGGTCAACGCTTCCTGGTAGCCCGTCATGCTGGTGTTGAACACAACCTCGCCGTGGGCGGAAATGCCCGCGCCGAAGGACTCCCCCCGGTACACCGACCCGTCTTCCAGTACCAGGTAGGAAGACCCGGGGGCCGGTACGTTTCCGTGGTTTTCGCGCAACATTCCCTGGCGTCCTACCCTTCCTGGCTCACCCTCTTGGGGTCACGCAGGCCCTTGGCTTGGGCGGTGGATATGTCTCTATAGAACCCGAAGCGTTCGGTATCGACCCGCTCCTTGGGGAAATCGACCATCGGATGATAGACCTCCCCGTAGGGGTAGGAGAAGAAGGACGGGACCGTTTCCCGCTCGCAGTAGCTACAGACCAAGCGGATGAAAGGTCTCTGGTAGATGGCAAAGTTGTGGGCCTCGTTCTGGCTATCCTGGGCGGCGGCGCAGTTCGCGTTGTCGCAGACGAACTCCTGAGTAGCTTCCGACAACTTCCCTTGTGGGATGTCGTCGGCACCTCCACCTGAGGCTTTGCTCCACGGGTACAGGCCCAGTATGAGAGCGATAAGGGCCATGCGCACCGGCACTCCGTTGCGGGCCTGCTGGAAGTACCTGCTCCGGGGGTCGGCATCGATGCTGGGGGATAGCTCATCGACCCGCGGGAGGGGATGCAGCACGAAGGCCTTGGAGAAATCGGACATCCGCAGAATGGAGCGGTCTATGCGGGGATAGGCGCCCGAGCTGTCGCCGGCATTGGGGGATTCCCTCTCACCCTGCCGCCTTGTGGCGTACAGGGCGAAGGACTCGCCCTTCTCCATCCGCAGGTCCATCGAATCGAACATCGTCAGGGTGTGGGGATGGCTGGGCGTCATGTAGATTGCATCCACTTCTTCTTCCCGCCCGCCCCGGTTCCGGGAGTAGAGGGCCTCCAGCCCCCGGTGCCGTATCTGCTGAATGGGGGTCTGGTAGTCCGATTCTATCTTGTGAAGGACATGGTCGGGCAGTCCAAGGCCCTCTCCCGGGACGAAGATGATCACCGCGCCGAAACGGAGGAGAGCGTACAGCAGGGAGTGGACGGTGCGTCCGTTCTTCAGGTCTCCGCAAAGGACGATCTTCTTGCCCCGGAGGGTCCCGAACTCCTTCCTCAGCGTGTACAGGTCCAGGAGGGTCTGGGTTGGGTGTTCGTGGCTGCCGTCCCCGGCGTTGATGACAGGCACATCGCTGTACTCGGCTGCCAGCCTGGCCGCCCCCTCCCACGGATGGCGGATGACCATAAGGTCGGCGTAGCTGCTCCAGATGCGGACGGTGTCTGCCAGGGACTCGCCCTTGGTCATGGAAGTGGAGCTGGCGTCGGCGGTGCCGACAACATCGCCTCCCAGCCGTTTCATGGCGGACTCGAAGGAACCCCTGGTGCGGGTGCTGGGCTCGAAGAACAGGTTGGCCATCAGCAGGTGGGAAGCAACGCCATGGAACTTGTCCCGCTCCTGCTCCATCTCCTGGGCCAGGTCGAGCACATCCTCGATCTGGCTGTTGGACAGGTCTTCAATGGTGGTCAAGCTGCCTCTGTACATGGAAGGGCTGCCTCTTTAGCTCGGCGATAGGCAACTTCCGGTTACCCGAAGAGGGTTACAGGACATCGTAACACAGGACACCTGGGCCAACAACGGAGGGGGCGGGGCCTTGGGGACTGCTAGGCGTTAAGGAGGGTGGAAGCTGGTCGAATATCGGCAGTGAGGGCGGGCCTTTGACCGGCCAGTTTTCGGAAGTCGCACTCTACCTGTATGCCATGCCAAAACTGGTCAGATTGGCCGAAGAAGACGCCGAAGCGGATGGACATAGTGGGGGTTATGGAGCGCCTGCCCAGGACAATTTCGTTTATAGCGCGGGGTGCTACGCCAATGGCCCCCGCCATGGCATTTTGCGAAATGTCCATGGGTTTGAGGTACTCTTCCAAGAGAATCTCGCCGGGTGTGATGTGATCAGGCATGCGTATATCGTATAACGTCATAGGTTAATTTGTCAATGATAGTCCACGATAGCTACCATCTCTGGTCCCGAGTCGGTCCAACGAAATACGATACGCCACTGGTTGTTGACTCGTATGGAATGGAACCCCGACATTCTACCGGTGAGGGCTTCCAGACGGTTGCCAGGGGGCACGGCCAAGTCGCTGAGGGTAGCAGCTTGGTTCATCTGGATCAACTTTCTAAGCGCCACCCGCGCCACTGCAACAAAGCGGCGGCTGCTCTCCGAGTGAAACAGCTCCTGGGTATCTCTATCTCCAAAAGATTGGATCACAGGATCGACCCGGTAGAGCTAGCTCTTAATTTGATGGATGTTTCTGTTTCATGAGGAAAGTTAAAAGATGCCTTCACCTACTGGATGGGGACGGGCCTCACACAGGGGAGTTGGCAAAGAAGACCGCGCAGTTGAGGCTCTTGGGCCACCTGCCTCGCTCTTGGCCTCAGGAATGGGTGAAGTCCTTCAGCTGGGCCATTAGGTACTCCATGGATTGAGAGCCTTTGATCTTGTTGCAGTGGCCGCACAAGAGCTGCAGGTTCGCTATATGGTGCGACCCGCCCTTGGACTGCGGGACGATATGGTCAACCTCGAACAGCTTGAAGGGGAAATCACCCTTGCAGCCCGCACATAGCCCTTCCTGCTGGCCAAAGAGTATGTGCTTGTTTTCCTTGTATGGCTTTGGCTTGTCGATGTCTGTGCGCTGGGGGATGTCCGTTCGGACAGTCACATAGCTATGGTGGAACAGGCTCCCCATGGTTTCTTGAAGACGGAAATTGACCAGTTCAACAGCCTTGGGAGAGATGTCGATGCCCACCCACTTACGTCCCAGCTTGTCAGCAGCTACGCAGGCGGTGGCGCACCCGCAGAAAGGGTCGAGGACGATATCGCCTTCGTTGGAACTGGCCTTGATGATCCGTTCCAAGAGAGCCAACGGTTTCTGAGTGGGATATCCAAGGTGCTCCTTTGAGCGATTGTTGACATTTTGAACATCTCCGAGGAAGTCAGACACTGCTTCGCCTTTGGAGGCAGCGAGATAACGTTTCAGACGGGGGTATCCTTTCAGCGTCCAGTCAATTAACCCCGCGCTGGAAAGCGCATCCAACCGGGCATGAACACTCTCTATGGATGTGTATCCAGGAATCAGGTTGTCATCAATCCACTGGGCATAGCCCCCCTTCTTGGGAACACTCCAACACCGGCCGCTTTGGCCAGGGTCGTAGCCCTGCCAAGGCTCACCAGACGCCCCGCTAGACAACCCGGGTCCGGTCAAGTTGTCCACTCTGAATCGCCCCTTCTCGTCTGTGTGCCGGTAGTCCCGCGCGACATAGGATTCACCAAGTTCCAGGAATTGGGTGTTCCATGTGTTTCCCTCTGGGGCATAGAAAAGCAGACGGTCTGACACCCTAGCGAACCGCTTTGCGTCGCTGTGGGCGCTGGTTCGTTTCCACACAACTTCATTGCGAAAACTACCCTCTCCAAGAATTGCATCCATTAGCAGCTTCAGATAGTGACTAGCTGTGGGATCGCAATGAAGATAGATGCTGCCTGTGGACTTGAGGACCCGGTGCATCTCCATCAACCGCACAGCCATCATGGTCAGATAGGACTGCATTCCCTTGCCATGAGTCATGCCGGCGGTTTTCAAGACATGGACAGTAGCAGGCTGCTCGTCGGCGATAAGGCCCATCCATGCGACGTCAAGGTCGGAAAGGGTCCAGGTATCCTTAAAGGCTGCACCAGCGGCCTTGCTGCCTACCGGGGCCGCGTAGTCCTGGTTGGAGTTGAAGGGCGGGTCCAGGTATATAAGGTCAACACACTCCGAGTTCATGCCCCGCAGAATGTCCAGGTTGTCCCCGGTCCAAATGGTCTTGTCAGTGAAGTTAGGCGTTCCGGCAGCCATACTGCCCTCCTATTTGCCCCAGACCAACATCCGCCCTATACCAGCTATGCGATATCAGAGTGTAATCACTTTCTCTGCGCTCGTGTCAATGCTCTAGAGGCACGTACATAAACCTCGCCTCCCCCTACTCCTTAAGCGTAGCTGTGCCCAGGGTGCGGTAGTGGGCGCCTTGGGGGAGGAGGGTGCTGTGCACCAGGGATAGCTGGGACACCTGCCAAGGGATCTTGTCGAGCGGTGGGATGGCTTCGATAGCATCCCAGATACTCCGGCGCTCCGCCTCCGAAACACCCCTACGCACCCTTCCCAGGGTCAGGTGGGGCCTAAAGGGGCGCGCCTCCAAGGGCAGCCCTGCTCCCCGGTGCACCTCCTCATCCAGCTTCCCCTGGAGCTGGCCCAGGGTCTCCATCTCCCCCTCCAAGCCCAGCCACACGACCTGGGGCGACTTCCGGCTTGGAAAGCAACCCAGCCCCCCGGTGGACAGCCGGAAGGTGGACTCCCCCTCGCAGGTCCGACCCATGGCCTCAAGCACCGGCCCCACGCTATCTTCCCCGATCTCTCCCAGGAACTTGAGGGTCAGGTGTATGCCCTGAGGCTGGACCCAACGCAGCTCTCTCATCTCCATGCCCTGCACCTGGGACAGGGCCAGCGCCAGGCTTTCCCTTGCTTCGTCCGGTATGTCGGCGGCGATGAAGGTGCGCAATACGACCTCTTCGGGAGTTTCTAAAGCTTCAGTAGGCGCTGGGCGTTCCCGCCCAGGATGCGCGCTTGGTGTTCGGGAGCAAGATGGGCCTCCTCAAGGTGCTCCAGGGAGCGTTTGTAGGAGAGCAGGGGATAGTCGGTGCCGAACAGGATGTGCCCGGACCCGGCCACATCCACAACGGTGGAATAGATGGCGGGCTGGTAGAGGAAGGGCGACGCTGCTGTATCTAAATAGACGTTCTCCAGCTCGGCCGGGAGCTCGGGCATGAGGGAGTAGAGGGGAAGGCCGCCACCCCAGTGGGCGCAAACGAAAACGTTGTCGGGGAAGTCCCGTGCCATCTTGTACAGCAGGTCGGGTGTGGTGTGCCCCTTACCTGGATAGCCATGGCCCACCGGCTCCGAGCCATGCACCAGCACGGGCAGGCCCCGCTCCCCCGCCAGCTTCATCAGGGGCGCCAGAACCTCCCGGTCTGATACGTCGAAAACTTGGGAGTCGGCGTGCAGCTCTCCGATGCCCCGCAGTCCCGCTTCGGCGCATCGCTCCGCCTCCTCAACGGCGGCAGCGCCCCAAGCGGGGTTGACGGAGCAGAAGCCAATCAGCTTGGAAGAGTGCCTGCGCACCGACTCTATGATGTAGTCGTTGGCTTCCTGCGCCACCTGGGGGTGGGTCCAGCCCACGCCCATGACCACTGCCCGGTCTATCCCCGCCTCGTCCATGGATGCCGCCAGCTCTTCGGCGGTGGCCAGCTTGGCCTTGGGGCTGGAATAGAGGGCGGAAAATGTCGCATCCAGCTCAAGGTAACGCTGTCGTTCTTCTCGAAAGGAAGGGGGAAATATGTGGGTGTGGAAATCGATTATCATTGCCAGTAGGATTATATAACCGGCGGAACACATGAAGAAGCGATTCCTGCGGCCGGGGACTATGCCACTATCCCCATCCGGCGCTAAGGATAAGAAGATGCTTGGACAGCGCGCTCCCGACTTCAGCCTGGACTCTGCCAGGGGCGGCCAGGTTGCCCTCGGCGATCTGCTGGGGCGTCGTGTCGTCCTGGTGTTTGCCCGGCACAATTGTTGACTGGCCAGCCGGGACCACCTGCTGCAGTTGCAGCAGCGCTACGGAGAGATCAGGGAGCTGGGTTCCGAGGTGGTCGTGGTCTCGCTGGAACCCCTGCACCGGCTGAAGAAGCAGGTGGAGCAGATGGGCCTGCCCTTCCTTATGCTCTCGGACCCTGAATTGACGATTTACGCGGCATACGGCGTCCGTCGAGGCTCCTTCCGGGATGTGTTCAACGTGGGGGCCTCGCTTCAGTTCCTTAGACTGCTGTTGAAGGGAAGGTGGGGGGGGGGAGGGCACGGCGACATCATGCAGCTGGGAGGGGACTTCACCATCGACGAAGAGGGGACCCTGACCTACTCCCAGCCTGCCGCCCGATCCCAGGACCGGGCCGACGTGGACCTTCTCATCGAAGAGCTGAAGAAGGGGCGGATGCCCAATCCCACAGCCTGACGGACCGGGCCTAGAGTCGCCCACCCCTATGCACTACAAAGAGCGTCGGGAAGATAGCTCAGCAACGACTCCGAAATGGTCTGACAGCTTCCTCCCGCCGTGGAGGTTGCTTATCACGTCCACTGACTCCACTGTCAGGTCGTCACTTGAAACGATGTGGTCAATGCTCTTGCGTCCTTGGAAAGCGAGGGATGCGGTTGCGACCGTCATGCTTGGCGGGAAGGCCCCCTGGAGCGCCAATTGAAGTTCAGAGGGAGCGCGACTGCCTTGCCCAATAATCTGGTTGAAGTCCCCCATTACGATGAGGTGCTTCGCAGAAGCTCGCGCGAGAACCTCGGTGAGACCGCCCAAGTACTCTCGATGGTCTTCCCACTGCCTTCTGCGTTCCAACTTGCGTCTGGCTTCGGTCCGTGAGCCGAACCAGGGGATGCAGATTCCAACAACTGTGACCGCGCCCAAGGATGTCTGAGTTACTCCAGACACGAACCGTCCGGGTGGCACCGAATTTACTCCTACGTCATCGATCTGCTCCCAGGGTTCCTTTGACCAGAGTATGACCTTCCTACGACCTTCCTTGATTGCATACCCATAGTAGGGTTGAGAACAGATCGTGTGCCCATGTCGCGACAGCAGCCCGACGTGTGTCTCGGTGAGACAGACGACCTCGGGGGCATGTCGATCGATGCGGTGCAGGACTTCGGCCGTTCGACTCGAAGCAGGTGTAGCCCACTCGACATTCCATGTGATCACTTTCAGCGACATGGCCTACCCTCTTCGCCTATGCTTGGGAACGCTGAGCGAAGCTACTCTGCGCTTAACCGTAGGGACAAATGCGGTTGAGGCGCAGAGCCATCATGCAGATGGGGGAGATCTCATCATCGACGAAGAAGGGACCCTGACCTACTCCCAGCCTGCACCCGGTTCCCAGGACCGGGCCGACGTGGACGTTCTCATGGAAGAGCTGAAGAAAGGGGGAATGCCCGATTCTGCGGATTGACGGGCCAGGCCCGGCGCCGCCCTACTGGCCAGTTTCGGAGCCGGCGCCGTTCCCACCGAAGCCGTTGTCGCTGTAAACACCGGCCTCCCTGCCCTGGAAGATGTGGACTATGAACTCCTCCCTGGACACCCCGATGGAGTCCACAAGCTCATCATCTATCGCCTCGATAAGCTCCTGGATCCCCTCCTGGGTGACGCTCTCTATGACGCACAGGGTGGAGTGCACCACGGTGGGGGTGAAATGGATGTCCACCCGCCCCACAGGGTGTTCATCCTCCAGGATGGTGTAACCCTCGGAATAAGGAGTCCGACAGTCCCGCTCGAAGTAGAAATCGCCCATTGTTCCTCCGCCTCCCGCAGGGAGATGCCTTTATGTTAGCCCAGCACCTGGCCGTTGCCCTGGACTATCCACTTGTAAGAAGTGAGTTCCCGTAATCCCAATGGGCCACGGGCATGGAATTTCTGGGTGCTTATGCCCACCTCAGATCCCAGGCCCAACTGGCCTCCATCGACGAAGCGGGTGCTGGCGTTGACCAGCACCGCCGCAGCATCCACCTCCTTCATGAAGCGGGATGCTGAGGTGTAGTCCCCTGTTACTATAGCCTCCGAGTGGCCCGATCCGTACTTTTCTATGTGTTCCATGGCTTCATCCAGGGAGTCCACGACCTTGACCGAGGCTATAAGGTCCAGGAACTCCTGGCCCCAATCATTCTCGGTGGCAGGCACCGCGTTAATGCCCGGGGTCGGTCCCAGGATGCTCAAGGCCCGGCCGTCGCAGCGCATCTCCACCCCTGCCCTGCTCAACCGGCTGGCGATGGCCGAAAGGTGGGTGACGGCAACGCCGGAGTGCACCAGCAGGGTGTCCATCGCATTGCAGACCGATGGCCTCTGCGTCTTGGCATTCACCACGATGTTCGCCGCCATCTCCAGGTCTGCCGATCTGTCCACGTAGGTGTGGCATACCCCGATGCCGCCGGTGACCACGGGCATGGATGCCTCTTCGCCCACGTAACGGACGAAGTCTGCGCCACCCCGGGGGACCATGAGATCGATGTACTGCCTGAGCTTCAGCATACCTTCTACGAGGGCGCGGTCGGTGTTGTCGATGAACTGCACCGCATCATCGGGAACCCCCGCTTCACCAATGGAACTCCTGACAAGCTCGGTCAGCGCCCGGTTTGAGTTGATGGCTTCCCTGCCGCCGCGCAGGATGCAGCCGTTGCCGGATTTCAGGCACAGCACGGAGATATCGATGCTGACGTTAGGACGGCTTTCGTATATGGCCCCAATGACGCCCAGGGGGACCCGCACCCTGCCGGCGGTGAGGCCGTTGGGCAGCACCTGCATATCTATCACCTCGCCCACAGGGTCCGGCAGGGCCGCCACCTTCTCCACATCCCGGGCCAGCCCTTCCAGGCGGGTCGGGTCCAACCGCAGCCTGTCCAGCAGGGACTCGCTCATGCCGCTGGCCTTTCCCGCCTCATAGTCCTTTGCGTTGGCTTCCAAGATATCCTTTTGCTGGGCGACAAGGTTCTCGGCGATCTTGGCCAGCGCCCGGTTCTTGGCGTCGGCGGAGAGGGAGGCCAGCTTGCGGGAAGCCCGTCGTACAGCTTCGCCCTTTTCCGTCAGAAGGTCGGCGGTGGTCGTCATGGCATCCTCACAGTAACACCAGGTTATTCCGGTGTATGATCTCCTGGCCGTAATTATAACCCAGGATGCCCTGGATCCTGTCCGAGCGCGCCCCCTTGACCCGCTCCGTATCGGCGGAAGAGTAGTTGGCGATACCGCATCCAAACTTGTTCCCCTGTGGCCCAACGATGCCAACGATGTCTCCCCGCTGGAAGTCTCCCGTAACGCTCTTGACCCCGGCCGGCAGCAGGCTCCGGTTCTCCTCTCCCAAGGCTGCCACAGCCCCCTGGTCAACCACGACGCTGCCCTTGCCGGCGGGTGCGCTCAGCATCCACCTCTTACGGCTTTCCATCTTGGATGCGGTGGGAGGAAACAAGGTCCCGACTTCCTGTCCGTTCGCAGCTCGCAAGATGACGTCCTCTTCGTACCCGTTGCAGATGATCATAGAAGCCCCCGCCGAGGTCACCGTCCTGGCGGCCTGCAGCTTGGTGCCCATGCCACCCCGCGCCCTCGGGTCCAGGTTCCTGCTGGCAAGGGCTTCAATGGCGCTGTCCACTTTTTCTACCCGCTCCAGCTTTTCGGCGTTGGGATGTTCCCTGGGGTCGGCTGTGTAGAGCCCATCCACCTGGGTTAGCAACACAACAAGGTCGGCATCCACCAGGTTGGACACCAGGGCCGACAGCCGGTCGTTGTCCCCGAACACCTCCCCGATTTCGTCCACCGCCACCACGTCGTTCTCGTTGAGCACCGGCACCACCCGGAGCTCCAGCAGGGCCGCCAGTGCGTTGCGGACGTTCAGGTAGCTTTGGCGATGGGAAAGGTCGTTCCAGGTGAGGAGGGCTTGAGCGGTCATAACGTCGTGCTCGGCAAAGAGCTCCTCGTAGGTGCGCATGAGGCGGCTCTGGCCCACCGCAGCCAGCACCTGCCGGAAGGGTATGTCCCTCCGTTCCTTTTCCAGGCCGAGGATGTACCGCCCCGCGGCCACAGCCCCCGAGGAGACCAGGACGACCTCGGCCCCCTCTTTGTGGAGCTTGGCGATCTGCGCCACCAAGCCCCGCATGACCTCCGGGTCCAGGTGGTCCGAGCCACCGGTCAGCACCCCTGTACCAGCCTTGACAACGATACGCCTGTACCTGGACGGCGCAGGATATGGGTAGCTTTGCTGGATGTCGTTCACGGAAGAAAGCATTCGGTGAAGTGAGCGCCGGGCCGGCAGGCCCGGACAACTACGTAGATTATATCAGCACGGCGGCCGATTCACACGCTCGCTCGGCTGTGGTAGAATTGGCTACCCATTCAGATGAGTGACCTTCTATCTGCATTACCTCCTTGCCCACCGGCCGGGCGCCAGGCAGGCTGGCGTTGAAGACCAAGGCAGTATTCTTTGATTTCTACAACACCCTGGTCAGGTTCTGGCCGCCCGTGGATGAGATACAGCAGGCGGCCTGCGCCGAGCTGGGTCTCAAGGTGTCCAAGGAGGGCATTCGCAGGGGCTACGTCCGCGCCGACGAGTTCATGAGCGAAGAGAATGCCAAGAGTTCCCTGTCTGAGCGCAGCGAACAGGAACGGGCAGATTTCTTCGCAGCCTACGAACAGATTATCCTGGCGGGAGCGGGCATAAACACATCCATCTCCCTGGCCAGGGATGCTTGGACTATGGCCAGCCTGGTGCCCAAGGACTTTGCCCTGTTCGACGATGTGCTTCCGGGGCTGGAGCTGTTGAAAACAAGGGGAATGGTGACCGGCCTCATCTCCAACCTGCGCAGGGATATGCCCGTCCTATGCGACCAGCTGGGACTCTCGCCCTACCTGGATTTTTCGATAACCTCGGCGGAGGCAGGGGCCGAAAAGCCTCACAACCGGGTGTTCCTCGCAGCCCTGGAACGGGCTAAGGTTGAGCCGGGCGATGCGGTGCACGTGGGAGACCAGTACAAAGCCGATGCTTTGGGCGCTCGGGCGGTGGGCATCACCCCCGTGTTGATTGACCGGGATGGGTGGTACGAGCACATCGACGATTGCACCCGTATCTCCAGCTTGCCTGAGCTGGATGGCCTCCTGGCAAACGGGCTCTAACAGCCCTTCCGGCCCAGGACCTAGCTAGCAGACTGGGTCATCTCCAGGCGCTTGGCGAACTCCCGAAGTCCCTCTAACGCGGTCACCAGCCCATCCTTCCAGGTGTCGTCCTGCCGCAGGCGCAGGTGTATCTGGTGATTTCCCACCTTCACGCCAGGACCAAGGGCCTTCTCCAGGGCGAATCTTGCCCCGCTCACCGCCTGCACCAGGTTCAGCGTAGCCTCTCCGCCTTGCATGGTGATGCTCTCCACGCCCGTCTCCGCCGCCAGCAGCTTGAGGTTGACCAGGTATAGCAGCTCCTCGACAGGTAAAGGCAGAGGCCCAAAACGGTCCAGAAGCTCACTTCGCAGGTCATCCACTTCCTGCCGGTCTTTCAGCTTGGACAACCTCTGGTAGATGGCCAAGCGCGTCGGCAGGTGGCTGATGTAGTCTTCGGGGATGTGGGCCGCCAGGGGCACACTCACCCGGACGGCAGCGTCGTGCTCCACAGAGGCCCTTGTCTCACCGGCAGGCTCGCCGGCCTTGATCTCAGCCACTGCCTCATTCAGAAGCTGGCTGTAGAGGTCGAACCCTACAGCATGGATGTGCCCGCTTTGCTGGGAGCCGAGGATGTTCCCGGCGCCCCGTATCTCCAGGTCCCGAAGGGCGATGCGGTAGCCGCTGCCCAGCTCTGTCGCCTCCAGGATCGCCTTCAGCCTCTTGGTGGCCGTCTCGGTGATTCGCTGTCCCCGGGGCAGCAGCAGATAGGCATAGGCGCGGTTGGTACCGCGACCGATCCTGCCCCTGAGCTGGTATAGCTGGGACAAGCCGAACCGGTCGGCCCTCTCCAGGATGAGGGTATTGGCATTGGCTATGTCCAGCCCGGACTCGATTATGGTGGTGCACACCAGGACATCGACCTCCCCCTGCTGGAAGGACGCCATCACATTCTCCAGCTCCTCCTCCGGCATCCTGCCATGCCCCACGGCTATCCTGGCCCTCGGGACCATGGCGGCAAGCTCGACGGCCGCCCTGTTGATGGTGTTGACACGGTTGTGGAGGTAATAGACCTGGCCCCCCCGGTCCAGCTCCCTGGTTATGGCTTCCTTGATCACTTCCTCTTTGTATTGGGAAACGAAGGTCTTCACCGGCTGCCTGTCTTCAGGAGCGGTGTCTATGGTGCTCATGTCCCGGATGCCCGAAAGTCCCATGTGCAGGGTGCGGGGAATGGGCGTGGCGCTCAGGGTAAGCATATCCACCTCCCGGCGCATCTGCTTCAGCCGCTCCTTGTGGGCGACCCCGAAGCGTTGCTCCTCGTCCACGACCACTAGCCCCAGGTCCTTAAAGGCAACATCCTTTTGCAGCAGCCGGTGGGTCCCGATGACGATGTCGACAGCCCCGGAGCGGATGCCTTCGATGACCTCCCTCTGCTCCCCCTTCGTCCTGAACCTGCTGAGCACCTCGACCTTCATCGGGAAGGGGCTTAAGCGTTCGCTGAAGGTGGCGTAGTGCTGCTGGGCCAGCACCGTCGTCGGGACCAGCAATGCCACCTGGCGGTTGTCTCCCACCGCCTTGAAGGCGGCCCTGAGGGCAACCTCCGTCTTGCCGTAGCCCACATCTCCACACACAAGCCGGTCCATGGGATGAGGCCGTTCCATCTCGTACTTCATCTCATAGATGGTGCGTCTCTGGTCGGTGGTCTCTTCGTAGGGGAAGGAGTCCTCCAGCTCCTGCTGCCACAAGGAGTCGGGAGAGAAAGCATGCCCATCGGTGACCTGCCGCGCCGCATACAGGTCCAACAGTTCCCTGGCCATCTCCTGGGCGGCATGCTTCACCCGCTCCTTGGTGCGGCTCCAATCGGCGGTGCCCAACCGGGTCAGGACAGGGGGCCGGTCTGTGGTCGCCACGTAGGGGGAAACCCTGGCAAGCTGCTCCGTGGGAACGTACAGCTTGTCGGCCTCGGCGTACTCCAGCACCAGGTACTCCCTCGGCTCACCGTCGCTTTCCATCTGTATGGTCCCGGCAAACCGCGCCACCCCATGGTCGATGTGCACCACGTGGGAGCCGGGTATCAGCTCCGACAGGAAGGTCTCCCGCCGGACAGTTCTCCTGGAACGGGACCTGCGCTCCTTGGCTATGCCGAACAGCTCGGTGTCGGTGAAGAGGGAGAGGGTCGAAGCTCCCATGGGCAGGGTCCAACCCCGGCGCAGGAATCCGGACACCACCTTGACCTCCCCGGGAGCGGGTGCATCGTCAAGCCGGGCGAGGGCGGATGTGCTAAATCCGGCATCCGAGAGCATCTCGACCACCCGGCCGGGATAGCGGCTGACCACTACGACCCTGTGTCCTTCGTTCAGCAGCTGGGGCAGCTCCCGGACGAAGCGGTGGGTCTGCCCGAAGTAGGTGTCGGCAGACCGGAAGCCGAATCTTCCCTTCTCCTCAGCCCAAGGCTCCAAGGAAAGGCTGCTCAGCCTGCCCGCCGACTCAATAAACTCATGCCACACCACCTGGGGCAAGGGAAAGCCGCGGGGAAGCTCTCCCCCCTTCTCCCTGGTGGAGCGCAGATGTTCAGCCCTGTCCGTAAGCTCCCCAACCTCCCCTTCGATATCGCCGTGGCGGTCCAGGACCAGGATGCTTCCTGAGGGAGCGTGATCGAGGAGTCCCCAAGTGTTGACCAAGCCGTTATAGAGGGCCAGATCTTCTTCCATGGCGCCCGCCATCAGCGATTCCAGGTCGTCTTCGAATCTCTCCCGCACATCGACTCGGCACCCGTCGGCATCCAGAGCACCGATGGCCTCCTTGAGGCCATCGGGTTCTGCCAGGCGAGGAAGTATCTCCTGGGCAGGAATAACCTCGACCCGGTCCACCTGGTTGACAGAGCGCTGGGTCCCCGGGTCGAACAGCCTCATGCTTTCGATCTCGTCTCCCCACAGCTCTATTCGCACAGGCAGGGGGGAGCTGGGTGAAAAGATGTCCAGTATGCCCCCCCGGGAGCTGAAGGTGCCGGGAGGCTCTACGTTTTCTTCCCGGTGGTAGCCCAACCGGACCCACCGGTCCAGCAGGTCTGAGAGCCTAATACGGGAGCCTACTTCCAGGGTGTGGGAGCCTTCACGAAAGGTCTCGGGGCCAAGGGTCTTGAAGATGGCTGCCGAGGCAGAGGCTACGATGATGGGATACTTCTGTCCGAAGGGGAGCGGTGAATGCTCTCCATTTGCCGACTTGTGCAGGGCGGCTATGGCGGAAAGCCGCTGGTTCGTGGTCGATGCTTCCGTAAGAATGCGCTCGAAGGGCAGCACCTCCGGCTCGGGGAACAGGTACAGCTCCGCGCCATCCCCCAGATAGCCCTGCAGATGGTCATACAGGGAGCGAGCATCTTCGGGACGTGGGACCACCACGATCATGGGCGCAGATGAGTGATGCCACAGGGAGGCAAGCAGGTATGGCTTGGCGGCATCCAGCACCCCTGAGGGCTGGGCGCCCCCGGGTGTTGCTAGTTCTTCCAGAAGCTGCTGGAAGCTGGGAAGGTCCCCCAAGAGATCGAGAAGCCCCTTCAGACCGGGTGAGTTGGCGCCGTCTTCGATCCCGCGGGGCAACGGTGGGACCGTCGTGTATGTCATGTGATATATCCGGTGGTTATTGGACGGGAAATCGGGATGGATGTCAAGGCGATGTGGCCTCCTTGACTGGGCATATTCGCTATGCCAAAATGGCTTCCCCTGAGATTCCAAGCAGCAGGCGACCGTGAAAATACTCATTACCAACGATGATGGTGTCGAATCCCCTGGCCTCTGGGCAGCAGTCGATGCACTAAAGGGCGCGGGGGATATATACGTGGCCGCCCCGGACAGGGAGCAGAGCGGGGTAGGGACCGGCCTCACCCTGCACATTCCCATTCGAGCTAAAGAGATAACCCCACGGGTGGAGAAGGGCGCCGGGGAGCTCAAGGCCTACGCCGTCGAAGGCACCCCCGGGGATAGCTGCGTGCTGGGTCTGGAAAAGCTGGTCGGCCCCGTTGACCTTGTTGTGTCGGGGATAAACCAAGGCTCCAACCTGGGGGAGGATGTGCTCATATCGGGCACCGTGGGCGCTGCCCTCCAGGGCCACCTCCGGGGATAT
Source organism: Dehalococcoidia bacterium (assembly GCA_965220375.1). Classification (GTDB taxonomy): domain Bacteria; phylum Chloroflexota; class Dehalococcoidia; order Lucifugimonadales; family JAGWBF01; genus JAGWBF01. The sequence goes on from OZ244824.1 coordinate 848,171, forward strand.
CCCTCCCTTGCCATATCAGTCGCCTCCGTCAGGAACACCCGCTACGAGGTAGCTGCGTCCTTCCTAGAGTCTTTGGGCAGGCAGTTGGCCGACGGGAAAAGCCTCCCCTCCTCTCTTCTCAACGTGAACCTTCCTAATGAACCCATGGACAGGATAAAGGGAGTGCGGGTGACCACCCTGGGGGGTCGCAGCTATGGAGAGAACATCAAGGATGGAAGCGATGGCCGTCGCAGCTACTACTGGATCTCCAGGGACAAGTTCCTGAATCCGCTTCAAGGTGAGAACACCGACAGCGCCGCTCTCAAGCAGAACTTCATATCGGTCACTCCCCTTCGCATCACCCTCACAGACCACGAAAACCTCCCCCTAGTAGAGGATTTGTTCAGAGGGGTGCTGGAGGAGAATTAGGTTAGGGGCCGGGAACATCCCATCTACACCCAAGGGACATCAGGTCAGGAAGTGATGGCTAATCTATCCAAGTCCAGGTTCCAGTACGGCCTACAGTGTCTCAAGAGGCTGTACCTGGAGTGCTACGACCGGGGGCTGGCCGACCCCATAGACCCGGGCACCCAGGCGATATTCGACTCCGGGACCGCCGTCGGTGAAAAGGCGAGGCAGCGCTTCCTCGGAGGGAGGCTGGTGGAGGAATCGTACCTGGAGCATGACCGGGCTATAGAAACGACTTTAGCCCTGCTAAACGACCCGTCCATTCCCTCGATCTATGAAGCTGCCGTCAACTACCAGGGCATCAGGTCGAGATTCGACATCCTGGTGCGCAAGGATGGGCACGTCTTCGACCTGGTGGAGGTGAAGTCCTCCACCTCGGTGAAAGACGAGCACATCACCGACGTTGCGGTCCAGGTGTACGCAGCCGAGGGCTCCGGCATAGCCATAGACAGGGCCTACCTGATGCACATCAACAATACTTATGTTTACCAGGGCGGGGAGTACGATCTGGAGCAGTTGTTCACCCTGGCAGACGTTACCGAGGATGCCAGGAACTACCTAGCAGAGAGGATGGCGGGCGACCTGGTCGAGATGTGGGCCACCCTGGACCTGGAAGCCCCACCGGACATCGATACCGGCAAACACTGCAACGCGCCTTACACATGCTCCTTCTTCGGGCACTGCCACAGGGGTGAGCCGTACCATCCGGTCCGCCAGCTGCCTTGGTTGAGGGACAACCTGAGGGAGCGTCTGAACGCCTTGGGAATAGACCACATAGGAGGCATCCCCGGGGACTTTACCGGCCTGAACGCGCTGCAACAGCGGGTGCGAAGCTCCGTGGCCTCCGAGCAGCCCTACGTCAGCCCAGCCCTGGCCGCCAGCTTGGAGCAGATCGTCTTTCCGGCCAGCTTCGTCGATTTCGAGACCATCAGTCCGGCCTTACCCCTTTACCCCGGCACCCATCCCTACCAAAGGCTGCCCTTCCAGTGGTCCCTTCATCTGCTGGACGAGTCGGGTGAGCTGACCCATCGGGAGTTCCTGAACCCTGACGGTGAAGACCCCAGGGAGCGGTTCGCATCTACGCTGCTAGGCGCGCTGCCGACGGCAGGCTCCATCGTGACCTACTCATCCTACGAAGAAGGCGTAATCAAGGGACTCGCGCAGGCATTGCCCAACTATGAGGAGCGCCTGCTGTCCCTGGTGGACCGCATAGTGGACCTGCTGAAGGTGGTGCGGGATGGCTACTACCACCCGGAGTTCCATGGCAGCTTCTCCATAAAGTGGGTGCTGCCGGCCCTGGTGCCGGGCATGGGCTACGCTGGGCTGGAGGTGCAGGAGGGCATGGCCGCCTCGGCCGCCTACTCCCGGCTGGTCGCCGGCGGCGTGCCGGAGGATGAAGGGGCGCGTGTCCGGGAGTCGCTGCTGGCCTACTGCAAGCTGGACACCGAGGCCATGGTCAAGGTGTACGAGGCCCTGCTGGCGGAGGCAGACGGCTGATTCAGCATCTTTGGTGGCAGGGTCTCTGTGATACCATCAGGCTAGGCCATATGAGAGGAGAAAAGCGATGGGCATTCTTGGCATAAAGAACCGCACGGAGAACTGGAAGACGGCCGAGACCTTCGCAACCTCTATTGGGGGAGCGACGGGTGCGTCTTGCGCATCTGCTAGGGGAAGACTGGCAAATCGAGCCCCATGAAGTCTGGCTTGAGTTGTTCTGGAAGGGTATGCGGGACTATATCTATAGGATGCCCAGAGAAAGCCGACTGAAACCTTCAGAATGTGTACGGGCGTACAACAAGATGTTTGCTAACTTACGCCATGACATAGTCAAGTTTATTGACGGGACACCCGAGAATCCCTTTAGAACGCTCAAAGACGGAAACTATGATGTTTCCAATCTTTCCGGCCAGAAGGGTCTATTCCAGAATCTTCGCAACACCGAAATAGATATCGTGCTGGAAACCCCCAGTATCCTCTTCATCGGGGAAGCCAAGTATGAATCACGTCTGGGCGCAGCCGGGGGTCTCGTACTTGTGCATCAGCTAATACGACAGTACGTAACTGCGAGCATCCTTCTCGACATTATGGGAAGCGAAAAGAGAGTAGTCCCCTTCCTTGTTGTGGACAATGAAAAGCACGACAGCGTGATGAACACAGGCCAAGTCAACTTCATGATGCAGCATTACGGGCTTGATAGAAGCAACGTCCTGACCTGGAACGATATCCGGGGCCTTCACCCCTGAAGCCCCAAGTGCTATAAAGCACGGATGCCAGACACATCGGCGAGCACGTCCATGATGGAAACACCAAGAAAGTATCCAGTTGAACGCACCTGAAAACACTGAACTCGCCTCGCCACCCGGCGGCGTGATGCGGCTGGTGGCGCTGGTCCGGCACGTGGTCGAGGCCCCCCAGTTCGAGTATTTCATCATCCTGGTCATCATTGCCAACGCCGTCCTCCTGGGCTTGGGCACCTCTTCCACTCTGGAGCGCAGCTACGGCCACTGGTTCGAGATGGGCAACAACATCGCTCTTGGCATCTTCATCGTCGAAGCCCTGCTGAAGATGTTCGCCTTGGCCCCCAGGTCACACCGCTATTTCCGTGATGGGTGGAACATCTTCGACTTCCTGGTGATCGTGGCTTCCCTGGTCCCGGTGACCGGCGAGTACGCCATGATCACCCGCCTCGCCCGCCTGCTGCGGGTTGTGCGCCTCATTTCGACGGTCAGGGACCTGCGACTGATCGTGGCCGCCCTCGTAAGATCCATCCCCAGCGTGGTCCACGTCATGCTCCTGATGAGCATTGTCGTCTATATCTATGCTGTCATGGGCTACCACCTGTTCCACGAGCACGACCCGGAGAACTGGCGGAGCCTGGGCATCTCCGTCCTGACCCTCTTCAACATCATTACCTTGGAGGGCTGGACCATTGTGATGTTCGCCGCCATGGAAACCCACCCATGGGCATGGCTCTACTTCGTCAGCTTCATCATCGCCGGCACCTTCGTGGTGATAAACCTGTTCGTGGCCATAATCATCAACAACCTGGAGGAGGCCAAGGCGGAGAGGCTGCGCGAGCTGGCGGTGCCTCCCAGCAGGGACGAGCTGCTGCGGGAGATACGGGCCACCCAGGCCGCCCTGCAGCGCCTGGAGAAGCGCCTGGACGGCGATGACGAGGGGTAGGCGACAGGTGGGGAGTAGTAGCTAGTCCCTATCTGTTCACCTTGACACTGGTAGCTGGTTAAGATAGCATTTTTTTGAAACGCCTAAGGCGGCAGCCCGTCGAGGGAGTTCAGGGGATATAGCTCAACTGGGAGAGCGCGGCGTTCGCAATGCCGAGGTTGGGGGTTCGAGCCCCCCTATCTCCACCAACGTGCCCCTGTAGCTCAGTCAGGAAAGAGCGGCGGCGTCCTAAGTCGCGCGTCGGGGGTTCGAATCCCTCCAGGGGTACCACGCAGGAGCGTAGCTCAGTCTGGCCAGAGCGCCGGTCTCCAAAACCGGTGGTCGGGGGTTCGAATCCTCCCGCTCCTGCCAATTTCATAACCCCCCTTCCCTGGACTACCTACGGTCGAGCCCCAGCTTTTTCTGCCTCCGCAATGACTAATATTCCCCCTCATCCCCGGATCAAGTCTGGGACAGGCTCTAACCTTCTCCCACCAGGGGAGAAGGGACTTAACACTCCCTTCCCCCTTGAGGGAGGGGACAAAAGGGAGGGTGATACCCCCTGGATTGCGGCCTCCGCAGCAATGACGGGGCAGCCTTTCGTCGTACCGGCGTAGGCCGGTATCCAGGACGGCGCGCTGCCGGATTCCAGGCAGGCTCCATCATTTCAGTGGGAACCTGTTCCAATCCCAGGCTTTCCTGGACTGCGACCTCCGCCGCAATGACGGGGCAGCCTTTCGTCGTACCGACGTAGGCCGGTATCCAGGACGGCGCGCTGCCGGATTCCAGGCAGGCTCCATCATTTCAGTGGGAACCTGTTCCAATCCCAGGCTTTCCTGGACTGCGACCTCCGCCGCAATGACGGGGGGGTCATGAGGAGAGGGGGCTAGGGGGAGGGTGATATGCCTGGACGCCAAGGCGCTGCGAGTCGCGGGACATCTGGATTGCGGCTTCCGCCGCAATGACGGAGGGGTCACGGGAGAAGGGACAGTTTTTTTCCTTGACACAAGTCCCCCGCAGTTCTACCATCGTCTTATCAGCCCCTAATCTTGCCCAACCCAGGATGTTCTATCCAAGAGGAGGTGCAGCATGATCAACGGGATCAAGGTTGCCGATATGGATACCCACGTTGACCCCAGCATGTTGGTGCTGGAGAAGTACGTCGAACCCAGCTTCAGGGACCGCCTGCCGGAGTTCGAACCCTACAAACTGGTGCGACAGAACACCCGCAGGGGACCCAACCAGGAGACGGTGGGCGGGGTGCGCCTGACCATGGGGGCCCTTCCCCTCAATCGTTGGCCTGGGAGCAAGCTGGAGGCTGAGCACCAGACCCCCGGCGCACCGGGGCAAGTCGGCGCCCGGGCCGGCACGGTTAGCATGCACCGAGGCCCGGTTACTCCGGGCGTGGAGGATGAGAACTCCGAGGGCCGCCTTATCGACATGGACCTGGAGGGGCGCGACCTGGACTTCATATTCCCCGGCACATGGGCCTCAACCCTGACGGGCATCTACGACAAGGATGTGACCCTGGCTGAAGGGCTGTACAGGGCCTATCACAACTACATGGACACCTATACCGCCGTGGCGCCAGACCGCATAAAGGCGAGCCTCCAGGTTCCCGGCTCAGACCCTGAGTGGGCTATCTCCGAGATCAAGAAGTGGTCCAACAGCAAGTGGGTGGCTGCTGTGTGGATACACCTTCCGCCTGGCCTGCCCGTGGATGACCCCGACCTGGACCCGGTCTTTGCCACCATGAACGACCTGGACCTGCCATTGGTGCATCACAGCTTCTTCATGGAGCCCCCCTACTTCCCCGGTCACCAGGACATCTGGGGCAACTCCGTGGTGGCCCGGACGGCAGCCCATCCCTGGGGAGCAGGCAGGCTCTGCGCTTACCTGATCGTGTCGGGCCTGTTCGACAAGTATCCCAACCTGCGGGCTTCCGTTTCAGAGGTGGGACACGGCTGGCTGCCCAACTGGGTAATACGCTTGGGCTTCAACAAGAGCTACGGGCAGGGGCTGACGCCCGAGCTCAAGTACACACCCATAGAGTACGTCCAGATGGGGCGGTTCCGGTGCGCCGCCGAGCCCTTCGAGGGGCCGCTGATGACCGAGGCGTGCGTGAAGATACTGGGCGAGGACTGCCTGATGCACCAGTCGGACTACCCCCACGGCCAAGCATGGTTCCCGGAGACGGCCAAAGAGGTCATGGAGTGGGACTTCTGGGGCAACTTCAGCAAGGATGCCCTGCCGAAGCACATGTACGAAAACGCCGTGGACTTTCTGCGAATGTCGTAGAGAAGATCCTTCTCCTTTGGGGAGACTTTTGCCTAACCTAGGGCCTGTCCTGAGGGAACATGAAGGGGAACGGCCAGTGTGGGGCGTAGACTCCCGCTTCCGTGGGAGTGACGGTAATTGGCGCATGGGAGGCCTTTGAACAACACCGTCGTTCCCGCGAAAGCGGGAACCTGCATTGGCCCAACTAGGGCTGTCCGTTCGCCCTTCGACGCAGCTCAGGACAGGCCCTGAGGGAAGGCCAAGGGGAAGGCCAGTGTGGGGCGTAGACTCCCGCTTTCGCGGGAGTGACGGTAATTGGCGCATGGGAGGCCTTTGAACAACACCGTCGTTCCCGCGAAAGGAGACCTTTGCATAACTAGGGGTTAGTGGGCGAAAATTGGATGTAGTCATCCTTGGGTGTGAGGGGAGTAGAGATGCACCGTGAGATAGGTCAGCCGTCGCTAGCAGAATCGCTGTTGTCGCAGACCCTCGGGAGAAACCAGCGATTGGAGCGTATCGGTGATGCGGTGGACTGGGATAGATTTGCGTCGCTGGTGGATGGAGTGTACTCGGCGGAAGAGGGGCGGCCCAGCTATCCTCCTTTGATGATGGTCAAGGTGCTCCTGCTGGAGCAGTGGTACAACCTGTCGGACCCTCAGATGGAGGAGGCGCTGGGAGACCGGATATCGTTCCGCCGCTTCGTGGGGCTGGGCCTTGAGGACGAGACACCCGACTACTCTACCATCAGTCGGTTCCGCACCGAGTTGTCCACGCGTGGCCTGAGCGAGGAGCTATTCAAGGAGTTGGAGGCCCAACTGGACCAGCGGGGCCTGATCTTGAAGGAAGGGACGTTGATGGACGCCACACTGGTAGATGCCCAAGTGCGTCGTCCTCCGGTTTCTGAGGGTCGAGGCGCCAGGAGCTCTACGGACCCCGATGCCGACTGGAGCTATACCGGCCGGGGGTCTCGGACGCACTTCGGCTACAAGGTACACCTGGGAGTGGATGCTGGCACGGGGTTGGTGCGCAAGGCGGCGCTGACGCCTGCCAAGGTCTATGAGAGCGAGGTGGCCGATGGTCTGGTGAGCGGCGATGAGCGGGCGGTATATGGTGACCGGGCTTATGAGTCCAAGAGGCGGCGCCGGTGGCTGAAGTCCCAGGGGATTAAGGACCGGATCATGCATCGTTCCCACAAGCACCAACGGGAGTTACCGCACTGGCAGCAGAGGCGCAACGAGTTGATAAGCCCTAGGCGGGCGCTTGTGGAGAAGATATTCGGCACCCTAAAGCGCAGCTACGGCTACAGCCGTGTGCGCTACAGGAGCCTGGGGCAAAACGCCGTGGAGATGTGGTTCAAACTGATGGCGTACAACCTGCGGAAGGCGACCATATTAGCCGGTCACGCTGCCTGAGGCCACTATATGAGCGGTGAAAGTGGGGGCAGCTTACCCAACAACGCAATGGTCCGGCCCATCGGACTGGGCATGGGGCCCCTTGAACTTCGCTTTCGCACTCCGCACACCCCCAAAACTCACACCCCCAGGTTGTTCAAAGGTCTCCGAAAGCGGGAACCTACATTGGCCCAACTAGGCCTGTCCGTTCGCCCTGAGGCACTCGAAGGGGAACGGACAGCCGCAGTTCTGCTCCTGGGAAATGCCCTTCTCGCCGCGCTGAGCCCCGTCCGGGGAGTTACACAGACATCTCTCTGGGGGAGAAGGTTAGGGGCAAGGGAGTAGATCCCCCCAGCCTCCGTTATTCCGGCCCTGTGGCCGGAATCTACGACGAGGAGAAGGGCGCATCGGCTACTGGGCGGTGCAACCCCCGTCGATGACCAGCTCGGTGCCTGTGACGTATGACGATTCGTCGGATGCCAGGTAGAGCACGCCGTACGCCACATCGTCGCAGGTGCCGACCCTCCCCAAGGGCGTCCGGGAGAGCCTCTCCTGCAGGTTGGCATTGCCCAAGGCTGTGTGGAGCATCTCGGTGTCTATGGGGCCGGGGTGGACGGAGTTGCAGCGTATCTTGTCCTTGGCGTGCTGCACAGCCGTCAGCTTGGTGAACACCCGCACCGCTCCCTTGGAAGCGCTGTAGGCGGCCATGCCATAGGGACTTCCCACGATCCCGGCTATGGACGATATGTTGATGATTGACCCACCCCCGGCAGAGCGCATGACGGGGATGGCGTGCTTGGCCCCCAGGAACACCCCGCGGGCGTTGACAGCCAGAACCTGGTCCCACTCCGATGCTTCGGTGCCCTCGATGCCTTGGGGGCTGAGGATAGCTGCGTTGTTGACCAGGATGTCCAGCTTCCCATAGCTGGCCAGGGAATGCTCTATGGCAGACTGCCAGTCCTGTTCACTGGTGACGTCCAGGTGAATGTAGCTGGCTTCTCCGCCCAGCTCGGAGATGGCGGCTTCGACCTGCTGCCCTTCTCTATCTAGCACATCCCCCAGCACCACCTTGGCGCCCTCCCTTGCGAAGAGCTTAGCTTCCACCTCGCCCTGCCCCCTGGCAGCGCCACTGATCAGTGCAACTTTTCCATCCAGTCGTCCCATAGGGCACCTCCAACAAAGGCGGTTAGGTAACTACCGTTCGGTCCAATCGGGGGTCTCTTCGTTCACGCAGTACAGGAACACGAAAGTGCCGGTGCGTCCAAGGCCATTGAAGCGCCCGGACAGCTCCTTCACCCGCTGGTAGTAGTCCACGTGGTCCAGGGAACGCAGGTATGCGTTGAAGGAGCTGTGCTCGGCGGAGAGCGTCAGCACGGCCCGGGCGTTCCCGATGGTGGCGAGAATCTTCCGCCTGTTGCGGACGATTCCCTCATCGGCCAGCAGGCGGGTGATATCCTCACCCCCGTAGCCGGCGACCTTCCCCACGTCGAAGTGATGGAAGGCGTTCCGAAAGGCATCCCACTTGTTGCGAACCACCTGCCAGCTGAAACCCGAACGGAAGATGGCCTTGGTCATCTCCTCCAGGTAGCCGTCGTCGCCGTCGGGGGTTGCCCTGGGCGGAATCTCTACCATTGGCATGAGGGGTCGAACTCCTCAGCTGCCGTGTTGTCCGTGGCCATGCCCGTGCCCGTGGCCGCCACCTTCTTCCTCGATCTTGGTCGCAACCAGCGCATCGTCCACCGTCTTGTAGCCCCGCCACTGGTCAACCATCCAGTACCTGATGCCGAACTCGAAGCGCAGCTCCCTGGTCTCCCCGTCGGTGGGGTTGAAGTGCTGGTGGTGCATCATACTCGGAGGCACGTGGACGGCATCGCCCTTCTCCCAGTGGTACTCCTTCCCGCCGATCTCCGAAAAGCCTGCTCCCTGCAGGCAGTAGAGATAGGCCTCGGGGTGGGAGTGGCTGTGGCTCTTGAAGTGGGGGTTCTCCACGAAGATGGACGTGATGCCGGCGGCCGTCATCTTGAAGCCGTTGGAGGTCATCCCCGTGCCTTCCCGGCCGCTGCCCCCCAGGGAGTAGGTTGCGCCATGCCCCGGCCGGGTGGTGAGCACATGTTCGTCCTTTCGCATGACAATGCGGCGCCCATCCACCGGCCACATCTGGGACTTCTCCTGGGGGAAGGTCTCCAGCCCCATTGGGTCATTCACGCCGCAGTCTTGGAGCTGTTCCATCTTGCCCATGTTCAGGAAGGCTTCCAGGTGCCAAGCCAGCGCCGACAGGTACACCACCGGGACGTTGCCCGTGTTGTAAAGCTGGTGGGGAGAGCGGAAGGGGATATGAATGACTGACCCAGGGCCGAAGTCATACCTCTCATCGTCCAGCACCAGGAACCCTTCACCTTCCTCGATATAGATGGCTTCCTCGCCGTGGAAATGCTGGCCGGTGTGACAGCCTACGGGTATCCTCGCCTTCATCAGCAGGCTGCCCGCCGTGGGGAACCCTGTTTCCGGGGCAATCATAAGGGCCGCTTCGTGGTCCTGCGGCGTTCGCTCCCAACGCAGGTCCCTGTTCCTGGCCACCCTGACACCCTCGTTCACAGCCTTTTCGACTTCCTCGGACTTCTTGAGCCACTCTGAGTAGAAATCAGCCATATTGCGCCTCCTTAATGGGGCAGTGTTGGGCAGGATTATAGCAGTGGGGTAGCTGCCCCACAATCTCCGAAATCCCTTTCTCCCCTAGGGGAGAGGGCTGGGGTGAGGGGGAGCTGTTGCAAGACTCCCCATAGGGGAGAGGGGGATGGTATAGTGGAATGACGCAAGTTAAGCTGTCCCCAACGGAAGACAAGGAGGCAACATGCTGCTGGGCATCGACCATATAGAGATCATCGTCCGAGATGTGGAGGAGCACGTAGCATTCTATGAGAAGCTGGGATTCCAGGTACTGCTTCGCAGCTCCCACCATGGAGGATCGGCGGAGCTGAAGCTGCCAGGTGAAGGCCAACCGGTGATCGAGATCCATAAGGTTTCCGGCGAAGAGAACGTGGGAGTTAACCACATCGCCTTCAAGGTGAACAACGCCCAGGAGACTCACCAGGAGATTGCCGGCAGGGGCATATCCCCCGAGAGAGCGCCCCATTTTATCGAATCCACGGGCAGGACCAACATTAACCTGCGGGACCCCGACGGCTGGCGTCTCCAGCTTGTGGACGCCGACCGCAAGGAAGCCAAGTAGGGCCTTGAAGACCCCTGCAAGGTCTTCATACCCACAGAAGGAGGGACCATGGCAGAAGTAGTGCTGGGAATCGGGGCTTCCCACAGCCCGATGATGAGCTTGCCCCCTGAGCTGTGGCACGACATGGGAGAGCGGGACAAGAGGAACCCCATGCTGTCGGCTCCTCCCGACGGAAAGGTCCGGACCTACGAAGAGCTCCTGGAGACGGCCGACCCTTCCATCTCCCAACGGCTCACCCTAGAGCATTTCACCTCCCAGAATGATGCCATCCAGGGCTGCCTGGTAGCCTTGGCGGATACCTTAGCCGAAGCTAAGCCCGACGTTGTCGTCATTGTGGGGGATGACCAGGAAGAGTTCTTCTTCGACGATGTGATGCCCAGCTTGGCCATCTACTGGAGGGAATCGATACGCCTGGTGCCCAGGATACCCGGCGACGGGGCCCCGCCCTCGGCCAGGGCTTCGGCTTGGGGGTACGGCGACGTGGAGATGGATGTGCCGGTGGACGCAGGGTTGGGCCTGCACCTCATTGAGTACCTTAGAGACTCGGACTTCGACGTTGCCCATTGCCGTTACCAGAGGGACAGCTATGGCGGCCACGTGGGCGCGTCGGGTTACCTGCCCAAATTCGACCGGACCACCGAACCCAGGCGCCAGGGGCTGCCCCACGCCTACTCTTTCGTGGTGAAGCGTCTCATGGACAACAAGCCTACCCCCATAGTGCCGGTGATACAGAACACCTTCTATCCGCCCAACCAGGTAACGCCAAAGCGCTGCTATGGCCTGGGCAAAGCCCTTCGCGATGGGATTGAGGCTTGGGAATCCAACGCCAGGGTGGCCCTGGTGGCCTCCGGCGGTCTGAGCCATTTCGTGGTGGATGAAGAGATAGACCGCATGGCCCTGGATGCGATGAAGGCCAAGGACGCCGAAGCCCTCCGCAGCCTGCCCAGGCACCGCCTCTACTCGGGCAACTCGGAGACCATGAACTGGGTCACCATCGCCGGCGGGCTGGAGCACCTGGAGATGGACCTGCTGGACTATGTGCCGGTGTACCGCTCTCCCGCAGGCACGGGCGGCGGATGGGGATTCGCCCGGTGGACGTAGCGGACCCAGGGCAGGCCAAGTATGGCTAGAAGCTCAAACACCGTCCGGTTCGGCCTTCACACCAGGGCCATCCCTGCAGACCTGCTCGTCCGCGTTGGTCAGTTAGGTGAAGAGAACGGCTTCGATTTCATCGCCTTCAGCGACCAGCCTCCCGGCAACAACATCGAAGCTTGGACGGCGGCGACTGCCGTGGGCGCCCTCACCAAGCGGATAACGGTAACCCATTCCACCCTGAACGTGCCTTGGCGCAATCCCGCCCTGCTGGCCAAGATGGCCGCCAGCCTGGACCAGATGACCCAGGGCCGGCTCCTGCTGACCCTCGGGGCCGGCGGCATGGAGGAGCAGTACTTCTCCTACGGGATCAGCTTCGGCACACCCGCTCAGCGGATCACCGACCTTAAAGACGCCATAGCCATCCTGCGTGGGCTGTGGGATGGGGATCCCTTCGACTACCAGGGCAAGCGTTTGTCCGTCGCCGGGGCCAAGGTGCTCCCCCGGCCATTCAACGGCACGATACCCATCTTCATTGGCGCAGGCAAGCCGAGGAATCTGCGGCTTGCGGGAGCAGTGGCCGACGGCTGGGTGAAGAACTTTGGCTGGATTGATGACGAGGAAAGCTACGTGGCCCAGATAGGGATTCTGGAAGACTCGGCAGAAGGCGCAGGGCGGGACCCCAGGACCATCCACAGGGTGCTCAGCGGCTATGGCTACATAGGCGAGGAAGACCCTGCCACCAAGGTGCCCTGGGTGCACGGGACACCCGGCGGACTGGTCGGCCCTCCCGAAAGAATCCTGGAGGATGTCCAACACTTCCTGGAGCTTGGTGTCGATACCTTCCAGTTGGCCTTTTCATCTGAAGGGATAGATGAGCAGCTTCAGCGCTTCGGTGATGAAGTCATCGCTAAGGTGAGAGTCCCGGCAGCCTCAACTCCTTGATGCAAATGAGAGGTGCTACATGTCCGATGTCCTGGTAACCGGCGGGTATGGTGTAATTGGCAGCCAGGTTATGCGCCAGCTGGTGCGGGAGGGTCTTCGTCCCGTGGGCATGTCCCGCAACCCTGACCTGAGTTTCCTGGCGGATATCTCGGAGTCCATCGACGTAACCAAGGGTGACATCACCAGCCTGGACGATATCCTCTACACCATCGAAAGGTACCGTCCCACCCGCATCATCCATGCAGCCAACCTTATCGATGCTGAGTCGGACCCCTACATGGGCTTCCAGGTGGGGGCGGTGGGCACGGTGAACATGCTGGAAGCCGCCAAGCAGAAGGGCATCCGGCGCTTCGTGTACACCAGCTCCAAGGGTGTGTACGGGCAGATCCGGGCGGGTGAACACTTCCATCCCACCTACGCGCCCCTTTCCGAGGAGCATGTCCGCAATCCCGAGCCGGACCTCGTTTATCCAGGGGCCAAGATCCTGGGTGAGAACATGGGTGTCGCTTATCAGAAGAAATACGGGATCGAGTTTGCAGCCCTTCGCTTCGGGCATACCTGGGGCCCCGGCAAGCTGGCCCGCCACGGCATCCTCTCCCTGTTCAGCAGCTTGGTGGAAAACGCCATGCTGGAAAGGCCGACCACGATAAAGCAGGGGGCTGAGCAGAAGGACGACATCGTCTATATCAAGGATGCGGCCCAGGGTATCGTCAAGGCTTGCATCGCCGATGAGGTGCCCTCCAACGCCTACAACATCTCCAGCGGGCGGCTGACCAGCGTGGGCTTGTTTGCTGAGGCCATGAAGAAGGTCATACCGGGGGCGGAGGTGGAGATCGGCCCCGGCCTGGACTATATGGGAGGCAATCATCCCCGCTATGCCCTGTTCGACATCTCCCGGGCCCGCAGGGAGCTGGGCTACGAGCCCCGGTTCGCCGACCTGGAAGCCGGAATCAGGGACTACCTGGAGACCATGAAAGCCTTCGGCCTTCAGCCCATACCCAGCATGTAGGACACAGGGGAGAGGTGCGTCAAAGGGTCGGCGGGCTGTGGCCCAAAGTTGGTTCCCGCCTTCGCTGGAAAGAGGAATGACGGGGAATAGGGAAAGTCAGACTTCAGGAAGGCGCGATGTGACGAAAGGCTGGGTCGTCATTGCGGCGGAAGCTGCAATCCAGGGAAGTCCAGATCGAGCGCCGGCGGCCCACTGCAATACCCATCGGGACGAAAGAGCCAGCCTGGAATCCGGCAGCGCTCCGTCCTGGGCGCCGGCCTTCGCCGGTACGACGGAAAGCCTGGCCGATTTGAGGAATGCCGGGTTTGGCGCACGTTTCGCTCTTCCTATAGCCCCCTTCCTATGTATAGACCAGGGACATAGGTAACACATGTTCCGGGACATGAGAAACGCCAATATGACCAAAAGGCCGGGAGGCGGTTGTAACTGCATGACTGGTCTAATAAGATTGGAGTAACGTAACACCTAGGGCCCCTTGGCCAGGAGGTACTAATGGCAAGAGACTACCGGTTGGTTTCCAGCGACGGTCACCTGGAGGTTACCCCGGAGACCTGGCTCCATCGTGTTCCCCAGAAGTACCGGGACCGGGCGCCCCACACCGTCAAGCTCCCCGATGGCGGGGATGCCATCCTGGTGGAAGGGCAGCCCCTCCAGGAAGCCAACTTCCTCGACCTGCGCGCCGGCAGGTCCGAGGCCCAATGGCAGCCCTTCGGCATAACGGTGGATGGCGCCGCGGGGGTGGGACCCCCGGAGCAGCGCGTTAAGGAACAGGACATAGACGGGATCGACGCCGAGGTGCTCTTTACAGCCATGGTTGCGGGGCCCGTCCTGTGGCGGAACATCAGCCACGATGAGGTGTACAAGGCGGTCATACGCGGGTACAACGACTGGCTGGGCGAGGAGTACTGCCCCGTGGCCCCGGACCGGCTCATCGGCATGGGTGTCATTCCCTGGACCAACGTGGATGATGCCATCGCCGAGATGGAGCACTGCGCCAAGCTGGGACTGAAGGGTGTGGTGTTGGGTGTGCTTCCCAGCGCCAAGGGCTACCCCACAGCCGATGATGACCGCTTCTGGGCAGCCGCTGTGGACATGGATATGCCCCTGACTTGCCATGTCGCATACAACCGCACCGGCGCCCGGGCGAACCACCCCACCTTCGTTTACCCCAAGGAAGACCCGAAGGTGATGTCCAGGCTGCGCCGCCCATTCCTGGAATGGCTCACCAACTTCGGTCTGCCCCCCGCCATCAGCATCACCCAGATGGTGCTGTCGGGCGTGTTCGACCGCTTCCCCAAGCTGAAGATATTCTTTGCCGAAACGCGCCTGGGCTGGGTGCCCTTCTGGCTGGAGCATGCCGACCTGTGGTACGAGCGCCACAATGGCTGGGCCCAGGAGCAGCTTGGGTTCGTGCCCCTGAAGCGCCTGCCCAGCGAGTACGTGCGGGACCACATCTATTTCAGCGTGCAGTACGAGAAGGTGGCTGTGGAGCTGCGTCATCACATAGGTGTGGACCACATCCTGTTCGCCACCGACTTTCCCCACATCGAATGCGAATGGCCCAACAGCCGCTCCTTCATTGACGAGATATACTCCAACGTTCCCGAGGATGAGAAGGAGCGCATTTGGGCCAGGAACACCGTCGACTACTTCAAGCTGGGGTCCCAGACGGCCCAGCAGCCCGAGGCGGCAGCTGCCACAAGCGCTTAGAGCGGTCCCCCCTCTCCCCTGGAGGAAGCAGGTTGGGGTGAGGGGTAGATGCCAACCATGAAGTGGCAAGAGCTTAGCATACTGGTATCCTCAGAATACGTGGAGCCTATTTCCTACCTGTTCGGCCGCTATGGAAGAGGCCTTTCCGCCGAGGATGCCGGGCAGGGCCGGGTGTTGCTGCGTACCTACCTGCCGAACACATCGAGGCGTCGCATGGCCCACATAGAGGTCGGTACGAAGCTGGTGCAGGTCATCGAACCCTTGGCCAAACTGACGGTCCGTGAGGTGGAGGAAGCCGACTGGGAGAGCGCGTGGAAAGACCACTTCACCCTGCTGAACATCGGCAAGAGGCTGGTTATCAAGCCTTCTTGGATCAGCTACGGGCCCGCCGAGGGCGAGGTGGTCATAGAGCTGGACCCGGGGATGGCCTTCGGCACGGGCTACCACCCCACAACCAAGATGGTGCTGGAAGCCCTGGAAGAAGAAGTGAGGCCGGGGATGCGCCTGCTTGATCTGGGCACCGGGTCGGGCATTTTGAGCATTGCGGCGATGCACCTGGGGGCAGCCTCCGCGGTGGCTATGGATATCGACCCCGAGGCTGTGCGGGCAGCACGCAAGAACCTTCGAGAAGCCCGCCTCAACGATCGCATCACCCTTGTGCGAGGCAGCCTTCCCCATCGGGCTGCTGTGCCTGAGTCCTTCGACCTGGCGGCAGCCAACATCAGCAAGAAGACCATTGAGGAGCGGGGGCCTGCCCTCTACGAGACGCTGAAGCCCGGTGGAAAGCTCATCGCCTCGGGCCTGCTGGCGAGCCAATCAGATGAGACCGGCGCCTTGCTGAGCGGACTTGGGTTAGTATCCGAGAGGGTGTCGATAACCGACGACTGGGCTGCCATCACCCTGGTCAAGGGTGGCTGATCGGGCCTATGCGCCTTCGGACCGGGGAGGTCTCTCCATAAGCTCCATCACCGCCTCTGCCGGGTCCAGCTTTTCGAACAGCACCCGGTGGACAGCCCCGGTTATGGGCATCTCTACCCCCAAGCCCTCCGCCATCTTCAGGGCTTCCGTTGTCGTATGGACCCCCTCGGCAACGTTGGTCATGGACGCCAGAATTTCATCGGTTGAGCGTCCTAGGGCAAGCTGCTCTCCCACGTAGCGGTTACGGCTCAGGGAGCTGCCACATGTCGCCACCAGGTCTCCCATGCCTGTCAGGCCGGAAAAGGTGCCGGGGTCGGCGCCTGCGGCGGCTCCCAGGCGGGTGATCTCCGCCAGTCCCCGGGTGATCAATGCGGCCTTGCCATTGTCGCCGTAGCCCAGCCCATCGCAAATCCCCGCCGCAATGACGATGATGTTCTTCAAGGCCCCTCCCAGCTCCACTCCTATCAAATCGTCATTGGTGTAAACCCTGAATGTGGACGACATGAGCGCTTCCTGCACTTCTCTAGCTGCCTCATGCGAGCGAGATGCCACCACGGTGGAAGAGGGCCTTCCCTCCACGACCTCCCAGGCCAAGTTTGGACCCGACAACACGCACAGCAATGGGGACAAATGCCTTGGGGTTTCCTCTTCCATCACCTGGCTCATGCGCTGGGCCGATTCCGGCTCCAAGCCCTTGGTGGCGCTCACAAAGACCACCTCGCCCTCGACGGCGGGACGGACGCCCCGAAGATTGGTACGGAAGTCCTTGGCGGGCACGGCAACGATGGCTATCCTGGCCCCGCTCATGGCTTCTTCCGGGTCTCCGAAGACCCTCAGGCGGTCGGGGAGAGTGATGCCCTGCAGGTGACGCAAGTGCCGGCGTTCCTCCTGCATCCGGGATGCTTCTTCGTCGGTACGGGCCAGGAGGGCCACATCGGTACCCTTCCGGGCTATAGCTATGCCCAAGGTGGTGCCCCAGGTTGTTGAGCCTATGACAGCTATCTTGGCCAAGGTGCGCGCTACCTAGCCTTCCCCGGGAGGAGGTGTTTGCGGGATCCTTTCGGCGGGTCTACCCAGCCGGTTCTCGGTCCCGCTGATCATCCTCTGTATGTTGCCCCGGTGCTGCCAGACTATGACGGCTCCCCCAATGCCCGTGTAGTACAGGAACGTGGAAGGATCCTCGGCGACCAGCACCAGCGCCAGCATGGAAAGGAATGCGGTGATGACGGCGCAGATGGAACCGAGGGAAAGGTACCGAGTGAGCAGGGTAATGGGGAGAAAGGCCCCCACCGCAATGGCTCCGGCCAAGGGAGACATCATCAGGAGGCCACCCAGCCCGGTCGCAATCCCCCTGCCTCCGCGGAAGTCCAGGAAGATGGACCAGTTGTGGCCCGCCAGGGCTGCCAGTCCCGCGGCCACCTGGGCTGTCTCGGTCTCAGCTACAACCCTGGCCAGCAGCACAGCCAGCACTCCCTTGCTGGTGTCCAGGACCAGGGCTGCCGCGGCCAAGACCCCTCCGGCGGTGCGAAGCACATTGGATGTTCCGGTGCTGCCGCTGCCGTACTCGCGGATGTCCACTCCCTTGATGCCCTGGGTGAGCAGGAACCCCCAGGGAACGGAACCCAGGAAGTAGGCGATGGGAAGGAAGAAGGCGTACTGGACCGGCCCCTTGTCCATGTCGAACACCAGGAGTATTACGATCATGTATGCAGCCAGCAGGGGGGTTATAGCCAGCTTCAGGAACGCCGCAGCCATCCCTATCTGCGTCCCTTGAACACCAGTCGCAGGTGGGTGTGGGTGAAGCCCAGGGTGGCCCGCAGCCGGTTCTCCAGGTACCTGTGGTACGAAAAGTGCACCAGCTTGGGGTTGTTGACATTCACCAGGAAAGTTGGTGGGTTGATGTCCACCTGGCGTATGTCGCCTATGCGGAGGCTCTTGCCCTTGCGAGCGGGAGGCATATGGCCTGCGAGAGCATCCATCAGGGCATGGTTCAGCCTCCCCGCGGGGATGCGACGCATCCGCTCTCCGTACACCTCGAAGGCCAAGTCCATAAGATCAGCCAAGCCTTCTCCTTTGGTTGCCGACGTGAACATGATGGGAGCATAGGGCATGAAGTGGAAGCGCTGGCGGATGGTCTGCACTGCTATCTCCCGCTCACCCGGGTCCTCCTTGGGGACCAGGTCCCACTTGTTCACCACCACGATGATGCCCTTATACTCATCCCACACATCCCCCAGGATGTGGGCATCCTGGGCGGTGGCCAGCTCCGTCGCATCCATGACCATCAGGGCTATATCGCTTCGCTGCACTGCCCGCATAGCCCTGAGCACGCTGTAAAACTCGATGCTTCTCCCCAGCTTGCCGGGTCGCCGTATTCCCGCCGTGTCCACAAGGACGGCAGGCTTGTCCCCGTACAGAAAGGGGGTGTCCAGGGCATCACGGGTGGTGCCCGGGACTTCGCTCACGATGGCCCGCTCCTCTCCCAGGATGGCATTCACGAGCATCGACTTGCCCACGTTCGGCCTTCCCACGATGGAAAGGCTCATTCCTTCGGGAGCTTCATCGGCCTCCTCAGGGGAAGCGCCTATGGTCGGGACCACCTGCTCCATCAGGTCGTAGATGCCCAGGTTGTGGTACGCGCTGATCTGCACCGGCTCCGACAAGCCCATCTGTTCGAACTCGGCCGCAGAAGCCCTGCGCTTTTCGTTATCAACCTTGTTGACAGCTAAGACCAAAGGCTTTTGCCTCTGGCGGAGCCAGTCGGCAATCTCCTGGTCCATTGGCACCAAGCCATCTTCCACATCCACAACGAAGACGATCAGGTCGGCCTGGTCCACCGCGGCCTCCACCTGGGATTTCACCTGGTCCCGGAGGACGTCCTGGGGATTGGGTTCCAGCCCGCCGGTGTCCACCAGCACAAAACGGGAGTCGTACCAAGTTACCTCCGCCATGAGCCGGTCCCTGGTCGTTCCCGGAATGTCGGTGACGATGGCATCCCGCCGGTTCGCCAGGCGGTTGAACAGGGTGGACTTTCCTACGTTGGGTCGTCCTACGATGGCTACCAATGGAAGGGGCATAGATGGTTTCCTGTGGGTTTTTGCTGCCGGCCAACCTTGGCCGTTGGCTATAGCTACGAAAGTAGCAGCTCCAGGAGGGCCTTCTGGGCATGAAGCCGGTTCTCTGCTTGGTGGAACACTACCGATTGGGGATGGTCCAGCATCCCCTCGGCTACCTCCTCCCCATAGTGGGCCGGAAGGTCGTGCATGAAAATGGCGCCTGGCTTTGCATGGGAGAGGAGGTCGGCATCCACTGTAAAGCCTGCGAAGGCCTTGTTGCGCTCCAATGCTTCTTTCTCCTGCCCCATGCTGGTCCACACATCGGTGTACACCACATCGGCCCCGGCCACGCCATCTGCGGGCTTGCGCACACAGCTTATGGCCCTGCCTGGGGCCAGTCCCCGTGCCTGGTCCATGGTTTCCGTGTCCAGGTCGTACCCTTCCGGACAGGCGATGGTGAAGGCTGCGCCAACGGCAGCCGCGCCCAGGCACAAACTGCGGGCAACGTTGTTGCCATCCCCTATGAAGGCTATGCTGAGGCCTTCCATCTGTCCTTTATGCTGATAAATGGTCTGCAGGTCCGCCAAGGTCTGGCAAGGGTGTTCCCAATCGGAAAGGGCATTGATCACCGGTACGCTTGAATAATGTGCCAGCTCCTCCAGGTTAGTATGGGAAAAGACCCTGGCCACGATGCAGTCGACGTACCGGGACAGCACCTTGGCTACGTCGGAGATCGCCTCCCGAACGCCCAGGCCGACCTCGTCGGGGCCCATATAGAAGAGAAAACCACCCATCTGTTGGATGCCCACCAGGAAGCTGGCCTTGGTGCGGAGGGATGGCTTCTCGAAGAGCAGGGCCACCGACTTGCCCGCCAGGGCCGAGGTCGGCTGACCTTCGGATAGCTGGGCGGCCCTGCGGACAACATGGTTGATCTCCGCGGGCGTTAAATCCAGGATAGATAGAAGGTCTCTCTTGCTCATAGCTGCGTTACCGGACTGCATGATATCCCAAAGGAAGCTCCGTGTTCAAGGCGAGACCCTGCCCGGGCCTCTTCACACCAGCCCCGCCTTTCGTCATACCGGCGTAGGCCGGTATCCAGGACGGAGCCCTGCCGAGTCCCAGGATGGCTCAGTCATCGCGACCAGCATGAAGTTAGGTGGCCTGCCCCAATTCCGGGATTTCCTTGATTGCGGCCTCCGCCGCAATGACGAGCAGCCTCTGGTCACACTCAGCCTCCCTCAAGCCCTCCCCTTTGTCGTTTCCGCCCCCTACCGTCGTTCCTGCGAAAGCAGACCTTTGCATAACCTGGGCTGTCCGTTCGCCCTGAGGCACTCGAAGGGGAAAGGACGGCTGTAGTTGTGCCTTGAGTATTGCCGCTCTCGCCGCCTTGGGTTCGGTCCGGTGAGTTGCGCAAAGGTCTCCGAAAGCGGGAACCTACCTTGGCTCAACTAAGGCTGTCCGGCCCTGTCCTGAGCTGGGTCGAAGGGCGAACGGATAGCCCGGACCCTCAATATGGTGGTTCGGGGCGTAGACTCCCACTTCCGCGCGGGAGTGGGGGGGGACTAGGGGGAGGGTGGATATTGCCTTAACCCCAAGATAGAATAGGTGGGCGTTCCGAAGCTGCCCCCGGGGGGTACACGTCGAAACTGCGCATGGGGGACGCAAATGCCAGCCAGGAGATGGTCGGATGGTCAGTGAGAAGATATTGCCGGGCTTGGAGGCCCGAAGCGAAACCATGGTTTGCGAGCATAACATCGCTCATCATGTGAAGAAGTTCAGCACCCCCTCGATGATTCACCTGATGGAGCGGGCAGCCAGCACAGCATTGGAGCCTTACCTGAACCCAGGACAGGTCTCGGTGGGATATGAAGTCAACATCCGCCATGTTGCCGCTGCTCCCCTTGGAGCTACCATAGTAGCCACTGCCGAGGTGACCGAGGTGTTCCGCAACAGGATCAACTTCAACATCAACGCGTACAACGGAGATACCAAGATCGGGGAAGGCACCCACCAGCGGGCTATCATCACCCCCAAGCCCTGACGGTCTCTCAAGCTGAGTTCAACACAGGCTCTAACCGATCTTCCCCTTGAATATCTCAGATGCATCAGCTACCAGCGGGGGAGATCGTACTTTCGGTTGGACGTTCAGGAGAGGCCATATACAACATCTTGACGAGGAACAGCACCGTCAGGAGAGAGTCAACTAGGATCCCCAGGGAAAACAGGACCATCACTCCCTGAAAGGTCGGTGTCCAAGCCCCTAAGGTGTAGAGCAAGAACGCCGACAGATACACCGTTCCGTTTGTGAGGATAGACTGGTAGGCCAGATACTTAGTCTTCCCCATTCCGTAGAAGACGCTGTCGATAACGGTGTTGAAGGACAGAAGCACGTAGGGCGCGAACAGAATTCCAAATGCTGTCACTGCCCACTTCACGGTTTCCCGGTCGTCGTTCAGTGCTCCGGCAATGGCTGGGAAGACCGGGACTAAACCAATCCACACAGCCATCATTACCGCTACGATGAGCATGGAAGCATACCAGAGGGACCTTACCTGTTGAACATTACCCGAAGCGTTGGCAACTAACGCCTTTGCAGAATCTGCGAAGGCGAGAATCGGGACCAGCATGAAACTCCATAGAATCTGCATGGCAAGGTAATAGCCGCCTATTTCGGTGGAGCCGATGGTGTTGATCACTCGCACTATCATGAAGAAATAGGCGATATTTCGAACGAGACTGTCCACTCCGCTTCCAATCCCCACCCGGAAGTAGTCTCTCATTTGGGAAAATGAGGGTCGACTTGTGAGATATCCTGCAGGAAGTTCCTTGGCAAAAATTAGCAACACCAAGCCGACTACCAACAGTCCTGCGCTGGACAGGAGAGTTGCCCATCCAACGTTAACCACATCGGCATCCAGCGAGAATGCATGTCCACCAAAAAACAGACTGTCAAAGGCAAATCGCAGGGCAATATTTAACAAGGCCATGATTAAGACCAGACGTCGGAGACTTAACGATTCGAAGAGGACAACGATTGCAGCGGCCAGCAGGGTAAAAGGAATGCTGAATATGCTGACGCCCAGAAAGGCTCGGGTCTGGGCCTGGATAGCATCCGAGGTCCCAATAAAGGAAATAAAGGCATCGCGGAAGAGAAACACCCCCACAGAGAAGGTAAGTGAGGCGATGAAGATAACGGTGAGGACACTCTTCGCCCGATCAAGCTGCATTCCGGCAGCGCTACGAATCTGGGAGCCCAGGAAGAAGAATATGGCCAGAACCGTAGCTTCCTGGAAAACCTCGACGGCCAGACCGATAAATTGCCACTGGGAAACTATTGCAAGGCTACCCGGGTCCGGCAACTCGGTCCCGATGAGCCTCACTCGGTAGAGTTGGTAGATGTTCGGAAGCCCGAGGAACAGAAGGATAAAGGCAAACAAGCGCCAGTCCCAAAGGGCCGCCCAATACTTCCCGATTCTGATTGCGGACATTACTATGATTCCATTAGGATCCAGGAAGTCCTCAGGTCATATTGGCTACTGTATGCCAGTTTGGCGGGTAGATATATGTGACCACTTCTGAAGTTAACTGCCTGCAGCCTTTCCGCAGATTCGGAAATGCGAAGGAGCAATTCAGGGAAAAGGCTACCCCAACCGGGATGGCCCAAAGTCACCGGGTGACTACGATTTCAACAATGCGGAGGGGCGGGTCTACAGACCCGCCCCTACCACGTTCAGCTTATCTTCCAGACTAACTTGCCTGGCCGTTACGCCTCTTCTGGCGGCGGAGTCATCATATCGACCACACCCTCAGTGACGTAGTGGGCCACCTTGTCCTTGAACTGCCGTAGCTCAGCATCCCCCTCGGGACCATCGGAGATATCGCCCTTGCAGACCTTATCCTTGAACTGCTCAAACACCACATCCTCCGACTTGCCGTGGGGGATGGTGAAGAACTCCTTGTCGAAGTGGGGGAGCTCGCCGGGGCCGTAGTAGCCCCTGTCCCGCAGGCCGTAGCCCTCCAGCAGGTGGGTGCCCTTGCCCAGGATCTGTCCCGTCTCGTTGTAATGGTCCAGCACCGGCTTCATGCCGTACCTCTGTATGGGGCACACCTTCATGCAGACGGCGCAGCCCTCGTACTGGGCCATGACGGGCCGGCAGCGCTTGTAGATGAGCTTGTTCTTCTCCACGCCCCTCCACATGACCTTGTCGCGCATGAGCGCCCTGCCAGGGCAGCGGTTGACGCATATCTGGCAGATGTTGCAGAAGGAGTGCATGCCGTAGTCCACGGGCTGGTCGTAGGTGACCTTGGCCTCGGTGGAGATGAGCATCAGCCTGGCCCTGGAGCCGAAGTGGGGCGAGAGGAGCTGACCATTGGCGCCCAACTGCCCCAAGCCCGCTTCCACGAACATGGGTATGTAGGCGCCGCTGTTATCGTTGGGGCTGTGCACCTGGGCATGGTAGCCCAAGCTGCGAATGTAGTCTGCCATGTCGAGGGCAACGGCGCCCATCGTCCTATACACACCGAAGTGGGGGCCTTCAGCCTCTATGCTGGGAGCTGTCTGAGTGGGCTCGTAGTCCTGCTCCCACGCCAGGCAGATGGCATGGGGGAACTTGGCCCAGGACTTCTTGTACTTGAATATGTAGCGAAGGTCCAGCTTGGTGATGCCAACCTCGCCGAAGCCCAGCTCCCTAGCCTTGGTCTTGATGGCTTCGGTCACATCAAGGTCTGGGTCGGGCTTGGCCGTCGGCTCAATGTCGCCGGTGTTTAGGGCGGCAGCCACGATGGGGCCGTTGAGCCGGTCATGCTGCTTCCGGTCTTCCAGCACCTCGTGGGTGTACACCGTCCACACCCACTCCCGGTCGGCGGTTAACTCTACGTTCTGGCTTTCAAGGGGGTACTCACGGCTGTAGAAGTCCACGTCGGCAGGGTTCTGGGCAACCCCCGGTACCGTTTCCAACTCCTCGGGAACGTTGATTTCGATGGGTTCGTCTCCGTGTTGCCTGCCGGGGCGCTCTACTTTGTGGCCTATCTTCAGCATTGCGCTACCTCCCTTCAGATGTGGGATCCCTGGTTGCAGTTCACTCCCGCTGGTAAATGACGCATTCCCGCCATAGTAGGGAGCATATTCGCCCATTCTGACCACATCGGTGGGCAATGTCAAGCTATGAAAAGATAGCAATTCCGGGGAAGGGCGGGATGCTAACAGTGCGGGCTTGTGGTGTCATTGTAACGGACCGATGTGGTCTTGGACCTAATGCGCGACACCAGGTTTCAGGACGATATCCGGGTCTTCCCTCAGCTCCTCGAACCTCTTCTTGTAGTAGAACATCAGCATTTTCCTGGACTCCGACCCCTCGAGTTTGGGGCCATGACGATGACACTTCAGTCTGTATTGAATCACTGCTTTCATCTGGTCTTCATCAAGATCAGCACTCTTGCGAGACTCCCTCAGCACTTCGTCGATGGTGCGAATGAAGTCTTCAATGTCGATCTGTTTGCGGAACGAGGGAAAATCGTCTTTAAACGCTTCGATGGCCTTTTTTCGATATCCTGATGCCTGCGGGGAGTAGTGCAGGACGCTCTTTACACCCTCACAGAGCTTCTTCCGACTTAGATAGTCCCGCACTACGCTGCCGATGGTGATCATCTTTGCACCGGGCTTGGCTACCAGTTCGAGTTCGCTTTTAAGGAGGGGAAACCATCGTTCGTACCTTTTGCGACGACCCCTTCTTGCTTTATCGACCCCCATCGCGCCCTTGGACAGATCTGTAATATGGTAGCTTTGAGCTTCCCCGCAGAGGTGATTTCTGACGCAGTGATGCAGTATGAAGTCCTGAGTTGACCACGCGAATCCCAGAGGTGGCGTGCAGGAATCTAGATAGCCCCGTGGAATCCCTTTGGATGGTTCCATGGCAATCAGGACGAAGTCCACAGGGCCATCCGGTCTCGTGTTAGAGACGTATTCGCTGTCTAGCCCACGTTCATCCTTGTCCGCCTTGACCTGCGCGCAGAACTCGTCTTCCAGGGCATTGTACTTTTCGGCAAAGGTCAAGATTCTTGCCTCCCTTGCACGGGCTGATTGGGATGCTACCTTCGCGCCGTCAACTCTTCGTGGAATTTCGGAGGAGTCCCCGCAACGCAGCTCCAGGGTTCCCTGGGGGCCTCGCTGCCATCAGCTCTTCTGACGGTCCAGCTAGCGCTCACTGGCTCGATATCGCGGCAATGCTCGATCTTGGCTGTGCGGATGCACTTGCCATCCAACAGATAACTGGTTGCTGATGAGACCTTATGCATCGTTCCATCTGTGGCTATCCGGTCCGTGGCAAACATGCCCATCTGGATGTTCCCATCCATCTCGTCGTCGAAGGGTCGGCCAAAGACAGCCTCAGCCTCGGCGACATCGTAGCTCAACACCTGTTCGATAATGTGCCCTTCGACCACAACATCCGCCCAACGCACCAGGACGCCCCGAATCTCACCGGTGGTCTCCCGCACTTCCGCAACCATGCAGCAATCTCCTCCATTGAAGGCTCCTGCGAGTCGCGCTGGGGTCGCCTATCCTGACCGGGCGCTGAGGCGGCGGGCCACCATGGCATCTGCGAGGGGGCTGCGAGCGGAGCGGACCTTGATGTTAAGCAGCGACGGCCTGCCGGACGCCAGCGCCCGCTGGACCGCAGGCGCCACATCTCCCACTTGCTCCACATACTCGCCGTAGCCTCCCAGGGTCTCCACGATCTTCTCGTAGCCGACAAACCTCAGGTCCGTGGCCACCGCCCTCCCGTAGTAGGCCAATTGGAAGTTCTTGTCGATGCCCCAGGCTGAGTCGTTCCCCATGATGGCGGTGATGGGCAGGTTGTGGCGGACGGCAGTGTCGAACTCCATGGCGTAGAAGCCAATGGACCCGTCGCCGATGAAAAGGAACACCTTGGAATCGGGTTGCGCCAGCTTGGCAGCCAGGGCATAAGGCAGCCCGCACCCAAGGTGGCTCAAGGGCCCCAGGCGCATCCAGTGGCCCGTCTTTCTCGCCTTCAGGTAGGAGCGCCCCCACTGGGCGTAGTCGCCCCCGTCAAAGATGATGAAGGTGTCGTCATCGGTAAGGTGCTCGATCTCCTTGAACACGCTCATGGGGTGCAGGGGAAGCTCATCGGAGGCATGGGACTCCAGGGTCTCCGTCCAGGCATCCCGGTCCTGGCCAAGCTGCTCGACCCAGGGGGCAAACCTCTGGGGAGACCATGAGACCTTTCCTGCTTCCTGGGTAAGCTGCTCCACCACGGCCCCGATATCCCCCAAAATCCCCACGCTGACCCCCCGGTTCCGCCCAATCTCCGCCGGGGATGGATCAACCTGTATGATGTTGGCCGCGCCATCGAAGTAAGGCGGCTGGCCGTAGCGGTAGCGATGGTCGAACCGCTTTCCCAGCAGGAGCACCGTATCTGCCTCCCGGAACCGGCGGGCCGTTGCATTGAGTGCCCCGTCGGCATAGCCGAAGCACAGGGGATGTTCGTCGGACACCAACCCCCTGGCTTGCTCCACCGTGAAGACGGGTATGCCGGTGGCCTCCACCAGCTCCAACAGCGTATCGGCGCTCACCGAGTAGCGGGCGGCATTGGCGGCGATGATGACGGGCTTGCTGGCCGACGACAGCATCTGCACAGCCTCCCGGACCAGCGCCGGGTCGCCCTGGGAGCGTCCCCTGTTGCGGTACTGCCCGGGGCTGTACCTGGGCAGATCGTCCTCGGAGCACTCCGCTTCCTGGACATCGATGGGGATGGTCAGGTGCACCGGCCCCGGCCGGCCCTCCATGGCGGTGCGGAAGGCGGTGGCCACGTAGTCGGCGATGCGCCTGCGGTCGTGCACCAGCCATGCTCCCTTGCTCATGGGAGAGGCTATCTCCACCTGGTCGATCTCCTGGAAGGCGTACATCCCCTTCTCAGGAAGCTCGGCGGCGCCGGTGATGAACACGACGGGACTCTCGGAGGTGTAGATGTTGGGCAGCGCAGAAATGGCATTGGAGAAGCCGGGGCCTCCGGTGAACAACGCCACGGCAGGCTCTCCGGTAACCCGGCACCAAGCATCGGCCATGTGCATGGCGGCCGCCTCATGCCGGGTATCTATGAACTCCAGGCCCTCATCCTCCACCGCATCCACCAGTGGGAGGATGGTATCGCCAACTATAGTGAAAATCTTCCTGATGCCTTCCTGCTTGAGGGCCCTAACCATCACATGGCTTCCCGTCAGCTTTGCCATTGCACCTCCTCGCGGCTGTCCCGGTACGTTCCAGCTTTAGAACCCCTAGAGCTTACCCCTTGGAAATGGGCATATCAACCTCCGGCTTGCTTGGTACGCTTAGCTAAGCTATCTTTGCAGAACATCTTGCGTGGAGGTCCTGGATGCGGATAGCTATTGTGGGGGCCGGTGCAGTGGGGGGCTACTTCGGCGGGCTGCTGGCAAGGGCTGACAACGGGGTGACCCTGCTGGCCCGCGGCCAGCACCTGGATGCTATTCGCCGGAACGGGCTGGAGGTTCGGAGCAGCAAAGGCAACTTCACCGTGCCCGTCCACGCCACCGACGACCCTGCCGACGCCGGCCCCGTCGATCTGGCTATACTGGCGGTGAAGACCTACCAGAATGCGGTCGCCATACCCTCCATCGCCCCGCTTATGGGCGCTGCTACGTCCGTCGTAACTTTGCAGAACGGCGTGGAAGCATACAAAGAGGTAGGCAGGGCCTACGGCACGGAGCACGTGCTGCCCGGAGCTGCCTACATCGAGACCCACGTGGCCGCGCCGGGCGTAGTGGAGCAGGTTGGGGATGTGGTGCGCATCGTGTTCGGAGAGGTTGACGGATCCACGACAAGGCGCGCCCAGGACATCCTGGACACCTTCAAGGCCGCCGATATAAACGTCGAATTGGCCGACGATGTGCTGAAGGCCCTTTGGACCAAGTTCATCTTCATCGCCACCCTGGCGGGAGTCACCAGCACATCCCGGGCGTCCATGGCACCCCTATTGGCCGATTCGGAATCAAGGAAGATGGTGCTGGCCTGCCTGCGTGAGATCGAAGCTGTGGGAAGGGCGGAGAGAGTCGCCCTGGATGATGACGTGGTGGAAAAGATAATGGCCTACATGGAGTCCACAGCCAAGGACCTCCACGCCTCCATGCACACCGACCTGGAGCTGGGCAGACCGCTGGAGCTGGAAGCCCTAAACGGCGCCGTTGTGCGGCTTGGGAGGGAGCATGGAGTCCCGACCCCGGTAAACGAGGTCCTCTACTCGCTTCTCATCGTACACAGGGACGGAGACCAGTAGGGGCCACGTTTGCTATTAGCGTAAGTTCTGACTACGCCAGATAGTCCGTATCTCAGAAGCAAACGGAATCCCAATTAACAACTGCTGACACTAGATATGCGCACAGCAGACCCAAACAAGATTCGCATCAGCCGTGAGATTCTGTCCGGCGGGCCGGGCTATAAGGCCTTTCGCACCGGGTGGCATTGGCGCGGCCGTGAGGACCTCAGCAAGAGGCACATGGGGCGGTATGTCAGGATGGCGTACATCCCGACAGCCCCTGAGTGGGAGCCGCCGGCGCATCTCCTGGGCAAATGGTGGGAGATAGTCAACGAAGCGGGGAACACGGTGGGGCTGAAGGCTTACATTCCTCCGCCAGGCAAGCGGGGAAAGTACGAGAACCGCAAGATGGACAAATGGTCGAAGCCGCCGTCTTCTAGGGACTGGCCGTCGCTTGATATTCGTTGGCCTTGGACAAGAGCTCGGCCCAAGGGTAAGAAGAGCAAGCTGATGGTGAGGAAGCCCAGTCTGGTGGAGAGGCTGGGTTTGTTGCGATGGTTGCCGTTTTTGAAGCGGAAACGCTGAATTCCACCTACGCGTCGTCCGAAAAAGGTCCCTCTGCAAGGTTCCGTTTGCTTTTAGCGTACGGTCTGACCATCGCGAGTTAGTCCGGACTTCAGAAGCAAAACGAGCCGGGCTAGTCAGTCCAGCGCCATAATGGAGCTGGACTTTATGACCAGGTAAACATCCTGCCCTTCCCGCAGCCCCAGGCTCTCCAAGGCTTCGGGAGTTATCTCCGCCGCGATGCTGGTCCCCACGTCGGCGTACACAAGGACGCTGGCGTCCATGGGATGGATGCTCTCCACGCATCCGCGAAGGACGTTGCGGGCGCTCATGCGGCTGGGAGCATCCAAGGCCACTATGATGTCCCGCGCAGGAATGGCAACGGAGATAGGGTCTGCGTGGCCCATCTCCCTGGGAATACCGGAAATCCAGAGGACCGCCTCCCCCGATTTGACCGCGGTCAAGCTGCCTCCGGGCTGTTGCTCTTCCACATGCCCGTCCAGCATGTTTTCCAGGCTGCCCGGTCCCACCAGGGAATGGACGTACGGCTCCAGGAGCGCCTTGCGCGGCTGGTCGAAGGCCATCTGCTTACCATGGGAAATCACCAACACCATATCGGCAATAGCCATCACCTCGGAGATGGCGTGGGATACGTAGAGCATCGGGATGGAAAGGTCCCTATGCACAGTCTTAAGGTATCTCAGGATCCTTCCCCTCAGGCCCATATCCAGGGCGCTCAGAGGCTCATCCAGGAGGAGCAGCTCGGGGGAGGTGGCCAGCGCCCGGGCCAAGGCAACCCGCTGCCTTTCCCCCGACGATAGGTTGGCAGGACGGCGCTCCAGGAGACTCCCCAGGTCGAGGAGCTCGACAAGCTGCTCTGGCTGAATCCACCGCCTCTCCCGAGGGGTGCGCTTGTACCCGTAGGAGATGTTGTCGATGACACTGTAGTGGGGGAACAGAAATCCTTCCTGGAACATGTAGCCGATGCGGCGCTCTTCAGGTCTCAGCCGTATGTTCCCGGCGGAAGAGGCCAGCATCCGACCGTTCAAAGCTATCTCGCCCTCTTCAGGGTGCCTGAGCCCGGCGATGCAGTCCAGGACCGTCGTCTTGCCGCTCCCCGATGGCCCAAAGATGGCGGTGATTCCGGGCGGAATAGAGGCATCGACCCTCAACTCGAAGGTCGGATACCTCTTGGTTGCCGCAAGCTCAAGAAAGGGTCCAGCCACGTTTTCCTAACTCCTACCTACTCTAAGTCCGCGCCGGCTGCCTTCGCACCAGATGTTGGTGCACCATCAGGGCCACAAGGGCCAGCACCATGGAGGCGACTAT
Source organism: Dehalococcoidia bacterium (assembly GCA_965220375.1). GTDB lineage: Bacteria > Chloroflexota > Dehalococcoidia > Lucifugimonadales > JAGWBF01 > JAGWBF01. Next base: position 878,587 of record OZ244824.1, read on the forward strand.
GAGCCTAACCGCGGCCGCATCGTCGCCCACCTGTATCCGGTTGAACACAAACAAGGGTATGGTCTGGGTGCGGCCCGGTATGTTTCCTGCCACCACGATCGTCGCGCCGAACTCTCCCAGGCCCCTGGCAAAGCCAAGGAGCACCGCAGCGATAATTCCCCGCCGGGCAAGGGGAGCGGTGATGGTGAAGAACGTCCAGAGGCGCCCGGCCCCCAAGCTGCGGGAAGCGAATTCCAGCCGCGGGTCCACACCTGCCATCGCAACCTCTATGGCCCTTACCATCAGGGGCATAGCCACCAAGCCCGCCGCCAGGGCGGCGGCGACCCACGTGAACACCACATCGACCCCGAACCAGCTCTGCAGGGCCTTCCCTACGGGGCCGTCCCGGCCCATGATGAGGAGCAGAACGTAGCCCGTCGCCACCGGCGGCAGCACCAAGGGGAAGGATACCAGCGTGTCCAGCACAGCTTTGCCGGGGAGGGAGGACTTCGCTAGGAACCATCCCATCCAGAGGGCAAAGGGCAGGGCTATGAGCGTTCCCACAGCCGCCACCTGGAGGGAAAGGGCAACTACCTGTAGTTCTTCAGCCGAGATCACCCACCCAACTCCCACGATGAAGTATTCGACGGGAATTATAGCAAGCCTGAGTTGTCCCTTCTCTCTGGAGGGGCAGATTAGGATGAGGGGGTGCCGTCATTGCGGCTTCCGCCGCAATCCAGAAATGCGTATGCCTGGATAACAGCTTTCACCGGTATGCCGATGGGAACGGCCCCTCTCCCTCAAGGACGAGGAGGGGTATTTCTGTCCCTTGTCCCCCGTGGGGGAGAAGGTTGGGATGAGGGGGAACCGTCATTGCGGCGGAAGCCGCAATCCAGAAATGCGTGGGTCTGGATACCGGCTTTCGCCGGTATGACGGTTGGGGTGCTTCAGCGCAGCGCGCCTTGGCAGCCAGGGTTCCATCCTCACCCCCGACCCCTCTCCTTCAAGGGGCGGGGGGAGAAATTGTCCCTTCTCCACTGGAGGAGAGGGAGTAAAGCAGAGGACACCTACTTTGGGAGCGGCGTGAAACCGTGGCGCAGGAATATCCGGCTTGCAGCATCGCCGGCTAGGTACTCCACAAAGGAGGAGGCAGCATCCACATCGCCAGGGAGCAGCACCGCCGCCGGGTAGATGATGGGCGAGTGGCTTTCGGCGGTTATCTCCTCCAGGACCTGGATATCATCCCCGGCCCGCAGGTCGGTCAGGTAGATGATGCCCACGTCGGCATTCCCCGTTTCGACGTAGCTGAGGGCGGCCCGGATGTGGGGACTGGGCAGGATGGAAGGCTCCAGGCTATCCCAAATACCCAAGCTCATCAGCGCCTCCCGGGCGTACTCCCCGGCCGGAGCTAGCTCCGGGTCGGCGATGGCTACGCGCACCCCATCGGCATCGCCCAGGTCGTCGAGGGAGGTGATGTCAGCATCCTCGCCAACACTGGGCCTGCCCACCAGCACAAGGCGGTTGGTCAGGATGTTCCTGCGGCTGGCCGGGTCAATCAGGTCTGCCTCTTGCAGCACATCCATCGGCCCGGCGCCCGCCGAAAGGAATACGTCACCCGGAGCGCCCCTTAGCACCTGCCGGGCCAGCGCGGTGGAGCCTCCCAGGTGGAGGCTGACCCTCGTGCCCGTCTCCTCGGCGTAGCGGTCGGCGATCTCTTCCACAGCATCGGTGAGGCTGGCGGCGGTGTAAACGAGGAGGTCCTCCCGCTCTTCAGAGGCGCAAGCGCCAAGGGAGGCGACGAACAGGGCGACCAGGAGGACTCCACGGAGGAAGGAGCGCATTATCCCGGTTCAGCGGCGTGGCTCAGATGGCGCCATCTCGCCTCAACGCCAGGACACCATCGGAGGAGTATCCCAGCTCCCCCAGCACCTCTTCGGTATGCTCTCCCAGCATGGGGGGATGGCGCCTGACCGTCGCGGGGGTCCCGTACAGTTTCATGGGGCCCGCCGGTACCTTGAGGTCAGGGGCTTGGGGATGGGGCACCGGCACCAGCATGTTCCTTGCCTGCACCTGGGGATCAGCCAGCACATCGGCTATGGTGTTGATGGGTCCGCAGGGGACACCCCCTTCCTCGATGAGAGCCAACCAGTGGGAAGCGGGCTTGGTCTTGAACAGCTCCATCAGAATGGAGTTCAGCTCCTTCCGGTTGCGGACCCGGGAGGTATTGTCCCTGAACCGGGGGTCGTCAGCCAAGGTATCGCAGCCGATTGCTGAGCACAGCCTCTGCCACAAGCCATCGTTCGCGCAGCCGATGATGAAGTAGTCGTCGGCCGAGGGAAAACACTGGTAGGGGGCCAGGCTGGGATGGGCAGACCCCATGGGAACAGGTACCTGGCCCGTGGCGAGATATGCGACGGCATGGTAGCTCATATTGGCTACCTGGCCTTCCAGCAGGGATGCCTCCAGGTACTGGCCCTCACCGGAGCGTTCCCGCGCAAGGAGAGCGGTGGTTATGGCGCCGTAGGCCATCATACCCGTGAATATGTCAACCACTGAGTAGCCCGCCCTTAGGGGGCCTCCCCCCGCTTCTCCGGTGGTGCTCATCAGGCCGCCATATCCTTGGATTATCAGGTCGTATCCCGGTCTGTCCGAGAGGGGCCCGGTCCTGCCGAAGCCAGAGATGGAACAGTACACAACCTTGGGGTTGGTCTGCTTTATCTTCTCATAGCCGATGCCCATGCGGTCGGCGGTGCCCGCCCGGTAGCTTTCGATCATCACATCGGCATCTCTTGCCAGCTTGAGGCAGACCTCCACCGCCTGGGGGTGTCTCAGGTTCAGGGTGATGCTGCGCTTGTTGCGGTTGAAGGAAGCGAAGTGAACGCCAACCCCATCCCAGAAGGGAGTCCACGACCGGGTCTCGTCTCCTTTTGAGGGTTCCTCCACCTTCACCACGTCCGCGCCCATGTCCCCCAGCATCATGGTGCAGAAGGGGCCGGCCAAGGTACGGGTCAGGTCGAGCACTCGGAGTCCGCTGAGGGCAGGTTCCAACGTATCCTCCCATGCTGGATAACGGGACGTTCCAAGCTGAACGGCAGACCGGATTATACCAGAACCATTTACTTCCCCATTGGACGACCCGCCATCTGTAGCGGTCTCGATCAGAAAGGCGGATGGGCAGGTCGTCGTAGGAGTGTCAAGATTTGTTCAAGATTTTCATAGGGCGTTGTGCTACCCTGATATATTGGCCTGATATATTGGCTGTACGGGAATTGCCCGTGGGTAAGGAGACAACCCTCTGTGTGCACTGTACAGGGTTTCCAGAGGTGGCCGGTGGTGGCAGGATGAGCGCCAGGCCCTGCCGCGTGCTCTTGGCCTGTGCGGCTATGGGCGCCGCACTGCTCCTGTCCGCCGCCTGCCTTCGGCCTGTTCCGGTCACCGAATCTCCCACCGAGACTCCCCAGCCACCGACCGCACTTCCCACGATAACGCAGGAGCCCACCCCGAACGTGTTAAGTCCCTTTGCTGCGGTGGAGGCCCTTGAGCACGTTGTCAGGTACATCTACGAGACATCGCTGCCTTCCATCACCCACATCCGGGTGGTCCAGCAGGTAGAAGCCCCCGATTCCTCCTTTCCCTTCTCCTTCGGCACCCCTGAAGACCGGTTTCGCAGGGGAGAGGGATCAGGGTTTGTGTGGGATGAAGAAGGCCATGTCGTCACCAACTACCATGTCGTTGCCGATGCCGACGAGGTGATCGTGTTCATGTCCGATGGCGCCGAGCTGAAGGCCAGTGTGGTGGGGTTCGACGCCGACTCGGACTTGGCCGTTCTACGCCTCGAGGAGCTGCCCGATCAGATTGTGCCTCTCAGGATTGCCGACAGCGACAGTGTCGCCATCGGCCAGTTTGTGCTGGCTATCGGCAGCCCCTTTGGCCAGGAGTTTACGATCACCAGCGGGATCGTCAGCGCCCTTGGGCGCACCATCAACAGCGGAAACAGCGCCTTTTCCATCCCTAGGGTCATACAGACCGACGCAGCGGTCAATCCGGGCAACTCGGGCGGCCCGCTGCTGGACCGCACGGGCAGGGCCATCGGCATCAACACCCAGATAGCCACCCTCAGCGGGTCCAGTTCGGGGATAGGCTTTGCCATTCCGATCAACACCGCCAAGCAGGTGGTGCCGGCGTTGATCGAGCAGGGGCGATTCGACCATGCGTGGCTTGGAATTGCCGGACAATCAGTCAGCGCCCAGGTCATAGACCTCATGGGCCTGCCCGATGAGACCCGCGGAGTCCTGATTGCCGATGTCGCCGATGACAGCCCCGCTGCCAGGGCTGGCCTGCAGGGCAGCAGCGAGACCCGCACGGTGCAGGGCCTGACCTACGCCCTGGGAGGGGACATCATCACCGCCATCGACGGTGCGCCTGTGGAGGGCCTGGAGGACCTGATTACCCACCTGAACCACTCAACCCGCCCCGGAGACTGCATCACGCTGGACATCCTGCGGGATGGGAACCAGAGCCTGAGCATCGAGGTGGAGCTGGGGGCCCGTCCCCAGCTGCGACTGCGCAGAACCAACATCGCCTAGGGACTCGGCCCGATGTGCCCGGAAGTGCGTCCGAGAACCGGGAAGCTAGCTCACCTTGACCCCGGAAACGCCATACCTGCGTTCCATCTCGTAGATATCGTTCAGCCCCAAGACCTCGGCAGCTTCCATCCGGCTGGCATAACGCTTCGGGTCCACCATCCCGGTGGCCTTCAGCTCCTCGAAGGCATCTTTGACCGCTTTGTACACCAGCCATATAGTGCTGCCGCAGATCATGATCTTGTAGCCCATTCCCTCGACATCCTGTGTGGGGAGCAGGTCGCCGTTGTACAACCGGGGCACATCCGCCAGGTCTGAGGCGTAAGCTTCCAGGTCCTCCACCGTCTTGATTCCATCCACGAACACCATGTCGGCCCCGGCTTCCATGTAGGCGCGGCAGCGCTCAACCGTATCTTCCCAGCCGTTGACGGCGTAGGCGTCGGTGCGGGCGATGATTATAAGGTCGGGGTCGCTGCGGGCGTCCAGGGCTGCCCGAAGCTTCTCCACCATCTCCCCGGCGGGCACAACATCCTTGCCTTCGAAGAAGCCGCACTTCTTGGGGAAGACTTGGTCCTCGATGTGGATGGCGGCAACCCCCGCCTTCTCGTACTCCCGGACGGTGCGCCACACGTTTATGGGGTTGCCGTACCCTGTGTCCGCATCACACACCACGGGCACCGAGACCGCATTGACGATGTATCCGGCGTTCTGCACCATCTCCGTCTGGCTGAGGAGTCCCACATCAGGGAAGCCCTTCTCAGCCGATGTCCCGGAGCCGGTCATATACACAGCCTGGAAACCGGCGGCCTCGGCTATCTTGGCGTGGAAAGCGTTGAGGACGAAGGGGGCAACCACCATTCCTCCCGAGTCGATTAGCTGCCTGAGCTGGGACATGGGCTTCATGTTGCCCTCCTGACCTTTATTTTGAGGCCGGGGTCCGGAACGGCCGCTGGCCTATCCCTTGGGCCACTGCTGGGAGGTGATGTACCTGAAGGCGCCGATGGCTGCCGTTGCCCCGTCTCCGGCGGCGCTGGCGAGCTGGGATACCGAATGCTGGCGGATATCCCCAGCGGCGTAGACGCCGGGCACATCCGTCTCCATACCTATGTTTACGGGGATGTGCCCAGCCTGGTCCAGTTTCAGAACATCCTTGAAGATGGCTGTGTTGGGCTCCAGACCCACGTAGATGAACACCCCTGATACCCGGATCCTCTGGGTAAGCCTGGTGACCTCCTGGTGTACCTCAACCGCCGCCACTGTCTCCTGGCCGACAATGGACTGTACGCTGGTGTTCATCATCAGCTCCACCCGGGGGTTAGCGGCCAGACGGTCCCGGAGCACTCTTTGGGCATCCAGGCGCTCGTTCCGATGAAACAGCACCACATGGTCAGCATATTCCGCCAAGGTGAGGGCTTCGTCGGCAGCCGAATCTCCCCCGCCGACAACGCATACTGTTTGACCCTTGAACAAGGGACCGTCGCAGGTCGCGCAGTAAGAGACGCCTCTGCCCAGAAATTCCTCCTCCCCTGGGACCCCCAAGGACTTGAGGCTGGAGCCCGCAGCGATTATCAGGGCTTTTGCGGTGTAGCTATCCTCTTCGGTCGCCACTGTCTTGAACGGGCCATTGAACTGCACCCCGGTCGCTTGTCGCAACGTTATGGACACGCCCGCAGCTACGGCCTGCTCCTGCAGCTGGGCCGCCAGCCTGGAGCCGGCGATGCCTTCGGGAAAGCCCGGGAAGTTCTCGATGGACTCAACGTTGATAATTCCCAAGCCGGGAATCATCTGCTCTATGATGATGGTCTTAAGTCCGTACCGGCCTGCATACATTCCGGCGGTGAGACCCGCCGTGCCAGCTCCCAGGATGGCAACGTCGTAATCTTCTGCCACTTCATCCTCCCGACCGTACCCGCCAGCTCTTTAAGGAGTTGCTCGACCTTACGGGAGCAGGTGCGTTTGTAAAGCCAATATATATTTGCCCCGATTCAGGTGTCAAGGAAGAGAGAGCCTTCCTGAATTAGTTTCCCCATGCAACTATTCGACGATGGGTTGTCCGATTATCCACAGGCTTACCATGGTGTAGAGAACCATTAGGAGCAGCATCGGGTACTGGCTCTTGACCGCAGTCCGAGAGTCTCCAAATATTCCCATAGCGATCCGGTGGGACAGGTACACAGCGATGATGTGTCCCGCCACGATAACGGCAACGGACAGGAACCACACCGCCCTTGCGCCTATAATTCCAATATCGGTGTTATAGGTCACCGTGCCGAACAGGTCCCACCCCCAGCCGAAAGGGTCGGACGCCAGCGGGATGATCCGTTGGCCCGCCACCAGCAACAAAGGCAGGAAGTGGGCGATGTTATACGCAAGAGCTATGGGTATCAGTGAATAGACAAAGGCCCTTGCCAGCTGAGGGGCAGAGAAGGTGTTTCCCACCATGCGGGCCATCAGGTGGGTAAAGGTCATATAGAACGCGAAGAAGGCAAACGGGAACGCCAACAGACCCAAGGTATTGGCTATGGTGGCGCTGTTGAGAAAGGGGTTGTTCAGGCCCGAGGAAACGTCGGCCGCGAAGCTCTGCACATGCCCCCAGGCAGAGGTGGCACTGAAGCCGTCGAAGGTCACGGTGGCCAGCAGAAGGATAACTACCGCCATCATATCGCTGGTGACGCCGGCCGGCCGGGCAAGGCTGACTGCGTAGGGCCGGATGCTCAGCTCCCTCAGCGGCCCTTCCTGCTGGACCGCCGAGGGTCTCGCCTCTCCCGAGTCCTCCTGGTCTTCCGATAAGGGCGCGGAGGATGCTTCGAAGCACTGGTAACAGTCAACGCACTCGCCATTGTTATCCAGGCACATGCCATCGCAATCGGCACATACATCGGCATCGCACGCACGTACCTCGATGGGCGAGAAGCGGGACAGGAACCCGAAAACCACTGAGAATGCTTCACAGCTCCTGAGCCACCTGTGCTTTCCGAAATAGACCATCCCGCCCAATGTGAGCAGAGAGTAAGCAACTATCATGAGGGAGATGCGGGCGGGCAGGTCGTTTTCTGAGTACACGTTTTCCGCCCACGCAAAACAGAAGAAGATAACGGCGGTGGGCCACATCCCCCAGTTTTCCGGATACTCCTCGTTCAAGGACAGGCTGCCCCCAGGGACGAAGCGTCTGTAGAGCCACTCAACCCCTTCGTATATGGCGGCCCACGGGTTGACCAAAGCCCAGATGTTGCCCACCAGCGCCACCAAGAACCCCATTCCCACCCACCAGATGATCCAGATAAAGGTAGGGGCCAGGTTGTCGTTGGGGTCGCTGTCGCCGAAGAATCCCGCGAATGTGAGCAGGCCCAGCACAAACACCGCTGCCAGCTTTATGGGCGCGATGACCAAGGGGCTGGTCAGGACAGCCCTGGCGCCCCGGTGCTTCAACAGGTTGTAGCGAGGGTAGCCTGATGGGCCAGCGCCCCCGCGCACGAAGAAGCCCAGCACCACAAAGGACAGGGCCACGGCTACGCCCGCCCCAACGATGAAGTACCCAAGGGGGACAGGCAGGTCGTACCTTTCGCCGAAGCCATGGGCGTAAACGGGTTGGGCAAGCAGGGCTATCCCAATTAGAAGCAAGGGCAATAGCACCCTTGGACGAAACATAATTCGACCTCCAAACCGGCTGTCTATGCCGGAACGCACCTACCTGGGGTGCACCTCCAGCACACCCACCTCTATCTCCTCGACCTCAGCATCACCACCCGCCGTTCCGTGGCCGTCTTCCGAAGCAGTTGTGTGCCCATGCTCGGCGGGACTTCCCTCATGGACGGTCTGCAGGTCGCTGCTTTCGTTGGTCCAGCGTATGGTCGCGCCGGGGGCGGCCCTCACTTGGTGGGGAATAATCCCCCCGTCGGTGATGCGGACGTCGATTACCCCCTCCTGACCATCGCCGTCGAAGACCACCACAAGGGAACCGGTAAGCTCCGGCTGCAGGTGGCTGTGATAGAGGGTGGCTACGGCTCCCGTGGATTCCGGGAAGATGTGGGTCTTGTGGATGGTGTAGTCGAAGGTGTCCCCAATCTCCAGTATTCCCGATTGAAACCAGGCGGCAAATTTCGGATGGAGGGTCATTATGAAACGCCCCTCGACGGATGCGACGAAATCCATCTCATGAATGCTGCCAGCCTCCACATCAGCGGTAATGTCGTAGCCGTGTAGATGCAGTTCTCCTGCCTGGTGGGCCTCGATCTGGAGGGTAACCATATCTTCGTGGTTCACGACGATTCGGCCAGGTTCCAGCATGTTGTCTTGCAGCTTGACGTTAATGCTCCTCTGTTCCGGACCACTCCCCTCCCCGCAGGCAGCTGCAAGAAGGACCAGGATTCCCAAGACCATCGCTAGAAGGCCTAGCTGAGCCTTCTTTCCATTCATTTCTTTCTCCTAAACGTTGCATGTTATCGCCTTTGCCGTTGGCGCCGTCGCCTACCCTTGATCCTGTCCCAAGTCCAGATCGACACTGCCAAAGTAAGTACGGCAACCGCTGCTACCAACGCCAGGCTTATGCCTCCGGAAGTTACCTCCAGGGGCACTTCCTGGGTAGCTGACCCCTGGGATGCATCTATCCGCATGAAGACAACCCAGCTTCCCTCGGCATCCAACCAGATGTCCGCCTCGTAGAAGTGCTGCTCGGTAAGAGGGCTTTGTGCCGATGTTGAAGGTACGTTGGTAGAACCTTCAGGCCCAATAGCCGATATCAGCACCTGGGCGTCGGTCACCGGCGCGTCGGAAGCTGCATCATAGACCTGGACGCTGAGGTGAAGGCTTCCTACCTTGGGGCTGCCGGGAATAATGCCTACCTGCAGAAGGTAGGGACCTGCCTCCACATCCTCCAGCACCAGCCGGGTTGCACCGTTTGCCAGCGCCGTGCCGTGGCCCAAGAACATCACTGCGCAAGCCACAGCCATGACCATGGCCATCGCCTTAATGCGACGCCACAGGCCACCGTATCTACTGAAAGACAGCATCACGATCCTTATTCTCTCCAATGGCGGCAGTAGGTTCCTGCTGTATCGGCATCGGAAAATCTTGTTTCCCAGGACCTGGGACAAACCATTCTTGGCTCTTGCGTGGTCCCCCCTTGAAAGGGGGCGCAAGGCTATACGGGAGGGCGAAGGGGTTGACGGAGGAATGCAGCTTCCGGCTGGACCTGCTTGCCCAGCCGGCGTAAGAATTCAAGGGGAGGCGGCCCGATGGCTATCAGAGATCCCGCCAGGGCTATGCCCAAGCTGAGCAGGGCCCAGTAACCGGCGCTGGCGAAGTTGGCACTGATGGTCACCACATCGGCAGGGGCCGAATCGTGGCTGTGGTCGGCATGCTGCTGTCCAATGCCGTAATGGTGAATATGTTCCGACAGGCCATCGGACGAATATATGTGGTCGTGCCAGGGTTGGAGGTCGGCGTAGTGGTGGTCCGTGACAGTGCCCAGCAGACCTGCCGCCAGGACTGCAAGCATCGCCCAAGCCAGGAATCTATGTTGCGATGCCCGAAGCATCATTAGCTGATATCTCCTGCCGTGTATAGCTGGACCAGCGCCATACTGGTGATTTCATGGTAGCATCCCAACCGCAAGACTTCTATAAGCAACCGGACTGGTTGTCCTATATCAGCACGAGGCCTTAGATGCTCCCAATTCTGGTGAGAGCCGCCGGTCGTCCAACCACCATCGCCTTTGCAGCCGGATTGCTGGTGGGACTCCTGGTGGCATCCTCCGCGACAACCTATCTCCTTCCCCCTGGCTCGGAAGAAGCCTTCATCACCACGAGGGTCGTGCGGGTAATCGACGGCGACACTGTGGAGCTCGCCTCGGGAGAACGGGTGCGCTACGTTGGGCTGGATACCCCGGAAATGGGCAAAGAGATGGAATGCGGAGCTCAGGAGGCCACCGATTTCAATCGGCGCTTGGTCGAAGGAAAGCAAGTAAAGCTGCTGGAAGGACCGGAGGATACAGACAGCTTCGGCAGATTGTTGCGCTACGTCTTCGTGGACGAAGTTTTCGTCAACACCGAGCTTGTGAGGACGGGACACGCCATTCCAAGGCTATACCATCCCGAGGAACCCTTTGGCAGGCTGTTCGCCCAGCTGGGGCAGAACGCCAAGGCGGCAGGTCATGGGTCTTGGGCTAAGTGCGCCTGGTGAGCTGCCGCGATAGCATCAGCGACAACCGCTTAGAACACCCAATCTTCCGAAGAGACGGTCTGTTTACTGACCATCCCGACTTTCTCCCACTACAGAGTAGTCCGGTGCTCCAGGTGCCTGTTGTTCAAAGATTGCTGAAGGCTGCAATCCTGCTTCCATTCGCAGCTCGGAGATTTGCTCCCAATCTCGGTTCCGATAGTACGTGCACGGTTGCCACTTAGCTCAGGGACTTCCTGATTTGATTTCCAGACAAGATTCACTTGACCACATTATGTCTTCAATTCTATAGTTTCGTAGCAAGGAAACGATCACATCCGGGCATCATGGGCCGCCGAGGAGGCTTGCGCACATTGGGGTCCCGCCGTTCCGCCAGTCTAATGCTAAAGAAATCCGAAAATCTAGATACGAGTACCGCTGGCTCTTTGTACGCATTGCAAACGGCATTGAGTGCCGACTTGGATTTTCACAGCACAAATGGAAGCTATGGTCCCCACGCGTGGCATCCTTTCCCAGCGAAGTTCCCCCCCCAACTGCCGGAATTCCTGATATTGCAGCTCTCGAACCCTGGGGACGTGGTTCTCGACCCCATGTTTGGATCTGGGACCACTCTTGTGGAGGCCGCTCGGCTGGGACGCTGTGCAGTTGGTTGCGATATAGACCCACTGTCCAGAATGATGGCTGCGGCCAAGTTAACCCCTGTAGACCCTTTGGACGCTCTACAACAGGGACAGGCTATTCTGAACGCGGCAAAGAACGATTACTGGGAGAATGGGGACAAGCTGCAACGAGAACTCACCCTACGATTTGACTCGCAGACTGCGACCTTCGTGGACTATTGGTTCCTGCCACAGCACCAACTTGAGTTGCTGTCTCTATTAAGACACATCGAAGCGCTGTCCCAAGGCAGCGTACGAGAGTTTTTGCGCGTGGTTTTCTCTTCGACCATCATCGCCAAGACTGGGGGAGTCTCACTGGCACGAGATCTGGCCCATACACGCCCCCATAGAGATCCCAGCAAGTCGCCACCCTCGACTTTTGTAGAGTTTGCCAAACGGTTGGAGCGAAACGTGGCCGCCATCGGCGATTGCAGGCCACATGATGCCGCAGGTATGTTATCCGTTGACGGGAACGAAGTGAGGCCATCTAAAGAAGCAAATTGTCTGGCGGAACTTCGCTCCGCTAGTGCGGCAGACACGGGCCTATCGGCTGCAAGTGTCGACCTGATAGTCACCTCGCCGCCGTACGCCAATAACGCAATTGACTACATGCGGGCCCATAAGTTTTCCCTGGTCTGGTTTGGCTGGAGCATTGCGGACCTTGCAAGTCTCCGGGCCCAGTACATTGGACATGATGCCGCATCCAAACCCGGGTACACCGACCTGCCCGACCAGTGCAAGAAGAGCGTTGCCAGACTCTCAGAACGCGATGCCAAAAAAGCCCTCACCTTGCGGAGATACTTTGGAGAGATGGCAGCCGTGCTTGCTGAAATCCGGCGAGTGCTCAAGCCGGGTGGAGCGTCGGTGATAATTGTCGGAACCTCGAAGCTACGAGGAATAGATGTAGAGACGCACTTGGGGCTGGCGGCGCTCGGAGAAACTGTCGGCCTGAAGCTGGCAGGAATCGGGGTCCGCCGCCTGGACCGAAATAGACGCATGCTGCCGGCACGCTGGGGCCATCAGGCCCAATCTCAGATTGAGGAACGTATTCATGAGGAATACGTGATCGGGCTGGTGAAACCATAGTCACTGGCAGCGTCGAAAACCTACGTCGAGCCTACCACCAGCGGGTTTACTGTGACGTGTTGCGCCAAAACGAGACTGGTGTCCCGAACAACGCGGACAAAGATAGCAATGCAAGCGTAAGTCTTGGAAAAGGCATCGTTGAGAACATTGGTCTTCCGATAAGAACCGGAACGCTACCTGGACAGACGGCAGGGCGTCAATTTGAGGAGGCAACGCGGGACTTCCTGCGAGAATCATTCAAGCTTATGGGCCATCTTCGCCCGGGGGAATGGGAGTTCTCCCTGGGTGGGAATATAGGGGACTACGAGCAATACTTGCATTTGTCTGAGGTGAGGCAGGTTATCAATGAAAACGAGAAACTTCGTGTTGTTTTCGGAGACTATATCGTCAAACCTGACATAGTTATTTGCCGCAAGCCGGTTCCCGATCTAGAGATCAACAAGCGAGAATCCTTGGTAGCCGATGATGGTGCGGCAACTCATACACCTCTCCGTCGAGAGAATTCCCGGGCGGACATCATGCACGCCAGCATTTCCTGCAAATGGACTATTCGTAGCGACCGTTCCCAAAATGCGCGGACGGAAGGTTTGAACCTTGTGCGCAACCGGAAGGGCAAGACTCCTCATATAGCCGTGGTTGTAGGGGAGCCACTACCCGGAAGAATTGCGTCGCTTGCATTTGGCACCGGCGATATCGACTGCGTTTACCACTTCGCTCTCAGGGAATTGATGGCTGCGGCTTCTGGCAACGATTCCGAATCCGATCTGTTGAAAACACTCGTTGATGGCCGAAGGCTACGCGACATCAGCGATCTGCCATTCGACTTGGCGGTCTAGACGCTACGAATTGTTAGCGACACAGCCTGTCGCCCTTCCGGATCACCGATGCCCTGATCACGGCGGCGGACTAGCTCGGCCATTCCAGTCCAGTGGGGCTACTAGAAGAGGCAGTCGGCGTCCATCTGACCGGTACACACACCAAGGCAAATCCTTCCGATAAGGGCAGACCCGCCCTTACGCCTCTGCGTAGTAGTCCATGCCCAGGTGGGTGATCTGCTCCTCGCCCGCCATCCAGCGCAGCGTGTTCTTCAGCTTGGTCTGCTGGATGAACAGGTCATGCTCCGGGTACAGGTCGCGGGCATGGTGGGGGCTCTTGAAATAGAAAGAGAGCCACTCCTGTATGCCGCCCAGCCCTGCTCTCTTGGCCAGGTCCATGAACAATGCCAGGTCCAGCACCAGGGGAGCCGCCAGGATGGAGTCGGAGCACAGGAAGTTGACCTTGATCTGCATCCGCCGACCCAGCCAGCCAAAGATGTCGATGTTGTCCCACCCTTCCTTGTTGTCGCCCCGTGGCGGGTAATAGTTGATGCGCACCTTATGGTAGGCCTCGCCATAAAGCTCCGGGTAAAGCTCCGGCTGGAGGATGTACTCCAGCACGCCCAGCTTGGACTCTTCCTTGGTGCGGAAGTTCTCGGGTTCGTCCAGCACCTCGCCGTCCCGGTTTCCAAGGATATTGGTGGAGAACCACCCCTCCATGCCCAGCATGCGGGCCTTGAGCATAGGACCCAGGACTGTCTTCACCAGGGTCTGGCCTGTCTTGAAGTCCTTGCCGCCTATGGGTACACCCGAGTCCGCAGCCAGACGCTCCAGGGCGGGGACATCCACCGCAAGGCTGGGGCTGCCGTTGATGAAGGGGATGCCCTCCAGGATGGAGGCGTATGCGTACAGCATGGACGGGGCGATGCGTTCGTCGCTGTCCTGCAGTCCTCCTACAAAGCTTTCGATGTCCTGGTGAAGGTCATTCTCAGTAATGAATTTTTCGGTAGAGGCAGCATAGATCATAACGAGACGCTCGCAGCCATGCTCTCTCTTAAAGCTGCGGATATCCTCCCGGAGAGAGTCCACGATCTCCAGTTTCGATGCTCCGCGCTTTACGTTCATGCCGGATATGCGCTTGACATAGTCTGCGTCGAAGGCCGCGGGCATCGGTTTGATGGCTTTGAGAAAGTCGGCAATGGGTTCTATATCCTCGTACCGATTGAGGACGCCGCACTTGAGGGCCGCCTCATAGGCATCATCCGGTATGGGGTCCCATGCGCCGAAGACCAGCTGGTCCAAGCCCGCCAGGGGGACCAGCTCGCTTACCATGGGGCTGCGATGCTCCGTGCGCTTACCCAGGCGCACCGTTGCCATCTGGGAGATGGAGCCTATGGGCAGACCCATGCCCCGGCGCACATGCTCCACCCCGGCGATGAGGGTGGAGGATACAGCCCCAAGTCCCACCAGGAGCACGCCCAACCGACCTTCCGATGGCTCGATGTATGGTGCGGCGGGCGCTATAAAGTCCTTAGGTTCCAGGGCTATGCCCCGCTGCCGCGCTAAGGAGATGAGGGTCTCATGCCATTGGGATGGGACCCGGCCCGTCTTCGCCCAATGCTGAACTGTGCTCTGTCGCTTGCCGATGAGGCTTGCCAGGGCCGACTGCCCGCCGAATCGCTGGATGATCTTTTCTGCTGCGTTAGGTTCTGTGTTCATGCTCAAGATGATAACGAATTATTTGTTAATGGTCAAGGTCAAGGCATCCTGGTCGGCGCGGTCCTTGGCGGGAGTACCCCCCTCCCATCAAGGGAGGGGGGAGTTTTGGTGTACTCCAACCGCCGGTCCCCTCCCATTTATCACGGCAGGCCCGAAGTCAGCGGAACATCTCCCACCAACCTCCAGTCGTCATCTCCGCAGTGCACCCGGGCCGTCCATGTGTTGATCGGGTTGCTTCCCCATGTCAAACCGGTGTTCCTGGTGATGCCTGTGGTCGTAGCCGGATGGTATCCCCATATCCTGACCGGCGTGTCTCCCTGGTACAACCCAACAAAGTACTGGGAGCCGCAAGTCTGGGGGTCTGTCCAGGAGATGGTGATGTCTGTGTAGGTCTGGCGGTCACCCTGCCGGGGGCTGAGGGCAACCCTTACCCCAAACCATGGTTCGGTGATGCGGAGCATCAGCTCATCCCCCGAGGACCAGGGCTGGCTGCCGACGGCCCACGTCAGGGTTCCGGCGGTCGCATCCCCGGTGGCGCCGGTGAGGGAGAGGATGGTTGTGCCGTCGCCGGTGATGAAGTCCAGGGTGTGTCCCGCAAGGTTGTTGTAGGGCGACAGGGTCATGGTAACGGAATCCCCCGTCCCGTAGAGACTGGTGATGGTGGTGCTGTCTCCTGTGGTGGTCGTCGCGTCCCCCGTGGTTGTTGCATCCCCTGTGGAGGTTGTGGCGCTGGTGGAGAAGGCTGCTGGGGACAGGTCCCCCGTGCTCAGGTCGCCGGAGCTGATATAACCGTCCCAGCTCCCGAGGGTCTGGGGGTCGAATAAGGCTTCGTGGAGCGTTCCTTCGGGGGCGGTGACGGTGATGAAGACCTCACGATGTTTCCTCTGTTCCTCGGGCTGTCCATTGCAGACGATGAGCTCATGTGGTACCCAGTTATCGTAGAACCGGTACTCACCGCCCGGGAGGGGCCTCGATGTGAAGACCTCTCCGGCCCAACTTATGCTGAACAGCTCGGCGTCATTGTCAAATATCTCATATTTGTCTTCACCAGGCGGTGGAGTGTCCCCATATTCCGACCGGATCCGATCGGAATAACTCTTGGCATGGACACGGGTTCCGACGGGTAATCCGGAGGCGATAGACTCATCGTATCGCCTGTAGTAGTAGCTGCCGCCTCGCTCCTCTATACGCCAAGCAACCCATGCCTCCTCCTTGTACTTCTCGTAAACACATACCCTGGAGGCTTCTGAACCACCTGCGTCGGCGATCTCCCGCTCGATTGCCCCGATCTTAGCCTTCATATTGGCCAATGTGATAGTCTGGTTTGACCCCGACTGCCCTGAGGCTCCTCTGGCCCCCGAGCCACCTCCACCACCTCCTCCGCCCGGAACATCCATCAGAAAGCTCTGTGTAGCCGACCGCCCACGAGGACCAGAGTTCGGCGATGCCCCCAGCGCTCCTGCCGTAGTCGGCAGCCACGCTTTGTCGTTGGGGCTGGCGATGGTGTAGAAGTCTTCGTATCGCCAACCATAGTCGGAATCAACCCGTCCTAGCACATATCGATTAGCCCGGGGGAAATCAACCAAAAACTCCAAGAGGGACTCGACTTCACTCTTCAAGAAAAGGATGGCTTCTCTGCTGTCCCACTGGGTATCCCGCTCAGCCAGGAGATATTCAGCACGCGTGGCCGCATCACCCGTGGTTGCATGTCCGACGAAGTCAAAATCTACCACCACTGCAACTATTTCATGATCGCCGGTCCCCTTCAGGTACTCCAGGACCGTGAAGGTGTGCTCCAGCGTGCCGAGATGGGCCATTCCCTCATGTGCGGTAACGCCAACTTCCTGTGGATACTCCGGGTCCCACCGTTCGGTCCCTGCTGCCACCGAGCGCAGCCTTGCTCTCACGACCACATCTGCTCCAGAGATCCTCTCCTCCAGGGATGCTGGGCCTTCATATAGTGGCGGATATTGGTCCATGCCTCCCGAGTCCCCCCATTCGCTTGAAGGGGAATCAGTACAAGCCGAGAGGACCAGTACCAAAGGGACCAGAAGGATACTGCCCAGCAACGCTGCACAACCAAGCTGTTTAGATCCCGAGAGATACCCCATAGCAACCTCCTATGCTTAGCTGTCAGATCGGCAATTACGGTGCTAGCGACTGAGCTGAGTGATCCGTATAGACCTCACGAACATACCCCTCATCGTCGGGGTGGATAGTCGAGTTGGTATTGTCCCGGTTATACTGCATCACGGAACTGCCAATGCCCTTTACGCAAGCCAAGGGATCATCATGTCCACATGTGCCGGTTATTCTGGACGTCATCGCGATATTGACGGTCTTACCATCATCTTTGCGGTTACCGCAGCTGCCCACCTTGCATACCTTGATCTGAGGCCCGGATGTTCCAACGCTGGAGTTGTTCCACGCATCTATAGCATAGGTAATTGCATCATCCATTACTTCCGCCGGATCGTAATCCGATGGCAAACCAGTGTCGTAATTTGGTCTAGTGCTAGGCGCTGTGACGGTGTACTGCACGGTGTGGTCAGCCTGATGCCCGACGAACGGGTGCGGGGTACTCACCGTGATATTCGCCCACCCGGAGGCATTTCTTCCTATCTTGCTGCGGACCCGGTAGTACCGGTCTGTGTTCGGTTGCATATTAAGTATCTCGAACGCATTTGTGCTGACCGTAATGGCGGGCTGCCAGTTAGTCTGCCCATCTGCACTCCTCTCCGCTTCATATCGGACGTTGCTGCCGGAGATTGGTGGCCAAAAGACCACCATGCTGACGGGCGTATATTCAGGCGGAGTCCCCTTGAGCGTCTGGACCGTTAGGCTGGGCATGGCTGGTGTAGGTTCGAGGGCACGGGTTGTTCGGAAGGTTATGGTTCGGGACTCGAAGCCTTTGTCATCGTCGGTGACCTTGTAGCGAACCCTGAAGGTCTGAGGAACTGACCCGACGTACACCACGATTGCCCTGGTGCTGGCATTGAAGCTGGTAATGCGCCCAGTGGAAGAACTATCAATCGCCTGAGCAGAGTAGGTGAGTGGAGAGTTCCCGCCACTGGCTGCTGGCAGAGTGGCAGTGATGCTTCCCAGCCCCTCTTTGCTATATGGCCCTATGTTGTCAGGAAAGGTCGGCCCGGTATCGTTTTCTATCCTGAACCGGAACGTCTCTGAGTCCTGGTCTCCATCGGAGTCGGTCACTGTGTAGGTCACCGTGTAGTCTTGGCTATGGTCCACTTCACCAGGGTTCCCCGTGATCTGCCTGTTACCTGTGTTGAAGCTGAGTCCCGGGGGCAAGCCGCTTGTCGAATATCTCAGGGAGCCGTCCCCTCCGGTGGCTTCGGGTAGGGTGATGGGAGTGATGGCCACCAGCTCAAGAGCACTGCGTCCGGGCAGATCAGGCAGGACAGGTGATAAATCCGGCAGAGTAGCAGCGGCGATTGCGATGCTGAGGGTAGCATCCTCTATAGTGCCATCCCCATCGGTGACCCTATAGGTAACTTGGGTAGTGCTGACCACCTGAGTGGCGCCAGTGATTCTGCGGGTGCTTGAGCCGAAGGACAGGCCGGTGGGCAGTCTGCCGACTATGGAGTAGGTGTAGGGCGTTGTTCCTCCCGAGGCTGTGGAGAGACGAGAGTTGATCGGCTGTCCCGCCGTTCCAGCGACCCGGTTGTTGCTCAACTCAAGGGCAGGAGTCGGCGGAGGTGTGGGTGTGGGCGTATCGGTCGGCGGAGGCGTGGGCCCCGGCACATCAACTTCCTTCTCGACCCAATCGGAGTCGCAGAGATTGCCGCCTCGCTCTGCAGCGGTCTGGACCTTGGCCCCGTAGTGCCAGCCCCATGCACGGTCCGCTCCCTGGTACCGCCGGTGGCACTGCCCCGCTCGACCGCGCTGGTTTCATCAGCACTTCTGGATGGACCACCTGTCCACCGGAAGACGATCGAGATATTGTGACTTGGATGGGATACGCCTCCATAAGCGGCGAAAAGCCTCCACCGGTTGTTGTCCCAGTCCTCTTTGCGCAACGTGAGCGATGGAGCTGGTGGGTCCGTACACGGCACCTTAGGAGCGCCCTTCGCAGTATCGCCAGTCCCGCTGTCCTGGGCGAATACCCAGACCGCCCCGGCTGCCAAACAAGCCCCCACGATGATGGTTACCAGAAGAATGTCCTATACCCTGTTCACCATCGAGCGCCCCCTCTACTCGGCATCTCCTCAGTGCACGTGTGCCGACCATGTGCTCCTTGGCACACATCCCACTGGATAATCGTGGGGCCTGCCGGGGTTCTTTTGTATGTATTTTCAGTTCAGTTTTGGTTGTCACTTTGTACATATAGGGGGTATACATTTGGTTGTCACTTTGTACATATCGGGAGTATACAAAGGTACCTATGGAGCCAGGCTGGAATCCGGAGGAGTAGGGGAGCGGGGCAGGCCCTACCGAAATGTCGGAATCAGCCTGGAATCCGGCAGCGCTCCGTCCTGGATACCGGCCTCCGCCGGTATGACGAAGGCCGCACCGTCATTGCGATGGAAGCCGCAATCCAGGTGTCTCGCGACTCGCAGCGTCTTGGTGTCCAGGCGTATCACCCTTCCCCTCAAGGGAGGGTCTTATGTCCCTTCTCCCCCGGGGGAGAAGGTTAGAGCCAGCTCCGGACTTGATCCGGAGATGAGAGGGACATAACCCTCCGCCGGGACAAGGGCGCCTCTAGATCAGCAAGTGCATCACCCTCACCCCAAGTCCTCTCCCGGTTATGTCACGGCAGCCCCGAAGTCAGCGGGACATCTCCCACCAACCGCCAGTCGTCATCCCCGCAGTGCACCCGTGCCGTCCATGTGTTGATCGGGTCGCTTCCCCATGTCAAACCGGTGTTCCTGGTGATGCCTGTGGGCGCAGCCGGATGATATCCCCATATCCTGACCGGCGTGTCTCCTTGGTACAGCCCAACAAAGTACTGGGACCCACAGGTCTGGGGGTCTGCCCAGGAGATGGTTATGTCTGTGTAGGTCTGGCGCTCACCCTGCCGGGGGCTCAAGGCGACCCTTACCCCAAACCATGGTTCGGTGATGCGGAGCATCAGCTGGTCTCCCGAGGACCAGGGCTGCTCTGAGACGGCCCAGGTCAGGGTTCCTGCCGTCGCATCCCCCGTACCTCCGGCGAGGGAGAGCATGGTGGTGCCGTCGCCGGTGATGAAGTCCAGGGTGTGGCCCGCAAGGGCATTGTAGGGGGACAGGGACATGGTAACGGCGTCCCCCGTCCTATAGAGGCTGGAGATGGCAATGGTGTCTCCAGTGGTTGTTGCATCCCCCGTAGAGGTTGTGTCGCCGGTGGAGAAGGCTGCTGGCGACAGATCGCCTGTGCTCAGGTCGCCGGAGCTGATGTAGCCATCCCCGCTCCCGATGGTGGCAGGGTCGAAGAAGGCTTCGTGGACTGTGCCCACTGGCGCTGTGACGGTGACGTACACATCCTCACGTTGTAGCTCTTCCTCTGGGAGTGCCTTGCATGGGATATGATCGGATGGAATCCATCCAAAGTAGAACCTGTACTCTCCCGCCGGGAGGGGGCGCGCTGTTACAGCCTCTCCGGGTTGTTTGCCTTCGAAGAGTTCCGCATCATTCTTGGTTACCCAGAACTCGCCTGGGTCAGGGGCACCTTCCCAGACTTGCTGATGGCTGCTGTAGGCTACGGTCCCTGCCGGCAGCCCTGATCCTGTCTGCCCCTCATATCGTCCCTGATGGTATCCGCCGTCCGGGAAGCGCGTTTCCTTGATATATGCGACCCACCGCTCCCACCGGTACTTGGATGCAATGCAGTCCCGGTAGAGCTGCGAGCCTCCGCCATCAGTAATCTCCTGCTCAATGGCAGCGATACGGGCTTTCAAGGCAGCCAGCGTTACGATGGACTGATTACTTGGACTTGTTGCTCTGGCAGCGCGGGGGGCAGGCGGTCCACTTTGGGCTGATACCCCGCCACTAGTGCTGGGCACCTCCAAGAGAAAGATTTGGGAACTCTGCTGGCTTAGCGATCTCTGTTGTCTAGCACTCTCCGAACCCGAAGTTGAAGACGCACCGCCGGAGCTGACCGAGGCAGCTGGGAGCCAGCGCCGCACACAGCAGCTGCCGATGCTGTAGTTGTCATCAAGAGGGCCATTTGTTGGGCCAGTCAATCCCAAACGGAACTTGGAGTCGTTCCCTGGGGGTAGGTCCTCCCTTGTCAGGAATACAATGCCATCCCTGGAATCCCAGTGGGTATCATGCAACGCCAGGGAAGCTGCCAAGGCAGCTTCAGCTTCAGCTTCAGCTGCTGTGTCGTACTCCTTGTACACCGACACGACCGTGGTGATCTGTGCGTCGCCCGTTCCCTTCAGGTATTCAAGGACATTGAGGGTGAACTCCAGCGCGACCATAGGAACCAGGTCTTCCTGTAAAGAAGTCCTATACTCGCGGGTGGCCACAGCATTGGTCGATTGCAGACGGACCCGGGCGACTACATCAGAGACTGCGATTCGCTCTTCCAGGGAGAGGAGGGTCTCGTAATCATCCGATGACTGAGTGAGTGTATCAGGCGATTGCGCATGCCCAGGCAGGCTTGCGAAGGGCCTCTCATCAGAGTCTGACCGTGCGGAACCCGACTGGCAGGCGGCCACCATCGCCAGCACAAGCATGACCAGAAGCAAGATGCAAGTCTTCGGCCCCTGTGTGTTGCTCATTATGGTCCTCCTCTAAGGTACAACCGGCGTGTGGTTTCGGTAGACATCGCTCATAAAGTCACGATCGGTCTGCGGGATGGTGGTGTGCAGTACTTTCGTGCCCGTTCCCATCAGAGCATTTTTGCTTTGATGGTGTCCCAACCCGAAGGCATGCCCAAGCTCATGCATCATGACATCGGTGAGGTACTTGAACCGGACTTGCGAAGTCCCGGGGACCAATTCGTTGTTGTCTCTATGATCATAACTCCAGATATGCGCTTTGGTGTCATTGGAATATTTGTTTAGTAGGGGATAGAACTTCCCTTTGATGTAGGGCCCCAAGATCACGAGTTCCAAGTCCTGGAGGTACCCATCATCATCTGTCCAGCCATTCACCGGTCTTACGCAACCCGCAGCGTCAGTGCAGCCTGTTCCCAAGCCCGCCGACATCCTGATCGAGACGGTGCGGCCATCATCTTTGCGGGAACCGCATCTGCCAACCTGACAGATCTTGATGTTGGGATCGTCCGTTCCGAAGTTGGCAGCGTGCCATGCATTGATGGCGTCGGAGGTTGCCCTCTTCATTACATCGTCAACAGGGTATGCTGGCAAGTCGGTTCTTACGGGGGGCGTAGGGGCTTGATAGGTGTACTGAACGGTATGGTCTGCTTGCAACCCCCTAAAGTGATGTGGTGTTTCGACCGTGAGATCCGCCCAACCGGATTTACCGCCCGGCCCACGACTGCGTATTCTGTATTCGTAGGTTGCGTTCGGTTGGAGATTGAACACCACGACGGCTCTAGTGCGACTGGAAATGAGGAGTTCCCATTGAGGGTCGCCATAGTCGGCGGGGGGTATTGGCTTCTGGATATCATACCGAGTAGCACGTGCGACCGTTGGCCAGAAGAGGAGCATGTCGACTGTCCCGTCTGCACTACCGCTATATGCTCTGAAATCCGGGTCAGGTATGGCAGGGGGTGTGGAGACCTGGGTTGTTTTGAAGGTTATGGTTCGGGAGTGGAAATCACCGTCGTCGGTGACCCGATAAACAATTGTCGCAGTTGCGGGAGCAGAAGAGATACTAACGGTAAGCCGTCGGGTGGAGCCGCTAAAGCTGACACTCGAAGCGCCAGATGACGACTGCTTAGAATATGTTAGAGGCGGATCACCCCCGGTTGCTTTTGGCAGTACGACAGATATACTGCCTGCTCCCACACGACTATACGGACCGATGTTGCTGGGGAGGACGGGTACCGAATCCGGGACTGGCATGACTGTCGGGTCAGGGGTTGGATCGTCCGGTGGGTCTGTCGGTGGATCAGGCTCGCATTCAGGCGTGGTAACGGAATTACTGCTGGATGACCCATAGGAGGTTGAGTATGTGGTTCCGTCCCCGCGCGCACTGACGGAAACGGTGTAGCGAGTGTTTTCCTGAAGCCCTGACCATGTTACATAGGTTGAAGTGATTCTGACTGAGGCGCTTCCCTTCACAGCCTTGTATTTCGTAGCCCCACTGACGCTGCTCCATGAGGCGCTTACAGATGTACAGCTTGGTGCTGTTGCGGTCACGCTGGATGGCGCTGGTGCTTCACGTGGAGTCAGGACGCATTTAGGAGCGTTGGAGGTGGATCCCTCGCGACATTGTTCGGGAGGGTCAGGGCATGGAGGATCGGAGCCATCCTCGCATTCTTCGGGTGGTTCCGTAGGTTCGGGCGTTGGCGTCGGTCGTGCCGGCACCGTCACAGATATTGACTTCTCTACATATTCCGACTCGCAGATGTTCCCGGTTCTCTCGGCAACGCTTTGGGCTTTGCCCGTGAAGGTATGTGTCCCTGCCGTCGTCACGGTTCTGGTCTTGCTGGAGCTGTTGTTGTCCGTCCATCTGAAGCTCACACCGACGTTGTGATAAGGATGGGATGGCGCGCTGGTCGTAGCGGTCAGGTAGCCTGTGTAGTCCCTCACCGATTTACTGAGGGTTAACGTCGGCTCCGGAGGGTCGATGCACGGCAGCCTGGGACCAATGTCCGTTTCCCCAGACCTGTCGTCCTGGGCAAAGGCCAGCATCAAGCCGGCAGACATAAGACCAACTGCAACCACCAGCGCAAGCTACAGAACCAGAGCACCTTTCATGCCACGGTGCATCAGTCCTGATCTGACACCACTTTCACCAGGTTGTCTTATCTGCTCCTGAGGTACTGCCCCTAAATGTCTATTCGCCCCTTCCTGTAAGCCTCCCGGCGTGTCATGAGCAGGTGCTCAGCCCCGGTGCCGCTGGTCTTTATTCCCATCGCCGGGGATTGGGGTCCAATGTAGTCAAGAGTTATATAACAAATGTATTTTTCAACTCCATTAACTGTATTATTGTATCAATATCGCATGAGGTTGATAGGTTAGCTTTGGCGGGGACTGGGTTGGCGAGGACTGGGCCACAACGCTGCCGGGTGGAAGCAGGCGGTGATTCGTCGAGATGTGAGGGGTTCAGCCCCTGGCTCTGCGGAGACCTCAATCCAGGAGAGCCCGGGCCTGGGTACAGTTTCCTCAAAGAGGCGTATCACCCCCCTTAGTCCCCTCCCTTAACGTGAGGGAGAGGTTTGGGACACCCATTCCCCGAGGGAGAAGGTGTATCGCTATTTCCGCTCAAGGGAATATGGTGAGGGTGTCGTTGGCCCGGCGTGCCTGGTACGGGCTATAATGGGTGAGCCATGAAAGGGCGGCATCCAAGGTATTCTGCCATGGCTCAAGGCCCGGAACGAGAGTAACCCTGCCAAGATGCTTGGCCCGATGGTAAGACCCCGTCAGATGAGCGAGTCGCCATGAAATACAAAGACCTGCGGGACTTCATCCGCTTCCTGGAGCAGAAGGGCGACCTGAAAAGGATCGCCACCCCCGTCAGCTGCGAGCTGGAGATAGCCGAGATATGCGACCGCGTAGTGAAGCGGGGAGGGCCTGCTCTGCTCTTCGAGAACGTAGAAGGCTACGATGCGCCGGTGCTTATCAACATGTACGGCACAGAGCAGCGCATGGCTTGGGCTCTGGGCGTGGAGAAGCTGGGCGACCTTGTGGCCCGGATAACCGGGCTGCTGGGTATGGTGCAAGGCCCACCTCCCCAGGGCATCATGGAGAAGCTACAGACCGTGGGCCAGCTGGCCCGCATAGCATCCTACCAACCCAAGAGCGTCGGCAGCGCACCCTGCCAGGAGGTGGTGCACACAGGTCCGAGCATCGACCTCAACAGCTTCCCCATCCTGAAGTGCTGGCCTATGGACGCCGGCAGGTACATCACCCTGCCCATGGTCATCACCAGGGACCCGGACACGGGCAGCCGCAACGTCGGCATGTACCGCATACAGGTCTATGACAGCTGCACCGCCGCCATGCACTGGCAAACTCACAAGGTCGGCACCAGTCACCTGAGGAGCGGCGCCCGGCGGGGGCTGGACCGCCTGGAGGTGGCGGTGGCCCTGGGAGGCGACCCGGCCAGCATCTGGACAGGTTCGGCTCCCCTGCCTCCGGGAATGGACGAGATCATGGTGGCAGGCTTCCTCCGGGAGGAGGGTGTGGAGATGGTCAAGGCCAAGAGCGTCGATCTGGAGGTGCCTGCTCACGCCGAGATCATCATCGAAGGGTACATCGTCCCCGGCGAGGAGGCGATTGAGGGACCCTTTGGCGACCACACGGGCTACTACTCCATGGCCGATACCTATCCCGTCTTCCACGTTACCTGCATCACCCATCGCCAGCAGCCCATCTACCCGACCATTATCGTCGGCCGCCCTCCCATGGAAGACTACTTCATGGGGAAGGTCACCGAGCGGGTCTTCCTTCCCATCATCCAGACGATTCTTCCTGAGGTGGTAGACATGAACATGCCCGCCGAGGGGGTGTTCCACAACCTGGTCATCGTCTCGGCGAAGAAGGAGTACCCGGGCCATCCACAGAAACTGATGTACGGGCTATGGGGGATGGGGCTGATGTCCCTGGCCAAGGCTATCGTCGTCGTGGATGCCCACGTGAATGTCCATGACCTGTCCGAGGTTGCCTGGCGGGTCACCAACAACATGGATCCCGCCCAGGACATTATCTTTGCCAGCGGCCCCCTGGACGATCTCGACCATGCCTCCCCAACGCCTAAGTTCGGCAGCAAGATCGGCATCGACGCCACCAATAAAGGCCCCATGGATGGGCGCATCAGGGAGTGGCCTCCCGACATCGTCATGGCCCCCGAGGTGGTTGCCCTGGTGGACAGCAAGTGGTCAGAGTACGGCCTGTGACCATGGCGGCGCCGATGCGGGGCCTGCACAAGGCACACCTGTTCATCCAGGCGGTGCGTTTCGAGCACACCCTGTTTGCCCTTCCCTTCGCCTACCTGGGCATGTTCCTGGCGGCAAATGGATGGCCCACCTGGGAGCAATTCGCCTGGATAACAATCGCTATGGCCGGAGCGCGCACCCTGGCGATGGCCTCCAACAGGCTCATCCACCACAAGGAGGATGCGTCTAACCCCCGCACCGCGGGGCGCCACCTTGCCAAGGGGACGCTGAGGCCCTGGGAGATGGGAGCCCTGATGGCGGCATCCCTTGCCGTGTTCATGTTCGCCGCCTACCAGCTGAACACGCTGACCCTGATACTGGCGCCCGTGGCCGCCGTCTATGTGGTCGCCTACTCCTACGCCAAGTACTACACCTGGGGCAGCCATCTTATCCTTGGCTGGGCCGATGCCATCGCCCCCGCCGGAGCATGGATAGCTGTAACCGGGAGCCTGGACCCACAGGCGGTCCTGCTGGCGGCAGCCGTCGCCTTCTGGATCGGGGGCTTCGACATCATCTACTCGTGCCAAGACTACGAGTTCGACGGCAAGTACGGCATCCACTCCATCCCCAGGCGCTTCGGCATGGTGGGCGCCTTCTGGTGGTACAGGGGGTTGCACCTCTTGACGGTGGCGGCCCTTGTCGCCCTGGGTGTGTGGATGGAGCTGGGGGTCTTCTACTACGTCGGCGTCGGAGTTGCCACAGCCCTGCTGGCATACGAGCACACCTTGGTGAAGCCCGATGATTTGTCCAAGCTAAACCGGGCCTTCTTCACCATCAACAGCTACGTGGCCGTCGCCCTGCTCACCTTCACCATGCTGGAAGTACTCCTGTGACCGCCAAGACCGAAGGGCCCATGCCCATAGTGATCGGCATTTCGGGGGCCAGCGGCTCCATCATAGCCAAGGCGACGGTGGACGAGCTGCTGCAGAGGGACATCCCCGTCGCCGTGGTGTGCACCAACGATGCCCGCCTGGTGTGGCAGGACGAGATGGACGAACCCTACAAAGACGTGCTGTCCCGGTGGCGGGAGCACCCCCACTTTGTCGATTACTCTGTGGGGGACACCCGCGCCCCCATAGCCAGCGGCACCTACCCGACCCGTGGGATGGTGGTTGTTCCCTCCAGCATGTCCACCGTGGCGGGCATCGCCCATGGCATGGCCAACAACCTGCTTCTCAGGGCGGCCGACGTCTGCCTGAAGGAGGGGCGGAAGCTGGTGGTGGTGCCCAGGGAAACCCCACTGCACGCCATTCACCTGGAGAACCTGCTCACCCTGGCGCGGATGGGAGCGGTGGTCCTGCCCCCGGCGCCGGCCTTCTACCTGCGACCCTCCAGCATCGACGACATGGTGGGCTTCTTCGTAAGGCGCATCATGGTGGCCGCCGGCGTCGACGAGGACATGGGCGACGAATACCAGTACGCCGGACCTGCTGCTTAGCTGTGGGAGATCTCTCGCCGCGAGACGAGAAAGGCGCCACCGCCCAGAGGCGCTATGTGGGGGAGTTGTTCCACAACATCGTTCCCCGCTACGACCTGATGAACACCCTGATGACCGGTGGGATGCACCATCGCTGGCGCAGGGACGCCGCCAGGATAGCCACCCGCGACCTGGAGGGGACCTCCCTGGATGTGGCCGCCGGCACCGGTGACCTGACCCTTGCCCTGGCAGCCTCCCCGGGCATAAGCCACGCTGTGGGGTTGGACCTGGTGCCCCTGATGCTGGAGCGGGCAAGGGCCAAGGCATCCAGGAAGCGTGATGGGGGCAGGTGCAGCTTCATGGTGGGCGATGCCCTATCCCTGCCCTACCCTGACGATACCTTTGCCTGTGCCACGACTGCCTGGGGGCTGCGGAACATGCCCGACCTGTCCAGCTGCCTGGCAGAGATGGTGCGGGTGGTGAAGCCGGGAGGTCGGGTGGTCTCTCTGGAGTCCTTTCCGGTGCGCAAGGGTCCAATGAAGCTGGTAGTCCCCTTCCTGTTCCACAGGCTGGTTCCCCTGATGGGGCAGCTTGTGGCCGGCCAGAGGGATGCCTACACCTACCTGCCCAGGTCTGTGGAAGGCTTCCTGACGGTGGAAGAGATGGCAAGCCGCTTCGAGGAGGCGGGGCTGGTGGATGTTGGCTATGCCCTCCGGGGCTTTGGCGCCGTGGCCCTGCATTGGGGGACGGTGCCCTGACGCGTCTTGCCCAGAAAGCCAAGGCCGCTGGAATAACCTCTATCAATCCGACTTTCGCCTGGAATCCAGGGCCTTCACCCAGAAGAATCGTCAGGCTATTACGGCACTGTCGCCAGCGGTGTTTGATATGATGAGCGCACAAATTTGCTATGCGTAAGTCCTCGGAACCAGGCGGTTGCCCTAGACGAGGAAATCTCTAGGACGAAGCGCCTTTCGAGACATTGCTCGAAGCGAGTTGTCCATCCTTAGCCGCTGCACCGCCAGCTAATCCCCTTAGAGGTTGCCAGTGAGTACATACGGACCGGAAGAAGACCCCAATGACTATAACTACTGGCCTTCGGAAGACTTTCAAAGGCAGAGGGAGGAGTCGGGACACAACGACATTATTTGGGGAATAGTCATAGTTCTGGTTGCCGGGGGGATAACCTTGGGCACCTATGTCGCCGCGGCTCCAGGAGGCATTTTTTTCATATCCTACGGTGGGATTCTCTGGGGGGCCTACAAGATTCTCACGGGTTGGGTTAAAGCATCCGGCACATGGCGGGTGATAGGTATCCTGGTAGCGGGTGCAATGGTCGCCACCGGAATTATGGCCTATCAGAGAGTCACAGACCAAGGGGACAACAATAATGCGGTAGAGGTTGGCGACTGCGTGGATGAATACGGCATCGAGGCGAGTTGTAGTGAAGCGGATGGCCTCTACGTTGTATTGAGGATCGAACGTTACCCTTCTGAAATGTCCTTTCCCGGTGAAGCAAGATTCCACTCGGGTAGCATTGATTGCCCATCGCAATCTGACTGGTATTATTCTCCTACGAGAGAATCCTGGGATGCAGGAGACCGTAGGCTCTTATGCGTTAGAGAGCGCTAAGGGTATCAGTTATGTGGGACTAAGCCGATATCAAGGAGGAGATATGCCCATCATTGATCACAGGACAGACCCGCCCCCCGAGGAGATGGACGGGCGCACCAGCCGGCGTTTCATCAACAAGGCTGCCGGGGCCCACAACCTGACCATCGGGGAGCTGGTGATGCACCACGGCTCGGCCTTGAGGCTGCACACCCACCCTACCGACGAAGCCATCATCCTCCTGGAGGGAAGCGTGGAGATGGTTGTGGGAGATGAGAGCCGCATAGTGGAGCCGGGGCACACCCTGCTGGCCCCTCCGGGCACGCCGCACCGACTGATCAACAACACCGGGGGCGATGCCAAGATGTTCACCGTCTTCCCCACCGACAACCCGGAGACCACCTACGTGGACTAGGGGGCGCTACCCCTCCTCCGGCTTGCCCCAGCCTCCTCCGCCGGGGGTGCGGATGCTCAGGACATCGCCCGGCTCCACATCCAGCACCTCCTTGCCCGACAGCTTAACCTCTTCATAGCCACCCCTGAGCAGGACGTTCTCGCCCGGCGTGCCGTGATGCCCTCCGTGCAAGCCATAGGGCGCCAGCTTGCGGCGCTCTGAGAGCACCGTCACCCGCGCAGGGGTCAGGAACTCCACGTCCCTGGTCAGACCATCTCCTCCCCTGTACTTGCCAGCGCCTCCGGTTCCCCGGCGCACCGCATACTGCCTGAGGCGAAGCGGATAAACAAACTCCATGGCCTCGATAGGCGTGTTCATGGTGTTGGTCATGTGGGTGTGGATGGCTGAAATCCCGTCCTTGGTCGGGCGGGCGCCCATGCCCCCGGCGATGGTCTCGTAATAGACGAAGGGCTTCTCCCGCACAGCATCATGGCCGCCGATGAGAAGGTTGTTCATGGTGCCCTGGCTTGCGGCGGGGATGAGCATGGGTAGGGCTTGGGCCATGGCCGCCAGCAGCACATCGGTGATCCTCTGAGAGGTCTCGACGTTGCCCCCTGCCACCCCGTGCTGGGGTTTTGGGTTCACCAGAGATGCTTCGGGGGCCTTGATGGCCACCGGGCGCAGCACCCCCTGGGTCGGCGGGACGCTGGCCCCGGAGATGCACTGCACCAGGTATAGCACCGCCGATGTGGTGACGGCTAGGGGGGTGTTGATACAGCCGGGCCTCTGGGGCGACGTGCCCTCGAAGTCCACCACCATCTCATCGCCCGATATCGTGATGGCCACAGAGATGGGCACGGGCTGCTCGGTGAAACCGTCGTCGTCCATGTAGTCGGTGTAGCTGTAGGTGCCGTCGGGTATGCGCCCGATGGCAGCGCGGGTCAGGCGTTCGGAGTAGTCCAGCAGCGCATCCATGTGCTCGAAGGCGGTGTCGGCGGTGTACCGCTCCACTATCTCTCGCAGCCTCTGGTCCCCCACTTTTATGGAGGCGAACTGGGCTACCAAATCCCCCTTGCGCTCCTCAGGAGTGCGGGAGTTGCGGCAGATGAGCTGCACCACCTCCTGGTTCAGCCTTCCCCGGCGGGCCAGCTTAAGAGGAGGGATGATTGTGCCCTCCTGGTATAGCTCGGTGGACAGGGGCAATGACCCTGGCGTCATCCCCCCCACGTCGGCGTGATGTCCCCGGTTGGCCACGTACCCCACCAGCATCGGAGACCCCTGGCTGCGGATGTACACCGGCGCCACCAAGGTGATGTCAGGAAGGTGAGTGCCCCCCAGGTAGGGGTCGTTGAGGATCACCACGTCGCCGGGGCCAAAGGTGCCGGAGTGCAGGCTGATGGCCGCCTCCACCGAGGCCGGCATGGCCCCCAGGTGCACGGGAACATGGGCCGCTTGGGCGACCATCTGGCCCTTAGGGTCGAAGAGGGCGCAGGAGTAGTCCCGGCGCTCCTTGATGTTGGGCGAGTAGGCGGTGCGCTGGAGGGCCACTCCCATCTCTTCGCAAGTGGATATGAACAGGTTCTTGAAGACTTCCAAACTTATTGGATCGACCATATCACTGCCTCTCCGTTAATATCCTCTCTCCTTTGAGAAGAACCTTGCATAACCCTGTAATTTCTGATCCCCACCGCCCGTTCTTGTGGTTCGAGAGCCTCAGCACGAACGAGCGGGCCAAGGTAGATTCCCGCTTCCGCGAGAATGACGGAGGGGGTGCGGGAACGGCGAGGTTCCGGAGGGGTCTCCTCTCAAGGGAAGGGGATAGATTCTAGTTCTTGTCTGCTCCAGGGGCCGCCGGGACAGCCACCAGGTTGCCCCAGCCGTCCACCTCTCCTTCCCAGCCCGGAGGGAGCACCGTCGTGGAGTCCATCTGGATCACCAGGGCGGGGCCGGGGATGCGGTTGCCGCAGTGCAGCTGCTCGCGCATCACCAGCGGGGCTTCCACCACGTCTCCTCCAAAGACCAGAGTCTTTTGGCCGACGATGGCCCCTGCACAGCCGGCGCCCTGGGCCGCCTCCGGTGAGGGCATCGGTTTCTCGACGGGGACCACCATCTTCAGGCGAAGGTTCACCACCTCTACAGGCTCCTTGGGGTCTGAGTAGCCGAAGCGCTGCCGGTGGGCCTTGTTGAAGGCCCTCGCTATGGCTGGGACCAGTTGGCGGGAGCGGGCCGGATGGTCTATGTTTAGCTCAAAGGACTGGCCCACGTACCGGACATCCAGGCTGCGCTGGCCCACGGCGCTGTCCAAGTCCAACCCCTCGCTGAACATATCTTCCAGGGCGTGGTCTTCGAGAAGATGGTATTCCTGCTCCAATCGCTGGGGTGAAATGTCATCTCCGCGCAGCATGACCGTGCGGGAGTAGTCCTTTACAATGTCGGCTATGGCGACTCCCAGGGCCGACAATATACCTGGGTTGGGCGGGATGAGCACACGAGAGATGCCCATCTCCTGGGCAAGCTCGCAGGCGTGCATCGGCCCGGCGCCACCGAAGGGGACCAGGGTGAACTCCCTGGGGTCGTAGCCCCGCTCCAGGGAGATGGCGCGGATCGCCCGTTCCATGCTGGCATTGACCACCCGGACGATGCCCGACGCTGCATCCTCCACCGAAAGCCCCATCTGCCCGGCGAGACGGCCCAACAGCTCCCGCGCCCTGCCTTCGTCCAGGGAGAGCCTGCCCCCCAGGAAACGGTCGGCCTGGAGCCGCCCCAGGATGAGGTTGGCATCGGTAACGGTCACATGGTCTCCCCTGCCGTAACAGGCCGGTCCAGGGTCCGCCCCCGCCGACTGGGGTCCCACCAGCAGGGCGCCTCCCTCGTCGATGCGGGCGATGGAACCCCCGCCGGCGCCGACGCTGTGAATTTCGATCATGGGAACGCTCAAAGGGTACCCGCCCAGGTTCGAAGTGGTGGTCTCCTTGATCCTGCCGGGGCACAGAGAAACATCGGTGGATGTTCCCCCCATGTCGAGGGTTATGATGTCCCGGTGGCCCGCCATCTCCCCAAGGTAGAAGGCCCCGACGACCCCCCCCGCCGGACCGCTCAGGATGGTGCGCACCGGCTGACGGGAAGCAAGGGAAGCTGTGATGCTCCCCCCCGATGACTGCATGATGCGCAGCCCGCTGCCCAAGGCGCCCTCCAGGTTGCCCAGGTAGCGGGACATGGATGGACCGACGTAAGCGTTGACCACCACGGTGCTGGTGCGCTCATACTCGCGGAACTCGGGCAGGACCTGGCTGGACACCGAGTAGTACAGCTTGTCGTTCACCTCCCGCAGGGCCTCCAGCAGCATCTCTTCATGGAGGGGGTTCAGGAAGGAGAAGAGCAGGGAAACGGCCACAGCCTCGGCGCCCGACCCAGCGACAGCATGGGCCAGCTTGCGGACATCCTCGGGGGATGGCGACTGCAGCGTCGAGCCGGTGAACTCCACTCGCTCATCCAAGCCGAAGCGCAGCTCCGAGGGCACCAGCGCAGGCGGCTTGTCCAGGTCGAGGTTGTACAGCTCGGCCCTGCTCTGGCGCCCTATCTCCAGCACATCCTCGAACCCGCCGGTGGTGATGAGGGCGGTGCGGCACCCTCTGCGCTCCAGGAGCACATTTGTCGCCACCGTGGAGCCGTGCACGAAGGATGCCCCGTCCACACCAAGCTCCTGCACACCTTGGAGGACCGAACGGGATGGGTCGGCGGGCGTGGAGGGTATCTTGTACACCGACAGCCGGCCGTCTGACAGCACCGCAAAGTCGGTGAATGTGCCGCCCACATCGATTCCAACGATCGTCTGCCCCATCGGATTCCTTTCTACGCCACGGCTTGCCCCGGCCCGTGAGATTATATCACCCACGTAGGGGCCGGCAGGGCAACCAGTCCCGTCCCCCCTGGCGTGAAACCTTCGGATAACCTGGGGCCTGTCCTGAGGGAACTCGAAGGGCCTGGGCTGCCCGTTCCCCTGGATGGAGAAGGTTGGATCACCTGGGGCCTGTCCTGTCCGTTCCCCTTCGATTTCCTCAGGGCGAACGGACATTCGGAGTTTTGCTCTTCGAACCGCCGCGTAGGGGCCGGCAGGGCAACCAGTCCCGTCCCCCCCTGGCGTGAAACCTTCGGATAACCTGGGGCCTGTCCTGAGGGAACTCGAAGGGCCTGGGCTGTCCGTTCCCCTTCGATTTCCTCAGGGCGAACGGACATTCGGAGTTTTGCTCTTCTAACCGCCGCGTCGTGTCCTCTCGCGGAAGTCACGCAAAGGTCCCTTCTCCCTAAGGGAGCAGGTTGGATAACCTGGGGCCTGTCCTGTCCGTTCCCCTTCGATTTCCCTCAGAGTGAACGGACGGTGGGATATGACAAGAGGCTGCACCGTCATTGCGGCGGAGGCCGCAATCCAGGAAAGTCCGGGGGTGGCCAGGCCCGCCACTGCAATACCCACCGTGATGTTTGAACCCGCTGAAGCCCGGCAGAGCTCCATCCTGGATACCGGCCTCCGCCGGTATGACGAAAACCCGCAACGTCACTTCCGCGAGAGCGGAAGTCTGCGCCCCCCGGCACCCGGGTCCGTCCGTTCGCCCTGAGGCACTCGAAGGGGAACGGGCAGCCCTAGACCCTAGTTACGCAAAGCCCCCCTGCCTCTGTCAAAGGACGTTAGGTTGACACTCCAGCCGTTTGATTGTAAGATGAACTCCTGGCTTGACCCATTCGGTCGCGCCGACAAACAACCGAATAAGCAGACCCACCTTATCCAGAATGGCTGAGGGAACGGCCCTGAGAAGCCGAGCAACCGGTTAGACACTACACCCCAATTCCCAACGTAGTGTGTCACGGTGCTAATTCCGGCCCCGAACGGTCGGGGAAAGATGAGGGTGGCCTTAGAAATCTATGAGCTTCTCT
Organism: Dehalococcoidia bacterium; assembly: GCA_965220375.1. Lineage (GTDB taxonomy): Bacteria > Chloroflexota > Dehalococcoidia > Lucifugimonadales > JAGWBF01 > JAGWBF01. The sequence continues at coordinate 912,963 of OZ244824.1, forward strand.
CACGAGAAGCTTTTTCTTTTCAGATACACACCGCATAGACAAGAACATGAACGACCCCAACCCGGTCCTCTCCAATGGGATGAGAGAGCCAATGGCAAAGACAAGGTTGGTGCAATGCCCGAAATCAAGGCAATAGAGTGGGAAGCAGGAAAGCTCAGACTGCTTGACCAGACGGCCCTGCCCGGGGAAACGCGCTTTCTCGAGTTGGAGGCCTATCTCCAGGTCATAGATGCCATCAGGGGCATGAAGGTGCGCGGCGCTCCCGCCATCGGCGTGGCGGCGGCCTATGCAATGGCGATGGCCGCCAGGGAGGCTGACTCAACAGACAAGGCTGCATTCCTGGAAGCCCTGAGGGAGGCAGGCCATCGCATCGGGCAGGCAAGGCCCACGGCGGTGAACATCACCTGGGGTGTGGAGCGGATGCTGCGCTTGGCAAAGGGTATCTCCGATGTCCAGATGGCTCCCAGCCTGCTCCTCGAAGAAGCCCATCGCATACAGCGGGAAGATGAGGAGACCAACCGCCGCATCGGGGCTGAGGGCAAGGGACTGATCCCCAACGGAGGGTCGGTGCTCACCCACTGCAACACCGGCGCGCTGGCAACGGCTGGGTACGGCACCGCCCTGGGGGTCATCAGGGCCAGCTGGGAAGAGGGGAACAGGTTCCAGGTATTCGCCACCGAGACCCGCCCCTTCCTGCAGGGCGCCCGCCTCACCGCATGGGAGCTGGTGCAGCTTGGCATTCCGGCCACCCTGGTGGTCGATTCTTCGGTGGGACTCCTGATGAGACAGGGTGAGGTGGCGTGCGCTATCGTGGGCGCCGACCGAATAGCCGCCAACGGAGATGTCGCCAATAAGATTGGCACCTACCAGGTGGCTGTGCTTGCCAAGGAGAACAACGTCCCCTTCTACGTTGCAGCCCCCACCAGCACAATAGACCTGCACCTTCCATCGGGAGACCAGATACCCATCGAGGAGAGGCATCCGGACGAGGTTGCGAACATGGGCGGCGTTCGCACCGCCGCTGCCGGTATAGGCATCCGTAACCCGGCCTTCGACGTCACACCCCATGAATATGTCGCGGGCATCATCACAGAGTTAGGAATAATCAGGGAACCTTACGTGGACAGCCTAGCCAATGCAGTTGCCCAGAGCCAGGGGGGTGTTCATGCCTGAAACCCCGATCGGCATCATCGGCGGAAGCGGCTTGTACCACTTCGAAGGCCTTTCCAATGTCCGGGAGATGGACGTGGATACCCCCTTCGGCAAGACCAGCGACAGCATCATGATGGGGTCCCTGGAAGGCAGACCCATCGCTTTCCTATCCCGGCACGGCAGGGGGCATCGGATCAATCCCACCCAATTGCCGGTGCGGGCCAACGTTTTCGCCCTGAAGAGCATCGGCGTGGAATGGCTCATATCGATCAGCGCAGTGGGCAGCCTAAAAGAGGAGCTGGCGCCACAGGACTTGGTGGTGCCGGACCAGCTTATTGACCGCACCCGCTTGCGGGAGAACACCTTCTTCGAGGACGGCATAGCCGCCCACGTAGGCTTTGCCGACCCTTTCTGCCCGGTGCTGGGAAGCATGCTGCACGAAAGCGCCCTCCATGTGGGAGCCAGGGCGCATATGGGCGGCACCATGGTCGTGATGGAGGGGCCGGCCTTCTCCACCAGGGCCGAATGCGCGGTGTACCGCTCCTGGGGTGCGGACATCATCGGCATGACCGCCCTCCCCGAGGCCAAGCTGGCCCGGGAGGCGGAGATGTGCTACTCGACCTTGGCGTGCGTCACCGACTACGACTGCTGGCGGGAGGAGACCGAGGTGGTCACCGTCGAGATGGTGGTCGCCAACCTGATGAAGAACATATCCGTTTCCAAGCAGGTGCTGAACCATGTGGTCCCTAGCATTGCCCGGGAGCGCACCTGCCCCTGCGCATCCGCGCTTAAGGACTCGATAATCACAGCCCCGGACAGGATCTCCCAAGAGCTTAAGGACCGGCTGAAACCCCTAGTGGAGAAATATCTGTAAGCAAGGAGGGCCAAGATGTCCAGGCAAGACCCAGGTGAACCCTTTTACAGGGTGGATTCCAACGAAGCGGCCCGGTTGGTGGAGCAGGCTGGGGCGGAGGCGGCCATCGTAGATGTCCGCCGGGACGATGAATGGGTGACGGGCCATGCCAGCGGGGCGCTCCACATCCCCGTCGACGACCTGCTGGGCCGGATGGATGAGCTTCCCACGGACAAGAAGCTGTTCTTCATCTGCGCGGCCGGTGTCCGTAGCGGCTTGGCATGCGAGATGGCTGCATCCATGGGCTACTCGTCGGAGAACCTGTACAACATCGAGGATGGCACCCCGGCATGGATCGAGGGGAACAACCCCACAAGCTACGGGGGGGACCCCTAATTCCCCCGGGTTGCCCATGTTCCAAGAAATTCGGAGGTAGCAGGTACGGATGTCGATTCTGGTAGTAGGTTCCGTCGCCTATGACACGGTTATCACGCCGGCAGGCCGCAGGGAAGATGCGCTGGGGGGGTCTGCGACCTACTTTTCCATATCCGGCGGGAAGTTCGCCCAGATCCACATGGTCGCGGTGGTGGGAGAGGACTTCCGGGATGACCACATGACGCTGCTGCGCCATCATCAGCTGGACTTATCCGGCCTCGCCGTCCTGCCGGGAAAGACCTTCCGATGGTCTGCGGAATACCACCTGGATGTGAACACCCGGACTACCCTGGACACCCAGCTCAACGTATTCTTGGACTTCAAGCCGGAGCTGAGCAGCCTTCACCGGCGTCAGCCCTACCTGTTCCTGGCCAACATAGACCCGGAGCTCCAGCTGAACGTACTGGAGCAGATGGAGAAGCGTCCCAAGCTGGTGGCGATGGATACGATGAACCTGTGGATCGACACCAAGCCTGAAGCCCTGACCGAGGTGGTCAGGCGGGTGGATGTGCTCTTCATAGACGAAAACGAGGTGCGGATGTTCGCCGCCCACCATATCGCAAGCCCCAGCGTCATGGACGCTGCCCATTTCGTGCTGACCTTGGGTCCCCGCATGGTGGTGGTGAAGCGGGGGGAACACGGCGTCATCCAGTTCACCCAGGACTCGGTGTTTGCTGCGCCGGCCTTCCCTGTAGAGTCCGTGATAGACCCCACGGGGGCTGGGGACTCCTTTGCCGGGGGGTTCATGGGCTACCTGGCATACAGCAACGACCTGAGCGACCGGGGCTTTCGAAGGGCGAGCGTTTTGGGCTCGGTGATGGGGTCCTTTGCGGTGGAAGACTTCAGCGTGGACCGGGTACACAAGCTGAACAGGGCCGAGGCGACGACGCGATTCCGGGCATTGAGCGACATGATCCGTTTCGATCCCCTGGGAGAAACGGAAGTATTGGCGTGGCGGGAGGGAGTCATCTTCGGATGAAATTCATTTTTTCTTGCGGCATTTACGCCTGGATGGAACAGAAAGGAGCTGGTTGAGCGAGTTAGGAGAGCGCGGCCACATTAAAGACCCGGGCCTGGCAAAGGCAGGAGTCGCCCGCATCGAGTGGGCAGCTCGGGAGATGCCGGTGACCAGGCTCATAGGTGATCGGTTCAAGAGAGAACGGCCCCTGGCAGGGACAAAGCTATCGGCATGCCTGCACGTCACCGTCGAGACCGCCAACCTTGCCCTCGCGCTGAAAAATGGCGGGGCGGAAGTGGTGTTGTGCGCAAGCAACCCTCTCAGCACCCAGGACGACGTAGCTGCCGCCCTGGTGGACAGGTACGGGATACCCACCTTTTCCATCAAGGGAGAGGACAACGAGACCTACTACAAGCACATCCACGCCGCCCTGGACACAAAGCCGCAGATAACCCTGGATGATGGCGCAGACCTGGTAACCACCCTGCACACCGAACGCCAGGAGCTGATGGGCGACGTATTCGGCGGCACCGAGGAGACCACCACCGGCGTCATTCGCCTGGAGGCCATGGCCAAGGACGGGAAGCTCAAATACCCCATCGTTGCCGTCAACGAAGCCGACACCAAGCACTTCTTCGACAACCGGTACGGCACCGGCCAGAGCACCCTGGACGGCATCACCCGGGCTACCAACATCCTGTGGGCAGGGCGCAAGGTGGTGGTGTTCGGATACGGGTGGTGCGGTCGCGGCGTAGCTATGCGTGCCCGCGGCATGGGATCCAACGTCGCGGTGGTGGAAGTAAACGCAATCCGGGCCTTGGAGGCTGTCATGGACGGCTTTTCGGTGGCCCCCAGCGTGGAAGCGGCCAGGACCGGGGAGGTGTTCATCACCGTTACAGGCGGCTTAAAAGCCGTAGGGCAGCAGCACCTGGATGTCATGCCCGACGGCGCCATCCTGGCCAACAGCGGTCATTTCAACGTGGAGATAGACATTCCCGCCCTGGAAGCTATGTCAGTGTCCAGGGAAGAGGTGCGGCCCTTCGTGGAGAGGTTCGTTACCAGGGACGGGAGAAGCCTCTTCCTGCTGGCCGACGGGCGGCTGATCAACCTGTCGGCCGCCGAGGGACATCCTTCGGCGGTCATGGATATGAGCTTCGCCAACCAAGCCCTTAGCGTGGAGCTGCTGGTTGCCAAAAAGGGTTCCATGTCGCCGGGGGTTTACCCGGTGCCCCGGGAGACCGACGACGAAGTGGGCCGGCTGAAGCTGAAGTCGATGGGCATAGAGATCGATACTCTCTCTGCCGAACAAAAAAAATACCTGGAAAGCTGGGACCAAGGCACCTAGTACATAAGGAGGACAACCCAAATGGCTTCTACCTTTATGGACCTACCATCCTACCTTCTGACCTCGGAGTCAGTGACCGAGGGTCATCCGGACAAGCTGTGCGATCAGATTTCCGATGCAGTGCTGGACGCTGTGCTTAAGGACGACCCCGAGGGACGTGTGGCTTGTGAAGCCTGCGTAACCAACGGTCTGGTGGTTGTGATGGGAGAGGTTACCACCGACACCTATGTCGATGTGCCCCTTATAGTGCGGGAAACGCTGAAGCAGGCAGGATACACCGACGCCGATTTTGGCATCGACTACAAGAGCTGCGGCGTGGTCGTTTCCCTGCAAGAGCAGTCCAAGGACATAAGCGCGGGGGTGACCCGATCCCTGGAGCTGAGGCACAGAGGGTCCAACTCGAGCAACCGGGAAGACCTGGACCAGATAGGCGCAGGCGACCAGGGCATGATGGTGGGCTTCGCCTGCAACGAGACCCCGGAACTGATGCCCATGACGGTGAGCTTGTCCCACAAGCTATGCCTGAAGCTGGCGGCCCTGAGAAAGGATAATGTGCTTCCTTACCTCAGGCCCGACGGAAAATCCCAGGTTACAGTGGAATACTCCCACGGCTTGCCCAAGCGTGTGCATACGGTCATCATCAGCGCCCAGCATAGCCCCGACGTGGACAACGACAAGATGACCCAGGACCTCATCAACCTGCTGATCAAGGACGTGATCCCCGAACACCTGCTGGACGACCGCACCCTGTTCTACATCAATCCCAGCGGCCGGTTCGCCATAGGCGGCCCCATGGGAGACACCGGTTTGACGGGCCGGAAGATACTGGTGGATACTTACGGCGGAATCGCCAGGCACGGCGGTGGCGCTTTTTCCGGCAAAGACCCAACCAAGGTGGACCGCTCCGCTGCCTACGCGGCCAGGTACGTAGCTAAGAACCTGGTGGCGGCGGGCCTTGCGGACCGTGTGGAGATACAGGTCTCCTATGCCATTGGCAAGGCCAACCCTATCTCCGTGAGCGTCGAAACCTTTGGAACGTCCAAGGTGGACGACCAGGTGATACAAGACCTGGCTACCAAGCACTTTGACCTGCGGCCAGGGGCTATCATCGAGGACCTGCACCTGAGGAGGCCCGTCTACAAGCAGGTAGCTACGTACGGCCACTTCGGCAGGGACGACCTGGACCTTACGTGGGAGCGGACGGACAAAGCACCCTTCCTGCGGGCAGAGGCGGGCATCAGGGACTGAACGCTATATTAATCAGCCACATCCATCCTGTTTCCTGAGGGGCGTCATGGCCGGGACAATCCGATTTGGCACCGACGGCTGGCGGGCGATCATCGCCGACGAGTTCACCTTCGGCAATGTCGCCCTGTGCGCCCAAGGCGTCGCCTCCTACCTGCTGAAGGAAGGGGCCGCGCACAAGGGCTTGGTGGTTGGGTACGACACCCGCTTCGCCTCAAAAGAGTTTGCGGACCGTGTAGCCGAGGTGATGGCCGGCAACGGCATCCCCACCTACCTGGCAACGTCCCCTGCGCCCACCCCCGCCATGAGCTACAGCATCCTGGAGCAGGGCGCAGCGGGGGCATGCGTCATCACCGCCAGCCACAATCCGGCCGCATGGAACGGCTTGAAGTACAAGCCAAGCTATGCCGGCAGCGCATCCCCGGGGGTGATAGCCCGCCTCGAAGATGAGATAGACGAGGCGGAAGAGACAGGCATATCCTCGCTGCCACTGGAGGAGGCCCGTGCCTCCGGCCTGGTGCAAAACATAGACCCTGCCCCAGCCTACTGGGAGCAGATGGGGCGCATGGTGGACCTGGAACTGATTCGCCGGGCAGGTCTAAGCGTGGTCGTGGACTCCATGTACGGTGCGGGCGCAGGCTATCTAGCCAAGCTCCTTTCTGAAGAAAGCGCCCAAGAGGGAGCGACCAGAGTCTCCGAAATCCATGGTGAAGTCAATCCAGCCTTCCCTGGAATACGGCAGCCCGAACCTATAGAGGCTAACCTGGCCCTGCTGTCCCGTACGGTGGTGGAGCATGGGGCCAGCGTCGGCATCGCCCTGGACGGCGATGCTGACCGCTTGGGTGTCGTGGATGAAACGGGAGCCTGCCTGTCCACCCTGCAGGCCTTCGCCCTCCTTGCCCACTACCTGCTGGGGCATAAGGGCCAGAGAGGTACCCTGGTCAGGTCCCTCACCTCCACTACCATGATCGATAAGCTTGGGGAGCGCTACGGGGTGCCCGTAATCGAGACCCCCGTAGGCTTCAAGGACATCGGGACAGCCATGCTCCGTGAAGATGCGCTGATGGGTGGGGAAGAGAGCGGCGGTTATGGCTACCGCGGCCACATCCCGGAGAGGGATGGGGTGCTCAGCGGTCTCCTGTTCCTGGAGTACATGGCCAAGACCGGGTTGTCCCCCTCCGAGCTTCTCAAGGACCTGTACCGGATGGTGGGAGAGCACCACTACCAAAGACGGGACGTGGCCTTTGCGCCCGAACTGCGCCCCTTCATACAAGCCAACCTGGAAGGGGCGGAATGGACCCTCCTGGGAGGTGTTCCCGTCGTTTCTGCCGATTACCTGGATGGGCGTCGTTTCCTCCTGGCAGGGGGCGCATGGCTGGTGGTGAGGTTCTCGGGCACCGAACCCCTGCTCCGAATCTACGCTGAGGCAGGAAGCGCAGATCAGGTCCGGGATATGCTGGACGACGCCGGTGCCTACCTGGGGCTTGGACCTACCCGCTGCCACCCGGACCGTCTATAATGGACGTACCAGGAGGGCAGAAGTATGATGGGTAGCTCCCTCGACGACCAGGAACTATATCCGAGGCTCGATCCGTCAGGCCTTCGCCACCGCCTGCTGGACTTTCCGGATCAGTGCCGCCGTGCTTGGCGGGAAGCCTCAGAGTTTCCCCTATCCCTGGATGTGGCCGGCTGCAAGCAGGTGCTGGTCGCCGGGATGGGCGGCTCCGCCATAGGGGGAGACCTCCTGGCGGACCTGGCATCTACAACACCATCGGCACCCGTGATAGTTATCCGGGGCTACCGGATTCCCTACGTCCTCGATCAGGCCTCGCTGGTGCTGTCCTGCAGCTACTCGGGCAACACCGAAGAGACCCTTGCCACCTTCCGTCAGGCGACCTCCCAGGATGTGCCCATCATAGCCATCTCCAGCGGGGGCACGCTGGGCCGGGAAGCCCAAGGCCGCTCCATCCCCTTCTTACGGATCGACTATGAGGGAGAGCCGAGGAGCGCCCTGGGGTACAGCTTCATCGTCCCTGCGGTACTGCTTACAAAGCTGGGGCTGCTGAATTCGGAGAACATCAACTTCGAGGACGCATTCGGCGCCGTGGACTCTCTCCTGCCCACCCTTGGTGAAGCTGCGCCCGCCGACGTCAACCCTGCCAAGAAGCTGGCCCAAGCTCTGCTCAACCGGCTGATAGTGGTTTATGGGTCAGGCATCTATTCGAGTGTTTCCCGCAGGTGGAAGACCCAGTTCAACGAGAACTCCAAGGTGCCCGCCTATTTCGAGTCCCTGCCTGAAGCCCACCACAACGCGGTGGTAGGCTTCTCACTACCCGATGCTGTAAAGGAGCTGACCACGGCGGTGTTCCTGGAACCCCATGACATTTCGCCGCGCATGGCAAGGCGATACGAGGTCACCAGGGAGCTTCTCGATAGGGAATCGGTCCCTCACCACACCATCCGGGGTGCGGCGGGCAGCCCACTGGCCCAGATGCTCACCACAACCCTCATCGGCGACTACACCAGCTACTACCTGGCTATCCTGCAGGGCGTGGACCCGTCGCCGGTGAACAGCATCGCCTACATCAGGGAGAGAATGGGGCAGCCTTACGCCGAGGAGTCGGGCCAGGGCGCTTAGGGCAATCGTTCCAGGGATAGTGAATGGGCGCGGAATTCGCCAGCTATAGCGCTCCGGGGTGTGCCATCTAGTGTGCCTAAGCTAGCGCTTGGTGTACTGGGGAGCCCGACGGGCGCGCTTGAGGCCGTACTTCTTGCTTTCTTTGATACGGGCATCCCGCGTCAGCAGGCCGTGCTTTCGGAGCATGGGCTTGTGGCCTTCGTCGAACACAACCAAGGCCCTGGAGATGCCATGACGCACAGCATCGGCCTGGGCGGAAATTCCCCCGCCCAACACCTTTGCAACCACGTTGAACTTGCCCACGCTGCCGGTGACCCTCAGGGGTTCCTGCACGCTGTTCTGCCATGACTGCCATGGGAAGTATTCGTCCAAGGGTTTGCTGTTGATCTGGTACTGGGCCGCCGTGGACGTAGCTCCGCCTGCCGCGACTGCGTACAAGCGCACCTTGGCGATCGCCGTCTTACGCTTGCCCGTCCCGTAGTAGTAGGCTTCCTTGGAAGTGTCTTGGACCACTATGGCTATTACCTCCGTTGGCTATTGGGCCTTGGTCTCTTCGGCCTTGGCTACTTGGCCTTGGCTGCTTGGGCTCGCCCGTCTAGGTGACTACCAGCTTGCCTTCCACAGGCTGTTGGGCTTCATGGGGATGGGAGTCGCTCTTGTAAACGCGAAGACGCCCTAGCATCTCCCTCCCCCGGTTGGTCTTCGGCAGCATACCCTTGACCGCCAGCTGGATCACCCTCTCCGGGTGGGTTTCCAGCATATCCTTCAGCAAATAGGTCTTCAGGTTCCCCACGTATCCGCTGTGCTTGTAGTAGGTCTTCTGGGTAGTCTTTCGACCTGTAACCCGGACCTTGGAAGCATTGACCACTATCACGTAGTCGCCCGTGAGCATATGGGGAGTATAGATGGGCTTGTCCTTCCCCTGGAGGGTGCGGGATATCCGGGTTGCCAGCCTGCCCAGGGTCTGCCCAGTGGCATCCACCAGGTGCCATTGGGGCGTGATGTCCGAGGGTTTCGCCATGTATGACTTGCTACGTTTCATAGGTGTCCTTATCGCAGAAGAGGCACTCTTCGTAATTCACCCGCAGGAGACAGAGTCCTCGGGCGGGCAGGGAAGGGCGCTGTTCCATAACGCTCTTTATTCCGTTCACCGCCAAATTCATCGCCTCTATGGGGGCTTTCCCCAACCCGATGTCCACAAGCAGTCCATTGGTGCGCCGTATCTGGTGGGGCAGGAACCCGTTGGCTTCGGCGTCGATGTGGACGAGGCTCCCCTCTCTTCTCACCGTCCACCTGCGCACCTTTCTAACCGGAGACCTGCCGTCGGGGAGGGATGTTGTGAAGGCTGAGAAGTCGTGTTCACCCTCCAGGCTGCAGGCAGCCTCTTGCATTTTGGCGATGTCCAGCGGATGGCGCTCCCAGCAGGTGGTGTTGCGGCGCAGTGGAGACGGCCACGGGCTGTTGAACAGCGTGTAGCGGTACTCCCGGGCAACCGCACTCTTCCTTGCATGGAAGCTATATGGTGTTTCGCACCCTCCTCTGATCTTTATGTCTTCAGGCAGGCGCCAGTTCAACGCTCTTACGAAAGTGTCCGCCGGGTAGCTGACGCACGTTGCAAAGTCGATCACCTGTCCCCTGGCATGGGCGCCCGCATCGGTGCGGCTCGCCCCTCTCACCCTGATATCCTCTCTTGTTAAAGCCCTTAATGCCTTCTCCAACTCTTCTTGAATCGTTGGAGCGTTGGCCTGCAGTTGGAAGCCATTGTACCTGGTGCCTTCGTACTCTACCAACAGGGCAACCCTCCGTGCTGCGCCTTGACTCGGGGCGCCCTGTTCCTTTCCTATCATTTCCTATCATCGGGCCATCGGGGAATTCCCTTCCCCAAAGGTAAGCTCCTGTCTAAGGTCCCTGGGACCTACACCAGCTCCAGCAGGGCCATGGGCGCAGCATCTCCCTTTCGCGGCCCCAGCTTGATGATGCGGGTGTATCCACCAGGCCGGTCGGCATAACGGGAGGCCAGATCATCGAATATCTTTCGGACCACCGCCAGGTTCGGCACTTTGGAGAGAGCTATCCGGCGATGATGCAAAGACCCTTCCTTCCCGTGGGTGATCAGCTTTTCCACCAAGCGCTGCGCCTCCACAGCCTTGGGCTCCGTCGTGGTGATCCGTTCGTGACGAATCAGGTCCGATGCCAAGATGCGGAGGAGGGCTATCCTCTGGTCCTTGGGTCTCCCCAGCTTCTTTCCGGCTATTCGATGTTTAACCATGAAGTTTCCTATTCATCGTCGTCATCATCGTTGTTGTCGTCATCATCGTTGTTGTCGTCCTCGCTAGGAGGCCGTTTTCTAGCCCTGGCCGGTCTCACAACCGGCTGGTCCTCTTCATCTCCCATGTTGTCCCAGAAGGCCTCATCCTCATCGGTGGCGAGGGAATCATCCTCGCTTCCCAAGGACCCGGATACCTCCAGGCCTTCGACGCCTCCGGGCTTATCGTCGGCATCAGACTGACCAAGGAGCATTCCGTCTTCCTGTAATTTGCCCAGCAGCTCACCAAGGGACTTCTCTCCGAAGTTCCTGATCTTAAGCAGCTCTTCGTTTGTCATCTCAAGCACCTGTCCCACCCTGGTGATGTGAGCCCGTTTCAGGCAGTTCAGGGTCCTGGGGGAAAGCTGCAGCTTTTCAATAGGGGTCTGGTAGACCTCCGGGGAGACCGTGCCGGCCGGCCTTTCGGGGCCGGCCTCTCTCTCTTTGCCCACGTTTGCAAAGGCGAAGAAGTGCTTCACCAGGATATCCGATGATGCCCGTATAGCTTCGGCAGGGGTGATGGTGCCATCGGTCCACACCTCCAGCACCAGGCGCTCGTAGTCGGTAACCTGCCCTACGCGGGTGCGTTCTACTGCGTAGTTGACCTTTCGAACGGGGCTGAATATGGCATCCACCGGAAGGACGCCCACCATAGGCCCCAGCATCGCATCGCCCTGGGGCACCGGTTGGTAGCCCTTTCCCGGCTCCACGTTGAACTCCACAACCAGGGTTGCATCGTCGGAGTTCAGCGTTGCCAGGTGAAACTCTGGGTTGACCACCTCGAAGTCCGCCGAGGTTGCGATGTCGCCGGCGCACACCCTTCCTTCACCCCGTATATCCAGGCGCATTTTACCCGGACGGCCCGCCCGGGAACGTATGCGTATGCCCTTCACGTTCACCAGGAACTCCATCACACCTTCCTTGACGTTGGGTATGGTGGAGTACTCGTGGAGGACCCCGTCGATCTTGACCCATGTGACGGCCGCCCCATCCACGGAGCTGAGAAGGATACGGCGAATGGGGTTGCCGATGGTGATCCCGTATCCCCGCTCCAGCGGCTCGATGGCAAATTTCCCGTACCTGTCCCCCGTCTCCAGCACCTTGATCTCCGGAAATATAGCCTCGGGGCTGTGGGGGGTGATCCCCTTGGAAAGGAGTGAGGTTTCCAGCATTGCTAATACTACCTCGAGTAATACTCTACGATGAGACGGGTGTCGATGTCCGACTCTAGGTCTTCTTCTCCGGGCTGGTTCGCAACCGTGCCCGTCATATGGTCGATGTCAAGGGACAACCAGCCGGGCACCGGTCTCTTGGGTATGCCGCTGACCAGGGCCTTGTAGAAGTCCTTCTCCTTGCGGGTCTCCATCCAGGAGATAACGTCCCCCGTCCGCACCATGTAAGAGGGGATGTTGGTCTTCCGGGAGTTGACGGTAAAGTGCCCATGAAGCACCAGCTGGCGGGCCTGCCTTCGAGACTCGGCAAAGCCCAAGCGGTACACCACGTTGTCCAGCCGGCGCTCTAGCAGCTCCAGCAGGTATCTTCCCGTCTCGCCGGGTTTCTTGAAGGCCAGTGTCATGTATCGCCTGAACTGCTTCTCCATAACGCCGTGCATGTAGCGGGCCTTCTGCTTCTCCTTCAGCTGCAACCCCCGGTCCGAGACCCGGCGTCTGCGTCCCGAGTGGTCGCCGGGAGAGGTGCGCCTGCGCTCAATGGCGCAGCGCGGTGTATAGCACCGCTCGCCCTTCAGGAAGAGCTTCTCTCCAACTCTACGGCAAAGCCTGCATGCAGGTCCTGTATAGCGTGCCATCGTTCCTCCTAAACCCTGCGCCTTTTTGGAGGACGGCAGCCGTTATGGGGGATGTGGGTCACATCCCTGATGCTGGTGATGACCAGCCCGACCGCCTGAAGGGAGCGTATTGCCGCTTCTCTTCCTGCGCCGGGGCCGTTGATGAACACCTCCACTTGGCGAAGACCCTGGTCCATGCCGCGGCGGGCTGCCTGCTCAGCCGCCCTCTGGGCCGCGAATGCCGTCCCTTTGCGGGAACCCTTGAAACCCACGGTGCCGGAGCTGGCTGCGCCAATCACAGCCCCCTGGGGGTCGGTAATGGTGACCAAGGTGTTGTTGAACGTCGAGTGGATGTAGGCCCGGCCCCTGGGAACGTTCTTCCGTTCACGGCGCCGGCTTCTTGGTCTTGGCATCAGCCTCCTTTACTTCTTCCCGCCTGTGCGGCGTCCGCGCCCGGCCACGGTGCGCCTGGGGCCTTTCCTGGTCCGGGCGTTGGTGCGTGTGCGTTGTCCCCGCAGGGGAAGCCCCCGCCGATGGCGCAGCCCTCGAAAGGAACCAATTTCGATGAGCCTCCTGATGTTGCCGTTTACTTCACGGCGAAGGTCTCCCTCGACCTTGTAGTCCTGGTCTATGATCTCTCGTATGCGGTTTACCTGGGCCTCCGAGAGCTCAGAAATCCTGGGCCTCGGAATGCCGATTATCTCCGCCTTGTCCAGTATCTGGGCGGCGAAGGTGGGCCCCAAACCGTAGATGTGGCGCAGGGCTGCATCGGCCCGCTTGTTGTCAGGTATATCGACGCCTGCTACTCGTACCATGGCATCCTCCCGGAATCAGCCCTGCCTCTGGGCATGTCGAGGATTGGGGCAGATTATGCGAATCGAACCCTTGCGTTTGATGACCCGGCAGCGATCGCACCGGGGTTTTACGGAAGCTCTTACTTTCATAGAAACACCTATTTGAACCTGTAGGTAATGCGCCCTCTATTCAGGTCGTAGGGGGAAAGCTCTACAAGCACCCGGTCGCCAGGAAGAACGCGAATGAAGTGGAGGCGTATCTTGCCCGAAACATGGGCCAGCACCCTATGATCGTTGGGCAGCTCTACCCTGAACATCCCGTTGGGTAGGGCCTCGGTCACCGTCGCTTCCACTTCTATCGCTTCTTTTTTAGCCATGGCACCTCTGGGCATATGCTCTTCGCCCCAAAAGGGCGAAGTTTAGCTCTCCCTCGTGAGCACCTCCGCTTGTCCATCGTTTATTGCGATGGTGTGTTCGAAGTGGGCGGAGAGGCTGCCGTCCAAGGTGACGACGGTCCATTGGTCCTCAAGGAGACGGGTGCGCCAGCTGCCTAGGTTTATCATCGGCTCTATGGCGATGCACATTCCCCTGCGGAGCATCGGCCCCCTTCCGCCGGGCCCGTAGTTAGGTATCTGGGGTTCCTCGTGGAGGAACCTTCCTATGCCATGTCCCACGTACTCCCGCACCACGCCATAGCTCCCGCACTCGGAAGCGTACCCTTCCACCGCAGCGCCTATGTCGCCTGTTCGGGCACCGTCAGTGGCCGCCGTTATCCCTGCCTCCAGGGACAAGCGGGTGACATCGATCAGCTCCCTGGCCTCATCGGATATGACTCCCACACCCACGGTGATGGCGGCGTCCCCGATGAAGCCATCGAGAACAGCTCCCACATCCATCTTGATCAGGTCGCCCTCACGGAGGGCATCGTCGCCCGGTATTCCGTGCACAATCTGCTGGTTTATGGAGGCGCATATGGAGCCGGGGAAGCCCCTATAGCCTTTGAAGGCGGGTACCGCGCCCATCTTTCGAATATTGCGCTCTGCGATGGCATCCAGCTCCCGGGTCTTTATGCCCGGTCTCACCGACTCACGGAGCAATGCCAGGGTCGCTCCTACCACTTTGCCCGCGGCCCGCATGGAATCCATCTCCTGCTCCGACTTGATGGTTATCCCGCCGGAGTAGGTGGACGGGGAGTTCGACGCCGTCGTTATCTTCTTCGTGTTCGTCATTTTTCAAGCATAGTCCAAGCCAAAGGGCCTCTCCAAAGCGGGTTCGACCCCTTATGACCGGACAAACAACCATTTTACGACAATCGCGCCCATATTGGAAGAGGTATGCCCAATTTCCCTCGCAACATATGGTGCAGGGCCGGACGGATGGGATATGGCGGGAGTTGGGAACTCCCCGCAGCGCCATGTCCATGTCCAGGCCCTCGTCGATGCGGACGCTCCCTTCCCCCGGCCGGGACAGGCGATGCCGGAGCACCCGGACTTCTGGCTTCAGCTCGTCGTGCTGGTCCATATTCCCACCCCTTTGCTGCGGCCTTCGCGGGTCCGGGGCCTGAGCTACTCCCACGCCGCAGCGTTGTGGCCAAGTTCCCGCCAGCCCAGCTCCGCCAAAGCTAACCTATCAACCTCATGTGATATTGATTCAATAGTAATACAGTTAATGGAGTTGAAAATACACCTGTTATATAGCTCTTGACTACAATGGACCCCAGTCCCCGGCGATGGGAATAAAGACCAGAGGCCCTGGAAGGCTGTGAAATGTTGCACAAAGAGGCGGACATCTGGACATGGACGCTCGTCACCTTCGGGGCGGCTTTACTGACGGTGAACGAGCCGTGGTTCAGGAGTTGGTTTCTGCCGATTACTCACGCTGGCTGATGCTGGTGCTTTCTTGACAGGTCGCGAAGAATCTCGAACATCTCAGTGAGGATGATGCTGTATGACCGTTGACAGGTTCCTGAATGTCGTGCTGATCACTGGAGTGATTCTCTCCGTTGTCTTTGCCGCCTACCTGTTCTTCACGGAGCAAAGCAATGCTGAGCCGGACCCTCGCTGGCCGTGTGTCGATCCCCCAGCGCCAACCGTGAGGGCATACGGCAGCGTGTCAGGCGCAACGGCGAGGATTCGGGCCACGGTGCAGACGCCGTCTCTGGCAGACCATTATGTCGGAATCGACTTCTCCTGGAACGACGGCAGCAGAAGCAGAACGATAGCAGCTCCGAACTCCTACTCTGTAGCGACGTACACCTACACGGCGACAGCCCATGCCATCTCAGAGAGAGGCGGGAATATCTGCGAGGGCCCTTCTGACAGCGCCTCCGTGACCATTACGTTTCACCCATGCGGCCCATCAAACTACCCTTGTCCGCCCCCGCCTACCAACACGCCTGAACCCACAAGGCCGCCGCCCACTCCCACCCCTGTGTGCGAGCATGGAGGCGACTGGCCCCACTGTGAGGGCCCGCTCGACCCAACCAACACTCCCGCGCCAGATGATGCACCGGCTCCGTCCGGTGTGAGCGCAACGGCCACAAGCTGTTCGTCGATCAGTGTCTCATGGAACTCCGTTAGCGAGGCTGCCGAATACAAGGCGTCGCTAGACGCTCGTCCAGTCACGACAAGCGGAACCTCGGCGTCGTGGTCGCGTCTAAGCGACAACGTGACCTACATAGTCCGCGTCAGCGCACGGGGGGATGGCACCACTTACTCGACCTCATGGGGTGCATCAGGTAGTGGCTCGGCTAAGACCCCGGTCTGCCCCGTTACTCCCACCCCCACGCCTCGGCCTACCCAGGGATCAAACCCCAACCCTGATCCTGACCCCGCACCCACCAACACTCCGATACCTGATCCTACGCCCACCCCGCTTTCTGGCGGTTGCTCGCGGAGCGTTGCGAAAGCCCCACAATGCGGCCCCATCCATATAGGCAGGCCGACCCTGGGTGTTGATATCAGAGTGGGGAGCAAGTCCATAAGCGACTACTCGCTCGGCTGGTCGGTGCTAGAGAGGAATACGCAAGAGGTCGGAGGAGGCACAAAGGATGTGTACCTGAAAGTCACGGGGGTGCCGTCAGACTTATACAGATACGAGTTCAAAGTGGACCTCAATAGCGCGCAGACAGGACTCTACATTGACAGCGGCGGCACCCTCTGTAGCAGCAACCCGTCCAAGGACTCAACAGACTTTGCTTCGCTGAACGCCAGTGGAGAATACCATTTCAATGTGGTTCGTTGCGGTCTTGGCGACTACAGCAACGCAACAATCACGGTGCAAGTCCGCAGGGATTCAGGCCGCCCGCCAGTAGGGTGGGAGACATGGCAGGCAGGGAGCGTCAGGGTGAATCAGGCCCCGCATGATGAAGATGGGAGGATGACATACATCACTTTCCTGTCCAACTTCTATGACAACTCAGCCCAAACTGCCACAGGCCCGGAGAACCCTCAAAGAACGGTAATGACCTTTGCATTGTCTGATGCGTTCTCTCAGTACAACAAACGACACCCAGGCACCTTCAGGTATCTATCAGGCACCGGCGACGTTCCGATATGGGCGTCTGATGGAGGTCAATGCCAGTACAAGCTGGCCTGCGTGAAGCAGACCTTCAGTTCCCCTCGATATCATCTGTACAGTCAAAATATGTTCATCCACTACCCCCCTAGCGGGGTTGCAGGGAAGGAGTGGACGGACGAATACTATGTGGCAAAGAACGAACCAGATAAATACTTCCTGCCCTTTGTGGCGATGCACGAAATTGGGCATCTGACTGGGTTGGGGCACACACCTGATCAGGTATCTGTAATGTCTGCATATGATAGAGATTGGATTATGAGTTTGTGGCCGAGCACTCCGGATATTCCCGCCGAAGATGTACACGGGCTGTCTGCGGTCTTGCAAAGCCACCGTCATTAACCATGAAGGAGGTCGATATGCCCATCAGCGTAGGAAGACTGATCCTGTTCATCGGGATTCTGATGGCGGTCGCAGCCTGTGGAGACGCACCTGATGGTACGACCCCGACGACAGTGGTCACTCTTGATGATCCCGCCATGCCCACCGCGACTGTCCCGCAAGAGAGCCCTAGCGTCGCGGATGGTCAGAATAATAGGTTGCATGAAGAAGAAGTTGAAGTAACCGTGGAGGTGACCCACGACCTCCGGATTGACACATCGTCCATTGGTTTAGCTCTCCCTTCTGTGGATGAACGGATATACCTGGCCGATGTTGTGGTGCGAGCAACCCTCACGAGTCGGGATAGTGGAGTTCTGAATTTCAGGGCCATAGAGTACATGAAGGGAACAGGAACCCCCACCTTCACCATCCCGATTACTTCCGGCGACAGGAGCACCAGGTGGGACAACCGTGAGGCTGTGCTGTTCCTGAATACCAGCAATAGCGCAGGTAGGGACACAAACGTTGGCAGAAGCCCTTCGACAAGCACCTTTCAGTTTGCCGACACGACCACATGGGACTATGAATGGGGGTACAGCGAAGCCAGCGACCGCGTTTACTCCGGGACGCTTCCACAAGGCAACACGGTGGCGTCGGCGAACCCTGTCTGGATACCATCAACAACACCCAATTCAGGGGGAAGTTCGCTGACAAGAAGCCACATCCCCAACCACAATCCAGACTACATCACCGAGGCAGGAGTGAACCCGCCAACCATATCCCTTGCGGACATACGGGCCAAGATCGCCTGGCAGCAAGGGGACGGCAGCGCCGAGTACAGGGATTGTGTAGAGACTGCGCTGGCCGAGGATCGGGCATCCCGCGATTATGTAGCATCCCAAGGCAGGCCGGGCGAGATGCGGGAATGGCTGACTTGGCCCGCGACGATACCTTCAGCTCTCGCGGGCGAGGCGGTTTATTACGGCTTTTGGGGAAGCACCGACAAGTATGCAAGGTTCCGTTTGGAAGGCAAGGATGCAGAACTGTTCATTCACAGGTACGAGGACAACGATGAAGACCCGACCAACGGATACCACGTTGTAATCAGGGCAGCAAGGCCCTTGCCCTCTGGTATCTATACATTCACGTCACACGTACAAATTGATGACTTCTTCCCCTGTAACTACATCACACCGAATATTTTTACACCCTGGGAGGTTACAGTGGAAGCGCCTGACGGTGCAATCCTAGAATCTCTGTTCGACCCTCAGACCCTAAGCTCAGGCGATGGCTACATCAGCTCCGGCGACGTGAGCACGGGCGATCTGTCGCCCGCAGCCTTTGATGTGGGCAGCACAACCCACACCATTGCCAGCCTCTACGGGACGGGGGATTCCGTCACCTTGGCCCTATCCCCCTACGTTGACCTAGCGGGCCACACACTCGATTTCATCACCGGCGACGGCACTACCTCCCTGACCCTCACGGGCGATGCCGCGACGGGAGACAGCACAGCAGGCACCCTCACATGGGCGGTCAGCAGCCAACCCTGGTCATCTGGAGACCAGCTTATGCTCCGCATCACCGAACCATGGTTTGGGGTAAGAGTTGACTTGAGTCCCAGGGAGGAGGGAAGCCGAACCCTCACTGACATAACCATCACCTGGGCGGACCCCCAGACCTGTTCGGATGGGTACTTTGTTGCGCTGTACGATGGAGATACGGTGGTCAGGACACTAGGGTACCCAGATTCCACGACGACGAGCATCAGCAATAGCACCGGAATGCAATGGGACAGTATACCGAGCCTGACATCGACGGCACGAGTGAACTGCATGGATAACAACTGGCGGCTCGTAGGAGATGTTCCGCTGACATCCGGCCTCCCGTGACATAACCGGGCAGCCTCCGGCCTTCCCCCAGGGAGACCTTTGCGTAACCCTCGTAATTCTCGTGAAAGCGGGAATCTAGGGGCATATTCCATAGCTAGGTGGCGTCGCCACTCCGTCTCTGGATTTCGGCTCGGAGGCCGGAATGACGGCTATTCAAAGGTCCCCCCCAGGGGAGAGGGGACCTAGTTTTTCTCAGCCCCGCTGGGGCAGGAGGCACGCCCATGCTCCCTGCGCCAACAACCAACTCGGGCAGAGCAGCGCACAGCGGATTCTAGAATGCGGGCGCACGATGTTTGCAGGGAAAACGGGGGCGCACTATCCTACTTCGGTCCATCATGGGAAGCTACGCGCCGGAGGAGGTCCGCATATGTGCCGGCGGATGTCCGGGGAGCGCTCCAAAGCCAAGTAGGTATGGCTACGCGGTTGTACGGGGTATCTTACTGGAGCCGTTGCCTGGGCAGATGAGACGGGAGAGCTGCTCTAAGCCCGGACGCTCTCCGCCAGCCTTCTTCTGACGTCCTCTACGCTGCCCGTTCCCGCTATCTCTACCAGCTTCCCAGTCCGGCTGTAGTACTCGACGAGAGGCTGGGTCTGCATTTCGTACACCTTTATGCGCACCTTCGTCGTCTCGGGGACATCATCCTGCCTGGTGTAAAGCTCTCCCCCGCACCGGTGGCAGACCCCTGCAGCACCCGGCGCAGCGCCGTTTACGTTGTGCGGAGTTTGGCACCTGCGGCAGACCACCCTCCCGCCCAATCGACGCACCAGCTCCTCCACATCCTCTATCTTGATAAGCGCGACCCGATCGAGACTCAACCCCAGGCGGGAAAGGGACTCGTCCAGCGCCTCGGCCTGGTGGATGTTCCTGGGAAATCCATCCAGAATGAACCCGCCTTCCCGTTTGGGCGGCAGGACCTCCTTCAGCACCATTTCGATGGCTATATCATCTGGGACCAGCAAGCCCTGGTCCGTGTAGCCCTTTATCTTGCGGCCAAGGGGGCTTTCCTCTTCCTGGTGCTGCCGCATCAGGTTCCCCGAGGATATGTAGGGCACTCCCATCTCATCGGACAGCACCTCTGCCTGGGTGCCCTTGCCCGCTCCGGGGGGACCCATGATGATGATCCGGCTTGTGCCTTTCAACGCGCTATCGCTCACCGGGAAAGCCCCTATCTCAGGAATCCTTCGTAGTTTCGCATCAAGAGCTGGGCTTCAAGTTGGCGCAGGGTGTCCAAGCCGACTCCCACGACGATCAGCAGGCTGATGCTGGGGAGGATGAGAGCCTGGATGTCGGTCAGCAAGGAAGCCAGGAAGGGCACGAAGGCGATGAACCCAAGGAAAATCGCTCCACCCCAGGTGATGCGCAAAATAACCCGGTTAAGGTAGTCCTGGGTGGGCTGTCCCGGCCTGATGCCGGGCACGAAGCCCCCATTTCGCTGCAGGTTCTCGGCCAGGTTCTGCTGCTGGAACACTATCAGGGTGTAGAAGAAGGCGAAGGCGATGGTCAGGCCAGCGAATAGCACCCAGTAAACGATGTTGGTGGGATCGAATATCCCTATGAAAAAGTCGGCTACAGACCCCACCCAGTCGCCCCGCACACCGACGAAGTTGGCGACGGTGCCGGGCAGTATCACCAGGGAGGAAGCGAAGATCAGGGGGATCATTCCTGCCGAGTTGACCCTTATCGGAAGGTATGTGGCCCCTGATTGCCGGTACATCCGGCCTCCCCGGAAGATGCTCCGGCCGTACTGGACGGGAATGCGACGGTGCCCCTCGGTGAAGACCACTATCAGGGCAATGATGGCGAAGCCGAAAACCAGCAGCCAGATCATTCCAAGGGCATTGGTCTGGTCGGCGAACTGCTGTATGAGCCCCGGAAAGCCGGCCACGATGCCGCCGAAGATGATGAGGGATATCCCGTTGCCGATACCCTTCTCCGTTATCAGCTCTCCCAGCCACACCAGGAACATGGTCCCGCCCACCAGGGATGCCAGCATCGCCACGGTGGCCAGGGGGTCTCCGCTGCTGCCGGGCCCCGACCACACACCATCGATTACGCCCGCCTGCTGAACGAGCTGCAGCTGCCCATAACCCTGGGCCAGCGCAATGGGAACGGTCATAAAGTGGACGATGCGGTTGATGCGCTGCCTCCCCATCTCTCCCTCCTTGGAGAGGCGCTGGAGGGGAGGTATGACGGGGGTAAGAAACTGGATGACGATGGACGATGTGATGTAGGGGAAGACCCCGAGGGCGGCGACGCTGAGGTTGCGAAGAGCGCCGCCGCTGAACAAATCCAGGAAACCCAGCAGCTGGTTGGAGTCGAAGAGGGAATCGAGGCGGCCTTGGTCTATTCCGGGTATGGGAACCTGGGCCATGAGGCGGAAGACCACCAACAAGGCCAGGGTAAAGAGTATCCTCTGACGAAGGTCCGGGATACGGAAGGCATCTATGGCTGCTTTGAATAGACGCGGAGGACCCTCCGCCTCCCGGGTCGTCATGGCTAGATCACCTCTGCCCGGCCTCCGGAGGCTTCGATCTTTTCCCTTGCCGAATGGGTGAACCTCTGGGCGTACACGGTCAGGGGTACCTGGAGATCGCCGTTACCCAGCACCTTGACGGGCAGTTTGAGGTTCTTGATGACCCCCATTCGCACCATGACGTCGGGGGTAACCTCGGAGGCAGGCGGCAAGCTATTCAAGCTGTCCAGCTTTACCAGGCAGTACTGCTTCTTGAAAATGTTGGTGAACCCCCGCCTCATTGGCAGTCCCTTTATTAGGGGCATCTGACCGCCTTCGTAGCCGGGCCGGGGGCCGGGGCCGGAACGGGACTTTGCGCCTTTCATGCCCCTGCCGGAGTAGCTGCCGTGGCCGCTGGCATCGCCGCGTCCCAGGCGCTTCCTCTTTCTCCTGGCGCCCTTGGGAGGCGCCACCTCGTGCTCCATCATGGCTAGTTGTCCTTCCCTTGGGCAGCCTGGTCTTCAGCGCTCTCTTCCACATGGAGCATGTGGCCTACCTTGCGGACCATGCCAAGGATGGTGGGGCTATCCTGGTGCACAACCGTCTGGTTCAATCGTCGCAGCCCCAGGGAGCGGACGACCCTCCTCTGGGCTTCCGTGGAACCGGCGTAGCTTCTTCTCAGGGTGATCTTCAGACTTGCCATTATGTATTCCTGCTATCGGTTGGTTAGCGGGCCGGACGGGCCGCTTTGCGCCGGGCGATCTCCTCGTCCGGGTCCTTGAGCTGTTTCAGGGCCTCCAGGGTGGCATAGACGACGTTTATGGGGTTGCGGGAGCCGAGGGACTTGGCGACCACATCCTTCACCCCTGCCAGGTCCAGGACCGCCCGGACCACACCAGCGGCGATGATGCCCGTGCCGGGCGGGGCGGGCTTGATTATAACCAGGGAAGCGCCCTTCTTCAGCGTGGTTGCCTGGGGAATGGTGCTGCCCTTTATCGGGACGCGCACCAGGTTCTTCTTGGCAACCGCATTCCCCTTCCTGACCGCATCGGGAATCGCCAGGGCCTTACCCAACCCGGCGCCAACGACACCCTCGCCATCTCCCACCACCACCAGGGCGTTGAACCTAAGGTGTCTTCCTCCCTTGACCACCTTGGCGATGCGCCGGGTGTACACCACTCTTTCATTGAGCACCAAGCTGTTGACGTCAAACGCCGGGGTTGTAGAACCGGTTAGCAAACTTACCATTAGAAGGTGAGTCCTCCTTCACGAGCAGCTTCGGCCAGGGTCTTCACGCGACCATGGTATTTATATCCCCCCCGATCGAAAACCACCTTGTCTATCCCCTTGGACCTGGCCCTCTCGGCGATAGCGGCGCCCACCAGCTTGGAGGATTCGGACTTCCCGGAACTGGACGCTGCGGGCACTACACCCGGCTCCTTGCTGGAAGCTGAGGCCAGCGTGCATCCCACGGTGTCGTCGATCACCTGGGCATAAATGTGCTTCAAACTTCGGAATACGCACAATCGGGGTTGTTTAGGGGTGCCCGACACCTTGTTGCGCACCCTTCGGTGCCTGACGACCCTCAGTCTCCGCGCATCTTTATCCCTGGGCATAGTCCGGTCCTCTACTTCTTCCTTGCTGCAGCTTTGCCGGGCTTGAGCCGCAGCACCTCATTGGAGTACCTGATCCCCTTCTCCTTGTACGCGTTAGGAGGACGCACCCGGCGAATTCTCGATGCTACTTCGCCCACCTTCTGCTTGTCCATTCCGCTCACGTGGACGCGGTTGTTGCCTTCGACGGTTATGGTCACACCTTCTATGGGAGAGATCTCCACAGGGTGGCTGTAGCCAACGTTGAGAACGATGCCATCCCCCGACTGCTGGACACGATACCCGACCCCCATCAATTCCAGGGTCTTCTGGAAACCCTCGGACACGCCCATAACCGCGTTTGCCACCAAGCTGCGGGTGAGGCCATGAAGGGAGCGGTGAAACTTGCGCTCCGAATACCTTTCCACCACCACCTGCGAGTCTTCCACCCTCACGGTAACGTCGGGGTGGAGGGGCTGGACCAGGGATCCTCTGGGCCCGTTAACGGTGATCTGTCCATACTCCGGGGTCACCTGCACGCCGGCAGGGATGGGTATGGCTTTGCGTCCAATTCTTGAGAGGGTGCGTTCTCGCCGTTCCGTCGTTACATCACCAGACATAGCAGAGTAGCTCTCCTCCTATCCCCTTGTTCCAAGCTTCCTTGCCGGTCATGATGCCGCTGGATGTGGACAATATGGCTATGCCCACACCACCGTACACACGGGGGATTTCTCCTTTGCCAACGTACACCCTCAGCCCCGGCTTGCTGACCTTCTTGAGCCCAGTGATGGTCAGGCCCTTGTTCTCGCGGTAGGTCAGGTGTATGCGAAGCCGGGGGTGGGGTTGACCCCGCAGCAGATCATAGTCCCGAATGAAGCGCTCCTCCTTCAGTATCTTGGCAATCGCCACCTTGGCCTTGGAAACGGGCATGACCAGGTGATCATGCCTCATCTGCTGAGCGTTCCTGATACGGGTCAACATATCTGCTATTGGATCGGTTACCGGCATATTTGCCCCCCGGCAATGCGTGGTTTTTCTTGGAGTCCCATATTAGTTACCAACTGGCTTTGCGCACCCCTGGCAGCTCGCCAAGCAGGCTCATCTGCCTCATGCATATCCGGCACAGCCCGAAGTATCGGATGAAGGCCCTTGGCCTTCCGCACCGGTTGCACCGGTTATGATTGCGCCCTGGGAACTTCGGGGGCTGCTTCCATTTTGCTATCTTGGATTTCTTAGCCAATACAAATACCTCAGTTCTGCCTGACGAAAGGCATACCCATCAGAGCAAGAAGGCGGGTTGCTTCGGCATCGGTCCTTGCCGAGGTGTTGATAGTTACTTGGATCCCCCGTATTCGCTCGATCTGCCCGTAGTCTATTTCTGGGAAGATTATCTGCTCGCGGATACCCAGGGAGTAGTTCCCTCGTCCATCGAAGCTGGTGGCGGGCACTCCCCGGAAGTCTCGGATGCGGGGCAAGGCCGCATTGACCAAGCGGTCCATGAACTGGTACATGCGCGCGCCCCGCAGGGTGACGCACATGCCGATGGGATTCCCTTCCCTGAGCTTGAATCCGGCAATGGACTTCTTGGCGCGGGTGATTATCGGTTTCTGGCCTGATATGGTGCTAAGGTCCTTTGCCGCGCTCTCCATAGCCCTGGGATTGGTCAGCGCCTCTCCCAAGCCGATGTTCAGCACAACCTTCTTCAGCTTGGGCACCTGCACAACGTTCTTGTATCCAAACTCCTGGAGCATAGCCGGGACCACCTGGGTCTGGTACAGCTCCTGAAGCCTGGGGGTGGCACTGGTCTGGGACGGGGCGCCGGCGGGAGCGGCTTCCTCTTCGGAAGAAGGGGACTCGGCGGCAGTCGTTTCGGCAGCAGCCTTGCTCGTTCTCCTGGTGGAGCTCCTTGCCGTCCCGCGGCCGGTCCTCGACGCACCTCGCTGTGCCCTCCCGCTTCCGGTCTGGGCTGGGACGGCGCCCGTTTCAGTGGGCGCTGCGGCGTCGTCCGCCGGAGTTGCGTCCGCCGATGAGGAGGGAGCTTCCTCTAGTCGATCGTCTCCCTGCATTTCAGACATTCCCGTACCTTTCTACCATCTTCCAACCGGTTGGACCCTACCCTGGTAGGTCTGCTGCACTTGTTGCAGACCAACATCACATTGGACAAATGAAGGGGGGCTTCCTTCTGAATCCTTCCCGCCTGCCTCGCCTGGCCAGTGGGGCGCATATGCCTTACAACCAGGTTGAACCCCTCGATGGTCAACCTGTTCTCCTCGGCAAGCACCTTTTCCACCTTGCCTCTGCGGCCCTTCTCCTTGCCCCCGATGACCAGCACCGTATCGCCCTTGCGGATGTTCATCACACAACCTCCGGGGCAAGGGATAGTATGCGCATATAGCCTCTGTCCCTGAGCTCCCGGGCCACTGGGCCAAATATTCGGCTACCCCGGGGGGTGGTACCGGTGACCAGCACAGCGGCGTTATCATCGAAGCGCACGTAGGTGCCATCGGGCCTCCGATGGGGCTGGGCAGTTCGTACGATAACCGCCCGCACCACATCGCCCTTCTTTACGGCGGCCATAGGAGCGGCTTCCTTGACAGCGCCCACAATGATGTCGCCGATGGAAGCATACCGGCGGCGACTGGAGCCCGGAATGTTGATGCACATGATCTCCCGGGCACCGCTGTTGTCAGCTACCACAAGACGGGAAAAGGTCTGGATCATCCCCTTGTCTCCTCTGGTTCGGCTTCGGAACCTTCCTGGGCCGACTCTGGCTCGGTGTCCCCGGCGACCGGCTCCTCGACAGCTTCTTCCTGGGCTGGCTCAGCTTCGACGACTTCGGCGACCGGCTCCTCGACAGCTTCTTCTTGTACAGGCTCAGCTTCGATGACCTCAGCGACCGGCTCTTCGACAGCTTCTTCTTGGGCAGGCTCAGCTTCGATGACCTCGGCGACCGGCTCTTCGACAGCTTCTTCCTGGGCAGGCTCAGCTTCGACGACTTCGGCGACCGGCTCCTCGACAGCTTCTTCTTGTACAGGCTCAGCTTCGACGACCTCGGCTACCGGCTCTTCGATAGCTTCTTCCTGGACAGCCTCAGCTTCGATGACTTCGGCGACCGGCTCGTCGATAGTTTCTACCTCGACAGGCTCAGCCTCGATGACCTCGGCGACCGGCTCCTCGATAGCTTCTTCTTCGACTAGCGCGGCTTCGACGACCTCGGCAACCGGCTCCTCGATAGCTTCTTCTTCGACTAGCGCGGCTTCGACGACCTCGGCAACCGGCTCCTCGACAGTTTCTTCCTGGACTAGCTCAGTCTCGATGACCTCGGCGACCGGCTCCTCGATAGCTTCCTCTGCGACAACTGCCGCCCCAAGATTCTCGGTCAGCAGTCCCTGGTCCAGCTCGGCTGGCTTCACCTCCGCAACCTCATGACGCTCCAGTATGGAGAGTACCCTCCAGCGCTTGGTCTTGGAGATGGGGCGGGTCTCCTCGATGCGTACCAGGTCTCCCAGAAGGCAGTCGTTGCCCTCGTCGTGGGCATAGCACTTGGTTATCCGACGCAGGCTCTTCTTGTAGATGGGGTGACGCTGCTGCCACCGGACCTCAACCAAGGCTGTTTTGTCCATCTTGTTGCTGATTACGCGGCCCACTCGGACCTTTCGGAACTCCTTGGACATTAAGCTTCTCCCAGCTCTCGTTGTCTGATAATTGTATTGAGGCGGGCTATGTTCCTCTTCACGTACCTTACCTGGGATGTATTGGCCATCTGCTTGGTTGCCAAGCGGAAGCGGATGTTCATCAACTCCCTGTAAGCCTCCTCCAGGGACCTGTGAAGCTCCTCGTAGTCCAGCTCTCGTATTTCGTGTGCTCGCATACTGGCGCGCTCCCGCTGGCTTGGCTATTACACTTAGGTTTCGGCTATATCGCCGGCCCCATCCCTGCGGACCGACTTGGTGGCTATGGGCAGTTTATGAGAGGCCAGTCTCAGGGCTTCCATGGCAACCTCTTCCCTGACGCCGCTGACCTCGAACATAATCCGGCCCGGTTTGACCACGGCTACCCAATGGTCCACGGCGGCCTTGCCTCCGCCCATACGAACCTCGGCTGGTTTCTTGCTGACGGCCTTGTCCGAAAACAGGCGCACCCAGACATTGCCTCCCCGGCGCATATGCCTGGTGATAGCGATACGGGCGGCCTCTATCTGCCTGGCCGTGATCCATGCGCACTCGGTGGCCTTCAGGCCATACTCTCCGAAGGACACCGAGTTTCCGGAGGTGGCTACACCCCTGCGATGTCCCCGGTGCATCTTGCGGTACTTGACCCTCTTAGGCTGCAGCATCGGCTATATCCTCGAGATTTACTGTAGGGATATCCTCGGCATGCACGGTTACTTCTATGGTTTCCAGCTCTTCGGCTATTTCCTCCGGGGGAGGAGGCAGCACTTCGCCCTTGTATATCCACACCTTCACACCGATACGCCCCATTGATGTGCGGGCTTCGGTGATGCTGTAGTCGATGTCGGCCCTCAGGGTGTGGAGCGGGAGTCGTCCATCCATCAGCTTCTCCCGCCGGGCGATCTCCGAACCAGTGATTCGTCCCTTGATGCCGATCTTGATGCCTTGGGCGCCCGCCTGCATTGCCCTTTGCGCCGCTTGGCGCATGGCCCTCCGGTAGGAGACCCTTCTCTCCAGCTGGTCGGAGATGTTGCGGCTAACCAAGAAGGCGTTCAGCTCCGGCTGGGATATCTCCAGGATATTCAGCTGGATGCGTCGAACGGTCAGCTTTTCCAGGCGGGAGCGCAGCTTCTTGACTCGCTCTCCATCCCGGCCGATGAGTATCCCCGGCCTGGCCGAGTGCACGTTGATGACGATATCTTGGGATCCCCGGTCAATCTCGATACGGGCTATGCCGGCGTTGCCGAATCCCTCGTATTCCTTGGTGATCCCATTCCGGATCGCCAGGTCCTCCAGCACCAACTCCCGGTAGTCCCTGCCCCGCGGAGCGTACCAGTGGGTCTGCCAATCTTTAACGATCCCTAGGCGAAAGCCTGTAGGGTGGGTCTTGTGTCCCAACTAGGACACCTCCTCAGCGTCGTTTACAACCACTGTGATGTGGCTGGAGCGCTTGGCGATGCGCCCTATGCGCCCCCTGGCCCGGGGACGAAAACGCTTCAGGGAGCGGGCCCCGTCGGCGACTATCTTGACAACTACCAGGTTACCCGGGTCCATGAGCAGGTTGTTTTCGGCATTCGCAGCCGCCGACCTGACCACCTTGTAGACCGTCCTGGCCCACGGAGAAGGCAGCAGCCTCAACGTATCCAAGGCTTCATCCACAGGCTTGCCCCGCACCAAGTCTGTGATGGGCTTGAGCCTCTTGGGTGAAGCCCCGATATCCCTTGCTGTAGCCTTTACCTCAGGCACCTGGGGTCCTCCTCGAAATGGGCGCGCGTGGTCATCTACCTGCGTCCCCCTCCCCGGGGTTGGGTTGTCCTCTCAGAACGGGCCACATGCCCTCTGAAGGTGCGGGTGGGCGCAAACTCTCCTAGCTTGTGGCCCACGGTGTTTTCCGTAATGAACACGGGCACATGGCGTCTGCCATCGTGTACCGCTATCGTCAGGCCGACCATGTCGGGCATTATGGTGGATGACCGTGACCAGGTGCGGATGACCGACTTGGTGCCGGCACGCTGGATGGTGGCCACTTTCTTGGCCAGCTTGGGTTGCACGTAGGGGCCCTTCTTGGTGGAGCGGGACATCCCTTACTTCCTCCTTCTCACCATGAGGCTGGCGCTGGCCTTTTTCTTTTTGCGCGTCTTGTAGCCCAAGGCAGGCTTGCCCCAAGGGGTCTTGGGACCAGGCATACCTATGGGCGAACGTCCTTCGCCACCGCCGTGGGGATGGTCTCTGGGACTCATGGCCACCCCGCGCACCTGGGGTCTTCGCCCCCTATAGCGGGTCTTGCCGGCCTTGCCCAGTTTGATGTTCTTATGGTCGGGGTTTCCCAGCTGCCCGATGGTGGCTTGGCAGTCCACCAGCACGCGGCGCACCTCACCAGAGGGGAGGCGGATCAGCACGTACGGGTCTTCGCGGGACAGCACCTGGGCCGCCACTCCTGCGCTGCGCACAAGCTGGCCGCCCTTGCCCGGTGTAATCTCCAGGTTGTGCACCTGGGTGCCTGCCGGGATGTTTCGGAGGGGCAGGGTATTCCCGGGCTTGATTTCGGCCCGCGACCCCGACTCTATGCGGGCGCCAATCTCCAGCCCCAGGGGGGCCAGGATGTAGCGCTTTTCACCATCGGCATAAACTATCAGGGCGATCCTGGCCGAACGGTTGGGATCGTACTCGACGGATCTCACCTTGCCGGGGACTCCCACCTTGTCGCGCTTGAAATCGACGACCCGGTACATCTTCTTGGAACCGCCGCCCCGCCGCCGCATGGTGATACGTCCCCGATTGTTCCTGCCGCTGGCATTGCGGCTGGGACGCAGCAGGGACTTCTCCGGCTTGGAGGTGGTGACCTCCTCGAAAGACGGGAGGGCTGCTGCCCTGGTGCCGGGCGTCCTGGGGTTTGGTATTCTTAGTGGCACTCCCTTAGACCCCTTCGATGAGCTGGATGCGGTCTCCCTGCTGGAGGGTGACCACGGCTTTCTTGATGTCAGGCGTCTTCTTCGTACGGGGGCCGAAGCGCTTCATCTTGCCCCGGTTCTTCGTGATGTTGACGTCAACCACCGTAACGCTGAAGGCATGTTCGACAGCCTGCCTTACCTCTACCTTGTTAGCCCGCGGGTCGATGTGGAAAACATACTTGCCGCTCTCTTGGGCGATGGTGCTCTTTTCCGTGATAAGGGGCTTGATGATCACCTCATTCAGCTTCATCGCCGCCATCCTCGGTAGCCCGGATGTCCCTGCCTTCGGAAGCCAACAGCTCTTCGGCCTTCCTGAGAGCATCCAGGGTGATCACCAATTTTTCTTGTTTCAACACCTGCTCCGCGTTCAGCAGGGCCACGGGCAGTGTCCATATCCTGGGCAGGTTCCGGGCTGAGCGCACCACGTTGACCTGGGGCTCTTCAGTGACGACCAGGGCCGATGCCCCGACCCCCAGATTCCCCAGTATCTCCTTCATGGCCTTGCTCCTGGGAGCATCCAGGGAAAGGTCATCCAGTATGATGAGCCTGCCTCCCCGGACCTTTTCGGAGAGAACGCATTTCAGGGCCATGCGACGCATCTTCTTGGGCATCTGTTTCCTGTAGTCCCTTGGGTGGGGACCAAAAGCAACCCCGCCGTGGCGCCACTGGGGAGAGCGGATGCTTCCCTGCCTGGAACGGCCGGTGTATTTCTGCGGCCAGGGCTTCCGGCCTCCGCCGGACACGTAAGCCCTGGTCTTGGTCTGGTGGGTGCCCTGGCGCCGGTTCTGCTGGTACATCACCAATGCCTGGTGCACCAGCGACTGGTTCATGGGGACGGCAAACACGCCGTCGCTTACCTCGGCGGTATCGACCACTTCACCTTTTAGATTTCTTATCTGTACTTCCATATTGGCTTCCGTTGGACCTGGCCGGTCCTTCTGCGAGACCCCTACTTGGCCTTTCTTATCATAAGCAGGCTGTTGGGCGCTCCCGGAAGGCCCCCCTTCAGAAGGAGCAGGTTCCGCTCCGCATCGACCTGGACGATCTCGATTCCCTTGACGGTGACACGGGCGTCGCCCATGTGTCCTGCCATTTTCTTGCCCTTGAGCACCCGGGCAGGGTAGGTTGTAGCGCCGATGGAGCCGGGCGCCCTGGCCCGGTCCGACTGGCCATGGGTCCTGGGGCCGCCGCCAAAGCCGTGGCGTTTCATGGTGCCCTGGAATCCCTTGCCCTTGGACCTGCCGATCACATCAACCTTCTCCCCGGCCTCGAACAGATCGCCCGCAGTGAACTGCTGGCCGACGTCGATCTCTTCCACCGAGTCCACGGATATCTCCCTCAGATATCGGAAAGAAGCTCCCCTCCCGATATGCCCCCGCTTGGGTTTGTTCACCTGCTTTGTGGCGCCAAAGCCGACCTGGGCAGCTTCGTAGCCATCCTGGGCAGCCGTCTTGACCTGGGTCACGGTGCATGGCCCAGCCTGAACGACGGTCACGGGGACCACCCGCCCATTGGGCTGGAAGATCTGGGTCATCCCTATCTTGGTTGCCAACATACCCTTGATCAAATCTGCTACTCCGGCGAGCCTGCCATATTTTCTTCAATCATAGTCATCATCGGCGTCTCACCAAGCCGCGCCGTCTTACAGCCTGATGGCGATATCGACACCCGCAGGCAGGTTGAGGCGCGTGAGGGCGTCGATGGTCTTGGATGTTGGTTCTACTATGTCCACCAGTCTCTTGTGGGTCCGAATCTCGAAGTGTTCCCTCGAATCCTTGTCCACGTGGGGTGAGCGGATCACGCAGAAACGCCGGATGTGCGTGGGCAGGGGCACTGGCCCCAGGACCACCGCCCCGGTGCGCTCGGCCGTATCCACGATCTGGCCTGCCGACAGATCCAGGGACTTATGGTCGAAGGCTTTGAGGACGATCCTTACTTTTTGACGGCTGGTTGTCATTTCCTATCTTACCTATCCTGTCTAAGCAGAAACACCCCGGATTATACCTTGTACCATTCCCTCAGGTACAGGTTGGTAGTCCCGGAATTCCATAGTGTAGGTCGCTCTACCCTGGGTGACTGAACGCAGGGTGGTGGTGTATGCGAAGGTCTCCCCCAAGGGAATCATCACCCGCACTACCTGTATTCCTTCATGCCCTTCTATGTTTCGTATGTGAGCCCGTCGGGAGTTCAGGTCTCCCAGCACGTCGCCCAGGAACTCACCGGGGGTCACCACCTCCATGTCCATGACGGGCTCCAGCAGCTGGGGATGGGCTTTCCTGACCCCGTCCCTGAAGGCGATGGAACCCGCCGCCTTGAAAGCGATCTCCGATGAGTCCACGGTGTGGAAGCTGCCGTCATACAGGGTAACCTTGATATCCACCATGGGATAACCTGCTATAGGCCCGTTGTTCAGCGCCTCTTTGACGCCTGCCTGCACCGCCGGGATGTACTCCCTGGGTATGACTCCACCCTCGATGCGGTTCTCGAACTTGAAACCTTCTCCCGATTCCGCAGGCTCTATGGCCAGCCAGACGTGCCCGTACTGGCCACGGCCGCCGGACTGGCGCACAAATCTGCCCTCGGATCTTATGTCGGTGGTTATAGCTTCCCTGTAGGAAACCTTGGGCTTTCCGACGCTGGCCCCCACATGGAACTCCCGCCTGATCCTGTCCACCAGCACTTCCAGGTGCAGCTCGCCCATGCCCGATATCAGGGTCTGGCCCGTCTCTTTGTTATATTGCACGAAGAAGGTGGGGTCCTCTTCCGCCAGCTTGTCCAGGGCGTCGCTCAGCTTGTCCTGGTCCGCCTTGCTCATAGGCTCGATGGCCACGGAGAGCACCGGGGAGGGGAACTTGGGCGGTTCCAGTACCACGGGGGCTTCACGGGTGCAGATGGTGTCGCCGGTGAAGGTGTTCTTGAGGCCGACGGCTGCGCAGATATTCCCCGCGCCCACCTCTTCGATCTCTTCCCGGCGGTTGGCGTGCATCTGGAGCACCCTGCCCATCCGCTCGTTCGTGTCCTTGGTGACGTTGACCACCGATGCGCCGGACTTGACGGAGCCCGAGTACACCCTCAGATAGACCAGCCTGCCCACGAAAGGATCGGTGATGACCTTGAAAGCCAGGGATGCCATGGGTGTGTCTTCCCTGGCTTCTCTGACAACCTCCTGCCCGTTATGGGCCAGGACTCCGGTGACCGCCGGTACGTCGGCGGGCGACGGAAGGTAGCTGATGATGGCATCCATAAGGGGATGAATTCCCCGGCCCGTAGGCGCCGTGCCGCACAGAACGGGGATCAGCTGTCCTGTGATAGTCGCCCTTCTCAGTCCCATCATCAGATCATCGACACCTATGGTCTCTCCCTCCAGGTACCGGATCATGAGAGCGTCATCGGTCTCCACGATCTTCTCCAGCATGGCGTCCCGGTACTGCTGGTAGCTATCCATGTAGCTGTCGGGAATTGGCTCCTCGTGGGGCGCCATTCCGTTATTGTCCTCATACATCAGGGCCCGCCCCTGCATCAGGTCAACGACGCCCCGGAAGGACTCGTTCTCCTGGATGGGGAGCTGTATGGCGATGGCGTTTGCCTTCAGCCTGTGGCGAACGGTGTCGATGGTGCGGTCAAAGCTGGCCCCCAGGCGGTCCATCTTGTTGACGAAGCAGATCCTGGGAACGTTGTACTTGTCCGCCTGCCTCCAGACCGTCTCGGACTGGGGCTGAACGCCGGCAACGGCATCCAGCACAACTATGCCGCCATCCAGCACGCGCAGGCTGCGCTCCACCTCGGCTGTGAAGTCCACATGGCCGGGGGTGTCGATGATGTTGACCCGGTGGCCCTCCCAGAAACAGGTGGTGGCGGCCGAGGTTATGGTGATGCCCCGCTCTTTCTCCTGGGGCATCCAGTCCATCACCGTGGTCCCCTCATCCACGTCGCCGACCCTATGGATCCGGCCGGCAAGGAACAGCACCCGCTCGGTGACGGTGGTCTTTCCCGCATCGATGTGGGCGATGAAACCTATGTTGCGTATCTTGTTTATAGTGATCTTTTCAGACATGGTTGCATACTATTGTTGGGTCCGGCCTGTGTGTAAACCCGGCTACCGGCGCGGAAACCTACATGCTACCACCTGTAGTGGACGAAGGCCCTGTTGGCTTCGGCCATCCGGTGGAGTTCCTCCCTCCGGCGCACTGCAGCGCCCTCGCCTCTGGATGCATCCATCAGCTCGGCTGCCAGCTTTCGCGTTGTGGGCATGCCTTTGCGTGCCCTAGCCGACCTGATGAGCCATCGCATTGCAAGGGCTTCGCTGCGGTTGACACGAAGCTCCGTCGGAATTTGATAGGTCGCTCCACCCACCCTCCTGGGTTTAACCTCCAGGAGAGGTGTAGCATTTTTCAAAGCCTGCTGGAACACCTCAAGGGGTTCTCTACGGGTATCCCGCTCCACCAGATCCATTGCCCCATACACCACCCGTTCGGCAGTGCTCTTCTTCCCCCACTTCATAATCTTGTTGATGAAGCGGGCCAACTCCGGGCTGTTGTATTTGGAGTCGGGAGGCACTACGTGCCTCTCGGCCCTCCTGCGCCTAGACATATCTTCCAGGTCCTTCGGTTCGGCTAGGCAATGATACCGCGGAAAGGAGAGGGGCTAACGGCTTCTGGGTCGCTCGGAGCCATACTTGCTTCGGCCCCGCTTCCGGTCGTTAACCCCTTCGCAATCGAGGGCACCACGCACCACATGGTATCGAACACCCGGCAGGTCCTTGACCCTGCCGCCCCTCAGAAGCACCACAGAGTGCTCCTGCAGGTTGTGCCCTTCACCGCCAATGTAGGCGGTCACTTCGAAACCATTGGTGAGGCGTACCCTGGCAATCTTGCGCAAAGCAGAGTTGGGCTTCTTGGGCGTCATGGTCCGCACCTGGACGCAAACCCCCCTACGCTGTGGCGCTCCGGGGCCCCACGTAACCTTGTTCCGCAGGGAGTTCTGGAGCCAGTGCATAGCGGGGGACTTGGTCTTCTTACGGACCTGCCTTCGACCATTTCTCACCAGCTGATTTACTGTTGGCATAACTTTTCCTTTGCCATGTGGAGGCACTAGTCGGGGAGTTTAACAACAAAGTCCGGTAGTGTCAATAATACCACTTGGATTTCAGTCGAGAACGACATTAGTCCCGAATCCGAGGGGCGGCGATGATTGCGCACGACGCACATAACGCCCCTTGCCCCTGTGGGAGAACCTCTGACTCTTATGCTATGCTAGGCGGTGGTTGGAAGCTGACGCCAACCAGGGCCACACCGCAGAGCGAGGGCTGATAGTGGTATCCGATTTCAACGTCCGCGACAGGGGGTACACCCGCCGACAGATGCGCCAGGGCGGGGGCAGGGGCGAAGGTGTGGCCGATGATCATTTCGATGACCTGATCGGCAGCACCGAGTTCTACATATACCGCCCACCCGGCCGCAAAATGGAGGGCTACGAACCCCTGAAGCTGATGCTGGAGTCCGAGGGCTGCGGGGTCGTCTATCTGCTGGAAGCCAACTGCGCAGCAGGGCCCGGCTACGAGACCATCCGCATCACCAGGAAGTCCGGCCCTATTCCCCAGCCCGCCCTGAGAAGGGCCCACGCCTGGGCCCACCGGCGAAACTTCCTGCACCTGTTCTACAAGGGAGGCTCAACCTCCGTGGGGCGCTTCAACGTCAAGGACGGCCTTTGACGCCAACCCTGCCGGGGATCTGACCACCTTGGCAGGCGCCAAGTCCTAGTACTTGGAGGCGCTGTTATCTTCCATCTTGCCGGTCACCAGGTACACCACCCTTTCGGCGATGTTGGTGGCCCGGTCGGCAATGCGCTCCAGGTCGTGGGACACCCACAGCAGGTAGGTTGCCCGGCGTATGGTCTTGGGGTCCTCGATCATGTACAACAGGAGCTCCCTGTATATCTGGTCGTACAGGGCATCCACATCATCATCTTCGGCGCACACCTGCTGGGCTCCGACCGTATCCCTGTTCACCATGGAGTCCAGGGACCGGTGCAGCATCCCCTGTGCCTTCTCGGCCATCCTGGGGATATCGATAAGGGGCTTCAGAGTAGCCTCCTGTCCCATCAGAAGGCTGATGCGGGCGATCCCCTCAGCGTAATCTCCCATGCGCTCCAGCTCCACGGTGATGTGGATCATGGCGATGAGGATTCGCAGGTCCGTCGCCATGGGCTGCTGGGTGGCAATGAGGTCAATGCACCGCTCTTCTATGTCGAAGCGCTTCCGGTCGATCAGGTCGTCCTCCCGGATAACCTGCTCCGATTCCTCCAGATCCCTGCGGGAGAGAGCATCCACGGCCCGGGCGATGGACTTTTCCACCATCCCCCCCATGATCAGGACCTCGTCCTCGAGCATCTGTAGCTGACGGTCTAAACCGGATCTGACCCGCACGTTACCCTCCTTGGTCCAGCCTGACTGGACGCTGGGGTTCCAGGACCGGCGTGACTTATCCGAAACGCCCCGTGATATAGGCTTCGGTGCGCTCGTCCTGGGGATTGGTGAATATCTGGCGGGTGTTGCCGTGCTCCACAAGATAGCCTCCCGGATCGGGACCTGTGGTCAGGAAAGCTGTCTCATCGGAAACACGGGCGGCCTGCTGCATGTTGTGGGTGACGATAATGATGGTGTACGTTCCGGCAAGGGAGCGGATCAGGTCCTCAATAGCCAGGGTTGCTATGGGGTCCAGGGCTGAACAGGGTTCATCCATGAGAATCACCTCGGGCTCCACAGCCAACGCCCGGGCGATGCACAAGCGTTGCTGCTGACCGCCGGAAAGGGTCAGCCCGCCCTTCTTGAGACGGTCCTTTACCTCGTCCCAAAGTGCAGCCTGCTCCAACGCATGCTGCACCATATCATCCATGTTCCCCTTGAATCCGTTTATGCGCAGCCCGAAGGCTACGTTGTCATACACCGACTTGGGGAAGGGATTGGGGCGCTGGAAGACCATCCCGATGCGGAACCTGATCTCCGTGGCGTCCACGCCGGAGGCGTAAAGGTCCAGTCCGTTGAAGAGGAGCTTGCCCTCTACTGAAGCGTCGGGAACCAGGTCATTCATCCGGTTGAAACACCTGAGAAGGGTCGATTTGCCGCAGCCCGATGGACCGATAATGGCGGTGACCCGGTTGGCCGGGAGGTTCATGCTGATGTCCCGGAGGGCAACGGCGCTGCCGTACCTGACGCTCAGTCCAATGGTCTGGAGCTTGGACTCTCCTCCACTGGGCGCCGGAGGTTGCCCCTCGGACGGAGCATCTTCGCCAACTCTTATCTTGATGTTGGCCTGCGTAGTCGGTGATTCTGCCTGCCTGGTTGCCATTCCGGGTAATTCCCCCCTGCTTAGGGCTGTGCGGGACCCGCGAACTATAAGAGCTTACATCATGGTTAGGTTACCATTTCGACTCGCCGCATGTTAGCGCGAAGACGGGGGAATTTGTTTAACAATAGTTTAACAAAGACCGAAAGGGGTACCACCCCTACCTCCTTGGAGACCCTTGCGTTACTTCCCGGACAGGACACAACACGGCGGTGAGAAGGGCGATATTCAAGGCAAGACTGCCGCTGTCCGTTCCCCTTCGAGTGCCTCAGGGCGAACGGACGCAGGGCTGTTGGGGGCGAACGGGCGGCCTAGCCTCAGGGCGAACGGACACGCGCTGTTGGAGGCGAACGGGCGGCTTGATCAAAGGGCCCTTTGCCGCAGCTCGGGACATGCCCTGAGGAAACCCGGAGACCGTTTGCCCTGAAGGTAATATGCAAGGAAAGGCTTGGGATGTCCGTTCGCCCTGAGGCTCTCGAAGGGGAACGGACAGCCCAGGGCCCCAGGTTATTCAGAGGTCTTCCCAATGGGAGAGGAGGGACATAACGAAGTCCCTCACCCCGGCGCCTCTCCCTTGAGGGGAATTACTGGGAGGATGAATCAGCCCCTCATCTCAACCTTCTCCCACAGTAGACCCTTGCGCAACTTGCTGGACAAGACACAACGCGGCGATGGGAAGGGCAACATTCAAAGCACAACTACCTCTGTCCCCTCACCCAGAAGGCTATACCAAAGGCAAGACTACCGCTGTCCGTTCCCCTTCGAGTGCCTCAGGGCGAACGGACGCAGGACTGTTGGGGGCGGACGGGCGGCCTAGCCTCAGGGCGAACGGACACGCGCTGTTGGAGGCGAGCGAGCGGCCTAGCCTCAGGGGGAACGGACAACCTGAGGCTCAGGTTATACAGAGGTCCCCCCAGGGGGAAGGAGGGACATAACGAAGTCCCTCACCCCGGCGCCTCTCCCTTGAGGGGAATTACTGGGAGGATGAATCAGCCCCTCATCTCAACCTTCTCCCACAGTAGACCCTTGCGCAACTTGCTGGACAAGACACAACGCGGCGATGGGAAAGGCAACATTCAAAGCACAACTACCTCTGTCCCCTCACCCAGAAGGCTATACCAAAGGCAAGACTACCGCTGTCCGTTCCCCTTCGAGTGCCTCAGGGCGAACGGACACGCGCTGTTGGAGGCGAACGGGCGGCCTAGCCTCAGGGCGAACGGACGCGCGCTGTTGGAGGCGGACGGGCGGCCTAGTTGAAGGGTGAGCGGACGCAGGGCTGTTGGGGGCGAACGGGCGGCTTGATCAAAGGGCCCTTCGCCGCAGCTCGGGACATGTCCTGAGGGAACCCGGAGGCCGTTCGCCCTGAGGCACTCGAAGGGGAACGGACAGCCTGAGGCTCAGGTTATACAGAGGTCCCCCCAGGGGGAAGAAGGAACACATTGACGTCCCTCGCCCCGGCCCCTTCCCCTTGAGATAGAAGGAAGAACCTATCTTCCCTTGCGGGCAAGAAAGTCCTTGAATGCCTCCTCTACGCCCCGCTCCTTGACCTTGGTGGAAAGCATATCCCGCTCGCTTCTCCACATATCTTCCCAAGTAGAGCCTATGTTAGTGGTCAGGAGGTGCTTTGTGCCCTGCACCGAGTCGGCGCGGTTCTCGGCGATGGTGACAGCTATCTCCATGGCTTTGTCGAGCACTTGGTCGCTGGGAACAAGGTGGTTCAGCAGGCCGATACGGTAGGCTTCCTCCGACTCCACCACCCGCCCCGTAAACAGCAGCTCCTTGGCGATGGGCCAGCCCACCTGCATAGGCAGGGTCCAAGTGCAGTTCAGGCGCCCATAGGCCGCGGCCAGGAAGCGGAACTTGGTGCGCTCACAGCCAACCCTGATGTCCACTGATGTAGCAACCACACACCCCCCTCCGTAGGCTAAGCCGTTCATGGCCCCGACGGTGGGCTTGGCGCAGTTGGCGAGGTGCCAGCTGTACCCCGCCCTGAGGGTCTTGCGCTTCTCATCCTCTTCTTCGGTAAGCTCCACAGCATCCCGACGCTGCTCATGGATATCCCCGCCGGCCGAGAACGCCCTGTCTCCGGACCCCGTCAGAATGACAGCGCCGATGTCTTCGTCCCGCTCCGCATCGGTTATGGCATCGTCCAGTTCGGAAACCAGTTGAAAGCTCAGGGCGTTGAGAACTTCGGGGCGATTCAGCGTTATTGCGGTCACTCCCCGCTCTTTGGACACCAGGATGGTTTCATAGCTCACGGTCTCGCTCCCAGATCTGTGATGACAAGCTTCGGAAATGATGCTCCCCAGGAACACACCATAAAACAGGCGCATCCGGGGCCACTCCATTCTAATAGGCCGACGCAGCGGGGTCAACGAAGATGGCCTCACGCTCCCTAATAGGCCGACGCAGCGGGGTCAACGAAGATGGCCTCACGCTCCGTTTGACACCAGGGTACAGCCAAACCTAAAATTAGGGGAAATCCGCCCGCCCTTGGGTCTCCCTGGAAGGGTGAATTCCCGCTGAGCACCTATAATGGAAACGAACGTGCGCAGGGGCCCAGGTCACCCGATCTCCCTGGAGCAGGAGGCATCCAATGACATTGACCGCTAAGGCGCCAGTCCTCGTGGTATTGCAGATTACCGGGGGCAACGACTATCTCAACACGGTGGTCCCCTATAACGACCCGCTGTACTGGGACAATCGCCCGGTTGTGCGCGTGCCCGAAGAGCAGGTGATACCCCTGGATGACAGCTATGGCTTTCATCCCAGCCTGGGTCCCATGAAGGAGCTGTGGAACCAGGGCAGGGTTGGGATAGTGCATGGGATAGGGTACGAAAACTCGCCCCGTTCCCATTTCAGGTCCATGGATATCTGGCACACCTGCGAACCCGACAAGGTAGGCACCGAAGGGTGGCTTGGGCGGGCTGTTCGGGAGATAGACCCAAACAAGGAGAACGTGCTGACCGCCGTGAACTTCGGAGCGGGACTGCCGAGGGCGCTGGCATTGCCGGGGGTCTCGGTAGCTTCCGTATCCGACCTCGCAACCTACGGCCTGCTGACGGGCATGGCCGAAGACCAGCGGGCAAACGCCCTAAACCGCTTCGCCAATATGTACGCCCCCACCATCGGCAGCGATTACGTGATGGACTACCTGGGACGCACAGGCCTGGATGCCCTCATGGGCGCCGACATATTGCGGACGGCGCCGGAGCAGTACTCCTCAGGCGTGGAGTATGCCCCCTCTTCCATCGGACGCAAGATGCGAGACATCGCCCAGGTGCACCTAGCGGAACTGGGGACCAGGGTCTTCTACACCTCCCACGCCAGCTTCGATACCCACGCCAGCCAAGCTCCCCTCCACGGGCAGCTCTGGAAGGATGTATCGACGGCGGTGGGAGACTTCTTCGATGACCTTAGAGAGCATGATGCTTCGGACAACGTGGTGTTGGTGATGTTCTCCGAGTTCGGGCGACGGGTGCACGACAACGGCTCGGGCACCGATCATGGCGCCGGCGGAGTCGCCTTCGTCATCGGCGACCCGGTGCAGGGGGGCCACTATAGCGAGTATCCTTCGCTGAATGCTGAACAACTGCAGACGGGCGACCTGGCTCCCAACTACGACTTCCGGGGTTTCTATTCCACCCTGCTGGAAGACTGGCTTGGCTTGGATGCCGCGCCCATCGTGGGTGGCCGATTCGAGAAGCTGGGCTTCGTCGGCAGCTAGCACGGGTGGCCGCACCCCGCTCCCTTTCATTGACCTCTAACTCAGAAAGCGCCGACCATGACAACGTCGGTGCTTTCTTTTTTGGTTACCGGGAGGACACCCACCGGACACCCCTGCGTGGCGCGGCGGTCCGAGGCCAATCCCTTAGGCAGCAGGAGGCAGGCTATCAGGCATATGGCGGAATGATCTGATGCTTTCGGGAGGGGCGCTTGCCCTGGCGTTGATGGTCGTGCTGGCAGGCTCCATGGTGATGGGGCTGGTCAGCTTTGGCCTTGGGATGGTGCTATCTCCACCGCTCCTCTTGATCATGGACCCCCAGAGCGTGGTCGTCACCATCAACAGCCTGACCATCCCTGTCCTGGCGATCGTGCTGCTGCGCACCCGGCGCCAGCTGCCCCTGAAGGATGCGCTCCCCATGGCAATGGCCGGCGTGGCGGGCGTTCCCGTCGGTGTGCTGATCTTGGACTCAGTAAGCCCCGGCATCCTGCGCATCGCCATCGCCGTCCTGATCCTGCTGCTGCTAGTGCCCATCGTTCTGAACATGGAACGGCCCATCAGCCGTTCCCGCCTCACCACCCCCTTCTTCGGGTTCCTTGGGGCGCTGCTGGTTACAGGCATGGGGGTGGGCACACCGCTGGTAGTCCTCTACCTGGTCAATCAGAAGTGGGCCGCCAGCACCATCAGGGCATCAATTGCCTTCTACTCCCTCGTGGTTGCTCTCGTGGCTGCCGGCCTTTATGCCGCCATGGGGTTCTACACGGCAGACAGGGTCGATACGGTCCTGAAACTGGTCCCCATGGTGGTGTTCGGAGTAGTGGTAGCGTCCTTCCTGGCGCATCACATCGACGACAGGAAGCTTCGGCAGGTGGTGCTGGTGGTGGTGGCGTTGGCGAGCATCGCCCTGCTTGCCAGGGAAGCGGCGGGGATCGGGTAGGCCGCCCTCGCCGGGATCAGCTAGCCTTCGCTCAGGAACCTGTAGGCCGCAAGGGCGGCGGTGATTCCGTCCCCCACCGCGGTGCCCAGCTGCCTGAAGGAGGAGGCCCGTATGTCGCCGGCGGCATACACGCCCGGAATGCTGGTTTCCATGTCGATGTTTGTGTAGATGTGCCCCGCTGCGTCAGTGGGCACCTGGTCCCCGAGGAAGCCGGTGTTGGAGTGAAACCCGATGTATACGAACACGCCCGACGTCGGCCGGGTGTAGGCTTCGCCGGTCTTCAGGTCCTTTACCTTGACCCCCTGCACCCCATCGTCACCAAGGACCTCTTCCACCACATGGCTGAACAGGAACTCGAACTTGGGGTTTTCCTTCACCCTTTCCTGGGAGATGGGCTTTGCTCTAAGCTCATCCCGCCGGTGAATGAGGGTTACCCGGCTTGCCAGGTTGCTGAGGTACAGCCCCTCGTCCAGGGCTGCATCCCCTCCCCCCACAACAACGACTTCCTGGCCTCGGAAGAAGTTGCCGTCGCACACAGCGCAGTAAGAAACACCCCTGCCAGCCAGCTCCAGCTCTCCGGGAACGCCCAGCTTGTTGGGTGAGCCGCCGGCGGTGATTATCAGGGCCCTGGTCGAGATGGTGCCCGAATAGGTAGTTACCTGCTTGGTCTCCTTGTCCAGGTCGGAGACTTCGAGAACCTGGTCGTGCTCCATAGTGGCGCCGAACTTCTTGGCTTGGGTGCACATGGCAATGGACAGATCGGGACCCTTGATGCCGTCGGGGAATCCGGGGTAGTTCTCGATTTCATCGGTGGTGAGGATCTGTCCACCGCATCCGATGCTGTCCAGGATGAGGGTCCTGAGCGAAGCCCGGGATGTGTAGATAGCGGCGCCAAGCCCTGCGGCCCCGCCACCAACGATGACTACATCGTAATCCGCCTGACCGTTAGGCTGTGTCATAGCTCACCTTTCGACGGTGGAGCTTTTGAGAGTGCTGCGGACATATTCGACGGTCTGAGCTAGGCCCTGCTCCAGGGAGAGCTTGGGCATCCAGCCCATCTCCTGCTGGAGCTTGGAACTGTCCAGGCTGATGCTGAACACCTCACCCGGCTTGGCAGGTCCATAGGTTGCGTCCCACCTGTAACCCAGTATCTCCTTCAGCATCTCGAATATCCGGGCAACGGAAGTCCCGGAGCCCGTACCAACGTTGTATGCGCCCTGGCCCTCGTCCATAGCTGCGATGTTGGCATCGATCACATCGTCAACGTAGATGAAGTCCCGCTCCTGGCGGCCGCTGCCATATATCCTGGGCTGCTTGCCCTCCAGCATGGCCCGGGCGAATATTGCGACCACGCCCGCCTCTCCCGCGGGGTCTTGGCGGGGGCCATAAACATTGCCGTACCTCAGGGCCACATAGGGCAGACGATAGATGTTATGGTACATCCCAAGGTAGCCCTCGGCCGAATACTTGGAAAGTCCATAGGGGGAAACGGGACGGACGGGCTGCTGTTCATTGCAGGGATTCCGGTCAGGCTCTCCGTACAGGGCCCCTCCCGAGGAAGCGAAGATGAACCTGCCAACCCCAAAGCGCCGGGAAAGCTCTATCAGGCGCAGCGTCCCCTGGATGTTCACCTCGGCATCCCGGATGGGGTCCCGCACCGACTCAGATATGCTTACCTGGGCAGCATGGTGAGCGATGATATCCGGCTGCTCCTGCCGGACAATCTCTTCCACCGACGGGTGGTTGATGCTTGTATGGTAAAAAACGGCGCCCCGGTTCAGGTTCTGCAGCCTGCCGGAGCTAAGGTCGTCCACGACAACCACCCGGTGCCCCAAGGAGATCAGCCTGTCAACAAGGTGGGAGCCGATGAAGCCCGCTCCCCCGGTAACCAGGACGCTCTTTTCTATCAAAGCAGATTCTCTACCAATCTGCGCGCATACTTCGCAGGCGTCGTACACGTTCGGCTATGGGTGGATGCGTCGAAAACAAGCGAGAGATCCCGCCACCACCACCGAGGGCGCTGACCTGGTGGTCCCCGGTATGTTTTCCCTTCAGTGGGTTGACGATGTACAGGTGGGCTATGGCGTTGTTCACCTCCATAGCCTTGCGGTTGGTGCCCATCTCCAGCTTCTCCAGGGCGCTGGCAAGGGCATTGGGGTTGCCGGAGGTGCGGGCGCCCGTGGCGTCCGCCTGGAACTCCCTGGCCCTTGAGATGGACAGGCGCACCAGGGTCGCAACCATGGGCAGCACGATTGCCACGACCAGCAGTCCGATGATGCCGATCATCATCCCCGAGCCCCCACCACCACCGCCAACCCGGCCGCGGCCGAACCCGCCGAACCACATGGCGAACTGGGCTGCCATAGCGATGAATCCTATGGCCATTGCCATGGTTGCCACCATGGTCATTATCAACGTATCCCGGTTCCCGACATGGGCCAGCTCATGGGCAATCACCCC
Source organism: Dehalococcoidia bacterium (assembly GCA_965220375.1). GTDB lineage: Bacteria > Chloroflexota > Dehalococcoidia > Lucifugimonadales > JAGWBF01 > JAGWBF01. The sequence continues at coordinate 957,394 of OZ244824.1, forward strand.
GCCCAGCTCCTCCCGGTTCAGCAAGCGACGGATGCCCGTTGTAACGGCGATTGTGGCGTTGGCAGGGTTGCGCCCGGTGGCAAAGGCGTTGGGGGAGTCATCTTCGATTACGTACACCTTGGGCATAGGTATTCCCGCCCGCTGCACCTGCTCTTCGACCAGTTGGTGCAGGTCCTTATCATCTTCGTAGGAGATCAGCCTGGCATGGGCCATGCGAAGGGCTATCTTGTCGCTGTTCCAATAGGAGAAGAAGTTGAGGGCCATAGCTATGCCGGCTGCGACTATGACTCCCGTGACGCCGTAGGTAAGAAACCCGGCCAGCAGCAAGAGGGCGCTCATCACGAGCATCAGGACAAAGGTCTTGAGGGTGTTCATTTCAGGTGTTCCTCACCCCTTCCAAAGCAAAAGTACAGTCCAATTATATCATCTTATGACGTGTAGGCTGCTCTCTCGGAGCAGCCTAGATGACCTGGTCTGGCGCCTTGTGCAGAAGGGCAGGCGCCCCTACGCCACCAGCTTGCGACGGCTGGTCAGGTAGTCCACGAGGATGTACTCCCCCAGCTTGGTGGGGCTGGTGTAGAAGACCTTGCCCCGGTTTATCTTGTTCATCTGGCTAACGAACTGCACCAGGGAAGAGTTACGGTCCAGCATGAACATGTTGATGGTGATCCCCTGGCGGGCGCAGCGTCTGACCTCTTTGAGGGTCTCGCGTACGGTGCGGGGGTCCGGGGGATACTGGCAGAACAGCTCGTCGCCCTCGGTGTGGGCCGTGGGCTCGCCATCGGAGATCATGATGATCTGCCTGGTGCTGCCCCTGGCAGTGGCCAGCAGTTTGCGGGCGGTGGACAGGCCGTGCTGGATGTTGGTGTAGGGGTCGAACTGGTCCCAAGCCAGCTCTGCGACCTGCTCCGGCTTGACCTCCCTGGCATAGGTGGAAAAACCCACCACGTGGAGGGAGTCGTGGGGGAACTGGGTGCGTATCAGGTTGTCCAGCGCCAAGGTGACCTTCTTGGCTGCGGGAAAGTTGCCCCGGGTGGCCATGGACAGGCTGAGGTCCAGCAGCAGCACGGTTGAGGACTGGGATACTTGCTCAAGCTGCTGCACTTCGAAGTCTTCGGGGGTCAGGGCCACGGGAAGCCCTGGGGAGCGCATGACCGCGTTCAGCATAGTGCGCTGGAGGTGCAGGTTGAACGGGTCGCCGTACAGGTAGGGGCGAGTGTCTTCCGATGGGTCGCCTCCTCCCCTTTCGGCGGTTTGATGGGCCCCCGCGCGCTCCTTGCGCATGACCCCGAATATCTCCTGCAGCGCCCTTTGGCCGATCTTCCGCACCCCCTTGGGAGTCAGCTCCAAGCGGCCCTCCCGTGCCCGGAGGTACCCCGACCTCTCCAGCGCTCCTTCCAAGGACTGCATCCGGTCCCAAGCCTGGCAGGCTTCTTCACCCAGGTGCTTCCTCAAAAGGTCTATATCTATGTTGCTTCCCGTGTCATGGTAGGCCTTCAGCATCCCGGCACGCAGCTCTCCCAGCTCGTGCAGCTCCGAGACGATGTTCAGCGCCTGCTCCAAGCCAGCATCTTGCATACCCCTGAAATCCAGGCCAGCCGACTCCGGCATGGGGGAAATCCGTTGCAGATTGTCCGACAGCCTTGCTATCTCCCGATGCAGGTCGTCATCCTGCAAGACTGACCTTATGACCTCCTCCAGCTTCCTGCGAAACTCGGCGGGAAGGCTCTGCAGCAAGAGGTCCATCTGGGCCATCCGGCGCCGGGTGCCGTCCGCCAGCTCTTCGATGGTGGAGGGATCTCCGAGGCCAAAGGACCGGCCGTATTCCTGCATGAACCGATCGAACATGGAGCGCGAGCTGCCGCTGCTACCTTCCAGGTGTTCGTGGAAAAGGTCGTTCAGGCCTTGAAGCATCTGCTTCAGGCCGGAAACTTGCTTCGAGGCTTCGTCCCCCAATCCCTGCATCATCCCCTTGAATGTGGCACTCAGCATTTGCTGCTTAAGGGAAGCCATCATGCCTTCGAATCCTGACCGGGCATTCTCATCCGCGAACTCGTGCCGGCTTAGGCGTTCGATAGCTCCGGCTGGATCGGAGGGGAGATGGTCAAGAGTTTCCCGGTTGCGAGCGCTCATCCGCTCCAGGTGGCCCAGCATCTTGGCCATCTCCTCCCGTGTAGGCGAGGAGGGGTCGTCCGGGAGGTCGGTGGAAAGGCGTTCACGGGCGCGGGCCAAGCGCTGGTCGATCCCCGCCTTTTCCGCTTCCACGGTCCGGCGGATGAGACCTTCTATGTCCTCCAGGACATGGTCGAGGTTGTAGCGGTCCAGGATTTCCTGTTCCTGCGCCCGCAGCCGGCTAAGTATCTCATCTACGCCGGGCACATCCTCGCCGTACTTGGTGCGCAGGCCGCCTTTAGCCAGGGACTCCAGGGCCTTGGAAATGTCGCTGTGGTTGACCAGGTGCTCGGACAACTGCTCCATCACATCTTCGCCATCCAGCTCGAAGACCTGTTGGGCGCCATCCCAACGGGAATACCGAAAGTAGGGCACGGTTAGCTCCTGTAACGAAAGCTTCCACCCACCTGATCCCTATTCAATTTGCGATTGAGATGCAGTCCTTCGAGGATAAACTCGGAAGCGGATGCTACGAGCTCAGGTCGTCTCCCCGCCCCCAGGCGCCTTACGTGCTCCCCAAGCTCGCTCACCTGCTTCTGCAGCTCCATGTAGGTTGGGGAGGGCAGGTCGCTGCCCACTTCCACCTCCAGCCCCTCCTCGAACCTCTGGACCACCTCTTCCAGGTCCTTCACGTTAAAGTATTTCCCAAAGACGTTTAGGACAGCCTTCTTGCAGAGGTCCTCCATGACCTTGGACTCCCTGCCCTCTTCGAAGGTTTCCAACTCCACCTTCCCGCTGAAGGAGGAGATTATGTAGGGCAGGTCGCTAATCCGGGGGCTGGCTTTCTTCTCCCCCTGCACGATGGAACGGCGCACAGCATTGCCGATGAGTGTCTCGTAGTTGGCGATGGAAACCCTGACGCTGACGCCGGACCTCTGGTTGATGTCGGGACTGCGCCGGGCCAGGGACGTGATCTCCGCCACGATCTCCTTCATGTAAGAGGGGACGGAGATGTCCTTCTCGTTGTCGAAGGTGGACCGTTCCTGTTCCATGATGGCGATCTCATCCTGGAGGGCCTTGGGGTAGTGGGTCCTGATCTGGGCGCCGTACCGGTCCTTCAGGGGTGTGATGATGCGTCCCCGGTTGGTGTAGTCCTCGGGGTTGGCTGTGGCGACTGTGTACACATCCAGGGGCATCCGGACCCGGTACCCCCTTATCTGCACATCCCGCTCCTCCATCAGGTTGAACATGCCCACCTGAATGCGTTCAGCCAGGTCGGGAAGCTCATTAATGGAGAATATGCCGCGGTTGGTGCGGGGGATCAGCCCGTAGTGGATGGTCAGCTCGTCGGAAAGGTACCTTCCCTCGGCCACCTTGATGGGGTCCACCTCTCCGATCAGGTCAGCGATGGAGATGTCGGGTGTCGCCAGCTTCTCCGAGTACCGGTCATTCCGGGATATCCAGCGTATTTTGACCTTTCCGCCGTCCTTTTTCACCCACTCCCGGCAGCTCAGGCAGATAGGATCGTAGGGGTTGTCGTTGATCTCGCAGCCGGTTATGGCCGGCACTTCTTCATCCAGCAGGTTTACCAGCATCCGCACAAGGCGGGACTTTGCCTGGCCCCTTTCGCCCAAGAGGACGATATCCTGACCGGCCAGGATGGCGTTCTGCATCTGGGGCATCACCGTATCATCGAAGCCGACGATGCCGGGGAACAGCTCTTCCCCGTTTCTGAGCTTGGCTACCAGGTTCTTGCGCAGCTCTTCCCGGACCGGCAAGACCTTATAGCGGCTGTCCCGCAGGGCCTTAATCGTTCGAGGTTTGGCGCTAGCTGCCATCCATAGTTCTCCTTGGTCCCAGCAGAAGGGGAGGTGTTTCAGGGTCGGGTGCGCCTGCCAGCCAGTGCAGGGTGCGTCCATCCAGAAGGGGAGGTTTTCTCGGAATACCCGCAGGCATGGGCATGGCAGAGGGACTATATAGATGGCGAATTCCTGGTGTCAACGTGAATGAGACACGTTTCCCCACCAAAAGATGAGAGGGTGAGACCCTCTGGCCCCATCTCAAACTGCGTGCAGAGGATGCAGAGGTACGTGAGTCTGGTCAGGGAGAACCTGAGGATGGATGAACGCTTTGCGGAGATCCCTGCGTTAAGGCCCATAACTAGGGCTCCCGGCTGCGGCCCTAGCGTCACTCGTTCTCGACAACATCTACCACGCCCTCTAGGTCACCAAACAGACTTCGTCTGTAGCAGTGCCCCAAAACACAAAAAAGTTAAGCGTTCAGCAGGCTAAACCAAGGGAGTCACTGCTCCACCAGTAACCCGGTAGGTTCATGTAGGGACGTTTGCAAGTGTGCGACGCTAAGGGGCCAACCAGATTTAATTACAGAAAGCACCATCTTCTAGATGTGGGAGCCGGAGGGGGCTCACCCTGGAATTGTGGAGTTCCCCGACGCCGAGGTCGGGGAGATCTGTTCTCCGAGGACGTGGGATGATGGCAAATGCACCTTCGGCCTACCCGTAACCAGGCCAAAGCGTAGGCGTGGGAACAAACCGTGTTCACGAGCGGCCAAAAAGGTTTCCCAAAGCGAGCCCACGAAACTTTCCTCATTACCCCGAAAGAACGTCAACTGTTGGAACTCTCGATAGTCCAGAAGAAGACAAGGGATGCCGGTCTCTTCAGAAACGGAGAGGACAGGTCGACTACAAGTGGACCGTCCCGGATCGAACAACTCCTTGACGATGATGAGTCCGAAAACCTCGCGACCGAACGTGGAGACATCCCAGCGTTGACCATCCGTGATTATCTCGATGGAGCCGCCAGATTGGAGGTGTTTAATGGATCCCTTCAGTTGGGCGGCAGCCTTCTTGACGTGTGCTGCGGTAGTGGCCATCTTGCGATTAATGGTACGACTAAGTGTCGCTTCGGTTACCGGGCTGTCCTTGGCCTGAATCAGCAGAACAGTCTTCTCAGTGGCCACAAGAACATCTACAAACTCTCGTCCCTCTTTTGCTCGCACTGGATTCCGGCAAACTTGGTCACCATTAAACGCCCGATGCAGTCCCATCTCAATGTCACGTTCATTGAAATCACCCGGAGTCTCGCTCCGTGGGTCCAAGTTGTTAGGAAGCAGCGTCTCAACCAGATTAACTCTGAGGGCGTCATTATCGTCGGCTGTTGAGCGAGCGCCAAACCAAGACATCATGTCATCGTGGAACTGACGAGCGAACTCCAGCGAACCTGGCACTAATCGGACCGTGTTTGCAACAGATCGAAGGCGAGTGGCATCCGGGTTCTCGGCACGGAAGCCAATCAACTCTCGATTGTGTTCGTCGAAGAATTGGATATCAAAGGAATCTGAAGATAGCACCCGGAATATTTCGTGGGTTACCTCCTCGTCGAAAAGGGGTGTACAGATTGTAAGCGGCTCATCGTAGTCATCGAAGAAAGCTGAAATTAAACCGCAGGTGTTCACATCACCAGCGCGCAGCGGGACCTGGTAAAAGCACAGGGACTTTCGCAACTGGGCTGTTGCAGCGAATTCCCTCAAGGCCTTCACGATGAGTAGTATTCGGGAGGACTCCAAGTAGCGCATGGGCAGTAGACCGCCCGGGAAGTCGACAAGCGTCTGTAGAACCTCCGGATAGGTGACAGACTCGACCCGGCTTAGATAGCCCTGTAACATAGGAGCATCGCCTGCTGGCACAAAAGCGCAGCAAGGGATATCGTCCTTGCCGGCAGCGACCCGCATTATGGCCCCAGCCCGAGAGATAGCAGGGGGCACGTCTCGCGTTTGCCAATCCAACCCCCCCAACTCACGCAGGCAGCGGACGGCCCGATCGGTCAGCCCGACTCCCACCAGAGGAGGTTTCCCTGGAACCTCTAGGTACAACATCAGTTCCGGTTCGCGAGTTTGCCAATCACCCTGAGCGTAGCGGACCTGGGTGTAGTCATTTTCGATGGCATAGTTGAAACATTCGTAGTGGATTGGAGTCGTCAACCTTGATTACCCTCCCGCACGAACCACTCCAGCCCCCCGTATAAGCACTCACAATGCAGGTAGACTTGGCGGTTGAAGTAACAGCTTGGAACCTTAGCTCGCCCCAAATTATAATCCTAGGCAGCCAACATTAGAGGGGAGCACCGCAGCCTCCACTGTCTTCCGCCTGGCCGAGACGGGCAACGCTACCATCATCATCCCCGCCATAGCTGTGGCCGAGTTCTATTTCCTGTCGGCCAAGCTGGGCCAGCCCATCTCGCCCTCCGATCTGTTGGCGACGCTGGACTCAGTGAGTGGGATAGAAATCTCCGACCTGGGCAGGGCGCAGCTTGAGAAGCTGGACCGCTTCCCGGAGATACCTGAGATGCACGACCGCCTCATCGCCGCCGGGGCGGTGGCTCTTGACGCGCCGGTGGTGACGCGGGACGACACACTTACAGCCTCTCGACAGATAGAGACGGTATGGTAGAAACCGAGACCGAAATCCGCTGAGCCAAGGGTTCCTGCCCTTTGGGGCAAAGCAGCTAGGCCTACTACGCCTTCTTTGCTTCCTCGGTGACTTTCTGGGTGATGTGGGCGGGGGCTTCTTCGTACCGGTCGAACTCTACGACGAAGGAACCCCGTCCCTGGGTCAGGGAACGCAGGTCGGTGGCATAGCGCAGGACCTCGCTCTGGGGGGCTTCGGCCTCGATTATCGTCTCACCGTTCTGGGGGATCATCCCCATTATCCGGCCCCGTTTGCTGTTCAGGTCGCCTATCACATCGCCGTTGTAGGCATCGGGCACCCTGACGGACAACCTCATTATCGGCTCCAGCAGCTTCGGACCCGCCTCCGACACACCTTTTCGCAGCGCATATGACCCGGCTATCTCGAAGCATATGCCCGAGGAGTCCACGTCGTGGAAGCTCCCATCGTACAGGACAGCCTTCACCCCCACCACCGGAAATCCAGCCAGGACGCCCTCCTGCAGGGCCTTCGCCACACCCTTCTCGACGGAGGGGATGTACTCCTTGGGTATGGATCCTCCCACCAGCTCCTGCCCAAACTCGTAGGTCTGGTCGGTGCCCAGGGGTTCCAGGCGCAGTAGCACATGCCCGTACTGGCCGTGCCCACCGGTCTGCTTCTTGTGCTTGTACTCGGCCTTGGTGGTGGTGCTGATGGTCTCCTTGTAGGGCACCTTGGGAAGGTGAAGCTCAAGCTCGGTGCCGAACTTCCGCTTGACACGTTCCATCGCCACCTCAAGCTGGGTCTCCCCAAAGCCGGAAACCAGGGTCTCGCCTGTGTTGGGCTCGCGTACAAGGTTCAGGCTGGGGTCTTCTTCCAGGATCCGGCTAATGGCCATGGACATCTTGTCCACGTCGGCCTTGGACTTGGGCTGAACAGCCATGGTGTAGAACCCTGTGGGGAAATCGATGGGTTTCACCACGATGGGCTTCTCTTTCTGGGTAAGGGTGTCGCCCGTTACGGTGGCGGCGAGTTTAGATACCGCCCCGATGTCGCCGGACCCCACTTCGGGGGTCTGCTCCTGGGTCTTTCCCCGCATGGTATAGACCTGGCCTATGCGCTCGGAGGCGTTCCTCGCATCGTTCCACACCTCCGAGTTGCTCTTGACCGACCCGCTGAACACACGGAACAGGGACAGCTTGCCCACAAAAGGGTCGGCGGTGGTCTTGAAGACGAATGCAGCCAGGGGCCCGGACTCGGCAGCGTCCGATGCTTCCAGGTACGATTCCACCAAGGGCACCCTCTCCCTATCTGCGGGGGAGGCCATGTAGGCGGTCACAGCCGATAGCAGCTCCTCAACCCCAATATTCATGGTGGCTGAACCCACGAAGACGGGAGAGATGTCCCCGGAAAGGATGGCTTGCCGGATGGCCCCGGATATCTCCTCCTGGGTCAGCTCCTCCCCTTCGAGGTACTTGGTGGCAAGGTCGTCATCGGCCTCGGCAACCGCTTCGATGAGCAACTCCCTCGCATGATTCACCTCGGGGGTAACTTCGGCCGGCACCTCAACGTCCGGGTCCAGCACATCCACGACGCTCTTGAAGCTCGCCTCCGCTCCCACAGGTATCTGGAAGGGCACACAACCACGACCGAAGTTGGAACGCAGGTCCCCCAGGCAGCGCTGGAAATCGCTGTTCTCCCGGTCCATCTTGTTCACGAAGAAAATGCGCGGAATGCCCGCTTCTTCACACTGATTCCAGCTTCGAATGGTCCCAACCTCAACGCCCGCGGCGGCTGGCACCACGATGATGGCGCTTTCCACGACCCTGAGGGCAGCGATAACCTCGCTGACAAAATCATCGTACCCGGGGGTGTCCAGGAAGTTGACCTTGTAACCTTCGGCGACACATGGAATCAGGCTGGTCTGAATGCTGCTGGACCGTTTCGCCTCCTCGGGCTCGTAGTCGGAGACCGTGTTCCCGTCCTGGACGTTGCCCAGCCGGTTCACCGCCTTGGTATTAAAGAGAAATGCTTCGGCCAGGGACGTTTTCCCTGCACCCGCGTGGGAAAGAAGGGCTACGTTTCGTATCTTATTGATGTCCGCCATATTACAAGTGTTCTCCCTTCAGCATCGCATCCGATGGGGGTATCGGCGGAGACCTAGATGAAATCCGGCGGAGCCGGCATCTTTGGCCGCCGAGGTCTTGCACTTCATTTTAGCCAAATTAACGGGCTTGGCGCAACGCCGGGGCCGGAGGGACCTGCGCCACTGGGGTAGGCAGCCTGAATCTCAGTCGTTGTGTTATCCTGTGGCAAGGCATATGCGCGTCTTCCCAAGAGCACTTGCCACCCTTCTTCTTTCTGCCCTTCTGCTCTTTGCCGTTACCGGAGACCTCAAGGTGTCAGCCCTAGACCTGGTTGTCCTTCCTTATCGATACCAGCTTGTGCCCTGGGAGCTGACCCACCTGCCGGACAAGCTGTACCACAAGCTGACCAGCTACCTGCCGTGGCGCTCTGTGAGCGAAGAGGAGCGCCTGGAGAATGTCCAGGAATTCTTTACGCTGGGCGAACGGATCCGTTCCCTCGAGGACAGCCTTGTCCGGGGTGAGCCGCCACCTGATATCGAGACTCCCTCCAGTGAAGGCTCCGGGCCGACGGAGACCCTCCGGGAAACCAGGGGCAGGCGCTCCGATCTGCAGGCCGAGGCAGAAGAAACCCTGGAAGCCTACATAAGCACCGTGGCGAGGGAAGAGGGCCTCGACGGATGGCTGGGAATCATCTTTCCACCCATCGATGTTGCCCTGGAAAGCCCGCCCCTGCTCCTGACCATCTCACCAAGGCACACCATCCGCACCGAAGAGTCCATTCTGCTCAGGCCGGACATACCGTCGGAGGAGATGGAGGCCCTGGAAGACACCATACTGCATGAGGAAAACATGTCTGCCCTCGTAGAGGGGTTGGGCGGTGTAGCCACCTATCCCTCTGTGGTCAATGACAGATCAGGGCTCAGGTCGGCGGCTATAACCTCTGCCCATGAGTGGCTGCACACCTACTGGTTCATCCGACCCCTGGGGTGGAACTACTGGAGCAGCCCGGAAATGACCACCCTCAACGAGACAGCCGCTTCGCTGGCAGGGCGGGAGATGGGCCTGCGGACCTACTCAACCATGAAGGGCGAACCCTATGAAAGCATCGACGAAGGTGGGCAACCGGCGCATACCGGCCCCGCCGACCATGAAGCCCCGGAGGCGGACACCTTCAGCTTCCGCCGGGAGATGCACGAAACCCGACACCAGGTGGACGACCTATTGGAACAGGGGCGCATCGAAGCCGCGGAAGAGTACATGGAAGCCCGCCGGCTGGTGTTCGTGGAGGAAGGATACCCCATCCGCAAGCTGAACCAAGCCTACTTCGCCTTTTACGGCACCTATGCCGACAACCCGGCATCAGTCAGCCCCATCGGGGAAGAGGTCTTCCGTATGCGGGACATATGCGGTTCGCTGGGGGACTTTGTGCGGACGATGTCGGGGTTTGACAGCTACGAGAAATTCAAAGCGTCCCTGGCGTCCCGCAACTGCGGAGGGGGCGACTAAGGGCAGGCCCCTCTTAAGACGGCAGGTCAGGAGGCATGGGAAGTGTGAGACTTGACCGGCGCTGCATCGACCAGGAGTCCATGAACTATCCTGATCTTCAGGGGACCGGGGGCTTGCCCGGGAGGCGGAGAGCATTCCATCGGACCTTCGTGGTATTGAGGGTCCCCCGGCACCTCCAGCACCTCGTCTGCTTCATGGTATGGACAGCGAATCCTGTACTCCATATCGATGCTCCTGCTGCCTCCGGCGGGGATGCCCGCCAGCCGTAACGGCTGGTCCGGCCGGCCTTAGCTGAAATTCGCCTCGGCCTGTAATAACCCATTATAGCGAGCCGTCGCTGCCTACGGCAACCTCCGCAGCCCAGTCCCCTCGCCCTCGATTGTGGGGTCTGGGTGGGACCCTCTGTCATTGATGGGGGTGAGGTGCTGTGTTATTATGTCCGCTGCAGGGATTCACCATGAGCAAAGCCCCGATCCCCCGGGTCGATGTCAGTATTTCCCCAAGCTACAAAGGCGAGGTCACCCGACACTGGTTGCTCAAGATTGCGAGATGCGCCCTCGCCAATGCCCTTCCCAACACCTCCTGTCAGATGGGTCTCGTCATAGGCGATGATGCAATGCTGAAGGACCTCAACCACAAGTACCGCGGGCTGGATGAGGTGACCGACGTGTTGTCCTTCTCCACAGAGCACGGTGGCCACTGGGAAGGTGATGGCGAGTCCCCGGGACCGTCCCCCGATATATCGGACTTTCTGATGATGCCGGAGGAGCCCCACCATTTAGGGGAAGTGATCATCTCTCTCCCCCAAGCAAAGCGACAGGCCCTCGATGCCCAACGCTCCTTAGACCGGGAGTTGGCCCACCTCGTCGTTCATGGGACCCTGCACCTGCTGGGATACGATCATGTCGAGGATGCAGAGAGCGCCGCCATGCGTTCCAGGGAGCAGGAGATCATGTCCGCCTTTTTCGGACCGGATGCCCCATGAGCAGCCAGGTCTTCTACCGCAAGTGGCGTCCCCAGGGATTCGACCAGGTGGTGGGACAGGAACATGTGACCACCACCTTGGCCAACGCCGTCAGCAATGGCAGGGTGGGACACTCCTACCTTTTCTGCGGCCCCAGGGGGACGGGAAAGACCAGCACCGCGCGAATCCTGGCCAAGGCGGTGAACTGCACAGGCTCCGAGGAAAATATGCCCTGCGGGAGCTGCCCCCGCTGCACATCCGTGCAGGAAGGGCGGTTTATGGACCTGATCGAGATGGATGCCGCCAGCAATCGCGGCATAGATGAGGTGCGCAACATCAGGGACAAGGTGAACCTTTCGCCCGTGGAGGGACGCTTTAAGGTTTACATCATCGATGAAGCCCACATGTTGACGGAACATGCCTCCAACGCCTTCCTCAAGACCCTGGAAGAGCCTCCGCCCCACGTGGTGTTCATCTTGTGCACAACCGAACCCCACAAGATACTGCCCACCATCATCTCCAGGTGCCAACGCTTCGACTTCCGCCGCCTGACCTCCGAAAGCATGCTGGAGAGGCTTCGGCTCATATGCGACATGGAAGGGATCGAAGCCGACACCTCCGCTCTGAAGATAATGGCCCACTTCTCCTCCGGCAGCCTCCGGGATGCGGAGAACCTGCTGGAGCAAGCGGCGGTCTCTTACGGGGGAAGGGTCGGTGTGGACGAGGTCAACCAGATGCTGGGACTTGGCCACGGCCGGCAGGCGCTGGAGTTCATCAACTACCTGCTCATGGGCAACACATCGGCAGCCGTTGCAGCAATCAACCGGGCTGCATGGGAAGGCGTGGAGCTGAGACAGCTCCACAAGGAAAGTGTGGACCTGCTGAGGTCCCTTCTCCTGCTCCAGTGCGGGTCCAAGGACTCCCTGGACATACCCTCCGAAACAGCCCATGCCCTGGAAGAGCTGGCATCCAGGGCCCCGATAGCATCCACCATGCTCTGTTTGAAGCATCTGGCGCTCGTCAACATGAAGCTGGATGCGCCGTCTCCCCTCCCCCTGGAGCTGGCGGTTGTCGAGATCAGCCTGGAGGGCGCCTCCCAGGGAGCATCGGCGCCAGCGCCTAAAGCTCCAACTTCCACAGTCCCACAAGCGCCCTCGGCTCCCGCCGCCGAACCAGTGGCCAAACCGGTCCGGGAAACCCCCGTTGCGCAGATGTCCCACGTGGCGCCGCGTCTGGCCCCGGTCCAGGTCGATTCGACAGAGGCTGACACGGAGCCGTCCATACCGCCAGACCCGGTCCCGAGCAACGGGACCTCCGAGGGGCTGACGGCCGATCAGTGGGCTTCCCTGGTCAGGGCCCTCAGCCGATATAAGGGAAAGCGGTTCAACATCGGGGCCCTGCTCCGCGACTGCAGGGTTCCCCTTCTGGATGGGGACACTCTTGTTGTAGCCTTCTCCCATAAGTCCCACCTGGAACGTATGCAGGAAGAGCTGGACGACCCGCAGGGGATGCGCGCCGTGGAACAGGCGATGACCAAGTCCCTCGGGACCCCCTACAAGCTGCGCCTGGATATGACGGAGGGGGCTACAGCAGCCCTTTCTCTGGCGCCGGACCAGAGCCCTCTTGTGCGGGCAGTGTTAAACTGGGGAGGACGCATTTTGGAGGAACGTTCAGAATGATGAACCGGCAGATGCGACGCCAAGCCAAGCGTCAGCAGACGAGGTCCCAAGAGAGCGCTTCTACCCAGCCATCCATGAACATGCTCCAGCAGATGCAGGAAGAGCTGGAATCCATGACCATAGAAGGCAGCGGCGGCGGCGGCGTAGTCAAGGTCATCATGAGCGGGAAGCAGGTGGTAGAGTCGGTGGAGATCGCCCCGGAAGCTGCGGAAGATGTGGAACTCTTGCAGGACCTGGTGGTGGCGGCAGTCAACGATGCGCTGAACAAGTCCCAGCAGATGGCTTCGGAAAAGCTGAGCTCCCTGACCGGCGGCCTGAACCTGCCGGGGTTGACCTGAGGACCTAGGTTAGAATCCCCATGACCGGCTGGCCTGTACCTTCTGCAGCACCCTCGGTTGCAAGGCTGATCCAGGAGTTGAACAAGCTCCCGGGCATCGGCTCCAAGAGCGCCCAGAGGCTAGCCTATCACATCATCAAGCTGCCCCCTGATGAAGCCCACATGCTGGCCGAAGCTATCTCCATGGTGAAAGACCGGGTAATCTTTTGCTCCCAATGCCAGAACCTTGCCGATACCGATCCATGCCCCATCTGCACCGATGAGCGTCGTGACCAAGGCCAGGTGTGCGTGGTGGAGGACCCCCTGGATGTGCTGGCCCTGGAGCGGACCCACTGCTTTCGTGGGCTGTACCATGTGCTTCATGGAGTTATATCGCCGATGAACGGAATCGGTCCCGAGGACCTGAAACTTAAGGAGCTTCTGTCCCGATTGGAAGGCGCCTCGGTCCAGGAGCTGATCATCGCAACGAACCCCACCTTGGAGGGGGAGGCCACGGCAATGTACATACGGCGGCAGGTTGGCCACCTCCCCGTGAAGGTAACCCACCTGGCCCGCGGTCTCCCCGTGGGCGGAGACCTGGAGTATGCCGATGAGGTTACTTTGAGCCGGGCTTTCCAGGGCAGGCAGGAACTTTAGAGAGATGGCCCGGCCAAGGTCATTCCGAACGGAAGGGGTCGTCATCCGGTCCAGCCCAATGATGGAGACGGGGCTGATGGTTACGCTATTTACGAGGGAGTGGGGCAAGCTCCGGGCGGTGGTTCATGGTGCGCGCAAGCCGTCCAGCAAGCTGGTGGGACACCTGGAGATGTTGAACTGCGTTGACCTTACCTTGGTGCGGGCCCGTCCCGGAAACCTGGACATAGTCTCCCAAGCCCAGGTGATCGAAGCCTTTCCTGCCCTGAGTATGGGGCTGGAAGGAGCTGCCGGGGGAATGTATATGACCGAGGTGGTGGACGGGTTCGGGGCCGAAGGGAGCCCCAACCCTGAGCTGTACCAGCTTCTCGTCGAAGCCCTGCGGGCCCTGCACGGGGGTGCGCCCAGGGAGAATGTGCTCCGCTACTTCGAGATAAAGGCGCTGGACCAGTCGGGTTTCATGCCCGAGCTTCTCCTATGCGTCGATTGTCGAGATGCGCTTCAGGCAGGCCAGCACCTGTACAGTCCCGAGGCTGGGGGCACCCTCTGCCCATCATGCGGCATGAAGGGGCAGCAGGTGTACCAGATGTCCATTAACGCCCTCAAAGCCCTCCGCTTCTTCCGCCGTTCCAGCTTGGAGGAGGCGTGCTCACTCAGGCTGGCCCCCCAACTTGACAAGGAGTTGTCAACCCTGCTATCCAGTACGCTAAGGTTCTGGCTGGATCGGGAAATCCGTACCAAGACGTTCCTCGAACGCCTAGCTTAAGAGGCGTATCGGGTAGTATAACGACCTATTGCTTCAAGAACCCTATGTCGGGCAAAGTGAGGGCTAACCGGTGTTTAGGAAGCTGCTGATTGCGAACCGGGGCGAAATCGCCTGCCGCATTATGCGAACCTGCGAAATGATGGGCATCAAGACCGTGGCTGTGTACTCGGAGGCCGATGCGGAAGCGCAGCACGTCCAGATGGCAGACGAAGCGTACCTGCTGGGTGGGGCTGCCCCCAGGGACAGCTACCTGAAAATGGACAAGATCATCGAGGTTGGCCTCCAATCGGGAGCGGAAGCTGTCCATCCCGGCTACGGCTTCTTGTCCGAAAGCGCCGCCTTTGCCCAGCGTTGCCAGGATGCCGGGTTCCGGTTCGTAGGACCTTCTCCCCAGGTAATAGAAAAGATGGGAGACAAGCTGCAGGCCCGCAAGATGGCAAAGAGGGCCGGCGTGCCGGTATTGCCCGGTTCCAGCAAAGCCATCGACGATGCTCATGCCACAGACATGGCATGGTCCTTGGGCTTTCCCCTCATGGTGAAGGCCACCGGAGGGGGAGGAGGAATCGGGATAAAGATCATCCAGTCCCTGGCGGAGCTGGAGTCGGTAGTCCAGCAGCAGCGGGCATTGGCCGCCAGCGCCTTCGGCTCGAGCACCCTCTATTTCGAGCGATTCATGGAAGGCGCCTCCCACATAGAGGTCCAGGTGCTGGGTGATGAGCACGGCAACCTGGTCCACCTGATGGCCAGGGACTGCTCCATTCAGCGAAGAAACCAGAAGATCGTGGAGGAAAGCCCGGCAGCCAAGCTAACAGACCAGCAGAGACAACGCCTTTGGAACTACGCAGTCCGCTTTGCCAAGCATGTGGGCTACACCAACGCCGGGACCATAGAGTTCCTTGTCTCCCCCGATGGGGGGATGTTCTTTTTGGAGATGAACACGCGCCTGCAAGTGGAGCATGGCGTAACGGAGATGATAACCGGCTTGGACCTGGTGGAGCTGCAGCTAAGGGTGGCCGCTGGTGAGAAGCTGCCCATCGAACAGGAAGATGTCAGGTGCAGCGGTCATGCTATAGAGGCCCGCATCTATCCCGAAGACCCGGAAACCTTATTCCCTGTGGCCGGATTAATCGACAGCTACCATGTGCCTACGGGGAAGCACGTAAGGGTCGATAGCGCCCTATGTCCCAACTACGAGGTGACAACCCACTATGAGTCCATCATCGCCAAGCTTATCTGCTGGGGGGAGAACCGGGAGGAAGCCAGGAAGCGCTTGCTGGAAGCCTTGAGGGTGTTTCGGCTGGAGGGAATAAAGTGCAACATCCCCCTCCTCCGCCGGGTGGTGTCCCATCCCACCTTCATCAACAGCGCCTACCACACAGACTTCCTTGCATCCATTGGTACAAGCTCGGGCAGCAACCACGAGTCCAACGGCGTTTCCAGCAACGGAGACCACGACAAGGAACTGGCGTCAGCCATAGGGACAGCGCTGCTGATCTCCATGTCCAAGCGCGCCATGCTGGGCCACGACTTTAGTGAACGTGGCGCAGGAGCATGGAAGATGGCCGGACGGAGAGGTCAGGCCATGAACCGCGCGTTGGGCTCCAGGACCTGGCGCTAGCCCTTTCGGGCAATTGGCACCCCCCGCCATCTTAGGCCATGCCAAGAGGGCAGGGGAGCTTGAAATTAAGACTGGTATCAGGGCCGGTAATACGGTCGGGCTGCTAGTTGCCTACCCAGCCATCGGCGCTGATGTCGAATATCTGACCGTCGGGTCCCTTGTACTTCAGCTCGAAGTATGACTTGCCGTCAGCATTCGTCTGGGTCGCGGCGTTGACGGCAGGAACTGCGGACTCAGCTCCTGCGTTCTCCAACTTCTTGCAGGTCTCGTCCATATCATCTACCTGGATGCCGAAGTGGTCTATGCCGGTGTAGCCCTCCACATCCCTGGGGGTCTCGCCATGGGCCGTTTCCAGTTTGCTGAGGATTGCGATGTTCAGGTAGCCGTCGGAGAGATAGAAGCCGGTGCGGGCCTTCCCCACCTCTTCCAGTCCGAATACCTCTTTGTAGAAGGCGGCTGTCTTTGCCGGGTCGTCGGCCCTGAGGGCAATGTGCTTGATCCTTGCCATAGCTGTCTCCTTTCGTAGGGCTGTGTCCCCTCGATGGTGGCCTCCATTGTACAGCCCGGGCGCTTGGGGGTCAAAAGGCCGAAGTGCTTCATAATAAATGTTACCGGGGCGGGTATTGTTGCTTCATAAATCATGTTACCGAGGAGTGCATGAAGAGAGGCAGCGTGCAGGACTACGCAGAGAGTATGAAGAAGCGGTACAGGAAGTCGGGACGGGCAGAGCGGGGGCGGTTATTGGACGAGTTTGTCGTGGTGACTGGATACCACCGGAAATCGGCGATCCGGCTTCTGAGAGGTAATGAAGGAGGTGCCGGTGCGGGTGGACTAAGGGGGCGTCCACGGGAGTATGGGGTGATGGTGGTAGTGGCTCTGAGGCAGGTGTGGGAGGTGGCGGACCGGCCCTGCGGGAGACGGTTGGCGCCATTCATGAAGGAGCTGGTGGAGAGGTTGGAGGTGTGGGAAGAAATGGTTCTGTCGCAGGAGGTGTGTGAGGCTTTGTGTGGTATGAGCGCATCGACGATAGACCGGTTGCTGCGTCCCTACAAGGAGCATAGGCAGAGGCGACCATGGACAAGCGGAACCAAGCCGGGGAGCTTGTTGAAGGCGTCGATTCCCATCCGCACCTTCGGGGAGTGGGGGCTTCCTCCACCAGGGCATCTGGAGGTGGACTTGGTGGCCCACTGCGGGGAGAGCACCGAGGGGTTCTACCTGAACACGCTGACTGGGGTGGATATTGCGACAGGCTGGGTGGTGTGTCGCGGGGTGTGGGGAAAGGGGCAGGACCGGGTGGGGGGTGCTGTTCATGAGCTGGCTCGAACGCTGCCCTTCCCCCTGAGGGACCTGCACTCGGACAATGGTGGTGAGTTCATCAATCATCATCTCCACACCTACTGCCGAAACCAGGGGATCACCTTCACCCGCTCCCGCCCGTATCGCAAGAACGACAATGCGCATGTGGAGCAGAAGAACTGGACAGCAGTACGCCGACTGGTAGGCTATGACCGCTACGCCAGCAGGGCAGCCTTGGAGCACCTCCAGGAAGTGCACCGGCTGGCCTCTCTCTATCTGAACTTCTTCCAGCCGGTGCGGAAGATGGTCCACAAGAGTCGCCAGGGCGCCCGGGTCCGTCGCATCTATGACACTGCCCGGACGCCGTATCAGAGGCTGTTGACGTGGGATGTGCTCACACCAGAGGCTAGGGAAGCTCTACAGCGTCGGTACGAGGGTCTCAACCCGGTGCGCCTCAAGGCCCAACTCGATGCTGCATTGGAGGCCTTGTGGACAACAGCAGAACCCCATCCAGACAACCAGCTCCCGGTAACCAGGACTTTTGAAGCATCAATGCCCCTTCGGTAACAGCTATTTTTGACGCACTACGAAGGCGGGGGTTATTCTCCGGCGATAGGCGACCGTCCCGTCCTAACCCTCATAAGGATGCCAATGTGCAGCTACGGCTAGCTGTTGCCGCTGCGGAGGAGCCGGTAGCCGGTGGCGCCCAGCAGGAAGGGCAGCGTGGAGTCTATGACGATCCAAACGAGGCCATCGTCATTCCGCGGCTCCACGAACTCGACTCCGATCCAGTTCCAGAGCAGCGCCAGCAGCAGGACACCGGAGAAGAAGAATCCGAACTGGGCCTCCAGGTAGTCGCGGGTAACCGGCTGCCCCTGACCACCGCCGACCTGGAGTTTGCAGCAGGTTGCGGTCGCGAAGGCTATGGCCACACCAGCTACCATGAGGGGGTCCATGATTCGCCAGACGGTAAGGGCAGTACCTTCAAGGTAGGGATCGTACAATTGGGTAGCGATGAAATGGACGGCCACCGCGGCTCCCACGAGGAGCATGTACACCCCAGCCAAGCTCTTGATTGCGTTCATTGCCAACCTCCTTGGGAGAATTTCCGAAGATTATAGGACCACTCAGACTATATGACTACTCCCATGGGAATTTCGCCGACACAACATGAAACTCTCGGCCGAAACGAATCACACGGATTCGGGCGGCAACGGCTGACGGGCCCCGGCACCCTTGTTGGAGCCTCGTTTGACGCTGCTATAAGGGGGTGCTAGACTGTTGCCCGCTTCCAGCCGCCCTAGGCGGTTGCACACACCCAAAATCCGAAACTGCGAGGTGGATAATGCACCATATCGAACGAATACACACCGACCAGGGACCTCCTCCCCAAGGGCCTTACAACCAGGCGGTCAAGGCAGGCAACATGGTGTTCACCGCCTCCATGGGAGCTATCGACCCCGCTACCAACCAGAGGGTAGCGGGAGATATACCCGAGCTGGCCGAGCAGCTGTTCAAGAACATCAAGGCTGTGCTGGCGGAAGCAGGAGCCACCCTGGATGATGTGGTAAAGGCGACAATCTACCTGACGGTGGGGGATGACCCCGCTCAGCAGAGGGCCCACTTCGAGGCATTCAACAAGGTGTACGAGACCCAATTCACCGGCGTAAGGCCTGCGAGGGCCTTCATCAACGTGTACCGCCCCAGCTTGGTCCCCAACGTGGGGATGGACGTCATCGCCGTAACCCACGAAGGCCACGAACACTAACAGAGACTGCTGAGGGGGAGGGCTATTCTCCCTCACCCCCGGCCCCTATCTCCCCCTTTGGGGAGGCCTTTGGGCAACCTGGGGTTTGGGCTGTCCGTTCGCCCTGAGGCAACTCGAAGGGGAACGGACAGCCGTGGCTGTGCCTCGACTATTGCCCTTCCCACCGCCGCGTAACGTCCCGTCCAGGGAGCTGCGCAAAGTCCCCTCAAGGACGAAGCTGGGTCCGCCCTTACCGGAACTTGGGGATCAGGTCTTGGGCGATCAGATCCAGCTGGGGCATCAGGTCATCCAGCTTGCCCATGGGACTCAGCATAAACCAGCTGGCCCCGGCGTTCACGAACTTACGAATCACCCTGGCGCAGTCTTCCGCATCGCCCGCGCAAACGTAGTCCTCGACCAGCTCGTCGAAGGGCACCCGCCCTCCGTCCCCAAGGATGGCGCGGGCATCGCTCCGAGCCCTCTCCCGGTCTTTGTCGATGCGGATGCCCAGGCTGTGAATCCCCTGGAAGCTGCTCATATCCCGTCCCATCTCCCCGGCGAACTCGTGCACCTTCTCCATGTTCTGCTGCCACTGGGCAGAGCTCATCTGGGTTGACGTCCAGCCATCGCCAAAGCGGGCCGCCCTGCGCAGGGCCGCGTCGGAGCTGCCGCCCACCCAGATGGGTATGCCGTCTGGGGCTTGGGACTTGGGCTCCATGGAGATGTCCGTCAGGTCGTAGAAACGGCCATGGTGTTCGATCTGGTTCTCGGTCCACATCTGCCGGATGATAGCCAGGGCTTCATCGGCCCGCTTGCCGCGGTCGTGGATGTTTTGCTGGGCAGCTTCCCACTCGTTGGGGTACTGGCCGCCCACTCCTATACCCATTATCGCCCTGCCGCCGGACAGGAAATCTATGGTCAGCATGCTGCGGGCCACCACCGCCGGGTTGTACATGGGGAGCTGGAGCACACAGGTAGCCACCTGTATCTTCTGGGTGACAGCCGCTGCCGCTGCCAGCACGGGGAAGCACTGGACGATGGGGGCGATGCCGGCCCTGCCGCCGGCGATGTGGTCTCCCGCCACCACGAAATCGTAACCCCACTCCTCGCACTTCCGGGGAATGTCCAGAAACTCCTGGGTTGACGGGATGCCATTGTGCCAATTTGCGCCAAGCCGGGTGCCAAACTTAATGTCAGTCAACTCAACTGCTCCTTTCGAATCGCCAATGGCGGAAGAGGGGAATCAGGGACCGGGGCGGCAACGAATTAGGACCCCCTAAACTCCCCGACCAGCTCCGCTATAGCCTTGCCGCTGGTGCGCCGGTGGGGGTCCGACATCTGCTCCACCCGCTCCTCGTGGGTGCGTATGCTGGGGTGGATGCTCACGCTGACCATCACGGGACCATCCTGAGTGAGAATATCCTCGGCGCTGCCGGCAAAGTCTTCCAGGTTATCGAACTCGAAGCTGCGGGGATATCCGGCAGCCTTCGCCATATCGGCAAAGTTAGCCTCCCCCTTGCCCGGCACGCTCTGACCGCCGGTGGTGGCGTACACCCCGTTATCCATGACGAAGTGGTAAAAGTTCTTGGGAAGCTTTCCGCCGATGGTCACCAGGGAGCCGAGGTTCATCAGCAGGCTGCCGTCCCCATCGAAGAGAATGACCTTGATCTCCGGCTGAGCAAGGGCCAAGCCAAGGGCCATGGATGAACCCTTTCCCATGGCGCTCCAGAAGGGAAGGTCCCGGTGGGCATTGGTGGTTATCTTGGCCCATGCCGGATCGGAGCGATATGCCGCCACGACGATAGCATCTCCCCGGTACTTCTCCACAATGCGCATCATGTCGGTCTGGTCGAACATCGAGCCTCCTATCAACTGCTCTGTCTTCCGGCATCCGGCCTGCTGGGTCCGAAGAGTCTATTTGAACGGGCCAATTTTAGCACACTCGGATTAGACGTGGCACATCTGCTGGGCCCAGTCAAGCCATAGCTGGCGCAGGTGCATTACCCTTGACTACGACGTTCCTTCAGAAATATACTTGACAATCCAGGCTTTCACCCTGCGCCTTCAGGAGGTGTCCCCTTGACTTCATCGCGCCCCTCACGAAGCACCGTCTATGGTCGAAAGGGGATGGTATGCTCTGCATCACCCCTTGCTGCGTCCACGGGGGTAAGGGTGCTTCAGGAGGGGGGAAACGCCTTCGACGCGGCGCTGGCCTTGGCGGCGGTGGAAGCGGTTACCCTTCCGTCCAAGTGCAGCATAGGCGGGGACACCTTTGCCATCCTCTACCAGCCTCCTAAAGGCTCATCCAAAGCGAGGCTACGGAGCCTTAGCAGCAGCGGCGTGGCGCCTACCGGGGCCACCTCCGCCTACTACACGTCCAAGGGCCATGAGTTCGTTCCCAGGACGGGTCCCCTGGCCGCCACGGTCCCCGGCTCCATTGCAGCCTGGGACACGCTGCATCGCGAATACTGCACCGTGCCCTTTGCCAAGCTGCTGGAGCCGGCTATCGGTTACGCTGAGCACGGCTTCCCCGTGACCCCCCGCATTGCAAGGGAGTTCAAGAGCTTCGCCGGGACACTGGTCGAGTACCCTTCCACGGCGGAGGTCCTTCTCAAGGATGGACAGCCATACGGCGCGGGAGATGTTCTCGTGCAGTCAGACCTGGCAGCTAGCTTGAAGAAGGTCGCCCAGGGCGGCGCCGATGAGTACTACAGGGGCAGCCTCACCCAACAGCTTGTGAAAGGCTTGCAGGCATCGGGCGGTCTTTTCACCCAGGAAGACTTCGCCAACCACACCCCCCAGTTTCACGAACCGCCTCTGTCGGGCACCTATCGAGGGCATACCATTTATGAGACCAGCTTCGCATCCCAGGGGTTCATCGTGCTCCAGATGTTGAACATCCTGGAAGGCTTCGATCTGGCATCCCTGGGGCACAACACCGCCGAGAGCGTTCACCTAATGGTGGAGGCAAAGAAGCTGGCCTACGCCGACCGGAACACCTTCGCCGGCGACCCCAACTTCGTGTCCTGGCCCTTGGAGAGGCTCCTGTCCAAGGAGCACGCCGAGGAGCAGCGCAAGCGCATCGGTCCCGATGCGGTCGCCACAAGAATAGACGCCGAAATTCCGGTGCCGGCAGGCAACGACACAGCTTACTCGTGCATCGTCGATCCGGAAGGAAATGCCGTTTCCTACATCCACAGCGTCTTTGCCGGCTTTGGCTCCCAGTTCATCGTCGAAGGCACGGGAATCCTGATGAACAACCGGGCAACCAGCTTTTACATCAAGGAAGGCCATCCCAACAGCATAGCGCCGGGTAAGCGCACCATGCACACCCTCAACTGCTACATGGTGTTCAAGGATGATCTTCCTGTGCTCGTAGGAGGCACTCCCGGCGCCGATAACCAACCCCAAAGCAACGTGCAGATGCTGACAGGGCTGATCGATTATGGGCTGGAGCTTCAGCAGGCTATAGATGTTCCCCGATGGAACAGTACGCCGGGCACCAACCCCCGGACCGTCGATGACGACTACGTTCTCCAGATCGAGCAGGATGCGCCCTTACCCCCGGAGACCATCGAAGGGTTAGAGTCCAAGGGTCATAATATCAAGGAGATAGGGGCTGACCTGTTCGGCCGGGTAAACCTCCTTTCCATCGACCATGAGCGGGGCATTCTTGCCGGGGCATCGGACCCCAGGGCCGACGGCCAAGCCATCCCCCTCTAAAGCTGGCTGCCAGCCGAGGGCACCCGGGCCTCTTCCTCATGGCTTAAGGCCCTAACTCCTCTGAAGGAGTCGAGGAAATTTGATCATTGACACCCATATCCACATGGTAGGCGCTTCGGCATCGGTTTCCGACCTGTCGGACAAGATAAAACGAGTAGAAGACGTAGTAAGCCTGAACGTCCGCTACCCTGAGCTGATGCAAGCCCGTCTCAGTGAGGAGCCTATAGATATCTCTGACCAACTCTTCGAAGATTGGGAACGGCATGGCATCGCCGGAGGCGTGGTCCAGATCACTCCCGGACGTGCTACCAACGACACCGTGGCCCAGACTGTGGCCGACCATGCGGGGGTGCTTTACGGGCTGATAAACCTGCGCGGCTTCCATGTGAGCCAGCGCCGCGGCCTGGACCCCTGGACGGAGGAGGAAGAGACTGCCGGTCTGTCGGCGGCTAGGGAGTGGGCAGCCCGGGAGATCGAGAGGTGCGTAGAGGTCCCCGGTATGGTTGGAATCGCCGAAGTCCACGCGGAGAGGTTCACAGTATCAGTCCACCCGGAGGCCATTGCCAGGGACTTCAAGCCATTCATGGATATGGCAGCCCGGTACAAGCTGCCCATCCAGATTGCCACGGGATGGTCCCAATTCCCTGGGGGTCTCGACTATGCCGACCCGGTGTGGACCGACGAGATCGCCGGCAGGTATCCTGAAGTGCCCATCATCCTGACGAAGATGGGCCGCGGCTTGCACTACTTCGATAATGCCCTCGCTGTGGCTATGCGCAACACCAACGTGTATTTCGATACCGTCAGCACCACCGGCGAGCATGTGCGTGTCGCCGTGGACAAGCTGGGCGCCCACAGGGTCATGTTCGGCTCGGACTGGTCGCCCACATGGCGGTGGGTGAAGGAGCCGATGGACCTGTACGGCATGAGAATGAAGACCCTCAACGACGCTGGTCTGACTCCCACCGAGCGGGAGCAGGTCGAATGCAGGACCGCCGAGCAGGTGTTCGGGCTTGGATAGCAGTTAACCGAAAGGGGGGACTATGATCATCGACACTCATATCCACCTTGTGGGTGCAGGGCGATCGTTCACCGATCTGCGGGACAAAGTATCGCGCATCGAAGATGTGATCAACCTGAATTCCCGGTTTCCCGAGCTTTACCAAGCCCGCCTGATCGAAGAGCCTGTGGACATATCCGACGACCTGGTAGCCGACTTCGACCGGCACGGCATCGACAAGGGCCTCGTCCAGCTCACGCCGGGCAGGGGCACCAACGATGCCACCTCCGAGCAGGTGGCGAGGCACACTGGCAGGTTGTTCGGGCTGATCAACCTGCCCAACAATACGCCAACCCAGCGAAGGGCGTTGGACCCCTGGACCCAGGAAGCCGAGGAGGCAGGCCTTCAAAAGGCCCGGGAAGATGCGGCTGCGGAGATAGCCCGGTGCGTGGAGATGGCGGGCATGGTGGGAATCGGCGAGACCCACGCCGATGGATACACGGTAGCCACCCACCCTGAGAGGATCGCCAACGACATGAAGCCCTTCCTTGACGTGGCGGCCAGCTTCAAACTGCCCATCCAGTTCCCCACGGGATGGTCCCAGTTCCCAGGAGGGCTGTTCTACTCGGACCCGGTTTGGACCGATGAGATAGCCGGGAGGTACCCGGACCTGCCCATCGTACTTACAAAGATGGGGCGGGGCCTCCATCATTTCGACACTGCCCTATCCGTCGCCATGCGGAACACTAACGTCTATTTCGATACTGTGGGCACCATCGGCGAGCATATTCGCATCGCAGTAGACAGGCTGGGCGCTCACAGGGTGATGTTCGGTTCGGACTGGTCTCCCACATGGAGGTGGCTGTCCGACCCCACCGACCTGTACACCATGCGGAAGAAGACCCTGGACGATGCCAACCTGACTCCCGTGGAGCGTGAGCAGATCGAATGGCGCACCGCGGACCAGGTATTCAACCTGGAGGTCAGCTAGTCTGGAAAGGCGTGGCAGGCACATAATCACAACACCTTTCGGAGCACGCCCTACCATTGATTAGGACTCCTCTTCCCAGCTTCCTAACCCGCTTCTCGGCCACCGCGGCCCTCAGGCACAGGGACTTCCGGCTCTACTGGATGGGCTTGGTCTCTTCGGTGACCGGCTACATGATGGTGGTCAGCTTCTCCCTCAACTGGCTGATCTTCGACCTGACCAAGCAGCCCATCTACCTGGGGTACGTCGGCCTGACGCTGGCCATACCCTCCATCGCCCTGAACCTGTTCGGCGGCGCCTTCGCCGACAGGTTGAGTCTCAAAGCCATGATCGGAGTTTGCCAGACCTCCACTGCCTGCGTGGTGCTGGTGCTCATGGTGCTGACGGTGCGTGGGTTGGTGGAGCCATGGCACGTACTGGTCACTGCCTTCCTGGTTGGCGCCGTCCAAGCCTTCGATTCGCCGGCCCGGCAGAGCATCCTTCCCAGACTCGTGCCCAGAGAAGACATACCCAGCGCGGTGGCAATGCACAACTTCGCCTGGCAGGGGATGGGAATTGTGGCACCCTCCCTGGCGGGGATATTGGTAGCCACCGTCGGCATCAGCGCCACGTTGAGCGTCGGGGCAGGGACATTCATCTTCATGGCCGCCATCGTCCAGACCATCCGGATTCCGGTGCTGGACAGGCAAAGGCGGAACGTTCTCCGGGAGATCGGCGACGGCTTCAGTTTCGTTCGCAGCCATAGGACATTTGCCCTGCTCCTGGGCACTTCTTACTACAACGGATTTTTCGGAATGGCTATCGCCTTCTTCATGATGCCCATTTTCGCCAGTGAAGAGATGCTGAACGTCGGCCCCAAAGGCATGGGTTTCATGCTTGCCGCCTTTGGCTGCGGGGCAGTGGTCGGCACCATCATCACCGGAAGCGTGCGGGAGTCCTACAGGCAGGGGCAGCTGATCGTCCTTGGCATGACAGTATCAGGCAGCTTCTTTGCCTTGTTTGCCCTTTCGCCCTGGTTCCTTCTGTCCGTTCCTCTCCTCTTCGTTGCCGGGGTAGGCAACTCGCTGGCCCTTGTCTCCATCATGGGGTCCCTTCAGATGCTGATACCCGACAACCTACGGGGGCGGATAATGGGATTCTTCAGCATGACCTTCAGCATGCCAGCCTTGGGGGCCATCGTGCTAACCAGCATTGCGGACACGATAAACCCCAGGTTCGCCGTAGCGTTGGGCGGCGCATTTCTGATCAGCTTTATATGGATCATTGCCTTTCGCAGCTCTCGGCTGCGCGGCTTGGGGAGCGAGGTACGCCTGGCAGCCGCTGAGCGCCAGCGGCCCTGATAAGAAAGGGGCCAGCCGCACACGGCTGGCCCCCATCCGTCCCTTCCCAGGCGAAAAGGCCTAGTTCAGGCGGAGCATATTCTCTGCGTTGCCCGCCATGTGCTTCTGCAGCGCATCAGGGCTCAGGCTGGGCCAGAAGTCCCAATCCATCACCTCTTGTGATGTCTCCGGGAACCAGCACTGCCCATGGGGATAGTCCGACTGGTGCATAAGGCAGTCCTCACCCAGCACATCGATGGTGGCCTTGGTCATCGTCGGCCCCTCGAAAGGCTCGGCAGCACAGGCGATCCTCCCCATCTGGGCGTATTCCAGGGGAGTGTACTTCAGGTCCTTGGACGCACCCTGAAGGTAGCTCTTGTTGAAGCCCAAGCGCAGCAACATGTTGGGCAGCCATCCGTGGCCGACCTCCGCGGCAAAGGCCCGGAAGTTGGGGTACCGGTCCAGGAGGCCCCCCAGGATCATGTAGGCGAACAGGCGGGATGCGCCCCAAGGATGGGCGAAGGTACGGGCAGCAACAGCGTTGCCCCACACATCCTTGTAGCCGGGGAAGTAGGGGGGCTCCATGTAGAAGCTGTGGTGCACCGAGGGCAGGTCGTACTCGTTCATGGTGGCCCAGATTGGCTCCAGGTCGGGATGGTCCACGGGCAGGCCCTCTTTCAGGTGCACCCAGACACCCGCCACCCACTTTTCGTTGCCCCACATCTTTATCTCGCTCACCGCCCACTCAGGGTCGGCGCCGGGCACCTGGATGGCGCTCTTCAGCCGGTCCGGGGCGGGGGATGAGTACATCTGCATGTAGTGATGGTATGCCCGGTAGTAACCCTGAGAGAGGGTGACATCCGGCAGTCCGGTGATGGATGTGATGGACGTTCCGGGGAACAGGAAGTCGATGTCCCGTCCCTCCAGGTCCATGTCCTGGAGGCGACCCTCCACGTTCTCATCCTGCACCTGGGGCTGCACCGGTACCCTGTGCATGGAGTGGGATCGCCCTTCATTGCCTCCCCTTCCCCCGGGGGTCACCCTGGTATCCTCTTCCTTGGGCGCTTCGCCGGGCATCCGGTCATAGGGGATGGGGCCTACAGCCAGGGTGGTGGTTGATCCCAGGTAGTTCTGCCGGGTGCGCCGATAAGGATCGAATTCCGACAGGCGGGGCCGGAAGCTGGGTTCCACGTATTTCTCCAGCACATCCACGGTCGGTTGGACGTGGGTATCCATGTCTATGATCCTGAGTCCGTTTCTCATGATTCTCCTCCGTTTCGTTTAGTGGCCAGGTTGACCCGCCGCCTACTGATTGGCAGGCCTTCCTCCCCCCGAGCCGGTGGGGTTCCCCAACACATCC
This sequence comes from Dehalococcoidia bacterium, assembly GCA_965220375.1. Lineage (GTDB taxonomy): Bacteria > Chloroflexota > Dehalococcoidia > Lucifugimonadales > JAGWBF01 > JAGWBF01. The sequence continues at coordinate 984,973 of OZ244824.1, forward strand.
CTGTCGGGGAAGAGGGCGCCGTAGTGGGCCATGTAAGGGCTGTCCTTGTACTGTTCCCGGCGGGCATCGGATGCCTCGAAACTCCGCTGGTTGAAGTCCTGGAGGAATTCCCAGCCGGCGGAGTGCATGACCATCTCCAGCTCATAGGGCCGTCGCACCTCGCACAGCCCCAGATCCCGGGCCAGGTCGTAGGTCATCCATGTGGCCGGGACCGTGCAGGGTATGTTCAGGCCATCCAGGCACTTCTTGGTGTCCTCCGGGGTTTCCACCCCGCCCAGGTAGAGCACATCGGCGCCGGCGCGCTCATAGGCCTGGAGTCGCTTGATGGTGTCTTCCAAGGGTGTGCCGACGTGGAAGTCATAGCATCGCACCCGAAGCACAAAGTCAGGGTCGAGGGACTTCATGACATCTTTTGCAGCGCCAATCATATCGGCCATCTGGTCAGTGGGGACACACTCGGAGATCCCGTGCTCCCGCTCGGTGCGGGCAGCGCCTCGCACCTCGAACACTACCCTGTCGTCTATATCCATGCCGGCGAGGCCGATATCCACGTACTTTTCCACAGCCCGCTCGACGATGGCCGGCCCACGGCCGCAAACTTCGTCGCAGTCCATGAGGACGGGGATGTTCACCGCATTCACGTAGTACTTGGCGATGAAGGTCTTTTCGGTGATGTCCAGGTAGGTTCCGGGAATGCCCAGCATGATGCCGAAGGTGGCATCTCCTCCCAGAAATATGTACTCGAACCCAGCCCGCTCGTACATGCGGGCATCGTGTACCGAAGGGGCGCTGGCGATATGGGTGATCGGCCTCCCCTTCCGGTAGAATATCTCCCTTGCTTTCTTGCTCATTACACCCATAGGGCATCCTCCTAAAACGAGATTCGGGCCATCGCGCTGATCCGCGACAAAAAGCCTCTTCAGATAGGTAAATTATTAGCCAATCAAACTGGGTTGTCAACGAAAGCGGGTTTGGGGCAGGGGGCTTGCCACCTCGCTCCTGAGGTAGTGTATGAAAACAAGATGTCCCCCTCGCTTTGAGGAGACCTTTGTCCAATTCCCCGGACAAGACACAACGCGTCGATGGGAAGGGCAATATTCAGGGCGATACTATGGCTGTCCGTCCCCCCCGTTGGGAAGGGCAATATTTGAAAGCCTACTACGGCTGTCCGGTTCCCCCGTTGGGAAGGGCAATATTCAGGGCGCTACTACGCCTGTCCGTTCCCCCGTTGGGAAGGGCAATGTTCAAGGCGCGACGACGCCTGTCCGTTCGCCCGTTGGGAAGGGCAATGTTCAAGGCGCGACGACGCCTGTCCGTTCCCCCGTTGGGAAGGGCAATATTCAAGGCGCGACGACGCCTCTCCGTTCCCCCCGTTGGGAAGGGCAATGTTCAAGGCGCGACGACGCCTGTCCGTTCCCCCGTTGGGAAGGGCAATATTCAAGGCGCGACGACGCCTCTCCGTTCCCCCCGTTGGGAAGGGCAATTCAGGGCGCTACTATGGCTGTCCGTTCGCCCTGAGGGAAATCGAAGGGGAACGGGCAGCCCAAGCCCCAGATCAAGCAAAAATCTCCCCCTTGTAGGGGAAGTCTGGGGTGAGGGTAAAGAGTCCTGGACGCCGCGGCGATATGCGGCGTTGGACGCTGGGGATACCGGCAGAAGCCGGACTTGCGAATAGGTGCAGGGCCCCTAAAGCTCCGGCAGGCCGCCCCGGATGGTGCGCACGGTAGCTATGAAAGTCCTGCCCTGCACATAGTCCACACGCCAGCGTTTATCGACCTTCTCCGCGCCAATCCCCAGGGCGCCCTTGACGCGCTCCAACGCAACTTCCAGCTCCGTCGGCGGCTCAGGGGACGGGGCAGCCGGAGGCTGGTCGATGTGGAACTGGTAGTAGGAATTGTTGCCCTTGGACCCATACAAGAGCATGGCTAAACCCCCACCCAAAGCCAGGAAGGCCGTTACAAATATCAGGCCGGTAATGGTCATGAAGATGGCTCCGATCACCGCCATAACCCCCAACGCCATCATCGGATGGTTGGCCTTCCGCACCACCTCGACACCCGTCAGCTGCTGGTATGGCAGCTCTTCGAAGAAGACGCGGCCGCCTTGTGCCTCGCACCTGAGCAGCCTGCGGGACGTTGCGTATAGCTGCCCGCACTCGGAGAGCACCCTTTCGCCAGGCATCAGCGTGGTCTCGAGGCTGGAAGGCCGGGCAATCAGGGAAGGTTCTATGGTCAATTTGCGTTCCTTCTGCTGGGCGACGCCACACCCTGACTTCCCGTTCATGTGTGGTTGTCTGGTTAGTTGTCATTATATCGCACAGGCCCCTTCCTACACCACGAGGTTGCTCGGGCTTGCCAGGGCAGAAGGACCATATCACCCTCCCCCTAGCCTCTTCCCCTCAAGGGAGGGTCTTATGTCCCTCCTCCCCTGGGGGTGAAGGCCAGAGCCAGCCCCGGACTTGATCCGGGGATAAGGGGGGCGCCGTCATTGCGGCGGAAGCCGCAATCCAGAAATGCGTGGTGCTGGATACCGGCTTTCGCCAGTATCTCGGTGTAGGGGGCTGGCTTGATGAGAGGATGCGCTTGGCAGGGTCAACCCCCCCAACCCCCCGACCCCTCTTCCCTCAAGGGCGAGGAGAGTTTTCTAGTCCCTCCTCCCCAAGACTTCTTCCAGCTGTCACGGCAGGCCCGAAGTCAGGGGAACATCTCCCACCAACCTCCAGTCGTCATCTCCGCAGTGCACCCGTGCCGTCCATGTGTTGATTGGGTTGCTTCCCCAGGTCAAACCGGTGTTCCTGGTGATGCCTGTGGGCGTAGCCGGATGATATCCCCATATCCTGACCGGCGTGTCTCCTTGGTACAGCCCAACAAAGTACTGGGACCCACAGGTCTGGGGGTCTGCCCAGGAGATGGTTATGTCTGTGTAGGTCTGGCGCTCACCCTGCCGGGGGCTCAAGGCGACCCTTACCCCAAACCATGGTTCGGTGATGCGGAGCATAAGCTGGTCCCCCGAGGACCAGGGGTCGCCCGAAACAGCCCAGGTCAGGGTCCCGGCCGTGCTGTCCCCGGTGGCTGCATCTCCCGTGAGGGAGAGCATCGTGGTCCCGTCGCCGGTGATGAAGTCCAGGGTGTGTCCCGCAAGGTTGTTGTAGGGCGACAGGGTCATGGTAACGGAATCCCCCGTCCCGTAGAGGCTGGTGATGGTAATGGTGTCTTCTGTTGTTGCATCCCCTGTGGTTGTAGTGTCTCCGGTTGAGAAGGCTGCTGGCGAAAGGTCTCCGGTGCTCACGTCGCCGGAGCTGATGTAGCCATCGCCGCTCCCGATGGTCTGTGGGTCGAAGAATGCTTCGTGCAGGGTGCCAGGCGGGGCCGTGACGGTGACGGTCCAGGAACCGAATGCCGTTGGAGATTCGAAATTGCAAGGAAAATCGACGGGGAACTGCATATGCTCGGTGAACGAGTAGGTGCCAGCGGGCAGTGGGCGTTTCGTGTTCATCTCCAGCACATAGCCGTTTCCCGGGTTCTTGTCAGGGTCGTTGGGGCCGAAGTGAAACAGAGCTGTGCTGGTTCCCAGGATTCTGAATCGTGGATATTGGTTGTCCAAACCATCCCATTCTTCGCTCCATAGAGTGGTGCCGGCTGGACTCCCGGACTGCAGAGTGATGTCAAAGGTCTCAAGCCAGTCCTCGCCGGTATATGCTAATTCGTCTCTGTAGAGCCTCAGAATCTGCAGGCCGCTATTAACACACCGGTCGTAGCCCGAAATACCGTCGCCTCCTTCTATCCAGGCGATAATACGCTTGACCTCGTTCAAATCAACGGATGGCGACATTTGGCCTGCTGGCGATCTGGCCTCGGTGATGAAGGTGCTGCTCTCGGACTGCCCCGACACTCCCCCATCCTGGCTGCTCTCGGACTGCCCCGATACTCCCCCACCCTGTGCATTGGATGTTGCTGGCAGCCAGACGGGGTTGCTGGAGTCGATGGAGTGGCCCGAAGGCAGGTTCCCGCTATAGCTGTGGTCGTCGGTCCATGCGATCGAAGGGTCTACGGTGGTGGTGTCGAGGAAACCCAATGAAGGGCCGGACTGACCCACAGCGCCGCCACCGACAGAGCCGCCTGTTTGTGAGAGAAAGAGGATGGCTTCCTGGTCATCCCATTGTGTGTCCCTGCTGCCACTGGGCACCGTAAGAGTGAACTGCTGGTCCCCCGTGCCTTTTAGGTACTCTAGGGCTTGGAAGTTCAGGGTGCTGCTCGTGCTGGATGTCAACCGCGCCCGCACAATGATGTCTGCGCTGTATACCCGCTCCTCCAAAGAAGCTACCGATGCTCCGAGATGCCCGGTGAAGTCCCCACTAGGCGTGGGGATGAACGGGACCGTGGGGGTGAGGTCGTAGGAGGCGATGGTCGATGGCCGGGCAGTGGGGGGTGCTTCAACGGTCACATCCTGTGCCGAGGTACAGGCGACACCAGCCATCAAGAAGACCAGCAACACCAAGGCGATGCTGTGGAATGGCTTTGCTGACGTTCTGCTACGAACCATGTTCGACCCTCCTACTGGCTATGGCTATGTGGTGAAGCCACCGCTTGGATGCCGTAGATGTCCTCCAAGCTGAGGCCGTTCTGACCGATGGAACTCTTCCCGTAGTCTCCCATGAATCCCGCTTTATAAGGTAGGTGACCCACGCCCGCGGCGTGACCCATCTCATGAGTGAGGGTATAGGGCAGATAGCCGTAGACATTGAATCGTCTTTCGGCCCTGGAGAGAATGTTGGTCCACTCGGAACCCGGACCATTGGGTTCGTACCTCAGATAGATGTTCTGCGTCCCAAGGTGTGATTCGGTCGGATCGGCGACGTTCCAGATACAGCCTTTGCTGCCGGGGCAATGATCTGTACCACCCCCATCGGTTGTGTAGACTTTGATGGTTACATCCGGTTGACTGGAAGAGGGGCTGAATTGTGCACCTCCCGCCTGGCTCCACCTGTTTGCAGATCTCGTTGTCTCTAAGGTGAGGAGAGCCTTCAGTGGGTTAGGCTTGCCGGGCCCCAGCTCACCCAGGAGCTGGGTGTTTACCTCTGCCGTGTAGGTGACCTCCGCGTCCGCTCTATGGATGCCAAGGGGGATGCTGGGTGTGGATCCCAGTGCTGTGGTGGGGGTCTCGCCCATACGCCGGACCTCCAAGTCGAAACCTGCGTTGGAAGGATCGCCCAGTCCGCATCGGATCATTTCAAAGTCATAGCGCCCGTTACTCAATAGCTGGACCCGGCCGGTCGTTTCCTCGAGGGTTGTGCCGAGACATCCTTCGTCTGCCGTCGGGATGTAAAATCCGGTCTGACCGGAGTTCATGTCCAGCTTGAATTCATAGTCGCTGAAGGTAGTTCCCCGCACAGCGCTTACGGCCAGCTGCACATCGTCGCTCTGGTGCAGCACAGCCCAGTTAGCCGAATCGGAGTGCTGCAGGGCCGTACTCCCGTACAAAACCGTGAATCCCGTGAATGTCGGCGCGAGCGGCCGGGTCACTGCAGTAGGCACCGACGTAGGTGTAGGAGGCGGAGGTGTAGTTGTTCGGAAGGTTATGGTTTGGGAGTCGAAATCACCGTCGTCGGTGACCCGATAAACAATTGTCGCAGTTTTGGGAGCTGTGGAGATGCTGACCGTAACCCGTCTGGTGTTACTGTTAAAATAGACACTAGAAGCACCGGACGAAGACGGCTTAGATTAGGTTAGAGGCTGGTCACCCCCGGTAGCTTCTGGAAGCACGGCAGAGATACTACCTGAACCCTGCCTGCTGTATGGCCCTATGTTGTCGGGTAGGACGGGTACCAGGTCCGGGACTGGCGTGGGGGTAAGGGTGGGCGTGGGTGTATCTGTCGGTGGTGGTAGTGGCCCGCATCTAGTGCCTGCGTCACCTCCGCACTCAGTGTTGCAGTCGGGCGGTGTACCGCCGTTCTCGCAGGGTTCGGGGTTGCAATTGTCGGGAGGCGTACCGCCATGCTCGCAAGGTTCGGGATTGCAATTGTCGGGCGGAGTGCCACCATGCTCGCAAGGTTCAGGGTTGCAGTTCGGGTGGATACCACCGTGCGGGCAAATGGGTCGTTCTGGCACCGTCACCGATATTGACTTCTTCACCCAGGCCGACTCGCAAATGTTTCCTGTCCGCTCAGCAACGCTTTGGGCTTTGCCTGTGAAGCTATGGGTCCCCGCCTCAGTTACGGTTCTGCTCTTGCTGGTGCTGTTGTTGTCTGTCCATCGGAAGCTCACACCAACAGTATGATAAGGATGGGAAGGGGTGGTCGTCGTAGCAGTCAGATAGCCCTTGTAATCCCTCACCGAAGAACTCAGGGTCAGCGTCGGCTTGGGCGGGTCTATGCACGGCAGCCTGGGGGCGGACTTCGTGCTCTCCTCATCGTCCTGGGCAAACACCCAGACCGCCCCGGCCGCCAAACAAGCCCCCACGATAATGGTTACCAGAAGTACCTACAATACCCTGTTCACCATCGAGCGCCCCCTCTACTCGGCATCTCCTCAGTGCACGTGTGCCGACCATGTGCTGCATGGCACACATCCCACTGGATAATCGTGGGGCCTGCCGGGGGCTTTGCCTAGCAGCCCGTCCGAGGATTAACTGGACTGGTTTTGCGGGTCTACCTGAATTAGCTGAAGACCGCTATTGGGGGACGGTTAGGATTTGCGAGGGACGAGAGGCTAATGGACATCTTGCCCGGTGCTATCTGGGGTCGCCTCCAGTTGCCGGTTCTGCCGTTGCCCCTCCCCTTGCCGGAACGCCCGGCCCCGAAGCGGAGCAGCTTCAGCAGGTTGTGGCCGGTGCAGATCAGCAGCCATTCCCGGTTCACCTTCTCCAGGCCACGCAACAGGAACTGCCGGAAGCCCCGCCCCTGCTTGATCTGCCCGAACACCGGCTCCACCGTCTCCTTGCGCAGGGCGTAGCTCTGTCGGTCCCGCTTGGTGCGCAGCTTGCGGCGCATCCGGTCTCGGGCGGAGAGAGCTTTGGGTATGCGTCCCCGGGGCGCCGGAGGCGGCGCTTGCCCGTGCCGGGTCTGCTCAGGAGCGATTAAGGGGTCCACGCCCAAGGCCTGCAGGGCGTCAACCGCCTTGGCCGAGTAGTAGCCGGCGTCGGCGGAAACCTCCTTGGGAACTGCGCCAATGTTGCCGATGGCCTGCTCCATCATGGCCACGGCCTGCTGCTTGTCCGATGCCTGGTTGGTCGCCTGTGCCGCCACGATCACCTGGTGGGCACCGTCCACTACTGCCTGGCAGTTGTAGGCCTGCTGGAAGTCCCGTCCTCCAGGACTGGGCATGATGCGGGATTCGGCATCGGTGAAGTTCCTCTGCGCCTTGTCATCGGGCACCCCCGGATGCTTGCGGCCCTTCGACTCGGCCTGCTCAGCCGCCTCCCTGGCCTCGGCCTCCAGCGCCGCCCTGGCCTCCCGTATCTTCCTGAGCCTGCCCTCCCGGAAGGAAAGCTCCTCCGCCAACTCATCACCACGCTTGTCCCAGCCGTACTTTTGGTCCTCCTCCTCATCCGCCTCCTGGGCTAGGCGCAGCAACTCCGCCCCCTCGGATTCCAACTGCGCCGCCTTCTCCTTCATGCGCTTGTAACTCATCGCCTTGTGCTTCGAGGCGTTGGCCCTGACCTTGGTGCCATCCAAGGCTACGTGGCCCAGCTTCACCAGTCCGGCCCTCTGACACAGTACCAGCACCTGCAGGAAGAGGCCGGCCAAGGCTGGCAAGTGGTCCTTGCGGAAGTCGGAGACGGTGCGGAAATCCGGTGTATTGTTGGCTGCCAGCACCCGGAAGGCGATGTCCTCGTGGAGCCTTTGGGCGATGCGCCGGGAGGAGGCCACCCCGGTGCAATAGCCGTAGAGCAGCACCTTGACCATCATCTTGGGATGGTAGGGAGGGCCGCCACGCTCCTCCCCGTAGCGGCCGATGATCTCCGAGATGTCCAGCTGATCCACGATGTCGGAGATGAAGTAGGCCAGATGGTCCGGCGGCAGCCATTCCTGCAGTGCCACCGGCAGTAACAACTGCTGGTCCGGGTCATAAGGACGGAAGGTCTTGCTCATCTACGCCTCCACCCACGCGATGCTCTCTCCATCATACCCCTATCACCCTCCGCCAGTGTTTCTCGGACGGACTGCTAGGGTGAGGGGGAACAACATGGGGTCGGAGCCTCTGGTAGGCGCGTCACCCTCCCCCTAATCCCCTCCCGTCAAGGGAGGGGGAGAAGGGCCTCCTGGAGGGAGAGGGCTGGAGTGAGGGGGAAAGGCTGTCGCGTCATTGCGGCGGAGGCCGCAATCCAGGAAAGTCCGGACCGAATACAGGGCGCACTATAGTGAAGGAGGAGGGCTGGAAGCCGGCAGCGCTCCGTCCTGGATACCGGCCAAGGCCGGTATGACGAAAGGCCGCACCGTCATTGCGGTGGAAGCCGCAATCCAGGTGTCTCGCGACTCGCAGCGTCTTGGTGTCCAGGCGTATCACCCTTCCCCTTAGTCCCCTCCACTGAGGGGAGGGGGAGTTTTGGTGGACGCCAACCGCCGGTCCACTAAGGGAGAGCGAGGAGGCGTTTTGCGCCGGGCTGTCTTCTTGACGATGCAATTGGGCGTGGGATAGCATTGGGCTGGAGGACCGAATTGCCAATCTACGAATACGTTTGCTATACCTGCGAGCACTCCTTTGACCTGCTTCAAGCGATGAACGCTGACGGCGCCGAGTGTCCTCGCTGCAAACAGCAGGCCAAGCGGCGCATCTCCCTGTTTTCGGCCGTGACTACCAATGATGACGGCGAGCTGAGCTACGTCCCCGGCGCCAGTGGTGGCTGCGGATGCTGCGCGGGCGGGTCCTGCGCCTGCGCAATGGAATAGTCCCCCTCGCTCGCATACCCCTGAGGAAAAGCCTTCTCTTTCACTCCAAGGGACCGCGCCTCAGTCGGCATACATCCCCCTTGTGGAAGCTGCATCGGTACTACGGGTCAGGGCTGCGCTCCATGTCGGAGCGTCTCTCCTTCATGCGCCGGACGAACAGGAACCCGCCGGAAGCAGAGCCGACGACTAGCGCACTCATCAGCGAGAGCAGGCCAACGAACATGGTGGCGTCGTACCAGAAGCCCTCGGGGAACAGGATGACCAGGTAGTCTGAGCGGGGGTCCAGCATCCAGAAATCGTTTGCGAAGCTGATCTCGTGGAAGACACGGAAGAGCTGGTCGAACCCCACCAATGCTATTAGCGCCACCGTCAGCACAAAAGCCACAGTCACCCCACTTCCCCATAGCAGGTTCCTAGCCAGGGTCCAGGCGTACTCGCGGCCCCGCCGGCGATAGCCGATGACGGCGCTGCCCGCCATGTAAGCCAGGGACAGACTGGCGACCACGTACATCCCCCAGATAAGGTGTTTCACATCCTTCATGTGAATGGTCTCCCGCTGGCTGAACAGGTCCCGCTCCTCGGAGTAGATGGTCGCACGTATCTCTAGGGGCTCAGCGGTGAAGTTGAAGTAGGCGCGGATCTGGTGAGCTATGGAGCCAAGCTCGTCCCTTTCGATGCCCGTCTTTCGGGAGATGTCCCACTTATCGAAGCCGTAGCCGTAGAGACGAAGCTCGTTCACCGCGTAGGTCACGCTGGCCGTGATGAGAAACAGGAACACAGCGACAACAAAGAGGGCCGTGGGTGCCTGGCGCTGAAGGAGTTCCAGCTTAGCTCGCATAGGCCCACGGTACCATCTTGATTCCTTGACCTTCAACCACAGGTGGTTATATGGTGGGCCTGTTCCAGGGAAAAAGACCTATAGGGTGGGTGGAAGGATGGCGACCAACGATTCGGGCTTCGGAGAGCTTGTGAAGTTAGTGTCCCTGCTCAGGGGGCCGGAAGGCTGCCCGTGGGACAGGGAGCAGACCCACGCTACCTTGAAGCGGAACCTGGTGGAGGAGTGCTACGAAGCCCTGGAGGCCATCGACGACGAGGCTCCCGGCAAGCTTTCCGAGGAGCTGGGGGATGTGCTGGTGCAGGTGGTCTTTCACGCCCAGATCGCCAAAGAAAGCGGGAGCTTCGACGTGGCGGACGTGGTCGAAAAGATCAGGGACAAGCTGGTGCGACGCCATCCCCATGTGTTTGGTGGACCAAAGGCGTCCGATGCGGCCGAGGTGGAGCGCACCTGGGAGCAGCTGAAGGCCCAGGAGGGCAATCGAAAGTCCCCTACCGACGGCATTCCCGCAAGTCTGCCAGCCCTGGCCCACGCCCAGCTGCTACAGGACAGGGTGGGCAAGAGGGGGTTCGAGTGGGAAGATTTCTCCGGCGTCATCGACAAGCTGTCGGAGGAGGTGGAGGAGCTTAAAGCGGCGTCCACCGACGAAGAGCGAGACCATGAGCTGGGAGACCTGCTGTTCTCGGTGGTCAACCTGGCCCGTTGGATGGGCATACAGGCCGAAGATTCCCTCCGGCGCACAAACAACCGGTTCCGCACCCGCTACTCAACCATGGAGGAGATGGCTGCACAGGAGGGGCTGGACTTCGAACAGCTGTCCCTGGATGTGAAGGAGCAGTTCTGGCAGAGGGCCAAGAGAGAAGCAGGCTAGCCCTTTACCCTATAGCTAGGTCTCCCACCTGGAGCTCGTTGCTGCGGGAGTGGGTGCAAGGTAATAGATGCCTCCCATCATCGCCCGCTCCATCTCCTGCACCAGGTAGAGGGCCGACCGCGATCCGCCCATGCGCCCAACCATCCGCTCAAGCAAGGGCCGCTTGGGCCTTATCCACTGGACCCGGGGGCGCACTTCACCCATTGACGCAGCAATGGCAACTGCCCGGTGAAAGGGCCCCACCTCATCCACTAGACCCAGCTCCAACGCCTTTCGGCCGGTGTATATCTCGCCGGTAGCCAGCTCCTCGGCCTTCTGCCTGTCCAAGCCCCGCTCCCGGGCCACCACATCCACGAAGTTGCTGTATATCTCGCCGATAAGCCCTTCCAGCCGTTCTTCCTCCTCCCCAGTGGGTTTCCGCCAGGGACTCCCCATGTCCTTCAGGTGTCCGCCCTTATACACTGAAACGTCGATGCCGAGCTTGCCCATCATCTGCTCCATGATGGGCCGCACCAGGATCACGCCGATGGAGCCCACCAGGGCTGTGGGCAGCGCAACGATCCTGTGGGCTGCACAGCTAAGGTAGTAGGCCCCCGATGCCCCGGTGCCCCGTATGTATGCGACCACCGGCTTCCATCTGGCGACCTGCTTCAGGGACTCGTACAGCATCTCGGAGGCCGAAGCGCTGCCTCCGGGAGAATCGATTTCCACCACCAAGGCCTTTATCCGGCGGTTGGTGCGGATGCTTTCCATCGTCTGGGCCAGCTCGGGAATGGAGGTCCGACCGCCAATGGTCCCGGCCACCTCCAGGACACCTACCCGGCCTCTGCTAATAGGCAATCTGGGCATCAACCTCCTCCTCCTGACCACGTCTGTGTTCCTCCAATTCTACATGACGGCCAAGGCGCGCCTATTCCGGGGTAGTTCATAGAAGGGAGGTGGCCAGGTCAGGAAGAGTATAAGGGGATGTCAGCCGGCGGCGCGGTTTGTGCCGTGGGGCGGTATCTGGAAGGGTGGGTTCAGGTCGGGCATGGTCACATCCACGATGACCGGCCCGTCCTTGGCAAGGGCTTCCCTCAGCACCCCCCTCAGTTGGGTAGAAGGATCATCCACCTTCATGCCGTAGGCTCCGAAGGACTCAGCCATCTTCACAAAGTCGGGGTTGTGGACGGTGGTGCCGTAGTAGCGACCACCGAAACGGGTCCCCTGGTCCATCCTGGATGCCCCAAAGGCGCCGTTGTTGAACACCAAGGCCACCAGGTTGGCCCCTTCTTGTACGGCCGTTGCCAGATCGGGTATCCCAAACATGAATCCGCCATCTCCGCACAGGGCCACAACCTGCTTGTCCGGATTGCCGATCTTGGCGCCAACCGCCGTGGGAAAGGCGTAGCCCAAGGTGGCAAAGTAGGAAGATGTTATGTATGAGCGGGGCTTCCGCACCGGGAAGGAGAGATGGCACCAGTAGGCAACGTTGGTTATCCCCCCGACGATGATGGCATCGTCATCCAGCTCTTGGCGGATTACCTCGCCCATCTCCACCTGGAGAGGGGCCATTCGCCTGATGTCTTCCTGGGTTGCATTCCTGATGGCATAGACATCCTGGGGGGTCCATTGGCTGGCGCAGGCAAGCCCTTCCATTTCACCGAGCAGGGCTGCCAAGCCAGTCCTGGCATCGGCGGCGATGCCCACGGCCACCTCGTGGTTCCTGCCGACCTCCTCCGGATCAGCGTCGATCTGCACCAGCTTCTGCTCCGAGGTAAAGGCCCACGGGACACTGGGCGTCAGGTGAAGGCGGCTGCCGACAGCCAGGATCACGTCCGCCTTGGGCAGGGCGTGGTATGCGGCGCCGTGGCCTGAGTAGAAGGCGCCCACGGCCAGAGAATGGTCCTCGGATATCGCACCCTTACCCTCAGGGGTGGTGATAACCGGCGCGCCCAGGAGCTCTGACAGTTTTGTCAGCTCCTCGGAAGCATCGGCATTGATAGCCCCGCCTCCGGCCCAGATAACGGGCCGCTGGGCTTCCGCAAGCAGCTGGGCTGCGTCCCTTATCCTGGCAGGGTCCGGCTGGGCCGGGGTGATTATGGCCGGTTCGGGGAGCTCCACATCCCCCGTCTGGGGAAGAACATCCCAGGGTATCTCTATCTCAGTGGGGCGCTGTCTTCCGCTGGCAGCGATGGTCATGCCCCTGTGGACGGCATCGGGTATCTCCTCCACCTCCAGGACACGCTCAGCGGACTTCGTGATGGGACGGAACACATCCAGCTGGTCCTGCACCTCGTGGAGAGCACCCTTGTATTTGCCCAGGGCCGAGCGCTCCATCTGGCCGCTGATGAGCATGACGGGAAGGGACGAAGCGTAAGCTGTGCCCAACCCGGCCGAGGCGTTCAAAGCCCCCGGACCTGGAACGACGAGGGCCACCCCCACCTTCCCGGTGGTGCGAGCGTAGCCCATGGCCATGTAGGTGGTGCCCTGTTCGTGGCGGACGGTGACCAGCCGTATGCTAGGCTCCTTGCTGAGGGCATCGAAAATGTGCATGATCTGCACCCCGGGAAGGGCGAAGACTACTTCTACTCCCTCCCGCACAAGGGACCGCACCAGCGCTTCAGCCCCGGTCATTGTGGGCATATTCTCACCTTTCGCCAATAACCTCTCTGCACGCCCCGAATCACACTTCCCAGATATGCCCCACCTGGTGCACCAGGTCCACCTTGTGTATGGAGTCATAGGGCCAGCCCACCTGCTTCAGCCAGTCCTCGAAGTGGGCCTGCTCCACCGCCTCACACTCGGACACCATCTTCCCGTCATCGAGGTTGCAATATATCTTCACGATGGTGGTGCGTCGGTCGGGCCTCCAGTTTTTCACATCCTTCAGCGCACTCTCGAACTTTTCCTTGGTCATATCGGGCATTGTGTGCAAGGCCATGAACCTTGCCATAGGCTCCTCCTTCGGGGCGTGGGCAAAGCGCACCCACGGCAATCGCTGTTGAGGCTAACCTTTGGGGACGGGGGCACTAGTCTTCGGGTGGGACGAAGGGGTAGGGAATGGGTCTCCCGCCGCGTATAGGAAGCACCACTGTGGCGGTCCCAGGCATGCTTTCGATGCCTTCCTGGTTCTTCATACCGATCTCCAGTTCCACCAGCCCCATGCCCCCCTTTTCGCTCTTGCCGGTGACCCTGCCCCACATGATCAGCACATCTCCGGGGACCAGCATAGCCCTGTGCTCGAAGTTGGCCTTCCACGGCCATCCGTTGGGCAGTGTCCAGTCCTTAAGGTACTGGGGCGCCACGCTCTGCTTCCATGAACCCTGCACCAGGATGCTGGGCAGGCGGTCGTGGTTTATGGCGAAGTCCAGGTCGTAGTGGATGCGGTGCCAGTTCTCTATGGCGGCGCTCCATCGAAAGAGGTGGGTTGGCGTAGGCTCATAAATGTACTTGGGAAGCTCAATGCCTTCCGAAACATCATCGTAGTAAAGCTGCTGCTTGTTGCGGAGGGCTTCGGAGTTGGGCCTCTCGTTATGTTGCGCCATCTGGGATGGCGGTAGCTTCAGTAGCTCTTCCAGTTCCATAAGCGTGGACCCCTTCTTACATGTTTCTTGCTTGGGGTTGTCCGGATGGGGCGGTCCGCACCCTATGCTACCGCCTGATAGACGAAGCGTGGGTTATGCAGAGCACCTCGCCCTTCTGGTTGCGGAAGATGGTCTGCCGGGTAACGATCAGGAAGGCTTCTCCATCCCGTCCTGCCCGCTCCCGTATATCGGAGTACTTGTTCTGGAAGTAGATTTTGTCGCCGATGCTGGGGTACTTGTATATCTCCAGCCCGTTGCCGGCGTTCAACACCCGCACCAGGTCCGTAGGTATGGACGGGAGCTCACCCTGTCGCCGCACACCGCCTATGCCGTCGGAGTGGGGGTTCTCCTTGAAGGCCCTGGTAATCGGGTCCTCCTCTGACGGAGGAAGCCTGCCCGACATGTAGCTGACCATGATGGGCGGGGCGATGATCTCTCCATAGTGGGTGCTAGCCGCAAACCCTGGGTCCCAGTAGCGGGGGTCCGGGTCCATGACAGCTTGGGAGAAGCGCCTAAGGTACTCTTTGTCAACCACTCCCCAGCACTCCACCACGGGGCCCTCGACGCCGATCATCGCTTCCACCTCGGGGGTGAGGGCTTTTCTTGCTTGCTGGGTCATATCATGCGGTTCCTTTCTGCTGCGAAGCTGGACGCGGGGAAGCTGGGGCCGCAGGCGGATACTACCCCAGCCCCCCAACGGAGTCAACCCTGGCCCTATGCTATAATTGGACGCTCACGGGGTGTAGCGCAGCGGCTAGCGCGCCACGTTCGGGACGTGGAGGCCGGTGGTTCGAATCCACTCACCCCGATCATGCAGTCCTCTCTTCCAGCCGTCGTACCGGCGTAGGCCGGTACCCAGGATGGAACGATGCCGGATACCGGGTTGTTCTGCACACTTCAGTGAGAAGCCTGTCCCCTTCCACACTTTCCTGGATTGCGGCCTCCGCCGCAATAACGGTGAGGCATGTCGTCACACCCTGCCTTCCTCAAGTCTGACTTTCCCCCTTCCCGGCCTCTTACCGTCGTTCCCATGAAAGCGAGGACCTACCTTGGCCCGCCCGTTCGTGGTGAGGCCCTTCGACAGGCTCAGGACAGGCTCTCGAACCACAGGAGCGGGCGGCGGGCGTAGAGGTCTTGGATTATTCAGGTTACTCTCTCAAGAGAGGGGGCTGGGGGGAGGGTGATACACCCTACAAAGAAAGGCGCTGTGCGGCGCAGCGCCTTTCTTTGACTGCGGCCTCCGCCGCAATGACGGATGTTCCCCTCACCTCAGCCCTCTCCCTCCGAAGGTGTAGGGACAAGAATGTCTCTACACCATGGCCATCTGGTACTGGTACGGGGCCGTTGACTCTGAGACCTTGGCGGGCCGGTCCTGCAGGTCATAGGTCCGCTTCAGGTCATTAATGGTGTCCCACACCTTCTCCTTCATCCGGCGCGGTGGGTAGGCCCCGGGATACAGCCCCCTGTAGGGCATCACCAAGCGCGGGTAATTGGCCTCCAGGAAGCTGAAGAAGTGGTCCTTCGTGCCCTCCTTGAGGTGCAGGATACTCCCGCTCAGGAACTTGGCCCCGTGCTCAGATGCTTGACGTACCACCTCTTTCATACCGGCCTCATCGTAGGTTACTCCCGGAATGACCGGTGCAAGGAGCACCCCGGCATTCACGCCGGACGCCACCAGCTTCTCCAGCACCTGCAGCCTCTTCTTTGGAGGCGGTGTGCCCGGCTCCAGCTTGCGCCAGATATCCTCGTTCATGGTCGTTATGCTGAAGCACAGACTGCCTTCAGCCTCCTGGGATAGCTGAGCCAGCAGGTCGGCATCCCTGAGGGCCAGGGTGCCCTTGGTCACCAGGAACATAGGGTTCTTCTTCCTCAGCAACACTTCGAGGCAGCGGCGGGTCAGCTTGTACTTGCCTTCGATGGGCTGATAAGGGTCCGTGGAGGTCCCGATAGCTATGGTCTCTCTCTTCCAGGAGGGCTTGGATATCTGCAGGGCCAGCAACTCCGGCAGGTTGACCTTCACCGACACCGAGCCGGAAAAGTCCGCGCCTGGGTTGAGGTCCATCAGGTAATGGTAGCGTCTCGCAAAGCAGTAGTGACAGTCGTGGGCGCAGCCCTGGTACGGGTTCAGGGACCACTTGAAGTCCATGCCATGCACCCGGTTCAGCGCCCCTGCGGCCTGTTTCTCCTTGTATTCGACTGCGTCCATGGTACGGTTCTCGCTACACTTTTCCTTTGTGGCTAAGCCATTTCTTGGTCTTTACTAGAACATAAGTTCCTATGTTTGTCTAGAGCCTGCTGTCAGTTCCCATCCCCGGTGGGCCTCCTTTGTTGACGCACCTTGGGCGGTGAAATATGCTGATGCCACTTTCGCATAGGGGAGGGAGAGGGCTATGGTGAACACCCCCGGGGACCGGTACAAGATAATCGTCGAGAAGAATGTGCCGGCAGCTATGCGGGACGGCACCGTGCTCAAGGCAGATATCCTCCGCCCGGATGCCCCCGGCCCCTTCCCTGTGCTGGTCAACCGTGGCCCCTACGGCAAGGAGTCAACATCCAACGATGAGACCCGCTCTCCCCGGTTCTTCGCCAGCCACGGCTACGTCGTGGTGAACCAGGACTGCCGGGCGCGCTTCGAGTCCGAGGGGGACAACTACTACCCGTTAATCGACGAAGCCAAGGACGGGTACGACACCGTGGAGTGGGCCGCCTCCCTTCCCTGGTCCAACGGCAAGGTGGGCACCATCGGGCAGTCCTACCTGGGGGCAACCCAGTATCTGCTAGCCCAGAACAATCCCCTGCCTCCCCATCTCAAGGCCATGTCTCCCATATCGGCCTCGGCCAGCTTCCACGACAGCTGGGTGTACCACACCGGCGGCGCCATGGAGTGGGGCTGGATGGTGCCCTACGCCATTCACAAGGGGCGCAACACCCTGTCGCGCAAGGGGTTGGGAGACCAGATTGCAATCATGGACAGCTACGTTGAGCAGGGCAACAACTTCGCCATGCCCCTCACAGAGGACGCGTACGCTCATCTGCCCTTGAACGACTGGATCGAGCGCCTCAAGGATGCCGCTCCCTACTTCGGCGACTACATGAGAAACGCCGACGACGGCTCCTACTGGCGGAGCATCAACCTGCTGGACAACATGGCGGGCATAAACGTCCCCATGCTCCACATCAGCTCTTGGTACGACATCTTCTTGGAAGGGGCGCTCAACGCCTTCTCCGCCATTACACAGAATTGTCCCGACCCCCTGGCCCGCGCCAGCCAGAAGCTCTTCATCGGCCCCTGGGCGCACCTGCTCCCCTACAGCGTGCCAACCTCCAAGGGAGCAGGGGAGGCCGACTTCGGCCTCGAAGCGGTCGTGGCCATCCACGAGATGCAGCTTGGTTGGTTCGATTACTGGCTGAAGGACCAGCAGACCAACGTGATGAACGAGCCTCCGGTGGCGATTTTCGTCATGGGGGAGAACCGGTGGCGCCGGGAGTGGGAGTGGCCCCTAGCCCGCACCAAGTACACGCCCTTCTACCTGCACAGCCGGGGCGATGCCAACACATCCGGCGGAGGTGGTACCCTCTCACTGGACGCCCCCGGAGAAGAAGAGTCCGATACCTACGTGTACGACCCGGCGGACCCGGTTCCTACCAAGGGCGGAGCAACGTTGATCATCCCCCAGGGAGTGTTCGATCAGCGGTCCCTGGAGTCCCGGCCTGACGTTCTGGTGTACACATCGGAACCCTTGCAGGAGGATATGGAGGTAACCGGGCCTGTCGTGGTAGAGCTTTACGCAGCATCATCGGCAATGGACACCGACTTCACCGCCAAGCTGGTGGATGTGCAGCCCGACGGCTACGCGCGCAACCTGCAGGATGGCATCATCCGGGCCCGCTACAGGGACTCCCGCTCATCCCCTTCCCTCATAGTGTCCAACCAGGTGTACAAGTACAGCATAGACCTGTGCGCCACCAGCTACCTGTTCAAGACGGGACACAGGGTGCGTTTGGAGATATCCAGCAGCAACTTCCCCCGGTTCGACCGCAACCTGAACACGGGTGCGCCCCTGGGCGAAGGCAGCATCGGCGAAACCGCCAAGCAGACCATCTGCCACTCCGCCAGCTACCCCTCCCACATCCTCCTGCCTGTCATCCCCAGGTAGCGGGCGCGGGCGGGCTGACCACTTGGTGGGACCGACCACCCGTAGGACTAGACTGGCGCCATGACTTGCCGGGGTTTGATTCCTGACTCCAAGAACGCCATTACGATATGAATGCACTCCAGTGACGGAGTGCGATGCTCAAGGGTGCCTCAATCCAAGAAATGAATCGTTGGGCGACAGACTCAGCGTCGTCACCCCAAGTGAACGTAAAGGAGTCGATCGTGCAATTCATGAAGTCGGGGCCGGCGGGTTCTTCAACACTCTCCATTCCGTAGTCCTGGACATTAACGATTTGAGCAAAGGCAGTCGCGGCCATGATCCCAGTTACCTGCCTTCCCACGTGATGTAGCGAGACAACGAATATGAGGCGTGGAGTCCGTGCCTGGTTTTGCGGATTAGTAGATAACTTTATGAAAAACCTCTCTTCGTTCAAGTTAGCCCAGTGGCTGCAATCTCTTGCAGTTTGAACCACCTGAGCACGATACCAGTGTTCCCTGTCTCCAGGACCGCCACAATCGACGTTACACTCTACAGTCAGGCCAGCTTCACCCAACTGCTGAATAATTGAAAAGGCTTGTGACTCCAGGTACACCTTTGCGGTGTCTCGAAGGTAGGAAGCGGCACCATTCACTGAGCGCATCTGGGTTAGTCTATCTTGGCGTTGCCTCTTGATCTGGTCGGTAATGTGATCCAGAACCTGACTGACCACACCGGAGTCTGCGACGGGCTCAGGCTCACCCAATGCCTCCAAGATCATTTGTCTTTCAAGTCGAACAATAAACTCGACGAACGGTTTGAGATCTCCGACGTCGGCAAACTCCAGAGACTCGATATACTTATTTCGATCATCCCGCGATATGACAATTGGCAAGTACCCTTCTTTTGCCAAATGCCACGTTAGCAACGCTCGCGCAACTCTTCCGTTTCCATCTTGGAACGGATGAATCTGTGTGAATCTATGGTGCAACCAAGCTCCAATTAAGAGCTTGTGATAGCCATCGCCTGCCGTGCCGAATTCGTCGTACAGACTGACAAGGTTGTCGACCTCACTTTCTACTTGAATGGGAGGACAGTACTCGTGAACCTCACCATCCGGTCGGGTTGGGTTGTTGGGCAGCTTCTTGAATCCGCCATGATCCAATTCGGTTTCGAAAACGCGTCCAAACTGATCAATAGCAGTATAGATGAGTTGGTTGCGAGTCAGTAGTTGATGTAATTCTCTGACGTAGCGGGCGGAAAAGGGTGTACTCTGCTTAATGGACGCGGTCACAAATTCTGCGGATTCCTGATGGTCTTTCAGCACCTTGACCAAATCTTGGGGATCTCGATCCGTGGCGGTACGATCTATTAGCTCAGCAATGAGACCGTTTTCTATCAGGGTTTGAGTTGTGCCTCGGTCAATGTTGTAAATTCCTTCGATGATGCCTGTTTCAATGGCCCAGCGGCGATCTAGGCGCTCCAAGAAGGCTCTATAAGCGTCAGGGTTGGACTCCTCACGCTGCCTGCGAAAGCTCAGCCACTGCTGGTGAAGCGAGTCGATCTCCTGGAAGTCAGTATCATCAGATTCGGGATTCAGCCCCTCTAAAGGTTGCCATTTATGTGCGAGCATTTATTCGTGACCTCCCACGGAAACGATTGATTGGATTTTCGTTACTTCTGGTTTATCAAGTAACTCTCAGGAAAACGCCGAAGGTGTTCTGGATCATATTGATTGATTGTACGCACCCTGGTCTACCTTCAGGAAGTCTCCCCGTCCTCGCTCAGATCGGCGAAGTTGGTGATGGCTACCTCTCCTTCGGGGAACTCCGCGACGATCTTCAGCTTTCCTCCCACAGCCTCGATGTAGGACCGCAGGCTGGACACATACACATCGGCCCGCTGCTCCAGCTTGGAGACAGCGGGTTGATTCACCTTAAGCATCTTCGCCATGTCCCGCTGCGTCAAAGCCCGCGCCCGGCGCAGCTCATGCAAAGGCATCTCCTCAAGCAATTCCCTCTTCATCTCGTCGATGCGCTGGCGGCGCTCCGGCGTGAAGTCCTTGGTCAACTCGCTGAACGGATGGCGTCCACTCATTCGATCAACCCCTCCTTTCGTAGTTCTTCCAAGGGCTCGATCACCAAGCTGTTGGCGAGTCGAACGAGCTCTGTCCTGTTGGTCTTCAGCCTAGATTACGGAGGCGACCCACGGCACTGAGACAGGCGGGGTCGTCGACCAACGTCTGCACTTGGTCACTAGCAACCCATCGCGACTCAAGGAACTCCTCAGTTCCGACGTTAAACTTCCTTCGGTCCGCCTTCAGCAGAAACCAGATGTCGTAGTGGCTGGTGCACTGTCGGTCCACGTTTCGGATGCCGTCGGTCACGGTGACCAAGAAAGGAAACTCAGTTTCCGAAAACTGGGTAAGCAAACCGACTTCCTCGTGAACTTCCCGATTCAAGGTCTGGGTCAGGGACTCGCCGGGTTCGATATGGCCGCCTGGAAAGAGCCACTTTCCCGCCTTCTTATGGTGTACTGCCAGAACCTGCTGGGACGAGAGGTTCAAGGGCAGGAACATGATGCAGAAGTGCTCTTCGGGATCGTCTGCCCTCAGTAAGAGTCCACTGTCCAGTTTGGCCAGCACTCGCCCATAGGATGCTTCGTTATCGCACACCCCAGGGGTGAGTAGGTTTCGAATCTGTTCGTTAAGTGTCATGATGAACGTCTCCGCCGATGCGAAGGATAGACATTCGCCCGGTGTCGAAGACATAGACGCAGTATATTCCCCGAAGCAGATCAAGGGCAGGGGCATGTGCCGACATCGATGATAGGGCTGACGAAGCTCCAGGGACTAGGTGGGGTCGGCTCCCTGAATGACGCCGGATGTCACCGACAGAAGCGGCGGGACACCTCCCTTCCTTGACAGCCTGATGCCTTCTGCTTAGGATGAATTCACCCTGGATTCGGAAGGTTCCCCCGCATGTTTCCTGCCCAAGTTTTCCCGGAAACCGCAACTGTCGATGGTGTGGGCCACCTCTCAATTGGCGGCTGCGATGTGTCGGCCCTGGCCGAGGAGTACGGCACACCCCTGTACATCTTCGACGAAGCTATGCTCCGGGACCGGTGCCGGGAGTTTCTGAACGAGTTCCGTTCCCTCTACCCCAATACCGAGGTGGTGTACGCCTGCAAGGCCTACGTCAATCCTGCCCTGGCCCGCATCTTCATGGAAGAGGGGCTGGGGCTGGATGTGGTGTCGGGCGGTGAGCTGGCCATAGCCCGCGCCGTGGGCTACCCCGCCGAATCGGTCTGCTTTCATGGGAACAACAAGGGCCCCCAGGAGCTGAGCGACGCTGTCCAGTGGAGCATCGGCACGGTGGCCCTGGACAACCTGCATGAGATAGACCTCCTGGAGCAGATCGCCGGGGAAGCGGGCGTGGTGCAGGAGGTACTGGTTCGGGTCTCACCGGGCGTCGATGCCCACACCCACGCCCACACCACCACGGGCATCCTGGACAGCAAGTTCGGCTTCCCCATACAGACGGGCCAAGCGGAAGAGGCGGTGCACAAGACGCTCCGATCTCCCCACCTCAAGCTGAAGGGCCTCCACTTCCACCTCGGCTCCCCCATCTTCGAGCTTGAGCCCTATCGCATGGCCCTGGAGGTGGTGCTGGAGTTCGCATCACGCCTCCGGGAGGACGGGCTGGACCTCCAGGAGATCAGCCCCGGGGGAGGCTTCGCCATCGCCTATACCCGTGATCAGCAGCCCCCAACCATCGCCCAGTACGCCGAAGCCATAACCGGCACCCTGTCCGATACTTGCCGCTCCCTGGGCATGGAGCTTCCCAAGCTTGTCATCGAACCGGGGCGAGCCATTACAGGCCCGGCGGGGGTGGCCCTCTACAGGGTCGGCGGCGTGAAAGACATCCCCGGTGTCAGGAAATACATATCCGTTGACGGGGGCATGGGTGACAACATCCGCCCCGCCCTCTACGAAGCTGCCTACGAGGCCGTGGTGCCGGGCAAGCTCAACGTGGAACCCTCCGAGACGGTTACCATCGCGGGCAAGTACTGCGAGTCGGGGGATGTCCTGGTGCGGGATGTCATCCTTCCCCCCGTGGAGTCCGGCGACATCATCGCCATACCTGCCTCGGGCGCGTACTGCCTCGCCATGGCCAGCATCTACAACCTGAATCCCCGCCCCCCCATAGTCCTGGTAAAGGACGGCTCCGCCCAGCTCATCCGCCGGCGCGAGAGCTACCAGGACATGATGCTCTGCGATGTGGTCTGATCCGGGCCGCATTCACAGACCAGCGCAGCTTTCGTTAGGGATCCTCTAGTGGTGTGGAAGCTGCGGGGTCATGATGGGCTGGTTGGGCAGCTGGACCGCGCCTTTCGCGATGGCCGGGCGTCCCATGCCTACCTGATAGTCGGTCCTCCCCACATCGGCAAGGGCACCTTGGCCCTCAACATCGCCCAGAGGGTGAACTGCACCAGCCCTGAAGATGCTCCCTGCGGGTCCTGCACCCAGTGCCAGCGGATCGCATCGGGCATCCATGCTGACGTCCAGGTTATAAGCACCGCCCGGGAAGAGGATGGCGTTGCGAGGCGGCAGATCAGCATCTCCACCGTACGGGAGCTACAGCATCAGGCTAGTCTCAAGCCCTATGAAGGGGCTTGCAGGGTGTACATCTTCGACGGCGCCGAGGATATGAGCACCGAGGCCGCCAACGCCCTGCTCAAGGTGCTGGAGGAACCTCCCGACCAAGTCCTGTTCCTCCTGCTGACCGCCCAGGAGGACGCCGTTCTTCCAACCATCCGCTCCCGATGCCATCGCATAGAGCTGCACCCCCTGCCCATAGCTGCGGTAGCCGAAGAGCTGGCCTCCTCCGGTGCGATGGGCCTGGAGGAGGCAAATGTGCTGGCGCGCCTCTCCAGGGGATGCTTGGGCTGGGCGCTGTCCGCCGCCCGGGAGCCGGTGGTCATGGAGCAGAGGGCTGCCCAGGTGGAGCGCATCGCCCGGCTGTCATGCGCCACCCTGGAAGCGCGCTTCGACTACGGCGGGGAGCTGGCGGCCCGGTACTCCCGTGACCGTCAGGATGCCGTAGCGGAGTTGGAGCAGTGGCTCCGATGGTGGCGGGACATTCTGTTGATAAAGGAAGGCGGCGGGGAGCATGTGAACAACGTGGACCAGATGGACTTCCTCCGCCGGGTGGCTGACCAGGTGACCACACAGCAGGTGGTCAGGAGCATCACCGGCATTCGCGACTCCATAGAAGCCCTGGAGAGCAACGCCAACCCAAGGCTGGCGCTGGAGTCCCTGATGCTCGCCCTCCCTGCCAGGCAGAAGACGCCGTGGAAGGACCGCTAAGGTACATTCATCTCGATCGAGGAGAATCTTGAGTAAACTTCTAGTTCTCGATCCCCATCGTCGTCACTCCCGCGCAAGCGGGAGTCTACGCCCCCCGCCGCCGCCCGTTCGTGGTGAGGCCCTTCGACAGGCTCAGGACAGGCCCTCTCACCAAGAACGGGCGGGCCAAGGCAGGTTCCTGCGGAAGCGGGAACCACGAAATTGTGCAAAGGTCTCCTCAATATCGGGGGCAGAGGGAGAGGGTTAGCGAAGCATGACGGATAAGAGACAGCTTAGTACAGCCTGGGGGAGCCACCCATCGGGAGATGGCCTTCCCCGCTGCGCCTGGGTCAGCAGCTTGGTCTCCTACCCCTATCATGACCGGGAGTGGGGTGTTCCGGTGCACGATGACCGCACCCTCTTCGAAATGCTCCTGCTGGAGGGCGCTCAGGCGGGGCTGAGCTGGGAGACCATCCTCAAGAAACGGGATGGGTACCGGCTGGCTTTCGACAACTTCGAAGCGTCCATCATCGCCTCCTACGGCCAGGAAAAGATCGACTCCCTCTTGGAGGATTCGGGCATCATCCGCAATCGTCTGAAGATTGGGGCCTCTGTCCAGAACGCCCGCAGCTTCCTGGCGGTGCAGGAGAGCTACGGCAGCTTCGATGCTTACCTGTGGAGCTTCATCGGAGGCAGTCCCCGCATCAACGCTTGGCGTTCCATGGACGAGGTGCCCGCCCACACCGCCGAGTCCGAAGCCATGAGAAAGGACCTGAAATCTCGGGGTTTCAAGTTCGTTGGCAGCACCATCTGCTACGCCCTGATGCAGTCCCTCGGCATGGTGAACGACCACACCACAGACTGCTTCCGCTACAGCCAGATCAACGAGATGGGGCGCGGCCAAGACTAGAGGCTGTAAGTGTGCGTCCCATCACCCTGTGACCTCGATTAGCAGGCGGCAGTGGTCGCTGGCTCCCCACTCCTCCGCGGCGTTCAGCGCCTGCACGGTGACCTTCTCGTGGAAGCCTCGGGAAGCGAAGACGTAGTCCAGTTGGTTCTGGGCGGTTTCTGGGGATTGCCTGGTGGTGTAATAGGTCGGCACGTTCTTAGTATCCAGTGGCAATCCTTGGGGAGTGGGTACCGCTTGCCGGCCCGATGGGTACCATGGTCCCACAAGCTCCATACCCAGCGCGCTTATTCTATCCGTCACAGTAAGATCGCGGGCTGGAAGGGCCAGCGCGGGGTCGGTGGAACCGTAAATCATGTTGAGGTCGCCAGCGGCCAATATCCGATGGGTCCTTGGGTTCGTGCTGGCGATGAACTCGGACATGTCTGAGATAATGCGATGCGCTGAGCCGTCGGAGTAGATCCACCCTGTCCTGTTGGTGGAGGGATGCGGATTTGCCCACCGCGCATACATGGATATGGCGATGAACGGCTCTATGGAGCCATCCCGGGGGGTAACCCGAGCCACAGTTATGGTCCCGATGCCACTGACGGCGACCTCGTCCGGCTCGGTCCAACATGTTGGACCCACTTGCTTGAACCATTCGACTTCAACCCAGTCTGATAGCCTCACAACCATAGGCCAGCGGTCAAAGATCGCTTTACTGCGTCCCCGCCACCAGTCGGAGTTCCACGAGTGGGAGTCCCACGCCTCTTCCGGGCCGAAATCAAGGGGGCCCGCACCCTCCGCGGAAGGGAGCGTGGCCTCTCGCAGTCGGACCACATCTTCCGGCGGCGGAGAGGCCTCCTGCAGCAGGGCGACATCGGCGTCCATATCCATTAGCTGACGCCACGGCTCGCGCCTCAGGGCGATGTTCCAACTCACTACTTTGATGGCCATTGCGGCCTCCCGCAGAGACTGACGGGCAAGCGCTGGGAATCGCCCCAAATCCGCGGTGCCCTCGTTGGACCTGAGTATAGTTGGGCAATACGCGCCCAACAACCATGCGCCTCCCTTCGACCAGGTACCTGTATCCCCCGAGCCCTCCCCGGCCCTCCCCTCGTTTGATTCCACCTGTAGCCGATGCTATCCTGAAACTAGCTTCGCTCAAGGTTCTGCCTATGTATGTCATCGGCACCGCCGGACACGTTGACCACGGCAAGTCCACCCTGGTCAAAGCCCTCACAGGCATAGACCCGGACCGCCTCCCCCAGGAGAAGGAACGGGAGATGACCATCGATCTGGGCTTCGCCTGGATGTCCCTTCCCGGGGGCCGGGAGGTGAGCATCGTCGATGTTCCCGGCCACGAGCGCTTCGTCAAGAACATGCTTGCCGGCGTGGGCGGCATCGATCTGGCCATGCTGGTGGTTGCCGCCAACGAGAGCGTGATGCAGCAGACCAGGGAGCATCTCGCCATCCTGGACATCCTCAGGATCAAGCGGGGCCTCGTGGTCATAACCAAGGCCGACACGGTGGACCCGGAGCTGGTGGAGCTGGTGCAGGCCGAGGTGGAAGATATAGTGGCGGGCACCATCCTGGAGGGGGCGCCCATGGAAGTGGTCTCGGCGTACACTGGCAAGGGAATGGACTCCCTCATCGCCACCATAGAAAGGATGCTGGACGAAACGGAAGCGAGGAAGGACCTGGGTCGCCCCCGGCTTCCCGTGGACCGGTGTTTCAGTGTTGCCGGATTCGGCACCGTGGTCACCGGCACCCTCATCGACGGCACCCTGCAAGTTGGGCAGGAGGTGCGCTTGGCCCTGTCGGGAGAGCGGGGGCGGGTGCGTGGGCTTCAGAGCCACCAGAAGAAGACGGAGCGCGCCGAGCCGGGCATCCGCCTGGCTGTAAACCTCTCAGGGCTGTCCCGCCACGACGTCCAGCGGGGAGAGATGCTCACCGCGGGCAGCTGGCTCCAGCTGACCACCAGGCTGGATGCCCGAATCAAGATGCTGAGGGGCGCCAGCCAGTCCCTCTCCCACAACGAGACCATCACCTTTCACCTGTACACCACGGAGGTACCCGCCAGGGTGCGCCTGCTGGATGCCGACATCCTCGATGCGGGCCAGGAAGGCTGGGCACAGCTCCATCTGCAGGAGCCTGTGCCTGCCGTCAAGGGAGACCTCTTCGTCCTCCGAACGTCCAACACCACCCTGGGCGGGGGAACGATTATCGACCCACAGCCCAGGCGGCGTCACCGCAGGAACATCCCTTCGGTGCTGGAGCAGCTCGCCGCCATGGAAGCAGGGAGCGGCCTGGATGCCGTTGCCAGCGCAGTGGAGCAGTGGGCTCCCTGCGACCTCAAGAGCTTGTCTCAAAAGGCCAACCTTCCCTTGGAGGAGGTCCTGTCCGAGGTTGCCAGCCTTGCCGAGGAGGGTCATGCGCTGGTGTTGGGAAGTAATGCGGTGACCCCCGATTCGACGGTCTACTCAAGGGCAAGCTGGAATGTCCTGGCCCAGAAGTCGTCGGACGCACTTCGCCAGTTCCATGCACAGTACCCCCTGAGGCGAGGCATTCCCAGGGAGGAGATGAGAAGCCGTCTCAGCATCTCCCAAGGCACCTTTCAGCTGGTGGTGGAGCGCCTGGCCGCGGAGGGTGTGCTGTCGGAAGCAGGGGCGTCCCTGAGGGCTCCCCAGCATGCGCCGGCCCTGACCCCCGCCCAGCTGAAGATGGCGGACGGGTACATCCGCTCGCTGGAGGCAGAGCCCTTCTCCCCGCCCACGGACCTGCCCCTCGATGGAGAGGTGTTGACCCTGCTCATAGATGAGGGGAAGGTGGTGAAGGTCAACGAGTCTGTGGTGTTCTCCGCGTCTGCCTACAAAACCATGGTGGAGCGGATAATCGACCATACCAGGGCGAAGGGCACGATCACCGTCGGCGATGGGCGCGATATGTTCAGCTCCAGTCGCAAGTACATCCTTCCCCTGTTGGAGCACCTGGACCAGGAACACATCACCCGCAGGGTTGGGGACGAGCGGGTCCTTCAGTAAGCACAGGCAAATGGGGAGAGCTTTGCGCAACCTCGTCGTTCCCGCGAAAGCAGGAACCTACCTTGGCCCGCCCGTTCGTGGTGAGGCTCTCGAACCACAAGAACGGGCGGCGGGGATCGGAAATTAGGGGTTATGCAAGATTCTCCCAGTGGGGAGAGGGGCAGATAAATCCCCCTCATAGAGAAGAGCTAGAAGGCAGGTACGCACCTTGGCCTTGGACATAGCCAAAACGGCAGCCCAGATCGACGGTATGGCGGGGCATCTGGCCAACGCCACATATGACCGCGCCAGACAAATCACCCGTGTGCTGGCCGCCATGTCGTCCGACGATGCCGCCGGGCTGGCAGCCAGGGTGGAAGCCTCCAGGGGAAGGCCCTTCCTGTGCGCAACCCCAGAGGATGCCCTGGATGCCAGGTACTCGCCCGCTAGCCTGCCGCCGAATTTTTGCGTGGCTTCCGTGGACGGCTCTCACATCGACGTGGACAGGCATGTTCCGGTGCGTTGCTACCTGATCAACATCGGGGGCTGCGCCTTCACCTATGGGTCTCAGCCAAATGCCCGCCTCTTCAGCCAACCGGCCCTCTACGCCGCCGAGGAGGACATTCACCTGAACGCTCCCACTTCCAACGATTCCGTGGCGGTGCAGGGAGCGGTGCTGGGAATGATGCGAGCGGTCAAGGAGGTGCAGGGGCTGGCGGAAGTCGCCGATAGCACTGACCCGGACCTGCCCTTGCTGGCCCTGCTGGACGGCTCCCTGGTCATGTGGGGTCTGGCGGGCCGGGGCTACCCTCCCTTCCTGCGGGAGAAGCTGCTGGGCGAAGGCCTCCTGCCCGCTCTTGATGCCCTGAAGGCAAAGGCTGCCGGCCGTACCCTGGTGTTGGCGGCCTACGTCAGCCTGCCCCAGACCACCGAGGTGGTGAACACCCTTAGGCTGGCCCTGTGCCAGGAGCGGGAAGATACCTGCCAACAGTCATGCACCAGCTTCCGCTCAGCCCACAGTCCCTGCGACGACGCCAACGGCCTCCTCAACAGGCACATTTTCCAGGAGCTGCTGGAACCAGGTGAGCGGTCGGGCATCTACCGCTCCAACTCATCGGTCTCCAGGGAGTACTACGGGCCTCACCAGGTGTGCTTCTACTACCTGAACACCGGCAGGGAGATAGGCCGTGTGGAGATACCCCTCTGGGTTGCCCATGATGAGAACAGCCTGGCGCTGAGCCACACCCTGATCATGGACCAGGTGCGCCGGGGCATGGGATATCCGGCGGCCATCGCTGAAGCCCATGAGCAGGCGGTGGTCACAGGCCAGGACAGGGAGACCTTCAGAAAGATGATCGATGCGGCCCTGGACCGCCGTCACCTGCCCGTTTACACCTCGGAGAAGAACCGCTCCAAAGGGACGCGTTGGCTATGAACATCCAACAGCTTCCCCACGACGACGCCCCAGCGAGAGTAGGCGAGGTGGTGGAATCGGCCTCCCACCGCTTCCAAGCCCAGTGCTACCGGCTTTACCAGGCGCCTCCGCTGGGTTCCCTGGTGAACGTCGGAGGCCAAGACCAGGACGGGGACGGCGCCCCGAAGGTTTATGGCGTGCTGACGGGCATCGACACACAGGGCTTGGAGCCGGGAAGGCCGGTTGTCGCCCGAGGGGCGGATGCCCAGCGGGAAGAGGACATCTACCGGGAGAACCCGCAGCTGGAGCACCTGTTGTGCACCAGGTTCGAGGCTGCCGTCGTGGGCTACGAGGGCAACGGCTCCTTCATTCATCACCTGCCCCCCGAGCCTCCCCGCATCCATTCTTTCGTTTACTCCTGCACTGCCCGTCAAATCCTGGAGTCCACACGATCGCCCGGCTTCCTGGATTTACTGATGGCATCCGGCGCGGGCAGCCAGCCGGTCTCCGATGAGGTGATCGCTTCGTGCCTGCGCCTGGCCGGCGTCCACCATCCGGACCCCAGAGGATTCCTGGTGGCATCGGGCAAGGCCCTTGCACTGCTTCTGGCGTCGGACCCGTCGAGGGTTAACGCCATGCTCCGGAGATTGTCCCCATGACCGGCATCCCTGAAATACCGGCCGGCATGGGCATACCCCTCGGCATGGTGGTGGATGGCTCCCTGGGTCAGGGGGTGGAGGTGCGCCTCGACCCTGCAACGTCGGTGGAGGAGGTGAAGGTCGGCACCTTCGTGACCCTCCAGGGCGAGAAGCTGCGCTTCTTCGGCGTTGTGACCGATGTCAAGCTGGGAGCAGCCAGCCCCGGCCTGAAGTACAACCTGCCGGACGTGAATGACCCCTTCATAGCGGAGGTGGTTAGCGGCGCTACCGTCTTTGGCTCCTTGTCGGTGCTTCCTTCCCTGACCATGCCTGCCGTCCTTGGCGACGAGGCGTCGCCTTCCCCCGCCAAGACCATCCCTCCCCACTTCGCCCGGGCTTACCTGGCCTCGGAAAGGGATGTGCAGGCGGTCTTTGGCAGCGCCGACGACCGGCACTTCTGGATCGGCAACCCCCTGGACATGGAAACCAAGGTCTGCCTGGACTTGAAGTCCCTCATAGAACGGTCCATGGGAATCTTTGGCAAGAGTGGGACGGGCAAGACCTTCCTGACCCGCCTGCTCCTGGTGGGCATTCTGCAGAGCGACCTGGCTTCCACCCTGATCTTCGACATGCACAGCGAGTACGGATGGCAGGGCAGGGATGCCGAGCGGAACAGGCAAGTGAAGGGGCTGAAGCAGCTTTTCGGCTCCAAGGTCGCAGTGTTCTCCCTGGACGAGAAGAGCTCGCGCCAGAGGGGGTTGTCCCCCGATGAAGTGGTTCGCATCAGCTACGGCGACATCGAACCCGAGGACATAGAGGCGCTGCGGGAGAACCTGGGCCTCTCCGACGTCGCTGCCCAGGCCGCCTACAACCTGAAACAGAGGCTGGGCCCAGGGAAGTGGCTGGAGGAGTTCCTGGGGCTGGGGGGCCGGGATGATTTGTCGGAGCTGTCCGCTTCCATCAACGTACAGCCCCAAGCCCTGGCAGCCCTTCACAACCGCTTGTCCCGGTTCAAGCGGTACGAATTCCTGGTGCCCAAGGCAGCGAAGGACTCGGTGCAGCGCATCCTGGAGCACCTGGACAGGGGAATGCACGTGGTGCTGGAGTTCGGTCGGTACGGCAACGACCCCCACGCCTACATCCTGGTGGCCAACCTGCTCACCCGCCGCATCCACGAAAGATATGTGCAGCGTCATGAAGAAGCGGAAGGGACCGGAGGCCCTGGGCCGCGGCCCTTGGTCATCGCCATCGAGGAAGCTCACAAGTTCCTCAGCCCCTCCCTGGCTTCCCAGACCATCTTCGGCATCATCGCCCGGGAGCTACGCAAGTACAGCGTAACCCTGATGGTCATCGACCAGCGTCCCGGAGGCATAGACCAGGAGGTGATGAGCCAGGTGGGGACCAAGCTGGTGTGCCTGCTGGACAACGAGCGGGACATCGATGCCGTTCTGGGAGGGGCGCCGGGAAGCCGGGAGCTGCGCACGGTGCTTGCCCGGCTGGAATCCAAGCAGCAGGCGCTCATATACGGCTATGCGGTGCCCATGCCCGTGGTCGTCCACACAAGGGAGTTCGGATCAGCGGACTCCTATGCGGAGCTGGGCAGGACGCCACCCCGCTTTCGCTCCGGCAACGGCTCGCCCTCAACCCGCTCCTCGGAAGACGAGCTAAAAGACCTCTTCGGGTAGGATGCCCGCACCCGCCTCCCGTTCCCCTTCGATTTCCCTCAGGACGAACGGACAAACGTCATCGCGGCAAAGGACGCTTCCTCACGGGGAACGACTGCTCCGTCATTGCGGCGGAAGCCGCAACCCAGGAACGTCAGGGCCCCGGCATGGCCACCTACTGTAATACTCACTACGATGAAGTAGCACGCCCGGAAGCCGGCAACGCTCCGTCCTGGATACCGGCCTGCATCGGTATGACGAAAGGCGTAGCATAACGGAAGGTGGAGCTTCAGGGAGGACGGGGGTGGCCAAAACCCTTGCCGCCATTGCGGCGGAGGCCACAATCCAGAAAACTCCGGGACTGGGACAGGCTCCCACTCAAATGCCCATCACAGTGAAGTAGCCAGCCTGGAAGCCGGCAACGCTCCTTCCTGGATACCGGCCTGCGCCGGTATGACGAAAGGCGTGGCATAACGGAAGGCGGGGCTTCAGGGGGGCAGGGTGTGGCCAAAACCCTTGCTGTCATTGCGGCGGAGGCCGCAACCCAGGAACGTCAGGGCCCCGGCATGGCCACCTACTGTAATACTCACTACGATGAAGTAGCACGCCCGGAAGCCGGCAACGCTCCGTCCTGGATACCGGCCTGCGTCGGTATGACGAAAGGCGTAGCATAACGGAAGGTGGAGCTTCGGGAGGACGGGTGTGGCCAAAACCCTTGCCGTCATTGCGGCGGAGGCCGCAACCCAGGAAACTCCGGGACTGGGACAGGCTCCCACTTAAATGCCCATCACAGTGAAGTAGCCAGCCTGGAAGTCGGCAACACTCCGTCCTGGATACCGGCCTGCGCCGGTATGACGAAAGGCGTGGCATAACGGAAGGCGGGGCTTCAGGGAGGCCGGGTGTGGCCAAAACCCTTGCCGTCATTGCGGCGGAAGCCGCAATCCAGAAAACTCCGGGACTGGGACAGGCTCCCACTCAAATGCCCATCACAATGAAGTAGCACGCCCGGAAGCCGGCAACGCTCCGTCCTGGATACCTTAGACTCACAAACGAAGTGCAACACCTGGTTAGGGTGTTGTCATGGGAAAGAGATATGGACATGTCACCATTGAAGAGCGGTGTGAGGTTGCCCGTCTACAAGCCGAGGGTCGCTCGGTCCGCGAAATCGCGTCAGGTCTGGATCGCTCGCCATCGACAGTGGCTAGGGAGCTGAAGAGCAATGGGTCAAGAACCCAGGGATACCAGCCCAGGTATGCAGACCAGCAGGCTCATGCCCGGCGGTGGCGTGGTTCTCGGCTGGAACGGGATGATGGGCTGCGGGAAAAGGTTCTCTCCCTGCTCAAGCAGGGCTGGTCCCCGGAGCAGGTGGCAGGACGGATGGCTATGGAGTCGGGCAAGAAAAGCATCTCCCACGAGAGCATCTACCGATTTGTCTATGGTCAGCTTGCGCGTACTCAAGACTACTCCTGGCGCCACTATCTTCCTCGCGGCAAGTCGAAGAGAGGTTGGCGCGGCCGCAAAGGAGGCAGCCCCGCCTCCTTCATGGCCAAGCGACGCTCCATTTCCGAGCGCCCACAGAGCGTCGCTGACCGCCGTACTCCCGGTCACTGGGAGGCTGACCTCATGCTGTTCAAGACCTACGGACACGCGGTGCTGACCATGCATGAACGCTACTCTCGCATCCTCATTGCCGTCAGACCCCCTGGCAAGGCATCCAGCCCCATCGCAGGCGTCATGTCTCAACTGCTCGGTCAGTTCCCGCCCGACTGGCGGCGGACGGTTACCTTCGACAACGGGACCGAGTTCGCCCTGCACTACCAACTCCACGAGCTGGGTATCGAGACCTTCTTCTGCGATACCCACTCCCCCTGGCAGAAGGGTGGCGTCGAGAATGCCATCGGCCGGCTTCGACGCACCCTGCCGCGCAAGACCGACCTGGCAGCATTGTCCGACCAGGTGTTCACGCGGCTGATTCAGGCCTACAACAATACTCCGCGCAAGTGCCTGGGCTACAGAACCCCGGCAGAGATCTTTCTACATCAAGTGTTGCACTTGAAATGTGAATCCACCTACCGGCCTCCGCCGGTATGACGAAAGCCGTGGCATAACGGAAGGCGGGGTTTCAGGGAGGCCGGGTGTGGCCAAAACCCTTGCCGTCATTGCGGCGGAAGCCGCAACCCAGGAAACTCCGAGACTGGGACAGGCTCCCACTCAAATGCCCATCACAGTGAAGTAGCCAGCCTGGAAGCCGGCAGTGCTCTGTCCTGGATACCGGCCTCCGCCGGTATGACGAAAGGCGTGGCATAACGGAAGGCGGGGCTTCAGGGAGGCCGGGTGTGGCCAAAACCCTTGCCGTCATTGCGGCGGAGGCCGCAATCCAGGAAACTCCGAGACTGGGACAGGCTCCCACTCAAATGCCCATCACAGTGAAGTAGCCAGCCTGGAAGCCGGCAGTGCTCTGTCCTGGATACCGGCCTCCGCCGGTATGACGAAAGGCGTGGCATAACGGAAGGCGGGGCTTCAGGGAGGCCGGGTGTGGCCAAAACCCTTGCCGTCATTGCGGCGGAGGCCGCAATCCAGAAAACTCCGGGACTGGGACAGGCTCCCACTTAAATGCCCATCACAGTGAACTAGCCAGCCCGGAAGCCGGCAACGCTCCGTCCTGGATACCGGCCTGCGCCGGTATGACGAAAGGCGGTGCCGGTGTAGCGAAGGACTGTGGCTCGCTGGGCCAACCGCCCTCATCCCGGCCCTCTCCCAGAGGGCGAGGGGGAATACATTAATCCCTTCTCCACCTGGGGGAGAAGGCTAGGATGAGGGGGACAAGTCCCTTTACCCGCCGATGCGGTCCAGGGCCGCGGGTCCTGCGATGGCCTGGATCTGCTCAGGGGTCTTGTCATGCCGGGTCGTCCGCGGCCATTCCCTGCCCAGGTCGTCCCGTACGTGCACCGTCAGCTTGCCCAGCCCATCGGTCTCCAGCTCGATGCGGTCCCCGTTCTGGATTCCCGAAAGTCCCTGGTGATTGGTGCCGGCGGCAACTATATCCCCCGGCTTCAGGGTGGTGATCCAGCTGACCCACTCGATGATCCTGGGTATGTCGTTGGCCATGTCGCTGGTTGGGTAGTCCTGGTACAGGTCGCCATTGATCCGGCTGCGGATGTTGATGTTCATCGGATCGGCTATCTCGTCGGCGGTGACGATGCAGGGACCCATGGGACCAAAGGTGTCCCACGTCTTCCCCCAGAAGAAGCTTCCCCGGTTCTCGGGGCGAAACCCCCGGGCGGAGACATCGATGAAGTTGGTGTAGCCGAAGATGTGGTCGTAGGCGTCCTTGGGCTGCACCTTGCTGGCAGTCTTCCCGATGACGATGCCCAGCTCGGCCTCCGCCTCGAAGATTGTGGCCTGGCAGCCTGGCAGGACCACCGTGTCGCCGTTGCCGATGACACAGCTGGGGGACTTGTGGAAAGCGTCGATGTCGGCGGCCCGCTCCCGGGTGCCGTACTCCATGTAGTTGACCGCCATGGCAACGATGCGAGGCGGCTCGGGCAGGGGTGCTCGGAGCCTCACTTGGGAAACGGGGACTCCAGCGGAATCGTTCAAGGCCCTTTCTATAGCCTCTTTGTGGCTGCCAAAATCGGCAATGACCCGGCCGATCAGGTCCTGGGGTGAAGTGTGGGCCACACCGCTGACGGCGGCGCCTATGTCCACCACGTTGTCGCCCTTCAGGGCGCCCAGACGGAAATCATCGAAGAATACTAGCTTCATGGCTCCTCCCAACTATTGTGAATGATGGCAGGAACAGGCCCTGCCCTTGGAACAGAGGGTATTGTATGGTGCAGTCCATAGGCCGTCAACGCAGACTGCTGACCTGGCGGGCGTGGCGAAGTGCCGCGTAAATGCGCCAAAAGCTCATAATAGGGGCGGGATAGCTGCTCTATAATCTCTTCAAGGAGGCCGATGATGGGCATTCTCAGCGATATGCAGGACAACGGGCACGAGCAGGTGTTGGCTTTCTCCGAAGAATCGGCGGGTCTGCGCGGTTTCATAGCTATCCACAACACTACCCTGGGCCCGGGACTGGGAGGGGTGCGCATCTGGCCCCATAAGTCCGAAGAGGATGCCCTGGTGGATGTTCTCAGGCTCTCCAAGGCCATGACCTACAAATCGGCCGCCGCCGACCTGCCCTTTGGCGGGGGCAAGGCTGTCATCATGGCCGACCCTGTTAAGGACAAGACCGAGGCGCTGGTACGGGCTTACGCCAGGTACCTGGACTCCCTGGGAGGGCGGTACATCACCACGACCGACGTGGGTTCCACCATCCGGGACCTGGAATACATCAGCATGGAGACTAAGCACGTGGTGGGACTGCCCATATCCGAGGGAGGAAGCGGGGACACCGCCATCATGACGGGGCTGGGCGTTTTCATGGGGATGAAGGCCTGCGCCAAGTATCTCTGGGGATCGGACTCCCTGGCGGGCAGGACGGTCGCCTTCCAGGGTTTTGGCAAGGTCGCCTACCACACCGCCGGACACCTGGCGGGAGAAGGCGCGCGCATGGTGGTGACCGACATAAACGAGACCGCCCTGGCCAAAGCCCAGGAGATGGGCGCCGTCATAGTTCCCGGAGAGAGCATCTACGACCAGGAGTGCGACATCTTCGCCCCCTGCGCCCTGGGCGGCGTGCTGAACGGCGACACCATCCCCCGCCTGCGCTGCTCCATAGTGGCAGGAGGCGCCAACAACCAGCTTCTGACCGACGGCGATGGCCTGGCGCTGCAGCGGCGGGGGATCGTATATGCCCCCGACTACATCATCAACGCCGGAGGGGTGATAAACGTCTCCTGCGAGGTCGGCAGCGCATACAACGAAGACCGCGCCCGGGAGAAGACCCTGCGCATTTACGAGACCATGGAGAAGGTGCTGGACATAGCCCGCCGGGACGGCGTGAGCACCTCCCAGGCTGCTGACCACCTGGCCCAGGAGCGCATCAGGGCCGTCGGCGGCCTACGCCCGATATATCGCGGCTAGGGCCTCGTCCCGGGGCGCCCCGCTCGGCGTGCCGGCCCTCCGCGCAGCCCGCTATCTAAAGCTAGGTTGCCCTGGTAGGAGCGTCGAAAAGAGGCTCTTCGTTCCGGTGAGTCAGGTCGCAGAAGGGCTTGGAATTGGAGCGACCGCACCGGCACAGGGCCACCCGTTCCCCTTCGGGGATGGCAAAGGCGTTCCCTTCCTGGTCCACCAGGTCGAAGGGACCTTCCACCCAGAGGGACCCGTTCAGTCGCACTATGATCTTCGTATCCGCCATATATCCTCCTATGTTGCTTGTGTCCCTTACTTACCCTGAGTCCCTAACCTGGGAGAGGACGGTGTCCACCACTGAGTCAGGGTGCCCACCCTCGATGATGCCATAATCGGCAGCTAGCCATACCCCAGCTCCTCCAGCTCCTCTTCACCGAAGCCCATGTAGTGGCCCACCTCGTGCAGCAGGGTGGTCCGCACCTCCCGCACCACATCTTCCCAGGTGCCGCACACCAGCTCTATTGGCCTCTTGAACAGGGTTATGCTGTCGGGGAGCACGGGCATGAACTCTCCCCGCTCAGGAAGGGGAACACCCTTATACAGGCCGAAAAGCTGCTCCCTGCGCTCGATGCCAGCCTCTTCCAGGTCTTCCCAGCTTGGCCAGTCTTCCACCAGGATGGCCACGTTTTCGATGTACGAGGCTATCTCCCCGGGCAGCTCTCCGTAAGCTCGCCTTACCAGGTCGTGGAACTCCCGGTGGGTCAGGTACATCAACCCTCAGGGGCGAACCTGGCCCGCATATCCTTGAGGATGTCCAGGTTTTCCCTGTCCGGCCCCTTGCCCTCCATCCCCGGCACCTCCAGGAAGAAGGGAACATCCTTGAAGGCGGGATTGGCTACGATGTTCTCGAAGCCTTCAAGGCCAATGTACCCCTGGCCTATGTTCTCATGGCGGTCCACTCCAGCCCCAAGGGCATACTTGGAGTCGTTTGCATGGATGGCCGCCAGCTTGTCCAGGCCGATGGTCTCGTCGAACTCGGCCATCATAGCTTCCAGCCCATCTCTTGTGGCTACGTCGTATCCGGCCGCGTAGGAGTGCTGGGTGTCGAGACAAATCCGCAGACGGTGGCGTTGGGCTTCATCCACGTTCCTGATGATGCGCCCCAGCTCCTCCAGCTTGGCGCCGATGTGCTGGCCCATTCCGGCGGTGTTTTCCAGCGTCAGGTACGGCCCCTCGGGGCTGTTTTCCAGCACCCGCTCTATGGCGGCTACGGTGCGCTCCAGGATGCCCTCGTACCCCGCTCCCTTGTGGCTGCCGGGATGAAATATAACCCCGCCTGCATCTATCTCCGCCGCCAGGTGCATGTAGTTGATCAGGGAGCCAATGCCCTTCTCCACCAGGCTGGGGTCGGCGGAACCCAGGTTTATCAGGTATATGCCGTGGAAGAACACGGGGCCGATGCCATTGTCACGTGCTTTCTCCCGGAAGGCGTCGGTCACCTCGGCAGGGGGCGGCTTGTACGCCCAGGCTTGGGGAGCGGAGCCGAATATCTGGATGGTCTCGCATCCGATCTCAACCCCGCGGTCGATAGCCTTATCCAAGCCGCCGGAGGTGGACACATGAGCGCCCAGCTTCATCGAATGCCTCCGTGAGTGTTATGGTCGAGGAGGGGTCTCTAAGCTCCGCCGGTCTGGCGGGCCAGCCTCAGCTTGCTCAACACCTTCCTGATCTCCCCCCGGTCCCATGCCACGAGGAACTGGCTGGCGATGAATATGGAGCTGTAGGTCCCTACGACAACACCTATGGCCAGCACCAGCAGGAACTCCCGCAGGGTAGCCCCGCCAAAGAGGAGCAAAGCCAACAGGACGAAGGAGGTAGTCATGCTGGTGTTCAAGGAACGGCCGATGCTCTCCATGATGCTGGCGTTTACCACACCCGCCAGGGGACGGTCCACGTTCCTTGCCACGTTGTCCCGTATGCGGTCGAAGACGACGATGGTGTCGTTGACGCTGTACCCCATAACCGTGAGGAGGCCGACTATGAACATAGCATTGACCTCCAGGCCGGTCACCTTCCCCAGGATGGAGAATATGCCCACGATGAGCAGCAGGTCATGCACAAGGGCCACGATGGCGGCAACGCCGTAGCGGAAGGAGTTGGGGATGGACCGAAAGGCCCATGTCACATAGGTCAGTATGCCAAAGGCAGCAATGATCACGAGGACGATAGCGTAGAGCACCGTCTCACCGGCCACGATGGAAGAGACCGTATCCACCTCCTGGACATCTATACCCAGCCGGTCCATCAGCTCTTCTTCGATGAGGGACAGCTCGGAGACGGAAGACCCATCGTCCTGGGCCACTCCCTCCTCCAGCACATCGGTGCGGACGAAGGCGGTGGTTGAGCCTGTCTTCTGGATAAGGGCTTCGGGATGTCCCAGGTCGGCGAATGCAGCCCGGAGGTCCGCCTCGGAGAGCGGGTCTTCCCCCACTATGGTGATTGCGGTGCCGCTGGTGAAGTCGATGCCAGGCCTCAGGGCCGGCGGGATGATGAGGGATATGATCCCCGGCAGAAGCAGAAGGGCAGAGATCAGAAAGTACCAGCGCCTGTTTCCTACGATATCCATCTACCTGTCTCTCCCCGCGGCGCCGGCTGGCTGCCTTCGAGGCTCCGGCGAAAATAGGGACATGTACTTTCCAAAGGGGGTCAGGGCCGCTATCTGGAGGAGATTCCTGCTGACGGTGTAGGCTGTGAACATGCTGACCACAACGCCTATGCCCAGCGTGATGGCAAATCCGGTGACCACGGGGGTGCCTCCACCCAGGCGGGAGCCGAACAGGAACAGGATCAGGCAGGTGATGATGGTGGAGAAATTGCTGTCCCGTATGGCCCGCCAAGCTCGCCGGAAGCCTATCTCCATGGATGAGCTCAACGTGCGCCCTGAGCGCATCTCTTCCTTCATGCGCTCGAAGATCAGGATGTTGGCGTCCACCGCCATGCCTATGGAAAGCACCAAGCCGGCTAGACCCGACAGGATGAGGGTAACGCCTATCGTCTTGAAGACCGCCAGTATGATGAGCGCATAGACCAGCAAGCCAACTCCGGCTATCACGCCAGCCATCCGATAGTACATGACCATGAACAGGAGCACCAAGCCCAACCCAATCAGCCCCGCAATCAGGCTCTTGCGCAGGGAATCGGCCCCCAGCAAAGCGTCGACGGTGTTTTCCCGTATGAGGTCCAGGGGCACCGGCAAACGTCCCGATTCCAGCTGTATAGCTAGGTCTCTGGCCTCCTCGTTGGTAAGGCCGCTGATGACCCCCCGGCCGTCCAGGATGGCGGCTTGGACGGTCGGCGCGCTGATCTCCCGCTGGTCCAGGAAGATGGCTATCCGCTTGAACTCGTCTCCGGCCAAGCGCGTGGTGAGGTCGCGGAATATGGACGCTCCCCGGCTGTTGAAGTGCAGGTTCACCACGGGCAGGGTGGATGTGGGGTCTCTGCCCCGGAAGGCCCGGTCCAGGTCCCGGCCCGTCAGCCCGATGTCTGAATCGATGAAGCTGAAGCAGTTGGCGTCCTGGCAGGTGCGCTCCCTTAGCTCAAGCTCGGCGGTCTGCTGGATCAAGCCCTTGGCCCGCTCGAAGCCACCCTGAGCAATGTAGCTGGTGAGCCTCGAGTCGATGTCGTTGAGGGCAGCCCGGAGCTCCTCCTGGAGAGCGTCGCCCAGGGGGTCCTCCGTGCGAATGATGAACCGGTTGACGCCCGGGGCTTCAATGCTATAGCCCTCCAACCCCAGATCATCCAGCAGCCCTGTGATAACGGAGCGGGCGGGAGGCGGAACGAAGGACAGCAGCACCTCCGTCCTATCCTCAGACACCTCGAAGGACGCGAGGGGCGCCAGCGATCCAGCTATGACTTCCCGGATCAAGACTTCTTCTTCGGGGGTCAGAGGTTCGGGCGCGGTAATCGAATAGATGCCTACCTCCGGGGTGCCGATGGAGTCCTCGCTCCGCCCAAGGGTGTCCAGGACGGTCCGTAAATTCTGACCCGATGGAACGGGGCTGAAGGTCAGTTCGATGTTGCTTGGTTCAGCGCCGGGAATCTGCACGACCAGCCGGTCATCCCCCAGGTTCTGGATGATGGGTTCAGTGGTGCCCAAGGCATTGATGCGGTCTTCGATGATGTCCCTGACGCCCTGCATCTGGTCGGAGGTGGGTTCTACGACTTCGACGATGATGTTTTCAAGGGGGGCAAGGGTCGCCAATGCTGTCTCGAACTCCACCTGGTCCTCGGGGGCAATGGACAGGTCCTGAAGCTCGTAGGATGTTTGGTCAGCTACCTCGACCTCGGCTGTGGGAGCGATGTCGTTGAAGGCGGTCTCCACCTCGAAACGGACAAGCGCCTCCTCGAATACTACCTCAATGGAGCCTTCATCCAGCTCGAAGAGTGCCAAAGGCGAAAGCTGGGAGAGGGCTTCTTCGATCTGAAGCTCGGCCCTGGATTCGACTCGCAGGCCGCTGGCGCGATAGCTGTTTTCGCCGGTGGACTCCAGGACTGCATCCACATACCCCAAGTTATTCAGCACCTGGCGGAGGGCCTCGTCGATGGAGGGCGCAGGATCATCTCCTGTGCTCGTCTCGTCATTTTCTGCTGCGAAGGCGAACTCCACGCTGTCGCCGGAAAGCTGCAGATGGTCCAGCGTTCCGAGGACCTCGATGCTTCTCCCAAGCTCCCGCTCGGAAACGTCGGCGAGGGAGACCTCCGTGATGGTGTACTCCCTCTGGGAGGTAGTAGCCCGGTCCTGGCCGACCTCGGGAGTGGAGAGATGGTCGAGCAGGGCGTTCTGCTCCACGGGGGAGGAGAAGGTCACGCTGGCTTGGTCCGGCAGCTCGGCTTCATAGATGAGAAGGCTGCCTCCCTGGAGGTCCAGACCCAGGGTCAGGCCCAAGGGCCCACCGCCTGCGGCGTCCGTGAAGGGAAGGTCTTCCAAGACCAGGGCAACCACGGACAGGATGACCACAACGGAAACCAGGACAAATACCTGGAGCCCCCGCCTACGCACTATCGGTTCCCAAAGGGGTTTCCTTCGCTTCGTTAACCGGGCTTTCAGATACCAAGCTCCGGGCCAGCACCAACGCATCGTCAGCATCGCTGACCACGCCGGAAGCCTGGGCGCCGCGCACCTCTTCCAGTATCCTGCCCACCAGCGGGCCGGGCTGCAAGCCAAGGGTCCGCATCACATCATGCCCCGTTATTAACCGGGGCACACGTTCTGGGGCCTGCTCCCGGATGCCCACGTCCAAGATATGCTCCGTTATGCCGATATGCTCCCTCCAGCCGTCCAAGGTCACCGTCGGTCCCCTGGCAGCCAGGTGGTCCGCCAAGCTCAGGTAAAGGGTGTCGATGGCCGCATCTCCCACATCCCTGAAATATTTGTAGATAGCCCTGTTGGTGGGCATTTCGCCGCCTTGGCACATCTGGGTCGGGCGCAGGTGGTTATCGATCAAGGCATCCAGCATACCTGCGCCCCGGTTGGAGATTCGAAGGCGAGATGCGATATCCCGAGATACCTCGGCGCCCAAGCTGTGATGGCCGAGGAACCGGGTCCTGCCATTGGTATCTATCATCTTGGTCTGGGGCTTGGCCACATCGTGGAGCAGGGCGCCCAACTTCAACATCGTCGCCCTGGTGTGCCCGTCGCTAATCTCTTCAGCAAAATGCTCGTCTATCTCCGGACTCCATGGTACCAGGCCAGCCAGCGTATCCGAACCTGAGTCTCGATTTGCTCGGGAAAGGACCCTTTCGACAGCCCCGACCGTCTCGATTGAGTGGTCGAACACATCCCAGTAGTGCTCCTTGGGCTGGGCCACGCCCTTGGCCGCCGCCAGCTCCGGGATTATAGCGCATAGCAAGTCCAAACCGTCCATTGTCCGCAGGTGGTCTTTGGTCTTTTCCGAGGCAAGTATCAACAACAGCTCGTTTCGGACCCGCTCGCCGGCCAGACCGCCTACGAGGTGGGCGTCCATGCGCATACGTTCCGATGTACCGGGGTGTATCTGGAAATCCAGCTGTGCCGACAACCTCACCGCCCGGAGAAGGCGTACCGGATCATCCCGGAACACCCGAGGCCCCGTAGCCCGAACCTTCCTGGCGTCCAGGTCCGCCATTCCGCCCAGGGGGTCCACAATTCGTTCCGGCCAATGGGGGTTGTCCCAGCCGTCCAAATGAAGGGCAAAGGCATCAACGGTGAAGTCCCTCCGGAGCAGGTCATCCTCGATCGGACCCTGGACGCTCGAAAGGTCCACGCTCCAGCGTCCATAGGCTTGGCTTTCTACAACCACCCTGGCGACATGATGTTCGTGGCTCAGGGGCACGAAGTCGCCCCCAAGCCGCCGGGCCAGCTCCTTTCCAAGGGGCATAGGGTCAGCCTGGACAGCTACATCCACGTCACAGGTGGGCCTGCCGAGGAGGGTATCACGGAGAAAACCCCCCACCAGGTAGGCGGGAACAGAGCAGCTTTCGAAGGTGCTTTTTAGGTCGCCAAGTATCCTTGGCATCTGGAGATTATGGTTTTGCAATTGCGGATCGACTAAGTTACGGAAGGTATCCCGGACTATGCCGTGAAAGCGGCTTCCATTGCGGGCGCCTCAGCAGGCTCATCCTCGTCCTGCTCGGCGTCGTGGGGTTCTTCTTTCCAAATCTGGTCTTTCTGGATGAGGTGGTCCACGTACAGGGTGCCGTTCAGGTGGTCTAACTCATGCTCCAGGGCTTGGGCCAGCAGCCCCTCGGCCTTGATGCGGACCTGCCTGCCCTGACGGTCCAGACCCTTAGCCCGCACCTTCTCCGAGCGCTTGACCATTCCCCGGTAGCCCGGGATGCTCAGACAGCCCTCGGTAAGCTCCCGGGTGCCTTCCCGGCGGATGATCTCTGGGTTGATGAACACGCGGGGCTCTTCGTCTTCGGGAAGCTGGATCACGAACACCCTCTGCAGCACCCCAACCTGGTTGGCGGCTATGCCCACACCATCCTCTTCATACATGGTCTCCACCATGTCGTCGATAAGCTTCTGGAGGGACGGAGTGATGTTGCCTATCCGCTTCGCTTTTGTTCTCAGTATGGAGTTTGGCACGATCCTCATTGGAAGGCGAGCCATGCATGCACCTCACAGGCTGCTGTGGACCCTGGATGCCCGTCCGGCGCCAAGCCGGGTCCAGCCCCGATTATAGCCGTACCCAGGGAGAGGTGTAAAGCTGAAAGGCCGTCCTTCCGTCGGAGACATTTGCGCAGACTGGGCCCCAGTCTGCCCGTTCATACTTGTATCTTAAAGAGGGACGTGACAGACTGCTTCGTCCTGTGCCTTGGGCTGTCCGTTCCCCTTCGATTTCCCTCAGGGCCTGTCCTGAGCCGAGTCGAAGGGCGAACGGACATGGCCAAAGCCCTAGGTTACCCAAAGGTGGCCCTTCGATTTCACTCAGGGCGAACGGAGAGCCGGAGCCCCTGGCTACAGGGTGGTTACAGGGTCCACGTCCACCGTCCAATTGGGAGGTATCCCCGTCGCTTCGATCAGGCTGTGCAGGTCCCGTCCCCTCAGCACCAGGTGCCAGCGGAACTGCCCCCGGACGCGCTCCCTGTAGGTCGGAGCCGGCCCCAGCACCTCGATATCGGTGGCGCCGGTGGCCTCGATCTTGCGCAGCAGGGCCCGCTTCAGCCTTTCGGCCTCTTTGCGGCACAGGTCGGGATTGCTGTTTATATGCACCATGTTAACAAGGTCGCAGTAGGGAGGCTGCCGCAGCTCCCGGCGGTTTTTTATCTCGCGACGGTACAACTCCAGGTAGTCCTGGGCGGCGGCGGACTCGACGGCATAGTGCTCGGGGTTGTAGGTCTGGATGATCACCCTGCCGGGAGCAGCGCCCCTGCCGGCCCTTCCGGCAACCTGGCAGAGCAGCTGGAAGGTGCGCTCCCCAGCCCTGTAATCGGGCAGGTTCATCCCAACGTCGGCCAGCACCACGCCCACCAGCGTAACGTTGGGCAGATGAAGGCCCTTGGCTATCATTTGCGTACCCACCAGCACATTGGCATCCCCCCCCAGGTACTCGCCCAGTATCCGTTGATGGGCCACCGCAGATGCGGCGGCATCCCGGTCCCACCGGACCACCCTGGCGCCCGGAAGGAGCTTCTCCAGCTCCTCCACGACCCGCTGGGTACCCAGCCCAAGGAAACGTATGTGTTCACTTCCACAGGAAGGACATGTGCGTCGCAGGCTGGAACGCCGGCTGCAAGTGTGGCACAGTAGCCTCTTGGTGGCGG
The DNA here is from genome assembly GCA_965220375.1 of Dehalococcoidia bacterium. Lineage (GTDB taxonomy): Bacteria > Chloroflexota > Dehalococcoidia > Lucifugimonadales > JAGWBF01 > JAGWBF01. The sequence continues at coordinate 1,029,560 of OZ244824.1, forward strand.
TGTGGTAGGTCAGGGTGGAGCCGCAGCTACGGCACTTCAGGGTGTGGCCGCAGTCCCGGCATTGTATGATCGTTGCCGAACCCCGTCGGTTCAGGTACAAGATCGCCTGCTCATGGCGACCCAGGCACTCTTCCAGCCCGTCGGACAAAGCCCTGCTGAATATGCTCCGGTTTCCTGCCTTAAGCTCATCCCTCATGTCGCAAACCTGCGCTTGGGCCAAGCTGCCCGTCGTGGCTGATGGCCCGGCAGGTATCCTCTCAGAAAGGCGATGGAGGGTCAGCTCGCCCATAGATGCCCGAAAGTAGGTGCACACATCGGGAGTGGCGCTGCCAGCCACGAAGACAGCCCCTTCCAGGGCCGCCCTCCTCAGCGCCACATCCCTGGCGTGGTAGCGGGGCGCCGCATCGGCCTGCTTGTAGGTCCATTCGTGCTCTTCGTCCATCACCACAAGTCCCAGCTTGGGCACCGGCGCAAAGACGGCGCTTCGGGGGCCCACCACCACATCGTACCTGCCGTGCTTGATCCCCCACCACTGGTCCAGGCGTTGCCTGGGAGTGAGCTGGCTGTGCAGCAGGGCGACCCTGCCGGGGAAGCGTTGGTTCAGGCGATGCACGGTCTGGGGAGTGAGGGCAATCTCCGGCACCAGGAATATGCCCTGCCTCCCCAGGGACACGCATCTTTCCAGCGCCCGCAGGTACACCTCGGTCTTTCCGCTGCCGGTGACCCCATAGAGAAGGTGCTGCCTGTCTGACGAGACGCCGTCCAGCGCGCGGACTATGCAAGAAAGGGCGCTCTCCTGATAGCCAGTTAGCTTGCGTACTGTCTCTTCCCCGAAACCCGCCAGGGCGCCTGCGGGAGGGCGCTCCTCTGTGCGCACCCACTCACGAGCCGCCACGCCTCTGTCCAGCAAGGTCTTAACGGCAGAGGCCCCGAAGCTCTTTTTGGCCCAGCTCTCTGATACGGGTCCATCGGATTCCAGCAGGTAATCGCACAGGGCGGTGGCCTTCCCTGCTCTTTCGGACAAGGCAGCCCGGCCGTCGGCTACTTGCTCCGGCGAGGAGGGAAGACGAAGGTAGGTGGTGGCGCGATGGATCGCCTTGGGCCTCGGTAGTTCCCAGCGCCGCGCCAGCCTGCCCCTGGCCAAGCTTCGCCGGAGGGCGCTGTCGTAGCTTTTCCCCAAGCCCTTCAGCAGCTCCTTCTCTTCAACCTCCCCGGCATCGCCGAACCTGGCCAGAATGGCCTGCTCACGTTCGCCGACATCGGGCGTGTCCGACGAGGGCATCCTGCGGAGGTAGGAGCGGACCTGGCCCTCGAACTGGGGGGGCAGGTGGAGGGCCGCCGCTTCGTATAGGGAGGCGAGGTAGTGCCTGCTGGTCCACCTGGCAAGATCCAGGGCTCTGGGCGTAAGCAGAGGACAGGGGCCGACGACGGACAGGATATCCTTGGTGTAGTAGGAGTCAGGCTGGGACACCTTCTGGAAGATGATTCCCCTGACCAGCCTGCTGCCCAGAGGCGCCCACACCAGATGTCCTGCTTCGGCATCCATGCCCGCCGGCACCGAGTAGGACAAGGTCTTGTTGGGCCCAATGGGGGCATCGACGGCAACTTCGACGAAGCTCATTCCTGCCAAGCTCCCACAAGACCTTCATGGCCGCGTAGAGACGGCCTTGAATAGCAAGCACTCCTCAATGGAGACCTTTCAATGCCCCTCTCTTGAGGAGACCTTTGCGTAACTCGGGGCCTGGGCTGTCCGTTCGCCCTGAGGGAAATCGAAGGGCAAACGGACAGCCGTAATGGTCTCCTTGAAGGAGAGGGCAGGGGTGAGGGTGAAATGCTCTCGCTTTCAACCTGCAAGACACAACGCACCGCCCTGCGGATTGCGCCTTTCGCCGGAATGACTAGGCAACCCAAAGGCGTCCAACGAAGGGACGGGGATAGAAGGAGGAAAGGCTCATGGGGACGTCGCGTGGGAGGCCCCTGGTTCGCCAAGAGCGGATGCCTGCAGGTCTGTTCCTAGGAAGACCCCTTCTTGCCTTTGGCGCCGAACTGGGGCCGTTCCTTGATACGGGCTGCCCTGCCCGACAGGCCCCGCAGGTAGTACAGCTTGGCCCGGCGAACCGAACCTTGCCGGACAACCTCTACTGAATCCAGCAGTGGGGAATGCAATGGGAAGGTGCGCTCCACCCCGATGTTGTAGGTGACCCTGCGGACGGTGAAGGTGCTCCCAACCCCGCCTTCCCGCCGGCGTATGACCACACCCTGGAAGCCCTGGATGCGTTCCCTTTCGCCTTCCCTGACCCGGAAGTTCACCTTAACGGTGTCTCCCGGGAGGAACTCCTGCACCTTAGGATTGGGTGTAACGCCGATTACCGTACGTGCATCCATGATCGTATAACGTTCCTTGTGATTGGCTTTCAGCGAGCTATTCTACAATCATCCTGCCCTAGAAGCAAGGCATACAACCCAAGCTCGGCCCTGCTTAGTGGGCATTTTGCTGACTTTCTCAGTCAATGTTATCTCGCCTATTCCACTCCCTTGCCCAATTGACCAAATCCTTCATTGCCCACAGGATTATGGGCCTTCCCCGGGCAAAGTCCACCGTGCCCTGAGTGAAGCCACCAGTACACGCCAGGAGAGCTTGATCGGCTCCATAGGCTGTCATAGCCCCGTATAATTCTCTAACCACTGCTGGACCAGCAGGGTTTTGTACCGTTTGCACTGGACAACGGTAGTCTTGTTTCCCCTTCTGACCAACAGATCAATCCCTTCATCCCCCGCCCCGCCGGTTTGGAGTACACTGTAACCAAGGCCTTCCAGTAAGTCTCCCAACGCCTCTTCAAATTCTGCACCACTTAGGGTTGTCCACTTCTCCTCTTCCGCCAGTTGTTGCCTCTTTTCGATTCTCTGACGTTCCCGCTCCAGCCTCTCTCTTTCCCAGATAGCCGCCTGGCGTTCCCGTTCCACTTGGGCAACAGCCATCTGATAGGAACGGTTCGCATCCTCGTATTGCCGGATTCGGACAGGGAGTTCCCTATCCATCCTGAACCAAGAAAATGTATGAGTTATGCCCATCGCCAATAGCAAAGCCACAGATCCCGACACAGGAAAACAAACAACGGCTATGACGCCGACCAAACCTGTGTCTCCAACATCGCCTGTTACAAGATACGCAACCATTATGGTGGTCAGCATCACAACAGCATAGGCAACTGCAAAAACCATGCCCGAGATCTCACCTTTTGCATAAGCAAGATGACGGTCATATTGCTGGGTTGTTATCCTATAGTCAGATGGTTCGGGCTTGCGGAAGGGTGCCCCCTTGTGGTCAGGATAGGACACTTGCCGGGAAAGCTCGGCCCTGCTTAGTGGGCATTTTGCTGACCCACCAGACCCGTGGGGCCCTTTCGAAGGGTGAGGGAGCGAAATGACGGGGACGACTAGGAGGTGGTGTCCATTGCAAGCAGTTTTTCTATCTCCGCCTCCAGGTCCTTAGCCCTCAGGAAGCCTCCGTACTTTCGCACTATGTTGTGGCTTCGGTCCAGAAAGAACGTCGTTGGAAAGTTGATCACATCGTAGCGCTTGAAGATCTCACCGTCGGGGTCAGCCCCAATGGCATAGGTGATACCCAGCTCCTCGATGAACTTCTGGCCCTCCTCTGCCGGGTCCACATCCGTCAGCTGTATGCCGATGAAGCGCACATCGTCATCGTGGTACCTGACGGAAGCTTCTTCCATGTCGGGCATCTCCTCCCGGCAGGGAGCACAGGACGGGTACCAGAAATTGACCACCAGCATCTGACCGGCAAAGCGCTCCAGGCTGATCTCCTCGCCGGCTTCGTAGTTCTCGTTGCCAAAGGCCGGGAAACTGAAGCTGGGCGCAGGTTCGCCTTCGGTCCCCCCTCCGCAGCCGCCCGCGGCCATGAGAAGGGCGGCAGCTATCACCGCCGGCCCAAGAAGGCGAAGCCCTCTAAGCCTCTTGATCAATACATCGCGAAAAAGAATCATGACGCTGCCCCTATTTTACCAGCCCATAGCATAGCTTTCCCTATGGGGAGCAGCGCCCGCAATCAAGGTACCCCGCTCCTGGTCAACCATGATGGAGCAGGGGCTGCCTGCCGTGGGCATCCAGTCATCCCGGACCGACACCTTGTGCCCCAAACTCTGGAGGGTCTTTACCACCTCGGTGTCCAGGCGGCCCTCCACACTCAGCTCGCCGGGGGCATAGGGATGGGGCCAGCCCGAGCCAGGGAAACTGGTGCTGCGGAAGCGGGGCTCCTCCATTGCCTGCTGGGGGTCGAAGCCGAACTCTATAATGTTCAGGAGCACCTGGACCTGGGCCTGCACTTGCATATCTTCTCCGGGGCTGCCGAAGGGCATAAACAGGCGTCCGTCCTTCAGTACCATGGCTGCGCAGGGCGTCATGCGGGGACGCTTGCCGGGTCCCAGGCAGTTCGGGTTTTCGGGCTCCAGCCACGACTGGCCTCCCCGGCCTGAGATGGCCACCCCTACTCCCGGGACAATGGGGGTGCTGTTGAATGAGTCGCTGGTGGTGGAGGAGAAAGCATTGCCCCACCGGTCCACCACGCAGGTGTATGCGGTGTCGGGATCGGAGCGCCCCGTCCTTGGGATGGCCGGGATGACATCCACCGCCCTGTCCTTTCCCTCGAAGGGCCAGGGATTGCCCGGAGAGGGCATCTGGGGCCATGCAGCCTTGGGGTCTATCCCTTCTCTCCGCTGGTCTGCATATGCTTTCGACATAAGGCCGAAAATGGGCACTTCGATGATGCCCGGGTCGCCATAGTACTGGTGGCGGTCGGCGAAGGACACCTTTATAGCCTCGGCAATGGTGTGCACATACTCGGCTGAGTTGTGGCCCATGCCCTGAAGGTCGAACCCTTCCAGCAGGTTCAGCACCTGCACCAGGGCCGGGCCCTGGCACCATGGCCCGCCTGCGTAAACCGAGTATCCCCGGTAGCTGGTAACCTGGGGAGTCTCCACCTGTACCTGGAAGCCTGCAAGGTCATCCATCTCCAGGAGTCCGCCCTGCTCCTGGCAGAAGCGCACCATCTCCTCGGCGATATCCCCCTTGTAGAACAGGTCCCGGGCGGCCCGGATGCCGCTTTCCCGGCCTGCGTGGGCGCTCCCCCGCTCTGCATCCACCATCCTGCGGAAGGTCCGCCCCATATCCTCCTGGCGAAGGCGCTCTCCGGCCTTGGGGTAGCTTCCGCCGGGGGCGAATATAGAGGTAGTCGTAGGATGGTCTGCGATCAAGTCCTTTTGCATCTGGACGATGCGCTCCATCCTGCGGGACACAGGCATGCCCCTTTCGCACAGCTCGATGGTTGGGCCCACAACCTGCTCAAAGGACATGGTGCCGAAGCGTTCCAGGGCGGTAAGCCAAGCATCGCATGCGGCTGGGACCACGGCGCGGGCCATACCACGGGGGATGGCGCCGCCGTACCGCCGGGTGTAGCTTTCAAGCTCAACTGCCATACCCCAAGGGCCAACTCCGCTGATGCTATGCACCTGGCCGGTGTCGGCCCGGTACACCATGATGGGAGCGACGCCGGCGAAGTTGGTCTGCTCCGCCACCGTGATGTTCAGGGCGATGCCGGAAGCAACGCCGGCATCTATGGCGTTTCCGCCGTTCTGGAGCACCTGGAATCCGGCAGAGGTAGCCAGGTAATTGCCTGTGGCGATCATGTGCTCGGCGGCCATAATAGCGGGCCTGTAGGATGATATGCCCCTTGGAGGCATGGAGCACCTCCGGCTCGGATTTCAGTAGGATACTCTCCCCGCTCCGACTTGGAAAGGGCAGAATAAGGCCTCCCCGGTTGACATGCCCTAGCTGGCTTCCTAACATGAAAGCACCACCTAGACCGCTTGGGAGCAGCCTTGTTCACTTTGGGCATCCTCACCATCAGCACCGCGGGGTTTCATGGCCAACGGGAAGATACCAGCGGCGACGCCATAGCCAACCTGCTGTCCGCCCCCGACTACGAGCGGGTGCGCTATGAAATCGTTTCCGATGAGACGGACATGATCACCGATCGTCTCAAGAGCTGGGCTGACGATGGCCGGCTTGATCTGATCGTGACCACCGGAGGCACAGGAGTGGCGCCCAGGGATGTGACCCCCGAAGCTTGCAGGATGGTGTTCGACAGGGAGGTGCCCGGCTTGGCGGAAGCCATGAGGTCCGGCACCTTGAGCAAGACGCCCATGGCTATGCTCAGCCGCTCAGTGGCCGGGACCAGGGGCAGCACCCTGATCGTTGCACTGCCGGGCAGCCCCAAGGGTGTGGTGGAGTGTTTGGAGGTTATCCTGCCCGTCCTGCCCCATGCTATCCAGCTGCTCCGCGGCGATGCCCAGGGACACCCTACGGGGGAAGGCAAGGGTGCCCGCTAGCTACCTCGGACACCCCGGTGTCATGCCATGAATATCCACATTCTGACCCTGTTCCCCGATCTGTTCCATGCGCCATTGCACACCAGCATGATCGGCCGCGCCCTGGAAAAGGGGCTGCTGAGGGTGTCCATCGACGATATCCGTAACCACACATCCGACCCCCACAGGACCGCCGACGATTACCAGTACGGCGGAGGCCCTGGCATGGTGATGAAGCCGGAACCCATATTCGACGGCGTGGAAGCTGCAATTGCAAGCATTGCGCCGGGCATGGCCGGCGAGGCGCCCATCATCCTCCTGTCTCCCCAAGGGCGCACCTTCACCCAGTCCATGGCGGAAGAGCTGGCCGCCAAGGAAGGCATGGTGCTCATCTGCGGCCACTACGGCGGGGTGGATGAGCGGGTGCGGGAGCACCTGGCGACCGATGAGGTCAGCATCGGCGACTACATCCTCACGGGCGGTGAGCTGGCGGCGATGGTGCTGGTGGATGCGGTGGCCCGACTGGTCCCCGGCGTCGTGGGTTCCGAGGATAGCGTTTCCGAGGACTCGCTGACCACGGGCCTGTTGCAGCACCCCCTGTACACCCGCCCCCCAAGCTACCGGGGGGAAGAGGTGCCTCCCGTGCTGTTATCGGGCAACCATGGGGAGATCGCCCGATGGCGGCGGAGGCAGTCCCTCGCCAGGACGCTACAGAAGCGTCCCGACCTCCTGGAAAAGGCCGACCTTGCCAGCGACGACCTGGACTACCTGCGTTCCCTAGGCTACCAGCCCCGCTAGCTCGGGTCCGCACAGGTGGAGCCATGTGTGTCCGTCCTGGGCAAGCATAGCATCGGCAGCATCAGGGCCCCAGCTCCCGGGCCAGTAGTAGTTCAGCGGTGGAGCATCGGGGCTTTCCCAGCCTTCCAGCAGGGGATCGACGATGCTCCAAGCCTCCTCTATGTGGTCGTTCCTGATGAACAGCCTGGCATCCCCTTCCAGGGCATCCTGGAGCAGTCTCTGGTAGGCCTCCGGTATCTCATGTCCCCTGAAGGCGGAGTCATAGTGAAAGTCCATGTCCACGGGCCTCAGGGTCATATCCTGGCCGGGAATCTTGGACTCGAGGCGCAGGTGGGCGCCCTCGTTGGGCTGGACGCACACCGACAATATGTTGGACGATGAACGGTCTTCACCCCCCAGGGAAAACATCAGGTGGGGCGGCGCCTTGAACTGGATAGATATCTCCGACACCTTGGACGTCAGGCTCTTTCCCGACCGCAGGTAAAAGGGGACCCCCTGCCAGCGCCAGTTGTCCACATACAGGCGCATGGCGACGTACGTGGGTGTGGTGGAATCGGGGGCGACCCCTTTCTCCTCCAGGTAACCCATGTACTGGCCCCGGACGGCGTTGGCCGCTACCTCTCGGGCCGACCCGCGTCGGATCGCCTTGAGCACGTCGACCTTCTTGTCCCGCAGCGATTCGGCGTCTATGACGCTGGGGGGTTCCATAGCTACTATGGACAACAGCTGGAGCAAGTGGTTCTGCACCATGTCCCTCACCACGCCGGACCCGTCGTAGTAGCCCCCCCGGTCTCCCACCGAGAGATCCTCAGCCACGGTGATCTGGATGTTGTCAACGAAGTTGCGGTTCCATACCGGTTCGAACACCGCATTGGCAAAGCGGAGCACCAGCAGGTTCTGCACCGTCTCCTTGCCAAGGTAGTGGTCGATGCGGAACACCTGTCCCTCGTCGAAGAGCTCCCTGACGGTGTTGTTCAGCTCCCGGGCGGTTGGCAGGTCCCGTCCAAAGGGTTTCTCGATGACCGCTCTACGCCAGCCTGTGTCTTCCCTGGCTATGCCGGAGCTGCTCAGGCTGCGGACCGCCGCTTGGTACAGGCCGGGGGCGATGGAAAGATAGAAAAGCCGGTTGGAGGGCCTGAGGTCGCCTTCCAACTGGAGCAGCCGGTTGAACAGGCTGCCCACATCCTGCTCGGAGTCCACGTTTCCCCGGACGTAGTGGACATGGCTGGCGAACTCACCCCACTCTTCCTTTGAGACGGCGAGTGCGCCGATCTCCGATATCTTCTGCCAGGAGTATTGCCTGAACGCCTCATCGGAGTGGTCCGAGCGGGCGAACCCGATGATGTTGCAGTTTTCAGGCAGACGCCCCTTGCGCCGAAGGTTGAACAACTCGGGCAGCAAGCGCCTTTGGGTCAGGTCCCCGGTGGCTCCCATAATGACCACCGAGGTGGTGCCTCCGGTCATCTTTCCGTGCACCTCCGGGCCTAACATTGCATCAAGGATTCTGTGCTGGGGGCACAAGTTTGCATTCGGTATCGTAACCATCCCGCCGTAGTCAAGTCAACGAAGAAAACTGCTCTTGTAGTATCCTTGAAACATGTTTTGGTCTGGTGCGCACCCTGGTTCGTAGAAGAGGCTTCCGGCAATTGGCCCTGGCCGGAGCTATCGGCATGGCAGTCTTGGCGGCCCTGGCCGGATGTGGGTGGGGGGGTAGGCCCGACGAACCCGCAGGAACGGAGTCTTCCTCCCAGACGGGGGCGGCGGCGGTCACCACGGCCTCGGAGAACGCCACCTCCTCGGTCGGTTCGGACGACAATGTGGACTCCGTGAGCTCGACCACCCCGGCTCCAACGCCCACCGACGGCAGCGGCGGCCCGACCCCGGCGATTCTCGCACCGCTAGTCGATCCCGACCCCAACTACGAGGATGCGCTGGATGACTCCCGCATCTCCTCTAATTTCTGGCCCGAAACCGACTTTAGCAGGTATACGGTCCCTCTGGATGAGTTCAGGTCGGGCGGCGTATTCCCCGACCAGATCCCGCCCATCGACTCCCCCAAGTTCCTCCCGTTGGGGCAGGCCGACTCCCGGCTCCACGGCGAAGAGCCGGTGATGGCTTTCGAGCTGAATGGCGATGCCCGGGCATACCCCCTGCAGATACTGATATTCCACGAGATAGTCAACGATGTGGTCGGGGGGGTGCCGGTGGTTATCACCTATTGTCCCCTTTGCAACTCGGCCATCGCCTTCCAGCGCACCCTGGAAGGTGTGGTGCTGGACTTTGGCACAACGGGCAACCTGCGAAACAGCGACCTCGTGATGTACGACCGCCAGACCAGGTCATGGTGGCAGCAGTTTACCGGCGAGGGGGTGGTCGGCGCCCTTGCCGGGAGGCAGCTGACCTTCCTTCCGGCTTCCATTATCTCCTGGCAGGACTTTCAGGATGCCTTCCCCGATGGAGAGGTGCTGTCCAGCGATACGGGCAACCCGCGTCCATACGGCACCAATCCATACCTTGAGTACGACCGCGCTTACAACGACCCTTTCCTATTCGACGGCGAGATCGACGGCCGCTTGGGCGCCAAGGAGCGAGTCGTTGCGGTGACCCTCGACGATGTGGCTGTGGCATTCCCCTTCCCCATACTGGAAGAGGAGAGGACCGTGAGCTACCGGGTCGGCAGCCGGGAGATCGTGGTTTTCTTCCAGGATGGGACCCAGTCGGCCCTGGACGCGGACCTCTTCGGGTTCTCCAGGGATGTGGGCGCTACCGGGGTGTTTGACCCGCTGCTGGACGGCAGGATGCTCACTTTCCGTTCCGAGGACGAGCGGATAGTCGATGACCAGACGGGCAGCATCTGGAACATCCTGGGCCATGCAGTGGATGGTGAGCTGGCCGGTGAGGTGCTGGCCCCGGTGGTCCACGCCAACCACTTCTGGTTTGCCTGGGCCGCCTTCAACCCCGACACCCTCATCTATCAGGGGGGCGGGTAGGCCCCCAGCGGCATTTGCCTGGCTGACGGCCCATCGATTTTCATGCTTTCCGTCCGCCCTTCTCCGACGGCTCCCGGAAACAGGGAGGAGGGCCCTGCCCTTGGAGCGTTTTACGTTGACATTATCCTGTATGGGAATATACTTCCCTTGTTCCTTCCGGCCAAGCCGACCACAACGTTAGGAGTAGAATCATGCCCGAGACGAAATTCGGCATTTTGATGGGTGGCACATGGACACAGGGTCTGCCTTCAGGAAGCGAGCTGCTGGACCTGGCCCGGGGAGCTGAAGAAGCAGGTTACGATTCCATCCACACCAGTGATCATATTGCCAGCCCGCCCGAAGGCTTGGCGCCGTCAATAAACGCCTTCCCCTTCCTGGCGGCAGCAGCGGCGGTCACCGAGCGGGTCAAGCTGGGGCCATACCCCTTGGCCATGCCCCTGTACAATGCATCCATCGTCGGCAGCCTGATGGTCAGCATCCACCACATCTCCAACGGACGAGCCATCTTCTGCACAGCTTCGGGCTTTGGCTTCCCTGTGGAGCTGGAAGCTGTTGGGGTTGCCCTGCCTGAGAGGCCGATGCGCAACACCGAGGGCATGGACCTGGTTGCCAAGCTCTGGAACGAGGACAACGTGACCTTCGAAGGAGATTTCAACAAGACCACCAACCTCAACATGACCCTGAGAAAGTCGGTCCTCAACTCCATTCCCACATGGGTTAACGGACGACACGATTCGGCTCTTCGCCGCGCCGTCTCCTCCGGGGAAGCGTGGGCGGTGCCGATGGTCACCCCCCAGGAGTTCGCCGAAAAGCGCCCCCTCGTCCAGCAGTACGCCGAAGAGGCGGGCAGAGACCTGCAAACCGGGTTCGACTGGGTTGTCGAGGTGGGCTTCAACATAAACGCTGACCGGGGCAGAGCGTCCGCAGAAGCGGAAGCCTACGTTGAGCTGAGGCCGGACAAGCAGAGCACCACCGGCCAAGCACCCACCGAGGACCTGGTTGGTCAGGGCGCCGCCCTGGGCAGCCCCGAGGAGTGCATCAGCAAGGTGCGCGAGTATATCGACGCGGGGGCGACCTGGATCATCGCCACTCCCCTGTGCCCGTTGTCGGGTTTCCGCAGCCAGATGCTCCAGTTCGCTGAGAAGGTGATGCCCAGCTTCAAGGCGGTGAAGGCTGCCGTCTAGTCCACTGCCGTACTGACGTAGCTGCTCTGTAGAAGCCTGGGCCTGAGCGCCCAGGCTTTTATCTTGTGTGGGCCGCTGTCATTGGCAGCTTGGGACGCGCGGCAAACCAGATAACCGCCCCTCCCAGGGCAGTCAGCCCCGCAAACACCGAGAAGGGGATGAAGTATGAACCTGTGGTGTCAAACATGTATCCGGCGAAGAGAGGGGCTGCGATCATACCCAGGTTGTTGGGCAGCTGGGACAACCCCATGATGGTGGCAAAGGACTTGCGCCCGAAATAATCGCCACGTAGTGCGGTCAGAAGTGGCACCCGCCCGCCAAAACCGATGCCATACAGCACAGCGAACAGGTACACCATCGGCAAGCTGTCTGCCAAGGCAATCACCATGATTCCCAGCGCCTGGAAAACGATGAATACAAATATGGCGGCGGTCTTGGGCACCCGGTCCGCCAAATACCCGGCGGCGGTCTGGGATGGGAGCGCAACGGCGGTGTAGGTCAACACCACGATACCGGCGGAACTGAGGGACATCCCCATATCGGTCAGCTTGGGCACAAGATGCAGGGCCAGGGAGACGATGGCTACGCTGGAAGACAGATGCACGAACGCGATTATCCAGAAAGTCCGGGTTCGCAGCGCCTGCCTTGCGGTAAACTCCGGCTCGCCCACATAGGCTTCCGGCCCGGTCGTCTTCGGCTGGGGAATGTTGCCGTCGGGCTGGAGGCCATGGTCCTCGGGGCGGTTGCGAATGAACCTGGTCATCGGCAGACAAAACAGCAGGATGAAGACGCCGATGCCGGTGGTGGCGTTACGGAAACCAAAATTGTCCACGACGATGGCAAGGACGGAAACCAGCAGGCCGGCGATATGCATCCCTGACATGGCCGACGACATTGCGATGGACCGCTTTCTGATAAACCAGTTGTTGACGATGGTGACGCACGCCAGCCAACCCCCCAGTCCAGACCCCAAGGTGAGGATGATGAAACCCAGGTAGAACTGCCATATCTCCTCGGTCCTGGACAGGAAGATGAACCCTCCTCCCATGATGGAGAAGCCTATGAATATCATGCGGCGGCTGCCGAAGCGGTCGATGAGGAACCCTTCTATGGGGCCTATGGCTGCGCCCTGCACCCTGGAGAAGGCAAAGGCTCCCGACAGGGCTGTTCTGCTCCAACCGAACTGCCTCTCCAGCGCCACAAGATAGGTGCCCAGCCCCTGGAATACTCCCAAGGACATTACCGCTATCAGGAAAGAAACGACGGCAACCATCTTCCAGCCATAGAAGACATTGCCCAGGTCGGCGATGGTGCTGGGGAATCGGCGAGGCATTTTCTGGCGAAGATGCGTTCCGCCGGCTTGATCAGGGCCCATATATCGGCAGCGTGAGTAAAGGAAGATAGTTCAAGGCGCTCGTCATTATACAATGATGGATACGAAAGCGGGTGGGCGCGCGGCACACGAGAAACTCCGGTTTCCCATATGTGCAGGGTTGCGAACGGTCTGCCCCGTAAGCTATTATAAAGCTAATATACCTATGGTCGTCGGGCCGCAAGAGCGTTGCCCTGGCGATGAAGCCAGAGCACTCATCAAGGAAGGAAGTCATCTTGCTGAGATTTGCCGAGGAAATAATCCTGCTCCTGCTCGACGATAAGGATGGCACCTTCGTCAGGGTCCCTTACTGGTCGCTGAACTACGCCCTGGCCGGCGGTGTTCTCATGGATCTGGCCTTGGAAAACCGCATCGACACCGACCTGGAAAACCTGGTCGTGCTGGACAACACACCTCTTGGCGACAGCCTCCTCGACCCGACCCTGGAGAGCATCGCATCGGATGAGCAGAGGGACCCACGCCACTGGGTGGAGCAGACGGCCGGTCACGCCGACGCCATCCGGGAGGAGGCCCTCTCCAGGCTGGTTGAAAAGGGTATTGTGGAGCGACGGGACGACCGCTTCTTGTGGGTGTTCAAGTCCAGGCACTACCCTGCTGTCCAGGGCGAAGCTGAGAGACAGGTAAAGCTTCGCATCATGGAAGTGCTGTTCAGCGATTCCATCCCGGACCCGCGGGATGTGGTGATAATCTGCCTCGCCGACGCATGCGCCATATTTGACAAGCTGCTAACCAAGCGGGAGCTGGATACAGCATCGGAGCGAATCAAGCAGGTCCGCCAGTTGGACCTCATCGGCCAAGCCATGTCCCAGTCCATCCAGGACATCGAGATGCTGGTGTCCTCATCGGTGCAGGCCCACCTGTATTAGGGGGCCATTATTTCCGTCGCAGGACAGAATCCAGCCTCGACAACCGGCGTGTGTTCTACGATCCCACTACCGGATAGTAGTTCGCCCCCCAAGGCTCCCCCGGATGGTCCATCATCACCTTGACGAAGATGGGCACCAGGAACCCCAGAATAGCCTCCCCGTCTCTCACCTGGCTGCGGTTCACGCTGCTGTTCCAGGTTGCCCCACCGTGCAGGATCTGGTTCCTCAGCACGTACAGGCGGTCGAACAAGAGAGACAAGATGAGAGACGTATCCTGGGCAACGAGGGCATTCCCTATCCGCACTTGAGCTTTTTCGAAGCTACTCTGCCAGTCAGAGTAACCAGAGACCCCATTAAGGTGCTTCCAAAATGGCTGAAAGATGAATTTGTTGCCCAGAAGTACCCGCACCGACCCCGAGAACCGCTCCCAGATTGCCTCGTAGATGACCCGTTCCGTGTCCAGTCTCAGAATTTTATCGAAATACCCCTTGAACAACTCTCTCTCGGGCGCTTCCAAGGTATCAGCAGTGTCTTCTGCGTATGCCGCATTGAAGGCGATCCAGTGGCACACGAAGGCTATGTCCGGGTCGTCATGGGCAATCTCTGCCCGCCTGATCCAGCTGATAGCCCGATGAACGCGGAGGTCCAAGTTCCCGGGGCAGGCATCTTCCATCTGCTCCTTCTGAGCCCTCAACACGTCGCCGGTTAACTGGTTGGGAATTCTGCTGCTCATACAATCTTTCGCCTATCAAGCTACGAGGCTATTTTACCCCAACTCCCACAAGCGACATCGATGGTGAGGGAAACTGACACTTCCCTCTTTTCAAGGCGGGCAGCACGCCGATATTATGCGAGCGCAATCACCGGGCCCAAAGCCCGAGCTACGGCGTGCAAGTGGAAAGAACCGGAGAAGCAAGCTACCAGCCGACCATACGAGACCTTCCCCAAGGCGAGAGGCCTCGGGAAAGGCTGAAGCACTATGGCTCCAAGCACCTCAGCAACACGGAGCTTATCGCCATCCTCCTCAGGACCGGCATACAAGGGGAGAACGTCCTCTCCCTGGCATCCCGTCTGCTTGCCCACTTCGACGGCCTTGCCGGACTGGGACGCAGCACCTTCGCCGAGGTGTGCGCCATCCGCGGATTGAGCGAAGCCAAGGCCTGCCAGCTTATGGCAAGCATGGAGCTGGGCAGGCGAATGGTATCCCTCGCCCCGGCGGAACGGGCGACCATAAACTCCCCCCAAGATGCGGCCAACCTTGTAATGGGAGAGATGGCATCCCTGGAGCAGGAGCATCTGAAGGTGTTCCTGCTCAACACAAAGAACGAGGTGCTAAGCATCCAGGAAATCTACGTGGGGAACGTGAACACCTCGGTGGTACGTCCGGCTGAGGTCTTTCGTCCCGCAGTCCGGGAGAACGTGCCCTCGGTCATCGTGGCCCACAATCATCCTTCAGGAGACCCTGCGCCCAGCCCGGAGGATATAAGCATCACCCAGCACCTGGTATCGGCGGGGAAGCTATTGAGCGTGGAACTGCTGGACCATATCGTGATCGGCAGCGGAGGTCGATTTGTGAGTCTCAAGGAGCGGAATCTCGGCTTCAAGTAGCCTTCCGGCTGGGGCGCACCGGTCTATTCCTGCGCTCAGTCTTCCCGCAGGATGGCGTAAAGGAGATGGTCCACTGGCTCTCCCTGCTTGATAGCCACCTTGCGGAGCAATCCCTCATATCTGTAGCCCACCTTCTCCAGCACTCTCGCTGAAGCCTTGTTGTGGACCTGCACCTGCGCATCCAGTCGGATAAGTCCAAGTTCCTCGAGGCCGTAGGCTGTCATCGCCCTTGCAGCTGCGGTGGCGATGCCACGTCCCCAGAAGGGCTTACCCAGCCAGTACCCAAGCTCGGCGGAGTGTCGCAGCTCTTCCCCCCGCTTGGTAAGGCCGATGCCGCCGATGGGTCCGGTCGTGTCGCAGATCGCGAAGTTCAGAGGAGGGTCTAGGTCACCCTGTAACGCCACCCAAGCTTCGGCATCGGCCCTTGTATAGGGATGGGGGAAGTGATCACGCAAGTTCAACCAGACATCGTGGTCGTCAGCCAGCAGCACAAGACGTTCCCGGTCTCCATCGCTCCAAGCGCCGGCCCAGTCCTGCAGGCTGTAGCTGCCGCCGAGTTGCAGCTTCATACTTTCGCAATTTGCACGCTTACATCCATGGTGCTCTCTCCGCCGCCGATCAGCACACCCTTCGTGGGGGCAACATCTTGGTAGTCCCGTCCGTTGGCGATTCGTATATACAGCTCATCCACCAGGCCCTGATTGGTGGGGTCGAAACCGACCCATCCCACCTGGGGTAGTAGGCATTCGACCCATGCGTGCGTGGCCGTTCCCGCCCACCGGGGCTCGGACCTGCCCCCGTAAAGGTATCCCGACACGTAACGCCCCGGAATCCCCCAGCGCCGCACTATTGCCAGCATAACGTGGGCATAGTCCTGGCAGACACCTTGACCTGTCTCGATGATATGGTCGATGGAGGAGACCACACTTGTGCTCCCGGGGACGTACTCCAAGCTGCGGCGCAGGGTGTCCGAGAGGTGCAGCAACGTCTCCAGGGGATCGTCCCTGGGGCCTATGTCATGGTGGTCGACGAAACTGGCAAGGGCGGCGGAGGGTTTCGTCAAATCGGTGGGCTGCATGAACTCCCAGAAGGTGTATCCTCCCGTCCACGAGCGCAACTCATCCCAAGCCCCAGGACCAAGGGTGCTCGCCGGCAAGCTCAACGGGTTTTTCTCCACTGTAGCGCATGCCAGGACCTCAAGGGTCTCATGCTTCCGGTTGATGGTAAAGCTGTGTTTGGTGTTTCCGAAAGCATCCACCTCTTTAGCGAGGGAGGCATCGGGCGCCGTGGAAACCTGGAAGTCTAGGCACCTCTGGTCCACATCGTTACGTGGTTCCAGGCAAAGGGACATAGCGCAGTACTGGACCGGCGCCGAATATCCGTAACGGGTTGTGTGCTCGATGTGATATCGCACAGGGTCCAAGGCAGATCAGCGCGCGGGATCTTTGTCCAGGTGATAATGGAAGTAGCAACCAGCCAGGTGTTCGTGAAGCTCGCGGCAGCGCGCGCTCAATCTGTTCAGGAGGGCTGCATGGTTCCCCTGGCTGGGCCAGTCCTGGTGTGCCAAGTTGGTCAGACGGACTTCCGACTGCCGGACAGCTGCGTTGGACCCCGGATCGGGGCCAGGTTTCAGGCCTCCCAGCTCGGCCGACATCTGGTCAATAGAGCTGCGCAGGGACCTGGGCAACATGGAATCGTTGACCAGAAGGTCCAGGACCTGCCCGGCTTGGACTTCGACGCTGTGCTTGCGGTTGTAGATTTCCGTGGCGTGGTAGGCACGGAGCAAGGTTGACCAATCATCATCGAGGGGTTCACTGTTTGTCCCTTCGCCCACCAGCTGGGCCGATAGCAGGGATGTCAGGAGCTGAGAGCGCTCCATAAAGCGCCCCATCTGCAAGAAGTGCCAGCCATCATCCCGGTACATGGTGGTTGAGGCTACCCCGGAAAAGGTGTTGATCTCCGCGGTGGTCTGGACATAGAAGCTCTCCGGAGATGTCCAGATGTCCTGTATGCTCAGGTCCTGTATTCGAAGATATGCCAGGTTCAGAGATGTCCACATCTCTGCGCTGATGCAATGACGCATCTGCCGGGCGTTTTCGCGCCCCATGGAGAAGCACCGCCACACCGAGTCCGAGTTGGACTGCTCGAAGGTCAGATCGTCCGCAAGGGTGTAAGAGTCGGCCAAGGTAAACTCATCGGTCTCACCCAGGGTAAGGCTGCCCCCGGGAGGCTCCCGGCCGATGCTGTCATATATGCGTCTCCAACCTGAATATATCTCCTGGATGGGCCGGTCCACCAGGGCCTCTGTCTGAAGGCGCAGCAGACCGCAAAGGTGCTGCGCCCGTTCCAGGTAACGGCCCATCCAGTAGAGTCCTTGTGCGCTGCGGGACAGCACGCGGCTAAGACTCCTCGTCGTCGGGCTCGGGCATGAGCACAAATTCAGGGTACGCTTCGATTCCCAGCTCTCCAACATCCTGGCCCAGCCGCTCCACCGAGGGCGATACTCTGAGTCCGATTGTCTTCTTCATTCCATACCACAGCAAGAACGAAGCCCCGAATACGAATGCACCTATAGAAACTATGCCCAGAAGCTGGATGTGGAACTGGCCGCCCGCAGCAATGCAGACCGCCAGGGTACCCCATACGCCGGCAAACAGGTGGGCCGGAATGGCGCCCACCACATCATCCAGCTTGAGCATTTCCAGGAGCTTGATTGCCCCTGTACAAACAGCGCCCCCTACAGCGCCAATGACCACCGCCCAGTAATGGTCAACGATATCAGGGCCGGCTGTAATAGCAACAAGCCCTGCAAGGGCGCCATTCAGCCCCGCAAACAGGTCCATGCGCCCCAGGACAGGTCGGGACACCATCAGAGCCACCACAACACCGGCGGCGGCGGCCAGGTTGGTGTTGACCAGCACATTGCTCATCGCTACAGCGTCGGAGGCGCTCCCCAAGGCCAGCTGGGAACCGCCGTTGAACCCGAACCATCCAAGCCACAGGATAAACACGCCCAGGGTTACCGACAAAACGTTGGATGGCGGGGTGTTCCTTGCACTACCATCGCGACGAAACTTGCCCAGCCTGGGACCGATGACCACTACCCCCGCAAGAGCAGCCCAACCGCCGGTGCTGTGCACGATGGTCGAGCCTGCAAAGTCCTGGAAACCCAGTTCCGCCAGCCATCCACCTCCCCATGTCCAAGCACCAACGATGGGATAGATGAAGGCGGTGAGCACAAGGATGAACAGGAAGAATATCCAGAGTTTCACCCGCTCGGCTATAGCTCCCGATACTATCGAAGCTGTGGTTGCAACAAAAACCATCTGGAAGAACCAATCGGACATCGTGGAGTAGCTGTTTCCCACTACCTCCGACGCTGCCCCCGAGTCTCCTCCCACCAGCGCGACCTCGGCCGCCGATGGGCCGTATAGGAGTTCGAAGGAGCCGATCACATGCCACACATCGGTATACATCAGGTTGTAGCCGATGAAGAAGAAAGCTAGACCGGCTATGGAGTAGAGCCCGATGTTCTTGAGGCAGATCATCGAAGCGTTCTTGGTACGCACCGACCCAGCCTCCAACATGGTGAACCCCGCGCACATCCACATCACCAAGGCCCCCCAGGCGAGGAAGGCGAAGGTGTTGAGGATAAACTGGGTCTCTGCGTTGACGCCGGTTGTCTGGGCAAGGACCGGCCTCGCGGAGAAGATCACCAGCGTCAGCAAAACCAGGACTGCCAGCACAACAACGCGGTGACGCGTGAACATGTTAATCAGAGCGCTCACGTCCCAATCTTCCTCTACGTGCAGCTTAGCGGTGCTGTTCCCATATCGTTTTCAGCAAGGTGCCCAAATGGCGGGAGGATTTTCTTCTTCACCGGGTGCCAAGCCCCTCCCCCTGGGAATCACTCATCCATAACCCAGAAATCCTTACCGCCTCCCCCTTGGCTGGAGTTGACGACCAAGCTCCCGCGACGCAGGGCGATCCGGCAGAAAGCGCCCGGGACGATCCGGGTGCTTTGCCCATGTAGTATGAAGGGCCGGAGGTCCACATGCCGTGGCTCAAAGGCCCCGTCGATGAAACAGGGTGAGCGGGAAAGAGCAAGCACCGGCTGGGAGATGAAGTCAGCGGGGTCGGAGCGGATCTCCCTGGCATAATCTTCCCGTTCCTCGGGCGTTGAATGGGGTCCGATGAGCATCCCATATCCGCCGGAGCCGCCGACCCGCTTAACCACCAGGTCCTGTAGGTTGTCCAGTGTATATTCCAGGTCTTCGGGTCTTCGACAGAGTCGAGTGTCCACGTTGTCCAGTATGGGCTCCTGGTTAAGATAGTAGCGTACCATGTCCGGGACATAGGCATAGACGCTCTTATCGTCGGCAACGCCGGTGCCTGGTGCATTAACCAGCGAAACGTTGCCCTGCTTGTAAGCCTGCATCAGCCCCGGCACACCTAGAAGGGAGTCGGGACGGAACACCAGGGGATCAATGAAGTCGTCGTCCACCCGGCGATATATCACATCCACCCGTTGGAGTCCTGTGGTGGTGCGCATATACACATATCCATCGTTGACCAGCAGGTCCCTGCCTTCTACGAGTTCTGCGCCTATCTCTTGGGCCAGGAAGATATGCTCATAAAAGGCAGAGTTGTACACCCCCGGAGTAAGCAGGACTATTGTGGGGTCCTGGAGGCCGCTGGGGGCCAGCTCCTTTAGGGTTTCCAGCAGCACACGGCCGTAGTGCTCCACTTCCTGAACTCGGGAAGTACGGTACAAGCGGCGCAGGCTTGTCTTGACCGCTTTGCGGTTCGCAACCATGTAAGATACACCCGAGGGGACCCGGAGGTTATCCTCCAAAACCCGGAATCCTTCGTTGGTACGCACAAGGTCGGTGCCGCATATGGCTACCCAGGTGCCGTATGGCGCGGAGAAGCCCCTCATTTCCAACCTGTATTGGGGGCAGCCTCGAACCACGTCAACGGGGATCACGCCATCGCGAATTATGCGTGGGCCGCCTTGCCCATCTTCTCCAGGGGAGCCCCCATACACATCTTCCAGGAAAAGATTGAGGGTCTTGAGCCGTTGGGTAAGCCCTGCCTCCAGGTGCTGCCATTCGGACTTGGACATCAACCGGGGAACGCAGTCGATTGGAATTATCCGCTCGTCAGCTTCCTCATCCCCATAAACGGTGAAGGTGATGCCCTCGTTACGGAAGGAGCGGGCGACCCCTTCCTGGATACTCCTGGTATCTTCCGCCGAAAGCCGGGTTAATTCATCGTGAAGCCGACGGCAATGCTCCCTGGTGGCGCCGTCGGCCAGGAACATCTCATCGTAGATGGAAGGGTCTAGCTCATAGTCGTCAAACTGCACCGCAGAAGTATATGACCAGGGGCGTGCCTATGTCCACATACAGGCAGTATACATAATGGGCCGACACTATCTTCATATACAGGCGGTATGGATAATGAGCAGACGCTATTGTATTGTATGGGAATGGTCTTCTGGACTGGCGCAAAAACGTCGGCACAACCTCCGTAGGGGGCATTCTTCTTCGCTGGAAAGCGCAGGCGGGAAATGGTCTGCGAGTCCGTTGTCAATTACATCGTCTAGGTTCAACGCATGGCTTCCAAGCTAAGGGAAGACCTGATAACTCTTCGGGGTGACTTATTTGGGGGCATCACCGCCGCGGTGGTTGGGCTGCCCGTTGCGCTGGCCTTCGGTGTAGCTTCAGGTCTGGGCCCGGCCGCCGGCATCTACGGGGCGGTGGCAGTGGGGCTCTTCGCAGCAATGTTCGGAGGCACCCGCGGTCTGATATCCGGCCCTACCGGCGCCACGACAGTAGCAGTTGGGGTCATAGTTACACTCCATGCCGACTCTCTGAGCCAAGCGTTCACCATCGTGATCATGGCAGGGTGCATCCAGATCATTCTGGGTATGCTGAGGGTAGGGCGCTTTGTTACCTACACACCCTACTCCGTAGTATCCGGGTTCATGACAGGGGTTGGTGTCATAATCATCCTGGTTCAGACCCTGCCCTTCCTCGGGGCCCCGGTTGTGGCGGGCGGGCCAGTTGGCACCATTCAGAATTGGCCGCATGTTGTGGACCATTTCGAAGTCGGCGCCCTAGGCATTGCCGCCACCACCCTGGCCGTGGCATTCCTCTGGCCGAAGAAACTACAGAGATTCCTGCCATCGACGCTGGCGGCCCTCTTGGTTGGCACGCTCATGGGAGTGCTATGGCTCACCAATGTGCCTGCCATAGGGACCGTGCCTACTGCGCTGCCTTCCTTCTACTTGCCCGATTTCTCCCCCGGCGCACTGGTGGATTCAATAGAACCGGCGCTGGTCATTGCCCTGGTGAGCTCGGTTGATACCCTGCTTACAGCCTTAGTTGCAGATTCCATGACCCGCAGCAGCCACAACGCCGACAAGGAGCTGCTGGCCCAAGGAGCGGGAACCGTCTTCGTTGGATTCATCCGGGGGCTGCCCGGAGCCGGAGCAACTCCCAGCACGGTGGCGAACATTCAGTCGGGTGGGCGCACCTACGTTGCAGGGCTGCTGTCGGCAGGTATCTTGATGGTGATGGTGATGCTCCTGGGAGACTACGTAGCCAAGATACCCAACGCGGTCCTTGCCGGAATCCTCGTCAAGGTTGCGTGGGACACTATGGACTTGCGCTTTATTGCCCGGATGCATCATGTCCATCGAGAGCACCTGCTGGTAATGCTCCTCACCCTTGGGCTCACTGTGTTCCTCGACCTTGTGGCCGCCGTTGCAGTGGGCATGATAGCCGCCGCAATAACCAATGCACGCCAGTTCGAGAGGCTGGAGCTGGATAGCGTGGTTTCTGTGCCCCTGTTGGACTCCAGCTTCTTGGGTAACGGCCAAGAGGAGGAGAAACAGGAAGGAGAGGAAGGCGATGAGGCGGAAGAGGTCGACTTCTTCGCCGCCAGGGTAGGCTTGGTTGCCCTCAGAGGGAGCTTCACCGTTGCATCTGCCAGCAAGCTGACCAACACCATAGGCACAGACATACGGGAACATGAGGTGGTCATCCTGGATTTCAGCGACACGGTTTACGTGGACGACAGCGCCGCCCTGGTGGTCGAGCAGATGATCGACACAGCCATGAGGCAGGACGTCCAGTGCATCATCGTGGGACTCCAAGGTCTCCCCGATACAACTCTCAGGGCGCTGAACGTTCTGCGCAACATCCCCCCTGAACATTTTCTGGCGAACTTGGATGACGCCTCAAAGCTGGCCCGGAAACTTCTTGCCTAACGCCAAGGCTCAGAGTATCTGGGACAGGAACAGCTTGGTGCGGTCGTTCTGAGGGTTCTCGAAGATCTGCTCCGGGGTTCCATCCTCTACTATAGCTCCCTCGTCGAACATCATCATGCGGTCCGCCACCTCCCTGGCAAACCCCATCTCGTGGGACACCACAACCATGGTCATGCCCGATTCGGCCAGCTCCTTCATCACCTCCAGCACCTCCTTGATCATCTCCGGGTCGAGGGCCGAGGTAGGCTCGTCGAACAGCATGATGTTCGGCTGCATCGCTAGGGCGCGGGCTATCGCTACCCGTTGCTGCTGACCGCCCGACAGCTGGGCGGGGTACTTATCTGACTGCTCATGTATCCCAACCCGGATCAGCAGCTCCGAAGCGACCTGCCGGGCCTCGTTCCGGGGTAACTTGCGCACCTTGGTAGGCGCCAAGATGATGTTGTCCATCACGGTCAGGTGGGGGAAGAGGTTGAAGGACTGAAAGACCATTCCCACATCTCGCCTTATTGCATCGATGTTGCGAACATCGTTGCTAAGCTCAATGCCGTCCACGAATATCTGGCCCCGCTGGTGCTCTTCCAACCGGTTTATGGTACGTATAAAGGTTGACTTCCCCGACCCCGACGGGCCGAAAACCACCACAACCTGTGCCTTGGCGATGCTGGTTGTGATGCCCCTCAGGGCATGGAAGTTGCCGTACCACTTGTGAACATCCCGGCAGACGATGATATCTTCTGCGCTACCATTCGTTTCATTCGCTTCCATATGCCCTCCTGTCGAAGCTACCGCTGTCCGACTCCAAGGTTCTCTTCCGCCCTTCGGCTCACATATGACATGCCGAAGGTGAACACCCAGAACACTAAGGCCACGAAAATGAACATCTCATGTACGTTCCCCTGGTACTCAGGGCGCCCCACTACCGTCGTGCTTCCAACCTGCAGAAGGTCCAGCATTCCGATGACGTACACCAGGCTGGTGTCTTTGAACAAGCTGATGAACTGCCCCACTATGGCGGGAATCACGTTTCGGATGGCCTGGGGCAGGGAGATGAAGATCGTGGTCTGCCAGCTGGGCAGGCCCAGCGCTCGGGCCGCCTCCGCCTGGCCTGGATGCAGGGCCTGAAGGCCGCCGCGGATGTTCTCCGCCATGTATGCCGAGCTGAACAGAGTTATGACGACGGACGCGTTCACCAACGAGTTACGGGGAAAGGTTTCAGGGAATGCCAGCGGCACTAGGTGCTGGGACATGAACAGCAGGGTAATGAGAGGCACGCCCCGGAATACCTCGATGAAGGTCACGCAGAGCACTTTGACCAGGGGCAGGCGGGACCGGCGTCCAAGGGCGAGGACTATTCCAATGGGCAGGCTGAGGGTGATGCCAGCCACAGCCAGGATAAGGTTCAGTTGCAGCCCTCCCCAGTTCTCGACTTGAACTACCGGGAATCCAGGGATGCCTGGTACACCGTGTAGCACCAGTATGGAAAGCCCGAACGTGGCGACCGCCCACAGGCCCAGCCCCTTCAGGGTGCCCAGGGGTGTGTACCGTCCCAAGCTCCAGCCCAGGCCCAGCGTCAGCAGGTTTCCTGCCAGTAGTAGGCGCACATCCATCCCCATCTCCCCTAGTCCGTAGGGCAGAAAGGCGAAGAGGGCGGAAGCCACTGCAACCAGTATGGCGATGCGTTTGATAGCTCCGGAGCCTATCATCCCCCAAGCCAGCCCCAGCAGCATGGTCACCAGGAGCAACACAACCTGCGGTCGCCAGAAGCAGTTGTTTCCAGGGCACACCTGGTCGTTGTTGTAGTTGCCGATGAAGAAGCGCCCTCCGACGGTGGCGATCACGCTCCAGTCGGCGCTGGTGAACACCCACCTGAGCCCATGCCACAGGCAAACAGCAACGAAAGCGCCGACTAGTATAGTCAGAGTTCCGTTGAATCTGCTGCTGAACAGGTTGGCCCGCACCCATCCCAGCAGCCCCGTTTCCATGCGGGGTGGTGGGAGAAGGGTGCCCGGGGACGGACTGGGAGCTGTAGCCATTATCTGCTTCTCACAAGGTTGACGCGCCGATTGTACAGGTTGCCAACGAGGGAGTAGGTCAAGCTCATCGCCAGGTATGCCGCCATGATCAGCAGGAATATGGAAATGGCCGACGCCGTCTGGGTCATGGTTATGCCGATGTCCGTCAGGTCCGTATATCCTATGGCCCCTCCCAAGCTGCTGTTCTTGGTCAGGTTGAGGCATTGGCTGATAAGGGGGGGAATGATCACCTTCATGGCTTGGGGCAGAGTGACGGTGCGTAGAGTTTCAGTGGAGGATAGTCCGAGGGCCCGGGCAGCTTCTATCTGCCCCCGATGGACAGACTGGATCCCGGCCCGCACGATCTCAGCGATGAAGGCGGCGGTGTAGATAACCAAGCCCAGCAGCAGCACCAGCAATCCGGCTCGTATCGTCATCCCGCCGGCGATGCGCCCGAATCTTCCCTCCGGATCCGGCGTTGTCAAGGTAAAGGGAGCATTCCCGTAGGCAAGGGTCAGCACCACCCAGGACACGACGGACACCACCACCACAGTTGCAAAGGCGGCAAGAAGGGGATGGGAGGGTCGACCCGTATTGACTTCCCGACGGCTGAGCATCCGTTTAACGCCTACGGCGAGCAGAATGCCCGCCACTACGAGGCCGATCCAGAGCAGGGCGACGCCGACCCCTCCCGCCCCCGAGGGACCCGGGACGGACAAACCGGCATTGTTGATGTAGATCAGGTCTGCGATTACGTAGCCTTGGCGTACCGATGGCAAGGCCAGGATGATGAACAGCCAGAAGAACAGCTGCACAAGAAGGGGCACGTTTCGGAAGAACTCTACGTAAACCAGGGCCAACTTGGAAACTATCCAGTTGCTTGACAGCCGGGCAATGCCGATCATCGTTCCCAGCAGGATTGCCAGTATAACCCCCAGCACCGACACCAGCAGCGTATTGGTGACCCCAACGATGAGGGCATATCGGAAGGTGTCCGAGGACTCGTAGGGGATGAAGTGCTCTCCAATGGGAGTCTGGTACTCCCTGGAGAGGAAGTTGAATCCGATGGGGATATCCCGAGAATCTATGGCGAAGGTCATGTTCGTAAAGAACCACACAACCAAGGCCACTACCAGGATGCCAGAGGCAAACTGGAGCACCCACTGGAGTATGCGGACGTGCCTCCAGATGGGTACATCCTCGTAAGTGATGGCTCGAGTAATGAAGGACATGGGTGAAAGCCGCGCTAAAGCTCCGCCCTAATATAGCCTGTCGGCGCCTGTATCGCCACATCATTCGACCAGAATGGGAGAAGGCTGGCCGGCGGAAGCCGGCCAGCCTTCCACACACGATACCTTCTTCGTTGCACTACGGGACGGGCTACCTCAGGGGCGCGGCATATACCTGCCCACCCTTGGGGCAGTCGGAACACGGGGCCGAATCCCAGAGAGCGTTGCGGGTGTTCTCCCTGGGCAGGCCCAGAGGGGTCAGGTGGCGATCATAAATCTCACCATAGTTACCCATGGCGCGGATCACATCTTGGGCAACCGTCTTGCTCAGGCCCATCTCATCCTGGCCGTAGCCACCCTCGAACCCCAGCATCCTGTCGATTGCGGGGTTGCCGGTAGCGGCGGTCGGGACATTGTCGGAAGAGATGCCGTAGGCTTCGGCATAGATGAGCATTGCCATGACGGCCTTGACGATGTCATACCACTGCTCATCACCGTGCGGCACCACGGGTCCAAGGGGTTCTTCCGAGATGGTCTCGGGCAAAATGACGTGGTCGTCGGGGGCATCGAAGCCTGAACGGTTCGCTACCAACCCGGACTTGTCGGTGGTGTAGGCGTCACACTGCTCGGCCTGGTACGAAGCAATGGCGCCAATGTTATCCTTGAAGGTGATTACATCCATGTTGAGGTTGTTCTGGTTCGAGAAGTCTTGAAGGTTGAGCTCGGTGGTTGTGCCCTTCTGGACGCACACCTTTGCACCTTGCAGCTCTAGTGCGCTTGCCACGCCTAGGCTCGTGTGGGCCATGAAACCCTGCCCATCGTAGAACATGGTTTGGGCAAAGTTACCCCAGGTGGCATCGCGGAAGCTCGTCCATGTGGTGTTGCGGGACATGATGTCCACCTCTCCCGACTGCATAGCAGGGCCTCGTTCAGCACCCGTGGTCGGACGGTATTCAACGGAGTTTGAATCTCCCAACACAGCAACAGCAACCGCTCGGCAGAGGTCTATATCAAAGCCGACGGCGTTGCCGTCATCATCAAGGTAGCCGAAGCCGGCCAGGGCGTTGTTGACGGCGCAGACCAAGGCGCCGTTTGACCTGATGGCATCAAGCCTGCTGCCCTCTGGCTCCGATGTCTCCATCTTGTCATCTTCCATCTGCTCGGCCACCATCGTCTGGGCCATCATTTCGGCCCGCTCATTGACATCTTCTTCCGTCATGCCCGTATCAGAGGGCGTACGCTCGGCCGCGAGCGTCTGGGCCCGCTCCTCCACATCTTCTTCGCTCAATCCTCCGCCGCACGCAACCAAGACTGCTACAGAGGCTACGAGGGCCGCAAGGAGTATAAACACCTTCTTCTTCAGCATCTCCCAATCATGTCCTTTCCTGAAGTACACGTCTGAACTGCCGAGTTTGTCCCGACGAGACAACTCAGACAACTCGTCCAGACCACCGGATATTGTAGCGCAGCCGCGAGGGGAATTGTTGATTTTTCTGACAACTTTTGCCGCAACTTTTTCGCCATCCTTCGGCTGACACGCCCAGACAACCCTCGGCTACGGCCCAGCCTATTGACAGACATTTGGCTGGGTGTTTGAATCCTGTCATCCTCAGGAAGGACGAACATGTCTCCTACTGCCAGTGTCGGCCACGCCGTCGTCGAAGCCCTCCGCCGGGAAGGTGTGCAGCACGTATTCGGCATCGTGGGCGCCGCTTTCCTGGATATCCTGGATGCAATGTATGACCGGACGGATATCCAGTTTGTCGGCGTCCGGCATGAGCAGGCGGCAGCTCTCATGGCCGACGGCTATGCCCGGGTCACCGGTCGGCCCTCCGTCTGCTTAGTGACCAACGGCCCCGGGGTCATCAACCTGACCTATGGTGTGGCGGCGGCTTACGTTGCCCATTCGCCCATGGTCATCCTGGCCCCGTCCCCTTCCAGGAAGCACCAACACCGGGACTCCACCCAGGAATTCGACCAGGTGTCCATGTTTCGTCCCATCACCAAGGCGTCATTCCAGGTGACCGTGCCTGAGCGCGTCCCCGAGCTTTTGCGGCATGCCTTCCGGGTAGCAACCTCTGGGAAGATGGGTCCGGTGCTGGTGGACCTTCCAAGGGACATCATGGTGGGAACGGAGATCGAGACAGCATCCCTTGACCCCCAGAGCTACCGCGTGGGCCAGAGCAGGGTACAGGGAGACGAAGAGCTCGTAGAGCAGGCTGTCCAGGTGCTCCTCTCCGGCCAGCGTCCCGTGATAATGGCCGGCGGTGGGGTTGACTGGAGCTTGGCCTCCCAGGAAGCCGTCGCCCTGGCGGAGATAACCGGGGCAGCCCTGGTCACCGCATATGGGAGGGCCGATGCCGTTCCCAACAACCACCCCCAGTTCCTGGGGCACATAGGAAGATTGGGCGCGCCCGAAGCCGCTGAGGCTGTGCGCAAAGCCGATGTGCTGCTGGCGCTGGGCACACGCCTGTCACACAGCACCACCTTCTACGACAACCGCTACATCCAGCCGGAGACACGAATCGTCCAGGTGGACATCGACGCCAACGAGATCGGCAGAAACTACCCCGTGGCTGTGGGCATCCAGGGCGATGCCAAGGGTGTGGCGACCCAGCTCCTCAGGGGCCTCAGGGCAGCCGAAGCACCCATAAAGGGCGAATGGCTTGAAGAGGTCAAGGAGTTGTGCCGGCGCCGATGGGAGCGCCTGGATTCCGAGGGCGCCCTGTCTACCATGCCTCTCAAACCCCAGCGGGTGTACCATGAGCTGCGCAAGGTCGTCCCCCGGGATGCCATCATCTCCCTGGATGCGGGCCTGACTCCCGCCTTCGGACAGGACAGGCTGGTGTTCGACAGTCCCCGCAGCCTGCTCATCTCCCTGGACCTGGGGGGCTTGGGCTTCGGCTTTCCCGAGGCCCTGGGAGCCAAGTTTGCCCTGCCCAACCGCACGGTGGTCAACATGAACGGAGATGGGGGTTTCCTTTTCAACTCCCAGGAGTTGGAGACGGCGGTGCGCTATGGCCTGAACGTGATCACAGTGATCATGAACAATGGCTGCTGGGGGTCTGAGAAGGCATACCAGAAGTACGCCTTCAACGAGCGGTACGTCGGGGCCGACGTGGGCAGCCCGGACTTCGAGCTGTACGCCCGCTCCTTCGGCGCCCTGGGGATCAGGGTCGAAGACGCCGACCAGATAGGCGACGCTTTCAGGGAAGCGATGAACGCCCAGGTCCCTAGCATCATCGAAGTACCCGTTGACCCCGATGAGATGCCCCGCCCGGCCCGGTTGGGCGATGTGATGAAACAGACCCGTCAATAGGAGCGGCAAGAAGCGCATGGCCCCCATCGACTACATACCACGCACACGGGAGTTGTACGCCAACTTCCTGCCATACCGGTGGGTGGTCAACGACGATGCTCCCTGGACACCCCTGAAATCTCCCGTGGCCGAAAGCAGGGTGGCCCTCCTCTCCACGGGCGGCCTCCACACAGAAGACCAAGCCCCCTTCCACTATAAGGACGACCTTTCTTGCTACGAAATACCGAAGGATGTGGACTACGCCCGGCTGCGGGTGTCCCACTTCGGCTACCTGACCACGGACAGCAGCGCCGACCCCAACTGCGTGTTTCCCTTGGAGAGGCTAAGAGAGCTGGAATCCGACGGGACCATCGGTGAGGTGGCCGACCCGGCCTACTCTATGATGGGGGGCATCTACTCGGCCCGCCGGGTGCGCAACGAGGTGGTCCCCACCGTGGTGGAGCAGGTGCTGCAGCACAAGGTAGAGGTGCTGTTTCTTGTGCCTGCCTGACCGGTGTGCCATCAGTCCGTTGGACTGATCGCCAGGGGTGTTGAAGAAGCGGGGATACCAACCCTCGCCATGACATCGGCCCTGGACATCACCCAGGCGGTTAAGCCTCCCCGGGCGGTGTTCATCAACTTCCCCCTGGGCCATCAGACAGGCAAGCCCAACCAGCCCGACCTCCAGCGCTCCATTCTGAAGGATGCCTTCGGGGCAATGGAGGTCATGACCAACCCGGGCGAGATCGTTCACCTGCCCTACGTGTGGGACCCCGACGACCATTCATGGGAAGAGCAGGACTACCGGCCAGGGTACTTGCCCGCCTACACCCGCTAGCCTAGGCTCCTCCCCTAGCCTCCATCCGTACGGAGGAGCATCTACCCTCTCCCGCCAGGGGAGGGGGTTTTTCACTCGTTCTTGGAGGGCTGAATGATGGGTGTTGTGAGGGTCCCAGGACCTGCCAGGGGAACTCCTCTAGGGAACTTATCACCCGATCCGCGCTCATGATGTCGGACTCGGGCACTGGCCCTGTACGCACCGCAACCACGAACATCCCCGCTCTCTTTGCTCCCTCGACTCCCCTGGGAGAATCCTCGACCACAACACATTCCCCAGGCTGGACGCCCAGCCTTTCGGCAGCCAGGAAGAAAATGTCGGGGTCGGGTTTGCTGGCCCACACCATGTCGCCGGACACCACAACACTGAAACGGTCATGGAAGCCCAGTATCTCCAATGTGCCCCATACTATTCCGCTTGCGGAAGAGGAAGCCAAGCCCAGCTTGTACCCCCTCTGCCCCAGCTCATCCAGCAGCTGGGCGGCCCCTGGGGAGGGCGCTGCAGATTCGGCCAGGCGCCGGAGTATCTCTTCCTGGAAACGGGTCGCATAGTGTTCAAGGGGCTTGTTCAGCCCCAGCCGGAGAATCAGCTCCCCCATCTGGGAGGGAAAGCTCCTGCCCAAGCCGTCCTGCAAGACCTCTTCGGTGGTGTAGTCGGTCCCCTCGTCGGCCAAGATGCCCTGGAGCACCAGCGTATGGATGGGTTCGCTATCTACCAGGACACCATCCATATCGAATATGACTGCTCTCATCGATGCTAGGGCACCAGCACCAGCTTGCCCGTGGACTCCCGGCCTTGGAGCTGGCGGTGGGCTTCATGGGCCTCGGACAGGCCGAATGTGCCCCCGATGCGCAGCTTCAGCTCACCGGCGGTGATCCAGCCCAGCACCTCCGAGGAGCGCCATTCCAGCTCGTCCCTGGTGGCGGTATAGTCGCCCAGGGTCGGGCACGTCAGGTAGGAGGAGCTGCGTATACTGGCTCGGCTTATGGGTGATATGGGGCCGCTGGCCTGCCCATATAGCGCCAGGTAGCCCCTGCGCGACAGGGACGCCAGGCTCCCGTCAATGGTGGTCTTGCCAACGGCATCGAAGACAGCCTTGGCTCCCCGGCCATTGGTGCCGTCCATGACCCGCTCTGCGAAGTTATCGGTGGTGTAGTTGATGACCACGTCGGCCCCGGCATCCTTCGCCAAGGCAGCCTTCTCCTCCGTGGAGACGGTCGTATAGACGGTGGCCCCGGTGCGCTTGGCCATCTGGATTAGGAGCAGACCGGTGCCGCCTGCCCCGGCATGCACCAGCACCGAGTCTCCTGCGCCCAGGGGGCAGATGCTGAAGGCCAGGTAGTGGGCTGTCATGCCCTGGAGGAGGGCTGCCGCCGCCGTCCGGGTACCTATGTCCTGGGGCAGCTTGACCAAGGCGCCAGCGGGCACCGCCACCTGCTCAGCATAGGAACCGGTGACCCCGCACCAGCCGACCGCATCTCCAACCTGCAGCCCGCTCACCCCACCGCCCAGGGCTGTGATCACGCCGGCGGCTTCTCGCCCCAGGATAGCCGGAAGGGCGGGGACGGGACTGGCCCCGGACCTGCTGTTGACATCGGTGAAGTTGACCCCGATGGCCTCCACCCTAACCAGGGCTTCCCCTTCTCCGGGCGAAGGTT
The DNA here is from genome assembly GCA_965220375.1 of Dehalococcoidia bacterium. Taxonomy (GTDB): domain Bacteria; phylum Chloroflexota; class Dehalococcoidia; order Lucifugimonadales; family JAGWBF01; genus JAGWBF01. The sequence continues at coordinate 1,061,096 of OZ244824.1, forward strand.
CAGGGCAGTCCTCATACTTCAATACTTCCGGGGGACCCTGTTCGTGAATGCGGCTAACCTTCATGGCAGCTCCTCCTGAGATGATGGCTGGAACTGCCAGAAGTATACACCTTGGGTGGAGGACGGGCACCGTGGAAAGACTACGCGGGGGCTTTCTGGCGGAAGGACAGTGTCGCTACGGGTTTATAAGGGGGTTGGGCGGGGCACACCCTTTAACCTGAGCCTCATAAGGCCCTTCATATCCTCCACCGCCGTGGGAAGTATCCTGACCCGGGAGTCAGGGTCGTCCTTCCACTTTACGGGTATCTCCCGGATGCGGTACCCGCTCTTGGCAGCGATTATCAACATCTCCGTGTCGAAGAACCAGTTGTTGTTCTCCACTTGTGGAATGATGGCTTGGGCAGCCTGCCTGGTGATGGCTTTGAAGCCGCACTGGGCGTCCCGGAAGGGGGTGAAGAACATCATCCTTATCAGGGCGCTGTAGGAACGGGATATCACCTCCCGCTTGAAGGAGCGGGTTACCTTGGAGTCCTTGGCCAGCCGGCTCCCTATGGCAAGGTGCGCTCCTTCTTCGATGGCCCCCACAAGCTGGGAGACGTGGGATAAGTCCGTGGACAGGTCAACGTCCATGTAACTGAGGATGTCGGCGCTGCTTTCCAGCCACACCTGGCGCAGGGCGCGCCCCCTGCCCTTCTGGGGAATGTGGACGCTGACCACACTGGAGTGTCGGGTTGCCAGCATGTTCGCAACGGCGCCGGTGCTGTCGGTGGAGCCGTTGTCGGCGATGATTATCTGCCAAGGGTTCTGGGGCAGGTGCTCCCGCAGGTATCTGCTGAGGATGTCGATGCTTCGTGGGAGGTCGTGTTCTTCGTTATAGACCGGTATAACGAAATCTACGGTATCTGCCATCTCCCCACTCCCACCACTGGCTTACTGGCTCCCGATTAACCCTATTAGGTACGGCAACCCGATGTCAAGCCAGAATCAGTGCTTAAAGTGCCGGACACCGGTGAACACCATTGCCAAGCCAGCATTGTCGGCGGCCGCTATAACCTCATCATCCCGGATGGAGCCTCCCGGCTGAACGACGCCGGTAGCCCCCCCATCGGCTGCCAACTGCAGGCCATCGGGGAAGGGGAAGAAGGCATCGGACGCCAGCACGCTTCCAGGGGCCATCTCTCCCGCTGCCCGCACAGCCAGGTGAACGCTGTTGATCCGGTTGGGCTGGCCTGCCCCCATGCCTACCAAGGCCTGGTCCTTGACAAGCACAATGGCGTTGGACTTGACGTGCTTGGCTACCTTCCAGGCAAAGGCCAGGTCCAGCATCTCCCGGTCGCTGGGCTTCCGCTTGGTGACTACTTGCCATGAGGACTCATCCTCGGCCAGCAGGTCCTGGGACTGTGCGAGGAGGCCGCCGGAAAGGGGCCTTAAGTCGTAGTCGGCGTCGCCCCCCCGGGAGAGCGCCGCTTCCAGTATCCGCAGATTTCGCTTCTTCTTCAGCTCCTCCAGGGCTTCATCTTCATACCCAGGCGCCACCACCACCTCGTAGAAGACGCTGCTTATCTCCCTGGCGGTGTCGGCGGTTACGACGGAGTTGAACCCCACGATGCCCCCGAAGGCCGACACAGGGTCTCCGGCAAGAGCACGCTGGTAAGCCTCCACCTGGTCTGATGAGACAGCCAGGCCGCAGGGATTGGTATGCTTGATTATAGCCACAGCCACGCCCTGGAAATCGGTGGCGGCCCGCCAGGCCGCATCTGCATCCAGCAGGTTGTTGAAGGAGAGCTCCCGGCCATGAAGCTGGTTGGCCTTGGCCACGCCTCCATCGGTACCCTGCGCCACGTACAGCGCCGCCTTCTGGTGGGGATTCTCCCCGTATCGCAGCTCCTGGTGCTTCCGGTAGCTCAGCTCCAACATCTGGGGCATCTCGCCGGATGCGTCCCCATCTGCGCCCTGTTGTTTGGCTCCGAGGTATCCCGCCACGGCGGTATCGTAGGTGGAAACATGCTGGAAGGCTTTGAAGGCCAAATGCTGACGCTCCTGGAAGCTCAGACCATTCCCGGCAATGCGGTCGGCGACCCATGAATAGTCGGCAGAATCAACAACCACCGCGACCGATGAAAAGTTCTTGGCGCCCGCTCTAAGCAGGGTGGGGCCGCCTATGTCGATATTCTCAAGGGCTTCATCCAATCCCACTCCCGGCTTGCGCACCGTTTCGATAAAGGGGTAGAGGTTCACCACTACCAAGTCGAAGGGTTGGATGCTCTGTTCTTCCAACTCCTTCATGTGCTCCGGGTCATTACGCCGGGCAAGCAGGCCACCGTGAATGCGGGGATGCAGGGTCTTGACCCGCCCATCCAGTATCTCCGGAGACCCTGTTACGTCGGACACCTGGCGGACGGGCAGCCCACCGTCCTCGGACAACACCCTGTACGTGCCCCCGGTGCTGATTAGCTCCACACCGGATTCGACCAAGCGTCGAGCAAAATCTACGATGCCGGTCTTATCGTAGATGCTGATGATAGCTCTCAAGCGGCTTCCTCCAGGAGTGATAACGGACATCTATCGAGGAAGGGAGTCCAGTATAACCCTGTGGTCATCGGACTGCACCACCACTTCCCCCACGACCAGAGAGTCGGGCACCTCCTGCTGGACGACCCCCACCTGGTCCTGTGCGCAGACCATGACCATCCCCAAGCCCATATTGAACACCCGGTGCATCTCGTCAGGGTCTATGTTCCCGCGCCGCTGCACCATTGCAAAGATCGGCGGCGCCTGCCAGGAGCCGACGTCGAATCGAGCCGCCATGCCCGGAGGCATAGCCCTGGGCATGTTCTCCACCAAGCCTCCGCCGCTTACGTGGGCCATCCCCTTGATGCTTCCCAGAACCGGAGCGAGGGCAGGATAGTATGAACGATGGGGCACCAGCAGCTCTTCGCCAAGGGAGTGTCCCAGCTCTTGGTGGTGTTCGTAGAGGACATTGGGACTATCGTCGATGTCAAACACCTTGCGTACCAGGGAGAAGCCGTTGGTGTGCAGACCGCTGGAAGGCACCCCGATAAGAGCATCCCCAGCTACAACGGTGGAGCTGTCAAGCCTCCGCTCTTCCTCCACCACACCCACGATGAAGCCTGCCAGGTCGAAATCGCCCTCGGCGTACACGCCGGGCATCTGGGCGGTCTCACCGCCGAGCAAGGCGCAGCCGGCTTCCCTACAGGCCCAGGTCATCCCCCTCACCAGGGAATCGACCCAGTCCAGCCCCGTGTCGCTTGTCGCTATGTAGTCCAAGAAAAACAGGGGCACTGCGCCCTGGGTAAGCACATCGTCGATATTCAGGTTGACCAGGTCGATTCCCAAGGACTCATAGTGGCCCAGCAAGGAAGCCACCTTCAGCTTTGTGCCGACGCCGTCGCTGCTGGCTACCAGGACGGGGTTGGAGTAGCCTTGGAGCTGGTAAAGGCCGGCGAAACCGCCCGCGCCCCCCAGCACTTGCGGACCGTGGGTAAGGCGGGCATACCCGGCTATGCGTTCCTTGATATGGGCCAGGGCGTCGGTGTTGACTCCCGCCGCCCGGTAAGCGTTGCTAGCCACGGTCAGTCCCCCGACCTCGGTATGATTTGCTCTAACGGCGCGGATGGATGAGAGGCAGCCGGCTACTGGTGCTCCAGCATGAGTTTGTCCATCTCCAGCTGGACCGGGATAGGGTACTTGCCAGTGAAACAGGCGTCGCAGAACCCTCCAGATGACCCGCCGACCACCTTCAGCAGCCCTCTTACGCTGAGATAGCCCAGGGAATCGGCCCCGATCAGCTTGCGTATCTCCTCGGTGCTGTGTTGGGAAGCGATCAGCTCGGCCCTCGTTGCCATATCTACTCCGAGGAGACAAGGGTGGCGTATTGGCGGGGCGCACACTCGCATATGCACCTCTTCGGCTCCCGCCCGACGTAGCAAGCTGACCACGTGAGGGGTGGTGGTCCCCCGTACTATGCTGTCATCGACCACCACAACGCGTTTGCCCTTGATCACCTCGCCCATGGGGTTGAACTTGACCCATACACCCAGCTCCCGCAGCTTCTGGTCCGGTTCTATAAAGGTGCGTCCCACGTATCGGTTCTTCACCAACCCCTCACCATAGGGGATGTTGGACTCGTGGGCATACCCGACGGCAGCGGCCCCCGCCGAGTCGGGGACGCCGATGACCACGTCGGCCTCTGCGGGGTGCTCCCTCGCCAGCTGGGCTCCCATGGCATTTCGGCTGGAATAGACCAGGCTGCCTTCCATGGTGCTGTCGGGCCGGGCGAAGTAGATCAGCTCGAACACGCAGAAGGCGCGGGAGTCGTTGCCTCCAGGCCATATGTAGGACTGGAGGCCCTTGTCGTCGATGAATACCATCTCCCCCGGTCCCACATCCCTGAGATAAGAGGCGCCCAGGTGGTCCAGCGCACAGCTCTCCGAGGCGATAACCCAGCCTTCGTTCAGCCGGCCGATGCAGAGTGGCCTCACTCCCAGCGGGTCCCGCATGCCCATCAGCCCATCGTTGGTCAGCACCACCGCCGAGTATGCTCCCTGCACGTTTCGCATGAAATAGGCGGTGCGCTCTTCCCAGGTCTGCCCAGCCGCATTGACCAGGAGGTGGGCCATGACCTCCGAATCGGTGGATGACGAGAAGGTGCAACCCCACTCGTCCCTCAGCTGCTCCTGAAGTTCAGACGCGTTGACCACGTTGCCGTTGTGTCCGAAGGCCAGCTGGCCATGGACACCCTCCACGAGGAAGGGTTGGGCATTGCAAACCTGGCTGGAGCCGGTGGTGGAGTATCGGGTATGGCCTATGGCCATCGTTCCCTTGAGAGGGTTCAGCTCTTCCTCGCGGAAGACCTGGGTGACGAGGCCCATGTCGGTGTGGACACGTATGGAGGAGCCGTCAGAGGCGGCTATTCCTGCGCTTTCCTGCCCCCGATGCTGGAGAGCGAACAGGCCGAAGAAAGCAATGCGCCCGGCATCGCTGCCCGGAGAATACACCCCGACGACACCACACTCTTCCCTGGGGTGGTCTCTGTTGGCCCAAGGTTGAAGAGACCCCGGAAGTTTCTTCACATATGAATTATAGAAAGGCTGAAAAGGAGAATCAATAGCCGGGCTATTCGGATATTTCCGCAACCATGCCCTCGGTCAGCTCCACTGCGAAGGCCGCCAGCACCTGCCCCACCAGGAGATAGTGGCCGATGAGTCCCGTCAGCTCGACGGCGCCCTTCACCCCGAACCGGTCCCGCACAGCATCGAAGGTGGGATCGGAGACCTTGTGGTCCCGCAGCAGCTCCTGGACATACCTGACCACCAAGGCCTCATCCCCAGCCAGCCCGTCCGGGGCCGTTCCCTTGGCTATGCCCTGGACGGTGCTCTCGGCGACTCCCGCAGCCCTGGCGAGGCGGGCATGGGCCGCGAACTCGTACTGGCTCTTTATCTCCCGCGCCGTGGCTAGGACCACCACCTCCCGGAGGGCATTGTCCATGTCCCCGTCGAAGCGAACATAAGTCCCTGTGGCAGCCACACAGGCCGCTAGCTTGGGGCTGTGCAGCAGAACGCCATACGGCCCCCGGATGCCCCCGCGGCTCTCCACGATCTCGTCATAGTATGCCTGCTCCTCTGAGCCAAGCTGGTCCCTCGAAACGTCCGGTATACGCGCCATGTTCAACCTCCGCTTTTTCTACCCAAGGGTCCGGATAAACTACTGTGCCAACGGCAACTCGGGCACCACTCCCGGCGCCAGTTCCACCTCCAGCGATGCCAGAAACAGGGCGATCATCATGTAGTGCCCGATGATCACGGAAATCTCGGCGACACCCCTTGGACCGAAGCGTTGCCGTGCAGTCTCGAAGGTAGGGTCGGAGACGCTTCCCTTCTGCAACAACTCTCGTACGTAGAGCAACGCTGCCAACTCCTCGTCGGACAGTCCTGCCGGGTCCTCACCCAGGGCGAGGGAACGGATGGTGTCGTCTGGAACGCCGGCCTGTCGGGCCAACCTGGCATGAGCCTGGAACTCGTACTGGGAACTCACTTCCCGTGCCGTAGCCAGAATCACCATCTCCCTGAGAGTAAGCGGAAGAGGGGATTCGAACCTTACGTACGCCTCGGTAGCGGCCATACGTACGGCCAGTCCTGGGCTGTTAAGAAGCAGGCTGTAGAGACCACCTGCCCCGCCCCGAAGGCCGACTATTCTGTCGAAGCTTTCACGGCCGGGATCATCCAGGTCTTCCCTGGCAAGCCGGTCCAACCTTGCCATAGGTTTCCCCTCCCCAGGGTCAGTTGTGGCCTTTGGTGACCCGGAATATTCCTCGCGTCACTGGCGCCAGTCCATCCCTTCAGTTGCATCGAAGAAGCACTGCACGATGTGCGGGCTGGATACGATGACGCTCCCATCTTCCATGTACCGGCTGCCTCCGTACCTGTCCACCACCAAGCCTCCGGCCTCCTGGGCCAGGATAATTCCCGCCGCTATGTCCCAGGGAGAAAGCCCGTGGTGGAAGAACAGATCGATCCGGCCGCAGGCGGCGTAGGCCAGTCCCAAGCCCGCCGATCCCATTATGCGTACAGCCTGCATGTTGGGCCACAGCCCACCGACCAGCTTAAGGGCCTTGGAGGCCATGTCGTCGATGTAACCCATCTCGAAGGCCAGTACACAATCATCCAACGAGCTGTGCCGGGAGGCTTCGACTGCTGTGCCGTTCATGAAAGCTCCCCTTCCCCTCTCGGCGGTGAACAGCTCTTCCCGGAAGGGATCGTAGGTAACTCCGATGACTGGTTCATTACGGTGGACGAGGGCGACAAGCACGCAGAAGTGGGGCACTTGGAGGGCATAGTTCCGGGTCCCGTCGAGGGGGTCAACTATCCAGGTAAAGTCGGACTCGCCGGCAACGGCAGGGGACTCTTCCGAGAGGATGCCAAAGTCGGGGTACTCTTCCCGAAGCAGGGCAAGTATCTTCCCTTCGGCCGCCAAGTCCACATCGGTGACCAGGTCGGCCCTGCCCTTGTAGCTGATGGTCTTTTCCGAGTGGTAGCGCTCCATCAGCAGGCGCCCGGCCCTCCGGGCCGCCTCCACCGCCACATCAAGGGCGCCGAGACGGCTGGCAGACCGGGGTATATCGATGCTCTTTGCGCTCATGCGACGAAGCTAGACCAAGCCCATCTTGCCGGTGACCTCCGCCATGGTGTCCCTGGCGATCTCCCTGGCCTGCTCTGCGCCACTCTCCAGCACCTCTTTGACATAGCCTGGGCGGGCGCGGAACTCCTCACGGCGCTCCCTCAAGGGGGCCAGGTAGCTGTTGACGTTGCCCGCCAGCTGGCGCTTGCAGTCCACGCAGCCCCGTTGGGCTCCGGTGCACTCCTGGTAGATTGCGTCGATGTCGCCGGGAGGCGTGAAGGCCTTGTGCAGCGAATAGACGTTGCACACCTCGGGCGTGCCGGGGATGTTCCGGTGGGTCCGCTTGGGGTCGGTGAAGGCCGTGAGCACCCGCTTCTGGGTCTCTTCGGGCGTGAGGGCTATGTCGATGTGATTGTCCAGGGTCTTGCTCATCTTCTGCTGGCCATCCAGGCCGACGATCAGGGGGACCTCGGTGAGCTTGGCTTGGGGTTCGGGGAAGGTCTCCCCGAACATGTTGTTGAAGCGCCGCACGATCTCCCTCGCCAGCTCCAGGTGGGGGACCTGGTCCTCTCCGACCGGGACCGCATCGGCCTTGTACAGGATGATGTCAGCGGTCTGGAGCACCGGATAGCCCACCAGTCCAAAGTTCACCGTATCGTCGGTCTCGCCCATCTGGCGCACCTTCTCCTTGAAGGTGGGCACCCGCAGCAGCCAGCCCAAGGGGGTGACCATGCTGAGAAGGGTGTGGAGACTCATCACCTCAGGAACGTGGGACTGGACGAACAGGATGCTGCGCTCCGGCTCCAAGCCCGCAGCCAGCCAGTCCAAGACCATCTCTTCGATGTTGCCCGCAATGTCCCTGGTCTCCTCGGCGGACGTGATGGTGGTGAGGGCATGGATATCCACAGCGCAGTAGATGCACTGGTAGGAGTCCTGGAGGTCCACCCAGTTTTTGAGCGCCCCCAGGTAGTTGCCGATGTGGAGGCGGCCCGTGGGCCGCATTCCCGAAAAGATACGCCGGGTCTGCTGCATTAGACGCTGTCTCTATCGTGGTTGGGCATGGTTTGCTCCTGCCGATACGCCCGTACGAGTATAAGAGGAACCCCTACATACCGCAACCGAGCGCCCTCTCCACGCTCTCCCCGGGTAGACCCTCAGCAACTTGGTGGCTCTCGCCTCCCACCGTCGTTCCCGCGCAAGCTGGAACCTACCTTGGGCCGTCCGTTCTTGTGCTTCGAGAGCCTCAGCACGAACGGGCGGCGAGTGTAGGGAACCGGGGTTATGCAAACGTCTCCAAGGGGTTCGGGGGCTGCGCCCCCGACATGGGGGGCGGGCGGGTGGGCACAACCTAGACGCCAGTGTACCTGGATTGCGGCCTTCGCCGCAATGACGGCCGGGAGGCGGGGCGCAGCCCCCGACGTAAAGGGCAAGCAGACGCGATGCCCTCACAGGCGGGGGCCCGGGAGCGCAGCCCCCGACGTAAAGGGCAAGCAGACGCGATGCCCTCACAGGCGGGGGCCCGGGAGCGCAGCCCCCGACATAAGGGGCAAGCAGACGCGATGCCCTCACAGGCGGGGCCCCGGGAGCGCAGCCCCCGACATAAGGGGCAAGCAGACGCGATGCCCTCACAGCCGGGGGCCCGGGGGCGCAGCCCCCGACGTAAAGGGCGGGCGGGTGGGGACATCCTAGACGCCTGTGTCCCTGGATCGCGGCTTCCGCCGCAATGACGGCCGGGAGGCGGGGCGCAGCCCCCGACGTAAAGGGCAAGCAGACGCGATGCCCTCACAGGCGGGGCCCCGGGAGCGCAGCCCCCGACATAAGGGGCAAGCAGACGCGATGCCCTCACAGCCGGGGGCCCGGGGGCGCAGCCCCCGACGTAAAGGGCGGGCGGGTGGGGACATCCTAGACGCCTGTGTCCCTGGATCGCGGCTTCCGCCGCAATGACGGCCGGGAGGCGGGGCGCAGCCCCCGACGTAAAGGGCAAGCAGACGCGATGCCCTCACAGGCGGGGGCCCGGGGGCGCAGCCCCCGACGTAAAGGGCGGGCGGGTGGGGACATCCTAGACGCCTGTGTCCCTGGATCGCGGCTTCCGCCGCAATGACGGCCGGGAGGCGGGGCGCAGCCCCCGACGTAAAGGGCAAGCAGACGCGATGCCCTCACAGGCGGGGGCCCGGGAGCGCAGCCCCCGACATAAGGGGCAAGCAGACGCGATGCCCTCACAGGCGGGGGCCCGGGGGCGCAGCCCCCGACGTAAAGGGCAAGCAGACGCGATGCCCTCACAGGCGGGGGTTCGGGGGCACAGCCCCCGACGTAAAGGGCAAGCAGACGCGATGCCCTCACAGGCGGGGGTTCGGGGGCGCAGCCCCCGACGTAAAGGGCAAGCAGACGCGATGTCGCCACAGCCGGGGGTTCGGGGGCACAGCCCCCGACGTAAAGGGCGGGCGGGTGGGCACAATATGTTAATCGGCGGGGGACTTCTGGGCTTCGGGCTCTGAGGCCGGCGCTGGCTCAGACTCGGACCCGGCAGAAGCATCGGCAGTAACGGTAGCGGGACGGCCGCCCTTCAGTATTGACAAGGTGACTGAAATGAACAGAAGCCCACCCAGGACCAGCAACGCCGTCTGCATACCATCGGAGAAGGCAGTCAAAAGCCCTGCCTCCGGGGAATCCAATATGTCGCCGATATTGGCGACATATCCGCCAGCCGCCATGGTCAGGGTGACGATCACCGTAGCTACAGCTATGCTGGTTGTCTGGGCTGAGGTGCGGCTCAAGCTTAGGAGGCCCGAAACCACCCCGTACCTGCGGGGGTCCACGGTGCTCAGCACCGAGGTGTGATTGGGTGAGTTGAATATTCCCGTGCCGGCGCTCTGGAACACCATCGCAAATATCAGAAGGCCGACGGGGGCCGACCTGTCCACGAGAAAGGCCAGGAGAAAAATGCCCCCGACCGACATCAGCGAGCCGGCCCCGTTAAACCGTCCCCAGCCGTACCGATCGGAAAGCCTTCCCGCCATAGGCCCCACGAGGATCATGGCTACGGCGTTGGGCACCATGATCAACCCCACTTGGGCGATGGTGTAGCCCAAGACTCCATGAAGGTAGAAGGGCATCAGGAAGCGCATCCAGTGCATACCCATGAACATCACGAACCCAGCCGAGACGCCCATGGCAAAGAGGCGGCTGCCGAACAACCTGAGGTCCAGCATCGGGGCTTCTGTACGCAGCTCCCACCAGATAAAGGAGATTATCAGGGCGATGAAGCCGACTCCCCCGCCGATTATGGGCGCCGAGTTCCAGCCAAGCCGATGCCCGTTGGTCACGGTAAGCAGCAGGGTCACCAGGGTCCCCGTGGACAGGGCGGCTCCCAGCCAGTCGAACTTGGGGCGCTGGGCGTCCCTGGCGTAGAGACGGGAGTCCAGGACTACATAGGCCACGATAAGGGCGACGATCCCCACCGGAACGCTGGACAGGAAGACCCAACGCCATCCCAGGGTCCCCGCCAGGATACCTCCCACCACTGGTCCCGTGATTCCCCCCGCACCCACCACGCTCATGTTGAGCCCCAGGGCCTTCCCCCTCTCGGCGCCGGGGAAGCTGGAGACGATCATCGCCATGGCGGTGCCCTGGCTCATAGCAGATCCCACCCCTTGCAGCGTCTTCGCCATCACAAGGGAAGTAATGCTGGTAGAGAAGCCCGCCAGTACCAGTCCCGTGAGGAAGACCACAAGTCCGACGATATAGATCTGCTTCCTGCCCACTATGTCCGACAGCCGGCCCATGGGCATCAGCAGGGAACTGAGCACCAGCAGCTCGGCCAGGACGACCCACTGGACCGTGGACAGGTCCGTATCGAAATGGTCGGCAATGACGGGCAAGACGACGATGATGCTGTTGTGGGCGATAACCGATTGGAATGTCCCTATTCCAAGGGCGGCGAAGGCCCACCATTTATAGGATGGGCTGGATGAGATTGCGCTTCTGGTGCGTTCTAACATAGGTGGGAGTTGGTTCGCTCTCCAAAAAGAAGATGAGACCTTTCCGTGGTCTCATCTTGGCTGCTTGGGTCTTAGGTTAAGGCGTCTGCGGAGGTTCTTCCGCCTTCATCGACACTGGGGCACCACCTGCTGGGCGAAAAGCCCGATGGAGTTCAGTACCCTGTCCCGGGAGTTAAGCCCTCCGACGTTCACCTCGGCGATCACTCCCGACAGCTTGAGCTCCTCCTTCAGGTGCTTCAGCTTCTGGGCCACGTCGTTGGGGGAGCCATAAGCAAGGCGGTCCCGGAGCAGATCGTCGTAGGTGATCTGCCCCAGCTTCTCACCCCGGCTGGCCCTCTCCTCGTTGGCGGTCGCCCCCGGCAGGCTGGTTGACTTGGCGTAGTTGGCGCCCAGGCGCCTGTAGGACTGGAGGGTGCTCTCCATAGGCTCGGACAAGGCAGCTTCCGGGGTGTCGGCCACATAGACCGGGATGCGCAGGATCACATCCCCATCCCCCTCGTGTCCCGCTTCATGCCAGGCATCCCTGTAGGTCTTCAGCGCTGCCGACAGCTCGGGCACATCCATCCCCCGAAGGCCGACGAAGATGCGGTAGCCCTGCTTGCCCACAAAGGGGAAGGTCTCCCTGGTGGTTGCTGCGATGCGGGGCATCGGGTAGGGTTTCTGCAAGGGCTTGGGAATCACGCAGACATCATGGTATTGGTAGTACTGGCCCTCATAAGAAAAGTATTCGTTGCTCCAAGCAGCAAGTATCACCTCAAGGCATTCCCTGAAGCGGTCCCTGCTCTCGTCGTAGGATATGTTGTAGCCCTGGTAGGCCCTGGCGAAGCCGCTGCGTCCAACACCGAATTCGAATCGCCCCCGGCTGATGTGGTCCAGGGTGGCGATCTCCTCGGCCATGCGGACAGGGTGGGCGAGGGGAAGCACATTTACGGCCACGCCAACCTTGATGCGCTGGGTGCGGGCGGCGATGGCGCTGGCAATGATCAGCGGGGCAGAAACGACCGATGGTATGCCAGTGCCCTGGAGGTCCAGTTCTCCCTTAGGCGCGGCGAAGTGCCTTTCGGCCAGCCACACCCCATCCAACCCCCATTCCTCCGCCGCCTGCATCTGATCGAAAGCTTCATCGAAGGCATCTACTACGGTGGTGCCGTACCGGTAGTCGCATTCCATGGTTAGTCCATAGTGCATGGCATCCATCCTTCGGTACTTTGACGGTTGCAATGGGGCCTCAAGCCCTGAGGGGTGTCGGGGTCTAGTAAATCATATGCCCCTTTCTAGCGTCAAGAAAACCGTGGGGCCTACCGGGGCACCGCCGTACCTATCGGGACTGCCTAGCGGCGCTCTTCGTGATCGAACACCGCAGCCACCTGGGATGGGGTCTGCAGGGAGCCGGGACGAAGCTCCCGGATATGATTCACCGCGCCTGCGGCATCATATCCCTGGTCGACCAGGTAACACGCAAGCACCGTCCCTGTCCGACCGATGCCCGCCCAGCAGGACACAGAGACGGGCACCCCCTGCCCAACCTGCTCATGGATGAAGGCCAACATGCGTTGCAGCTGCTCCGGCGTGGGAGCCGTCATGTCGGGCACCCACTCGGCCTTATCGACCAGGCCAACGCTTTCTCCAGAGATTGTGCGCTCCTCCATGCGGAGGATGGCGCCCACACCCTGGGCTTTGAGAAAGAGCAGGTCCTCGCGGCCTAACGGCCCCCGGGACCCTGCCAGCACATCGGGAATAACCCAGCTGAAGTGCATGTTTTCCAAGACGCTCAATCCTTCCGGAAAGGGCTGGCCGTTGGTGCCAGTCCCTCCCGGCATTATACTTGTTCTTCGGAACCAACAGCGAGGGGAAGGCATGTGAGTTACCAGTGCATCAAGCTGAACGTGGAAGACCGTGTGGGCCGCCTGTCCCTTGCGCGTCCCGACGAGCTGAACGCGGTGAACCCGCAGATGATCGAAGAGGTGATCGACGCCCTCGGCAGCATCTCGGCCATGGAAGATGTCAAGGCCTTCGTGGTTACGGGCGAAGGCAGGGCCTTTTGCGCCGGAGCCGACCTTACCTACCTGGACAGCATATTGAGAGAGCAGAAGGCGTTGTCTTCGTACCTGGGAGAATTTAACAGTATGCTCTTCGCCCTGGAAGAGCTGCCCATACCCGTAATCGGCCTTGTTCACGGCTACGCTCTGGCGGGCGGGCTGGAGATCCTGCTGGCCTGCGACCTTGTGATAGCTGCCGAGGATGCCCGCATCGGGGACCACCACATCAACTACGCTCTTATTCCGGGAGGAGGTTCCACCCAACGGCTGCCCTACAAGGTGGGACACCAGCGGGCCTTGGAACTGCTGTTCACTGGCCGGTGGATGACGGGCGCGGAAGCGGCCCAGGCTGGCCTGGCGCTGCGGGCCGTTCCCAAGGACCTCCTGGACGAAGAGCTGGAATCCTTGCTGCACACCCTCAGGGACAAGAGCAGACATGCCCTGGCCCGGATCAAGAAGCTGGCCATGGCGGGCGTCCACACCCATCTGAGGGAGGGGATTGCCCAGGAGACCCGCTCTTTTGTCGAGCACGCCTCCACTTCACCCCATCCTGCCCAAGGCATTGCCGCCTTCAAGGCCAAGGAGCAGCCCAGGTTCTGACGCTTATGCCACAAGCATCGTGCCGGAAACACTAAAATCGGGAGCAGAACAGCTATGTCCAACTACGACAGCTACCAGCACCTCCAGGTTGAGGTGCAAGACCATATCGCCCTGCTGACCATGAACCGCCCGGAGGTGCTCAATGCCACCAATGCCCAGCTCCACTACGAGCTGGGCCGCATCTGGGTGGATATCGACGATGACCCGGAGGTGCGGGTGGCCCTGATCACCGGCGCAGGCCGGGCCTTCTCCGCCGGCGGCGACCTCAACGGGCTGCGAGGCACCGTGGGGAACTCCCAGGAGATCGGCAGGAGCATGAAGGAGGCCAGGGACATCGTCCACAACATGGTGGCCCTGGACAAGCCCATCGTGTCCGCCATAAACGGCGTCGCCGTGGGGGCAGGGCTGGCCGTTGCTCTCCTTGCCGACATCTCCATCGCATCAGACAAGGCCCGCTTCACCGACGGCCATGTGCGCCTGGGGGTTGCTGCCGGCGATCACGCATGCCTGATCTGGCCCCTGCTGTGTGGGATGGCCAAGACCAAGTACTACCTGCTCACCTGCGACTTCCTGGATGGGACGGAGGCGGAGCGCATCGGCTTGGTCAGCAAGGTGGTGCCCCACGAAGAGCTGATGCCCACAGCCATGGAGGTCGCACGCAAGCTGGCCACTGGGCCTCAGCCAGCCATCCGGTGGACCAAGCAGGCCCTGAACCAGTGGCTGCGGATGGCGGAGCACACATCCTTCGACTACTCCCTGTCCCTGGAGATGCTCGGCTTCTTCGGCGATGATGTTAAAGAGGGGCTGAATTCGCTGCAGGAGAAGCGGGACCCGGACTTCCCGTCGGCCCGGTAGGGGCCTGTTGGCGGCGGTGTGGAGTCCCGAAGCCAGTCTCTCTGGTCTCCTGGTCGGCGCGGACGGCGTCCCCGTTTGGCCCATCCGGTTTGGCCAGGCGCTATTCGAGTCTAATAATTGTAAGCCACTACCACGTTGCCTATGGCGATTCCAGGCCGCCGATTGGGCCGTAGACTGCGAACCCATCGCCGGTGTCTTCGAAAAGGGTCGCGCGAGAGTAGGACATCACCTTGCGCATCATGAGCATGTCTCCTGCCGAGCCTGCGACGTTGAGCACAAAGGCCCACGTGACGACGGAGGCGAGCAGGTCGTCCCCAGCCACGAAAGCCAGTGCTGCTGCCAGCACCGCGGTCAACAGCACTGCCGGGGCCAGCCCAGTGGCGAGGAACCGAGGCCTGTCGAGGTAGCTCCCGGGGGCGGCCGCGTAGAAGACTGGCCCGAAACTGGTCCACGGCTTGAACCCAAAGCGCGGCCAAGCGCCGAAAACCAGGAAGAAGACGCCGTGGACGGCTTCGTGCAGTATGACTCCGAGAACGAGTCCCACCAGCATTCCGGTGAAGAACGTTCCCCCGCCTATCGTCACTTCGCCCGTGCCGGTCGCAGTTCCGACGATAAAGGCTGTCGCAGAGAGAGACGCGAAGAAGGCGGCAAGTCCAACCAGGACAGAGAGCAGACGCTCCTTTACCGATGCCTGCTTCAGGGTCCATCGGTCTATCTCGACGTAGCCCTCCGGTGGTCGTCTATCGCCCACTGCCGAACCTCCTCGTCGCCAGAGGCCCGGTTCTCGGGCTCCCGGCCTCCTATCGATTGTAGTCCTACCGCAGCACAAACCACCACAGGAGAACGCTGCCGACCAGCAACGCCACCTACAACACCCTGGTCCAGGAGCGGGCGGCGGCGAGCAGCCACCTGAAGAGCTTCAGCGGCCAGTTTAGGGCGCTGGTGTCCACCGTCGGCAGAAGAGGCGTGGTGGAGAGCGTGGACGCCCGGGACAACACCGCCACCACCTGGACGGAATCCAGCAAGGGAGTCCCCATCTACTGGCTGGGGAGAGGCAAGGTCGCCGACAACTACAAGGACTTCTATAGCAACCGCAACTGGGAGTCCCTCAGCGCCACCGAAGAGTCGGGAACCCGGCCCCGGAGAATGAAGAACATCGTCTGGACAGGCTCGAATGCCGACGGAACGAAGCATGGCAGCGGCGCCGCCGGCCGCTCCATCGCGATGACGGGAAGCTTGCTCAATAAGTACCGGGGCGGCGGCGGGGTCTGCATGATCGAATGTAACACCGTCGCCCACAGCAACGCAGACTATCCCTACTATGCCCTCTCTCCGGTGCTGACCGTCGCGGGCGCCCTGTAGAGCTGCGCCGGCCGGCGAGACCGCTCCAGTCATCACGAGCGTAGCCATCGGCGCCGCCCCGGGCTGCCATCCGGTGAACCAAGCAGGCCCTGAACCAGTGGCTGCGGATGGCGGAGCACACCTCCTTCGACTACTCCCTGTCCCTGGAGATGCTCGGCTTCTTCGGGGATGATGTGAAAGAGGGGCTGAATTCGCTGCAGGAGAAGCGGGACCCTGACTTTCCGTCGGCCCGGTAGGCGACCCTAGCGGTCGCCGGCCAGCTTCTCCAGGAAGCTGTCCACGGGCACAGACTCTTGGGCGCTGCTGGACATGTCCCGGACCGTCACCTCGCCCCGGTTTATTTCGTCCTCTCCCAGGATGACGGCGTAGCGCACCCCCAGGGCGTTGGCTTGGCGCAACTGGCCCCTCAGGGCGCGGCCAGCTGCGCTCAGGACAGCCCCGGCCCCAGCTTGGCGCATCCTGGCGGCCAGATCCAGGGCGGCACCCCGGGTGCCTTCCCCGGCGCTGATGATCATGTAGTCGGGAGACGGCTCGTCGGGGACGGGCGCCTCCTGGCGCTTCAGGTTCAGCACCAGGCGCTCCATGCCCGTGGCGAAGCCTATGCCAGGGGTGGGCCTTCCGCCTATCTGCTCGACAAGACCATCGTACCGCCCGCCGCCCAAGATGGTGCTCTGGCCGCCCTCCTCCTTGGGCTGGATCTCGAACACTGTGCGGGTGTAGTAGTCCAGCCCCCTGACCAGGTGATGGTCGATACGATAGGGCAGGCCCATGATGTCCAGGTACCGGCGAAAGCTGTCCCAGTGGCCCTGACAGCCTTCGCAGAGGTGGTCCACCGAGCGGGGGGCTTCCATGCCTAACCCCTGGCATGACGCCTGCTTGCAGTCCAGAAGCCTCAGGGGGTTCCGGTCCAGTCGGTCCAGGCAGTCCCTGCAAAGCTGGTGCTTCGCCTGGGTGTAGTGGTCCTTCAGCTTTTCGATGTAGGCTGGGCGGCACTCCCTGTCACCGATGCTGTTGACCAGGAGGGAAGTGTCGGCCAAGCCCAGGGAGCCGACCAAGGACCAAGCCAGCTCCACAACCTCGGCATCCACCGAGGAGTCGCCGTCTCCCAGGGCCTCCAGCCCGAACTGGTGGTGCTCCCTGTAGCGCCCGGCCTGGGGGCGTTCGTAGCGGAACACCGGGCAGAAATAGTAGAGGCGCACCGGCTGGGGCAGGTTCTGCATGCCGTGTTCCAGGTAGGCTCTGCACACGGGGGCCGTGCCCTCGGGGCGCAGGGTGTTGGAATCGCCTCCCCGGTCGAGGAAGGTGTACATCTCCTTCTCGACGATGTCGGTTCCTGCCCCTACCGAGCGAACGAACAAGCCGGAGTCTTCGAATACGGGGGTGTCCAGTCTGGAGTACCCGAACTTGTGGGACAGATCGCGGGCCTTGCCTTCGATGAACCGCCAGTACTTCTGGTCCGATGGCAGGATATCCGCCGTTCCCCTTGGTGCCCGATGCTGCATAGCCATTTTCAGGGTGGAGCATACCCCAGCGTCCAAGAAGGTGTAAAGGAAAGGGGTACCTGCTGCCGGTTGCCAACGCTCGACTTGTAGATTAGCCTGAAGCTGTTAGGGCGCGGGATCTAAGTACAGGAGTCCTGACTCTATTTGCGATTGGACTGGTCAGATGTCAATACCGAAGAATGAATTCGGTCAGCCTATCGGGGCGGAAATCCCTGGCTGGACCCCTCCTGGGCGTCCTGCCCGCCTATGTCTGCATGGCTCCTACTCTGGAGTGGAACCCCTCGACTTAGACACCCACCTGCCGGACCTGTTCGAAGCCTTCTCCAGAGACGAATCTGATTGGACCTACCTGGGATACGGACCTTTCAAGGACTTTTCTTCATTTCGCGACTGGGCGCAGATGGCGTGCCTTGGTGAGGATCCTCTGTTTTACACCTTGCTAGACAACGAAACAGGGAGGCCGGGTGGCATGGCCAGCTACCTCAGAATTACCCCTGCATCGGGTACGCTAGAGGTGGGGCACATTCATCTCGGCCCAGACCTGAAGCGTAGCCGGGCAGCAACCGAGGCCATGTTCTTGATGATGGGCTATGCATTTTCACTGGGGTACAGGCGGTATGAGTGGAAGTGCAACGCATTGAACGCACCCTCCAGAGATGCCGCCCTGAGACTGGGGTTCACCTTCGAGGGCACATGGCGGCAGGCAAACGTCTCTAAGGGGCGAAATCGAGATACTTGCTGGTACTCGATTATCGACAATGATTGGCCTCGACTACAGGAAGGATTCCGGCGTTGGCTGGACCCTGGCAACTTCGATAGCAGCGGCCGCCAGCGTCGGCGGCTACAGGACTGCATTCGGTCGAAGGACCCGCAAGATTGAGCCGACCGCCATACGGCACTCCAGAGGTTCCTTGCCATTTAACCGTTGGACTCACCCCATAGTTGGCATGCCCGAACAATAGAGCCCACCCGGCAGGTGCCCATCAGGGCATCCTCCCCGGCAACCCTTACGACATCCTGACACGGTGCCTATTGGGCGATTAAGGGCACACCTCCAGCCTAGACTTCCGGGGGTTGCCAAGGTTATGATTACAGCTAGGTTAGTCCAATGACGACGGTTGCCGACAGCGCAGAAAAACTGATTTCCAAGGTAAGCTCCTACCTGCCCGCCGAGAAGGTGTCCCTGGTGGAGAAGGCTTACGAGTTCGCCGCCGCGAGCCATGCCGGGCAAACCCGCATGTCCGGCGGCCCCTACATAGAGCATCCCCTGGAAACAGCCCTCTTCCTGGCAGACCTGCGTCTCGACGTCACCACCATTGCCGTCGCCCTTCTACATGACGTCATGGAAGACTGCGGCGCCACCTACGAAGACCTGCAGACCAACTTCGGCGGCGATGTTGCCAAGCTGGTGGATGGCGTCAGCAAGCTCAATCGCATGGACGCCAAGACCCTGGCAAGCGAGAACTCCACCAACTCCCCCGAGGACAGCATACAGGCCGAAAGCCTACGCAAGATGCTGGTGGCGATGGCCGAAGATATCCGGGTGGTGCTGGTGAAGCTGGCTGACCGCCTCCACAACATGCAGACCCTCGATGCTCTCCCGGAGGTGCGTCGCAGGGCTATCGCCCAAGAGACGCTGGACATATACGGCCCCCTGGCTCACCGGCTGGGTATCTGGGACATCAAGTGGCGCCTCGAGGACATGTCATTCCGGCACTTGGAACAGGATATGTATCACAAAATTTCCAAGATGCTGTCCGCCCGCAGGCAGGAGCGGGAGACCTACATCGACAACGTGGTGGAGGTGCTCCGGGAGCAGCTGGAGCTGGCCAACCTGGAGGCCCAGGTGGTTGGCCGTCCAAAGCATATTTACAGCATCTACAAGAAGATGCTGAAGTACCAGGCCCAGGGGATGGAGCTCAGCCAGATACACGACCTGTACGCAGTCCGGGTGTTGGTGAGGTCCAAGGCCGACTGCTACAACGCCTTGGGACTGGTGCACAACCTGTGGCACCCCATGCCAGGGCAGTTCGACGACTACATAGGAAGCCCCAAGGACAACCGCTACCGCTCCCTGCACACCACGGTGATGTGCGAGGGGGGCAATCCCCTGGAGGTGCAGATTCGCACCAACGAGATGCACCAGGTGGCCGAGTACGGCGTGGCTGCCCACTGGAAGTACAAGGAGGGCAGCTCCGGGGATGTGTTGTTCGAGGACAAGATGACATGGCTCCGCCAGCTCCTTGACTGGCAGCGGGAGGTGAGCGGCACCGAAGAGTTCCTGGAGTCGGTCAAGACCGACCTGTTCAAGGACCAGGTGTTCGTCTATACACCCAAGGGCGATATAGTGGAGCTCCCATCCGGTTCCACTCCCCTGGATTTTGCCTACAAGATCCACACTGAGCTGGGGCACCGCTGCATCGGAGGCAAGGTGAACGGCCGGCTGGTCTCCCTGGACCGGCAGCTTCAGAACGGGGATACCATCGAGATCCTGACAACCAAGGTCGCCCGGGGGCCCAGCCTAGACTGGCTCAACCCCAACCTGGGCTACCTGCGATCGGCCAGCGCCAAGGAGAAGGTGCGCCAATGGTTCAGGAGACAGAAGAAGAGCGCCAACATCGAGAGGGGCGGAGACCTGCTGCGGAAGGAGCTGAAGCGCCTGAACCTGACCATCGAAGAGGGTGCGGTTGCCAAGACTTTCCGCTACGACTCCACCGACGATTTCCTGGCCGCCCTGGGTTCGGGAAACATATCTGAGGTGCAGCTGGTCTCCCGCCTCACGTCCCAGCAGGAAAAGTCGGCCAAGAAGGTGCAGTCAACCCTGCCCATTTCCAGCCCTACCACCGGCGTCCAGGTGCTGGGTGTGGGCGACCTGCTCATACGCATGGGCAGGTGCTGCAACCCCCTTCCTGGTGAGAGCATCATAGGCTACGTTACACGCACGCAGGGGGTTACAGTCCACAAGACCGGCTGCTCCAACCTGCGCAACGAGGATGAACCCGAGCGGCTGGTGGAAGTGGACTGGGGCGAGTCCCGCTCCCTTTACCCGGTGAGGGTCAACATCCAGGCATGGGACCGGGTCGGCCTTCTGAAGGACATCGCCACCCTTGTTTCCGATGACAGGGTTAACATCGCATCTATGGTGACCACGGAAAACTCCGATGGGACGGCAACCCTGTCCCTCACCCTGTACACCACCGGGGTCGATCAGCTTACCCGCCTGTTCTCCAAGCTCGAGGGTGTGCGGGGCGTCATCAGCGCAACCCGCAGCACAATGGATGCTTCCACCCCTTCACCCCGCTAGCGGAATGGTCTATAATGTTCCCAAGAGTGGCTATTACTGCCGAGGAGGATGCTTTGCCCAGCGCCAGGTCAGCTCGTTCCGCCGAGCGACGTAGATTGAGGAACCGCCATGTTCGGTCCACCACCCGGACCTTGATGAGCAAGGCGTTGGATGCTGTATCCTACGACGAGGCCACCCTTGCCGGGCCGGCGGTGTCGCAAGCTATTAGGGCACTGGACAAGGCGGTTACAAAGGGCATACTGCACAAGAACAACGCCGCCCGCAGGAAGTCCCGCCTGATGGCCAAGCTCAACAGCCTCCAGACTTCAGACTAATTCCAATTACTTAATTCCCCCGAGGCCCCCTTTAGCGCCCCCATCACCGGAGATCATCTCTCACGAAAGACCCGTCACTAGCGAGTTGACATGGCAGGTGCCCTTTGCTAACCTCACCTCAGAACTAATGTTTCGAGGCGCGCAATGATCATGCCACGCAGGAAGAAGCCTTCTCCCAGGCAGGAGCGTATCCTGCAGTTCATCAGGGAGTTCCTGGAAGAGAACGACCTGCCCCCCACTGTGCGGGATATCCAGACCGCGTGCTCCATCAGCTCCACCTCGGTGGTGGACTACAATCTCAGGCTTCTGCAAAAGGAAGGCTACATTCGGCGCAGACCGGATGTGGCCAGGGGCATCGAGCTGGTGGGGGCCGCGCGCAGTCACGCTGCCAACGTGCTCCGCATTCCTGTGATGGCCCACATCGCCGCCGGTGAGCCGGCGCTGGCCCTGGATGCTGAAGGCTGGTCTTCGGGAGAGCCCTTGGACACCATCGAGGTCACTCCTGACATGATGGGCGGCAAGAGGGACCTCTACGCTCTGAAGGTCAGGGGCACCTCCATGATCGATGCCTTGGTGGCCGATGGGGATATCGTCCTGGTCGAACCTACCCGGCAAGCCAATAACGGGGCCATGGTTGTGGCAAGGCTCAAGGAAGAGAACGAGACCACCCTGAAATACCTGTACCGGGAAGGGGATACTGTCAGGCTTCAGCCAGCCAACGAACAGATGGAGCCTATATATTCCCACGCGGGCAACGTGGAGGTACAGGGCCGGGTGGTCGGTGTCATCCGCCTGTTGCGCTAGGATTCCCCGGTCAGCCAGCCTCGAGAATACCCACCTTCCGGTATCCGTGACACACCCCCCATGTGCGTGGGCGAGGGCGGAGCCACGATTGACAGCTTCCAGCCAAGGAACTAAAATCCGCTCAAGCTAGGTTGGGCGGCGTCAGGCGGCGGGGAGCTATCCCGGCACAACACCGCAGATAGGAGGAATCAATTGAGCAACTGGCCAGCCGTGAACTACAAGGAAGAGGGGATGCGGGAAGGGATGCAGATCGAGGATGCAAACATCCCTGTCGAAGACAAGGTCCGGTTACTGGATGCCCTCTCTGAGACGGGACTGAAGCACATCGTCATAGGTTCCTTCGTTAGCCCCAAGTGGACTCCCCAGATGGCCCGGATCGACGAGATCGTAACCAAGTTCCATCCCAAGGAAGGCGTGAAGTACACTGCCCTGGCGCTGAATGCCCGGGGCATCGAGCGGGCGAAGGAGTATTCGCCTCCCCTGACCATAGAACGGGACCGATACCCCAGGCTCC
Source organism: Dehalococcoidia bacterium (assembly GCA_965220375.1). Classification (GTDB taxonomy): domain Bacteria; phylum Chloroflexota; class Dehalococcoidia; order Lucifugimonadales; family JAGWBF01; genus JAGWBF01. Next base: position 1,083,525 of record OZ244824.1, read on the forward strand.
AGTGCCACATGTGCGACATTTTCGTTCGCAGAAACACCAACCGCTCCCAGATGCAGGAGATGGAGCGCTGGCCCCAGATCGTCGCTCAAGCCCAGGAGCGCAACGTGGAAGCGGCCGGCATCGGCTCCAACGCCAGCTGGGGGTCCAACTTCCTGGGCGATTTTCCTGTTGATGCCCTCATGACCATGCTGGAAAAGCAGCACCAGCTATGGGATGAGGCGAACATCAAGGTGGAAAGCGTAAGCATGGGCGACCCGATGAGCTGGTGCCGCCCTGATAAGGTGGAGGAGAGCATAGTCCGCGTGAAGGAGCGGTGGCCCGAGATCAAGCACTTCCGCATGCACTTCCACAACGGGCGCAACATGGCGCTGCCCTCTGCCTATGCTGCCCTGCGGGTGCTGGAAAAGGAAGATACCCTGGATGTGGACGGGAGCATCGGCGGCTTCGGCGGGTGCCCCTACTGCGGCACCGGGAGAGCTACCGGCCAAGCCCCCAGCGAAGATTTCCTCCACATGATGGAAGATATGGGCATCGAGACGGGCGTCGACATAGACAAGCTCATCGACTGCGTCTGGATGTGCGAAGAGATAGTGGGACGCCCCCTGTACGGGCATGTCTCCAAGGCCGGCCCCAGGCCCACATACGATAAGCTGTACGATATGAACGCCCCCTTCATCGAGACCATGGAACAGGCCAAGCACTTCAAGCTAGGCCCAGAAGCCTATGAAGGCGGTATCTATCCGTACCAGGAGCCGGTTACAAGTCCCTACCGGGACCGCCTGGACCAGGGTAAGCCCGCCTTCGATGATGCCGACGGCGAATGGCCCTGGAAGCAGGACTGGTTTCCCGTAAAGGACTAGCCAGCGCCGATAGGACCAAAGCTTAAGAACAAGGACAGGGCGAGGTTGGATAACACCTCGCCCTGTCTCGTTTCCCGACGATATGAAGCATCAGCGCTATTGACAATTGCCCGAAAGCTGGCCTAAGATGATGTTGGAGGGCATCTTCCAAACTCCCCCTTGACTCTCCCCGCTTCCCCTCACGCTTCCAGAAGTTGGTGTAGCATTTCCCCTATTCAAAGGCACGGCCGCTAACACATGGGTGCCAAGTACATCTTTGTTACCGGGGGAGTCGTTAGCTCGGTGGGGAAGGGCATCAGTGTCGCTTCCATCGGGCGAATACTCAAGAGCCGTAACGTATCCATCTCCGTAATGAAACTGGACCCTTACCTCAACCTGGACCCGGGCACCATGTCCCCCTATCAGCACGGCGAGGTGTTCGTCACCCGGGACGGGGGGGAAACGGACATGGACCTGGGCCATTACGAACGTTTTACCGACCAGGAATTGAGCAGGTCTTCGAACCTTACCGCCGGACAGGTGTACGTTTCCCTGCTGAGCAAGGAGCGTAGGGGTGACTTCCTGGGCGGTACCATTCAGGCGGTGCCCCACGTCACCAACGAGATCAAGTCCAGGATTACCGCCCTGGCCGACGAGTCCCAGGCCGAAGTGGTGGTCGTGGAGGTCGGCGGCACTGTGGGCGACATCGAAGGCCTTCCCTTCCTCGAGACCATACGCCAGATGCGCAACGGGGTGGGCAGGGACAACGTCTTCTACATCCACTGCACCCTGCTGCCCCATATGACGGCGACGGGTGAGCTGAAGACCAAACCAACCCAGCACAGCGTCAAGGAGCTGCGAAGCTTAGGCATCCAGCCCGATGCCATTATTTGTAGGAGCGACTTCGAAATCCCTGACGGCATCAAGGGCAAGATTTCCCTCTTCTGCGACGTGCCGGAGGAAGCGGTCATCCCCCTGCCAACAGTGCCCCGGGTTTACCAGGTGCCCCTCATATTGGAAGAGCATGGACTGGGGGACCTGCTGGCCCGCTCACTGAACCTGGCCGGGGGATCCAAGGACCTGACCGACTGGGCGAAGATGGTGGAGCAGATGAACCAGCCCAAGGATAAGGTGCGCATCGCCCTTGTGGGCAAGTACGTGGAGTTCCCCGACTCCTACATTTCCGTCAATGAAGCTTTGAAGCACGCCGGCTTGTACCACGACAGGGATATAGAGATGGAGTGGGTGCACTCCGAGGCCGTCGAGAAGGAAGGTCCCGACAACCTGTTGAAGCACGCCAGCGGCATTGTGGTGCCCGGTGGTTTCGGAGTACGCGGCGTAGAGGGAATGGTGCAGACCGCCAGGTATGCCCGGGAAAACGGCGTTCCCTACCTTGGGCTGTGCCTGGGGCTCCAGGTGATGGTGGTCGAATACTCTCGCAACGTGCTCGGCATATCAGATGCCAACTCGTCGGAGGTTGATGCCTCGACACCCAACCCGGTTATCGACATACTGCCGGAGCAGCGCTCCGTTACGGAAAAGGGCGGCACCATGAGGCTGGGCGCCTATCCCTGCAGGTCAATGGAGGGGTCCATAACCCGCCGGGCATACGGCGTTGAATTGTTCCACGAACGCCACAGGCACCGCTTCGAGGTCAACAACGCCTACCGAGAGTCCCTGGAGAATCATGGCCTCCTGGCCGGCGGGGTATCTCCCGATGGCAAGCTGGTGGAGATAGTCGAAGCTGCCAACCATCCCTTCATGGTGGGCGTACAGTTTCATCCAGAGTTTCTTTCCCGTCCCAACCGCCCCCATCCCCTGTTCAGAGAGTTCATTGCCGCCGCGAAGACAACCTTCCGGGAAGGGTCCCAGGTGCCCCTTAGACTTAACGGGGAAGCGGCAAGCTGACGGATGGCATGTCGGTTGTGCTGACAGTTCCCATCGTTCCACGCCTCGTCATCATGCGGCACACGTTGATATCTGCCCCACTCGTTGCACCGCCTTCGCGAAGCACGGAGGAGGAAAGCCGATGAAGATATTCCTGGATACCGCCAACATAGATGAAATACGCCAGGGTGCCCGCCTCGGCGCAGTGCATGGTGTAACCACCAACCCATCCCTGGCCGCCAAGGAAGGCATAGGGGCAGCGGATGCGTACAAGGCCGCTGTGCAGGAGATCGCCGAGATCATAGATGGCCCCATCTCCGTGGAGGTCGTCAGCACCGACGTAGAAGGAATGATCAACGAAGGCAGGGACATAGCCGATTGGATCCCCAATCCGTGGGTGAAGCTGCCCAGCACACCCGCGGGGCTGGAAGCTATGGCAACCCTAACCAAGGACAATATCAAGGTGAACCAGACCCTATGCTTTTCGGTCAACCAAGCCGTTCTGGGCGCGCACTGCGGCGCCACCGCGGTCAGCCCATTCGTGGGGAGGCTGGATGACATCGGCCACGACGGGATGCAACTGGTGCGGGACATAATTGACATCTACCGACAGTACAATATGAAGACCGAGGTGCTGGCCGCCAGCCTTCGCCATCCCCTCCACTGCATCCAAGCAGCCAAGGCCGGGGCCGACATCGCTACCATGCCCTTCTCGGTATTCGGCCAGATGCTGAAGCATCCACTGACCGACGCCGGTCAAGCCCGCTTCCTGCAGGACTGGAACAAAGCTGCGAAATGACCGGTTTGGACTTTGTCCAAAAGCCACGAACTCCTATCGCTGAAGGCGCCGAAACCGCCAAGAAAATCCACTGAGAGGTGAAACCTGTGACAACAGAGCATGCAGTTGACATTATGGAGCTGGAGCGCAAGAGCAAGGATGAGCTCATCATCGTTGCAAAAGACCTGGGCATGGAAGACGGCGCTCCCCTCACCAACCTTAGAAGGGAAGATGTGCTCGGTCGCATCTTCCAGATGTGCTCGGAGCAGCGGGGCCTCATGGCCAACGGGGTCCTGGACGTAATGCACGAGGGCTATGGGTTCCTTCGCCAGCAGGGACTTCGCCCTGCCGGGGGCGATGTGTACGTTTCCCAGTCCCAGATAAGGCGCTTCGGGCTGCGTACCGGCGACACTATAGCCGGGCAGGTCCGGCCCCCCAAGGAGGGAGAACGCTACTTCGGGCTGGTGCGGGTGGAGATGGTCAACGACCTTGAACCCGAGGACTTGCGCTCGCGCCGCTCCTTCGAGCATCTGACCCCCGTGTTCCCGGACCATCAGATCGTGCTGGAACTGGAAGCTGAACCCAACAACCTGACCAACCGGATGGTGGACCTCTTCTCACCCATCGGGCTGGGGCAGCGGGGCCTGATCGTGTCGCCCCCCAAGGCTGGGAAGACAACGGTGCTTAAGAACATCGCCCGGGGGGTTGCAGCCAACCGCCCCGAGGCCGACATCATGGTGGTGCTCATCGGGGAGAGGCCGGAAGAGGTCACCGACATGCGCCGCTCGGTGAAGGGCGAGGTCTTTGCTTCCACCTTCGACGAGTCGGTGGACGACCAGTGCCGCATCGGCGAGCTGGCCATGGAACGGGCCAAGCGCCTGGTGGAAAGCAAACGCGATGTGGTCATACTGCTGGACAGCATCACACGCTTCACCCGGGCCTATAACCTGTCCGTTCCCACCAGCGGGCGCACCCTTTCCGGTGGCATAGACCCCATGGCCCTATACCCGCCCAAGCAGTTCTTCGGCGCAGCCCGCAACGTGGAAGAGGGAGGCAGTTTGACCATAATAGCCAACTGCCTGGTGGACACCGGCAGCCGAATGGATGAGGTCATCTACGAAGAGTTCAAGGGCACCGGGAACATGGAGCTGCACCTGGACCGCCGGGTGGCGGAGAAGCGCTTCTTCCCTGCCATAGACATCCAGCGCAGCGGCACCCGACGGGAGGAGCTGTTCTTCGATGAGCCCACCCTCAGGCAGGTCTATCTGCTGAGGCGGATGGTTGCCCTGCTGGCAACGGACTCGACCCACGCCGCAGACGCCACCGAGCGCATCCTGGAACGCCTGGGGCGCACCAAGAACAACGCCGAGTTTCTAACCAACCTATCCAAGGAAGCATAGGCCCTTCTCTGCTCCTGTTTCCATAGGCCGCCGGCCTGACATCTCCATTGGAACCCTTCCAACGCTGCTCTATAAGCGTCCCATCAGGCCCAATGCACCTCCGGATAGCCTCTGGGATGTCCCCTGTCATTCATTGCCGCGTCAACGAGACGCCCCCGTGTACATTCACACGCAGCCCGCAACGCTTCCTATCGCCGCCGGAGACCTTTGTGTAACGACGTGCTTCCCGCCCCCATCCTTCGTCGTTCCCGCGAAAGCTGGAACCTACCCGGTCCCTGGCTGTCCGGTCCCCTTCGATTTCCCTCAGCAACTGTCTTTAAAGTCAAGAGTTGTGAAGGGCAGGGTCCCAATGGCGATTATGTTTGACCATGGCGTTGAGGATGGTGAGAAGCTTGCGCATACAGGCGGTAAGGGCCACTTTCTTGGGTTTGCCAGCCTCGCAGAGGTGTTGATAGAAGCTTTGCAGGGCTGGATTGAATCTGGTGGCCACCAAGGTTGCCATGTACAGGGCAGCTCTCACCTTGCCACGGCCACCCCATACCTGGCGTTTCCCCCGCAGAGCGCCGCTGTCCCGGTTGAAGGGCGCTACACCCACCAGGGCGGCGATCTCACCACGGTTCAAGGCCCCCAGTTCAGGCAGGTCGGACAAGAGGGTCATGGAGAGAACAGGCCCCACCCCGGGGGCGCTTCGGAGCAGCTGGTCTTTGTCCTTCCGCATAGGGGAGGAGCGGATGAATTCTCCCAAGTCCCGGTCCAGCTCTTCCAGATTCTCTTCCAACCACAGGATGTGCTCCTGTACTTTGGGACGGATACGCCGGGCAGCGGTTCTCAACCGGTTTTTCTCTGCGGTGATCATCTCCACCAGTTGGCGTCTCCGGGCCACCAGGGCCATCAGCTCCTTAGATTGGGCATCGGGCAGGGGCCTGGAAGCAGGGCGCATTGCCTGGGCAAAATGGGCCAGAGCGTGGGCGTCCAAGGAATCGGTCTTGGCCAGTTTCCCGGCAGCCCGGGCGAAGTCCCGCACCTGTCTGGGGTTGACTACCGCTACATCCAATTGGGATGCGGCCAGTTCTCCCGCCAGGGTCATCTCCATTCCCCCGGTAGCTTCCAGGACTACCAGTTGGGGTGCCAGTTCCCCCAGACGATGCACCAAGTCGCTGACGCCCTGGGAATTATAGGGGGCCTGCCATGCTTCACCGGTAGGTCGCACTGCCACATCCAAGCGGTCCTTGGAGACATCGATGCCAACGAACAAGGAAGCTTCCTTCATTCATCTACCTCCCTTCAAGATACTCTCCCCAACTCTGGCCCATCCTTGCCTAATTCGGGCTCAACTGCCCAGTCAACTGTTCGGGCTCCGAGAGGGACTGGACGTGACGACCCTGCTGAGGGACGGCCTTCAAAGCCTAGGACGAAGCGGTCTGTCACGTCCCTCTTTAAGATACAAGGGCGAACGGACACCCACATAGGTCGCAGGCATGCCTGTATGAGGACGGTGGAAGGAGCGACCAACTTGAGTGGGAGGGGGCTGGGAGGCTAGCCGTTGACCCGCTTGCGCCTGTTGTTCACGTAGTCTACGAGCACGTACTCCCCCAGCCGGTCGGGAGAGCTGTAGAAGGCGCGACCCTGGTTGATGCGGGTAAGCTGGTCAACGAAATTCATGAGCTGGTAGCTGTTCTCGAGCATGAAGGTGTTGATGATGATGTTCTCCTGGGTACAACGCCGGGCTTCCTTCATCGTCTCCATGATGGTCTGGTATGCAGGCGGGTAGCTGAAATAGGAGCGGTCTCCCTCCAGGTGGGCTGTAGGCTCCCCGTCGGTGATCAGGAGCACCTGCTTGGCGCAGCCCTTCTCCCTGGACAGGAGCTTGCGGGAGAGCATCAGGGCGTGGTGCAGGTTGGTGCCTGGCGCCCAGGTATTCCAAGCCACCTTGGGCAGGTCTTCTTCCCTGATCTCCCGGGCGTAGTCGGAAAAGCCGACCACGTACAAGCTGTCCCTGGGGTACTGCATATGAATAAGGGCGTATAGGGCCATGGCCACTTTCTTGGCGGCGTAGAAGCTGTCGCAGATACCCATGGAGCGGCTCTGGTCGAGGAGCACCACGGTGGCGGCCCTCGTCTGGCTTTCGCTCTGGTACACCTCCAAGTCCTTCTTGGTCAGCTCCACCGGCGTCCCAGGGCCCGCCCGGAGGACGGCGTTCTTGACGGTAGCCTGCAGCTCCAGCTGGAAGGGGTCGCCGAACTCGTAGGGCTTGGTGTCGGTCAGATTGTCTCCGGAATCGCCCCTGGTTGTCAGTTCATGGTCCCCCATCCGGTCCTTCTTGAGGCTCAGGAACACCTCCCGGAGCGCCTTTTGGCCGATGCGGCGGATGGCCTTGGGAGTCAGGGCAGGCTCATCGCCCTCGGTTATATAGCCTCCCTCCCGCAGGGCTTCCAGCAGCTCGTTGAGCTGCTCCCAGGTCCGGCGGGCTTCCTCCCCCAGCAGCTCGGCCAGCTTGTCCGGGTCCACGTCATCCAGGTCGCCGGTGCGAATGGCCTCCTGGAGCGTGCGGGCCATCTCGTCGCTGTCCTGGAGGTGCTTCATCAGCTCCATAGCTTGGTCCATCGTCAAGCTGTCATCCCCCAGGAATGGGTACTGACGCCGGAGAGCATCCATGGGCATCAGCTGCTCCATCCATGATGCAAGCTGGGCCAGCTCCCGCCCCAGGGCAGGGTCTATGGCCGCAGCGAGGGCATCTTCCATCTCCCGCCTGGCCTCGGGGGACATGCTCTCCAGCATAGACTGCATCTGGGACATCTGCTGCATCATCTGTTCCAGCAGCTCGTCCAGGCTTTGCGGCGGGTTCGGCCCGAAGGCGTCCCCATACCGCTCCATGAACCCCTGGAAATCGGGCTGCCCGCCCTGGGCCCGTTCTTGTAGCATCTTATTGAGCTCCCGGAACATCTCTTGGAGGGCGGACATCTCCTCCGGGGACATGCTCTGGAGATTGCGCACCATGTCCTGGGAGATGTTCTGGGCTGCCTGGCCACGAAGCATCTCCAGCAGCTCTTGGAACATGCGCTGGGCTTCGGGGTCCATGAAGTCGTAGTCCAGCAGCTCCCGGATAGCCCCCCCGGTGCTTTCGGGCAGGGAGTCCAGCTTCTCCAGGTTGCGCAGCGCCCGCTGTTCCAGCAGCTCGTTCAGGGACTCCAACTCGGCCTTCTCCGGCCCTTGGGCTTGGCGGATTTGATTCTGGGCATCCTCCAAGCGCTGGTTGATGCCGTACCGTTCTTGTGTGAGGGCCTCCTCCAGGCGTTTCTCAATGTCTTCAATTACCGAGTCCATGTTGTACTGCTCTAGGCGCTGCTGACGCTGTTCCCGGAGCTGCTGCATGAGCTCGCGAAGGCCGGGCATCTGCTGACCATCCTGGCCCTGCATCCCCTGCCTCATCATATCCCTCAGGGCACGCCTCAGGTCGCCATGGGCCAACAGCTCGTTGGAAAGGTGGTCCATCACCTCTTCAGCATCAGCGCCGAAGATGTTCTGGGAGCCATCCCATCGGGAATACAGGTATGGGTTGTTCAGCATAGTGCCCCCGTAGGGCTGCCTGGGAAGGGTTGCGCGTATAGTACTATTCGAGAAGGGGCATGGCAAGGCCAGCACCGCTTCAGCGCCGTAGCTAGCGCCCCTTGAACACGGGAGGGCGCTTCTCCAGGAAGGCCTGGACCGCTTCGGCGTGGTCCTCGGTGCCCCTGGCCACCTGCTGGGCTGTATGGGCAAGCTCCATGCTTTCCCGGAAGCCCAGGTCCAGGGACTTGTGCACCAGGTACTTGATGAGGGACATGGAGCAGACGGGACCCTGGGCGAGCCGGTGGGCAAGCTCGGTCGCGGCATCCAGCAGCTCGTCATCGGGCAGCACCTTGCTCACCAAGCCCAGCCGGTAAGCTTCGGCGCCGTCGATGCGGTCTCCAGTGTACTGGAGCAGCAGGGTGTTGCTGAGGCCGATGAGCTTGGGAAGTTGCCAGCAGCTGCCGTCCCCGGGAATCAGCCCCATCTTGACGAAGGCTTCGGAGAACACAGCCTTTTCCGAAGCCAGGCGTATGTCGCAGGACAATGCAAGGCCCATTCCGACACCCACGGCGTGGCCGTTGACGGCGGCGATGGACGGCTTCTGGAGATCGTAGATGCGCAGGGGAACCTGGGCAGCCAACGCCCGGTCCGTCTTCTCCCTGCTGGCAAGCTGGGCTTCCATGTCTCCCCAGGGCAGGGCCGCAGGCGCGGGGGCGCTCTCCTGCTCCTGGATCTCCTTGCTGAAGCCTCGGACGTTGGCGCCTGAGCAGAAGGACGGCTCCGACCCGGTTAATAAGAGCACCCGGCCCTCGAGGTCGTCCTCGAACCGGTCCAGCTCCTCCATCAGCTCGGCCGCCATCTCATGCCCCAGGGCATTGCGGGTGGCAGGATCATGCATGGTCACGGTGCATACGCCATCGCGGCTATCGACCTTCAGATAGTCGTAGGACATGGCGCTCCTTGGTGGCTGATGGGAGCTTCGGGGCAATGACAATTCTACCACCTGAACCTATAATCTTTAAGAGCTATCTCCCTTTCTGCGATGGAGGTGAACCCATGGACCAGGGAACAGTGCTTGCGCTGCAAATCAGCAACCAGAGCGGTCAACCCATGTCTCCCGTAAAGGAAGCGAACGCCATCTCCGGCGTTGGGCTGGAGGGGGACCGGCATGCTGAGAGGGGCAACCCCCGCCAGGTGCTCCTTATGGACAAGGAGACCCTTGACATGCTGGCCCTCACCACGGGTGTGATCAAGGAGAACATCACCCTGGAGGGCATAGACCTGTCTTCGGTGAAGCCGGGGAACGTGTTCTTCATAGGCGATGATGTGACCCTTGAGGCCACCGGCCTGTGCGACCCCTGCGGGCGGATGGACATGCTGCGTCCCGGCCTGCAGGAAGCCCTGAAGGACCGCCGTGGAGTGCTGGCGATGGTGCTGAACGGCGGGACCATGCGCGTTGGGGACAGCGTCCGCCTCGAGCCGTAGGGGGTGGGCGGGGACCATGTCCCTTCTCCCCTTGTGGGAAGGCTAGAGCCTGCCTCGGACTTGATCCGGGGACGAGGGACGGATGAATGGGGCCCCTAAATGGGATTGACCACGCTGAATCACGCCTCTTGGATGAGATACGGGCCCACATCCTGGCCCTGGGGCAGGAGACTGAAGGATTGTTGGCGGAGATCGTAGGCATAGAGAAGTGAAGTAGGATAGAGAACCAATGCGAATAAGAAGCGTAAGATTGACTAACTATAAGCGCTTCACTGATCTTAGCATTGAGGGTATCCCCAGCTCTGCCAGGCTGGTAGTTCTCATCGGTCCCAACGGTACAGGAAAGTCCTCGTTGTTCGATGCTTTTCTCTTGAAGTCGCAAGGGTTGAAAAGCAATTACAGACTTCAAGGTGAGAGGGGGGACTATTATCTCAAGGACAGCCTAATACCCGGACACCCCGATACGACTCAGGACGTATGGGGTGCCATTCAGATCGAATTCCACTCCAGCGAGCCGTCACGCGACGACTGGCCGGCGATCTTCAACATCCGGTCCCCTTATAGAAACGAGGCTGACTTCCAGTTGACAAACCTAGAACGAGTTTCCCCATCTACAGAGGGCGTGCGCTTCTCAAGAATCATTGACTCGGACCAGGCGGTATCCGATAACTATAGGAGACTCACCTGGAAACGCATGGCGGATCTTGACACAGACGCGCCAGGTAGCACGACATTTGAACAATACCGAAGAGACAGTCTAGGTGAACTTCAGGCAGCTATGAGCAAGTTGTTCACAGAACCAACCCTTGAGCTGAAGGACTTTGGAGGCATACGTGACACGGGCGTCTTCCGATTCGCTAAAGCGGCTGCCTCGGACTTTCACTACAAGAACTTGTCTGGAGGCGAAAAGGCAGCTTTCGATCTCTTGCTCGATGTATTCGTCAAGCGCAATGAATACCAAAATGCCATCTACTGCATCGATGAGCCGGAAGCTCACGTCGCTACTGCTCTCCATGGGCTGCTCCTTGAAGTCGTGCTCGACATCATGCCGTTTGCATCACAGCTGTGGATTGCAACGCATTCAATTGGCTTCGTTCGTAAGGCATACGAGATGATGTTACAAAAGGGCGATGTTGTTTTCTTGGATTTTTCAAGCCGCAACTTTGATGAGGCCGCGAAGATTCTCCCTTGTGTCCCGGACCGTTCCTTTTGGCATATGACCTATAAGGTTGCACTCGATGACTTGGCTGATTTGATAGCCCCGGCTAAGATAATCATTTGTGAGGGTGCTAGCACTAAGGCCGACAAAGGCTTCGATGCGCAGTGCTACAACAATCTGTTTGAGGATACTCATCCAGATTGGCTGTTTGTGTCCCATGGAAGCGCCAACGAGGTTACGCAAAGCGACGCTCTGATTGCTGTCCTCGAGGCTGTAGCCCGAGGATCAACTATCGCACGAGTCATTGATCGAGACGAAATGACCGACGGTGCCCGTGAGGAGAAAATCGCAGGTGGGCTGCGTGTGCTTCGACGACGGGAGCTGGAGAATTACTTGTACGATTCTGAAGTTCTCAAGACTTTCCTATTGATGAATAATCAGGAAGAAGCCGAAGAACTTGTCTTCGGAGAGTTGGACAGGCTCCTAGCAGGCAGCGATGCAACTACTGCGGACATGAAGAAAGTGACGCAAGAGTTTTTTGCATCGATAAAGACATTGACCGGATTATCTAACCTCGGCAATAGTCGGTCCGAGTTCGCCCTACAGCATTTGGTTCCTGCGCTCAAGAACACATCCGATGTCCTTCAGGAATTGGAAGAGGATCTCTTCTGATGATTCGTGGACAGTTCTCTTACCCCACATGCGCGCTCACCAGCAGGGCGGCGGGGCCACAGAGGTCGCGAAGAACGCCTGGGCCTGGATGCGGGTTGCAGAGCTGCGGTGGGACGAGGCGATGGCCTGGACAGATAATCCCCACAGTCTAAAGAGTGCGCCAAGGCCAGCAGTTCTTTGGGCGGCGGTGGCGTGCCTGGTGACGGTGCTGCTCGGGGGGATGGCGTGCAGCGAAGCCGACTCGGCGGTGAATTGGGGCTACGATGGAGTTGGCGCGCCGGAGCATTGGGCCTCGTTGTCCGAAGGGTACGCAACCTGCGCCAACGGTAGGCAGCAATCTCCCATCGACATTGCCGGCTACGACAGCAGCGATACCTCCCCCATCGCCTTTGCCTACAGAGACATGACCGGGTCCATTCGCAACGACGGAAGGTTTGTCCACGTGGATTTCGCGCCTGGAAACACCTTGAGTGTGGGGCAGCGCACCTACGCGTTGAAGTCGGCCCACTTCCATTCGCCCTCCGAGCATCTGATAGAAGGCAAGAGCTTTGCGGCGGAGTTGCACCTGGTCCACGCCGACGCCGACGGCAACCTCGCGGTGGTGGGCCTCCTGTTCAGCCTGGGGGCGCCCAGCCCTGTGGCACAGAAAGTCCTGGACGCTGCACCCGCTATCGGCAATACCGTGGCCGAAGGCTTTAGCCTCAACGCCGCACTCTTAATGCCGGGCGATTTAGGGCTCTATCGGTACGATGGCTCGAAGACTACGCCTCCGTGCGATGAGCCCGTTGACTGGTTCGTGATGCGCCAGCCTCAGACCATTTCCCAAGAGCAGGTCGATGGCCTTCTCACGCTGAGCGGCGGTCCTAACAACCGTCCCGTGCAGCCCATAGGCAGCAGAACGATAACGAGCGCGTCCGGCGCGGGGAGTGTTCCCTAGCCGGTCCCCGGGATCCCGGTGCACCTTCCTCGTTCCCATCCAGCAGCCGGTTCCACACAGCCGGGATCACGATCTCCTGCCTCAACGCGACCCCCAGCTCTCAATCCGGCCTGCGACGTGGGAGATGCTCACAATAGGGCTGAGCGGCGACCGTTGCCCGTCGGAGACAGCGTCCGCCTCGAGCCGTAGCTGGAGTTCAGGGTATCATTCTCACTCTCGACCCATCTCTCTTCAAAGCGAGGGGGGCAAGTAGCTCTTCTGCCCTGGGGAGACCTTTGCGTAGCTCCCCGGACGGGACGCAACGCAGCGGTGGGAAGGGCGATATTCAGGGCACAACTAGGGCTGTCCGTTCCCCTTCGAGTTTCCTCTGGGCGAACGGACAGCCCTAGCCCCAGGTTACGCATAGATCTCACTCTGGGCGAACGGACAGCCCAAGGCCCCAGGTTACGCATAGATCTCACTCAGGGCGAACGGACGGCCCATGCCCGCGGTTACGCAAAGGTACTCTGGGGGAGAAGGGCAAGATAAGGGGGCAACACAAGCTCTTCTGTGGGAAAAGGGCAGGATCAGGGGGGCAGCCCTCCCCCAGAGACGAAAAGTGGGAGGGCTAACTCAAAGCTCTCCTGGGGGAAGAGGCGGGTCCACAGGGGTCGCGAAGAAAAGTGGTACTAATGCGGAGAACTGCAAGAACAATCAATGTGGCGGAGGGGGTGGTAGTAGCCTTCTCTGGTATTTAAAGCTAAATAACATCTTTGTCGACTCACTGGCGTTATTCTTACCACATTTATTCCCACACAACTGTTGGGATGTTGCGGGCTTATTTGGGATTACTCCTTTTGTCACTCCAAATAGCACCGTCTCCGAAACAAGCTCAGGAGCCTCGGCTCAGGGTCCCAGCGGACTCAAGATGTTAGCTGCTGAGAACTAGGCACTGAAGCGGCAAAAGGATGCAAGGGTTTCATCTAGGCATAACCAGGTCTTCGCAAAGTAAATGAAATTGATACAGTGCGTGGTCGGGGTGGGACAGGGCGTCAGTTCGAGTCCTTTTGGGTGGAGCCAGCGCGGACTGAAGAGGAAGCAGGCTCAACATCGCGGTAATCATAGGCCGACAGTGTATACTGATGGGACAGAGATCAGATCAATGTGCCACCTGCGATCATGTATGAAGTAGCATTGTCCTTTGCTGGTGAACAACGTGGTTACGTTGAAGGGGTAGCGCTGGCACTCCAAGCTCGTGGCATAGCCGTGTTCTACGATGAATTCGAGAAGATTGCTATGTGGGGGAGGGACCTCGGGGAGGAGTTGCAAGCCATATACGAGCACAAGACTGGCTGCGTGGTCATTTTCGTATCAAAGGCATGGGTCGAAAAGGCTTGGTCACGGCACGAGCGACGAGCGGCGTTGAGCAGAACGGTACAGGAACCAGGGGAATACCTCTAACCAGTCCGCTTTGATGACACGCCCGTGCCTGGCCTACCGGACAGCGTTGCCTATCTCCGAGCCAAGCAATACTCATCAGCTGAACTCGCAACGGTGATTGCCCAGAAGCTCGGAGTTAGGCCCTTCGAGGGCAAGGCTTCAGATGTACCTGCCCCTCGCATGACATCTCTTGTCGGCGAGGCTGTGTTCGACTACAGCGCCCATGACGGTCGCTACGTTATCGGCCGCGGGACACTGGAATTCGAAACTAGGTGGAGTAAGGCAAGCAACGTTAGTATCCATGTGTACAACGATCCTCCCTCGATCAACGGCGTCGCTCTCGCCCCCTGTGGATGGACGTCCATCCAGCAGGTAGTGAATGCCGAGTCGCTAGACTACACGTCTAGGGCTAGAAGGCCTCGTGTCGGCCAGATCGTTGTATTTCGGAACGAAAACGGATTCTACGCCGCCACCCGTGTGCTTGCGATCAAGGACGACAGTCGCGGAGACGACCACGATGAGCTAAGGTTCGAATACGCCATACAGGACGACGGTTCGGACAACTTCATTGCATTCGGCACTCACGAATGAATGACCCATGTGGTGACACCTAGTTGATGAATGCTGGCACGGTGCCCGTCGTATAACAGGATGGACATGACACACTTGTTTCGGGAAGTGATTCAACTTCCCGAAACAATGCCTAGAGAGGCTCCGGAAGCTCTATGGACATTGCAGCTTGAACTCCTGTCAATGGCCGAGTCAATCCTTGGACACCGCGATATTAGGAAGAAGGTATACTCGCCCCAGTTCTCTGATGAAGGCCCATGTATACGAAACACACCGAACCTAGACGGAGCATTCGCCGAATTGAGTCGAGCTGGCGAGTGCTATTGGCATACGGTGGTTTTCGAGATGGCTCACGAGACGGTTCACTTGCTCAATCCTTTCCCCGGAAACGCCAACAATCTTGAAGAGGGAGTCGCCGTCGCGTTCTCATTGCGCGTGCAGCCTTCGTACGGCATCTCTATCCAGCCCTCAATCCCCGCGTACCTTCAGGCCTTCCAACTCTCTAGCATGCTTCCAGGAGACCCGCTTCGAGCGGCCAAGCGAGTCCGTGATCGGGTAGGTTCTCTCAACGACATCACGGCGCAAGGTCTGCGGGAATTGTTCCCGAGCGTCGACGAAGTGGTTTCGGGAAGATTGGCCGGAAGATTCATCCGAAACGTCGGTTGAGATAAGCTGGCCCTGCCACGTGTGTAAGAGTGGCGCGCTCGAAAGCAAAGCAAGCCCCTTTCAGCGGTTACGAGGCGGGCGCCAACTATAGGATGCCGAAGGTTGACGCGGCGGAGAACAAGAGCTGTGGGCGTGAAACATCTCCGCTCGTGGCGGGGTTTCTCCTGACCTGGATGAAGATCAGAACCCATCACAGGTCAAGAACGAACTTCAGCGTGAAAGTTCTTGATTTTGTCAAGTCTGGTGGGCCTAACTTGACGGTAGGCAGTACCGTCTTCGAGATGTGGCTGGGGGGACTCTGAGGTTCACCAGGGTCTGCTGCCGCGCGACTATGACAGGACCGCAAGGGTGGCAGCGCCGCCCCCATCCCTCTCGCCAGCGGCGCACCCGGTCAAGCATTACTGGTGTCGTTAGGTCGGTACCGGAACGCACTCTACGAAAGGTTTCCCTACAGCCAATGCTTCACGAAGTCATCGAAGGTATGGGCGACGACGTACTTAGCAGGTGGCTCGGTGAGACGAAGAGCCTCAAAGTGAGCTCTACCGCACTCAATCTTCATATCCTCCACGCCGCGCAGGTCCTCGGTGAAGATGCTGCCCTTGGTCTCTACGACGAAGTACAAGCGGTCCCTGCCAGCCTCGTCCCGCACGAGGATCGCCCAGTCGGGGTTGTAAGGACCGAGCGGCGTTGGCACTTGGAACCACGGCGGAAGTTTCGCGTATACCCTGACCGCCTCGTTCTTCTCGAGTTCTCGCGCGAACGCGGCTTCGTTGTCGGAGTCGTATGCCACCTGCTCGTAGACTGACTTCTTCGTTTCCAAGAGCATCTTCTTCAAGTAGCCAGCTAACTCCTTCTCCTCGAACAGTTCCTGCGCGTAGTAGTCGCCATCGCCAATCCGTTGATACTTGACCCCGTCCACCAGGGCTTTGCGCTTTGAGCGATTGATGGTGTCGGCGGCACGGTCAATGAACTCCTGGGGGTTGCGCTTGAAGTCTTCGAGGCGCCCGCTGTCTATGAGGATTCTTGCAATCGTGCGCCTCGTGAGCTGGGTACGGTCTTGGATCTCAGTCAACACATCAGGTAGTTCGACCTCATGCTCCTCGAGTGCGACGGTGGCTGCCTCTCCTATCTCCCCGGCCGTTACGCCGCCTTGGCCAATGGCTATGTCAGCCTTTCGCCACTGGAGGCGCGTCTTGGCAACCGGCGGGCTGCCCCGAACCGCACTCACGCAATCTTCGATGAGCTTCCCGTTGTCGAACTGAACACGGTACGTGGTCCTATACTTGATTCGCTCCCACAGTTCCTTGAACTCGGGGCTGTCCAGCACCGCCCGTCGCGGAGCGATCCGCTGGCGCTCGTCCGCGTTCTTGATCTCCAGCCGCCCGGCTAGCTTCCGGAGGACGTCCGTAATCTTGCCCAGTTGGTCCTTGAATTGCTCTGGGATGGCGAGCGTCTCATCCCTGAGTGCTGCCCTCAGCGAGTCTTGGACGTGGCCCCTCGCGTCGATTAGCCCATGATCCTTCAGGTAATCCCAGAGTTCCTTGGAACGCTCCACTCCCAGCGGTGCAGGGATGCCCGTAGCGTCGATGACGGCGATAGAGGCGAACTGGTGCGGCTCAACAACGCCGAACCGGATTCCTGTGTCGGCCTCGATCTCCTTCTGGAGATTCGCTGCGAAGTCCTCGAACGGCTCGGTCGCAATGACGGTAAGCGTGTTGACCTCAAAGCCCCGGACGCGTTCGCCGTCTTGGTTGACGCACAGGCGCAGCCCGCGCCCTATTGTCTGCCGGCGCTCCCGCTCCGTCCGGATATCTCGGAGGTTGCAAATCTGGAATACGTTGGGGTTGTCCCATCCCTCGCGCAATGCGGAGTGGGAGAAGATAAACTTGAGGGGCGTCTCGAAGCTAAGGAGCTTCTCCTTCTCCTTCATGATCAGGTTGTAGCCTCGCTCGGCGTCGTCGCGACTCCTCTGATTTCGCGGCTGACCTTCGTTGTCGAGGTCGGGTTCCGACCAGCCTCCGTGCCTGTCTATTGAGAAATAACCATCATGCACGTCCCCCGCCGAGTAGCTGAAGTCGACCTCCTCGAAAAGAGTCCTGTAGTCGGGGTGCCGGGACCAACGCTCGTACTCTTCCTCGAAGATTTGGGCGTATTCGCCCTTCTTGAGGCTGCCACCTTGGTCGTATTGGCGGTACTTGTCCACGCGGTCGATGAAGAACAGCGTGAGCACTTTGATGCCCTGCGGTCGAAGTCGCTTTTCCTTGTCGAGGTGCTCTTTGATCGCGCGTCTGATCATCTGACGCTTGATGGCTAAGTCGTCTACGTCACCCCAGGCCTCTCCCGGCTTGAGATAGTGCTCTCCTCCCGGAACCCTTAACTCGACGAACTTGTTTCCCGGCTCCACACGGATCTCGCCGATTCGGCAGTCTTGGTATATCGGTCTGCCGGTAGTCTGTTCGAGGTCGTCCCCGTCTTGGACCACCTTGACCATGCGGCGAACGCCCGAAAGCGCGGCCACGTCGACTTCGACCTTCGCAGTGATGACGCTCCCTTTACTGGCAGTCGATATCAGACGCACGTATGGGGTATTGTGCGCATCCTCGACGGTAGCGGAGGCAACCTCAATTTGCTTGACCAACTTCTGCTCATAAGCATCAACGGCGTCCAGCCGGTACACCATGTGGTGCATGGCGGCATGGGTCGCGGAGTACCGCAAGGTACACAGGGGGTGCATCTCAGCCAGTGCCTCACGACCGCGGCCCTCCAACCCCCCGTCAACGCTCTGGGGTTCATCGACTATGAGCACCGGCTTGGTCGCCCTAATGAGGTCAATGGGCGTCTCCCCTCCGGTCTTCTCACTGTCCTTGTAAAGGTTGTTGACCTCTTTCTTGTTGATGGCGCCCACGGTAACGACCATAATCTGGATGTGGGGGCTTGTCGCAAAATTGCGGACGCTGCCCAACTTCGCAGAGTCGTACAGGAAGTATTCGAACGGTGTGTTCGTGTACAGTGCCCGGAAGTGCTCCTCCATGATCTGGAGCGACTTATACACGCCCTCTTTGATGGCTACGGAGGGCACCACAATGACGAACTTGGTGAATCCGAAATGTTTGTTCAACTCGAAAATCGTGCGGAGGTAAACGTAGGTCTTTCCAGTTCCCGTTTCCATCTCGATTGTGAAGTCGCCAGAGGCGAGTGTCGCCGAGGGCGCCAGTCCGTTGCGGAGCTGGACCGCATTGAGGTTGTTGAGCAAGTCGTCGTCGAGCAGAGCTAGCCGGTTCCCGATTCCTAGATCGCTCTGGGCGAATCCCATGGCCATCTGGCCATCCAGGGCTTGCCTCGTCACCGTGAACTCGGTGCGGCAGACCTCTTGGCCCTTGAACAGGTCAGACACAGCCTCTATAGCCCTGAGCTGATAGTCTAGATCAGGCTCGAAGTGCAGCCTCACTGCGGCTCCTCCTAGATGCTTCGGACGTTCTTGAGGCCATGCTGCTGCAGGATGACTGCCAGATTGGTCTTCGCGACGTCATCGACAAATGCACTGTCGCGAAAGACCACAGTGCTATCCCCGGCAGGCGCGAGCTTGGCGTGCCAATCAACAATTCCAAAGGCAAGCGGCTCGACTTCGTCTCGATAAATTCGCTCGTTTAGGCAGGCGAGCAGTGTCCCAGCACCGATAGACCAGACATCCTGACCTGCAATGACCTGTGTTTCGACTGGCACGCAGAGATCGAGCCCAAGCTTCAGTAGCAATTCGTATAGGATGTCTTCGACGCTCCGATCCGGTTTGACGTGTTCGATGCTTTTTAGAAGCGACCCTTCAATGTTGTCCTGGTCGGGATCCCAGGCCCAAATGTTGGAGGTATCCAGCTTGAAAACACGGAAGCCGAGGTCGACAGAGAGAATCGGATTCTCGCCTTTGAGTCTTGCGGCGACTCTACGCAGTCGTTCTTTGGTGAGTTCTCCAATATTCCGTGGCTTACCGAGCCTATCGCAGTAAGCGGCAGCACTTCTTTGGTCTTTGTTCTCGATGTCAAGGGGCTCTGGTAACTGAACCAATACGGCTCTTCGATCTCCTCCGTCTTCAGCGTTTAGGGACATTACGGCTTCCCCAGTTGTCCCTGATCCTGCAAAGAAATCCATGACGATGTCTTGGCGACCCAATATCGTGGCAGAGGCAATCAGTGTCTTTATCAGACGAGTAGGTTTCACTGTATCGAACCCGTGGTCGTTACCCAAGAGTCGATTCAACTCGAATTTCCCCGCTTCTGATGTCGATGACCATTCATCATCCATGAAGCAATACAGGGGATTGTGCTCAGCCCCTTCCTCATCCTCAAAATACCTTCGAAATGGCGTACCGTCGCGGTACTCCACATATCCTTCGTGATGAAGACGCCTGATTTCTGCTTCACCGCCCTGCCAACGCTGACCTTCAGGAGGTGTATACCCATCAACCTCAAAGCTCATTGTGCTTCTGTAATTGGTGCCTCTGTTAGACTTCAGAATTGTTGCAAGCCTGTAGATTCGCCCATCAATATGGTGTGGATAGCTACGTGAACTACCGGTATAAAGAGGTCCAAAGGCTCCCTCGTCCTCGTTTCGTTGATAAACTACGACATATTCTGTCTCACGCTGAGGGCGGAATTTCGCGTAGCCGATGTTCACGGGCTTGACTCGAGCCTTCCACGTGATGACCCCAGCCAAGTTTTCTTCGCCGTAGATCTCGTTGCCTATGCGAAGCAAATTGGCGAGCTCTATGTCGTTGATCGATATACAGACTAGACCGTTGGGGCGTAGCAGACTTCTTGCAAGCTTCATACGTGGGTACATCATGTTTAGCCAGGCGGTATGGAATCGCCCAGATGCCTCAGTATTCGACGAAAGCCTCTGGCTTTCATCGTCGACCTGGCCCGTCAGCTCCAAGTAATTTCGGATGTTGTCGTGATAGTTGTCCGAATAGACAAAATCCTTTCCAGTGTTGTATGGCGGATCTATGTAGATGAGCTTCACTTTGCCTGAGTAGCTCTTGTGTAGGAGCTTGAGCACCTCCAGGTTGTCACCCTCAATCAACAGATTCCGTGTTGTATCCCAGTCGACGCTATCCTCCGGGTATGGGCGCAAAGTTCCATTCGAAGGCGTCAGCGCGAGTTGGCGCGCCCGGCGCTTTCCATGCCAGTTGAGGCCGTACTTCTCCTCGCCCTCACCGATGGCGCCGCCGAGGAGTTGCTGTAGCACTTCGAAATCAACCTTTCCCTCGGAGAAGGCTTCGGGCAACACGCGATGCAGTTGCACCAAGTTATCGCCCACGAGATTCGCGCTTTTGGTCTCGGGATCGTTGCCCGTGATTTTTTCCATGGTAGCCTCACTTCAAAGACTGGTAGTAGCCTCGGCGAGCTCCTCCTCAAGGCGCTCGAGCTTGACGTTGAGGTCGACGCGCCGCCTGATCTGCTTTTCCTTGCCTGCTTGCGCTCGTATCGCCGCGATCTGTTTCGTGAGCCGCTCGTGCGACTCAAGCGCCTCCCGGCGGACGGCCGCGTTCTCCGGTCCGGAGGGCGCCACGTACGACCCCGTGATGTCTGCGGCGGCTAGGGCTTCGATGCGCTGCACCCAACGATCGTACAGCGTATAGAGGTCGGTGGCTGCCGTCCTGGCAATAGCAAGGCTCGTAAGGAATAGGGCCGCGAGGCCGTCAGGCGCATCCAGCTGGAACTCGCGGGAGCGGTGAACCGTGTCAGCGACAACTGCACCAGCCTCACCATGTGACCACCGCTTATGCGCAAGTGACAAGCTCACTACGTTATCACGTCCCACGACCAGCACGACTGGGTACGGGATAGCTCGGTGGATGAGCTCCACGATGCGGCCAGGGTTAGCTGGGTTCCGTAATGCACAGGTCAGCACCGAAATTTCCAGGTACTGCCGAACGTTGTCCTCAAAGGCCGGCACGCCGATGGTGGTCGGCTTCAGCGTCGCGACCCAGACGATCTCGTCGATGCCCTCCTGTATCCGGCGCTTGTCCGCTGCGGTGCGGACTGCGTCCTGTTCCAGCAGCAGGGTCTTCGGCACGCGCCTGACGACGGTGGCCTCTGCAGGAATCGCAAGCGCATCGAGAACTGGCCGGAACGTCACTGGTGCGCCTCCACAGGCAGCACAACGAGGAATGACACCACCTCAAAGTCGTCGATGCCGCCGAACTCCTCTCGTCGAGCATACGTGCCTCCGGCCTTGAACAGGCTCGCGACGGCTCGTTCCTCCTCCCTTCCGGCGATGGAGGCTACGGCCTTGGCGAGAAGAGCCTGAGCCTTCGTCATGTCACGGCCGTCCCTCGTGATGCGGTTGAAGCGAGCCCACGCACCGGTGTCGGGATCACTGTGCTCTAGGCACAGCCGTTTAAGCACGTCGAGGGCCTGCCTTACTTGGGAGTGCCCTAGCAGGACAGCAGCGTCATCCCCAACGTGCACTAGGTAGTGGGGGAACAGCGGGTATCCGCCGTCCGTCCCGTGGGGCGGCCTTTCGCCCAAGGCGCGAAGGCAAAAGATGATCCCTGGAGCAATCGGCGGCTCCTCCGACGCGCCCGTCGTCACTGCGAGCGCGCCTAAGGGCACGCGTTCGAGCACGCCAGGGCGTTCCCTGAGAAAGTTGGAGAGGTCGATGCGGAAGTCGTTCAGCGTCAAATCAGTGATTGAGACCCCGGACGACAGGTCCTCGATGTCGATCACGGCATCTTGTAGCTTGAGCAGCTGCTTGCGTCGGTATTCCAGATCGTTCATCTGGTTGCCCGACTGGTACTCGATCAGGTTCTCTTCGCCCGTTGCCGACACGTCGAGCAAGACCATCCTTCCGCTGACGCGCTGCTCCAAGTTGATGTACTCCTCTAGCTCCATGTTGGGCCAGAAGTTGACGAGCTGGATCCTGTCGTTGGGCGATCCGATGCGGTCGATACGCCCGAACCGCTGGATGATTCTCACGGGGTTCCAGTGGATATCGTAGTTGATGACCATATCGCAGTCCTGGAGGTTTTGGCCTTCGCTGATGCAGTCGGTCGCGATGAGCAGGTCGAGGTGGCCCTCGCTCGTCAGCTCGGGTGGGCGTTCCTTCGCTTGCGGCGCGAAGGCGGTTAGGATGCTGGCTAGATCCCTGCGCAACGTCGGGATGGTCGTCTGGTTCGAGCCGGCACCTGTCACAAGAGCCGAGTGCACCCCTACCTCGCCCTCAGCCCACGGCGCGAGGTGCCCGAATAGATAGCGGGCGGTGTCGGCAAAGGCGGTGAACACGATCACCTTGCGGTTTCCGTCGTTCACGGGGCTGTGCCACTTCTGAAGTATGGTCTTGCGCAACTCGCTCAACTTAGCGTCGCGCGCCGCGGACACCTTGTTTGCGAAGCCCAGCAGCTTGCGAAGGCGGTCGCGGTCTTCGGAGAGGTCTTGTTGCCACCGGACCAAGTCGACGTCCTGGAGGAGCACCTTGACAGCACGGCCCACGACGAGGCTCTCGACAGCTGGGTCTTCGAGGTCGAACTCATCGACGTCGATTTCCTCTACCTCGCCAGTGCGGTCGGAGATCTTCTTGAGCGTGCCCTCCACATCGGCAAGCTGTCTTCCAACGGTGAGCGCGAATGAGTGGACCGAGCTCTCCATACGTTTGAGTACGTTGACTCGCAGGAGGTGGATGAGGCTCTCCTCGCGGTCGAGTTGTCGGAAGAGTCCGGTCCCGCCCTTCACGCGCTGACTGTACTTTGCATCGTACGCGGCTTGTTTGTGTGGTAGGATGTACCTCAGCGGTGCATACGCCGACAGGTGTAGCCTGCGAATTTCGTTGTTGATGTCACGGATCGCAGGGAATTCTCCGCTGAGATCAACGTCCGGCTTGCGGTTGATTGGCTTGAGTCGCTCCGGGAATTCGCCTGTCTCTTGAGTCCCGTAGTACTTCTGAATGTGCTTTCTGGATCGTGCGATCGTCAGCAAGTCCAGCAACTGGAAATAGTCGAACCCCAGCATGCCTACTAGCCGCGCGGGTGTCCGGTCAGTGTCCTTGAGAGCAAGCCACCGGTTGAACGATGTCTGGGCCAGCCGCACGGTAGACTCGATGCTTGAGATTCCGTGCTGCACCAACGCACGGTCTTTGCCTTCAGTTACGAAGGCGATCTGGTTTTTCAGGTCAGCCAACCTGTTGTTGACTGGAGTCGCGGAAAGCATCAGGACTCGGGTCTTGACCCCTTCTTGAATGATTTGTCGCATAAGCCGGTCATAGCGTGTCTCGCCGTCCTGCCGCGGTGTCTTCTTGTTGCGGAAGTTGTGGGATTCGTCAATGACGACAAGGTCGTAGTTGCCCCAATTGACGTACGAGAGGTCGATGTCCCCAGACGAGCCGCTGTCCCGCGACAAGTCGGTATGGTTCAGCACGTCGTAGTTGAATCGATCTGGGGCCAGAAAGTTGCGGCGGTCGTTGGCCTTGTAGAGGGTCCAGTTGTCTCGGAGGCGCTTGGGCACGAGCACGAGCACCCTGTCGTTGCGCAGCTCATGGTACTTGATGATGGCTAGCGCCTCGAATGTCTTGCCGAGGCCGACACTGTCCGCGAGGACGCAGCCTCCGAACCGCTCCAATTTGTCTATAGCGCCCACCGCTGCGTCCCGTTGGAAACGGAAGAGTTTCTGCCAAACCACGGTTTCCCGGATGCCTGTGGCTGACTTGACGATCTTCTCCTCGTCCAACTCGCCACCGAGGCTCGCCAAAAGGTGGTAGAGGGTGAGGTGGTAAATTAGCGAAGGCGCGTTGGGCGACCAGAGGTCGGCCAGCTGTTCCAAGAGGTGTTGCTTACCGTCATTCGAGGCGAGGTTGTTCCATAGGTTGGCGAACCACTCGCCGAGCATCTCGCCTTCAGACCCATCGGCAAGCTGAATCAACCCCAACCTGTCAGAAGGGGTGATACCCAAGCCATCGGTCGTGAATGCAGTGGAACCCGCAATCACGCTTGCAGGAGGCGAGTCGGGTTGCGCGTGCATCGCGAAGAACGATTGCTGAATCGCCTGCGGCACACTCCGTACGTCGGCTTTCCGCGCAATCCACTCCGCACACTGCCTGGCTAGCCATCGTTGCTGGAGCCGGTTGCGGAAGACTCGGTCGCTCTCGCCACCGACTAGGCCTAGTGAGTCGACGGCGTCTGCGGGCAAGACCAACCGGCAACCCTCGATCTTCGCGAGAAGTTCACGCAAGTCAGCGTAGGCATACAACGACCATGCGGGACTGGCGATGTCTAACGTCCCGCCAGCGACAAGGCCCCTGCGCAACTCATCGACCACGCGGTCAGCCCCAGTATTGTTCAGCAGTCTCACGGCAACGCCTGCACAGGTGATAAATTCCCTTCACGTCATCAACCCTAGCAGTCTCTCGGCGATGGGACAAGGCCGATAGGTAACCAAATCCCCCAGAGTAATTGACTAGCGGGATGGCCGTCGGTAGAGGGGAGTTGTGGGGTACCGAACAAATTACCACTTTGGCTATGTGTGAAGCCAAAGCTCTCCGCCTTCTGAACGCGACTAACTGATAGCGCTAGCCGGCCCACTGCAAAACCAGTCTTCCTTCCACAACCTGTTCCAGGCGCGGAGATTATGCGTCGGTGCTAGGGGTGCACGTTAGTTATCGCTTGGTTAACCAAAGTCCGCGGAGATGGCTGGGACCCAGCACTTCTGCCAAATATAGTTTTGTGAGTCGTCAGCAGGCTATTCAGTCGGTAGGTTCTTTCCCCACCCTTCCCGAGAGTTTCCGACTTGAACCAGGAATTCAGATCGCCCTCGAACTCTCGTTCTTTAAACACCGAATCGTCGGAGTCCTGTCTCAAGTAATCGTCAACTACCTCGATGGCAGCGTCAAGTATCAATTGGAGGACATCTTGGTCAGTATCTCGAAGTAGGGCGCAAAAAGCCTTAGTTATTCCTTTGGCCGATGTTTGATGATTTCCCCTAATTAGCACGTCTCTCAACAACTCAATAACTACGAAGTGTTGGCAACCAGCAAGATTGGGACACTCTGAGACCCGAGAGATCAGGGGGCTGATTGAGGTTTAGCCAGCTCCCTTAGGGCCCTGTTGTGTCGTCTTCGCCGTTGGATTGTTTGGGCCTGCACCTCCTTCCTGCGTCGTAGAATCTCCGGGCGCCTTCCCTTGAGCACGTCCGAGGGCGTCACATTCCCCAGGGCCTTGTGGTAGCGCCGGTAGTTGTAGTAGCTCACGAAGGCCACGATAGCCGCCTCCAGGTCTAAGGGCAACTCGTAAGGCAGTTGGTTCACGTCCCGCTTGAGGGTCTGGTGGTATCGCTCCAGCTTCCCGTTGGTCTGAGGGTGGAAGGGTGCTGCCAGTATGTGCTTGATGCCCACCCTGCCCAGGTAGTCCCTGAAAGCCCGGGATACATAGCCGGGGCCGTTGTCGCTGAGCAGCCTGGTCCGGTCTTCTATCGGCACCTGATCCATACCAGTCCTGTCCACCGCCTCCTGAACCACTTCTATGAAGGAGTCCGATGTCATATCCCTCGAAGCCCATGTTGTCCGTGACCCACGAGGCCAGCTGTCTGGGACTTAGCTCCGGCATCTCCCTGGCTGCCGACAGAACGAAGTCGATCTCCTGGGGAGTCAGCTTGTTCCATGGAGGATTCCCACCTCCCACGTCGTCATCAAGTCCTTGCTGCTCCTTCCGACTCAGCCACCGGTAGTAGGTGCTCCTGGGGACTCCAAGCTCACCGAGCGCCTTGCGTTTGGGGAGAGCAGAGGATGCGACCCTGGCCAGCACCTCACTCTTCTCCGTGGCGCTCACCCTCTGGTACCGGCGTCGTCTTGCGGCATGGGTATGGACGTTTTTTTGAGACGATAGACCTCAAGGGACAGATCGGCGACCAGATGCTTGAGCTCTCCGTTCTCCCGCTTGAGCTGATGAACCTCCTCCTGGGTGGCGTCCCGCACGCTGTCGCGGGTAAGCCTCTCCTTCCCAGCCTCCATGAACCCCTTGGTCCACGAGTAGTAGGAGTGGGGCTTGATTCCCTCCCGCCGGCACAGGTCACTCACAGTGACCTCGCGGCGGAAGCCCTCCAGGACGATGCGAATCTTCTCTTCCGGGGTGTACCTGCGTCTGGCAGCAGTCTTAACGGTGCGGACGAATGATCTGGTCGCCTCTGTGCGTTCATCAGCGGCCGTTGCTTTACCTGTTTCTGTCTGGACCATTCCTCCATCTGAAGTACTCTACCTCATCCAGAGAGCTGACCTCACCTCACATCTCTCGGGTTCTTCTACCCCCTCAGGTGTCCCATTTTCGCTGACGTCCTACACTTTGACTCCACGTAGTCTTGAGACTAGGCAAGCGGCCGATCAGCCCCCGGTGCCCTTACCAAAGTATTGCTGATGAAGTACAATTGCACGACTTGCAACCATTTGCATCGGAGGCATGCTTCCTATTGGGTAGAGAGAGAGCTACTTGGATCACTCCAGAGTTGCTCGACAGAATGCAGACCCCTGCACTGGTGTACGACGAGCGCGAGCTAAAGATCTTGTTGGACTTGGCGTTGGGTGCGCGTCAAGTCGCAGGATGTCGGCTGTTGTATGCCGTAAAAGCTGCTAGCATTTCGGTCATCCTCCAATATTTTGCTCCCCAGATTGACGGTTTCGCAGTTAGCTCACTCTTTGAAGCTCGGCTGGTTCGAGACTTAAGCCCAGACAGCAAAGTACACTTGACAACTCCTGGGATTCGTTCAGATGAAGCGGAAGAACTAAGCGATCTTTGCGACTTCGTTTCCTTCAATTCTTTGCCGCAAGCAGTGAGGTACGGGCCAGTGTTTGCGGGGCGTTGTAGTATTGGTATCCGAATAAACACACGAATCGCTTCGGTCTCTGACTGGCGCTATGATCCTTGTAGGCCCGCGTCAAAACTTGGAATGCCAATTGAGGACCTTGCACGCTTAGATTCTTCTCTGCCTTTCTCCATCGACGGCCTTCATATCCATACAAACTGCGAGTCAACTGATTTTGGTGAACTCCACTGTAACGTTGAAGCCCTTTTGGGCGCCAGCCCAGACTGGCTTCGCCCCCAATGGGTCAACCTCGGTGGCGGTTACCTCTTTGATGGAGTTCCTTTGAGCCCCTTGGTTCATGCAGTTACCATGGTTCAAACACGAATGGGGGCAGAGGTGTTCCTGGAACCGGGAACAGCACTCGTTGGCGGCGCCGGCACACTCGTGGCAACAGTTGTGGACATGTTTGATTTAGACGGCGTTCGTATTGCAATCCTCGATGCTAGCGTCAACCACATGCCAGAAGTACTGGAATTCCAGTACTCCCCTGAGGTGGTGGGACACGATGATGCCGGGCAGTTTGAGTATAGGTTGGCTGGAAGCACCTGCCTCGCGGGCGACGAATTTGGTACGTATAGATTTGCCCAACCCCTATTTGTAGGGTCCAAGCTCATCATAGAAGATGCTGGTGCATATACCCTAGCGAAGGCACATAGGTTTAATGGCGTCAATCTGCCCCAGGTTGGCCTATTGGACGCTGACGGCGACTACAAGATTTGCATGGTCTTCAACTATTCCGGTTTCGCCTCGCATTGGGTGACAAATGTCTGAGTTGCTGGAGGGTCGCGCCATCAGCATTGACGTGGAACCCAATTCGCCTTCCCTATACAGTGAGGTGGGGAGTAGGGTCCTACAGGGTCTATCGCCAGGAGAACTGCCAATTAGATTCGCGGTAACTGAGTCTAAGGGGCGTCGGTGGGTTTGCGACTTGGGTGTCCAGATAGGAGGCGGGTCCAGAGAGTCCATCTTTCGGTTCGAACAGAGGACCACGGAAGACAAGAGCCACTTCAACGTAGTAATGCTAGTGCCTACAGGAATAGGGGCTGACGTTGGTGGGCACGCTGGAGACGCCGCTCCTGCAGCAACGTTGCTTGCGAGCGTCTGCGATACCCTTGTCACCCACCCAAATGTTCTTAATGCCTCAGACCTCATCCATATTCCTTCGAATGCCCTCTACGTTGAAGGAAGCGCAATTGCCCAGATGCTAGGTGGCACCGCTCAATTGTTACCCACAAGGTCAAACAGAATGTTAGTTCTAGTGCAATCACATAGTGAGCAAATGTTCACCGACTTGGCAATCAATGCCGTTAATGCTGCCAGGGCGTATTTTGGCCTCACTGTGACTGAGGTCGTGCAAGTAGACTCAAGCTTTCGGATGATATCCGAGTATGGGCACTCAGGCGTCGCTGAGGGTCGGATTGAAGGGCTTGACCGCATTTGGAGCATTCTGGACGCTCGCCAAGGGCAGTTTGACGCTGTAGCTATCACCTCAGTCATTGAGCTCTCAGCTCAGTTACACAGAGACTATTATGATCGTGAAGGTAGCATAGTAAATCCCTGGGGTGGTGTTGAGGCCATGTTGACCCATGCCATCAGTTTGAAGTACCGGGTGCCGGCTGCACACTCTCCCATGTTTGAGTCAAAGGAAATGGCCGACCTTGATCTTGGAGTTGTGGACCCAAGGATGGCTGCGGAAACGATCTCTGTAACTTTCCTTCAGAGTGTGTTGAGGGGCATGCAGCGAAGCCCCCAAATCCTCAATACGCGTTCATTCGTCACGGGAGCTCTGGGAGTGGAATCTGTGTCCTGTTTGGTACTGCCTGATGGATGCATTGGACTGCCAACACTTGCAGCCCTCCGTCAAGGTATTCCAGTGGTCGCTGTACGGGAAAACACGAATATCATGAACAACAACCTGAAAATGCTCCCATGGGCAAGCAATCAACTGTTTTACGCAGACAACTACTGGGAAGCAGCGGGTATCGTTGCCTCGCTCCGCGCCGGAATAGATCCCTACACTGTGCGCCGGCCATTGCACGGAGTCCGGGGTTCAAATACGCACAAGAAGAAGATAACCGACGACATAGTATCGTCGTTGGGGTAGAGGTACGCATGTTTGTCCGGCGCGTCACCCTTCACAATATTCGTGGCTTCAAGGACATGGGCCTACAACTCTCCGAAGTCGACACTGGCATGCCCGGTTGTGCGCTTTTGATTGGGCAAAACGGCACAGGCAAATCGTCGCTCCTCAGGTCAATTGTTCTTGGACTCGCTTCTGATGCCGAGGCATCCGCTCTCTTGGCGGAGCCATTTGGCAGTCCTTTCATTACCCACGGAGAGCATCTTGGTACGATTCATCTAGAACTAGTTAATCAGTTTAATCAGTTGTCTCAGGCGCATTCTGTTCAAAAGGAAATCGTGAAGGGCCCCGGCGGTGAAGAATTCACTAAGTCATCCGAATCACTACCACCAGGCGTCACTCTACGCAATACATTGGTTGTTGCATTGGGCGCTGGTCGGTCAAATGAAGGGGCTGAGTCAGGACCAAGCACGTACAGCCTAGTTAACTCTACATATATGTTGTTTAACTATGAGGGCACATTCGTTCAACCTGAACTAACTCTGCGCCGCCTAATGGACTTCGTGGGACAAACAAAATATGACGCGCTTCTGAAGCAAATAAAGAGAGCATTGGGGCTTCGCGATTCCCATGCATTGTCCTTGTCGAAAGGAGGTGGAGTAGTGGTATCGGGACCTCAAGATGGTCGCGAGATTCCTCTTCATGCTTGGGCTGATGGATATCGAGTAACCCTGAATTGGATCTTGGACATCTATGCCTGGGCCATGAGAGCCCAAGGCTCCATTGACGGGGAAGGCCAAGTGCATGGAATTCTCCTCATTGATGAGATTGAACAACACCTGCACCCCCGAATGCAAAGAGGAGTGTTTAAGTCTCTCAAGAACTTATTCCCTAATCTACAGATTATAGCGACCACGCACAGTCCCTTGGTCATTCAGGGCGTCAGCGCAGATGAGCTCTTTTCTCTACACAGGTCGCAAACGGAGATCTCTCTAGCTCCGCTGAGAGACTATTCTGGATTCTCAGTTGAAGATCTACTTACGGCTGAGGAACTCTTTGAAACCCCGCCTTTCCCCAAGGAAATCGAAGACTACAGGATGGAATACAGGAGACTAGTGTCCAAGCAGTCACTTACAACAGAAGAACGCGACCAACTAGCAATGCTTGGACAACAACTAGCCAGACTACGAATCCTTTCGCCATTGCATGAGGCCGAGACCTTCGAAGCTTGGGAAGCCCGCATGACTGAATCGACAAATGATTAGGGTTGAACGCGATCAACTGGACGACTTTGGGCAGCAGATCGCTCCCGATGCAGAGTGGTTCCAAAAGGCCAAAGACGCCACGGAAAAGGCCATAGAGTCGGCCGGCAAGGGATCAATCGTATTTGACCGTGACATATACGCGGCCACAATTGTTCGAGGTGCTCTTGGCAAGATATTCCATGACAAATGTGGCTACTGTGAGTACTCCCTGGCTCGCACAGATTCGAACGTTGAACACTATCGCCCTAAGTCCAGAGTGTCGCAAGCACCTCATCACCCCGGATACTATTGGCTGGCGTATGAGTGGTCCAACTTATTGGCAGCTTGCACCTACTGTAATCAATTGAGAAGAGACCCACCTGGATGGCAGGTGGCAGGTGGGACTCGGGCCTCAGGCAAGGCCGACTCCTTCCCATTGTTGGATGAAGAGAAACGAGCACAATCTCCCTCTGACGACATAAGTCTTGAGGTACCTCTACTCCTCAATCCAACGGTTGACGAACCATCTGAGCACATGACATTTGATCCCCTTGGCTATCCGGTGGCCAAGAGCGATATGGGAGAATCCAGCATTTCGATTTATCACCTCAATTCGCGGCCCCTAAACAAGGATCGACAACGGGTCATCGCAAGAGTGACGGACCTTCTCAGGTGCAGGAAGCGCGCGCTAGTGGACATCAATTCACCCGAGTTGGATGCAAGACTAGCCTTCATTGACGAACGGCTTAGGGTGGAAAGTGAGGATGCTGCTCCCTACGCCGGCGCCGCCCGCGCGGTAATGGCGAATCCCAGTTACTTCGGAGTATGACGCCGGGGTTCAAGACAACTGCGGTTCATCGCTGACCCTTCGCCGCTTTTGTGACTCATGTTGATGCCGTAAGTGGGGTGCCATAGAAGGAACCATCTACGAAACAAGGATGAGCGGGAGTGGGAATCCGCGGTGCCCTGAACCGTCGGCATCAACGCCTTCCGTCCTCAATCAACATTCCTTCTATCGTCGCACCCGAATTGCTCTTTGGATTTCTGAACTCCCAACTTCATAACCATTATATTGTAAATAGGGCGCAACGGTAGACTCGCAAGAAAACCCATGGCCAGGCACTTGGTACAATAAGTGTAGGTCGTCAGCGAATATGGGACACCTGAGGGGGTAGAAGAACCCGAGAGATTTGAGGTGGGGTCAGCTCCCTGGATGAGGTAGATTACTTCAGATGGAGGAATGGTCCAGACAGAAACAGGTAAAGCAACGGCCGCCG
Source organism: Dehalococcoidia bacterium (assembly GCA_965220375.1). Taxonomy (GTDB): domain Bacteria; phylum Chloroflexota; class Dehalococcoidia; order Lucifugimonadales; family JAGWBF01; genus JAGWBF01. Next base: position 1,115,321 of record OZ244824.1, read on the forward strand.
ATGAACGCACAGAGGCCGCCAGGTCATTCGTCCGCACGGTTAAGGCCGCTACTCGGCGCAAGTACACCCCGGAAGAGAAGATTCGCATCGTTCTGGAGGGCTTCCGCCGCGAGGTCACTGTGAGTGACCTGTGTCGGCAAGAGGGAATCAAGCCTCACTCCTGTAGGACGTCAGCGAAAATGGGACACCTGAGGGGGTAGAAGAACCCGAGAGATGTGAGGTGAGGTCAGCTCTCTGGATGAGGTAGAGTACTTCAGATGGAGGAATGGTCCAGACAGAAACAGGTAAAGCAACGGCCGCTGATGAACGCACAGAGGCGACCAGATCATTCGTCCGCACCGTTAAGACTGCTGCCAGACGCAGGTACACCCCGGAAGAGAAGATTCGCATCGTCCTGGAGGGCTTCCGCCGCGAGGTCACTGTGAGTGACCTGTGCCGGCGGGAGGGAATCAAGCCCCACTCCTACTACTCGTGGACCAAGGGGTTCATGGAGGCTGGGAAGGAGAGGCTTACCCGCGACAGCGTGCGGGACGCCACCCAGGAGGAGGTTCATCAGCTCAAGCGGGAGAACGGAGAGCTCAAGCATCTGGTCGCCGATCTGTCCCTTGAGGTCTATCGTCTCAAAAAAACGTCCATACCCATGCCGCAAGACGACGCCGGTACCAGAGGGTGAGCGCCACGGAGAAGAGTGAGGTGCTGGCCAGGGTCGCATCCTCTGCTCTCCCCAAACGCAAGGCGCTCGGTGAGCTTGGAGTCCCCAGGAGCACCTACTACCGGTGGCTGAGTCGGAAGGAGCAGCAAGGACTTGATGACGACGTGGGAGGTGGGAATCCTCCATGGAACAAGCTGACTCCCCAGGAGATCGACTTCGTTCTGTCGGCAGCCAGGGAGATGCCGGAGCTAAGTCCCAGACAGCTGGCCTCGTGGGTCACGGACAACATGGGCTTCTCTGTATCAGAGTCTACGGTCTACCGCATCCTGCGCAGGGAGGGGCTGGTGAAGCGGCCTGAGATGCCGCTGGCTGTGGGCAAGGAGTACCATCGGAAGTGTTGGCAACCATCAAAAGTGGGACACTTTGAGACCCGAGAGATCAGGGGGCGGGTCGAGGTCTAGTCAGCTCCCTCAGAGTTCTGTTGTGTCGTCGTCGCCGTTGGATTGTTTGGGCCTGCACCTCCTCTCTTCGTCGTAGAATCTCCTGCCGCCGTCCCTTGAGCACGTCCGAGGGTGTCACGTTGCCGAGGGCCTTGTGATAGCGTCGGTAGTTGTAGTAGCTGACGAAGGCCACGATGGCCGCCTCCAGGTCTGAAGGCATCTCGTAGAGCAGTTGGTTTACATCCCGCTTGAGGGTCTGGTGGTAGCGCTCCAGCTTGCCGTTGGTCTGAGGATGGAAGGGCGTTGCCAGGATGTGCTTGATGCCCACCATGCCCAGGTAGTCCCTGAAGGCCCTGGATATATAGCCGGGGCCATTGTCGCTCAGCAGCCTGGTCCGGTCTGTTATCGGGGTCCGGTCCATGCCTGTCCTGTCCACGGCCTCCTGGACCACCTCTATGAAGGAGTCGGAGGTCATGTCTCTTTGAAGCCTGTGGTCCAGAATGAAGCGTGAGTAGTCGTCCATGACGGTGACCATGTAGTAGTAGCCCCAACCCACCACCCTGAAGTAGGAGGCATCGGTGGCCCACATCTGGTGGGGACCCGTCGTCTTGCGGTGGTACTCCTTACCCGCAGCCAACCGTGTCTCGGGCCTCTTCACCAGACCCTCTCTGCGCAGGATGCGGTAGACCGTAGACTCTGATACGGAGAAGCCCATGTGGTCGGTGGCCCATGCGGCCAACTGCCGAGGGCTCAGTTCCGACATCTCCCTGGCTGCCGACAGAACGGAGTCTACTTCCTTGGAAGCCAGCTTGTTCCATGGGGGATTGCCGCCTCCCACGTCGTCCTCAAGTCCCTGCTGCTCCTTCCGTCTCAGCCACCGGTAGTAGGTGCTCTTGGGGACTCCCAGCTCACTGAGGGCCTGACGTTTTGGCAGAGAAGAGGAAGCCATCTTGGTCAGCACCTCTGCCTTCTCTGCGCCACTCATCCGGTGATACTGCCGGCGCCCTGAGGCATTGGTATGGACGTTTTTTTGAGACGATAGACCTCAAGGGACAGATCGGCGACCAGCTGCTTTAGCTCTCCGTTCTCCCGCTTGAGCTGATGGACCTCCTCCCTGGGTGGCGTCCCGCACGCTGTCGCGGGTAAGCCTCTCCTTGCCTGCCTCCATGAACTCCTTGGTCCAGGAGTAGTAAGAGTGAGGCTTGATTCCCTCCCGTCGGCACAGGTCGCTCACGGTGACCTCGCGGCGGAAGCCCTCCAGCACGATACGAATCTTCTCTTCCGGGGTGTACTTGCGCCTAGTAGCAGCCTTAACCGTTCTGACGAAGGACCTGGCTGCCTCTGTGCGTTCATCGGCGGCGGCTGTTTTACCTGTTTCTATCTGGGACATCTTTGGCTCCTCTATCTGAAGTTACTCTACTTCATCCAGGGAGCTGACCCCACCTCAAATCTCTCGGGTTTTTCTACCCCTTCCGGTGTCCCATTATCGCTGACGGCCTACACTTGTATCTTTGGCTATGTGGGAGGATTCCCATACCGGGCTGTTGCGAGTGCGGCAGACCGACCGAACTTAGGTCATAGTAGGCCGCCGAAAAGCGAGGGTCGCCGCACTCATCCCTGATAGAGCTCGAACGGTTGCCCGGGCTGATTAAGCCCGCATCTTGCAAGGCTGAGCCAACACAGCAGGGGAGGCGAACATGAAACGAGAACCCACATACGTAGGCATCGACGTCGCCAAAGACCGGGTGGATATCGCCGTACGTCCAACAGGTCAGAGCTGGAGCGCGTCCTACGAGGAAAAGGAGGTGGAGATACTGGTTGCCAGGCTGCAGGTATTGGAGCCAGCCGGGGTGATACTGGAAGCTACCGGTGGCCTGGAGCTTACATTAGTAGCGGCCCTGGCTGCGGCATCACTACCAGTGGCAGTGGTCAATCCCCGCCAAGTGCGTGACTTCGCCAAGTCCACCGGCCAACTGGCCAAGAACGACAGACTCGACGCCCAGGTCCTGGCCCACTTTGGAGAGGCGATCCAACCGCCGATGCGCGCGTTACGTGATGCCGACACTCGGGTCTTCGGAGCGATGGTGGCCCGTCGGCGTCAAGTAGTCGCTATGGTGGTAGCAGAGAACAATCGTCTGGGCCGCGCATTGCGAGAGGTACATCCTCGTATCGAGGCCCACATCGCTTGGCTAGAGCAGGAGCTGAGCGAACTGGACGGCGCACTTAGACAAACGATACTCAGCAGTCCAGTGTGGCGCGAAAAAGATGAACTCCTGCGCAGTGTCCCCGGCGTGGGAAACCAGGTGTCTATGACATTGCTGGCTGACCTGCCTGAGCTGGGCTCCCTAGGCCGGAAGCAAATCGCAGCTCTGGTCGGCGTGGCCCCATTCAGTCGGATAGCGGACGCCAAAGAGGGAGGCGTACTACCTGGGGTGGACGGGCCCGAGTGCGCGCCGTGCTGTATATGGGAGCCTTGGTGGCGGCACGCCGAAACCCAGTCATTCGACAGTTCTACCAGCGGCTTCTGGCGGCCGGGAAGCCTAAGAAACTGGCTCTCACCGCCTGCATGCGGAAGCTGCTGACCATGCTCAACAGTATGGCGAAGACAGGGAAACATTGGGATCCGATCACACCTGTGTCTTGACTTACAAGACGGTTGCTTTTCGCTGGGAGGTCCTGGATATAGGGTAAGGGTCGGGCGGCCCAGGATAGGCTCCGGAGAGCCTGCGGCCCATCAGGTCGGAGGCTCTTCTATACGGTTGTGTGACTGTTTGAGTCGCGCAGCCAACTGACGCTAGGAGAAACTATCCGCCTCATCGCCGTTGCGCCTCTGCGAAGGCAAGACTATGGCCTCGTTGAGGCGGCGGAAGGACATGCTCCGATTCTCACCCATCGGCTTAGCTCCGACGCCCTGCGGTCAGTCAGCCGCGTCCTACGCTTGGCAAAGGCCTAGTCTTCAACCTCGTCATCATCGAGGAAGAGCTCTGCGTCTTCATCGGGTTCAACAGAATCCACGAGTTCATACTCTTCTTTCTCAGTCTCACTCAGGTCTACAGCCCATCTAGCCGTTGCCCAGTCAAGTAACTTGGCCCGGCGCTCCTCAATTGTGGAGGGGGTCCAGTCCTCCCATTGTGTTAATTCCCTCTCGACATACAATGGTGACTTCGCGTAACAGTGTTCCTTGGCGTCAACTCTTCCCTTCTTGTCACGGAACGGTTTATTGAGATAGTGCGAGTTGTGCTTCGTCAGGGTAAGGTTGCCGAGATCGTGGACATATCGCTGGTGTGTTCGACGGAATCTCTTTTTCCAAGAAGGCTGATCGTCGATGGATTGGGGGAGTATGTGCTCGATAGTGTCTTGAAGGTCGCTTTTCCGTAACTCATCCCATGTCACGATGGGAGAAGCTCCCTGATTGAGGGCCAGAGCAGTCTCATATTCATAGAGGAAGTAACGTAAGCCTCTCCAATCGTATGCCGTTCTTGTATGTTGATGACTCCCACTTGTCCAGCTTTTGAATTCCTCGTCCCTAGCCCAATATCCGAGTTCGCCTTTCAATCGCTCGATTACGCCGTCGAAGGTCTTCTTCTTGTGCGCTAGATCATATCCAAGATGAAACAATGCCGACTGACCAGCGTCGGCTCTGTATCCCGTCAGCCGATACACGCGGAAAGCAAAGGCCTCGCACAACTTCAGGATTTCAAGGTACTTTATTGGGTCATTGGGCCAGTGCTCTCTCACTGCGAGCAAGAGCGGCAAGAAAGGGGCAATTACACCGACTCTCCCAAGCTTGGCGCTCCACTCGACTACTTCCATACGGGTCTTGGGACTTCCGTTAAACGATTGAAAGGAATCAGCGCGATTCGGTTGGTACGCATCGCAGAAACAGACGCAAGATGCGCGGAGCCCTTCGGTGTAGCGATGCAAGCTATCCAGAAGGTCCTCGCGTCGTCCTTTGTATTTCCGTAGATCAAACTCGTCCTTGATGCTCCTACTGCCCCTCCACTGTCTGGACTGTGGGTTGTAGTGGGTCAGCCAGTGCGCCCTTAGTAGCCTGTCTTCGTCGGCGCCTGAGACCAGACCGGCTGCCATTAGCTGACGGAGGATTTCTGCCCATGCTCCATTCACAGCCTTGGCAAGTTCGTTGTCGATGTCAATTGCAATAGATGTATGGAGAAGAAAGTTCTTCACTTTCTCCAAGTCAGTCAAAGGCTTGCCGCGGTCATTCATAACTTCGAAAATGACTCCGACTTCAGCCTCGTCCTCGACCTCATACAGAGTGAATCTAAGCTGGGTGGCGACTTTCGTGTATAGGGCTTGGAGCCATTTCTCTCCCGCCGCCCCTTCTATGTCAAGGTGAGCCGCCAAGTAAGCAGCGATCCTTTCCTTTGCCGCCTCTAGTCGTCGTTCAGAAGTAATTTGCGGCCCCTCAACACCGACCTGCTCAGCGAGAACGCTGGACTTGAAGAAGTGATCTGTGTCTTGGTTTATGGACAGTTTGAAAAGCGGCTGCCCGCTTATCCCTTTGGTGGCGATGAAGTTCTTCTTGATTCCCTGAGAGAGCCCCTTAGCCGTATCCGAAAAGCCAGCGAGGGACCTGCGGATGCCATCGAGCAAGAGGACAATGGTCGTTAGCCGCTGCTGCCCGTCGACAATCTCAACGGGAACATAGGTGTTACCGTCCTCATCCATTGGACGATCCCCGGGATCCGGCTCGTGCAGAACGACAGTCCCGGTGTAGTGGTAGCGGTATGCTCCAAGCAACTCTAGGTCTTCGAGGAATTCCTCAACCTGCCGCACTTCCCAAGAGTAGCCCCTCTGATAGTCTGGAACGCGAAACAGCCGTTTGCGGAAAAGGTCGTCAAGGGGAACGACGTTGTTCATAAAGTGCCTCCCACTTCGTCAATGACCAAGGGTATCACATTGAGGTGGACCCGGTTATTTAGACAGAATCAGGGCAGGGTTAAGTGAGAATCCAGGTGCTCCTGTCGGTCGTTCTGCGCTGGTACCGGGTGAAGATCTCCTTCCACTATACTCCCCTTCCCCAACCACCTGCTCTCCATGGAACACCTCGGCCGGGGTCCGGTAGCCCAGGGCCTGATGGGGCCTCAGCTCGTTGTAGAACAGGAAGTAGTCTTCCAGCCCCCTCTGGGCCTCCAGGATGTTGGCGTAGGCTTTCAGGTACACCTCTTCGTACTTCACCGTCCGCCACAGACGCTCTACAAAAATGTTGTCGGAGTACCGACCCTTCCCGTCCATGCTGATCTTCACACCTCGGTCCTGGAGGATCTGGGTGAACTCCAGACTGGTGAACTGGCTCCCCTGGTCGGTATTGAACACCTCCGGCTTGTTCATACCCAGAGCCTCCTCCAGAGCCCCGGCGCAAAAGCCGGCGTCGAGAGTGTTGGACAATCTCCAGGCCACCAAGTACCGGCTGTACCAGTCCATTACCGCCACCAGATAGAGGAACCCTCGGGCCATGGGCAGGTAGGTGATGTTCGCCGCCCACTGAGGACCTAGTGCAACGCATTGCAAAAGACTTTGTCCCGGATTACGAAGCGTTCCGGCTATTCCGCCTCGCCTTCGAAGGGGTGAGTAAGGGGCACTCCAAGATGATGAAATGGCGCTGCGGGTGCACAACGGTCCAGTGCGCCACTTCATTGGACGCGACGTGCGGTCAGTGCGGCGGTTCATTCAATCGGCAACTCTAACCCGCGCACTGGCCCGGGCGACCAGATGCCGCACGAAGATGTGCGGCATCTGGTCCTAGACTTTGCCATCAATTGACTCCCAATTAACATGATGTCAAATGATGGCCCTTGCGGCGCTCCCCAGCAGATTTACCCCGCCCTTGTGATGGCCCTAGGCCGCATCGGGGCGGCTCCGGCGCACAACGAAGTCTAACGATGGCTTTCCGGGCGACGTGGGCGGCCGGCCGCGGAGATCGGCGCAGGACCTGCGCGCAGAATGCTCCTGCTAACGAGAAACTAACGACGCAACGACTCTCCCCGCCGTCCGCAGAATCCCGCCTCTGGTGCGCCAGCCTTGTTGAAGGCTGGGCCTCGACGTGGAGCTCCAGGGGAAGCTGAAAACGCCCTAACCTCGGCGGCGGATTTCGTCATTTGAGACAGCCCCCGAAATCGGCCAAAATCCGGCCCTGGTGAGTGTCGGATTTCGTCAACCCAGGATCTGCGAAGTGGCGTGATTCCTCCGGCGAAGCGAGCTGCAGGTGAGGGGATTTCGTCGGGCGGCCGCCGACGTGGGGCGCTCAATGGATGTTCCGTAAACAAGAGGGGAGAACGACCGTTTGACGCCAATTTCAAAGCAATCTGGCGACCGGGCCTTTCGAATCTGTAAGGGGTGCCTCTGGCCTCTTCCACTCCAACTGACCTATATGTTTCTATGGGGCAGCGGGCACGTGATTCAAGTGGTTTTCCGTCAGGCACGAAACCCCAGCAATTCGTAGCTGCGAGGCGTGCAAATCATTAATTGACAACCTGTGGTGTGTGGCTTTGAATCGGCGCAGGAGGCCGTGATCGATGCTGGAGTTTCGAGAGCCGATAATCATCTGGAGGCCAGGGTGTGAAACATCTCGGCTAGGGTACGACCCGGACGACGTGGACGACCTGGTGGACGACTTGGTGGAGAGTCTGGGACTGACGGTCCCCGACGACGGGGAGATGGCGCTGCTGGAGGTCCTGGAAGAGCTGCAGCAGCACCGGGCGAGAGGGTGTCACCTCGAGCACGGAAAACCGGGCGGGAGGGCGACGGCGAAATAATTGTATAGATTACTGGGATTTTAGCATTCCGGGGAATACGCTCCGGTCGCCTTATTGCAGCATCTTGCAGAGTTACGACAAGACTCCAGCTACGGAACAGGGGCGAAATCGGTTTCCCGACAACTTATGCCGTCATCGAATAAAAAACGGGGGGTGGCAGCTATGGAACTACTGGGATACGGTTGCACTTCCAGCAGCCGGTTGTTCAAGCTCGTCCGGGATGATACCGGCCGTCGGCGTTCCCTGCTGATGCCGGTGCCTCTAACGCTTACCGTTCGCGATGATCAGGAGTTGTTCACGCTCTGGGCATCCTTCACCAAGGGGCACCAGAAGGGGGTAGCTGAGGCCCTGCGAAAGCGCGACCGGCTGATTTCCGGAGCCCGTGAGTGGATGACCCTGGATGAGATTCAGGAAGCCACCGGCGGCCGGCTAAGCAAAACCCACATCCTTCGAATCTGTCGGGAGCAGGAAGTTATCCGGCGACAGGAGATGCAGGAGCTTGCCAGTGGCTAGGGTGAAGCAACCCCCAACCGCCCCCCGGCTGACGATGACCAGCAAATGATAACCGGGGCCGACATCATCACTGAGGCTACGGAGCAAGCAGTCCAGGAGGATATGGCGGCGCGGGAGACCGAGGAATACATCGCGGCGTTGGCTGCTCAACCCGACCGGCGAAGCATCCCGTCGGGGAAGTCCTCCAAAGGCAGTTCGCATCGAGCAAGGAAGACCAAGACCAAGCCACAGGGCGGCCAGGGCGATCAGGACGAAGATCCCACCGACGAGATGCAGGACTTCTTGGACCAGGGCAGCTCCGACACTGACGGCCAGGACGGCGACGACCAGGGCACAACGGGGGCCTCGGCAGATCCGGCAGACATGGGCGTCGGGGCTGGTCTGGTGGGGATGCTGGATGTCAACGGGGACACCCGACGCGGTCCATCTCCCGACGCGTTGGGCGCAGGGCCTCTCGGATTCCAGCCGGCAGACATGCAGTAGGCGCAGGGTTGTGGAGCTTCCCGTCACATACCGAAGCCAACGCCCCCAAAGCGCGGTACAGACCGAACTTCCGGACGACGTGTCCGAAGCAGCCCGAAAGATGGGGGAACGCTCCGGAGAAGTCCGACGAAGGCGGCCGCATATCCAAGCCCCGGAACTTCCGCCGGTGGACGTTGACACACCGAAGCCAGCCAAGACACCGGCATGGTTCCAGCCGCCCCGCCTACCAGGGCAGCGCCGACGACGGCCGAAGATACAACGGCCACGACCACTATAGAAAGGCTCTTATGTAAAATGCCTGAAAGCCGCCGCGATCGCGCTAGGGAGTTCCTGGGGATCGACGCGACAGTCGGGCATTAAACAGCCCATAAAAACCATAAGCCCCTTCAACGAGGGGCTTACGGCGGGCACATGAAGGCGTCACTTCATGCACCACCATCATAAACAACACGTTAGACAACCGTAGGTAGGACATGCTGCAGGTTTAAACGAGCTGCAGGAGCTCCACCGGCGCGGTGTCCACTTGGTCTTAGCGAACCCCACCTCGAAGCAACCCTTTCCCCAAGGCTGGCCGACGTCGCCGGCATCTCTGGAGGATGTGCGGTCGCACATCGGCCAGGGCGGGGTAACAGGCTTTCAGCCCTGGGTTGAGGACTGCCTGCTGATCGTCCTGACCATGTCGGCCGTCACGTCCTGGTGGACGTGGACACCGGCGACCCTTTCCGCGAGCTTACCCGGAAGCACCCCCCCTTGGGGATGTGGCCATCGAGTCGTAAAGGCCGGTTCCATCTTCTCTACTGGTCCGCCACCGCGCCGGGGAACGGAGACTGGCAAGCCTACGGGTGCTCCGGCCAGCTCCGCAACAAAGGCGGGCAAGCCATCCTTTGGGGACCGGCAGCCGTCCGAGGGCTGCTTAGGGCGCTCCAGACGCAGGTGGGGGGGGGGTGAACTTCCCCCGGAGCTTCGCAAGTCGGTTACGCTGGCATCTCCACCAGCGCCGGCATCTTCGAAGCGGCGACCGCTAGTTCAGGACGGAACCCATCCCCTCCACTTCGTGCGCGAAGGCAGACGCAACAACGCCATCTTCGAGGTACTTCGCAGGTGGGCTTATCTCCAGGACAAGGGCGAGGCTTGCCAGCCCTGGCTTAATAGGGTCTTGATGAAAGTCCAGGACCTTAACGCGCAGCTCCTGGAGCCGTTACCCGGGTCCGAGGTCGGTTCCGTTTGCTTCTAGAGGATGTCGTTTTGGTGCACCGCCGTCATTAACGGACTCTGCCCAGAGTCCACTAATGCTATCCTCTAGAAGCAAACGGAACCGTGGCGAGTGCCAAGCCTAGGCTTGGCTTACGGGACCGTTCTGGGGATTTCTTCAGGGCGGGGTGTCACCGGTTGCTCTGGGGCGTCCTTCCATCCAGGCCCGAATCTCAGACTCCCGCCAGCGCACAGCGCGGGCTCCCATCTTGAACGGCTCAGGGAAAGACCCTTCTCGCATCTTGCGGTATATGGTGGTGCGCGAGAGACCTGTGAGGGCCACGACTTCGCTGAGGCGCAGGAGACGACCGGTTATTTCAGCATCCATGACATACCCCCAGAACATTACTTGACCGGAGGGTACGCCCTGGTTTCTGGGTTGTCAGGAGGTGACAATTCGAGAATTTTTACCGGACCGGGGAATTCTTTTTGATCTTGCGCAGGATTGACCTTACACCCTCAGGTTCCAGGCAGGCCTTTTTTGCGATGGTGGCCAAGCTGCACTCATAAGAGCGTCCTACACTCTGAAGTAATTGGAAAGCCAAATAAACGTTGTAGTCCCGCCAAGACTCTTCTCGCGGACCACGACGGCCGACAACAGGCCCATTTCGGACAAAGTGGTCGACCCAATAACTCAGGATATAGGGGGGTTCTTCACCGTTCTTCAACAGGTGCTCATAGAGCCTAAACAGTTGCATCCTGGCCGCCGAATCTCGGTCAGCCTCTTGGATATACCTAGCCAAGTATCTAATCCGGGTAGGGAATTCTGGGAAGAGCGGGTCGCACATAGTTGGAGGAGTGTAAATCCAGAAGCGAACCAGATGGTCGGGTTTCTGCGTAGCGGGGGTGTCGTTCAATATCTCTTCCACGAGATCATCTATAAGCATTAGTTTTTCTTTCACTTCATCCATTGTTCCTCTCTGTATCGGTCATGCCAGTGATATATCTTCCCCAAGCATCCATCAGAGTCCGTCTCTGATCAAACAGATCGCTCCGCATATATGCAGCCTCGGTGCTGTTGCCCACGTTGTGGGCCAGGGCAGCTTCAGCCACCGCCCACGGTGTCGGTGTGCACTCAGCAACCCAGTTTCTGAAGGAGGTCCGGAATCCGTGGGGCACAGCAGGGATCTCCAGCCTCCGCAGCAGAGCGGTGAACACCATCTCCGATGCTGGCCTCCCGCTTCGCATCCCGGGGAATATCAGCCCTTGCCCGTCCCCCAATTCCAGCACCTGGCCCAGTATCTCCACAGCCCTCCCGGACAACGGAATACGGTGAGGACGCCTAGCCTTCATCCTGGCGGCAGGTACCTCCCAGGTGGATGACTGCCAGTCCACTTCAGCCCAGTCAGCTCCCCGCACCTCTCCGGAGCGACTGGCAGTCAGCACAAGGTACTCGAACGCTAGCTTCGTCCAGATGCTGGCGCTGGACTCTCTGACCTGCATCACCGCACCCGGCACCTGAACATAGGGCAAAGCTTGATGGTGCTCCTTCAGTCTTTGGGTCTTGGGCAAGCCCCTAAGCAGAGAGCGCCCCGCTGGATTGTCCAGCCGGTAGCCCTGGGCAACCGCCCAGTCCATTACCGTTTCAATTCGCTGACGCACCCGGCTGGCTGTCTCTGCCTTGGAGGTCCATATGGCAGTCAGCACATTCATCAGATCAGCAGAGGTGATGGTATCAACAGCCATATGCCCGATCAGGGGATGAGCATAAGTGGCCAGGGTGTTCTCCCACTGGGCAACATGCTTCTCATTGCTCCATGTCGGGCGACGCAGCTCGATCACATATGTAGCAGCCTGGGCGAATGTGGGGATGGACGGTGGGCACCTCTGGGCTGATTCCTGCTTCTCAGCAACCGGGTCCCGGCCCTCGGCAACTGCAAAGCGGTTGTCCCGTGCCATCTCCCGGGCTACTGCAAGACGGACCCTAGACAAGGATCCCAGCCCTATGTCACGGCGCCGCCCATCGACCACGATTCGCTGGACCCATGACTTTGTGCCTGAGGGGGAGATGTAGAGGTAGAGGCCATCGCCGTCGCCGTACCTGCCGGGTTTGGTCAGGGCCTTTGCACCCACTGAGGTAAGCTTGCTCATGCTCCAATCCTTACCACATTATTTCCCACATCTGGTGCGAGATGTAGTGGTATTTTATGGAAGCATTCGGGAATGTTCAAGCATCATATGACACCAATTTAGCTACGTAATGAAGGAATTGTGAGACTTTGTGGGTTTGCAAAGATCTTCTATATGGCGGAGGGGGTGGGATTCGAACCCACGAACCCCGCAAGGAGTTAGCGGTTTTCAAGACCGCCGCCATAGACCGCTCGGCCACCCCTCCATGCTTCTGCAATAAAACCTTAAAGTAGCCGGGGGCTTACGCCCCTGTGCCCTTACCTAGCTGCTACGCCGAGGAACCGCGCCCGCTCAACCGCGCGTTGACCAGTCGATTCAGGCTGACCCCTTCCTCCGCAGCTCGGAGCACAAGCTCCCTATGGGTCTCGGGAGGGACACGTACCATGAACTTGCCGCTGTAGTTACGCTTCGCCAACGGCTCGGGCATTGACTCCCGGATCTCCCCAAGGACCTCCCCGACCATCTGCCGAATCCCACTGAAAGCTTCATCGGGCGATGGTGCCGGCCAGCTAAGAGAAGGGAATTCCGTACAGAGTCCAAGGTATCTTTCATCTTCAGGAGACCAGGTTACCCGGTAGGTGTAGTAGTCAGCCATTCTCCTCCCCCAACCTCTCGATTACTTCGGGCACTCGTCTGACTCCCGGTGCCCTATGCAACCCCACATAATAGTGGCACTAATGCTACTACTAGTCAACCATTTACTTCAAAGGATCCAAGAAGGCCCGCCTAGGATGCGGGTGGTGGCGCAGGGGCTGGGTTGTAGATCTCGAAGCCGAGGGTGGCTGGCATCACCCGTACCAGCTCCTCCACGGTCCAGCGCCCATCTTTGTGGATGGTCTTCACCGGCTCCGGCTCGTTCAGCAGGCTCACAAGGCCCTCGGCAACGTGGAAGATGTGGCCGTTCACATGCCTTGCTTGGTCCGAACCCAGCCAGACCGCGAAGGGAGCTATGTCTTCCGGCTCGCCCCGTATCGCCTCCACGGTGCCTCCTCCGGTGCCTATTCCCCTCTGGGACCGGAGGTCCCGTGCTTCCTGGGGTACGCTCACCGTCATACGGGTAGCCGCGCTGGGGGATATGGCATTGGCGGTGACACCGTACCGCCCCATGTCCCGGGCAACCACACGGGTGAAGCCGGCGATACCGTCCTTGGCGGCGCCGTAGTTGGCCTGACCCGAGTTGCCGTACAGCCCCGACGTCGAGCTGAAGGTTACGATGCTCCCGGACCTCTGCTGGCGAAATAGGATGCAGGCGTGTTTGACCACGGTGAAGGTGCCCTTCAGGTGGACAGCTATCACATCGTCCCACTCCTGCTCCGTCATGTTGAACACCATGCGGTCCCGCAGGATACCCGCCACCGTCACCACGATGTCCAGCTTGCCAAAGCTGTCTATGGCAGCCTGGACGATCTTTTCTCCACCCTCCATGCTGGCAACGGACTCGGTGCATGCTGCGGCGGAGCCGCCGGAGTCCCTGATCTCCGACGCCACCTGCTCGGCGATGGACGTATCACCGCCGGACCCGTCCACGTTCACACCGGGGTCCACCACCACCACGCTGGCGCCCTCCTGGGCCATCAGCTTGGCAATGCCCTGCCCGATGCCCCGACCGGCGCCTGTGACGATCGCTACCTTGCCTTCCACCAGACCAGCCATATATCAGGCTCCTTGTATCTGCATTGAACTTGTGTAGGGGGACACTAATTCCCGCCCTACTATTACTGCGGGGGCGGGGCGGGATTGGGGATGTCCCTGGTCAGGTAACCGGCCGCCAGGGGGGCCAGCACATCCGTCGGCCAGTGGCCTTCGGGATGGTAGATGGACCTTTCCGGCCTGGGCTGGGACATGAGGGATACCTCTCCACCCCATACCAGGAAGGTCTGCCCATTGATGTTGGATGCGTAGTCGCTGGCCAGGTACGCCACGAAGGGGGCGATGTCGTCGGGGTCCAACTGATCAAGCTCGCCCTCTTCCGACAGGCCGGCAACGCCTCCCCGAGCCCTGATTTCGTTGGCGCTTTGGGGGATCGCCCCGATCATGCGGGTGGCTGCCCTGGGGGCGATGGAGTTGGCTGTCACGCCGTACCGTCCCATGTCCCGGGCCACCACCTTCGTAAAGCCGGCGATGCCCGACTTGGCGGCGCCGTAGTTGGCCTGCCCCGAGTTGCCGACGAGGCCCGACTGGGAGCTGAAGGTGATGACCCTCCCGGACCTCTGTTGGCGGAACAGGATGCAGGCGTGCTTGACGACGGTGAAGGTGCCCTTCAGGTGCACGGATATCACATCGTCCCATTCCTGCTCCGTCATGTTGAATATCATGCGGTCCCGCAGGATGCCCGCGCAGGTGACGGCGATGTCCAGCTTGCCGAAGCTGTCGATAGCCGACTGGACTATCTTTTCGCCGCCATCCATGGTCGCCACCGACTCGGTGCATGCAACGGCGGTGCCCCCTTCGCTCCTGATCTCGGCCGCCACTTGCTCGGCGATAGAAGCATCGAACCCGGAACCGTCCACGTTCACGCCAGGGTCCGTCACAACTACGCTGGCGCCCTGCTGGGCCATCAGCTTGGCTACGCCGCGGCCCACTCCCCGGCCTGCGCCGGTGACGATGGCAACCTTATCTTGGAGGATGTCTGGCAATGGTCCCTCCTGGAAACGAATCGATATGTTCTAGAGCTCCGCCGGGCGGCCCGGCGCCTGGTTTCTCACGAGCCATGGGCCGGGCGCTCGACGCTGAACCGCACCTCTTTACTTGGAAGGCTTGGGTTCGGGCTTGGGCTTTGCAGTCTCACATCCGCAGGTTGCGCACATAATGTTAGCCCCTTTCTGTAGTTTGGCAGCCATATATTACAACGGGGCCGCCGCCTTGGGAAGGAGGAGGGATAGCTCGACCCCCCTCATCCTAACCTTCGCCTCCCTGGGTGAGAAGGAACTTTAAGGCTCCCCTCTTCCAGAGGGAGATGACCGGCGATGAGGGCACATTCCGAAGTCTGGGCGGTGGGCCGAAGACTTATCCCTTCAGGTGCTGGTCGAACCAGGCGATGGTCTTGTTCCAGGCATCCTTGGCAGCTTCGGGCCGGAAGCTTGGGCGGGCGTCACAGTGGAAGCCGTGGCCGCAACCGGGGTACATGTGGAACTCGTAGCTCTTGCCTTGCTTCTGGAGCTCGGCCGCTATGGTGTCCACGTCGGCAGGTGTGGGGTTCTGGTCATCTTCTCCGAACAATCCCAGGACAGGGCAGTTGATGTTGCCAGTCCTCTCCAGGGGCGAGGGGCCGTCTCCGCCCAGGGGCGCCAAGATACGCCCTCCGTAGAACACGGACGCGGCTTTAATTTCGGGGATGGCGCAGGCAGACAGGTAGCTGACGCGCCCGCCGAAGCAGAAGCCCACGATCCCGATGCGGTCGCCATCGACGAAGGGCTGGGCCCTGAGGTAATCGACGGCCGCCCGCACATCGGCCACGATGCCGTCGTCGGTGCACCGGCCGAGGCGCTCCAGGGCCGTCGGAAACTCTTCGTGGAGACCGATGGTCATGGGGCCTTCCCTGTGGAACATAGCCGGCGCAAGGCCGACGTAGCCCAGGGAAGGCATTCGGTCAGTAACGTACTGGATGTGGGAGTTCACACCCCATACCTCTTGGATCACCACCACGGCAGGATACTTGCCGTCTTCCACGGGTTGGGTCAGGTATCCTTCCATGTTCTGGCCCTGTACATCGATGTTTACCCAGCTGGGAGGCATAGCGGTTTCTCCTTTAATTCTTGATGTGGAGCAGACCCAAGCATGATGCTACGAGGCCCATTCTATCACGATTTAAGGCGTGCCTAGCCCTGGTCCCCTTAGGGGAAGCCTTTGAACAACCTCGTCACCTCCACACTCCCTTCCGCGGGAGTGCCGGTAAGGCTTTCGTCGCACCGGCGTAGGCCGGTACCCAGGACGGAGCGCTGCCGGGTACCAGGCGGGTTGCAGCATCCCAGGGGTGATGCAGTGGAGAGCCTCCGCCCTGGCCTGACTCTCCTGGATTGCGGCCTCCGCCGCAATGACGGGCAGCCTTTCGACACATCCCGCACTCTCTTCGTCGTTCCCGGGAAAACTGGAACCTATCCTGGCTCACAGCACAGGGGAGGGGCATAGACTCCCCCTTCCGCGGGAGTGCCGGTAAGGCTTTCGTCGTACCGGCGTAGAGCCTGCCCCGTACCCGATACGGGGCCGGTACCCAGGACGGAGCGCTGCCGGATACCAGGCGGGTTGCAGCATCCCAGGGGTGAGCGGTGGAGAGCCTCCGCCCTGGCCTGACTCTCCTGTATTGCGGCCTCCGCCGCAATGACGGGCAGCCTTTCGACACATCCCGCACTCTCTTCGTCGTTCCCCGCTTGCGCAGGGAGTGCGGGTGTTTGTGGTACCTGATGGGTGGTTCAGGACTCCCGGACTGCGGCGGGGGCGGCATCCTCCAGGTAGAACCCGTTCTCCCACAGATCGGCGATAAACCGGCACTCTTCCTCGGTCAGATCGGGAGTCTCCGGGGCCGCTGCGTACTCCCGGAGGTCCTCCATGTTGGTGATGTTGGGCAGCACCGTCATGATGGTCCCCTGGGCAAGGCAGAACTTGATGGCCGCCTGGGCCATGGTCCGGCCTGTGTCCTCCCCCAGGAAGTACACCTGCTTCGCCTTGCGAAGCGCTTCCGTCATCCACTCGTGCTTCCGGTGTGCCCGGTGGTCGGATGGGTCGAACTCGGGCGGTTCCGTGAACCTGCCCGTGAGCACCTCCGAGGCATGGGGCACCCTGGAGATAAGCCCGGTGCCTTCTCCCTCCTCCGCTATGGGAAAGAAGCTGCGCGCCGGCTCCTGTTCCAGGATGCTGTAGATGATCTGGAGGGAATCGACCTGGCGCTCCTTCATCGATGCCTCCCCCTCCTCGTACCATCCGATGTCGGGGCCGAGGGCCACGCCGTAGTGGCGTATCTTCCCCTCCCTCACCAAGCTGTCCAGCAGGTCGAACACCTCGTCCTTCTCCAGGGCATCCACCCGGGGGTTGTGCAGCTGGTATATGTCGATATAGTCCGTCTTGAGGCGCCTCAGGCTCTGCTCACAGGCGTAGCGGATGAAGTCCGGCTCGAAACGCTGGGTGCGCTCCTGGTGCCCTATCCGCTCGATGCTGTCATAAAAGTCGTAGCCGAACTTGGTTGCGATGACGATGTTATGGCGTTCGTGCTTCAGGGCTTTGGCCAGAATCTCCTCGCCGTACCCCTTGCCGTAGGTGTCCGCCGTGTCGTAGAAGTTGACCCCCAGGTCGAAGGCAGTTTCCAGCAGCTTCACCGCATCGTGCTCCTGGATCAGCCCCCACCAGTCGGTGGCCACGGTCCAAACTCCGAAGCCCACCTCGGAAAGCTCAAGGTCTGTCCTGGCACAGCGCCGGTATTTCATAGGATGTACCTCCGATGAGAAGAACGGGGACCGGGATGCGAGGCCGGAGCGCGCACCCGGCTATTGATTT
The DNA here is from genome assembly GCA_965220375.1 of Dehalococcoidia bacterium. Lineage (GTDB taxonomy): Bacteria > Chloroflexota > Dehalococcoidia > Lucifugimonadales > JAGWBF01 > JAGWBF01. Next base: position 1,133,053 of record OZ244824.1, read on the forward strand.
CAGACAACAGGGCTGGCGGCGGCATTCAGAGCATCTTGGATGGCCCGTACCTGGGCTGCAAACCGGGAATCATCCAGGACGGGGGTGAGGGCACCCAAGGCCAGCTCTTCCTCCAGGTCCACCCAGGACTTGCAGCCCCGGTAGTGGGGTTTATAGAGCACTGCCTTGGGGGTTTCCAGGCGATAGACCCTCAACAGCATGGCCGTCAGGGGATGGCGGGGCTTCCAGCGTAGCCGGGAGTGGGCGTAGTCGTCGGACCAGATATGGTAAGGGGACAGAGAGCGAAGCTGCTCCTCCTCGGACAGCTCCATCACCTGTGCGACCTCAGCCAAGCAGCCAAAGGTAATGGTGGCTGCATTCTGGCCCTCGGCCAGGAGCCGGGCCAGGCGCTCCCGGTGGGCGGGCTTAAGCAGCTCCCCCTTCTGGTGCTCCAAGGTTGGGTAGAGAAGGAACCGGTGATGGGCAACCCTGAAGTGCTTTCCCACCTCGCTGATGCCGCCTTTGCGCAACAGCAGGACCTGCTCCCCTCGACCCAGGGCCTCCACCACCACCGCCCACTCCTTGAAAGCGGTCTGACAAGTATCGGGGAGCATGTAGCACAACCTCCTTGGAATTACGCCGACCCACAATAAGCCGCGAGCGCTCATGTACGATGTTACCATCAAACAGGCGCCCCTCTCAAGAACGGGAGAGATTCCCCACTCCCACTCTATGATCAAAGGTGCTTGGACAAGGTCCCGCCGCTCCCCTGACAGAACGCCATCCCTCGGACATGCTGGAATATGCCGAAAACGCCCGATGCGCCCATCTGTACCAGTGTCGGGCAATAGGTGTAAGCTAGCGTAGTTATGTCTGATTTTCGATCCAGAAAGGGTGGTTCCTGAAGATGGTTCAGCCTAAGAAGATGGTGTATAGCTTCGATGAGGGGGACGCCTCCATGCGCGCGCTCCTTGGCGGCAAGGGGGCAAATCTGTGCGAGATGGCCAAGCTGGGGCTGCCCGTCCCCCCAGGCTTCATCATCACCACCGAAGCTTGCCTGGACTACTACGACCTGGACCATCAGCTCCCCGAGGGCCTCTGGGACCAGGTTCAGGAGAAGCTGCACGGGCTGGAGTCCACCCTGGGCCGGAAGCTGGGTTCCACCGACAACCCCCTCCTGGTCTCGGTGCGCTCAGGGGCGCGAATCTCCATGCCCGGCATGATGGACACCATCCTCAACCTGGGTGTCAGCGACGACAACGTGGATGCCCTGGCGCGCCATATGAACGACGAGCGCCCGGCCTACGATGCCTACCGGCGCTTTCTGCAGATATTCTCCAGCATCGTCTTCGGCATGGAGGCCCACCAGTTCGAGGTTATCCTCAGCGGGCACAAGGAGCGGGCGGGCAAGACCCTGGACCATGAGCTGAATCCCGACGAGCTGCGCCAGGTCATTGCCGACTTCAAGGCCGCCATCAGGGAGCACACCGGGCGGGATGTCCCCCAAGACCCCCAGCAGCAGCTCTTCGAAGCTGTGCAGGCGGTGTTCCAGAGCTGGAACAGCCCCCGGGCCATCAGCTATAGGGACCACTACAACATCCCCCACACCTGGGGCACCGGCGTCAACGTCATGGGCATGGTCTTCGGTAACTTGGGGGACGACAGCGGCACCGGAGTGCTCTTCACCCGCAACCCCGTCAACGGGGCGCGGGAGCTGTATGGCGAGTACCTTGTGAACGGCCAGGGGGAAGATGTGGTTGCCGGGATACGCAATCCCGAACCCTTCTCGGTGCTCTCGGAGCGCAACGCTGGCGCCCACGCCTCCTTGTCGGGCTTCGCCGGGCAGCTGGAGGACCACTACAGGGACATGCAGGACATCGAGTTCACCGTCGAGGGAGGACGCCTCTACCTGCTCCAGACCCGTAACGCCCAGCGCACGGTCCAGGCGGCTGTGCGCATTGCCGTGGAAATGGTGGAGGAGGGGCTGATCAGCCGGCAGGAAGCGGTGCAGAAAGTGGTTCCCGAGGAGATGACCCAGCTCTTTGTGCCCCGCTTCGATGAGGACTCAAGGGCCCAGGCCTTGGCCAGCAATGCCTACATGGCCCAGGGCTTCGGCGCATCTCCGGGGGCCGCCACGGGCAAGGCCTACTTCGATGCCACCCGGGCCGCCGAGGCTGCAGCCCAGGACATTCCCGTAATCCTCATCCGGCCTGAGACCAAGCCCGACGATATACACGGCATCCTGGCGGCCAAGGGTGTGCTCACCAGCCGAGGAGGGGTGACCAGCCACGCAGCCGTAGTCACCCGGGGCTTGGGAGTGCCCTGCGTGGTCGGCTGCGAGGCCCTGCATGTGGACGTCCAGTCCAGGTCCTGCTCCGCCTCGGGCCGCACAATCAGCGAAGGGGAGGACATAAGCATCGACGCCACCAGCGGCGAGGTGCTGGCAGGCTCCATCCCCACCTTCCAACCCCAGCTTGACGAGGTGCACGAAGCCCAGGTGCTCCTTGGCTGGGCCGACGAGTACCGCAGGCTGGGAGTGTTCGCCAACGCCGACACCCCCACCGATGCCCAGCGGGCCGTCTCCATGGGGGCCGAGGGCATCGGCCTGTGCCGCACGGAGCACATGTTCCTGGGCCCTGAACGGGTGGAGGTGGTGCAGCGCATGCTGGTCAATGCCCAGGAAGCCGAACGTTGGGCCAAGGAGCACCCTGAGGAGGCTTCCAGCCGCTCCCCGATGCCCGGCCAACCCGACGATGTACATCGGTTCTACGAGGCTTTGGAGCACCTGAAGGGGCTGCAGATAGAGGACTTCACGGGCATCCTCCGGGCCATGGGCAACCATCCAGTGATCATCCGCCTGCTGGATGCCCCCCTGCACGAGTTCCTGCCCCGCTACGAGGACCTGGTGCGTAGCATAGTAACCCTGGAAGCCCAGGGTGCACCCGAGGGGGAGATCGAACCCCACAGGCAGCAGCTACAGTTGGTTGAGTCTCTCCGGGAAGCCAACCCCATGCTGGGACACCGGGGATGCCGCCTCGGGCTCACCTTCCCGGCCATCTACGAGATGCAGGTAGAGGCCATCATTACCGCCAGCGCCAACCTTATCCGAGAAGGAATCATGGTGCATCCGGAGATCATGATCCCCCTCATCTCCCACGTGAACGAGCTGAAGCAGCTCCAGGTCAACCTGACCGGGGTGGCGGAATCGGTCCAGGCTGCCATGGGCACCGAGGTGGACTACAAGTACGGCACCATGGTGGAGGTGCCCAGGGCATGCATGACCGCCGATGATGTGGCCCAGGTAGCCGAGTTCTTCAGCTTCGGCACCAACGATCTTACCCAGATGACCTACGGCTTCAGCCGGGACGACGCTGAGGGCAAGTTCCTGAACCAGTACATCCAGAATGAGACCCTGCCCTCCAACCCCTTTATGACCATCGATCCCGAAGGTGTAGGAGGGTTGATCCGCATCGGAGTGCAGAAGGGGCGGAGCGTCCGGCCGGACCTGGAGGTGGGGATATGCGGAGAGCACGGGGGCGACCCGGCCAGCGTGGCCTTCTGCCACCGGGAGGGGCTGGACTACGTCAGCTGCTCCCCCTTCCGCGTGCCCATCGCCCGCCTTGCCGCCGCCCAGGCCGCCCTGGAAGGCACTGCGGGGGGAGACACACGGTAGCGGGCCTAACAGGGGGGCGGCTCATCGAGACGTAGCCCTTTGCCAGGACGGGGTTGGTCTTCAGGGATGCGCACCGCTGGGTGCCACAAATTGCAAGAAGCTTTAGGACCAAGGAGGTGGACTCGTGTCCCTGAACATTGGAGATAAGTCGCCGGACTTTAGCCTCCCTGCCTCCACGGGGGAGCACATCGCCCTGAAAGACCACGCGGGCAAGAAGGTGGTTCTCTACTTCTATCCCAAGGACGATACCCCCGGTTGAACCAAGGAGGCGTGCGGGTTCCGCGACGCATCCGACGAGCTTAGGGCCTTGGGGGCTGTGGTGCTGGGCGTCAGCGTCGACAGCGTAAAGTCCCACGAGAAGTTTGTCAGCAAGTACGGGCTGGACTTTCCCCTCCTGGCCGACACGGAAAAAGAGATTGCTAACGCCTACGGGGCGTGGGGCGAGAAGAAGCGCTACGGGCGCACATACATGGGCATGAACCGGATGACCTACCTGATCGACGAGTCGGGGAACATCGAGCGGATCTGGCCGGCCGTCAAGGCCGACGGCCACGCCGCCGAAGTGATCGCCGCGCTGAAGGGCGGATAGCTCCTGAAATCAGCTCCGCCGCCGCAATGAAAGGGCGGCCTCGCGTCACACCCCATTTTCCTCAAGCCCTGACTCTCGTCATACCGGCGTAGGCCGGTATCCAGGACGGGGCTCTGCCGGATTCAAGGCGGGCTGCAGCGTGACAGCAGGTAATGCAGTAGGGAGCGTATCCTACGCCGGACTTTCCTGGATTGCGGCCTCCGCCGCAATAACGGAGGGGCCTTGCGTCACACCCCGCCTTCCTCAAGCTCTGACTTTAGTCGTACCGGCGTAGGCCGGTATCTAGGACGGGGCTCTGCCGGATTCAAGGCGGGTTGCAGCATCACAGCAGGTAATGCAATAGGGAGCGTATCCTACGCCAGACTTTCCTGGATTGCGGCCTCCGCCGCAATGGCGATTCGGGGGAGAAGGGACACACGGCTCCTGTGGCGGGGGGACTTAGCCCGCTGCCTCTTGCTCCAGGCGGTCGATGTCCGATTCGTCCAGGTTGAAGTACTTGGCATCGGGATGGGACACCACCAGGGCTGACACTGATCCCTCGGGGTCCATCATGTACCCTTCCGTCAGCTCCACGCCGATGTTTGCCGTAACGTCCAGCAGCCGGAAGAGCTGCGCCTGGTCCTCCAGCCGGGGACATGCAGGGTATCCGAAGGAGAACCGGCGTCCCCGGTACTGGGCACGGAACAGCTCCGGGTATGTGATGCCCGCAGGGTCGCCAAATCCCCACATCTGACGTATCTGCTGGTGGAGCAGCTCGGCGAAGGCTTCCGCTCCCTCCAGGGCCAGGGCCGCCAGGATATGGGACTCCAGGTACCGCCCCTCTTCCTTCCAGGCGTCGGCCAGCTCCCGCACACCCGGCCCGATGGTGGTGGTAAACATGGCTACGTAGTCCATGCGCCCCGACTCCACCGGCGCAACGTAGTCGGAGATGCACAGCCCCTCGCCCCTGCCCTGGCGACCGAAGTGGAACCTCTCCAGCACACCCTGGCCGTCGGGGGCGTAGATAACCAGGTCCCGGCCATCGGAGCGGGCCGGGAAGAACTTGAAAACGGCGTCGGCGCGAATATCATCGCTGGCCAGCATCCGGTCTTCCACCCGGCGCACCGACTCCCGCAGGTCCAGGGCAGCCCGGTCTTCCTCGGTCAACGCCTCGGCGAAGCGTCCCTTGTAGCCAAGGTGCCTGACGTAGAGCATCTGGGGGTTTATGTAGGGGAAGATCTCGGACAGGTCCCGGTCCTTGATTACGTGCAGCCTCAGGTCCGGTGGGACGGCGACGGGGTGGTCGTGGGATACCCGGACAGGGTCCGACGGGCGGGCGGGCCTCGTCTGCCCCGCGTCCGCCGATGCGCTCCTAGCCTCCAGAAGGTCTTCCGTTTCCTTGCGCAGGGAGGATGCCAGCGCTTCCCGCTCGTCGGCCTCCAGGATGGTGTTGGCCAGGGCCAAGCCCGCCATGGCATCCTGGGCATAGGCCACGAGACCATCGTACTCGGGGGCTATGCGCATGCGGGTGAACCTGTTGCTGAGGGCCGCGCCCCCCACCATTACGGGGCAGGCCACGCCCGCCCCCCGGAGGTCCTGTACCGTCTCGACCATCATCTGGGCGGATTTCACCAGCAGCCCCGAAAGGCCGATGATGTCCGGGTTGTGCTCACGATAGGCTTCGATCAAGTCCTGGGGAGGAATCTTGATGCCCAGGTTGACCACCTGGTAGCCGTTGTTCGACAGGATGATCTCCACCAGGTTCTTGCCGATGTCATGGACATCGCCCTTCACCGTGGCCAGCACCACCTTGCCCTTGGCCGCATCCTCCACCCTGTCCATGTGGGGTTCCAGGTGGGCGACGGCGGACTTCATGGCTTGGGCCGACTGGAGCACCTCGGCAACGATGAGCTGGTTGGCGTTGAACTGCCTTCCCACCTCGTCCATGCCTGCCATCAGGGGGCCGTTGATTATCTCCAAGGGCGACCTGGTAACCAGGGCCTCGTCCAGGTCCTCGGGCAAGCCCTCCCTGATGCCGTCTATGATGGCCTGCGCCAAGCGTTCGTCCAGGGGCAGGCTCCGCCTCTCCTCGGTGGTGGACTTCACGACCCGGTCCCGGAAGTGGGCCGCAAAGGCTGCAACCGGGTCTTCTCCCCGGAACCAGATGAGGTCCTCGGACAGAGTGCGTTCCTCCTCGGGTATCGAGGTGAAGCGCTGCATCAGCTCCGAGTTGACGATGGCCATGTCCAGCCCCGCCTGGACGCAGTGGTACAGGAAGACCGAGTTGAGCACCTCCCGCCCCGCTTGGGGCAGCCCGAAGGACACATTGGAGACACCCAGCACCGTTTTGGCTTCGGGCAGGGCTTCCTTGATCAGGCGCACTCCTTCGATGGTCTCGGCGGCGGAGCCTACGTACTTCTCATCGCCCGTCCCGCAGGGAAAGACCAGGGGATCGAAAATGATGTCCTCGGGCTGCACACCGTACTGCTCCGTCAGGAGCTTGAATGAGCGAAGGGCGATCTCCAGCTTCCGCTCTTTGGTGATGGCCTGGGCCTGCTCCTTGTCCTCGTCGATGCAGCCTACAACCAGGGCGGCGCCGTACCGCCGGGCCAGGGGCACTACCCTGCGGAACCTGTCTTCCCCATCCTCCAGGTTTACGGAGTTGATGACCGACTTGCCCTGCAGGTGCTTCAACGCCTCTTCGATCACGCTGGCGTCGGTGGAGTCGATCATGATAGGAGCCTTGACCTTCTTCGTCAGCACATCCAGGAAGGCCATGACATCGGTCGTCTCGTCCCTGTCAGGGTCCTGGAGGCACACATCAAGAAGATGGGCGCCACCCCGCACCTGGCGGCGTCCCACCTCGCCGGCCTCATCCAAGGCGCCTTCCGCAATCAGGCGGCGGAACCTCCTGCTGCCCAGAACGTTGGTGCGCTCCCCGACGATGACGGGCCGGGTGTCCTCGTTGACTACCAGGGCTTCGATGCCGGAGAGCCGGGTCTCGCGCGGGTTGGGCAGGTTTCTCGGCTCCTTGCCCGAGGCCCTTTCCGCCAGCAGCCGGATGTGGTCGGGCACCGTGCCGCAGCACCCACCTACCAGGTTCACCCAGCCCTGCTCGATGAACCGGACGATGGTCTCCGCCATGTTCTCCGCCGTTTCGTTGTACCGGCCATCTTCGTCAGGGAGGCCGGCATTGGGAACGCATGCGACGGGGAACCTGGACAACTGGGACAGGGTGCGTATATGGTCGGTCATAAAGGCTGGGCCGGTAGCGCAGTTGAAGCCGATCCAGAGCAGGTCCCGGTGGGCCAATGAGGTGTAAAACGCCTCCGCATCCTGCCCGGCCAGCAGGGTGCCCATGGCTTCGATGGTGCCCTGCACGGCGATGGGGACATCCAGCCCAAGCTCCTCCAACGCCCGGTCGATGCCGTCCAGTCCCGCCTTGACGTTCATGGTGTCCTGGCAGGTCTCCAGGAGCAGGACATCCGCGCCCCCCTCCACCAGTCCCAGGGCTTGTTCATAGTAAGCCTCGGCCAGCTTGTCGAAGGTGATGCCCCCCGTTACGGAGATGGTCTTGGTGGTGGGGCCCATGGAGCCGGCCACGTAACGAGGCTTGTCGGGGCTGGCCGCTTCATCGCACAACAGGCACGCCAGCTTTGCCGCCTCCCGGTTGATTCGCCGGGCTTCATGGGCCAGCTCGTACTCGGCCAACACCACAGACGTTGCGCCGAAGGTGTCGGTCTCCAGTATGTCCGCGCCCGCTTCCAGGAAGCCTCTGTGCACCTGGGCTATGGCGTCGGGCTTGGTGAGCACCAGGTACTCGTTGCAGCCCTCGTACTGGGCTCCCCCGAAATCGTCGGCTGTCAGTCCCAGCTTCTGGATAGAGGTGCCCATGGCGCCGTCCAGCACCAGGATGCTTTTCTCAAGCCTATCCGAGAGGGAGGGTATGGCAAGTTGGTCCACGATTGCAGTTCCTTTGGAAGCAAGTAAGGCCCGGACTGGGCCGCTTATGCAGGGGGGTGTTGCCTTTGTTCAGGGACATGCCATTATAGCATAGCCAGAGAGGGGCGCTTACAGTCATCGAAACCTTCACCCTTCTCAGGGACTCCGCGTTAGATTACATCCAGCAACTGGGCCTGGGATCCAGGAATATAGGCTTCGCCGTTAGGAAACGCCCTCAGGGTTTAGGGCTCCTCGGAATGACGATTTGCGACCAATCATCAGCTAGGACATCAATTATCCCAGAGGTTGGGAGGGGGTATGATAGGGAACGTACAAACCGCTCTGGTGGAATGGGGACGTCCGCCTAGGCAGGCTCCACTACAGATTCGGATTATTCGGTTCCGGCCGGAACCGGGAGTTGCGCCATGAAAGATGCACAAAGCCTTCTGGAAAAGCAGAATGCCTACTTTGAGACGATACGTGGAGAGTTGGAGGCTGAGTCCTTTGGCAAGTGGGCGGTTGTGTCGGACGAGAAGCTAATGGGGCTCTACAACTCCAACCGAGAGGCTTCCGAGGTAGTCCTCAGACTGGCTCCCGATCAGGTGTGTCTCGTAAAGCGCATTGGGCACCTGGTCGATATGGGGCAGCTGATGATGCGGGTCAACCGTGTATCTGTCAGGGATCGTTGACAACCAGCCCCTGGTACATGGCGTCGTCGGTCACAAGGGCAAAGTTGAGACTTACCAAGGTCTTAGCTTGGCTGCGACAGCTCCCATGGCCGAAGGACCAATGCTGGTTGACACTGGTGCTCAAGGATCCGTTTTGGACCTGGACTCAGCTTTGGAGTTGGGTCTGCCTGAAACGGATGCTCCTACGCCCATCGTGGGAGTGGCAGGCACAGCTTTAGCCCAGCAATTTACCGGCCTGCTCCACCTTCCCGAGTGGAACATTACAGTGGCGACGACCTTTGTTTCGTTACCGTTGCGGAACCAAGAAAGCCAAGGCTTGTTGGCCATTATCGGCATGGATGTGCTCAGCGAGTTGGTCCTTACGTTGGATGGCCCCAACAGGAGTATTGCGTTATCGCTCCCCGGCGACCAATAATGCGCCAGTGTTTGCGCAACGGCGTACTAGATGGGTTTGGCAATTGCCCATCCAAGCCATCCGCCCACTATGCTATGCATAATGTGGGTAGGTACTCCAAGAAGCCTTCGCGTGAACGACCGGCACGATGGTGCCTATGTTGATGAGGTCAGTGCTGAGGCGCATGGTAGATAAGGAAGAGTTCCTGCGACCCCGGGAATCGCAGATAGTCGACCCCGTTCCAAGTCGGCATCTACGCAAAGATCTCCTGAGACTGGAGGGCCAAGGCTGCCTATGAGGTCACAGTTGAGTGCATGGGCTTTGCGCATAGTGTTCCTGGCTTTCCTCCCCCTATGGGGCATCGCCCTGCTTATTCCCTGGCCCAAGGCCCCCCGTTCCTTCGTCAAGACACTGCTGTTCGTCACCCAGGTGCTTCCCCTGCCCGTCAAGCCCCTTCAGTGGGTCACCCGATCGCCAACGCGGGAGCAAGTTACTTACACCCTCCCCCTGGGGGAGGGTTCGGGCGGTGTGTACCGCCCCGCCGGCGGCGGGGGGCGGGCCGGTGTGCTTGTGTTCCTGGGAATAATCCCCGTTCCCCAGGATGACCCGCGCGTGGTCAACCTGGGAACGGCCTTGGCCCGGCTGGGGTTCATCGCCCTGTTCCCATGGTCCAGGGCTATGATGGACAAACGCATCACGCCCGAAGAGCCGGACAACATGGTACGGGCCTTCGGGTGTCTGGAGGGGCTGGAGGGTGTTGACTCCCATCGGCTGGGCATGGCCGGGTTCTGCGTCGGGGGATCGATTCTAGCCATAGCAGCCTCGGACCCTCGCATAAACGACCGGGTCGCCGTTCTCAGCGCCTTTGGCGCCTACTACAACATCGCCGATGTGATGGCGCAAATAGCTAGCCACACCAGCACCTTCCACAACGAGCATGACCCCTGGGACGCCAACCATTTGTCCGAAGAGGTGATGGCCCTGCAGGCGGTAGCAGGCTTGGAGGCCGACCACGACCGGCAGGCGCTGACCAAGCTCTTCCTCGAAGGGGAGAGCGCCTCGCCCGATATCCCGGAAGGTTTGTCTGAGGACGGCGCCATCATCTACCTGCTGCTGCGCTCCATGAAGGCCGGGGAGCCGGAGGAGCCCCTCAGCATCGAGCAGGCCCTAGGCTTGGTGGCCAAGCTCTCTCCCCAATACCGTTCACGCATAGACAAGATCTCGCCCATATCAGCCATCGGCGACCTGAGGGCCAGGGTGTTGATAGCCCACGACCTGGAAGATAACCTGGTGCCGGTGGAGGAGTCCCGGCGGCTGGCTGAAGCCCTGGCACCCAGGGGGAACGTGACCCTCACAGAGTTTTCCCTGTTCAGCCATGTGACCCCCGACAAGAAGGTGGACAAGCTCACCTTCCTGAAAGAAGCTGCCAAGCTGTTCCGCTATGCCTACAACATTCTGCGCTTAGCAGGCTGAACGCCGGCGCATACCTGTGTGCTAAAATTGGGTCAACGAGTCAGCTCCGAGGACAGCAATGGCCAAGAACTACTGGATGATTGTAACCACCCCTGAGAACTATGGCATAACCCGGGATATGGGCTTTACAGCCCAACCCTTGAAAGGACAGCATCCGCGGAAGGTGCAGCGGGTGGAGCCCGGGGACCGGGTGCTGTTCTACGTGGGCACAACCCGGCGCTTCGCAGCTACCGCCACCGTTACGTCTAAGTACTACGAGGATACAACGCCTACATGGTACAAGGACGGCGCTACCGACTGGAAATACCGGGTTGGCATCAAGTCGACCCTGGTCCTGGATGATGACCGGGAGATAGATGCGCTCCAGTTGGCGCCAAGGCTGGAGTACGTTCGCAGGTGGGCGCCCGAAGATTGGTATATCGCCTTCGCCCAGAGCGACCTGCACCTGCTGCCAAAGAGGGACTTCCTCCTGGTGGAAGAGGAGATGCGAAAGCTGAAGGCTCGCTCATCCCGGAGGAGGCAGCGCCCCGTCCGCTCCCCCGCTCCCGCCGCCTCGTCCAGCTAGGCTGGCTGAGGCCCCCGCGCCGTATCCAGACCGGCAGAAATCTCATCCAGCACGCCGGGGTCAGTCTCCGTGGAGGCCGCCTCTTCAAGGCGCCGGACAGCATCATCGCCGCCGATCTGCCCAAGGGCCCAGGCAGCATGTCCCCGCACCAACGCATCTCCTTCCTTCAAGGCCCGCGCAAGGGGGGCCACCGCTCCGGGATCTCCGGTGTTCCCCAGGGCAACGCACACATTGCGCTGGAGCCCGGTCCTGGTAGCCCTCCTGATGGGGCTGTTTCGGAACCGCTCCCGGAACCCCTCTTCGGTCAGCTCCAGCATTTCTTCCGGGTCTAGGAGGTCGAATCGGACCTTCTCGAAAGCGCTCTCCTTCGTTTCGGCCGCCTTGAAGTTGACCGGGCACACATCCTGGCACAGGTCGCATCCGAATACCCAGTCACCCATCGGCTCCCGCATCTCCCTGGGTATCGCGCCCCTGTTCTCAATGGTCAGGTAGGAGATGCAGCGCCGGTTGTCCAGCACGTAGGGTGCGACGATGGCGTCTGTGGGGCAGACATCTATGCAGCGCACACAGCTCCCACAGGTCTTCTTCAGGGGATCATCGGGGACCAGTTCGACGTCGGTGACCAGCTGCCCCAAGAATACCCAGGAGCCGTGGGTTCGGGTTAGCAAGTTGGTGCTCTTACCAAACCAGCCGATGCCGCTCCGGGCCGCTGCGGCCCGGTCCAGCATCGGTCCATCATCCACATACCCCCTGCTGCGGGCGTCAGCGTCCAGCTCCTCCGCAAGCTTCCCGGCCAGCAGCTTCAGCTTGTCCTTCATCACCTTGTGATAGTCATCACCCCACGCGTAGCGGGCAACCCTGCCAGCAGTCACCGGTGTTTCGTCTTGGGGTTGGTGGACGTAGTAGCTGAGGCCTACGGTGATGATGGACCTGGCGCCGGGCAGAAGCTCCTCGGGCCTGCAGCCCCGGCGGACCCTGGCTTGCGTGTACCAGGGGAGACCATCCATAAGCCCGCCGCTGATTCGCTCCAGGGCGACAGATTCATGGTCGCCGAACCTTTCGGCGGAGGCGATGCCTACCAGGTCGAACCCCAACTCCCGGGTCCAACCCTTAACCCGTTCTTCAAGGGACATCGTGCAGGCCGCCCTACTCCAGCTCGATCAGGGGTTGGTCTGCGCCAACCTGGTCCATTGGCTTAACGCGCACCGCCTTGATGGTCGCTTGGCGATGAACGCGGATGCTCTGCTCCATCTTCATAGCCTCAACGACGCAGACCTCCTGCCCCGCCGAGACGGAATCGCCGGGAGACACCTTGATAGCTACAACCCGTCCGGGCATGGGGGACAGGATTACGTTCTCGAGGGCGCCCGGGGCGGGGCTTGGGGCAGGAGATTGGGTCTGCCGGGGCTGCCTCAGCTGGGAGGGTCTCGCCGGTGGTTGGCTGGTCGGGGGCAGGCTATCGATCTCGACGTACACGGTCTCGCCATTGACGCTCACCTCCACAGGAGAGGTTGAGAGGTCCTTGATCTCCACCGTGTACCAGTGGTCTCCCACCTTTACGCGGATGCTTTCCCCAGCCAAGGTCAGGCGTCCTGCTGCACAACCTGGACATCGCCCTCGGACGTGGCTTCCATCAGGGCCACGAAGTCGTATCCCCGCTTCCTGATCTCGTCGCTCCCACCCTGGCGGCGGTCCACAATGGCTATGACCTTGGCCACGGTGCAGCCTTCCCGTTCAGCCGCGGTTATGGCATGGAAGATAGCGGACCCTGAGGTGCACACATCATCCACGATGGCGACCTTGGAGCCGGGCACAAGGGGGCCTTCCACCCCACGCTCAGTGCCGTAGGGTTTCACCGTCATCCGCACGATGAACGCCGGTATGGGCGACCCTTCATGGTGGCTGGCCATGGCTACGGCCGCCACGATGGGAACGGCGCTCATGGTGGGCCCTCCTACAGCCACAGCCCCCGATTCCCGGATGATGGGCACCAACGCCTGGCTGATCAGATGGGCTCCCTCAGGATGCAAGCTGAGGAGCCTGCCGTCGAAGTAGTACTTGCTCTTCAACCCCGATGACAGGGTGAAGTCCCCGTACTGTAGCGCTCCCCCGTCGATGGCGAGACGGAGAAGTTGCTCTGAAATGGTTGTCACTTCACCCCCCATCCCGGTACAGGCCGTGGGTATCTATGTAGCTCTTTACGTCTGATGGGACGCCTTCCACTTCCCGTAGCCCCCGGGAGATACATTGTCGTATGTGGCTGCTGCTGACGTCGAGCACTGGATGCTCCAGCATCACAACCTCCTGGGATGCGCCCGGCCTGATGTCATCCAGGATGCTTATATCATACTCCCCCAGTTCGGGCCTTGGAACACCCACTAGGGTACAGAGGTCCAGGATGCGGGCCGGGTCCTTCCATTGAGGCAGGGTGCAAAGGGAATCTATTCCAAGGATCAGGTAGTATGCGGTCCCCGGCCCATTTTCCTGGTGCAGGGCAGCCAGGGTATCCACGCTGTAGGATGGTCCGGGCCGGTCGATCTCCATTGACGAAACCCGGAAGGCAGGATAGGGCAAAACGCCCAAACGGGTCATGTTCAAACGATGTTGGGCTGAGGCGACCACGCCTCCGGCCTTCATCCAGGGTTCTCCTGCGGGCACGAGAAGCACCTCATCGAGTCCCAACATCCTGCGGGACTCTTCTCCGCATAGCAGGTGAGCGTTGTGGATCGGGTCGAATGTGCCGCCAAGGACTCCCACCTTCACCCTAGTACCACTCCAGCTCGACTTCGCCGATGCGCACCGTATCCCCCGGCTGTACGCCCTCATCCTCCAGCGCCTTGACCGCGCCCAGCCTCTCCAGCTCCTTCCACACCTGCACCATCGCCCGCCAGTCCTTCAGGTTGGCCATTTCCAGCAGTCTTTCGACCTTGGGCGCATCCACCACGTAAGTTCCTTTGTCCTTGTAAACGCGGAAGTCCTTGTCCCAGCTGCGTCGGGGCTGAGGGGCTGCCAAGGGGATTTCGGGGGTCCTGACGTCAGCCGGTTCCTTGGGTATGGCATCCAGCATCCCCAGGGTCTTGCTGAAGAGGGCATCCACCCCTTCCCTGCTGGCTGCAGAGATGAAGAAAAGAGGGCATCCCAGGGGCTCCAATGCAGCCTTGACCTGCGACGCCTGCTCCCGGGCTTCGGGAATATCCATCTTGGTGACCACTATCACCTGGGGTTTGCTCCCCAGATCAGCGTCGAAGGCGCCAAGCTCCTGGTTGAGCTGGCGGACATCGGCCAGAGGGTCCTCGGCGGTGCCGTCCACAAGGTGGAGGAGGAGCCGGGAACGTTCGGCGTGGCGCAGGAACTCATGCCCCAAGCCGGCCCCCGAATGGGCCCCCTCTATCAGTCCGGGCACCTCCATCACAACGTAGCTGCGGTCCCGGGTCTGGACGACGCCCAGCACCGGGTCCAAGGTGGTGAAAGGGTAGGGCGCGATCTTGGGTTTGGCAGCGGAGCATACCGAGAGAAGAGTGGACTTGCCGGCGTTGGGTTTCCCCACCAGCCCCACGTCAGCCAGGAGCTTCAGCTCCAAGCTCAGGATGCGCTTCTCACCGGACACTCCCCTTTCGGCGAGTACCGGTTCCTGTTGGGTCGAGGTCACAAACCGGACGTTTCCCTGCCCACCCTCACCGCCCCGGGCCACCAGGACCGGGGTGGAATCGGTGATGTCCGCCAGGAAGGTCTCTTGGCCTCCCTCTCCGATGCTTCTCACCACGGTCCCCAGGGGCACGGGAATGCTGATGGGGCGTCCGTTGGCTCCCCGCCTGTTCTGGCCTCCTCCGTGGCCGCCCCGCTGGGCCCGCCATGTGCTGTGATACTTGAGGTGGAGGAGGGTGTTCAAGGAAGGGTCGCCCAGCAGGAATATGTTGCCCCCGGGGCCTCCATCCCCTCCGTCGGGACCTCCCCGGGGGACGAACTTTTCCCGGCGAAAGCTGACGCAGCCATTGCCGCCGTCGCCTGCCTTTACGGATATCCTCGTGGTATCAATCATTTTTGGGCATTCACAAGAAGGGCATTTACGACAAAAGTCGAAGGGGTTTAGCTACGCCGAATCACGGACGGTTAGAGTACCGTTATATTTTAACACGGGGCTTTCCGGGAGATTCGAAAGCGAGGAGGGCGCCGAGCTCGAGAGTATCCTTCCCTTGGCCTGCCTGCGGGCCATGCATAAACGGCCCGTAGGCAATGGGACCGGACCAAGGCAAACCGGTGTGGGAAATCTCGGATCCCGGACAGAGTATCTTCCGCTTAGAGCTCCTCAGAATGGTGCTTCACCACCCGATCAAACCCCCGAAGGGTACATCCTCCCACCAGCATTATTCTGAGGAGCTCTAAACGGAAGAGCTCGGGCCCACTAGCTGTACAGAGCTTCTTTGATTGTCAGGATTTCCCGCCTGAGCTGAACATCAATGTTGATCTTTGAGCGTATCTTCCGCAAGGCGCTGCTGACAGTGGAATGGTCGCACCTGCCCAAGCGCCTGCCGATGTCCGTGTCTCTCATGCCCTTCTCTTCGTGAAGAAGGTACATAGCCACATGCCGGGCACGGACCACATCCTTCTTGCGGCTGGGTCCCCGGAGCTCTTCGGCAGTCATGTGGTAGTGGCAAGCCACCTCGTCCACGATGGTATCGGGGTCCATCGCCCGGCGGTTAGGAGTATGGACCAGGTCGGCCACCAGCTGGGACACCAGCTCCAGGCTGATAGGCTGCTGGCTCATCTGGGCATAAGCCGCGACCCGGTTCAGGCTTCCCTCCAGCTGCCTAACGTTGGTCTGGGCAGCTTGGGCAAGGTACTCGATGATGGGGTCGTCTATCTTGACAGCCATCTGGTCTGCCTTGGACCGCAGGATGAGGAAGCGGGTCTCCAGATCGGGCTGCTGGATATCGGCTACCAAGCCCCCCTCGAAGCGGGACACCAGCCGGTCTTCAAGCAGATGCATCGCCTTCGGCGGGCGGTCTGCCGTCAGCACCACCTGGTGGTCGGCATAGTGCAGGTCGTTGAAGGTGTGGAAGAAGCCTTCCTGGGTCTGCTCCTTCCCGCTGATGAACTGGACGTCATCGATGAGAAGCACGTCCAGGTTGCGATACCTGGCCCTGAAATCCTCGGTGGTCTTGCTCCTTATGGAGGCGATGAACTCGTTGGTGAACCGCTCGCTGGTGACGTACAGGGTGCGGTGTCCCTTGGCGATGCAGTGCTGGCCAATGGCGTGCAGCAGGTGGGTCTTACCCAGACCGACGCCTGAGTATATGAACAGAGGATTCGACCCGCACCCGGGCGACTCGGCGGCTGCCAAGGCAGCGTTGTAGGGAAGCTGGTTGGAGGGTCCTACGACGAAGCGCTGGAAGGTGTACTTCCGGTTCAGCGCGGGGCCTGGGACCGGGGCAATGGGGCGCCTGTCTTCCGCTTCCAAGCCCTGTTCTTCATCAAGCCCCTGTCCTGCTTCATCGGCAACGGCCACCCGGAACTGCACCTCCAGGGGCTTCTCGGCAACCTTCATCGCCGTCTTCTGGATGAGGTGATACATGCGCTGCTCAAGCCACTCGCTGGAAAAAGAGGTAGGCACCTCGACGGACAGCACGTCCGCGTCCATGGACACCCCTACGGTGTTCCTTAGCCATGTATCGTATATTGGTCTGGATACCTGTAGCTGCAAATCTCCCAATACTGCCTTCCACGTATTCGCGGCCCCTACATCCACAATCCCACCACCCTCGCTCTGATTCTGGCCTGGCCTAAGGCCAAAAGGCAAAGTTCAACTACGGAAGAGTAAAGCTTTCACAAGTTCCGGCGGGAGGCCCGCCTCTCGAGGTCCTTGCAGGTCGCCGGAGCCTCAACTCCGGGGTCATCGGGGTACCCAGCCAGAGACCACGACCCGACTCACCCAGGAAACTGACTAGGAAAGGATACCAAACCCGCGTCAAGGGAAGTCAAGGCAAGAAAGCATCAATTTTGAAAACCGAGGGCAAATTTGTGGCGTTTCTAGTAATTTTCTTAGAAATAGTATGTGGTTTTGGTAGATGTAACGTTCTAAAAACCATGCGATTCGTCACCATAGGCAGGGTTTGGCCTCACTTAATGCTATAATTATGGCAGGTGATAAATACGATTAGTCAATGGTCTGGTTGTCATGGGCTAATCTCGCAATCGCCAATGTAAACTATGCGAATCGTCTTCATGGGCAGCCCACATTATGTGGTCGGGATAATGGATGCCATCCTGGGCCTGGGGCACGAGATTGTCGGGGTATATACCCAGCCCGACAAACCCGCCGGCAGGGGCCGGGCCGCCGTTGCAACGGCGGTCAAATCCTTCGCCTTAGCCCGGGGTCTCCGGGTGTTCCAACCCCTTTCCTTCAGGGATTCCGAAAGCCGGCAGGAGCTAGCCCGCCTGGAACCCGACATTATCGTTGTGGCGGCCTACGGCAAGCTTCTGCCTCCCGCAGTGCTCGACCTTCCTCCCTATGGATGCTTGAACGTCCATCCGTCCCTCCTGCCCAGGTTTCGAGGTCCTTCTCCCGTTGCGTCCGCCATCCTGGAAGGATCTGAGCCAACGGGCGCGACCATTATGCTCCTGGATGATGGGATGGATACCGGCCCCATTCTGGCAGCCAAGGAGCTGCGGGGCTGGGTAGGTTCGGCTACGACGCCGGAGCTGACGGAGAAGCTCTTCCAGCAGGGGACCGAAATGCTGGCGGATGTGCTGCCTGCTTGGCTAGGGGGAGTCATCCGTCCCCAAGCTCAAGACCATGGACTGGCTACCTTGACACGCAAGCTGGAGAAGGCCGACGGAGAGGCGGACTGGACGCTCCCTGCACAAGACCTGGAGCGGCGGCGGCGCGCATACACTCCGTGGCCGGGTCTCTATACCACGTGGGGAGGCAAGGTGATCAAGGTGCTGGGCGCCGAGGTGGTCGATGATTCTGCCGGCCTGGGGCATCGGGAATATCCGGCGGGAACGGTGGTATCTGGCCCCGGACCAAACATCGGCGTGGTTTCTGGGAAGGGGGTGCTGGAGATAACGTGGCTCCAGATGGAGGGGAAGCGGGCTATGAGCGCCGGGGAGTTCCTGCGGGGCTATCCCGAGCTCCCCGGCTCGACGCTGCCCAGCTGAGAGTCCCCTTAAAAGGGCTTTGCTACTCCGAGGTCTCTTCTTCCTCTCCAGGCTGCTCGGCGACCACCTCTTCTTCTCCGGCGCGGACGGGCAGCTCTATGCGGGCAACCAACTCTTCGGCATCGGTGAGAAGAACAACATCGCCCGGGAGAGCAATATCCCCTGCTCGCAGCACGCTGATGGCGTCGGTCAGCACAGACACATCCACCCGGAGGTCGCCGGGCATATCGAGGGGCAGCGCCTCCACGCTCAGGCTCCGCAGCCCCTGGCTGACGGTCCCCCCAGCTTCCCTGGCCGCTTGGGACTCGCCTTCAAGAACGATGGGTACCTCGGCGGAGATCCTGTGGGAGACATCTGTCCGGAGAAGGTCCACGTGCTGCAGGACACCCCGTACCGGGTCCCATTGGATCTCCCGCACAAAGGCCAGGTGCTCCTCGCCGTTGTCCGCGAGGGTCACGAACACAGGGGTGTTGCTCCCGGCCTGGGCCAGGACCTTGATCAAGTTAGGGGTGGGGCACTGGAGGAACCGGGGAGAGATGGCAGGGCCGTACAAGTGCACAGGCACCATGCCTTCCCTGCGCAGCTTCTTTACCTGCTTTCCCATAACGGTGCGGTTTTCCAGCGAGAGGGTGATCCTGTCTGCCACTTTATATCCCTTCTATGTCCCTGGGGTGCCCGAAAGGGCTCATTCCCAAGGATAATGTTCAGCATCTGTCGTTGACCGAAAGGATACGTTACCCCTCGGCAGCCAGCAGCGTCAAGGCCTCTGCCGGGCCGCCTGAGGGCATAGCGACGCGTCATGGCTGACGTGTTGGAACTTCATCCACCATTAGCGCTTTCCTGTTCGACGGCTCTGATAGCTGCCTTCAACTGCGTCAACGTGAAGGCCGGAGCCGGCTTGTTTGGGATAACCCAATCCACTGATCGGCTCCCAGATGGGTAGCTCAAGAGGAATCTCGCCGAATTGCTCGCACTGGATGCGCCCAAGGCCGCCGAGGCCGCCGGCAGCCAGCCCTGAGCGTCCAGGTTGGGGGGCGTATAGTGATGGTCCCCGTAATACGAACTAGGACCGAAGCCCCCCAACTCATATCGGTCAGCTTGAGGGAAATCAACCAGGAATCCTGCATAATCTTCATATGTCAGGAGCAGTATGGCCTCCCTGCCATCCCAGCGGGTATTCCGCTCGGCCAGGGCACACGCTGCATCCTGGACAGCGTCCTCCATGGTTGAGCGGCCAAACCAGTCCAATGCGATCGCCACCCCCACGACCTCATCGGCCCCCGTCCCCTTCAGGTATTCAACGACAGCAAAGGTGTACTCCAGCGCAGCGATATGGCCAATCTCGTCTGTAACGGGCCCATAATCGGGATTGTCGACGTGCCATCGTTCAATAGTGGAGGCGACGGACTGAAGCCTTGCTCTTACGATGACATCGGCCCCGGAGACCAGTTCCTCAAGGGTCGGGGGCGGCAATGGAATAACGGACATACGCTCCATCATCACGCCCCCTATCCGAGTACATTCCGGTGGCCGCGGCTCCCATGCACGCTCCCAGCTCCGCGCCTTATCGAATTCTATAATGTACGAAAGCGGCACCAGCACGGTGATTGCGGACACCAGGAAGAAGAACAGCACAACCATCGGATAATCTACCTCTTAGGGACGAGAGCCAAAGTCCCACATGACGTTCTGCTGGTCCCTGGAAGTTCATGGGTGTGGATATCTTAGCATGCGGGGGACTCTTGCCCATGCCTCTCAGAATGGGCAGGCGTTGCCAACTGATACTCACGGTGCTAAAATCGGCCAAAGGCCCTGCCGGAGGTAGGAGCGATGAAAGTTCCGATGCGGGTCGATTACGGCGTCAGGGCACTGGTCGAGTTGGCTGACCATTACGGGAGCGGCCCCGTGCAAACGGCCGAGATCGCCACCAGGCAAGCTATCCCACAAGCTTACCTTGACCAGCTTCTGACCATCCTGCACAAGTACGGCCTCATCTCCAGCCGCCGCGGCCCTTCCGGGGGCCATATGCTGGCCAAGAACCCCTCTGAGATCAGCCTGTGGATGGTCATGTCAACCCTGGAGGGCAACACGCCATCCATGGACTGCCTCATCGCCCCCAACGAGTGCACCCTGTCGGTCTGCTGTCCCCAGCGGAGCATCTGGCAGACTGTGGATGAAGCCATACAGGAACTGCTTAGCTCGACGTCCGTGGCGGACCTGCTCGAACGCCAGCATGCCATGGTAGCCCAGGGCAGCCGCTAAGTCAGGGGGCCTGGCTGGCCCTTCCGCTGTCCCACGGCTTCCTCAGCACCCCCGCATCCCCTTAGGTCTGGCCGCCCTAGACTCCTCTTCCCTGCTGCTCGATCCGCGCCAGGATGTCGCGGATCTCCGTCAAAACCTGGTCTGTGCCCTCGGCCCTCTGGGGCGCGACGGCAGGCTCCTCCCCGGAAAGGGTTGCCTGGCGCTGGCGCAGGATGCTGTCCCGGAAGGCCACAGGGTCCACGATGCCCACAAGGTCTCCCTCGCTGGAGGCGCTCTGGCCGGACTGTCCCGCCGTCTCGACGCGGAGTCCTCTTATGCCGCACATGCGCATTAGCGGGTCGTCGTGGAGACGAACGTCCGTGATGCGGTTCAGGGGAATGGTGGACTCCTTCCGGAAGAAGACGCCCTTGCGTATCTCCACCGCTCCGGTCGTAAGCCTCGCAGAGAGCCGCCTCATATACTCAGGCGAGTACCAGAGGCAGAACAGCAGCCAGAAGGGTATGAGCAGTATCCCGACAACCGAGACAACCAGCCAGAAACTGCCGATCCAGCGGCTGTAGGGTATTATCCCCGGGTCGAACTGGGCCTCCACCAACGTCCTGCCCGTCACGCTCGCTTCCCTTGACTGCTCCATCAAGGATCCTCCTTCTGGGCCGCTGGGGCCCGGCGCAAAGGGGCGAGTATATGGGAAGATTTCGGCAGGGGCAACCACCGCCACACTCACCGCCCGGGGGCCGGAAATCGTCTTGACACGTAACACCTGCTGGAATACATTAGAAGGCAACATGAGGCTGGAAGACGATCTTTTTCATTTGTGTCCGCGCCCTCTGAAATAGAGGGCATGCTGGCTACATAAACACTTCGCAGGCTGCGTCCTCTAATGGCAAGTTCAGGAGGGCGCATGTTTTTTGCTCGAAGGCACGGCAGGAGGAGCTAAATGACCCAGACACAAGCACAACCCCTTACCTTGACCCCGGAGCAGGTAAAGCGCTACAGCCGGCACATCATCATGCCCCAAGTTGGCAGCCGGGGACAACGGAAGCTGCTGGAGTCCAAGGTGCTTATAGTAGGCGCGGGCGGCCTGGGTTCCCCGTCGGCGGTGTACCTTGCCCTGGCAGGCGTGGGGACCATTGGCGTCGCCGACTTCGATGTGGTGGATGTGTCCAACCTGCAGAGGCAGATACTCCACCACACCAACGATGTGGGCAGGTCCAAGGTACAGTCCGCTATAGACAGCATCCACGAGTTCAACCCGGACACCAACGTGGTAGCCCACGATACATGGCTGACCTCCGAGAACGCCATGGAGATCGTCGGCGGCTACGATGTGGTGATCAATGGGGCCGACAACTTCCCCTCCAGGTACCTGATCAACGATGCCTGCTACCTGTCCAACGTGCCCTTGGTGGACGGGAGCATCCTGATCTTCGACGGTCAGGCCACGGTGTACCTGCCGGGCCAGGGCTGCTACCGCTGCCTCTTCCCCTCGCCTCCTCCCCCGGGCATGGTGCCGAATTGCGCCGAAGCCGGGGTGCTGGGCGCCCTGACGGGCTTGGTGGGCAGCATCCAGGCCGTGGAGACCCTGAAGCTGATCCTCGGCATCGGGGAAAGCCTCTCCTCCCGCCTGCTGCTCATAGATGCCCTGAGCATGGACTTCCGCCAGGTGCGCATCCCCAAGAACCCCAAGTGCCCCCTCTGCGGGGAGAACCCGACGGTGACGGAACTCATCGACTACGAGGTGTTCTGCGGGGTGACGGCGCCCGCCGACAACGGGATGCACAAGGGCTAAGATGCCCACAGGGATACTGGATACCATCGGCAACACCCCCCTGGTGGAGCTGCAGAACCTGGACCTCAAGAAGGGGGTCCATGTCTATGCCAAGCTGGAAGGCAGCAACCCCACCGGCAGCGTGAAGGACCGGATCGCCCAGTACATGCTCGACCAAGCAGAGCAGGACGGCGCCCTGACCTACGACAAGACCATCCTGGAGCCCACCAGCGGCAACACGGGCATATCCCTCGCCTTCGTGGGAGGGCTGAAGGGGTACAAGGTCAAGGTGGTGATGCCGGACAACGTCAGCGCCGAGCGCTCCCAGCTCCTGGAGGCTTACGGCGCATCCATCGTTTACTCCGACGGGGAGTCGGGCACCAACGGCTCCATACTGGTTGCCCAGGAGATGATGAAGGCGCAAGCCGACAGGTACTTCATGCCCTACCAGTACGGCAACTGGGCTAACCCCGGCGCCCACTACGATACCACGGGCCCCGAGATCATCCGGGACCTCCCCGACGTGGACATGTTCGTCGCCGGCTTGGGCACGGGCGGCACCCTCATGGGCACGGGCCGGAGGCTAAAGGAGCACAACCCTGACCTCAAGGTCGTGGCTGTTGCCCCGGAGCTGGGGGACATCATAGGCGGGCTGCGCAGCTTGGAGGAGGGCTTTATACCCCCCATCCTGGACCTGTCCCTGCTGGACTCCAGGATGATGGTGCAGAGCCGGGATGCTTTCCACATGACCAAGGACCTTCTCAGGTTGGAAGGCATATTCGCGGGCGTCTCTTCAGGCTCCGTTGTGTATGCGGCATTGAAGATGGCCCAGCGAATGGATCAGGGCCACATCGTCTGCCTGCTGGCCGACGGGGGATGGAAATACCTCAGCACCGGCCTCTGGACCAAGGACTACGACGAGATGGAAGAGCAGGCCAGGGGTAAAATATGGTGGTAACAAACAGGAGGGTCTCATGACAACCAACAAGTGGGATCCTACGGGCGTTTATTCGGGCCTCCAGGTGAGCCCCATCATCAACGCCGGCGGGCCTATAACCCGGCTTGGCGGGAGCCGTACGCGCCCCGAGGTGTTGGATGCTATGTCCAGGGCCGCCAGGGTGATGGTGGAGGTCAACGACCTGAACCAGCGGGCCGGCGAGCGGGTCGCCCAGTTAACCGGCGCCGAAGCAGGATTCGTCTGCAGCGGGGCCGCCGGCGGCCTGGTGCTCCAAGCGGCTGCGTGCATCGCTGGCACTGACCCCTTCAAGATGCGCCAGCTCCCCGACACCACCTGCATGAAGAACGAAATAATCATCCAGAACTGTCACCGGTTCGCCTACGACCAAGCTTACCGAACAGCCGGAGCCAAGCTGGTGGGCGTGGGCGACGGGCGACGTACCCAAGCCTGGGAGCTGGAGGGAGCCATCACTGAGTCCACGGCGGCCGTGGCCTACCTGTTCTCCAACCACCTGAGCCGCCGGGCCATGGGGTTGGAGGAGGTGTGCCGGATCGCTCACAAGCACGATGTGCCCGTCGTCGTTGATGGAGCGTCGATGTTGCCGCCCCGGGCCAACCTGACCCGCTACCTGGAGCAGGGAGCCGACATGGTGGTGTTCAGCGGGGGCAAAGGGATACGTGGACCCCAGGGCACCGGGATACTCTGTGGGCGGGCCGACCTGATAGAGGCGGCCGCCGCCCAAGCCAACCCTAACCAGTTCCTAGCCCGTCCCATGAAGGTGTCCAAGGAGGAGGTCGTCGGGCTGGTGACTGCCCTGGAGCTGTTCGTGGAAGAAGATGAGGTTGCCGAGTTCGAGGGTTACAGGCAGCTCCTGCAGCCCGTGGTAGATGCCCTGGTGGAGATACCGGGTATCTCGGTATCCGTCGAGGAGGACGACTACGACTACTTCATCCCCACGGCCGTGATCACGTTCGGCCCCGAATGGAGGGGAGCGAGCAAGGAAGCAATCGTCGGGGCCCTGGTGGACGGCGACCCGCCCATCTACTTCGGCGGCCTGAGCGACCCCGATGAGCTGACCCTGGACCCGACCAACCTCACCGACGACGAGGTGGCCGTCCTAAGCCAGCGCCTCCGTGCTGAACTCACCAAATAGTGTGGGGATAACCCAGCGCTTTTCGGGGAAAAGTTGGGGTCAGACGACCGGTGAACAGCGGGCACTCCATAGGCGTCGCCCCGTTGTCCACTCGCACCACGCGGTTATCCCCGTAAAGACTCACCGCAACGTAGAAGACATCCATACAACAACAGGTAGGCTTTCCCGGTTATCCACCCTTATACCGTTACTGCTCTTTTACTGTCCCACTAGGTATATAGATAGATAAGTAAATCCCACAGTTATTAGGGGAGTCCTCTCTGCTTGGTCAAGTTGACACCCCTATGGGCCGATGGTAGAATCGGCCTACCAGCGTCTTGGGACTGGATCAGCTACGCCGGTCCACCTGTTAGACAGGGACAAGCGCCACACTCAGGTTACTTGGATGGTCCACCCGTCGTTTTTTCTGTTTTTCTTGGGTAAGCTCTTTGGACGACAAGGAGGAGCCGAGGTGACATCTGAAAAGGCAGATATCAGGCGTGGTCTGAAGGATGTTGTATTTGATACTTCCGAGGCCAGCTACGTGGACGGGCAGGCCGGGAAGCTGCTTTACAGGGGCTACAACATCCATGACCTCGCAGAGCGTTCGACCTTCGAGGAGATCGTCTATCTGCTCTTCTACGGTGATCTGCCAACGCAAAGCCAGCTGGACGTTTTTGACACGGAGCTAAGGAGATGCCGGAGCATACCCGACGAGGTTGTCGATGTGATCCGACTAGTGTCCAAGAGCCATCCAATGGACGCCCTGCGGACGGCGGTGTCAGCCCTCGCAGCCTTCGAGCCGGAGGTGAATGATAACGCAGAGGCTGCGACCCTGGGCAAGGGGGTGCGCCTCACAGCCCAGGGGCCTACCATAGTGGCCGCCCATCATCGTATTCGCCAGGGGCTTGAGCCCCTGGCGCCCAATCCCGACCTCAACCACGCTGGCAACTTCCTTTACATGCTGACGGGGGCGGCCCCCGATGAGGAGACCCAGAAGCTGATGGATGTGGATTTCATCCTGCACGCCGAACACAGCTCCAATGCGTCGGCTTTCGGCGCCAGGGTGGCGGCTTCCACGCTGTCGGACCTGCACTCCGCCGTGGTAACAGGGATAGGAGTCCTGAAGGGGCCCTGGCACGGTGGGGCTGCCGAAGAAGTTATGAAGATGGCTATGGAGATCGGTCAGCCCGAGAATGCCGACGAGTACGCGCGCAATCTTCTGGACAACGGCGGCAGGGTCATGGGGTTTGGACACAGGGTGTACCGGGCGGAAGATCCCAGGGCGAGGCACCTGCGGGAACGCTCAAGGGACCTGGGAGAGAAGATGGGCCAGCCTCACTGGTTCCAGATCCTGAGGTACCTGGAAGAGCAGATCATGGTGCCTTATCGGGCGAAGGGCATCTTCGTGAATGTGGACTTCTTCGCCGGCTCCATCTACAACCTGCTGGGCATCCCCGAAGACCTATTCATATCCATCTTTGCCCTCGGGCGCATACCGGGCTGGACCCTGCAATGCGTCGAACAGTACAGGGACAATATCCTCATCAGGCCCCTCCTCGATTACCAGGGTCCCATGGACCTGGAGTACGTGCCCATAGAGCAGCGGGGATAGGCCCTATCCCCGTCTTGGCCCATGGATGCCGAAGGTGAAATACGCCATCGCATCGCAGAGCATGCCCGTATAACCTTTGCCGAGTTCATGGAGCTCGCCCTCTACTGGCCCACGGGGGGCTACTACAGCTCGCTCCACATCTCCAACCCCCACGACAACTTCTACACCGC
Source organism: Dehalococcoidia bacterium (assembly GCA_965220375.1). GTDB lineage: Bacteria > Chloroflexota > Dehalococcoidia > Lucifugimonadales > JAGWBF01 > JAGWBF01. The sequence continues at coordinate 1,159,399 of OZ244824.1, forward strand.
CGCCACAGCCCATCCGGCTTTCGCCGCCCTGCTGTCCCTGCAGCTATTCCAGGTCTGGGAGCTACTGGCGAGGCCGCGTCCCTTCTGGCTGGTGGAGATGGGCGGCGCCGACGGCCTGCTGGCCAGGGACATCCTCGCTTATTGCGGCCACCTGCCTCCCGCCTTTAGGGACTCCCTGAGATACCTTTGCCTCGATCGCTCCCAAGCCCCCGGCGGGGTACAGGACAGCGTGCAGCGCATAACTGCTTCATCGCTCCCCCTGAAGGGTGTCGTCGGCTGCTTCCTGTCCAACGAGCTGGTGGACGCATTCCCTGTGCACCGGGTCACCATGTCCGACGGCAGGCTCCAGGAAGTGTACGTGACCGTCCGCGATGGCGATCTGATTGAGGATATAGGTGATCCATCCACACCCGCCCTCCAGGAGCGCCTGGATGCCGTGAACATAACCCTGGAGGAGAGGAGGGTTGTCGAGATCAACCTGGCTGCGGGGATATGGATGGAGAGCGTTGCCGCGGCGCTGGACCGGGGATTCGTCATCACCATCGACTACGGCGCTTCTGCCCGGGAGCTGTACTCCCGGCCGGATGTTGGAGGAACGTTGAAGTCCTACCACCGGCACATGGAGGTCGGGAACCCTTACAGGCGCATAGGCGAGCAGGACATCACCTCCCAGGTGGACTTTACGTCTCTGGTCAGCCAGGGTCGCAGGCACGGCCTGGAGGTCTTGGGCTACGTGACCCAGGGACACTTCCTGCGGGCCTTGGGACTAGGTCACATGGTGCGCAGACTTCGGGCCGAGGGGCTGGAACAGAGGAGGGTGGAAGCCAACTCTATGGGAATGCTGGAGCTGGTGAAGCCGGCGGGCATGGGCGATTTCAAGGTGCTGGTGCAGGGCAAGAAGGTGGGGGCGCCCAGCCTGTGGGGGATCGATGCCTCCGGTGCGCCTGCAAATATCCTGGATGGGCTGCCCTTGCCCCTAAGGTCGGAGGACCATATTCCCCTCTTGGAGGGGAGGTATGCGCACGCTGCGTACGACTGGGAATACGACTATGGGGATGGGCAGCCTGGCGGCTAGCCGCGGTCTTCGGGCTGGCCGGTGTTCAGGCCTATTCGTTCCGCCACCGGCTTCAGGGCCTCTATGATGAAGCCGATGTGCTCGTCCAGGTCAACGCCCAGCTCTTCAGCGCCCTGGTATATGTCGTCCCGGTTCACATCCCGCGCAAAGGCCTTGTCCTTCATCTTGCGCTTGACGGACCCGGCCGTTACCTCATCCAAGCTCTTGTTGGGGCGCACAAGGGCCACCGAGCGGATGAATCCCGACAGCTCGTCCACGGCGAACAGGGTGTGCTCCATCAGGCTCTCCCGTTCGATGCCCGTATGATTCCCATGCGTTAGCACCGCCCGGACTATGTGCTCAGGGTATCCCCGCTCCCGCAGGATGTTGGCGCCATAGTGGGGGTGCTCCTCTGGGGTGGGCACGATCTCCCAGTCGAAATCGTGGAGAAGGCCGGCGATACCCCACACCTCCTCATCCTGCCCGTGCTGGCGGGCGTAGGCCCGCATGACCGCCTCCACGCCGAAGAGGTGCTTCATCAGCATATCCGTCTTGACGAACTCGCCCAGGTCCTTCAGGGTGCTCTCCCGGTCCATGGTCAACCTCCTTGGGTTGGCGCTGATATGCCTATGATGCGGGTTCCTGCTGCCCCCTGGGTGAACAGAGCCGGGCGGTGGTGATGAAGCCTGTGTGGGCGACCATGCGGTGGGCGGGACGCGCGCTGCGCTCAGCTATGTGCCAGGGCCTCTGGAGCATCTCGAAGGTCTCCACCAGCTGGAACCGGCCGTCTTCCATCAGGGCTTGCACCAGTTGGTGTACCTGGAGGACCGTCGGCAGGAAGCTCAGGAACACTCCCCCGGGGACAAGGGCCCCAGCCACCAACGGGACGACCTGCCAGGGTTCCGGCACATCCAGCACCAACCGATCCATGCCCGTCTCGTCGATGCCCTCATAGATATCGCCCATCTTGAGGGTGTGGTTGGAGGAGTCGCCCACCAGGGCGGCGATGTTGCGCCGTCCCCTGGTTACCATATCGTCCCGTATCTCGTAGGTGATAACCCGGCCGGATTCACCCACGGCCCTCAGAAGGGCAGCCGTCAAGCCCCCGGAGCCGAGGCCTGCCTCCAGCACTGCGGCGCCCGGGAAGATGTCTGCGTGGAAGAGGATCGCCCCCAGGTCCTTGGGATAGATGACCTGGGAGGCCCTGGGCATCTTCAGGATGTAATCGGAAAAGGTGGGCTTCACCACCAGCAGGACCTGGCCCCTGGAGGTGCGGCGCCAGATGCCCTGCGGCTGTCCGATTATCTCAGAGTGAGGCAGGATCCCGACATGGGTCTCGAACAGGCGGCCGTGCTCCAAGGTGACCTGGTAGCGACGGCCCCGGCGGTCGATCAGCAGGGCCAGGTCGCCTTCTTGGAAAGCCCCTTGGGACAGATCAGCCAAGGTGAGCTTCTCCGGAGAGAGCTGCTATCCCAGCTTGTCCAGCTCGGGAAGTATCTCCTCCGCGACGGGAAAGGTGGGATGCTCGTAATCTTTTCGGAAGCGGATAACGCCCTCTTTATCTATGATGATCACCGCCCGGTTCGCCGTACCGCGGCCCTCGTTCCAGAGGCCGTAGGCCTTGATCATCTCTCCCGGGGGATGGCGGTCGGAGAGGAGGGGGAAGGGTACGTTCCCCAAGCTGGTGGCCCACATCTGGTGGGAGAACTGGCTGTCGGTGCTTATGCCCAGTACCTGGGCATCCTTCTCTGCGAACTGGCCGGCAGCCCGGCCAAACGAAGAGGTCTGGGTGGTTCAGAGACCGGTGAAATCGAAGACATGAAAGCTGAGGACAAGGTGTTTCTCGCCCTTGAACTGGCTCAAGGTGACCCGCTCCCCGGTGTTGGAAGGTAGGTCGAAGTCCGGGGCCTGCTGTCCAACTTCTCCTGGCATTGATCGCCTCCGCTGGCAAAGTGGGCCCTTCAGCCAGGGCCGTAGCTATTATAGCGCATAGGCGCCAAGGGGCGCCAACGGCCGCGCGCCTTACGTCCTGGATGCCGGCCCCTCACCCCTTGGAGGAGGGACAAAGATACTCCGTCCGCCCAGAGGGAAATCGAAGGGGAACGGAGCCTTATGTCCCTTCTCCCCTGGCTGGAGAAGGTTAGAGCCTGCCCCGGACTTGATCCGGGGATGAGGGGGGATCCGGCCGCTCCGTCATTGCAGCGGAGGCCGCAATCCAGGAAAGGCAGGGCTGGAGACAGGCGGCCCCACTGAAGCACCCACCGCGACAAAGTGACCATCCCGGAAGCCGGCAGCGCTCCGTCCTGGGTACCGGCCTACGCCGGTACGACGAAAGGCGAGGTCGGCGTGAAAAAGGCCGGGTGGGACGAAAGGCTGCCCCGTCATTGCGGCGAAGGCCGCAATCCAGGAAAGGCAGGGCTGGAGACAGGCGGCCACAGGACATAAACGACTTCCATCGATGTGTCGTTGGATTATACTATCTGTACGGGCGGGTTAGTCTGGCGTGAGTGCCTATGATAAGTCTCAGGGAGACAGGTTGTATAAACAGCTATGGCAGGTATTGGGAACAAACTAACATCGGCGGTTGAAGACTATCTTGGCGACCTGCGCAAGATACGGGCGTCCGGCGGGGCGACCGGTGAACGGTCGTACTATCCGGCCCTGACCAACCTGCTCAACGCCGTTGGCAGCGCCCTCAAGCCCCAGGTGTTCTGCGTCAGCGAGCTTGCCGAGCAGGGCGCGGGCCACCCGGACTTGGGCCTGTACGCCAAGCGCCAACTGCAGAAGGGGACGCCCAAACAAGATCAAGCCCCCGAACGGGGAGTGGTCGAGGTCAAGCCGGCCGCCGATGACGCTTGGCTAACCGCATCAGGCGATCAGGTCAGCAAGTACTGGAACAAGTACCGGGTTGTGCTGGTCACCAATACTCGGGATTTCGTGCTGGTGGGCGAAGACGCCCAGGGGCAGTCCGTGAAGCTGGAGACGTTCCGACTTGCAGAGTCAGAGCAGGAGTTTGAAGCCAAGCTGGAGAAGCCTCGCACCTTCGCCAGAAGTGTGGGCGCCGGACTTGGGGAGTACCTCAGCCGGGCGCTGTCCCACACCGCCGCTATCGTGGAGCCGAGGGACCTGGCGTGGCTGATGGCCTCCTACGCCAGGGACGGTCTGGCAAGGGTGGAGGCCGCCGGTGACGCGCCATCGCTCAACGCTGTCCGCTCCGCTCTGGAGGAGGCCCTGGGAGTTCGCTTCGAGGGTGAGAGGGGCACGGCTTTCTTCCGCTCCACACTGGTCCAGACCCTTTTCTACGGCGTCTTCTCGGCCTGGGTGCTGTGGTCCCGCGGGACGCCCACGCCCGCCAGCCCTTTCGACTGGCGCACCTCCGTCTGGCATTTGAGAGCGCCCGTCTTGGGGGCATTGTTCCAGCAATTGTCCTCGCCCACACAACTGCAGTCCTTGGGTCTGGTCGAGTTGCTGGACTGGACGGCCGCCGCCCTGGACCGGGTCGACCGCACTGCCTTCTTTGAACGTTTCGATGCGGGAGAGGCTGTGCCCTACTTCTACGAGCCCTTCCTTGAGGCCTTCGACCCCGACCTGCGCAAGCAGCTGGGCGTTTGGTACACGCCCGCCGAGGTGGTGCGCTATATGGTCGCACGGGTAGATATGGCGCTCAAAGAAGACCTGGGCATCGCCGACGGGCTGGCCGCCGACAATGTCTTCGTCCTAGACCCGTGCTGCGGCACAGGAACGTACCTGGCTGAGGTGCTGCGTCGCATCGACGCCAACCTCCAGACCAAGGGCCTTGGCGCGCTGACCGGGGCGCAGGTGAAGAAGGCCGCCACCGAAAGGGTGTTTGGATTCGAGATCATGCCCGCTCCCTTCGTGGTAGCCCACCTGCAGGTCGGCTTGGCAATGCAGGCCCTCGACGCGCCCCTCTCCGATGACGGGGCAGAGCGGGCCGGGGTGTTCCTCACCAACGCCCTCACTGGCTGGGAGCCCAGGGTGCAGAAGCCTCTGCCCTTCCCGGAGCTTGAGGAGGAGCGGGACCGCGCCGAGAGGGTGAAGCGGGACACGCCGGTCCTGGTCATCCTGGGCAATCCTCCTTACAACGGCTTTGCAGGCATGGCTGTCGACGAAGAGCGGGAGCTCTCCCAGGCGTATCGCGTCACAAAGAGCGTTCGGCGGCCGGAGGGCCAGGGCCTGAACGACCTGTATGTGCGATTCTTCCGCATGGCGGAGCGCCGCATAGCCGAGAAGACGGGCCGGGGTGTGGTGTGCTTCATCTCCAACTACTCCTGGCTGGATGGCCTCTCCTTCACGGGCATGAGGGAGCGATACCTGGAGGCCTTTGACGCTATCCGCATCGACAACTTGCACGGCGACCGCATCATTTCCGAGTATGCCCCTGACGGTCGGACCAGCGAGACCGTCATGGCAATCCAAGGACAGTCCCCAGGTATCAAGGTTGGTACGGCAATCGCACTGCTATCGAAATTCACCGACGGCAGTTCTTCGACTGGCAGACGCATCCTATACCGCGATTTCCATGAAGCAAGGGCAGACGAGAGGCGAAGCTCACTGCTGAAGAGCCTAGATAGCCCAGCCATCGATTCGGGATATTCGCCGATAGAGCCTCACTTGAGATTGGGACTGCCGTTCAAGCCGATAGCCGTCACCGACGACTGGCATAGCCGACCGTCGCTGCCAGACCTGTTTCCGGTCTCGTTTCCGGGGGTCAAGACCAGCCGAGATTCTTTGGTGGTAGACATCAGTCTGGACAGGCTGAAGGCCCGTGTGAAGGCCTACTTTAGCTCCACATCTGTCGAACATTTTGAACCAGACGAGAAGGGATTCATTCCTTATTCCTACCGGCCATTCGACACACGCTGGCTATATTGGGGAGCAGACGGCGAGTTGCTCGACCGTCCGCGGCCTGAGTACAAGCAGCACACGTTTGATGGAAATAAATGGCTGGAGGCTAGGCAAAAGGAGCCTCGCGAGGAGTATTCGCGTGGAACACTGAGTCGTCACCTCTCGGATAATTTGGGAAACGGCCTCTCAACCTTCTTTCCAGCCTGGCTCCTCGAAAAGGGCATCGAGGCCAGCATGGGCGGGGAGCAGCGGCGTCCCAACCTGTCGGACGCGGCGCAGAGCTACCTGGACCGCCTTGGCCTGGGTGTTGAGGACCTGTTCCATCATGTTCTAGCCGTACTTCACGATCCTTCCTACCGGGAGGCCAACGCCGGGGCTCTCAGAATGGAATGGCCCCGCATCCCGCTGCCCGGCTGGCCCGATGGCAGCGACCCAGGCGCGGCGGAAGAACTGAAAGCCTCAGCCGCCAAGGGTCGGGTGCTGGCCGCACTCTTGGACTCCGAGGCTCCCGTTCCCGGCGTCACGACAGGCACGCTACGACCCGAAATAGCAGCCGTTGCTGTCCCCACAACTACGGACGGCGGCAACATGGCGGGAGACGATTTCGCACTATCGGGGGGATGGGGCCACTTCGGCCAGGGTGAGGCCGTCATGCCCGGCCAAGGCCGTATCATTGAGCGCCCGTACACGGCCGACGAGCAGACTGCATTGGGCAACTTGGCGGACACCCTCGGACACACCACCTTCGACATATACCTAAACGATAGGGCCTACTGGCACAACGTGCCTGCCGCCGTGTGGAGCTACAAGCTGGGTGGATACCAGGTGCTCAAGAAATGGCTCTCCTACCGCGAGCGCGGCGTCCTGGGCCGCGCCATGAAGCCGGAGGAGGTGCAACACTTCACCGACACCGCCCGGCGTATCGCTGCGATCCTAGTAATGGTGGGAAAGCTGACGCCATAGCAGAATCTACCAAAGCAGTGTCAAGCTCGCCGTCTCTTTGAAAGATATCCCCAAGGTGCCGCCTTAGGTGGCCCCAATTACTCGCTCCCCATCACCGTCGCCCCCGTGAAAACGGGGGCCTACGCTGAAGAGGGATAGAATCCACCAGGCGATCGACACGCGAATTACGAGCCACCAGCCGTATTATCGTCTGCCTGTCCTCTTCTGGCAAATCATCGTAAGACTCAGGCGATGCTGCCACCATACCACGTCCGCTTGTCATCAACTCTTCGGCTACGCAAACTCCATAACTGTCTCCATGCTCACAGGCATTTGAGAGTTGGCCCAGGGTCTCTTTGTCCTCACTCACCGAATCGGCATCTTCGGACAAATACAAAAGGCCCATCCTATGCAAGTCTTCTGCTACTGGAAATGCCACCACTTCCAGTCCATTTCCATAGGACACACAGGCAGCCAACTTCAATCTTGAGCGAAAGGACAAGAGCTGGACCGAAACGAAATCGGGATCTAACTCTCCATGCGTCTTCCAACGGTACCAAATCTTGCCGAGCCGAGCTGCAAACGATTCCGCCCTCGGAATCCCGGTTCTCAGCACGTTCCGATCTTTGCTCCATTGGACGCGCAACGGAATATTCGGACTATTAAGAATAGGCCTGTCCCAGCGTTCCAATATAGACCTACCAGTACGGGAAAAGTCGGCCGCACTTAGAGCTGCTCGATACACAGACAAGAAGCGTACGACTGGGTCGCCAAAGTCTGGGTTCCCGGTGTCGATGAGGCCAAACTCATCGTCGTGAGGTTTGCAGGCAAACCATCGGACGCAAGCATCCCCGGTCCCTACACATTGAGGATCCAATCTATCCATGTTGGCGGGATTAATTGGCTTAGACTCGCTGCTACTAAGAAAGAGATGTTCCCAACTGTTTGCACCCCACCGTAGATCGAGCACCTTGCCAGTCTTCTAATCCTTCAAGTTACCTAGTACCGATGCGTTCGGGATGACATGGCAGTTATTGTTTGCAGGTTCTCCGCAAGCCTGTCCGTTCTCGTTAATTACGAAGAGGCAACGACCTCTACGGCCTACAGCCTCTTTGACAGGATCGAGTCTCTTGCTAGCCTCACCCTTAAGGTTGTCTGGTATCCAGTGATTTGCTTTCTGTTTAGCCATCCCACCCATCCCACCCTTGCGGTGCTTGATGGCCTAGTCGGTTGCGAAGTCCACCTCTTCGCTGGCAAAGCGTGCTGTCCTTCGGACGTGCTGGCGGAGAGCTCCATTGATCTCTGTTTGGTATCCGCGGCCGCCATGAGCTTGAGCCTTGAACCAGGCTATGATATCCGAGTCGAGTCTCAGCGTGATCTGCTGCTTCACAGGCCGATAGAAAACTCCGCGCCTGGCATCCGACCAGTCGAGAATCTCCGGGGCGTCAGTCGTATCGATCTGGTCGTCTGGCAGAACCTCCAAGGCCCGTATCTGCGCCTGAACATCTGACGGCAGTTCAGCGATGTCCTTCTTCATAAGCGTCCCTCTCATGCCTCGTCGCATTACGCGCCGAGATGATGCGCCCGATCTCTTCTCCGCTTTCCGAATCAAAATCAGGCCAGGTGTGGACCACCATCACAATTTGGGTGCCCACCATACCAATAGTTCGCCAACGTTCCTCATATGGATATGGGTCCGCCCGCGTCGCAGACATGGGATCGTCAAAGACGAAGACCGCCGCCTCGAAACTGAGGTGGTGCGCTCTAAGGTTCGCCTCGTTCTTGGCTTGGCTCCAAGTCCAACGCAAGTACCGTCATCCCTTACTGCACTACACTATTGTAGTTACATAGGAAACCTGAAGTCAACACCAGTTCCGCCGCGAGTGTCGGGCCAACTCCCAATGGGGCGTGCTACACGGCCCCGGCGCATGGGCTCCCGCTCTTGGGGGAACGACGGGGTTGCACAAATGTGTCCTTGGGGGAGAGGTGGTAGGCTATTGCCGGAGCTCCCTGGCCAGGGAGCGGGTGACAAGGTTGCGGGCGAGGGTTACCTTGTAGCGGTTGTCTGCGAAGGGCTGGGCGTCGGGCAGGACCAGGGCGCCGGCCTGTTCGGGTGACACATCGCCGATCCCATTACCCGTAAGGTAGGCTTCAGACTCCATGGCCCGCAGGGGGGTGGGCGCAACACCTCCCAGCCGCCAATTCCTTTCCTCCTCTAGGAAAGTGTTACCTATGTTCGTGGATAATCTGTTACCAGTCTACCCGGTTTGTACCCCCTTTAATCCTCTCCCTCAAGTGAGGGGGGAGTTATTAGCTCCCGCGCCCCCGTGTAGGTGCCGGCCTGCAGGTCGGCAGCGCTCCATCCTGGATACCGGCCTACGCCGGTACGACGAAAGGCGAGGTCGGCGTGAGGAAGGCTGGGTGGGACGAAAGGCTGCCCGTCATTGCGGCGGAGGCCGCAATCCAGGAAACCCTGGAATTGGGGCAGGCCACCCAACTTCATGCTGGTCGCGATGACTGAGCCATCCTGGGACCCGGCAGGGCTCCGTCCTGAATACCGGCCTTCGCCGGTATGAGGAAAGGCGTGGTTGGAGGGAAAAAGGCTGGGCTTGGAGAGCGAAGGCCTACAGGGAAGGCCGGAGCACCCGCGCCAGGGAGCGGGTGACGAGGTTGCGGGCCAGGGTGACCTTGTAGCGGTTGTCTGCGAAGGGCTGGGCGTCGGGCAGGACCAGGGCGCCGGCCTGTTCGGGTGACACATCGCCGATCCCATTACCCGTAAGGTAGGCTTCAGACTCCATGGCCCGCAGGGGGGTGGGCGCAACGCCGCCTAGAACGATGGAGGCACCCTCCACGACGCCTTCCTTCAACGTGACCACCGTCGCCACGCTGGCAAGGGCAAAGCCTCCAGCCACCCGCTCCTGGGCCTTCAGGAAGATGCTCCGAGTCCCGGCGGGAGGCTCAGGCAGGAACACGCTCTGCACCACATCTCCCCGCTCCAGCACGTTCTCCCGGGTCACGTCCACCTCGGGACCGGCGAAGAACTCTTCCAGGGGCAGTGTGCGGTCGCACTCGGCCCCGGCGATGGTGATGCTTGCCCCGAAGGCCACCAGGGGCACCGCGGCGTCGGAGGGGTGCACCATGTAGCAGCCCTTCCCGCCGGCGACGCACATGTACTTGCTGTAGCCCTCCAGGACGGAGCATATGTCGTCGCCCCGCTTCAGGCAGGGCGTAAGGGGATTCCTGTAGTACCAGCAGCGGGGGCGCTGGCACAGGTTGCCCGCCAGGGTGCCCACGTTCCGTATCTGGGGGGTCGCCAGCCTCTCCGCAGCTTCGGCGAGGGCAGCGTAGCGCCGCCGTATGCCCGGGTGCTGCTCCATGGCAGTGATGGTGGTCATCCCCCCGATGGCGACCCCGCCGGGGGATTCTATTATCTCGGCAATGCCCGGAATCCCGGCCAAGGCGATCAGCAGACCAGGCCCGGCGATGCCCTCCTTCATCTCGCCCAGCATGTCGATGCCCCCGGATATGACCTGGGCATCCTCGTAGGCAGTCAGCAGGCCCACAGCATCTTCCAGGGAGGAGGGTTCCCGGTACTCCAAGGGATTCAAGCTGCTCCTCCGACGGCAGGGTCCAGGGCGTCCAGGATGGCGTCGGGGGCGATGGGGAGCTTCGTGAAGCGCACACCTATGGCATCGTAGATGGCGTTGGCCACGGCCGGGGCAACGGCGACACAGGGTGGTTCGCCCAGGGCCTTGGCTCCCATGGGGCCGACGGGGTCGACGATGTCTGCAAAGAGCACCTGGATGTCGTTGTAGTCCAGGATGGAAGGGCACTTGTGCTCCAGGAAGCTGCCGTTCATGGTGGTACCCGTTGGACCGTCGGTGATCAGCTCCTCGGACAAGGTGTACCCCAGCATCTGGCCGATGCCCCCCTCCACCTGGTTCAGGGCGCCCATTGGACTCAGAATCCGGCCCGAATCCTGGGCGGCTACGTAGCGACGGATGTACACCTTGCCCGTCAGCGTGTCCACCTCCACCTCAACAAAGTGGGCGCCAAAGGCGTTGACGATGTACTCGGCGCTGCCCGGCGTGATCTCGGCGAAGGTGGTCAGCTCCTCGCCGGGGATGTGGCTCGCGACCTCCTCAAGAGACATGCGCCGCTCGGCATCTCTTTGGACAAAGATGTATCCACCCCGGGCTTCCAGCCGGTCCGCGCTGACCTCCAAGCCCACGGCCGCCAGCTCCAGGGCTTTCTCCCGCAGCTCCCCGGCGGCCTGCACCACCGCCGTCCCGGTGGAGAAGGTGGCGGTGGAGCCGGCGGTTATGGGGGCGGGCGGCGTAAGGGAGGTATCGGCTGACACCACGTGCACATCGTCATACCTCGTCCCCAGGGTTTCGGCGGCCAGCTGGGCCAGCACCGTCTCAGCCCCCTCCCCGACATCCATGGTGCCCACCAGGAGGCTGACTTGCCCATCCCTAGCAAGCCTGACCTCTGCCGAAGAGACGTTCCCCGGCCCTCCCCGGTAGATGAGCATGGCCATACCCCGCCCGATCTTGCGGGTGACGTCGGGTGGCTCCTGCTTCGGGCTGCCCCACTCGAAGGCGGATGCCCCCTCCAAGAGACACTGCTCCAGCCCGTTGCTGGAGAAGGGAATGCCTCCCTCCACGGGCTGGGTATCCACGATGGCGTCGGCGGGGGTGGTACGGATTCCCGGCTGTCCCTCCGGGGGCACCCGGTTCCTCAGGCGGAACTCCAGGGGGTCCATGCCCAGGGTTTCTGCCACCCGGTCCATGATGCTCTCGAGGGCGAAGTGGCCCTGGGGCGCTCCCAGGGCGCGGTAAGAGCCTCCAACGGGGCGGTTGGTGTACACCAGGTAGCCGTCATAGCGGGCGTTGGGGCACCTGTACAGGTACAGCGTGCCCTGCCCCAATCGACGGGTGACGCCCGGCCCCGAAGCGGCGTAGGCCCCGCAGTTCACGTGGGCTGTGGTGTGAATGGCGGTGATTGTGCCGTCGGCCTTGACGCCGACCTTGGTGCGTATGCGGGCGCCATGGCGGGTGCGACCGGACACGAACTCTTCCCGGCGGCTGAACTCGATGCGCACGGGACGGGCCGCCTTCCTGGAAAGCAGCGCGGCCAGGGCGGCCGTCCGGGACTCATCCTTGCTGCCGAAGCCCGCGCCGAGGTAAGGGCCGATGACTGTGATGTCCATTTCGGGGATCTGCAAAGCCCTGGATAAAGCTGCGCGGTCGGGGTGGACGCCCCTGGTGGACTTCCAGACCGTCAGCTTGTCGCTTTCCCAGCTCGCCAGCGCTGCCCTTGGCTCCAGGGCCGCCGGCCCGTGGGCGGGGACCAGGTACTCCCCTTCCAGCACCAGGTCCGCCTCGGCGAACCCCTGGGCGACGCTGCCCCGTTCGTGGGAGATGGGCTGCCCGCCCACCAGGTTGCCGCCGGGGTGAATCTCGACCGCCCCCGGACGCAAGGCTTCGTCCGCCTCCAGCACGAAGGGCAGGACTTGGTATTGGACGCTCAAGAGCCGGAGAGCCTCGGCTGCCAGCTCCGGGCTGTCGGCGGCCACGGCGGCCACCTCGTCGCCCTCGAAGCGTACCCGCGGGTCCAGAACACCCAGATCGGCGTCCAGAAGCCCGCTATCCGTATCGAAAGGTGTCAAGATGGCCTGAACCCCAGGGAGGCTGGCGGCGGCCGCGGTGTCTATGCTCAGCACGTCGGCGTGGGGGTGGGGGCTGCGCAGGACTGCGCCATGGAGCATTCCGGGCAGCTTCAGGTCAGCCGAGTAGCGGGCCTCGCCCGTCAGCTTCTCCCGCAGGCCTCGCCGCACCACCCGTTGCCCCACGACGTCCAGGGTCAAGGCGACTTCCCTTGCCCGGCGGCCGCTCTAACTGCGGCGATGATGCGCCCGTAGGCGTTGCAGCGGCAGAGGTTCCCGGCCAGGGCGAACTTGATCTCCTGCTCCGTTGGGTCCGGGTTGGACTCCAGCAGCGCCTTGGCGGTCAAGAGGAAGCCGGGGCTGCAGTAGCCGCACTGGCCTCCGTCCTCATCCAGGAACGCCTGCTGTATGGAGTCGAGGACGCCGTTGCGGGCCAGACCTTCCACCGTAAGTATGGGCCGGCCGGCCGCCTGTACAGCCAGCATCTGGCAGGCATAGACCGGCAGCCCTGCCAGGAGCACGGTGCAGGACCCGCACTCGCCCCTGTCGCAGCCCGGCTTAGAGCCGGTGAGGTCCAGCACCTCCCGCAGGACGTACAGCAGGGTCCACCGGTGCTCCACCTCCAGGCGGCGCTCCGCGCCGTTGACCTGCAGGGTGATGGTGGAGGCGGGGGAATGGGGAGGTTCCTGCATAGCCCCTTCTCGCAGACGCAATGCTAGGCTACGTCCAAGCCGTAGAGCTTGGCGCAGTTGTCCCGGATGATGTCCAGTTTCTCATCCTCGGGGACGTCCACCATGTGGCGGTCCACCACCTCATGGGAGTTGGGCCAGGAGGAGACGGTGTGGGGATAGTCCGAGGACCACATGATGTTGTCCACGCCGATGCTGTGCCGGTTGGCGATTCCCAAGGGGTCGTCTATGAAGGTGGCGTAGAACTGCCGGTGGAAATAATCGCTGGGCTTCATGGTCAGCTTGGTGGGATACAGGTACCGGTACTCGTCCTGGGCTTGGTCCAGGCGTTGGAGCACAAAGCTGAGCCAACCCACCTCGTTCTCTGCTGAGACGAACTTCAGGTCGGGGAACCGCTCCATCACGCCACCGAATATAAGGGTGGTGAGGGAGCGCTGCACCTCGTGGCACAGCGCCGTCGAGCGTACGTAGCGGTCTATGGGGTCCTTGACTATGAGGCGGCTCTCCGGGCCGAAGCCGGTGATGCTGTGCAGGCTCAGGGGCATTCCCAGCTCCTGGGCGGCGTCCCACAAGGGGTCGTACCGGGAATCGTGGTAGGGCATGTCTTCGGGGGGAGAAGCCCAGATCATGGCTCCCTTCAGCCCGATGCCGGCGCACCGGCGCAGTCCCTTCACCGCCTCGTCTATGTCCACGAGGGTGATCATCGCCAGCCCCGCCAGCCTGTTGGGGGCGTAGGAGCAGTACTCAGCCAGCCAGTCGTTGTAGGCCCGGAAGCAGGCCCTCTGGAACTCGCCGTCGGTGAGCCAGAACAGCCTGAACCCCAAGGTGGTGTAGATGACCTCCGCCTCCACGCCATCGATGTCCATATCCTTGACCCGCTCGGCCGGGTCCCACCCACCGGGCCTGGCATCCTTGTAGGTGGACTCCTGGAAGAACTGGGGAAGCTCCTCGGGCTTCTTTCCCGCCCCCGTGCCCTGGGCCATGTGGATTGGAGGGACCCCTTCCACCAGCAGGTAGGAGCCTGGCCTCATGTTCTCTGGGTTGTGCACCATGCGGGGGGCACGTTCCCTGAACTTCTTGTCCAGGCGCTGCTCCCAGAGGTCTGCGGGTTCGGTAACATGGGAGTCGGCGGAGATCAGCTTCACTTCGGCCATGGTGCGCCTCCCTCTGAAGTGGTGGTACAGGAAGCCGGTTGTGGTGGGTCGTTAAGGTCGAGTGTAGTGTCGGCCCCCAAAGGTGTCAATTATTGACACCCTCACTGGGCCAACCTATGATATTGCCGCCCCGCCGTTTGAGGTAAGGAGGTTCCCATGCCCGATCTGAGGAAGTCGGCGGCCATCGTTGGCATTCACGAACATCCGACCCGCTATGCTCCCGACAAGAGCGAGCTGCAGATCCAGGGGGAGAGCGCCATCGCAGCCATCGCTGATGCCGGGTTGGCCAAGGACGACGTGGACGGCCTTTTCACCTCTTCCAGCAGTGTGCGCATGAGCGCCTTTGCCCTGGCGGACTACCTGAACATCAACCCCAACTATGTGGACAACACTTCAGTGGGAGGCGGCTCCTTCGAGTTCCACCTCTCCCATGCCATGACCGCCATAGCTGCCGGGCGCATCAACTGCGCCCTGATCACCTACGGCAGCTTGGCCCGCTCCGGCGGCGTATCTGTCGGCACGGGAGGGGTGGCGAGGTTCGGTCGGAATGCCTTGGAACCCTCGCCGGACAGCTTCGAAGAGCTGTATGGGCTGACTACCGTGGGTCTGTACGCCATGGTGGCCCAGAGGCACATGCACCAGTTCGGCACGAAGCCGGAACAGCTTGCGGAGATCGCGGTGGCGATGCGTCATCATGCCGGTATGAACCCCTACGCCATGTTCCGAAACCCCATCAGCGTCGATGAGGTGATGGCCTCCCGGGTCATCTCATCGCCCCTGCACATCTTGGACTGCTGCATCATCAGCGATGGGGGTGGAGCGGTGGTCGTAGCTTCTCCGGAGGTTGCCAGAAACTGCAGGCAGGCCCCCGTGTGGGTGTTGGGCGTTGGGGAAGCTGTAGCCCACCAAGGGGCGGGCAACCGGGATTTGGTCTACCTGGCGGCCAAGCAGAGCACGGGGCCGGCCTTCGCCATGGCGGGCGTGTCCCATGACGATATCGACATGGCCATGATATACGATTCCTTCACCATCACCGTTCTCACCACCCTGGAGGACCTGGGCTTTTGCAGCAAGGGGGAGGGCGGAGAGTTCGTGGCCGGCGGAAGGCTGCAGGTGGGCGGTGGCCTGCCCATAAACACCGACGGGGGAGGGCTATCCTCCAACCATCCTGGAATGCGGGGCCTCTTCCTGCTGCTGGAAGCTACGCGGCAGCTGCGCCATGAGTTCGAGGGGACGCCCCGCCAGGTGGCGGACTGCAACATCGCCCTTGCCCACGGGACGGGGGGCACCATCGGGTCCCGCCACAGCGGCGGCACAGTCATTCTGGGAAAGGACTGATCATGCCTGAGTGGACGAAACCCCTGCCCACGCTTTCGGGAGAGACTCGGAGATTCTGGGAGGCTGCCCGCCAAAGGAAGCTGATGATTCAGAAATGCGATGCCTGCGATAAGTTCCAGTGGTATCCCCGCGGCATCTGCGCAAACTGCTGGGCTACGGAGGTGAGCTGGGTCGAGGCCAGCGGCAAGGGCACCATATGGACCTTTACGGCCACGAACCAGAACCGCACCCCGGGATTCGCCGACGATGTGCCCTACGTTGTGGCGTTGGTGGAGCTGGAGGAGGGAGTGCGGATGTTCTCCAACATCATCGAGTGCCCGCCCCGGGATGTGTCCATCGGGATGCCGGTAGAGGTCACCTTCGTGCGCGCCACGAACGATATCAGCATCCCCTACTTCAAGCCATCGGCCGCCTAGCTGAATCCCAGCGGGGTCGGGCACCTATCTTGAGCTCGCTCTACAAACGGGTCATTGCTGGCGTTGGGCCTCGACTCCACAGAACTGGCAAGGTGCACAAGTTAGCCGTCCATAGGGCAATCTTGCTTTACGTAAATGAAGTGACAGCTTTCCGTGGACAAGATACATGAATGGTAATACGATAATCGGCTGAGATACCTTTCTGCAGAGGATAGATATGGAAAACACCGTCCAGCAATATCTCCCAACAGCAAATTCGGGACGAGACAATTACTTATCAGAAAACGAGATTCATTGTGGCGATTCCCGCAACCTACTAAAGCAGATCCGGTCCGAGTCCGTTGCCCTTAGCTTTTGGTCCCCTCCTTACGGTGTTGGGAAGAGTTACGAGAAGCGTTGGTCCCATGAAGATTGGCGAGACCTTTTGCGAAAAGTCATCCATTTGCATTTTGATGTCATCGAACCTGGTGGTTTCCTGGTCATAAATATAGCCGATATCCTCGCCTTCCCGGACCCGTCTATGCCCAGGATACAAGCCGACAATGTCTCCAACAAACGAGTCAAGATATCAAGAGACTCTGTGCTGGCTGCCCAGAGTGCAAATCCTGACTATAATCGGTACCAGTTGGCTGAGCTACTTGATTGTAGTGAGCAAACGATCGACAGAAGGCTGAAGCATAACAACGTCAGGGGCGGGAAGTACGATACTCAAAAGAGAGTAAAACTGGTAGGAGGATGCATCGAAGAATGGATTTCATCCGCCGGATTCTACCTTTATGATCGCCGAATCTGGGTCAAAGACCCATGCTGGGAGAATAGCCAGTGGCATAGCTTGTCCTATCGTTCCGTAGACGAGTTCGAGTACATATACATCTGTTGGAAACCGGGCATCACGACAATTGACAGGAACCGGCTGACGAAGAATGAATGGAGCGAGTGGGGGTCACGCTCCGTTTGGCACATCGCCTCGGTTAGGAACAATCACGAGCACGAAGCGCAGTTCCCTCTGGAGCTTCCCCGTAAGGTTATCCGGTTATTCTCGCGCGAAGATTCCTTGGTTCTGGACAGTTTCGCTGGAAGTGGAACAACCGCGGTTGCTGCGATAAAGGAACACCGAAGATACATGGGTCTGGAGCTGATGCCCATTTACGTACAGCTTGCCAAGCGTAAGTGCCAAGCAGCGTTGAACGATGTCGCTAGGCCATTCGACAATTCCCTTTAATCAAGACTTAGTCGAGGACGTTGAAAAGGCCACTCTCCGAATGGTCGTGCAGGCGGTCTATGATTTCAGGGATTCTGCCCGAGATATATTCATAGGCGAAGGAGACCTAGTAGCTGACATTGGGGAGGACATCACCAGGGAAGCTTTGGATAGGATGGGAACATCGACCATCCCCATTAGGTTGTTCGGCAAAGTCGACTACAAGAAAGCGCGATATATCTTTCATCCCGAGTACATGGTAAGGCAAGCTCTATTTGTGGACTCAAAAGCGGAAAAGACTGAAGGGAAAGGCACGGCGACAATTCAACTTGCCCAGACTTCTATGTCTGTCAGGCAATACAGGGCTGGTAAGTCCTTGGATATACCGGGAAAACTACCTGAGGTTATACAAAGCCAGAAAGAATCCCTTCTCACGACCACCATTTTCGTGAAATACAATTATCGCTCTGATGACTCAGAGAATCAGTTAGTAAGCATCACTTTGTTGGCACTACCTAATGGGGTTCTACAGGAACGATACAATCCTAGTGCGGACGACAGCTTTTGGCTAGCAGGAAGGAACGCCCCTTCTAGAGGAGAGGCATTTCGTGTGAGGGTCGACATTCAAGCTCTCAAGAAGAGAGCCCGTTGGCGAGTACAAGAGATAACCTTAGTTCCCAATTTGGCGCATTCTTGGGATGATTGAACTCTGGACGTCCTCACACTTTGGGCGTCAAGGTTTTGACGTAACGTACAATCCGGGTGTCCCGCTCATATTCGACGGCAGTCCAGAACCCCGTCCCCCAGGGGTGGTCTACCTCCACCAGCGCTGTAATCCGTTTCGCCCCCTGCTGAGCTAGCCGTGCTTCTGCCTCTGCCACCAGAGCTCGGGCGATGCCCCGTCGCCGATAGCTTGGGTGCACTGCCAAGCGGTAAACGTTGCCCCCCCAGCCATCGAACGTGCCCATCACCGTTCCCACAAGGCGGCCTTCCGATTCTGCTACCAGTAAGAATGCAGAGGCTTGTTCTGTAGCCCGAAGTAGGTCCCCATCGGAGTCAGTCACGCTAACTGTAGCTTCTGCTTCCCGCCAGAGCTCCAGTACCGCCGGTATCTCATGCTGAATGCACTGGCGAATTGTCCAATTTGGTGAATTGGTCATCCGCGTTCCCCGAGTATCAGGATCTCGTGGGAGTCTTTGATGTTGTGATTCACCCCGTTCTCGATCCGGTTCTTGCCGATGCGCGTCTCCCCCTGTCCCAGCGTGTACTGCCAGCCAACCTCGGTGATGGGGTAGCCCGAATACATCTCACGGATCGCTGTGCAGTCGTTGTAGGAGAGGATGAAGCCTCCTCGGTGCTGACCCAGCAGCTCCCGCAGGGCGCTGTGATCGAACTTGTTGTGATGTACGGGGAAGTTGCGCTGGGGGTAGATCCCCCGGAACATCCGACTGTCGCCGTCAAGGTAGTATGGAGGGTCGCAGTACAGGAAATCGCCATTATGTAGCGGGATTGTCTCCTCGAAGGAGCCTTGATGTACATCCAGCTTCGGGCATTCGAAGGACTCCACACGTCCAAGAAGCCTTTCGTAGCGGACGGGGTCTTCGTAGATGCGACTCATCCATCCCAGGAAGCCCGGTCCATAGGACAGGTTGTGGTTGAACCAGTAGTGGGCGGCCACTTCAAGGGGGTTATCCAACGGCGCTTCATCCTTCCAGTGGGCCCTCAGCCTCTCCTTGACTTGCCGGTAGGTGTCCTGGGCAGGTTCCCACCGGCGCAGGCGCGTCGCCAGGTCATCGGGGGCTGAAAGTTGGACCTGCCAGTAGGTGCACAGGATGCCGAAAAGGTCGTAGGCAACGACCTCCAGCCCCAGCTCGTTGGCGCAGGCGACCTCTACAGACCCGCCGCCGATGAAGGGCGACACGATCCGGTCGATGTCGCCGGGAATCTTTTTGACGATATGGCCGACGGCCAAGCTCTTGCCTCCGGCATACCTCAGCGGGGAGCCAACGTACCGCTTGTAACCCGATTTTCCTCGGCTTTTTAAGGTGTGCAAGAATGCGTCGAGCCTGGACATAGGGCGGCCGTTCAGAGCCGCGATCATAGTGCTCGTTATAGAGTCTCGCATAACCCCCCGATTCCCGGGTCCTACCTCTGTCTCCCCCGCTGCCCCAATTATCGCCACTCCCGCACGGGAGTCTGCGCCCCACCCGTTCTTGTGGTTCGAGAGCCTCACCACGAACGGGCGGCTGGCGTGGCGAGGTTGTTCGCAGGGCTCTCAAGGGAGAAGGCTTTAGGTGAAATTCCCCAGGGACGCTGGACGTGCACCCAATAGACTAGGGCAGGGGGTCGAGTGTCAAGGAAGATTTGTCCAGAGAGTTTACAGCTTCAGCAGCTTCTGGAAGGGGCGTTCGCTGCGGTGGGGGCCAACCACAGCCAGCCTCAGGTTCTCGTCTCGCAGAATGTCGGAGGCTACCCGCTCCACATCCTCCGTAGTCACCTCGTCCATCATGGCGACCACATCATCCACCGTGTTGACCTTGCCCGCCAGCTTCTCTTGGGCGCCCAGCCACATCGCCACGCTGCGGCTGTCCTCCATGCGCAGCATCATCCGGCCCTTGGACAGCTCCCTGGACTTGTCCAGCTCGCTCTCGGGGATGTTGTCCTGGAGTCCCTTGAGCTGCTCCAGGATGGCGGACACAGCGCCCCGAGTCTTCTTTGGTTCCACACCGCAATAAACGCTAATGGCGCCGCAATCCCGGTAGAAGCTTATGGAGCTGTGCACATCATAGGCCAAGCTCTGCTTCTCCCGGAGCTCGAGGAACAGCCGGCTGCTCATGCCTTCGCCCAGGATAACGTTCATCAGGGTCATGGCGTACCGGTCCGGGTGGTCCAGGGGCAGTCCCGGCAGGGCCAGGCACACGTGGGCTTGGTCGGTGTTTCGCCGTTCGACCTTGACGGGGGCGGACCCATTCCGGTCTTCCACGGGAAACCAGGGGATGGGTTCCGCCTCCTTCCAGTCCTTCAGCAGGTCATCCAGCAGCCCCACCACCTCTTCATGGGACACATCCCCGGCCACAGCTGCCACCACGTTCTTCGGCGTGTACTGGCTGCCCAGGTATTCCAGAATCTGGTCGCGGGTGATGGCCTTGACCGAGTCCTGGCTGCCTCCCACATCCCTGCCCATGGGCTGGGAGGGCCAGAGGGTTTCGTCTATGAGCAGGCCTACCCGGTTGGAAGGGTAGTCGTTGGTCATACGGAGCTCCTCCAGTATCACCTCCCGCTCCTTCTCCAGCTCCTCCGGGTCCATGATGGGGTGGACCAGCATATCGGCAAGCACCGCCAGCGCCGTGGGGAAGTGGGGCTTGGCAACCTTGCACCAGAAGATAGTCATCTCCCGGTCTGTGCTGGCGTTCATCACCCCACCGACGCCCTCGATGGCCTCGCTAACGTCCCGGGCTGTCGGCCATCCCTTGGTCCCCTTGAACAGCAGGTGCTCCAGAAAGTGGGATGCGCCTGCAATATCGTCAGTCTCGTAGCGGGAGCCGGCGCCCACGAACAAAGCCATGGAGACGGAATGGATGTTGGGCATGGATGAGGTGAGAACGGGCATCCCGTTGTCGAGCACACTCCTCTGGTACATATCATCTCCCTGGACTAGAGTTGTATGGCGGTCGGTATTGAGATCGAGGTCGGCGATGGAGTACTGGGAGGGCAGAGCTAGCTCTTGAGCCACTCCACGTCCCCGCACAGATCGTCCGGGTGGGTCCTGGAGTTGAACTGGGCGATCTCCCTGCGCGCATCCCCCATCAGGGTGTCGGGACCGTGTCCGGTATAGACGGCGGTGCCATCCTCCAAGGGAAGGAGCTTTTCTTCTATGCTTGCCTTCACCTGCCTGAAGTTATCGGGGGAACCTGTGCGCCCGGGCCCTCCCTTGAACAGGGTATCCCCGGAGAATACGTGATTGCCGATTACGAGGCACAGGGCGCCGGGTGTATGGCCCGGCGTGTGCATCGCCTGGAGGCTGAGGTCCCCCACTGCCATGCTGTCGCCATCCTGCAGAAGTATGTCCGGGGTCATAGGCAGGGCCGGGGCATCATCGGGATGGGCAGCCACGGGGGCGCCGGTGCGCTCCTTGAGGCGGCGCAGACCGGCTGTGTGGTCCGCGTGGCGGTGGGTGATGATAATGGCCTTGATGGGGCCGTCCCCTGCTGCGTCGGCCAGCTTCTCCGATTCATCGGGAGCGTCGATGATCACCTTCTCCCCGGTGCGACGGCAGGTGAGGATATAGCCATTGTTGTCCAGCATACCCATATGGGGAATCTTTATGATTTCCATCTCGCTGTTTTCGAAGTGGACGGACAAATCATGCCTCCCTGAGATGAGCTAATCTACATCTTAGCAGAAATCTCCGGCAGGACAACCTGACCGGTAGCCCCGTTGAGGGCCGGTCCGCTACTCGTACCGAAGGGCTTCGGCGGGGGTGACCCGGGAAGCCTGCCTGGCGGGGAAGAAGGTGGTGAGCATAGCGAAGATGTAGGTTGCGATGATTATTCCCACGATCTGCAGCCAGGGCACAGAGAATTTTATGCCCTCCAGCTGGTCCTCGAACCCGACCACAAGGTTGTTGGACAGGACGAATCCAAGGCTCACGCCGATAGCAATCCCCAGCAGGGTTACAAAGGAGGATTCCAACAGGAAGCTCAGCTGCACCATCTGCTGGCGGTAGCCCAATGCCCGCAGCACGCCTATCTGCTGGCGCCGCTCCACCACAGCCCTCATGGACACCACGCCCAGGGCGGCGATGCCTACGATTAGCCCCAAGCCCATGTAGCCGATCAACAGGTTGTAGAAGGACCTGAAGAAGGAGACCAGGTCGGCGACTTGGTCCTCCAGCACGACGGTTTCCATGCCGTTGGCCAGGAAGGCGACCTCCAGGTCTTTCGACGCTTCCCGAACGTCAACCCCTTCGGCCACCTTGAACCTGTAGGTCGTTATCGGTATCTCCCCTGCAACGGGTACATTGATGCCGTTCCTGGACGCTATGATACCCGCCAAATCCGCCGTCGGGTCGAGTATGGCGATGATCTTATATTCCCGCTCCCAGCCGCTGAGGGGCTCCGAAACCTCCACGGTTATGGGGGCTGCCAGGTCCTCGGTGAAGGAGACTCCTTCCAGGGTGAAGCTGCCTGCATCGTTAAAGTCCTGCTCGGCCTGCTCAAGGGCACCCGAATCTATCACCACCAGGCTTGGGTCCCGAAGGAGGGCTTCCCACACAGCGTCGTCATCGCCCCTGTACTCGGGTATCGCAGAATGGATGCCGTACCCCGTCTGGTCCAGGTACTCATCATCCGAAGCCTGCAGCGCGTAGCTCTCCCATGCCTGGCTTTCGGCCCCTACCTGCCTGACCGCAATGGGAGCTGTGGTGAATCCGCCGATGGCCTCGAAGTTAGCTATGGACAGGGAAGGGTTGTCTGCGATGGATGCCCGGATGTCGTCGATGGGACTGGCAAAGCTGACCCCGCCTTGGATATCCCAACCCCCGGCTATGCGCTCCGTATCGCGGAAGGTGTTGGCAAAAGATTCATTGAGCAGGGACATCACCACCATGGTGAAGATCACCAGGGAGAACATGGCTAGTGTGAGGCCTGTACGGAACTTGGCGCTCATAGGGTAGGCGACGGCGGTAACCACAACGGGCCGCAGCCTCCCCACCCGAGAGGTCAGGATCGTAAGGCCCCGCAGCAGGAGGTCGGCGTTGTACATAACCGTCCACACCGCGGCGCCCACCATGCATATCCCGGAGATGAAGAACATCTCGATGTCACCCTCCAGGTCCCCGGCCAGCACATCCCCCAGGTCCGCCGGGAGCAGCCAGAAGGCCAGCACCAAGACCCCTATCAGGGTGAAGGCGTGGCGATCGATGGTCTGGGGCCTTCGGGGAACCTGGCCGCTGAGCAAGGGTAGGACCATGGAGGCCCCGGCAATCAGCAGCAGGGCCCCTATCGTGATGGTTACCGCCTGCCCGTTCAGAATGGCGTAGGGAAGCAGCAGCACTCCCGAAAGGGCCAAGAGGAAGCCGAACACCTCGGTGAACTGGGGCTGTGCCGTCACCAATAGGCGCAGCATAAGCCCAAAGCCGAGGACCATCAGGGTCATGCCCAGGGTGAAGGCCGCCTCAGAACTCCACGCCTGGATGCCTTGATAGTACAGGAACGCCCCAATCAGGAAGATGAGCCAGCCCCTGCGCAGATAGGGCAGAGAGAAACGCACGATGGCAATGAATAAGTCGGTTATCCAGATGGGGAACACGATCACCCAGAGGACGCTGCTCAGGGAGCGGAGGGTACCCCGCAGGAACCTGCCGCGGGCTATGGAGGAGATGCCCTGCCACAGGAAGACTATGGGCCGCCCCAGGGACAGGGGGAGCAGCTTCGCCCGTTCCATGAAGGAAGGCTCGCCACCCAGGACGATGTTTTCCGGCACCCCACGCACCGCCTCGGCGATGTTCATTCGGCTGACGCGGGTTGCCGAAACTACGGCGGTGACAAAGACGATGATCATCCCCATGCAGAAGGCGGCGATAATGCTCCTGGCCTCCACATGGTAGGTGAACGAGAAGTCCAAATCGATCCGACCAATAATGTAATTGAGCAGGGCGATGATGCCATAGCTGATCACCAAGCCCAGCAGGGTCCCCACGGCTGCGGCGATCAGGTCGTAGGTGGTGCCCTCGAAGACGAACATCTGCACCAGGTGGCTTCGCTTCGCCCCCACGGCCCGGGCCATGCCCATCTCAGTGCGCCGGGCGGCAGCCAGCATCACGAAGATCAGGAATATCAGAAGGATGCCCACCATGATGGAGAACAGGCCGAACATGACAAACAGGGATGTGATCCCGCTTCCGGCCTGGTCGGCGATGTCCAGGAGGAAGCGCTTGAGCTCGAACACGCTCAGGGACGCCAGGTCCTGGAAGAGGTTGTACGCTTCATCAAGGACCTCCCGACGCTGGTCATCGGGCAGTCCCGCGCCTTCTATGGCTGATAGCACATCATCCTGCACCGACGGGTCCGAGAGGGTCTGCACAAGCTCATCGGAAATCCTCGGCTCTTGCAGCTCCCGGTGGAGGATGTCGAGCTGCTCCTTGGCCCGACCCAGGGCGGAGCTTCTCTGATCATCTATGGCTGACAGCACGTCGGGCTGGCTGAGCAGGACCTTCAGCTCGGCTGCCACACCTTCGTCGGCCAGCAGCCCCCGCAGATGGGTCGTAACGTCCCGGCTAAGGTCGGCTCCATCCTGGGACCCTCCCAGGTTTGATACGGAGATGGTGTTGATCTGTCCCTGGCGCCCGAAGAGCTCCTGTCCCTGCTCCAGGGAAAGGAGGGCCGTGGGGCTGGTGCTCTGTCCTGCCATGCCTCCCGACCGGACGATTTCGGCCACATCGAAGGCTTTCGTGTCCCCGCCGACTTGCAGGGCGATTCGGTGGCCCGCTTGCGCCTCCAGCTCCTCGGCCGCCGCGTCGTTTAGGTAAAGGCTTCCGCCGGGGAGCTGCTGAACGGACACAACCTCGCCGGAAAGGGTGGTGAGGGGCCTAAACCCGTCCAGGTGCGCCGGGTCAAATGCAGTTACCCGCATGCGGCCCTCGCTGAGGGATGTGGTATCGCTGAAAGCCGGGACCGTCTCAGCCATGTGGGGAATGATGCCGTCGATCTGGTTGAAGCCCTGCAGGGCCTCCTGCAGCCGGCGGAATTCATCCTCGGAGAAATAAGGCGGGCCGGGCTGTCCGAAACCCTCCGGGTCCTCGGAGGAGGTCAAGACCTCGTCGATGTTTCCCAGCTCCACTATAGCGTCGCTGCGAATGGAGCTGCTGATGGTGTCGCCGGTGGCAAAGGCTGCTGTGATGATCACAGCGCTCAGCATGGAACCGACCACGATGAGCACGGACTGGGACTTGCGGCGGGGGATGTTGCGCAGACCCAGGCGCAGCATCACCCGGTTCCTCCACGCCAGGATGCCCACGACGAGCATGATCGCCAGGAAGACGATCAGCATGGTCGCCGATATGTAGGTCATTGAAAGGCCGAACAGCTCATCCATTGCTCACCTGCGGGTTACCTGTTGGACCCTGCGCGGCCTCTAGCTTGAGAAGCAGACATGCCGTCATCCACAACTATGCCGTCCCGCATGCGGACGATGCGGTGGGCGCGGTCGCCTACATCCTGTCCATGGGTCACCATGACGAAGGTCTGACGATTCTCCTGGTTCAGGCGGCACATCAGCTCCATGATGTCGTTGGTCGTTTCGCTGTCCAGGTCGCCGGTCGGTTCGTCGGCCCAGACTATTGCAGGTTCGTTTATCAGCGCCCTGGCTATGGTCACCCTCTGGCGCTGGCCCCCGGAAAGCTCGCCGGGCAGGTGGTGGGCCCTCTCTGAAAGCCCTACGATATCTAGCTGCTCCATGGACTTGCGTCGGGCCTCCCTGGGATTTACACCCGCAACCAGAAGGGGCATCTCCACATTCTCCACAGAGGTGAGGACGGGGATCAGGTTGTATAGCTGGAACACGAATCCCATCCGGCGGGCGCGGTAGTCGCTGCGTTCATCGTCGGGAAGCTCGTGCAGTTTCTTGTTCTCGATGAGTATCTCCCCCTGGTCCACCGTGTCCAGTCCCGACATGCAGTTGAGAAGGGTGGTCTTCCCGCAGCCGCTGGGACCCATGATGGCGAGCATCTCGCCCCGCTCGACGGTCAGGTCCACTCCCTTCAGCGCTTCCACCTTTATCGTTCCTGTGTCGTAGGTCTTGAATACATCCCGCACTACTACGGACGGAACCTCCACTGGACCCTCCTAACCTTGACATTGACATATCGGGCGGCTTAGCCTCTCTCCAAGCAAACGCCCTATATCATATAGGAGGGAAGTGGCTGTGGCTAGGGGGGATGCACCCTTGGGAGAAGTGGCAACCAGGGTGCTGTTTGAGAATGAAAAAGTGAAGATATGGAGCTTGGAGGTAGCCCCCGGCGATGCCAGCGACTGGCATCTCCACAAGTGGGACTACGTCACCGTGTCTGTGGAGGGGGAGCGCCTTGTGCGGGAGCTGGAAGATGGGACCACAGAGCTGGTGGCCTTCGAGCCTGGGCGATGGACGTATCATGCGGGACCTGAGGTACACCGGGTGATCAACGACAGCCAGGTCCCGTGGCAGAACCTGCTGATCGAGATCAAGGACTAGGCGCCCGCCCAAGTTTATCCGAACGGACCTTGGCCCCTATCTCCTTACCAGCGTATCCTCTTCGTAAGGAGACGCGCGATGTTAGTCAAGGTCACTTCTAAGAGGCAGGTAACCTTTCCAGCCCGGGTGCTGGAGGCACTGGGAGTTGAGCCGGGGGACCAGATTGAGCTGCTCGAAGGCCCGGATGGCTTCTTACTGCGCCCGCGCCGGATAGACTATTCCAAGCTGGGCACCCTCCGGGACAAGATACCACCCGGGACCCCGCCCTTTGACATCCGCAAATTCAGAGACGAGGGATATGATCCGTACAAGTATCGGGATTGACGCCTCCGTACTTGTGCGGCTCGCCTTGGTCAGCTACAAGACCTATTCGCCCGATGTGTCGCACGGTTAAGGGACCTCTCGTCAGGTGGAGTTGAGGTTCTTGCCTCCAACCAGGTGATCGGGGAGGCATACGTTGCCCTTCAGCGCCACTATGTCATTTCGTGGGAGGACTCCAGAGCCGCGCTTCATGCCACCCTCACCAGCGGCCTGGCAGCCCCCCTCAACGGAGGTCCTGTACTGGATGCCCTCTCTGCCTCCGGCGGCCCCGGCCTCTTTGCCCGGCTGATAGCCAACGACTACTCCCACGCCGGTTTGGAAACTCTGACCCTGGACCGGCAGATGGCCTCGCTGCCTGCAGCGCGGCTCCTCGAAGGGTAGTACGGATGTTGTTCTTCTATTGAGGCGGTGGGCACTGATGACTTACCACGTTTACGAGAACTGGACGATTAACAAGGCAATTGTCCACGAGGGTAGATGCCCTTATTGTAAGCATGGCCGGGGCATCCACAGGACGGATCGCGGGAGGAACGGTCAATGGCATGGGCCATACGAAACGAGAGATGAGGCGCTTCAACACGCCAGAGCTACGGAAAGGCGTGATGTGAGGGCATGCAAGTTCTGCTTGGGCGGTCAATAGAACCCCAGCGATGAAGGGACCGGAATGAATGACCAGCAGTTGGACCGAAACTTAAGATCCATAGGGAAAGAATGCTTTGTTACGTTCTTCGGAGAGCTTTGCGACCTAGAACTAACTAACGAGGCCGTTGCCAGATACATTGCGCAAGATTGGGGTTGCGATGAAGGCGCTGCCCTAACTTGGCGCGTGAATCCCGCCCGAAAGATCGTCCAAGCAGGGCGCGCGGCGGACGCGTTGGATATTTGCGCAAGAAGCCGTTTGCCAGCCCATACTAGGGATAGAGCCGCTGAATTAGCTGCCCATTTGAGGAAGTCAAGCCTGCCATGAACAGTGCTGAGACATTCAAGAGTTCATTGCGATGGCTGGAACACAGCTACACAGACTACACGTTCTACACGGAGCGGGATGTCGTTTGGACAGTACAGAAGCATATCTCAGAAGAGATTGGCAAAGCAGGTCTGCGATGCCGGGTTTTCAACGACCACACTATCTTTAAGGGAACCAGGGCCGATCTGGTGATCCTTGGTGAGGGGGATTTCGTAGAGATAGCCGTTGAGTTCAAGTACGAGCCATCCCACGCTCGCAGGGCGGACCGTGGTGGAGACATCTGGCCATCAAAACTTGACCCTTCGGTAGTATTTTGGACCGGAGAGGGAAGCGTCCAAAAAGATGTAGACCGTGTGCAAGAATATGTCAAAAGGCTGTTGGCTAAGGAAGCCTTCTCCATCTTCATAGATGAGGGCGGCCGCTTCCGGTCCCGCAGCCCCCATAAGGGGAGCGAGTGGATAGACTGGGGCCGGGGTGTAAGTGTACTCTGGTCTCACGTGGTTCAGTAGCCGCCAATTGTGCTCAACGTATAATAGTGAACCAATAATTTCCTCGGAGAGAGTTAAATGCAGGCTTGGGTGGTCCGCGCAGGAGGGAAGGATCCTGAGGGAGGAAAGGATCAACCCTCCGTTGCGAAAGACTTTTGGAAGGCTTCGGTTGCCGCCATCGGTTGGGGGATCGGCGATTTGTCTCAAGCCAGCAATAGGGAAGAAATAGAGGCCAAACTTCAATTCAAGAATTCGGGCTGGAGCAATTCCAAAATGGGGAACATAACTGGAAGTATCCACCGCTTTGTCCTTGAAATCAGCGTAGGGGACCTGATAGTCACGCCGGAGCCATTCGGCGGAAGTGATGTTTTGATCGGATATTGTGCAGGCCCTTATGAATACCAACCAGGGTTGATAAAGGACTGTGATGATGCGAGAAAAGTGAATTGGCAAAAAAAGATTACTAGGGGCAGCCTCTCGGGGCCGCTACGTAGGTCGCTGGTTCCAGGATTGACAGTTTACAACATAAGCAAGCACATCGAAGAGATACAGAACCTGCTGATTAAGACCAAAGACTAGGACCATCCCGCCGGTGGGAACCGCCAAATACAGGAGGAGATATGCTTACCCACGAGGATAACGAGATCCTGACCCGCACCAATGCAGGCACCCCGTTGGGTGAGGCGATGCGGCGCTACTGGATACCCGCCTGCCTCTCCAGCGAGTTACCTGAGCCCGACGGCCCGCCCGTCCGGGTAAGGCTCCTGGGGGAGGACCTGATCGCCTTCCGGGACACTTCGGGACGGATAGGACTTCTCGACGAATTCTGCGCCCACCGGCGCACCTCCCTGTGGCTGGGGCGCAACGAAGAGTGCGGCCTCAGGTGCGTCTATCATGGCTGGAAATACGATGTGGACGGGAACTGCGTCGATATGATGAACGAGCCTGCCGAGAGCAGGCTCAAGGATGAGGTGCGTCTCACCGCCTATCCAGCCGTCGAGATGGGCCAGGTGGTTTGGGCCTACATGGGGCCGAAAGATAGGATGCCGGAACAGCCCAGGTTCGAGTGGACCCAGGTGCCGGACACCCACCGGCTGATCACCAAGAACCGGCAGGAGTGCAACTGGCTGCAGGCCTTGGAGGGAGGCATAGATACCGCCCATGCCCCCATCCTCCATCGACTGATCACCAAGGACACCAATCGCGTGGGCATCGGGGCAGACACAGAACTGGTCAACGCCAAGCCTCCCACCCTGGAAGTGGACATCACCGACTACGGGTACCGCTACGTCGGCCTTCGGGATGTGGCAAACGACTCAGTCCTGGTCCGCACCTACCACTTCATCATGCCCTTCCACCAGATACGGCCCCAGCAGCTCCGTTTTCGCGGGGGAGATTGGCACAACATCATCGCCGGCCATATGTGGGTGCCCACCGACGACCAGAACGTCATGATTTACAACTGGATATACAGCTTCGACGAGCATCCCCTGATCATAGGGGAGGAGATCGAGCGGGAGCTGGGCAGGGGACCGGGAGACCTGGGGCCGGACTTCCTGAGCAAACGGAACAAGGGCAACAGCTGGATGATCGACCGCCAGGTGCAGAAGAACGAGAGCTTCACCGGCATAGAGGGCATCAACACCCAGGACCAGGCGGTGCAGGAGGCCATGGGGGCCGTAGTTGACCGCTCCCTGGAAGTGCTCTCGACCAGTGATATGGCGGTGGTGAGCGCCCGGCGCCTCTTGTTGCAGGCTGCCCGCACCGTTGCCGACGGAGGGGACCCTCCCGGCGTGGGAACCAGCTACTACGGCGCCAGGGCGATTGATGAGGTCATCCCCAACGACCGAAAGTGGCGGGACGTGATGCTCCCGAAGATGTACGCCGAGTCGAGGGGACAAAGCTAGCGCCCTCTCCAAGTGGCCTACCTCAGGAGAGGGTACTACACGCGGCATTGCCCGCATAGCACCCCTGGAGTGCGGTCCGAAGCCGCAGCCGGGGGCTGAGCGGAGGCCCGAGGACTGGCGCCCTCAAAGTAGTAGAAACCCAGGACTAAGGACTGCCGTCCTGGGTCTTCAGGCACTAGGCTTTGCCGATTCGATAGACCTTGGTACCGCAGGTTGAGCAGGTGCCCTGGGTTGCCGGTCGGCCGTTCTTCAGGGTTACCGGATGGGCATCCTTAATTTCTTTCTTACCACGGCACTTGAAGCAATAAGCATCCATAGTCTTTCCCTCCCATCAGTCACAGCTACACTCTAGCTATAACTAGCATACATAATATTTCTTGTCAAGAAGTTGGAAGGCTAGCAATTAACAGATTTGGGTCGAAAAGGGCCAGCAGGGGTGTGCTCTGTAGCTAGGCAGCCGGGATGGGATGGCGAGGTAAGCCCCTAATTCCCGCCGTGCAGCCGGGAAGCGTAAGGGGAGGGAGCATCCAGGTTGAACAGCTTGTGGGGCAGCCATTGGTTCTTGGGAAGGTCGAAGGACACCACTCCCACGAAGCGCCCGTCCTGGGAATAGGCCCTGTACCGCTCCATGTAACGAACATAGGCGCCGATGCTGCGGGGCAGCGCCACAGGCTGCCCCGCCCTCAGCAGCCTCTCGGCGTCCCGGCCAATCGTCAGGCCCTTCAGCTCCAGGAGGGGGAAGTCCACGTCATACATGTGGCGTTGCCATTCATCCCGGGTCTCCTGGGAAAGGTCTTCAACGGATATTGCGTCATCGGACCTGAATGCGCCGGACCGGGTGCGTACGAGGCCGCTTAGGTAGGCCCCGCAGCCCAGGGCTTGGCCAAGATCATGGGCCAGGGATCTCATGTAGGCCCCTCTGCCGCTTTCGGCAATCAGCACCAGGGATGGGGATGTGAACTCCAGTATCTCCAGCCTGTGGATCTCCACGGAGCGAGGCTGCCTCTCCACCTCTATCCCGGAGCGGGCCAGCTTGTACAAGCGCTTGCCCTCCACCTTGAGAGCGCTGTACATGGGAGGCACCTGCTGGATGGTGCCCCTGAAGGCCTTTAGCGCATCCTCAACCATCTCCAGGGTGAGCTGGGAGGTGGGCGCCCTTTCCACCACATCCCCTTCTCCGTCGTAGGTGGTCGTGGTGGCGCCCAGGTGCACCTCCATGCGGTACTCTTTTCCGCTATCTACCAGCAGCTCCATGAGGCGGGTCGCCTGGCCGAAACATATGGGCAGCACCCCTTCGGCTTGGGGGTCAAGGGTGCCGCCGTGGCCTACGCGCTTCCGGCGTCCCGTATGCTGCTTGACCTGGCGCAGGACATCCATGGATGTTGGCCCGGTGGGCTTGTAAATGTTCAGGAACCCATTGACGGGACTGATGTTGTTATTCATGTCATCTGGGGTGAGGGTCCGTCACCCACCTTGTCCATCAGCTTGAGTATATGCTCAGCTTCGTCCAGGGACTCGTCCAGGTAGTAAGTAAGCTCCGGTACCTGCTTCAGGGTCAGGCGGGAGCGGAGCTCCTTACGAATAAATCCGCTGGCTGACCCCATGCCCTTGAGCACCATGTCCTTGGCATCCCGGCTTCCCATGATACTAACGAACACCTTGGCATAGTGCAGGTCCTCGGAGGTCTCGACCCGTGTGATTGTGACCAAGCCCGACAATCGAGGGTCGTTGAGGTCCCGGGACACAAGCTGGCTTATCTCCTGGCGTAGGATGCCGTTGATGCGGTCGGTGCGCCTGGTCATGGGTGGGCTTTCCTATAGCGAGGGTAGTCCGGGATGAAGGAGGGATGTGAAGAGGCTCGGGGTGGCAGTCAGCCCCGTCCCTTCTCCTGTCGGTAGGATTCCAGCACATCCCCTTCCTGGAACTCGGTGTAGTTGCCAAGCCCGACGCCGCACTCATACCCGTTGGCTATCTCGTTCACCTCTTCCTTGAAGTGGCGAAGACTGGAGATGGTGCCTTCGTGGACGACCTGGCTGTCCCTGGTTACGCGCACTAGGGAACCGCGGGTGATCCGTCCATCGGTAACCATGCAGCCCGCTATCTTAAGCCTGCGACCCATGGGGAAGATGGCCCGAATTGCCGCGCGGCCCTGCACAACCTCGTGGTATGTGGCGTCCAGCATGCCGGCAAGGGCCTTTTCTATATCTTCGATGAGATGGTAGATGATGCCATAGTGCCGTAGTTCGACCCCTTCCCGGTCGGCCATTTTATCTATGCCCGGCTGAGTGGTGGTGGTGAATCCGATGACTATAGCCTTGGAAGCGGAAGCCAGAAGGATGTCGCTTTCGGTGATGGTCCCGCTGGCTGCATGGAGGATTCGTACCCGGGCCGCAGCTTCGTTAAGTTGCTCCAGGGCTTGGGAGACGGCCTCCACGCTGCCTTGAACATCGGCTTTCAAGACCAGGTTTAGCTCCTTGACCTCGCCCGAATCCATCCTTGTTCGGAGCTCTTCCAGGGTCAAAGCCCGCATGCTGACGCGCTCAGTCTCTTTTTGACGCAGGCGCTCGTCTTGCAGGTCCCTGGCGGCCTTTTCGCTGCTCGCCACGGTGAAGACATCCCCGGCTTCGGGCAGGCCGCTGAAACCCATCATCACTACGGGCGTGGATGGACCGGCTTCTGTTATCCTCACGCCCACGTCGGAAACCAGGGCCCGCACCCGGCCTCCAGTCGTGCCTGCGGTGACATAGTCTCCTATCCGCAGGGTACCCGACTGCACCAAGAGGGTCGCTAGGGGTCCCCGGTTCTTGTCCAGCTTGGCCTCCACGACTGTTCCCGTTGCCGGCTTTGCGGGGTCTGCTTTGCATTCGGATATCTCGGCCACGGCCAGGATGTTTTCCAGCAGCTCGTCGATGCCGTCGCCCTTCAAGGCGGAGACCGGGACCACGATGGTGTCGCCGCCCCACTCTTCCAGGAGCAACCCCTGTTCTCCAAGCTGGCGTTTCACCTTGTCGGAGTCGGCGTCCGGCCTGTCCATCTTGTTGACAGCTACGATCAAGGGAACCTCCGCAGCCTTGGCATGGTCCAGGGCTTCCACCGTTTGAGGCATCACCCCGTCGTCGGCTGCCACCAGCAGCACCGCCACGTCGGTAACCTGCGCTCCCCTGGCCCGGATAGCGGTGAAGGCTTCGTGACCCGGCGTATCCAGGAAGGTGATATCCTGGTCGTTGTAGGTAACGGTGTAGGCGCCGATGTGCTGGGTAATTCCCCCGGCTTCCGATGCGGTAATCTTGCTTTTGCGTATGGTGTCCAGCAGTGTGGTCTTGCCGTGATCCACGTGACCCAGAATGGTCACCACGGGCGGCCGTGCCTCTAGCGTGGAGTCGTCCACAACTCCCTCGGCGTCCGTCCCCGTGCCGGCGCTGGCAGCGGTGTGCTCCTCCCGCTTTGTCTTGATACCGAAGGCCGACGTGACCAGGGTTGCAACGTCATAGTCAATCAGCTGGTTCATGGAAGCCATGATGCCGTTCCGCATCAGCTGCTTGATGACATCCACGGAACTGAGTTGCGTGATCTCTGCGAGCCTCTTGACCGACAAGGTGTCCGGGATAACGTACACCTTAGAGGCGGCTTTGCGGGTGGGGGAGCGCTTATCCCCCCGGGGGCCGCGCCTACCTGCATCAGCAGTGGAGGTACGTCGTTCGGTAGATGTCATTGGGCGCCTCTCGCCAGAGCCAACTCTATCTTGTCCTTGAAGTAGCTCTGAAGATTTTCCTTGTCTTCCTTCGTCATTGTCGCGCGAAGAACATGGTCCAACCGGTTCTTGGCAAGCCCGCGGTCCCAGCACGGGGGATTGGGGCAAAGGTAAGCGCCTCTCCCGGAAACCTTCCCGGTGGGATCCACCTCGACCCTGCCTTGGGGGGTGCGCACTATGCGCACCAGCTGACCCTTGGGCACATGTTCGCCGCAGGCAGCACAGTTCCTGAGCACCGGCCGCTTCGTGCGTGCCGTCACGTCCCCGGCGCTCCTATCTCTCTTCCACTCCGGTGCGGGCCTTTTTGCCCCGTGCACCCTTTCTGCCTTTGCTGGAGCCCTGGGACCCTCGTCCTCTCCGGCCCCCGCCCCCACCGCGGAATTCGCCCAGGATGTCTTCGGCGAACCGTATCTGTCCGGCCCCGGCAGCCACTGCCGGAAGGTTCCACACCTCGGCCTGGATATCCTGGCCGGCGTCTTCCTCGTCTTCGTCCTCTTCGTCGGGCTCGACTTCCTCCTCCAGCTCCTCAAGGGCAAGCAGGGCCAGCTCCTCGGGGCTCAGCCCCGAGTCCTGGATTTCAACGCTCTCTTCGGTCGGTTCATCTGGAGGCAGAGCCTCCACCGGGGCAGCAGAGACCACCTCCAGCTCCGATGCGACCGGGCTGGTAGCCGCCTCCAACTCCTCAAGGGTCATCTCTTCGATGCCAAGGGCTTCTTCGGCCTGGACAAGCTCGCCTTCCGCTATGGGGGCATCGGGCGCCTCGACAACGCTGCCCGCGGCTGCGGCCTGGCGGGACTCCGCCGTGGCTTGACGCTCGGCCCTCAGGGTCTCCCACTCCGCCATGCTCAGGATATCCAGCCGGTAGTTGGTGAGCTTGGCGGCGAGTCGTGCGTTCTGGCCCTCTTTCCCGATGGCCAGGGACAATTGGCGTTCCGGGACTACCACCAGGGCCGAGCCTTCCTGGTCGTTTATCTCGACGTGGACGACCTCCGAAGGGCTCAGGGCATTGGCCATGAACACCTTCGGGTCCTTGTCCCACCGGACCACGTCGATCTTCTCTCCCTGGAGTTCGTTGACTATGCTCTGGATGCGGTTCCCCCGCATCCCGATGCAGGAGCCCACGGGGTCGATCCCTTCCTGTCGCGAGGTAACGGCCACCTTGCTTCGTGAGCCGCCCTCCCGGGAGATGGCCTTTATCTCCACCACCCCGTTGAACACCTCGGGCACCTCGATTTCAAAGAGGCGCTTCAGCAGGTTCTTGTGGCTGCGCGACACCAGTATTTCAGGCCCCTTGGCTGAGCGGCGCACTTCCATCACGTACACCTTGAGGCGCTGCCCTTTCCGGTAGCGTTCGGTGGTCACCTGTTCCTCGGGAAAGAGCACAGCTTGCGCCCGCCCCAAGTCGATGACCACCACCCGCCCGGGCTCTATCTGGTCAACGACGCCGGAGACAACATCGTCGGTGCGGCTGATGAACTCGTCGAACACCAGGTCCCGCTCCACCTCCCGGAGCCTTTGCAGGACTACCTGCTTGGCGGTCTGGGCGGCTATGCGGCTGAACTGCAATGATAGCGCCTCGGTGGCTATCTCTTCACCAACCTCGGCATCGGGCTTCAGCTTGCGGGCGGTAGCGAGGCTCATCTCTCGTTGGCTATCTTCGACCTCTTCAACCACCAACTTCAGGGCGTACACGCTTACCGGTTCGCCGCTGCTGGGATTCAGCTTGACCGAGATGTTCTGCCCCACGTTCAGGCTATCCTTCTTGAATGCTGAAGCTAGGGCAACCTCAATTGCTTGCACCACCTGCTCCCTGGGAAGGTGGCGCTCAGCTGCCAACTGGGTAAGAGCAATCAAAAAATCGCTTTTCATGATGCCTTCTGCTCCCTTAGAAGGATGGGGCTCGCGGTGGGTGCTGTTTCTACTCTATGCCTTCACCCCCGGGCATTCTGTCACCGCAAAGCGCCTCCCTGTACCTAATGGAAAGCCCCGATAAATCGGGGCTCCCAACGAGGTCGAGCGTGTACAAACACTATAACATCCAACGCCATCCGATTGCAACCAGCCCCCTAGCCATTGACAGCAGGAACCGGCCAATTATTCCCACCCTGGGTACGGGCGGCCTCAGTCCAGCTTGCCCACCTTCAGGCAGGCGGTCTATAATCTGAC
The DNA here is from genome assembly GCA_965220375.1 of Dehalococcoidia bacterium. Taxonomy (GTDB): domain Bacteria; phylum Chloroflexota; class Dehalococcoidia; order Lucifugimonadales; family JAGWBF01; genus JAGWBF01. The sequence continues at coordinate 1,195,555 of OZ244824.1, forward strand.
CAAAGAGGGCACATAGGCTCCGGCATCGAAGACCGGCGCGCATCCACCGCGCAGAGGAGAGCGTTCCACCATGACACTTCCCACCCCCTTGAAGTTTGGAATCTTCATGGCCCCCTTCCACCGCCTGGGGGACAACCCCACCCTGGCGCTGGAGAGGGACCTTGAGCTTATCCAGCGGCTGGATGAGCTGGGCTTTGACGAAGCATGGATAGGAGAGCACCACAGCGCGGGATGGGAGACTATCGCTTCTCCGGAGATATTCATCGGCATAGCCGCCGAGCGCACCCGCCATATCCGGCTGGGCACCGGCGTGATCAGTCTCCCATACCACCACCCCCTGATGGTCGCAAACCGGATGGTGCTCCTGGACCACCTGACCCGGGGCCGGGTAATGCTCGGGGTTGGCCCGGGGGCCCTGGTGTCCGACGCCGTCATGCTGGGCATCGACCCCGAGCTCCAGAGGGAGCGCATGGAGGAGTCCCTGGGCATCATAATGCGCCTGTTCACAGAGACCGAACCAATTACCTACAAGAGCGACTGGTTCGAGATTAACGACGCCGTGCTCCAGCTCCGCCCGTACCAGAAGCCCCATATTCCGGTGGCTGTGGCTTCTGTGCAGTCCCCATCGGGTGTTGCCTTGGCGGGGAAGCACGGCGCCGCGGTGCTCTCGGCCAGCATTCCCCGGGATTCGTCGGGGGAAGCTCAGCTATCCTACCTTTGGGATGTGGCAGAAGAGTCGGCCGCAAAGCACGGCAAGACGGTCCACAGGAGTGAATGGCGCCTGTCCATACCGGTGCACCTGGCTGAAACCAGGGAGAAGGCCTTTGCCGAAGCGCGCCTGGGGGCTGGCCAGTTCCAGAGGGAGTACTTCGAAGACACTATAGGCAGGAAGCCGGATGAGCCCCTGCCCGTAGAGGAGATCATTGACCAGATGGCGGACCTGGGGCACTGGATCATCGGCACCCCCGATGACTGCATAGCGGGAATCGAGAAGCTCATGGAGCGCAGCGGCGGGTTCGGCGGACTGCTGATCATGGCCCAAGACTGGGCGCCCCGGCAGGCTATATTGAACAGCTATGAGCTGATGGCCCGGTACGTGATGCCCCATTTCCAGGACAGCCTCACCGGGCTGGAGATATCCAACCAATGGTCGCGGGACCGCACCGCTGAGCTTATGGCCGCCCGGCAGTCTTCCATCGCCCGCGCCCGCACCAGCTATGCCGAGCGCCGGTAGGCGGGGCTTCGTTAACCGGTAGGGCGCCCGCAACAGCTATGCCGAGCGCCGGTAGCCGAGGCTTTGTTAACCGGTAGGGCGCCCGCAACAGCTATGCCGAGCGCCGGTAGCCGAGGCTTTGTTAACCCGTAGGAGCGGGCTGCCCTCCCGCGCTCTCCCGCTCAAGCCGTCTCCGCTCCCGGCTGCGCACCGAGTTAAGCACCTGTTCGACAGCCATGCGCCCGACGGGGCCGGAGGCGTACATGGAGCCGAAGATGGTGCCGCCCCGAAGCACCAGGAGTTCCATGGGTTGAACGTACCGGCCGTGCTGGTCGTCGGCCCACCACGGGTCCAGCTCCCGCACATCCTCTTCGGTAATTCCGTAGGCTACGGGGATGGTAAGCCCATCTTCCTGGGCTGTCTCCGCGGCGGTGTTCCTGTCCTCCACCGTGGCGGCGATAACCTCCACGCCCAGCTCTTGCAGTTCATCGATGCTCGCTTGGTAGCTGGCCAACTGCCGGCGGCAGTAAGGTCACCACTTGCCCCTGTAGAAGAGAAGGACGAGGTAGCGGCCGGACATATCGCCTGGAAGCTGGATGCTCCGCCCATCGGTCAGGTCCAGCTTCATGGAAGGGAACTTCTCTCCCTGCACCAGCTTGCTTGGCAAGGGCCACCTCCGATGCTTCAGTTGCTATTATGCCCGCCCTTTGATCGTGGGCCGGCGTGAAGGAGGTATATGTTTCCCCCTCCCTTGAGGGAGGGGATTAAGGAGAGGGTGACACTTTCCTCCCAGCCGCCATTTGCTTCCCTCCATTAGGAAAGTGTTACCTACGTTCGTGGATAATCTGTTACCAGTCTACCCGGTTTGTACCTACCCCGGCCCTCTCCCCCCTGACGGGAGAGGGCCTGTTAGCTCCCCCTTGCCTGCAGGGCTGCCAGGACTTTCTCGGCGGTGATGGGCAGGTCGGTGATGGGCACGCCGATGGCATCATAGACGGCGTTGGCCACCGCCCCGGCCGTCGGGATGTTGGCGCTCTCGCCGATGCCCTTGCTCTCGAAGGGAGCAGGCCCCGGGGTTGGCTCCAACAGCACGGTGACCAGCTCAGGGATGTCCCTGATGGTGGGGACCTTGTAGTCGCCCATGCTCAGGGTGTTCACCCTGCCGTCCTCCACCAGCATCTCTTCCATGGTGGCGTAGCCCAAGCCCATGATGGTGCCGCCGTCTATCTGGCCTTGATGGGCCATGGGATTTAGAACGGTGCCAACATCGTGGATGGTGGTGATCTTCTTGACATCCACCTGCCCCGTCTCCGGGTCCACCTCCACCTCGGCCACCTGTACGCAGAAGGACGTTATCTCAGGAGGCTTTGAAGCAAAGGTGAACTCTCCCGTCAGGGGCTCTTCGTCGGCGGCGAAGGCTTGGGCCGCTATCTGCTGCACGGGGACCTCGCCTCCGGGCATGATCACGTTGCCGTCGCGCAGCTGAACGTCATCCTGGGAGCAGCTGTACAGCTCCGCCGCCCGGGCGACCAGCCGGCCCCTCAGCTCATTGGCGGCGCCCACGACCGCCGGCCCCGATGTGTAGGTGACCCGGCTCCCGCCGGAACCTGAGTCGAAGGGTACAGCATCGGTGTTCTGGGTCAGGTACTCGACCCGGTCCACGGGAATGGTCAACACCTCGGCTACCATCTGCCGGAAGATGGTGTGGGCGCCCGTTCCCGTGTCCCAAAGGGACATCATCAGGGTTGCCTTGCCGTCGCTGTCCAGCACCACCTTGGCGGTGGACTCCCCGGTACCCTGGGGAAGGTCCGAGATGGCCATTCCCCTTCCCACGTAGGGCCCTGCCTTGGGGGCCTGCCAGTCCGAGGCTTCGGCGGCCCGCTCCAGGCACTCGGTGGCCCTGATTTGCTCGTACTCTTCGCCGATGGGAGAGGAGTCCCCCTCTATCAGGGAGTTTTGCAGGCGGAACCTGTAGGGGTCTATGCCCAGCTCCCTGGCAATCATGTCCGTATGGGCTTCCACGGCGTAGATGACCTGGGGCTTGCCGGGAGAGCGCATATGCCCGCAGGGGACGGTGTTGGTGTAGACCATGTAGCAGTCGATGCGGGTGTGGGGGATGCGGTAATCGCCGCACACATGGTCCGCTCCACGGATGAACACCCCCGGCTTGAAGGCCCCGGACGCGCCGCTGTTGAAGACGACTCTAGCCTGCCGGGCTACCAGGGTGCCGTCCTTCTTGAGACCCGACTTGAGGGTGATGTGGGTGGGGTGGCGGGGGTTACCTGCCAGGAACTCCTGGATGTAGTCCATCACCATTTTCACCGGCCTGCCCGAGTTGAGGGCAAGGTGGTAGCAGAGGGGGCCATCCATGAAATCGCCCTTGCCCCCAAAGTCGCCCCCTATGCTGGTGACGTTCAGCGTGATGTTGGTCTCAGGCATATCCCATGCAGCCGCAAGCTGGGTGCGCAGGGTGAAGGGTGCCTTGTTGTTGATCCACATCTGCACCCGCCCATCATCTTCCACCTTGGCGACGCAGGCGTGGGGCTCGATATAGACCTGGTGCACCATCTGGGTTGTGAAGGTGTGCTCGAACACAAGGTCTGCTTCGGCAAAGCCCTGGTCTATGTCTCCCTTGGACCAGACGTTGTGGGCAAAGACGTTGTTCTCGGCGATGGTGGAGGCAGGGGCGGGAAGGCCGATGTAGGATGCAAGGTCGGGATGGAGGACCGGGGCATCGGGCTTCATTGCCTCGAAGGGGTCGTACACCGCCGGTAGCTCTTCGTACTCTACGTCGATGAGAAGCAGGGCTTCCTCGGCAATGTCCGGGGATTCGGCGGCCACGGCGGCCACCTTCTCCCCAACGAAGAGCACCCGGTCCCTGGCGAGCACGGGAAAGTCCTTCAGCCTGCGGCCCACCCTCCTGTCTGGGACATCCTGGCCTGTTATGACGGCATGGACACCAGGCAGCGCCTTGGCCTTTGTCGTGTCGATGCTTACGATCCGGGCATGGGGGAAGGGGCTTCTGAGGACCTTGCCCCAGAGCATCCCCGGCAGTATCACATCTGCGGTGTACCGGGCCTTTCCGGTGACCTTGTCGGGGCCTTCGCCCCTGGTAACAGATTGGCCGACGGTCGAAAAGGAAGTAACCACGGGGACCTCCTGAGGGGAAGTTGCGTTGTCAAGTATAGCACCGCACCCGGCTTGCGGCGTAGGCAGAAGGCTCGTGTGCCCTTATCCTGCGGGCCGCGCGGCTACCGGGCTAAGCTGACGTGGTACGTCTCGTATCGCGACCTGGTCTCCGCCATGCCAAGGTGAGAATAGACTCCCTTGGCAACATGGTTGTCCGGGTCCACACGCAGGCCTATGCCGATGGCGTCGGCGCTGCTGCGGGCCGACTGCAGCACTTTGTCGTACAGGCGTGAATAGACTCCCCGTCCGCGCCAGTCCGAGCGCACGTACACAGCTTGGAGCCACCAGGTGGTGCCGTTGCGGAAGTAGCTCCACATGTAGGTGACGACCACGATGCCCACCACCTCACCACCGGCATCGGCTACCAGGCAGAAGCCCCTGCTGGGGGAATCGAGGAGATGGCGGGTGCTCTTGGTGATAAGCTCCTTGTCCTGCAACCTGTCTTCCGTCTCCTCGGTGATAGCGGCCACCATATCCACGATAATTTCCAGGTCGCCGTCTTCGGCTTGCCTGATGTTAACTCCGGGCGCCGTAGCCAACATTCACCTGCTTTCCGAGACCGGGGATGGCCTCAGGCTCATTGGAATAAACGCGACGAGGACCGCGGCGAGGGCGGTCAAAACCGCCGCGTAGTAAAACATGGTCCCGTATCCGCCCAGGTGGTCTATGGTCACCGAAGCGACGAAGGGGGACCCTATCCCGATCAGGCCGTTGATGCCAAAGACGAGCCCGATGGCCTTCGCCTCCCTTCCCTGGCCCACCACATCCAGCACACCTGCCTGCATTATCTGGTGCAGAGCAAAGCTGAAAAGCCCCATACCGGCAAATATGGGAATGAGCAGCAGGCTGTCCCCCGTAGGGACGACGACAAAAGACAGGACGGTCGCGATGGCGAGGCCGGGGACCAGCACAGCTTTGCGGCCATAGCGGTCGGACAGGGCTCCCAGAATCGGTGTCGATACGATGCCCATCCCGGTGACCAGGGCAACGTAGAAGCCTGCTTCAATGTTACCCATGCCCAATCCATCTTCAACGTCCTTGAGGTAGAAGGGTGTCCAGCTGAAAACGGCATCCAGCCCGATTCCCCGCAGCATAGCCGCCACAGTGAGGCCCATGACCACCGGCTCTTTCATCAGCCCGAGGGCCTCCCGGAACTGCACCTTCAGAGGGATGCGCTCCGATGCTTGGCCGTACTTCCCCAAATCCTTGAGGGACCACCAGACGAACACAGCCACCAGCACGCAGGGTATTGCATAGATGTAGAACACGTGGCGCCACAGGAGCATCCCCAACAGGGCGCCGGCCAGCACGGGACCCAGCACGTTGCCCACGTTGGAGCCGAAGCCGTGGATGGAAATGGCGAAGCCGCGCCGGTCAGGGAACCGCTGGGATATGGCGGCACCTGCGGGCAAGTGCCACAGGGAGCCGGGTATGGAAAGCAGGGCCACCGCCACGCCCAGCACCCATAGATTGGGGGACGTACCCATGAAGATGAACCCAGCTGCCGCGCCCGCCATGCTGCAGGTCAAAATGGTTCCCCAGCGGGGCTTCATCATATCCACCACGGGCCCGCCGCCCAGGTTGACCAGCGCCGATCCTCCCTGGCGTATGCCGAAGAGGATGGCCTGCTGGAAGCTGCCCAATCCCAAGCTGGCGGATATCTCGGTCAGCAGCAGGGGGAAACCTTGGTCGAACAGGTGGGATACCCCGTGGCCGAAGGACAAGCTGCCCAGGACGAAGCCTCGGTTGCTGCGAACGTCAGTGGACACTTCGGGGGACGCTCTTTCCAATGGCAGCTCCCTGTGGAGGATAGGGCCGCCGACAGAGAACCGACGGCCCTTGAAGGTCTCTTAGGGGCTCCGTTTTAAGGGCAGTATGGCCACCATCAGGGCGGTGAACCCTGTGAGGATGCCGGCGTAGTAGAAGATGGAGCCATACCCTCCGTAGTTGTCTATGATGGCCGAAGCGATGAAGGGGGTCGCTATGCCCAGCAGCCCGCTCAATCCAAACAGGAGGCCTATGGCCTTGGCTTCCGTGCCCCTGCCGACCACGTCCAGCACTGATGCCTGCAGTATCTGATGTAGGGAATAGGCAAATATCCCCATGGCCGCCAGCACCAGTCCCAGCATCCACCTGCTTGACTCTCCCGCGGGTACCACCAGCATGGACAAGATGGCGGCGGCTATGAATCCAGGCAGCATCACCATCTTGCGCCCGTAGCGGTCCGAAAGCTCACCCAGGATAGGGGTGGACAGGATGCCCACCCCGGTGAGGATGGTGAGGAAGATGCCGGCGTCCAGGTTCCCCATGGCCAGACCACCTTCTTCCAAGGGCTGCTTGAGGTAGAAGGGGGTCCAGTTGGTTACGGCGCTTAGCCCGATGGTGCGGAGCATAGCTGCGATTGCCAACCCTGCGATCAGGGGATTTCGGAGCAGCCCGAAGGTCTCCCGGAACTGGGCGCCCATTGTCTTGGGGGGGCCGCCGTCTCCTCCCGAGTGTCCCAAGCCCTTCAGCGCCCACCAGACCAGGAGGGTGGCGACGAAATAAGGCGCAGCGTAGATGAAGAAGGTGGGCCTCCAGGTGAGCAGCCCAAGGATGCCCCCCGTCATTATGGGACCGAGGACGTTGCCGACGTTGGCCCCGAAGCCGTGCAGGGTAACGGCGAATCCCCGGCGGTCGGGGAACCGCTGGGATATGGCTGCTGCCGCCGGCAGGTGCCACAGAGAACCCGGCACGGTGAATAGTAGGGAGACGACGACCAGGAAAGCGTAGTTGGGGGTGGCGCCCATCAGGGCAAAGGTGATGCCGTGGAAGAGCATGCAGCCCGTCAGGATGGCGCCCCAGTGATACTTGAACATATCCACCAGGGGGCCGCCTCCCAGGTTGATGAACCCGGAACCTACCTGCCTGACCGCAAAAACGCTGGCGTTCTGCATGTTGCTGAAGCCCATGGCGGCAGAAATTTCGGTCAGCAGGAGGGGGAAACCCTGGGAGAAGAGGTGGGAGATGCCGTGCCCTAGAGATAAGCTGCTTAAGACGAACCCGCGTCGCTCTCTTATGTCCGTCGAACCTTCTTGAACCGATCGTTCCAACTAAGCCTCGTGGGGGAGTAAATGGAAAAGGTAGATTCTAAGCCCAACCCAGCTAGGTTGCAATCCCCAGTCTCTCTTGACGCTGTCCGTTCCCCTTCGATTTGCCTCAGGGCGAACGGACACGTCAAGCCCCAGGTTGCTCACGGGTATCCAAGGGGGAAAGAAGGAACAGGGTTGCCGGGGTCATTCCCCTGACTGGGAAGGCCCGTCGCCCCAGGGGACGTCGGGGAGGTTGCGGGAGCGACGCACCTCGTTGATGGTCAGCACGCCCCGGTCCAGCAGCATGGACTGGCGTTTCACCAGGCTGTCCTCATCCTGGCGCAGGGCTTCGATGTTGTCGGTCTCGAAGCGCAGCTTGATCTCCGGGTAACCCAGCTGGTGCAGAAGCTTGTGGTCCATCTGCTCCTCGATGAACCGCATCTCCGGGATCATGGTGTTGCGCCAGAACAGCTGCTCGGCTGTCCTTATGTTGGTGAAGGTCGCCCTCTGGTAGTCTGACAGGAGGGGTAGGGGCACTCCGTAGATGCGGCTGACATCCTCCAAGCTCCAGCGCAGCCCTTGGAAGAACTCCATCTCCCGCTGGCTGAAACCTATGGGCTTCACATCCTTTATGAAGCTGGCGATGGCCGGGCGGTGGGCATTGGAAGGCCCCTGGTAGCGGGACTCCCAACGCTGGTAGAAGTCCGTGACCTCCTGCTCCGACAGGTTCGTCTCGGTGGTGAGGATCAGGTCGGGGCGGGCCGAGTTCTGGTAGAAGCTTCGGTTGAACTTGAGGGCATCCATGCCCATGTCGAGGGAGAGTCTCAAGGGGGCGATGGGAGAGAGGCCGGAGAACTCGTCCAGGGGGTTGTAGTAGCGCAGCCAGACGATCTCGTCGGCGGTGTAGGGGACGGCCCCGTTGGCGCCGACGTAAACGTAGCCTCGAATGTGCCGTTCCCTGTCGGGAATGACTTTCACCCGGTCCGACCGGAGCACCCATATCTCCATACGCCCCGCATCGTCAGGTTCCAGGGCCAGGAAGGCTGAACCCCACAGGCAGAGGTTGGTCTCGATGGCAGTCCAGAGCTGACCGCGAGTGGTCCACCGGTTGGCCCGGTCCAGCAGCATCTGCACCGGGTGGTGGTCAGGCACTGGGAGGTCGTTCTGCAGGGCCAGGAGCCGTTGACGGCTCAGAGCTTCGGTACGTGTCCTAATGGCTGCATGGATGGCAACGGAGGTGGCATAGTATCCCCCATAGGCCGGCTTTGCCCATTGGGGACCGCCTCCCCAAGCATCCCTGCTGCCGCCCACATCCAGCACTGCGGCCCGGTTTGCCTTTCGGCCCCATAGAGGGTTGCGCATGCCCGAGAGCCATCGGGATGCGGTCTTCATCAGGGACTTGCCGCGGTACTGCCCATTGTTCATAGCACATCCTCAGTTGATGTTATTGGGCTGCTCTCTACGCCCATAGCCGCACCTTGCGCGGCTTCGCCAGGAAGGCCAGCATGAGGGCATCGGCCTTGTCGGGCGAAGGCACCCCCCGCCGGCGCATGTCGTCCTTGGACTCGATGAGCACCTTGCCCTGGCTGTTGAAGCTGTACTTGAGGGCCGCCAGCTGGACCACCAGCTCGTTGTCCTTGGGAAGGGCAACGGACCCGTCCAGGAGGAGCTGGCGCAGGTTCCAGTAGCTTTCCGCCCGCAGGTTGGCAAAGTGTTCATGCTCCTGGGCGGCGCTGCCGACGTTGACTCCCCGGACGCTGTAGCCCTGCTCCTTCAGCCGGTCCACCACGCCTGCCCCTATACCCACCTCATCGACGACCACCTGGTCGGGTTTCCACTGGTCGATGGCTGCTACGATGTGCCCTACCAGCTTCATGGTGTCCAGGGAGTGGTAGCTGCGCAGCTCCTCCATGACCAGCCCCCGTCTCCGCAGCAACACGCTGCTGTCGAAGCCGAAACGGGCCACATCCACGGCCAGCACCAGGGGACTTCCGGGGTCCGACGGCACAGCTTCCAGTCCCGTAGCCCTTTCCACGGCGGACAGGGTATCAGGGTATCGTCGCCCTGGTCGGGGAACTCCCCCAGCACGCGGGCTTGGTAAATGGGGTTGTCGGCGCCCCATACCCGTAGCCTTTCGGACACCCATCGCCTGGTAGCCAGACCCTTGACGGGAGAGGTGCCTTCCAGCACGTTGGGGCTTTCCAGGGCGGATATGGTGATGGTGCGGTAAAGCTCCCTGTCCTGGTAGAAGGCGCGGCGGAAGGAGCCTCCCATGGTCGTGGGGTTGCCGATGAGCAGCAGGCGGCAGTTCTCCGAGGTCATGACCCCTTCTATGGCCTCGGAGATGGGCTCCTCCACGCCCTCGGCTTCATCCACCACTATGAGCATGTTTGGGCTGTGAAAGCCCTGGAACTCCTCATCGCTGTCGGCGGACAGGCCCAGGGCGTAGCGGTTTTCAGACAGCTCCAAGCGGGTGTCCAGCAGCTTGGCGCCGAAGCTGTATGGGGCGCTGTTGTAGAGCTTGCGCACCTCCCGCCAGAGAACATGACGCACCTGGCGAAAAGTCGGGGCGGTGCTGAGCACGATAGCCGGATCGTGGCAGCAGAGGAACCAGAGAAGGGCCACGGCCGCCGAGAAACCCTTGCCCAGCCCGTTGCCGGACTTCACAGCCACCCTGGGGCCCTGGCCCAAGGCATCCAGCACCTCAACCTGCTTGCTCCAGAGGTTGACTCCCAAAGCATCCTTGGCAAATGCAGCGGGGGACTCGCGGTGGTCCTCAGTGGGTGTGTAGATAGGTTTTTTCGGCTGGGTCACAGGGCGCTCTCCCGCATCCTGTGTACTGCCCCCGGCGTCCCCTGGGGCGCCCCGCGTGATCGATCAGGCGCTCTTGGGGACAATGAGGGTGATTCCGGGTCGGCGTTCGGCTCCTGGTCCGGGGGTGGGCTGAAGATGTAGCCGCATTCGACGCAGCGGTACACATCATGGTCGTCGTCCCGCATCTTCTGGAGCTTGATCACCCTCCGGTACCTGCACCTGCGGCAGCGCTGGCTATCCACTAACATCATCTACCTCGGTTCTCTGGAAAATGAAGAAAGGGACGGACCCGCCATCTGTCTGCTGGGATACCGGTCGCCGGATGCCTGGTAGATTCCTCCCCAGGGTCCCGGGCAGAGATGGTCAAAGGGTCCGTCCCTAGCTGGTTCCAGCCTAGGCTCCGGGGCGTGGGGGTGTCAACGAGGCAGTGGCACTCCGGCCCCGCAGCCCCGGTTCGTCCGTTCCCCCTGAGGCACTCGAAGGGGAACGGACAGTGGTTGTTGAGTTCTTGAACATTGGCCTGTCCGGTGCCTGCCTCAGGGCGAACGGACAGCGGTTGTTGAGTTCTTGAACATTGGCCTGTCCGGTGCCTACCCCAGGGCGAACGGACGGTGGGATATGACAAGAGGCTGCACCGTCATTGCGGCGGAGGCCGCAATCCAGGAAAGTCCGGGGGTGGCCAGGCCCGCCACTGCAATACCCACCGTGATGTTTGAAGCCGCCTGGAGCGCGACAGAACGCTGCCCTGGATACCGGGCTGCGCCGGTATGACGAAAACCCGCACCGTCACTTCCGCGAAAGCGGAAGTCTGCGCCCCCCGCCGCCCCGGCCCGTCCGTTCCCCTTCGAGTGCCTCAGGGCGAACAGACAGCGGTTGTTGAGTTCTTGAACACTGGCCTGTCCGGTGCCTGCCTCAGGGCGAACGGACAGCGGTTGTTGAGTTCTTGAACACTGGCCTGTCCGGTGCCTACCCCAGGGCGAACGGACGGTGGGATATGACAAGAGGCTGCACCGTCATTGCGGCGGAAGCCGCAATCCAGGAAAGTCCGGAATTCGGCTTGGTCACCCACCGTAATTCTCACTGGGACGATAGGGCCCGCCTGCAGGCCGGCAGAGCTCCATCCTGGATACCCTAGACTCACAAACGAAGTGCAACACCTTGTTAGGGTGTTGTCATGGGAAAGAGATATGGACATGTCACCATTGAAGAGCGGTGTGAGGTTGCCCGTCTACAAGCCGAGGGTCGCTCGATCCGGCAAATCGCTGCAGGTCTGGATCGCTCGCCATCGACCGTTGCTCGGGAGCTGAAGCGCAATGGGTCACAGATCAGTGAATACAAGCCAGTATATGCAGACCAGCAGGCGCGTGCCCGCAGATGGCGCGGCTCACTTATGGAGCGCAACGATGCTCTCCGCGAACGGGTGCTCTCACATCTGTCCCAGGGCTGGTCCCCGGAGCAGGTGGCAGGACGGATGGCTATGGAGTCGGGCAAGAAAAGCATCTCCCACGAGAGCATCTACCGATTTGTCTATGGTCAGCTTGCGCGTACTCAAGACTACTCCTGGCGCCACTATCTTCCTCGCGGCAAATCGAAGAGAGGTTGGCGCGGCCGCAAAGGAGGCAGCCCCGCCTCCTTCATGGCCAAGCGACGCTCCATTGCCGAGCGCCCACAGAGCGTCGCTGACCGCCGTACTCCCGGCCACTGGGAGGCAGACCTAATGCTGTTCAAGACCTACGGACACGCGGTGCTGACCATGCATGAACGCTACTCTCGCATCCTCATTGCCGTCAGACCCCCCGGCAAAGCATCCAAACCCATCGCCGGGGCCATGTCTCAACTGCTCGGTCAATTCCCGCCCGACTGGCGGCGGACGGTCACCTTCGACAACGGGACCGAGTTCGCCCTGCACTACCGACTCCACGAGCTGGGTATCGAGACCTTCTTCTGCGATACCCACTCCCCCTGGCAGAAGGGTGGCGTCGAGAATGCCATCGGCCGGCTTCGACGCACCCTGCCGCGCAAGACCGACCTGGCAGCATTGTCCGACCAAGTGTTCACCAGGCTGATTCAGGCCTACAACAATACACCACGCAAGTGCCTGGGCTACAGGACCCCGGCAGAGGTCCTTCTGAATCGGGTGTTGCACTTGAAATGTGAATCCACCTTATGGCCTTCGCCGGTATGACGAAAACCCGCACCGTCACTTCCGCGAGAGCGGAAGTCTGCGCCCCCACCGCCCTCGGGGCTGCCCGTTCCCCTTCGAGTGCCTCAGGGCGAACGGACAGCGGTTGTTGAGTTCTTGAACATTGGCCTGACCGGTGCTTACCTCAGGGCGAACGGACAGCGGTTGTTGCGTTCTTGAACATTGGCCTGACCGGTGCTTACCTCAGGGGGAACGGACAGCGGTTGTTGAGTTCTTGAACATTGGCCTGTCCGGTGCCTACCTCAGGGCGAACGGACGGTGGGATATGACAAGAGGCTGCACCGTCATTGCGGCGGAGGCCGCAATCCAGGAAAGTCCGGGGGTGGCCAGGCCCGCCACTGCACTACACACCGTGATGTTTGAACCCGCTGAAGCCCGGCAGAGCTCCATCCTGGATACCGGCCTCCGCCGGTATGACGGTCTGGGATGAACCTTCTCCCGCCAGGGGAGAAGGTTAGAGCCTGCCCCGGACTTGATCCGGGGATGAGGGGGGTACCCTACGGCCTGTGCTGCTCTATGGCCTCGACGACTCGTGGGTCGATGTTCTTGCTCTCCAGGGGCACGTTCGCGTCGGAGTAGGCCACGCCCAAGTGGGCTTGGCGCAGGATATCTTCCCAGTCCTCGTGTTCTTCATACCTGCCCCGCAGGTTGGTGAAGAGTTTGTCCAGAGCTTCTTTATCGAACATAGCTGGGGCCAACCTCCTTGGACTGGATGGATTCCCGTGAAGGCGCCTCAGGCCCCCCTGGGCCTCTCAACGTAGATGATGCCCTCCCGCCCTACGTACCTGTCCCGCATCTCCTGGAACATAGCCAGTTTGTCTGGCTGGAACTCGGCCGGGTCGTCGTTGTCGTCCATGTAGGGGTTGGGGAAGTAGCACCGCACCAGGGTCTCGCCCTCGGGGTCGGAGAAGCGCACGTAGTACAGGTAGGGAACACCGTGGTCCTCGGCTTCCACGAACTGGATGCCGTCCACCGATTTCATGCTGAGGTGGAAGTGCCATGCTTCAGCCTGCACGGTAGCGTAACCATCGGAGAAGTCTGGCTCCTGCATAGCGACGGAGGAGTTTTCGCTGACCACCTCGCCGCCGCCGACCACCCACAGCATCGCCGGGGTTGCCGACAACTCGCGTATCAGCTCCTCTAGGACCGCCACTGCTGGACCTCCCGACGGCAGTTTGCCCGACAGACAGCATCGGGGATGGGATATGGGTCTGACTGCGCCTTAATAATACCCCCCATCTGCGCCAATGCCAACGACCCCCATATACTAGGGAAATGCCAAACGTATCGCACCCTTGGTATTGCACCGGGCCGGTGTTGACACACGCCCCGGTTCCCCCCATTTTTCGAAATACCTTGGCGACGGGAGGCAACGATGCTGTCGTCCGCACCCATGCTGATAGGATTGGCCTCCATCGTGGCTTTCGTACTGACCCTCTCGGCCTGCAGCCCGCTGGCGCAGGACTCAGAGAGGGATCTATACGTTTCCTCCAGCGTACCGCTTCAGAGGCCCGCCGCTCTCGAGCCCCGCATCGATGCCTGTACTCAATTCTGGTTCGGCTACTCTTTTGCTTACCAGATGGCTGAGGCCGTGGTGATCGTGAGGGCGAGGCTGGTGTCCGTTACGACGGGTGTCGAAGTATGGGATTCGGTCGATGATATACGGGAAGCCTTTGGCGCCCCCGACGAGATCATCTACTTCGGCACACTGGAGCACACCTTCGCTGTGATCGAGTATCTGAAGGGGACGGGCGGTGATGAGATTGTGGGGGTTGCCGTTGTCGACAACGCAAGCGACCATCTAAGGAGAGAGGAAGCGGAACAGGATGCTCTTCAGCTTCTCGATGAGCGGGATAAACGATGGGATGGACGGGAAGCCATTCTGTTCTTAAATGCTGCGCATTCAAATCTCGTTGAATTCCCCGAGGATGACCGGTATATGCTGGGGAGCGAGTCCCTTAATTATCCCTATTTTCTCTGTATCAGAGGGGGGTACACGATCTCCAGCCAGCATGACAAGATGTGGCTGCCTGCGGCATCGGCGGCCCTGGGGGCATCGACTGCAGGCGGTTCTGGAAGGTTCCTCCTGGACTATCCAAAGAGGTCCCGCTTGATTGATGTGTTTGATTATCTACAATTAAAACAAACAGTGCCAGTGCCTGTAGTTCGGTTGTTCGAGAATAGGCCGGCGCCTTCCCTTACGCTGTCTAAGCTGAAGACGATGATCAAAATCGTCGAGCGCTGCTCCCTGACTCGGGTGGGGTATAGGAAATTCAATGACTGCATTGGGAAAGGGTACGCGTGGTATCCCCTGTGGTCTTATTCGGACTGGTGACGCCAGTGGGAGGAATTTTGCACGTCTCCTCCGTGTACGGTGCCGTCGGTTGACGCCCCATGGGTGGTGTGCTATACAGCCTCCAAAGCCAGCGCCCGCAGATAGGCGGGCAGGAGGTGCGCCTTGGCAGCAGCCCCGGAGAGCTTGGTGGATGCGGATAGGGGCTTGGTCAGCCGTCGCATATTCGTCGAGCCGGACATCTACCGGCGGGAGCTGGAGAACATCTTCGCCCGCTGCTGGCTGTTCCTCTGCCACGAGAGCCAGGTCCCCCGTCCCGGCGATTTCATAACCACGACCATGGGGGAAGACCCGGTGCTGGTGGTCCGGGATGATGGCGGCAAGGTGAACGCCTTCCTGAACGTATGCCGCCACCGGGGCAACCGGCTTTGCAGGGCTGAGGACGGCAGCGCCGCCTTTTTCACCTGCTCTTATCACGGCTGGTCCTACGGCAACGACGGCAGGCTGATAGCGGTGCCCAACCTGGAGGATGCCTACTACCGGGAGCTGGAGCAGGGGAGATGGGGCTTGATGCCTGTTGCCCAGCTGGACAGCTACAAGGGGCTGGTGTTCGCAACCTTCGACTCCTCAGCTCCTCCGCTGCCGGACTACCTGGGCGAGATGAGGTGGTACCTGGACAACTTCTTCGACCGCCGGGAGGGGGGCATTGAGGTGGTGGGAGGAGTCCACCGGTGGAACATCGGATGCAACTGGAAGTTCCCATCGGAGAGCTTCGGCGGCGACAACTATCACACCATGTGGACCCACCTGTCAGCCATCCGTGTAGGCATCGGCTCCGGCGTGTCTCCCGCGAGCACCGGCGGGGGAAACGTGGTATCCAGCGCCGGCGGGCACGGCTTCCAGACCATAGGGCCCGAGGACGTCAAGGACCCGCCGGTGCCCGAAATACTGGGGTATGAGGCCTCGATCCTCCCTGAGGTGAAGGGGCGCTTGGGGCCGAGGCGGGAGTTGCTGAACCCCATAGTCGGCACCATCTTCCCCAACTTCTCGGTGCTCCGGGCAACCTCCCACACCTTCAGGGTGTGGCAGCCCAGAGGACCCGAGCAGGTGGAGGTGCAGGCCTATGTGTTTGTGGATGCCGACGCTCCCGACCATGTGAAGGAAGCGACCCGGCTGATGAGCATTCGCAGCTTCGGTCCCGCCGGCACCTTCGAGCAGGACGATATGGACAACTGGGAGGAGTGTACCCGCACCTGCCGGGGGGCGGTGTCCCGGGACCTGGAACTGAACATGCAGATGGGCTTGGGCCATGAGAGCTTCGATGAAGACCTGATGGCTTGGGCCAGCGACTTCAGGATCAGCGAGAGCTTCCACCGGCGCTTCTACGGGCGCTGGGCGCAGCTCATGGCGTGAGGGGCTTCCCCCATATTGAGGCAGGGCCTAACTAGCCGGTGGTCTGGGCGCGGGCAAAGAGAGCTTCCTGTATAACCGTTACTTCTCCCCTGAGCTCCGCCAACCCCTCCTCCAGCGTCCGCAGCCGCGCCTCGATGCTGTCGATGCGGGTGTCCAGCCGACCAAACCCGCTATCCATCCGAGTGTCCAGACGGTCTTCCAGGCGGTCCATCCGCTGCTCGAGGCGAGTGAACAGGGTCAGCATCAGGCCTGACAACCCAACGAGGCCCGCCACGCCAACACTGAGGATAGCTACAAGCTCAGCCGACATGCCCAGAGTATATCAGCCTCCGCAAAGGCGACGAGTCATCAAGATTTCCGGCCTGCGAATGAAATTGGCGTGTCAGCCCATGGCGGCCAGCGTTAGGAGCTGGCGGGCAGGATGCCTGGCGCCGTGTAGGAACGGCGCAGGTTGGGCCAAGCCACCGCGGCCCCAGCCTTCTCTATCGTCTCCTCCAGGGGCAGCGAATCGTCCCACAGGTATCCCACAAACCGGCGGCCGTTTACCCCGTCGGAGGCATCGGATGCCAGCCACACCACAGGCTTGCGCATCACCTCGGGCTGGATCAGCGCCTCCCGGTCGTACCCGCCATCGTCGGGAATCATGGCTGTGTTGGTGGGGCCGCCGGGCACCAGCACGTTCGCTGTTACTCCCGTACCCTCCAGTTCCTTGGCCATGGTGGACATGAGGGCTTCATGGCCCGCTTTGGCGGGGCCGTAGGGCGCTCCTCCCTTGCGGTGCATGGTCTCGAAGCTGGTTGTCACTCCGATGATGCGACCCCATCCCTGGTCCATCAGGTGGCCGATGACAGCCTTGGTCATGTAGAAGGGACCGGAAAGGTTGACTGAGATAACCTTGTCCCATGCCTCCAGGGAGTTCTCCCATGTATTGACCGGTCTGGTAGGGCCAAGGCCGACGGTGCCTGGGTTGATGCCGGCGTTGTTGACCAGAATATGGAGGCCCCATGCATCCACCACCCTGCCGACGGCGGCATCTACCGAGGCCGGGTCGGAAACATCGGCCTCCACGGCCATCACGGCGTCATCCCCGGCCAGTTCCCGCACATCGTTGGCGCTCTGCTCCAGCCACTCCCCCTTGACATCGACCATGGCAACACGAGCACCCGCCAGCACCAGGGCTTCGGACATAGCCCGGCCCAGCCCCGTGGGACTGCCGGCCCCTGTTACCAGAGCGACCTTGCCTTCCAGCACCTTCATCAACATGCCCCTTCCTTCCTTCTAGCCCTCACCCGCCCTTGCGGGGGCCTCTCCCAGAGGGAGAGGCGATAACTCGGCCTCTTCTCCCCCAAGGAGACCTTTGCAAAACCGTCATTCCGGCCGAGCCTGTCCCCGTGAAAACGGGGAAGCCGGAATCCAGAGACGGAGTGGTGACGCTAGCTAGCTATGCAACATGCCCCTAGATTCTCGCGAAAGCGGGAATGACGAGGGTTATTCAAAGATCTCCCAAGGGGGAGAAGGTTAGAGCCTGCCCCGGACTTGATCCGGGGATGAGGGGGTTTGCCCCCATGCCCCTCTCGCCTGCCCTCACCCAGAGGGAGAGGCGCGGACCCAGTCTATCACAACAAGTCTCCAGGCCCAGGCATGGGAAACCCCTCGTGGGTGGACAGGCTCGCGGGCGGGCAGATATGATGGAACTAACGAGCGGGACCTGATTTACGCCCGCCGAGGGGAGCCTATGAAGGTAGATGTGCGCCTGTTTGCGCTGTACCGGGAAAGGGCCGGCACCGAGCGCCTTACCCTCGATCTGCACGACAGGGCGACCCTGGACGAAGCTGTGAAGGAGATCAGGGCACGATTCCCCCAGCTCGCTCCCCCCACAGTGGAGATTGTGGCGGCGGTCAATGCCGAATATGCCGAGGGTGATACTGCCCTGAAAGAAGGGGACCAGATAGCCCTGATACCCCCGGTCAGCGGAGGAAGCCCCATGGTAGTGATCACCTACGATGCGCTTGATCCCGATGAGGTAACCGCCAAGGTGCGCAAGGAGACCAATGGCGCCGTCGTGACCTTCCTGGGCACGACCAGGCTCTATGCCGAGGGCCGGAAGGTGTTGCACCTGGAGTACGAGGCGTTCACGGAGATGGCCCTCAAGAAGCTGGAGGAGATAAGGGCGCAGCTCCAGCAGGAGTGGGCCATCGAGGACATCGCCATCTCCCACCGCATCGGGCGCGTGGACATCGGCGAGATCAGCCTAGTGGTGGCGGTGGCGTCACCCCACCGGTACGAGGCGTTCATGGCCTGTCACCAGGCGGTGGACCGGCTTAAGGTGATGGTGCCCATCTGGAAGAAGGAGTACTTCGAGGGCGGCTACCACTGGGTCGCCTGCGAAGACCACGAGCACCCCTCCCCCGTTTCCGCCGGAGCTTAGGGCTGGAAATGGATGTTCCTTTTCCTCCCGGAACTGGAATAAGACTAGGTCATCTCCCGACCAAACGTGGAATGTGTCATCCCGGCCCGTCTATTTTGGGGAGTCGAATCGCGAAAGCCCGAGAATAGTGTGTCCTATCGGGCCGCATTGGACGCATGGCCCGGCTAAACTGACGCCTAGGGGCCCACTCACTTCACAACGAGGATCTAGTTGGTATCAGGGTCGAGAATGATGGAGCCTTTGCTCAGCTGAGAAAAAGCGGAGTACTCCCAGGTACTGAAGCTAGGGTGGCCTTATAATCCCTCAATCGCAGCTACGCCCAGATTTGGTGTTAGCCTGGGAACAGTCTATTCAGTGCTTCAAGAAACGGCAGTTGTCTTGTTGTAGGCCTGTCTGATCAGTCAGTGGTGCTCGGACATCTTGATCTTGCCCCTATACTTGGAAAGCCCCTGACTGATGCTCATTGCTGAGTTCTTGTTAACTATGCTAGGCTGCGATTCCCAAAGTAATCAATATAATTAAGAATATGACAGCCGAGTTCCGAGACCCAATTCACGGTTTTGTCGATGTATTTCCTCATGAACGTCGAATCATCGACACCCCGGAATTTCAACGGCTCCGACGTATACACCAACTAGGATTAACCCACTATGTGTATCACGGAGCGGAGCACAGTCGGTTTGGCCACGCAATCGGCGTAATGCATTTGGCCGGCAAGGCGGTTGAAGGAATCATCAGCCGTAACTATGAGTTGGTGCAGGATACCCTGCGATGGCAAACGCACGGAGAATCGGATCAAAAGCAACGCTTAGTCTTATTGTCGAGACTTGCCGGATTGCTTCACGATATTGGGCATGCCCCTTTTTCTCATACCGAGGAATCTAAATTGTTTTCTGAAGGCGATAGCCATGAAGGACATGGCGCGGCCATAATTCGTAGCTCGGAAATCGGCGAGATTATTGATGCAGACGAGCGATGCCGAGACCTCGGAATTAGTAGCGGCGATGTCGCAGACTTAGTGGTAGGACAGTCAGCGCTGTCTGCGGGTTTTGTGCAAGAATTGATCTCCAGCCCGTGGGATGTGGACAAAATGGATTACTTGCTGCGCGATTCGCACTACTGTGGCGTGCAGTACGGAACCTTTGACCTTGGGCGCATATTGAACACATTGACATTGGATGGCGAAGCAGAGGAAGGAAGCCTTAAGCTGGCTATCGAAGAAGACGGAATCCACGCTCTAGAAGCATTCGTATTGGCCCGATATTACATGTTCACCCAAATCTATTATCACGACGTAAGGCGGGCCTACGACCTCGTCCTAACTGATTTCATTGCCGATCTCCTTGAAAACGAAACCGACAACGGAAGATATCCAGGAATCGACAATCTCGAAGAATACCTTAAGTGGGACGACAACCGAGTTCTATTCGAAGCAAACGAACGGCGTGATCGGGAAAGGAAGAATTTCTCTTGGAGGATCATTGACCGCCAACATCCGAGGGAGGTCTATGCCACGGAAGATTCGCCGGATTCTGGGCTGGTTAGGAACGTCGAAACACGACTAGTTAAGGCCGTCACTGAGAGATTTCCCGATTTGCAGTTCTGGTTGGACAGAGCCATCGACCGTCCAGACAGGTTTAGGCTGGAAGACATGATGGTCAAGATTGTCGGAAATCCGCCTATCAGCAGGGAGTCACGTCCGCTTCAAGGCCTACAGGAGATAGGCAAGTATAGACTGTATTCGGACTTACGAGGCGATGTGGATATGCAAGAAGAAGTTCGGAGCTTTTGCCGCTCACTCATGGCCTAGATGACAAATCTATTCTACTCTAAGGGGAGGTACTGTGATGGACACCCAAGAACTTCAACTGGCGATCTTTTATGACCTAACTCGTCGGTTAGGAGATGTGGGAAAGATACGGCTTCAAAAGCTTGCGTATTTTTTGCAGGAGGCGTTCGGTGTTCCGACCAAATTCCCGTTCAGGATGCATCACTACGGGCCATATTCCGAGGCTATAGAGACGAATACTGCTCGCCTAAAGCTGGCAGGGTACGTGGATGTCGCGACTGACGTCCAGGGTTACGGCTTTCACATCACGGCAACCGATGATGCGCAAGGCGAATGGCTGGATTTAGTCCAACCGTTCAATGATTCGATTGACGGAGTGGTAAATCACTTCGGTCAGAGGGCGATCCCAGAATTGGAGTTGGCCGCGACAATTCACTATGTAAAGAAGCTTCGGCCCGATGCACCCACAAGTCAACTTCTCAGAATGGTTGGGCAGCTCAAGCCCAAGTTCGATCAGCAGTACGTTTCCCACGTTTCTTCAGAACTGGAAAGGCTCGGTATTCTGAAGTGATGCGAGGAATTGAACCGAAGCAAGGAGTGCGATCAACCTATGTCTTCTCAGAGGAAGCATGGCATTCTGCCGCTGCGGTGAGATCTTGCCCACATGGTCAACATTTGAGAATCAGGTAGCTGGTAAAGGTAATCAAGTGTCTTTGGGATGTATATTTAAGGCAGTAGATGGAACAGATGGCTCTACTCACTGCCAAGCCAGATGAACCCGCATTTACTATATGCCTAGAAGTCCCATGTCCCATGTCCCATGTCTTCGCCACCAGCCGCTATTGCCAAGGAGCGGCAAGGGGTGCATAATAAGGGGTTAGAAGTCCCTTGGTGGTTGGAGCGGAGCGGACCCACCCGTTCCCATCCCGAACACGGAAGTGAAACGCTCCAGCGCTGACGATACTGCCCCGGCGACGAGGTGGGAAAATAGGTCACTGCCTGGGGGCTTTTCCTATTCCTACCCGGACCTCGGCGCCACCTGGATCACCGACAGATAGGCTCCAAAGGGGTCCTGTATGAAGGCGAACCGGCCCACGTTTTCCACTTCCATGGGTGGGTTGATTGCCTTGCCGCCCATCTCCTCCACCAGCTTCAGCGACTCCTCCAGGTCTTCCACCGCCAGGTAGATGGACCAGTTGGCGGGCACCTCCCCCCACTCCTGCCGGATAGCCATCATGCCCGACGCCGGCTGGCCGTCCAGGTCGAACATGGTGTACTCTCCCCCGTCGGCGGCGGCTACCGCGTTGGCCCTCCACCCGAAGAGGCCTCCGTAGAAGCTGGCTGCCGCTTCCGTGTCGTGGGTGTACAGCTCGTTCCATGCCAAGGCCCCCGGCTCGCCGAAAATCTGGGCCCCGATGTTCGCCTTCGGCTGCCATACGGCGAAGGGCGCTCCCGTTGGGTCTATGACCACCGCCATGCGGCCGGAGTCGAACACATCGAAGGGCCCGAACTGGACTGTTTCCCCCAGCTCTTTCACCCGCTCCGCCGTGGCATCGGCATCCTCCACGGTGAAGTAGCTCAGCCACCAGGGACCTCCCCGCTCCTCCATTACCGTCTGATCGACCCGGTAGAGGCCGCAGCAGTTCTTGCCTGCCTTGTCCAGCATAACGTAGCTCATTTCCGGACCTATCGGCATGGATGTGGCATTTACCTTCAGGAGCCTAGTGTAGAAGTCCTGGGCCTTGTCTATGTCCAGCACGGGCATGTCAGCCCAGCTGAACATTCCCGGTGTATGCTTCGCTACGTCCATGCTATCTCCTTCTGAGTCTACAGTTGGCTCGTGTCTACAGTTGGCAAGCGGATACCAAGGGCACTATATTACACGCTCTTGTCCGATGGCGTGCCCATACCCTTTCCTTGGGCTGGGTGGTGTGCTAAAGTGATACGGCTGATGGGGTTTGTTAATTTCTTCACAAACCGCCGGGCAAGGCCAACGTAGCGTAAAGGGTAACCACTCTCCTTTACTTTGGACGATAACCTAAACTATAATCACGTGGCAGGTTCCCGCCCCCAAAAACTTCCGAGGTGTATATACAAGCCTATATTTCGGGTTGAAGGCATCTCTGAGGGCAAATTGGGGTGATGGCGGGAACCTCTGGACCGCCTACTTGGGGCAAAGGGGTCGCCGTGAGTGGCGCACCTTCAGCAGAGATACAGCTCCCGAAGGGTTTGCCTAAACGAGAGGAGCGATAGATGGGCAGCAGGTTCGAGAAGTTCTCCGAGAGAGCACGCAGGGTACTATCTCTGGCCCAGGAAGAAGCCCAGCGCTTCAACCATAACTACATCGGTACCGAGCACATCCTGCTGGGGTTGGTGCGCGAGACCGAAGGGGTAGCGGCGCGTGTGCTGGGGAACCTGGGGATCGACCTGACCAAGGTGCGGTCTGCCGTGGAGTTCATCATCGGACGGGGCGAGAAGCCCGTCCAGGGAGAGATCGGCCTGACCCCCCGCGCAAAGAAGGTCGTCGAGCTGGCGGTGGATGAGGCCCGGCGCATGAACCACAACTACATCGGCACCGAACATCTGCTCATCGGTCTCCTGCGGGAGGGTGAGGGAGTGGCGGCAGGTGTGCTGGAGAGCTTGGGCATCACCTTGGACAAGGTGCGTGCAGAGACCCACAGGATACTGAGCCAAAGCGCGCCCACCAGTTCCGGGTACGGCACCCGCGGTAATCAGACCCGGACACCCACGCTGGACCAGCTGGGCATCGACCTGACCCAAGCTGCCAGGGCCAACAAGCTGGACCCGGTACATGGCCGGGAAACTGAGATGGAGAGGGTGATCCAGATACTCAGCCGACGCACCAAGAATAACCCGGTGCTCGTGGGTGAGCCTGGTGTGGGCAAGACCGCCATTGTGGAGAAGCTTGCGCAGAAGATCGCCTCAGGAGACATCCCTGAGACCCTCCAGGGCAAGAGAATGGTCACCCTTGACATGGGGGCCTTGGTGGCCGGCACCAAGTACCGGGGAGAGTTCGAGGAGAGGCTCAAGAAGGTGATCGAGGAGATAAAGGGGTCCGCCAACTGCGTCCTCTTTATCGACGAAATGCATACCATCGTGGGCGCCGGCGCTGCCGAGGGAGCCGTGGATGCCGCCAACATCCTCAAGCCCTCCCTTGCCAGGGGCGAGATACAGTGCATCGGCGCCACAACCATGGACGATTATCGTAAGCACGTTGAGCGGGACCCCGCGCTGGAGCGCAGGTTCCAGCCGGTCCAGGTGGTCGAGCCTACCGTCCAGGAAACCCAGGATATATTGGAGAGGATCAGGCCCCGCTACGAAGAGCACCACCGCCTGGACATCACCGATGATGCTCTGAAGACCGCAGCCAACCTGGCTGCCCGATTTATCTCAGACCGCTTCCTGCCGGACAAGGCCATCGACCTTATCGACGAAGCCTCATCCCGGGTGCGTCTGCGCAGCAATACCACGCCCATGTCCGTCAAGGAGGCTATGAAGCTCCTGGAGAACGTCCGGAAAGAGAAGGACGATGCCATCGCTTCCCAGCAGTACGAGTACGCAGCCGAGCTGAGAGAGCGGGAGCTACAGCTTGTGGAGAAAATGGAGTCCCTGGAGAAGGAGTGGCGCGAGGAGCAGGACAACGACCGTCCTACGGTCGTGAGCGAAGATGTGGCTGAGGTGGTCAGCATGTGGACGGGCATCCCCGTAACGCGCTTGGCCATGGAGGAGACCTCCCGGCTTCTGCACATGGAACAGGAGCTGCACAAGAGGATCGTTGGGCAGGAGGAAGCCATCGTCAACATCGCCAAGGCGGTGCGCCGGGCCAGGGCCGGCCTGAAGGACCCCCGGAGGCCCATCGGAGCATTCTTGTTCCTGGGGCCCACCGGCGTAGGCAAGACGGAGCTGGTGCGGGCAATGGCCGAGTTCATGTTCGGCAGCGAAGAGAACATGGTGCGCCTGGACATGTCCGAGTTCCAGGAGAGACACACCGTGGCCCGTCTCATCGGGGCGCCCCCCGGCTACATCGGCTATGAAGAGGGAGGCCAGCTGACCGAGGCGGTACGGCGAAAGTCCTACTGCGCCATCCTGCTGGACGAGATCGAAAAGGCCCATCCTGAGGTCTTCAACATCCTGCTACAGATATTCGACGATGGACATCTGAGCGATGCCAAGGGCCGCAAGGTGGATTTCCGCAACTGCATCATCGTGATGACCTCCAACCTGGGGTCCGACCTGATCCGCAAGGAGACGGCGCTGGGCTTTTCCATCAAGACCGACGAGGCCCAGACGGAGCAGCACGCCTACGATGCCATGAAGGACAAGGTGCTGAACGAGGTGAAGCGCTTCTTCCGTCCCGAGTTCCTGAACCGGGTGGATGCCAACGTGGTGTTCCATGCCCTGTCCAGGGAGCACATCCTCTCT
Organism: Dehalococcoidia bacterium; assembly: GCA_965220375.1. Lineage (GTDB taxonomy): Bacteria > Chloroflexota > Dehalococcoidia > Lucifugimonadales > JAGWBF01 > JAGWBF01. The sequence continues at coordinate 1,220,411 of OZ244824.1, forward strand.
ATCGTGGACCTGATGATGAACCAGGTGCGCTCGGAGCTGGAGGAGAAGAACATCACTCTGGATCTTACCGAAGCTGCTCGGGAGTACCTTGCCGAGAAGGGCTACGACCCCAGCTTCGGCGCCAGGCCCCTGCGCCGCCTCATCCAGGATGTGGTTGAGGACAAGCTGTCCGAGAAGCTGCTGAACGGCGAGGTGAACGAGGGCGACGAAGCGATCCTGGACGTGGAGGAGGGCGAGAGCGTCATCCGCGTGAAGGAGATGGCCGCCGCAGCGGCGGCCTAGGCACCAGAGCAACGCACGTTGAAGAAGAGGCCCCGATTACCGGGGCCTCTTTCTTTTAGGCGCAGGTTGATCAGAGCATCGCCCCTTTGGGGTGCGCCTGCCCTGCCCTGAGTGACGCAGACCGGGGGACGGCCACGCTCGGGTGCGCTACAATGCCTGCAAGGTCCTCCCCTCGCCCTCATGAAGGCCTTTGCATAACCTCGTCATTCCCCCGAAAGCGGGAACCTATCCTGGGCCAAGGCACGGCGTTGAGAAGGGCAATGCTCAAGGCAAAAGGTTGTCCGTTCGCCCTGAGGGAAATCGAAGGGGAACGGACAGGCCGGGCCCCGTTTCACGCATGTTGCTAGCACACTAATCAGGAGCAGTATGTCACCGCGGCATGCTTCGTTAACCATTTAATTTCAGAGTTGAGGGCCATGATGAAACATCCTACTAGCCAGTCCGAAAAAGTTGAGGCAAACCTGTTGGCATTTGCCGATGAGATTCTAAGCGTGGATGTTCCTGTCAGTGAGGCCGATCTCAAGGATCCATGGCATTCGGTTGTGATCTTTCACTTACGTCGCGCTTTCGATGGCCTTGAGGCCATAAGGCTGGTAACAGCAAACCATCTGCATGAGCCGGCGGTGGTTCTAACCAGATACTTGTTTGAACTGGCGGTGACTGTTCGGTATCTGGCGAAAAACCCTAAGGAACGAGTCCCCAGCTATTTGGAGTACTATGGAGCCCTGCAGATAGCCGAAGATCAGGATGAAGCTCTTGAGAGGGCAAAGGTATATTGGGAACAACAAGACTTCGTTGGCGCTTCCAAAGAATTGCTTCCCGGGAAGTCGTGGAAGTCGTGCTGGGCGATGTGCAAGGAAATCGGATGCTTGGATCACTTCTATACGATGTACAGGGCTACTTCTGAGGTTGCACATTCAGGAGCACATCAGATGAGTTCAACTATGTTGGAACTGATGGGAATTCAAACAATGAAACCCTTCAATATTCCCGTGACATTGTTCACCGCAATAGACTACTTTAGGTGGGTCGCAGTAACCAGCGCTCAAGTGTTTCCGAATTTGGGAGTGGAATTGCCGTTTGGCTCCACATGGGGAGAGCGAATCGGTAAATTGGAACAAGAGGTAAGGGAAGTTGTCGATAACTACAGCAGCAAAAAGACCGTTTAGCGCCAATATTTTTCCTACTTGGAGTCGGGTGTTTTGATACTGTTGTAGGGTGTGCATCTGGCCCTTCGGAAGATGTAGGTACCCTTGCCGAAGGAGAGGCCATCGCAATTGTCCAAACCCATCTTGCCACCCGCATTTTCGGGACCAGCACATGCCTAGCAATTTACAATCGATTCTCTTCTACCTGGACCGAAGAATACCTTGGTTACGGAGTATGGCTTGTAGGAAGTGTAGGGAGAGACGGTGGCTTTACCGGTACGTGGAATGTTTTCGAGAAGTCCTTATCTGTAAGCGCTGTGATGGGAGACATTAGCTACCGAACCCCGGGCTGTTAATTGTGGGGACTACCGAGCCATTCCGAGACGAAGATAGTTGACGCACATAGCACTCTGATCATCCACCCGTTTACTCTACTTAGACGCTAGGTCATTCCCTATCTAGCCCAGATTCTAGTTACTATTCGTAAGAGTCTGGGCGTCCCCAAAGATCGAAAAGAGCCACCCCTTCTGGGCGTGCCAGACCCGCGTTGAATGACACCGAGAGAGGGACGGCCATGCCCGGGTGCGTTACAATGCCAGCAAGGCCCCCCGCCCCATGAAGGCCTTTGCATAGCCTCGTCATTCTCGCGACAGCGGGAATCTAAGGGCATATTCCATAGCTGGGTAGCGTCGCTGCTCCGTCTCTGGATTCTGGCTCGGAGGCCGGAATGACGGTTGTTCAAGGGTCTCGAGAGGGAGAAGGGGAGACGCGAGAGCCCCCCAGGGGAGACCGGGAATGAGGTGCTAGAGGTGGTAAAGGAACGGGCGGGTTCCACATTCTTCTGCCAGTCCTGCGGCTACGAGAGCGCCAAATGGATGGGCTTCTGCCAGGCCTGCGGCGACCGCACCCCCTTGGTGGAAGCCCCCAAGCCCCAGCCCGGCAGGTCCTCCCCCCGCGGTGCTGGCGCCGGTGAGCCGCCCCAGGAGCTGGCGCAGGTGTCCGCCGAGAATGGCCTGCGCGCCAGCACAGGATTCCCCGACCTGGACCGGGTGCTGGGTGGAGGCCTGGTCAGCGGCTCCCTTGTACTCATGGCAGGCGAGCCGGGCATCGGCAAGTCAACGCTGCTCCTTCAGGCGGCCGAGCACGTGGCCGTGGGCGGCGGCAAGGTTGTGTACGTCACCGGCGAGGAGTCCGCCCACCAGATTAAGCTCAGGTCCGACAGGCTGGGCCTTTCTGGGCGCGGGGTGTATCTCATGTCCGAGACGGATGTGGATGAGACCATGGAGCGCCTGGACAGCTTTGGCCCCAGCTTGGTTATCATCGACTCCGTCCAGACCCTCTACAGCGGCGAAGTGTCCTCCTCTCCCGGCAGCGTCTCCCAGGTGCGGGAGTGCGGCCTCAAGCTGATGCGCTGGGCCAAGACCGGCTCCACGCCCCTGCTCATGGCCGGGCATGTGACCAAGGACGGCAACCTGGCAGGTCCCCGGGTGCTGGAGCACATGGTGGATGTGGTGCTGTACATGGAAGGCGAGAGCCTGAGCGCCTACCGCATCGTCCGGGGCGTCAAGAACCGCTTCGGGTCCACCAACGAGGTGGGGATGTTCGAGATGACGGGGGATGGCCTGCGGCAGGTGGACGATGCCTCCCGCGCCCTCATCTCCCAGAGGCGGGAGGGGGCTGTCGGCTCGGCGGTCATCCCTGTGCTGGAGGGAAGCCGTCCCCTCATGATCGAGATCCAGGCCCTGGCTTCACCCTCCTTTCTCAATGTGCCCAGGCGGGTGGGAAACGGCGTGGACTACAACCGCCTGCTGATGCTGGTGGCGGTGCTCTCCCGCCGGGTCGGCTTGAGCCTCGCCAACCAGGACATCATCGTGAACGTGGTGGGAGGTCTGAGCGTCCATGAGCCGGCGGCAGACGCTGCCATCTGCCTGGCCATCGCTTCCAGCCTGCGCAACACCCCCCTGCCGCCGGACCTGGTGGCCCTGGGAGAGGTGGGGCTTAGCGGAGAGCTGAGGAACGTGCCGCAGACGGACCGGCGTCTGGACGAGGCGGCCCGCCTGGGGTTCGGCCGATGTCTTCTGCCCGCGGGTTCGGGGGACGTTCTGTCCCGTGGGGACGGCATCAGCGCCGTCCGCTCGGGCACCCTGAGGCAGGCCCTGGGCCTGTGCTTCCCCCGGGCCGCCAGGGGTCAATCCGAAGATTTCCAGGTGGATGAAGGGGAGGCAGTGCAATAACCCTGACAACTCGCCGTTGACCATCAACGACGATGGGAATAGCCTGAACTAGACGCCGGCGACGGCGCCTGATGGGACAGACCTTCAAGGGTCTGTCCTTTCTTGTTGCCCAAATTGGGAGGAGTGGGGGAGTGATGGTTCATGACGGAGAAAGGTGGGAACGGGAGCAGCTCATGGAGGCCCTTGAGTGCTACAGGCACGGCACATCGGACGCTCCCAGCATAAGAAAATGGTCGGGGCTTGCCCACGACCGCCCGGGTGAGGGTGATGCATCCGGCCCCTTGACCTTCGTGGCGTCCACCGAGGATGAGGACCGCCACGGCGACATCATTCTCCAGGAGGGCTGGAAGCTGGATGCCTACAAGAACAATCCTGTGGTCCTGTGGGCCCACCACTACACCCAGCCGGCCATCGGCAAGGCGGTGGATGTGTGGACCGAGAATCACACCCTCATGGCAGCCATCCGGTTCGCTCCCACCGAGTTCGCCCAGCAGATCGCTTCTCTCTACGAGGGAGGCTACCAGAAGGGGGTATCGGTGGGGTTTCGGCCCTTGGAGTTCGAGATGCGCAGGGATGCCAAGACGGGCCATGTGCTGGGCATCAGGTTCCTCACCCAGGAGCTCCTGGAGATCAGCGCAGCCCCCGTTCCCGCCAACCAGAACGCCCTTCGCAAGAGTTTGGACGGCGTAGTGGGAGGGGGAGATCGCTACCCCAGCTGGGAGGGCTATTCCCCGGACCTGGAAGGAATACTGGAAGTGATACGGCAGTTAGACCCAACAAGCACAAGGAGGAGAGGATGTCTATAGGGACACAGGAGCTGGAGGTCATCAAGAAAGAGGTCGCGGAGGTACGCAGTTTCTATGATGAGCGGATCAAGGAGTCGGTGCAGCCCCTTAAAGAGGAGACCGAGCGCATCGTGGGGCAGATCAAGGGAATCCAGGAACGCTGGAAGGCGGCTGAGAAGCAGGCCATCCTGGCCCAGCACAGGACCCCGGAGCAGGCGAGGGTACCCTTCGGCAAGTACAAGGGCCTGGACTTGCTGGACCTTGCCCTGGTGAGGAGCCTGCTCAATGCCCAGGTGCGCCAGCCCAGCGGCCTCAATCCAAGGATGCTTGAGGAATGGGACCTGGCCCTCAAGAATGCCATGGACAGCACCACCGGCGGCACCGGCGACGAGCTGGTATCAACCCAGGAGGCGGCAGCCCTCTGGATGGACGTCAACCTGGAAACCATGGTGCTGTCCCTATTCTCCAGGGTGGATATGCCCACCAATCCCTTCGAAATCCCCCTGCAGCTGGGAGATGTGAACTGGTATCCGGGAGCCGAGAACTTGTCCCCAGCCGCCACCGCCCTCGCTACCAGCAAGCAGACCCTGACCGCCTACGAGCTGGTGGGCCAGGTGCCATGGTCGCTGAGCCTCGATGAGGATGCGGTGATCGCCATGGCCGATGAGGTGAGGCGCTCCCTCGTGCGCAACACCGCCGAGGTGATCGACGACATCCTGCTTAACGCCGACACCACGACCACCAACAACATCAACGCCGACGGCGCCACCATAGCCGCCTCGGATGCGGGGAAGGGCCATTGGCTTATCGGATTCGATGGGTTGGTCCACCTGCCCCTGGTGGATAATCCCAGCCAAGCCAACAACCACGGGGCGGGGGTGTCCGACGATATGTTCAACGAGGCGCGAGTGAAGCTGAGCAGGTACGGGGCCAGACCCTCGGACCTGGCCTACATAACCGATCCCAACACCTACATACGCTCCCTGAGCACCGAGAATTTCCGAACCCTGGACAAGCTGGGCCCCAATGCCACACTGCTGACGGGCCAGCTGGGCGCGGTGGAGGGCATTCCCGTGCTGGTTTCCGAGCAGATGAATCTGGCCGACATCGATGGCAAGGTGACCAGCGGCAGCGCAGGCACCACGGGACGCCTGCTCCTGGTCAACCGCACCCAGTGGAGGGTGGGGTTCCGGCGGGAGCTATCCATCGAGACCGAGCGGGATATCCAGAAGAGGCAGAACGTGATGGTGGTGTCCATGCGCCTGGCATTCGCCGAGCGCTCGGGCAGCCGCTCTACTGCCACCCATACAGCCATGCAGTACAACATCACCGGCGTGGCATAGCCGGACCGAAAACCATCGACGGAAGGAGCAGCGATGAGTGGGTACCCTGAAGGCAAGCACAATGAACCCGTGGACAGCTTGGACAGACTGGTGAGGGTTGGCTCCAGGTACCGGGCCGACCCTCCGGAGGTGGCCGACGGCGCTAACATCTACCTGCTGGTGGATTCCGCCGGCCGGGTGCTCATATCGGGAGCAACGCCGAGTAACACGAGGGCGGTAGGCAACCCTGTACAGATAGGAGGCACCATCGATGAGGTCTTTCCCCGATCGGGCACGGAGGGCGATGTTCGCTCCTTCAGGGCTACCAGCAAGGGGAACCAGATCGTCGAGGTGTACAAGGACAACGCACCCCTGCTGCCCCTGGCTGCCATGCCGGGGGCCAGCGAGGTCAGGTCGGCCACGGCGTCCATCGGCGCTACTTCCGTGAACCGGGCTACCCTGACGACTCCCGCCACGGGCCAGCGGATAAGGATAATCTCCCTGGAGGTGCTGAGCTACGGCCTCTCCACCGACCCTGCGGGAGTGTACTTCTGGTTTGGCACGGGGGCGCGATTCACCACAACAGCCGGCAAGGCCATCGCATCTCCGGCGCCGGGTGTGAAAGGAAGCGCGTTCCTGGTGTGGCCCGACGGCGCCGGTCCCTTGGGAGGGGTCAACGAGCCGGTGTCCTGGAACACCCAGGTGGAGACGGAGACCGGTCTGAGGGCGAACCTCCACTTCCGGGAGGAGTAGCTAGGGTCTCGCCCACCCCCGTCGTACCAGACCCTTCTGCCGTCGTACCGGCGAAGGCCGGTACCCAGGACGGAGCAGTGCCGGAGTCCAGGCCGACTCCGACGGTTCAGTGGATGACTTGGCCCAATCACGGAGCGGCCTCTTTGTCACATCCAGCTCTGCTTCTTCCAGGAGGACCCTACTCCCCATCCCCCTAAGTCATTTGGGTTGACAGTAAAATGGCGACACCCCATGATGAGGGGCTGGTTGGCAGGGGAAGGGAAGAAGCATGCCGGATGCAACCCAATAATGGCGAGGGAGCGTACGCCATACTCGGACTAGGAACATTGAGGGTCGTCGCAACGCTCGTCCTGACCTTCGTTATCCTCGTGGTTTTCCTGGGTTACCTGCTAAGCAATACCATCTTCGGCAACGTCTTCGACGCCGGCTTCTACACCGAGAGCTTCTCCGAGAACCGTATCTACGAACGCTTCTATGATGAGGTGCTGCTTGAGGAAGAGTTTGAGGATGTGCGGAATGATCTCCTCGGCAGTATTGAAGTTGTGTCCCATGAAGATATCGTCCGGCTGACCAGGCAGATTATTCCGCCCGATTATGTTCAAGAGCAGGTGGAGGCCTCTATCGAGTCCCTGCTCGGCTACCTGGATGGAGATGAGGAATCCCTGGAGCTGCTCATCGATCTGGGCCCTCCCCTAGAGCGGGCGAGACCTATTCTTCTGGACTACATCGATGCACGGATAGATGAAGTTCCTGATGCCCCGGTGAGCACACTGGATGAGCTGCAGGCGAACCTGGAGCTCTTCTATGGCGACCTCAGCGAGGGCCGGATGCCCTCGTCCATCCCCAGGATTGATGACCCTCCCGCCTCAGTGGGTACAGCCTATGACGAGGCGGTCCGGTCCCTGGAGGAGCAAGGAACTCTCTCCCAGGAGTCGCTGGACAGCCTCGATCACCAGGAGGCTGAGATCAAGGCCCTGCTGGGCGGCGGCGACGTCAAGGGCTCGCTGAAGCTGGGCAGCCGCAGCATTGCCGGGTCGCTTATCGACGAGTCAACTGAGGAGATCCGCAGCCGGCTGGTGGATCCCGAGGACGGAAGCGAGCCAAGGATGTTGGACCTGGTACAGTGGGCGGCCGATGAGGAGGGGGTATCCAGGGAAGCCCTGCTGGAAGACTTGAGGCTGGAGGATGTGCGCAGCTTTGCAGGAAGGGTGGGCCAGGGGGAAGCGGGACTCCTTGGCATCATTGCCCTGGCTTCCATCGCCGTGGCATTGGTCTATCTGCCCCGCCTGTCGTCCGGCCTCCTCTGGATGTCAGGCATACTACTGACGGTGGGGGGAATCTCCCTGGTAGTCGGCGTCGCCCTGCGGGCTGTGCTCCCTGGGCAGGTGGACATCCGGTTCACCGACATGCTGCTGGATGCCACCGACGACATTCCCGAGAGCGCTTTGAATATGATCGCCGATGTGCTGCGATCCATGGTCACGGACGCAACGGTAGACTGGGTGATCGCTGCGGTGCTCATGGTTGCATCGGGTGTTGTCGTGCTGGCGGCCTCCCTCCTGGCAAAGAGGCTTGGCATTCCCATCCTGAGCAGGTAAACCCTTACCCTTCCAGCCAGGTCTTCGCCCAGAAGAAGTACTCGGAGGCGGCGGTGTTGGGATGGAAGCCCTTGACCCTGGGATGGAACACCCACACGTCCCCGTTGGTGACTGTGGTGACCATGTAGGCCTGCTCCAACACCCGGTGTTGTATCCGGCGAACCATCTCCTCCCTGGCCGATGCGTCCCTTTCCGTCGCCTGCTCCTCTATGAGGGCGTCCAAGGTCCCGTCGGCGTGGCGGGTGACGTTCAAGGCCGAGGCGCTGTGTAGGATGTTCAGCAGGTAGCTGTTGGTGGTGACCGTCGGGGGCAGCAGCCCTAATGCTATCTGGTAGGCCCCCTGCTCCCACACCTGGTGCCGGTACTCCGGCGGGGTGAGAAACCGGGGTTCGGCCGGAGTGTCGAACCCGACAGCCCGCAGGTCTTCGGCAATCCTGCGCCCGTACTCCAGGTGTAAATCGCCAAAGTCCCCCACATAGAGACGGAAGGCCGGCGGCATCCCTGCGCCTATGCTCTCCAGGAGTTCCCGGGACCTGGCAGGGTCTGCTAGATACGTCCCACGGATTTCGTCCTCTCCCAAGAGCCACTGGGGACTCCTGACTGGGATGCCGGCGCCGACGTAGCCTTGTCCGGACCAGGTTTCCTCCAGGTCCTGCCACGGGTCCAACGCCAGCATGACAGCCCTCCTTGCCCTGGGGTCGTTGAAGGGAGGAGCCGACGTGTTCATGGTCAGGACGATGCCGCTTCCGCCTTTCCTGGATGTGAATAAGTTGTAGGGCACCCCCGTCTCATCCAGTGGGCGCCGCACTTCCGGTGGTGCCCGGTAAACATCGACCAACCCTGTGGCGAAGGCAGCCAGCCGGACCTCATCGTCGCCCTCCACGACGCGTATGAACAGCTCATCGGCAAAAGGAAGGCCGTCTTCGAAATAGCTGTCGTTGCGCTCCAACAACGTGCCCAGGTCCTCCACGGTGCTTACCCATCTCCAAGGGCCAGTACCGATGACCTGGGCATCCCTCAGGTCGTCGTTAAGCTCCACCACATCGGGGGCAACTATCTTGGCGTGGCCGTCGGCCAGGGACACCATGAAGTCGGCATCGGGGAAGCCCGGCGACAAGGATATGTTTATGGTGTGACTGTCCTCGACGGATATGCTTTCTATGTTGCGGAGCAGGGCCGCATTGGGCCAGCCCGGTGTTCCCAGGCGCTCCAGGCTGTAGGCAACATCTTCGGCAACCAGCTCTCTGCCGTTCACCGGGGCCACATCATGCCAGCGCACCCCTTCCCGCAGCTTGAAGCTATAGGTCAAAGGGTCCAGGGCCTCCCAGCTTTCGCACAGGTCGCACTCCAGCAGCAGGCTGGGCTGGGGGTACTCAATTTCGGGGCCGGTCCCCAGGCGCAGCAACCGGCTGTAAGCTAGTCCCGGTCCCATGGACGCCAGGGTTTCCTGCACCTCTTGGTGGACATCCAGGTGGGGCACGTTGACCTGGGTGAGGGTTGTCAGCCGTCCACCGTGGATGCCGGTGGGTGTGGGGGAGGGCGCCGATGTAGGGGAAGGCACCTGGGTGGGAGGTATAGGCGTTGCTGTAGCTGTTGGGGGAGGCGGGGACGGGGTGGGTGTGCTGGCGTTACAGGCAGTTGGGAGAAGGAGGAGGGCGATAGCCGGCAGGATGAGCCATGCCGGCCTCATTCTTCCCCAACGCTACCCGGGCTTGCCATCACCGGGGAGGAGGTTATCTCAGCCCCCTTCATAGTCCGTTTCAACGGATTCAGTCCGAAGGAGCTGAATAGGGCGAGAGCCACGACTATGGGTGGGAAGAAGACCACCGCGTGGATGACTATGGCAAAGCTGAAGGCCGAGGCATGGTCCACGTCGAAGAGCTTCAGCACGTACACCACGGCAAACTCGAATGTGCCCAGCCCGGCGGGCAGGGAAGGCATGGATGTGGTGAAGTACAGGGTCCCCAGGATGGTCAGGGTCGCCACGATGGGGCTGATCCCCAGGTCCATGCCGAAGGCAAGCACCCACACCGCCACCCCCAGCAGCAGCCAGTGGGCAAGGGTAAGCAGGAAGGACTGGACCAGGGCACTCTTTGCCTCGCGCAGCTGGGAAAGGTAGTCGAAGGTAGCTGACAGCAGCCCGATCCTGCTGAAAAATCCCATTCTTGCCAGCTTGATGAACACCAGTAGGGCCAGAACGGCAAGAATGGCAAAGACAAAGGCCCCCACCACGTAAGGGACCACTTCATCGATGTCGGGGAGGAGTATGAGGCCCGCCATCAGTATGCTGGCCGTGACCACCATGTCCAGGACACGCTCGATCCCCATGGTGCCCAACGCGACACCGTTGTTGACCTTGTAGCGCAGGGTCAGGAGAGCGTACTGCACCGCTTCGCTGATCACCCGAATAGGCACCACGTTGTTCAGCCCTATGCCGGTATTCTGGACCATGAACAAGCGCAGCAGGGAGACGGGCTCACCTACGAAGAGAACCTTCCATCGGTAAGCCCGGAGTATGTTCGCCCCCACGACGATAGACAGGGATGCGATAGCCCAAACTACAGGAAAGTGCTGGAACTGGTCCAGCACCAAACCCCAGTCGATGCCCCTGACAGCCAGCCAGCCCAGCGCGCCGCTTACAGCGAACCCCAGCGCCAGTTGCACGCGGGTGCTCCGGAGCCATTGAATGGGCAGCCGGAAGGTGTTTATCCGTGGCAGAGGATGTTGCTCCCTTAGCTTGGATGCCGAGGTCTTGTAGCCCCTTTTCAGCTAGTATATAGTAGCCAAACAAACACATACAAGGACACTAACGTTGATCCTTGCCGATTCTCACACCCACCTGGACCAGTACCCGGCCGGGGAGATTCCTGAAATCCTGGAAAGGGCGGAAGATGCCCAGGTGGGGCCTATCCTCTGCGCGGGCACCACGCTGGAATCATCCAGGGTGTGTGTGAAGATGGCCGACGAACGCCCCGCTCTCTACGCCGGCGTCGGCGTTCATCCCATGGAGGTGACCCTCTCCATGCCCTCGGATGAAGGGCTGTTGTCGGGCTTGGAGGAGCTTGCCAGGGGTAATCCCAAGGTTGTCTGTGTCAGTGAGATAGGCTTGGACTACCTGCCCGAATCGCCCGATGTGCCCACGCAGCACCAGCTGTTCAGGGAGCAGATAAGGCTGGCAAAGGCCCTCCGACTGCCCATAATATTCCACTCCAGGGAATCCCATTCCGACGTCTTCAGGATGCTGCGGGAAGAGGGCGCCGGAGATGTGGGCGGTGTGATGCACTACTTCCAGGATGATGAGCGCACAGCCAGGGAAGCCATCGACGGCGGCTTCTACGTATCCCTGGCCCGGCCCCTCCTCAGGCTTCCCCACCTCCAGGAGGCGTGCAAGGCGCTGCCTCTCGATAACATTGTGTTGGAAACAGATGCGGCTCCCCAGCCCTTCAAGAAGTACCGGCACAACTGGACGGAACCCCGGCACGTAAAGGACGTTGCAGAAAAACTGGCGGAGCTGAAGGGGGTCACCGTCGAAGAGGTGGCCGAGGTGACCACCCGCAACCTGGCTGTCCTGCTTAAGCTGCCTTAGATCCCCCTCATCCCCGGATCAAGTCCGGGGCATGCTCTGCTCTTCTGCCACCAGGGGAGCATTTTGAACAACCGCGTTGTTCCCGACTCCCCCGTCTTTCCTGCTTTCGGAGACCCTTGAACAACCGTCATTCCGGCCTCCGAGCCGGAATCCAGAGACGAAGTGGCGAAGCTGCCTAGCGATGGAAGATGAGCCTAGATTCCTGCTGTCGCCAGAATGCCGAGGATTACGCAAAGGTCTCCGGAAGCGGGAACCTACCGTGGTCAGCGCATGGCAGGGCGGGGCGTAGACTCCCCCGGAAGCGGGAGTGACGACGGTTGTGGGGCGGCCACGGCTTTCGTCATACCGGCGTAGGCCGGTAGGTGGATTCACATTTCAAGTGCAACACCCGATTCAGAAAGACCTCTGACGGCTTTCAGGACGGCCCTATCGTCCCAGTGAGAATTACGGTGCGGTGACCAAGCCGAATTCCGGACTTTCCTGGATTGCGGCTTCCGCCGCAATGACGGGGCGGGGCGTAGATTTCCGATTACGCGAGAGTGGCGACGATGGGGCAAGGGAAGACATTCGCATAATCAAGGCCTAGCCTCCGTTCACCCTGAGGGAAATCGAAGAGTGAACGGATGATTCAGGCCCAGGGTTAGCAGGTCTTTCCCAGGGAGAGGAGAAAATACACCGGGTGGGCTAGCTGCTGCCTGCGTCCTGCTTGGAGCGGTATTCGGTGATACCATCCTCGAGAGTTGCCCATGCCAGCAGGGCGCACTTGATGCGCACGGGGAACTTGCGAACCCCCTTCAGGGCTTCCAGGTCGCCGATGATGTCAAGCTCCTCATCCGTCGGCTCCCGGCCGGACATCATCTGCCGGAACACCTCGGACAAAGCTTCGGCTTCCTCCAGGGTCTTGCCCTTGAGCAGGTCCGTCATCATCGATGCCGAGGCTTGGCTGATGGAACAACCCTGCCCATGGAAGCCTGCCTGCTGGACGGCGCCGTCGGAGAGCTTGAGCTGCAACACCACCTCGTCGCCGCAGAAGGGGTTGAAGCCATCGTACTCGATGTCCGGCGCGGGCAAGGGAGCCTTGTTGCGGGAGTTGCGGTAGTGGTCCAGGATCACCTCTTGGTAGAGATCGTCCAGATCTTCCATGGGGAACTGCTGCATAGCGTTTGTCCAACCTCGTCAGGTCCGGGAACGGGCCGTCAAGATATAGTGTCCTAGGAGGGGCGTCCCTTGAAGAATCTCAGCGCCCGTTTCAGGGCCGCCACAAGCTGGTCAACCTCTTCCTCGGTGTTGTACACATAGAAGCTGGCCCGGGCTGTGGCGGCTTTGCCAAGGCGGTCCCGCACCAGGGGCATTGCGCAGTGATGTCCCGCCCTGATGGCTATGCCTTCCGCGTCCAGCATGGTCCCCAGGTCGTGGGGATGCACATCGTGGGCGTGGAAGGAGACGATGCCCCCACGGATGTTCAGGTCCTCGGGGCCGTACATCTCCAGGTCTTCCTTGATCTCCTGGAAAGCCTCCAGGGCGTAGGCGGTGATCCGGGTCTCGTGCTGGCGCACCTGGACCATATCGAGGCCCTGCAGATAGTCCACGGCGGCGCCCAGGGCTATGGTATCGGCTATGTTCGGGGTGCCTGCCTCAAACTTCATGGGCAGGTCGTTCCACGAGGCATCCTCCAGCCATACCTGCTTCACCATCTCCCCTCCCAACAGGAAGGGCTCCATCTGATCCATGACGCTGGCCTTAACGTAGAGGACGCCGATGCCCGTTGGGCCCATCATCTTGTGGCCCGAAAAAGCCATGAAATCGCAGTCCAGGTCCTGCACATTCACCGGCATGTGGGGCACGCTCTGGGCGCCGTCCAGGAGCACCAGCGCGCCCTTGGCGCGGGCGGCCTTGGTGATGGTCTCCACCGGGTTGATGGTGCCCAGCACGTTGGACATGTGGTTGAAGGCGACCAGCCGAGTGCGCTCGTTGACCAAGGTGTCCAGGCTGCTTAAATCGAGGGTGCCCTGGTCGGTAACGGGAAGGAAGCGGAGCACGACGCCCTTCTCCTTAGCCAGCCGCTGCCATGGCACCAGGTTGCTGTGGTGTTCCATCTCCGTGGTGAGTATCTCGTCGCCCGCCTTCAGGTTGGCGACGGCCCAGGTGCCGGCCACGAGGTTGATGGCTTCCGTGGTGTTGCGCACGAATACCACTGTTTCGGGACTTCCGGCGCCGATGAAGTCGGCAATCTTCTGCCGCGCCTCTTCGTACCTGTGGGTAGCCTCCATGCTGAGGGCGTGGACTCCCCGGTGGACGTTGGAGTTGTAGCCCTCGTAATAGTCCACCAGGGCTTGGATCACCTGCCGGGGCTTCTGGGAAGTTGCCGCGTTGTCCAGATAGACCAGGGGTTTCCCGTAAACCATCTTGGACAGGATGGGAAAGTCCTGTCGGATCTTGGCTACATCGAACACAGCGCCCCCTTGCTGGCTTCCCTTGGGTTCATCTTACCCGTATCCCGACCTCGATATTTTCGTCCGTAATCCGCACAGGATACGTGGGCACGGGCTTGAGGTGCTTCCAGAATCCCGAGGCAGCACCGCAGGTGACGTCGAACTTGGCGAAGTGGCGGGGGCATTCGATGAGCTTGCCGTCCATGTCCCCGAATCCCAGGATTGCGCCATCGTGGGTGCAGAAGTCTTCGATGGCGTAGAGTTCGCCTTCTACATTGCACACCAGGAGGTACTCCCCCTTGGTGGGACGCACCCGTTTGGTGCTCCCTGGGGGCACCTCCTCCACCTTGGCTACCGGATAGTACTGGAGTTCCATGGATTTACGTTCCCTTCGTCGGAATAGCGGTCAGGCAGCGCCCGATTGCAGTTGGGGAATTGCCTTCATCACCTGGCGGTCCAGGTAGGTCCGGAGGGGCGCCAGGTCAATAAGCTGAATTATCTCCCGGGCGAATGCCCGCACCAGCATCGTTCGAGCGGTGGCTCTGTCAATGCCCCTGGCCTGGAGGTAAAAGAGGGCGCTCTCGTCCAGCTGGCCGTTGGCGGCGCCGTGCCCGCACTTCACGTCGTCGGCATATATCCAGAAGGCGGGCTTCGTGTCCGCCTCCGCCTGCTCTGAAAGGAGCAGGTTTTTGTCGGCCTGGCTTGCGTTGACCTTCTGGGCGCCCTTCCTGACGATGATGCTGCCATGGAACACCGAGCGGGACTTGCCGTCCAGGATGCCCTTGTACAGCTCCCGGCTTTTGGTATGAGGAGCGGTGTGGTCGATGATCACCTCGTTGTCCACGTGCTGGGCGTTCCCCACCAGGTACAGGCCGTTCAACTCAGCGAAACCCTCTTCCCCGACCATCGTAACGCCCAGGTTGTTTCGGGCAAGGGCGGATCCCAGGTCCACGGCCGCCGAATCGAAGCAGCTCCCGCGGCCCACTTCCGCCTTGATCGTGGCGATGTGGTAGGCCTGGTTGCTTTGGCGCTGCACCCGGAAGTGGTGCACCGTGGCGCCGGGAGATGCGACCACCTCGGTGACGGCGTTCGTGAAGTACCGGCTGCCCTTCAGGGCTAGGTGCATCTCGACCACCATAGCGTCTGCGCCTTCCTCGGCGACAATTAGCGCCCTGGGATGGCTTACGCTGTCAGGCTGCTTCCCCGAGGACAGGTTGATAATCAGTAACGGGAGCTCGACCTCGTAGTCTTTCGACACGTGGACGAAAGCGCCGTCATGGACGAAGGCGGAGTTGAGGGCTGTGAACCCGTTCTCGTCCAGGGAGGCTAGGCGGCCCAGATGCTCCTCCACCACTTCGGAGCGATACGCCATAGCTTCGGCAAGATTGCAAATAGTTACGCCGTTGTAGGTACCGGGCAGGTTCGAGAGGTCCTCGCTGTAAATGCCGTCCACAAAGACCAGCTTGGGCCAGCCAGCGTTGCCGAAGGCCACGTTCCTAAGCTGGCCGGGCTTCAGCTGGGCGCTGCCGTGGGGGTCGGCAAGCTGGAAGGGTATCCTGGCCAGGGGCCCGACATCGGTGTACTTCCAAGCTTCGTTGCCCCTGCGAGCTGTGGGGAAACCCAGGGCACCGAAGCGTTCGATAGCCTCCTGACGGCGTGCCCGGACGTAGGCCGGATCGCCGGATGCGCGCTTCCCCTGAAAGGCGTCAAAGGCCTCCAAGTAAGGTGCTACGTAGGCGGTTTGCTGCTGCATGGAGAAGGTCCGAACGCTAGGGGCCGACCCCAACCCGGTCTTCCGTTTCCTGGACCCAGTCGTAGCCCCGCTTTTCTATCTCCAGGGCCAGGTGCCGGCTGCCCGACTTGACGAATCGCCCGTTGGTGAGAACGTTGACAACGTCGGGGACGATGTACTCCAGGATACGCTGGTAATGGGTGATGACCACGACGGCGTTGTCGGGGGAGCGCAGCTGGTTGATCCCTTCTGCGACCACGCGCAGGGCATCCACATCCAAGCCGGAGTCCGTCTCGTCCAGGATGGCCAAGGTGGGGTCCAGCATCGCCATCTGGAGTATCTCTGCCCGCTTCTTTTCGCCCCCGGAAAACCCCTCGTTCACGGAACGGCGTATCAGGGCCGGGTCCAGCTCCACCAGCTTGGACTTGCTCCTGACCAACCGGTCGAACTTCAGAGCATCCAACTCTTCTTGGCCCCTGCTCTTCTGGATGGCGTTGTAGGAAGCCCTCATGAACTGGTCCAGCCGGACCCCCGAGATCTCTATGGGATGCTGAAAGGAGAGGAAGAACCCGCGCCTTGCCCGCTCTTCCGGGACCATACCCAGGAGGTTCTCTCCCCTGAAGAGCACTTCTCCTTCGGTGACCTGGTAGAGGGGGTGTCCTGCCAGCACATTGGCCAAGGTGCTCTTGCCGGACGCATTGGGGCCCATTATGGCATGCACCTCTCCGGACATGACCCGGAAGTTGACCCCCTTCAATATGGGGGTATCTCCCACGTTGGCCCAGAGATTTCGCACCTCCAGGACAGGGCTGCCCAGGACCATCTAGCCCACCGCTCCTTCCAGGTTGACCTCCATCAGCCTCGTGGCTTCCACGGCAAACTCCAGGGGGAGCTGTCGAAACACCTCTTTGCAGAACCCGTTGATGATCAGGGCGTTTGCTTCTTCGGTGGACATGCCTCTCTGGTTGCAGTAGAAGAGCTGCTCTTCGCTGACCCTGGAGGTGTAAGCCTCATGCTCCAGCTGGGCGGAGTGATTGCGCACCTCTACGTATGGGGTCGTGTGGGCACTGCACTGGTCGCCGATGAGGAGGGAGTCGCACTGGGTGAAGTTGCGTGCGTTGTCAGCCTTGGAGTTGACGCGCACCAAGCCCCGGTAGGTGTTGCTGCCATGTCCCGCCGAGATGCCCTTGGAGATGATGGTGCTGCGGGTGTTCTTACCCATGTGCACCATCTTGGTGCCTGTGTCGGCCTGCTGGTACCCCTTGGTCAGGGCCACCGAGTAGAATTCGCCGGTGGAGTTGTCTCCCTGGAGGAGGACGCTGGGGTATTTCCAGGTGATGGCTGCGCCCGTCTCCACCTGGGTCCAGGATATCTTGGAGTTGACGCCCTGGCAGCGTCCCCGCTTGGTCACGAAGTTGTAGATGCCGCCCTTGCCCTCTTCATCGCCCGGGTACCAGTTCTGGATGGTCGAGTACTTGATCTCGGCGTTGTCGTGGGCGACCAGCTCGACCACGGCGGCATGAAGCTGGTTGTTGTCCCGCTGGGGGGCTGAGCAGCCTTCCAGGTAGCTCACGTAGCTGCCCTCGTCGGCCACGATCAGGGTGCGCTCGAACTGGCCCGACTCGGCGTAATTGATGCGAAAGTAGGTCGTAAGCTCGTAGGGGCATCGGACACCCTTGGGTATATAGCAGAAGGAGCCGTCGGAAAAGACGGCCGAGTTCAGGGCGGCGTAGAAGTTGTCGGCGTAGGGCACCACGGAGCCCAGGTACTTCTTCACCAGGTCCGGGTGCTCCTGGACCGCTTCTGAGAAGGAGCAGAAGATTACACCGTGCTTGGCCAGCTCCTCCTTGAAGGTGGTCACGATGGATACGCTGTCGAAGACCGCATCCACGGCCACCCCTGCCAAGCGCTTCTGCTCTTCCAGGGAGATGCCAAGCTTCTCGTAGGTTGCCAGCAACTCCGGGTCCACCTCGTCCAGGTTCTTGAGAGCGACCTTGGGCTTGGGGGCTGCGTAGTAAACGATCTTCTGAAAGTCAATGGGCGGGTAGTTCACGTTGGCCCACTGGGGCACCTGCTCCTGCTCCACCAGGGTGAGGAAGTGCCGGTAGGCCCTGAGCCGCCACTCCAGCATGAAATCAGGCTCGTTCTTCTTCTCGGAGATGAGCCTGATGACATCCTCGTTGAGGCCGGGGGGTATGACCTCGGTTTCGACATCGGTTACGAAGCCATACTTGTAGCCCGAATCGCCAAGTCCCGTCTCTCGGGAGATCACCTTTGGCGTTGCCATCAAACCCCCTTCGGTGCGCTGTTGTTCGCTAGCTAAATGTTACTATTGTTGACCTTTTAAGTCAACAATAGGGCACGAATGGGTCTGTGGAAAAACCCTTGGCCCCTTGGCTACAATAGCACCACAGGCAACGACGCCCTTTCATCCTGCCAGGAGGACACTTTTCATGCCCGGCCCCAAGGTGTTCGTAACAAGGCGCATCCATCCCGATGCCCTGGAGGCAATCGCCGCCGAAACGGATATGGAGGTGTGGCCCGACGATTATCCTCCCCCATTTCCCAAGCTGAAGGAGAAAGTCGCGGATGTGGCAGGGATGCTGACCAACATCATGGACCGTATCGACGCCGGCCTGCTGGAGGAGGCTCAGGGGTTAAGGGTGATAAGCCAGATGGCGGCGGGCACGGACAACATCGACGTGGCTGAAGCGACCCGGCGTGGTATCCCTGTCGGTCATACGCCGGGGGTGTTGTCCCAGTCCACCGCCGACCACACCTTCGCCCTTCTGATGGCGGCGGCCCGCAGGGTGGCCGAGGGAGACAGGTGGGTGCGCGGGGGAAGCTGGCAGCTTGCCTTCCATCCTATGCACTGGCTGGGGGCCGATGTCTCCGGCGCAACCATCGGCATAGTTGGCATGGGAAAGATCGGCTTGGAGGTGGCCAAGCGCGCCCGTGGGTTCGATATGAAGGTTCTCTACTGCTCCCGGGCCAGAAAGCCCGAGATGGAGGCCAGGTACGAGATGTGTTACGTGGGCCTGCCCCAGCTTCTTGCCGAATCGGACTTCGTCTCCCTCCATGTGCCCCTTACCCCGGACACACATCACCTTATCGGCGCCGCCGAGCTGTCGGTGATGAAGCCGTCCGCCATACTCATCAACATGGCCCGGGGTCCGGTGGTGGACCTAGAGGCCCTGTACGAGGCCCTGAAAGAGGGACGCATAGCAGGGGCAGGGTTGGATGTCACCGTGCCGGAGCCGATCTCGCCCGACGACCCCCTGCTGACCCTGGACAACCTGGTGATAACTCCCCATGTGGGAAGCGCTTCCCACGGCGCCAGGAGGGCTATGTGCATGCTGGCCGCCAGGAACCTGCTGGCTGGGGTCAAGGGTGAAGAGCTGCCCGTCTGCTTCAATCCCGAAGTTTACGGGCCCCAGGTGTACGGCAAAGGCCAGGCTTAAACCCGGCTACCACCACCGGTAGAAGTGGTTCAGCGGGCCGTGTCCCCGGCCTATCTCGAAGCTTTGGCGGATCGCCCCGGTGACGTACTCCTTGGCTGCAGCCACCGCATCGCCAACATCCATCCCCTTGGCCAGCCCTGCGGCTATCGAGGAAGCGAAGGTGCAACCGGTGCCGTGGGTGTTCCTGGTGTCGATGCGTTCGGCGTATAGCTCCCGGTACTCCCTGCCGTCGTAGAAGGTGTCCACGGCCGGCCCTTCCAGATGCCCGCCCTTTACCACAACCGAGCGGGCGCCCATGTCGACGATCTGGGCGGCGGCCCTGCGCACCTCCTCGAGCGAGGCTATAGAGATGCCCGTTAGCACCTCGGCCTCGGGGATGTTGGGAGTTACCACCGTCGCCTTGGGCAGCAGCTTGAGGCGCAGCGCATCGACGGCTTCTTCACGAAGAAGGCTGTCGCCGCTCTTGGCGACCATCACCGGATCTACAACCAGCCGGCCTACCTGAAAGTAGTCCATCTCGTCGACGACGGTCTCAATGATCGAGCTGCTGGAGAGCATGCCGGTCTTGACGGCGTCGGCGCCGATGTCGGTCAAAACCGACCTGATCTGGGCGGCGATCATCTCCGAAGGTATTTCATGGACGCCTGTTACGGATAGGGTGTTCTGGGCGGTGATGGCTGTCAGCACCGATGTGCCGTAGACGCCCATGGCGGCGAAGCTCTTCAGGTCGGCCTGTATCCCAGCCCCGCCTCCTGAGTCGGAGCCTGCTATGGTCAGCGCCCGCGGCACCCTCCCTAGCCCGGCCATTCTTCCCCCTTGTAGGCCATTTCCCAGAAGAGGTACTCGTACCGAAGGACGGCGCCAAATATTCCTTCGATGCTGGACTCATGGGGTATGACAGCTTCATCCAGTGTGCGGCGCATCCAGGTAACGAAGCCGTCCAGGTCCGGGCCTGCGTGGATGTCGATCCACGTCTGGTAGTACTTTTTGCCGGGGCGTTTGCCCTGGGAGGCAAGCCACTTTCCCCACTCCAGGTAGGGCCACTCGATGCCCAGGAGAGCTGTGATGATCTCATGGTAGCTGCCTTCATGGGCAACCTTGTCCAGGTAGGTGCAATATGCCAGCGTGGTTGGCAGGTGTTCCAAGCGGCGCACCTGTTCCTGCGTCATCCCCTCTTCCCGGAAGTATTCCTGGAACAGCCCTTCCTCACCGCCCAGAGCCAGGTGCACGAAGGCGGCGAGGGGGCGGGCCCCATCGAAGTCCGGCGCCTTGGCCGTCCCCGCGCACATGAGGGCTATCCAGCTCTTGAGGAAGAGATGGTCCTGCTCGAAATAGGTCCTGAAAACATTCGCGGGAAGGGTGCCGTCGCCGAGCTCGGTAACGAAGGGGTGATACACCGTCTTATCCCACAGGGGGCCTATTCTGCTGCGCAGGTCGTCGCTCCTGCTCATGTCCGTGTCCTCCGATCCAACTTCCCCTCTCTCGAGGATAGTCCCGCATAACATTCAGTTCCCGGTCCCCCACGGTCACTCCCGCTGTCCTGGATGTCCGTTCGCCCTGAGGGAAATCGAAGGGGAACGGACATCCGTAGTTGCGCCTTCCCACCGTCATACCGGCTTTCGCCGGTATCCAGGACGGAGCATTGCCGGGTTCCAGGAGCGGCCTTTGGTCATACAAGCATGCGCCGCAGTGACGAGGTTATTCAAAGGCCTCCCCTTGAGGGGGAGAAGGGATATTTTTTATCGTCCGCTGGCTTCCTCTACGAACTCGTTGGTGAAGGCCGCGCTGGCATCCACAGGGCTTTCCACCTGGTTGTTGTCCAGCAGCCATTGGGCAAAGTTGGCCCACTTCTCCTCCGTCTGCCAGCCCACGGGTGCACCCTCCGTCCAGAGAGGCGCAATCACCTTGATTCCTGGGCGTTCAATATCTTCATCCACATCCGGCCCCGCAGTGCTCAGGAGTATCTCTATGGCGGCGTCGGGGTCGTTGGCGGCATAGGTGTAGCCGCGGGTGACTGCCCTCACAAACCGCTGCACGACGTCGGGGTTATCCTCGATCATATCTTCGCTGGTTACCAGCACCAGCTCGTAGTAATCGGGCACACCGAACTTCTCCAAGCGCATAACGTTGACCGGGTACCCCAGGTTCTCCATGAGAATGGACTCGTGGCTGAAGTAGCACCCTATGCAGGCATCCACCCGCCCGTCAATGAGGGACTCGGCCAGGTTGAACCCAACGTTCACCAACTCCACAGCCTCCAGTCCCTCCTCCACGCCGTCGAACCTGAGCATGGTGTCAAGCAGGGGTTCGTTGGTGGGTATGCCCGGGTAGCCCACCTTCCTGCCCGCCAGGTCGCTGGGCCTGGTGATGTTGGATGAGACCAAGCTCTGCACCGAGTTCAGGGGATGCTGTACCAGTCCCGCCACGGAAACCACTGGCACGCCCCGGGACCGGGCGATGAGGACGTCGGGCTGGTAGTTTATGCCAAAATCATCGGAGCCGGCGGCCACGGTCTGGTTGACCGTCGATGGGTCCGAAGGGGTGTACATCTCCACCTCCAGGTTCTCATCCTCGAAGTAACCCTTCTCGAAAGCCACGTACAGTCCCGCATGGTTGGCATTGGGATACCAGTCCAATGCCAACTGGACCTTGGTGGGCGGAACCGTCGTAGGCTCTAGAGTTGGCGGAACTTCTGTCGGCACATCCGTGGGCGGAACCATCGTAGGCTCGTCTCCACCGCAGGCAACAGTCATCCACAGTAGCATCGGCGCCAGCAGCAATAGGGACCACTTCTTTCCCATGAGCATCGTCGTTGCACCTCTCATCCCGTTATGAAATAGGACCTCCACTCCGTCGAACATGCCAGGGCACCAGCAACCTCTGGGCGAGCCCCGCCGCTAGGAACAGCCCCACACCCATTGCGCCCAGCAGGAAGATGGCGGCGAACACCCGCTCGGTTAGGAACTGGGACTTGGACCTGAGGGCCAGGTAGCCCAGCCCTTCGCTGGACCCCACCCATTCCCCCACCACAGCGCCAATGACGCTTGCCGTAACAGCGATCTTGATTCCAGTAAACATGTACGGCAGACCATGGGGCACCTGGGCCTTGATAAACATCTGCCACCGGTTTGCCCCTAAGGTTCTCATGAGGTTCAGCAAGTCCCCGTCGGTGGACCTGAGACCATCTACCGTGTTCACCAAGATGGGGAAGAAGGAAATGAGGGCAACAACGATGACCTTGTGCTGGAGGCCGTACCCCACCCACGCCAGCAGCAAGGGCGCGATTACAATTATGGGGAGAGTCTGGGAGGCGATGGCCGGCGGATAGATGACCCTTTCCATTGTGCGAAACATGTGGATTAGAGTTGCCAGCGCTAGCCCGGCAGCCAGCGCTATGCCGAAGCCTATAAGCACCTCTTCCAGGGTTACCCAGGTGTGTCCGGCAAGGTCAGCTCGGTCTCCCCAAAGGGAGCCGGCGATGTCCGAGGGGGCGGGTAACTTCCACTTCGGCACATCTTCCAGCACCACCGCGGCTTCCCATATGCCTATGGCTGCGACGGCGATGACGGCCGCGGGCGCCCACCTGACCAGCTGGCGCCGGATACCGTTGTTGCCCCCGCGACTTGCGTCGGGGTTTGCGACCCCATTCAGTTCTTTCATGTCGAGCGGGCCTCCAATCCTGGGCGCCCCGACAGGCTCCCCAAGGAGGACAGGAGCTTCAGCTTTAGCTCCACGAAGGCGTCGTCCCCCACCATCTCCATGCTCCGGGGTTTGGGAAGCCCGACGTCCGCCACAGCGCTGACGGTGCCCGGAGTGGCTGTCAGCACATAGACCCGGTCTGACAGCAGGATGGCTTCATCCACGTCGTGGGTCACCAGGACGATGGTCTTCCTGAAGTTCTCCCCCAAGCTCAACAGCCAGGACTGCATCTGGGAACGGGTGAGGGCATCCAGGGCGCCGAAGGGTTCGTCCAGGAGCACCACATCGTGGTCCAGCAGGACGGTGCGCAGGAAGGCCGCCCGCTGGCGCATTCCCCCCGACAGCGCGTTGGGGTAGTAATTCTCGAAACCCTCCAGGCCGAAGGGGCCGAGCAGGGCCCTGGCCCGCGTTCGGGCTTCCCGGCGGCGGACGCCCTGCATCTCCAAGCCCAGGATGGTGTTGTCCAGCACGTTGCGCCAAGGCATCAGCAGGTCTTTCTGTTGCATATACCCGACGGTCCCCAGCCTCTTGGGGCTGGCGTCGCCGTTCAGCTCCACCGTGCCCGAATCGGGCTGGTCGAGCCCGGCGATGATGTTAAGCAAGGTGCTCTTGCCGCAGCCGCTGGGGCCGATGATGCTGACGAACTCGCGGTCGTTGGCGTAGAAGTCCACGCCTGCCAGGGCGGGCGCACATGCGCCGCCCTCGTAGAAGGCCTTGTGAAGGCCGGTAGTCCGTATCTTGGCGTGCATCGATTCCATAAGTCAAGAAGCTGCCAGCAGGGGTGGCAGCTTCCGTCCAAGAGACCGCAGTGTACGCCGGTGCCAATTCCCTACGCTGGCATTACCCAGATCAGGTTCGCAAGGGTCGGCGGCATCCCGGGGCCGCCCTCTCAGCCTGGCTCAACCAAGCTCCCCTACGGGCCTAGATACATCGATTTGCGAGGATTATATTCTGAAGGCTAAAGAAGTGTCAACATGAAGGGCAACTGACGATTGACTCAATTTGCGCTCTAGGGATTTGCTGCCGGACCACCTAATTCAAAGGATTGACAAACTATTAAGCCATTTCATATCATAGTACTGGTCGATAGGGCCCCTACCGGTTGGCCCGTTGAATCTAGTATTCAGTCGGCCCCTTAACAAATGCACATAGTCTACCTTGACGAGTCCGGTACTCATGCAGAGGCCCGCTATTTTGTGTTAGCGGGCCTTGCTGTTTTTGAACGCGAAACATATTACCTAGCCCAGAGCCTGGACCAACTTCAGGCGCGCTATCTTCCATCGGCTATAGGAAGAGTCCCGTTCCGGGCTTCTTCGTTGCGGGCCCGAGAAGAGCGTGTTCAACCGCCCTTCGACTCGCTAACGGAGCAAGAAAGACAGAACCTGATAGCTGACATATACCGTGTGATAGCTAGCTCAAACGCACGGCTATTTGCGGTGGCCATTGAGAAGGCGATTATGGACGGCGACCCATATGAGCGTGGGTTTGAAGAGATCGTCAATAGGTTCGACCTGATGCTTTCGGATATCCACAGGGATACTGGCGAGGGACAACGTGGCCTAATTATAGTTGCGGAGTCCAGCTATCGAGAGAACATCGAAGTCTTGGCTGAACGGATTGCAACCGAGGGGCACAGGTGGGGTGCTACGCACAACCTCGCCGATATACCGTACTTTGCACCTGCCAAGAACACGCGGCTATTACAGTTGGCGGACTTCGCTGCCAATGCAGTTTTCGGGAGATACGAGGGGGGTCATGCGCGAAACTTCGACTTGATTGTTCCCAAGTTTCATCAAGACGAAGGGCGCATTCATGGTCTTGTGCACAGATCAAGAGACTTCAAGGACTGCTATTGTCCCTCTTGTATCCTAAGGCGCCAGTACCCAGGACCCGACGGTCGCCAAGGAACTTTGGCGATTTAAATGGGAAGGAGTTCATGCCTTCCCATCACGCCCAACTAAGGATTTCTCCTGACCCTCGACTTGACCTCCCAAACGTTCCCTAGCTTTTCGTACAAGGTTCAGGGATTTACTACAGCTGTGGCGGACTTTCCACTAGCTACCCCGCGGTCCGCTCGGCGCCGGTGGGGCAGAAATCCAGCAGGCAGCAGGACGAGCAGAGGGGTTCCTTGCGGCAGGTGGCCTTGGCATGCTGGTCGAGGAGCGCATGGTACTCGTTGAACAGGCCGGCATCGGCAGGGAGTCGGTCGTGGAACACCGCCTGGTAGCCGGCGTAGGTATTCCTGTCGGGTGCGACCCGCAGCCGCTGCACTATCCGCCGGGTGTAGCTGTCTATTACGAAGGAGGGATGCCCCGCTGCATACAGGACTATATCGTCGGCCGTCTCCTCGCCGATGCCGTATATGGAGAGAAGCTCGGTGCGAAGCTCGACCGCATCCTTTGACAGCATTGCATCCAGATCGCCACCGTAATGCTCCCACAGGTGTTCTATGAAGGCCTTGACCTTGCGGGCCTTGGCATTGAAGTAGCCCGAGGGCCGGAGCAGTTGGGCCAGGTCCGCCTCAGGGATGGCCTGAAGGGCTTCTGGCGAGGTGCACCCGGCTTCCTCAAGGTTGGCCAGGGCACGCTCCACTCCCCTCCAAGCCACCGACTGGGTCAGGATGGCCCCCAGCACCACCTCCAGCTTGGTGTCCGCGGGCCACCATCCCTGGGGGCCATAGGCCTCCAGGAGGCGGTGAAAGATCGAAAGGAGCAGGTTGTCCCTATCCGGGTGTGCCAAAGCTGGTGATGTCGAGCCCGCAGGCCGCGGCTGCGGTCATCATGCCAGTCATGGCCTCCATCATCTCCTGGGAAGGTTGTCCACTTCCCGGATCGCCGCCAAAGGACAGCAGGAACGCTTCTACGACCAGAGCTAGGTTCCCTATGTCCGTGTGCTCGGAAATGCAGCGCAGCTCCGAGGGCTTGGGCAAGCCCGCGGTGGGGTCTGACGGGTCCGCCAGGGCTTCGGCCTCTTCATCGGTCAGGCAGAGGCTAAACCTCAAGCCGTATTCTATGGCTGCAGCAGGGTCCTCCACGGTGGGTTCAATTCCGTACTCTGCATAGAAGCCCTGCAAACAGGACTGGCTTTCTGGGGTCAGGACTCCGACGTGGGCCGATAGCAGGGCTACACTCATGGCGATTGCCGATTCCTGGCTGAGGCAGTGAATTGGGAACTCGAAATCAGGCCCACCAGCCATCACCGGACTCTCCAGGATGGCTTGGAAGGTCTCGTCGCCCAGCTCGGCCATGATGCAGGCCACCTCGGACTTGCTGAACGATTCGAGTATCGTCCTGCCCGTGATCATGCCGTCCATTTGGGAGTCTTCCATTGAGTCAGGGGGTGTGGTTGGATCGGGCCCATCCGTCGGTGCGGGAATAAGAGTGGGTGTCGGCTCCGGAGTAGCTGTAGGTTCCGGGGTGGGTGTCGGCTCAGGAGTTGGCGTCGGCTCCGGGGTGGGTGTGGGAATGGCAGTTGCCGTTGGTGTTGGCGTGTTCGTGGGGTCCGGGGACCCGCCGCAGGCGCCAAGGATCATCATAGCTACAGCCAGCGCTGCGAGCATCAAGGAGGTTCTGAGTGCTATGGGTACCATAGGACCCCTCTCTGTTGGAATTGCCAACCGTTCCAGAAAAAGGGCACGAACATGGCCAGGATATTTTGCCTGGCGCCCTTCTTGTGGGTTGGGACAGCCTTGTTAACGTAACTATTGGATATATGAACTGTCAATGAAAAAGAGAATGGGCTTTGAAGGAGTTTCGGGTTGGAATTCCCTCTGTCCACTGAGGCACCCACTATCGTATTCAGGCGGATGAAGTCATTAAGAGAGGGCCCCCGCTTTTGCTAGTCTGCTCTGTACTCAGCCCCTGCTCCATTATTTCCATGTAATCGAAATACGAAAACAAGCGGTTCCGTCCCTGACCGGTCACTTCCTTGAGAATGCCCAGGGCAGTGAACAACCTCACTAACGTGTTAGCGGTTGGGTATGAAACTCCCAAGTTGAGCGCTACACCGTTGACTGTAACGAACGGGTGCTGGAAGAGGTAATCCAAGAGTTGAATTCCATAGGCTGACCCAGGGTGCGTCTCAAGAAACTTCTTGCGATGTGTCTCCCTCAGGCCTAGGACCTGTTGAGCCGTTTCTGCAGACGCCTCCGAAACGCGCCAGACAGCTGTCAGGAAGAATTTCAGCCACTCCTCAATACGTCCAGCATCCCTGGAAGCCTGCAATCTGTCGTAGTATTCGTCCTTGTAGGATTTTATGAACTCGCTCAGGTATAGCAGCGGTCTCTTCAACACTCCATTCTGGCAAAGGAACAAAACGACAAGCAGGCGGCCTAACCGTCCGTTGCCCTCCAGAAATGGGTGAATTGTCTCGAATTGATAATGCAGTAGCCCAGCCTTGACCAAGGTAGGCGTCATGCCGGACTCGTGGATGTAGCGCTCCAGGTCTCCTAACGCCCTCGTCATGACGTCCGGGGGAGGCGGAACGAACAGAGCTGTTGCAAGATCACAACCAGGTGGGCCGATCCAGTTTTGAGTAGTCCTGAACTGGCCAGGAGCTTTCTCAGAACCCCGCACCTCCTTCATTAAGTGCTCATGGGCCTCCCTGATTAGGCGGTTGGAAAGGGGCAGTGTCTCAACCCTATTGAGGGCGTAGTTCATGGCTTCGACGTAATTGAATACTTCAGCGATATCCTCTGGAATGGGTTTTCGAGACCTGACCTCACTCTCGAGCACTTCGCTTAATGACGCTTGAGTCACGCCCTCGATTTGAGAGCTAACCACAGCCTCCTTGCGAAGGTACATCCCAACGAATAGATCAGGGTTGGAAATCATGTCCGCGGAAGAATCAAGTCTGCCAATCGCCTGGTCTGCCTTCGATAGAATAAACTGTAGTTCTTCGTCGTACTGCACTGGCGGGTCAAATGGCAACTTCGCAGGATGAAATGCCCGATGACCTTGAAGTTGTTTTTGGTAAACTCCAGTCCTTTGGACGCGAATATCTGTGACCATAGGTAGTCTCCCCAAATGGTTGTTATATTAAAGATGGCTTTCTATCGCGAACATCATAATAAACTATAACCCCCTGTTGCTTTAATAACAACTGATCATGTTGAATTAACATTTAATAAGGAAACACGCCAGTCCGGTCGCCTAACGTTAGCAGGACGCAAGTATGAACGTCGTCCCTGGCAATCTGCTATTATTTCCTGTGTCGAAATGTGCGTTAGGAGCAGCGGTGAAGACATCCATCGAATTTAGCGCCAGCTACGCCCTGTTGAACGTCGATCTGGAATCGGGAGAGGGGATCAAGGCAGAGCCGGGCGCGCTGGTGGCCCAGCAGAGTGTGGAGATGCAGACGGGAATGGGCGGCGGGGGCCTGTTCGGAGGTCTGAAGCGCATGATCGGCGGGGAGTCCTTCTTCGTGAACACCTTTACGGCGGGACCCGGAGGAGGATGGGTGAGCTTGGCCCCAACCTCCCCGGGAGACATCGTCCCCTTCGAGGTGGAAGGACAGGAGAACCTCTTCGTCCAGTCCGGTTCCTTTCTCGCTTGTACCCCCAACATTCAATTGGACACCCAGTTCCAGGGCTTCCGGGGTTTCTTCAGCGGGGAAAGCCTCTTCTTTCTCCGGGCCTACACCGAGGGAGAGCGGGGCACCATCTATGTGGACTCCTACGGGGGCATCAAGCAGGTGGCTGTGTCGCCGGGGCAGGAATTGGTGGTGGACACAGGTCACCTGGTGGCGTTCTCCGATGATGTGGAATACTCCATCGGCAAGGTGGGAGGCCTCCGCTCCCTCCTCGTCGGGGGTGAGGGGCTGGTGATGAAATTCCGGGGCAATGGGCACGTTTGGATTCAGAGCCGGAACCTGGCTTCCCTGGCCGAAAAGCTGGTTCCCTTCCTCCCCAAGGAGAGAAAGTGACCTCCGATGGTCCCATCGCTGACTGACCGGGGAATATGCATTGGACCTGTTTCCTTGGTTGACCTCGATCAAGCCAGGATGGAAGCCGGAGAGGTCCGCGCCACCGCCTCAAGGAGCGCCGGGGCGCCGGAGGGCGGGCGGTGCTGATAGACCTGCATACCCATACTTTCCCCAGCTCCGATGATAGTTTCATAGCCCCAGGTGAGCTGATCGAAGCTGCCAAGAAGGCCGGCCTCGATGGTATTTGCCTGACGGAGCACGATCGTTTCTGGGACCCGGCCGAGGTGCAGGCCCTGGCCGATGAGCACAGCTTCCTGGTGCTTCCCGGCTGCGAGGTGAACACCGACGCGGGACATGTGCTGGTGTTCGGGTTGAATACCTATGTCTTCGGCATGCACAAGCCCCTTTTCCTCCGCCAGCTGATCGATGAAGCCGAAGGGGTGATGATAGCTGCCCACCCCTATCGCCGAAGGTACCGCAAGGAGCGGGCCCACCTGGATGCCGAATACGCAGTCATGGTGGATGAGGCCTGTGCCGACCCCCTCTTTGGCCTCTGCGATGCTATAGAAGGCCTGAATGGAAGAGCGACCGAGAAGGAGACCTCCTTTGTTGGAGACCTGGCCGACCGCCTGAATATGGGGATGATAGGCTCCAGCGATTCCCATCGCCCGAAGCACGTCGGCTCGGCGGCAACTCGCTTCGACATCCAGGTCAACAGCTTGGAGGACCTTATCCGGGGCATCAAGGGCGGGTCCTACCAGCCTGTGTGCCTGCGCAACGCGCCCACCATCTCCCACGTTGGAGGCGGCTAGATGGCTACCGTGTTGGAAGCAAGGGACATGGTAATCCGCTTCATCACCGGTGAAGGGGAGGTGAAGGCGGTAAATGGGGCCGGCTTCAGCTTGGAAGAGGACAGCATCCTGGGCTTGGTGGGAGAAAGCGGCGCTGGAAAGAGCACCGTAGCCCTGGCCTTACTTAAGCTGCTGCCCAGCACCGCCAGGGTCGTCAGCGGGTCCGCCACCTTCGGCGGCCTGGACCTGATGCAGGCGGGAGAAGACGATCTGCGGAAAATCAGGGGCAAAGACATCGTCTTCGTTCCCCAAGACCCCCGGGCTGCCCTGAACCCGGTGATGCGCGTGGGGAACCAGGTGCAGGAGCAGATACTGGCCCACACCGACTTGTCAAACAGAGAGGCTGCCGACCTGTCCCTGCAGAGCCTGCGGGAGATGGGCCTGCCCGAACCCCGGGAGATTGTGTACCGCTATCCCCACGAGCTGAGCGGTGGAATGTGCCAGAGGGTTGTGCTGGCTATGGCCCTTTCCCTCAAGCCCAGGGTGATAATTGCCGACGAGCCGACATCCAGCCTGGATGTGACCATTCAGGCCGAGATATTGCGGTACCTGAAGTCGTACTGCAAAGATCAGGGTTCTTCGATGGTGCTGATCACCCACGACCTGGGGGTGGTCGCCCAGATGGCAGACCAAGTTGCGGTTATGTACGCCGGGAATATCGTCGAGTACTCCGATGTGGTGGGCCTGTTCCATTCGCCCAGGCACCCTTATGTATCCGCGCTGCTGAGCTCACTTCCCCGAATGGACAGGGCGCAGAGGCGGTTTGCCCCAATAGGTGGAAACCCGCCCGATATGCTGGACCTGCCCGCCCAGTGCCCCTTCCTGCCCAGATGCCCCAAGGCCATCAACGAATGCCGCACCGATCCCAAGCCGCCCCTGGTGGAGCTGGACCCTGCCCACTGGGTGGCGTGTTACAACCCTCACGAGAGCGCGAGCGCCGCGGGCGTGGCCTAGTTCCGGCCCCGGGATGGGGCGCCGCGCGCCTTAGGCACCAAGGCGGATAGTTCACCCACGATGAGCTCCAGGGCCACCTCCTGGGGTATATCTCCCGTCTTGACCGACAGGTCGGCCCTCAGCAGCGATGCGTACATCTGCTCCAATATGGGCCATGGAAAGCGCCTGGCTTGCTCCATTGTGCGGCGTTGGGCAAACTCGTGGGTGATGCGCAGCCGGCGGGCTATCTCCTGGGGAGGGCAGCCGGCGCCCAACAAGTCCTTCGCCAGGGTCACGAGCCGCAGCTGGCGGGCGATCATGACGACCAGGTATGGGAACTCGGCCCCGTCGGCAACGAGACGGTGCATGATCTTCAGGCAGTTGCTGGGGCGGCCATCCAGCAGGGCATCTATCCCGGCGAAGATGCTGGATTCCTTCGCCTCCGAAACCAGCAGGTTGACGTGGGACTCCTCTATGGAGGAATCGCCGGCATACAGGGCCAGCTTTTCCAGCTCGTTGTCCAGCATCCACAAGTTGTTGCCGATGAGCTGGCTGAGGATGCGGATGGCTCCGGGGGTTATCTGGGCACCCTTGTCGTTGGCTGCGTTCCGTATCCACCGGGAAAGCCCTTCTCCCACCGGTGTAGGATGCTCCTGCACCTGGCAGACTCCCCGGATGCTCGTCAGCAGCGGGTTGTTGTGGGCCAGCTTGGGTTCGGCAAACACCAGCAGGGTGGTGGGGGGCATCCCTTCCCCGATGTATCCTGCAAGCCCCGCCCATTCCCCAAGGTCCTTGCTGTTCTGCTGCCCCCGATTTCGGCGCCCACCCTGGGCCCCGGCCTCCCGCCGTCCGCCGCTGGGGCCTTCGTGTCCCTCAAGCAGGCCCTGTACGATAATGAGGCGGTGGTCTGCCAGGAAAGGAACGGCCGCGCAGATGCCCTTGAGGTCCGCCATGCGGACCTGGTCGCCGGACAGACGGTGGCAGTTGGCATCCAGGGACTCGGAGGGCCCGACCTGTGCCTCCATATCCTTCAGGGCCCGGGATACCAGGTAGTTGTCGCCGTAAATCACGTAGCTGGGCATGGCATATCAGGGGTATAACTTCAAAGTTAGGGCAGGTAAGATTATAATTCATAATGAGGAAGAGAGTTTAAGGACCCTGAATGATGTTGCGCTTGGCCATCCAAATAATGCTGATGTTGTCACCCTTCGTCCTGCCAAGGCTGCTCAGGACTGTTCGCCTGGTGTGGAAGCTCACCTTCGACTCCAGGGTGCCATTGCTTCTGAGGGCGCTGGTCCCGGCGGCCCTGCTCTACTTTGTCATTCCCGTCAGCGTCGTTCCCGACATCCTGCCCTTCGGCATCGGGCTGATCGAAGATGTAGTCCTGCTTCTGCTGGCTGTATGGGTCCTCATCAGGTTTGCTCCGTCCCATGTGGTCAGGGAACACGCCCCCTGGAGAGCTTCATCCAGGTCATCCCGGAGTTACCAGGATGACGACCCCTCTAACGTGTTCGACTCGACATACCATGTAGTGGATGAAGGGGAAGGCAGCCTGTAACATCTCCGGCAGGTTGACTGCCCCCGGGGTGTCGGGAACCTTCCGGGCGGCGACCCCGTCTTAACCTCAGAGTTGGCGCGTACGCCACTCTAAAGGAGGAGCCACGCCATGAAGAGGTTGTTTTTGCTGACGCTAGCATTATTCACCATCGTTCTCTTTGCTTGCGGCGGAGACGATTCGAAGGCCGAAACCTTCGTTGAGAGCGATACTCAACTTCTAGCCATGTCCATGGGCTTTGGGGGTGATGGCGAAATGTCCCGCGCGGATGAGTTCATGGAATCCGCCATAGCCAGGTCGGAGTCCTCCGCTTTTGAGTCCGGTGAGATGGCAAAGGAAGTTGCGGTGGAAGTATCTGCCGAGCAAGTACAGGACGACCAGAGGGACGTTATATCCACGGCATCCCTTTCCATTGAGGTGGATGTGGTGGCCGAAGCGGTTGTCAGCGTCAGGATGATCGCCGAAGGCAACGGCGGTTTCGTCGAGACCCTGTCCACGTCGGGGGTGGGGTTCCGGCAGGATGCAAACGTAACCATAAGGGTGCCCAGGGACCGGTTCGATGCCGCCGTGGAGCAGATCTCCCGGCTGGGTGACGTGCCCGGCCAGCACCTGAGCAGCGAGGATGTCACCGAGGAGGCGATAGACCTGAAGGCCCGCCTCAACGCATCCATCCGTGAGGAGCAGAGCCTGCTTGCCCTTCTGGCCAGGGCGGACAGCGTTGCCGATGTCCTGGGGATAGAGCGGGAGCTGACCCGGGTGCGGTCCCAGATAGAGCGACTCCAGGGACAGATCAACGTGCTGCAGAGCAGGATAGATATGTCCACCATATACATCACCCTGTTCTCCAGGGTGAGCGTGGGCTTTCCTCCGTCAGCGACACTTGACGTGGAGTCCCTCGATGTCATCGCGGCAACGGAAGCCGTCAAGGCCATGGTCGCCAGGCTCGAAGGGGAGCTGGGAGACGTAGTCCTCACCGTAGATGAGGGGAAGGCGAGGGCATACATAACCTTGACCCTCTTTAGGGATGACCTGCAGGAGGCCCTCGTTACGGCGGAAGGGCTGGGTGAGGTTACCTTCAAGAGCCTCCAGGAGGGTAAGGCTGTCGATGAGGCCGGCCTTGACTACCTGGACGAGCCGGACGCCAACGTGGTGATCAACCTGTCAGAGCCCGGGGGCCTAGCTGCGTGGCTGATCGTCGTCATCGTGGTGGGCAGCGTGGCATTTGCGGGTGTGCTGGGAGGGTCCGTGTTCCTGAGCTATCGGCTCGGGCGGGGACGCCGGGCCGGTCTCTAGGGAGATATACACTCGGTGGTGCTGGCAGTAAGCGCCACCGAGCGGCCGCTCCACTCTGCGGCGTTGGTTACGCCGTCCCCGTGGACGCTCACCCGGAACTCGTATTCGCTCCCGCAGGCAAGCTCGTCCACGGTGTGGGATGTGCTGGTGATAGTGTCGTCGTCCACGGTCGACACCCCTGACCCCCGTATCCCGTACCAGACCCGGTACCTGGCGGTGTTGGGCGCCGCCTCCCAGCTCAGTGGGACTGAAAACTCCTCCGGGGTGCCCACAGTGAGGCCCTCAGGCGGACTCGGGCAGTAGAGGAGGCCCACGGAGGACAGATCGTTGGTGCCAACGTTCATCAAGGTCACAGGTATGCACCCGGTGAAGCTGTTCCCCGACAGCTTGAGGGACTCCAGGTTCTCCAGCCGACTCAGCTCCTGCGGTATCCCCCCTGTCAGGGAGTTGTTGCTTAAGTCCAGGTGCGTCAGTTCGGGCAGACCGTCGAGATTTGCCAGGTTGAACGGGATGGCACCGGACAGGCCTTCATTGGGCAGCTCCAGCCGGGTGACTCGGGCCGGCGTGCCGCCGGTGGTTATACCTTCCCAATTGGTTAGTGCCGTGTCCAGGCTCCAGTTGAGGGCCGCAGTGCCCCGGAGGGTGTCCTTCAGACCGAGCAGGTTTAGACAGTCGCGCATTAGACTGGGGTTGTCGGCCTCTGTAGGTGCGGCGCCGGCGCACGGCGCCGCGATGATGTTGGGCTCACCGTAGCCGGAGTAGGTGAACTCAATTATGATTGTCTCCGTATTGGACACTCCGTCATATTCCGGCGGAAAGAGGGTCCTGCGGGCCCGTGTGGGACGCCCTGCGGAATCGGCCCAGTACTCGTTCCGCATGGCGCCCTCTTCCTCGGACAGGAAGACTTCGGATGTGAAGTGTGGCTCATCGGACGAGTTGGTGGCGCCTTCTTCGAAGCTGCCGGGATCCAGGCATGGGAGTGAGAGGGACTGCGGAACGTTGGTGCCGTGGACGAGCCATTGTCCATAGACCTCCGCGTTGCCCGGGGTGCTTTCGCGGGAGTACATCGTCCGGTCCTTGATGATCATTTCGCCCTTGCCGAAGAGGACGCCTTCATGGTCGGTTGTCATTTGCACGATATGCTCGTCACTCATTGAGTATCGAATCTCCGCTCTCGTTTCCCCAAACGGTGTAGTACTCGTCATCAGGGCGTCATAGGGCGTGTCCATGAGATTGCAGGAATGCGCAGCACCTACAGGCGTGAGAGCATCATGGTCGTATGGGACCGCTATGGAGTCGAGCGCTGGCGCGCTGGGGGAGATATCCTGGGTACGATCCCCATGGGTAGATGTAAGCATCTGGGCAGGTGTGGAAACCGGTGTATATGTGAGCATAGAGGTTGGCGTGGGCGTCGGCTGTACGACACCGCAGGCGACGAGGACAAGAATAAGGACGACCAGAGTTAATATGCGGGGGAAAGCCACCATCCTCTTTAACACGACTGGTAGTTTACCATCACAAGGACGGTCCATGCGGCTTCATAGCTCCGACGGAGCAGTTTAAGGCTTGGCCGATAGGGACGCTGTCCTTAGGCCCGCGAGGATACTAGATGGGCGCTAAGGGCAAAGGAAGGTCAACCGGGGGGCGGGGGAGTAGGAGTAGCGCAATCCTGGAGCCCAAGCGTGCCGAGGTCGCTGGTGGGCACGCTCTCCAGGGCCACAGGTATGCATCCTGTGAGGCTGTTGCCCGAGAGCCTTATCTCCGTCAATCCGGTGACGTCGGCCAGGCGTTCCGGGATGGTGCCCGTGAGACTCTTGTTGGCCAGCTTGAGCTTGGTCACACGCTGGGGTGTTCCGGCTACGGTTATGCCGTCCCAGGCAGTTATGGCCGTGCTAGTGGCCCAGTTAAGGGCGCCTGTGCCCCGGAGGGTGTCCTTGGAGGCCAGCAGGGCTTCGCAGTCCCGTATAAGCATGGGGTTGTCAAACTGGTTCGCCACAGAAAGACCGCATGGAGGAGGTGGCTGAGCTGGAGGACCATCTTCGTGGTTGTAAGCTTCTGTATCCGTGAGAAAGTCATCAAGGCGGTTAATGTCCGTCTCCAGCATCGGAAGGGTGACGCCTGGAGCCTTGCTTTCAATGGTATCGGGGGCTATGCGCTTGCCGTATTCCCTTCTCCTGGCATTGTCTGCCGTCTCGACCTCCTGCGTCAGGTTGGACAACGACAGCTCTAACTTGGTCCTGTGGGTCTGGTAGGCGTCCGGTCGCAATTCCCGCCACTCGTCCCGGTCAGGGTGGACGGCGATAACGGAGTCGTCCTCTTGCCTCTGCACATCCCAGAGAGCGAACAATTCCCAGACCTCGGTGCTGTGGTTATGCGGCGGCCCTAGAAACAGTACCGCCTCCCTCCCGTAGATGCCGGGGTCATGCTCCAGGGTAAAGAGGTGGGCGGACCGGATGGTCTCCACGACCTCCGCTTCCGTTATGCCCTCATCCTCCGCGATGCTGGCATAGTAGCCGTCCCAATAGTGGAGGAAAGATACCAGCACTGTCATGCTGGGGGGGCCGGCTCCCAAGACATAGGCATTGACCCGCATGTCGGCGTAGCACTGAATCGCAATCGAATTCTGGAAATAGCCAGGCTGGATGTAGGAGGGGACACGAAATGGGACGCCCGATTCGCACCGGGCGGTGTTGGGAATGAAGGTTCCCCGTACTACGGCGTGGGATATAGTGGCGAGAGAATCGCCCTCCAGTACGTCCCGCACTGTCCTGGGCGAGTCGTAGAGATAAGTCCACCCCGCGCTTATCGAACCGAAAGGCGACGTTACAATCTCGACACCCGGCTCACAGAGGTCGACGGCTGAGCCCTCTATTGGCTCACAGGGGGGCCTTGAGTCCTCGTAGTATAGCGTGGGGTCGACGCCGGTCTTAACGTCGTATCCATCCTCGCAGGCCGCCAGGGAAAAACCGGCGGTCGCCAGCAGGAACAACCCAAAGATAAAGCTAGCCCTCATGGCTTCCCCTTCTCGGGAGGTCTCATGATTCAGATTTCTCCAAAGGCTTCCTGAATGAGACCAGTGTGCTCCTGTAGTAAGGGGAAGCCGACCATACTCTCCCGATAGATATCCGACTGCAACCACCATCGGCGATAGATAGACAGGGACCTTCGGATTCTCACGGATAATGCTCCCGGCCCTTGTGGGCTGCGGTGAGCAGCTTGTATGCTTACTGATTGTGGAAATCGGGATTATCGGGTTCCCCCAGAGCGGCAAGAGCACGCTCTTATCGGCCTTGACCCGCGGCAGGTCGGAAGCTTCGGCCACCGGCAGCTCACGCCAGGAAGTGCTGGTGGGTTCTACCCGTGTGCAAGATGCCCGACTGGACGCCTTGGCAGGCATCTACAATCCAGGAAAGGTGGTCCATGCCGAGGTCGCCTACTGGGATGTGCCAGCCGTCGCCGATGGGGACTCCCGTCAGGGCATTGGTGGCCAATACCTGAACCTTCTCCAGGGCGCGGACGCCTTCATCCACGTGGTGAGAGCCTTCCATGACCCCTCGGTGCCCCATGTCTCCGGCAGCGTGGACCCCCTCCGGGATGTGGAGGAGATGCAGGGAGAGCTGGCCCTCTCCGACCTGGTTATCCTGGAACGGCGCATCACACGTATCGAAGCTGCGCTGAAGGGCGCACGCACCCAGGAGCGGGACAACCTGTTGAAGGAGTCCGCCCTGCTGGAAAGGGTCAAGGGAAAGCTGGAAGCCGGTGTGCCCCTGCGGGACCAGCAGCTCTCCTCCGACGAGCACACGCTGCTCTCCAACTACCAGCTGCTTACGGGCAAACCCCTGCTGTTGGTCTTCAACTTCGACGAAGACCAAAAGG
This sequence comes from Dehalococcoidia bacterium, assembly GCA_965220375.1. Classification (GTDB taxonomy): domain Bacteria; phylum Chloroflexota; class Dehalococcoidia; order Lucifugimonadales; family JAGWBF01; genus JAGWBF01. The sequence continues at coordinate 1,257,873 of OZ244824.1, forward strand.
ACAGCCAGCCCGACATCTCCCCTTGGTTGGACGCGAACTCCGGGACATCCAAGGTTTCGGCCTTCTGTGTCTGTGCCAAACTGGAGATGGAGCTGACCCAGTTGCCGCCGCAGGATGAAGCCCAGTTCCGAAGGAGCATGGAGGTGGGGGAGCCTGCCTTGGAGAAGGTGGTGAATACATCGTACAAGCTGTTGGGCTTGATCTCCTTCTTCACCGTTGGCCCCGACGAGGTGCGGGCATGGACGGTGAACTCCGGGACCGAGGCGGCCAGGGCGGCCGGCAAGATACATACGGACATGGAGCGGGGATTCATCAGGGCCGAGGTTGTGACCTACGATGACCTGGCCCGCTGGGGTACCATCGCCGGCGTGAAGAAGGAGGGCCGTTTTCGACTGGAGGGCAAATCCTACGTGGTGCAGGATGGCGACGTCATGAACATCCTGTTCAACGTGTAGGCTTCGATGACGGGTACAGCGTCCTTCGCCAGTGAGCGGTTCCCCGCAGGCATTTCCCTGTACGTGCATGTGCCCTTCTGCCTCCGCAAATGCCCCTACTGCGACTTCAACACCTACCAGGGCATAGAGGAGATGAAGGCACCCTACGTGGACGCCCTGGTGCGGGAAATCCACCTGTGGGGACGCCTGCTGGAGCATCCCAGGGTCAACACCATATTCTTCGGGGGAGGCACCCCGTCCTACATAGTGGTGGGCCAGATCGAGTCCATCCTGGAAGCGGCTAGGGCCAGCTTCCAGGTCGCGGCCGACGCAGAGATCACCCTGGAGTCCAACCCGGGGGACGTTACAGCCTCTTTCATGGAAGCGATGTTGTCCCTTGGCATGAATCGCCTCAGCATCGGTGTCCAAGCCATGGACGACAGCTTCCTGCAGATGCTGGGCCGCCGCCACACAGCAGCCCAAGCTAGGGAAGCCTTCCAGTTGTCCCGCAGGGCCGGCTGCTCCAATATCAACGTCGATCTGATGTACGGGCTGCCCGGCCAGCCCCTGGCCCAGTGGGAGGGCTGCTTGGAGTCGGCCCTTGAGCTGGGCGCCGATCATCTGTCCCTGTATTGCCTCACCCTGGAGGAGGGCACCCCCATGAAGAAGTGGGTGGATGATGGGCAGCTGCCTGCTCCCGACCCCGACCTGACCGCAGACATGTACAGCCATGCCAGGTCCGCCCTGAAGTCCGCCGGGTATGCCCACTACGAGATCTCCAACTGGGCAGCGCCGGGGAAGCACTGCCTCCATAACATGGCCTACTGGGAGAACGTCCCCTACCTGGGCGTAGGCCCGGGGGCCCACTCCTCCCTGGAGGGACGCAGGTGCTGGGATGTCAGCTCACCCCGCCTCTATATCGAACGCTCCCGGGAGTGGCAACCGGGAACCCCTCTATTCAATGGAGGGATGGACTGGAAGGCTCTACAGGAAAAAGGACCCGTGGCAGGATGGGAAGACATCGATAGCAGGACGGAGATGGCCGAGACAATGGTGCTGGGTCTGCGCCTCCTGGAGGGGCTTGATGGTGAGAGCTTTCGAAGGCGTTTCGGCCGGCGCCCCGACGAGGTCTATCCGGCTCAGATCGACGAGCTTATCGGGGACGGACTCCTGGAGGACGACGGGGGCCGCCTGAGGCTGACCGAGGCCAGCCTGTTTCTCAGCAACCAGGTGTTCATGCGCTTCCTGGACTAGCCGTTCGGCCTGCTTCCCCTTGTCTGCCCTGGCGTCGGCTTCCCATTCTCCCTTGGTGGGAGAAGGTTAGGATGAGGGGGACACTCTGTCCTTTGGCAACGTGCTCCGTCATTGAGGCGGAGGCCGCAATCCAGGAATGCGTGGTGCTGGATACCTCTACCAAATCGGTGCTGCGTTCCACTATTCATGTGTTACCTATGTCCTTGGTTTAAGTGTAACCTATGTCCCCGGTTGCACAGTGAGAGGGATACCAAGCGCTCTCTCCCCTAGCTCCCCCTGGACTGTCCGTTCGCCCACCCCATATCGCTCCGTTCGCCCTGAGGCACTCGAAGGGCCCTTCGGCAGGCTCAGGACGGGGACGGGGGAGATGAGAGGTTGATGATAAAGGAAGGGACCCCGAAGGCGCCTCCCCCATGCCATTCAGTACGGAGGGGAAGGCAGTGGGGAGAGCCAGGGCCTGACCCGGCTGCCCGTTCGCCCACCCCATATTTCCCCGTTCGCCCTGAGGCACTCGAAGGGTCCTTCGGCAGGCTCAGGACGGGGACGGGGGAGAGGAGAGGTTGATGATAAAGGAAGGGACCCCGAAGGCGCCTCCCCCATGCTATTCAGTACGGAGGGGAAGGCAATGGAGAGACCCAGGGCATGACCCGGCTGTCCGTTCGCCCACCCCATATTCCCCCGTTGGCCCTGAGGCACTCGAAGGGCCCTTCGGCAGGCTCAGGACGGGGACGGGGGAGAGGAGAGGTTGATGATAAAGGAAGGGACCCCGAAGGCGCCTCCCCCATGCCGTTCAGTACGGAGGGGAAGGCAGTGGGGAGAGCCAGGGCCTGACCCGGCTGCCGTTCGCCCACCCCATATTTCCCCGTTCGCCCTGAGGCACTCGAAGGGTCCTTCGGCAGGCTCAGGACGGGGACGGGGGAGAGGAGAGGTTGATGATAAAGGAAGGGACCCCGAAGGCGCCTCCCCCATGCCATTCAGTACGGAGGGGAAGGCAGTGGGGAGAGCCAGGGCCTGACCTGGCTCTCCGGTCCCCTTCGAGAGCCTCAGGGCGAACGGACAGAGGTAGTTATGCCTTGAATATTTCCCTTCCCACCGCTGCGTTGTGTCCTGTCCTGGGAGTTGCGCGAAGGTCTCCACTTGGGGTTGTATCACCCTCCCCCAAGGGAGGGGGGTAATGGGCGTTACAGGGGTGGAGGTTCGCTCACGTACTGTTCGCCCACCTCCCGGGCGATCCTGCGGAGCAGCTCCCGGTCCTCCTCCTCGGTGGCGGCCGGCGGGACCTCCCGGACGGTGTTGTTGGCATAGGTGCGTATGATCCTGTCCCCGTCCCGCACCAGGCCGGGGGGGTCTTCTCCCCGCTGCACTGCGGCGATGCCGTCGCGAATCAGCCTGCGGAAGGTGATGACTCCTCTGTCCGTCTCAGCCAGGTGCTCCATGCCGTGGCGGGACATCCCCCAGTGGATGCTCATCTGGGCGTCGTAGTCGCCCGGCACTCTCTGGCGCTCATCGTAGGGCCGGTCACAGCCTTGGCCAAAGGTCTGCACCGGGGGACGCTTCTCGCCCCTCTCCCACTCTTCGTCGGTGTAGTGCCTCAACCGGTAGTTCATGGTGTTATGGTCATCGATGGGCACACCCCACTGGGTCAGCCAGGGGCGGGCGAACTCATGGGCGCGGCTGGCATCCTCGGTGTCCGGCGCCACCTGGTGAAGGCTGGGGAGGATGAAGTCCTTCATCCGCACCCACACATGGTTGCCGATGCGCCGGGTGGCCATATAGACCATGCCTGTCGGGGTCTCCATGTAGTCCAGCTCAGGAAGGACGCCGAACTGCTCGGTGAACTGGGCGCCGCTGATGATGGTGTGCAGGAAGGCTGTGTGGATGGGGTCCATGCTGTTCTCCTTCACCTGCAGCCAGTTGCAGGGGAGGAGGAACTTGCCCCCTTCCACATCCCATTGGCGGTAGCCCGGCTCTCCCTCCACGGTTAGGGTGTCGTACTTGGGCATGGGGGGCAGCTTGTCCGGCGGTCCCATGTAGGCAAAAACAAGGCCCTTGTGCTCCCAGGCTGGATATGCGCCGTGGAAGAGGCGGTCCTTGAGGGTGCTGTCCGCCGGCTCCCCAGGGGTCTCAAGGATGGTGCCGTCCACGTCGAACAACCAGCCGTGGTAGCAGCACCGGATGCCCTTCTCGGAGACCAGCCCGAACTCCAGGGACGTGCCCCTGTGGCAGCAGTGAAGCTCCATCAGCCCGACCCGGCCGCTCTTGTCCCTGAACACGACAAGGTCTTCGCCCAAAATCCGCGTCTTGACTGGCACATCCTTAAGCTCCGAGGATAGTGCGACGGGCTGCCAGAAGCGACGCAGGTACTCCCCCAGGGGAGTGCCCGGCCCCACGTGGGCCAGGTCTGCATCCTCTTCGGGTATGTCCCTGTGCTGGTATGCTCCGTAGGCCTCTCTTAGAAACGTCGCTCTGGTGGTCATGGTAGGGTTGCTCCTTTCTGGGAAGAGCTGCCTGAAAGCCTGGGTCAGTCGGGCACTCCCATCTGTGCCCAGGGAATGAACTTCTGCCACTCATCGTGGATGGTGCGGTCGTGCAGCAGGTAGTAGGGGCTGGGATAGGGGGCCTTGGGGAGGCGCATCAGGCGCATTCCGGCCTCCTCGGGGGTGCGCCCAGCCTTGCGGCGGTTGCAGGGCCCGCAGGCGCTGACGATGTTCTCCCAGCTATGCACACCGTCCTGGCGCCGGGGCTTCACATGGTCCAGGGTCAGGTCCTTCATCTGCACACCGCAGTACTGGCAAACGTACCTGTCCCGGAGGAAGACCTCCTTCTTGGAGAGCTTCCGTTGGACGAAGGGGCGGCGCACCAGGTACACCAGGCGGATAACCGAGGGGATGATCATGGTGAGCCTGGTGGAACGTATCTCTCCCCGGCCATCCTCCAACAGCTCGGCCTTCCCTTTGCTGAGCAGGACGACCGCCCTGCGCACGTTGCACACATTAATGGGCTCGTAGTTCAGGTTCAGGACCAGAACCGAAGAACTCAGCATGATGGACTATTATAATGCCAGCACCGCAGGATTCAACCGGGGCGGTCCCTAGCCGCCGAGGTCGTCGGGGAGGAAGCCGATGGCCTTCAGTACCAGGTCGAACCTGTCGGCCAGGAAGGCGCCCAACACTGATTCTTCCACCGTGGTTTCCAGCCCCAGGAAGGGGTGGCTCTGCACGGTCGATAGCAGGGATGACCATACGACGAAGCTGACGATCAGTCCCAGGCTCGCGCCCACGGCATTGTCCGCCCAGCCAATTTTCAGGCTCTTGGTCATGCTCCGCAGCATGTAGCTGGCCGTCAGGGTGGCAGCCAGCACGATGAGAAAGATGGCGATAAACCCGGCGATCTCGGATGTGTCGTCCCCCAAGCCCAACTTCGAGAAGATGGGCTGCACCTCGTCCTTGAACCTGCTGGCCAGGGTTACGCCCAAGAAGGTGCCCACGGCGGCAACGGCAAGATGAATCACCCCCAGCTTCCACCCCAGCAGGAGGAGCACACCCGTGGAAACGATTATCGCAATATCAAGCCAGTTCATGACGCCTTCACTACGGCCGCCAGGCGACGGCTATCATGGGCCAGTCTAGCACCCTCTGCCGGAAGGGGCCTAGCTTCGGGACCTGCCGAAAGTCAGCCATTTGCGGGACCATAGGGCGGCGGATACCCACAACACCCCCAGCAGGTATCCCCCCAACACATCGCTGGGCCAGTGGACCCCCAGGTACACCCTGGAAGCCCCCCCCGCCAGGATGGCCAGGAGCAGCACGACACTCAGGGTCCACCTCAGCCAGCGCGGCCCCACCAGCTCGCCTGCAAGGAAGGCCAGCAGCAGGAACAACACAGCTGCATGCTCGGCATGGCCGCTGGGAAAGCCGGGGCTAGTCGGGGGAGATACGAGGATGGTCATGTCGGGGCGGGGCCGGTCGACGATCTCCTTCAGCGCCATGTTGACCACCACCGGCACCAGCGTCGATGCGAACATCAGGGCATAGAACCATCGCCTGTATACCAGGAGGGCCAGGACAATGGCTGTGATGGCAAGGGCAGCCACCAGCTTATTGCCGGGAAGGGATGCCACCAGGGCCGCATCGTCTAGAAAGCCGCTCCGGTGGGACTGCAGCCACTCCAGGCCCGCCTTATCCCCTGGGAAGGTGTCCAACAGCCCCGCCAGCACGCAAAGGACCAGGAAGGCCAGCGCCCCGGCCGCAAAGACCCGCTTCCTGTGCAACTTAAGCCACCTCATACGAACACACCCGTAGGTCGGAAGGGTATTGTAGTATAATGCCCTCGAACAGCGCCCTATCTTCATCCCAACCTTTACTACAGGTCTGCCCTACTCGAATCATGGAAGCGCCCAAGACCATCGCTATAGACGGCCCTGTAGCCGCAGGGAAGACGGCGCTGGGCAAGGCCCTAGCCGCCAAGCTGGGCTATCACTTCCTGGACACCGGTTTGATGTACCGGGTTGTGAGCTGGCTGGCCCTGGAGCAGGGGTTGGAACCCGACGACGAGGCCGGCGTGACCTGGATAGCCCAGACCAACTTTATACGGCCCAGCGCCGATGACGGGGCATCCATGCTGGTCGGGAAACACATACTTGGTGAGGAGCTGCGCCATCCCGCCGTGGACCTGGCCTCCTCCCAGGTGTCCACCTACCCGGGAGTGCGCGCTGCGTTGGTGAAGCAGCAGAAGCAGATCGCCGACGAAGGTCCAGTGGTGATGGTGGGCAGGGACATCGGTACGGTGGTGCTGCCCGACGCACCCCTGAAGCTGTTCATCGTTGCATCCTCCGGTGTACGCGCACGCCGCAGGTACGACGAGATGATTGCCCAGGGAAGCAAGGTGGGGTTCCAGGAGGTGCTCGACGACCTGCTGGCCCGCGACCACAGGGACGAAAGCCGCGATGCCTCCCCGCTCAAGGCTGCCCCCGACGCCGTCGTGCTGGATACCGAAGACAAGACCCTCTGCCAGGTGGTCCAGCACGCCTTGCGCATAGCGGTTGGCGAAGCCTGATGGGATTTTTCAAATGGCAATCTGCCGGGAGTTGGGGCCAGCCTGCAGGGAATCGTTGGAGGAAGCCTGATGGGATTTTTCAAATGGCAATCTGCCGGCTGTTAGGGCCAGCCTGCAGGGAATCGGTGGAGGAAGCCTGATGGGATTTTATTATTTCTGCGGCAGGTCACTCGCCCGGTTCTGCTTCTCCCTTTTCAGCAAATGGGAGGTGGAAGGAATAGAGGCGATGCCCCCCAAAGGCCCCCTGATCGTGGTCTGCAACCACCTGAGCAACGCCGATCCGCCCGTGCTGGCTGCAACCATGGGTCGACAGCTTCATTTCCTGGCCAAGGAGGGCCTCTTCTCCAGCCCTGTGTCGTCCTACTTTCTCCGGGCTGTCGGTGTGCATCCCACAGCCAAGGAAGGGGCCGATGTGCAGGCTTTGCGCTGGACGATGGGACTTCTTCGGAAGGATGAGGTCACGGTCATCTTTCCCGAGGGCACCCGCAGCCTTGACGCCAAGATGAAGCGGGGGCATCCGGGAGCAGCCTACATAGCCGCCCGTTCCCAAGCCCCCATACTGCCAGTGGCGATAACCGGTACGGAGAATGTGCCCGGATTCTGGCGGATCGCCTTTCCCATGACATCCATGAAGGTTACCTTCGGCGAACCATTCACCCTGCCGGTGGTGGAGGGCAAGCTGAGCAGGCCGGTCTTGCAGAACCTCTCAGACATGATCATGGGCAGGGTTGCGGCCCTGCTGCCCCCCAGCTACCGCGGCTACTACGCCACCCCCGGTGCTGAAGAATGAGACGCCCCCGGCGAGGCCTCTTTAACCCCCCTCCCTTGAGATAGGGGATTGAGGGGAGGGTGATACCCCTTACCCCTTGGGCAGCGGGGCGAGGCTCCGTATCTCCTTGTTGACCAGGGCGGGCCCCAGAACGAAGGCGATTACCAGCGCTCCCCCGATGGCGACGGCGGCCGGCGGGCTAATGTAGTGGGCAAAGAAGCTGGCTTGGAACGCTCCCAGGGCTGTCATGCTCCATGTGATGGTGTAGAAACCCATGACCCTTCCCCGAAAGCGGTCGGGCACCCGGGTCTGGAGGTTTACCATCACCGACATCAGGTAGATGTTGTTGCTGCACCCGGCAAAGAAGAGCACCAGCAGGGCCAGCTCGTAGGAGCCAAGGTGGGTGACCAAGCCGAAGGCCATCAGGAACAGGGCAAACAATATGCTCCCTCCCATGAGGGCCTTGGCGTCGCAAAGCCGGCTGCCCATGTTGGCAGCGATCAGGGTCCCGGTAAGGGCGCCCGCCCCAGACGCTCCCAGGAGCCAGCCCGTCTTCTCCGCCCCCACATCCAGCACCTCCTTGGCAAAGACGGGCATGAGGAAGATGTAGGACATGCCGAACATGCCGTTGAAGAAGGTCATCCCGATCAGGTACATGAAGACGGGGTTGTCCTTGATAAATGAGAAACCGGCCAGCATCTGCTGGAACACGGAACCGGCGATCCTGTCACTTGGTGGAAGCTTCAGGGTCTGGGCGACCACCGAGAGTATGTAGAAGCCGGTGGCGCTGACAAAGATGGCCGCCGCTATGTTTGTCCGCCCGATGATGATTCCGGCGATGGTGGGCGCAACCACCCGGGTACCCGTCCATATCACCGAGTTGAGGGCCACCGCATTCGGCAGCGCTTCCCTGCCCACCAGGCGGGGCCATATGGACTGACGGCTGGGAGTGTCGAAGGCCTGCATGGAACCGATCAGGAAGGCTGCTGCAAGGACGTGCCACTGGTTCACCCGGCCCGTCATCACTAACACCCCCAGGACTACGGCAACTGTGGCTGTGAAGAGCTGGGCGATGCCCACCAGCCTGCGGGGGTCCAGCCGATCGGCAAAGACGCCGCCGAACAGGTTCAGCCCTATGGCCGGGATTGCTATGGACAGGCCCACGTACCCCTCGTAACGGGCATCGTGGGTTATGTCATAGATGAGCCAGAGCAGGGAGAAATTGACCAGCATCTGGTACCCGGTGACCGATGCCAGGAGGGCCAGCCAGTAGTTGCGGAAGCTCTTGTATCGCAGGGCGGGAGGAAGACGAAGCCTGCGCTTGCCGGGGGAAACATCTTCCGGCGCCGATGGAGGGGACGGGTTGAGCAAAGATCAGTCCTTCAGGGGGATCGTTCCCCAGGTGATGTCGCCGGCATCAGTAACGAGCCCTTCTTCTTGGGCCAGCTCCCTGATATAGACCAGGGTTGCATTGACCTCCGGGGTAAGGAACACCCAATCGGGTTCCTCAGGTATCCAATAGGGGGAGTTTATCCGGACAACCTTGCCGTCCTGGGCATTGAGATATATGCCGAACTTGGAACGTTGCTGCATATGACCGGTTCTCCTGTGTGGATGCTGCCAGATTATAGATGATACCCGAAAGCAAGGTTTGGGTACTACCCCGGTCGTCCACCCGCAGCCACGGGCCTTTTCCTGCCATCAGAATGCATCTGCTTCATTTGCCACGGTGGGGGTGGAATCTTGGGACGCCATGACTTTTAATAGATGCAATGAGCGTCGTTGATGACATAAAGGGCAGGCTGGACATAGTCGATCTTGTGTCCGCCTACGCTCCCCTGACCAAATCGGGGAGCAGCTACAAGGCGAACTGCCCCTTCCACAACGAGCGCACCCCTTCCTTCCACGTCTTTCCCGAGAGACAGACCTGGCGTTGCTTTGGAGCGTGCGCCGACGGAGGAGACATCTTCTCCTTCTTGATGCGCGCCAACAACCTGGAATTTGGCGACGCCCTGCGGCAGCTTGCCCAGCAGGCCGGAGTTGCCCTTGAGGAGAACTCCGGCCGCCGGAAGAGGCAGGACTCCCTGCACGAGGTGAACGAGGCCGCCGCCGAGTATTTCAGCAGGACCCTGGCATCCTCGCCGTTGGGCGACGGGGCCAGGGCCTACCTGGAGGAGCGGGGCCTCAGCAGGGACGCCATCAGGGACTTTCAAATAGGGCTGTCCCCCGGAGGCGGGAGAGACGCCAAAGACCACCTGGCGGCCAGCGGCTACACGGAAGAAGTACTTGCCCTGGCGGGCTTGGTCACAAAGGGCCAGGGCGATACCTACCGGGACATGTTCCGGGGACGGCTGATGTTCCCCATACGGGATGCCGACGGGAAGTTGGCAGGATTTGGCGGGAGGTCAATGGACGGTTCCCAGCCCAAGTACCTCAATTCGCCCAAGACCCCGGTCTTCGACAAGGGGAACATCCTCTACGGCATCCACCTTGCCAAAGGCGTCGCCCCGGAGCAGGGCGTGGTGATCGTCGAGGGCTACGTGGATGCGGTGGCGTGCCATCAGGCAGGGTACTCCAACGTCGTGGCTTCCATGGGTACGGCCCTGGCCCCGGGGCAGGTTTCCCAGGTGTGCGGCTTGCTTCCCCGGCCGGGGTCCGGGACCAGGGGGAGGGTGACCCTGGCCTTGGATGCCGATGCGGCGGGGCAGGAAGCCACCCTTCGAGGGCTGCACGTGCTCTGGGAGGCGGTGCACCAGGGAAAGGCCAGGGCTACCAACCGGCCCTATGCTGCGTCGGAGGTGCCCGACATCAACGTGCTGGTGCTCCCCGACGGACGGGACCCCGACGAGGTGGTCCTGGAGGACTTCCAAGCCTGGACCCGCCTGTTGGAAGATGCTGTGCCCCTGATGGACTATCGCTTCTCTGCTGAGTCGGCGCGGATCGATTCAAGCACCCCTGGCGGCAAATCGGCCTTGGCGGCGGCGCTGATGCCCCTTATATCTGCGACTCCCGACCCTTTCCAGCAGGACCACTACTTCCAGAAGCTGGCGTCCATGCTGGGCGTCAGCGAAGCCACCTTGAAGGCAAGCGCTGAGCTGTCCCGGCCCCGGGCTGCGTCCAGAGGGCGCAATGCCCAGAGCCTTGGGGCTTCGGCCACGCCCTTCGACCGACTGGACCATGATCCGTTGGAGGAGCACTGCCTCGCCCTTCTCCTCCAGGAGCGGGACTGGTTGTCGGGTAACGTGCATGTGGACTCGGATGAGTCCTGGCTTGGGGAGGCGGCTGGTGGGCTGCGGCCGGAGCATTTTCGCCGTGCGGAAAACCGGGAAGTGTTTACAAACTGGACGAAATGCTCCACACTGGATTTGCTGCAAAGGGAGCTGGATGATGAGCTCAGCGCCCACCTTGAACATCTCCTGGCGAAAGTCCTCCCCCCAATGGACCGGAAGGTCCGAGAGTCAGACCTCTTGAGTTGTATCCGCCGCCTTGAGGAGCGCCATTTGCGGGAGCTGAAGAACGAGGAAGCCATCAGGCTGAACGAAGCATCTCTGGACGACCTGGAAGAGCAGCAGGAGACCATCCTGGACACAAACGAGCGTATGAGGCAGGTGTTCCGGCCCTAGGCGGTTTCCTGGGGACGGGCCGGACGGTCCCCATCCCGGACCATTTCGTGCAGATACGAAATCTGCCCATATTCTGTAGCGAGAGTAACCACATGGTGAAACGAAGGAACAGCCGTCGCAGCAGCGCCGATGACCTGCTGGAAACCCTGGTGGGTCCCGAGGAAGAGAGGCCCAGCGAAGACATCCTCGGCGTCGTGGGACAACAGGTTGGCGCAGCCCAGTCCGTTGCTGAAGCCGAGGAAGGCAAGGAAGAAGCACCGGGATTCACCAAGCAGCCGGAAGGGACTTGGGAAAGCCCGATAGCCGTGGCTACCCAGGTAGCCACCAGCTCCGAAGAGACCGAAACAGACAGCGACGAGCAGGAATGGGAGCACGATGTCGAAGGGGCGGAGGTGCTCGACGATCCGGTGCGCATGTACCTCCGGGAGATCGGCCGGGTCAATCTCCTCACCTCCAAGGATGAACGTGTCCTTGCCCGCAAGATGGAGGGTGGCCGGCATATCGAAAAGCTGGAGAAGATGCTGTCCGAGGCGGTTGGCAGGCCTCCTCACGCCTGGGAGATCTGCATCATGCTCCTCCAGCAGATCAGCCAAGCCTCGAACCTGGTAAATGCCTTGGCAGAAAACCTAGGCTTGGCCAGGGGAATGACCCTATCCCAGATAACCGACCATCCCATGTTGAGGGCAGCAATCGATGCGGAGCTGAAGCCGGAGATGCTGGACGCCGTGTCCGAAGCCACGGGGCTGGACTACCAGGACGTGGCAAAGCAGGTCGTCCAGATTTCGTTGAACAGCTGGGTGCTGCCAACCGACGTTATAGACGTTCTGGAGGACTGCACCCTCGACCAGCTGTCCGCAATGGTGAACAGGGGCGACTGCTATGACGAGCTCCAAAGAATGGAGCGTGTGTTCCAGCGCTACTTGAACCGCATCAAGGAAGAGGGGCTGGGAGCGCAGGGACACCTTACCGAGGCCAACCTGCGACTGGTGGTCAGCGTCGCCAAGAAGTACATAGGGCGGGGCATGGCCCTGCTGGACCTGATCCAGGAAGGTAATATCGGGTTGATCCGCGCCGTGGAGAAGTTCGACTACCGCAAGGGCTACAAGTTCAGCACCTATGCAACCTGGTGGATACGCCAGGCGATCACCCGGGCCATCGCCGACCAAGCCAGGACCATCCGCATCCCGGTCCATATGGTGGAGACCATCAACAAGCTGATGCGCCAGCACCGGCGCCTCCTCCAAGAGTACGGGCGGGAGCCGACCCCCGAAGAGATAGCCTTGGCGATGGACGTCAACTCCGACAAGGTGGAAGAGATACTCAAGATATCCCAGGAACCTGTGTCCTTGGAGACTCCCATAGGCGAAGAGGAAGACAGCCACCTCAGCGACTTCATCGAAGACCGGAGCGCTCCTGCGCCCTCGGAGGTAGCATCCTACCAGATGCTGAAGGAGCAGATCCAAGAGGTGCTGGACACGTTGACCGAGCGGGAAAGCCGCGTACTCCAGCTGCGCTTCGGCCTGGAGGATGGCCGGGGCCGCACCCTTGAAGAGGTGGGCAGGGAGTTCGGGGTCACACGGGAGCGCATCAGGCAGATAGAAGCAAAGGCTTTGCGCAAGCTGCGCCATCCCACTAGGTCCCGCCGGCTGAGGGATTTCCTGGAATAGCTTCCCTCCCGATCGCACAGGCCCCTGGTGGGCTGGACCTTCCTCCCGGACCGCGGGGGAATTCGAACCCCAAAGAATTCGCCAAATGCGGTATCACTTTGACCTTGCACGATTTTTTTGCATGGTGCTAGACTTCGCCCTAAGCTGGCGAGGGAGGAAGATCCTGTGGGAGAAACTGGCACTCCTAAGTGCTTAAAGTGTGATGTGGGCCATCTGGTACCACTGTCCGATTATGGCAGCCAGGGAGCTGCCGTCCATTACAAAGCCTGGGTCTGTATCAATCCCGAATGTGGTTTCAACATCAAGATTCGCAATGGGGATATATATCTGAACGAGCCGATCTCCAGCGGTGCGATGCACTCCCCCAGGTCTCGCTGAATCTGCTGCGCCCAACAACGGCAGGCGATTGTAGCCAAGGTGGTGGGTCTATGTAACTTGCCTGGAATCTCCCGGAAGGTCGGCACCCAGATAATAAGTCAAGAGAGGTAATGGGCATGCAAATAGGCTACGACTACCTGATTATGCGCACAAGGTACATGCATCGGTTTCTCCGTAACACCGGGATGTTTTTCGTGGTGACCGGTGCTACACTTCTTGCACTGGGGTTTGGCTACTACCTTTATGCTCAAGGGGTTGGCCTCTAGCGTTACCTCCGCCAACCCACCGGCCGGCAGGCCCCTGATTAGCTTCTAGAGGTTGCGGGGTGTGCCCATGGGCAGCAACAACCCGCCGGGCCGTTGCAAGGCACTGCAGAAACTGCCCCGCATCTCCGGCGCCCTTCTCATCATACCCGGTATCCTGCTGATTGCCGTTGGGGTTGGATACTATGTCTATGCAGCATGGGCAGGGTCCGAGCTGGACGATCTGAACGTAGCGACCACTCCCCCGGATGCTGTCTCCCCGGTGAGCACCGTCCCAGAGGCGGGGACCATAACAGGCGCCCTGATTACGAACACCCCCCCGGCATCGGTAGAGCAGCATTCCCCGTCCAACACCCCTCCGTTACTGCTTTCCGCCGATACCATAGCCTCCCAGCAGGCCTATCCCGGTGAGCTAATCAGCCCCTATGCTTGGGGCGACCCCCTGGAATATGAGCCTCCGTCCTCTGAGTTTGGAGAGTTTGATCCGGTGGGGTCCCTGCAAGGTTCTCCTGCCGGTTCCCTGACCGACCCGGTGCGCATAATCATACCCGCCATCGCCGTGGACTCGGCGGTCGAGGATTTGGAAATCAGGGACCTGGGAAACAGCCGCGCATATGAGACCCCCGACCAGGTGGTGGGGCACATCCCGCAGGGTGCCAATCCCGGCGAGGTGGGCAGTTCCTGGTACTTCGGGCACCTGGAAAGCCCCGTCGCCGGGGAAGGCAACGTGTTCATCAGCCTCCCGAAGATTCCCGACATGCTGCGCCGGGGCGAAGAGGTGTACGCTGTGGTCGAGAGCATCTCGGGGTCCTACCTCTACCAGCTGACTGAGGGGCTGGTTGTGGAAGCGGACGACCTGACCCTCAGCTACTTCGACCTCCAGCAAGCAAACCCGGAGTACAGCAAGTTGGACCCGGAAGGGGCTATCCTCCACCTTGTGACCTGCGTTCCCAGGCTGGTGTACGACCACCGCCTGGTGATCAGCGGCCAGCTGGTCGGCGTAAGTCCATCGTGAAGGGGGAATAGCTTTCGACCATGGGGACCTTAGCCGCCCAGTCACCGGCCGGGCTTTGTGAAATTCCATTTAATGCATGCAGGCCGGAAGTAGTGCACGAATATGGTGTCTTGGTGCAGATGGACCCGGATACGGGGATGCCTCGCATTGGGCTTCCGCTGGAGCCCTCTGATACGGTGGGCCAAGGATGAAACCCGTAACAGTATGGGCGCTGGTTGCCGCGGGCCTGTTGTCCTTGGTCGCTTATGGGTGTGACGACGGTGGCGACGTTGAGCGTCAGGGGGCAAGCATCGGGGAAGCCAAGAACAGCGGGAGCTCGACGATCGTGGCCTATATCAACGGGCATCCCGTCACAGCAGCCGACATCACCGAGGGTCGAGGCCGAGTAGCTGCCAACCTGGAGTATATGCGGGATACCATCTCCCGAATCATACCCGACTGGCAGCCTCTCCCCACACTGGAGCGAGCTCCCTTGGCACCTGGGGAGGTTCGCGTGTTCACTGGGGACGACGTCGCCATCAGGGAAGGCTCTAGCTTGCGGAAGTTTATGGAGGAGCGAATCGAAATCATAGAGGAACATGGCATCGACGCAGCAGTCCTCGCTCAGGCCGTAAGCGACCAAGCACGGTTCACTGCTGCCACTGCCGCCGGCCACACTGCCGACCCTGCCGATATTGCCTCCCGAATCGCGCAGATCAGAGAGGCCCTGACAGAGGGGATGCTTCCGGAACTGGAAGCGCATCTGTCCGAAATCGACGAGAAGGTGTTCTTCAATGAGGTGCTGCCAAGCCGTCTCGCCAGGGAGCTTGCCATCGAGGCTTGGCGCGTGGAGCTGGTTGCTGACGTCACTAGCCCAGAGGAGAGAGAGCGAATCTGGCGGGAAGCGGAGGAGGAAGCGCTTTCGAACGCAAGAGTAGCGCTTACGGGCGAGCCCGGACTTGACGCGACACTAGAAGACCTTTCAGCCTACCAGGACGCCTATCGGATTGTGGATGCTCCCTCAACTCCCATGCCGGATTGCGCCGGCGGGTCGGCTGTCCCCGATCCTGAGAATGACGGGTTCCTGCTCCGCGATTGCTCAATGTTGCTCGCAGCCAAGGATACGCTGCGGGGCACCGGAGATTTAAACTGGAGCCTCGACACGTCTATAGCTAGCTGGGACGGGGTGACAGTCGAGGCGACACCGAAGCGAGTCACGATTCTGGACCTAAGGAGCCTCAGCCTGACAGGGACCATCCCAACCGAGCTAGGCGGTCTGACCGCCCTGCTGGACCTGCGGCTAGAGAACAACCAGCTCACTGGGGAGGTGCCTGTTGAGCTTTGGAATCTGGGCAACCTGGAGACCCTCTGGCTCCACAACAACGGGCTGACCGGGGAGATACCACCGGAGCTTGGCGAATTGCCCAACCTTGAGTCCATCAAGCTCTCTGGGAACCCGTTCACAGGCTGCATACCCGCTGCACTGGAAGGTGCAGACACCAGCGACTTGTCCTCCCTTGGTCTGCCCTATTGCAGCCCCCCATCCGAGAGAACTTCACCGTAGTGATTGTCAACAGGACCAGCATCCCAGCCCAGGGGAACGCTGTTCCCAACACCAGCAAGTACCGGGGCATGCCCCGCCCAGATTTGTCGTCAAAGGGTATAGTGGCGTCTGAAATGCGGCCCTACACAAGGGGCGTCGCGGGCTATAAAATCAACGCTGGACTGATTCTTCTTACCAGGAGGTGTGAAGCGTGACCGCCGAGCAACCGGTCCGTATCGAGCGGGACTCTATGGGGCCCATGGAAGTCCCCGAAAGCGCCTACTACGGCGCATCCACCAGGCGGGCCCAGCTTAACTTTCCTATAAGCGACCTGCGCTTTCCCCGCAGCTTCATCCGCGCCCTTGCCACCATCAAGCTGGCGGCAGCCCGGGCGAACATGTCCCTGGGGCTGCTGGAGGCGCACGTAGGAGGAGCTGTGGTGGCCGCCGCCCAAGAGGTGGCGGACGGCGCCCTCGACGACCATTTCGTCGTGGATATCTTCCAGACCGGCTCCGGGACATCCACCAACACCAACGCCAACGAGGTCATCGCCAACCGGGCCACGGAGATCATGGGGGGCGAAAGGGCTTCCCGCATGGTGCATCCCAACGACCATGTGAACATGGGCCAGTCTTCCAACGATGTGATCCCCACGGCTATCCATCTTTCAGCCCTCATGAAGATACAGGACGATCTGGTGCCGGCCCTGGTGGGCCTCCGGGAAGCCCTGGAGGAGAAGCAGGAGGAGTTCTGGCCCATCATCAAGACGGGACGCACCCACCTCCAGGATGCGACACCCATCCGCATGGGCCAGGAATTCCGGGGATATGCAGGGCAGGTTGAGGAGAGCCTCCGACGGCTCCGGCATGCCCAGGAAGAGCTTTCCCAAGTCGCTCTGGGAGGCACCGCTGTGGGCACCGGCATCAACACCCATCCCCAGTTCTCGGAAAGGGTCTGCGCCCTGCTCACGGAGATCACCGGAGTCGATGTCCGGGAGACATCCAACCACTTCCAGGCCCAGAACACCCTGGATGGGGTCGTCGAGGCCAGCGGGGCGCTGCGCACCATAGCTATCAGCATGCACAAGATTGCCAACGATATCCGGTGGATGGGGTGCGGCCCAAGGGCGGGTCTGGGGGAGCTGGACCTTCCCGAGGTGCAGCCGGGCAGCTCCATCATGCCTGGAAAGGTCAACCCAGTCATCGCCGAATCGGTGATCCAGGTGGTGGCCCAAGTCGTGGGCAACGACACCACCATCGCCTTTGCAGGCCAGGGCGGGTATTTCGAGCTGAACACCATGATGCCCGTGGCCGCCCACAACCTGCTCCAGTCCATCGACCTGCTGGCAGCCTCGGCGAACAACCTGGCGGAGCAGTGCATAAAGGGCCTTAAGGCCACGGATGTCGGCCCCGCCATGGTGGAGAAGGGGCTGATGCTGGGCACAGCCCTATCGCCGGCCATAGGCTATGACAAGGCCGCCGAGGTCGCCAAGGAGGCTGCAAAGACGGGCAGCACCATCAGGGAGATGGCCAAGTCCAAGACCTCTCTCACCGATGCTGAGCTGGACGTTCTTCTGGATCCCGCCAAGATGACCGAGCCTGGCGTCTCCACGGGCGGCGGGGGAGGTTGATGGCCACAGGGACAGCAGAGCCTTAGCCACCTTCAGGGCAGCAGTGTATAATTGGCGCGAATCGGTAGTAAGGCACCTACTATTAGGCGTCGGGGAGGGGAGCGCGAATGGACGTATTGGCTTCCGAACCGCAGCTAACGTCCAGGGTTGAAGGCGCGCACCCCCATCCTGGCACGCTAGACGGGCAGTACACCCTTCCTGACCGCATCGAAGGCGACATCCCCGTTGATCTGGACATCGGCACGGCGGGCAGGCGCTTCCTGTTCATAAGCCGCGACCAGCGCGCCTACACCCATGCCATCCACAAGTATCCCGCCAAGTTCTTCCCTGAGCTGCCCCGCTGGATCATCCAGCGGTACAGCAAGCCAGAGGAGCTGGTCCTGGATCCTTTTATGGGAAGTGGAACAACTAACCTGGAGGCTATGCTGGCGGGCAGGCCCAGTGTTGGAGTGGATATCGACCCCTTCTCCCGCTTTCTGGCCAGGGTCAAGACCACGCCCCTGGACCCAGAGGACCTTCAGGGAGCCGTTAAACAGCTGCTGGAGGTGCTCGACAAATACGATGAAACCTCAACAAGTGGGGACATCCCCGACTTTCCCTACAGGGACAACTGGTTCCGCCCCTACGTTCTGAATGAGCTGGGCTTCCTGAAAGGCGCCATCACCGGCCTCGACTGCGCGCCGGCAATCAGGGATCTGCTGCTGGTCACCTTTTCATCGATCATCCGGCAGGTCTCCCAAGCCGACAACAACTGCACCAGGACGGTTATCAGGAAGAAGCTGAACAAGCAGGTCCCGCCCGGTTACGCCCTCAGCCTTTTCCGCAAGAGGCTGGGGAACAACCTGGAAGGCATGCTGGCCCTGAGCGCCCAGGTGACGACGGCCGGCGTGGATATACCCGCAGGCCCCGGCGCAACGGACCTGTCCGCCTACCCGGAAGAGACCTTCGCCTTGGCTCTCACCTCGCCCCCCTACGCCAACGCCGTTGACTACCCGCGCACCCACCAGCTGGAGATGTACTGGCTCGGGCTGGCCGACGGCTCCCTGCGGGACTTGAAGCGCCAGCATGTGGGGACCGAGATGGTCCTCAAAGCCGAATACGCCTCCCTGAACCGGACGGGCATCGCCAGCGCCGACAGGGTGATAGAGTCCGTCTATGAGAAGGACCCCAGGCGGGCTTACATAGCCGCTATGTTCATGCAGGATATGGTTGCGAACCTGCGCGAGGTGCGCCGTGCTCTCAAAACGGGGCACCACTACGTGTTAGTCACAGGGTGCAACCAGATGAGGGGCCACACCCTTGAGACGTGGCGATACCTGCTGGATGTTGCTCCAAGACTGGGCTACGTGGTGGACTCTTGGTTTGTGTCGGGCATCATCAACCACTTCATCAAGGTGCCCCGCAAAGAGCGCATCGACGATGACTACGTCCTGGTGCTGAGAAAAGTCTGATGGTGGAGAAGGGGAGACTGGTTTCCGCCAAAGGCTTTGCTAATGAAAGCAGGCTGCTAGGAGCATTGTTGGCGAGGGGATACAATGCATCAAAAGTTGACCTGCCGCATTCAACATACGACATAGTAGTTGAACTCTCTCCCTCTGAGATCATCCGATTGCAGGTAAAGACAGTTAGCCCTACAGGTAGCATTTCTTTCACAGGCGGGGGAAGAGGGGGAGCAGATAGGCTGTACTTATCAGATGTCAAGACCTATGTTCAGAACACTGAGACTTCCGATGTAGTTGTTGGTGTGGAGGCAAAGGCTGGCAATGGTGAACGACAAATTGATTTCTATTTCGTACCTTCTATTCTTATCGAGGCTATCGGACAGAAGAGCATTAGTATCAAGAAGGTACAGCCGGGCAAGAACAACTGGGAATTGCTTAGCTATTGCAGGGATAAAGCAAAGGTCCTTAGCTTATTCGAGCACCAAGAAAAGTTGTCGTAGCTAGATCTGGGCGGTTGGTCGCGGATCGTAAAGGTGGCATGCTCACCCCTCAGCGGATTGACCAGCGCTTGGTATAAGACCTATACTCGTTGTGATAAACAAAAAGCTGGGAAGAGGAATAGTAGGCTTCCGACCAGAGCACAGAGAGCCGGGGAAGGCCCCAGAATAAGGGACCGGATGGTGGAAACCGGCGCTGCCAGGGGAAGTCGAATGGGCCTCGGAGCTGCAAGCCAAAAAGCCTGGATTCCAGATGGGTGTATGCCAGAGGAAGAAAGGCAAAGCTGGGCCGGTTTGACACCGTTAAAGGTCTGCGGTACCCGGGGCACCATGTGTCCCGGCGCCGGATGAGCTAGACCGGGCAGGACGGGAACGGGTCCCGACACTGCCGGTCTAAGGGTGGCAACGCGGGAAATCCCCGCCCCTTGTGGGCGGGATTTTTTGTTATATGGCCGGAGAGATATGAGCGCTTACTATCCATCCTTAGAGGAAGCGGAGGCCCTGGCAGGGCAGGGCAACCTGCTGCCCATCTACCGGGAGATCGACGCCGACTTGGAGACCCCCGTTTCGGCCTACCTGAAGGCTGCTCAGGGGCCATACTCCTTCCTGCTGGAGAGCGTGGAGGGTGGGGAGCGCCAGGGGCGCTACAGTTTCATCGGCACCGAGCCTTACAGGGTGATGAAGACGGGTCCCGGCCAGCCTGAGGGCGCCGTGGACCCGCTGGAGCCTATCAAGGCCGAGATGGACAAATTCACCCTGGTCCCAGTGGCTGGGCTGCCCCGCTTCCACGGAGGCGCCGTGGGCTACCTGGCCTACGATGCCATACGCTACTTCGAGCCCAGGGTGCCCGACCCGCCTGCCGACCCCCTGGGCCTCCCTGAGTCCATATTCATGTTCTACAACACCCTCCTCGTCTTCGACCACATCAAGCACAACATCAAGGTGGTCAGCCACGTTCACCTGGACGGGGATGTACGCCAAGCGTATCTCGAAGCGGCCGGGAAGGTCGACGACCTGGTGGAGAGGCTCTCCTCTCCCCTGGAATTGCCCCGCGCCATGAACGCCGTGGAGAATGGAGATGCGGGCGCTGCTGTGACATCCAACTTCACCACCCAGGGTTTCGGCGAAGCGGTGGAGCGCGCCGAAGAGCACATCGTGAAGGGCGACATCATCCAGGTGGTGCTCTCCCAGAGGTTCGCCCGGAAAACGTCGGCCCATCCCTTCCGAATATACCGCGCCCTGCGCTCGGTGAACCCCTCTCCCTACATGTACTACCTGGACCTGGGGGATTTCCAGATCGTGGGGGCCTCCATAGAAACGGTAGCCCGTGCCGAGGACGGCGTGGTGGCCACCCATCCCATAGCCGGCACCCGCCCCCGGGGAGGGACGGAGGAGGAGGACCGGGAGCTGGAGAAGGAGCTTCGTAACAGCGAGAAGCAGCGGGCTGAGCATATCATGCTGGTGGACTTGGGGCGCAACGATATCGGCCGCGTAAGCCAGCCTGGAAGCGTCCAGGTAACCCAGCTTATGGATGTGGAGCGCTACTCCCACGTTATGCACCTGGTATCCCACGTCGAGGGCAACATGGTGCCGGGCATGACCGTCTACGACCTGCTGCGGGCCTGCTTCCCCGCCGGCACGGTGTCCGGCGCCCCCAAGGTGCGGGCCATGGAACTGATCTCGGAGATAGAGGGGGAGCGCCGGGGGCCCTACGGCGGCGCTGTGGGCTACTTCAGCTTCTCCGGCAACCTGGACACAGCCCTGACCCTGCGCACGGCGGTCATCAAGGACGGCGTGGCCTATGTGCAGGCGGGCGGGGGAATCGTGTACGACAGCACCCCGGAGGATGAGTACCAGGAAACCCAGCACAAGGCCGGCGCCCTGCTGCGGGCCATCGACAAAGCCGAGGGGCTGGCA
Organism: Dehalococcoidia bacterium; assembly: GCA_965220375.1. Lineage (GTDB taxonomy): Bacteria > Chloroflexota > Dehalococcoidia > Lucifugimonadales > JAGWBF01 > JAGWBF01. Next base: position 1,279,339 of record OZ244824.1, read on the forward strand.
TGATCCTCCTCATCGACAATTACGACAGCTTCACCTACAACCTGTACCAGTACCTGTGCGAGCTAGGGGCGGAGGTCGTGGTGCATCGCAACGACAAGATAACCCTGGAGGATGTGGAGGAGCTGTCGCCCCGGGGCATCATAGTCTCCCCCGGCCCCGGCTCACCCCTGGACGCTGGCATCTCCAACGACGTTGTTAGGAGTTTCGGGGGGCAGGTGCCCACCCTGGGTGTCTGCTTGGGCCACCAGTGCGTCGGCTACGCCTATGGCGGGGCCGTAATCAACGCCGGGGAGATCATGCACGGAAAGCTCTCCCAGATACACCACGACGGCAAGGGCGTTTTCCTGGGGCTTCCCAACCCCCTGGAGGCCATCCGCTACCACTCGTTGGTCGTGTCCCGGCAGGACCTGCCAACCGAGCTGGAGGTAACCGCCTGGACCGACAACGGGCTGATCATGGGCCTGCGCCACAGGGAGCTGCCCGTGGAAGGGGTGCAGTTCCACCCCGAGTCCATCATGACCGAATCGGGCAAACCCCTCCTGCAGAACTTTTTGGACGGGTTGGGGAAGGCTTAGGGACTGAATATCGTCGCTTGGCGATGAGTTCCGGGTCTTCAGCCAGCACCATTTAGGGAATGGTCCTTCTAATTGGCAGAGAAAAAGGTATCGATCTGGACCATGGCGTTGCACTCTTCAATCAGTAGCTCAGCGCACTTGTCCACAGCATCATTGAAATTTCCGTCGACAAAGTTGCCGCTCGTTTTTCTTCCTACAGCCCAACCACTAGCCTCGTCCTCCACCAAGCCAACCATGAACTCTTCGTGTTCATGCATTCCGCACTGCAAAACAACCGTGGCTGAAGCTGGCGAGGTCCGGGTCACCTGGAAATCCGCACCTTCGTATTGATAGGTTCTTGTATCCATGGGTATTCTCCTGCCCTTCTTTACAGAAGCTTCGGCGCCTGTTCCCTGGCTGGGCGGTTCAGGTCCTCCGCCTCACAGACCGCCATGTCAACAGCGGGGTAGGGCCGCAGCAGGTCTGTGAGGACCGCAGGGTCCTGGAGGCTATCGTCCAGCCACAGCGCTTCCGCATCTTTGGGCAATATGACGGGCATCCGGTCATGGATGGGAGCGATAAGCTCGTTGGGTGTGGTGGTGATGATGGTGCAGCTTGGCACAACCGCGCCCGAGGGGTCTTTCCAGGTCTCCCAGAGGCCTGCGAAGGCAAAAGGCTCCCCATTGGCCAGGGTGATGTGCATGGGACGCTTGCCGTTTGGGGTCTTCTGCCACTCGTAGAAACCATCAGCCACAACCAGGCAGCGCCGCCGTCTCAGCCCAGCGCGGAAGGCGGGCTTCTCTGCCACCGTCTCCCCCCTCGCGTTGAACATGCGATTTCCCACCGACAGCTCCTTGGCCCACGAGGGCACCAACCCCCAGCGCATCGTCTCTGCCTGGCGAGACTCGCCGCCCCGCACCGTCAGGACGCGGCTGGTGGGGGCGATGTTGTGGTAGGGATGGTAGTCCTGAAACTCTTCGCTGAAGGAGAACCGGCCCTGCAGGGTCCGCAGGTCGGCTATCAGGCTGTAGCGTCCGCACATTTCAGCCCCATTGTATCCGATCGGCTTCTTCAGGTCGCCGCCGGTTATGGCGGGCAGAGGGGGCACAGGGACGCTGCTGTCCCTGCACCTAGGTAATATTCTAAGCTATCCCCTCTGGTCTCTGATGAAGTTTACGGGCCCTCCCGATATAATGCTTGAGCATCATGATACGTGAAGCTGTTGAGCGACTAGTTACCGGCGAGAGCCTGGACATGGAAGAGGCATCGGGGGTGATGCGGGAGGTCATGGACGGCGAGGCCACTCCCGCCCAGCTGGCCGCTTTCCTGGTCGCCCTGCGCATGAAGGGCGAGACGGCCGAGGAGATGGCCGGCATGGCGGCGGTCATGCGGGAGAAGGCCATCAGGGTAGAGGCCGATGGGCTCCTCGTGGATACAGCCGGCACCGGGGGTGACGGCAAGGGCACTTTCAACATCTCCACAGCGGCTTCCTTTGTAGCGGCTGGCGCGGGTGTGAAGATATCCAAGCATGGCAACAGGGCCGCGTCTGGTTACTGCGGCAGCGCCGATGTGCTGGAAGAATTGGGCGTCGCCATAGAGCTGGGCCCTGAAGGGGTGAGGCGTTGCATCGAAGAGGTGGGCATCGGATTCATGTTCGCCCCTGCCTACCACCCCGCTATGAGGCATGCTGTGCCGGTTCGTCGGGAGCTGGGCCTGCGCACCGTCTTCAACTTCCTGGGCCCTCTTACCTGCCCGGCGGGCGCCCAGCACCAGCTTGTGGGCACGCCCAACGCTCAAGTCGCCGAGAAGATGGCCCAGGTGCTCCTCCTCCTGGGGTCCCGGCACTCCATGGTGGTGCACGGCGAGGATGGGCTGGACGAACTGACATTGGGGGCCGAAACCCTGGTGTGGGAGGTCTGGGACGGCGCCATCCGCCACTACAGGGTCTCCCCGTCCGACGCAGGGCTTGATTCTGCACCGATACAGGACTTCCAGGGGGGAGACAAGGTCGCCAATGCCCGCATCCTGCGGGAGGTGTGCGGCGGCCGCTTTGGCCCGGCGCGGGATGTGGTGCTCCTGAATGCAGCGGCTATGCTGGTGGTGGGCGACGCTGTGGGAGACCTGTCCGAGGGAGTGGAAGCAGCCCGGCAGGCCATCGACAATGGGGCGGCCACACGTTGCGTTGATGACCTGGTGTCCCTGAGCCAACGCTTGGCCAAGGAGAGCGCTCCCAGCCTATAAGGGGCTATGCTTGCTATGCAAATGCCGACCATCCTTGACGAAATAGTAGCCCTCAAGAGGGATGAAGTGGCTTCCCGCAAGGCGGAGGTCGGGCTGGCTGACCTGGAAGCGGCAATCGCCGAGCAGCCGCGCCCCCTGAACATGTCGGGCGCGCTCCTAGGCGACCGGGTGCGCCTCATTGGCGAGATAAAGAAGGCCTCCCCTTCCAAGGGCCTGCTCTGCCCCGACTTCGACCCTTCCCGGCTGGCCGCCACCTATGTTGAAAATGGCGCAGGGGCCATCTCGGTGCTTACCGACCCCCGCTTCCAAGGGTGCTTGGAGCACATGGCAGCGGTGAAGTCGGCCACTTCGGGCCGTGGCACACCCATCCTCCGCAAGGACTTTGTGTTCGACCCCTACCAGGTATACGAGTCCCGGGCGTGGGGCGCCGATGCTGTGCTGCTGATCGTTGCCATCCTGGAACCGTCCCAGCTCAAGGAGTTGATCGCCCTTTCCCGCCGTTTCTGGATGCAGTGCCTGGTGGAGGTGCATACCCCCGAGGAGCTGGAGATCGCCGTGGACGCAGGAGCGGAGATCATCGGCATCAACAACCGGGACCTGCGCACCTTCCACACGGACATTGATGTAACCCGCAAGCTGGTCGGGCAGGTGCCCCAGGGCAAAGTGATCGTCAGCGAGAGCGGCATCAGCACCGCTGACCACATACGTGAGCTAAGGGGCATGGGGGTGCATGCAGCCCTGGTCGGGGAGGCTATCGTGACGTCGCCGGACGTAGGCGCCAAGGTGAAGGAGCTGGCCGGCTAGGGCTTGGCCATGATCAACGGCTTGGCTGGAGTAACCCTCTGGACCGACAACCTGGAGCGCCTGGTTGCCTTCTACCGCGACACCCTGGGTCTCACCATGCGCAGCCACCATGGGGATTTCGTCAACTTCGAACTTGGGAGCGCCCGCCTTAACCTTGGCCTGCATGATCGGGTCGTGGGGCAGGCCAAGGACCCATTCAGGGTCATGGCGCATTTCCAGGTGGATGATATCCGGGGCCTCCATCTGCGCCTGGCCGAGCAGGGCGTGGAGTTCATTCGGGAGCCGGAGCAGGAGGGCTGGGGCGGCTGGGTCGCCACCCTTCTGGACCCCGATGGCAACGTGCTACAGCTCCTCCAGCTGCCCACCTAGACATTCCCCCTTTTCGTCCAAGGGCCCTTTATGTAACTTGAGACCAGAGTTGTCCGTTCCCCTTCGATTTCCCTCAGGGCGAACGGAGGGGTGTTCAGGGCGAACGGACAGTATCCAGCCCCCAGGTTGCGCAATGGTGCCCTTGTGGGAGGAGGGCCGTCCCAGCCGTCATACCGGCCTCCGCCGGTATCCGGGACGGCGCATTGCTGAATCCAGGGTCCCATCACAATGACGGTGCCCGGTGTCGGCCTTTTCTGGATTGCGGCCTCCGCCGCAATGACGGTGCGTCCTTTCGTCATAACAGTGTAGGCCGGTATCTAGGACGGAGCGCTGCCGGGTCTCAGGCTGACTTCGACATCTCAGTGGGAACCTGTGCAGGAGTGCATTAAGTCCCTAGAACCCTGCATGAGCGGGAATGACGGTGCGCCGAGAAGGGCGGTATTGAAGAGCACAAGGCTTTCCGTTCGTCCTTGTATCTTAAAGAGGGACGTGACAGACCGCTTCGTCCTAGGCTTTGAAGGCCGTCCCTCAGCAGGGTCGTCACGTCCAGTCCCTCTCGGAGCCCGAACAGTTGACTGGGCAGTTGAGCCCGAATTAGGCAAGGATGGGCCAGAGTTGGGGAGAGTATCTTGAAGGGAGGTAGATGAATGAAGGAAGCTTCCTTGTTCGTTGGCATCGATGTCTCCAAGGACCGCTTGGATGTGGCAGTGCGACCTACCGGTGAAGCATGGCAGGCCCCCTATAATTCCCAGGGCGTCAGCGACTTGGTGCATCGTCTGGGGGAACTGGCACCCCAACTGGTAGTCCTGGAAGCTACCGGGGGAATGGAGATGACCCTGGCGGGAGAACTGGCCGCATCCCAATTGGATGTAGCGGTAGTCAACCCCAGACAGGTGCGGGACTTCGCCCGGGCTGCCGGGAAACTGGCCAAGACCGATTCCTTGGACGCCCACGCTCTGGCCCATTTTGCCCAGGCAATGCGCCCTGCTTCCAGGCCCCTGCCCGATGCCCAATCTAAGGAGCTGATGGCCCTGGTGGCCCGGAGACGCCAACTGGTGGAGATGATCACCGCAGAGAAAAACCGGTTGAGAACCGCTGCCCGGCGTATCCGTCCCAAAGTACAGGAGTACATCCTGTGGTTGGAAGAGAATCTGGAAGAGCTGGACCGGGACTTGGGAGAATTCATCCGCTCCTCCCCTATGCGGAAGGACAAAGACCAGCTGCTCCGAAGCGCCCCCGGGGTGGGGCCTGTTCTCTCCATGACCCTCTTGTCCGACCTGCCTGAACTGGGGGCCTTGAACCGTGGTGAGATCGCCGCCCTGGTGGGTGTAGCGCCCTTCAACCGGGACAGCGGCGCTCTGCGGGGGAAACGCCAGGTATGGGGTGGCCGTGGCAAGGTGAGAGCTGCCCTGTACATGGCAACCTTGGTGGCCACCAGATTCAATCCAGCCCTGCAAAGCTTCTATCAACACCTCTGCGAGGCTGGCAAACCCAAGAAAGTGGCCCTTACCGCCTGTATGCGCAAGCTTCTCACCATCCTCAACGCCATGGTCAAACATAATCGCCATTGGGACCCTGCCCTTCACAACTCTTGACTTTAAAGACAGTTGCTGAGGGAAATCGAAGGGGACCGGACAACCCAGGTCCCAGGATGTGCAAAGGTGCCCTTGTGGGAGGAGGGCCGTCCCAGCCGTCATACCGGCGCAGGCCGGTATCCAGGACGGAGCATTGCTGAATCCAGGGTCCCATCACAATGACGGTGCCCGGTGTCTGCCTTCTCTGGATTGCGGCCTCCGCCGCAATGACGGTGCGTCCTTTCGTCATAACGGCGTGGGCCGGTATCTAGGACGGAGCGCTGCCGGGTCTCAGGCTGACTCCGACATTTCAGTGGGAACCTGTGCAGGAGTGCATTAAGTCCCTAGAACCCTGCGTGAGCGGGAATGACGGTGGGGCGCAGCTGGTATGACGGCGAGAGTGTCGTAACTCACCAGACAGTAGACGACGGTGCGCCGAGAAGGGCGGTATTGAAGAGCACAAGGCTTTCCGTTCGTCCTGAGGGAAATCGAAGGGGAACGGACAACCCAGGTCCCAAGATGTGCAAAGGTGCCTTAGCCGGCGGAAGGAAGTGAGGCGTACCTACAGGATGAGCATGGCGTCGCCGAAGGAGTAGAACCGGTATTTCTCCCTGACAGCCTCCCGGTAACAGCCAAGCACCACCTCCCTGCCGGCGAAGGCGCTGACCAGCATGATAAGGGTGGACCGGGGCAGGTGGAAGTTGGTCACCATGGCATCCACCATGCGAAAGCGATGCCCGGGGAGGATGTAAAGGTTGGCAAGCCCGGCCGACGGCAGCAGCTCCGACGACCCCATCTGCCGGGAGATCAGCGCGGCCTGCTCCAAGGCCCGCACCGTCGTTGTGCCCACGGCAACCACCTTGCCTCCCCTCTGCCGGGCGTCGTTTATCTTGGCGGCTGAATCCCCGTCGATGCTGAAAAGCTCGCCCTGGAGCTTGTGCTCCAAGGGATCGTCCTTCCTGACCGGCAGGAAGGTGTCGGGGCCTACATGAAGGGTCAGGTGGACCACGTTCACACCCTTGGCGCTTATGGAGTCCAGCAGTCCCTGGGTGAAGTGCAGCCCCGCGGTGGGCGCTGCGACGCTGCCCGAATCCTTGGAGTAGATGGTCTGGTAGCGTTCGGCGTTTTCAAGGGGAGCGTGGATGTAGGGAGGGAGGGCCAGCTTGCCTGCCTGCTCCAGGGAGAGGCCCGGGGATAGCCTCACGGTACGGATGCCGTCCCTGTCCACTTCCAGCACATCGATCCAGCCTTCGCTGTCGTCGCTGACGACCTCCAGGCGTCGGCCTGCCCTCAGCCTTCTTCCGGGCTTGCCTATGGCCTTCCACACATCGCCCTCCACCCGGTGAAGGAGCAGCAGCTCGGCACGTCCCTCGGAGCCTTCTTGTGTGGCGAAGATGCGGGCCGGAAACACCCTGCTGGTGTTCACCACCAGCGCATCTCCCGGGTCCAGGTACTCCAGGAGGTCGGGGAACCGTCGGTGCTCCCAGCTGCGCTTCTGGCGATGAAGCACCAGCAGCCGTGAGCTGTCCCGGGGTTCCGCGGGTGACTGGGCGATGAGGCTCTTGGGAAGATGGTAGTCGAAATCGCCGGTGTTCATGGAAGAGGGATTAGAAGCGCGAGATGGGTGTAGTCCCGCTATTCCCCGTGGATGCTGTTGCGGGCGGCGGTGAGAGTGTTGACCAGGAGCATGGTGATGGTCATTGGCCCGACGCCGCCGGGCACCGGGGTGATAGCCTCTGCCACTTCGGACACAGACTCGAAGTCCACATCCCCTTCCAGACGGAAGCCCGACTTGCGGCTGTCGTCGGGAATCCGGTTAATACCAACGTCTATGACCACGCTGCCCTCTTTGACCATGTCGCCGGTGATGGCGCGCGGTCTGCCCACGGCGGCCACCAGGATATCAGCCTGCCTTGTCAGGTCCGGAAGATTGCGGGTGCCCGTGTGGCACAGGGTCACGGTGGCGTTGGCCCCATCTTTCTTCTGCATCAGGAGGATGGCCAGGGGCTTGCCGACGATGTTGCTTCTCCCGCAGATGACAACGTGTTTGCCGGAGGGATCGTAGTCATTGTGCACCAGTATCTGCTGTATCCCGCCCGGGGTTGCCGGAAGGAAGGGGGAGGCGCCCTGGACCAGCCTGCCCACGTTGATGGGATGGATGCAGTCCACATCCTTGTGCGGGCTGACTGCCCCCAGCACGACATCCTCATCGATCTGGTCGGGAAGGGGGAGTTGCACCAGGATACCGTGGTAAAGGTCATTCCCGTTTAGGCTGTCGATCAGGGTAAGCAGCTCATCCTGGGATGAGGAGGCGGGCAGGTTAAAGGTCTCGCTCACCAGCCCTGCTTCGTCGCATGCCCTGCGCTTGTTGCGGACGTAGATGGCGGAGGCGGGGTCGTCCCCCACCAGCACGGCGGCCAGTCCTGGGGTGACGTTGTGCTTCTCCTGCATCTCCAGCACGCCGGCAGCCACATCGTCTCGCAGCTTCTTTGACAGGGATGCTCCGTCCAGGAGCTTTGCCATTGTGCGCCTCCCTATAGGACCTACCTGCGGAGGTATCTTAACACCCGCCTGCGGCTCCTTCAACGAAGGCGCATCTTGCCCTCTCGCCCCGATGGGGAAAAGGATAGCGTCTCACCAGGAGGGCGGGAGAGCTATGGCTCGGCGGGCTGGCTTGCGGTATCTATCGGGGTGATTTACAGTAGGGCCGCGGCACCCTTACCGAGGAGATGCGATGCGTTTCGGCCACTTCTTCTATCCCACGTCACTAGACCCGGCCAAGGATGGTCAAGTGATAGCCAACTGCCTGGCGGAAGCAGAGCTGGCTGAGGCCCTGGGTCTAGATGCAATCTGGATGGCTGAGCATCACTTCGTCGGCGAGGTTGCCTTCGGGGACCCCCTGGTGTTTGCAGGGGCGGTAGCTGCCCGCACCAGCAGGATCATGCTGGGGTTGGGGATCGTGGAGATGGCCCTGCACAATCCGGTCCACCTAGCCATCCAGACGGCCCTGTTGGATGTGCTCAGCGGTGGGCGTCTTGTTGTCGGGACGGGCAGGGGTTCCAACTACAACGCTTTCGAGTACGTGGGCTTCGGCACAACCGTGGCTGAGGGCATCGAGCGCCTCGACGAGGCTGAGGAGCTTTTGGTAAAGGCGTGGACCACGGAGAACTTGGACTTCCAGGGAAAGTACTGGCAGGTGTCCTTCCCCCTGCTCCGGCCACGGCCCCAACAGCAGCCTCATCCGCCCCTGGCCAGGGCATGCATCAGCGAGGATTCCATCGCAGCCATGGCAAGGATTGGACGCCCCGTTCTCCTCAGGTATCGCTCCGTCCCGATGGTGCGCCGCTGCCTGGAGCTGTACCAGGAAACCATGCTGGCATCGGGCTTCGATGAAAGCGCCGTGGAAGAAAACCTGGACCGCATATGGTTCTGGTGCGAGTGCCACGTCGCCGAGTCCGACGACCAAGCGATGGACGAGTTCCTGGTCCCCTTCCATGAGGGCAGCAGGTACATGGCCGACGTTAGGGAGCGTTGGAACCCTGCGGACCAGCCGGTGCCGAAACCACCGCCCCCCCTGCCCCGCTCAGCCTACGGCAGCAGCCCCGACCCCGATGCTCCAGAGGTGCTGCTGGGTTCTCCCAGCCGGGTGGCGGAACACGTCGCGATGCTGAGGGATGGCGGGGCACGCAACCTGATGCTTACCAACCGGGGGCTTGTGTCAAAGGAGCAGTCGGAAGCTTCTCTCCGGCTGCTTAGCGGAAGGGTTATGCCCCTGTTTCGTTAGAGGGCACCCTTCTCCCTCATGGAGGAGGAGCCTTGCGTTACCTGGCCCTCCGTTCCCCTTCGAGTTCCCTCAGGGCGAACGGAGGGGATGTTCAGGGCGAACGGATTGGGCACTGCCTCAATGCGGACGGATCTTGGGCAGCCAGGCTGTCTGTTCCCCTTCGAGTTCCCTCAGGGCGAACGGAGGGGATGTTCAGGGCGAACGGATTGGGCAGTGCCTCAATGCGGACGGATCTTGGGCAGCCAGGCTGTCTGTTCCCCCTCGAGTTCCCTCAGGGCGAACGGAGGGGTGTTCAGGGCGAACGGATTGGGCACTGCCTCAATGCGGACGGACTTAGGGCAGCCAGGCTGTCTGTTCCCCTTCGAGTTCCCTCAGGGCCTATCCTGAGCCGGGTCGAAGGGCGGACGGACAGCGGTAGCTGTGCTCATGAATATTGCCCTTCTCACCGCCGCGTTGTGTCCCGTCCAGGGAGAGCTGTGCAAGGGTCTCCTCAAGGGGGCTTTTTGCGTAAGCTGGAGCACGAACTGTCCGTTCGCCCTGAGGGAAATCGAAGGGGAAGGGACAGTCACGCTCCGCCCTCCTCGTCCGACGACGGGCTTGTGCCCTCCCCACCGTCTCCTCCTTGGGGCCGTCTCGGTCGGGCCTGAGGCTGCACCAGCTGGGCTTTGTAAAGAAGTATGGGGACGGTGACCGCCAGCACAGCCAGGGCGATGAAGTGTGCTTCCCCCATGCTCCAGACCCACTCTTTATCCATGCTGCCTGTGCCAATTCGGAGAAAGCTGATGAGAAACTTGCCGATGGAGTATAGGGAGAGGTACATGGCGAAGAGCATGCCGTAGGGCCTGAGCCTGTTCCGCAGGGGCCAGACTATTCCCAGCACTCCCAGGTTCCATATCATCTCGTACACCACGGCCGGATGGCTGGTTGCCAGCCCGTGCTGCCAGTTGCTGGGGCTATTGGAGTGGGCATATATCACACCCCAGGGCAGTGAGGTCAGCCTTGCTACGTGTTCGCCGTTGATGATGTCGCCGATGCGCCCAATCATCATGGCGATGAGCAGCGCCGGCACGGCGATGTCGGCCAAGCGTCCCACCGGAGGCAGGGGGACCGGCTCCAGTTTGCCGGGGAACAGCTTGTTCCAGCGGGCAAGGAAGCCGGGGTGGTTCCTGATCAGCATGTACCCCCCGCCGGTGAGAAAGCCGCCGAGGATGGCCCCGTAAATGGTCACACCACCCGACCAGATCTCGAGGGCCCGTAGTGGGTCGTGGGTGTAAATGTCGCCCCACCGGTCGATAACGTGGGTCAGTCGGGAAAAGACGATGCCTCCTATGATGGCCCAGATAGCTACGGTGTAGATGGAGTCAGAGTCCAGACCCTGCTGCTTGCCCCAACGGGCGACCAGCACGGTCGCCGTCGCCACCGCAACCAGGGTGAAGAAGCCGTGCCAGGTTAGGACTAGCGAGCCTATCGTGAAAATATTGGGGTCGATATCGATGGTTATGCTGAGAATGGGAAGATCCATGGGTTAGCTTTTGGCTCCTCCTCTGCTCTGTAGGTCCTGGTCAGGCCAGGGTGATGGCTGTACCGTGCGTACACAGTACGCCAGCAACCCTCCCTCTTTCAAGGAATTATTCACTCTTCGAGCTTCATCTTCAAGGTCGAAGAGGCAATATAGGGCCGATCCCGACCCGGCAACGCAGATATTTTGCCCTCCGGCTTCTCCCAGCAGCTCGACCAACCGGGAGTGCTGGGGAGACGCCCGACGGACGGCCGGTTGGAACCCGTTGAACAGCAGGCCGTCAACGGGCCTGCCATTCTCCAGCGCATCCAGCATACGCCGGGTGGGGCTGCCGTCGGAGAAGTCCCCCTGGTCCAGCAGGGAGTACATCCGGGCTGTCTTCCCGATGGTGGATACAGGCGCCTCCTCCGGGGGGCACACCAGCACGACCCAGCGGCAGGGCAGCGCCGCTAGGGGGGTGACCTCTTCCCCCCGACCTGTGGCCAAGCAAGTGCCGCCGGTCAGGAAGAAGGGAACGTCGGAGCCAAGGGACGCCGCCAGCTTGTGAAGGGCTGGGTAGTCCAAGCCCCTGTTCCAGAGGGTGTTGAGACATAAAAGGGTTGCCGCCGCGTCGCTGCTTCCTCCGCCCAGCCCCATGTTCATGGGAATACGCTTCTCCAGCCGGATGTGCGCCCCCCCGGAGTGGCCGGTCGTGCGCCTAAGCAGTTCGGCGGCGCGGCGCACCAGGTTGTCTTCTCCGGATAGGGATGGGTCTGAAGACTCCACCGACAGTCCGGTCGCCTCTTCGAAGCTGATGTTATCGGCTAGGTCTATGGTCTGGAGAATGGTGCTGACCTCGTGGTACCCGTCCTCTCGACGCCCCAGCACCTCCAGGGTCAGGTTGATCTTCGCGTAGGCCTTAGCTTCCATCTTTGCCGTCTTGGCCTTCGGCCCCCCGCCCATAGCCGATGCTCCGGTGCAGCGATGCCCAATGGTCCAGGGTCAGGCTTTCCGCCCTGAGGGTGGGGTCCAGTCCGGCCCCCTCCAGGACGCCTGCAGCTTGCTGGGGCGTTATGCCCAGCCCGTGGCTGAGGGAGTTGCGCAGCTGCTTCCGGGGGGCGGAGAAGCCGGCCCGCACCACCTCGAAGAAGGCCTCCAGGTCATGGACATCGACGGCGGGTCTGGGCAGCGTGTCGATACGTATGACCGTGGAAGCCACCCTGGGCTTGGGGCGGAAGGCGCTGGCGGGCACGTCGCACACGAGGGCAGGTGTGCCGTAGAGGTGAACGGCGACAGCCAGGAGGCTCATGCGCCCATCGGACGCAAGGATGCTCTCCGCAACCTCCTTCTGGAGCATGACGATCAGGACGGAGGGTCTTGGTGGGTCACATTCCAGGAATCGCCGCAGGATGGGAGCGGCTGCATAGTAGGGCAGGTTGGAGACCATCTTATACACGTCGCCTTCGGGTGAGAGCTTGGACATGTCCGCGGTGCGGGCATCATCGTTGACAACAACCAGGTTGGAAGGGCTGCCCAGCCTGCGGGGAAGGGCAGCCGCCAGTGTTGGGTCGATTTCGATGGCCACGACCCGCCCAGCCTTGGCGACAAGGTGCTTGGTAAGGGTCCCGGGGCCAGGGCCGACCTCGACAACGATGTCGGCGGGTGTCGGGTCCGCTGCGCTAACTATGGTTTGTACGATGTCCTGGTCCAGCAGGTAGTGCTGTCCCAGGGCTTTTCTAGGGTGAGAGGTCCTGTTTATGAGAGCAACCATAGGATGGAAGAGAATGGAAGCTGTGCACCCCTCTTTGACCATAGCTGATGAGCGTAGCTACAGGGACAGCTCCAGCCAGGCGCTCCCTCGGCACCCGAAGGGTTCTGCTTACCGTTGCTTCCTTCCGGACCTGGCGGGGTTCACAGACCTCCGTCGCGCGGGACCCAGCTGTCAGCACTGCCCAGTGCGGCTAGAGGCCTACCAACTAAGCCTAGGAGAGGAGTTCAACCCCGCTGCAGCGGATTGCGGGTATAGGGCACCGCTAGCTCCCCGTCTAGCACAGCTCCACCTCACATGGTAGGTTTCGACGCTAGGGTCTGTCAATGTGAAGCCCTTTGTTGAGAGATGTGCATTAGTCCTTCTCCCGGCCGTGAAACAAAGGAAACTAAGGTTCCGATGATGCTAACACAAAAACTTTTGCCGTCGTGGTAGACGAGAAGGGACAGAAATGAAGAACCCTCCTGAGATCGGAGGGTTCTTCAGGCAGCCGTTACAGACAATCAGCGTCGCAGCTTCCCGATAGTCAGCCATTCCAATAACCACTCCACTAGGCTTGGTGCCCGTGTGAGCAACTTACCTTGGGGCTTCGGTATCCAGGGGCAGCGGGTATTGAATAGAAACATCTGCCATGACACCCGCCATCCGAAAGAGCGGCGGCCGTACCGATCCCGCTCTTTTGGTAACGGGATGAAAGCCTTCAAGCCGACAGTGTTCCCCGCTTCGTTTACTATCTCCCACCAGTGGTCCAGGAGATAGTCCGGCGGCTCCCATTCGGGAGAGGTCGGGATGTACGCCATCTTGACAAACCGGCCCATGTGCCTCTTCGTGATATCCTCGCCGTCACGAGAATGCCACTCGGATCTAAAGGCTCGATAGCCCGGACCCCCGGACAGAATCTCACGGCTGATCCGAATCTTGGTGTGGTCTAGTCGCACTCCAGGCATAGGTACGCAAATATCCTTCAGGAGTCTCCGTCGGCGGGCGCGCCGTTCTTGCCGTTCTATAGGGAGCGGAGTGTGCGTCTATTGTGCCCTGTGGGTCCTAGGCGTGGGCCTGATTATGATGCATCCCTGCGCCGAATCCGGTCTTAAGACCATTAAGGCTATCGCAGCTCAGGGTTGTCAATACTTCCTTGTTGAACGGGGGCAGTGGCCAAAAATCCCACATGGCGTCCCCCTGGTCGCTGTATGCCTATGGGCGTGGATATCTTAGCTTGCGTGGCACGTTCGCCACTCCTCTCCTCCATTAGCGACCGAGACGGTGCGGGTGCTTAGGCCTTGGGGTGGATGGTAGAATAGCGCCTGTGGCAAAGCTGGCGCCCATACGCAAGGCTGTAGTTCCCGCCGCCGGGCTGGGAACTCGCTTCCTTCCCACCACCAAGGCCGTTCCCAAGGAGCTGCTCCCCATCCTGGACAAGCCCATGATCCAGTACGGAGTGGAGGAGCTGGCCGAGGCGGGCGTGGAGCACGTAATCCTGGTCACCTCCCAAGGAAAAGGGGGCTTGGAGCAGTACTTTCGCCCCGCCCCGGAGCTTGAGCAGAGGCTTGCCAGCGACGGGGCGTCCCATCTGTCGGAGATGGTCGGGAGTATCTCTTCCCTGGCCCACGTCACCACCGTAGTGCAGGAGGAGCAGCTTGGCTTGGGCCACGCGGTGCTCACCGCCAGGGATGCCGTCGGGGATGAGCCGTTCATCGTGGTGCTGCCCGACGATGTGATCGTGGGCGACGTGTCCGTGAGTCGTCAGATGTTGGATGTGTACGAGCGGCACGGAGCCAGCGTGGTCGCGGTGCAGGAGGTGCCGCGGGAAGCCGTCAGCGCCTATGGAGTTGTGGATGCCCAGGAGGTGGAGAAGGGCATCTACAGGGTGAGAGGGCTGGTCGAAAAGCCGTCTCCCGAGAACGCTCCCTCAAACCTGGCGGTGGTGGGCAGATACCTGCTTACCCCGGAGGTATTCTCCTGCCTGGAGCGCACGGCGCCCGGGGCCATAGGGGAGATACAACTCACCGATGGGATGGGAATGCTGCTGGATGAACAGCCGATGTACGCCCTGAAGTTTGAGGGTACCCGCTACGACGGCGGGACGCCCCTGGGCCTGCTCAAAGCATCCCTGGAGATCGCCCTGAGCAGGGCTGACACCCGCGGCTGGACACTGGAGATTATCAGGAATCTTGACCTGGAGCAGCTATGAATAGCGAGAAAGACCAGCTGTTGGACGGGGTGCGGTCGTTGAAAGATGAGATGTCCGGGCTATTGAACGGCGTAAATTATTGCCTGGACTGGAAGGCCTCCGAAGAAGAGTGGTCCATCAGGGAGGTTGTCTGCCACCTGCTGGATACGCCCCCTGGAGGTATGGGCGCGGTCCTTGACCAGGTACTGGAAGGCAAGGGAGACGAGATCGTCATCCATTCCAGCATGACCAACCTCACCCCTGAGCGGAAGTCCATGGAGCTTGCCGACCTGTGCCGAAACCTGGAAGAGCTGCTGGAGCAGGTGGAGGCCGGCTTGGTCGCCGCCGCCGATTCGGACTTGCGGAACAAGACAGTCCCCGTTCACCTGGTCAGGTCCGATGTCCACGAGGAGCGCACGGCGGAGAGCTTGGTGCAACGCGCCCTGCTGGGCCACTGGCGGGAGCACATGGGGCAGATTGGAGAGATCCGGCAGGCCCTGGGGTTCGGCTAGCTCACCATATAGCACCTATGTAGAGGAGCTATATGCGACTCGTCTCAAAGGGGCTACGGCTTCCTGTCTTGATTCGGGTGAATCAACTGGTACCACGATTCGCCCTGTATGCTGGCGGCCACCTGGGTCAACATCTGCCAATTGTTATTGAAGCTGCCACCATCACGGGGCTGATGTTGAGACCTCATGCCCCTGATGAGCCTACCAACTGAGGACCGCCTGAGTTTCATTGCCGTAGCCTTTCGTAGTTTTGTATTCCCTTCATCCACGGGCATCCCTCGGATGCCGGATACTATGAACCGTTTTTCCTTGGAATGCATCACTTTTTTCGACGATTTTTCCGAGTTTGCAAAACAGCTAGTGATTCCTATCACAAGGAAACCGGACAGTCCTGATATTATATACCTGATCCGGTGAGTTTACACCCGGGTCCCCAACACCCGGGGGATTGGTACGCCGGCGTTCGGCGTCAGCCTCGGCCCTGTGGTAGAATCGGCAGTATCCGGCTTACGGCAGGAGGCTGCTATTGGACGTGTTACTGGGTATACCAAGGGGTTTCTGTGCCGGGGTGGTGCGGGCCATCAACATCGTCGAACTTGCCCTGGACAAGTACTCCCCTCCCGTTTACGTCAAGCATCAGATAGTGCATAACCCCTACGTGGTGAGGTCCCTGGAGAGCAAGGGCGCAAGGACCGTCGAGGATGTGGACGAAATCCCCGAAGGGGCCACCGTAGTCTTCTCCGCCCACGGTTCCCCTCCGGAGGACTTCGAAAAGGCCATGCGCCGGGGCTTGCACGTGATCGATGCCACCTGCCCCCTGGTCACCAAGGTGCATAACGAAGCGAGGCGCTACTCAACCGACGGACGCAAACTGATCCTCGTAGGTCATCATGGGCATCAAGAGGTCAGGGGAACCATGGGCCAGACCAGCATGCACCTTATGGATGACCGGGACCTTTCATCCCTGCCCGAGTGGAATGGAGAAACGCCGATAGCGGTGCTTACCCAGACCACCCTCTCGGTGGATGACACAAGCAACTCCATATCTGAGATTACCGGACGCTTCTCCGACGTCGTTGTAAGAAACGATCTCTGCTATGCCACCACGAACCGGCAGGAGGCTGTCAAGCAGCTATCCCAAACCACTGACCTTATCCTGGTGATTGGCGCCCAGAACAGCTCCAACTGCAACCGCCTTCGGGAAGTGGCAGAGGCTAATGGGGTAAGGGCCTACCTGATAAATGGCCCGGATGAGATGGACAGAAAATGGTTCGATGGTGTTCAGAAGGTCGGCATCACATCGGGAGCATCGACCCCGGAAGATATGGTGCTGGCTGTCATCGATGCCCTCGCCCCGAATTCGGTCACCACCATCGATGGGGTGGAAGAAGATGTTAGCTTCGTCCTGCCCCGGGATCTGCGGGACTAAGGACCGGTTAACGACTAACGGGCGGCCTTGTCCGGCTGGGACGGGATTGTATCAGGGAAGAAAGCTTCCAGAACCTGCTCAGCTATCCCCTGGGCGTCCAGGTGAAGCCGCTGCCTCTGGGCTGCCGCTGTGCCATGCTCCACAAAGGCATCGGGCATACCGATGCGGTGGACGGGGATGTGGTCCAGCCCGGCTTCAGCGAGGGCCTCGAGAACCGCTGAGCCGAAACCTCCGGCTAGCACGTTCTCTTCTACGGTCACTATCTTGCCGGTGCTGCGGGCGGCATGGGTGAGCAGGTCAATGTCCAGGGGCTTTATGAAAATAGGGTTCACCACGCCGCAGAATATGCCATATTCCGCCAGCTTCTCAGCAGCCTCCAAGGCGGCGACGGCTGTTTTGCCCAAGCCGAAAAGCACCACATCGCGCCCTTCCCTGATGATGGAACCCCTGCCCAGGGGCAGTTCCTTGAGTTCCTTGCTCAGGGGGGCGCCGACGGCCGCCCCCCTGGGTATGCGGATGGCGAAGGGACCCCGATGCTTGTAGGCGGTGTACACCAGGTGCTGCAGCTCGTTCTCGTCCATGGGCGCCGCCACCACAGCGTTGGGAAGGCAGCGCAAATATGAGATGTCGAAGGCGCCGTGATGGGTCTTGCCATCCTCGCCAACGATGCCGGCCCGGTCCGCTATGAGGGTAACGGGCAGGTTCTGCAGGCAGACATCATGCACCACCTGGTCGAAGGCCCTCTGCAGGAAGGTGGAGTATATGGAGACGAAGGGATTAAGCCCGGTGGATGCCATACCGGCAGCCACGCTGACCGCATGCTGCTCAGCGATGCCCACATCGAATACCCTGTTGGGAAACTCTTGCTGCACCTGCGCCAAGCCGGTGCCCTCCAGCATCGCCGCGCTGATCCCAACGACCGATTCGTCTTCCCGCATAAGGCGTGCCAAGGTCTGGGCGAAGACGTGGGAGTAGGTGGGCGCCCCCGAGGTATCCCCCAAGGGAGAGCTGGGCTGATGGAACTTGACGGGGTCGTCCTCCGCCGGTTCGTAGCCGTGGCCCTTGTGGGTTACCACGTGCACCAGGGGGACCGGGCCGGAGGGGTTCTTGGCCTGCTGAAGGGTCTCTTCCAACTGTTTGAAATCGTGCCCGTCCACCGGGCCCAGGTACTGGAATCCCATCTCGGTCCAGAACATGGTGGGTACGATGAGTCCGTCCAGCCCTGTGCTGAACCTCTTGACCAGGCGGTACATCATCTCGCCCGTGGGCACCCGCTTGGAAAGGGCTTTCATGCGCTCCACCATCGGGGCATATTCGGGATGGGTGATGACGCGCTTGCGCCAGTTGGTCAGGAAACCTATGTTCTCCGAGATGGACATGCCGTTGTCGTTGAGGACGATGATGAGCTTCTCAGGGTTGCGGTGCACTATGTTGTTGAGGGCCTCGAAGCTGGAGCCGGAGGTCATCGCCCCATCCCCGACCACAGCAACTGTCCATGAATCTATCTTACGGTTCGTGGTTCCTTCCGCTATGCCCAGGGCGATGGAAAGGCCGGTGCCTGCGTGCCCGGCGCAAAGGGTGTCGTGGGGGCTCTCCATTGGCTCTCCGAAACCCGACAGCCCACCTTCCAGGCGAATGTCCTGGAACTCGTCCCGTCGTCCCGTCACCAGCTTGTGGGTGTAGGTCTGGTTGGTGGTGTCCCACACTATGCTGTCAATTGGGCTGTCGAAGACCCGGTGCAGCGCAAGGGTAAGCTCGACGACCCCAAGGTTGGAAGCCAGGTGACCTCCCCGCTGGGTGATCACCGAGATGATAGTGTCCCTGGCCTCCTGGGCTACCTGGGCCAGCTCCCGGTGGGTCAGCTTCTTGAGGTCCTTCGGATCGTCTATCTTGTCTAAAAGGCGGGTGGCCACCAAGGACTCCTGGTAAAGTGTCAGCTAGCTCACCTTTATAACACCTATGACTCTGGCCTGACAAGCTTCTCGACGTACCGCCGATGGCCGTTTCGATGGCATACGGCCCGCTCCGGGCTGGAAGCCAGCTTCCGGTTAGAAGAAGGTGCTGATGTTCTTGGCGGCCAGGGTGCCCTGGTCGAGTACGACCTTCCTCCTGGCGATCTTCCAGCTATCGTTCACCCTGCGCAGCACATCCTCCCGGCCTCCTACGTACAGATCGGGTCCGGCGCCCCCGCGGGTGCGATAGAGCATGTAGTTGGAGAAAGCGACCACCTGGGACTCCCTTTCCCCCTGTTCCACTTCCACGTTGGAAATGATGCGACGGGTGGCCGAAGGCGGGTCTTCAGCCCATGCCATGCCGGTCTCTAGGCGCTCCACACGGAGCACCAGGGAGTGTTTCGTCTCCTCCATGATTGAAAGCTCGTTCTCCCGGGACCCTTCCCATTCCCGGTCACGCTCCCGGTACTTCTCCGCCATGGCCTTGCTGGCGGAAGGGTACCGGAACCTCCTGGAGACCATTCGATAGAGCAGGTCTTCATCCAGAAGGTCCAGCCACTGCCGGAACTGCCTGTCGTCCAGCAGCCGGGCCTCCCTGTACAGAAAGAGCTGCACCGAGCTTAGAATTTCGTCCTGCATATATCCCTTCCCGGTCCGCAGCGCCTTGCCCTTCTGGCCCTTCCGGCAGGGGCGGACTTGGGTGGCGACATTGTGCTGCCAATGAACGCCTCGACGCAACCTTACCTGATCTGCCAAAGGGGAGAGGGCTTGGAGGGGCTATTTCCCTCGCAAAATTAGAAAACTCGTTCTAACTATGACCCAAATGCCTTGCACTTAATAGAACATATATTCTATAATTCAGAAAATCACATTACGGGATAGAGGTGTAGATATGGTACAACGTAGTTCGGCAGCTGTCCTGGATGCGGTGCCCGAGGATTTTCCTTATCGGGATGAAGGGTGCGAGGTCTCACCTTCGTGCCTGAGATGCCCCCTTCCCCAGTGCAAGTACGATGATCCGGGGTGGTTCCTGAGGGAGAAGCGTCGAGAAAGGGATGAAGAGGTGCTATCTGCCATGCGCAGGCAGAAGCTGTCCGTCCCCGAAGCTGCAGCCCGTTTCGACATCAGCCAGCGCACCATATTTCGCATACTCCAGCGAGGTGGATTCAGGAACCTCCAAGCCATCCAGGCAGCCTAGGTCCGAGCCTGAAGCTTGACGCCCCCCGGAGGAATGATATGATGTAGGAGCCATCTACCTTCCAGGGGGTGAGCCAGGTGGTCCGTTTATCGGCTGCCCAGACCAGCAACGGCCGGGACAGCAACGAGAAGGGCGTCTTATTCGTGCACCTTCCCAGGTCAAGGGAAGGTGCTTATCTTTTGGCCATGAAGCTGGCCTCCTGATGGCTGGTTGCATCACCCAGGTTGACGGCATCGAGGTGGGCCACCACACCGACGCCCTGGGAGGCACCGGCTGCACCGTGGTGCTGTGCCGCCAAGGAGCGGTGGCCGGCGTGGATGTCCGGGGAGGCGCCCCCGGCACCAGGGAGACGGATGTGCTGGGTCCCGGACGCTTGGTGCAGCAGGTGCACGGGGTGCTGCTTAGTGGCGGAAGCGCCTTTGGCCTGAACGCTGCCGCAGGTGTCATGCAGTACCTGGAGGAGCGGGAAATCGGCTACAGGATGGGACAGCGGACCATCCCCATCGTGCCGGCCGCCATCATCTTCGACCTGAACCTGCTGTCCGATGCCGCCCGCCCCAGCCCCGAGGATGCCTGCGCAGCCTGCGAGGGTGCTTCTGCGGGGCCAGTGGAAGAAGGCAGCGTGGGCGCGGGCACGGGCGCAACGATCGCCAAGGGCCGGGGCATGCGATGGGCCATCAAGGGCGGTGTCGGCACTGCCTCCTATGACTTGCCTGGAGGTGTCAGAGTGGGCGCCATCATAGTGGTGAACTCTTACGGAGGCATCTGCGATCCCGCCAGCGGAGAGCTTATTGCAGGACCCAGGCTCAAAGATGGCGCGGGGCAGGTGGACCCTGTGGAGAACATCCTTAAAGGTCCCGAATATGAAGCACCCCGGCCGGGCACCAACACCACCATCGGAGTCGTAGCTACCAACGCCAAGCTGTCCAAGGACGAGGCCCACTACATCGCCAGGGTCAGCCACGACGGCCTAGCCCTTGCGATACGGCCCTGCCACACCATGGCAGACGGGGATTCCATCTTTGCGTTGGCCACGGGGACAGCTTCCGAGCCCCCGAATGTCACGCAGGTGGGGGTTGCGGCGACCCAGGTTGTCGCAGAAGCTGTGGTGCGGGCTGTCAAAGCTGCTGAGGGCTTGGGCGGCATCCCCGCCGTAGGGGAGCTTTAAGATGGACTCTCCGGCCATCGGCCTCATCGGCGCAGGAGCCCTGGGCAGGGCGCTGGCCCTTTCCCTGAAAGCCCACGGGTGCAATGTTGTGGTTGTCTCCAGTCGCAGCTCCGGCTCTGCCCAAGCCCTGGCGGCCCAGGTGAACGGCTGCCGGTGGGCTGCATCGCCTCAAGAGACCGCCGACAGCTCGGACGTGGTATTCATCACCGCCCCCGACTCGGCCATATCCCAGGTTGCGGGCGAGGTGCGCTGGTCTTCCAGGCATGGGGTGGTTCACTGCAGCGGCGCTCATACCCTGGATATCCTGCGGGCCGCGGAGGTGCAGGGCGCTGCCGTCGCGTCCTTTCATCCCTACCAGACCTTCGCCTGCGTCAGCTCCCCGGAAGATGCGGTTGAGCGGTTCCGCGGAGCAGCCGCAGCCATAGAAGGCGCCGGCTGGCTGAGGAGGTACCTGGGGGAGCTGGCTGGGCTCCTGGGGTGCAAGGCAGTGTTCCCTGACGCCCGGGACCGGGCCTTGTACCACGCCTCGGCAGTCATGAGCTGCGGGCACCTGGCGGCTCTGACCAAGGTGGTTGTGGACATGTGGAAGGAGATGGGTGTGCCGGAAGAAAGGGCGTTGCCCATAGTCGTTCCCATAATGCAGGCCACCCTTGCCAATATCGGTTCCATGGGAGTGGAGGCCAGCGTGACAGGCCCTGCCGTGCGGGGGGATGCCGACACTTTGGGCAGGCACCTGGGGGCCCTGGAAGAGAGGCTTCCCCAAATCGCGCCTCTGTACAGGGCCCTGGCCCGGCAATCCCTGCTGGCTGTAGTCTGGAAGCCGTCGGGACTGGTGGCTGAGGAGCTTGCCAGCCTGCTGGATGCTCCTTAGATGCCAGGGCAACCTAGGGACTTATTCATGGCTTGTGCACCGATCGCAGGCCAGCTAAATGCAGAAGGAGACCGGTAGAATGCGTCGCACCAGCGTCAGGGACATCGCCAGGATGAAGGCGGAGGGGCGGAAGATACCGGTTGTGACAGCCTACGACTACACATCAGCGCGCATCGCCGATGGCGCCGGCATACCGGTGCTTCTGGTGGGTGACAGCCTGGGTATGGTCGTGCTGGGGTATGAGTCCACCATCCATGTGACCATGGACGATATGATCAGCCACACGAAGGCCGTAAGCCGGGGAGCCAAGCAGGCGCTGATTGTCAGCGACCTTCCATTCATGTCCTACCAAGCCAGCCCTGAGGATGCTCTCCGCAATGGAGGCCGCTTGCTGAAGGAAGGGTATGCCCATGGGGTGAAGCTGGAGGGAGGACGGCGGGTGGCTGAGAGCGTCCGCCGGATGGTGGAGGCCGGCATACCGGTGATGGGTCACATAGGACTGACACCCCAGTCGGTGAACGAGTACGGCGGTTACCGGGTGCGGGGCAAGGACAAAGATGAAGCGGAAGAGTTGGTCAAAGACGCCTTGGCCCTCCAGGATGCCGGGGCCTTCTCGGTGGTGCTGGAGCTGGTGCCAGCTCCCCTCTCGCGGGAGATCACCCGAAGGTTGTCCATTCCCACCATCGGCATAGGCGCGGGGGTTCATTGCGACGGGCAGGTGCAGGTCTTTCACGATATCATGGGACTCTTCACCGATTTCGTTCCCAAGCACACCAGGCGTTACGCCCAGGCGGCTTCTCTTATGGCGGAAGGGATGGCAGCCTACGCCTCCCAGGTAGTGGACGGGAGCTTTCCCTCCCAGGACGAGAGCTTTTCCATGGACGAGACCGCGCTGGAGAGCCTTGAAACAGCAGGATAGCAAGTCCACGAGGGGAAGTGTGCCCGAAGTACGATCGCCCTCCAGGGCAGGAGCGAGAGGCTATCTCCAGGTTGAAAGAAGCCTCTGGGCTGTAGCCCAAGCTTGGCTGTGAGGTCTATACAGCTTGCAGATCCTCACCACCATCGAAGGTTTCAGAGTTGCCCGTCGGGGATTCCAGGGAACCGTGGGGCTGGTGCCCACCATGGGCGCCCTCCATGACGGGCACCTTGCCCTTGTCAGGCGTGCCCGCCGCGAAAACGATGTGTTGGCTGTCAGCATCTTTGTGAATCCGGCCCAGTTCGGTCCCACCGAAGACTACGGCGCCTATCCCAGGGACTTCGAGCAGGATATCACCCTCCTGGAATCAGAGGGGGCGGACCTGTTGTTTGCTCCCTTCGCCGATGAGATGTACCCGCCGGGCTATGGGACCTGGATAAGCCTGCCGGATGTGAGCAACCGCCTGGAGGGAGAGCACCGGCCCTCCCATTTCCAGGGAGTCGCAACCGTGGTGAGCAAGCTGTTGAACGTCGTGGAGCCGGACGTTGCCTACTTCGGTCAGAAGGACGGGCAGCAGGCGTCCGTTATCCGGCGGATGGTGGCCGACCTGAACATGGGCGTGGAAATCAGGGTAGTGCCCACCGTGCGGGAAGCCGACGGCCTGGCGCTGAGCAGCAGGAACGTGTACCTGGCCGAAGATGAACGCCGGGCCTCCCCGGTTATCTTCAGGGCCTTGACCTGCGCCCAGGCCATGTGGACGGCGGGAGAGCAGTCGGCGGATGTGCTTCGTGCCGAGGTACGGGGGATTCTGGAAAGGGAACCGGCCGTGGGCGGAATCGACTATGTGAGCGTCGCGGACCCGGACACCCTGGAGGAGATGGACACCATTCATCCTCCTGCGATGGTGTCGGCTGCGGTGCGTTTCGGGCGCACCCGCCTCATCGACAACCTTCTGCTTGACTAACCTGCCTTCCCCCTCACCCCCAGGGGACCTTTCCCCAACCTCGTCGTTCCCGCAGAAGGAGACCTTTGCATAACCTGGGCTGTCCGTTCGCCCTGAGGCACTCGAAGGGGAACGGACAGCTGTGGTTGTGCCTTGAGTATTGCCGCTCTCGCCGCCTTGGGTTCGGTCCGGGGAATTTCGCAAAGGTCTTCGGAAGCGGGAACCTTCTGAGGCCCGCAGCATGGCGGCGGGGGGCGTAGACTCCCGATTCCGCGAGAGTGACGGTGCAGCTTAACATCGTACCGGCCTACACCGGTACCCAGGATGGGGCGCTGCCTCCAGGCTGGCTCTCTGGCACTTCAGTGGGGAGCATGTCCCAGTCTTGGGATTTCCTGGATTGCGGCTTCCGCCGCAATGACGGTGCGGCCTATTCCCCACATCCTGACCTTTTCCCCTTGGGCGAATGGGCATTTTGAATCGGCGCAGATTCGCGTCGGACTCCCGAAGGTACGCCAAAGGCTATCAGGGTATAATGGTCAGTACTAAAGACCCTATGTAACCGGCTCCACGTTGTCCAGCCCCGAAGGGAGACCCCCATGGATGTTGCGCTATACGTTAAAGATTTCGTTGATGATCCCAACACCTCGATGCATCAGCAGATCGAAGATGTTGCCGACGTAGCCCGCCGGGCCGGGCCTTGGGGTTTCATGGGCCTGTACGCTCCCCAGCACTGGGTGGCCCACCCGGCGGTGTGGATGCAGCCCTTCCCACTGCTGTCTCGGCTGGCCCCCGAGGCGCCGGGCTTGAAGCTGATCACCGGCGTTGCTCTCCTTCCCATGCTGAATCCTGTGGAGCTGGCCGAGCAGGTCGTAACCCTGGACCACATATGCAACGGCAACTTTGTGCTGGGGACGGGCATCGGCTACAGGGATGTGGAGCTGGAGGCTGTGGGCGCCAACCGGTCCCAGAGAGTTGGGCGCTTCGAAGAGTCGTTGGAGCTGATGAAGCTGCTCTGGTCAGGCGAGGAGGTCAACTACGAGGGCACATACTGGCAGGTGCACGGGGCCAAGATGGCCCTCCGGCCCCTACAGGACCCCCATCCTCCCATCTGGATCGCCGCCCAGAGCCGAGGGGCGTGCCGCAGGGCTGCCTTCAAGGCCGACTCCTGCCTGCTGGGCCCCCAGCCGGCGTGGGCTGACGTGGCCCGGATGGCCGGCTACTACTGGGAAGCCCTCAGCGAAAAGGGCGCCCCATCCGATGGGCTGCTGGGCGCCCAGAGAGTCATCGCCATCGCCAAGGACCGGGACACTGCCCTGCGGGAGGCCCGGGCCGCCGCCCAGCGGAAGGCCAACATGTATGGGGGCTGGAACATGCAGGAGCGCACCACCGTCGACCTGGGTCTCTCCACCGACCGGAAGCTGGAGGATTGGGCCATCGTGGGAGGCCCCCAAGAATGCGCCGAGACCATAGCGCGCTGCTACAACGATCATGGGCTGCGGTACCTGGGAATGGGATTCTTGAACCTGCCCAGGGAGCACCAAGCCCGCTTGGAGAAGCTCCAGTTCATATCCGAAGAGCTGTTGCCCCTGCTGCCGTAGGCCCCAGACTCTGCGTTGACTATCGTCAGCCCCCTTCCGTATAATCGCCCCTCGAAAGCACCGGTACCAGGAGTGGATTCCCAATGGCAAATCAGACAGGCAAACGTTACTTTTGCGCTGAGTGCGGGTCCGAGTTCATCGTGACCAAGGCTGGGCCGGGCACCATGTCCTGCTGCAACCAACCCATGCAGATAAAGGGCTGAGCATCTGGCTTGCGCCTTAAAGATGGCTAACCAACTGGGTAAACGCTACGTTTGTTCCAAGTGCGGCACCATGGTGCTCTGCACCAAGACCGGTGAAGGCATCGTGCAGTGCTGCGATGCCGAAATGGAGATCCAGCAGCCCCGGCAGCTCCCCTCTTCCGACTAGGGTTTGCCCTGCCAGACCACCCCTAATTTCAGCCCCCGCGTCCTTACGGCCATCCGCTCGCCCACGGGACTGCTGCCTGTCCGCTCGCCCACGGGACTGCTGCCTGTCCGTTCGCCCACGGGACTGCTGCCTGTCCGTTCGCCCAGAGTGAAATCGAAGGGGAACGGGCAGCCACATCTCGAGGTTAAGCAAGGGTCTATTTGGGGGAGAATCTTGCATGACCTCCCAATTCCCGGCCCAAACCCCCGTCACTCCCGCGCAAGCGGGAGTCTATGCCCCTAGCGCCGAGCTGTGAGCTAAGGTAGGTTCCCGCTTTCGCGGGAACGACGAAAAAGAGCGCGGGAACGACGAGCTTGTTCAAAGATCTCCCTGAGGGAGAAGGGCCGGAATAGGTAGCGGCCCTACCTTGGTACGGGGACCCCGGCCACCTTCATCTGGATACGCCGCAGCGTGTAGAAGGTTGTGAAGAAGAGGGTCTTCCAGTCGTCCCCGCCCCATGCGCAGTTGGTGGCATGGTCGCCGGGGACCGGGATGGTGCCCAGGTGCCGTCCCGCCGGGTCGATGATCCACAGCCCGCCAGGCCCGGTGCAGTAGATGTTCCCCTCCAGGTCCAGCTTCATTCCGTCGGGGTTGCCTTCCCCCTCGCCCTCCAGGCGGCAGAGTATCCTGCCGTTGTCGATGCCCCCGTCGGCCGCCACATCAAAGACGTGGATCAGTCCCAGCCTGGAGGAGTTGACGTACAGCAGCTTTTCGTCCACCGAAAAGGCCAGCCCGTTGGGGAAGGCGACCTCTTTCGTCAGAAGCTCCACCCTGCCCAGGTCCGGGGGTACCATGTACACCCCCAGGAAGTCCAGCTCCGGCTCGATTCCCCCGGTGATGGGGTCGGTGAAGTAGATGGCGCCGTCGGAGCGCACCACAAGATCGTTAGGCCTGTTGAACCGCTTGCCTTGGAAGCTGTCGGCGATGATGCTGATGCTCCCGTCGGCCTCCAGGCGGGAGACCCGCCTCAAGGACTGCTCGCAGAAGACCAGCCTCCCCTCCCTGTCCCGGGTCATTCCGTTGGTGAAGTTGGAAGGCTCCAGTTCGACGGTCACCCCCTGTTCGGGGGTCCACCGCATCCGGCGGTTGTTCCTGATATCGCTGAACAGCAGGTATCCGCCCTCGCGGTACCACAACGGCCCCTCGGCCAGCTGGTAGCCGGAACCCAGCTCCAGCGCCTCTTCATCGGGAGAAACCAGGTTTGCCAGTTCGGGAAGGAGCATTTCTACGGGCATAGCGCCTCCATCAACTTCTGTCAGAGTCCGTCGGGCAGCGCAACGATCATGCGTTTCTTCTTGGTATCCACTTCCAGGATAACATCCTCTAGGCCCGGGACCAGCACCTCTCCCCCGTCCCCCCGGACCACGTACACATCGTTGTCCCCTACGCTGAGGACATCCACGATGCAGCCGAGCTTGTCACCGCCCGGGGTGAGCACCTCCATGTCGATGATCTGGTAGTGGTAGTAGGTGCCCGCCGGCAGTTCGGGGACCGCATCCTCGGAGATGGTCAGCAGCTTATCCCGATAACCCTCAGCCTGGTCCCGGTCGTCGATACCCTCCAGCTTCAGGCTGATCCGTCCCTTGTGCTCAGCAAAGGCCCTGAGGATACGCCGCTCGGTGCCGTCCAACAGGACCACCGCCCCTACGGAAAACCGCTCCGGGACGTCGGACATGACCTGCACCTGCAGCGCTCCGTCCACCCCGGTGGGTTTGACGGCTTTGCCAACCACAACGTGTCCCGCCGGGACATCAGCGTCATTCACGGCGGCAGGCTCCTACCGGTGGCGGAAACTGGAACATGAGAGGCAACTCAGAGGAGGGGAGGGGATTCGGCACAGGTAATCTTGAGGGTGGGTGTGGCGATGGGGATGGCTCCAGAGTGGAGAGCCGGATCAGACGATCTCCAGCACAGCCTTGGTGCCGTTCTTTACGGCGGAAACGCGAAGGAGGATGCGCATAGCTTGGGCGACACGCCCCTGCCTGCCGATGATCTTGCCCTTGTCCTCTTCGGCGACCTCGAGCTTAAGCACAACCCGGTCCTCTTCCATCTCTTCGGTGACCTTGACATCGTCGGGACGGCTTGCCAGGTTCCGGGCAATGTACTCGATCAGTTCCTTCATGCTGCTTTAGCCTTCTCGTAGATTCCGTTCCAGTTGAATATTCTCTGAACCGGCTCCGAAGGCTGGGCGCCCTTGTTGAGCCAGCCCACAGCTTTCTCTTCGTTCAGCACCACGGCGGGGGGGTCCATCAGCGGATCGTACTGCCCGATCCAGTCGACGAAGGCCCCGTCCCTGGGCGCCCGGGAATCGGCCACCACGATCCGGTAGTAGGGCCTGCCCTTCTTCCCGACGCGGCGTAGTCTAATTCTCAGCATAAGCTTTCAGTCCTTATCCGTTCCGCAAAGTAGCGTTTAACTAGGGCACTTGACTGGGGATTGTAAGCCTGCGGTCTCTGCCTTGTCAACGCTGAACGCGTATTGCCACGCCCGTCAGCCGCCCTTATAATGGGGAAGATTTCTGTAGCTTAGGAGGTGATTGGTGCGCCCCTTTGCCTTCGTTTCGCCGCGCACCCTGGATGAAGCAGTACGGGCTATGGCGGGAGCAGGCGGCAACGCCCGCGCCCTGGCCGGAGGCTCGGACCTGGTGGACCAGATGAGGGTGGGGCGCCGGACCCCCAGCCTGGTGGTGGACATCAAGAACATACCCGATATGCAGCGCCTGGAGTACATTCCGGGAGACGGGCTGCACATCGGCGCCGGGGTCTCCTGCACCCGCACGGGGGAGTATGCTCTCTTGGCTGAGAACTATCCGTCCATCAAGGAAGTCTGCGGCCTTATTGGCTCTACCCAGATTCAGAACCGGGCAAGCATCGCCGGGAACGTGTGTAATTCAGCCCCCTCGGGCGACACCATACCGCCTCTGATCACCTACGATGCCAGGTGCATCGTCGTTGGGCCCAACGGGCGAAGAGAAGTGGTCATTGGCGATTTCTTCGCAGGCCCGGGGCAGAACGTGATGGCAGCCGATGAGCTGCTGCTGGAGATACATGTCCCGCCTCCGCCGGCCAACAGCAGCGGACGTTATCTCAGGTTCATTCCCAGGGAAGAGATGGATATCGCCGTAGCCGGCGCCGCCAGCTTGGTGGCTGTGGACCCAGCCACCAAGCGCTGCACCATGGCCCGCATATCCCTGGCATCGGTAGCCCCGACTCCCGTCAGGGCGCGGGATGCCGAGGCTGCCCTGGAGGGGCAGGTGCTGAACGCCGAGGTGGTGAAGGCCGCCTCGGACCTGACGCCGAACGCCACCAGCCCCATTTCCGACGTTCGCGGTTCCGTTGAATACCGAAAAGAGCTGTGCAAAGTGCTCACCCAGAGGACCCTGGAGCACTGCCTAGCCGATCTTGGGATGTAAGGAGCAAACGTGGAGCAGACCATTAGAAAAGCGCCCCTGCAATGCAGGGTTAACGGGGACGAGGTCGAGCTACTGGTAAAGCCGTGGCAGACCCTCCTGGAGGTGCTCAGGGATGAGCTTCGACTCACCGGGACCAAGGAGGGTTGCAGCAACGGCAACTGCGGGGCATGCACGGTCCTCATCGATGGACAAGCCGTCGACTCATGCCTGACCCTGGGACTGGAAGCCGACGGGCACGAGGTCACCACCATCGAGGGTTTGGCCAACGGGGCTGAGCTTCACCCTGTCCAGCGCGCCTTCATGGAGCACGGCGGGCTGCAATGCGGGTTCTGCACCCCCGGTTTCATCATGTCGGCCAAGGCGTTCCTGGACAAGCACCCCAAGCCCACGGAGATGGAGCTAAGGACGGGAATTGCCGGGAACCTGTGCCGGTGCACCGGGTATGACAAGATCATCAAAGCAATAATGTCTGTAACGGAGAAGTAAGGAGGAGCCATGGCAACTGTCCAGGAGCGCAAGTACGTAGGCCAGTCAGTCGAAAAGGCCGATGCCCTGGAGCGGGTCACGGGCCGCGCCCAATATGGGGCAGATCTGTACATGAGCGGGATGCTATACGCCAAGGCCCTGCGAAGTCCCTATGCCCATGCCCGCATCAAGAACATCGACACCTCCAAGGCTGAGCAGGTGGAGGGCGTGAAGGCGGTGATCACCCACAAGGACCTGCCCGTCCCCAGCGACACCGCAACATCCTTCGGCGGGGAGCTTATGATCGCTCTGAAGGACCTCCAGAAGCTCACCATGGCCCATGACAAAGCACTCTTCGACGGCCATCCCGTCGCCGTCGTTGCGGCGACCAGCCAGGATGTGGCCGAGTATGCTGCCAGCCTGGTCCAGGTCGAGTACGAACCCTTGCCTCCTGTGACGGATGTGGTCTCAGCCATGGATGACAGTGCAGCGTTGCTGCATGAGGACCTGTTCACCAAGACCCTGGGTGACCCTCCTACCAAAGCCAGCAACGTGGCGACCCACCTGGAAGACGGGCGGGGAGACATCGAGCAGGCTTGGAAGGACTCCGACGTGGTGGTAGAGGAGACCTACGACACCCTCATGGTCCACCAGGGATACCTTGAGCCCCAAGCCTGTGTCGCCCGGGTGGACGGCGACGGCACCGTGAACATCTGGACCAGCAACCAGGGCACCTACAACGTGCAGCGCCAGCTCAGCGCCCTGCTGGACCTCCCCCAGGACAAGATGATAGTTACCCCCATGGAGATAGGAGGCGGTTTCGGCGGGAAGATATACACCATCCTAGAGCCCCTGGCCATACTCCTCTCCAAGAAGAGCGGCGGCGCTCCCGTGAAGATGGTGATGGACCGCAACGAGGTCTTCCGGGGCACCGGCCCCGGCTCCCCCGCCCACCTGACCGTCAAGGTCGGTGCCAAGAAGGACGGGACTGTCATGGGCTGCTACGTCCGCATGGTCTATGATGCGGGCGCTTTCCCCGGCTCTCCCATAGCCGGCGCCACGGTGGTGTCCTTTGGCCCCTACAAGTGCGACAACATGAAGCTGGAAGCCTACGATGTGGTGACCAACAAGCCCAGGGTGCAGGCCTACCGCGCCCCCGGAGGCACTCCGGTAGGGTTTGCCGTCGAGACGGTGATGGACATGGTGGCCGAAAAGGTTGGCATGGACCCCCTCCAGTTCCGCAAGCACAATGCTGTGGTGGAGGGCGACCTGATGACCAATAACCGCCCCCTAAACAGCATAGGCCTGACAGAGATGCTGGACGAGATAGAGAAGCATCCCTCTTGGACCTCACCCTTGGAAGGGCCAAATAGAGGCCGCGGCTTGGCTGTGGGCTTCTGGCTCGGCGCAACCCTGACGTCCAGCTCGATAATCATGGTGCACGCCGATGGCACCGTTACGGTGAGCACGGGGCAGGTGGACCTCACCGGCATCCGCACTACCATGAAGCAGATGGCCGCCGAGGAGCTGCAGATTCCCATAGAAGATGTGAACGTAAGGGTGTTGGATACCAACTCCGCGCCCTACACAGACCTCAGCGCCGGCAGCCGCTCCACCTGGACCCAGAGCATAGCCATACAGAGGGCTGCCGAGAGCGCCATATCCCAGATGAAGGCCCACGCAGCCGAGCAGCTCAAGGTTGAGCCCGATGACGTGGAGTACGCAGACCGCCGGTTCTGGGTAAAGGAAGACCCTGAGCAGGCCATGGGCTGGTTTGACGTGGCCCGCAACAGCGTGCGGCGGGGCGACGGCCCGGTCTGTGGGGAAGGGTCGGTCACCAGGGTGCAGAGCGCACCCACCTTCGGCGCCAACGTCGTGGATGTGGAGGTGGACCCCGGCACAGGCAAGGTGAAGCTCCTGAGGTACACCTGCTTCCAAGATGTGGGCTGCGCCATCAACCCTGTGCAGGTGGAAGGCCAGATCCAGGGCGGGGCTGTCCAGGGCATCGGCTGGTCCCTGTACGAGTATTACCACTATGATGACAAAGGCGTGATGCGGAACCCCTCCCTCCTCGACTACCGCATGCCCACAGCCCTGGACCTGCCGATGATCGACACGGTCATCATCGAGAAGCCGGCTTCCGAGGGGCCATACGGGGCCAGGGGTGTAGGAGAAGTCCCCATCGTTCCACCGCCGGGCGCCATCGCCAACGCCATCTACCAAGCCACGGGCGTGAGGATGAACAAGCTGCCGATGACACCGGAGAACGTCTTCTGGGCCTTGAAGGACAACGGCAACGGGAAATAGGCTGGCCTGACCCGGCCAGCTCGACACAGGTTCTCATGTGGGGGCGGTCTGCTGACCGCCCCCACACTTTTTTCTCCTCCTCGCCCTTGAGGGATAGGTGTTGGGGGTGAGGGTCACATTTCCTTCGCCGAGTCAAATCACATGGAACCATTTGAACAAAATGGGCATATTATCTGTTAAATATGACCATGTGGGGGCTAAAGCCTCTGGGCGAAGGCACTCTTGCAGCTAGAAGTGAGAGTGGGTTGATAACATACATCAACATGGCGAAGTTGCTTTTGCTTTTCGGAGTTCTGATAGCCGTTGTTGCCTGCGGAGGCGCACCGGATGAAACAACCAAGACATCAACGTCGACTTCTGCTGATCCGGCTCCGTCCACGTCGACTCTTGCCGGTTCTGATCAGCCCACTGCGACCGTCACCAAAGAGGAACCATCAGTGGATGAGGTTTTCGTTACAGTCCCTGACGGTCCTGGACTTGAAATCGACACATCAGCCTACGGTGCAGCCATTCCATCTGTGGATGAGCGGATATATCTCTCCGATGTTGTAGTGCGAGCAATCCTTACAGGAACGGGCGACGGGACGCTGACGTTCGCCGCCATAGAGTATCTAAAAGGGACGGGGGACAGGACGTTCTCCATTCCGATTGCCACAGGCGACAGAACCGACAGATGGGATGATCGAGAGGCTGTGCTGTTTCTGACCAACAGCAGCGGCAGTGGAGGTGGCAGTGATACCAGCTTCGCCCGCAGTCCTTCGGGGTCCGCCTTCCAATTTACAGACACAACCACATGGGATTATCAAGCGGGGTACAGCGAAGCCAGCGACCGCGTTTACTCAGGCCCGCTGCCCGAAGGCATCATGATAGGGTCGTCGAACCCTGTCTGGCTGCCGTCGACCACAGAGGGATCTGGCGGAAGTTCATGGAGTAGGGACCACACCCCCGATCATAATCCTGACTATATCACCGAATCCGGTGCCAATCCGCCCATTGTATCTCTTGCAGACATTCGATCAAAAATCGCATGGCAACAAGGGGGCGACAGCGAGGAGTACAAGACTTGCGTACGTACGGCGCTGGCAGAAGATCGGGAATCCCGTGATTACTTAGCACACCAGAACCTTCCCGGAAGGGTTTTTACAGTGCCTGAATGGTCTACAGCAGTGCCATCTGGCACGGCAAGAGGTGAGGTTTATTACGAGAGATGGCAGGGTGATGATCTGTACCCAAGGTTCTGGCTGGAGGGCAAAGATGCGGGCCTGTTCACTTCTGGATACGAGGATGATGATGATGACGCGACCAATGGGTACATCGCAGCTATCTTGACGGCAAGGCCCCTGCCGTCTGGAGAATATACATTCGACGACTTGGGGCAGGTGAGCGTGTTCTTCCCATGCAGCTACCTCACACCTCATTCCACAATCAACTGGCGGATCTTTGTCGAAGCTCCAGCAGGAGTGGTGCATGAAGCCCTGTTCGACCCCGCGACCATAGGGAGCGGGGATGGCTACATCAGCTCCGGCGACCTCAGCACAGGGGACCTTTCGCCAGCAACCTTTGATGTGGGCAGCACAGCCCACACCATCGCCAGCCTCTACGGGACGGGGGACGCCGTTACCATGACCCTGTCGCCCTACAACAACCTTGCGGGACACACCCTGGACTTCATCACGGGAGACGGTACCACAAGCCTCTCGCTGAACGCCGACAACGCCACCGGGGACAGCACGGCGGGAACCCTCACCTGGGCGGTCGGCAGCCAGCCCTGGTCGTCCGGGGACCAGCTTATGCTCCGCATCACCGAGCCTTGGTTTGGGGTAAGGGTTGCCCTCAGCCCCCGGCAGGGTGAGCGCCAGACCTACACAGACATTACCATCTCCTGGACAGACCCCCAGACCTGCGGCTCCCAGTACTTTGTTGGGCTGTACCAGGGAGACACGCCGGTCAAGATATGGGGATACCATCCGGCTGCGCCCACAGGCATCACCAGGAACACCGGTTTGACATGGGGAAGCGACCCGATCAACACATGGACGGCACGGGTGCACTGCGGAGATGACGACTGGCGGTTGGTGGGAGATGTCCCGCTGACTTCGGGGCTGCCGTGACAACGGGGCGTGGGGTTGGGGAGGAGGGACAACTTTCCTCCCCTCGCCCTTGAGGGAAGAGGAGTCGGGGTTGGGGGGGTTGACCCTGCCAAGCGCAACCTCTCATCAAGCCAGCCCCCTACACCGCGATACTGGCGAAAGCCGGTATCCAGCACCACGCATTTCTGGATTGCGGCTTCCGCCGCAATCACGGCACCCCCCTCATCCCCGGATCAAGTCCGGGGCAGGCTCTAACCTTCTCCCCCGGGGGAGAAGGGACAACTCCGGGCCAAGGGATACGCTTCGAAATTGAATCTGAATGCCTGCTCTGGTAACATGAAGGCAGATTAGGATACCTTTGGAAAGACGATGAGAGAACCGATACAGGAAGCCGTAAACCTGCTGGAACAAGACCAACCCTGCGTCCTGGCCACGGTGGTCAGGACCAAGGGCTCCACTCCCCAGAAGCCGGGGGCCAAGCTGCTGGTGCGCCAGGATGGCAGCGGTGTAGGCACCCTGGGCGGGGGTTGCGTGGAAGGGGATATCTGGTTCGCCGCCAAGGAGATACTGAGGCGCAAGGGCGGGCCTGAGTACAGGGACTACCTGCTCAACGAAGATATTGCGGCCAGGGATGGCCTGGTCTGTGGCGGCACCATGTACTTCTTCCTGGAGCCTTTCTGGGAGCCCCAGGAGTTCTTGGACTACGGCCATGCCATGCTGGGGGCCTATGAGAGCGGCAACCCAGTCGCAGTGGCTACGGTCATCAATGCCGAAGGCGGTAGCGGTGTGCAGGGAGCCAAGCTCCTGCTGAAGGAAGATGGCTCCGTCTTCGGGAGCTTGGGTGACGCAGCACTGGACGAGGTAGCCTTGGAGGGCGCCCGCAGGGTTGCCGACCTGGGGACCAACGAGCACATCGTAACGGCTCTCGGCCCGGAGGTTTACGTCGAGGGTTTCACCACCCCACCGACCTTGGTGCTGGTAGGGGGCGGGCACGTAGCCAAGGCAACCTATGACTTGGCGCTGATGCTGGGCTTTCGCATCTATGTGGTGGATGACCGGCCCCAGTTCTCCAACCCGGAGCGTTTTCCCGGCGCGGAGGAGACCATCGTGGCGCCGGACTACACCAGGGCTATGGACCAGGTGCCGGTCAATGCCAACACCTTCATTGTCATCGCTACCCGGGGTCACTGGTTCGATGACCTCGCCCTGGAGTCTGCGGTGCGCACTCCCGCCAGGTATGTGGGCCTCCTTGGGAGCCGTCGCAAGACCATCATGATCTACCAGAGGCTGACGCAGCAGGGCATTCCTGTGGAAAGACTCAGGGACGTCCATGCGCCCATCGGACTGGACATCGGCGCCCTCAGCCCCGAGGAGCTGGCGGTGAGCATCATGTCCGAAATCATCATGGAGCGTCGCAGTGGCTCCGGCGGCCCTTTGAAAATGGACCGGAAGTACTTTGACCGCGCGGTGGTCAAGGGAATGGCTGCTGGCGTCACGTCCGACTAGGGCGGCCTGTGGCTTCCCCCAGCCCATATGCAGCAGGTCCCATCCTTGCCCTCCTTCTCTCCGCAGGAGAATCCACCCGCATGGGCCAGCTCAAGGCGCTGCTCCCCTTCCGGGACGCCAGTCTCATCCAACACCAGGTCGGTTCCCTCAATGAGGCCGGAGTGGGCCGCATTGTGGTCGTCCTCGGCCATGAGATAGCCCTTCTGTCGCCTCTGCTGGAAGGGACTCCGGGGGTGCAATGGGTGGAGAACCCCGACTATCGACAGGGGAAGACCACCTCGATCAAGGCCGGAATGAGGGCTCTCCAGGATGGTGACGCAGCTTCCAGAGCCTCCGGGATAATGGTGCTCAACGTGGACCAGCCCCGCACATCGGCGTGCATGCGGCGCATCACCGAGGAGCACCTTGGACACCGGAACGGGACGGATGCCCCACACCTCCTGACCATCCCCACCTTTCAAGGAAAAGGGGGCCACCCCATAATCTTCCATCCTTCCCTGGTCCCCGAGGTGCTGAAGATAGAAGAAGGCGCACAGGGCCTGAAGGAGCTGGTACGGAGGTATGAGAGCCGCACGTTAAGGATGGATATGGACAGCCCCGAGGTGCTATTCGACCTCAACACCGCCGAGGACTACAAGGCGGCCCTCGCCCACTTCGGCTAGCTCGCCTCGGTGGCGCCGGGGCAAAGCCACTAATCACAGGCTGCAACGTAAGACATGAAGATTACAGAGCTATTCGAATCAGGAAAGCGCACCATATCCTTCGAGTTCTTCCCGCCCAACACTGAGCAGGGGGTCGAGAACCTCTTTGGGAACATCCGCACTTTGCGGGAGAAGGACCCGGACTTTATCTCGGTGACCTATGGGGCAGGCGGGGGCACCCGGGACAAGACCATCGGCATCGTCAGGCGCGTCAAGGAGCAAACGGACCTGGAAGTGATGTGTCATGTGACCTGCGTGGCCCAGACCAAGGAAGAGGTCGAAGCCGCCCTTAACCTGCTGGGTCCCGCCAATGTGGACAACGTCCTGGGACTTAGGGGAGACCCGGGCAGGGGAGAAGACAGGTTTGTGCCCCCCGAGGGGGGCTACCAGTACGCCTCGGAGCTGATAGAGCACATCCGGAACAGCCACGACTTTGCCGTGGGGGGCGCCTGCTTTCCTGAAGGACACCTGGAATCCCCCAGCCTGGAAGCCGACCTAGCCTTCCTCAAGAAGAAGGTGGAAGCCGGGGCCCAGTTCCTTGTTACCCAGCTGTTCTTCGATAACGATGACTACTATCGTTTCATGGAGCGGACCCGGCGATGGGGCATAGATGTCCCCATCGTGGCCGGGGTCCTGCCCATTCTCAGCGCCGGCCAGATACGGCGGTTCGCCTCCATGTGCGGCGCGCGAATACCCAAGGAGCTGGACGACAAGCTGGAGCAGTACGCCGAGGATGACAACGCCGTCCGCGAGATCGGGGTTGAGCATGCATCGATGCAGGCGGAGGACCTGTGGCGCAACGGCGTTGCCGGCCTCCACTTTTATACCTTGAACCGGACCTACTCGACCTTGAAGGTGTTGGAAAATCTGAATATTGGGCAAGTCCCGGCCCCATGCTGACAACCGGGGTGGACATCATCGAGATATCCCGCATCGGCAGCGTTGTCGAACGCTTCGGTGAGAGGTTCCTTCAACGGATTTACACCCCGGCCGAGATATCATACTGCCGGGGCAGGGCGGCCAACCTGGCGGCCCGGTTCGCCGCCAAGGAAGCGACCATGAAGGCCCTGGGCACCGGCGTGAGAGGTGTAGGCTGGAAGGACATCGAAATCGCCCGCAGGGAGAGCGGCGCACCCCACATCCTCCTTCATGACCGCGCCCACCTCCGGGCACAACGCCTGGGTATCGAGGGTCTGTCCCTGAGCATTTCCCACTCCCGGGAGTATGCCGTGGCCTTTGTCGTGGGGTATCGCAAAGATGAAGATAGCCACAGTTGAACAGATGAGGCAGGTGGAAGCGGCCAGCGCCGAGGCCGGCGTACCCGCCTCCACCCTCGTGGAGAACGCAGGGCTGGAGGCAGCCCGCCTCTGCTCTGCATTGCTTACCCCCACCGCCGGGTCCGGGGTCCTGGCGCTGGTTGGCCCCGGCAACAACGGCGGGGATGCTCTGGTGGCGGCGAGGCACCTCCAGCGCTGGGGAGCCAGGGTATCCGCCTACATCGTGTCCGACAGGCCCGTCGATGACCCGAACCTGGCTGCCGCCGCCAGCCGGGGAGTGCGTCTAATGACCGCGGCCGACGACCCCGAAGGGGCCGATCTGCAGGCTGAATTGGGTTTCTGTTCCATGGTCTTGGATGGTGTGCTGGGAACGGGCCGGGCGCGCCCCCTGGAGGGGACCGTCCAGCAGGTCATGCTGGCCCTGGGCAGCGCCAGGGCAAACAGATCGATGGTGACGGTTGCCCTGGATGTGCCAACGGGGATGGATGCCGATACTGGCGAGGTAGACCCTGCCTGTGCAGGGGCCGACCATACCATCGCCTTTGGCTATCCCAAGATGGGCCACTACCGATTCCCCGGCGCCGACAAACGGGGCGAGCTGCACATTGTGGACATAGGCGTCCCACCGGGGCTTGATGCCGATTTGCATACGGAGCTTCTAACGGGCAGCAAGGCGGAAAATTGCATGCCCGAGCGCCCAGCCCTCTCCCACAAGGGCACCTACGGACACACCCTCGTGGTAGCCGGTTCCGGCAGCTACGTGGGCGCCGCCTACCTGGCGGCAGAGGCCGCTGCCAGGGCGGGTTCTGGGCTGGTGAGCCTGGCCTCTCCCGACTGCATCTATGCCCAGCTGGCCGCCAAGCTGACCGAGGTGATTCACCGCCCGGCGCCCAGCGACGCCGGGGGCAGGTTCCACGTGGATGCCTCCGACTGGATCAGGGAGGCTGCCCTTTCCTGCAATGCTATGCTGGTGGGCTGCGGACTTGGCTCCTCTCCCAGCTTGGTGGAGTTCATTAAGAGGGTGCTGGTACAGAGTCCCCAGCCATCCATGCCGGTGGTCGTCGATGCCGATGGGCTCAACAACCTTGCCAAGGTCGATAGCTGGTGGAACAGCATCCCATATCCAATGGTCCTTACTCCCCACCCGGGGGAGATGTCCACCCTGGCCGGCATACCGGTGTCCCAGGTGCAGGCCCACAGGGAAGATACGGCCCTGGAGATGGCGGAGCGCTGGGGACAGACGGTAGTCCTGAAGGGCGCCTACACCGTGATTGCCGCGCCGGGGGGACGCTGCTTTGTCAGCCCCTATGCCAACCCCGCGCTGGCCTCGGGAGGCACCGGAGATGTGCTGGCGGGAATGATAGCCGGGCTCTTGGCCCAGGGAGCGTCTCCCGTCGATGCCGCTTGCTGCGGGGTGTACCTCCACGCCATGGTCGGCGAGGAGCTTCGGAAGGAGCTGGGGAATGCGGGAGTGCTGGCCTCGGACCTCCTCCCACGCCTGCCTGGGGCGATGCAGAAGCTGCGAGACTGCTAGCAGGCACCGGATTGTTTATTTGCTTATAGTGATATAATCGCCCCGATAAAACTGCCCCTTGCAGTCGAGGAGATGGACCAATGGACCTGGGCCTCAAAGGCAAAGTCGCCATAGTAACCGGTGGGAGCTATGGCATCGGCCGGGCCGCAGCTTGGCGCATGAGCGAAGAGGGCGCCAAGGTAGTGATATGCGCCCGGCGGGAAGATGTTCTTCAGGATGCAGCCCGTGAGATCGAGATACGCACCGAGGGAACTGTCCTGCCCATAAGGGCCAACGTCGCCGACTCTGCCGACATTTCGAGGGTGATCCAAGCAGCTACCCAGACCTTCGGACGCCTGGACATCCTGGTCAACAACGCAGGGCAGTCTGCAGCCCATCCCTTCGAATCGGTAACCGATGAGGAGTGGCACGCCGATTTCGATCTGAAGCTTTGGGCCGCCATCCGCTTTACCCGGGAAGCCATTCCCCATATGCGCAAAGCGGGGGGTGGCAGGATCATTAACGTTACTAACTTGGGAGCCAAAACCCCCGGCGCAAGCTCGGTGCCCACATCCGTGTCCAGGGCAGCGGGCATTGCCGTTACCAAGGCCCTGTCCAAGGACCTTGCCAAGGACAACATCCTCGTGACGACGGTGTGCATTGGGCTCATCAAGAGCGGGCAGCATGAACGCCGCTTTGCCCAAGCCAACGTCCAGAACCCCAGTCTGCGATTGGACGAGTTCTACGACCAGATGTCCGATGCCCGCAACCTGCCTCTGGGTCGGGTTGGCGAGGCCGAAGAAGCCGGCGACGTAATCGCTTTCCTAGCATCGGAACGGGCCAGCTACCTGACGGGCATTGCCATCAACATAGATGGGGGCGCTTCCCCGGTTACCTAAAGCCCCATTTACCGGTCCGGCACCCCAAAGATTCAAGGGCACTCGGCGGAGAGACAGCAGCAGTCCGCATCGCACACCATCACCATGGAAGGTAATATGAGCAGCTACTTGGAAGAGTTCAGGCCGCCCCCCCGAATCCTGATGGGCCCAGGCCCCAGCAGCGTCCATCCCCGTGTGCTCCAGACCATGTCCGCTCCTATCTTGGGCCATCTGGACCCATACTTTGTGAAGGTGATGGATGAT
Source organism: Dehalococcoidia bacterium (assembly GCA_965220375.1). Lineage (GTDB taxonomy): Bacteria > Chloroflexota > Dehalococcoidia > Lucifugimonadales > JAGWBF01 > JAGWBF01. Next base: position 1,319,509 of record OZ244824.1, read on the forward strand.
GTGATGGAGATGCTCAAGATGATGTTCCACACCTCCAACCCTCTCACGTTGCCCATATCGGGCACAGGTTCGGCGGGAGTGGAAGCGGCCTTTTGCAATGTGGTCGAGCAGGGCGACGTGGTAATCGTCGTGGTGAACGGCCACTTCGGCAACCGGGCTGCCGATACCGCCGCCAGGGTGGGAGGCGATGTCCGGAAAGTGGAGCTGAAATGGGGCGAGGCCATCGGGCCAGACCTGACTCCCTTGGAAGATGAGCTGAAGAAGCACAACAAGGTCAAGGCCGTCAGCGTAGTCCATGGTGAAACATCCACTGGGGTGCTCAATCCCCTGCCGGAGATTGCCAACCTGGTGCATCGCTACGATTCCTTGCTGATCGTCGATGCTGTGACCTCCCTTGGCGGGGAGCTGGTGGATATGGACGAGTGGGACCTGGATGTGTGCCATAGCTGCACCCAGAAGTGCATCGGCGCACCGCCGGGCTTGGCGCCCATCAGCCTGGGACCCAGGGCGGTGAAGGTGATGCAGGAGCGTGAAAGCCAGGTGCAGAGCTTCTACCTGAACCTGTCCACCCTTCAGACCTACTGGGGAGACCGCCACCAGTACCACCACACAGCGCCCATATCGATGATCTATGCCCTGCGGGAAGCTTTGCGCATGGCGATGGAAGAGGGCTTGGACAACCGCCTCGCCCGCCATGCCCGGGTAGCCGCAGGCCTGAGGGCAGGGCTATCGGCCCTGGGGCTGGGCCTGTTCGCGGACCCGGCCCATCGTCTGAACCCCCTGACGACCGCTATAGTCCCGGAGGGTGTGGACCAAGCCAAGGTGCGGGGCCGCCTGCTGAACGACTACAACATAGAGATCGCCGGAGGGCTGGGCCAGATAGCCAGCCATGTTTGGCGCATCGGGGTGATGGGCGGGTCGGCTGAAGAGAGCAACGTGCTGGGGCTGCTGTCAGCGCTGGAGCGGATACTGCCCGAAGAGGGCTACGAGGTCGCCTACGGGGCTGGCGTAGCCGCCGCCCAGCAGGCCTTCGCCGCCGCCGACTAGCCAGCTTCCGCTCCACCACACTTGACAATAGACAGAACCATCCTCGAGATGTGGCTGGGCTTGTCGCGTTCGCCAAATTCTGCTACTGGGCAATCGTAACAGGGGCGGAGCGGGCAACTAGAACACGGACGTGACACGAGGGCGAGCGTGTGCACTAGTTACACCGCAGCCCCTACACGTAGTGGTGGACTAGTCCAACCAAGGGCCTGTTCATGGTCAAGACACCAGCACCTGCTGGGCCCTGTCGCTATCTCCCGGTACTAGCCGTAGCTTTGGCACTGAGCCAGACTCTAGATCCCGCTGAATTGCTCCTGGGTCGGCGAGGCGAGCGGACTCGAAATGAGTTCGAATCCGACCCAATGGAATCGTTCCACCATCCAACTCGAGCCAGATGTCATGTTCACTAATGAATTGCTGAGGACGACCATCTAACAGAGCATCCAGCGCTGCCCCCCACTGGTGCAAGTTCAGGTTGAATGATTTCCATGTAAGATCTATGCTTTCGCCCCTTAACAGGGTCGCGGCCCTCACGACCTCCCGCCCTTCCTCGTCAATAAGGGACGGGGTCACCTCCCAGTATCTGCCACTAGCATCCTGGAGATACGCAAGGTCCTCAACGACTTTGCCGATGCCATCGCCTATTGAAGACGGTGTAAGAACCTTGCTGCGCATCTCTAAGCCACTTGGCCAGCGGATCTTAAGATCATGCGGTGGCTGCAACGCCTTTAGCCATCGTAATAGTGGTACTAGACTCGATGGCAGAACTGGCCTAGGGTCCAGCTGGAACTGGACCTCAAAGTGGCCAGCCGCTGGGTTCGCCATTAGCCGGATCTGCAGCCAGCCGCTGCTATCAGTCCCGCTAAACGTTGAACCTTTGGAGCCTCTGGTCCCTTCGGTGAGATGGATTGGGCAACTGGCCAGGATCAAGTCACCGTCCATTACCTCAAGCGCGAGGGTTACCGACTCTTCTAGCACTTTGCTGGTGGACAGAATATCGATCTCGCCTCCAGTGAAACTCCCTCCGAGGCCAAACGGTGCATCTACGACAACGCTGCTAATCATACGAGATGGTATGGTCGCATCCAGGCCATAGTCCAGCGCGTTTTGTACCACGCTGTCGTCAGGCCCAACTATGACCTTGGCCTTGATGGTGATAGGTCTATCTTTGACAGCCCCTGAATACTTCGGGTAGACGTCAACTCTCACGTCATTGAAGCTGACAGAGAGGGCAACGTCAGCGGGCCTGGCATCCGCCGCGTTGGGTCCCGTAGATAGCTCGTAGCGATAATGGGGATCAATCTCATTCAAACGCTCCCGCAGTGTTCGTAATCGGGCTACTGCGTCGTGAACAACGGTGACTCTGGCTTGTTCTTGATGAAGTTCCCGAAGCAAGCTGACCACCTCATCGTTCGCCCCTTCCAGGAAGTATCTCCGAATGTCCGGGAATGCCGACATCTTTTCGTCCAGCCATGTTCTTCCCAACCATGCGATTGGGAAACCGTAGTTCCTTCCTAGCTGACGAAACCAACGGTCTTCCGCAGGAGTAGGGTCAATAGGCACGATAAGCGACCATCGCGCCGGGTCAAGGATCGCCACCCGCTTTAGAGATTGCTCCACCTGCCTTCGCCGACGAGACGTCATTCGGCCGGTGAACGACTTCAGCTCGAAAGCGTCCGTGAGTCGGTTGTCTTGTCCGCGGACAATTTGCACATCCCGACCACCATCACCGCCCTTGCCATCGATCCGCTGGGCGTCTGGGTGCAGTCGACTGACCAAGACCGAGACGATGTCCTCGTACCTTTGTGGCCCAAGCTCTTCCCACCGAATCAACGTGTTTCCACCTTTTCTCATTTGCATGATTGACTCTTGCACGTCCTTGGATACTTCATCAAGTTCCCGAGACACCTGTGGGTCTTGACCGACTTCTCTTCGCAACGCCACCACGATCGGTTGCAGGGGGTCACTCGCACCCGCGCGTTCGATCAGGGCCAATGCCTCGGTCGGTTCAATCGTCGAAATGTACTGGAGCAGGACATGCACACTCTGGGTGGGCAGCATGGTGAGACGTTGCTCTCTGATATCAGAGAGCAACGTCTCGGCATCTGTCTTCCCGATAGTACGCCCCACTGTCGCCGCCAGTAGTCCCTTCATGACGGTCGCTATGCCCCGCACTTTGCGATCACTATCGTCAGTGGCGTCCTCGAGACGCCGCAAGGCGGATTCGGTCTCGGAGATGGCCGCCTCGACCTTTCCGAACGTGAGCAATGTGAAGGCCCGCAAAACTAATCCAATAGGATGTGCAGTAACGTGATCAACGTCCAAGTGCATCCTGACTATTTCGTCCGCCATGTCAGCATCCAAGCGTTGGTCGCGAGCGAGATAGCTGACAGCAACCGTTCTGACCGCTTCGTGGTTCCGGTCCAGCTTTGTCAGCAACCCGATCTTGCTCAGCACCGCTGCGCCCTTGGCAACCGTCAAGTCTCCGCCGCCGATGCCGTCCGCCATACGGATAGCCTCTTCCCAGTAACCGAGTGCCTCCTCCAAACGCTCCTCGGCTTCCATGGTTCTCGCCTTGGCAATCAATGCGTATACCATGGGTTCAACAAGGTTGGGTGTTTGAAGGGAACCAAATGCGCCTATGACCGCATCCTGCGTCAACAGATTGACGATCAGGCCACCCAACTCCGGTAGCGCAAGCAATTGACGAAGTGCCGCGGACTGGATTTCCTGAAGTCGCGGCTCATCTCGATCAAGGCCTTCGGCCATCCCCATGCCTATTTGCACTAGTTCGTCAGGAGAGTAATAGATCGCCATGAAGCGCACCAACGCGTCCACCACATGACTCTCGGCGCCAGGACGCCTCAGCAAGTAGTAGATGTTGTACATCCTTTCGGCCACGTAGTACGTACGTCGTCGCGTAGCTCCGTCTTCAATCAGCGCCGCGCCGCGATCCACCAACCGTCGGAGCTGGGCGCTGCACTTGTTGACGTTCACGCGAGCCTGGGAAGCAACCTCCTTGGCCGTCGCCGGTTTCCACAATCTCGCCAGGGCAAGGTAGACTCGTCTCTCTTGCGGAGGGAGTGCTTCGATATGGCTCCTAAAGTACTCGGTGTGGTCATCAACTAGGTCAAAGAGATTGGCCATGAGGTCCTTGAACGAGTACGTCTTGTCGAATCCGGCTAAGACTGCGATGAGGCGCGGGTTCCCACCGGTGAGGATTTCAAGAGGCCGTATCTGCTGGATTCCCCTGGGTTGTCCTGAAAGTGCTGACCAAAGGGTGCCACATTCCTCGGTGTCCAAGGCCCGCAACGTGAGCACCCTGAAGAGGTCATAGAGCGCGTGGTTGGGATGGTCAATCTCGTCAAACCGGCTGGTGGCGCTCCCAAACAGGACTATCCGGGGCTCCGTCTGTAGCGTGTGACGCAAACGCCATCCGGCTTCAGGGTCCGCAATGTCGGCGAAGAGCGTGTTCAGGTTCTCCACCGTCAGCAGGAGCCGCTTCCCATGGCGGTCCGCGAAGTCCAGAATGGTCCCCAAGCAACGATCCGCTAGATCGAGGTCATCGGCCGTGGTCCTCAGATCGTTGTAGGACAGCCGTAGACCGGCACGCTCAACTTCCGGGGCCTGCTCGGCGAGATGATTCAGGCACTCGAGCCAGAACTCCCCTGCAGTCGCGACCTCGTAGCTCTCCTCGGCAAATATGATCGGATAGAACCCAGACAGTCGGGCATCGCGACGCACCTCTGCGGCCACCCGCAACAGCAGGTGGGTCTTCCCACTGCCCCGGGGACCGACGACGAGGGAGTGCGCATTGGCATTGCCCTCGCTGTCGTGCAGGGATTCCAAGAGAGACGCGAACTCGGCGTTCCTGACGCAGAACGATGCCACGATCTCATCTTCGGTGAGGAAACCGGGATTGAACTTCTTTATGCCGCCGACCAATCCGAGCCTCCCATTCCCACCTACCGATTTGTTATTGAGGTGAAACTCTGGCCATGCCTGGCGCGCCACCAGTCCTCAAGCAGAGCGGACACGAAAGCGTATCCACCTTCGCTCTCTTCGAGATACCCGTCGTGCTGCAGGACGTACAACACGGTAGCCACACTGTCCTCTTCTCCAGTCTCGAACGCCTCGCCACGATAGAGTTCGATAATCCGGTGGGTCAGCAGCCCACCGTTCAACGCGGCCTCGGACAGAAGACTTAAGGCCTCTGTATACCCTCCGTCTCCCAGCACCATCCGTAGTCGCTCCTCGTAGTGGACCAGTCCGGCCTGACCCCTCACACTGAGAAGGTCCCGTTGGTACACGCGCTCCACGTCGTCCAGCGTGGCCTCGTTCCGATGGTCTCTGATGAGATGCTCGTAGAGGAGGTGGAAAAACAGCTGCACATGGTGCGGCACGCAGCAGCGTAGCCGGCTGCACATTTCCCGCCGTATCTCATCGGGAAGACTTGTATCGTAGCCCCGGGCCAACGCCGCCAGGCATTCGACCGCAACGTCGTGAGACCAGGGCCTCAGATCAAGGGGTGTATAGACATTCGCATGGGCACTGAGCCTGGCTTGACTGAGGACCGGCTCCAGCCCAACGCTGCCCGAAATGATCAGGCAGATCCTGCCTTGGTGGGTCTGGCAGCATTTCCTCAACCAGCCCATGAAACCGTCCGTCGCCGCTAGGCGTTCAGGAGTGACGTTGTACTCGTGTCCCTTCAGAAGGCGATTGACCAAAATGGGCAACTCGTCGATGGCCAGCACGACCGGTCGATCATTGGCCGCCAGAGCCTCGAATATCTGATCGCCGATCCGTTGCCAGCTGCCGGCGTCCAAACCCGCTCGAAACCTCACGCGAAGCTCAGAGACCCCGAGCTCCTCAACATCGTCGCGGACTTCCCGAAGTCTGTTTCTCAGCCACGATCCCATCCGCTTGCGGAAGCCCTCAAGCGGCCGCGCCTGGGTAGCCAATTCGGCGACTGCGTCTGCAGGGTCCATCGCCCCTTCCCAGTCCACGAACACCGTGGCGAAGTCCCCATCTTCATCCAATCGGCGGAACAACTCTCGCACGAGGCTCGTCTTACCCATCCGGCGCTGCGCGGTCAACAGCGTATGCGTACCGTTCTCCACCCGTTCCCGCAGCAGCCGCAGTTCCGCCTCGCGGTCGAAGAACCGGTCTCCATCGACCCAGTTGCTGCTCATGCGTAGTGTTGTCATCTCTCTTCCTGTTTCAGTAGCCCCCGGTGTTGAACGGAGTATACAATACCAACAATTGAGTTGGCAACAAAAACGTTGGCAACGAATGCGTTGACTGATTCACAGGGCAGTGAGGAACCATACATAGAATGCTTCAGCCACCGGCATCCGGTAGGACCCTATAGGGGCGTTCATGCGTACGCTTCTATAGGCCCACCCAAAAGGACGCGAACTTACTGCGGTACGCCTTCGGACTCCAGTCGGTAGGACTCGTCCAGGATGTCCACCACGTGATAGACCCGCCGGGAGCTTCCACTGTCCCGCATGCCTGATTCCAGTTGGATCATGCACCCCGGATTTGCTGTTACTACCGCCTCCGCCCCCGTAGCATCGATGTATTTCATCTTGGAGTCCAGCAGCCTCCGGGACATCCGGCGGTGGGTCATGGTGTAGATCCCTGCGGCCCCACAGCAGCGGCTGCCATCGTTGATCTCCGATAGCTCCAAGCCGGGTATGGCCCTGAGTATCTCCCTGGGAGCTTGGACTATTCGCTGGGCATGGGCTAGGTGGCACGGGTCCTGGAAGGTCGCTTTCATGGGCAGTCTGCCCTTGGGTGGATGAAAGGGCAGGCTCACCAGGAACTCTGTGACGTCCATTGTCATCGACCCCATCCGGGCCGCCCGGTCCCGGTACTCCGGGTCATCCTTGAGCAGCTCCCCGTACTCTTTCATGGCGGAGCCGCACCCCGCAGAGGCCACCACCACCTTCTCCACACCCGCATAGGTGAAGGCATCGATGTTGCCCCTTGCCATCCTTCGGGCCTCCTCCATTCTTCCGCCGTGGAGGCTCAGGGCGCCGCAGCAACCTTGGGCGACGGGCACTATGACATCGCAGCCGTTTCGGGTGAGCACCCGCACAGCGGCTTCCATGGTGGGACTCTGCACCAGGGGCATTACGCAGCCGCTCAGCAGGCCGACCACGCAGCGCCGCGGGCCTTGCGCCGGGTAGGTGGAAGGACTGGGGGAGAAGAAGCGGGGCGAAAAGGCAGGGATGCCGGCCTCCATCTCCCTGATGGCTGATGGCAGCACCCGGAAGATGCCCAAGGTGTGGAGGAGCTTCTGGATGCCCCAACGCTGGTAGGCCCTCATGAGTGCCGCTCCCCCCCTGAGCAGCCAGGGACGGGGAAGGATGCCCTGCAGAAAGGCCGTCGCCGCCAGGTTTTTCACCCTGGGACCCTTGCCGCTCCGGCGTATCTGGCTGCGGCTGTACTCCATGATCCTGCCAAAGGGCACTCCCGACGGGCACACGGCCTCGCAAGCCCGGCACTGGAGGCACAGCTCCCAGTGGGAGGCGACCCTGTCGCTGATGCCCAGGCGGCCTTCCTTGACCCCCTTCATCAGGGCAATGCGCCCCCTGGGGGACTCGGTCTCCAGACCCAGCTCGGTGTAGGTGGGGCATGCGCTCAGGCACAGGCCGCAGTGGACGCAGCGGTAAAGGTCGGCATCCGACGGAACATCGGCGCCACTGAAACCGCGGTCCCTGTTGAGGGTCAGGGGGTTTCTGCTTTCCATGCCTACAGCCTTCTCACGTAGCGTCCGGAGTTTAGTACGTGGGCCATGCCTACAGCCTTCTCACGTAGCGTCCGGAGTTTAGTATATGGGCCACGCTCATAGCCTTCCCACAAAGCGTCCCGGGCTTAGTATATGGCCTGGGTCCATCTGTTCCTTGATTCGACGCATAACTTCCAGTCCTTCGATGCCCTCGCCCCAGATGTCTATATGCTCCTTGACGGGAGGGGGACAGCGCTGCACCATGATCGTCGCCCCCAATCCCCGCGCCCTTTCCCTCGCCCACCGCAGCGTCTCCAACATGATGTTGCCGGGACCCTCCGGTCCCTGCCCAGTATCAGCGTCCGCCCAGAAGTGGAGCTTCACGATGCCCGTGCCCACGTCGGCCGATATACCCTGGCGCAGGCCAGGATGAGCGCCATCGTGGAAGGCCGCCCAGAACCCTTCCACCTGGGAAGGGAGCATAGATGCCTTGAGCACCATGTCCGGCCCGGCATCCCTGCTCCAGTCAAGGTCGATGAGGTTTTGCCACAGACCTTCGTCAGCCCCGAAGCGAATCTCAGTCCACTGGCCATCTCCGTCCTTTACGACCTTAAAGGTGTCTTCCATCTTCCGTTTCACCGCCGAACGACGGCCCGAATGACGCACCAGCAAAGCCGCTTTCCCAACGGGGAGGGCCTCATTCGCCAGGAAGCCCGCGACGCTGCTGTCGATCAGGTGAAGGGCCTGGGGATGGTAGCTTAACGACAGGAGGGATTTGGCTGCGCTGAAAGCTTCGCCCGGCCCGTCGAAGGAACCTACGATGGTCGCCCGGTCGTCGGGGCTGGGCGCCAGCTTGAAGTTGGCCTCCACGATTATGCCCAAGGTACCCAGGGAACCGGAGTACAGCTTGCACATGTCGTAGCCGGTAACGTTCTTCACAACCCTTCCTCCGGCCTTTGAGACTCGACCGTCTGCCCCTACCACCTTGATGCCGATGAGCCAGTCCCTTGGCTCCCCGAAGGATAGGCGGGACGGACCGGAGAAGCCCGCGGCGATTATGCCTCCGATGGTGGCTTGGTCGGGGAAGGGAGCGTCCAGGGGCAGGGTCTGCCCCCCCTTTGCCAGCACCGAGCGCAGCTCCGCCACTGTGGCGCCCGCCTGCACCGAAGCTACCAGGTCGGCGGGTTCATGGTATATCACTCCAGCGAGCCTGGATGTGCCCAATACTATGTCCAGTTCACGGGGCAGGTTTCCCAGCCCTGCGAGGACGCCTCCTCCGAAGGGAAGCACCGACCTGCCCTCGCTAGAAGCTGATGCCATTATCCGGGAAACCTCTTCGACGCTCTCCGGGAGAACGACCTCACCGGGGACCATGCCATCGACTGCGTACCTGGCGCGCAGCTCCGGAGACGCACTTTCGCTGCGGGGAGCGTCTATCTCAGGGCTGGCCATTGGTGTGTAGAGGTGTCCTGGGAGTTGTTAACGAAGGGGCCATCATATGAAATCGCCAGGGGCCGTACTGAAAGCCGCGGGTTTCTGGACCGAACCTGGGTGCTCCGGGCCGCCGGGGAATATCTTGCCGGGATTGAAGATTCCCGCGGGGGAAAAGGCGTTCCTCACCCTTATCATGGCATCCATATCGTCGTCGGTGTACACCAGGGGCATGTAGGCCTTCTTCTCCAGCCCTACGCCATGCTCCCCCGACAGGGTGCCCCCCATCTCCACGCAGACCTTGAGCATCTCGCCACCGGCATGCATCACCCTCTCCAACGTGCCGGGTTCCCTTTCGTCGAAGGCGATGCAGGGATGGAGGTTGCCATCCCCGGCGTGAAACACGTTCGCTACCAGCAGGTCGTTCTCCACGGCGATCCTGCCCACCTCGGCCAGCATATCGGCCAGGCGGGTGCGAGGCACTACCGCATCCACAAGGTAGTAGTTGGGGGCCAGGGTGCCCAGTGCGCCGAAGGCTCCCTTGCGGGCCTGCCACAAACGCTCCCGCTCCTCCGGGCTGGAGGAGGCCTTCACTTCGATAGCGCCCGTGTCATACATAGCTGCTTCGATGCCGACCCTGGACTCCTCTACCTCTTCCTGCAGTCCCTCCACCTCCACCAGCAGCACGGAACCGGCGTCGGCGGGGAAAACGTCCTTGGTGACGTTAAGGATGGCCTTTATGGCCACCGAGTCGATCATCTCCATGGCGGCTGGGACTACGCCCAGGCCGATGATGCTGGAGACAGCGGTGCACGCCGAATCTATGTCGGGGAAGGTGCCCAGCATGGTGCTTACGGACTCGGGCACGGGAAGGAGCCGGACGATGATCTTGGTTGCCAAGCCGAAGGTGCCTTCGGAGCCGACGAAGACTCCCCGGAGGTCGTAGCCCGGAGTCTCGCGGGCTTTGCCGCCCAGCCAGACCACGGAGCCATCTTCCAGCACCACCTCCATGCCCAGCACATGGTTGGTGGTGACCCCGTAGGCCAGGCAGTGGGGACCGCCGGCGTTTTCGGCCACGTTGCCCCCCAGGCTGCAGGCCCTCTGGCTGGACGGGTCGGGAGCGTAGCGCATGCCATGCTCCCGGGCTGCCTTGTCCAGGTCCAGGTTTATCACCCCCGGCTCCACTACTGCCAGGCGGTTCTCCTCGTCGATCTCCAGGATGGCTTTCATGCGGGTCAGCGCCACCTGTATGCCGCCCAGGGAGGCGATGGCGCCGCCGCTGAGGCCCGTGCCCGACCCCCTGCCCACCACGGGGACTTGTTCGCGGTGGGCCAAGGCGACCACCCTGCTGACCTCCTCGGTGGTGGCGGGAAAGACGGCGGCCTCGGGCGCGGCCTTGTCCACGGAGCCGTCGTACTCATAGACCAGCAGGTCGTCGGGGTGAAAGATCACGTTCTCCTGCCCGACGATCTCCCTCAGCTCGGTAATCAGTTTGTTGCGCGACAATGCCATATCAACCTGCGATCACAACGGTTCTGGCCCGGATGTCCTGGATGATATTACACAGCGCCAAACCCAAGCAACCGCAGTGAGGGGGGTGGGGGGTGCTCCTCGAGCCTAGGTGAGCCTCGATGCTGGTGGCAGTATCGCCGGGACCCGAACTAAACGAATGGAAGGAGAGGGATTTAAGGGTCAGCGCCGCAGAATGTTATTCCAAGCTCCTGGAAGTCGTTGATCGGTACATTTCGCAATTCTTGGGGTATGCAACCGGTGAATTGATTCCCGCTGAGGTACAACTCTTGCAAATAGGGAAGACTACCCAAGTCAAGCGTTATCTCGCCGGTCAGCTGATTCTGACTGAGATCTAGCGTCTTCAACAAGGTGAGCCTCGCGAGTTCCGCCGGTATCTCTCCGACCAAATTGTTCCCTGACAAACGCAGCCTCCAAAGTTGGCTGAGGTGGCCAAGCTCAGGCGGTATCTCTCCACTCAGTTGGTTCTCCGAGAGATTGAGGTTGCTTAATTCGGCGAGTCCGCCCAACTCCCGCGGTATTGTTCCAGTCAGTTGGTTCCCTGAGAGATCGAGACGCCCAACTTCGGTGAGACTGCCGAGCTCGGAAGGAATCTCACCAACCAAGCGGTTCATCGACAGGTCCAGCGCTCTTGTGAGGTTGGGGAAACTGCCCAACTCCGGCGGTATCTCTCCAACCAGATGGTTCGCCGAGAGATCAAGCAGTCCCAATCGAGTAAGGCCTGCCAGCTCTGGTGGGATTTCTCCACTTAGCTGATTGTCATGGAGTTCGAGCCGCCATAATTGAGTAAGACGGCCAAGCTCAGGCGGTATCTCCCCCGTTAGTTGATTGGCTTCCAGGCGCAGTCCCCGGAGGTTGGTGAGTTGCCCCAGCTCCGGCGGTATCTCCCCGCTCAAGTGGGCTGCTACGATGTACAGCCTCCCGAGTTTGGTGAGCCCACCGAGCTCCGGTGGTATTCCCCCGGTGAACTGGCTATCCCCGATGAACAGGTCTTCAAGTTCGATAAGGTTACCCAATTCGGCCGGGATTGCCCCGGTCAACTGATTTCCGCCGAGGCCCAACACCCTCAGTTTCGTCAGACTGCCAAGCTCAGGGGGAATTGGCCCGGTCAATTTGTTGGACGAAAGGTCCAACTCAACCAGATTGGTAAGTCTGCCAAGCTCAGGAGGTATTTCGCCGCTTAACTCGTTGTATCCGAGCACAAGCCCGGCGACCTGATCAGCTTCACCGGCAGTCACGCCGTACCACGAGGTGAGCGGCATGTCGCTTAGCCAGTTATCTCTGTTCACCCAGGTCGGACCGTGGGTCGCATTGTAGAGCGCAGTCAGCGCGGTCCGCCGGTCTGGGGATGGAGACCCAAGTGCGATGATAGGCCCCCCGTAGTATCGGAAGTAGGCTGCCTGGAAATCCTCCAGCTTCTCAGGAGGGGCATACTTCGCGAATGCCAGGTAAATCAAGTCGATATGTGGACTCGAGAGATTTGCAACAACATGAGAATGGAGGTCCTTCATGGCTGCCGATACGCCTTCCTCACCCAGGATCGTGTACATCGCCAGCAAGAAGAGTTCTCCAAGGTAGTAGTCACACTGGTTCGGCCTATAGTCATCCATATGCTGCCGGAGATTCTGCTTGCCGCACTGGGCTTGGGCCTCAGACGACTGGAGATAAGCCAGACGATCTTCGATGCTCTCTGTGCCGACCTTATCTCTGGTGTACGCCGTCAAGAACTCCGCTCCTCCTTCGCTCAACCACCGGGGGGCGAACGGGGTGTAGAAGTGACCTAATTCGTGATAGATGACGCTCTTGTAGTTGAGTCCCTCAACATCAAAGATATCGCGCCTGTTGACCAGTATGTGGCGGGAATCGAATCCAGGTTCCCAGCCGCCCACGACACTTCCAGATGCTCCTCTCTGCCATACGTCCGGGTCAACTACTAACACGATGACGTCATTAATGGGGAAAGGTGTACCCATGAATCCTTCAATCGCCCTGATTCCTTCTTCCATTGCGACAAGTGTGTTGTCTTCAGGGGGGAATGGAGTATGCCTGATTGCAACGAGATCGACATCGCCAGCCAAGGGCAGCTGGACACGTACCGACTCGACATAGTTGGACTCGATCAAAACTTGTATGAATTCATTGGTGCATGTTTCGAAAACCTTCAGTAACGCCGCCTCCGCATCGTCCACACCGTCTAGGAACCACGGTTGACCAGCAACCATTGCAATAAAGTCAACCTGGGTGTCCGAACTGAAATTGACCAGCCAGTGCAGACCGCTTAGGGCAAGGGCGTCCCGGTGCCGGAAGGGAGGTTCCATGAACGGCTGGCGCAGGACCAGCATTGCAAATTGCGGATCGTGTTCGCTTATTCGAATGAGGTAGTTTATGCCATTCTGTTCGTGCTTGGTGACGCCATCCGCCAGCCACTGCCGGCCCGAAATGAGCCTCGCCACCTCCACATCTACCTCCGCAAGTTCACGGATAATGGCCAGCGGAATCCACTCATCTCCCGTGACGCCGTCTGCAACCCAGCCGTAGGACCCAACTTGCTTCGCCAGTTCGAGGTCGATCTTCGCTATCGCGCCAATTTGGCCGCCAAAAGAGGATGCAGTAACAGCTGTCGGAGTGGGGATAGCTGTGCGAGTGGGCGTTTCTGTGGGCCCGGACGTTTGGATTGGACCGGGGGTGTGAGTAACCGTAGGGGTGACCGTAGGAGTGGGGATGGCTGTCGGCGCAAGGGTGGTCGTGCCGGCGGGCATTTCTGTGCGCGCAAGAGTGTCCGCACTAGTGGGCATTGCCGTGGGCGCGGACGTTTGGGTTGGGCCGGGAGTGGGAGTAACTGTAGGGGTGACCGTCGGAGTGGGGACGGCTGTGCGGGTGGGCATTGCTGTGGGCGCGTACGTAGGTGGTACTGACGTCCGGTCACTACACGCCATAAGCAATGTAACAACCACCAAAGACAACACGCCAATTTTTGCTATCCGTCGAGCTCGCATCGTCGTCTAAGCGTTTCTCAGTAGATCAGAGGTCACAATGGACGGGATTGTACATCTCTATGAACCTCTGGTCTATGAACCTCTGGCTCTATGGGGAACCGAGATGGGATGGGGACATTGATCCGCTAGGATTCATTGGCTCCCCACCATATCCGACCGAACAACATTTAATCTATGACCCCTACGTTGTGCTGTCGATGCTCTCCCGGGGCCGTGTGCATGAAGAAATACTTAAGGTCAGTGTACTAGAGTTATGGTCAGACTTCGCCGATGGCTCGTTTACCAAAGTGAGCCCCAATGCATCATGACATTCCCAACCCATTCCCCGCCGCATTGTGGGCGCCGCAGCCTGTGCCCTATACTCCGGTTGTGCTGAACCCTCGCCTTTGGAGGTGCCGGTTTGGGATTTGCAGATGATGCCGAAGCGAAGGCCTCGGGGATACGCCGGGCTATACTGGAGCACCCCTTCATCACGGGAATCGGCGACGGCACCCTGGATGTGGAGGCGTTCAAGTTCTACATCTGCCAGGACTACGTATACCTGATCGAATACAGCCGGATGCTCGCTATAGCATCAGCCAGGGCGCCGGACCTGGAGACCATGGGCTGGTTTGCCAAGCTGCTGGACGGCACGCTGAACGTCGAGATGGACCTCCACCGCAGCTACTGCGCCCAGTTCGGCATCACCCCGGCCGAGCTGGAGATCACCCGGCCTGCGCCCACCACCCTGGCTTACACTAACTTCCTGCTGAACGTCGCCCACCAGGGATCTTATCCCCAGCTGGCGGCCTGTTTCCTGCCCTGCCAGTGGGGGTACTGGGAGATCGGAGACCATCTTTCCAGGAAGGGAAAGCCCGCCCATGCCCCCCTCTACGCTCAGTGGATCGATATGTACACCGATCCCGAGTACGTGGCACTGGCAAAGTGGGCCCGCTCCAAGGCCGATGAGCTGGCCGAAGAAGCTGGCCCCTCGGAGATCGCGCGCATGGAAGAGACGTACCTGACCAGCTTCCGGTACGAGTACCTCTTCTGGGAGATGGCTTACCGGGGCGAGAAGTGGGTGGTCTGACTGTGGGGTGTCCACTAATCTGGTCTGCCCGGTCCCCTTCGATTTCCCTCAGGGCATGTCCTGAGCAGTGTCGAAGGGCGAACGGGCGGAGGCCGCAGGTGGGGGTGCATAAGTGAAAGCATTTGTGTTGTCCAGGATTCGAAAGGCGCTCGGAATGATCAGGCACACCATCCCCAGCATGGGGATGCCCTCAACCAGAAACGCCACGCCCATCCGACAGACCAAGCTAGCACCCGATGGCTTGGAGTTCTGCGAGGACGTGTCGGACGCCATGTGGGTGCAGGAGAGCCTGGCGGACTTCGGGACCCTGCGTTCCCTGCTCCCCAGCGGGTTCCCGGCATACGCACGGGTGTTTCATCCGGCTTACCTGGGCGATGGTGAAGATCAGCCCGTCAGGTGGTCCACTGTGGCTTCGTGGACCGGACGGACCGTTCATCCGCTGATGCAGTTCGAACGTATTGCAGGCCTGAGCGAGGAGGAGTTGTATCCAGACCCGCCGTGGGGCTCTCATCCACAAGAGGGGTCAATCCCCGAATCGGAATGCCGTACACTTGTAGAGGTGCTCAGGGGTTTCACCTCGACACCTGGGAATTGCTTGTTCTGCATTTGGGATGGATACAGCAGTTTCTACCTTTCGGAAGGCTACAGTAATGAATCCTACAGTCGTTTCAACTCTCGCCGATACAAAGCCGATTCCCGGTTGAGAACGCCTAACCGAGACTACCTGCTGTTCCGTGGGCCCCTAGATAAAATCATGGCTTTCCTTGGCGGAGATGAGCCTTTCTGGGAGAACTCGCCCAACATCTGGTGGCCCGAGGACCGGGCTTGGTGTGTCGCAACAGATATCGATCTATTCGACACCTACGTCGGCGGCAACCAGGAGTGTATCGAGGCAGTGCTGAGCAACCCGGACCTGGAGGTGCTTCGCACAACTCTTGATGCCAGAGTGGATATTGGCGGAGACACCATCAATGCGCCGGACGAGCGCGGAGGCAGGAGCCAATAGGGAGTAGCGCACATTCCGAGCAGCTTTCACTTTTGATGCTAGAATGCGCCGTCTCACGGCCTGACTTGGTGATCTGATCTTGCCCGCCGAGAACTGGTCCGAGGGATGTTCCTCCTGGGCATCCAAGGAATCGGTCTTAGCCAGTTTCCCGGCAGCGCGGGCGAAGTCCCGCACCTACCTGGGGTTGACTACCGCTATACCCAATTGGGATGCAGCCAGTTCTCCCACCAAGGTCATTTCCATTCCCCTGGTAGCTTCCAGGACTACCAGTTGGGGCGCCAGTTTCCCCAGACGCTGCACGAGGTCGCTGACGCCCTGAGAATTATAGTGGGCCTGCCATGCTTCACCGGTAGGACGCACCGCCACATCCAAGCGGTCCTTGGAGACATCGATGCCAATGAACAACGGAACTTCATTCATTCATCTACCTCCCTTCAAGATACTCTCCCCAACTCTGGCCCATCCTTGCCTAATTCGGGCTCAACTGCCCAGTCAACTGTTCGGGCTCCGAGAGGGACTGGACGTGACGACCATGCTGAGGGACGGCCTTCGAGGTCTAGGACGAAGCGGTCTGTCACGTCCATGTTTAAGATACAAGGGCGAACGGGGGGTGCGAGGCCGTTCCCCTTCGAGTGCCTCAGGGCGAACGGCCTCCGGGTTCCCTCAGGGCATGTCCTGAGCTGCGTCGAAGGGCCCTTCGATCAAGCCTCCCGTTTTCACCCAACAGCCCTGCCTCCGTCCCCCTCCAGCAGCACGTTTCCGTTTGCCCCCAACAGCCCTGCCTCCGTCCCCCTCCAACAGCGCGTGTCCGTTCGCCCCCAACAGCCCTGCCTCCGTCCCCCCCCAACAGCGCGTGTCCGTTCGCCCCCAACAGCCCTGCCTCCGTCCCCCTCCAACAGCGCGTGTCCGTTTTCACCCAACAGCCCTGCCTCCGTCCCCCTTCAACAGCGCGTGTCCGTTCGCCCCCAACAGCCCGGCCTCCGTCCCCCTCCAACAGCGCGTGTCCGTTCGCCCCCAACAGCGCGTGTCCGTTCGCCCCCAACAGCCCGGCCTCCGTCCCCCTCCAACAGCGCGTGTCCGTTCGCCCTGAGGCACTCGAAGGGGAACGCCCATCGGTATGAATGTTGGCCTTTGCGACGCCGCGTTGTGTCTTGTTCGGGGCGTTGCCCAAAGGTCTCCTCAAGGGAGAGGGGGATTTGTGGGACCCTCACGGGAGATGGAGAGAGTTAGCCGGGGCTTAGCGGAGGGAGCGGGGGAGTTGGGTGGAGCCCATGAGGTAGGCGTCCATGTGGTGGGCGGCTTCCCGGCCTTCGGCTATGGCCCACACCACAAGGGACTGCCCCCGGGCCATATCTCCCGCGGCGAATACCCCCGGCTTGCTGGTCATTCGATTGGCATCCACCTTGACGTTGCCCCTGGCATCAAGCTCCAGGGCGAGATCGGCCAGCAGATTGCCATGTTCGGGATGCAGAAAGCCCAGGGCCAGCAGCACCAGGTCCACGTCCAGGCCGAACTCGCTGCCGGGTATCTCTTCCATGACGGGGCGGCCGTTTGCGCCTCCGGGCACCCACCTCAGCCTGACGGCGTGCAGCTTTTCCACCTGCCCGTTCCGGCCTGAGAAGGCCTTGGTGAGGATGCTGTAGTCCCGCACGCCGCCTTCTTCATGGGCGGCGGAGGAACGCATGATGATGGGCCATTGGGGCCAGGGATTGTTGACGTCGCGGCTGTCGGGCGGCGCATCCAGCAGCTCGTACTGATAGACCACCTCCGCGCCCTGCCTGTGGGCGGTGCCGAGGCAGTCCGCCCCCGTGTCGCCGCCGCCCAGTATGACAACTCGCTTCCCCTCGGCGGTTATCCTGTCTTCGGGAGCAACTTCCTCCCCCGCCAGCAGCTTGTTCTGCTGGGTCAGGTACTCCATGGCCAGGTGGATACCTTGCATCTCCCTGCCGTGGACATCCAAGTCGCGGGCTTGGGTGGCGCCTCCGGCCAGGCAGACAGCATCGAAGCTGTCCTCCAGCTCCTGGGCTGTAAAGTCGACGCCCACGTTGACGCCTGTGTGGAACTCGATCCCTTCCTGCTCCATCAGCTCGACGCGGCGCTGGACGATGGCCTTGTCCAGCTTGAAGTCGGGAATTCCCAGGGTGAGCAGCCCGCCAACGTAGTTGTCCCTTTCGAAGACGGTCACATGGTGCCCAGCCCGGTTGAGCTGTTGGGCTGCCGCCAGACCCGCCGGGCCGGATCCTACCACGGCAACCCTTTTGCCGGTGCGCACTGCGGGAGGTTCGGCAACGATCCACCCCTCCTGGAAACCCTGGTCGCTGATGGCCTTCTCAATGTACTCGATAGTCACAGGTTCTTCGTTGATGGCCAGCACACAGGAGCCTTCGCAGGGGGCGGGACAGATCCGGCCAGTGAACTCCGGGAAGTTGTTGGTCGATAACAGGGAGGCCACGGCTTCCTGCCAGCGTCCCCGGTACACCAGGTCGTTCCAGTCGGGGATGATATTCCCCAGGGGACACCCGGTGTGGCAGAAGGGCACGGCGCAGTTCATGCACCGGGCGCCCTGCTCGCGGATGCGGGCTTCGGGCCACTCCTTGTAGAACTCGCTGTAGTCCCGGATGCGTTCCTGCACCGGCCTGCGCTCTGGAGGCTGGCGGCGGAACTCCTTGAAGCCGGTGGGATCACCCACGGGTAGCGGCCTCCAGGGTGACTGCCTCTTCCAACGCCCGCCGGTAGGCCCGCGGGTAAACCTTCACAAACCTTGGCAATATCTGCTCCCATTCATCCAGCACCTGCTTGGCCTTAGTGCTTCCAGTTTGCTGGAAGTGTTCTTCAATCAATTTCTTTAAGGCTTTGCTGTCCCTCTCATCCTCCACCGGCTCCAGGTCCACCATCTCGGGATTGTGGCGCTGGCGAAAAGTCCCGTCCCCGTCGAGGACATAGGCTATGCCGCCGCTCATTCCTGCCGCGAAGTTGCGTCCCGTCGGGCCCAGCACAACAACGGTGCCCGCCGTCATGTATTCACAGCCATGGTCGCCGACCCCCTCCACCACAGCCTCGGCCCCGCTGTTGCGCACAGCGAATCGCTCGCCCGCCACACCCCGGATGAACATCCGGCCTCCCGTGGCGCCGTACAGCACCACGTTGCCGACGATGACGTTCTCTTCGGGGAGGAAGGTGGACTCCGCCGGGGGATAGACTACGATCTTGCCTCCAGAAAGCCCTTTGCCGAAATAGTCGTTGGCGTCACCCTCCAGGAAGAGGCTCACGCCCTTGGCCAGGAAGGCGCCGAAGCTCTGTCCGGCGGAACCCTTGAACTCGACCTGAATGGTATCGTCGGGAAGGCCGACCTCGCCGTAGCGTCGGGACACTTCGCCGCTGAG
The DNA here is from genome assembly GCA_965220375.1 of Dehalococcoidia bacterium. GTDB lineage: Bacteria > Chloroflexota > Dehalococcoidia > Lucifugimonadales > JAGWBF01 > JAGWBF01. The sequence continues at coordinate 1,338,704 of OZ244824.1, forward strand.
CATGGCGCCGACGGTGCGTTGGTGGTTGCGGACCGGGTAGCTCAACTTTACAGGAGACCCCTTCTCCAGGGCATCGACGCATCGGGCGATAAGCTCCCTGTCGATGACGTGTTCCAAGCCATGGTCCTGCTCCTGGACCCGGTGAGTGGCCACACCCTCAGGCGCTTGGGGCTTATGCAGCAGGTTGGAGAGGTCTATCCCGCTGGTCTTCCAGTGGGATATGACCGCCTCGGTCTCCAGGGCATCGACCCGCCCCACCATCTCCGCCACGGTGCGGAAGCCCAGTTGGGCCATTATCTCTCTCAGGTCTTCAGCTACGAAGAAGAAGAAGTTGATCACATGCTCCGGCTTTCCTGCGAAGCGTGCCCGCAAGTCCGGGTCCTGGGTGGCGATGCCTACTGAGCAGGTGTTCAGGTGGCACTTTCGGAGCATGATGCATCCCAGGGTTATCAGGGGCGCCGTGGAGAATCCGAACTCTTCTGCCCCCAACAGGCAGGCTATCGCCACATCCCGCCCCGTCTTGAGCTGCCCGTCAGCCTGGACGACGATGCGCCCCCTCAGGTCGTTCATCACCAGCACCTGCTGGGTCTCGGCTACGCCCAGCTCCCACGGGAGACCGGCGTGTTTGATGGAAGACTCCGGGGAAGCTCCCGTGCCGCCGCTGTCCCCGCTAATCAACACCACGTCCCCGTGTCCCTTGGATATGCCGGCGGCGATGGTGCCCACGCCAACCTCGGACACCAGTTTCACGTGTATGCGGGCGCTGGGGTTGGTGTACTTCAGGTCATAGATAAGCTGGGCCAGGTCTTCGATTGAGTAGATGTCATGGTGGGGCGGGGGTGAGATAAGCTCCACCCCCGGGGTGGTGTGGCGCACCCAGCCGATGTATTCATCCACCTTGTGTCCCGGTAGCTGTCCTCCCTCGCCGGGCTTGGAACCCTGGGCCATCTTTATCTGGAGGTCGCTGGAATTGACCAGGTAATTGTTGGTGACACCGAAGCGTCCCGATGCGACCTGCTTGATGGCGCTGTTGCGCGACCTGCCGTCGGAGTCGGGGGTGAAGCGGTTAAAGTCCTCGCCGCCCTCGCCGGTGTTGCTCCTGGCGCCGATCTGGTTCATGGCCAGGGCAAGGGTCTCATGGGCTTCCCTGCTGATAGAACCGAGGGAGATCGCGCCGGTGGCGAACCTCTTCACGATGGCGGAAGCAGGTTCTACCTCGTCCAGTTCCACGGGCGGGTGGACGCCCTTCTTGAAGCCCAGCAGACCCCTGATTGTGGCGCACTCCCTGCTCTGACCATCCACAAGGTCGGCGAACTCTTTATAAGTCTCGAAGCTGTTGGACTGGGTTGAGTGCTGCAGCTTGGCGATGGAGTCCGGGTTGAACATATGGTGCTCGCCGTCCCACCGCCAGTGATAGCTGCCCCCAACATCCAGGTCCAGGGTTGCAGCAACGGCCTGGGGAGGGTAGGCCCGCCGATGGCGGCTGAGGGTCTCATCCTGGATGACATCCAGCCCAACGCCTCCCAACCGGGATGGAGTGCCTGTGAAATACCGGTCGATTAGCTCTTCACCGAGGCCCACCGACTCGAATATCTGGGCGCCGCGGTAGCTCTGGATGGTGGAGATGCCCATCTTGGACATCACCTTGACCACGCCCTTGTGGACAGCCTTGATGTAGTTCTTCTCCGGGCCCTTGGGGTCGGAGCCGTTGGACAAGAGGCCTGTCCGTTTCATATCTTCCAGGGTCTCGAAGGCAAGGTAGGGGTTGACGGCGCCTGCGCCGTAGCCGATAAGCAGGGCGAAGTGGGCAACCTCCCGGGGTTCCCCGGATTCCACCACCAGCCCTACCTTGGGGCGGTTGCCCTCCCGTATGAGGTGATGGTGGACGCCGGCGGTGGCGAGAAGGGACGGTATGTAGGAGTGCTGAGGGTCCACGCCGCGGTCGGAAAGAATGAGGATGCCTGCCCCATCGGTAACCGCTTCACTGGCCTCGCGGCAAAGGCGGGCCAGGGCATCCTCCAGGGCCGAGGGGCCTCCGTCCACTGAAAAGAGGGTGGACAAGGTGGCCGACCTGACGGGGCCCGAGTCCATGCTGCGGATACTGGCCAGCTCCTCGGTGGTGACTATAGGTTCTTTTAGGCTCAGCCTCCGGCAGTGCTCCGGCGTCTCGTCGAACAGGTTGCGCTCGTACCCTATGAAGCTGCCGGTGGAGGTGACCAGCTCCTCCCTGATGGCGTCCAGGGGAGGATTGGTCACCTGGGCGAAGAGCTGCTTGAAGTAGTTGAACAGCAGGGGAGCTTTGTCCGACAGCACCGCCAAGGGAGTGTCGTTGCCCATGGAGCCAACGGGTTCCGCCCCGCTGGAAGCCATGGGTTCCAGGATTATCCGCAGGTCCTCCAGGGTGTAGCCGAAGACCTTCTGCCTTTCCAGCAGGCTATCGAAGTCGGTTGCCGGCGCATCCTGGGGTTTGGGCAGGTCGTCCAGGTCGATGGCGTTCTCGGAGAGCCACTCCCCGTAGGGCTTGCGCCGGGATAGCTCGGCCTTGATCTCCTGGTCCTGGATGATCCGCCCCTGGGAGGGGTCAACCAGGAACATCCGGCCCGGCTCCAAACGGGCTTTGAAGACCACATCCTCGGGCGGCACATCCAGCACCCCCGCTTCCGAGGCCATCACCAGCAGGTCGTCCCTGGTGACCAGGTACCGGAAGGGGCGCAGCCCGTTGCGGTCCAGGATGGCGCCCACCCGCACCCCGTCGGTGACCGCCAGCAGGGCCGGTCCGTCCCAGGGTTCCATGAGGGCCGAGTGGTACTCGTAGAAGTCCCTCTTCTCCTGAGGCATATCCACCAGGTGTCCCGAAGCCTCGGGGATAAGCATCATCAGGCAGTGGGGGAGGGAACGCCCGGTAGCCAGCAGCAGCTCCAGGGCGTTATCCAGGCAGGCGGTGTCGCTCTGGCCCGGCCTGATTATGGGGAACAGCTTCTGCATGTCGTCGCCGAAGACGGGCGATGAGAACATGGCTTGACGTGAGGCCATCCAGTTATGGTTGCCCCGCAGGGTGTTTATCTCACCGTTGTGGCACAGCAGGCGGTAGGGATGGGCAAGGGGCCACGAGCCCAGGGTGTTGGTGCTGAAACGGGAGTGCACCAGGGCGAAGGTGGTGTCCAGGTCGGCCTCTTTCAGGTCCTGGTAGAAGCCGGATATCTGGTGGGCTTGGAGTAGCCCCTTGTACACGATGCGGTTTGCGAAGAAGCTGGGTATGTAGAAGCACCCCTGCCCCTTCAAATCAAGGGAGGCTGCTGCAGTCTCTATCCGCTTGCGGATGACGTACAGCTTGCGCCCCAGGTCGTCCTCGTCCAGGATGCCCGGGCCTCCCCCCACGAAAGCCTGCCTTATGGCGGGGGCCACCTGCCTGGAATGGACGCCTATGGCGTCGTAGTCCACGGGCACATCCCGCCATCCCAGGAACCTTTGGCCCTCTTCAGCTACTACCTTCTCGACTATCTCCTGGCATCTGAGGGCCTCATCCCGGTCTTGGGGCAGGAAAGTCATGGCGACGCCGTACTGTCCTGCGGGAGGCAGCTCAAAGCCGAGGCTCGAAGTGGCCCGGCTGAAGAAGCGATGGGGCATCTGGAAGAGTATCCCGGCTCCATCCCCTGTCTCCGGGTCGGCGCCGCAGGCCCCTCGATGGCCCAGGTTTATCAGTACTTCCAGGCTCTTCTCGATGATGTCGTGGGAGCGGCTGCCCTTGATGTCGGCAACCACACCTACGCCGCAGGCATCGTGTTCGAAGGCAGGATCGTAGAGCCCCTGCTTACCGGGCCCCGTCAAATACCCCATACTTGGATGAGCCTCCCGTTGATTTAGGTCGAGCGTTGTTCCCGGCATGGGAGCGGCAGACCGGCCGCTACAGCATGGGGAGGTAACGCCCTGTCTCGTAGTTGGTAACCTGGGCGCTGAAGCGGTCCCATTCGATCTTCTTGTTCTGGATGAACACCTGGAACACATGGTCTCCCAGGGAGCTGCGCAGTATCTCGCTGCTTTCCGCTGCCAGGATGGCTTCCCACAAGCTGCGGGGCAGCATCCCGATACCCCTTGCCTCCCGTTCTTCATCCCCCAGCTCGAAGACGTTCTCTTCCACCGGTTCGGGAATCTCGTACTCCTTTTCGATTCCCGACATCCCGGCAGCAAGCATGACGCTGAAGGCAAGGTAGGGATTGCAGGAGGGGTCGGGGGCCCGGTACTCGATGCGGACCGAGTCTTCCCTTCCCGGCTTGTAGTCGGGAATGCGTATCAGGTCCGACCGGTTGTTGCGTGCCCAGGAGATGTACAGGGGAGCTTCGAAACCCGGCACCAGGCGCTTGTAGGAGTTGACCCACTGGTTGGTGATCAGGGTGAGCTCCGGCGCATGGCGCATCAGTCCAGCGGCGAACAGCTTGCCGAGGTGGGACAGCTTGTAGGGGTCGTCCTGGTCGAAGAAGGCGTTTTCGTCGCCGCGGAACAACGACTGGTGGGTATGCATGCCGGAGCCGTTGATGCCGAAGACCGGCTTGGGCATGAAGGTAGCATAGACGTTGTGGCGGGACGACACCTCTTTGATCACCAAGCGGCTGGTGATTACGTTGTCGGCCATGGTTAGGGCATCGGTGTACTGGAGGTCGATCTCCTGCTGGCTGGGCGCCCGCTCGTGGTGAGAGTACTTCACCGCGATTCCCATTTCGGCCAGGCTGAGGACCGTTTCCCGACGCAGGTCGCTGGCGTGGTCCGAAGGGAGCTGGTCGAAGTACCCGCCCTGGTCCAGGAGCGCTGGGCTGTCGGGACTTTCCACGTAGAAATACTCCAGCTCCGGCCCTACATAATAGGTAAATCCCATATCCGCCGCCCTGCTTACGTTACGCTTCAGCACATGCCTGGGGTCGCCTTCGAAAGGTTCCCCGGTGGGACTGAGAATATCGCAAAACATCCGGGCGACCGAGTGCTCCCGGGGACGCCAGGGCAATATGCGAAAGGTGGTCGGGTCGGGCATGGCTACCATGTCGCTCTCGTGGATGCGCACGAACCCTTCGATGGCCGAGCCGTCGAAGCCCACCCCTTGGGTCAGCGCATCTTCCAGCTCTTCCACCGTGATGGCAAAGCCCTTCAGGTTGCCCAGGATGTCGGAGAACCAGAGCCGGATGAACTTCACCCCGTTCTCCTTGGCGGTCCAGAGGACGAACTCCCTGGCTTCAGCCTGTTCTTTCAGCACCTTCATAGTCTCCGTGGTTTCAGGGTTGGGGGCAGGGCGCGTGCTGCCAGCCCCTCGCATACACAGCCTACAATCTAGGACGGCAGTGTTTCATAACCTTTTCCAAGCTGTTAAATGTTTGTTACAAAATTCACAACGGCCGTCCCAATCCAGGGCTCCCGTCGGCGGGTAGTCCGCCAGTTTCGCTCCAATTGGGGATGGAGAGCGTTTTGATTTTTGGAAGCTGTTATAATATAGTACCACTATGGATAGGACCCCCCCGCCCTTCTTCCCCGGCCTGCCTCTTGACGGCTCAACAGGGTGCTCCGATGCGTAACAGTTTTATCTGGCTGCTTGTCGTCGTCGGGGTCATTGCCGTTTTCCTGTACTACGTGGGTGGCCGCATTGGAGGCACTCCCGAAGAGCCTATCTCGACGGTTGTCGAGCTGGCCAAGCAGGAAGGGACCGTAGAAAAGATCGAGATACGGGACAGGGACCTCACGGTGTTCCTCGCCACCGGAGAGATCAGGAGCCGCCTTCCTGAAGACACAGACATCCTTACCCTGTTCAGGTCGGAAGGAATAGACCTGGGCACGAGCGGTATCACCATAGATGCTAAGGGAAGCAGCGGGTTTGGCAGCTTCCTCAGGATTCTTCTGAACTTCCTGCCCCTGATCTTCTTCGGCGGCCTGATCCTGTTCATGATGCGCCAAGCCCAGGGTAGCAGCAATCAGGCTATGGGCTTCGGGCGCAGCAAGGCCAAGTTGTGGATGGTCAACAGGTCCACCGTGACCTTCGCCGATGTGGCGGGCGTGGAGGAAGCGAAGCAGGAGCTGGAAGAGGTCGTAGAGTTCCTGAAGTATAAGGAAAGGTTCCTCTCCTTGGGTGCTCGCATTCCCAAGGGAGTGCTGCTGGTGGGGCAGCCTGGCACAGGAAAGACGCTGTTGGCCAAGGCTGTCGCCGGGGAAGCAGGGGCACCCTTCTTCTCCATCAGCGGGAGCGAGTTCGTGGAGATGTTCGTCGGGGTTGGAGCAGCCCGGGTAAGGGACCTTTTCGACCAAGCCAGGCGCAACTCCCCCTGCATAGTCTTCGTGGATGAGATCGATGCTGTGGGACGGCACCGGGGCGCCGGCGTAGGCGGCGGCCATGACGAACGGGAACAGACCCTGAACCAGATTCTGGTGGAGATGGACGGGTTCGACACGGACACGAACATCATCATCATTGCGGCGACCAACCGGCCCGACATCCTGGATCCGGCCCTGCTGAGGCCAGGACGTTTTGACCGCCGGGTAGTGCTGGACCTCCCCGAGATGACGGGCAGGACCGCCATCCTCAAGGTGCATTCCAGCGGTAAACCCCTGGGTCCCGACGTCAGCTTGGAGGTGCTTGCCAAGCAAACACCGGGCTTCAGCGGCGCTGACCTGTCGAACCTGGTGAACGAAGCCGCCCTCCTGGCGGCCCGGGCCAACAAGAAACTCATCGGCATGATCGAGTTCGAGGAGTCCATCGACAGGGTTATTGCCGGCCCGGAGCGCAAGAGCCGCATCATCAGCGCCCGGGAAAAGGAGATGACCGCCTACCACGAAGCAGGGCACGCCCTGGTTGCGTGGAAGCTCCCCCACGCCGACTCCGTACACAAGATATCCATCGTGGCCAGGGGTGGGATGGGAGGCTACACCCGTCTCCTGCCCGATGAAGACCGCTACCTGATGACCAAGAACCAGTTCGAAGATATGCTGGCAACCTCATTAGGAGGTCGCATCTCGGAGGAGATCGTGTTCGGGGAGATCACCACCGGGGCCAGCAACGACCTGGAGAATGCCACGCGCATCGCCCTCCGGATGATCAAGCAGTACGGGATGAGCACGGGCTTGGGCTTGCGCACCTTCGGGCGAAGGGAAGAGCTGGTGTTCCTGGGCAAGGAGATACACGAGGAACGGGACTACAGCGACAAGGTTGCCGAAGAGATCGACAAGGAAGTCCAAAGCCTCATAAACCATGCCTACACCCGGGCCAGTGAAATCCTGACCACCTCCAGGGACAAGCTGGACGAGGTGGCCAACTACCTGATCAACTATGAGACGATTGAAGGGGAGGACCTGAAGAGGCTGTTCGGCGGGCAGCCTCTTGAAGCAGAGGGGGCCAATGCCCATGTTGTCGAACCGGAAACATCACCTCCCCCCGTCATAGCTCCCGCCCCGGGGCCATTGCCCCAGCCCAACCCCACGATGCCCAGCAGCCAGGACCAAGGCACCTCCGAAGCCTAGCCCTCCTGGAGGAGGGTGCCCTCCGCATCCTAACAGCCCTCTTATCTTGGCCACTTCCTATCATGAGTTGCAGGCTTCGCTTTGAGACCATCACTACAACTTCCGCTGTAGAGGACGGGTGGATTTCTGTCGGATGCATACGCTGACGATCTTAGGAGAACGTTAACGTGGTCCCCGATGGCGGAAATAAACAACTGGGCACTACGGTGGTCTACGCTGAGGCCCACGTTCTAAGCGAATTGCAAGCACTAACCTCCTCGCCTGGATTTATCTATTCGTTTGCCCATGCGGCCGCCGCTAATACTCTAATTAGGGGAAAGGGTAGCAGTCCACAAGAAAGGCTCAGCGTCAAAGAGTTGACGCTAGTAGCAGGTCTCCTAGCCGTTCAGCCTATTTCCGCCACCGATATTCCCGACGAAGAAGCTCTGATTGCCCATATGGACACCCTTCTTAAGAAGTTGCACGAAGTTGTTGCACAACCGATGAACGACGGCACAACGTCGAGGATAGCGGCGAAATTGTCAGCGGATGCGACGCAGCCCAACCCGTCTTCAGCTTCCCCAAGTGGGTCAGAGATGGTCGAGCCATTCTTTTACGTGGGAACAGGAGCCTACGATTTTCAGTACCTTGAATTGGCTAGCGAGAAGTACCATTTTGACGCAGACTGGTTGGCGAGCAATGTTGGGCTGTCTATCGATGTTTTGGTCCAAGCGGCTAGGGAACTACAGAAGTTTAGAGAAGTTCGCTTCCTAGACTTTCTGAAAGCACAAACTCATGAAGAGAGATGTCGAGCAGCGCTAGATACGTTCTCCTTTACACGCAACAACCTCAACTTTCTAACTGAATCCGAGTTCGAGGCATCCATAGACAGGTTCACGGTCACACCAGGAGGAGTGAAGCACCATCTGGATCGGATAGGGTCTGTCAACGAACTGGAATTCAAGCCCATCATGCAGCTACCCGAGGACAGATTCTTCATGCCCGTCGGGTTCATGATGGCAAAGGCAATCTACGAAAGCCCTTTCTTCTGGATGGTGGGCGATGAGAATTATTCGGATCAAGCATCAAACCATAGAGGCAAAGCCACGGAGGAAATAGCTACCCGGTTGCTGACACCAGTCTTTGGCGACAATGTCTACAGGAATGTTGCTGTTGTCCATGGTACGCAAACACTCCACGAAATCGATGTGCTGGCCTTCTCCGGCAACCGGGCCTTGGTTATTCAAGCAAAGTCGAAACGCCTGACCGCTTTGTCGCGACAGGGCGTATCCCAACAGATCAGGAAGGATTTCTCTCAGGCGGTTCAGGAAGCATATGAGCAAGGACTGGTTTCTCGTCAACTTCTGCTCGCTGGTCAGCACAATTTCTTGGACGAATGGGGAAACCCGCTCGACCTTCCCAAGGCACTCGAAGATGTATACGTGGTCTGTTTGACACTTGACCATTTCCCAGCTCTTCCTTACCTGACCAAGAGATTCCTGGAAAAAGCTGACGGAGATCCGTCCCCCGTGGCGATGAGCATCTTCGACCTGGACATATTGACTACTTATTTGGCAGACCCACTCGACTTTGCCCATTACGTTCATCAGAGGTCCCGATGGTCTGGCCGAATTCAGGGCACTTGTGAGATGTCATTTCTCGGGTGGTATTTGAACGAGGGGTTGGCGCTGCCAGAAGAGGTATCAGGTGTCCTACTCACGGAGAGTATGCCGGGTGCAATAGACGAAGACTTTCCTACCAGAAGGGGAAGAAATCAACTACTGGGCCAGTTGCTTGGTATCGACTCCCATGACGCTGGAAATGGAGGTCTAAAGAACCGTTGGAAGAGCAGTGAATTGCGTCAGTTCATTAGCCTTCTGGAGAAATCTCCAGAAGCGAGAACAACCGATGCCGCGTTCATGCTTTTGGATCTATCACAAGATGTCGCTTCCTATTTCCGGCAAAAGATAGTAGAGGCGATGGATAAATGCAATCGGAGCGGGGGTATCGGCGGGTGTTGCATAGTCCTACAGGACAGAAGTGGTATATCGTTTGTTTGGATTCGAGAATCAGTCAGTCGCCTTGGAGATGTATTACACAATCACGCTGCCGCTTACAAGTACAAGCACAAGTCCGACAGATGGCTGGGGCTAGGTGCGACACTCGTTGGCTCTGATATTGCCCTTGTATTCAGCCATGAACCGTGGCAGACAGATGTTCAGCTCGATGAGTTGGCGCGGCTGCTGTTACACCCGGAGCTGCAATGGAAGAAGCCCGGCAGGAATCAGTCCTGCTGGTGCGGGAGTGGTCAAAAGTACAAGAAATGCCACAGAGGCTAATTGATGAAGTGAGGGCCTGCACTAGAGGGAGGATCAAGGTCACGGATGGCACGATAGTGAGGTACCAGGTTTTTAATATCGGGGAGTTGGATTTAATAATTGACCACGACATCAGGCGTAGCATAGGCTTGAATGTGTGAGGCGGGGCGCATGAAGACAACGCGGTACTTTGATGAGCAGGTGCGTCGCAAACGCCCGTATATTAGACTGACTTGGTGCGCTCAAGTCATCGCTGCGCCTCTTCGCACCGAGAAGCAGGCAGACGGGCGACTTCGGTATTGGGGAGAGATCACCCTTTCGGGTGAAACCACCCAGCGATATCTCCGAGTCATAACACTTGATGACGGGGAGACAATCCATAACGCAATCTTCGATCGGCGCTTCCGAGAGGAGGAATAGGAATGAAACTCCATTACTACCCTGAGACGGACAGCCTCTATGTCGAGTTCAAGTCCCAGCCCGGGGCGGAAACCATCGAAGTAACCGAGGGGCTGAACGTTGACATTGATGCCGATGGCGAGGTGGTCGGCTTCGACATCGACCAAGCATCCTTAAGACTAGACCTGCACACGCTTGAAGCGGAGGAACTGCCCCTTCGTACCATCAGGGCAGTCTGACATGCCGGCGGGCGCCTCTCGCTGATTACGGGGATTTCGCCTGGAGCCTGGCATGGGAGCCAGTCCCGATCTTCAGGCGCCTTCGCCGTCAGTCTCCTCCAGGGGCAGGGAGCGGAAGTAGACGCCCCATCGCTGCATCATCGCCTTCACCTTGGGGTCTCCCAGCTCCACCAGCTCGCCCAGGAAGCCGGCCAGCGCATGGGCCGGCATCATCTCCTGGCTGCACACCCAGCTCTTCTCCCCGGGCACCATGTACAGCAGACCGCTCTGATGTTCGCAAGTCATCTGCACCCTGGTAATATCCTGTCCCGTCTTAACCTCCAGCCCGTTGGCTGACATATCTGCTCCTCCTTCGGCTTCCTCGCTGCATGATCACACCCTCCCCCTGGCTCCTTCCCTTCAAGGGAGGGTCATAAGACTCATTACCCCATTCCTCTCCCTTAAGGAGACTCTTGCCTTACCTGGGTCCTAGGCTGTCCGTTCGCCCTGAGGGAAATCGAAGGGGAACGGACAGCAGTAGTTGTGATATGAATATTACCCACCCTACCGCCGCCTTGTGTCCTGCCCGGTCAGTTGCGCAAAGGTCTCCTCAAGGGCAAGGAAGAGATGCAAAGGTCCCCTCTGCCGTCCCTTTTCTACATACTAACAGGTGAAGGCAGCTATGATGCAATTGTCCCCGGTTCATGGTAGAATCTCTGACGCACCGGCTGAAGCCGGCATCAACCTGATGGCTGGCACTTAACAGATGTACCGCCCCCCACGTAGAGAATCTGAGTTCGACCTTGACCGCATTATAAATCGGGTCAAGTCATGGTTTGCTGGCCTGGGGCAGGGGTCGGGCGGCGGCATGGCAGGAAACGTCGGCGCCAGCGGCCGGAACTTCTTGCCCTACGTTGTATTCGGTATCCTGGGCATCTCCTTTATCGCCTGGATGGGTACAGGGGTCTATCAGGTAAGCCCCGGTGAGCAGGCGGTGCATCGTACTTTCGGGCAGTGCTGCCGGGTGACCGACGAAGGGCTTAACTGGTGGTGGCCCGCCCCCATCGGCACCAAAAACATCGAGTCCGTCGAAGAGATACGAGAGATGAAGCTGGGCTTCGCCGAAGAAGGCAGGTTGATATCCGACAGCATCCTACTTCTGGAAGCCCGGATGATCGCTGGAGACCTGAACCTTGTAGTTGTTCCCCTGGTTGTCCAGTACCGCATAAAGAACCTGGAAAATTTCCTGTTCAAGGTATCCGACCCCGGAGAAACTATCGTCACCAGGGGAGACAAAGATATCGCCCCAGACCGTCCCGAGGGGCGCACCTTGAAGGATGCCACTGAGGCTGCCCTGCGCCTGGTTGTGGGCCAGCGCAGCATCGACGATGTGCTCACGGAGAACAAGACCCAGGTGCAGGAAGATACCCTGTTCCTTCTCCAAGAGATCCTGGATAACTATGGAGCGGGGATCGAGATAACGGCGGTCCTGCTGCAGGAAGTGTCGGCCCCTGAAGAGGTGCGGGATGCTTTCCAGGATGTGAACCGTGCCAGGCAGGACAGGGATACTCTCATCAACCAGGCAGAAGCTTTCGAACGGGATATCATCCCCAGGGCGCGGGGTCAAGCTGAAAGGATCGTCCAGGCTGCCGAGGCCTTCAAACGGGAACGAATCGCCAATGCGGAAGGTGAAGCCTCCAGGTTCCTGTCCATCTTGAGGGAGTACCAGAAATCCAGGGATGTTACCCGCCAGCGCCTGTACCTGGAGGCGATGGAAGATATCCTGGCCAACGTCGCCAAGTTCGTGGTGTCGCCCGACGTCGAAGGCTCGATTATCCTGAACGCCGGCAGCGGAGTGGTGCCTGTCCCGGACCTTTCGTCGGTGCCCGGTAACATCCAGCCCGCACCCACCACTGAGACTTCGGGGGGCAGCTAGCTTGAAGTACGCTGTCGCCGCCATAATCCTCGTGTTGCTGCTGGCCATTGTCGGTCCCCAGGCCCTGTTCACTGTGGACGAAACCCATCTGGTCGTGGTGACCCGCTTCGGAGAGATTCAGGAGATTCACACAACGCCAGGGCTGAAGGTCAAGGCGCCCTTCCTGGAGTCGGTTAACACGTTCGACAAGCGCGTTCTCCGTATCGATACACCCCCCCGGATTCTGAACGATGTGGAGAAGCAGAACCTGGTTATCGACTCCTACAGCCGATACCGCATCACAGATGTGCGGAAATTCTTTGAGAAGCTGCGCACCTTGAATGGAGCCGGAGACAGGATAGGGAGCATCGTCACCAACAAGCTCAAGGAAGAGATAGCCCTCCGGACCAGGACCGAGATCATCGGCGGCCAGACCCAGGCCGGCACCAACATAGTGATACCCACCAACTCCCGCCAGGAGATACTGGATAAGGTGGTCGTAGAAGCAAACGGTGAGGTGGGCCCTGTGGGTGAGGACTTCGGCGTCGAGATCATAGATGTGAGAATCAAACGGGCTGAGTTCCCCGAGGATGCCCTACCCAACATCTTCGCCAGGATGCGGGCAGAGCGGGACCGCATCTCAAGGGAAACCCGGGCCCTCGGGGCAGAGGAGGATGCGAAGATACGCGCCAAGGCTGAACGGGACCGCACCATCCTCCTCGCCGATGCAGAAAGGCAGGCCAATATCACCAGGGGTGAGGGTGAGGCCAGCGCCATTGAGATATTTGCCCAGGCTTTGGAGCAAGACCCCGAGTTCTTCGCCTTCCGCCGGAGCTTGGAGGCTTACAGAGAGTTCCTCTCCTCCGACACCACGGTGGTGCTCTCCTCCGATGCCGAGCTGTTCCAGTTCCTGGAGGAACCTTCCTTCATTGCCATCCCCTCCTCAGCTGCCCTGGTTGGCGCCATCGAGGAGATGGACGGCAACTCTTGGAGTGTGGAAGGCCGTGCTGTAATGCTGACGGGCACCACGGTTGTGACCCTGGATGCAGCGCCTAAGGCTGGCAATATAGTCTTCATTGAAGGGACCCTCCAGGATGATGGTAGCATCCTGGCTTCCCGCGTAATGGCAGGGGTCGACGGCCAGGTCGAGTCCATATCTCTGGCCCACATCACCGTGGAAAATGTGGATGTGCTGGTGCCAGCCTCGGCCGAGGTCTTGGCAGACCCTGCCTCCGTCGGGACCATATACGTTGAAGGCAGTGTTGTGAACGGGAACCTGGTTGCCGAACGGATAACCGAGGGGGCCCGGGGCACCCTTGAGAGCATAGTGGGGTCCACTTGGACCATCGGCGCAACCAGCGTGGAGGTGTCCCCAGGGACGATGGTGGAAGAGGGCGCCGACGTAGTTGGCAGCGACATCCTTGTGTCGGTTACTCGCGGCAGGGACGGCACCCTGGTAGCCGCCAAGGTAGCCCTCGGCGATGTTGAACCTCTCCCCGACGGAGCGCTGCCGGCGGAAGAGATCTCGTCGCCCTTGGTGGGGAGCGCCACGTATATAGTCAGCTCCTGGTCCATATCCGGGGCATCGGGTCTGGTGTTCGTTGACAGCGATACAAACATTGAGTTGGGCACCGACCAGGTAGGCTTGACGGTGCTTGTCGGCTACGAGCCGTCGGCAGATGGCTCTCAGGTAGCCCGGGAGATCAGGACCCCGTAGCCCCCGCCCTGTAATCCTCTTCCGCCTCCACGTGTAGAGAAAGAGTTGGTATGGAGCTTCGCGACCTGCCCAGCGTGGATAGCGTCCTAACTAGCAGGGCCATACGCGGGCTTGCTGAAGGTTACAGCCGCAAGCTTGTGGTGAACCTGGTACGGGAGAGCATCGAAGAAGCCAGGAGCAGCGTCCGGGAAGGCGGAGCGCCCCCTACTGCCGACGAGGTGGCCGAATCCGTAGCATCCAGCTTAGCCCAGCTTGACCGCGTCTATCCCCGGCCTGTGATAAATGCCACCGGCGTTATAGTGCACACCAACCTGGGCCGGGCACCGCTGAGCCTGGAGTCCATAGAGGGCATTCTCCAGGCTTCGGAGGGGTATACGGACCTGGAGCTGGACCTTGAGGCGGGCAAACGGGGTTCCCGCCAAGCCCATGTTGCGCCTCTGCTGAGACAGCTGACGGGGGCAGAAGCTTCGTTGGTGGTCAACAACAACGCAGCTGCTATGCTTCTCGGCCTGTCGGCTCTAGCCCATGGAAGAGAAGTGGTCGTATCCCGGGGAGAAGAGGTGGAGATCGGCGGGGGCTTCCGCATACCGGATGTGCTCCTCCAGAGCGGGGCTACCCTCGTTGAGGTTGGCACTACCAACCGCACCTATGCCGAAGACTACCGGGCAGCCATCACCGAAAACACCGGCGGTCTGCTGAAGGTGCACGCCAGTAACTTCCGTGTGGACGGATTCACCCACTCCGTTGAGATCAGAGAACTGGCCGACATCGGGGCCCGCCACGGAATCCCCGTGTTTCACGATGTGGGCAGTGGCTGCGTTCTGGACACGAGGGAGTTCGGCCTCGCCTATGAACCAACTCCCCAGGAAAGCATCGCCGAAGGCGCCAGCCTGGTATTCTTCTCCGGCGACAAGCTCCTGGGAGGGCCCCAATCGGGCATAATCGTGGGGAAGCGGGAGCTTATCGTCAAGCTGGAGTCCCATCCCCTGGCGCGAGCCCTGCGTATAGACAAGGTTAGCTTGGCAGGGCTGGCGGCCACACTCCTCCACTACGTCAAGGGGGAGGCCCTAGCCAAGATCCCTATCTGGAGGATGATCAACACCTCCATCGGGGAACTGGAGGATAGGGCCTACCATTGGCAAACGATGATCGGAAGCAGGGCGTCAGTGCAGGAGAGCAGGTCCACCATTGGCGGGGGAAGTCTTCCGGGCGAAACCCTGGAGACCTGGGTGGTGTCGCTGGACTGCGATGGCGTAGAAGGGGAAAGCCAAGGCGTCATAAGAAGGCTAAGGGAGGACAGCACACCGGTCATCGGTCGCATAGAAGGAAACCAGGTGGTCCTGGACCCTCGGACGGTGTTCATGGAAGAAGAGGATACGTTGCTGCGGGCGGTGCGCGAAGCACTGGACCTTGCCCGGTACTAGCTAGGGCTGGCTGCGCCCTCCACAACGGACTCGGAAAGCTTCCTCGCTGCTGTCACCACCACCTCTGCCGAAGTGTCGATGTCCATAAACTCTCTATTGATGATGAGGTGGTACTGGTGAGGGGTGAGGGGATCGACCTTGAAGAACCGCTTGTAGTACATCACCCTGGCCTTTTCCGTCTCGGTAACGTACTTTTCAGCTTCCTTCTCGCTCAGGTTTTCCCGTTCCACGATGGTCTTGACCCTCAGATTGGGAGGGGTCACCAGCCCAACGTGCAACGCCCCGGGCATGTCTTTCAGGATGATATTGGATGCCCGTCCTATGATGACCACGTTGCCGGACTCGGCCAGGTCCTTGATGACCGCCGAGGTGACCTCCAGGACTCGCTCATCGTTGAGCCTTTGGGCTGCCGTCTGGGGTTCCTGCACCAGGTCCGAGTACGCCTCTGAGGGCAGGTACTCCATCCCCGCGCTGAAGTAGGGTTCGCCCGCGGCGCCGGACATGGCGGAGCGCTCCAGCATGGTCTGTAGGAAAAAGGCTATGCGGTCCCGCATCTGCACGGTGCGCTGCTCCTTCATGTGCAGCACTTCCACCGATGAGCCGATGCGCTTAGCAGATTCAGCCAGGATCAGGCGGTCCACATAATCGGCGTTCAGGAGTCCCGCCACCTTAAGGCCGATCTCGTTCCCGCCGGCGCCAATTGGGCCATTGAAGGTCACTACCGGCATAGCATGCTCCTTGGGCGGTGTTGGATGTCCGATGGCAATCTTGCCCTTAGCGGGTCCTAGTCTGCTAAAACACCAACGGCAGAAGAGATGATTGCTGCGGTAGCAATAGCGCCCCCCAGCATCAGGCCCACCATCCACCTGATGAGGTCGGCCCTCAGATCGGCGATGTCAGCCTTGGTTGCGACGTGCTCATAGGCGACTTCGAGGCGGCTGAGCCGATCTTCAGTGGTTGTCATCCAGCCTCTCCGGGGGTCTGATGCTTCCAGCCTACCCTTTCGTGGATGCTCATGTCAATCTGCATGGCAGGAAGGCCCGCGCAAGGGAGGGCCCGACCGGGTAATTCGGTTGACCGCACCATCGGCCTCTCATATAATGGGGAACGTTATCGGCCAGCTTCCCGGGCGCACCGGGGGCTGAAAGGAGAAGGAATGCAGCAGGAAACGGTGCTCCATCCGGCCTCTATCATAGCGGAGCTTAAAAAGAACAAAGTGACCCATGTGGTGTGGCTCCCCGACAGCGAGACCAACTTCATGTACCAGCAGTTGACCGAAGACCCCGAGGTGGACCTGGTGCCTGTTTGCCGTGAAGGTGAGACCATGGCGATTGCGGCAGGTCTCTGGGTCGGAGGCAAAAGGCCCGTGTGTCTCATCCAGAATACTGGCATTTTCGAGTCCGGCGACTCCATCCGAGGCCTTGGTCTGGATGTGAACAATCCCCTCGTGATGCTGGTGGGATATCGCGGCTGGGACAGGCACGGCGTGGCCCGGGATTCCGCAGCCCGCTTCATAGAGCACATCCTCCATGCGTGGGGGATCACCTACTACCTGGTGGAGACCGACGAGGATGCACCCCGTATCTCACTGGCTATGGAAGAAGCCGACCGCACCTCAAAGCCGGTGGCAGTGCTGGTGGGCACCGAGTTCGGATCATAGCTGCCATCCCACAGGTCAGATGTCCCCAGGAGGGGCTGTCCCAAGGAAAGCAGTCTTAAGGAAAACCGGAGGTAAGACGCATGGCTATAGAAAACATCGATGCGGTCAGGCTGCTGGATGAGCACCGGCACGACGGCATCATCCTAAGCACCATGAGCGCCAACAACGTGCATCATGGGCTGCCCAGCGTGAGCAAGAACGAGCACCTTGACTTCCCCATGGGCGGCGCTATGGGGAAAGCATCTTCCCTGGGTCTTGGACTGGCCCTTGCCCAGCCGGACCGCAAGGTGCTGATAGTGGACGGGGATGGGAGCCTGCTGATGAACCTGGGCTCCCTCGTGACCGTCGGCAATAAGGCCCCGGAGAACCTGTACCACTTCGTATTCGAGAACGGCGTATATGCAATAACCGGCGGACAGCCGGTCCCCGGAAGCGGCGACACCAACTTTGCGGGAATGGCAAGGGAAGCGGGTTACGCCTCGGTGTACGAGATCGACAACACCGAGGACCTGGCTACCAGCCTGGACGGCATCCTCGAGAAGAAGGGCCCGACCCTCGTATGCCTGAAGATCACCCCGGTGATCGAAAACACCCCTGTGCAGTTCCGAGACCGGCCCAGCCGTACTACGCAGATCGCCATGAAGGACCTGCAGGGAGCTTTGGCCGACTGATCGAAGACCCCGGTCCCAAAGGTCCGAACCCGTTATGGATAGCTGCGCGAATCCTCCTAGGTCGTTTCGTGGGAATCGGAACGGTTGCGGGAGGGTTCCTGCTATTATTCAAGGGTGTTTTCGATGAAAGCCTGCTTGTAGCGGTGGTTGGGGGTGTGCTCATCCCGCTGGGTATGTGGATAATGGTGACGGCCCACAAGGTCAGCGGAGAATGGCCCCGTGGTTAGGAACGCCGGCGCCCTGGTTTCTCATAGGGGCACGGCCAGCTTCCGGCAGCAGCTCTAGGAGAGGGAATGTGATTCCTTCAAAACAGGGGATGCAGTTCATAAGCGAAAGCCGGGGAGAGTCCCTGGTTGTGTCCGCCACAACCGCCCTCAGGGAATGGGGAAGCGTCTCCCAGCGCAGGGACCTTGACCTGGACCTTTCCGACTGCATGGACAGGGCCCCTGGGGTCGGTTTGGGGCTGGCCATCGCCCAGCCCGAACGCAAGGTGCTGGTGATGGACTGTAGCAGCGTGCTGAGGACCAACCTGGGCAGCCTGGTCACCATAGGCAACGCCGCCCCTCAAAACCTGGTGCACTTTGTCATGGAGGATGGAGACCACCTCTCCACCGATGGACTTCCCATCCCCGGTTTGGACAACATCAACTTCAGGGCATTGGCTGAAGACGGGGGCTATGCCCGCATCTACCAGTTCGACAACCTGGAAGAGCTGATGTACAGCTTGGAAGAGGTGCTCGAAGGACCGGGGCCGACCTTCGTTTCCCTCAAGGTCTATCACGAAGGGGACATTCCCGCCTATCCGACCCGTTCCATGGCCGATTCGCTCAAGGCGGTCAAAGAAAGCCTGGAGAGCGAGCCGTCGTAGCAGCGGGCATTCCTTGCCGGGAGCAGTACGATGAAGCTGGAAAACAAGGTTGCCCTGATCACCGGCGCAGCATCGGGCATTGGGCGAGCGTCGGCCCTCAAGTTCGCCCGGGAGGGCGCCCTGGTTGTAGCTGCTGACATCCAGGACGAAGCCGTCAAAGAGACCGCCGGCATGGTTACCTCCAAGGGGGGCCAGTGTGTTCCCGTGCACGCAGACGTTTCCGACAGCGCCTCCGTTGGCCGGATGGTGCAGGCGGCGATAGAAGCCCACGGGCGACTGGATATCCTCTTCAACAACGCCGGCTTGGGGGCCCGGGGGACCATCCTGGACATCGACGAAGCCACCTTCGACCGGCTGTTCGCCGTGAACGTCAAGGGTATCTTTCTTGGGTGCAAGGAAGCTATTCCCATAATGATCAACCAGGGAGGGGGAGTCATCCTGAACACCGCCTCCCAGCTTGGCTTGGTTGGCGCCGACGCGTCGGCGGTCTATCCGGCCACCAAGGGCGCCGTGGTGCAGCTTACCAAGTGCCTGGCCCTGGACCATGCCCGTGACGGCATCCGGGTCAACGCCGTCTGCCCAGGCCCCATAGACACGCCCCTGGCTCGCCGTGGCCGAGAGCAGGCGGGCAATCCTGAGGAGGTGCTGCGCCTGCGCCGCCAGCAGATACCCCTGGGGCGCATCGGCGAACCCGAAGAGGTAGCGGACGTGGCGGCGTATCTGTGCTCCGACGAAGCATCCTTCATCACCGGCGCCGCCATCGTCGCCGACGGAGGCTGGACCGCCCGATAGGGGACGGGGCGGGACCGGGCGAGTTGGGCTGATCGCATCTTCCGCATCGAAGGGATGCTCGAAGAGGATAGCCAGGACGAGGTTTCCGATGAACAGAGATGAAGTGCTTGATCTGCTTCGCTCCCACAAGCCGGTATTAGCAGATCGATTCGGCGTAACGAGCCTCGCCCTGTTCGGCTCTTTCGCTCGGGATGAGGCGACGGACAGTAGCGACGTTGACATCCTGGTCGAGTTCAGTATCCCTCCAGATTGGCAGACCTATTTTGGGGCCGTCTTCTACTTGGAGGACCTGGTGGGGCGACCCGTGGAGATGGCAAGCAACGAGGAACTCCGCCCAGAGATCCGCTCTCATGTGATGAGGCACGCTGTAAATGTGTGACTCCCAGCACGAGGAACGCGATTGGCATTTCTACGTACAGGATATGCTGGAGTTCTGCGAAAGAGTCTTGGATTACACCGCAGGATTGGATCAAGACTCCTTTGTAGCAAATCGCCTCCCGTATGATGCAACTTTGCGCAACATCCAGCTAATCGGCGAGGCGGCTACTCACATTCCAGCAGAAGTGCAGGAGAACTATCCAGCTATTCCGTGGCGTTCGATCATAGGCGTCAGAAACCGTTTGACACACGCGTACTTGCACATCAGCGACATGGTCATCTGGTCGATAATCCAAGATGCGGTCCCAAGCCTGCTGCCCGAGCTTAGACGACTGCTGGACTCCGCCGAGTAGGGGGCTCAATGACCACCCTCGCCAAGTTCACGAATCGGTGTTTGAATTCCTTGACCGATGTATGGCGCTGAATGGCCGAGTTTGACGGAAGGGTAGCTGTAGTCACCGGGGCGGGGAGGATGCGGGGCATCGGTCATGCCACCGCCCTGGCCTTCGCCCGGCGGGGCGCCGATGTGGTCGTAACGGGCACGGGCCGGGACCCTTCCACCTATCCCCCTGATGAGGTCGCCGCCGGCTGGCAAGATGTGGAGAGCGTTGCCGACGCCGTCCGCGCCCTGGGCAGGCGCTCCCTTGCACTGGTCGTGAATGTATCTGACGGAGACCAGGTGCAGGCCATGGCAGACCGGGTCGTGGATGAGCTGGGCAGGATCGACTTCCTGGTCAACAATGCTGGGGCGGGCAGGACCGTGGGACTGAACCCCGTGGCCGATATTGCCGCGGAGGAGTGGCGGCAGGTGATCGACACCAAGCTGACCGGCACCTTTCTCTGCACAGCGGCGGCCCTGAGAATAATGCAAAAGCAGGGCGAGGGAGGCAGCATCGTCAACATCTCGTCGGTGGAGACCCGCACCAACCGACCCGGTGGCTCGGCGTACGCCACTGCCTGCGCCGCTCTCCACACCTTCACCGCCATCGCAGCCAAGGAGGTGGCGTCCCAGGGCATCAGGATCAACTGCATCGCCCCCGGCACCACCGACACTGCCCGCAACGATAGCTTGTACGGCTATCCCAGGGGTGAAGTGTGGGCGGAGCGGGTGAAGTCCATCCCCTTGGGCCGGGCGGGCACGCCGGAAGAGGTCGCTGAGGTCATCACGTGGCTCTGCAGCGCGGAAGCCGCCTTCGTGGTGGGCCAGTGTATCGGCGTGGACGGCGGCCAGGGCGTGTAAGCGGCTCCACTTCCGCCGAACGTTCGTGGTGAGGCCCTTCGACAGGCTCAGGACAGGCCCTCGAACCACAACAGCGGGCGGGCCAGCGCAGGTTCCAGCTTTCGCGGGAACGACGTAGGCACCACTCTTTTCCGAGATCCTGGGTGTTCGTTGCGAAGCCCATCGCAGGAGCGGGAACTAGGGATGGTGGGTTGTGGTGAAGGGCCGCCCCGTCATTGCGGCGGAAGCCGCAATCCAGGAAAGTCAGGGTGGGGACAAGACTACACAGTAATCTGTAATGCTGACTGCGACAGTGGAGAAATCCTGGAAGCCGGCAGCGACCCGTCCTGGATACCGGCCCCGTATCGAGTACGGGGCCGGTATGACGAGAGGCGTTGCCGCAGCAATGGTCGTGAATCCCGCGCAAGGAGACCTTTGCGTAATCCTCGGCATTCTGGCGACAGCAGGAATCTAGGGTCATCTTCCATAGCTAGGCAGCTTCGCCACTTCGTCTCTGGATTCCGGCTCGGAGGCCGGTATGACGAGAGGCGTTGCCGCCGCAATGGTCGTGACTCCCGCGCAAGCGGGAGCCTACGTCTCCCCTCCGTTCCTCCCTTCGATTTCCCTCAGGGCGAACGGAAAGAAGTACCCGCCGGACGGAGGGGTATGGGGAGGGCGAACGGGAGGGGGTTTTAACAGGTGGCGTCTAAAGGGGCCGGCCCGGCTAGCTGGCGACCACGTTCACCAAGCGGCCGGGCACATATATGGTGCGGGCCACCTGCTTGTTCTCAAGGTGTGCTTGTACCTTGGGGCTGGCCAAGGCCAAGCTCTTCGCTTCCTCCTCGGCCACGTCCGCCGGAACCTCCAGCTTGTCCCTCAGCTTGCCGTTGACCTGGATGACCAGGGTGACCACCTCCTCGGCGGCCAGCTCCTCATCCCAAGCGGGAAAGAGCTGCTGGTGGATGCTGTAGGAATGGCCTGTGCGTTCCCATAGCTCTTCGGCGAGGTGTGGGGCTACCGGGGCCAGCATAAGGAGCAGCTTTTCGATGCTCTCCCGCCAGGTGGCCGGTTCCACGCTCCCGTCGCTCCAGGCGCGTCCCAAATCGTTGGACAGCTCCATCATGGCCGAGATGGTGGTGTTGAACCTGAACCTGTCCAGGCCCTCGTAGCACCTCTTGATGGTCTGGTGCAGCTTGCGCTGGATGTCCCGGACTGTCGTTTCGTCGGTAGGGCTTTCATCCAGGCTGCCGGGGTCCTGCTGGCACAGCTCCCAGAGGCGGTTCAGCCAGCGGGCGGTGCCGTTGATCCCCGAGGTGCTCCAGGGGCCGCCCTGGTCCCAGGGTCCCAGGAACATCAGAAAGCACCTGACCGCGTCCGCACCCAGGGTGGAGACGAATTCGTCGGGGTTGACCACGTTGCCCCTGCTCTTGCTCATCTTTTCATGGTCTTCCCCCAGGATGATGCCTTGGTTGTAGAGGCGGCGGAAGGGCTCGTCGAATTCCACCAAGCCCATGTCCCGCAGGGCCTTGGTGAAGAACCGGGCGTAGAGCAGGTGCATGACGGCATGCTCCGCTCCTCCGGTGTACTGGTCCACGGGCATCCACTCCGCCAGGGCGAGGGGGTCGAAGGGACCCTTCTCGTAGCCCGGGCTGGTGAACCGCTCCATGTACCAGGACGAGTCCACAAAGGTGTCCATGGTGTCCGTTTCCCGGGTGGCCGGCTGGCCGCACCGGGGACACGGCGTGTTTATGAAGTCATCGTCCAAGGAGAGGGGGGACTGGCCTGTGGGGCGAAACTCGGCGTCCGACGGGAGCAGCACCGGCAGGTCGTCCGCGGGGACGGGTACGACGCCGCAGCCTTGGCAGTACACCATGGGGATCGGCGTGCCCCAGTAGCGCTGCCGGGAGATGAGCCAGTCCCGCAGGCGGTAGGAGATGGCCCTGTGTCCCCAGCCCTGGGCTTCCACGTGGTCGGCAATGGCATCCTTGCCCGCCGTGTTAGGCATGCCGTCGAAGGAGCCGGAGTTGGTCTGGACACCTTCCCCCAGGTAGGCCTCCTCCAGGTCTTCCCAGGCCCAGCCGGGGGGCGCGATTACAACCCTGATGGGCAGGCCGAACTTCTTGGCGAAGTCGAAGTCCCGCTGGTCATGGGCGGGCACACCCATGACGGCCCCAGTGCCGTAGGTCATCAGGGCGTAGTCGGCGATGAATATGGGCACCTCTTCCCCGTTGAGATGGTTGACGACGTAGGAGCCCAGGAACACGCCCGTCTTCTCCTTCTCGGTGGTAAGGCGTTCGATCTCGGTCTGGCGCCGGGCCTGCTCCACGTAGGCCGTCACCTCGGCTCTGCGCTCCTCGGTGGTCAGCTTCTCCACCAGGGGATGTTCCGGGGCGAGCACCAGGAAGGTGACGCCGAAGATGGTATCGATGCGGGTGGTGAAGGTGCGTATCTCCCGCTCCTCCAGCCCCATGTGGGACAGGTCAAAGGCGATCTCCACCCCTTCGCTGCGCCCGATCCAGTTTCGCTGCATGGTAAGTATCTTTTCGGGCCAGTCGATGAGGCCGCCGAATTCCAGGAGCTCCTCGGCATAGTCAGTGATGCGAAGGAACCACTGCTCCAAATCCCGGCGGGTGATGATGGTGTCGCAGCGTTCGCATCGGCCGTTGACCACCTGCTCGTTGGCCAGGACGGTGTTGCAGGAGGAGCACCACACCACCGGAGCGTTGGCGCGGTAGGCCAAGCCCCTTTCGTACATCTTCAGGAAGAACCACTGGTTCCAGCGATAGTAGTCGGGGTCGCAGCACACCAGCTCCCGGTCCCAGTCGTACACCGGGCCCATGGATGCCAGCTGTCCCCGCATCTTTTCGACGTTGCCCATGGTCCAGGTGTAGGGGTGGATGCCCCTCTGGATGGCGGCGTTTTCGGCAGGCAGGCCGAAGGCATCGAAGCCCATGGGGTGGAGAACGTTGTACCCCTGCATGCGCCGAAAGCGGGCGTGGCAGTCCGACGGCCCCATGGCGTACCAGTGGCCGATGTGCAGGTCGCCCGAAGGGTAGGGGTACATGGTCAGCTCATACCACTTGGGCCTGGGGTCGTCGTCGCTCACCCGGTATATCTCATCCTTGCGCCACCGCTCCTGCCATTTCTCCTCTATCTCGGCAGGGTTGTAGCGCAGCTCCACCTGTCTCATCGTCATACAAGAACACTCCGGTCCCAGGACATGTTGAGGGCAAATCTTGCCGGTAGGTCCCGGGGCTGTCTTCCGCTTCAGATTCCCGGTACATGTTAGGGCATCCCGGCTAGGCTAGCAACCAAAATCCCCTACCATGATGCTATACTTTGGGCCAGCTATGAGATAAGGGGTCCCATATACATGCAAGTGAAGACCAGCTACACCTTCGACGCGCCGGCCGCAGAGGTTTGGGCCACCATCCTGGACCCGGAGGTAATAGCGAAGTGCATACCCGGCTGCCAAGGGCTAGATCCCCTGGGAGACGACCAGTACGAAGCGTCCCTCAACGTGGGTGTCGGCTCCATCAAGGCATCCTACAAGGCGAAGATAACCCTGGCGGACCAGACCCCCAACACCTCCTACAAGCTGAAGGTGGAGGGCCGGGGTTCGCCGGGGTTTGTCCAGGGAGAGGCCCTCATCTCCCTCTCCGAAGATGGAGGGAAGACAGCCGTCCAAGTAGAAGGCGATGCCCAGGTTGGCGGGACCATCGCCAGGGTGGGGCAGAGACTGCTGGGCACGGTGAACCAACGGATGATGGACAACTTCTTCAACTGCCTGAAGGAGTCCGTCGCCGCCCGGAAGTAGGGCGCTAAAATCCCTTCTCCCCTGCGAAGGCTTTAGCGCAATATCGTCATTCCGGCGGAGGCCGGAATCCAGGGAATTCCTGCCGTGAGGCACCCTGACATCCAGGGCATATCCCCCTCCCCCCTGAACGCCCTTCTAGGGAGTGGGATGTCTTGACTCTCGTCCCCTGGAGGAGGCCTTTGCGTAAACCAGGGCCTGGGTTGCTCGTTCCCCTTCGAGTGCCTCAGGGCGAACGGACTATGTCGTTGGGCGACCGGACTATGTCGTTGGGCGAACGGACTATATCGTTGGGCGAACGGACTGAGCTGCGCCTCATAGCGAGCGGGCAGAGGGCCGGCCCAGGGGGAAGGGACAGTAGTGGCGCATTCGGCATGGGCTTCCCTACGCCCCGGTGTTCGTCATACCGGCGAAAGCCGGTACCCAGAATGGCGCACCTCAGGACTCCGGGCGGGGACATCCATCACTGTGGGACCCTCCCTCCGTTCGCCCTGAGGACCTCGAAGGGGAACGGACTATGTCGTTGGGCGAACGGACTATGTCGTTGGGCGAACGGAGAGCTTCGCTTAGGGTGAACGGACAGCTTTCCTCAGGGCCTGGGTTGCTCGTTCCCCTTCGAGTGCCTCAGGGCGAACGGACTATGTCGTTGGGCGACCGGACTATGTCGTTGGGCGAACGGCTATTCCAGGCCCTATCCTGCACAAAGGTTTCCCTGGAGGGAGGGGGCCGGAGTGAGGGGGCTATCAAGAGGGCCCCGCGGATCTGTCTCATGCCAGGTGGAAGCGGCGCATGATGCTGAGCACCGTGGTTGGCAGGGGTTCTATGAGCCGCATGAGGATAGCAAACAGGTAGGTGATGGAGACGCCTATTGCGGCGCCTGCCAGCCCGTCGGTCAGGTAGAACACCCCCGAGTACATCCTGGACAGGACCCAGAGGGCTGCCAGGCCGCCGAGGACCAGGCCCAGGGTGCGGTTGTAGAGGAACACCCCGAAGGCTATGGCAACGGCGACGGCTGCCGGGTTCGCCGGGAAGGACGAATCGGTGGGCTGGTAGAAGAGCATCTCCATGTCATGTGCGACAAAGGGACGCTCCCGGAAGTAGAACTGGTTGACTATCAGCACCGTCAAGTTGGAAAACCCCACTCCCAGCAGGGCTGTCAGCACACCCTTCTGGTTGGCGCTCCGGTCCGAAGAGTCCCAGGCCAGGAACCATGTGGACATGAGGGCAAGGGACATGATGGTGGGGATAAGGTAGTCGCTCACAAGCAGCTCGGCAGCTTTATCCGCCGGACCCCACCTGCCCACCCCCTGGTTAAGCCAGGTGGCGATGGCCGAATCGATACTCAGGAGCGTTTCCACAGCGCTTTCAGGCTCCCCCATAAGGCCCTCAGGTACGTGGTGTGGCCCAGGGCATTCAGGCCGGGGGATGGGGGTGGCCCCTCCCTGCCCAGGGAACGGTTGACCACCGACGAAAAGATGAAGGTCGCAGCCACGGCAATCGAGGTTGCCAGGCAGAATATGCTGGCAGCCCTGTTGCCGTCGAGACCCCCTTCGGTGTCGGACAGGTTCCTGGGCTCGGCTGCGAAGAACCATACGAAGGCTGCTATGACGGCGCAAAGGCCCCCCAGGAAAGCGACGGCGGGTGGGCGGACAAGGAGCAGCCCGCGAAAGTCCGGATGAGAAGCTACCATCTGGAGAACGCCCAGGGCCGCGACGAGTACCAGGAGAAAGTAGTCCAGGGAGAAGGAAACTACCAATGCTGCCTGCCATCGGACAGCATTTTGTCTTCTATCTCTTGGTCATAAGTTGGAGGCTGGAGTTCCCTACCGTGGTTCCTGGAAGTTAGATGGTGTCGCACGCCAACACCTATGGGAAGGAAGATGGTGAAGATGGTGAAGGATGCAGGATACCCGGATAGCCACACCAGCAAGGGCATTGGCGCCATTATGATTCCGAGTACCAAGGTGGCGCTTCTGACGAGAGGGAGCAAAGATAAGCAAGCCAAGCTGATTGGCAGGGCCGGTATGGGGAAGAGGGCGCAGTACACACCAACGGTGGTTGCCGCACCCCTGCCCCCTCTCAGCTTCATGAATATGGGCCAAGTATGCCCAGCCACCGCCGCCGCCCCTGCTGCCATGGCCAGTCCATTGCCTCCCCCCACGATAACGAACTTCGCCAGCAGCACCGCAGCAA
The DNA here is from genome assembly GCA_965220375.1 of Dehalococcoidia bacterium. Taxonomy (GTDB): domain Bacteria; phylum Chloroflexota; class Dehalococcoidia; order Lucifugimonadales; family JAGWBF01; genus JAGWBF01. The sequence continues at coordinate 1,365,759 of OZ244824.1, forward strand.
CCCCTTTGCCTATATCCACCGCCCCAACGATGAGGCCGGCCCTGGGACCTATGGACACATAGACATTGCCTGCCCCCGGGTTGCGGTCGCCCTCTTCGCGAATGTCTTTGCCTATGGCCCTCCGGCCGGCAAGATAGGCTGTTGGTATGGATCCGACGAGGTAACCGATGATGACTGCCAGCAACCAACTCATGGAGGTTCTACTACCCTTCGTTCGAAAGTAGCGGAGTTGAACGGGAGCAGGCCTGGTTTCGCTAGGGGGCTACACACCCACCAGCCGGGGGGTAGCGGAGGTGCACCAGTGGAGGAACTTGGGAACGTTCCCGACGACCACATCGAAGTACAGCTTCTGGACCTGGGCCGATATGGGACCCACGCCGCCGTCGGCGATCTTGCGGTTGTCCACCTCGACCACGGGGGTGACGTGGGCGGCGGTGCCCGTCAGGAAGCATTCGTCGGCTATGTATATCTGGCTGCGGTCAATGCGGCTCTCAACCACCTCTAGGCCGAGCTCGCCCTGGGCCAGCTGTATTACGGTGGACCTGGTGATGCCGGGCAGCACATTGTCCTCGATTGGCGGGGTGTACAGCTTGCCGTCTATTGCCAGGAAGAGGTTCTCCCCGGAGCCTTCGCACACATGCCCGTCCTGGTTCAGCAGGATAGCTTCGTCAAAGCCTGCCATGGTCGCCTCGGTCTTGGCCAGGATGCTGTTTACATATATTCCCGATATCTTGAAGCGGGCGGGTATCATGGGGTCATCGACCCGACGCCAAGAGGAGGTGCAGCAGCGCAGGTTGTCCGATCCCAGGTAGTTGCCGAAGGGAACGGCCATCAGGCAGAAATCGCTGTCCAGCTCCTGGAGCTTCAGGTTGGCCACCCGCTCGGCGCTCTTGTAGGCCAGGGGACGAATGTACACATCCTCGGAGAAGCCGCTGCGCTCCACCAGCTCGACGGTGATGTTGCACAGGTCTTCCAGGGAGTAGGGGATGTCCAGCATCAGGAGCCGACACCCTTGGAGAAGCCTCTCATAGTGCTCGCGGAGGCGGAAGATGTAGATGCGGCCGGCATCGGCATTCCAGTTCCCCCGTATACCTTCGAAGACCCCGGTCCCATAGTGCAAAGCGTGGGTCATTATGCCCACCTTGGCTTCGCTCAAGGGTACGTACTCACCTCTCAGGAAGGCGTAAGGGTCCCCGCTCAATGGCCACCTCCTGTCTAATACCGGGGCAAGGGTATTATAATCAGTCCCAATTCTTCAAGCAACATCACACATCCCATGGACGCATTCAAGAAAACAACCCTAATCGCACTATTGATCCTCCTGGTAGCCTCCCTGTCGGCGGGAGGGGTGATACTTTTCCGCGGGCCGAATGGAGGCGACGGGTCCCAGGGCGTGGAGATACGGCTCCCCGAGCCTACCTCCCAGCCTGTCCTCAAGGTGCATGTCAGCGGGGAGGTGGCCCAGCCCGGGGTGTACACGGTGGGGCCCGGCGATCGAGTTGAGGATGCGGTAGAGGCAGCGGGTGGCCCTTCGCAGGGTGCCCAACTCGCCTGCGTCAACCTGGCGGCCAGGGTGAGGGACGGCTCCCAATACCATGTTCCCTCCATCGACGAAGACTGCAAGCCGGGCGCCCCTGTAGCGCCGGACGTCGATCTGGCCGTGGCGGCGCAGGAGGGCGCGGATAGAGCAGAGGGCACGGAGCACAGGATAGATCTGAACTCGGCTTCTGCCGAGGAGCTTGAGGCCCTGCCGGGGATCGGGGAGGTGAAGGCAAACGCCATCGTAACGTACAGGAACGAGGTCGGACCCTTCACCTCCGTCGGGGAGGTCATTGAAGTGCGCGGGATCGGGCCGGCCACCCTGAACAATATTGCGGACCTGGTCTATGCGGGAAGTGTCCTCGAGTAGAACGTCTGTCGGCCCCGGCCTGTCCGGGGATGAGCTTATCTGCCGAAGGCGACCAGGACGATGCCCCCGACGATCATCAGCGTGCCCAGGACAAGCTGCCAGGTGACCCGCTCCAGACCCCGGAGCACCAGGTGGGCAAGGATGAGGGTAACGAGGGGAGCGCTGGCGATTAGGGGCGCTGCGATCACCACCTCGGTGCGGCTGAGGGCAAAGTAGGTAAAGGTTACCCCGGCCCCGGAAGCGGTCCCTGCCAGCAGTATGGGAAATAGGGAACGCCGGGAGCTGGCCATGGCCCGGGGGATGTCGGCATGGGCGAGGAGAAGCATGATGACCATGCCGAATAGTAAGGCGTAGGCCGACACTATTAAGGGGTGTGGGTATTCATCCAGCACCATCTTGCCGATGACGTTGGTGGCGCCGTAGCAGAAGCCGGCGCCCAATGCCATCCCAAAGCCCAGGGCCTTGCTCTGGCCGATCGTCTTCAGGTTAGGAGGGAGCACGGGTCCTCTCCAGTACGATCAGGATGGACCCGAAGACGATGGCGGCGGTGCCCAAAGCCACAGGCAGGCTCAACCTCTCGTCAAGGAAAATGATGGCCAGCACGGCGGAAAAGAGGGGCGCGGTGGAGATGATGGGCGCCGACCTTGAGGCTCCTACGAGGTTCACCGAGGAGTAGTTCATGAACCTAGCCAGAGGATAGTTTACGATGCCAAGGGCCAGGAACCACAGGAGAGCCACTGCAGGCAAGGCAAAGAAGGACGATCTTTCGATGGACAGGGCCAGGACTGCTGTCAGGGTGAAGCTGACCACCAGGGAAATGGCGGTGCCGGTAGCGGGCCTCATTCCCTGGAGGCCGAGACGGGCAAAGACGGCAGCGGATCCGAAGGAAAGAGCGGCAAGAAGGGCGAAGGCGATGGCTAGCACAGGGAGATTGTATCTGCCGCCCTGTCGGAGGGTCAAGGCGGCTATGGGGGGCTATGCCTATCCCAATCACCCTTGAGGGAGAAGAGGCTATGTTATACCCTCCCACAGGGGGACCCGTCCAAAACCATTTCTCATTGCGGCGAAAGCCGGAATCCAGGTGACCCGAGGGGCACCCCCCCCCCCATTCTAACCTTCTCCGCCAAGAGGGAGATGGGTATTGAACAGAGGAGACCATGGTCGATAACGCATTATCGCCCCACGGCGGCCGGTTGGTGGAAAGGATGGCTACCCAGCCTCCTATTGCGCCATTCTACGGGGCTGCCAAGTCCATAGAGGTGAACGATCAGGTGGCCCGGGAGTGCATTAACATCGCCTACGGCGTCTTTTCCCCCTTGCAAGGGTTCATGGTCAAGGAGGATGTGGATGCGGTGCTGGAGATGATGTCCCTGGCAAACGGGTATGTTTGGAGCATCCCCATAGTGCTTGATGTGTCCCGGCACGAGATCAATGAGCTTTCCCTCGTCGATGGGGATACGCTGCTGCTCACCTACCAGGGCCTGCCCTTGGCGACGCTGGAGGTAGAGCAGATATTTGGCCGTGACCTGGACCACATGGCCCTGCGGGTGTATGGGACGACGGACGAGACCCATCCCGGGGTAGCCCGTACCCGCCGTCTTAAAGAGCGTTTCGTAGGGGGGAAGCTGCTTCTTGTCAACGAACCCAGGATCAACCCCCCCTTCGACCGCTTCTGGTACCCGCCCGCCCGGCTTAGGAAGATGCTGGCCGACAAGGGATGGGAACGTGTGGTTGCCCACCAGACCAGGAACGTGCCCCATGTGGGACACGAAGGGTTTATGAAGGGGGCTTGGTTCGCAGCCGGCGCCGACGGCGTGCTGGTAAGCGCGGTCATCGGGGAGAAACGCATAGGGGACTACATAGATGAAGCGATAGTCCTCGCCCAGGATACCCTGCGCACCGCGGGCTACTTCTCGGAAGAGGTACACGCCACGTCGGTCCTGATGTGGGATATGCGTTACGCTGGGCCCAGGGAGGCGGTCTTCCACGCCATTGTGCGAAAGAACATGGGCTGCACCCACCACATGTTCGGCCGGGACCATGCGGGGGTGGGGTCTTTTTATGACCCCAGGGCTTCTCACCAGATATTCCAGGAGATACCGCCCATCGGCATCGTGCCGGTCACCATGGGGGAGTGGTGGCACTGCCCCACCTGTGAGGGAGTGGCCTACGAAGGGCTGTGCGGGCACAGGGACGGCAAGCAGGACCTGAGCGGCACCCTGATGCGCCAGACCCTGGAGCAGGAGATCACGCCCCCGTTCCTGACCTTCAGGCCGGAGGTGTTCGAGGTGGTGAAGGAGTGCACGCGGAAGTATGGGGGAGGGTCTTCCTTCGTTACGCCGGAGTACCTGGCCAATCGCCAGCCCGTCATAACCATGCTTCCGCCGGAGGCCCAGTAGGTCCGGTTCTAAACCCCTGTCAAGGGACCTTGACGTGGAGGTAAGACAATGATATCGTTGTGTCATGATACTCCAGTTCGATGCTAGGGGACTTCTTCCCGAAGGAGTCCACCTGGCGGGCTGGGAGGAGGTCGCTGACAGGTTCGGCGGGAACGTGTGGAGGGAGCACCTTCTAGCGGGCCTCCGAAATGCGCTGGAAGAACTGGAAAGGTCAGGCTGCCGGAGGGTATATATCGACGGAAGCTTCGTCACCAGCAAAGAGATTCCCAACGATTTCGATGCCTGTTGGGAAGAAAATGGGGTCGATCCGATGCTCCTTGATCCGGTCTTGCTGACTTTCGATGCGGGCAGGGCTGCTCAGAAAGCCAGGTACTTTGGGGAGTTGTTTCCTGCTTCTATAGTTGCCGATGGGGATGGGTTATCATTCCTCGATTTCTTCCAAAGGGATAGGGAAGAGGGAGAACCCAAGGGGATTATCGCCATTGATCTGGGGGGCCTGAGATGATAAAGAACGAACGGCAATACAAGATAACAAGGGCGCAGGCAGACCGGTTCGCGAGGACCTTGGAACACCTAGAGTCTCAAACAGGCGAAGGAGGGGGGGTGCACCCTCTCATCGCAAAAGCCCAGAGGGATGCGGTGCGGAGCCAACTGGCAGAACTAGAGGAGCAGATGGCGGAATACGAGACCCTGAAGAAGGGGGAGTTTCGGATGGATGGGCTGAACATGGTCGCCGATCTGCCGGATGTCCTCATCAAGGCGCGTATTGCCCAGGGTATGAGCCAGAGGGACCTGGCGGAGCGGATGGGATTGAAGGAGCAGCAGATACAGAGGTACGAAGCCAGCGACTATGCTTCGGCCAGCTTTGCGCGAATACGGGAGGTGGCTGATGCGTTGTACAGGACGGACTAGGAGTACGGGGATGGGCCTCGCCTGGCCCTTCCTATGCCCTTTCCATGAATGAGGTCGATATCTATACCGATGGCGCCTGCCTAGGCAATCCCGGCCCCGGTGGGTACGGCGTCGTGCTGTTGTCGGCAGAGCACCGTAAGGAGCTGTCGGGGGGCTACCGCAGGACCACCAACAACCGCATGGAGCTGTTGGCTGTCATAGAGGGTCTGGCTACCCTCAAGGAGAAGTGCACGGTCAGGTTGCACAGCGACTCTAAGTACGTCGTCGATGCCCTTGGAAAGGGGTGGGCGGTCAAGTGGCGCAGGACCGGATGGATGCGCAACAAACGGGACGCGGCTATCAACCCCGACCTTTGGGAGAAGCTACTGGACCTGTGCGAAGGTCACGCCATGACCTACCATTGGGTAAAGGGGCATTCGGGGGACCGGGAGAACGAAAGGTGCGATTGGCTGGCGACCCGGGCCGCCGCCCAACCCAACCTTCCCGCCGACGCACCCTACGAGAAGGCGATTCGCTCCCCTTAGCAGTCCGACCGTCAGCCCATCGCCCCGTACTATTGGACAGCGTTTCCTGTTGGTGATAGCTTATCGGTGCAACCCAACATCAAGGCAGGTCAAGCGTAATGCAAGCCATCGACATGCACGTCCATGTTCCCCGCCAGCCCGGACTTCCCGAAATCGGCATCGAAGCTGAGCTGAGGAGCTACTTCCGGGTCTCCTCCGTGCCCGAAGACGGGGACGAAATGGCCGAGAAGTACAAGGAACTGGACATCTTGGGCGTGATCTTCTCGGTGGATACCGAAACCACCACCGGCGAGACACCCGATTCCAACGACTATGTTGCGGGAATCGTGAAGGACCATCCCGACCAGTTCATCGGCTTCTGCTCCATCGACCCATGGAAGGGACAGGCTGCCGTCCAGGAGCTGGAGCGCTCGGTGATCGACCTGGGACTCAAGGGACTGAAGCTTCACCCCGTCCACCAAGCCTTCTACCCCAACGACACCCGCTTCTATCCCCTCTATGCCAAGGCGTCGGAACTGGGTGTCCCGGTGCTGTTCCACTCCGGGTTTGCAGGGGCAGGCTCCGGCACGCCCGGCGGCTCGGGCCTTAAGCTCAAGTACAGCGCGCCCATCCCCTACATGGACGACGTTGCCGCCGATTTCCCGGAGCTTACGGTGATCATGGCCCACCCGGCATGGCCCTGGACCGAGGAGCAGATCGCCGTTGCCCTGCACAAGTCCAATGTGTACCTGGACCTGTCGGGCTGGTCCCCCCGCTTCATACCCGAGGCCCTCAAGAGGGAGATCAACACCCGCCTCCAGGACAAGGTGCTGTTCGGCTCCGACTACCCCTATATCACGCCCGAAAGGTGGCTTCGGGACATAGACCAGCTGGACTTGAGGGAGCATGTGCTTCCCAAGGTGCTCCTGGAAAATGCCAGGAAGGTGCTTAGTCTGTCTTAGCTGAGAGGCCGGCCTTCCTAATGAGCCGAGTGAGCCTGCCGTAGAAGGGAGTCCCCATGACCGTTCGAATCGGCTACATGCCCGGCGCGTTTCCCCAAGGGCCGGAGGGGGTCTCCTACTTCCGCGGTTTGGTGGAGGTAGGCGATGGGTACGGGTACGACTCCATCTGGCTGTCGGACCGGGTGGTGGGCAGCGGCGCCGGTCCCGAACCCGTCGTTGCCATGAGCATGGTGGCATCGTGTTCCGAGAAACTGAAGTTCGGCACCAGCGTCCTCCAACTTCCCCTGCGCAACCCCGTCGTGCTGGCCAAGGAGCTGGCGACCCTGGACTACCTGTCCGGCGGACGCTGCCTGCCCGCAATCGGCTTGGGCCAGGACGACCCAAGGGACTACGAGGCCTGCGGCGTGGCCAAAGCCAGCAGGGGCGAGCGAGCAGACGAGGCGATGCAGGTAATGCGACGCCTCTGGCGCGAGGACAACGTTACCCATGAGGGGAAGTTCTTCGCCCTCCACGACGTGACCATTAACCCCAAGCCCGTCCAGGAGCCTGTCCCCCTTTGGATCGGTGGGCGGACCGTCGCCGCCCAGAAGCGGGTGGGGCGCGTGGGCGATGGCTGGCTGGTGTCTTCTGCAACGCCCGAAGAGGTGGCAGAGGGGGTGAAGATGGTCTTCGCCACCGCCTCGGAGTTCGACCGCTGCGTGGATGAGGACCACATCGGGGTGCTCATCGGCTACCACATTTCGCCGGACCCCAAGGCTTCGGCGGAGACGGCCGAGCCCTACGTTACCCGCCCCAGGCCGGAAGCCCACTTCACCGAGTACAGTGCCCTGGGCACGCCCAAGGACATCGGCAACATGATCGGTCGCTACCTGGAGGCCGGAGCAACCAAGTTCGTCATGCGCCCGATGTGCCCTCCCAGTGAAGCGCTGCAGCAGCTGAGGCTCTTCGGCGAAGAGGTCCTCCCAAAGTACCACCGTCCAAAGGCATAACGAAGGTCCCTCCCTCCCCTGGGTGAGGGTGGATGAGGGAAGGTCAGGTCATTGACCCTGCCCTGCTGCGACAATAGAATGGGAATTGCATACCTGCGTACCCAGTAGGCCTACCAATCGAATCAAAGCCGAGAGGTTGTGGAGACCACGGACAAACCCAACAGACAAGGATTCGTTCACAGGAATACAGGGGTTGACTCTAGAATCTCGCCTATCATTGTGTGGACTGCAAGCAAGCTATAACCTAACCCGCTGTCCTACACCAGGACAGGAGAAGTAACTATGGCAAGTAAATTACCTAACTACGCTCTTATTGTTGCGGAAGTAATCGAATACGAACAGGGGACGTTGCGTGTTCGTTTGACCGGACAAGATGGTGAACCGATGTATGTTTGTATTGACGTGTCCAACACTGCTCCATTAACTGAAGAAGAGGCCCACGAAGTTAGTCAACGCTACGGAATACACCTTCCAGGGTAATCCTGCGCTCGCCAACAGCGACTTTGAGACACCAGTAAACAATTTCCAATAGAATTCCACACATGAAAACCCGTAGGGAAAGATAACCCCCGGGTCTGTTTGAGGAGGAGTGCCTTGGCTGAAAACGAGGTCATAGTTGGGAACGTTACAGTGGCTTCCTTCTCTGATGGAAGGCTGGAATTCGACCTGTGCAACTTCTACCCGTCCATACCTGAAGAAAACTGGGCCCGATACCCCGAGGACGTTTCCCCGGAACACAAGATCAGCCTTAACCTGGCATCCTATCTCATCAGGTCCCTGGGGAGCACCATCCTGGTGGACACGGGCATGGGGCCTGTGCCATCCGATGCCCCGGAGAGCCTGTGGGGTGAGCTGCTGGGCAGCTTTGAAACTTCCGGTGTGCGCACTGAAGAGGTGGATGTGGTGGTGATGACCCACCTGCACAGGGACCATGTGGGCTGGAACATGGTGCCGGAGAACGGCGGATTCCGGCCCGTATTCCCCAACGCAAGGTACGTGCTGTCCCGGAAAGACTGGGAGGCGACCCGGATGCCCGAGTATGCCGAACGCTTCCCCACCGCATCCACGAAGCTGTGGCCGCTGGAAGAGCTGGGCGTGCTGGATGTGGTGGAAGGGGAGCACGTCATTAACGGTGAGCTTACGGCCCTGCCCACACCCGGCCATACGCCCGGACACATGAGCGTCCTCATCTCCTCCCAGGGACAGAAGGGCATCATCGTGGGAGATGCGTTACACAGCCCGGCCCAGGTGCAGGAGTGGGACTGGTGCTCCAGGGCGGACATGGACCCGGACCAGGCCCGGGCCAGCCGTCGGAGCTTGGTGGAGCAGTCGCTGAACGAAGGTACCCTGTTGGCGGCGGGCCATTTTCCGGCCCCGGGTTTTGGTAGGGTGGTGCGCCTGCAGGACCGGCGCTACTGGCAGGCACTATAGCTTCGGTTCCCGGCAGGCCTCTAGGTGGGTCCTACCGGCTGAACACTGCTCGAAAAGAAAGGGAGATGCTATGCCAGGAGAGATAATAACCAGCCCCAAGGTCTCCATTCCCAATGCGGTGATATCCCATGCTATAAAGGTCCCCGCGGGCAACCTGGTCTTCGTTTCCGGACAGACGGCGCGCAACGCCCAAAGGGAGATCGTAGGCGTGGGCGACATCGAAGCCCAGACCCACCAGGTGTTTGCCAACATCATCGCTGTGCTGGAACAGGCCGGCGCCACCCTGGAAGATGTAGTAAAGGCGAACATTTACGTCACCAACATCAAGGACCAGCCCAAGGTAACCGAGGTACGCAAGGGCTACTTCGGCAAGACGCGTCCCGCCAGCACCTTCGTGCAGGTGAAGTCCCTGGCGCACCCCGACATTCTCATCGAGATCGAAGTTGTGGCGGTGCTTCCCTAGCTATCTCCGCACCCCTCCTCCACCGGAAGAGGGGTGTTGGTGAGGGAGTCCCCAACTCAACGGGAGGTTGGCAGATGTCCAAGAGCGTACTTGAATCTTCCAAGGTATCGAGACCCGCAGGGATAATGTCTCAAGGGGTCAAGGCGACGGGGGGGCACCTGATCTTTGCGTCGGGGCAGGTGTCCCGCAACGTCAACGGCGAGACTGTGGGAGTAGGGGATATCAAGGCCCAGACCCGCCATGTGCTGGAGAACCTGAAGGCTGTGCTGGAGGAGGGGGGCGCCACCCTGGACGATGTGGTGAAGGTGACGGTGTTCGTAACCAACGTGGCCGAGCAATTTGCCCAGATCCACGAGGTGCGGGGTGAGTACTGGAAGGATGACTACCCTGCAAGCACGCTGGTGGAGATAAGCGCCCTGGCCGATCCCGACCTGCTCATCGAGATAGAGGCGCTGGCCGTAATACCCTAGTCCCCCGTACGCTGCGTCCCCCTATTCCTGTATGGAGACCTTTGAACAACCTTGTCGTTCCTGCGAAAGCGGGAACCTACCTTGGCCCGCCCGTTCTTGTGGTTCGAGAGCCTCACCACGAACGGGCGGCGGGTGTAGGGACTTAGGGCAATGCGAGATTCTCCGATAGGATGCACAAGCCCCGTTCTAACGGGCTTGGCACTCTTAGGGCCCGGCGCTCCTGTACCCACCTTCCCTACCGGCTCCCCCTATGTCCGGGATTGCAAAAAGCGGGGGCCTTTGGCAAGATAAGGCTATGAACATCGGTGGTTTCGAGCTAACCGAACCCCTACCCACACTGAGAGAGGCCCACGCCATGGCCATTGTCCGCCCGTGGGTCAATGTGGGCAGAGTGGGGACCCTGGCGCTGGCGCGATTGGAGAGGCACTTCTCGGCCCGCCAGATTGGGAAGCTGGCCCGCCCGGGGAACTACTTCGACTTCACCCGGTACCGGCCCCGCACCCGGATAAGCGGGGACCGGCGCCAGTTGGTGCTGCCCAACAGCACCATCGGCTACACCCAGCGGGAAGAAGGCCCAGACTTCCTGCTGCTGAACATGCGGGAGCCTCACACGAGCGGGGAAAGCTACGTGGATTCGGTGGTTGAACTCCTCAAGCTGTTTGGGGTGCAGAGGTACTGCCTGCTGGGCGGGATGTACGATGTGGTACCCCACACCCGGCCCCTCCTGGTGTCCGGCTCGGCCAGCGGCCAGAAGCTGACCGAGGAGGTGAGGAAGCTGTGCGTACGGGAAACGACCTACCAGGGCCCCACCAGCATCACCACCCTGATCACCCAGGAAGCCCGCAAGATGGGCATCGAGCATATGTCCTTCGTGGTGCACCTGCCCCAGTACGTGCAGCTTGAGGAGGACTATGCCGGCGCCGCCCGGCTCATGGAGATATTGTGCTCCCTGTACGAGCTCCCAATAGAGCTGGCGGACCGGAAGCGCGGCGAAAACCAGTATGCCGAGCTTACGGCGGCGGTGAACCGCAACCCTGAGCTGAAGGCTGTGCTGCAGCAGCTTGAGGGCCAGTACGACCAGCGTGAGCAGACAGAGGAATCGGAAGAAGCCGCCCCGCCGCCTCTCTCCTCCGAGGTGGAGCGGTTCCTGCGGGAGCTGGACCAGGAGACGGGATAGCGCAGGCTCGTCCCGAAGTGTCCTTCCAGAGCGGCGCCCTAGCCGCGAAGCAGGTCCAGGTACTTGTAGCCGGACCCGGTGTTCAGCAGCACGATGTTCTCGTCAGGGTCCAGGAAGTTGTCTTTCAGCAGCCTCTCAAGGGCTATCAGGGTCGCCGCCCCTTCAGGGCATATGAACAGCCCCTCTGAAGAAGCCACATCGCGCATAGCTCTCACCATTTCGCCATCGGGCACTGCCAGGGCTGCGCCTCCTGTTTCGCGAATGGCCCGCAGGATCAGGTAGTCGGAGAAGGGGTGGGGTACCCGCAGGCCGTCGGCTATGGTGCTGGCGTTGGGCCACAGCTCCGACACATCGGCCCCATCGTTGTACGCCTTTACTATGGGCTGGCATCCCTCGGGCTGGACGGCGATGAACTTGGGCAGCTTCCCCTCCACCCAACCCAGCTCCAGCAGCTCGTAGAAGCCCTTCCACATGCCAATGATGCCTGTGCCCCCTCCGGTGGGATAGATGATGCTGTCGGGCATCTTCCATCCCAGCTGCATAGCTATCTCCAGGCCCATGGTCTTCTTGCCTTCGGCCCGGTAGGGTTCCTGCAGTGTGGACAGATCGAACAGGCCCTCGGCCTCTGCCCGTTCCCGGGAAAGGCGGCCCGCATCGTTGATCAGTCCATCCACCAAGGTCAGCCGGGAGCCCATGATCTCCGATTCGATCTTGTTTGCTGACGGCGCATCCTTGGGCATGAATACATGGGCCTCCATGCCTCCCTTGGCGGCGTAGGCCGCCACAGCGCCGGCGGCGTTGCCGGCAGAGGGAATGGTCACTCTGGTGATTCCCAGTTCATTGGCCTTGGATACGGCTGCTGAGAGACCGCGGGCTTTGAAGGTTCCCGTGGGGTTCAGCCCCTCGTCCTTTATGTATAGGTTGGACAGGCCCAGCTTGCCTCCAAGCCTGGGGGCTTGGAACAAAGGCGTATCACCCTCGCCCAGGGACAGCACATTTTCGGGGTCCAGAATGGGCAGAAGCTCGGAGAACTTCCACATGGAGCCGGAGCGGGTCTCCATCCGGTCGCGATCGACCTCGCTCTTCAGCCTGGGTAGGTCGTAGCGGGCGAACAGCACCTTGCCGCAGGAGCGGCAGGTACGGATGGCTTGAGCATGGGGAAAGGTCTCCCCGCAGGCGGTGCATTCCAGGTGGTGCAGGTAGCTGTACATAGTGGGCTCCCAATACCAGTGTGCTTGTCCGGCAAGGGAAGGTATTATATCATCCCTCTAGCAATCCCCCGGCAGCCACTCCATGACCCGGGACGAAAGGAGCGCCGATGGCAACCATTCTCGAAGAGTATGTACAGAAGCACCCCGGCTCCGCCCGCCGCCAACAGGAGGCGAACGAGATGTTTCCCGGGGGAGTGACCCACGATAACCGTTACGTTACGCCCTTCCCAATATACGTCACCCATGGAGAGGGACCCCTGAAGTGGGATGTGGACGGCAACGAGTACGTGGACTACGTAAGCGGACACGGCGCCCTGATCCTGGGTCATTCCCACCCGGCAATCGCTTCGGCCGTGGCCAACCAGGTGGGCCGTGGGACCCACTTGGGGGCCAACACCGAGGAAGAGCTGCGCTGGGGGCGGGCCATCAAGAACCTGATGCCCTCGGTGGAGAAGATGCGCTGCCACAGCTCGGGCACCGAGGCCACCTTGATGGCACTGCGCATGGCCAGGGCATACACCGGCAAGTCCAAGGTGGTGAAGTTCGACGAGCATTTCCACGGATGGCACGATTACGCGGTGAGCGTCGCGGGCCGCACGGTGCCGGGAGTCCCCGAGGCAACATCGTCAACCATGGTGGTTATCCCCCCGGACCTGGGCGCGCTGCAGAAGGTGCTCTCCCAGGACGACGACATCGCCGCGGTTGTCCTAGAGCCCACGGGCGCCCACTACGGACAGCTTCCCCTGCAGGTGCCCCAGTTTCTGTCGGACCTGCGCCAGATGACCCGCAGGTATGGCGTGCTGCTCATCATGGATGAGGTGGTGACGGGGTTCCGTATCCATCCCGGCGGCGCCCAGGGCAAGTTCGGCATCGACCCCGACCTGACAACGATGGCGAAGATCGTTGCCGGCGGTCTGCCGGGAGGCGTAGTAGGAGGGAAGGCTGACATCATAGATATGATCGCCTTCAAGGATGACCCCGAGTGGAATGCTCGGAGCCGCATCGCCCATCCCGGCACCTTCAACGCCAACCCTCTGTCTGCGGCGGCGGGGGCCACCTGCCTGGAGATGATAGCCAACGAACCCATAAACCAGCGGGCAGATGAAGCCGCAGCGGCCCTGAAGAAGGGGCTGAACGACACCTTCGCCAGGCTGGAAGTGGCAGGCCATGCCCACGGAATTGCATCCCTGGTCCACATGACCCTTGAGGACTGCGGCTGTGACCGGGAGGTCTGCGACATGCCCCATCCAGAGATCAAGGCCGCGGGCGCACCTGCAAAAACCATCGCCCTGAAGCGGGCCTTCATGAACGAAGGAATCGACCTTATGGGGCGCGGTTCTTTCATCGTCTCCTCGACCCACACCGAGAAGGAAGTGGGCCGGACGCTGGAAGCCTTCGAGGGTGTGCTGACCAAGATGCGGGAAGAGGGCATCGTATAGCCGCCAAAGGGCCAAGGGGCAAGCAACCTCAGGACGTTCCGTTGACACTCGAGATGGCCTGATGGTATCCTTTCCTGCGCCGAAGATAGGCTGTTGACCGCATATTTGTCTGCTAGTCGTAGCGTTGACACGGGGCTATGTGGTCTCATTCTCAGAGGAGCATGAATGCCTGTAGACTTTGACTTCCGTTGGGCTGCCGTCATCCTGTCAGCCATCGTGGGGGTCGTTGCCATTGGGTTGATGTTTGCGGGCTCCCGTGTTCTGTCGTCCCGCAGGCATTCGGACCGGAAGCTCACACCCTACGAGTGCGGCATCGAGCCGGAGCCTTTCCGATGGTCTCAGATCAGCATCCGCTACTATGTCTTTGCCATTCTTTTTCTGATATTCGACGTTGAAGCGGTCTTCCTCTTCCCATGGGCGGTCGTATTCTTGGGTAACAACCTTGCCTTCTACGCCATGATGATATTCTTGGCTGTCCTGGCCTTCGCGGTGGTGTATGGTTGGCGCAAGGGGGTGCTGGAATGGTGGAAATAAGCACCGGCGGCAACGTACCTGCGCCGAGCACCTTTAACAGGGCCGCGCCGGGGGTCGTGACCGCCAGATCCGAAGAGCTGTTCGCCATGGCCCGGAAGTCCTCCCTTTGGACCTTGACCTTCGGATTGGCCTGCTGCGCCATTGAGATGATGTCCACCTACATGGCCCACCATGATCTGGACCGATTTGGCATTGTCACCTGGCCTTCGCCCAGGCAGTCGGACGTTATGATCGTGGCCGGCACCGTCGTGAAGAAGATGGGCGAGCCCATAAAGCTGCTCTACGAGCAGATGCCCGAACCCAAATGGGTGGTCGCCATGGGCAGCTGCGCGACCAACGGCGGGCCCTACTACCGCTCCTACTCCGTGGTCATGGGTGTGGACCACCTGGTGCCCGTGGACGTCTATGTTCCGGGGTGCCCTCCGAGGCCGGAAGCCCTCATGCAGGGCCTGCTGAAGCTCCAGGAAAAAATCATGCGGGACTCGCGAAGCGGTGGCCGAGGGAGATAGAGCAGCAGCCCACAGTCCCGACGCCGAAGGCGCCCTTGGCCCTGCTGCCTTGGCATTGCAAGAGCTCCTGGAGAATGCGCTGTCGGGCTACGAGGTCGAGGCCGGGGCCTCGGTGGATATCCCCACTATCCAGGCGTCGTCCCCTGATATTCCGGGGGTTTGCGCCATTCTCAAGAACGACCCCCGGCTCGCATTTAACCTGCTGCTCTGCCTGGGCGCGGTGGACTACAAGGAGTACATCCAGATGGTGTATGTGCTGCTGTCCTTGGACCAAGGGCACAAGCTGATTCTCAAGACGGACCTGCCCTACGAAAATCTGCAGGTTGCTACCGTATCCCCGTTATGGCGGGCAGCCGATTGGTATGAACGGGAGGCTCACGACCTGTTTGGTGTGGACTTCGAAGGCCATCCTTACATGGAGCCCCTGCTGCTATACGATGGGTTTGAAGGGTTCCCGGGCCGAAAAGAGCACCCCTTCCATGACTACCAGGAGTTCTAACTCCCAAGTGAAGAGCGTCAGCATATCCGGAGATATGCTGTACCACGACGGCATTTTCGAGGCCGTCGTGGAGGTCCTGGAGATCAGCGGAAGCGGCGAAAGCGCGGAAAAAGCGCAGGATGAGTTGATCGAGCGGTTTATCAACTGGATACAGGAGAGGGAAGGACAAGGCGACTTGGAGGAAAGGCTCGCCCGGGCGGGGTACCCTGGAGTGGATGAAAGCACGGAACTGGTGCTGGAGTTCAGGGGCGCCGTCGAGCCGGACTTCTGAGCCAGTGGGTTGGACCAAATATGGTAGAAGCTAACGTTCAAGATATAAGCCCCGACGCTGAAGCCCTGGAGATGATGGTCAACATGGGGCCTCAGCACCCGTCCACTCACGGGGTGTTTCGGATGCAGCTGTGGTTGGACGGGGAGAAGGTGACCCGTGTAGTGCCCCATATCGGCTATCTTCACCGGGGGTCGGAGAAGCTCTGTGAGGGTGAGCAGTACCACCAGGTCATCACCCTGTTCGACCGGCTGGACTACATATCCAACTTCAACAACGAGCTCGTGTTCTGCCAGGCGGTTGAGAAGCTCATGGGTTTGGAGGTGCCGGAGCGGGCCCAGTATGTGCGGGTGATACTGTGCGAACTTAATCGGATAGCCAGCCACCTGCTCTTCGTGGGCACCTTTGGACTGGACGTAGGAGCAATGACCCCGGTGATGATCACCTTCCGGGGCCGAGAGCGCACCCAAGCCCTCTTTGAAGCCATCAGTGGCGCCCGCATGATGCACAACTATTTCCGCGTCGGCGGGATAAAGGAGGACCTCCCCGATAACTTCGAAGAGATGGTGGGGGAGGTGCTTCCACTGCTGAGGGAAGATGCAGAAGAGGCCGACAAGCTGCTGACCTACAACGAGGTGTTCATTGCCCGGACCAAGGGCGTGGGAGTTATAGATGCCGACAGCGCTATAGACTATGGCCTGACCGGCCCATGCCTAAGAGGATGCGGCGTCGCCTACGATGTGCGAGTCGCAGACCCTTACTCGCTGTATGATCGTTTCGATTTCGATGTTCCCGTGGGCCTGGATGGTGATTGCTGGGACCGCTACTATGTGCGGGTCCAGGAGATGTACCAGTCCCTGAACATCATAGAGCAGGCCCTGCGGCAGATGTCGCCCGGCCCGATTGCGGCGATGGGCAGGCGCCTGATCCGCCCTCCGAAGGGCGACGTTTACGTAAGGGCCGAGAATCCGCGGGGTGAGATCGGGGTGTACCTGGTGAGCGACGGCTCGGACAAACCCTACAGGGTGAAGGTCCGCCCACCGTCCTTCTGCAACCTGAGCGCCCTCGAGGAGATGCTCAAGGACACCTGGGTGGCTGATGCTGTGGTTATCCTGGGTTCCCTGGACATAGTCCTAGGCGAGGTGGACCGTTAATGATTGCGGGGCCTGCGACAACAGATGAAAAGCTGGAGAAAACGTACCGGTGACCGATAGATTCGACCTGCCTTTAGATCTGGGGCTGATAGCCTTGGCCCTGCTGATATTGTTCACGGCGCTGTCCGTAGTGGTGCTGTCCCTGACGTGGCTGGAGCGCAAGTTCCTCGGGAGACTGCAGCGACGCTTGGGTCCCACCAGGACGGGGCCGATGGGTCTCCTCCAGCCTATAGCCGACGCCTTGAAGCTGGTCCTCAAAGAAGACCTCATCCCGTCCTGGTCCGACAGGACGGTGTTCTGGGTGGCTCCCCTGATAGTGATCGTGCCATCCTTCATGATCTGGGTGACCATTCCCGCCGCCGAGAACCTGGTGCTCCGCAACCTGGACATGGGCCTCTTCTACATAGTGGCCTTCTCGGTGCTCACCATCCTGGGGCTGGTGCTGGCAGGCTGGGGTTCGGCGAACAAGTACGGCACCCTTGGCGGGCTGCGCTCGGCGGCCCAACTGATCAGCTACGAAATCCCGGTGATCATGGTGGTTATCTCGGTGGCTATGCTGGCCCAGTCCCTGGACCTGAGGGAGATATCCAACTTCCAGTTTCCAGGGATACAAAGCAGCCCCGCTGAGGCAGGATTCACCAACATACCCTACGCCGTGATCATGCCCCTGGGACTGGTCATCTTCTTCATCGCAGGACTGGCGGAGCTTGGCCGGACGCCATTCGATATCTACTTCGCCGAATCCGAGATCGTGGGTGGGCCTTTCGTGGAGTACAGCGGGGCCCACTGGTCCGTCTTCTTCTTGGCAGAGTACATGAACACCTTCGCCATAGCTGCCTTGACTGCCCTGCTGTTCCTCGGAGGCTGGCATGGCCCATTCCTGCCCGACTGGCTATGGTTCTTGGTAAAGACCTACTTTGTGGTTCTGCTGATATTCTGGGTGCGTGGCACCTTCCCCAGGCTTCGCATAGACCAGCTTATGGCATTCGCCTGGCAGGTGATGGTGCCCCTATCCTTTGTCAACATAGTGATTGTTGCGATATATTTGTTCTATGGCTTGCCTTGGTGGAGTTCGACCCTTATGTCCCTGGCGTGCACCGTGGTGATAGGCTACTTGGTGTATAGGCACCTCTCCCGCCCAGCGGCAAGGGTGGCTGAGGTGTACAGAAGGCAGCAGCAAGCCAAGCTGAGGCGCAAGCTTGAGACCGGAGGAGCATAACCGATGCTGGGTGGTCTGAAAGGCATGATGGTCACCATTCGTTCTATCGTGAACGGCATGCGCAACCCCGTCACTGCCCAGTACCCCAAGCAGCACCTGCCTGTGCAGCCCAGGTACATGGGCTTCCCGGCGTTGACTTGGGACTACAAGGTTGACGAACCCTTCTGCACAGCCTGCATGGTGTGCATCCGCAACTGCCCGACCCTGTGCATGAGCGCAACCATGAAGGACAATCCCCTCCAACAGGAGGGCAAGAGCACCCGCAAGAAGATCGTTGATACCTTCGAGATAAACCTGAACCGGTGCATCCTCTGCGGCATCTGCGTCGAGGTGTGCAACTTCGATGCTATAGTGATGAGCCACGAGCATGAGCTGAGCGTGTATGAACGCAACGGTGACCGGGTTGACCTTGACCCCCTGCTGGAGATGGGGAAAGAGTTCCAAAGGGATACGGCATGGGTCCCGCCTTCGGAGCTTGCCAAGAAGGGTCAACCCAAGGTGGAGGAGGAAGCGGCTGCCGGCGGCTCCTGAGCTTGAATCTCAAGCCCACATGAAGAGGCGCCTGGCAGGAACAACTTTTGGCCCAAGAAGGAGGGAGCTATGGCTGACGCAGCGTTGGATGGCAAGCATGTCGTCATATCCAAACCGATGCTCTACCAGCAGGCGAAGGATGTAACCGGGATCGCCCGAGCATCCGAAGGGGGCAAGTACATCGTAGAGCCGGACCACGACTTCGAAGAGCACAAGCTCAAGGGCAAGCTCTTTTCCGAGGCTGAACTGGAGATTGCATAGCAGAATGCCGGCTTCGTTGAGTTCTGGGCGGTCCAGCAGTACCAATAGCCCGCCGCAGGCGCTGAGCAGACCTGTGGCGTTGTGCGAGGACTGCCTGTAGTGACCGAAGTCCTCTTTGGCATTGCTGCCGCCATGACCATAGGCGGGGGCTTGGGAGTTGTAGCAACGCGGAACGTGGTGCATGCCGCCCTGTTCCTTCTGCTCTCCCTGATGGCGGTTGCGGGATTGTACCTGCTACTCTTCGCCGAGTTCTTGGCCTTGGTGCAGGTGCTGATATACGGGGGAGCGATAATAATAGTCCTGCTCTTCGCGATCATGCTTACCAGGAGCAGCGAGTACCCCCGGATATCGGACAACCGGCAGTGGCCCTTGGCCATCCTGGCGGCAGGCGGTCTGTTTGCCGTGATCGCGGTCGCCTTCCTGTGGAAGGACGCCCCGGACGCCGGTCCTACGGGGCCCGGGCTGGCCAAGCTGGGAGAGACCCTGTTTACCGACTGGGCGCTGCCTTTTGAGGTTGCTTCCTTGGTGCTGCTGGTTGCTCTCATTGGAGCCATCATCATCGCCAAAACGGGGGGTAGGGACTGATGTCCCTTGAGTTCTTCCAGCTGGTTTCTGCCGCCCTCTTTTGTATCGGGCTGTATGGTGTGCTGGCCCGCCGCAGCACGGTGCTCATCCTGATGTCTATCGAGCTGATGCTCAATGCCGTTAACATCAACCTGATTGCCGCGGCTGCTTTCCTGGACTCGGCTTTCGCGGGGCAGATCATCGCCATCTTTGTCATCACCGTGGCTGCAGCCGAGGTGGGGCTGGCCCTGGCGATCATCCTCCAGTTGTCCCGCAGCAAGTCCACGGTCAACGTGGATGAAGTGGACCTGATGAAATGGTAACAGCCAAGGATTCTAGCGGAGCGGAGGCTTAGACGTAGCCCTGATGGACCTTGCACAGCTAGCATGGCTGATCCCGGCCTTCAGCTTCATAGCATTCTTCCTGATCGTGCTCTTTGGCAGGCTCCTCCCGGGTAATGGCGTGTGGATATCCATCCTAGCCATCGGGGGCGGTTTCGTCGTCTTCTGGCTGGTGCTTATCGGATTCTTGGGGGCCGACTGTCCGAAGGCCTTCGGGCAGGCGACCTGCGGCTTCAGCAGGGAATGGTTCACCGCTGGGGATGTGGTGCTGGTCTGGGGAATCATCGTCGATCCCCTTTCCGTCGTGATGCTGGGAATGGTCACCCTCGTCGGCCTCATGATCCAGGTCTATTCCCTGGGCTACATGAAGGGGGACCCCCGGCTGGGGTGGTACTTCGCCGTCCACGCCCTGTTCATAGCATCTATGCTGGCCTTGGTGCTGGCCGACAACTTCCTGATGCTGTACGTGGTGTGGGAGCTGGTTGGCCTCTGCTCCTACCTGCTCATCGGCTTCTGGTACGAGCGTCGATCGGCAAGCGAGGCGGCCAAGAAGGCTTTCATCACCACGCGCATCGGCGATGTGGGAATGCTCATCGGGATACTGGTGCTTTTCGACCAGACGGGCACCTTCAGCATGTCGGGGACCTTCGAGGCCGCTGCCGCCGGCCAGATCGGCCAGGGGACCCTGACGCTGGCGGCCCTGCTGCTCTTCCTGGGGGCGATGGGGAAGTCGGCCCAGTTCCCCCTGCACGTCTGGCTGCCCGATGCCATGGAAGGCCCGACTCCCGTCAGCGCCCTGATCCATGCGGCCACCATGGTTGCGGCCGGAGTATTCCTGGTGGCCCGGGTCTTCCCTATCTTCGAAGCTGCTCCCGATGCCCTGACGGTGGTTGCCGTTATCGGGCTGATCACCGCCCTTATGGCGGCATCCCAAGCCCTGGTGGTAACCGACCTGAAGCGCATACTGGCATACTCCACCGTCAGCCACCTGGGGCTGATGATGCTGTCCCTGGGGGCCTTTGGCTACACCGCAGCTATATTCCACCTCGTGGCCCACGGGTTTGCCAAGGCTGTGCTGTTCCTCGGAGCGGGGAGCGTTATGCACGGCATGGAGGAGGAAACGGACATACGGAAGATGGGGGGCCTGCGGAAGGTGATGCCGGTAACGGCGATAACCTTCACAATTGGCGCGCTGTCCCTGGCGGGAGCGCCCCTCCTGGCCGGGTTCTGGAGCAAGGATGAGGTGCTGCTGGCGGTGCTGGACCACAAGAACTACCTGCTGGCCTTTGCCCTGATCGCGGCATTTCTCAGCGCCCTGTACATGGCGCGGGTCCTGTTTGCAGTCTTCTATGGCGAGCTCAAGGACGAGAACCGACGGGTGCATGAGTCCCCCTGGGTAATGCTGGGGCCGATGGTCCTGCTGGCGGTCCCGGCGGCGGTGGTGGGCTTCATCGCCCTAAGGGTGACCGATTCGGGAGGCTTCGGCACCTTCCTGTTCTTCGGGAAGGCCCATGCCTTCGAGTTTAACTATGCCTTGGGAATCTTCTCGGCGCTCCTGGCTCTGGCTGCCCTTGGCTTGGGATGGGCCTTCTACGTGAAGGGTTCCATCTCCCTGGAGCCGTGGAGGGACCGGCTTGGAGGCCTCAACCGCCTAATCGCAAACAAGTACTACCTGGATGACATTTACCAGTGGGCTATCGACAACGTTGCCCTGGTGGTTGCCCGGTTCGTGGCAGTCTTCGACCGGATCGTGGTCAACGATACCGGGGTGGATGGCCCTGCCAAGAGTGTGCGCTGGTCCGGCAGCATCATCCGCTACCATGTGACGGGCCGGATGTACAACTACGCCCTGGGCATGGTGATTGGCGGAATCTTCGTAGCCCTGTTCTGGTGGCTGCTGACCACCAGATAAAACTTAGTTGATGGAGTAGCTTTGTAGGATGGCCCTGTTTGCCACTATACTGATCCCCTTCATAGGGGGCATACTGCTCGCCTTCTTCCCCGCCCACAGGGGGAGGGAGATGAAGGTGTTCGCCCTCCTGCTTTCGACGGCGACCCTCATCCTGAGCATCGTCCTCTTTGCAGCCTACGACTACACGGTCGGCGGATTCCAGTTCACCGAGTCCTTCAAGTGGCTGGACCATCCCATGAACATCACCTTCAGCCTGGGAATGGACGGGATCTCGGCCCCGATGGTGTTGCTTACCGGCATCGTCATGTTCGCGGCGACCCTCATAGCTTGGAACATCGAGCACCGCCCCAAGGACTTCCTGGTGCTCCTCCTCATGCTGGTGGCAGGTGTCTTCGGCACCTTCATCAGCTTGGACCTGTTCTTCCTGTTCTTCTTCTATGAGCTCGCTGTGCTGCCCATGTTCCTCCTGATAGGCGTCTGGGGCAGCAGCTCCGACTTCGGCACATTCTTCCGCAGCAAAGAGTACGGCGCAATGAAGCTGACGTTGTACCTGGTTGCGGGGAGTGTCCTGGTGTGGATCGCCATCATGGCCATGTTCTGGGCATCCTACCAGGCGGGCACACCCACCTTCTCCCTGGAGGAGCTGGGCAACGTCGAGTTCAACGACAGCTTCAAGCACTTCCAGAACCTCTTCTTCCCCATGGTGATGGTTGGATTTGGGGTCCTGGCGGGCTTGTGGCCCTTCCATACCTGGTCGCCCGACGGCCACGTGGCCGCTCCCACATCGGTGAGCATGCTCCACGCCGGCGTTCTGATGAAGCTGGGGGCCTACGGCATCATTCGGGTGGGCCTTCAGCTAATGCCCGAGGGTGCCGAGACATGGCTGCCGGTGCTTGTGGGGCTTGGGGCCGTCAACGTGTTCTACGGCGCTGTGTCGGCCATGTCCCAGACCGACCTGAAGTATGTTGTCGGCTACTCCAGCGTCAGCCATATGGGCTATGTTCTCATAGGAATCGCCACCCTGGACCGTCTGGGTATGGGAGGGGCGGTGCTGCAGATGTTCTCCCACGGGATCATGACAGCCCTCTTCTTTGCCCTCGTGGGGGCGATTTATGACCGGGCCCATGTGCGGGACGTGGGAGTCCTGGAGGGCCTTGCCAAGAGGATGCCCATGACCGCGGCCTTCTTTGCCGTGGCGGGCCTTGCTTCCCTTGGGCTGCCCGGGCTGAGCGGCTTTGTGGCCGAATTCCTGGTGTTTGTGGGGGCCTTCAAGACCTATCTGCCCGTGGCGGTGATAGGAGTAATTGGCGCCGCCATCACGGCGGTGTATATCCTGAGGCTGCTGGCCAAGGTGTTCTTCGGCCCCATCAGGCCCGAGTGGGAGCACCTGACCGATGCCAGCAGGTTTGAGTTGGGCGCCGCTGCCCTGCTGGCCTTCGTCCTGCTGTTTGTGGGTGTCTGGCCCATGCCGATCATGGATGTCATCAATGCGGGCGTCATCGAGATTCCCGGAATACTGGGCGTCTCCGGATAGAAAGAAATGTCCCTTACTACGAACCTACATCTGCTTCTACCTGAGTTCCTGCTAGCGGGACTGGCCTTCCTAGTCTTCTCCGCCGACCTGCTCCTTGGAGAGGGCAGGAAACACTGGCTGGCGTGGATAAGCGTCCTGGGTCTCATCGGGCTGACGGTCCTGTCCCTGCTCCTGCTGTGGGACAGGGAGGAGCTTATGTATGGGGGCCTGTTCCACGTCGATGCCTACTCCCTCTTCTTCAAGACCTTCTTCATGGTGCTGGGAATCGTCGTTATCCTCAGTTCCATAGAATTCGTCAAGGCGCGCTTCTCCAGCCAGGGGGAGTACTACGCCATCATCCTGATGGCTATCCTTGCCATGAACATCATGGCCGCCTCCGGCGAGCTTCTGACCGCCTACATCGCCCTGGAGTTGATGAGCTTCAGCTTCTACATCATGGTGGCCTACTATCGGGGCAACCCGTTGTCCACCGAGGCGGGCATCAAGTACATCCTCATTGGCGCCTTCTCTTCGGCGTTTCTCCTGTTCGGCATCAGCATCGTGTACACATCGGTGCTGGAGACGAGGTTCGTGGATATCGCTGCGTTCCTGGCCAATGCTAACGACATCAGTCCCGCCCTATGGGTAGGTCTTGCCCTTATGCTGGTGGGTCTGGGGTTCAAGATGGCTGCGGTGCCCTTCCACATGTGGGCGCCCGACGTTTACCAGGGAGCGCCCCTGCCCATAACGGCCTACCTGGCCGTTGGGTCCAAGGCGGCCGCCTTTGCCCTGGTCCTGCGGATGTTCTCCGAGGCTTTTGCCCCGGCGATAGATGATTGGCGGATCATCGTTGCGGTGCTGGCCGTTGCCACCATGTCCGTGGGGAACCTGGTTGCCATGGTCCAGCACAACATCAAGAGGCTGCTGGCCTACTCCAGCATAGCCCAGGTAGGGTACCTGCTGGTTGGCATAGCTGCGCTGTCCCAGTTGGCTTCCAACGGCATCATGCTCCACATAGTCGGCTATGCGTTCACCAGCATGGCTGTCTTTGTCGGGGTGATCATGTTCTTTAACATGACGGGCAAGGAAGAGATCAAGGATATGGCGGGGCTGGCGGACAGCCATCCCTTCCTGGCGGCATCCATTGCCATCGGTCTCTTCTCACTGGCAGGCCTGCCCTTCTTCGCCGGATTCGCCACCAAGTTCTACCTGTTCAACGCAGCCGCCAACGAGGGCCTCTTGTGGCTGGCGGGCATTGCGGTGTTGAACAGCCTCTTCTCCCTCTACTACTACCTGAATGTCATCCGGCAGATGTACATAGAACCCAAGGCGGAACTCAGCAGCGAGGAGCAGGGGCAGGATGGCATAGCGTCGCCGAAGCCTTCCCTCCTGCTGACGGGTGTGCTGGCGGTGATGGTGCTGGGGGTTATTTTCGTTGGGGTGTTCCCCTTCCCCGTAGTCGAGGCCATCGAAGCCGCCACCACGGCCTTGGCCATAGCTGGCTAGACCCACCTCCCGTTCTTGACCTGCCGCCTGCTTAGGGATATTCTGTCCGTAGAGCCTCCACCCTTGTTCAAAGCATACCCTTGGAGGAATTGAGATGGTTTCGATGGACCCAAAGCTGTCCAAGGAAGAGATCGTCGACCAGCTGATGCAACAGGCTGTTGCTGTGTGGGGTCCCGAGAGGGCCGAAGCCCTGCGGGCTTCCCTGGAGGAAACGGGAGGCAATCTGTGGCTGCTGAACCAGAACCTCCCCCAGCAGGAAGAAGAGCCTGCCTTCTTTTTCAAGGACTAACGGGCCACAGCCCGACTTCAAGAGCCGGTAGCCTCTGAGCCTGCCAGATTTCAAGGAAGGTGCGCCATGCCAGAGCTTCATGGTCTGACAGTTGCCGAAGCCGCGGAGCGAATACACAGCCGTGAGCTTTCCCCGGTAAGCCTCCTCCAGGCTTTCTTTGACCGCATAGACCTGCTGGAGCCATCGCTGGAAGCCTGGATGTACGTGGACCGGGAGGGCGCCTTGGGCGCCGCCCACAGGTGCGAAGAGGAGATAGCCGCTGGCGGCTACAAAGGGCCGCTCCACGGGGTACCGGTCGCTATCAAGGACATCTTCCACGCTGAGGGGATGAAGACCACCGCGGGGTCCCGGGTCTATGAGGACTTCGTGGCTGAGTACGATTCCGAGGTGATAGCCCGGCTCAGGGACGCCGGCGCAATCATCATGGGGAAGACCACCACCGCCGAGTTTGCCGCTGCCGACCCGCCCTCCACCTATTATCCTTGGGACCGGGAGCGTACTCCCGGAGGCTCCAGCACAGGCTCCGCCGTGGCGGTGTCCACGGGGATGTGCCCCATAGCCATAGGCTCCCAAGGGTCCGCTTCCACCCTCCGGCCGGCTGCCTACAACGGCATCGTCGGCTTAAAGGCAACCTACAGCAGGGTCAGTCTCTACGGCATGCTTCCATACAGCTTCACCGGGGATCATGTGGGGATACTGGCCAAGAACGTGGAGGACTCGGCAATCATGCTGGCGGTCTTGGCCGGGCACGACCCGAAGGAACCCAGCTCATCCCGGGAAAAGGTGGCTGACTATCGGTCGGCAGCCCTCTCATGGTCCGACCCTCCCCGAATAGGAAGGCTTCGGGAGTACTTCGACGACAATGCCGACGAGGGAGTGATGGAGCACACCGCCCAGGCGTTGCAGAAGCTGGTCGCGGCCGGGGCTGTCATCGAAGATGTGAAGCTCCCCGCCAGCTTTGCAACCGCCCACGCCGCCCATGGCGTGCTGGGCAGGGTGCATAGCGCCTCCTTCCACCATGACGCCTTTCTGGAGGAACCGGACAAGTTCGGTCCGGGCAAGCGTCTGCAGATCGAGGCCGGAGGGCTTGTGCCGGGAGTGCGTTACGTCCAGGCCCAGCGGATGAAAAGGGAATTCCGGCGGGATATGGAAGAGATAGCGGCCGGGTACGATGTTCTGCTGACGCCTGCGACACCTGCGCCTTCCCCAAAGACGAGGGCGACGACCGGCGACCGGCGTTTCCAGATTGCATGGAGCTACTCAGGTCTGCCCACCATCGCCATCCCCTCGGGGATACATCCCATCGGCCTGCCGTTGGGACTTCAGCTCATTGCCCCCGGCTTTGCCGAGGAGCAGCTGCTGGGCGCCGCCCACTGGTGCGAGCAGGTGCTGAACGTCAGCTTGAAGCCTCCCCTGCCCGTCGCCGTGTCCTGACATGACGGGCCGGCTTCATAAGGATGCGCCTGAGGCCTCCCACCCCTGTCCGGGGAGGAGGCCCAATTTATCGCCCAGCTTATCGCCCAACATATGGAATAAGGAAGCCAACAGGACGCCCTGGGTGCAAACATGACGTTAGCCAAGACTATCATCGCCGTGATCGGAGGCTCCGAGGCTACTCCCGAAGCGCTGGCCATGGCGGAAGAGGTGGGAAGGGAGCTGGGAAGACGAGGAGCGGCCGTGGTGTGCGGTGGGCTTGCCGGCGTCATGGAGGCTGTGTGCCGGGGCGCCAAGGAGACCGGCGGCACCACCATTGGCATCCTGCCCGGCAGGGAGCATCTGGCGGCCAACTCCTGGGTCGATATTCCCATACTCACCAACATGGGGTACGCCCGAAACGCTATCGTCGTATATACGGGCCGGGCGGTCATAGCCGTGGACGGCGCATACGGAACATTGTCGGAGATAGGCCATGCCCTGGGTGTGGGCATTCCCGTCATCGGTCTTGAGACCTGGACTCTGTCCAGGCAGGGCGCAATGGACCCTGGCATCATCCCGGCCAAGGACCCGCTGGATGCTGTGGAAAAGGCCTTGGAAGCCGCCGGGGGCCGAGTTGGCTAAGGGAGTTGTAGAAAGGGTGACAGCCCGGGAGGTACTGGACTCCCGAGGCAATCCCACCGTCGAGGCTACGGTGCACCTGTCCGACGGCACGTCGGCTTGGGCCATGGCGCCGTCGGGGGCTAGCACCGGCAGCTACGAAGCGCTGGAGCTTCGGGACGGGGAAGATGGCAGGTACGGCGGGAAGGGTGTGCTGGGGGCGGTGGAAAACGTGGAGCAGGTGATCTCCCCCGCTCTGAAAGGCGTCGCTGCCCGGTACCAGCAGGTTGTTGACCGGATCCTCATGGACCTGGACGGCACACCCAACAAGGCTTCCCTGGGCGCCAATGCCACGCTGTCCGTCTCGATGGCTGCGGCCCAAGCTGCCGCGGTCTCCGAGGGGACGCCTCTGCACCGGCTCCTGGCTGGCAGCAGCCCTGCCGGGCTTCCTGTTCCCATGTTCAACATTCTGAACGGGGGGAGACACGCGCAGAACTCCATCGACATCCAGGAGGTGATGGTCGTTCCTGCCGGCCTACCGACTTTCGCAGAGGCCCTGCGATGCGGCGCCGAGGTGTACCATGCCCTCGGCAAGCTCCTGCGGCAGCGGGGCCTTGGTTCCAACGTGGGAGATGAAGGGGGATATGCCGCAACCCTGTCAGCCAACCTGGATGCGCTGGCCTTGGTCTGCGCCGCCATCGAGGGAGCCGGGTACAGGCCTGGCGAGCAGTGTTTCATCGCCCTGGATGCGGCGGCATCCGAGTTCTACGGGGACGGCACCTACACCCTTGCGTGCGAAGGCCGCAGCCTCACCTCAGATGAGCTTATCCACCTCTATGGCGGCTGGGCGGAAGAGTATCCCATCATCAGCATCGAGGACGGCCTGCACGAAGATGATTGGGATGGCTGGAAGGAGCTTAACAGGGCCCTTGGGGCCAGGGTGCAGCTTGTGGGCGACGACCTGTACACCACGAATCCCCGCCGCATAGAGAAGGGCATCCAGGAAGAGGTCAGCAATGGGGTGCTCATTAAGCCCAACCAGATCGGCACCCTTACGGAGACCCTGGAAGCGGTTTCCATGACCAAAAGGGCGGGCTGGGGTTCGGTGATGAGCCATCGGTCGGGGGAGACGGAAGACACAACCATTGCCGACCTGGCTGTGGGGTGGAACACAGGCCAGATAAAGACGGGAGCGCCCTGCCGCTCCGAACGCCTGGCCAAGTACAACCGTCTGCTGAAGATCGAAGCTGAGCTGGGGGATGGGGCGAGGTACTTCGGTCTTGGCGCTTTCCCCCATGTCTGTTCCCGCGCATAAGGTTGTTGGTGATAATGGGGCAGGCTGAAAAGTTCTTTTAGGACAAGTTGAGGGAGGATTCCAATGGCCACACGGATCGGCGTCAACGGGTTCGGCAGGATCGGACGCCAGGTTACCCGAGCGGTGATCGAGCGGTACCCCCGGAAGCTGGAAGTGGCGGCGGTCAACGACCTTACCGACGCCAGGACCAACGCTCACCTGTTCAAGTACGACACCAACTATGGCATCTATCCGGGCAGCGTGGAAGCAACAGAGGGCGGTCTGGTCATAGATGGCGCCGACGTTAGGGTCTTCTCCGAGCGGGACCCTGCCAATATCCCCTGGGCTGAGGCGGGGGTGGATGTGGTGGTGGAATCCACGGGCATCTTCACCGACGCAACGAAGGCCGCGGCCCACCTGGAGGCGGGAGCAAAGAAGGTGATCATCTCGGCTCCTGCCCGCAACGAGGACCTGACCATGGTGCTGGGCGTGAACGACGGGAGCTATCTTCCCGATCAGCACAGGGTAGTGTCCAACGCTTCCTGCACCACCAACTGCTTCGCCCCGATGGTGAAGGTGCTCAACGATGCTTTCGGCATCAGGCACGGGCTCATGTCCACGGTGCATGCATACACCAATGACCAGAAGATACTGGACCAGGTGCATGATGACCTGCGCCGGTCCAGGGCGGCAGCTATGAACATCGTGCCCACCAGCACAGGAGCGGCCCGGGCCGTCGGCATCGTCCTGCCCGAGCTAAACGGCAAGCTGCACGGCATTGCGTTCCGGGTGCCCACTTCCACAGTGTCGGTCACCGACTTTGTAGCCGACCTGGAAACCGAGACTACGGTGGAGCAGGTGAACGATGCTTTCCGTTCCGCCGCCGCAGGAGGGCTGGAGGGTATATTGCGCTACTGCGATGAGCCCCTGGTCAGCTCTGATTTCAAGGGTGACCCCCACAGCTGCATATTCGATGCTCCTTCGACCATAGTTATGGAGGGGAGCATGGTGAAGGTGCTGGGATGGTACGACAACGAGTGGGGTTACTCCTGCCGCACCGCTGACCTGTGCGCCTTCATGGTGGACAAAGGACTCTAAACCCAGGGAATGGACCAGGGAAACCAGCCTCTTCCGCCGTCCCTAGCGCACAGGCTGGGATGGGGCCGCCTTTCCGCCGTACCCACCTCGTCCCTGCTGTTGCTGCTCATTCTGGCATTGGCCTTGGGGCTGAGGCTGTACGGCATCGGATGGGACAGCTTCCACGGGTACCATCCCGACGAACGCTCCATCTACATGCGAGCCTACTGCATGTACGATGTGCTCACCCAGACCGACGGCTATGAACATGGCTCCTGCTACCGGGACAACCCGGGCATGGAGGCGGGAGTCCCAGGCCTGGGCGCATTCCTCGACGCTGACCGAAGCCCGCTGAATCCCCACTGGTTCCCCCTGGGGAGCGTGCTGATCTACCTGCTGGTGCTGTTCCGGGCTATCCTGGAACCCTTTGGCGATTTCGGCACCCTTGAGAACATGTCCTATGTTGGCCGCACCCTTGCAGCCCTGGCTGACGTGGGAAGCGTGTACATGGTGTACCTGCTGGGGAGGCGCATATTCAGCCGAGGAGCCGGACTGCTGGCGGCGAGTCTCACCGCCCTGGCCGTGGTGCACATCCAGATGAGCCATTTTTACCGGCCCGAACCCCTGATGGCCTTCTTCCTGCTGGCATCCTTCTGGGCCATGCTGCGGATGATGGACCGGGGTCGGCTGCGGGACTCCCTGCTCCTGGGGCTGTTCGTTGGGCTGACGGCAGCTATGAAAGTCAGCGTTCTGCCCCTAGCTTTCCCCCTAATCCTCGCCTATGTCTTCAGGGCACATGGCCTGTGGCGCTCGGGCCCCAGCTCATCGCCGGCTTACGCTATCCGGCGGGTGCTGCCCCAAGCCCTTGCAGGGGGTGGCGCAGCCTTGGCTGTCTTCTTCCTCGCGACGCCTTATGCGCTCCTGGATGTGACCAACTTTGTCGGAGACCAGCTCTGGCAGGCCAGGAACGTGGCGCGGACGGCGGGTTTAGTGCCCTTCACCCTCCAGTACGTCGGCGAGACCCCGCTGCTGTACGAGTTCCGGCAGGTCGCTGTTTGGGGTCTGGGCATCCCCTTGGGTCTGGTCTCCTGGGTTGGTCTGCTCTTTACCACGTTCATTGTTTGCAAAGGACTGGTCCGCAAACAATGGGGCCGGCACAAGGGAGAGATGCTTCTTGTGGCTTGGGCGGTGCCCTCCATAGCCCTGCTGGCCTTCTTCGAGACCAAGTTCCTTCGGTACATCTTCCCCCTTGTGCCGTTCCTGGTGCTGATGGGTTCAGGGATGCTGTTCGCCGCCCTTGGGTGGGCCAGGAGCTTCAGGGATAGTCCACGCAGGGAAGATGGCGGGCAGTCGCCCGGCGGACTCACGGCCCTAGCTGAGGCTTTCAGGCCCCACCTGCCCCGGGCCGTCGTCGTTGTGATCGTTTTCGTCGTGGCGGCGACAGCCTTCTATGCCTTGGCCTTTGAGGGCATCTACTCAAGGCCCCACACCGCGGTTCAGGCCTCGGACTGGATCAACGAGAACGTGACCCGGGGCGCGGGCATACTTGCCGACAACCACTGGGATGAACCCATACGCAACCTGGGGCGCTACGATATCGAGCAGATACCCGGCTACGAGCCGGACAACGTTGACAAGATGGAAGCCTTGGCGCGGCAGCTCTCCTCCGCCGACTACCTGGTGTTCTACAGCAGCCGCACCTACGGGAGCATCGCCCGCCTTCCGGAACGATATCCCCTGACATCCAACTACTACCGGCAGCTGTTCTCGGGCGGCCTGGGATACGACCTGGAGCGCTCCTTTACATCCTACCCGAGCCTCTTGCGTGTGGCCTTCGTGGACGACACCTACAGCAGGGCCAACCTGCCCGAGCCTGAGACCCGGTCGCTTGCCAGCCCAGCCCTCATCACGCTGGACCTGGGCTATGCCGACGAAAACGTGATCAACTACGACCATCCCAAGGTGCTCCTCTTCCGCAACCAGGACAGGCTGGCCTTCCACGAACTGCTGCGTCTGCTGGTGTCCGTGGAGGAGCCTCCGCCGGGGCTGATGCTGTCCCCGGAGCAGCAGGAGGTGCAGCAGTCCGGAGGCACCTTCTCGGAGATCATCCCCAAGGGAAGCTGGACCAACCGTATGCCGGTGCTGGCCTGGTTCCTGCTGGTGGAGGTCATATACCTGGCAGCGCTGCCCCTGGCTTTCTTCATATTCAGGCCTCTTCCCGACCGGGGGATAGTGTTTGCCCGCCTGCTGGGAATCCTTGGGGTGAGCTATGTGGCCTGGATACTGGCCAGCTTGGGATGGGTGGGCTTCTCTAGGCTGTCCGTCCTGCTGGGCATCCTCACCATTGGGGCCTTGTCAGCCCTCGTGCTGGCCTTCCGGTGGCGGGAGTTCGTCAGCTTTGTGAAATGCAACGTGCGACTCCTGCTCATCGCCGAGGTGCTGTTCCTGGCGGCCTTCCTTGCCTTCGTGGCGCTGCGTGCCGCCAATCCCGACCTGTGGCACCTGTACCGGGGCGGCGAGAAGCCCATGGACTTTGCCTACCTGAATGCTGTGCTGCGCTCGACAACCATGCCGCCCTACGACCCCTGGTTCTCCGGGGGGTATCTTAACTACTACTACTTCGGGCAGTTCATCGTTGCCACCCTGATAAGGGCCACAGGCATTCTGCCGTCGGTGGCCTACAATCTTGCCGTTCCGCTCCTCTTTTCGTTGACTGTGACAGCGGCATACTCCCTGGTTTTCAACGTGGCGGCCGGACTGCGCCGGTCCGCATTGGGAGAAGGCGCCGGCGCAGGCGGCCCACCGGCGTTGCCCGAGAGCAAAGGCGGGTCCCGGGTCCCCTGGGGTCCAGTGGGAGCTGGCCTTGTCGCAGCCCTCTTCGTTGGAGTGATCGGCAATCTCGATGGCATCGCCCAGGTAGTGAAGGGAACATGGGAACTCCTCTTCACCGACGCAGGTTTTCCGTCGTTGGAGTACCTCTCGGACTTCTGGCGCAGCAGCAGGATGATTCCCGCGCTGCCGGAGGTCACGCCGTCCGCCCTGACTTTCTGGCTTCCTGACCTGGGAGATACCTTGTCCATCAGCACCCACATCACCGAGTTCCCCTACTTCACCTTCTTGTTTGCCGACCTTCATGCCCATCTGATTGGCATTCCCTTCACCCTGTTGGCTCTTGGGCTGGCCCTGAGCTTGGCGGTGGGGCTGAAAAAGGCGGGTCCGGTATGGACCGCCGGCGCGGTGCTGGCCCTGGGAGGGACGGTGGGATCTCTGTGGGCAATCAACAGCTGGGACTATCCAACTTACATGCTCTTGTCGGTGGCGCTCATAGGGGTTGGGGTATTGACGCGAGAGGGCACGTGGGCAAGGAAGACCATGCTGTTTCTCGCCTTGGCTATGGCAACGGTGCTGCTGAGCTACCTTGTGTTCCTGCCCTTTCATGCCAGCTACCAGCCCTATCCCGTGGGAATCGAGGTCAGCCGGTGGCAGACGCCCCTGCTGAACTTCATGGGAATCCACGGGCTGTTCATATTCCTGCTGGCGGCTTTCCTCGTGTACGTCCAGAGGGATGCTTTCAAAGCCCTGTTTCATTCAATCCCCGGCCGTTTGGCATGGCTGTCCTATAAGGGGGTACCCAGACCCAGGTGGCCCCGAAGGTTGTCATGGCAGGGGGCTGTGGGGGCGGCTTGGCTTCTTATGGCTGCTTACCTGGCGGCCGCCCAGTACTGGACATCGGCGTTCCTGGTAACGCTCCTGCTCGTGCTGGCCCTCGCAGCGGGGAGGCTTGCAGAGAGGAAGGAGGGGAGGGACCCCTTCATGGCCTTCGTGCTGGCCATAGTGGTAATGGCCCTTCTCGTTGCCTTGGGGGTGGAGTTCGTCAGGGTCCAGGATGACATCGGGAGAATGAACACCCAGTTCAAGTTCTATGTGCAGGTGTGGGTGCTCCTCGCCCTGGGCGCGGCGTGTGTTCTCTGGTACCTGAAAGAGCGGGGGTTCTTCCACATCGGGCGCATGGGCCTGATCGGGGGAGGGTTTGTGGCAGTGCTGGCGCTGCTGGTGGGCGCCAGCTTCTTCTACACAATCCTGGGCACCAGGGACCGGCTGGCCGACAGGTTCGACACGAGCAGCTACACACTGGACGGGGCTAGGTACATGACCACCACCGCCCACCATGACCGGACCACGGATGCCCTTATCGAACACTCTTGGGACTACCAGGCGATAGAGTGGCTCCAGGACAATGTCCAGGGGTCGCCGGTCGTGCTGGAAGCCCACGTGGACCAGTACCACTGGGGCGCACGCATTGCAAAATATACCGGTCTCCCTACCGTGCTGGGATGGCCTTGGCACCAGTCCCAGCAGAGGATGAAGTACTCCTATGCGATACAGGAGAGGCGGGCGGATGTGCGCACCATCTATTCGACGGAAGATGTGGACGCGGCCCTAGGGCTGCTGGAGAAATACCGGGTGCGCTATGTGGTCGTTGGCCAGCTGGAGAGGGCCTACTATCCGGGTCAGGGACTGGAGAAATTCGACGCCCTGGTGGAATCAGGCAAGGCCGAGCTGGTGTACGAGAATATGGGGACCAGGATATACCGGGGCTTATGGTATAATCCCCACGTCCAGCCCGGCGGACCTTCGGAAAGTATGCCTCTATCGGCCGACCACTTCCCTGCGCCGGGTCTCCAAACCAGCTAGGAATATCGCCCATGATTGACAAATTCTCGGTCCTGTACGTAGGCCAGATCGAGCTTGAGAACATCGGCAGGGACGGCATCCCCGCCGACGAGCGCACCTACCCCAACGAGCGTCTGGTGGAGGCCTTGGGCCATGCCACCAACCTGGCCCAGTTCATGGATGAGCGTGGGTTCTACGCTCTCTGGACCGCTGAGCACCACTTTCAGCGGGAGGGCTACGAGTGCCTTCCCAACCTGATCCTGCTGGGCACCTATCTGGCAGCCCGCACCCAGCACCTTAAGTTCGGCTGCGCCTTCAACATCGTGCCCATGTGGCACCCCATCCGACTGGCCGAAGATTACGCCATGGCGGATGTGCTGACCGGGGGCCGGATAATCTTCGGGGTCGGACGAGGCTACCATTCCCGGGAGGTCGAGACCTTTGGGGCTCCCGTCATAGACAACGATGCGAACAAGGAGCTGTTCGAAGAGCAGATGGAGATCATCCTGAAGGCCTTCAACGAAAGCTCCTTCTCCCACACCGGCAAGCACTACACCATTCCCGCCCAGGTGCCCTACAGGGGCTATGACCTCAAGGAAGTCACCCTCGTCCCCCAGCCCGTCAACCGGCCAGTGGAGATATGGCAGCCCATTGCCAGCGCCCGCACCCTGGAGTACATAGCCAGCAAGGGCTTCAAGGCCATGGTAGGGCTAACGGGTGAGAAGCTGGTAGAAAAGCTGTTCAAAGACTACCGGGACGTCGCCGCCAGGTGTGGGCGGGACCTTGAGCTGGGTGGGGACATGGGCCTCAATATAGGATTCTACTTGGCCGATACCCAGCAGGAAGCCATGGAGCGTGTCCGCCACAGCCACGACGAGCGGTACAAGTGGTTTGCGCCTTTCGGGTTTGTCCGCTACTCCGATGAAGAGGGAAGGCCCTGGGGGACCCCGGGAGCCCCGGCAAAGGTGCCGCACATCGAAGATGGTGTGGCCCAGAAGGCATGGTACTGCGGACCCGCGGCGGGGTTCATCGAGTTTCTGAGGGAACTCCAGGACAAGTACCCGGGCTTGGAGCACATCATACTCCACTGGCCCGAAGGGACACCCTGGCCGGAATTCCGGGAGCAGCTGGATATGTTTTCCCGGGATGTAATGCCCCACTTTACGGCCGCAGCGTCAAGCAGCAAGGTCGCTGCCGACTAGCTGGACACAGCTGGACGAGCGAGACCGGCGAGGCATTCAACCCGGAGGTAAACATTGGCAGTAGTCCGTCCCTTCAGGGGGATCCGCTACGATCCGAAGAGCATCCCGTCGTTAGGGGATGTGGTTTGCCCGCCCTTCGACACCATCCCTCCCGACCTGCAGGAAGACCTGTATGAACGGAGCGCCTATAACATCATCCGACTGGAGGCAGGCTTCAGTCACCCTGACGATACCCCCGAAGACAACTGCTACACCCGCGCCCGCGCCCAGCTCACCCAGTGGCTGACCCAGGGAGTCCTGCGGAGAGACCCCGTTCCCGCCATCTACCTGGTTGAGCACGCCTTTTCCATCGAGGGGCAGGAGCACCGGCGCCTGGAGCTGATGTCGGCGGTGCGCTTGGAGGAGTACGAACGCAGGGTCGTGCTGCCCCATGAGTTCACCAGGGATGCCGACAAGGAGGACCGGTTGGCGCTGCTTCGCGCCTGCTCCGCCAGCTTCAGCCCTATAATGCTGCTGTATTCGGACCCATCCCACGAAGTGCACTCCCTGCTTGGCCGCATCATGGAAGGACAGCCGGAGTCCTCCTTCGAAGACCCTGGCCGGCAGGGATACAGGATGTGGAAGGTGGAAGACGGCGACATGGTTGCCAGGCTGGCAGGTCTGCTGTCTTCCAGGGAGCTGTACATCGCCGACGGGCATCACCGCTACGAGACTGCCCTTAACTACCGGGCACTGCGCAGGGAGGAGGCTGGCGGGACTCTTGCCGACGATGCAGCCTCCAACTACGTCATGACTGGCTTGGTCGCTTTCGAAGACCCAGGGCTGAAGGTGCTGCCCTACCACAGGGTACTGAAGAACCTGGGGCCTTCAGCCTTGGCGCAGGTACGCTACGAGCTATGGAAGTTCTTCAACCCTGTACCCGAGGCCCAGGATGCCTGCGCCGATCTGAAGGCTATGCTGGCGAAGGTGGAAGAGCTGGGGGCCGGCGGTCCGGTGATGGGGATGATGGACCCTGGAGGCAGGGGCGCCCAGGTGTTGAAGTTGAAGCCGGGCGTCGATCTGGAAGATGGGGGCGCCATGGCCGAGTCCGAAGCCTGGATATTGGAGGAACAGATACTGCGCCCCATCTTGGCCGAAAACAGCCGGTCGTGCATCGACTATGTGCATGATGCTGAAGAGGCTGCGGCGGGGCTGGAGAGGGGCGAGTTGCAGATGGCCTTTCTCCTCAAGCCCTTTCCCCTGGACCTGTTCAAGGAGATAATCGATGCAGACCAGAAGCTGCCCCCCAAGTCCACTTTCTTCTACCCGAAGCTCCCCACAGGCTTGGTGTTGAACCCCCTGGAGGGCTCCCTTTAGGGATTACACCGCTCCACTTTGTCAAGGGACTCATTTACTAATTGGCACTACAGCGTCCCACCAAGGCATGGGCCTCGAATTTCCGGTTTCCGACTCTGTCTAAGCGAACTTATAGTCGGACAATCTCCAGAAGTGGCTCGAAAGCATAGATTCCTGGGCGCCGCCCAGACGGTGGCTCTACGATAGTAAGCAGTTTCGCTTCTAAGAGCATTCGCGAAAACTGGTGGGCAGTTTGCTTGGGAATACCGCTAGCCTGAGTAAAGTAGTTATTCCTGAATACCGGGTGTGCGAAAACGAAATCCAATGCGTTAATTGACCATTGCGAAGACAACATTTGCCTGAAACGTTCCTTCATTGTTTCGTATAGCTCTGTTATCTCCTCCGCCTTATTCAGATTGATTTCTGCTTGAGCATGTACTGCTTCCAAAAACAATACGCACCATGATGTCCAGTCATCTGTTGCCGACACTCCCCGCAGATATTCAATATATGCGTCTTTTCTAGTTTCAAGATAGCCGCTGATGTAAAAATTTGGCCCCGACAATAGCCCCAGTTGCCACATCATTAGGGTTATTAGTATGCGACCAATCCGTCCGTTTCCATCATTGAATGGATGTAGGGCTTCGAATTCCGCATGTGCTATTGCGGTCTTAATTAATGGGTGCTCCTGGCTATCGGAGATAAATGAAAAGAGCTTGTTCAGTCCTTCTTCTAGGTCCTCCGGCGCGATAGGGGTGAAGAGCACTCGTCTGGTAGTCATATCAACTAGATAATTCTGTTCAGTCTTGAATTCTCCCGGAGCTTTCTCATGGCCACGGGTTCGCCCGAGGAGTGTCTTGTGTGCTTCACATAAGAGAGTAGGGGATAAGCTAGCCTCGTTTCTCAACAGATTCTCTGCTTGGTTTACTGCACTACGATAGGCATAGACCTCAAGGGTATCTTTCCGGGTGGACCCGGCAGTTCGTTCTCCGGCGATATTAGCCTCGTACATCAACAATTCATCGAGCGTGGAAATTGTGCCTTCCATACGCGATGAGGACAGCGCCTCTTGGTGTGAGAGTGGCGTCAAGAAAAGGCGGGCATTGTGTATGCCCTTGAGCATCTGCTCATAGCCAGCGACAGATGCTGCAGCGTTTGCCAGTGGAATAGCGATCCTTTGGTAGTCTAGTGTTTTAGGCGGAAAGGCCCCATAGTGATATGGTGTAGACGAGCCTACAACGAGTCTATTGAACACTATGTGTACATCCTTGAATACGTTGAATGGCACCCATGCCACACACAACCTGATTTGAGATTAAACCATTATATGCAAAGGTGTTTGTGTGTCAATAAATGGTCTACTGCTATACTCTAGCTTTACTTGAGCCCAAGTTATCTCGACTGGCAGGGTCGCCTCATAAGGGCTACAGTCGGTCCACATTCACTTGAAGACGGGAAACGGCATTAGAGGCAATCTTGAATTTAGTCCGACTATGCCTTAGCCCATGACTTCGGTGCTCTTTTTTCCTGAAACCGAAATCAACTACTATCTCCCTTTCAGAACTACAAGGACGATGACAATAGCGTTAAATACGCCAAAGGTATCCTCGAACTAACGCGCCATAACACATGGACTATGTTTTCTAGTATATGAGTTCCTGTCGTAGAGAAGCGCAGGGCTGCCTCAGCGGTCTTCGAGGGAAGCGGTGATGGCCCTCTCAGCCACCTTGCTGTACTCGGCTATGAACCCTTCCAGCCTGCGTACCTCCTGCTCCTCCCCTTCGTTGAGGCGCCCCTGCGAGGCTTGCTTCGATTTGAGCTGGCCCAGGGACTCCTTGGCGGCTTCGACCTGCTGGGTAATCTGAAGGGCTTCCAGCTCCGACCTGGCCTGCTGCTTGATGGCCAGGAGGTGTTCCCTGGTGGCCTTGGCGTGGTCCAGCCGTTCCTGGACTTCATTCATGGAGGACAGGGCAGCATCCAGGGAAGCCCTGCCGTAGGTGGCTTGGCGGGCCAGGCGGGCCAGCTGGCCTTTGAACTGGCGGATCATCGCATCCAGCTGCTCTTCGCGCCCCCGGATGTCAGCCAGCACCATCCGGAGCTTGTCGGTAGCTTCCCTTATCTGGACCACATCGTCACCCTTCGGACCTCCAACCCTCTTGGAGGAGTAGATGGTATGGGAGGCTCACATCCTGATCAGCCGGACATTGTCGATGTGCGGTAGGGCCCGTATCTGGTCGAGAACATTGGTTGGGATAGGGTCATCCAGACCCACAATCATGGTAGCCCTTCCCCGGGGACTGATGCGCCCGACCTCCATGAAGCTGATGTTGATGTCGTTCTGGCCGGTTATGTTGCCCACAGCGCCGATGGAGCCTGGCTGGTCCTGGTGCTCGATGAAGAGGAGGTATGGGGAGTATGGCACCACATCCAGCCAGTGGTCGTTGACCCTCACAAGGTGGGCCTCGTTTCTTATGCAGGCGCCCGTTAGCGAGACACTGCCCGAAGTGGTTGTTACTCCAAGGGTGATCAGGCTGCCATATTCGGTTGTCTCCGTCCTCTTCCGCTCGGTGACGTTGAGGCCCCGCTGGTCCGCAATCGTGGGGGCGTTGATGACGTTAATTCGCTCTTCGGATATGGGTGTAAGGAATCCGGCCAGCGCCGATGACTTGAGTATGGTTGTATCGTGCCTGGCGATCTCCCCTTCGTAGGTGATCTGGAGGTTTATCAACCTGCCTTCCGTCAGGTGAATCAGCAGCTTCCCAAGGGTGTTAGCCACGGGGGCATACGGGTCTATCACCGCATGCACCTCCGGGGGCACGAAGGGGCCGTTGACCATGTTCCTGGCTGGCTCGCCCCTCAGCACGGCCAGCACCTGTTCCGATGCCTCTAAGGCCACCTCTCGCTGGGCCTCCCGGGTGGATGCCCCCAGGTGGGGTGTTACTATCACCTTGGGATGGTTGACCAGGGAGGTGTGCTGGGGGGGTTCGGTTGAGAACACATCCAGGGCCGCTCCCGCCAACCGGCCTTCCTCCAGGGCTGCCAGGATGGCATCCTCATCTAGCAGCTCGCCCCGGGCGACGTTTACCACGTAGGCTGTTGGTTTCATGAGGGCAAGCTCCTTTGCCCCGATAAGGTGGTGGGTATCGTAGGTATAGGCGGTGTGGAGGGTGAGGAAGTCGCACTGGATGAGCAGCTCGTTCATGTCCTGCAGCTCGACCCCCGACAACTGGGCATACTCGGGGGAAACGAAGGGGTCGAAAGCAATGGTGCGCATCGAGAAGCTGCGGGCCCTGCGGGCCACCTCGGAACCCACCCGGCCGAGGCCGATGATCCCCAGGGTCTTGTTGCGTACCTCGATGCCCATGAATGCGCCCCGCTCCCATCTCCCCTGCTTCATGGAGCCGTGGGCTTGGGGGACGTTGCGTGCCGTCGCCAATATGAGGGCCAGCGTATGCTCGGCGGCGGCTATGGTGTTTCCCGCCGGGGCATTGACCACGGCGATGCCGCCGCTGGTTGCCGCCTCCAGGTCGATGTTGTCCACCCCCACCCCTGCCCGGGCGATTACCTGGAGCTTCTTGCCGGCTGCGATGACGGAGCGGGTGACCTTGGTCTCGCTGCGGACGATCAGCGCATCATAGTCGCCGAGGATATCCATCAGCTCTTCGGCTTTAAGCCCTCGCCGAACATCGACTTCGGCTTGGGACTCCAGGTATTCAATGCCTTCCGGAGCGATGGGGTCTGCAATCAGTATCTTCGTCATTGGAGTCCCGCCCTTAGGTGGATGGTACAAGCTGGTGTCCCAGCTTTGTGAGAGTTGTTTCCAGGGCGTTGAGCACCTCTTCAATGTCCTGCCGGGTGACCAGCCCCATGTGGCCTATGCGGAATATCTTGCCCTGCAGGGGACCCTGCCCGGCAGCCAGCACCACCGAATGTTCCGCCCTCATCATCTCCACCAGGGCTGAGCAGTCCACCCCGTCTGGGACTTTGATGGCCGTTACCGTGTCTGAAGCGTGGGCAGCGTCGGGCAGGAGGGAGAGTCCCAGTCTCTGGACCCCTGCACGGGTGAAGTCGGCGATCTCCCGATGCCTCTGGAACACGCTCTCCATGCCTTCGTCAAGCATCATGTCCAGGGCAACGTCGAGGCCGTAGAGGAGAGCTACGTTGGGCGTAAAGGGGTTCTGGCCCCGCTCCAGGTAACGATGGGCTGATGCAAGGTCAAGATAGTACCTTGGCATGGTCGATTGCTTATAGGCCTCCCAAGCCTGGTCGCTGACGCTGGCAAAGGAGAGGCCGGGGGGGACCATCAGGCCCTTCTGGGATGCCGTGGAGACCACGTCGCACTGCCACTGGTCGGTGTACAGGGGAACACATCCCAAGCTGCTTACCGCATCTACCAGGAGCAGCTTGCCGAATTCGCCCTTGACCACTCTTGCGATGCTCTCCAGGTCGTTGGTGATTCCCGTAGAAGTCTCGTTGTGGGTAACCAGCACGGCCTTGATGCCGGGGTCGTCCTGCAGCGCCTTGCGTATAACGTCCGGGTCCGCCGGGGTCCCCCACTCGAAGTCCAGCTTGGTTACGTCGGTGCGGTAGCTCCGGGCTATGTCGGCAAAGCGGTCTCCGAAGTAACCGATGCTTACCGCCAGCACCTTGTCGTCGGGAGACAGGGTGTTCACCACGGCCGCTTCCAGGGCGCCTGTGCCCGAAGCTGTAAGGATGTACACCTTGCCCGAGGTCATGTAGATGCGGCTGAGCTTGTCTGTAAGGCCTTCGATAATCTGCCGGAACTCCGGCCCCCTGTGATTGATCATCTGCTGGCTCATGCCAGACAACACCTCGTCGGGACAGGGAGTTGGGCCAGGGGTCCGCAGGTTTTGTTGGGGAACTTTCACGTCACCTCCTGGGGGTCAAGACTATTGGGATTTTGCTGCCAGCTTTATGATGCTTCGGTGGTCTTTATGAAGCGCCGCCTGCCTACCTTGATGGTCTGGCCCGGCTTATGGCCGATCTCCTCCGTTATCTTGGCGCCATCGACCTCCACTGCGCCCTCGTTGATCAGCCTCTTCAGATGGCTTCGGCTGGACTCGGGAAAAGCCAAGCGCACCACGTCCGATGTGGAGGTGCCTGCGATTACCGGCACCAGGATGTACTGGCTTTCATCGGCGGGCGCCTGCCTGCCCTGGACCACCCTCTCGAAGTTGTTCCGGGCGGTCCGTCCTTCCTGGGAGCCGTGAAACTGGGCC
The DNA here is from genome assembly GCA_965220375.1 of Dehalococcoidia bacterium. GTDB lineage: Bacteria > Chloroflexota > Dehalococcoidia > Lucifugimonadales > JAGWBF01 > JAGWBF01. The sequence goes on from OZ244824.1 coordinate 1,407,580, forward strand.
GTAATCTCCTCGGCCAGGCGCTTCTTGTACTCCATCGGATTTGCTGATGCATCGTCCAGGGCCCCGGACATCTCCTCCAGCTCGCTCTCGGGAACATCGGTGAGGAACCGGAAGTAGTCCAGCAGCAGCGTGTCTGGCAGCGACATTACTTTACCAAACATCTCGCTGGGCGGCTCATCCACACCGATGTAGTTCCCCAAGCTCTTGCTCATCTTCTGGCTGCCGTCGGTCCCAACGAGGATGGGCATCAGGAAGCATTGCTGGGGACGCTGCTCCATCATGCTCTGCATCTCCCTGCCCACCAGCAGGTTGAACTTCTGGTCCGTGCCCCCGAACTCCACGTCGGATGTGATGGCCACCGAATCGTAGGCCTGCAGCAGTGGATAGAGCAGCTCGGTGATGGCAATGGGGCGGTGAGCCTGGAAGCGCCGGGCGAAATCGTCCCTTTCAAGGAACTGGGCGATGGTGAAGCGGCTGGTGAGGCGGATAACGTCGGCCAAGCTGAAATTGCTAAACCATTCGCTCTGCCAAACGACCTGGGTGCGGTCCCGATCAATCACCTTGAAGAACTGGTCCATGTAAGACTGGGCGTTTGCTACGACCTCCTCATGAGTGAGCACCGGGCGGGTGGCTGATTGACCGCTGGGGTCGCCTATCTGGGCTGTCCAATCACCCACTATCAGGATGACCTGGTGCCCGAGTTCTTGAAGCTGTCGCAGCTTCCGCAGGCCCACCACATGTCCCAGGTGTATGTCCGGGCGGCTTGGGTCGAATCCCATCTTCAGGCGCAGGGTGGATCCCGAAGCCAGCAGGCGGACAAACTCCGACTCTACGATGATTTCGCTGACACCCCGCTCAATGATCCTCCGGAGGGTGGCCTGGTCGGGGATGGAAGTCTTGCTGGCGGATGTCATTGACGGCTAGCCCCTTCGTGGAGTGATGTGCTCCAGGGCAAGGATGTCCCTGGCATGCTCCACATCCAGCTTCATCTGCTGTATCAACTCATCCACACTGCCAAAGGTCAACTCCTCCCTCAACCTTTGAACAAACTCCAGGGTCAGCACCTTTCCGTAGATATCCTGCTCGAAATCCATGATGTAGGCTTCAACTATCTTTGGACCGGAGCCGAAGGTGGGGCGTATGCCCACGTTGGTGGCTGAAGGAAAGCGCTTCCCTTCCACCGTGGCCCAGGTTGCATAGATGCCGTTCTCCGGGACCAGGATATCCGATTCGAGCTCCAGGTTGGCTGTGGGGAATCCCAGCAGCCGACCTCCCCTCTGCTCGCCATGCACGACGACACCTGTAAGGGAGTATATGCGTCCCAGGAGCTGGGTTGCCCCGGCCACGTCGCCGCACGCTATGGCCCGGCGGATTGCGCTGCTCCTCACCGGGTCCTGTCCCGAACACACCGGGTCGACGGTCCGGACCCAAAAGCCCAGATCGGCTCCTATCTCTTCGATTACCGGGATGGTGCCGTCCCTGTTATGCCCCATTGCAAAGTCCGGTCCGACTACCAGCCCGCGCATCTTCAGCTGGCTGCTCAGCAAGACCAGGAACTCCCGAGCGCTGAGGCTGGACAGCTCCTGGGTAAATTCCAGGTCAACGACCTTCCCGATCCCCGCAGCCCGGAGACGGGATATGCGTTCCTCCAGGGAGGTGATGTAGGCAACGCCGGCTCCGGGGCTTAGAACTGAGCGGGGATGGTTGCGAAAGGTCAAGACGCCGGGGACTAGGCCTTGCTGAATGGCCAGGGATTGCAACTGGCTGAGGAGGTGCTGGTGGCCGAGGTGCACCCCATCAAAGATTCCGATGGTAAAGGCAGTGTCAACGGTCGATGCAACCTTGGCCAGCTCTTCGTGAAGCGTCATGCGGGACCTGAAGACCCCTCAGGTGCGACCAGGGCAAACCGGCGCGAGGTCAACGCTATACCGCTACCTTGACCCGGCCCACCCCAACGGCGGAGGCTACATCCTTCAGCTGGCCCATGGTCTTGTGGAAGATGTCGAAGGTCAGGGCCTGTGCTCCGTCACACATGGCGGTTGCAGGGTCGGGATGGACCTCCACGATCAGCCCGTGGGCCCCTGCGGCCACGGAAGCCAGGACCATGGGCGGCACCAGGTGGGTCTTGCCGGTGCTGTGGCTTGGGTCGGAGATGATGGGTAGGTGGCTCAGGTTCTTGATCATCGGGATGGCGGCGATGTCCAGGGTGAAGCGTGTGGCCGTCTCGAAGGTCCTTATGCCCCGTTCGCACAGGATCACCTGGCTGTTGCCTCCTGACAGGACGTACTCCGCTGCCAGCAGCCACTCCTCGTAGGATGCTGCAAAGCCCCGTTTGACCATGACCGGTTTGCGGACCTTGCCAACCGCGTCCAGCAGGTTGAAGTTTTGAGCGTTTCGGGAGCCGATTTGCAGGATGTCGGCGTACTGGGAGACCATCCCCACATCCTCGGGGGACATCACCTCAGTAATCACGGGAAGGCCCGTTTCTTCTCGCGCCTTGGCCAGGAGCTGGAGGCCCTGCACACCCATGCCCCTGAAGCTGTAGGGGGACGAGCGGGGTTTGAAGGCGCCGCCCCGGAGGATGTGCGCCCCGGCCTTCTTCACCTCCCAGGCCGTCGTGAGCATCTGCTTCTCGCTCTCCACCGCGCAGGGGCCCGCCATGACCACCACGTCGTCGCCGCCGATTGATACGTCGCCAACCCTTACTATGGTGTCCTCGGGTTTGAACTCCCTGCTGGAGAGCTTGTAGGGCTTGGAGATGAGGACGACCTCCGACACTCCCGGCATGAGCTCCAGTTCGTCCTTCAACTCGCGGTAGGTCTGGCCCAATACGCCAACGACGGTCCTCTCGACCCCTTCCGATACCTGGGCTTTCAGCCCATGTCCTTCTATCCGACCCCTAACCCCCTCCAGATGCGCCCGGGTGCTATCCTTTTGCATCACCACGATCATGCCGATCATCCTTTCTACAGGAACGTACAGTGTGCTAGCTAAGGGGGTGTTGGGCGTCCTGCATCGACTCTGCTTTGTCGGTACGCAATCCAGGAGCCTTTAGCAGCCGGACCATCCGTTCTCCAAAGCTGTCCCTATTCGCTATAACTCCTCAGAGTGGTTGCATCCCTGAGATACACATTTACCAGGTCGTCGGGACCCTTTTCTGTATTAACAAGTATAAGGACACGGATACACTTGGACAAGCTGTTTGGCACAGCTATTTCGTGGCTACACAACAGGGCTGTCTTGTCCCAGCCCAGGTTGCGCACCGCTGTGGCAGGGAAGGCGGCGTCCAGGTCCTGGGTGGCTGTAAGGAAGACCGCCGCAACATCGGACTCGACAATTTCGTTGGCGGCGACCATCTGATCAAAGAGCTCCTGGGTGGCGGCGAATATGGACTCCCTGGTGTTCTCCTGGGTGGTTGTCGCCCCCCTGATACCCCGGCAGACGCTCATCTGGGGCTGTCCTTCCTGGTATTCGGGTCCCTGCCCGATAGCTCCTTGACGTAGCGGGCTGTGTTCTCGACCATCTCTTCCCTTGGGGAACGCGCTATAACATCCACTATGGCGCTACCCACGGCGGCAGCTTGCGCTTCCTTGCCCAGGGACTCTATATGTTCCCGGGACGATATTCCGAAACCCACGGCCAGGGGAAGGGATGTGTGCCGGCGCACCCGCTCCAGAAGCGGAAACACCCTAGAGGAGAGGATATCCCGCGCTCCCGTCACACCCGTCAAGCTGACACAATAGACGAACCCGGAGCCGGACTCGCAGGCTGCGGCGATCCTCTCGTCGGTGCTGGTGGGGGCCAGTAGGGGAATTATGTGGATGCCCTCCGGCCGGCACTGCTCCATCAGAGGCTGGGCCTCATCGGGGGGCAGGTCCACAACGATTACACCATCAACCCCTGCTTGGGAACCATCCTTGGCAAAATTGGACAAACCGTAACGCAGGATTGGGTTGTAGTAGCCCATTAGGACCAAGGGTGTTTCTGGGACCTTCGGGCGGAGTTCAGCAACCAACTCCACGCAGTCGGCCAGGGTAACGCCGTTTTGGAGGGCTGTGAAGCTGGATGCCTGGATGGTCGGGCCTTCTGCAAGGGGGTCGCTGAAAGGGACCCCCAGTTCGATGCAGTCAGCCCCCGCTTCGGCCAAGGCTGGGACCAGCCGCCTGGTGGACTCCAGGTCCGGACAGCCGGCCGTCAAGAATACAATAAGTCCGATACGCCCCTCTTCCTGCATGGAACGGAACCTGGCAGCGATACGGTCTTGGGTCATTCGTTTCCATCTTCCGATAAGCTCCCCACTTCCCAACGGCAGCGTACATTATACGCCCTTCTAGTCCAACCCCCAAGCGAATATGACCAGGGCTGAGCCATTCTGTATTCCATGAGCGATAAAGGAGGGCCATATGGAGCCGCTCCGATGATAAAGCCACGCCAGCATCAGGCCCGTTACGAAGATGGGGATGATGACCCCTATCTGTTGGTGGGCCAGCGCAAACAGACCAGAGGTTATCAGGGCGGCCTTGATGGGGCCTAAGCTGTTGGCTAGGCCCGGGAAGATGAATCCTCTAAAGAGCACTTCCTCTCCAAAGGGCCCCCAAAGGGCCACGATGAGGAAGACCAGGATGAAGACGGTGCCGGTGGGTTCGATGTCTCCCAGCGGAGTTGTGGGCGGCTCCAGCATCTCCCAACCTAGGGCCGATATGACAAGGGAGTAGGCAATGGTGAAGCCCACGCTGGCCAGAAAAACAGGGATGGGAAGGGCCAAGAAGTAGAGCAGTCTCTCCCCCGGCAGTTCGAGGCCCAAGCTGGCTATGGAAGTCTTGTGCAATCCCGGCCCCAAGGCCCATGCCGCCACAAGCATGAGGGAGGAGACGATCACTCCAAGAAAGACAAGGTCGTACTCCATGCTGAGTTCCATGTCCAGGACCCCCTTTACGACTTGGTAAAGGAAAATCGCGACCAGGAGACTGGCAATGAACAGCAGCACACCGAGGGCGACCTGCCGTGGCCCCCAAGGCACACCGGAGGGAATGGTGTCTATAGCGGGGTCGTCGGCATTCAAGGTGAGTACATTTCCCAGGCAGAGCCGGAGGTCCACATAGCTGTCAACACGCCCGCATCTTACTACCGCCCCGGCTGGCTGGTAAACCGAAACGGGGTGTAATAGACTGCTCTAAGTTGGGGGCATGTCATGGGGCTTTTCGAGCACGGCCGTATAGAGAAACAGCGTAACGCGGCGCCTCTGGCCGGTCGGATGAGACCGAAGGCGCTCGCAAGGCTGGTCGGCCAGGACCTGATCGTGGGCGAGGGCCGGGTGCTGCGCCGCGCCATCGAAGCAGACCAGGTGCCATCCATGGTCCTGTGGGGTCCCCCCGGCAGCGGCAAGACGACCCTGGCCCATATAGTCGCCGGGGCCACCAGCGCCCACTTCGAGCCCATCAGCGCCGTCACCTCGGGCGTTGCCGATCTCCGCCGCATCGTGGAGAAGGCTCAAGAGAGGATGGGCATGTATGGGCAGCGGACGATCCTGTTTATCGACGAGATTCATCGCTTCAACAAGGCACAGCAGGATGTGGTGCTGCCCTTTGTGGAGGATGGCACCTTCGCCCTTATAGGAGCTACTACTGAAAACCCGTCCTTCGAGGTGATCCCGCCCCTCCTGTCCCGCTGCCGCGTGTTCACCCTGCAGCCCCTGGGCGAAGAAGAGATAAGTACTATTGTCCAGCGGGCCTTGAGGGACGAGGAGAACGGCTTGGGTGCCCTGGGGGTCAGCTTGAATGATGAGGCCCTGCAACACCTGGTGAGCATGTCCAACGGAGACGCCAGGACCGCGCTGAACGGGCTGGAAGCCTCTGTGCGCGCTTCCAGCGCCAGCGGAGGCTCTGTAGTTGACCTTGCCCTGATGGAGGATGCCCTCCAGCGCCGCTCATTGCAGTATGACAAGGCCGGAGACCTGCACTACGACACCATTTCGGCGTTCATCAAGTCCGTCAGGGGTTCTTCACCCGATGGCGCGATGTACTGGCTGGTGCGCATGATCGAGTCTGGAGAAGACCCTATGTTCATAGCTCGCAGGCTGGTGATACTGGCGGCGGAGGACATCGGCCTGGCCGACCCGGCCGCCCTGACTCTTGCCGTCTCCACCCAGCAGGCTGTTCACTTCATAGGGATGCCCGAAGGGGCCATCCCGCTGGCAGAGGCTACCATCTACCTGGCCAGCGCTCCCAAGAGCAACTCCGCCTACGCGGCCCTGAACCGGGTCAGGGACGAAGTGCGGAGGTCGCCGGGCGAGCCGGTGCCCATGCACCTGCGAAACGCGGTCACCGGGATGATGAGTAGCATGGGCTACGGCAAGGGGTACAAGTATGGACACGACTATGACCACCACTTCGTAGAGCAGGACTACTTGCCCCCATCGCTGAAGGGCAGGAGCTACTACGAACCGTCGGAGGAAGGGCAGGAGGAGGAAGCCGCCGCCCGCCTCCGCGCATGGTGGGCAGAGCGCAGCGACGGGGCCTGAGCTAAGGTCCTCCCAAGGCAGAATGGCCTAAACGTTCCTATACTTGCTGATGGCCTCGAAATCCACTGCCACTAACAGGTCCCTGGGTGTCCTGCTATTCACCTTGATGAATCCCCGGTCGCGAAGCCTGATGAGTTCCCTGATAAAAGTCCGCTGAGTCACTCTTCTGTAGGCGCCCTTTACGTATCCCGAACCCAGCAGGTCGTCGAGGGAAATCTCCCTGGACGGATTGTTGGAGAAGGGGTCTATGGGTTCCGTTTCATCCAGCAGATAGCTCAGCAGTTGGTACTCACGTTCGTTTAGCATCCGGCGACGCTTACCGACCCTGACGTTGTAGTTGCTGACAAGCATCTGGCGGTAGAGAACCCGGTTTATCTTAGTCTTCACGAAATTGTTTATGCCGTCCAATTCCCGGGCAAACCCCTCTACGCCGAAGCTGACGAATGCCGTTACGTCGAAGGAGTCCGAGGTGCGTCTTGTTTGTTGGAGCAGGGTCTTGTACTTGTCGCCGTTGGCATAGAAGAAGTTGGAAAGTCCGTAGAATCCATGGACGTTGTATCCGCGCTGGGAAAGGATGCCAGCTTCGAGGAGCCTGGAGATCCTGCCGTTGCCATCTCCGAAGGGATGTATGGTAACGAGGAAGAAATGGGCCAAAAGGGCTTGCACCACAGGGTGCTCGCTCTGTAGCTTTTTTGAATTAACGAAGGATATGAACTCCTGCATCAACTCTCCCAGGCTTTCGTGGGGGGCGCCTATGTGGACACCGCCCAGGTCTGGCGAACCGACCTGCATAGACTGGGAACGGAAGTTGCCGGGCACGTTGTTGTTTTCGTCAGACTCCGTGGTGAGCATCCTGTGCATGGTCAGAATGTCGCCGATTCCGACAGGGTCTGTACCGGGCGCAAAGCGGTCCTTTACCCAGTCCTGCGACAGTGAGGCATTCCTGATCTGCCTCTGCTCCTTTGACAGCCCGGAAGAAGGTGAGCTTTCCTGTTGCTCCGCAAGATCCATCTGATAAGAGACTTCTGCTTCCGATAACGGGTTCCCTTCCAGGGCGGTAGTGCCATGAACTGCCCTGACCCTGTTCAGCTTGTCCAGCTGCTCCTGCCATTCGGGTGCAAGGAGGAGGTTATAGGCTGTTTGCCGGTGTGCTTCGATGGAAATCACCTGAGACCTCAAACCGCTCATGTCAAGGTGATATTCGAAGCGGAATCTCTCCCAGAAACTTCGCGCACCCATGAATCATCTCCCTTTATTTGTCTGTTTATTTGACGAGTTAGTTGGCATGCTATTTGACAAGCAATTTAATGCTTGCAACAAGGTATTCTGTATCTATATTGTATCTCATAGACTCAGTTTAGTAAACTTATGACTCTTTATTTGGCACCTTATTTGACACACTGTTTGGCCGTTTGTCTGACAGCTTCTTTTCTTGATGTTTGACCCAAGTGAGGTCGGCTAATATCATTTGGGTTGTCTCGTGGGCGAGCTCCACCTTGGACTGCCCCCTGGAGTCTTCGGTGGCCAGGAGAAGATGATGGATGCTGCCTGGTATCAAGGTTTGGACCCTACCGGTTTTCTGGCCCGCAGCCTCCGGGTGTACCCCGACAAGACGGCGGTCATCTACAACGACCGGCGTTACTCCTACAGCCAGCTTCACGAGCGGGTGAACCGGCTATCCGGCGCTCTCAAGGGCTTGGGCGTAAGCCGCGGGGACAAAGTCGCCTTTCTTCTGCCAAACATCCCCGCCATGCTGGAAGCCCACTTCGGGCCAATGGGCATCGGGGCTGTGCTGGTGGCGATCAACTACCGGCTCTCCGCCAGGGAGATCACCCACATCATCAACCACTCCCGCGCCAATGTGCTGGTCTTCGATTCTGAGTTCGCCCCCGCCGTCCGGGAGGTGCGGGCCCAGATTGACCGGGATGTGGCGTGTGTGCAGGTGGTGGATACGGCGCCGAAGGCAGAGGACATCCCCGGCCCCGACTACGAGTCCTTCCTCGCTGCAGCGCCTCCCGGCGACCACCATGCCGGGCTGACCTCGGAGTTGGACACCATCGCAATCAACTACACCTCCGGCACTACAGGAATGCCCAAGGGGGTGCAGTACAACGCCAGGGGAGCATATCTCAACGCTTTGGGCGAGGTTATCGAGATGGGACTGACCGCCCGGAGCAGGTATCTCTGGACCCTGCCCATGTTCCACTGCAACGGGTGGTGCTACACATGGGCGGTCACCGCCGCGGGAGGCGCCCATGTGTGCCTCCGGAGGCCGGACCCGGCGGACATCTATCGGCTGATCAGGGAGGAGAAGGTCACCCATATGTGCGGCGCCCCAACCGTGCTGATATCCATGTACTCCTCCCCGGCGTCCGAGGGCCAGGACCTGGCCGGCCTGACCATCGCCACCGCCGGAGCGCCTCCTTCGCCCCAGGTCATTCGCACGATGGAGGGTATGGGGGCGTCGATTCACCACCTATACGGCTTGACCGAGACTTACGGCCCCCATACTATCTGCGCCCCCCAACCCGGCTGGGAGGACCTGACCATCGAAGAGAAAGCGCGCCTGAAGGCACGGCAGGGAGTACCCTATGTGGTCGCCGGTGATTACCTGAGGGTTGTGGATGCAGACATGCAGGATGTTCCCGACGATGGGGCCACCATCGGCGAGGTGGTCATGCGGGGCAACAACGTGATGTCGGGCTACCTGGATGATGCCGAAGCCACCGGCGATGCCTTCAGGGGAGGGTGGTTCCACTCGGGCGACCTGGCGGTCCGCCACCCCGACGGATACATTGAGCTACAGGACCGGGCCAAGGACATCATCATATCCGGGGGCGAGAACATCTCCAGCCAGGAGGTGGAGAAGGTCATCATGGAGCACCCCGGAGTCCTGGAGGTGTGCGTCGTAGCGGTGCCCGACGAGCACTGGGGCGAGGTCCCCAAGGCTTTCGTGGCCAAGAAGACCGGCGGCGAAGTAACGGGAGACGAGATAATCGAGTTTTGCAAGGAGCGGATCGCCCGCTTCAAGGCCCCCAAATACGTAGAGTTCGGCGACCTGCCCAAGACAGCCACCGGCAAGGTGCAGAAGTACCTGCTCAGGGAGGCGGAATGGAAGGGCTACGAGAAGTCGATCCACTGACGCCCGCCACGTGCGTTGTGGCTCCGCGCTGGGTTTAGGGGTTGCCCCAAGCGCCGGACCTGCAACATAATGGATGCAAGGATGGTCATATTCTCTGACTAGGAGGCAGCAATGGCTAGGGTTAAGCTGGTACATCATGCGAACGTCCAGATCACCGACCGGGACCGCACTCGGGAATGGTACGAAAGGGTGTTGGGCGCCAGGTTCCTCGACCGGGGCCCCGCGTTGAACAAACGCCAGCTCCAGCTTCGGATCGGCACAGCCGAGATGCACTTCACCGAGGTTGACAAGCCCGTCTTCGTGCCTGCGGTCCACTTCGCCCTGGAAGTGGATGACTGGGATGCTATGCTGGCCCACCTGGATGAGGAGAAGATACCCTACAGCCGCACCACCAACAGCAGCCTTGGCAGGAGCATTGGCGGCGACGACCCCTACCAGGGCCGCAGGGAGGACAACGGCGAGCACTACACCTACGTCCACGACCCCGACGGCAACATGATAGAGCTGGTATTCCACCCCAACGGCCTGGAAAGCTCCGAAGGTGAGAGCTTGGAGGTGCCTGACGATGCCGATGGGCTGCGCTGGCGTCAGAAGCCGGGTTGGGTAGAAGCCGAGTATGCCAATCCCAGCTGGCAGTACGTCGGCACTCGCAGCTAAGCCCCTGCTCAGAGGCCAATTCCACGGGACTGGTCGTCAACACCGGATTGCGAGGCTAAGGTGCAGCGCTGCACCGTTCCTTAGCAGGGTTGCCTGCTGGACGCAATCAACGGCGGTCTGATATATTGTATTGGTAGTTAGGGGATAGGTTGGCGGTTGCTTGGACCGCTCCCCTTTGTCCCTGAGCCTTCGATTAGGTGGGCGCACCGAGACTTTCACCGGCGCCCGCTTAGCTTATAATAGGATAGAACCTCTCCCGGGGGCTGAAAATGGCTGACAAGTATCAGCAGGAGATAGAGGAGATCCTCAAGCAAGTCGAAGAAGTGCTGCCCAAGGACTCGAACAGGTCGAAGTCCTCAGCCCGTGGCTCCGGCGGCGGACCCTTTGGTTCCGCGGGCCGTCCCCTTAAGGGATTCAAGATCAACCTCGGAAAGCTCATGTTGGCCAGCTTCGCCCTGTTGCTGATCGTGCTGACAGTGGGCACCTTGGGCATCGGAAACCTGACCATCTTCCTGATCGCCGGGCTGGTGATGTTCGTCATAGCCTACTTCCTGCTCTTCGTAGGTTCCTCGGGGATATCGCCCGGCTACGAAAAGCGGTGGCGGGGTCGTCTTATCGAAGAGAACCCGTCGGCGTGGGAGCGCTTCAAGAGGTGGCTCCGGGGATAGCCTCCCGAGGCCCCCCGTGGCTACAGATAAAGAGCCTGCTTTCCACGAGGCGATGCTTGGAATTTACCACGCTGCCAAGGGAGAATGCGGCTATAACGCCACCTATTTCCTGCAGATGGTCAATGAACACGGAGGCTTGGCTGCTGCCAAGCAGCTTCTTTCCAAGCCGGGATTCTCCGACGGCCTTACAGCACTCTGGGAATGCGGACGTCTGGATTTCTCTATGGAAGCTCTTGTTCTACAGGAACAATGGCAGTCCCTTTTCACAGAGGAAGAGCTTCGTATTGCCCAGATGCGCTTGAAAGAACTGGGATACGGGTTCGACGCCCCCAACTCACAATAGCTGAGTGAGATTGACTACCCCTTAGATCTTCCGGTCTGGTGTCCCTACACCTCGCTCGATGATGCCGTTCTCTGCATCTCAGCTTCGGACAGCAGGCGTTCCAGCAAGGGCACAGCTTCGGGCTTCCGCAGGTCCAGGCATGAGATAGATATGGCCCGCCAAAGCACCCCGGTGGACACCTGCGCCTGCACCTGCTCTCCCAATGCTGGGACCTCGACGCCCAGGGCGCGGGCGGCAAAGCGGGCGGCGCGCATCCCTGGCCGGGTTACGTAGCAGCGGGTCAGGGCCCTGCCCTGGTGCAGCAGGGTGACGCCGCCCTTGGTGTGGCGCAGGGTAACGGACACATGGGCCCTCGGCGCGGAAAGCACCTTGTCCGCATGCTCCAAGGCCCGTCTTCGGCTAACAGCTACGACTATCTCCTAGGCGGAGCATTCCCCTTCGCCTCGTTCCAGCTTGTACACCGACGTGTGGCTCCAGTCCATGTACAGGTCCAGGGAATCCGGCCCCAGCGGCGCTATCTCGCAGTACTCTTGGGCAAGGGCGGCCACAGGTTCAGGCCCCACCCTGTCCAGGAAGTTGTTAAACTCCTCCGAGTCGAGGCGGTTCTCCTTGTAGTACACAGCCAGGCTGCGCACCAGCTGGGGTACCCTCTTGGCGGGCACCTTTATTCTCGGGAGACGCTCCCCGATGCGGGTATCTTCCGGCCGTCCGATGCCATAGGAGCCGCCGAGGAATACCTCGTAGGCCGGCACCTGCACCCCGTTGGGCCCCTTCATAGCTGCGCCGTGGAAGCCGATGTTAGCTATATGGTGCAGGCCGCAGCCGTTGGGGCACCCGCTCATCTTGATGTGCAGCTTCCTGATCTCCGGGTCATCCAGCAGCCCGTTCCAAGAGTCCAGCTCGTCCATGATGGCCCTTCCCAAGCCCATGGAAGAGGTGATGCCCAGCTTGCAGCTGTCGGTGCCTGGGCAGGATGTGACATCGACTATGGAGTCCACGCCCGTTTCAGACAGGCCTATCTCCTTCAGCCCCTTCCACAGGTCAACCAGATGGGCCTCTGGCACCCATCGGAAGGTGAGGTTCTGGTTCTGGGTAGCCCTGGCCGCCCCGCCGCTGTACCTGGCCACCAGGTCCGCCAGCACAGAGAACTGGTGCGGGTTGATGTCGCCCTGGGGCACCGTGACATATGCCACATGGTAGCCGGCCTGTTTCTGGGCGAAGGTGTTGCTGGCCTTCCAGCTAAGGAACTCCTCGGGCGGTTGGTGGCCGTTGGAGCTGGCAGCCGGCAGCGCGGGTGGATGTTCGACAAACTCATCGTCCAGCTGCATCAACGGCGCCGGGTCTATGGGGCCTATGCGGACTAGCTCTTCCTCAACCATCGCCTTGAAGGGCTCGAAGCCGATGCGGTCTATCAGCACCTTGATGCGGGCCATCATCCGGTTCTTGCGTAGCACATCCGCCTTGTCGAACACCCGCCAGATGGCTTCCGCCACCCGCAGATAGTCCTCTTCGCCCACGAAATCGTACAGGGGTTTGCCCAAGCGGGGCATGATGGAGGTTGCGCCTCCAACCATCACCTTGAAGCCCCTAACCTCGACGCCGTCCATGTGCCGGACCTGGGCGATGTAGGACAGGTCGTGGATGGCCGAGGCCACTGCATCGTGGTCGGGACAGCCGGAAAAAGAAGTCTTGAACTTTCGGGGGAAGTTCTGGGTCAGGGGATGTCGCACGGCGAAGCGCACGTAGGCCGCCAGGTAGGGAGTGATGTCGAACAGCTCATCGGGGCACACGCCGGCGGTGGGGGAGCCGACCACGTTGCGCACCGTATTGCCGCAGGCCTCCCGGGTGCTCAGCCCAGCCTCACCCAAAAGGCGGAGCACCTCTGGGCAGTCCTCAAGTCTTAGGTGATGGAACTGGACGTTCTCCCTGGTGGTGATGTGTCCCTTCCCCAAGGGAGCATACCTGTCTGCGATAACACCTAGTACCCTCAGGGCCTCTTCGGTGAGAACACCGCCGGGTATCTTGACCCGTACCATCTGGGAGTCGGCCTGCCTCTGCCCGTACACACCTTGGCGCAGGCGGAAGGGCAGGAACTGGGCGTCCTCTCGCTCTCCTGCCCGGAAGGCCCGGATCTCCTCCTCCAGGGCAACAACCTCCCCTTCTATGTAGGGGATCACACCCTTGGCGGACGGAGCTTGGGCCAAGCTGCTCTTGTGGATATCACCCTGAGACGGGCGGGCGTCGGGCTGGGTTACGGTGCTCAATTCGGGGCCTCCTGAGAAGGACAAAAAATAACCTGCGCTCCTCAAAGAATCCAAAGCATAGGGCGCAGGTCTAGGCGGTACGTATGTCTGACCCGGCTCCTACATCAGGAGCTGGGTACACAAGTGAAAGAGGTCGTCCTCAAACCGCATGTTGGGAATAGTTTACTTTTGCACTCGACTTTTGTCAAACGAACGAAAGGCTCCCCAATAGATGTTACCGGGGCGGGTATCGCTGCTTCATAAATCATGTTACCGCGGAGTGCATGAAGAGAGGGAGCGGGCAGGACCGAGTCGCCTCAGAATGGATGCCACTAGAGCGGGTTCTGGCCCTGGGCGATGGGTATGCTAGACTATTACGTGAAAGGGGTGCCTTTGATGGGCGTCTTCAGTTGGCCCATACGGATTTCCAGCCTTGACAGAGGTGATCCCAGAAATGTGGATGCAATGGTGGACACAGGAGCCACCTACACCGTACTGCCTGCACCCTTGCTGAGGGAGATGGGAATCGAGCCAACAACCCGGGCTGGGTTCGAGTTGGCTGATGGGCGAGTCGTTGAGCTGGACATTGGACGGGCTTGGCTAACAATAGACGGTCAAAGCGAGATAACCCTCGTAGTCTTTGGCGAAGACGATGCTCCTGCCTTGTTGGGGGCCTACCCCCTGGAGGGATTGCGCCTTGCCGTTGGCCCTGTGGGGCAGAAGCTGATTTCGACGAACGCTATTCTGTACTAGCTGGCGACGATAGCTATGAAAGAGCGACGATGAGTCCCGACGGCGACAAGTATTTCGTGCGGTACTGCTTCTACAAGATGGCCCCAGAGTGGAAGAGGCTGCCCCAAGGAGACAGGGAACGGAGCAAGGCAGAGTACGTCGCTGTCCTGGATGAGCATACCCAGCAGATGAGCATCGCAAGCTACAGCCTACTGGGTACCAGGGGTGATGCGGACTACATGCTGTGGATGATCAGCCCGACGGTCGAGCTTCTTGACCAGCTTGCTGCTCAAACAAACCGCACCGAGCTGGGCAAGTACCTGGAGACGCCCTACTCCTACCTGGCGATGACCCGACGCTCACCCTACGTCGATGAGCACACTCATCCGGGGCAGGAGGGCACCGGGGACAACGTGAGGACTGTGGGGCGCCCCTACCTGTTCGTCTATCCCTTCGTGAAGACCCACGACTGGTACCAGCTGTCCCAAAAGCAGCGCCAGGAGATCATGTCCGAGCACTTCCGGGTGGGCCACAAGTACCCGTCGGTGAAGATCAGCACCAGCTACTCATTCGGGCTGGACGACCAGGAGTTTATGCTGGGGTTCGAGACAGCCAGCCCGGGCGACTTCCTCGACCTTGTGATGGCCCTCAGAGAGTCCCAAGCCCGGCCCTACACCCTGCGGGACACCCCCATCTTCACGTGCCTTCACAAGCCCTTGGGCGAATGCCTCGACGGGTTGGGGTAGCTACTTCCCCCGCATCAGGTTCAGCGCCGCGCCCAGCCTGAACCAGTCAAGCTGAGGTTCGCTGAAGGAGTGGCGCAGCCCTATCTCTTCCTCGGACCCGTCCTCATGACGTAAGAGGCACTTCACCAGCCTGCCGGGGGCAAGGTCTTTCAGGTCCACCAAGCTCACCCGATCGGTCTCCCGGATTCTGTCGTAGTCGACGGGGTCCTCGAAGGTGAGCGCCAGAAGGCCCTGCTTCTTCAGGTTGGTCTCGTGGATGCGGGCGAAGCTCCGGGCAATGACAGCTACGCCCCCCAGGAGCCTGGGGGAAAGGGCGGCATGCTCCCTGCTGCTTCCCTCGCCGTAGTTATCATCCCCGATCACCACCCAGGGGAGGCTCTCTTTTTTGTAGCTGCGGGCCACATCGGAGAAGGATAGTTCCGATTCATGGGTCAGCAGGTTCAGCCCTTTGCCCGCGTTGCCGGTGTAGGCGTTGATGGCCCCCATGAACATATTGTCGCTGAATTTGTCCAGGTGTCCCCGCAGGCTCAGCCACGGCCCGGCGGGGGAGATATGGTCCGTGGTGCACTTACCCTTGACCTTGGCCAGCACCGGCATGTCCAGGTAGTCTCTGCCGTCCCAGGCGGGCCAGGGTTCCATCCTCTGAAGGCGCTGGCTCCGGGGGTCCACTGCCACCTCTACGTGGCCCCCATTATCCGGCGGGGGCACAAAGGTCGTATCGCCCCGGCTGAAGCCGTTTCCGGGCACCTCCGGCACCCCACGCGGGGGTTCCAAGACAAAGGTCTCCCCGTTGGCCCCCGTCAGGGAGTCGGTCAGGGGATTGAAGGAGAGTTTCCCAGCCAGGGCAAAGGCGACGGTCACCTCCGGGCTTGCGATGAAGTTCATGGTTCCCGGCTGGCCGTCGTTCCTGCGGGGGAAGTTGCGGTTATAGGATGTCACTATGGAGTTGGGCTCGCTTCCCTCCTCCTGGGAACGCTTCCATTGGCCTATGCAGGGGCCGCAGGCGTTGGCCAGCACCGTCCCGCCTATGGCCCGCAGGGACTCCATCTGGCCGTCCCGCTCTATGGTTGCCCGTATCTGTTCGGAGCCGGGGGTGACCATAAGGGAGGCATCGGCCCTAATCCCGTGGGCACTGGCCTGCTCGGCGACATTGGCCGCCCGTCCCATGTCCTCGTAGGATGAGTTGGTGCAGCTGCCGATCAGGGCTGCTGACACCCTGTCCACGAAGTCGTTGGAGGGGTCTACCACTTCCTTTGCAAGCCTGGATATGGGCCTGGCGCGGTCGGGGGAGTGGGGTCCTACAACGTGGGGTTCCAGGACGGAAAGGTCGATCTCCACTATGCGGTCAAAGTACCGTTCCGGGTCCGACGTCACCTCATCATCGGGGCGCAGCAGGTGGGAGGAGCCTTCGGCCAGGGGCACAAGGTCGCCCCTTCCGGTGGCCCTCAGGTAGGTCGCCATGCGCTCGTCGTAGGGGAAGATGGAGGTGGTGGCGCCCAGCTCAGCCCCCATGTTGGTTATGGTGGCCCTGCCGGTGCAGCTTATGGAGCCGATGCCGGGGCCGAAGTACTCGATGATGGAGTTGGTTCCCCCGGACACGGTCAGCACCCCTGCCAAGTACAGGATCACATCCTTGGGAGCGGTCCAGCCCCCCAGGCTGCCTGTCAGGTGCACCCCTATGCGCGTGGGGAACAGCAGCTCCCAGGGAAGCCCAGCCATGACCTCCACCGCATCGGCCCCGCCAACGCCCACGGCGCAGGCCCCCAGTCCGCCGGCGTTGGGGGTGTGGGAGTCGGTGCCGATGATGACCGCTCCGGGGAAGGCGTAGTTCTCCAGGTTGACCTGGTGGATGATTCCGGCTCCCGGCCCCCAGAACCCCAGGCCGTACTTGGCGGCCGCCGAGCGCAGGAAATCGTACACCTCGTTGTTCTCTGCCAGGGATTCCCGAAGGTCCGAGACCCCTTCGATCCGAGCTTGGATCAGATGGTCGCAGTGAATGGTGGTTGGGACGGCCGTCCGCTGGCGCTCCGTCTGCATGAACTGGAGCATTGCCGTCTGGCCAAGCACATCCTGCAGGATCACCCGGTCCGGCTTCAGCAGCAGGTAGCTCTCCCCATGCTCCAGCTCCTGGGTCTCCGGGTCGTCCAGGTGGGACAGGAGCACCTTTTCCGACAGGGTCATGGGCCTGCCCAGTCGCCTGCGGACCACCTCCAGGTTGTGTTCCATGGTCCGGTAGGTGTTGGCGACGAACTCCAGACTGGATTCGATGCTGCTGGCCATCTTGCGAGTCCTCCCCGATAGTGGAAATGTAAAAACGATCTGTGGCAGGTCTGCCTGGTATCGGGCCCAGCCCGGGATGGGCAGCTCCCTGCTACATCACCATCCCGTAGGTGCGCTTCTTGATGGAAAGATTTACGAAGGTCTCGGTTTGCTTGACGCCGGGAATGACAGCTATCCGGTTGCGTATAAAGGAGCCCAGCTTCTCCGTTGACTGCGCCCCCACCCAGATGAAGATGTCCCAAGCTCCTGTGGTGATGGAAACGTAGTGGACTTCCTCGATGCCGGCTATGGAATCGGCAACGCTGTCCACGCTGGCAGGATCGGTGCGGATGCCGATGAGAGCAGCGGTTCCGTACCCCAGCTGCTCCAGGTTGGGGATGGCGACCACCTTGATCACATCGTCCTTGACAAGGTGATGGAGCCTGCGGCGCACCGTCCCTTCGCTGACCCCGACCTCCCGGGAGATGTGGGAGTTGGAGGCCCGACCGTCGGTTTGGAGCACCTTTATGATCCTGCTGTCTAGCTCGTCCATCCTTCTCTTTATCCCCTACCCTCGACGGGAGGGAGGAGGCATGAATTTGGTGTCCTAGGATGCTGTTTAGGCGTTCATCTTAGGTTAGGGTATCTGGCCTGTCAACGAAGAAGCACGGGCCTGCCCTTGCCCGCTTGGCGCTGGCGGGACTACCTTGGAATGGCTATGAAGATGCCTGCCTTAAAGGAGAGACTCGCAAGTTCCCGGCAGGTCCTGCGGAACCGCAACGTCAGCCTGATCATCGCCGGGACCATCCTGATTTCCTGGGGCAACTCCTTCGTCTTCGTCTCGGTGGGCTGGCTGGCCTACGAGGTCACAGGCTCGCCCACCGTCGTTGCTCTGGCTATAGGCATCAGGTACACGCCCTGGTGTTCAGCCCCTTTTTCGGAGTCCTGGCCGACCGGATCGAAGGGCGGACGCTGCTCATCGGCACATCGATCTATATGGCCTCCCTCACCTCGGCCTTCGCCCTCTTCATGTACTACAGCGACTTCAGCGACATCCGGGAGTGGCACATCTACACCTTCATGTTCCTGACCGGAATCGGGTATGCCGTCGGCAGCCCGGTCAGGAGGACCTACCTGGCCCGCTCCACGACAAAAGAGATGCTCCCCACAGCCCTTGCCCTGTACAGGACGGGGTTCGAGGGGTTTCGCATCGTGTCGCAGGCCTTCATCGGCGTGATGATCGGGCTGTTCGGTGTGGAGGCGACCTTGTACGCCCAGGCCGTGGTGTATGGCGGCTGCGTAATCCCGTTCATGGCCCTGAAGCCGGTACCCCCACGACACCGAAGCGGTAAGAAGGGCGACGCCCCTGGCCAACCTGGTCGAAGGGATCTCCTACATCCGCTCCGAAAGACGCATCCTTGGGCTAACCATTCTTGAGCTGCTGCTGGCCCTGTTCGGGGGAGTGGCGGTCTTTACCCTGCTGCCGGTGTTTTCGGAAGAGGTGCTGAGCGCCGGGGCCGAAGGATATGGTTTCCTGACACCGCCGCCGCCGGGGGCTTCCTGGCCACTCTGGTGTCTGTGCACCTGGCAAACACCCCGGGCAAGGGCAGGATCATGTTCCTGACGACAGGGTTGGCCGGGCTTTGGGCTGGTGGCCTTTTCCCAGGTACCATGGCTGGCCCTGAGTCTAGTCCTGTTTGCCCTGCTGAGGGGGCTGGATGAGATGGGCAACATCATGAGCCTGACCATGGTGCAGCTGTACGTGGACGACAAGGTGCGTGGCAGGGTAACCTCTATTTTCACCATGTTTGTTGGCTTGATGCCCATAGCCGGGCTGCTCGGAGGGGTCGCTGCTAATGCCCTGGGCATCGGGACGGCGGTGCTGCTGGCCGGAGTGTGGGTGGTTGTGGCAACGTTCCTGGTCTCGGTGGCTTTCCGAATCCTCTACGAGGTGGAGGAGCCACCGGAGGGCGCCTAAAGCACAACTACGGCTGTCCGTTCGCCCTGTTGAGAAGAGCAATGTTCAAGGCCAAGACTACGGCTGTCCGTTCGCCCTGTTGAGAAGAGCAATGTTCAAGGCCAAGACTACGGCTGTCCGTTCGCCCTGTTGAGAAGAGCAATGTTCAAGGCCAAGACTACGGCTGTCCGTTCGCCCTGTTGAGAAGAGCAATGTTCAAGGCCAAGACTACGGCTGTCCGTTCGCCCTGAGGGAAATCGAAGGGGAACGGACAGCCCTGGCCCTTCGAGTTCCCTCAGGACAAGCCCCAGGTTAGGCACAGGTCTCCAAAGGGAGAGGGGTCGGGGGTAAAGGGGATCATTGTGAATAAAATCACATGACTCGGTTGATTAGCAAAAATCCCTTCTGCTATATTAGCTGCCACTGGGAGGGATCGCATAGTGGCCTAGTGCGGGCGCCTGCTAAGCGCTTAGCCCGAGAAATTGGGCTCATGGGTTCGAATCCCATTCCCTCCGCCACTTCCCGGCACTCCTTCAAGGGAACGCATGAACAGCTACCATATTTGGACAATTGGATGCCAGATGAACACAGCCGACTCCGAGAGGCTGGCGGGCGCCCTGGAGCAGATGGGCCTCGAAGCGGCTTCCGCTCCCGGTGACGCGGATGTGATCGTTCTCAACTCCTGCGTGGTGCGCCAGGGAGCCGAGGACAAGGTGGTGGGTAACCTGGGTGCCATGAAGTCCCTCAAGAAGCGCAGGCCCTGCAGCATCCTGGCGCTCATGGGGTGTATGGTAGGCCCCAAGACCGGCGACCTTAAGGCCCGCTTTCCCTACGTGGACACCTTCATGCAGCCCCAGCGGTTCGAGCCCTTGCTGGAGCTGGTGGGTGACCGCCTTGGGACGGACTGGGAAGGCTGTGTCGGCCCCCTGCTGCCTCCCCAGCCCTCGGTGCGCAGCTACGTGCCTATCATCCACGGCTGCGACCTGATGTGCACCTTCTGCATCATTCCCTACCGCCGTGGGCGCCAGGTCAGCCGGCCCGTAGCCGAGGTGGTCGAAGAGGTGCGCGCCCTGGTCCGTCGGGACGTGAAGGAGGTCACCCTGCTGGGACAGACGGTCGATGCCTACGGGTACGACCTGCCAGAAAAGCCCAGCCTGGCAGACCTGCTCACAGCCCTGGACGCCATCGACGGCCTCTTGAGAATCCGCTTTCTTACCTCCCACCCCAGCTTCATGTCCCAGGACATCATCGAAGCGGTCGCAGGGCTGGACAAGGTGTGCGAGCATATCAACCTGCCGGTGCAGGCCGGGGACGACGCGGTCCTGGAAAACATGCGTCGTCGCTACACCGCGGCCGAGTACCGGCAGCTGGTTGCCGACATAAGAAGCGCCATACCCGATGCATCCATCAGCACCGACATCATCGTCGGCTTCCCCGGCGAGACCCTGGAGCAGTACGAGTCGACGGTGCAGCTGGTGAGGGAGCTGGAGTTCAGCAAGGTGCACGCCGCCGCCTATTCCACAAGGCCCGGCACAATCGCCCATCGCACCATGCCCGACGATGTGTCCGCCGAAGACAAGGACTATCGTTTGAAGAACCTGGACCTGCTCCAGGAGAGCATCCTCACCAAGGCCAATGAGGCTTTCATGGGGCAGCAGGTACAGGTGTTGGTGGACAGCCGCCACAAGGGCAAATGGCAGGGCCGCACCCGCTCGGACAAGCTGGTGTTCATAGAGAATGAGGGCGACCTGCTGGGCAGTATGCTGGACGTTCGAATCACACGCACAAGCCCCTGGTCCCTCCAGGGAGTGGTGGCCTGACGACGCAGAAGGATTATATGGAGAACCAAGAATAGTGAGCACAACCATCAGACGACCTTCGAGGCAGCCTTCGGTCCCTGTGAGCGAGGTGGAACAGGCCGCTTTCTGCCGCAGTGAAGATGAGCTGAAGCCCCAGCCCCTGCTGGATGAGCTCAAGGTCAACGTGCGGTGGCAGCAGATACCCCACGAGTACCAAGCCCTGGACCCGGAGACCCTGGACCGGCGCATCACCGACGCCAGGAAGAAGCTGGGGAGCAAGGTGACCATACTGGGGCACCACTACCAGCGGGAAGAGGTCATCAAGTACGTGGACTACCGGGGGGACTCCTTCAAGCTGTCCCAAAGCGCCGCTTCCCGCCCCGAGGCCGACTTCATCGTCTTCTGCGGAGTGCACTTCATGGCGGAAACGGCCTGCATACTATGCGCTCCCCACCAGCAGGTGATCCTGCCCAACATGGCGGCCGGATGCTCCATGTCCGACATGGCGCCCACGGATGATGTCCTGGATGCGTGGGACGACCTTGCCGAGGCGCTGGACGGCCACGGGACCATCCTGCCCGTTGCCTACATGAACACCGCCGCCGGCCTCAAGGGACTGTGCGGACGTAACGGCGGCATTGTCTGCACCTCCTCCAATGCCCAGGCGGCCTTCCGGTGGAGCTACGAACGAGCCGACCGGGTGTTCTTCCTGCCCGACCAGCACCTGGGACGCAACACGGCGCTGAGCTTGGGGATGGCCCCGGAGGAGATGGTGGTGTGGAACCCCTTCAAGCCCCTTGGAGGGCACAGCGTAGATGCGCTGCGCCGTGCGAAGCTGGTGCTGTGGCAGGGCCACTGTTCGGTGCACACCCGCTTCACCACAAGGCAGATAGAAGCCGCCCGGGGACGCTTTCCGGACGTCAATATCCTGGTGCATCCCGAATGCACGGCCGAGGTAGTGAGGGCGGCCAACCTCAGCGGCTCAACGGAGTTCATATGCAAGGTCATCAACGAAGCCCCGCCGGGCAGCATCTGGGGAGTGGCCACCGAGATCAACCTGGTCAATCGACTGGCCCAAGCCAACCCGGACAAGACGATTTTCTGCCTGGACCCGGTGGTGTGTCCCTGCTCCACCATGTACCGCATCCATCCCGCCTACCTGCTGTGGGTGATGGAGGAGCTGCTGGAGGGCCGGGTGGTGAACTGCATCTCCGTGGATGAAAGCACCCGACATTACTCCCGTATCGCCCTGGAGAATATGCTCCGGCTGGCCTAGCCCCAACCCGTGGGAGGGCTGCCCGTCGCCCAACCCGCATAACCGGTCCGCGGGCCAATACACCCAGCGAGGAAGAAGTGCTGCACCATATCCCTGAAGTCCAGGCCCTGATCGACAGCGCCCTGTCCGAGGACCAGGCTTTCAACGATCCGACGACCAGGGAGCTTATCCCGCCGGAGCTGCGCGGGGTGGGCATCCTGAAAGCCAAGGCAGCAGGGGTGCTGGCAGGGGTGAATGTGTCCATGGCTGTGTTCAAGAGGATCGATCCGGAGATTTCCACGGAAGCGCTGGCGCCCGATGGCGCTGTGCTGGAGCCGGGCGATGTCCTGGCCCGGGTGTCCGGCAGGGCATGCAGCATACTGCAGGGGGAGCGCACCGCCTTGAATCTGGTGCAGCGCATGAGCGGCATAGCGACCGCCACCGCCAGCTATGTGAAAGCCGTTGAGGGGCTGGGTCCCCGCATCATAGACACCCGAAAGACAGCACCTGGAATGCGCTACCTGGACAAGTACGCCGTTCGGGCGGGCGGGGGATTCAATCACCGCCAGAACCTGGCCGACGGTATCTTGGTGAAGGACAACCACATCCGTGCCCTCCGCTCCCGCGGCATCTCGTTGAGAGAGACGGTGGAGAGGGCCATCGGGCAGGCGTCCCACACCATAAAGGTCGAGGTGGAGGTGACCAACCTGGAGGAGCTGGAGGATGCGTTGGCCGGCGGGGCGCATATCATCATGCTGGACAACATGACCCCCGACGAGATGCGCCGTTGCGTGGAGATCGTGGATGGGAGGGCGGTCATCGAAGCATCGGGGGGCATCAACTTGGACAGCGTGCGGGCGGTGGCAAAAACGGGGGTGGACCTGATCTCCGTGGGAGGGCTCACCCACTCGCCTTCCGCCCTGGACATCAGCTTGGACATGGTGTTCGAGCAGACATCAACCTAGTCCCTATTCTTGACACCCTATTTTTGAAATAAGAGGTGAGATTTGGCAGCACCCCAAAGAACGTTGAACGTACTGGAACGCAACTGGAACATGGTGGACAACGCTATCAAAGACCTGGAAGAGTCCAACCTGGGGGCGATACCTGCCGAAGGGTGCAACTCCATCGCCTGGCTGATGTGGCACATGCACCGGGTGCTGGACACCTTCATCAACACCCGCTTCCAGTCCAAGCCCCAGGTGTGGACCCATGGCGTCTGGTACGGCAGGCTCGGCATGCCGGAGGACCCTGAGAACCGGGGGGTGGGTTGGACCGCCGAGCAGGTTTCTCAATGGTCTGTCCCGTCAAAGAATGACTTGGTGGCCTATGCTGAGGCTGTGCGGGCCAGCGCCAGGGAGTACCTGGCATCCCTGGGCGATGCCGACCTGGAGGAGGTGAAGGTCATACCTCCCGTTGCCGAGCCCCGGTCCGTTGGGGATGCCATGGAAGTGATGATATTCGACAACATTGCCCACGGGGGACAGATCGCATACCTCAGGGGCTACTTTCAGGGTCGGGGTTGGATGTCTGCTTGATCCGGCGAGGCTGAGAACGCTCTGCGCTGTCCAGCATCAGGGTGACCGGCCCGTCGTTCAGCAGGTCCACCTCCATATACTCTCCGAACCGCCCCGTTTCCACTCGCAGGCCCGAGGCGCGGAGAGCATCCACGAGCTGGCCATAGAGAAGTTCGGCATCGTGGGGTGCGGCCGCATCGGTGAAATCGGGTCGTCTGCCCTTGCGGGTGCTGCCGTAGAGGGTAAACTGGCTGATAACAAGAAGCCCTGCCCCGATGTCCGAGGCAGAGCGATCAAACCTGTCGGAGTCCCCGGCGAATATTCGCAGATTCAGGAGCTTGTCGGAGAGGTAACGGATGTCTTCCTGGGAGTCCCCCCTGGCTACTCCGACCATCACCAGGAGACCCTTGCAGATCCTGCCAACCTCCAGCCCTTGCACGCTTACCGAAGCACGCGCTACCCGCTGGAGGAGGACTCTCAAATAGCGGTCCCCTTCTTGGCGGATTCGGCCGTCTCCAGCAGCTTCTCAGCCTTCTGTTTGTCGTCTGTCTTGGCCTTTTCGGCGTCAGCCTGGGCTTTGCCTGCCGAGTCGCCCTCGTCCACATCCTTGGTGGCGGGGCTGTAGCCTGTGCCCTTGTAGTCGGTGGTATAGAAGCCGGAGCCCTTGTAGATGATGGGGACTGCGTGGAACTTACGCTTGGAGTATCCGGAGCAGCTGGGGCAGGTGCCTTCGGGAGCGGAGTCGAAGCTCTGCTTCAACTCGAAGGTGTGTCCGCACTCCTGACATTCATAATCGTACCGCGGCAAATCGGTCCTCCTAGGCTCATGGAAGCATGGTTGGCAGCTTCATAAGCAAGCTGCTAATTCAGGCACCAATTTACCATTCTGCCGCCTTACGTGTCAACGCATGTCAGCGCACCTTACCATGGGGCGTGCGTATTGCGGCGCAGATGTGAAATCGGCTAACATAGTCTTTGAGATCAACGGGAGTCGCGACATTTATGGAAGAGTGTGCGACATGAGTGTTCACGAATATTCCACATTGCGTAAGGTATACAAGCCTCCGACTCCTCGGGCTACACAGAAGGTGTTGGACCATCTGGGATGTCCACTGTCGGAATTTCATAGCCCTCTCCCCCCCTCTGTGTTCTGAGCTCTGCCGATGCCAACGGACAGGCCGACGCCTCGCCCCGGGGTGACCCTCCAGGGTTTGTGCAGGTGCTGGATGACAAGACCTTGCTGCTTCCCGATCGCCCTGGAAACAACCAGGCGGACTCGCTTCAGAACATCGTGCAAAACCCTGGTGTAGGATTGCTCTTCTTCGTGCCGGGGATGAACGAGACCCTGCGGGTCAAGGGTAAGGCCGAGATAGTGACCGAAGCGGACCTTCTGGGGTCGATGACAATTAAGGGAAGAGCCCCAGTGTCCGGGCTGAAAATAACCGTAGGGGAGGCATTCCTCCATTGCGGCCGGGCTCTCATCCGTTCCCACATTTGGGACCCCGAGGTTCAAATCGACCGTTCGGTCTATCCTACCTATGGACAAGTGCTGGCAGACCAGATCGCGGGCGCGAATGCCAAGGAGATCGACGACTCGGAGGATAAGGCCAACAGGGACCGGCTCTATTGAGCCGAATGCCGCCCTCCTACATTCTTGGGATCATGTAACTCGCCGTCGGCCCCATCTGCTTGGCGAGGTGACCGCGGCGGAAGCGGGAATGCAGGAAATCATGGATGGCGCCGTACAACTTGAAAGCAAGATTGTTTCACGCTCCCCTTGACCCCCTCCATTCAAGGGAGTGGAGAGAGAAGGGACACTCCCTTAAAGGGTTGGGCGCGCCCACATCCGCGCGACGTCGATCATCCGCATGAAGGATACGTTGGGGAAGGCTGATACCCGGGAGATGAGCTTCTCCAGCATCAGCAGCCTCCCCGGACGCCCGATGTACTGGGGATGCATGGTCAGGGGGAATGCCCGCCCGTAACGGTACAGGCCCTCGAACTCCGCCGACCAAATCTCCAGAACCTCGTCAGGGCTTTTCATGGGACTGGTGCGCTGGGCCGAGGGCGCGTGGACGAAATGGGGAGCATCATCCAAGACCCAGCTCACAGGCAGCTCAACCAGATGCCCTTCCCCAGCATCCACCACATAGGGAGCATCGTCACCCATCAGGCTGGAGTCGTAGGCGAACCCGTAACGGCACAAAAGGTCCAGGGATGCTTCGCTCAGCTCCCAGCTGGGGGAGCGGTAACCCAGGGGTTGGTCCCCCGTAAGTCCCCTGAGGATGTCAATGCCCTTCTGGAGCACCCCCTCTTCTTCCCGGGCATCCATGGAGGCTGGAGCTTCGTGCATGTAGCCGTGATGGGCCACCTCATGGCCCCGTCCGCAGATATCCTTGACCAGGTCCCGGTGAGTCTCCGCCACGTAGCCGGGGATGAAGAATGTTGCCTTGATGTCATGGGCATCGAGGATGTCCAGGATGCGGGGGGCCGCCACGCTGGGGCCGTACTCAGCCATGGACATCAGGCTGGGCATCCTGGCAAAGTCGGGGTTGCGCCTGAGCCAGGACGACACCCCGTCCACATCGAAGGAGAGCATCGCCACGCACTGTATATCGCCGGGCCAGATTCCTGACATAGATCACCTCCCCAGGCTATTCCTTGAAATACGGGATGATCTCCCGCGCGACCCTCTCGATGTGCATGGGCACATCCTCGGGCGGGCATGCCCAGTTGAAGAGGAAGTCCCGCACCCCGGCGTCCACGTATTCCTGGATGCGGCGGATGCACTCGGCAGGCGTTCCCAGCACACAGTAGCCGCCGACGATGTCCAGGAAGTTTCCCTGGTACAGGTACTGGCCGCCAAGGGCGGTGGCGGCGGCCTCGGCTGCCTTCTCCCTGGACTCTCCTATGGAGATGAATTGGAAGTTGGCCCAATCAAATCCCGACAGGTCCCTCCCGGTCTCGCCGGCTATGTCAGATATGCGAGAGACGCTGGCTTGGTACCGTTCTGGGCTGTACAGGTATGGGAGCCATCCCTCCCCGTAGCGCACAGCCCGTCTCATGGCGGCGTCCCGCCGTCCGGCGACCCATACCGGGGGGTGGGGCTGCTGGCAGGGCGGGGGTTCGATGGTCACGCCCTTCAGGTTGAAGTGGCGACCCGCATAGTCCACTTCCCGCCGGGTCCACAGGCTACGCAGAGCTTCCAGACATTCGTCGGAGCGGCTTCCCCGCTGCCTGACCGAGAGCCCGGCCGCCTGGAACTCCACGGGGAACTCGCCGCCCACACCCACACCCAGCACGAGTCGCCCATTGGTGGCGATGTCGATGGTCGTGGCCAGCTTGGCAAGCACAGTGGGATGGTAGAAGGGCAGCAGGATTACCGATGAAACCAGGCCGATGCGCTCGGTGGCGCCCCCGGCCACAGCCAGGGCTGGAAGAGCAGCCGACGATGGCCTCGGCGGGTCGCCGCGCATGAAGTGCTCACCGGAGCCGCAGTAGTCGTAGCCCAACTCCTCCAGCCACCGGGCCTCGGCGGCAGTCTCCCCAAGGCCCAAGCCCAGAACAGCCCCGAATCGCAGCTTCCCGGTGGTCAAAGGTGAGGAAGGCTCCTTGCAGGAAGGTGACCTTTATATACAGGTTCAGGGCGGCAGGGTCAAGGCGAAAAGGTCCGGGAGCTGTCTGCCATCCCTGTGGATGTGGAAAAACTAGGGCTTGGGTGGATCTACTCCACCCAAGCCTTTGAGTGACCTGCTAAAGCTTTCTTTGCGACAGCTAGCCCATCTGGCTATGTCATGCCCAGTATGCGGTTCCTGAAGACGAACAGGGCTGCCCCACCGGCCACCAGGACCACCACCAGGGCGATGAGTATCCACAACCACACGCTGGTCCCGCAGTCTTCTTTTTCGGGCTCCGGCGTGGGGGTAGGTTCCGGCGGCGGTGGTGGGGTGTTAGTAGGCGTCGGCGTCATCGCCGTCGGCACCGGCGTATAGGTAGGTGGCGGAGTGGTCGCCGTCGGCACCGGCGTATTGGTAGGTGGCGGAGCTGTGGCCGTCGGCGTAGGCGTATTGGTGGGTGGAGGAGTGGTCGCCGTCGGCTCCGGGGGCGTCGTCGGTTCGGGCGTGGGCTCCGGCGTGTTGGTAGGGGGCGGAGTTGTGGCTGTCGGCTCCGGCGTTGCTGTCGGGGTAGGTTCCGGCGTCGGCGTCGGTTCCGGGGTCTCCGGCAACTCACCCTGGAATGTCAGGTCCTGGTCCCTGCGCAGAGGTAGTACCGGCTGGTATGAGACGCTCTCTGCAGCTTGGATCCTTCCGCCCTCGTTCACGATCCAGAAGGTGACATCCTTGTTGTTGAAGCTTCCATCCGGAGCCCAGACGACTAAGACGCTGTAGCTACCATCGGCCCCGATCTCCACCGGCGGGTTTTGCCAGCCGCCGGCGATAGCATCACACCCGTTCACACATGCGACCAGGTTATGGCCAATAGGGTCGGAGCCATCAGCCATGGTGACTATCCCGAAGTACGCGAGTGGTGGTCCGGGAGGAGCGCCCTGGCCAAGCTGGGCCCCCAAGGCGGCAAACACTAACAACAGCACTAAGGGAAGGGCTAGCGCAAGCCGTTGCATCTCTTCAACTACCTCCTCACCACCCCTGGCGCACGCTTCCGAAGATTGTTGCTGGGTAGCCTAGCCCCCTCCCTCTAGAGGAGGGGGCCTATCTGTCAATCTGATTTCCATACCCCCTCCCTTCAAAAGGGAGGGGGTGTTAGTTATCTGGGTCTAGCTCCGGCGCATGAAGACATACCCCGCCGACACTGCAGCTATCACCAACACTATGCCGAGGGCTATAAGGACCCACCAGATCACTCCCAGTCCGCCCTCGTCCTCCGGCTCCGGCGTGGGTGTCGGCGTTGGGGTAGGCGGTGGGGTGGTCGGCGTCGGCTCAGGCGTAGGCGTTGCCGTGGGCTCGGGCGTTGCCGTAGGCGTCGGCGTAGGTGTGGGAGTAGGCGTCGGCGTGGGCGTCGGCGTGGGTGTAGGCGTCGGCGTGGGCGTAGGCAGCACCGGCGTGGGTGTGCGCGTGGGTGTAGCCGTCGGCCTGGGTGTGGGGTAGGGAGCAGCCACAAGCTCCTCTCCCTCAGGGGCGCCCTCAGTGACCGTCACATTGAACCTGATCTGGTTGGTCTGGGCCACCACCCCGTCAGGGTCCCTTGCGATCACCGTGATGATTGTTTCTCCCTCGCTGACGCCGGTCACGCTGACCAGCCGGCCAACGATCTGCGCCGTTGCCACATCGGGGTTGCTGCTGCGGGCGCTGTAGGTGAGAGAATCGCCGTCCAAGTCCTCGAAGCGGCCGCCCACCAGTTGGGTCGCCGGCTCACCGCCGGCCACAATGGTCAGCGCAGGGATGGCGCCCCGGCGCTCGGGAATGTCGTTAATGGGCACGATGACAATGTTCACGCGACCGGTGTTGGTAACGTTCTCGTCTTCGTCGGCTACGGTCCACATCACCGAGTCCGTAGCCACCGTGTCCGGGTCGGCAGGCAGGTTCTTGGCAGGTGTGTAGGTCAGCGTGGTGCCATCTATGCTGGCGTCGCTGCGATCGCCGCTGATGACCGCTCCATCGGGCACCGTGACATCCACAGCTGTGTCCTCGGCGATGACCGCGATGGTGACCATGCCTGTGGGTTCGCTGCAGATGCTATCGCCAGAGCGCTCCGGGCAATCGCCGCTGTTCATAGCCGTTATGGTGGCTATCCAGGGGGGGTCGCCCTCTTCCTCTATTCTTTCGTCTGCGACAATTTCGTCGATATCAATGGAAAGCGTGGTGGTCATGTCGGCGGTGGTTGCCGTTGTACCAATAGCGTCGCCGCTGAAGACCAGATCAGCTGTCGAGAGAGTGTATTGCTCTGGATCAGCCCCATCCGCGTCGAAGGTTACCGTGAGTTGTTGGCCAGCTTCAAACAGGGCCTCTGATGGGTCGCTGTCGCTAGCCGAGTTCAAGCCAACGGTGAGGTCCACCTCGGCTATTCCGTCGCCTGTAAGGGTGATTTCGCTGCCGGACAGGGTTGCATCTATGTTATGCCCGGTAGCGGAAAGCATGGCCGGCACCAAGGTCAAGGCCAGCAATATAGCCAGCATCAGCACTATAGCAGCCGGGAACGGCGATGCCCACCACGGCTTTCGAACTACAGATGAGTTGATTTGGGTCGAGTATGACCTGTCGAACCCTCCCATTGGCCCCCCTTAGAACGTGCTACAGCACAGATACCTTATTTTACAATTTGCGAGCGTAACACACAACGCCTACTTACACCAGTCTTTGAAACCTTCTATTTCCAGCACTTTACTTTCTGCATCCTCACCCTCAACCCCTTGCCCTTTAGGGCAAGGGGTGTATTATTGTCCCTTCTCCCCCAATAGGAAGAAGGCTGGGATGTGGGGGTTACTTATCCAGGCGGGCCTCCAGCTTCCCCAACCGGTCCTTCAGCTTCCGGTTCTCCTCGCCCAGCGACTCCACTTCCTCCCGCAGCTTCTTCACATCCTCGCCCCGGTCCCTGCCTGTTGAGATGGAGGCGATGGCTTCCCGGCACTGGCGCACCACGCGCCCGTCCAGCTCTCTGGAAACGCGGCGTCCCAAGGCGGGTATGGCAGCGGGCTCCCTTATCTCCTGCAGTGCACGGGCTGCCCCGGCTCGCACCCGCAGCCACGGGTCGTCCAGGTAGTCGGCCACCCATTCTGCAATCTCCTTCTTCTGCTCTCCCAGCTTACCCAGGCAGCCCAGGGCCGATTCCCTTGCCCTGGAGGGCCTTCCGTATCCCGCCCATTCCTTGGCGACATCGATGGCCCGCTCATCCTGAAGGTCGCCCAGCCCGGCCAGCCCCTGGCCGGTGAACACGTCGTTGAACGAGGTCTTGCCCAAGGCCCTGGTCACCGAATCGAAGGCCCCGGCCTCCCTGGTCTTGCACACGGCCCTGACCGCCTCAGCCTCCACGAAGTAGCTGTCGTCCCGCTCCATCAGGGGCAGCAGGGCATCGAAGGCGGCCCTCTCCTTGAAGCTGCCTAGCGCCGCCACTACCGCCCGGCGGGCCTTGGGGTGGGCGACGCCGGTGCAACCCACCAGGGCCTCCAGGGCGGCTTGTGACTTGATCACGCCAAGGGCCTTGGCCGCCTCGGCCTGCACTCCCCAGAAGCTGTCATTCTTCACAGCCTCGGCCAATGCATCCACGCTCTGGGGGTCCTCTAGCTTGGCCAGCCCCTGGGCCGCCGCGATGCGTCCGTTGACGTCCTCGTCGTGGGACAGCTGGTAGGTGAGCATCTCCCTGGGCAGCTCGAAATCCAGGGTCTTGAGGCATCGGTAGCCCGGGTCGAAGCTCACCATCAGGGGCTTCTCGTCCATGGCGATGTAGAAGGTCTGGTTTGCCTCGGCGATCTCCAGCTTCACCTCCCGGCGTCCTTGGGAGGTCTCGTAGGCCAGGATGATGGGCGCAACGAATATGGAGGTCGTCTCGTCGGCGCCTTGGGTCTGGCTCACGCCTATTCGGGCTGTCTTCGTCTCCTCGTCCCACTGGTGAGTCACCTTGAAGGCTGGATGGCCTCCCTTGTAGACCCACTGGCGGAAGAAACGCTCCATGCTCCGCCCCGTTGCCTCCTCCACCGCCTTCTGCAGGTCGTCGCTGGTCACGTTCCCGCCCCGGTGCTTGGTGCAGTAGTGGTTCAGTGCCTTCCAGAACAAATCGTCCCCCAGGCAGGCTCGGAGCATGTGGAGCACCATCGCCCCCTTCTCGTACAGGTGCCGGTCGAAGATATCCACAGGCTGGCGGTACACGTTGTTGACGATGGGGCGCCGGTAGTGGCCCGAGTCCTCCTGGAGGTAGGTGGTGGCATCCTGGTAAACGGCATACCGGAACTCGTCCTGGCCCAGGTCATGCTCCTTGAACAGCAGGTCGAAGTAGGTGGCGAATCCCTCGTTAAGCCAGCCGTGGGACCAGTCCCGGCAGGTCACCAGGTCTCCCCACCATTGATGGGCCAGCTCGTGGGCCACGATGCTGTCTGCCGAGTAGTCCAGGTGCGCCCGCTCGTTGTGGAGAAGGGCGTCGGTCATCGTGGTGGCTGAGGTGTTCTCCATGCCGCCGAATATGAAGTCGGCAACGGTCACCTGGGAGTACTTGTCCCACGGATAGGGAACGCCTATCTTCTCGACAAAGAACTGCACCATCTTGGGCGTATTGCCGAAGGCCCGCCGTGTGTCCCCCTCTCTGCCGGGGGGAGAGTAGTAGGAGATGGCTACGCCGTCCACATCATCGCGTATCTCGGTGTACTCCCCAGCCACCAGGGACATCAGGTAGGTGGAGTGGGGCTTGTCCTGAAGCCAATGAAAGCTTTTCCGATCGCCCCGCTCCTCGGTGGACACCAGCCGGCCGTTGGAGATGGCCGTCCAGGTGCCGGGAGTTGTGGCGATGATCTCGCTGGTGAACCTCTGGGTGGGGTAGTCGAAGCAGGGGAACCAGAAGCGGGAGTCCTCGTCCTGGCCCTGGGTCCACACCTGCCGGGGCCGGCCGGGGTAGGCCTCGTCGGGGATGTTGAAGTAGAGGCCTCGCCGGGGCTGGGCGCTGTAGGTTATGGCGATGGTCAGCTCCTCACCGGCCTTGAATGCCCTCCCCAGGTCGATGTTCAGCTTGCCCCCTGAGGCTGTGAAGCCCAGGGCGACGCCGCCCTCCAGGCGTACCTCGATGACCTCCAGCTCCACGGCGTCCAGCTCCAGGGACTCCAGCCCGTCGTTGATGGGGGATAAGGTGTGGGAGGCCACGCCCGATATCCGCCTGTTGTCCACATCCAGATCGATCTCCAGCTTGGTGTGACGGAGGCTGCACACCCGGTCCCTGGGCCACTGGGGTTCGTCCCCCGGCAGCGCGAACGCCTTGGCCCCGCCATTCCCGGCCAGGGAGAAGGCCCCGGTGTCCGAGTCCGCTGGAAAGATGATGCCCCGCCGGCAGCACGCCTCCGCTGCCGACTCGATGCCATATCTGGTATTCAATGCAGGACTCCTCCGTACCTAAACTTTCCCCCTCTCCCCCGGAGAGAGATGGTTGGGGTGAGGGGGGAGCTTCAGTATATCCTTTCTCCCCACTTTGGGAGAAGGCTAGAATGAGAGGGAACCGTCATTGCGTCCTGCCCTGTCCGTTCACCCTGAAGGAAATCGAAGGGCCCTTCAACACGACTCAGGACAGGGCCGGACAGCTGGCGTTGGGGGAACAAGCGTCATTGCGGCGGAAGCCGCAATGCAGGAAGACAAAGACCGGGGAAAGGTTAAGCCGAAGGCCGGAGCGCCTAGCCGTTGCCGTGGATGCCGACCATCAGGTCGCTCATGAAGGACGAGAGGAACTGGACGCTCCCGATGGCATTGCCGTACTCCATGCGGGTCGGCCCGATGACGCTTATGGTGCCGGACATCTTGTGGGGCACCCCGTAGCTGCTTATGATGATCCCGTAGGGGCGCAGCGCCTCAGCCGGGTTCTCGCCGCCGATGTACACCCCCACGTCACTCCCGTCGGGCACCTCCGACAGGATGCTACGCAGCAGCGTCCGCTCCTCCAGCAGCTCCACCACTCCCTGTGCCCGCCCGCTTTCGGAGAACTCGGGCTGGTCCAGCAGCAGGCGCAGCCCGTCCACATAGTGCTCCAGCACATCGTCGGCGTCGGCGTCCCGCAATATCCCCGATGTGTTGTCCTTCACCATCTCGCCCAGGGGCGAAAGCTCCATCTGGACGCCGTCGATCTTGTCCCAGGTCAGCCCCGAAAGCGTCTCGTTCAGGCGCAGGGACATCTCCGCCAGCTCGTTCTGGTTGGTGACATCGTCCAGTGGCAGGAGCTGGTGCCTCAGCCTCGTCTCCTCCAGCACCACCACCATCAGCGCCAGGAACTCCTGCAGGTACACCAGGTCTATGTACTTCAGCCGGGCCGTGGGTGTGCGGGGCAGGGTCACCAGGGCCAGGTTGTTGGTCAGCTGGGCCAGCGCCGAAGCCGCCAGCTGCACCCACACATCCTGGGCCCACGCCGCCTGGGCGAAGCGCCTCCGTATGTGCTGCTGGGCCTCCGGGGACGGCTCTGCCGTCTCCACCAGCGACTCCACGTAGAAGCGGTACCCCTTGTCCGAAGGCACACCGCCCGAGGAGATGTGGGGGCGGGTGATGTACCCCTCGTCCTCCAGGTCCGCCATCTCGTTGCGGATGGTGGCCGAGCTCACTCTGCGGGGCAGGCGCCGGGCGATATCGTCCGAGGCCACCGGCACCACCGTGCTGATGTACTCATCCACCAGGATGTTCAGCACCGTGCCGGTGCGGTTCTTGAGGCCCCCGTAGCTGGGGAAGCTGTCATTGGTCATGATGTTTGCAGGGCGCTAGAACAGATATCAGAGTAGATAACGGAAGTTAACACGATGCCAAGCACCTGTCAAGGAAGCTCCTTGACATATTAGATAGATAAACGTAGCTGAAGTCGTTGACTCTCCCCCACCCAGCCCGCTATACTTCGCCCGCTAATTTCCCCTGTCCCGTAGGGAGGACAAGCAGCTATCACCCTCCCCTTAATCCCCTCCCGTCAAGGGAGGGGTATAATGAATCCCCTCCCCCCTGGAGGGAGAGGGTTGGGGTGAGGGGGAAAACAAAATAAGGAAGGTCATCCGTTGGACCTAACGTGGCTGGGACACTCGTGCTTCCGCATCCGCTCCGATGAGACATCCATCATCACGGACCCCTACCCGCCGTCCATCGGCCTGGAGCTCCGGGAGCCGGCCCCGACGCTGGCCACCGTCAGCCATCGCCATCCCAACCACAGCTGCCGTGAGGCCTTGGCCGGCGACCCACGGGTGCTGGACGGGCCGGGCGAGTACGAGATGTCCGGCATCTACGTCACCGGCGTCATGACCCCCAGGGCCGGGGGCGACCCTCCCGGCAAGCGCAACACCGCCTATCTCTTCGAGATCGAGCGCCTGCGAGTGTGCCATATGGGGGATGTAAGCGCCAAGCTCAGCCCCCGGCAGATCCAGGAGTTGACCCCCATGGACATCCTCCTCATACCGGTGGGCGGGGCATGCACCATAGATGCCCCTGGCGCCGCCGAGATGGTGCGGGCATTGGGTCCCAGGGTGGTGGTGCCCATGCACTACCGCCTGCCCGGCCTCAACCTGGACACCGCTGTCGCAGAGGCCCCAACAACCCCGGAGCCTCCCACAGACCCGGCTCCTACGGCAGCTCAGGAGGACCTCTCCCCAGATGCCACGCCTGGGCCTGAGCACAGGGACGCGCCTGGCGCGCTGCAGCTCGGACTCCTGGACTTCTCGTCTCAATCAGAAGCCTCCCTCGCCTCTCCTGGGGAGCAGCCCTCCCCTGCGGACCAGGAGGAGGCCCAGCGCCCCGCCCCATCCTTGGCCGAGCCTGCGAGCCGGACCCTGGAGGTTGTCTCCCCCGGCCCCGCATCCGAGCTGGGCCCCGTGGATGACTTCCTGCGGGAGATGGGCCTGCGAGACGTGGCCCCCCAGCCCAGGCTCACGATCTCGGCCACCAGCCTGCCTGCCGAGCTCCGCATCGTCCTCCTAGAACCCCGCGGCCTCCCCCGCTCCTCCTAGCCCCCTCTCCCGTCATTGCGGCGGAAGCCGCAATCCAGGAAAGTCTGGTATCGGGTGCATGCTCCCCAGTGATATGACGCGTCTTGCCTGGAGTCCGGTAGGGCGCCGTCCTGGGTACCGGCCCCGTATCGAGTACGGGGCAGGCTCTACGCCGGTACGACGAAAGGCGTGGCTGATGTGAGCAAAACCCTAGTAGCAATGCTGTGAAAGGTGGCCTGTGTGACTAACGCGGGGCTTTATGGAGGCGGGATGTGACGAAAGGCTGCCCCGTCATTGCGGCGGAAGCCGCAATCCAGGAGAGTCCAGGCCCGGAGGCAAGCCCCCGCTGCAATATTTTCCGAGATGATGGATTCCGCCTGGAACCCGGTAGGGCGCCGTCCTGGGTACCTGCCTACGCCGGTACGACGAAAGGCTGCCCCGTCATTGCGGCGGAAGCCGCAATCCAGGAAAGTCTGGTATCGGGTGCAGGCCCCCCGTGATGAGACGCACCTTGCCTGAAGTCCGGCAGGGGCGCGGTCCTGGGTACCGGCCTACGCCGGTACGACGAGAGGCTGCTCCGTCATTGCGGCGGAAGCCGCAATCCAGGAAAGCCTGGGATTGGAACAGGTACCCACTGAAATGATGGAGCCCGCCTGGAATCCGGCACGCTCCTTCCTGGGTACCGGCCCCGTATCGAGTACGGGGCAGGCTCTACGCCGGTACTACGAAAGGCTGCCCCGTCATTGCGGCGGAAGCCGCAATCCAGGAAAGTCTGGTATCGGTGCAGGCCCCCCGTGATGAGACGCACCTTGCCTGGAGTCCGGTAGGGCGCGGTCCTGGGTACCGGCCCCGTATCGAGTACGGGGCAGGCTCTACGCCGGTACGACGAAAGGCGTGGCTGATGTGAGCAAGACCCTAGCAGCAATGCTGTGAAAGGTGGCCCGTGTGATGGAAGACAGGGTGTGAGCAAAGGCTAGATCAGGTCCTTGAACAAGTCTCGCCATTCCGGATTACCACTCTCTATCAGCAGGCACTTCCAGCTCCGATTCCACTCCTTGATCCTCTTCTCCCGTGCTATGGCGCCCTCCATGGTGTCATGGCTCTCGTGCCACACCAGGGTATGTACTCCGTATTGTTTGGTGAAGCCCTCGGCTAGGTCATTCCTGTGCTGCCAGACCCTCTGTACAAGGTTCGATGTTACTCCGACGTAGAGGGTACCGTTGCGGCCACTGGCCATCATGTAGACGCAGGGTTGTTTCATTTGCAGGCTTGCATGTTACCCGACTAGGCTGGCGTGACGAAAGGCAGCCCCGTCGTTGCGGCGGAAGCCATAATCCAGGAAAGTCCAGTATCGGGTGCAGGCCCCCCGTGATGAGACGCATCTTGCCTGGAGTCCGGTAGGGCGCCGTCCTGGGTACCGGCCCCGTATCGAGTACGGGGCAGGCTCTACGCCGGTACGACGAGAGGCGGGCTGATGTGGGCAAGGCCCCTAGTAGCAATGCTGTGAAAGGTGGCCCGTGTGACTAACTCGGGGCTTTATGGAGGAGGGACGTGACGAAAGGCCGCCCCGTCATTGCGGCGGAAGCCGCAATCCAGGAAAGTCCGGGACCGGGTGCAGGCCCCCCGTGATGAGACGCATCTTGCCTGGAGTCCGGTAGGGCGCCGTCCTGGGTACCGGCCCCGTATCGAGTACGGGGCCGGCTCTACGCCGGTACGACGAAAGGCGGGGTTGTCATTGCGGCGGAAACCTCAATCCAGGCTAGTCCGGTTGAATACTGGCTTTCGCTGGTCTGAGGGTTGGGGTGAGAGGGGTCAACATAAAAGGGAGGAGCCCCGCCAACTTGGCGGGGCTCCTCTTCCGGTTCCTGGTATTGGGTCAACCTGTTATGAGGAGCAGTCTGGCTTCGCAGGCAGAGACCCTGGGTTCAGGCTTGCCGCGCCCTCGTAGTACACCCAGTAGCCCTTGCCTATGGTTACCTCACCGCTCTGGAGGGCCGATTCACACAGGTCGAAGTTATCGTTCCTGGGGTCGGGGGCGATGGATGTCCACCGGTTGTTGGAGAAGGTCCATCCGCTGCTCCATCCGAAGCCCAAGTACGCGTCGGCGTCCATCACGGGCTGGTCGTTGACTACGTTGATGTCGTCCAGGGTGATGACGGGCACGAAGTTCCATCCCTGTTTCACCACCACCGTCGGCGGGGCCACGGCTCCCGACACATTGGGTATGGCTATGGTCACCTTCACGCTGCCCGTGGACTCTACGCCGTAGGCATGGCTGGCGTCTATCTCTGTCAGGTCGCCCACGAACGCGCCACTGTTGTCGCGGAAGGCTGCCTTGGGTACGCCCTCCACGTAGGTGAACACCGAGGTTACTTCGCTGGTTCCTCCGA
Source organism: Dehalococcoidia bacterium (assembly GCA_965220375.1). Lineage (GTDB taxonomy): Bacteria > Chloroflexota > Dehalococcoidia > Lucifugimonadales > JAGWBF01 > JAGWBF01. The sequence continues at coordinate 1,445,403 of OZ244824.1, forward strand.
ACACCGCGTTGATGTCCATGTTGGCCGGGTTCCTTGGCAGGGAGATATGGTTTATGCCCCGCCGAAGCTGGAACTCGAAGGACAGCTCGGTAATCGTGAAGGCTATCTCGACGTTCTCCATCTTGTTCCCGGCCTCGTCCACACCGCTGACGGTCAGGGTGTGGTCACCCTGGGAAATGCCCTCGGCCGTTATGGTGAAGCTGGTCGCCGGGCCCGTAGGATCTATGCCCGCCGTCAGGTCCATCTCGTCGTCCTCGTCGCCCGAGTTCAGCACGGCGGTAGTCAGGGTAACGTTCTTGTGGCTGTCCCCGTCGTACTCCTTCTCGTCGTTCCACTTCAGGCCGAAGTAGTAGATGTCCGTCTCTCCCACAAGGTCGCCCGACGACAGGGTATCGAAGTCGTTGTCATCGGTCACCTGGAAGGCGTCCAGTTGGGTATCTATCTCGAAGGTGATGGCGTTGTCCTTCGAGGAGTCCTCATTACCCGCGTTGCCCCGGTTCCTGGCCTTGTCGAGGGCGCTGGCAACCACGCTGTACACACCATCTGTGGCTGCATTAGCCTCGTCTGTGCCGTCGGCGCCCTTGTTTATGCTGACGGGGAAGGTCCACTCATTGGCCGTGGCTGAGGCACGCTTGGCGCCGCCCACAGCGCGGATCCTGTTGCCGTCCCCATCGTACAGGGTGACCGAGGGGATACTGATTATGTCCTCGTCGGTGGCAACCGTCACGCTCAGGTCGCCGGTACTCAGGGTCTTGGACAGGGACACGCTTACGCCTGGGTCGATCATGTCACTGACCTTAATGTCACCCGTGGCCAGCGCGTTTCCAGCCGTGTTCATTATCCGGTCGTCGGTGGCCTCGATGGTCACCGTCGGAGTCGCATCCGAGGACAGGTCTTCGGCCAGGGTCAGGTAGATGTCGCTGCCCTGTACGATCACTGAGGAAACCGCTATGGTCGCATCGCCAACGCTCACCGTGAAATCGTCGTTGTCCACGCTGTCTTCACTAATGTCGTCGTCGAAGGCCAGCCGTATGCTGTTGCGTTTGTTGTCCTTGATCCGGTCCGCGGCGTCCTTTTCTGAGGCATCGTAGTACTGTCCCGTGACGGTGTGGTCGGCAACCGACTTCGGGGCGCTAGTATCTATTTCCAAGGTGTAGGGCTGGTTCCCCAGGTCCTCCATCTTCTCTTTGTCGTCGGGCTTGGCATCGCTCCTGGTCTCGTTCCCGACATTGTCCTTGACGATCACCCACCAGCTAATGTCCCCGACGTCGCCGTCCTTGATATTCAGCGAGTCTGTCCGCTTGTCGGGGTCATCGATGAGGGGCAGGGATGACGTTACCGTGCCTGCGTCGGTGCTGAAGTCACCGGTGAAAAGATTGGTCGTCGGATTGTCAGGGAGGTCCGAGCCGTCGGTAACGACGTAGAACAGGATCGAATCTTCGTCCACGCCGGACCCAAAGGGTGGCCCGGGCATGTCGGTTATAGAGACCGACAGGGTGGGAGCATTGGCCGGCCCAAAGGAACTGCCGTTGGCCGGGGACGAGTCGCCCACCGACGGCCCCGAGTTCTCCACCGTGGCCACGTCGCTGGTATCGCCTCCGGAGGCATCACTATAGATGGCACGTACCTCGCCCGCCGGGCTGGGATCCACCTTCAAGATGGGCCTGTCATCGGCTTCGGCGTCCAAGGCATTCTTGGGGTTGAAGGCCGCAGCTATATCCATGCCCGGATAGTGTATGTAGAAGGTCTGACCGGCCTCAATAGCTTCGCCGCCACTGGGCACGGTGAACGTTACTTCCACCGGGGTCTCGCCATCACCCGAGGCTGACGCGGTCAGATCGCTTGCCGAGACTGGCAAGCCGGCATCATCAAGTATTGTGATGTCGCCGTCTGCCGGCACAGAGTTGACCGGTCTGTCCACGAGCTCGACTGGGAAGCTGCGATCAGTGTCTGTGCTGTCTATCCCTGTGCCTGTGTAGTCGATCCTCTCGGTACCTCGGTACGTGACTGCCAGTACCGCTCCGTTGGAAGGTGTATCCGACTCCACGCTTAGGGTTATGCTGTCCCTGGTTTCGTCGCGCCATCTGTAGAGGGCGCCGAAGCTGCCGGGTTGGGGAACCTCAATGTCCGGTTCTGTTAGATCAGCCCGCGCAGGGCCGTGCTCCAGGTCGATGTCGAAGTGGTCGTCGCCGTAGTAGCTGATCCTGATGGTGCTGCCGGCGTCGATGTCATCAGTAGCTTCAAACTCAATCGTTCCTGCTACGGGATCGGTGACAACCGGATCCCTTACATCTCCCCTGAGGATTTCGATGTCATCTTCGTTAAGGTCCTTGTCACTGTCAGGTCCGTCCCGCAGAGTGGGGTTGCTGACCGTAACGGTTACGGTCCCGCCATCGGCGATGCCAGCATCTCCAACTGACAGGTTCTCTGTGAACTGCCTTCCGCTCCGGAGTCCGGGGCGGACCAGGTGCTGCTCGCCCTGGATGTTCCCGATGTCTATGGTGACGTTCTTGGCAACCTCGAAGGTCCCGGCATACTTGCCCTGGTCGCCGAAGGCCGACTCGGGTCCACCGAGCTTTTCCTGGAGATTCAGGTACATGGTCCCTTCGTCGCCCCTGATCTCGGCGACGGTGCCCTCTTCGTCAGAGGTGTTGTAAGACAGGGCGATTATGTCGCCGGCGTCCAGGTCGCTGTTGAGCTGCAGATCGATTAGCTGCTTGCCACCCTGTACCCGCACACGGGTTACCTCGGCGTCAGGGTTTTTGGAGTCGCCGATGCCGGTGCTGGCGTCGTAGTCGATGGATACGCTGCCAACAATGGGTAGCACCTCGTCCATGTTTTCGATGACGACGACGCGTCCCTTGGTATCTGCGTCCTGCGCGGTGAAGGCCTCGGCGCCTTCGATATCGACAACCAAGGTATTAAATCTGGCTGCGCTGACCGTGCTGGAGATTTCTACCTGCACAGTTCGGTCTTCGTCGGGGTCGACCTCCGTGGTCTTGCTCAGGTCGGCGTCGGAAACCGTGACCTTTAGCGTGCAGTCGTCAATGTCAGCCCCGCAGTCGGACCTCACGTAGTTTTCATTCAGCGCGATGGTCCCCTGGGTCTGTCCGGAAGGAGAAGCAACGGCAGCCACTGCCCACATGATGCCCACCATGAGCAGGAGCAGTACGCCTATTCCACCTAGAAAGTACCTGGACCTTTGAATCTTCATCAGTTCCTCTCCCCTTAAGCTTCCTGGTTCACCAGAGCTGGAATATTCTTGCCACTTCTATCCTTCCGGTTCGCAAGTCCGGAACTGGGCAGGGTTCGGCGACTAGGATACAACGCATAGTAACACACAAGGAACCCTTTCCAGTGAAGGATCAGTACTATTTCTATCACCATACCATTTTTATTGTCAAGGTATTTTTGAGGCTTTCTAGCTCAATGTCAATTTCAATCCCCCAATATCTCCTTGCTTCCACTCCCCGGCTACCCCTGAAATAGGGCTGGAGTGAGGGTTCTGATATGCCTTCCCCCAAGTCAGGGATGCTGCCTCTGGGGTGCGTATCACCCTCCCCTTGGGGGTGACCCCTACGTGCCCCGGGGCCTGTCCTCAGGGAAATCGAAGGGCCCGCGCGCTCCGTTCGCCCTTCGACGCAGCTCAGGACATGCCCTGAGGGAAATCGAAGGGGAACGGGCAGCCTCAGTCATTCCCGCGTACGGAGACCTTTGAACAACCTGGGGGTGTGAGTTTTGGGGGTGTGCGGAGTGCGAAAGCGAAGTTCAAGGGGCCCCATGCCCAGTCCGATGGGCCGGACCATTACGTTGTTGGGTAAGCTGCCCCCACTTTCACCGCTCATATAGTGGCCTCAGGCAGCGTGACCGGCTAATATGGTCGCCTTCCGCAGGTTGTACGCCATCAGTTTGAACCACATCTCCACGGCGTTTTGCCCCAGGCTCCTGTAGCGCACACGGCTGTAGCCGTAGCTGCGCTTTAGGGTGCCGAATATCTTCTCCACAAGCGCCCGCCTAGGGCTTATCAACTCGTTGCGCCTCTGCTGCCAGTGCGGTAACTCCCGTTGGTGCTTGTGGGAACGATGCATGATCCGGTCCTTAACCCCCTGGGACTTCAGCCACCGGCGCCGCCTCTTGGACTCATAAGCCCGGTCACCATATACCGCCCGCTCATCGACGCTCACCAGACCATCGGCCACCTCGCTCTCATAGACCTTGGCAGGCGTCAGCGCCGCCTTGCGCACCAAACCCCGTGCCAGCATCCACTCCCAGGTGTACCTTGTAGCCGAAGTGCGTCCGAGACCCCCGGCCGGTATAGCTCCAGTCGGCATCGGGGTCCGTAGAGCTCTTGGCGCCTCGACCCTCAGAAACCGGAGGACGACGCACTTGGGCATCTACCAGTGTGGCGTCCATCAACGTCCCTTCCTTCAAGATCAGGCCCCGCTGGTCCAGTTGGGCCTCCAACTCCTTGAATAGCTCCTCGCTCAGGCCACGCGTGGACAACTCGGTGCGGAACCGACTGATGGTAGAGTAGTCGGGTGTCTCGTCCTCAAGGCCCAGCCCCACGAAGCGGCGGAACGATATCCGGTCTCCCAGCGCCTCCTCCATCTGAGGGTCCGACAGGTTGTACCACTGCTCCAGCAGGAGCACCTTGACCATCATCAAAGGAGGATAGCTGGGCCGCCCCTCTTCCGCCGAGTACACTCCATCCACCAGCGACGCAAATCTATCCCAGTCCACCGCATCACCGATACGCTCCAATCGCTGGTTTCTCCCGAGGGTCTGCGACAACAGCGATTCTGCTAGCGACGGCTGACCTATCTCACGGTGCATCTCTACTCCCCTCACACCCAAGGATGACTACATCCAATTTTCGCCCACTAACCCCTAGTTATGCAAAGGTCTCCTTTCGCGGGAACGACGAAGAGTGGGCGTGGCACTCAGAGGGCTGAAATGACGAAGAGGGTGCGGGAACGACGAAGAGTGGGCGTGGCACTCAGGAGGCTGAAATGACGAAGAGGGTGCGGGAACGACGAAGAGTGGGCGTGGCACTCAGGGGGCTGAAATGACGAAGAGGGTGCGGGAACGACGAAGAGGGCGCGGGAACGCAGGCTTTTCACCCTCACCCTGAAGGGAGAGGGAAGCTGGGCGTCATTGAGGCGGCCCTCCGTCATCCCCACGCACACCCTCAGTCATTCCCGCGTACGGAGACCTTTGCATAACCTGGGCTGTCCGTTCGCCCTGAGGCACTCGAAGGGGAACGGACAGCTGTGGTTGTGCCTTGAGTATTGACGCTCTCGCCGCCTTGGGTTCGGTCCGGGGAGTTGCGCAAAAGTCTCCGTACACGGGAATCCAGCGAAGTTGGATTAAACCTGGGCGGCGCGGTAGGGGTTGTCCTTGTTGCGCTCCCGCCAGTCGTTGATGGCCTCGACACCGCGGTTCTTGATGTCCACGATGTGGTCCCAGCCGGCCGAGTGCATGGCCCGGAGGAGCTCGTAGGGGTAGCGAATCTCGGCCACGCCCAGCTCGGCCCCCTCGTCCACGTCCATGCCGTTGCCGGGAATGGAGACGGGCATCGGAGCGACGCCCTGGACGACCTTGCGGAGGTGCTCCTTGACATCGCCCTGGGCCCTGGTGGCGCTGGTGGTGAAGAGGACATCGGCGCCGGCCTTGTTGTAGGCTCTGGCTCGCTCGATGACCTCATCGACGCCCCGGTAGCCCTCGGCGAAGTGGCAGTCGCTGCGGGCTATGATGAGGAAGTCGGGGTCCAGCTCGTTGCGGGCGTCGGAGGCGGCCTCGACCTTCAGAACCATCTCCTCGGGGGAAGTCACCTCATCGTGGACGCCGCCCTGGACCTTGTCCCGGAGGTAGCGGACGATGCCGTCCTCGATGCGGATGCCTGCGATGCCGTTGCGGATGTACTCGCGGACGATCTTGGCGACCTGGGTAGGGCCGCCGAAGCCCACGTCCACGTCCATTACGATGGGGATGGAGACGGCTTGGGCGAATGTCCTGCCGAGCATGATGGAGGTGGTCATGTCGATCTCGCCGGTGCCCTGGATGTCCAGCATGGGCGCCATGGTGGCGTCTCCGCCGATGAAGAGGTACTCGAAGCCGGCGCGTTCGAGGAGCTTGGCGCCGAAGGGTGTGGGCGCGCTGATGCCGAAGATGGGCCTGCCTTTTCGGAAGAAGGCTTCCCTTAGGGCGGTGGTGGCTTTTTTGCTGGTGGTCATGACGTACTCCTGCAAGGAAGGGTATGGGGCCTAGCGCCCGATTATAGCATCGCCGCCTGAAAAAGTCCTTTCCCCCCCGCCATCCGTCATTGCGGCGGAGGGCTGCAATCCAGAAATGCGTGGGCCTGGGCTGTCCGTTCACCCTCAGGTAGATCGAATGCGCAACCTGGGGCCTGTGGCGCCCGTTCGCCCTTCGACGCAGCTCAGGACATGCCCCGAGGGAAATCGAAGGGGAAAGGGCACCCGCAATTTAGAAATGCGTGAGCCTGGATTGCGGCCTACGCCGCAATGACGATAGGGGAGCTGAGGTGCAGCGCGCCCTGGTGTCCTGAGTCTCACCCTCTCCCCTGAAGGGGGCCTATGCGTAACCGGTACAAACCTGGGACTTGTCCCGTCCGTTCGCCCTCGATTTCCCTCAAGCCGAACGGACGGGGGCGTAGCGGAAGGCAGGGCTTGATTTAGGCGGGGTGTGACGAAAACCATTGCCGTCATTGCGGCGGAGGCCGCAATCCAGGAGAGGCTGGGGCTAGGTCAGGACCCCACCGTAGTACTCACCGGGATAAAGGAGCCTGGCTAGGGCCGGGGGCAGGCCGCCCACTGAGGTGTCAGATGAGATGTCGGAGCCAACCTGGAGTCCGGCAGAGATCCGTCCTGGATTGCGGCCTACGCCGCAATGACGATAGGGGAGCTGAGGTGCAGCGCGCCCTGGTGTCCTGAGTCTCACCCTCTCCCCTGAAGGGGGCCTATGCGTAACCGGTACAAACCTGGGACTTGTCCCGTCCGTTCGCCCTCGATTTCCCTCAAGCCGAACGGACGGGGGCGTAGCGGAAGGCAGGGCTTGATTTAGGCGGGGTGTGACGAAAACCATTGCCGTCATTGCGGCGGAAGCCGCAATCCAGGAGAGGCTGGGGCTAGGTCAGGACCCCACCGTAGTGCTCACCGGGATAAAGGAGCCTGGCTAGGGCTGGGGGCAGGCCGCCCACTGAGGTGTCAGATGAGATGTCGGAGTCAACCTGGAGTCCGGCAGAGATCCTTCCTGGATTGCGGTCTACGCCGCAATGACGCTCCCATCATTTCGCCCTTCGATTTCCCTCGGGACCTCTGACCCGTCCGTCCGTTCCCCTTCGAGTGCCTCAGGGCGAACGGACGGGAGCTCCAGGCGAAACGCCCCCCCTAGTCCCCTCCTTCAAGGAAGGGGGATAGAGGATCCGGTCGGGGATGGGGATCAGTCGGTGGGGAAGGCGGCGCGGAGGGCGGACTCGGTGGAGTGGGGGAGGCGGAGGCCGGTGGACTCGGTGAGTTTCCGGGTGTCCAGGAGGATGGGGTGGCGGATGTATTCGAGGCCGATGGCGGGGGAGTCGCTCTGGAGGCCCATGTTCCACGACAGCTGCACCAGGGGGTAGGCGACGCCGACGGGCAGGGGCACAAGGCGGCTGGAGGCGATGCGGGCGGCTTGGCTGTAGGAGATGGCGCCGTCGCCGGCCACGTTGAAGATGCCCCCGGAGGGATGGGCTGCCAGGGAGTTAAGGAGCTGGGCGAGGTCATCCACGTGGACGAACTGGAGGGGGGGATCGTAGCCCATGAGACGGAGGAGGACGGGCCTGAAGAGGGTGCGGGCCACGTAGCTGTCGGCGCTGCCGGGGCCGAGGATAACGCAGGAGCGGAGGATGGTGACGGTGGTGTCGGGGTGGCGGTCGGCGTAGTCCAGCACCAGCCGCTCGCAGGCGGCCTTGTCCTCGGCGTAGCCGAAGCCGGGCAGAGGGTCCGGCGGGGTGTCCTCGGTGATTGGGACGGGGTTGTAAGCGTGGGCCCCGTAGACGGTGTGGCTGCTGATGAAGATGAGGTTGGGCACCCCGGTTTCATGGCAGGCTTCCAGGATGGCCTGGGTGCCGGCCAGGTTGACCCGGCTGAGCCAGCGCCTGCGGTCGGTGCGCAGATGGAAGGCCAGGTGCAGGACGGCGTCCACGTTGTGGCCGGCGAATATGTTCCGGGGCAGGCGGGCAATGTCCACCTGCTTGTGGACGACCTTGCGAAGCTCCTCGGAGGGGGGCTGGAGGTCCAGGGCGACGACGCCGTCGATGGACGGAGAGGTGCTGAGGACCGGGAGGAGTTTCCGCCCCAGGAAGCCGGATGCTCCTGTGACCGCTACGTTCATGGCCGGAGGCTTCAGGAGCCGGGGGAGTCGGTGAAGTCAAGGTTGAGGACGCCGAGGCCGGCGACCTCGAAAGTGAGGACGATGTTGTGGGGGCCGGGGTCCAGGGACTCACCGTGGACGGTTATGGTGACGGCCTTGTTGAGGTCGATGGTGAAGGGCAGGTCGTTGGACACCCGATCGAAGGAGCAGGCGGCGCCGTTTAGGGGGAAAGTACACCTTTCCATGGGTATCTCTCGCCCGTCGATGGTCACGGGTAACATGCGCCGGGCGTAGCCGGAGCCCAGGGAGTTGAGAAGCTGGAACTGGAAGCCATCATCCACGTTGGCGAGGCTTCCCTGGACATAGACCCTGCGCAGCAGGAAGGCGGGAATCTTAACCATAGCTCCTTTTCACCAGGCACGGTATTTTGGGGTCGCCGGGGTCAGGCGACGGAGGCTTTGCGCTTCATCAAGAACAGCTCCCGCTCCATCTCCACGTACTCTTGGGGTATGGGATGGACCCTTCCCAGAAGGGTGGCGAAGATGAAGGTGTGGGCCAGTCTCTCCACCTGCTGGCAGATGTCGAAGGCTTCCCATGGGGTACGGCCCAGGCCCACCAGCCCGTGGTTGCGGAGGAGGGCGGCGTTGCCTTCACCCAGGGCGCCTACCACGTTGCTGGCCAGCTCCTCGGTGGAGGGGAAGGCGTAGTCGGCCACGGGGATGCCGCCTCCCACCTTATACACCACCTCGTCTACCAGCGGGGGGATCTCCAGAACGGCGACAGCGGCGATGGTGGCGTAGGGGGAGTGGGTGTGAATGACGGCGCCGGCATCGTGACGGGCACCATAGATTGCCAGGTGGAGGGCGGTCTCGGAGGAGGGGATGCTGTCGCCCTCCACAGGCCCGCCTTCCATGTCGATGATGAGAAGGTCGGCGGGAGTCATGGTGCGGTAAGAGGTGCCCATGGGGGTGATGAGCAGGGTCCCGTCGTCCAGGCGCATGCTGGCGTTGCCGTTGGAGCCGGCGACCAAGCCTTCCCTGGCCAGCTCCATGACGACGTTGCAGAGCAGCTCCCGTTCTTCAGGCCGTAGTGTCAAGGGCCTCCTTACAACATCCTTATAACAATCGGGCGCCGTTCACCTAATCCCAGTAGAGGCGCTGCTGCAGGTGGAGCCATTCCTGGTAGGCGCTTTCGCAGCGGCCTACAGCGGCAGGCGAACTGGGGTCAATATCATCATGGTCTGCGCTTGCAATCTCTGTCAACTGTTGTGGCCCGATATCGGAGCGGGTTTGGAGGATGGAACGCAGGACAGCGCCCCGGGCAGTGGCTTGGGGGACGCGGCTGCGCCGGACGGGGATGCCCAGCACATCGGCGAGGATGGAGGCAAGGGCATCGCTGCGGGCCATGCCTCCTGCTATATAGAGTAGGGAGGTGGTATGGCCGGTGAGCTGGTCCAGGGTGGCAAGGTTGGCCTTGGCGCTGAAGGCGATGTTTTCCAGGACGGCCCTGAAGAGGCCGGCGGTCGTGGGCTGGCGGTAGGCGAAGGGAATTGGGAAGAGGAGGCCACCCCGGCGGAGACCGGCGGTGAAGGCGCTTTCCGGGCCGGGACCCAGGCTGGCGATGATGCCGGACCCGTCCTCGGGGGCAGAGGCGGCCAGGGCGTCGGCCCGGTTCATGGGGGCGCCGGGACCCAGCAGCAGGTCCTTGAGCCAGGCGTAGGCGGAGCCGACCTCTCCCAGGTTGGCCTCGGCCACCCAGAGGTCTTCCAGGAGGTAGCGCCCAGCCCAGGTGGCGCGATCGGGGTGCAGGATGGGTGAGGAGGTCAGGGCCTGAATGGCGCCGCTCCAACCAAGGAGGGCGCCAACCTGGCTGGGCTGGGTGAGGCCCATGCCCAGCAGGCCGCACTGGGTGTCGGGGCCGGCCAGGATGACCTTGATGCCTTCCCTTAGGCCCCATGCTTCGGCCAAAGGGCCGGTGAGGGCGCCGCGGGGGACGCCGCCGTACGGGATGGGGGGAAGGATGGCCCCGGGGAAGCCCAGGTTGTCCAGCAGATCAAAGCAGCGGCTGCCGGAGGCGACGTCCAACAGGCCTGCCTCAGCCTCCATGCACATCTCGGCCAGCCTGAGGCCGGTGAGCCGGTACAAGAGCCATCCCGCAACGGAGAGCACGGCGTCGGTCTCCCGGAAGGTCTTGGGTTGGTGCTGCTCGAACCAAGCCAGGCGGGCGGGGGCGAGGATGAGGGAGGGAGTGTGACCGGTTATCCGGTACACTCGTTCGCCCCACTGCTCGTCGATAGAGGCGCCTTCGAACACAGCCCGGAGGTCGATGTTGGGGCTGCAGCACAGCTCTGCGCCGGAGGAGTCCAGTAGCACAAGGCCCTGGCGCTGGCTGGTGAGGGCGATGGAAGCGATGCTGGCTGGAGAGACACCGGCTTCCTGGAGTAACTGGACGACCAGGCCGCCAAGGGTTGAGAGCACTTGGCCGGGGTCGAACTCCCGGGCCAGCTCGGGGCAGCCCTCGGGGGTGTAGTAGACGATGGGGGCGGAGGCTGCCGCCAGGAAGGATCCTTCGGAGGTGGCAAGCAGGCAGTGGCAGGAGCTGGTGCCCACATCCAGGGCCAGGATGTGGCTATCCAAGCCGCCCCCAGGGCCCGTCGTTGACCAAGCGGCGCGGCCTGCGCCCCCGTAGGTACTTGCGGATGTCCTCGACCATCATCATGGACTGGCGCTGGATGGTCTCTGCGGTGGCTCCGCCGATGTGGGGGGTCAGCAGTGCGTTCTCCATGGTGAGCAGGGGGCTGTTGGGCGGGATGGGGTGGGTGCGGTGGACGTCCATGGCGACGGCGGCCACCTGTCCGGAGCGGAGGGCGCCGACGAGGGCATCCTCCTCGATGGTCCAGTAGGAAGCGGTGTTCACGATGTGGACGCCGTGCTTGAGCAGGCCGATGTTATCCTCGTTTATTAGGCCGCGGGTCTCGCCGGTGTCCGGTGTGTGGACGGAGAGGTAGTCGGATGCTCCCAGCATGGTCTCCAGGGTTTGTAGTGGGACTCCGCCGACCTTTGTGCCGGGACCGCCCAGGTATGGGTCGTAGGCGATGACTTTCATGCCGAAGCTGCGAGCGCGTTTGCCGACGGCGCGGCCTATGGCGCCGAAGCCAAGGATGCCCAGGGTCTTGCCGCCGAGTTCCGTCCCGCGCATGTGGGTGTAGGGTCCCACGGGGTCTTCCCAGAGGCCGTCGGATACGTAGCGGGCTGAGGCTGGGATACTCCTGGCTAGGGATAGCATGAGGCCCAAGGCAAGCTCGGCGACGGCATTGGCATTGCGTCCCGGCGTGTTCACCACCATGACGCCATGCTGGGTGGCGGCATCGACGTCGATGTGCCCCAGGCCGGCCCTGCAAACGCCGAGGAACTCCAGGGAGGGGGCGTTTGCGAACACCTCTTCGAAGACGTAGTCGGCCTCCACCACCAGGATGCTCAGGCCCTCAGCGTTGATCCGCTCCACCATCTCGTCGGTGGAGAGCAGCTCGCCGGTGGAGAGCCAGCTTTCGTGGGAGACCCGGACGTGCTTGCGCAGGAGGGCGAGGGCGTCCTCGGAAAAGGGCGCCAGGACGAGGGCCGCCTTATCCAAGGGACGTCACCGAGGCGATGGCTTCTGCGGCAGCAACACCGCTGCGGACGGCGCCCTCCATGGTGGAGGGCCAGCCGGTGTCCGTCCAGTCGCCGGCCAGAAACAGGTTCGCTATGGGTGTGGCGGTCGATGGCCTGAGGACCGCCGAGCCGGGGGTGCAGCGAAAGGTGGCGGGGGACTTGATCACCAGGGCATCCCTGACCTGTGCTTGGAAGGCTGCGGGGAAGGCTTCCTCCATCTCACGCAGCACGATGCGCCGGATGTCATCCTTGGGCATATCCACGTAGTCCCAGGCGCCGCTGATGGAAACACAGACGTACTGGCCCGCCGGTCCGTCGGGGTCCGCGCCCTGCATCCTGCTCTTGTCGAACACCCATTGTAGGGGGCTGTTGAGGAAAGCCACAAAGGGGTCTCCCTTGGTGTCCATAACCCGTCGATCATACCAGATATGGACGTTCACTATGGGGGCTGTAGCCAGCTCCCTGGCGCCCCTGAAGAAGGGCGAGTTCGCGAGGTCCGGGGGGAGGATGGACGCAAGGTCGCCAAAGGGCAGGGCTGATACGTAGAGGTCCCCCTGCACCCTTTCCCCTCCCGTCAGCTCCACACAGGCAACCTTCTGAGAGCTGTCGTCTCCAGCCTCGACGACTAGCCGGTCGATCTTCTTGCCGGAAAGGACGTGGCCGCCCCCGGCCAGTACGAGGTCCCGGGCCGGGCCTCCCATCAGCTCCGAGAGGCCGACTTTGGAAAAGCCGATGTTTGCGCTGTTCCGGCCCTTCAGCACACCCTCCTGGTACACCATGAGGGCCATGGCGGCGCTGACATGCCTGGAGTCATCGTTCAGGGTGGCCAGGATGATGATGTCCCAGAATCGTTCCACCGCGGCATCGGACTGGCCGTGGGCTTTGAGCCACTGATGGAAGCTCCGGCCTTCCAGGGGCGGGTCATGGCGGCGGGTGAACCGGACGCACAGCAGCCCATAGACCACCCTGAGCCTGTCCATGAGTCCAAGATGGGAGTACCGGAGAAAGGAGGGAAGGATGTGGAGAGGCGCGGGAAGGAATGGAACGGAAGCCAGGGTGCTGGCCCTGGATGGCTCGCCGGAATTACCCGTCCGCCTGATCTCCACGCGCAGGTCCGGCTGGAGGTAGGCTTGGGAGTAGGAGCCCAGCTTCCTGAGCAGGTCGATGTAGAAGGTGCAGCAACCCAGGAAGACGTGCTGCCCGTTGTCCACCTGGAACGAAGGACCTTGTTCTCCCCGGGGGTGATGGCTGAAGGAGAAGGTCCTTCCACCAAGAAAGGGCCTCTTCTCAACGAGAGTGACGCGGTAACCCCGCTCCAGTAGTTGACAGGCTGAAGATATGCCGGACAAGCCTCCGCCGAGAACAACGACATGGGGCTTGTGGCTGTCAGGCAGGCTCATAAAGGAGGCAGCAAGCTCTTTACCCAGGTACGGAGGGTAACCCAACCTTTCTCACCCAAGCCCAAGCTCACCCTTTCCTGGAAGACATTGTACCGCCTCGACTCGATCTTATCCAAGATGCGCCGGTAAATCGCCCCAAGGACGGCCGGGCATCCCCTGGACCTGGTGGAAAGTAGGGGAAGTAGCTTGAAACCCTCTTCGAAGTGGTGGCGGGCCCGCTCGACCTGGAAGGCCATGAGGTTCGAGAAAGGCCCGTTTATGGTCCCTGCCTGTAGGTCCTCAAGCGTGTACCCAAAACGGTCCATCTCGTCCTGAGGGATGTACACTCGTCCCCGGTCCAGGTCCTCCTTCACATCCCTCAGGATGTTGGTCAGCTGCATCGCCAGCCCCAGTTCGATGGAGTAGTCCCTGGCCTTGTCGTTGGAGTACCCAAAGACCTGGAGGCAGACCAAGCCCACGGCGCATGCCACATGGTAGCAGTAGGTGGATAGCTCATCGAAGTCCCGGTAGCTGGTCTTCGTGAGGTCCATCTCTACGCCGGTTACAACATCTCGGAAGTGCTGTTCTGAAATGTCATAGGTGGATGCGGCGTCGGCAAGGGCCAGGTACACCGGGCTATCGGCGTGTCCTGTAAAGGCGCGACCAAGGTCTTCCCGCACCTTCTGCAGGCTTTGCAGCTTGACGTCTTGGGCTTGGTCGCCATCGGCGACATCATCACAGATGCGACAGAAGGCGTAGGCTGCATAGATTGCATAGCGCTTCCGCAGAGGGAGGGTGATGAAGGCGTAGTAGAAGTTCTTCGCCTCGCGCAGGGTGATCCGGCGGCACTTCTCGTAGGCATCGTCCAAGTCGCTCATCTTATGCGTCCCAGGGGGCGTACCATGCCGGAAGATAGTCGGGGGTCAGCCGTTGGATGCACGCAACTTCATCCTTGCCCACGTGAACAGAAACAGCTGCGCCTTCTTCCACCGGGATAAGGCAGGCCGGCGGGACAGCACATCGTATCCCTGCTTCTTGATCGCCTCCAGGACAGCCGTTCCGCCGCGGGTGAACAGGGCAACGTCAACCCTGGCCTTTCCATCCAACATATCTGTCAGTGGGAGTCCGCTCTCGAACAGCCGTCCGGCCCGCTGAACCTCGAAAGCCATCAGGTCTCTGAAATTCGTGTTGAAGCTCCCTTGGGATAGCTCGGCTTCTGTGTAGCCGAACCTCTCCATGTCCTCCAGGGGCATATATATGCGACCGATCCCATAGTCCCGGGAAACGTCCTGCCAGAAGTTGGTGAGCTGCAGGGCTGTGCAGGTGTGGTCAGACAGCTCCTGCATACCTTTGTCGCCGTAGCCGAACAGGTAGAGGAACAGGCGTCCCACCGGATTAGCGGAATGGTCGCAGTAGAAGAGAAGGTCGTCGTAGGTAGGATACCTGGATGCCTGCTGCTCCATGCGATTTGCTTCTATCAGCTTGAGGAAGGGTTCCCTGGGGATGCGGAATGTGTTCACCGTATCCTGAAGGGCAACGATGGCCGGGTGGGTGGGAGTCCCCGTATAGCACGCTTCCAGCTCCCTTTCCCACATGTCCAGCAGTTCCATGCGATGGGAGGGTCCCAGTGTTTCGCCGGTGGAACGGACCTCGTCGTGCATCCAGTTTGCCCCCTCGAGGGACGCTATAAGGGGCTGGAACGGCTCGTCGCCAAGGTCGTCCACCCAGCGACAGTAGGCGTAAATAGCATACACGTATTTGCGCAGGGTCTTGGGAATGAGCAGGGAACCGACGGTAAAGTTCTCGTAGTGGGTCTTTGCCAACCGCTCGCAGTACCGGTAGGCTTCGTCGAGGGTGAAGGAAGTCGTATGGGCTGTCTTAACCTCGTCCACGGTCGTCCTTATGCTCCGACCACCTGCACTACCACTTCCCTGGTCCGCGGGTGGTCCAGTTCTATAAGAAAGATACTCTGGTATCTGCCAACGTGTATAGCCCCTTCCACGATGGGGACTGTTTCGCTGGTGCCCAGCAGAAGCTGCTGGCAATGGGCATGGCCATTGGGACACTCATCGTCGGTCATGTTAACCGTGCGTATGGAGAAATCGTTGTGCTTGTAGGCGCCGTTGCGGGGTGCGATGCTCTCCAGCATTTGCCTCATGTCTTCGAGGAGAAGGGGCTCGTTTTCGTTTATCTTCACCGCTGCTGTGGTGTGCTTGGAATACACTACCGCGAACCCGGAGGCAACCTGGGATTGGGCTACGCACTCCCGCACCTGTTGGGTGATGTCTATGAACTCCAGGTCCTTCTTGGTATCCATCGTCAAGCAGAAAAGCTGGGTCTTCATGGTACCTCATTTGCCTCGGTGGGGTTTGCGGGGGGCTGGGGGACCGGCGGTTGGGTAACGCCGGTTGCCTTCAGCTCTTCCGAGCAGCTTGATTTGACATGTTCCGGTAGCGGCCCAATGCCATGAGAGGCCAGCAGTTGCGATAGCTGTGGTACTTGATCATGAATCCCGCCCCCATCTCCGCACCCTGGAACCCGGATTCGCCGGGCTTGGGAAGACCCTTAAGTCGCTGTCCCACTCCGTAGCCGGGGAAGCCGGTGCCTGTGTAATAGGGTTCGTCCCAGGAACCGTCAGCATTCTGGGTAGTTATCAGGTAGTGAATCCCGTTGTGGGTTGCGATGTGATCAATCTCCCCGGCGGCCATGAGAGCCATTAGGGCCCAGGCTGTCTGGGAAGGTGTGCTGGGCCCCTTGCCCCATGAGGACTCATCAACGTAGGAGTTGCAGCTCTCTCCCCATCCGCCGTCTTGGTTCTGGTGTGATATCAGCCATTCCACCGCCCGTCGGATGTAGGGTTGCTGCATATCTTCCCCGATGGCATTCAGAGCCGGCAGGACCGCTCCCGTTCCATAGATGTAGTTGACGCCCCATCTACCGAACCAGGGACCTTCCTCTTCCTGCTCGTCAAGGATGTACTTGCAGGCCCGTTCTATGGCCGGGTCATCCTTGGTGTAGCCCAGTTTTCCCAGAGCTTCCACAACATGGGCGGCAACATCGACGCTGGGAGGGTCCAGGGTTTCTCCAAAGTCGCTGAAGGGTATCTTGGAAAGAAAGCTCTTGTTGTTGTCTTTGTCGAAAGCAGCCCAGCCCCCGTTGGAGCACTGCATCGCCAGCATCCAACGGACCCCCCTTTGGACCGCTCTCTTTCTTTCCACATCGTCACCTTCCTGTTCCATACGGGCCATGTTTAGTGCGATTATGACCTCGGCGGCATCATCCACGTCGGGGTAGTTGTCGTTGGCGAACTCGAAAGCCCAGCCGCCGGGCTCCACGTCCCTTACGTTGACCTGCCAGTCGCCACCGGATCGCACCTGTTCCTCCACTAGCCATTTGGTGGATGCCTGGACTGCCGTGTGATCGGGGTTCAGGCCCGAATCCAGGAGTCCTATCTGCACAAGGCAGGTATCCCATACAGGCGAGACACAGGCCTGGACTCTCCAGGTGGTCTCATCTTCGATGGCGAAGCGCTCGAATCCTTCCAGCCCCTTTTGCATGACAGGGTGGTCCAACGAATACCCACGGTGGTGCAGGGCAATGAGGGAATAGACCCAGGGAGGCTGGATGCCTGCCCAGGACCCATCCTCTTCCTGGTGTTCCACCGTCCATTCCTCGATCTTGCGAAGGGCCCTGCCCCGTCCAGGTTTGAATGGCAGCATCTGGTAAGCCTTGATGGCCATGTCTGCGTAATAGAAGACCCTGCGCCAGCTGAGGAGTCTCTCAGGTTTTGGCAAGCGATAACCATCGTCTGTCCAGTTGTCGGGGTAAAGGTCGTTAATGGACGCCCAGTCGGGAACAGGTTTGTGGGGCCTGTCGGTGAGTATGATGGTCATCGGGACTATGGTAGCCCGTGCCCAACTGGAAAACTGGTAGATGTTGAAGGGCGCCCAAGTGGGGAGATACATCATCTCCGGGGGCATTGTTGGCGTACCCTTCCAGTCCCACTGTCCGAAGAGGGCTAACCATATCTTGGTGAACACCCGCACCTCGGGAACGCCCCCCTTTGAAAGGATGAACCTACGGGCCTTCTGCATCTCTGGGCGCCTTGGGGATATTCCGGCTAGTTTAAGCGCAAAGTAGCACTCAACCGAGGTGCTTACATCGCCGGGGGCTTCGTAGTACTGTCCCCATGAGCCGTCCTCCTGCTGCCTCTGGAGGATGTAGTTAGCCAGCTTTTTCCAACGCTCTTCATCCACCGCACCCAGAAAGTAGGTCAAGAGCAGGTATTCGGCCTCCATGGTCGGGTTGGATTCCAGCTCCCCCCACCAGTAACCTTCAGGATGTTGAATGGACAAGAGATAGTCTTGGGACTTGTCGATGGCGCCGGTTAACTTCTCATCCACCTGTTTCTTTGTCAGCACAGGAGCAACAGCCATACTTGTCCTTTCATCAGAAAAAGGCCACGTATGGCCTTAGGCGTAGTTGTATGCCCGAAACCAGGCTACCGATTTCTCCAGGGCTTCCTCGACTGGGCTCTGAGGCATTCCCAGCTCCCGGCAAGCCTTCTCGCAGGTCACGTAGGCGGGCTTGCGGGCAACGTTCACTCCCTCCAAGGGGATTTTGGGTTCCCTTCCCATCAGGGTGCCTTCGATGAAGTTATCCACGTACCCCGCGCCCACGGCCACCCAGATGGGCAGATTCCAACGGGGAGCATGGACCCCCGATACCTCCTCCAGCATCCCGAACACCTGCCTGAGAGTCAGGTTGGAGTTCCCCAGGATGTACCTTTCCCCCGGCTTTCCCTTTTCCAGGGCGAGGACATGCCCAAGGGCTACGTCCCCCACATCGACCACGTTCATGCCGGTGTCGATGCAGGCAGGGATACGCCTGCGGATGAAGTCCAGCACGATGCGTCCGGTGGGTGTCGGTTTGACATCCCAGGGACCTATGGGGGCGGTAGGGTTGACAACTACGACAGGGAGTCCCTGGTCGGCCATCTGGTAGGCTTCAACCTCTGCGAGGTGCTTGGACTTCTTGTAGTGACCTATCATGTAATCTTCGTCCGGCCAGTCGTCTTCCGCGCCGGGCCGGTCGGCAGGCGTATAGACTGTCGAGACGGAGCTGGTATATACGCACCTTTTCACTCCCGCCTTCATAGCTTCTTCCAGCACGTACCTGGTCCCGGCCACGTTTGCTTTGTAGATAGGCCCCGGGTCTCGTGCCCAGAAGGTGTAGAGAGCCGCGCAATGAACGAGGGCTTCGCAGCCCTCCAAGGCGCGTGCGACGGATTCCCGGTCCAGCAGGTCACCATTGACCAGCTCTATATTCTTGCCCTGAAGAGCGATGGTATTGCTGTCCTTCCTTACCATCGCCCTTACCTGGTAGCCATGCTCCAGGAACGTCCGCGCCACGTTGGCGCCGATGAACCCGGAAGCTCCCGTTACCAGGACCAACATTCTTGTACCACCTCCCAGGGACGTATAGAGTAGAATCTCTAGGCAGCTGCATATTTGTGGGTTATTGGGCTGCCTGACAAGAAGCTGGCGCCGAACTCCTTCAGGCTTCGTCGGGCCACCCGGTCTTCCTTGAATAGGCGGAGCACCGAATCAAGCTTTTCGGGGCGCACCAGCCCTTGTATGGCCACGCCAATCACCTGGACGGGCATCTTCAGCCCTGCCAGCTTGGTGATGAACTCCGGCACTTCCTGGGAGAGAGTGTCCAGCACGGAGCGGACGCTTACGTGGGGGATTCCGCGGGAATGTGCCCACCTGGCCACCCAGTAGTCCTCCATGTTGGCGATGGAAGCTGAGGTCATGGCGGCAACCAGGCGCTTCTCAGCGCGGCTGGTCGCAACCCCCCTCACGGTTACCGAGTTTGCAACCCGGCAGCGATAGGGCTGGACCTCCTCCGTTACCTGCCGCACCTGTTCCAAGAGATCCGCATCAGCCTCGAAGCAGGATTCCTCTCCCGCAGCGTACAGCGAGCCGGCGATGACCAGGTCTCCCGGTTCCAGCCCTTCCTCCAGTGCGGCGGCATAGCCCAGGGAGAGAATGCCCGTCGGCTTGGCTTCCCATTCATCCATGGCAGCCAGGGACGCTTCGACCTTTTCCTGGCCGACGCCGGTAATGACGAACCGTACCCCGCCAGGATAGTTTTTCACAGAGCGGAGCTTTGCCACCGCCGAAATCTCTCTTTCCATTGATGCCAGGACTGCTATCAAAGGTTGCTTTCTCCTGTTGTTATGCTGCCTGGTCGGCTTAGCCGGCGGTAATCCCGCTCTTTCCGACGGCCCCTGACTTCACCAAGGTCACCCAATCCCTGGGGCTGGATATAGCCTGAAAGACCGTTGCCGACTCGAAGCCGCAGTGCATCATGCAGCTCGAACACCTGGGGTCTTTGCCGACGCCGTAGTTTTCCCAGAGAGAACCTTCGAAGAGCTCCTTAACGTCGGTCACATGTTCGTCGGCCAGGGGATAACAAGGCTTGCGCCATCCCATGACTGTGTAGGTCGGGTTGGAATAGGCAGTGCACTGATAGTCCCTGCGCCCCCGGAGGAAGTCCAGATACAAGGGGTTGTTGTACAGGCGCATCCCCTTGGTGGAACGCTCATCGAGAATCTTGCTGAACTCTTTCTTGGATTCCTCCCGCGTGAGAAACAGGTCGTGATCGGGTGCGTCTGTATAGTCATAGCCGGGGGATACCATGCAGCCCTCCACGCCCATATCGGTCATGGTGCGGAACAAGCTGTGCAGGTCTTCAACGTCGCATCCCCGGAATATGGTCGTGTTGGTGCAGACCCTATACCCGCCCTCCAGGGCGGTCTCGATGGCTTTCTTTGCCTTCTTGTACACACCTTCCCGGCCGACTGCTTCGTCGTGGCGCTCCTCCATCCCGTCCATGTGCACAACCCAGGACAGGTATTTGGAGGGAGGAACTTTCTTCATCACCCGTTCCAGGAGAATGCCGTTGGTGCAGCAGTAGACGAAGTACTTGCGCTGCACCAACTCGTTGATGATCTGGTCTATCTTCGGATGGATGGTGGGTTCCCCGCCGGCTATGGAAACAATGGGCGCCCCCGATGCTTCCACCGCCGAAACGGCTTCCTCGACGGGCATCATCTTGTCCATGACGGGCTTGTACTCGTGGATGCGCCCACATCCGATGCAGGCCAGGTTGCACATCTCCAATGGCTCCAGCATGGTGACCAGTGGATAACGCTTTATTCCCCTGACCTTGTTCTTCAGCATGTATAGAGCCAGTCGGACGGAAAGCTCCATAGGTCGCTTGGAAGGTTTCATCTCTGCCTTTCGTTGCCTCAGCATGTGCGCTCTTTTACTCTCACTAGCTTTGGAATGTAGGTCCAATACACAATCAGTACTGCCTGGCGGTCAAAAATTGGACCAGGTCATCGAACTCTGCCTGTGCCCAAGGCTCCACTGGTATCTTCCTTATCTCCGCCGAAGCCTGCTCGCCCCGGTCAACCGCCACCTGGTAGGCATAGGACTCAGCGCCGACATCGTCGAGCACCGTCAGCACATCTTCCACATCGTCTTCGTCGAGGGTTGGCTTGCCGTAGACTCGAAGCAGGCGTTCGCGGGCGGAACCGGCGGCAGTTTCCAGGGCATAGACTATGGGGAAGGACATCTTGCGACGGCGTATGTCGTTGCCGGCGGCTTTTCCCGTAACCTCCGAGTCGCCCCATATCCCCAGCACATCATCCCGTACCTGGAATGCGATCCCAAGGTTTGCTCCGGCGTGTGCATAATGCTCTGTTCCGGCTGTGTCGTCGGAGCCGATGAGGGCGCCCATCTCGGTCCCGCACCGGATCAGCGCTCCGGTCTTCTTGGAGACCATCTCCAGGTAATCTCCGGGGCCGATGTCGTGGCGTCCTTCGAAGGAGAGGTCCATGCACTGGCCCTGGATCATGGACAAGCACCCTTCGGTCAGGATCTGGGATGCTCTGAGGGACTTGGAGGGTGGGACCCCGTG
This sequence comes from Dehalococcoidia bacterium, assembly GCA_965220375.1. Lineage (GTDB taxonomy): Bacteria > Chloroflexota > Dehalococcoidia > Lucifugimonadales > JAGWBF01 > JAGWBF01. The sequence goes on from OZ244824.1 coordinate 1,466,788, forward strand.
CTCCGCCAAACGGAGGGGCGCTGCGTCTGCAGCCGCCCTTAGGGCGTTGCCGATGTTGAGGGCCTTGGGCTGGCCCCAGAGGTACCATACCGTGGGCTGGTGGCGTCGCTCAACGTCCCCATCCTGGATGTCATCGTGCACCAGGGAGAAGTTGTGAATAAGCTCCAAGGCCGATGCTGCCGGAGCAGCCCAGGAGCAGTCGCCCCCCAGGGAGTCACAGGCGAACATGCACAGCGTAGGGCGAAGGGCCTTCCCCTGGGTGGCTGAAGTTTCCACAGCTTGCCCGTCGGAATTCACCCAACCCATGTGGTAAGCCAGCATGCGGTACATCTCGTCGGATGCACTCTCGTCACGGGAGAGGGGATCGAAGCAGGGGACCGCGGCCCTGAGGCCCGAAAGGATGCGGGCTTGGTAGCGGGCGAACATGGGGGGATTGGCGTCGGGCGAAGCCCCTTTATCAACCTGTTGGACCATGATTGTGTGTTCCACTTCGACGGCGATGTTCAAGACAAGAGCGCAATACATCGTCATCCGATGCTCCGAAATGCTAGCAAAGGGTGCCCAACCTGTCAAGACAACCAAAAGGCCCCTACTCTTTGAACATTGACTTGGATTTGCTGTAGGTGGTATCTTCAGCGACTAGTTGCACCGTGGTGGTCCAGTAGTTGACTCCCGTACTGGTGTTTTCCCGAGCAAGGAGAAAGCGGATGGCTAAACTGGTGCAGGCAAGATACGCCCCCCTTTACGTGTCTCTGGCTGCCGGTTTCCTGATAGTGCTCCTTCTCTTGGGTCCCGGTCCGGCTGTGGGCCTGTCGGTGGATGTGGATTCCTCCGAGTACGGCGATACCGGCCAGACCAGCTTCGGCAAAGGTGAGGATGTAGCTCTCGACGTAGAGGTGGACCTTGAGGGCAGAGAAGAAGCGTTCACATCTGCCACCTTCACAGTAAGACAGGTCGAAGGGGGCTCCGGGTTCACGGGCATCGTCATTGACCTGCCGGGTGAGCAGGGCACCTACGTAACGGTCGGACCGCCCGAAGACGTGGATGTCAGCTCCATCGGAAGCGCTCGGCTGGATGTGGTCCATGAAGGTGTCTCCCCGGCAAGCAGCGGCTCGACCATGAGCTACACCGGAGGCAAGATACTCTACTCCATCATCTACTTGCCCCCGCGTATTGGCGGAGATTACACGGCGACAGTGCAATTCGAGACGGCGCAGGACGCCAGGACCTCTACATTCAGCTTTACCGTCGAAGGCTTTGACGCTGACGACGGCGACATATCGCCCCTCTGGTGGATAATCCCCATCATCGTGGGCGGCGTTTTGCTGGTGACTGGCGGGGCTATACTGGTGTATGTAAAAGGCCGACGGGGCCTCTGATCCCTTGGCTCCCCCCGGAAGGAGCATCCCACACTAGTGCGCTTGATATTGGTAAGGCACGGGGAAACCCGGTGGAACCGGGAAGGCCGGTTTCAAGGCCAGAGCAAGGTGGGACTCAATGAAAGGGGCATGGAGCAAGCCCGGCAAGCCGCCGACGCCCTGGTCCCCTGGCAGCCAACCGCTCTGTACTCAAGCCCCCTGCCCCGTACCCTGATGACGGCATCGATGGTCTCCGAGGCCGTTACTCTTCCCGTGGTCCCCATGGAAGGACTCAAAGAAATCAACCTGGGGGCTTTGGAAGGGATAACGGGAAAGATGATGCGCACCAAGTACTCAGAGATATACTCATCGTGGCGCGACGATCCCTCTGACGTGGTGTTTCCGGAGGGTGAATCGATACGCCAGCTACAGACCAGGGCATGGCCTGCGATAGAGGAGATGCAAGCCGCCCACGCCGAAGGTACGGTGGTGGCCGTATCCCATAATTTCGCCATCAGGGCCATCCTATGCGCATGCCTGGGTTTGTCCCTGACCATGTTTCATCGTCTCAGGGTGGACCTTGCGTCATTTAGCATAGTTTCCTTCGTCTCGGGTTCACCCCAGGTGCTGACCATCAATGATCGGCATCATCTGGACTCCATCCGTCCCAAATAGCGTTCCCGCGTTGGGCAGGTATCCGGCTAGACAGGCGGGAAACTCGGGGGCCGGGACGAGAAACTACGGTCCTGGTGGCCCCCAATGTCCGGGCGAGGTAGGGAGTGATGCATCAACTCGAAGAACAGGTGATGGCTTCCCTCCACCGGTTGGGCTGCCCCTCTAGAAACACCGGCTTGGTGGTGGCGGTCTCCGGCGGCCCTGATTCCATGGCCCTCCTCCATTGCCTGGTGGCCCTCAGGGAGCAGGCCAACCTGAAAATCCACGTCGCCCACCTAGACCATGATTTCAGGGGCGAGGAAGCCGAGGTGGATGCCAGGCTGGTCGCTCAGACTGCACAGAGCCTCGGCCTGCCCTACACCATCGGGAAGGCAGACCCGGCAGCCTACCAGAGAGATAAGGGCATATCCTCCTTCGAGGAGGCGGCCAGGGAGGTGCGCTATTCCTTCCTGGCAGAGGTGGCGGAGGCCACCGGCTCGGATGCTGTTGCGCTGGGACACACCTCCGATGACCTTGCCGAAACGGTGCTCATGCGCATCTTGCGAGGCAGCGGGGTGCGGGGGCTTAGAGGAATGTCGGAGCTGTCCGGTTGGACAAGTCGGCATGGCGAAAAACGCGCAATGCTGTTTCGTCCCATGCTGGATGTCTCCAAAGAGGAGGCCCTCAGCTACTGCGCCGAGAAAAGCATTCCCTGCCGGAGGGATACAGGCAACCTGATGCTGCGCTTCACACGGAACAGGGTGCGCCATCAGCTACTGCCCTCTCTGGAGGAGTACAACCCCAATGTCAAGGGCGCCCTGGTACGGCTGTCCCGCATCGCATCCTTGGAGGCCGATTACCTGGACCGGGAGCTGGCCGAGGCGTGGGCGTCGGTGGCTGTAGCGCAGGATGGGCAGGTGGCGCTGGATGTGCCAGCCATGAGAATGATGCATCCCCTAATGCAGCGCCTGGTGCTGGTCAGGGCATTCGAGGAAGCCTCCGGCAGCCGGCGCAGGTTGGGGGAAGCGCACATCTCGGCCATGGCCCGGATGCTCGGCAGCTCTTCCGTGGGAACGCTCGACCTGCCCAAGGGCCTTCGCCTTGTGCGGAGCTACGGCAGCCTGCACCTGGGTAACGACCCTGATGCATCCTGCCCCTTTCCCCCCTTGCCGGGAATCCATTCCCTGCATCTTCCCGTTGGAGGCCATCCGTCCATAGTTGACATTCCGGGCTGGAACGTGACCCTCGCTGAGGAGTCCCCATCCAGCCCCATCCCCGAAGACCCCTTCTGTGCCCACCTGGACGGCCTGAACCTGGCGGGAGACCTAAAGGTGCGTACTCGCCAGCCGGGAGACCGCTTCCAGCCGTTGGGTTCCGCCGGGGCCGGGAAACTGCAGGACTTCTTCGTGGACCAGAAAGTGCCCAGACAATGGAGAGACAAAATCCCCCTTGTTCTAACAGGGGCCGGCATAGGGTGGGTTGTGGGCTACCGTCCCGCCCAGTGGGCGAGGGTGAGGGAGGACTCTGCCCTCGTTTACAGCATCCGGTTCGAGCCAACCCCTTCTGATATAATGGGCCAAGAGCGCATCCCCTTTTGAAATAGGAGGGATCATGTACATACCGCCAGGAGCGCCGCTCCCACCGGAGATTCAAAAGCACGAAAGGGAGTACCGGGCCGAAAGAATCCGCCAAGGTTCGACTGCGGACCCTATCACGGGCATTTTCCACATCTTCGTGATAATTGGCGTGGTCGCCTTCCGGATGCTGCGATGGGCCTTCAGGAAGCTCCTTTTCAGGAAAGGGCCGGCCGGGCCTGTTGCCCAAGAGGCTGCTGTCCAGGAGGATAAGGCGATCGAGGAGACCCAGACCTGGAAGAGCCGATCTTGATTGCCTGCCTCCGTTGAGTTCGGACAGTGGGTCCCCGACAGCAACTATCGTGAACACCGCACCAGCGGAGGTTTCCACCCATTCGCCCAGGTAGAGTCGGGGAACCTGACCCAGGGAGCGGAGAGTTTCTTCGCCTTAATTGTCATGGCGCTGAGGGGAGCCCACCTTGGTTCGTGGCTGCTCGCCAGGGTGCTTGGACGGTTGTCGGTCATGGCAGCCAAGGCTGTGTTGTCCCGTTGGCTGAAGCTGGTGAGGGCCCGGATGGATCCGGCAGTCCGGCGCTACTCTTCGTGGGGAGTCCGCTCCTAGCGCCTCCTAATCCCCCTCGTCATTTCTCCCCTTCTCCCTCTGGGAGAGGGCCGGGAAGTGGGTTTCAATATGGCTCTCCTCCGACATTTCTCTCCCTATGCGCAGCTCCCCGGACGTAGCACAACGCGGCGATGGGAAGGACGGGCGGACAGCCCAAGAGTCCCAGGTTACGCAAAGTTCTCCTCTAAGGAGCAAGAGGAAGATGCTAAGGTCCTCCCAGGTTACAGGCCGAGCAGGCGGGAGGGGTTCTCCTTGACCATGATGCCCGCCTCTACCTCCTCCAAGCCTACTCGCAGCAGAGTGGCGATGCCCATGCGCAGGCCCTCGGCAGGCATGGGATGGAACTCCTGGCCGAAGTCGGAGCTGATGATGCAGTGCTCCGGCCCGATGGCCCGCAGGGTCTCTACAAGCTGTGCCGGGTCCTGGCGGTAGGTCAGGGGCATCATGGCATGTACGCAGTGCTCTATGTAGGCCCCCTTCGAAGCCAGGGCCTTCATATCTTCGACGGTCATCCCTGTGAGGAAGGACATGGTGGAACCGTGGGAGACCACGATGCGGTTTATTCCCATGTCCCGCGCCTCATCCACCAGCACAATGCTTTCCTTGGTGGAGATGTGCCCTGTCGCCAGCACCATGTCGTGAATCTTGATCGTCTCGAGGATGGAGTACACCTCCGGGAGGAGCCGTCCGGTAGCGTCCAGCAGGTTGATTCCGCCCTCCAGTCCCCGGCGCTTCCGGTCAACCTCGGCGGAGTGGGTAGGCATCCACACCACCCGGCCCCCCATGTCTGCAGACGCTTCCACCGCCGTTGGGTTCAGGCCGCCGACTTCCAGGTTAAGGGCGATGCCTCCGCTAACGGCCAGCCCGGGCACCATCTGGGCCACGGTGTACGCGACGGGATGGGCAGGGTATTCGTGGCTCATAAGGACGATGCCCCGCATTCCTGAATTGAGGGCGCTCTTGGCGATGTCGAGGGCGCCGGAACGGCGCTCCACCCTGGGGTCTGGCGCAAAGTGGACGTGGATGTCCACCGCACCTTCCATCAGCCTGTCCGCAGCGGTCATGATGCCTCCTGATCGTAAAGGTCGAAATTGTGCAAGTGTTAGTGTACCGGACGCCTTCGCCATGGGGATATTCCATGGCTCGTAGGCCAATCCCCGCCAGCCGCAGAAGGCACGAGGTTTCTTTGCTGAAGACCGCGCGGTGGGTGGCCTGCTTGGCTTTGAACTCCAAGTTCGGCATAGCTCACCCAATACCGCAAATTTGGTTGACAACAGGCCTGCCACTCCAGAGGACTAGCCGGAAGGAGTGGCACGTAGATAGCTGCATGGCCCCGTCTAGCTGGGGCCGAGGCTCTTGATGGCTTGGTTGAGGCGGGCCATCTCAATGCCGGCAACGGCGGAGCTGTACCCCACGTTCCCCTGTTTGCCACCCGCCCGGTTGATGGCCTGATCGATGTTCTCCGCCGAAAGCACCCCGAATATCACCGGCACGCCCGTATCCAGGGAGGCCCTGTTTATGCCCGAAGCCGCCTGGCTCGCCACAAGATCATGGTGGGATGTTTCACCCCGGATCACCGCACCCAGGCAGATCACAGCATCGTAACGGCCAGTCTGGGCCAGCGTCTTGGCGCAGGATGGGAGCTCGAAGGCCCCGGGGACCCAGGCGACCAGGATATCGTCATCTTGGACACCGTGCCTGGAAAGCCCGTCCGTGGCCCCACGGAGCATGGTGGTGGTGATGAAGTCGTTGAAGCGGGAAACGACGATAGCTACCCGCAGTCCCTGGCCTTGAAGGTCTCCCGTTATCTCCTGTGCCAATTGCTCCTCGCACCTGTCATTAGATTGTTAGCTGCCGCCACCGGCTTCATCCGCGCCCTCTTCCAGCACCTTTTCCACAAGCTGGGCCTCGGTTACCGCTCCCACGAACTGGATGGGCGGAGCGATTCCGGTCATGGGACCGACACTCCCCAGCACCGTCTTGGGTACGCTGCGCACCATGTACCTCTGGGCCAGATTAGGGAACTCCTCCACCTCGATCACATCGGCGGTGATGTTGGGGTTTTCCAGGGCGATTGCGTGGGCCAACCTGGCCACACCAGGGCAGTACCCTCAAGAGGGTGTGACGAACACCTGTATGTGCACCGGCTTTTTGACCTTGCGCAGGCTCTTGCGGGACTCCATGCTCAGAGGGCTGACTCTCCGGGAGATTGTCTTTATGCCCTCGGCCAGGGCGTACAGCTCCGGGCCTAGTGGGATGCCATAGAACTTCAGCCTGGAGCCGCCGTTGTCTCCGAGGACGATGGCCGGTATGCGCTCAACCCCCAGCTTCTCCCGCGCTTCGCTGTCCGTGTAGAAGTTGTAAACCTCCAGGTGCAGCTTGGGTGAGAGGCCGGTCAGCTCCTCCATGAGCTCCTGGGTCTGGGGGCAGTAGCGACACTCCCTGCCGGGGACCGAGAGCAGTGTAGAACCCTGGCCGAAGAACTTGATGGTCACATCGTTCTTGAGGTTCTTCCGGAGGTCCCTCTTGAGGTCGTTACGGTCCTGGTCCGGGATGATAGCCATCTGGCCTCCGCTTTCCAGCAGGTGCCCCCTAGTTTACAACGGATGGGCGTTGTTATCCACCCGACCACGAATGGTGAAGAGGCGCTGGAGAAGGGTTATGAAGGAGATGACAGCTATGGCTACAAGGATGATCTCCAGGGGCCGCAGGCTGGCGATGCCTGCGATCAGTCCGGCCGAAAGGAGCACCACCCGCTCCGGGCGGGTCATCAGCCCTGCCCTGGTATCGATGCCCAAGGATTCCCCCCGCGCTCGCAGGTAGCTGACCATCTGGGAAGTGATGAGGGCCAGGAGCAACGCCACAATGGCGAACAGGGTACGGTCCTCGCTGAAGCCGCCGCGCAGCACATAAAAGGCGATCCCCAGGAACAGCACAGCTTCGCCGAGGCGGTCCATCACGGAGTCGAGGAGGGCTCCGAAGGGGGTCGCCTGCCCTGTTAGCCTCGCCAGGGCGCCGTCGAAGAGGTCCAGCATGGCCCCGGCCAGGAAAACGATCCCCCCAACCCATATGTGGCCGGCGCCCACCAGCGCCGCAGCTCCGGCGCAGATGCCGAATCCTAGCAGGGTTATCATGTTGGGCGTCAGGCCCAGGCGGTGAAAGAGTCTCGCCCCGGGCAGCTCTACGTACCTGAGTACCGCCGACCTAAAGCGATCTCTGCCCGGCAGCAGAGCCATTGGGCGCTCCCATCAGATGTTCGTAGTAGCCCATGACCTGGTGGGCTACCTTGTCCCACCGGTACTGCTCCACCGACCTCTTCCCGTTGGACCCCATTTGCCCTCGAAGGTCCTCATCATCCACCAAGTGCGCCAGGGCATCCGCCAGGGAGGCGCTGTCCCTGGGGGGCACCAGCATTCCCTGCTCGCCGTGGGTTACGACGCAGGAGTACCCCTCGATAGAGGTCGCCACTATGGGACGGCTCGCGGCCATTGCTTCCAGCAGGACGATGCCGAAGCTCTCCCTTCCCGTGGCAGGGGCGCAACATATGTGGGCGCTGGCATAGTAGGACGGAAGGTCCTCGTAGGGCACGCCTCCAAGGAACACAACATCCTGCAGGTTCCTTTCCCCCAGGACCCGATGGCAGTCCTTGTCCAGGTTGCCCGGGCCGACGACCAGCAACCTCACGTTGGGGTGCTCCCACTTCAGCATTCCAAAGGCCTCCAGCAGATACCTGAGTCCCTTGCGCTTCTCCAATCGCCCCACGAACAGGATGTTGGTCTTCCCATCCTCCAGGTCCGGCATGGGTTTCCTTGGCGTGGCGAAATGGTCCACGTCGATTCCGTTGGGAATTATCTCGTAGTTGCCGGGGAAGAAACGGCTGACATACTGGTGGGCTGCAGGGGAAACGGCGATGAGCCCATTAAGCTTGTTGAACCAGCGCTTGAGCAGCAGGTGGGACCAGCCATAGTTGCGGAATCGTCCGTAGAAGGCGTGGAAGGTGCCCACGTTCAGGGCGTTGGAGCATTGGAGGACAGTCAATGGGAGGACTGGCATGAGGGGTTCGTGCAGGTGAACAAGATCGAACCTTCGGTCCGCGAGGATGTTCTTGGTCTTCCGGTGGAGCCACAGGGACAGGGAAAGGCGGGCTATGGAACCGCCGCTGGGTATGGGAACGGACCTGCCAAGGGGAACGAAGTTCAGGCTGGATTCAGCGTCGCGAGCGGGTGAGTGGGGTGCAAGTATCTCGACGTCGTGGCCCATGTGGGCGAACTGGTGGGCTAGCTGGGAGATATGGGCGGTAACACCTCCGGGCCATGTGAAATCGTAAGGTGAAACCAGCGCTATTTTCATGGATTATTTGACGGACTAGAGATACCGTTCCGGGTGAGCCGGGGCTTGGTGGCACTACTAGAGGTCTCCTGGATTGTATCAGGTTGGCGAATTGGGGACAAGGAAAGGGCCGGCCACGATGACGCAGCCCCTCCTAGTTGAGACATGGGGTCCCCGTAAGCGTGGCGCATAGGTATGTCCAGGTCTATAATTCGGCTAGCTTCTCCTTGGAGCCGGACTCTCCGTGATCACAAATATCGTACGAGAATTGCTGGAAGCCCTTGTTATGGCCCTGATCGTCCTGTTTGTGATACAGGTCAGTGTCCAGAACTTCCGGGTGTATGGGCGGAGCATGGAGCCTACCCTGGAGGACTCCCAGTACCTCATGGTCAACAAGCTGTCCTATCTGCGCATGGACCTGGAGAGAGCGTCCAATCTTGTGCCCTTCTGGGACGCCGGAAAGGGGGGAATATGGTACACCCCGTTCTCCGGTTCACCTAAACGGGGAGACATCATAGTCTTCCAAAGGCCGGATGCGTCGGAAATGAACTTCGTTAAACGGGTCATCGGTCTCCCAGGCGAGCGCGTCGAAATCCGGTCAGGGCGGGTGTTCATCGACGGCGAGGAGCTGTATGAACCCTACCTGGACCACTTCAAGCGGTCCGGGGAGATGCTATGCATTCCCCACTCTGCCAGTTGCAGGGTGGGAGAGAATGAATACTTTGTGCTGGGCGACAATCGCTCCGACAGCCAGGACTCCCGCAGCTGGGGCGCGATACGAGGGGCGGACATAGCCGGAAAAGTGTGGTTCACCTACTGGCCCCTGTGCGACGCCCCCCTTATGGACACGCTGCTGAACGCCTGCGGGTGAGGGCCGTCGGACTCCCGACACGCCCTCAGCTCGTTACTACCATAACCGTACATAGCCGTAGTCCAGGGTGTATCTATTCCTACAAGATTATCTGACGGAGATACGCGGCTTGATGGCCGAAAAGCTCCTGCTGTTCAAGAATACATTTGGTACTATTCTAGAAGAATTGGCTCGGCCCAGCAGTGCCTAGATTTGCTGACAAGCCATCCACATTGTCTTCCAAACGTCTCTTGACCCTGCGGCAGCAGGGACTAAAACTGTCTCAAATCGGGCTGGAGATATTGGGAAATTCGAGACCACTCGGTAGTACCATTTATACGCATTTTTAACTGTTATTTTGGGAGCCGAAAGGAGTATCTCCATGGGTGTTCCGGAGGGTTTGGGAGTACTGGAAAGGGTTGAGCTGAAAGAAGTGTGGGAACGCGAGGGAGAATATTTCACGCCATGGTTGGCGGAACATATCTCCCTCTTGGGGGATGCTCTGGGGTTGGACCTGGAGAACATGTCCAGCGAGACCTCGGAGGAGGAGTGCAAACTGCACGTGCCGGCCTGGGATGTGGGAAACGACCGCCTGGTGGTCATCGAAAACCACCTTGAGGCGACGGAGAACGCCCACCTCGGCCAGCTGTTGACCTGCGCCGCCGTCCACGATGCAGATGTGGTCGTCTGGGTTGCAAAGGAGTTCAAGAGCGAGCACAAGCACGCCTTGGATATGCTTAACCGGCGCACAGATGAGGACACTGAGTTCTATGGAGTCGCCGTCGAATTGTGGCGCATCGACGGCTCTCGGCCCGCCCCCTATTTTCACGTGGTTGCATCTCCCGGGGGGTGGGAAGAGCAGGTGACCCAAGTCATCGGCTCTTCCGATGAAGAAAACGATGACCAGAAAGGCGCCTGGGAGGACGAGGAGAGGTTCCACTGGTTCTGGGAGCCGTTGAAGCAGAAGCTGGAGGAGGCAGGGCTGATCCTTGGCTCCGGGAACGGGCAGGGTCATCACTGCATGGTTGACCTTGGAATGACCGACGTCTGGTGCGACATGCGCTTTACCGATGCCGATGAGGTTGTGGTCGACATACGGATTCACGAAAACGGCATCTGGAACGATTCGCATCTAGACCTGCTGAAGGAGTCTCAGCTGGAGATCGAAGCTGAGCTGGGGATGGACCTTGTATGGGAAGGGTCCGACGACCACGGGGACTGGAGCGTGAGCGTCAGCTCCGGAGGCTCTATCAACGAGCCGTCCCATCGTCTCGATGAGATACGGGACTGGATGTTCGAGAACGTGGTCAGGTTCAACGATGTCTTCCCCAAGCGCTTGGCGAATGTGAGAGACCGGCTTTCCCAGGAAGAGGATGGAGGTCCCACAAAGACCGAGTCCGAATATGGCTCTTCCTGGGCCTTCGGTATGACCGAGCCTATCAGCGCCTATGAGTCTCCTGAGCCGGTGAGCTCTTTTGTGTCCGCACCGGCTTATGATTCTCCTGAGCCTGTAAGCTCTTATGAGTCTGGGGAGGGTTACGAGACGCCCGAGCCTGTGAGCTCGTACGGGTCTGCCCTAGCCTACGACACTGCCGGACCGGCAAGCTCATATGATTCTGTCGCGGCTTCTGAGCCTGTGAGCACGTATGAATCCGCAGGGTCCTACGAGGCGACGGAGACTGGGGACTCCTACGAGCCTGTTCAGTCTTATGGGCTCTCTGAGTTTCTAAGTTCCTACAGGCCAATGGAGTCTTCCCAGTCCTATGGCTCTATGTCGCCATTTGGGTCTACTGAGACTTTCGGGTCGTCCTCGACGGAGCATTCCGAGGATGACTAGCAAGCGCCGCGAATGGTCCGCATGGTGGTCCAGGACTTATCACTTAAATTGGGGGGCTGAACAAGCCCCCCAATTTTTTTGTGGACGGGTCCAGCTACCGAAAAGCCTCCGCATTGTCCTGGGGGTCGTACCCCACAACCCTTCTGGCATGATCGATATCCCGGTAATTCCACTTGTTTCCTGATGTGCCGAAGAAGATATCGAACCGCAGGCTGTTGGGAGCTTCCACGCATCGTTCCACCAGCTGGGCGATATCCCTCTGGCTGCACCAGTGGGAGAAGCGGCGGGTGGAGTTGGCCATATCTTCATCGTTGACGTAGCCCACCCTGATGACGATGCACGACATATCGAATGTTTCCGAGTAGTAGCGGGCCAGCGCCTCTCCCCACAGCTTGGTGCAGCCATACAAGCTCTCGGGGCGGACCGGGGCGCGATGGTCTATCTTGGGGAAGTCGGCAGGTACCTCGTCGTACCGGCCTTCTACGATCGCCTTGTAGGGATCGTCTCTCTCGTAGTTGGAGATGACCCTGCCCGAGCTGGCATACACAACCCGCTTGACGCCAGCTTCCCGGGAAGCTTCGAAGATATTGTAGGCCCCGTTCAGGTTGGAGAGCATCATGCGGTCGTCCCCCTCGCGCTCGAAGCCGGCGGCCATGTGCACGACGCTGTCCATTCCCACAAAGGCGGGCCGGATGGCATCCAGGTCGGCGATGTCCGCCCTGGTGGTGGGGACCTCCGGAACATCCCGGCGGTTCAAGGCGTACATCTGATGGTTGCCTTCCATCCTGCGGCGCACCGCCGAGCCTATCCGGCCGCTCATGCCTGTTACCAGAATCTTCATATTCTTTCTCCTGCGTCCATCTTGAAGGTCGGTGTTGCAGGGCTGGTGCAGCGGCCCACCCCGCCTCATCCAGTCTATTTACACCACACCGGGGCGTTCTCCGCAAGTCCTGACCTTCCCTCCCCCCGAGGGCTAGGGCAGTATTCAAGAGCACGACTTGGGCTGCCCGCTCGCCCAGAGGGAAGCGATGGGGAGGGCAATATTCAAGGCCCAGCCTGTGCTGCCCGTTCGCCCAGAGGGAAGCGATGGGGAGGGCAATATTCAAGGCCCAGCCTGTGCTGCCCGTTCGCCCAGAGGGAAGCGATGGGGAGGGCAATATTCAAGGCCCAGCCTGTGCTGTCCGTTCGCCCAGAGGGAAGCGATGGGGAGGGCAATATTCAAGGCCCAGCCTGTGCTGCCCGTTCGCCCAGAGGGAAGCGATGGGGAGGGCAATATTCAAGGCCCAGCCTGTGCTGTCCGTTCGCCCAGAGGGAAGCGATGGGGAGGGCAATATTCAAGGCCCAGCCTGTGCTGCCCGTTCGCCCAGAGGGAAGCGATGGGGAGGGCAATATTCAAGGCCCAGCCTGTGCTGTCCGTTCGCCCAGAGGGAAGCGATGGGGAGGGCAATATTCAAGGCCCAGCCTGTGCTGCCCGTTCGCCCAGAGGGAAGCGATGGGGAGGGCAATATTCAAGGCCCAGCCTGTGCTGCCCGTTCGCCCAGAGGGAAATCGAAGGGGAACGAGCGGCACAGGCCCCATCCAAGGGAGATGGAGAAAGGGTCGCTCTTTCGCTCAGTTCCCACGGGGAGCTAGGGGGAATCACTGTGGGGCGCCTTTCGGTGATATAATAATTGGTTGTCTGCGAGGAGTTGTAGTTCGATCTCATGACCAAACGGGACTACTACGAGGTATTGGGGGTTTCCAAGGGAGCTACCGAAGAGGTGGTGCGGAAGGCCTTCCGCAAGAAGGCCCTGGAATACCACCCCGACAGGAACAAGAGCCCCGATGCTGAGGGGAAGTTCAAAGAGGTCAACGAAGCCTACCAGGTGCTAATCGACCCCCAGAAGCGGGCCCAGTACGACCGCTTCGGTCATGCCGGCGTTTCCGGCGGTCAATCCCAGGACTTTGCCGGCTACGACATCTTCGGCGGCTTTGGAGATATTTTCGACTCCTTCTTCGGAGATATCACGGGACGCACCCGCCAGCGCGCCGCCCAAAGAGGTGAGGATATCCAGATTCGCCTCACCGTCGACTTCGAAGACGCCGTCTTTGGCACCGAGCGGGAGGTGGAAGTGGCAAGGGTGGAGCGATGCCAGCGATGCCAGGGCGCCTGCAGCGAGCCTGGCACCGGCACCTCGTCCTGCTCCACCTGCCGCGGCGCAGGGCAGGTGCGTCGCTCCCAGCGCAGCATGTTCGGCCAGTTCTCCCAGGTGACCACGTGCCCTTCGTGCAAGGGTCGGGGTTCCACCATAGATACGCCATGCACACAGTGCAGCGGCGGGGGGAACGAGAGACGGAGCCGGAAGATATCGGTGAAGATCCCCGCGGGAGTGGACGACGGCAACCAGATTCGCCTGAGCGGCGAAGGCCATTCCGGCATCAACGGGGGTCCGGCCGGGAACCTGTACATCTACCTGACGGTCAATGGTCACGAGGTGTTTGCCCGGGACGGCAGGAACCTCATTTACGAGCTTCCCCTGAACATCGCCCAGGCGACCCTGGGGGATGAGGTGGTGATTCCCACCCTCAGTGGCGCCGAGACCCTGAGAATTCCCGCCGGCACCCAGCCTGGAGCGGTCTTCCAGATCAAGGGTCAGGGCGTTCACCAGGTGAACGAGCACCGCCGGGGCGATATCATCGTGCCGGTGAAGATACAGGTCCCGGCATCCCTGGACTCCCGGCAGAAGAAACTCCTTGAAGAGCTTTCGGATACCCTGGAGAAGCCCAACGATCCTTCGACCAGGGACAAAGGACTGTTCAGCAAGATCAAGGATGTCCTGAGCTGACCGCTCCAGTTCCCATCGCAAGTTCCCGGCGCCCGTGTCCCTCTCTCCCTCCGAGAGAGGGTTTTGCGTAGGGGGATTTGGCTAAGTCAGAAGGTATGGTTCCAGCAGCGCTGGGATTGCTTTTTGCCAAATGGCTGGCTATATTCTAGGCAATCGAGCAGGGTTATCTGCCATGAACCAACCCTGCAGTTAATGGAGGGAAGCATGGTCAAGCCGAAGCGTGTGGGTCATGTTGTCTTGAACGTCAGCAATGTGGAGGAGTCCACCCGGTTCTACACCGAAGTGCTGGGATTCGAAGTATCGTCCAAACGGGAAATCGGCACCTTTCTGACTTGTGGAAAGATCCACCATGACGTGGCGTTGTTTCAAGCCCCGGAAGGTGCGGAGCCGGTCAGCAAGGGGCAGATCGGGCTGAACCATGTGGCGGTCCAGGTGCCGGACATGGATATGTTGAAGGAAACTTACCAGCGTCTCAATGAGTGCAAGGTCCCCATAGAGGGCCTGACGGACCATGGTATGACCTCCAGCATATACTTCACGGATCCCGACGGCATTCGCATCGAGTATTTCTGCAACACCACGGAAACGGCGGAGGAGGGGCTGGCCATCATGCGCTCTCCTGAGCGCACGAACAAGCCCCTTGTGCTGGAGGAAGTAGCAGCGTAAGGCAGCCGGGCTCCCCATCGGGGCCCAGTCTTTCCTGTCTGACGGTCCTGGCGAGGGAGTCCATAACCACCGAGGGGATAACATGTCACAGCTAGACTTTGCTATATGGGACAGCTTCCAGGCCTTCGAGATGGCCAAGGGTGAAGCGGCCGATATCTACGACGAGCACATCCAGGAGGTGCAGCTGGGCGAAGAGATCGGCTACAAGTACTACTTCACCATCGAGCACCAGAACTCCCACGTGGGCCAGATTTCCTCACCCAGCGTGTTCCTGTGCGCCGTTGCCCGGGCCACCACCAACATGCGCGTGGGCGTCATGATCTACCAGCTGCCCTTCCACAACCCGATGCGGCTGGCGGAGGAAGCGGCCATGCTGGACCAGCTCTCCCGGGGAAGGCTGGAGTTCGGCACAGGTCTGGGGGTCCATGAGCACGAGTTTATCCGATGGAACCTTCCCTTCTACGAGCGCCGTGAGATGTCCGGAGAGGCCCTAGAGGTAATAAAGAAGGCATGGACCGAGGAGTACGTGTCCTACGACGGCAAGTACTTCAAGTACGACGAGGCCCTACCGGTGCCCAAGCCCTTCCAGAAGCCCTTCCCTCCCATCTGGGTCGGCGCCCACAGCGCCACATCCTTGGAGTATGCCGCCAAGAACAACTACCACATTTCCCAGAACATTGACGTGGACAGCGTAATCGCGGAGAAATTCGACTACTACCGGGAGAAGTGGCGGGAGTGCGAGCACGATGGGCCCATGCCAAAGACGTTCCTCATGCGGAACGTGCATGTGGCTGAGACAGACGAGATTGCCAGGGCAGAGGCAGAGCATCCACTGATGCAAGGGCGGCGCATGACGAGGGAGGGCCTCGCCAAGACGAGTGTAGGCTTTAAGGGACACGAGGACTCCCCATCCAACAGGGAGATCGATAGGGTGTTCGCAGGGATGAACAGCTCCTATGATTTCTGGATCGAAAATGGTCTAGCCCTGGTGGGAAGCCCCGAAACGGTCATTCGCCAGCTGAAAGCCCAGCACGAGGCGATAGGTTACGACATCTTCTGTGCGAACCACAGGTTCGGGCCTATGCCGACCGCCACTTCGCACAAGTCCCTTGAGCTGTTCGGCAGGGAAGTCATCCCAGCCTTTTCCTAGGGCAACATTATCTTCCTGGGTGCTTCCAATCCGTCCTGTTAGGAATGATGTGTGAAAGCACCCAGCGTTGTTGTCACAGTGCTCTATGATGCCGTCGCAGGGCTTCTATGAGGGGACGGCAGCTCCCAGGCTCTCGAGGCCCTTTCGGACGCTGGAAAGTATCCGTGTCAGCTCGTTCTCCAGGTTCCGCAGGGTCTGGGCCATGTAGGCATCGGCTTCGGCCCGGGATGTCCTGGCTTCCAGCTCAGCCTGTTCGGTCATGCGCCCGGCCTTGCGCTCTGCTTCCGACACCGTCTGCTCAGAGATCTTGCGAGCTGCGAGGACGATCTCGTTCTGGTCCACCCGGGCGCTGTACTCCTCTTCGGCCTCGTTGCGGGTCCGGCGGGCATCGATCTGGGCCTGGTTTAGGATGTTGTCCTTCTTTTCGATAACCTCTTGGGCCGAACGGATGTCCTGGGGGACCACCAGGCGCAGCTGCTCCACCAGCTCCATGACCTTATCGGCATCTACCAACCTGGCGCGGGTGGTAGGCACCCTGCGGCTGGTGTCAACCAGGGCTTCCAGCTTGTCGATAACATTGATGATATCCATAGAATATTCCTCCCTGTATATTAGATTTGGGCTTCCAGCGCCATCTTCTCCTTGATGGCTCCCACCACATGGTGGGGCACCAAAGAATTCACATCCCCGCCCAAGGCTATAACTTCCTTGAGTAGACTGGAGCTAACGTATTGGTATGGCAAGCTTGCCATGAGACAGACCAGCTCGACCTCCGGAGCCAGGTTCTTGTTCATGAAGGCCATCTCGAACTCGTAATCAAAGTCCGAGCCGCTTCGCAACCCCCTCACTATTACCTGAGCGCCCAGGGTCTTCGCCCGGGCAACGACCAGCCCCTTGAACTCCGTTACTTGCACGTTAGATATGCCCTTGATCGACTCGTTGAACAGGTCCACCCGCTCCTGGGTGGAGAAGAGCAGGTTCTTGGAGGGTGTGTCGTACACAGCCACCACGAGCTGGTCGAAGATCCTGGCGGAGCGGGTGGCGATGTCCACATGTCCCCAGGTTACAGGGTCGAAGGTACCGGGATAAAATGCGATGGTCATGGCGCCGCCGTCCACTTGAAGCATTCAACGATGCTGTCGCCGTAGCGGTAGCTCCCCATGCTCACGAGATTTCTGTACGCCGGCGACAGGAGGCGGTGCTTGGAATGGCCCACCACCAGCGTGGCGCCTTCGTTGAACAATCCTGAATTAGATACCTTGTCAACTATCATGTCCAGTCCGTCCAGCTTGTAAGGAGGGTCCATCATCACAAGATCGTACTTCCCGGGCGGCTGAATGATGGCCCGCTCCACATCTATGCAATGTACCTGAGCATGCTCGGCGAAGCCCGTTTCAGCCAGATTGGCCCTGATGGTTGCACATTGCCGGGGATGGCGCTCCACGAAATCCGCCCACCGTGCCCCCCGACTAAGCGCTTCGATGCCCAAGGAACCGGAACCGGCATAGAGGTCTAGCACACGTACCGGCTTGAGATCGAGAGAACCTAGGATATTGAATATTGCTCCCCTCACCAGCTCGGAGGTCAGCCGCACGCCCGAAACCCTGGCACCCTTTAACTTCCTCCCCTTTGCAACACCACCTACCACACGTATCATTGGCTCGTGGGATTATACATAACACTATATTTGGCATAAAGGAGAAATCACTGCTTGTTTTGACATATTTTGAGCTTTTGAGGGGCGGTACCAGCGCCCCTTTCTCGGATTCCCGTTGCTTTACAACCGGACTCCTTTGATTTAGAATCTATAGAAGCGAATTACGGCCCCTCCCAAGGGGCCGTTCCCACTGCCCCCTATTGCGGTGCCTGTCCTATAGAGGTGTTCCATGGCCCAACCAACCTATCTCACAGCCCAAGGACTATCCAAGCTTAAGAGTGAGCTGGACAGCTTGCTGACCCAGAGACGTCCCGGCGTGGCCCTGCGTATCCAAAAGGCCAAGGAGATTGGCGGGACAGTTGACAATGCGGAATACGACGAAGCCAAGAACGAGCAGGCTTTCATCGAAGGCCGGGTACGCACCCTGGAAAACCTGATCAACAACGCTGTCCTCATCTCGGAGGATGGCGGACCCAAGGATGTGGTGCAGATCGGCTCCAGGGTCACAGTAGTCAACCAGAAGGGCAAGAAGGACAAGTACAGCATCATCGGGAGCACCGAAGCGGACCCTTCCAAGGGTAAGATCTCCAATGTTTCCCCCATCGGTAAGGCCCTCCTGGGCAAGAAGGTGGGGGACATAGCCGAGGTAAACATCCCGGCTGGGAAGATCAAGCTCGAGGTAGTTGAGATAGCCTAGCCGGCCCAGAATCCGACCTATGCCTGAAAGAGAAGATGAGCTTATTCGTAGCCGGCGCGATAAGCTGCAGCGTATCCGCGAAAGGGGCATAGACCCCTACCCTCCCCGGTTCCACCGCACCCACACCACCCGCCTAGCGGCGGAGCTTCTCCTGGAAATGGAGGCGTCGATGGGAGAGGGTGCGCGGACCTCAGCCGTATCCGTGGCTGGCCGCGTAATGACTTCCCGCATCATGGGCAAAGCCGCCTTCCTTGACCTGCGGGACGGGTCGGGCAAGGTACAGCTTCACCTGCGCCGGGATATCCTGGGTGATGAGTACGGCTTGGTACGGGACGTGGACCTGGGAGACTTCCTGGGCGTCCACGGTCCCCTCTTTCGTACCCGCACCGGAGAGGCCACCGTTGAGGTAGCCCAGCTGACCATCCTGTCCAAGTCGGTGCATCCCCTCCCGGAGAAGTGGCATGGCTTGCGGGATGTGGAGCAGAGGTACCGCCAACGCTACGTGGATCTGATCTCCAACCCCGACGTGGCCCAGGTCTTCGTCCAGCGCAGCCGGATTATCAACAGCATCCGCAGCTTTCTCGACCGCCGGGGATTCGTCGAGGTGGATACCCCGATGCTGGTGCCCATCGCCGCCGGCGCCTTTGCCAAACCCTTCGTCACCCACCACTACACCCTGGATGAGCAGCTCTACCTGCGAATCGCCACCGAGCTTTATCTCAAGAGGCTCATCGTGGGTGGGTTCGACAAGGTGTACGAGCTGGGCAAGGTCTTCAGGAACGAGGGTATGGACCAGGACCACAATCCCGAGTTCACCACCCTGGAAAGCTACGAAGCATATGCCGACTACAACGATGTGATGCAGATGGTGGAGGATATGGTCTCCACCGCCGCCATGGACACCCTGGGGAGCTGTCAGGTCCAGTTCGGAGAAGAAACCATCGACCTGACCCCTCCCTGGAAGCGGGCATCCCTGAGGGATGAGCTTCTGAAGAGGGGCAACATCGACATCGAGGAGCACAACACCGCCTCATCCCTGGAGTCCCGCGCCCGGCAGCTGGGGCTGGAAGTCCGCGCTGAAGGCAGCTGGGGGCGCCTGGTGGACAAGCTGCTGTCACTGCTGGTGGAGCCTCACCTAATCCAGCCCACCTTCATGATGGACTATCCCGACGAGATGTCCCCCCTGGCTAAGCCAAAGGCCGATATGCCGGGCTACGCCGAGCGCTTCGAAGCCTACGCAGCCGGCATGGAGTTTGCCAACGCTTACACCGAGCTGAACGACCCGGACCTCCAGAGGGAGCGTCTGCTGGGCCAGGAGGAGATGCGCCGGCTGTACCAGGATGACCAGGTCGAAAGGCTGGATGAAGATTTCCTGCTGTCCCTGGAGCACGGAATGCCTCCCACCGGCGGCCTCGGGGTCGGCATCGACCGGCTGGTGATGCTCCTGACAGGGCAAACATCCATAAGGGATGTGCTGCTCTTTCCCCAGATGCGGTCCCTGAAGAAGTCCGAATAGGCCCCGCCAATCCAGATATGCTCTCTATTGACATCATACGCAGGCAAACGGACCAGGTGCGGGAGGCCCTTGCAAGGCGAGGGGAGGACCCTCCCATCGACCGAGTGCTGGAGCTGGACGGGGAGAGGCGTCGGCTGATCCAGGAGGTCGAGGCGTTAAGGGCCCGGCGTAACGAAGCCAGCCAAGCTATATCCCGCATGAAAGAGCGTCCCCAGGAGCTGATAGAGGAGATGCGGGAGGTGGGAGACCGGATCAAGGTCATGGAAGCCGACCAGCGGACCCTGGAGGAAGAGATCAACGCTGTCCTTCTGGAAGTCCCCAACCTGCCGGCTGATGATGTCCCCTCGGGCTTGGGGGAGGAAGACAATGTCCTGGTACGCGCATGGGGTGAACCCAGGAGCTTCGATTTCACCCCCCTGCCCCACTGGGAGCTGGGCGAGTCCCTGGGAATCATCGACTTTCAGAGAGGCACCCGCATGGCGGGCTCCCGCTTCTTCATCCTGAAAGGGAAGGGGGCCAAGCTGGAGCGGGCCCTCATAGGCTGGATGCTGGACCTCCACACCTCGGAGCACAACTACCAGGAGGTCTATCTGCCGGCCATCGTGAAGCGGGAGATCATGGAAGGTTCGGGGAACTTGCCCAAGTTCGGCGACAACCTTTACCGGGACGAGGAGGACGACCTCTGGCTGGTGCCCACCGCCGAGGTGCCCCTTACCAGTATGCACCGCGAGGAGATACTGAGTGCCTCCGAGCTGCCCCTGTACTACACCGCCCACACACCCTGCTTCCGGCGGGAAAAGGCCGCCGCCGGCAGGGACACACGGGGCATCAAGCGGGTGCACCAGTTCGACAAGGTGGAGATGTACAAGTTCGTCGAGCCGGAGCAGTCGGAAGCCGAGCTTCAGAAGCTGGTGCAGGATGCCGAGGATGTGTGCCGGAAGCTTGAGCTGCCCTATCGGGTTGTGCAGCTATGTGCAGGGGAGCTGGGTTTTGCGTCGGCCAAGTCCTACGACCTGGAGATGTGGGCGCCCGGATGCAGGGAGTGGCTGGAGGTTAGCTCCTGTTCCAATTGCACCGACTTCCAAGCTCGCCGTTCGGGAGTACGCTACCGTCCCGAAGGCGGCGGCAGGCCAGCCCTCGTCCACTCACTTAACGGGTCGGGTCTGGCCCTGCCCAGGGTGGTCATATCCATCCTGGAGAACTTCCAGCAGGCCGACGGCTCTGTGGTCATCCCCGAATCCCTTCGGGGCCACACCGGCTTTGAAGTGATAACACCCTCCTAGAGACTTAACTAAGCCCTTTCCCTCCCTGGGAGCCTCTATCCCCCCTCTTTCCCTGGAAGAGGGCTAGGGTGAGGGTTCGATATGCCTCTTCTTTCCTGAGGGGAAGAAGGTCACGATGAGGGGGATCGCATACCGCCGGGCCAAGTCCAAGACAGGCGCTGGGACGCTGATGACAGCTTCATTGCGCCCCTTCGGGAGCTCTGCTACACTTGTATGTTGCGTGGGGCTGTAGCTCAACCGGGAGAGCGCTTCAATGGCATTGAAGAGGTAGCGGGTTCGAGTCCCGCCAGCTCCACCACCCATCGATCCAACTCCGTCCCATATAGTCTCTGAAGGTCTGTCTTTTGTAGCTAGATACCCTCGATTTTTGTCCCAAGCCTTCTCTAATCATCTCTCAACATCCCACCTCTGTTGTGGTAATATGTGTGGGAACAATTTAGTAGAGAGAGGGCGTCGTGGGACTTACAGCAAAGCAAGTCGAGAATCTGAAGAAACCAGGACGGTACTCCGATGGAGGAGGGCTGCACCTCTTCATCAGCAAAGCGGGGCACAAATCTTGGGTCCTGCGAATCACCATCGAAGGACACAGGCGGGATATCGGGCTAGGAGGGTATCCACTTGTCACCCTAGCCCAAGCCAGGAAGAAGGCCTCAGAACACCGGGCTGCCGTTGCGGAAGGTCGCGACCCTCTGGCTGAGAAGCATGCTCCTGCAATGCCGACTTTCAAGGAAGCTACCCACGCTGTCCATGAGATGAACAAACCCCGTTGGCGCAACGGGAGACACATAGAGAGCTGGGTTCAGGTTCTGGAGAGACATGCCATGCCGGTCCTGGGCAACACACCTTTGGACCGGATAGACCGGGGCGCTGTGCTCAGAGTCCTCACTCCTATATGGACGACACGCCCCGAGACAGCTCGGCGGACGCGTCAACGGATGAGGAGCATCTTCCGGTGGGGGATGGCCCACGGGTTCATGGAGACCAACCCGGCAGGTGAAGCCATAGATGGTGCGTTGCCTCCAATGCCAAAGGTGAAAGCCCACCATAGGGCATTGCCTTACCAGGAAGTTGGTTCAGCTCTCGAAACGGTTGAATCCTCCCAGGCTTCGATCTCAGCCAAGCTGTGCTTCCGATTCCTGATTCTGACCGCGGCCCGCTCCGGGGAAGCCAGGGGTGCAACGTGGAATGAGATCGACCTTAAAGACCGCGTGTGGAGGATACCACCGCAGCGAATGAAGGCAGGTACAGAACATCGGGTACCTCTTAGCACTCAGGCCCTCGCCCTGCTTGGCGAGGCATACATTCTGCGTGACGACAGCGGCTTGGTGTTCCCATCGGCGCTGAGGCCGGGGTCCCCCATGTCGGATATGACGCTGACTAAGATTCTCCGTTCGACGGGTTTGGCGGAACGTGCGACTGTGCATGGATTCCGCAGCAGTTTCAAGAACTGGACCCTTGAGCAGACCGACACCCCCTGGGCTGTCTCCGAAGCGGCCCTTGCCCATATTCTGGGGAACTCAACCGAACAAGCTTACGCCAGGTCTGATCTGTTTGAACGCCGCCGTTTGCTGATGCAGATGTGGGCTGACTATGTCACCGGCGAACCTCGGGAGAGAATGGAGCGCCAAGGACTCATGGCGGGTGCCGAACGCTAGAGCTGTGTTTGGGCAGGGCATGATCCTCCAATAACGACGACCTCATCATGGCTCGTTGTCCGGGGGATACTGAGTTGCATGGACAGGCACTCGGGATAGGAGAGGGGCAATAGCTGATATTCCCCGGGCTGCGCAGCGGAAGGCCAGCCACAGAGACAGTGTTCACATCTCTACTAGGAATGCATTAGACCCTTTGTGTGGCGGTGGAGCATTTAGGACCTCCTTCAGGGACTAGGTTGCCGAGTGCACACCTACACCGTGGGCGGTGGCTGAAGCCTTCCTAGCCCACAACGTGGGCAACAGCACCGTGGCTGCATACATGAGGAGCGACCAGTTTTATCGGAAGCGGATTCTATCGGAGGCGGATTCTAATGGAAGGGTAAGCGGCGTGCACTATTGGCTACACCGATATAAGGGAGGGAAGAATGGATAAGTGTTGTGCATTGAGGATGGCCGACGACATATTGAACGACAGTATTCTGAAAATCGCGCATCATGATGATTTGGTGTCTGAGTGGAAGGACGCGCCTTTAGAGACACCCGTAGACACATTCGACCTAGATTTAGAAACACCCGTAGACATATTCGACTTAGGCGAACCGGAAATATTCAGTCGATCCGAGCTCCTAGATATTTATATCGAAAAGGCAAAGGAGGAGCGATCGGCCAAGGAAGAGCTGCGCAATTTGCTAAGGTACTTGTTGGACGAGGGGGAGGAGATCCCGGAACGCTTGAGTTCTTGGGTTCACCGCGAACATGCTGGACGCAACACTCCCGTCAAACGAGGCCGGCGACAACTGGTAATTCGAAACGTGGGCATTGTTTCGGCCTACATGTTCCTGTGCTGGAATGTTCCAGAATTCTCCAGTGAGGATGCAATCGAGTTCATCGCATGTCGGATAAAACGCGACCCCGAGACCGTCCGGCCCATAGTTCGCATATTGAGAACAAGAAAGGGAGTGGATTGGAAGGGCATGCGAGAGCTTACTCTACAAGAAACACCCTGAGAAATTCTTTCCATTTTCTCCTCTTCTCAGCCTGCCAACGCGGATGTACCCTCCGATCAAGAAGAGTTTTTGGAGGGTATTTCGTGTCTACCAAAAGTGGCGACCGTCTCCTGTGTCTGAAAGAAGTGATTGCTCTCACCACGTACCAGCGCGCCAGCATCTACCGCAAGATGCAAGATGGGTCTTTCCCCAAACAAGTGAAAATCGGAGCCCGTGCGGTACGTTGGCGGGAGTCCGAGATCGATGCCTGGGTTGCATCCCATCTCAGGGCCGCAGGAGATACGCCTCCATGAAGAAACGTTCGGCGCTTGGAGAACATGATGGGGTCCAACAAGTGCGCGCGGGCGGACCTGGCAGCAGACTCCGCGGAACACTCTGCCATGAGCGTGCCGAGCCGAGAGCGGTACAAGGAGAGTCGCAGGCGCCGCAGAGGCCAAACTGCCGATGGCGTGCTGTGGCACGACAGCAAGACCATCTGGGGCGGTTGCGGAAATAATTATTATTTATTTATGGGGATTTTTGACGCTAATCGAATGGATTCTGGCATGGCAATTTGCGGTTTCAAACAGTTCTTCAGCTATGAATCGATCAGATAATTGCAGTTCTAAACAGTTGTTGGGAATTGAATGGAGGATTCAGCATGTCTGTATCTGAGGAGCTGACATTATTGAGTTATGGGTGCACGGAGAGTGCGAGGGTCTATGCGATCTTCAAGATGCCCGACGGCCAGAGGACATCGCGCCTCGTGAAGACCCCCACAGAAGATGAGGTATTTGAAAACTGGGGGACTTACGACCGAGCTTTCCTGTATAGCGTGGGTGTTGCCCATGGTCGGCAATACCAGATGGAGAAACACCGTGAGACCGAAATTGGGTTCCGTTTGCTTATAGTGGCTGGCATCTTTGGCACACTGAGACGGGATTCGCGAATCCCGTCTCAGGTTTAGTTCTTACCGGGTAGCCTGGGTCGGAGCCTTGCCCAAGGCGGCGGCAGAGGTCGCTTTCGTCCCTTCGATGTTCCAATCTTCGGAAACACTGGCCTGGGCTTCCTTGCTGCGCCTCGCCTCTTTCCCCTGTGCCCCTTTGGTGTCTCTGCCACTTCCGGCAGTTGCAATTTCGGTCTCGGTTGAGAGGTCGGCCGCGTCTCCGTCTTGATTGCCGGTCGGGACGCGGCCCCGGCTTTTACCACATCGGCCCATTCCTTGAACGGAGGGCTCACCCTTGCTTTGTGGCCGGGCGGCTTGTTCTCCAAGCTCTCATGACCTCGAAAATTGTTGTAGTTGAGCACCCAGCCGTCGAGATAGCGCTGCCCCGTCTTACGGCTCTCCAAGCCCCGCAAGGTTTTGGTGCGGTCCCTGAACGTTCCTTGCAATCTCTCCGATAGGTTGTTGTTGACTTCTGCTCGTATCCCTTGGGACTGGATGTGATTAGCTTCCGGGAACACCGCCTTGATAGGCTTGATGTAGGAACGCCACTTGTCGGTGGTGATGGTTTTGGGCGGACCGTCGGAGGCCAGAGCCGCCTTTCTCAGCACAACGCGAGCTGCGTTGCCGTCTCGCCTGGGTGTCAGATGTGAGGACAGAATGTAGCGGGTCTTGGAGTCCATGACGTTCCAAAGCCACATCTTTTCGCCGCCGACGTCCACCTGCATTTCGTCCGCTACCCAATGCCCGCCCGTCTTGGCTTTGTGGTCCTTCATCTGCTGCAAGGCCTCGCCGGTGTAGTCCCGCACCCACTCATAGATAGTCGCCTTGCTCGGTTCCTTCTCTAGGTCGTATTCCTCTTTCAGTCCTTCGGCTATCTGCTTGTAGGACTTGCCGGTGTAGTAGTCCCGGATGGCCGAGCCCATCATCTCGGCATCCATGCGGCGGCCTTCAGCTTTGCCACCGGCCCGAAACGCTTTCTTGCAGGTCTTGCAGAAATAGCGTTGTTCCCTTGACTGCTTACCATGCTTCTTGACCTTGTCGCCGTGGCAGCCTGGGCAATTGACGGTGTAGGTTGTGGTCGTCGTTTCTGTGAATTCAGCCATCACAACACCCGGTTGGTACTCGTGATTGCAATAATCCTCGTCCCTGCGATCTTCTGGGATGCTCTTGTGGCCTTCTGGGAAGCCCTGAAAGTAGCGTTTGACTAGTCAGACGGTTGCGCCCACCAAACCTCGCCGGCGGGGGTCATCTTTTATCTAGCTAGCAGTTCGGGTTGCAGATTGGTGCGCCCGCCTTGCCGGATACGCTTGGCAACCTCTCTGTGCGGGGGAAGGTTCAAGCGCTTGTTGTTTAGGAGGTCCTCTACGCTGTAGCCCTGGATTACAGGGTATTCCCCTAATGCATCGCTGAAGACAGCCCGCCCTCTCTGATTTTCGACTGTCTGCATATACCGATTGAAACACACCAACACGCCCGCCGTTACCTTGAATCTACGGACGGTGGTTTCCAGTGCTTTCACAGCATCCGGCGTGACGTGGCCTCCCTTTACTTGGACGATGGCATACTCCGGCTTGGGCGGCTTGCCCCATCGGGTTGGAACAAATGGGAGCACACCATCCACGCCGCCATCTGCACCCGGAGTGCCCGGGTCATGGAACAGTCCTTCCGCTCCGATTGCACCACAAACCCATTTCTCAAATTCCGGTTTGTTGCGTAGAGCTAATTCCTCCGCTTTCGCGATGCTGATTGGTACGCCTCTTACCAGCACATCATCGGTGGAGAGGTCGGGGAAGTTGTTCAGTATGCGATTGCGAATCAGACCGACGGAAAAGGCAGATAGGTCAATGCCTATCCAGCGTTGCCCTACCCGTTCAGCAGCATGGACGGCAGTACCACATCCGCAAAATGGGTCTAATATCAGCCCGCCTTCGGGACACGATGCAGTGATGATGCGCTCTAGCAGAGCGATTGGCTTTTGCGTAGGGTACCCCAAACGCTCGCTAGACTGCGCCGGAATTGGACCTATGTCGGTCCAAACATCTTGCAAGGGAACGCCAGGCATTTCGTCCAGGTAGCGTTTGTATTGCGGAACTGCACCTGGCCGGGTCTGCACAACGCGTCCAGCATCAATCAACGCCTGCATCCGCTCTTGGCTGTACCGCCAGTAGCGTGTCACCCCCATGACTTCATACTGCGGATTGCCCTTGGCCGCGCCATAGGGGCCCGTCAAATCGCCTAGCCGATATCTCCGCTCTGTTCCCTCTTCAACGTACTTGTAGAACTTGCCCACATACTCGCGGTCGTGTTTGACGTAGACGGGGTTCCAGGTCCAATTGCTGCCCTTGGTGTAGAGCAGTAACGTGTCGTGAATACGCCCGGGCTGCTTGCGCCCCTGTTTGGTGTCGCTGTGGGCGCTCGTTCGCTTCCAGACGATCTCCGACCTGTAGTTTTGCTGGCCGAAGATAGCGTCCATTGCCAACTTCAAGTAATGGCTGGCCGTATCGTCACAGTGAAGGTAGATGGACCCTGTAGGTGACAGTACCCGGTGCATTGCCCGAAGCCGTACTGCCATGTTGACGAGGTAGGCCGAAAGACCTACCCCCCCCCCCCCCCCCGATTTTGAGCGTCCACGCGCTGGGCGAGGCTAACTACATCAGCCAGGAGGCGAGACTGTGGGCCGGCAGTCAAGTCCCGCATAAAGTCATCTTCTTGGCTGCCCCATGTCCACGTGTCGGCGAAAGCTTCTACAGGGCGGGTGTCTTTGTCCTTTCCGGCGAATGGCAGATTGTAGATGCTCTTGGAGTTGAAAGGTGGATCCAGATAAATGAGGTCGACGGAATCCGAGGGCAAGGCCAACGTGTCGTTCAAGACGTTCAGGCAATCATCGCTGTACAAGACACGGTTCGCATCAGACATGCCGGTATGCTATCATGTGCCAGCCACTACAAGCAAACGGAACCTCCCAGAGGATTCGCGATGGGTCGCTCCTTAACATCGAAGGAAGATTTCTGTCGAACCGGAAAGTCCGGGACATCAAGTTCAGCGATGAAGGAAGCATAGTTGTTTCTTCTTTGACCCACACCGAATACGATCATTCCATGTTTCGCTATACAAACCAAACAGAGGAAAATCGCACTGTTGGCAACTAGCAAAAGTCGGAAGGCGAGGTTCCGCGAGTTGTGGATCAGTTCGCTGGGTATTGTAGGAGAACCCCACTAAGGCCCACGACGGACAACGGATTTGACGAACATGGGACTGTGCGTTGTGATGCCCTTGGTGATAATAGTCATATTGGCAGGGTCACTCCTAGCCTGCGCAAGTCGGGAGCAGCCGTCTACCACGGCCGGTCTCGTTACTGCGCCCGCCCTGACAAAGCTCCGCCCTGTACCGGTATCGGACCATGGAACTCTGGGGTGTCGAGGCTGGACTGACTTACTGGATTACCTCAGCGTTGGTGCGCGAACCGAATCAGCCGTGAGGCTTCACTTCGCAGCCTTGATGCAGCCGGAGCATTTCCTAACGGTTGAGTACATCTGGGCTGATCAATTCAGCAGGGCCGTCGAGCCTGAGCTTCGAGAGCGCGGCAAGTGGGTAATCGCTGCGTCCTACGCGCGGGATGTGATGGCTCTGGACGGTGCCGCTACTGCCCTCACAGATGCCTGCTACCACTATGGGCACAACTCACCGTTCTAGGCTCGGGATCGATGTCCATTTCCGTCTTCAGTAGCTGCTCGGCTCAGCGGTATTGACACGCCACCGTCGCGAGTGGAGTTCTGCGTTAGCCCGTAGAATTCTCCATCTGGCACCGGTGATGTTGACCGCTGGCGCGGTTCAGTTTGCTTTTGGCGTATGGTGTGCCTAGGGTCAGATAGGCCATACGCCGGAAACAAACGGAACCGGTGCGGGAATAAGGCAGACCACAGCCGGATTGCCTGCAAATGGCTTACTGGTGAAGGGATCGACCGGGAAAACTTCCTGTCGCATCGCTAAATCTCCTAAGCACATTCTATCAACTCATCAAGCTGGAGAAAATCGAGACCCTCATACTTGCGACTAAATAGCAGCGGAAAACTCAATTACTTGTGGGCGGTCGATTTGGGTCCATTCAAGACAAGGCCGGATTGCTCCCATCCTTACATTAGGCATTAGCTCCCGAAGTGTAGTCCGGCGGGGCGCTGCTCCGGGCCTGGGCTATCGGCGAGACTAGATTGCGTCTTGGCCCCTTCTCCGGATTCACGACATCAAGCAAACTCCAGGGGACCTGCTCCGAAAGACGCCGATTTCCACAAAGTTTCCAAAAGGTTGGTTGCTAACGTGATTACCAAGGCAGGGCCACGAGTCCCGGCAAATCTGGAGACACCGGAGGTAGAGACATGAGAAGTAAATGGATACCGATGGGGCTGATTGTGGGGTTGGTGGCTACGGCCATCACCGGGGGGGCCGTCCTTGCCTCGGGCGGAGACCCGGGCGGGGGCAACGGAAAGGCCCCAACGGAAGTGGTTGTGGAGGGACCTGACGAGATGGAGGCCAAGATTGCGGAGATTCTGGGCACGGACCCCCAGGCCACCGCCGACGCTTTCGACCAGGTCGATTCAGAGATTGAACTCAAATACGTGGATGCGGTTCTGAAGAAGGCTGTAGAAAGCGGCCACATCACTAGGGAACGGGCCGATGTGATCCGTTCGCAAGTTCAGTCAGGCGACTACTCCGGGTTCGATGAATTCTGGAAGGAGAGCTACGAGAAGGAGTGCGGTTCAGAAATCTGGTATGTGGAGCCAGAAGGGTACGATGTCTTCCCTGACCGAGTTGGCGCCATCCTGAATGTGGACGGCCAGAAAGTCGCCGACGCCATGGACCGGGCCTCCGAGGAATGGTATGCAGAGTATGAAAGGGCTGACTCATACGAGGATGAGACCTATCCCGATGGCGAATCTGATCCCTGGACTACGAAGGTTGCCGAGTTCCTTGGCACCGACCCTAAGGCCACAGCCGATGCCATAGCCCAGGTTGAGGCTGAGATGGAGGCTGGATACGTAGATGCCATCTTGAAGGCAGCAGTGGAAAGCGGTCGTATCACCACGGAAGAGGCCGACGCCATCCGTACTCAGGTCCAGTCGAGTGACTACTCTGCTTTCGACCAGCTCTGGCATGACAGTTCAGATGAGGAATGCCTACCGGAATTCTGGTTCGAGGAGCAGGAGGGGATCTCTGACCAGGAGTACTACGACCGGGTTGGCGCGATCCTGAACGTGGACGGCCAGAAAGTCGCCGACGCTGTCAATCAGGCTTATGATGAGATGTACGGTCAGGACCCGGAAATCTGGGATGATGAGGGTGAACGCGATGATGAAGAGTCCGGCGACGGACCCGCTAGCAAGCCCAAAACGGCCGTTGAGGTTGCCAACTAGCCGCGGCATCGCCGCCCAACTCTCCAATGCGAAGGCCGGGACGGACTCGGAGTCCGTCCCGGCCCACGGCTTGTATCTATGCCCGGCCCGACCGCTGGTCGCGCCGGATAGCTGCAACAAAGTTCTGGGTGCCGGACCGTCTCAATCCATCATATACTCCCACCGACGCGTTGTTCCGTCCATGTGTCACTTCTCCAGGAAAGGAGGGAAGCTTCTATGAGCTCCACAGATGTCAACGGCAAGGATAAAGAAGAGAAGCCGTTGGTGTTGGTCGTTGACGACGACCCCAACGTGGTGGCGTTGGCGCGAGCTTACCTGGAGCGCGACGGCTATCGGGTGGCGGAGGCTAACGACGGTGTTCGTGGGCTGGATTTGGCCCGAAAGAAACGGCCCAGTCTGGTGGTGCTGGACCTCATGCTGCCCGGCCTGGATGGGTTGGAGGTCTGCCGAAACCTTCAGGTGGAATCAATGGTGCCTGTGATCATGCTAACAGCACGAGTGGAGGAGAGGGACCGGCTGGAAGGCCTGGACGTGGGAGCCGATGACTACATTACCAAGCGGTTCTGTTTGCTTTTAGTGTATGGGCTATCTGGACATAGCTACACCATACACTAAAAGCAAACAGAACCGATGGAGTACCTGGCAGCACGGCTTGCCGAAACAAGACGATAGGAGGAAGGTATGACAGAGTTCGAAATACAAGAAGAGAGACTGAGCGGTGATCAGGTGAGGCTGTCGTTTGATGACAGCTTCTCATTGTTGGTTGCCCGAATGGTGGATAGTTCTTGGGGAGTACGAAGGCAATCCGCTAGTGGCTCACAGGACCTAGGGAATTACCATTCAGCGGCGGAAGCTCTGGCATTCGCACGGGAATACCTCCGGAGTGGCCGCGATGAACTAACGGACGCT
The DNA here is from genome assembly GCA_965220375.1 of Dehalococcoidia bacterium. GTDB lineage: Bacteria > Chloroflexota > Dehalococcoidia > Lucifugimonadales > JAGWBF01 > JAGWBF01. Next base: position 1,497,710 of record OZ244824.1, read on the forward strand.
CTCAATAGTAATACCTAGGGTTCCGTTTGCTTTTAGGTTTTGCCATGCCTGAGCCCATATATGCCGGACACTACAACCAAACGGAACCTACCAAGCCATTCAGCCCCAGTGAGCTGGCCGCCCGGGTGCGTGCGGTGCTGCGCCGCGCCGACCGGGAATGCTCCGTGTCCGCCCACCCGGAACTAGCTTTCGGCGCGATCAAGGTCAACCTGCGCACACGGCAGGCGACGGTGGGCGGCGCGGAGCTCAAGCTGACGCCAACGGAGTTTCGGCTCCTGACGTTGTTGCTGCAAGAACCCGGCCGAATATTTTCCCGCGACGAGATCATAGACCGGGCTCTTGGATACGATTTTGATGGCCTCGATCGCGCTGTCGATACTCATGTGTCCTTTCTGCGACGCAAGCTGGAAGCTGAAAGCAGAGGAAGCGCTAGGTATATCCAAACCGTATACGGGAGTGGATACCAGCTGCGTCATGCTGAGGGCGCCTGATTTGCGTTCCGTTTCATTGGCCGGCCTCGTTTCCAGTCTGCAATTCCGGCTGGTGCTGGGTTTCGCCCTGATCCTGACATTGGCCCTCGCCGTGGTGGGAATCTTCATCGGCCTCGCCACTGACAGTCAGACGGAGCGTTACGAAAACGAACAGGACTTGGCGGAGGCGGCCAGGGTCAGTGAATACGTCTCCGACTACCACGCCGAGGACTACGGCTGGGCAGACTCCAGCATAGAACTGCACTCGGTAGTTGAGCAGGCCGCTGCCATCTCCGGGCTTCGCATAACCATGTATGATTCCGAAGGCAACCTAATTGCCGACTCTCACGAACCCTACTCATCACCTTCCTCAGAACTGAATCAGTTGCGGAGTTGGGAGGAACCGATTGGAGAGGAGTGGGAGGACGAGTCATGGTATGAGGAGGGCGTTTTCCCGGTCCTGCACGAAGGGGAGATCGTGGGTTCTTTCACCGCGTCGAGCGATTTGGACATTGCCCCAGAGTCCCAGCCGTACCCCCTGGTCGACCCTGAGGCTTCCCGCATTTCCGACCTCGTCAAAGGCTATCTACTATGGACCGGCATAGGAGCTGCTGCCCTTGGGACGATACTGGTATGGCTGCTGTCGCAGCGCACTCTGGCACCGCTGCAAGGGCTGGGGGCGACGGCCCGGAGACTGGGCCGGGGCGACCTGTCGCAACGCGCTGAGACCGCGGGCCCGACAGAGGTCCGCCAGCTGGCTGACAGCTTCAATGCCATGGCCGTGGAATTGGAAGAGGCGGAGCATCTTCGACGAAACCTTACTGCCGACATTGCCCACGAACTGCGGACACCTACATCCAACATCCAGGGTTACCTGGAGGCCATCAGGGACGGGCTGTTTCAGCCCACACCGGAAACTATAGGCACCCTCCACGAGCAGGCTCTGCTGCTCTCGCGACTTGTTGACGACCTGCGCCTGCTGGCCCAGGCTGACGCTGGTGAGTTGCACCTGGAACGCTCCCGGACGCAGGTGGGGGAACTTCTGCAATCCGTCATAGAAGGGCTGCGTCCCCGAGCCGAAGCCAAAGGCGTGGACCTGAGACTTGAGACGGACCCGTCTCTGCCGCCGTTGCACCTTGACCCAACCCGCATCGCGCAGGTGGTCGGCAATCTGCTGGAAAACGCCATCACCCACACGCCGGAGGGTGGCCGGGTAACGGTATCGGCTCATACCGCTGCCAACGCCGTCAATGTGTCAGTGGCCGACACAGGGCCAGGGATTGCGCCGGAAGATCTGCCGCGCTTGTTCGACCGCTTCTACCGCGCTGACCCCTCGCGGTCCCGCAGCACCGGGGGGACCGGGCTTGGGCTTACCATAGCCCGCAGGATGGTTGAGGCCCACGGAGGCTCCATCGAGGCCGAGAGCGTGGTCGGACAGGGCAGCCGGTTCATCATCCGACTGGCCACCGGTCGATAGCATTCCGCCTCCGGTCCCGTGAGCCTGCTCCCGCCGGGCTGGAGGCTCTTTCAACCCCGTGGAGAGGCTGCTATGCAACAGAGCCCTCAGAGGCACCGCGCCTTGCTCCTGGTCGCCGGATGCGCGAACAGCCAACGCTGCCATTATAGGTACTCGGTCTTGGTGAATACCGGAACGGGAGACGCCGGATTCGTCGGCAAGAAGGGCTTGACGATGTAGTCGGCGTCTCCCTAGCGTTTGTCTGATTCCCGCTCTCGGGGTTCGATGTCAGCGCGGATTCCCTCGCTGATGCGGTCCGTCTCAGCCTGTAGGTCCTCGATGCGCCGGATGGCGTCCGCCCCCGGCAGCTCCAGCACTCCCGTCAGACCCTCGCAGAGAGCGTCGAACCGCTGCCACTCTGCCGCCTCGAAACCCTCTGGAGCAAGCTCCCCACGCGATGCGACCCACATGCACATGGCGAAAACCCCTCTCTCCCTATCAAGGGTCTCGTCGCAGTTGCCCTCTTCGATGCACTCCTTCAGGTCGCCCAAGCGCGCTTCGAAGCGTCGTGCAAGCGTCTCGGAGTCGGCGATCCAGTCCTCGACATCGGGGAACAACCTCTCACACCCGGTCAGGGCCAGTGCGAGGAGAGCCGCGACCGCGATGAGCAGGAGGACTTTCGTCCTGGCATCCGGCGCTGACCGACGGGGCTTCCCGGCTCTAAGGGTCTTGGAATCCTCTTGATCCAAGGATCGTCTCCTTTCGCCAAAGACTTCCCAAAGCAAGCCCCCAATCCATTCTTTACCGACGGTAGTTGCGACCGAGCTCGGACACGTATCGGCGTCCCAGGCCGTCCCCGTTGTCCTTCAACCAGTCGCTGAGCCTCGTCGTTCCGGTCGGCGGGGCGTCGGATGTCAGCAGCCCGGCCATCAGGCCGTCGATCTCGTCCCGGGCAAGCGCCAGGTCTCGCATCAGCACGCCGACAAGTCCGGTCAGGGCGAAGCCTACCAGAGGCGGCGTATGCACCAATCGGCTGCGCACACCCATCGAGGAGGCCAGCAGGCGAAGCAGATCATCGAATGAGAGAACATCCGGCCCGGCGGCGTCTGCCACGGAGCTTCCCCTCTGCGAAGCGGCCTCCACCGCCTGGGCCGCAACATCCTCGACGTAGACGGGCTGGACCGTGTAGTCGCCCCCGCCGCAGACGGGGAAGACCGGGAAGCGACGAAGCGCCCAGGCGATGTTGTTGAGCAGCAGGTCGCCCTCGCCGAAGACCAGGGTGGGCCTGATGATGGCGTATGGGATTCCTAGGTCCTCCAGCATCTCTTCGACCTGCACCTTGCCCTTGAAGTAAGGCAGGCGGGACCCTGACAAGGGGTTGGTCACGGAGAAGTGGACTATCCTGCCGACGCCCGCCCTCTCAGCGGCCTGGAACAGCGTCCTGGTGTTCTCGGCTGCGCGATCGAAGGTCATTCGACCCCGCGCGAACCGTATCCAGTAGGTGTTGTAAAGGACGCCCGCTCCCTGCATCGAGCGACTCAGCCCATCCGGGTCCGAGAAGTCCAGAGGAGCCGCTTCCACCGCGTTGCCGAAGGGGTTGGGCTGCCCGGGGCGGCGCGTCAAGGTCCTCACGCGGACATCGTGCTCAAGCAGACGCCGCGCGACGTAGTTGCCCGTGTAGCTGAAGGCACCGGTGATGATGGCCAGATCGGGGTGCATCATGATGTTGGACCCCATATCAATATCAAGGCGCAACCGTAAAGGCGTCTCGCCGACTCGCAGACTCCTCCTGACCCGGCGCCTCCCCCGTAGCCATCTTATAGCTGATGCAAGGATAAGCCAAAAGACGTAGAACAATACTGTGCAAGGTTTCGTTTGCTTTTGGGGTGTGACACCTGGAACATGAGTTATGCTCTGAACGGAACTCTCCCGACCGTGAAACCTATGGCTGTCAAGAATGTGCATTATTCCGAGAGAAGCGCATAAGTCCTAGCTGCAAACTCTGAGCCCCACTTGGTCTTTTGCTGTCATGTGCTACGTAGAAGCCGGAAGTCCGCTGCATTCAACTTTGCCTTCGTCCACGGCCAGCCTTTTCGCAGATCGTTTCTAATCTCTACGACGAATGCACCCAGGGCTTCTTCTTTCTCTGTGTCAGTCTTCCTGACTCCCGTCCTTACATGGTCCAGAAGATTGTAAGCCTTATGCATGACCGTGTCTGGGCAATACAGCCAACAGAGTGATAGCTGATAGATAAATTCCTCTTTCTTCTGTGTAGCCTCTACTCAATCGGTGTCCTCATAAAAACCCTTAAGGCTGTTCAATAGGACAAGGTATCGATTTCCCTTGCGTTTGTGTCGTTCCCACTATCTCTTGCTGTATTCATTGAGCCCCCATACAATAACAGCTATGGTCAGTGGAGTTATTACTGTAATTGAACTTGCCCATGTCATAAGCGTTTCACCTCACGCCTTTGCATTATTGAGTTTTGCAGGCCTTAGCCCGTCTCCTCTGTGGCAAGATCTGCATTCTTTGGATTCTGACTTTGGAGCCGGCGGGCTACAACGAACCCATCACGGGCAGAAGCTCCTTGAGCTTAACTGAAATCGTCGGGAAAAACTTCGGAGGCAACCTAGTAGCCACTCAGGTACAACTCGGACGAACCAGGGGATAATTACCTGCTCGCCACCAGCGATTCGACTATAACTGATCCCTTTCCAATTCAGCTATACAAGTTGGTGCTAGGTCACCCCGGCGGTCGCGATGATCCGGGCTGAGGAGGAAAGCAGATGATCAAGACTGCCGCCATAGCGTTGGCCCTAATCCTGGCCTTGACCTGGGCCTGCAACTCCCCGGAACCAACGGCGACGCCAACCCCGACCCGACTAATGATAGACGGGATGCCCGTCTCGACGCGGACGCCCGATAGCCTTGCTGCGTCCTACTGCGGTACGGTTCTTCCAAACCCACCTCAAAGCGACCCACCTCAAAGCAACTTCGAGAGGTGGGCTTTGGAGTTAAGCACGGATTTGGCATGGTCGTACATCGTAGGTATGGCTAACCGGAACCACGAGGACTTTCGCAACGGCTGGGCCAGGAGGATTGGCGAGTTGTCCACACGTGCGGTCGAGAAATCCCGTCCTTTTCTGGAGCCAAGCGTCGTCGAAGAAGAGTTCCGTTCGGAGGGCTGGCAGTACTGCGACGCCTGGCGTCGAGGGGAGCCTGCCGGATGACCCAGAAATCCTCCAAGCCCGGCTCCATCGGCGAGGCTCTGCGGAAGGCTCAGGAGGACTTGCTGGGCTGAACCAGCCTGGCAACTCCCTTGATTCTCCTGGCGGTGCGGCTGGCCGCCAAGTACGAGGTCCACCGGGGCCAGATTCAAGCCTGGAAGAAGGCACTTGTGGAGGGTGCCTCCGGGGTCTTCGGCAACAGCAAGGAGCAGAAGTCCAGGAACGACGCCACCCTGATCGCCCGCCTGTACCAGGAGATCGGTCAGCTGAAGGTCGAGCGGGATTTCTTGGCGGAGAGGTCCGGTCCATGAGTCCCGATAGTCGGCGGCAGATGGTGGACCGGAACCTTCCGTCCCTGTCCTTGGTGCGCCAATGTGCGCTGCTGGGGGTCAGCCGTTCCAGCCTCTACTACCGTCCCAGGGCTGCCTCGAAAGAGGACCTGTCCCCGATGGGCGATATTGACCAGCAATACCTGGAGACACCCTTCTACGGGTCAAGACGGATGAAGGCCTGGCTGGAGCGGCGGGGAGTACGGGTAAGCCGGAAGCGGGTGCAGCGGCTGATGCGCGCCATGGGGCTGCGGGCCATCTACCGGTGTCCCAGCACCAGCCGAAGATCGCCGGAGCATCCGGTCTATCCCTACCTGTTGAGGAATGTCAGGATCACTCGGCCCAACCAGAGCCTGCCCCCGACCCCGATCGGGGGTGTGGGCTGCCGACATCACCTACCTGCCCATGGCCCGGGGCTTTCTCTACGTGGTGTCGGTCATAGACTGGCACAGCCGGTACGTGGTGGCTTGGCGACTGTCCAACACCCTGGAAGCAGGCTTTTGCGCTGAGGCGCTGGAGGAGGCCCAGGGCAAGGGCCAGCCAGAGGTGTTCAACACCGATCAGGGCAGCCAGTTCACCAGCCTGGACTTCACCCAGGTCCTCCAGGACCGCGGCGTGAAGATCAGCATAGACGGGAAGGGGCGGTACCAAGACAACATCTTTGTGGAGCGGCTATGGCGGACGGTGAAGTATGAAGAGGTGTATCTGAAAGCCTACGCCAGCGTCCTGGAGGCCCAGAGGGGGCTGGAAGACTACTTCCGGTTCTACAACAGGCTCAGGCCCCATCAGGCCTTGGGCTACCGGACACCGGCCGAGGTCTTCCACGGAGAGCACGGGACTGTAGTAGGGGAGTCTAACGGAAGGAGGTGTTCACCGAGAGAGGGGATCGAATCACTGGCAGGAGAGCCGGGATTCTCACTTAACTCCGCCCTGATTCTGTCCAAATAACCGGGTCCACCTCAGAACTCTATCCGAATTAGAATGGTAGGGAACTCTGGGACGAAGCCTCCTGATCCTACCTCTTCAGAGTTCGGTAGTCCTGCATATCTGCATCCTGCCGGGATATCAACAAGTTCAGCTCCGCTCTCCGCCATTCCAGCGGCGTCATGATTCTGTAGTCCCTTTGGCCTCCCGGTCGAGCTCCTCCTCTGTCTTAATGCCCATCAGTCCGCCTCCGTTTCCAGGAGCACCTCAGGGGTCGCCCAGGACCATGCCTGTTCATCCATCGTGCCGGTCTCCATCAGGTTCACCGCCCTGGCCTTGCAACGCACTGCCCGCCTCTCCAGATGAGAGTCCAGTTAATCGTCCCGTCTAAGCGCGCGAAGCAGCTACGGCCTGCAATCCTTCAGGAACCGCCGCCCCTTGTTCCTCAACTGCTCGTCGGTGCACATGGCCTCTACACGCTCTTGAAACGGACAGGCACACAGGCCCGGGTCGACTTCTTTCTTCGCTTCGTCTTCACTGTCGGATTCGCCATGTTCGCCTTGTCCCCTCCTCGACGTTCAAGATTTTCATCATCATGCACTTCCTGGCATCCCTCACCTTCGACGGAGAGGCGATCTCCCCCTTATTTCGGCGAATTTGCTCTAATGTATCCACTTGCGGTTGACACTTTCGTGTTCCCGACATTTTCGTAGCTGTTGACCCCTGGAAAACGCTTCAGCGACGGGAAATCCGACCTTTCCTTTACTTTAGGGAAATCCCCTGAAACCCATATATAGAGACAATTATTCTGTCGCTGCCTCACTAACGCCCATCCAGGTACCACCCTCCCCAGGGTCTCGGCGTGGTGTTGTAGGGCCGGCGCTGGGGGAGGTCTACTCTCGTCCAGTGAACATCCCTCAATATCTGAATCTGACGAATCGCCCTGATGCTCAACCATGTCCCCTCGGCTATCACCGGATATGGGACACCACGGGCCACCGAGTCCGGCACCACTTTCCAGCGCCGTGCCATCCGCGCGTCCAGACCGGTGTATTTCCCCAACGTCCCCTGGGACAAACCCGTTTTCCACAGGATGCAGTAGTGCTCCTTCTTCGTTCCCTGGGGAACGGCGTCCTCCATCCCTAACCCCCCGATAGCTTTCTCCAGCTCACTCTGAGTTTTCCACAATTTGGCCACCGGTCCCCGAAGAAGCATGGGCCTCGACCCTCCCCCCAAGGCCCACCAGACTTGATAAAATCAAGAACTTTCACCCTGCGGGTCAGGTTGGCGCTGTGATCTGACGCCGACCTTGCCCCGCCGTCGGTCCGCCGAGAATCGACGGGGCAAGCCGACAGGTGACGTACCGAGCAGCGACGAGGCCCCTGATGTAACGGCGGGGGCCTCTGGTTTGTTCCAAAGCGCCTCAGCGATTCCTACACTCACACCCACGCCTCGCCCGCTCCTCGACATTCCCCGACCCGCAAGCCGATGGGGGGTCCCGTTGAGCGTCCACGCCGCTTCCTGAACACGCTGGGCTGAGACCTGACGCGACATGGGCATAGGCCCCTGAGGGCATTTGCCTACGCAATTCCTATAGACAAATGTCTAGACCAATTTAGACATTTGCTCCTTATGTCCGGCTTGGAGGCTCAGTACGATTTATGTTGACGAGAGCTCCTTTTCGGGCGGCAGGTCTTGTCATGGGCAACAACTGCAGAATTGGAGGTATCCCATGGAAGCGTATTGTGTCAAGTGCCGGTCCAAGAGGGAGATGAGCAATCCCCAGGCCGTTACGATGAAGGACGGCCGCCCGGGCACTCAAGGAGTATGCCAGGTCTGCTCCACAAAGATGTTCCGGTTCGGCAAAGCCGCATAGTCCGTGCCGGAGCCCAATAAACTGCGAACTATTCCCAGGGATGTCCGGCTATTGCGAGCCAGACGGCGACACCCGGTACACTCGCGACGAGCTTCCACCCCTCACAGGCTGGAGGCTAGAATGCCGTGAGGGAAGTGGAATCCTATTACATGACTGGAACTATTCGGTAGCCGCTGTAGCAGACTCCACATTCCCCGAAGACGGAACAACAAGCCTTGGTATTCAGACGACCCGTGCTCAGCACGTAGCACATGCGACCCCACGCCCGAAAACAGTAGCAGCGGCAAGAAGAGTCCACCAGACTTGACGAAATCAAGAACTTTCACTCTTTGGAACCAATAAACACGAAAAACTCAGATACTCATGGGCGGTCGGTTTGGGTCCATTCACGCCGGGTCGGATTTATAGACAATAGCGTGTGCCCCATAGGGGGTTGTGGAGAGGTTGGGGCCGTTGGGACAAGCGTGTCGGGCAACGTAGGCGTTGAACCCCGCTAGGCCGTCCGGAGCTGAGCTAGACGAGCTGGGATAGATGGGTCGTCTCCCTCACACTACCTACTCCTCGCTCTCCGCACCCTCGGCGGCCTCTGGGAGCATCACTTCTATGCCGCCGGGAACAGAATAGGCCAGGCGCATGATGTGCCAGACCTCCCCGCCGGTCGGGATCGCCCCTTCACGCCATGCCGTCACGCGGTCGTCCGGGACGCCGAGGCGCTCGGCGAACTCCTCCCATGTCAGCCCTGCGAGTTCTACGAGCCTCTCCAGCCGCTCCGGATAGTCCTTCGGGAAGAGCTCCGGGTAAGAGTCGTCTATCCGCTCACGTGAGTCCATAATCATACCTCCTCCTTTTGACCGCCATGAGGTCTCGATTCAGCAGCGTACGGAGACCCTCCGGCGCTCGCGGAGTAATTCTACCAGCGACCGCATGGCGCCCGCCGCTGGGCGTTCCGCAATCCCGCCAGTGTTTCAACTGCCGGGGTCCACACCCAGGCAGCCGGCCATCCCTTCCGGGCGGAGGCCGGTGATCTCCTTGACGGCGACCAGCCGGGCCGCGAATTCGTACGGTAGCAAGGGAACAGTGAGAGCATCTTGGTCTACGATTCCTCCGTCCCTATGTGCTCCTCGCCCTTCGCCATACGGTAGCCGACGCGCGGCTCGGTGAAGATGTACTTGGGGCTGCCCGCGTCGTCGCCCAGCTTGCGGCGGAGGTTCTTCACGGCGGTGCGCACCGGCCGCGAGTCGCCGGAGCTCCCCAGGCCCCAGACCCGTTGCAGCAGATGGCCGTGGGTCAATACCAGACCGGCGTGGACCGATAGCTCGACCAGCAGTTGGTGCTCGATGGCGGTCAACCGGACCGGACGACCGGCGACGCTCACCCTGCGTTCGGCGTAGTCGATGGTCAACTCGCCCAGCACATAGGGTCCCGTGGGTTCGGGCCGGGCGGCGGCCCCCCGCCGGCGCAGGGCCGCCCTGATCCTCGCCGCCAGCTCCGTCGGAGAGAAGGGCTTGACCACGTAATCGGCGGCCCCCGTATCGAAGGCCCTGGCGATGACATCGTCCTGGCCGTACACCGACAGGAAGATGACCGGCACGTCGGCAATATCGAAAATGCCCTTCATCAGCTCGATCCCGTCGGTCCCCGGCAGCATCAGGTCCAACAGCACCAGGTGGGGCTTCTCCGCCTCTATGAGGCGTCCCACCGCTTCCGGGTCGGCGGTCACTGTCGGCGCGTAGCCCAGCTTGGAGAGGGCGTCGCGGACGTGCCTGAGCGCCTGCGGGTCGTCGTCCACGACGAGAATGCGCTTCTGTCCACGCTCCGCCCGCCGCGAGGGGACGGAGCGCCGGGCGGGTCCGCCTGCGGCGTCAGTCCCGGCCTCCACCACCACCGGAATCGTGAAAGTGAACCGCGCCCCCAGACCTTCTCCGTCGCTCTCGGCCCAGATGCGGCCCCCGTGGGCCTCCACGATCCCCTTGGAGATGGCCAGGCCCAGCCCCGAACCCCCAAGACCGCGCCCCAGGTCCTCGTCGCCGGTCCGGGAGAACTTCCGGAACAGGTGGGGCAGACGCTCGGCCGACACGCCTCTGCCCTCGTCCGCCACGGAGACCGCGACGTGAATGTCTTCCCGTACGGCGGCAACCCGGATGGAGGACGACTCCGGCGAGTGAGCGGCGGCGTTGGAGAGGAGGTTGCCCAGCACCTGGACGATGCGCCGCCGGTCCGCCATGACCCAGGGCAGGTCCGGCGGCATGTCGATGAGGAGCTGGTTACTGCCCCCTGCGCTCAGGAAAGCATTCCTGGCCTCGTCCACCAGGACGGCCACCTCCGCCGGTCCGGGAGCGACCGGCAGCGTGCCCGTCTCGATGCGCGCCACGTCCAGCAGGTTGCTGATCAGGCCGCGCATCCGGCTGGCCTCCCGTTCGATGATCCGGTGGAACTGGCGCATCTCGGCGGGGTCCAGGTCGGGCTCGTCGTCCAGCAGGGTGGCTGCGGAGCCCCGTATGGAGGCCAGCGGCGTTTGCAGCTCGTGGCTGACCATGCCCAGGAACTCGGCCCTCAGCCGCTCCAGGTCCTCCAGCGGCGTCATGTCCTGTAGGGTCACGACCACGGAATCGACCTGACCCTCCTCCGAGTGGATGGGCGTGGCGTTGATGATGGTGGTGACGCTCCGCCCGTCGGGGATCTGGATGACGATCTCCTCGGCGCGCACCGTCTCACCGGTGCTCAGCGCCTGCGCCAGGGGAAACTCCTCCAGGGAAATCTCCCTCCCGTCGGCGCGCCGGAAGGTCAGCACGCCCAGGAGCTGCTCCAGGGGGCGGCCCGGCGTATGCAGGTCGTTGACGATCCTTCTCGCCTCCCGGTTCAGCGACGCCAAGGCCCCGGTCGTGGCGTCGAACACCAGGACGCCCACCGGCGAGGTGTTGATCAGCGCCTCCAGGTCGGCCCTGGCCCGCTGTTCGTCCTGGTGCCTGCGGGCGTTGACCACGACCATCGTCGCCTGGGAGGCGAACATCACCAGCGTCTCCTCGTCTTCCCGGGTGAACTCCCGGCCGCCTTCCTTCTCGGCCACGTAGAGATTGCCGACGTGCTCGCCCCGGTGACGCATCGGCGCTCCCAGCAGGGTCTTGATCGGCAGGTCGGGAAAGCCCAGCGACCTCATTTGGCTGGCGACATCCCCGAATCTCAGGGAGCCTTGAATCGAGCTGAAGTACTCGAAAAGGGCCGGACCCTCCGGCAGGTCCAACATCCGCTGCTGCTCTTCGGGAGGCATACCGGAGGTGATGAACTCCAGCAGCTGGCCCGATTCGTCGAAGGCCGTAATCCCGCCGAACCGGGCGCCGGTCAGCGACCGGGCGCTGTCCATGACCTCTTGCAGCACCGTGTCCGGGTCCAGGCTCTCGTTGACGCGGAGGCTGGCCTCGCTCAACCGGGTCAGCCGCTCCCGCAGCTCCGTTATCTCCCGCCGGTGTTCGTCGGCTTCCTTCATCGGCCCTCCCTGACCCGGACTGCGGACGCCACCCGGCTCCACGTCGTCACGCGCCAGACCGGATGCAGAGTCGGGCTGCGGACGCCCTAGGCCAGCCGGTGCCTATTGTACCGGATCGGCCAAATACTCACAATAGCGTCACGGAAATAGGGGTTGATAATCACGTTGATCTCACATGGGTAGTCTAAGATGTCCATGGGGCTCGTGCGCCGTCTGGTTTCGCTTGCCAGGAGCGCCTACTCCTGAGCGCCCGTGGGCAGGCTCAAAAGGTCTCCCATTGCCCGCCGGCCAACGTCTGCACCCGCCATCCAGACTTTGCAGCAGCCGAAAGCGAGGTCAGCATCACAAAACGCAAACTGTCTCTTGCCGTGGTGGGCGCGTTTATGCTCGTTGTTCTCTCCAGCGTCCCGTTGCCCTACGCGGCGCACGCTCAGTCCTCGCCCTCCGTGGCCCTCTCCCTCTCCTCTGCCTCCGTGCCCGAGGGCACTGCCATCACTGCCACCATGTCCTTCGTCAACCTGACCGAGGACTCCGACAGCAGCACCACCGACTACATCTTCCGCGCCGACGTGGTGGATGCCAACGACGCTGAAGCCGGTGCCTGCGAGGGCTACGGCCTGGGCGTCGACCGTTACATTTACCAGGTGGACGAGGACCCGGAGGTCCGCACCGGGAGAATATCCGCCCGCTGTCTGGCGGGGGACTACACCGTTATAGCCGTCATAGCGTCGGCGGCCAACGTGGAACTCGCGTCGGCCACCGCGAGATTCACTATTACAGCGCCAACGAATGAGCCATGTTCAGGAGGCGGCTATGACCCAACGCCGACAGCGGTAGCGGTGACGTCCGTTCCCATCGTGGTCACGTCCACGACTGCGGACTACTTCGTGCTGTACGTGAGCCACGATGTGGACGGCGCGGAGGTGGAGCTTCCGGTCCTGGTGAAGAAGGGCGGAGACGGCACGACTGCCCTCGCCGAGAATCTGGCGGCGCTTCCCAAAGAGCGCTACCGGGTCGAGAAGCATCTCGTCTCTGACCCGGCCGACGTCGACGGCGACTGCATCGACGACATCACCGAACTCGGAGACCCGGTGGGCATGAACCCGGTGAACCCCGCTGCCGCCATCGAGCTCAGCAAGGGCGCCGTGGCCATTCCCGATCGCGCAACATTCGACGCGCTCTCCCTCGCCGATTCTCCGATAATCAAGTTCACTATATTCGGCGCGGACACCTACAGACCGGGTGTCTACTTCCAGAACACCAATACGTACAACAGCCATTTTGACTTCCTGCCTGCTATAGGCATCGATCCGTACATGCCCGGGTTGCTCAGCGGTTATCTGGACTATGCCCCGAGATTCTTTGCCCCCGACGGCAGTCCAGGACTCTACGTGTACATGCTCAATTACGGACAGCCCTTCAGCCTTGTGGATCTCTCCCATACAATGCTCGCCGCCAGCATGCCGCTGCTCGAGGACGATCTGGCCTATTACCTGCCGAACGACAAGCTTCCGGCTTACCAGCACGAGTTAACGCTCTACGAGGCATCCCGAATCAACCTCGTGTTTGACGAAGACATCGCACCCAAAAGTGATTTCAGCTCGTTGAACCAGGCGGAAGGGTACGGCTTTCTGCGGATCATGGACCTGGAGGAGAGTCCCAATCCCCGGGACGTGGTGATCTACGACGCGCTGCCCAATGAGCTTCCCCGCGTCGCCGGCATCATCACCACCGTGCCCCAAACGCCGCTCTCCCATGTGAACCTTCGCGCCGTCCTGGACGGCGTCCCCAACGCCTATATTGGCGACGCTTACAGGAGCCACATCAACTCTTTCGCCGGCAAATACGTCCACTACGAAGTGATGGAGCATACCTACTCCCTCCGCGTAGCCACCCGCGCGGAAGTCGATGCCCACTTCGCGTCTTCCCGGCCCGGCAAGAAGCAGACGCCGCAGCGAGACCTCTCGGTCACTGAGATCACCCCCCTCAGCGAGGTTGATTTCGAGGACTGGAAGGCCTTCGGCGTCAAGGCGGCCAACGTGGCCGTATTGGGGACGTTCGATTTTCCGGAGGGGACCGTCCCCGACGGCTTCGCGGTCCCGTTCTACTTCTACGACGAGTTCATGAAGCACAACGGGTTTTACGACGACATCAAAGAGATGCTGGCCGACGCCGGTTTCCAGGCGGACCTCGGCGTCCAGGAATCCGGTCTCAAGAAGTTGCGCAAAGCCATCAAGAAGGGTGAGACGCCCGGGTGGATTATCGACGCCCTTACCGAGATGAATGAGTTGTTTCCCGAGGGGACCAACCGCCGCTACCGTTCCAGCACCAACAACGAGGACCTCCCCGGTTTCAACGGGGCGGGACTGTACGACTCCAAGACCCAGAAGCCCAAGGAGGACGAGGAGGACATCGCCAAATCCCTCAAGCAGGTGTACGCCAGCCTGTGGAACTTCCGCGCCTTCACCGAACGCGACTTCCATCGCATCGACCACCTTACGGCCGCGATGGGGGTCCTGGTTCATCCCAACTACTCCGACGAGCTGGCCAACGGCGTAGCCGTCTCCTTCAACCCCGTGTACAGCGGCATCAGAGACGGGTGGTACTACGTCAACACGCAGATCGGCGAAGACCTGGTCACCAACCCCGACGCGCTCTCGGTGCCGGAAGAGATCCTATTGAACCCGGCCGGCGGATACTTCGTCCTTCGCACCTCCAACCAAAAGCCGCCGGGACAGCTTCTCATGAGCAACGACCAGTTGGACCAGCTGCGCAGGCACCTGGCTGTGATTCACAAGAAGTTCGCAAAGCTGTACAACCCCGGACCCGATGAAGACTTCGCCATGGAAATCGAGTTCAAGATCACCAGCGAGAATCTCCTGGCGATCAAGCAGGCCCGCCCCTGGGTCTTCGGCCCCGAACAAACGGTACCGGCCAGCGCCACGCTCAGCGACCTGACGCTGAGCAGCGTATACATTGGCACGTTCGGCCCGGCAACCGCTGAGTACACCGCCGACGTGGACAACGACTTGACTGAGACCACGATAACGGCCACGGTGAACGAAGCCGGAGCGACCTACATTGTCAAGCTGGGCGGCGTGGCCGACTCTGACGGGACTGTCTCCTTGTCCGTGGGCAGCAACGTCATCACCATAGAGGTGACGTCGGAGGACGAGCAGACTACGAAGACCTACAAGGTCACCGTCACCCGCGCCGAGCCGCTTTCCACTGACGCCACGCTGAACGCCCTGGAACTAAGCGGGGTCAGCATAGGGACGTTCGACCCGGCCGCCACCCGGTACGCGGCCAGCGTCGCCAATGACGTAACGGAAACCACCGTCACCCTGACGAAGAGCCACGATAGGGCCACCTACGTAATCAAGCTGGGCGGAGCGGAGGACGGCGACGGCGTGATCCCGCTGGCCGTGGGCGACAACGTCATCGCCGTCGAGGTAACCGCCGAGGACGGGCAGACGACCAAGACCTACGCGGTAAAGGTAACCCGCGCCGAGGCTTCCCTCCCGGTAACGGTTGATCTGTCGCCCTCCGGCCCGATGACGGAAGGAACGGAAATCGCAGTCACCATGACCTTCGGCGGCCTGACCTTCGACACCGACCGCTCCACCATCGACTACACTTTCCGCGCCGACGTGGTGGACTCGGAGAACGGGGACGCCGACGGGTGCGAGGACCAGGCCAATGGCTACGGGCTGGGCGTGGACCGCTATATGTACCAGGTGGACGAGGACCCGGAGGCCCGCACCGGGACCATTTCCGCCGACTGTCCGGCGGGGGACTACACCCTGCGGGCCAGCGTCTCCTCTCCCGACAACGTGGCGTTGGTCTCGGCCAGCACCAGCTTCACCGTCTCCAACCCGCCTAAACAGCAGCAGCCGGAGCCTGCCTCCACCGACGCCACGCTGAGCGGCCTGACACTGAGCGGCGCGCTCTTCGCCTTCGACCCGGCCATCGAGAGCTATGAGGTCAGCGTCGGCCACGAGGTGGAGCAGACCACCATAACGGCGGAGACCAACGACGAAGCCGCCAGCTATGAAGTGGCGCTGGTGCTTTCCGCGAGCTACGAAGACGGAACCGTCGGCCTGGCCGTGGGCGCCAACCTCATCGTTCTCCTGGTGACTGCTGCGGATGGGGAGACGATGAAGACCTACACCCTCAATGTCACCAGGGCCGAAGCCGCGACGCCTTCCACGGACGCCGTGTTGAGCGGCCTGACGCTGAGCGGTGTGGACATCGGTACGTTCGACCCGGCTACCAACAAGTACGACGCCGACGTGGGCCACGACGTGGACGAGACGACGGTGACCCCGGCGACGAATGACGACCGGGCCACCTACGCAATCAAGCTGGGCGGCGTGGCCGACGCGGACGGGGTGATCCCGCTGGTTGTGGGCAGCAACGTCATCGCCATCGAGGTCACCGCCGAGGACGGAGAGACGGCGAAGACCTACACCGTAACCGTCACCAGGACCGCGCCGCCCTCCACCGACGCCACGCTGAGCGGTCTGGCGCTAAGCGGCGCGCCCTTCGCCTTCGACCAGGCCATCGAGAACTACGAGGTCAGCGTCGGCCACGAGGTGGAGCAGACCACCATAACGGCGGAGACCAACGACGAAGCCGCCAGCTATGAAGTGGCGCTGGTGCTTTCCGCTAGCTACGAAGACGGAACCGTCGGCTTGGCCGTGGGCGCCAACCTCATCGTTCTCCTGGTGACGGCTGCGGATGGGGAGACGACGAAGACCTACACCGTCACCGTGACCAGGGCCGACGCCTGACGGCCCGCCCGACGCGCCGGGGACGCCCACCGGCGCGGTGACTAGGCGGGGTCAGATGGGAGAGGTGGAGCGGACCGCCAGGTCCAGCAGCTTTCATCGTCACCGCCGTATGAACCGCCCGCTCGAACAGCAGCCTCTTGGGCCGCCCATGTCCTTTAAGGGAGCGCCCTCTCGACAGCGAGAGGGCGGCAAGCCGAGGCATTCAGATCTCTCAGAAAGACCCTCAAAGTTTCCAAAAAGTTTCCTGCTAGGCTGACATTACAGCGGGGCGGAAAAGCCCGGCGAGTCTAGAAAACGGGAGGCAAAGGAATGAAGATGAAATGGTTACCAATGGGGCTGGTTGTAGGGCTGCTGGCCATGGCCATCACCGGCGGCGTTGCGCTGGCTTCAGGCGGGGGCAATGGAGCGGGAGGCGGAGACGCCGCCGCGGAAGTGGTCGCGGAGCAGAAGGACCCGCTGCCAGCCAAGGTTGCGGAAATCCTGGGGACCGATTCCCGGACCACGACCGACGCGATGGCCCGGGTTGACGCCGAGATCGAGGCTGAGCACTTCGATGCGTTCCTGGAGGAGGCCATGAAAAGCGGGCGCATCACGGCGGAACGGGCCGACGCCATCCGCGCCCAGGTCAAGTCCGGCGACTACTCCGGGCTCGATCAGCTCTGGCTGGACAGCTACGAGGAGGAGTGCGGCGGAGAGGCCTGGTTCGAGGAGCCGGAAGGGCCCTCGCACCAGGAATACACCAACCGGATCGGTGCGATCCTGAACGTGGACGGCCAGAAGGTTGCCGACGCGATGGACGAGGCTTTTGAAGAGCCGGTCGTGGCGGAGGCTGAGGGTGAGGATGGAGCAGGTCCCGGCGAAGGACAGGACTGGCTGACGGCAAGGGTTGCGGAGATCCTGGGCGCCGACCCCCAGGCCACGGCCGACGCCATGGCCCAGGTTGACGCCGAGATCGAGGCTGAATACGTTGACTCGTTCCTGCGGCAGGCTGTGGAAAGCGACCGCATCACGGCGGAACAGGCCGACGCCATTCGCGCCCAGGTCAAGTCCGGCGACTACTCCGGGCTCGACCGGCTCTGGATGGACAGCTTCGACGACGAGTGCGGCGCAGACCTCTGGACCGGGGAGCCGGAAGGGGTTTCGCACCAGGAATACACCAGCCGGATCGGGGCAATCCTGAACGTGGACGGCCAGAAGGTCGCCGACGCCATCGACCAGGCTCTCGAGGAGCTATACCCCGACGACCTGGACACCTCGGAGGACTGCGAAGAACTTGCGTTCACCGATGAGCTACCTGACGAGGCTGCCGCTGACGGCACAGCCGCCAACTAACCCCGGCGCCGCCACATAGCGGACCGGGCTAGAGGCCGGGGCGGGTTTTCAGGCCCGTCCCGGCCCATCGCTGCCCGTCCCCGGCAGGACCGGGACTATCCCGGAGCGAGATAGGGCAAGGTCCATATAAGGACGGATATCGAATCGGACTCATCAGAGAGAATATAATTCCAGCCGGCATCTCAGCCCGATAGTACAGGGCCGGAAAGCAGAGGCCAACGATGACTTCGAGAAATGTCAAGGACAGTGGAGGAGAAGAGAAGCCGTTGGTGCTGGTCGTTGACGACGACCCGCACGTCGCTGCGCTGGCGCGGATTCATCTGGAGCGGGACGGCTTCCGTGTGGCTGAGGCCAACGACGGGACACTGGGGCTGGAACTGGCGAGAAGGGAACACCCCAGCCTGGTGGTGCTGGACCTGATGCTGCCCAGCCTGGACGGGTTTGAAATCTGCCGGAAGCTGCACCTGGAGTCGATGGTGCCCATCATCATGCTGACGGCGCGAGTGGAGGAGACGGACCGGCTGGAAGGACTGGACCTGGGCGCCGACGACTATATGACCAAGCCGTTCAGTCCCCGCGAGCTGGCCGCACGGGTGCGGGCCGTGCTGCGGCGCGCCGACCGGGAGAGCGCCCTCTCCGCCCACCCGGAGCTGTCGTTCGGTACGATTGCACTCAACCTGCGCACCCGGCAGGCGTCGATGGACGGCGCGGAGCTCAAGCTGACCCCGACGGAGTTCCGGCTGCTGACACTGTTGGTGCAAGAACCCGGCCGGATATTCTCCCGCGACGAGATCATGGACCGGGTCTTCGGTTACGATTTCGATGGGTTCGACCGGGCGGTGGACTTTCACGTGTCCGCACTCCGGCGCAAGCTCGAAGCCGGATGCAAAGGGAGCGCCAAGCACATCGAGACCATATACGGCAGCGGCTACCGACTGCGCAGCACCGGGAGCGCCTGACTTGGGTTCCGGCCCGTTTCCCGGCTTTTTCTCCAGCCTGCAATTACGGCTGGTGCTGGGGTTCGCCCTGGTCCTATCCCTGGCTCTGGCCCTGGTGGGATTCTTCATCGGCCTGGCCACCGACGTGCAGACCGAGCGGTTCGAGGATGATCGGATCCTGGCGCAGTCTGCGCGGGTAAGTGAGTTCGTTTCCAGCCACTACACTGAGGAGTATGGATGGGGCCAGCCGGATAGGGGACTGCAAGAGGGCGTGGAGGACATCGCCGCCATTTCGGGGCTTCATATAACCGTATTCGACTCCGAGGGGAACGTGGTCGCCGACTCTCACCTCCCGTACTCGTCGATCGACCCGGGGATTGAAGACGGGCCGGTCTGGGAGGAGTGGTATGAGGGTGAGTGGGACGGACTGGAGGAGCAGGCATGGGAGATATGGGATGGAGAGGCGTGGTACAGGGAGGAATACTTTCCGGTCTTGCATGACGGGGAGATCGTAGGTTCGTTCGCCGCCTCAGACGACCTCTACCTTGACTCGAACCCTCTGCCTTCGGACCTGGTCGATCCTGAGGCTTCCCGCATTTCGAGTCTGGTCAACCGCTATCTGCTATGGGTCGGCATCGGCGCCGCGGCCCTGGGGACGGCGCTGGTATGGCTGCTGTCGCGGCGCACCCTGGCCCCGCTGCAAAGGCTGGGGGCGACGGCCCGGCGGCTGGGCCGGGGCGACCTGTCGCAACGGGCCGAGACGGCCGGCCCCAGCGAAATCCGCCAGATGGCCCACAGCTTCAACGCCATGGCCTCCGAGCTTGAAGAGGCGGAGCGCCACCGCCGCAACCTCACCGCCGACATAGCCCACGAGCTGCGAACGCCCCTGTCCAACATCCAGGGCTACCTGGAGGTCATCAAGGACGGGTTGATTCAGCCCGCGCCGGATACCATAGGCACCATTCATAGCCAGGCCCTGCACCTGTCGCGGCTGGTCGAAGACTTGCGCCTGTTGGCCCAGGTTGAGGCCGGCGGGCTGGAGCTGCAACTGTCCAAGGCCCGGATCGGGGAACTGCTGCAATCCAGCATCGAAGCGGTGCGGCCCCGCGCCGAGGCCAAGGAGGTAGCCCTGAGCCTTTGGACCGACCCGGCCCTGCCGGAGGTGGACCTGGACCCAACCCGCGTCGCCCAGGTGGTCGGCAACCTGCTGGAGAACGCCATCACCCACACGCCGCAGGGCGGCCGTGTAATGGTGTCGGCCCACGTCGCCGCCGATGCCGTCGAGGTGGCGGTGGCCGACACCGGCCCAGGGATCGCACCCGAAAACCTGCCCCGGCTGTTCGACCGGTTCTACCGAGTCGACCCCTCTCGTTCCCGCAACACCGGAGGGTCCGGCCTGGGGCTGACCATCGCCCGCAGGCTCGTCGAGGCCCACGGCGGTTCCATCGAGGCCGAAAGCGCAGTGGGACAAGGCAGCAGGTTCACATTCCGTTTGCCGACCGGCCGGTAGAGGTCGGCTCCGGCCCCTCTTCGCGAATGCGCCTCTATGACCCGTGCCTACTCATCCAGCAGCCCGTTTCGCACAGCCCAGACCACGAGCTCCTGCTTTGTCTCAATCTTGAGCTTGTCCTGGATGCCGTAGACGGCGTTTCGGATCGTCACCGGCTGATTCCCCCTGGCCTCAGCGATCTCAGGGTACGACAGGCCCTGCGCGAACAGCACCGTGTCCGGGTCCAGGCTCTCGTTCACGCGCAGGCTGGCCTCGCTCAGCCTGGTCAGGCGCTCCCGCAGCGCCTCCATCTCTCGCTCGTGCTCGTCGGCTTCCTTCATCTTACCTCCCCGACCGTACTGCGGACGCCCTGGGCCAGCCGGTGCCAATTGTACCGGATCGGCCAAATACTCACAATAACGTCACGGTTACAGAGGTTGATAATCACACGGGACTCACACGGGTAGTTTACAATACATGCTGGGCTATTTCGCAGTCCGCATGATCTATGCCTGCCCGTTAGAGGGGTTGTATTGGTATGCCTTCCGCATAGGATACAAAATGCAGTAGCGTCAGAGAGCGCACCGGCGGTATCCGCCGCCGTGAGGACGCGCCTCTGCGGACGCAATCTCTCTATTCCCCCCGGACGAATATCGTCACCAGATAGCCCCACACCCCCGCCTACGCGTTCAAGTGAAAGGAGACCACGGAAATGACCGTATCCCCTCTTGGCATCCGCTGGCTCGCAGTCGTGGCAGTTCTGGCCATTGCCGTCGTTCTAAGCGCCTGCAGCGACGATCCGGTTCTCACGCCGGAGCCAACGGTTACTCCGACCACGGCTCCCCCGGCTACCCCAACGAACACACCCACGCCGACACCTACGGCCACGCCGACACCAGCGCCAACTCCCACTGCACAATTGACGGCTGCCGAAGTGTATTCGCTTGTCTCCCCTTCGATACCGTTCATTGAAACGCCAACGGGTACGGGCAGCGGTGTCCTGATCGAAGGCGGTTACGTGATAACCAACTACCACGTGGTATGGCCCTATGAAGCAGTTCGGGTTGTCTTTCCCGACGACAAGGTGTTGCAGAACGTGCCGGTCGTTGGGTGGGACTCCATGGCAGACCTGGCGGTGCTCGGCCCGGTAGATGTACCGGCTCGTCCGTCGAAACTGGGCGATGGAGAGGACTTGGCCCCCGGCAGCGAGTTGTTTCTGGTGGGATACCCCGCCGAAGTGGACGAGTTCCCGGATCCTACCATCACCCGCGGCATCCTCTCGCGCTTCCGCGAGTGGGAGCAGCTTGGGATGACCTATCTTCAGACCGACGCGGCCATTGCAGGCGGTCAGAGCGGCGGGGCGCTGGTCAACTCCCTGGGCGAGGTAATCGGCATCTCCACGTTTTCTTTCAGCGAAGCCGGGTTCGGGCTGGCGACATCGGCGGCTGACAACGCGCCCATCGTGGAGCGGCTGATTCGGGGCGATCTCACGTCCGGGCTGGGTGATCGCCGGTTGCCAGCCGGGGGCGTCGCCTTCGAGTTCTACGTGGAGTTGGCTAACTTTTGGGACTCCCGCACCTTCGTCTTGGACGCAACGGCGGGAACGATACTCCAAGCCGAGATCGACGGCCCGGGAGATGGGTTGCTCCGGGTGTCCGCCCCATTTGGGTTGCTCATGGAAGTGGATGACGGCGAAACCGGTATCGAGTCCGGCGCAGTGGAGCTGCCGGTGGACGGGATTCACTTCGTGCAAGTCGAGATGGCGGCGGGTGAATCATCCACCTTTGATCTGACCAGCACCATCAGGCTGAAGCCCCTTCATGACCCGGATGACGGCCGGACCATCGCGGTAGGAGAAACAGTTGCTGGAAGCATCGACTTCCACTCCGATTGGGACTGGTATTCAATTCGCCTGGAGGAGGGAGAGACGGTAACAATCGCCACTGACTCCATCAATGTGGATACCCTCCTCTACGTCGACTTTCCCAACTCCCGCGACGATCAGGTGGTCTCTGACGACGACAGTGGAGGAGGGTTGTTCGGGATCAACTCCGAACTGGTCTATCGCGCCCCGAATACCGGAGAGTATTTCATTGTCGTCACCGACGCAGTGGGCGATAGCTTTGGTGGCTACTACCTGTCGGTGGAACAGGCGAGGGAAGGCACGGAAACGGTACACGTGCCAACCGGCCCACAGTTAGTCGAGGGGCAGGTAGTGGACAGCCCCTTTGGGGAGATGCTGGTCTTCGACGACCCGGCTGGTTACTTCGAGGTGCAAACGCCGCAGATTTGGATAGAAGAAGAGCCGGACCCGACAGAGTACGAGGTTTTTTGGGCTTCCAATCCCGAGGAAAACGGCGGAATCATAATAAATGTCAAGGAGGGCGTTCTCGTCTCCTTGACAGAGGCCGCCGATGAATTTGGTTCTGGGCTTCTTGAAGGTGGCGCAGAATCTTATGAATTCTGGGAGACTGAGACAACCCAGGGTCATCCGGCAGTCCTTTTGGAGTTTGACGGCTCCGAACTGGCTGGAACTGCGCTCATCTACCTATCCGACGGCGAGAAAGCCATCTTCATCACATACGTTTTCCCCGCTGCTCAATTCGACGCGGGAAGGGAGTTGGCCCACTACTCCTTCGGCACCTTCCGGGTCAGAGTCGATTGAGACCTAGACCTCGACTCCCTGTGGCAGGGAGTTTTCGACGCGTTCACCCCTTCGGAGCAGATGTGCATTCGCAATGAACTGGGCGAGGAGTTGCTGGCGTCCGTGTTGGGACTGCCCATTTTGGGCGAGGGCGATACGGAGCAATGGCAGGTATCGATATACGAGTGTCTTGACCCGGAAACCGCCGCTACCTTGTACCTCTCCATCGTGATCTCAAGTATCGAGGGACAAGGATTGGATCTGGATGAGGAGAACGAAGCCTGCTTGCGCGAGTTGCTGACCGATACCGACGTGGCCGAAATCGCTGCCGCTACCCTGCCGGATGCCAGTCCTGAAGGCGCTGCGATGGTTGAAGATTTCCAGGGCAAACTCCTGACCTGCTTGGCGGGACTGCTTCTGCCCGACGATGGAGGGCCTGCCGCCGGCCCCCCGCCGCCGGATGATTCACTGATCTGGCAGTACGACACCGGTACCGAGGGCGAGTTGGTAATCGTCTCCTCCACCGTGATCGAAGGCGTGGTTTACGCCGGCTCCTACGAGAACCGTGTGTACGCCCTGGACGCGGAGACCGGAGAACTCCTCTGGAGCTTCGAGACCGAGAGCGACCTGAGTCCACCTCCCCTGGTGGCCGGGGGAGTGGTGTTCGTGGAAGATCTCGCCAACCTTTATGCGTTGGATGCGTCCACCGGGGATCTGCTATGGATGAAGTCGGCGCATGCCGCTCTGGTGAGCGACGGGATCGTCTACATTCCCACTTCGCCACGCGACGACGATTTCAGCGTCAGCGCGGTTGATGCGGTATCCGGGGAGCAGCTGTGGGCCACTAAGATGCCGATGCCCCGTTCGGGATTGCCTCTACTGTTCCCTCTTACGGCTGCGGGCAGCAACGTCTACGTATCAGACGACCACCGGGTGCATGCCCTTGATTCGACGATCGGGAAGTTGGTCTGGACCTTGGACGCCGGTGATCCGGTCACGGCCCCTCCCACGGCATCGAACGGGGCGGTGTTCCTACGATCCTATACAACCGCCTACGCATTGGACGAGTCAACGGGGGAGGAGCTTTGGAGCCACGAGGTGGATTCCGCCGAGTCGAATTTCCCTCCTGTCGTCGTGGATGACGTGTGGTATCTGAACGACTCGTCCCTGCGCGCCCTTGACGCCGCCACCGGGCAACTGCTCTGGTCGTTTGAGGCGGACAAAGAGAAAGCAGATCTCAGGCAAGCAGCGACCGGACAACCCGCAGTCGCACGGGGCATGGTGTTCGTGCGAACTGAGTACTTGTACGAAAAGACGGATGCTTTCCATGCACTGAATGCCGCCACTGGGGACGAGGTATGGAGCATTGATGACGACTCTGGTCTGACCTCAATCATGGTGGTTGACGAAGTACTCTACGCCCATTCTCTGGATGGCTACCTCCACACGCTGGACGCCCGGACCGGAGAGCCTATCTGGAGCATCGCAATTGGCTATCACTGGTCGCGTTATCCCTACGCCGTGTCGGCAGGCGTGGTGTACGTGGGCTATCAGAACGCCGATAGCGGCATATATGCCATCCTCGCTCCCGGCAATTCCAGCGCAAGATGAAGGGAGACCACAGAATATGACCGTATCCCCTATTCGTATCCGCTGGCTCGCAGTCGTGACAGTTCTGGCCATCGCCGTCGTTCTAAGCGCCTGTAGCGACGATCCGGCCCCCGCGCCGGAGCCAACGGCTGCTCCGACCGTCACTCCAACGGATACCCCTGCGCCGACACCTACGGCTACTCCGACCGCCGACCCAACGGACACCCCTGCGCCGGAGCCAACGGCTGCTCCGACCGCCGACCCAACGGACACCCCCGCGCCCACCGCAGATGATAGGGCCGCGCTGGCGGCGCTCTACGAAGCGCTGGACGGAGCCAACTGGGATAGCAACGCAAACTGGCTGAGCGACAGGCCAATCGGAGAATGGTATGGCGTAATCGCTGACCTCAGCGGGCGCGTCACCGAACTGTCCCTCAACTTTAACCAGTTGAGCGGTGAAATACCGGCAGAGCTGGGCAACCTCGCCAACTTGGAATTGCTGGAACTCGAGGGTAACCGCCTGACCGGGGAGATACCAGCGGAGTTGGGCAACCTCGCTAACCTGCGATATCTGGACCTCTGGCAGAACCAATTGAGCGGTGAGATACCGGCGGAGCTGGGCAACCTCGCCAACCTGCGAGGGCTGCTCCTTGGCAGGAACCAGTTGAGCGGCGAGATACCGGCGGAACTGGGCAACCTCACCAACCTCGAAGCGCTGTTCCTTGAGGATAACCGACTGAGCGGCGAGATACCGGCGGCGCTGGGCAGCCTCGCCAGCCTAACTAATCTGGACCTTGCAGATAACCAGTTGAGCGGGTGCGTACCAGGCCGTTTGCGAGACCAGTTGTATATGAATGTTTCCGACCTGGGAGGGCTGCCGTTCTGCGACGCCGCAGCCGAGCCCGCGCCGACAGCTAGGCCAGCGACACCCGCCACAGATGATCGGGCAGCACTGTTGGCGCTCTACGAAGCGACGGACGGAGCCAACTGGACGAGCAACGACAACTGGCTGAGCGACAGGCCAATCGGAGAATGGTACGGCGTCACCACCGACCGAAACGGGCGCGTTACGGAGCTGCTCCTCGGGGATAACCGGTTGAGTGGTGAGATACCGGCGGAGCTGGGCAGCCTCGTCAACCTGGTAGTGCTAGAACTTAGCGGGAACCGGTTGAACGGCGAGATACCAGGGGAGTTGGGCAGCCTCGCCAACCTTCAATACCTGTCCCTCAACTATAACCGGTTGAGCGGTGAGATACCGGCGGAACTGGGCAACCTCTCCAACCTTGGATGGCTGGACCTCAGCTGGAATCAGTTGAGCGGTGAGATACCGGCGGAGCTGGGCAATCTCACCAACCTGGAATCGCTGTTCCTCTACGTTAACCAGTTGAGGGGTGAGATACCGGCGGAGTTGGGCGGCCTCGCCAACTTGGTATGGCTTTCCCTCGGGGATAACCAGTTGAGCGGTGAGATACCGGCGGAGCTGGGCAACCTCGCCAGCTTGGAATTGCTGGCTCTCCAGGATAACCAGTTGAGCGGTGAGATACCGGCGGAGCTGGGCAACCTCGCCAACCTGCGAGGGCTGGGACTTGGCAGGAACCAGTTGAGCGGGTGCATACCAGGCAGCTTACGAGGCCAGTTGGATATGGACTACTCCGACTTGGGAGGGTTGCTGTTCTGCGGCGCCACACCCGAGCCAGCGCCGACAGCTAGGCCAGCCGAACCCGCAGTTGACGACCACGCCAACGCAATTGATGACGCCACCGCCGTGACGCTTTGGGATGCCGTCAAGGGCTCGCTGGACTACGAGGGCGACATCGACCTCTTTCTGTTCCAGGCCGAGGAGGGCCAGACCTACCGGATAGACGTGGCCTTGGGAAACCTGTCTGACTCAGTGGTTGAACTGTATGACGCCAACGAGGAATGGCTGGCCGCCAACGACGACCACGGAGATTCCTTTGCTTCCCGTATCGTTTGGGTAGCCCCAAGGTCGGGGGAATACTATGTTGCGGTGTTCGGCTGGGGCGGCACAGGCTCTTACACCCTGACCGTTTCCGTACCGGCTGTTCCGGCCGCCACTCCGATACCACTACCAACGGTTGCTCCCACGCCCGACGCAGATGAGCGAACCGCGTCAACGGACACGGCTTATGTGGGACTGCTGGGAACTATCCCCGACTCGCCTGAACTGCGGCGGTGGGTACACATCAATGACTACGCTCTGGTCCGCCAGGTGTTCGACATCCCCTTGCCTGGGCCGGGGGACGGCGAGGATGCGTTAGAGGAATACTACAAGTGGTTTCCTCCACCAGGATTCGAGGGGGAGGCCGACGATCCCCCGGTCCCGGGGTTTGGGGCCGCTTCATTTTTCGGCCCGTTCAACCAATACAAGCACTCTACGGCTGAGAATCTCCAACATCTTGCCTTCGACGTGCGGAGCATGGACCAGAGCATTGTAGCCGGGTTGCCCCCCGTCATACTGGATGTAGTCCGGGGCCGCTTCGATCCCCAGGCTACCGACAAGGCCCTGGAGTCCTGCTCCGAGTGCGAACCGCACAGCCGGGAGGAGTACGGGGGCGTCTCCTACTATAGCTGGGGCGGGGACTACGGGGACTACAATCCGCAACTGATATTCGCGCCCCCGGCCTTTGACGAGATTGGCAGAGGGGGGCGTATCGCAGTCCTGGACGAGTACGTATTCCGCACCCTTGGCGCCTCCGACATGGAGGCATTGATAGACGCCGGCCTGAACGAGGCCGCCTCCCTGGCGGACGTGGAGGAGTTCCGGCTTCTGGCAGGCGGGATGTCCCGGCTGGGGGCCTACACCATGCTCTTGAGCGATGACGTTGAGGTCTGGGATGCGGAGGACTATTACGTGCTGCTCCTGCAGGATGGCGCTACCGGTAAGGACGTGATGCAGGAGCTGGCGAAGTCCAGCATGACGATGGTGGTGGTGTCGCACGCTCTGCGGGGTTTTGGAATATCTGCTCCGGCGCTGTTCCTTTCGTAGATATTGTGAACGCTCGCTGTTGACGGTGACGTTCATAGGGTACGCCTTCGGCGAACTAAGGCTATCGCGAGGGCGGTGGCGCCCAATGCTCCGAGCGCCAAGCAGATCGAGACGAGGTTGGCTCCGGACATGACTCCCAGTAGGCCGTTGGCGTCCGACCATGGGGTGAACGGCCTTAAATCGGAGTGCATGACGCTGTCGAGCAGGACCTGGCTGTAGCTGCCTGTCACGGCTCCGGTGATTGCGGCGAGCAGGGGAATACGGGGCTCTATCCACAGAGCGCTTTCTCGGCTAGGAGCTGCGAGACGATTCCACAGGCTTATCGCAAGCTCCAGCAGTGGTCTTCCGAGCAGGACCGCCAGGACGGCGACGATGGTTGCTCCCAGATAGGTGTGTAGGTGCTGGTGCAGGGGCATGTTTCCCATGAGGATGTGGAAGGCGACTTCGCTATCGATGACGACCTGCGTGAGTCCAAAGGTCAGAATGCTGAAGTGATTGGGAGCGACGGCCTTCGCCGCGAGAGCGGGACCCATGTGAATTGGGGTTAGGGGCATGTCCATTATGTCTTTCGCTCACCATATTTCGATGAGTGAGCTACTTGACGGCTCCATAATAGTTCAGTGCAGATCAGCTGGTCAACGACTCAGATCGGATCATAATTGGGTTCCGTTTGCTTGTAGTGGCTGGCACATGATAGCATACCGGCATGTCTGATGCGAACCGTGTCTTGTACAGCGATGATTGCCTGAACGTCTTGAACGACACGTTGGCCTTGCCCTCGGATTCCGTCTACCTCATTTATCTGGATCCACCTTTCAACTCCAAGAGCATCTACAATCTGCCATTCGCCGGAAAGGACAAAGACACCCGCCCTGTAGAAGCTTTCGCCGACACGTGGACATGGGGCAGCCAAGAAGATGACTTTATGCGGGACTTGACTGCCGGCCCACAGTCTCGCCTCCTGGCTGATGTAGTTAGCCTCGCCCAGCGCGTGGACGCTCAAAATCGGGGGGGGGGGGGGGGGTAGGTCTTTCGGCCTACCTCGTCAACATGGCAGTACGGCTTCGGGCAATGCACCGGGTACTGTCACCTACAGGGTCCATCTACCTTCACTGTGACGATACGGCCAGCCATTACTTGAAGTTGGCAATGGACGCTATCTTCGGCCAGCAAAACTACAGGTCGGAGATCGTCTGGAAGCGAACGAGCGCCCACAGCGACACCAAACAGGGGCGCAAGCAGCCTGGGCGCATTCACGACACGTTACTGCTCTACACCAAGGGACGCGATTGGACTTGGAACCCCGTCTACGTCAAACATGACCGGGAGTACGTAGACAAGTTCTACAAGTACGTTGAAGAGGGAACAGGACGGAGATACCAGCTGACTGACTTAACTGGTCCCTACGGGGCGGCCAAGGGGAACCCTCACTATGAAGTCATGGGAGTGACACGTTACTGGAGGTACAGCCAAGAGCGGATGCAGGCGTTGATTGACTCAGGCCGTGTTGTGCGAACTAAGCCAGGAGCAGTCCCCCGCTACAAACGTTACCTGGACGAAATGCCTGGCGTTCCTTTGCAAGATGTTTGGACTGACATCGGTCCAATTCCGGCACAGGCCAGCGAGCGTTTGGGGTACCCCACGCAAAAGCCCATCGCGTTGCTAGAGCGCATCATCACTGCATCGTGTCCCGAAGGCGGGCTGATATTAGACCCATTTTGCGGGTGTGGTACTGCCGTCCATGCTGCTGAACGGGTAGGGCAACGCTGGATAGGCATTGACCTATCCGCCTTTGCCGTTGGCCTGATTCGCAATCGCATACAGAACAACTTCCCTGACCTCACCACGGATGATGTGTTAGTAAGAGGCGTACCAAGCAGCATCGCGGAGGCGGAGAACCTAGCCTTGCGCGACAAGCTGGAATTCGAGAAGTGGGTTTGCGGCGCGATCGGGGCGGAAGGACTGTTCCATGACCCAGGCACCCCGGGCGCAGATGGCGGCGTGGATGGTGTGCTCCCATTTGTTCCTACCCGTTGGGGTAAGCTGCCCAAGCCTGAGTATGCCATCGTTCAAGTGAAGGGGGGCCACGTCACAGCGGAAGCTGTGAAGGCGTTGGAAACGACCGTCCGCAGATTCAAGGTAACGGCGGGCGTGTTGGTGTGTTTCAATCGGTATAGGCAGACGGTCGAGAATCAGAGAGGGCGGGCTGTCTTCAGCGATGATTTAGGGGAATACCCGGTAATCCAAGGCTACAGCGTTGAGGACTTGCTGAACCACAAACGCTTGAACCTTCCCCCACATAGAGGGGTTGCCAAGCGCATCCGTCAAGGCGGGCGCACCAATCTGCAACCCGAATTGCTGGCGAGATAGGGGAGACCAAGGACGGGCCATGAAGGACTATGAGATCGCCCGGGTGGTAAGGGAAGTGGTCAAGGTCACCGATATATCGCTACGGGAAATTGCCTACTTGATTAACCAGGAGCTTCACGAGAACGAGGACTTGTCCGAGTACGAAATAACGTTGGCGAACGAGCTAATGGGCACATTCGAAAGAATTTGGCCTAGAGAAGGTCTGTGGGCTCCCGGCCCCGATGCACGGCTAGCCTTAAGCCTCATTCAGAAGGCCCTCGAAAGGAGTAGGTACGATGACTTCAGGCCAGCCGAGAGTCCCTGATGAAGAGCGGAAAAGGCGACTGGAACAGCAAATCGACTACCTCTTTAATCAGCATCCGATGAGCTATGTGGAGTCCAAGAGCGACTTTGAAGCTGTCATTGTCCGACTCAGGTCAGGGGGTCTTTGGCCTCTATCCCTCATAGTGAGCAAATTTAGGGAAATATATACCAAAGTAACCTGAGGTTGACGGGCTGCCACCCAAGCAGGAGACCCGGTGTGGTATAGTGGGCAACACCGAAATAGGGTTTGTCTCTGGCAGCACCAAGCCTTTTGATCACACCAACGACTCTCAACGATGACCCTCCGATTATCGCCCGACGATCAAAATATCCGACCTGAAATAGAAAGCCTTTTGACCCGGCTTGTCGAAAGGCAGGGGATGCCGATTTTTTGCCTGTATCAAGACGATTCAGCAGAAGATATGGACTACGACTATCTGGTTGAAGTTCGCCGGGCGGCACCCACGCTCGCTTCGTATGACAAAGTTGCTGTGTTTCTTGATTCGCCCGGCGGAGACATTGAATTCGCTCTTCGCACCATCAAGGTCATTCGACGCTATGTGAAGGAAGTTAGGGTGTTGGTGGCAGAATGGGCAAAAAGTGCCGCCACATTCTTTTGCCTTGCATGTGATACGGTGTATTTGGGAGAAAATGCGGAGCTGGGACCTTTAGACCCGCAACTTCTAGACCGCCGGGGAAGTGATCGATCAACATCAGCCCTAGAAACCTTCAAGGCATTGGAATATCTACGAACCTATTCTATGGAAGTCTTCAGCGCTATCGTGACGTTGTTGGTCCGTCAAAACAATCTAGATGTCCCTTACGCAATCGACCATGCCAAAGGACTTGCGTCCTCGATTGTATCAACGCTCTACAAACAAGTTGACCCGCATGAATTAGGTGAAGCACGACGCTACCTCGCCGTGAGCGAGGAGTACACGGTACGCGCTATGAAACGCTGGAGCTATCCCGAACTGGCCGAAGAGGAGATCAGACGTATAGTGTCCTTGCTGGTATGGGGATATCCCTCCCATGGATTCGCTATCGATTATGAAGAGGCTCAACTATTGGGCTCAACCAAGGTCTATGTCCTTGACCAAGAGTCAGATGGCATTTGTGCTAGAATTCTATCGTTGGTGAATGGATGTACTGGGATTTGGTTTCCCAAGGATAGTTCAGTGAGTGAAGTCTCAATCTCGGCAATGGAGGAAACTGATGGCAACGAAGCGGGGGAGATTGAGACCAAAGTCGGGGACACTCCGCAACTTGGGGTTCAAGGAGGCAGCCGAATCTCGGGAAATCATCCGGAAAATTAATCAGGAACTACACGCAAGGCGGCTTACCCAAACGGACGGACCACCTCGGCGTAGCAAGAAAACAGTGAGGCAGTAATCCCAGTCCGATTCGGCCAGTACACAAGTGCATTGCCGAAATGGACCATTGGTTTGGGAATCCTGACTGGTCGCTTCTTTGGCTCTATGAGGCAAGGGAAGCCTTAGGAGAGGCTCAGTGCTAGAGATCGAGATTGGGGAACTATGGACCGTGGCGGCGGTGTTGGCGGGATTTCAGGTCAATGCTCTTGTCTGGCGGATTAGCCGTGAGCTACAAATGGAGAGCCAATCCGAGAGAGTCTGGCTTACCCTAGCCGATGGCATGATCATGGTGTCCTTGCTTCTGCTGGCATTTGGAGTCTTTGCTGCCCCTATGATGGGGGCAGCTTCTCTAGACCTTGCCATAAGGCTGTGCGGTCTCTCTCTGACTATCTTCGTGTCGATGGCATTCGTTTTTGCAGGCCACTACAATCTGTATTCCGATAGGTTGTGGGTAGACTACGTTGCGCCAGGGAAGAAGGCGCCCAGAGGACAGGTAACGCGGCAGGAGGTGCTTGGCCTCGCGATCGCCCTGCTGACTATAGGAGCGTATGGCATTTGGTGGTACCTTGCCTCGTGATCTCACGGTTCAACCAGAGTGGTAGAAGTGGTCCGTTTGCTTCTCTCCTGCTCATCGGGGGCAGGTATATAATTCCCACCTATCTCTATACCGCTGGTGGTGTAGAGATAAGTTCGTCCAGAAAAGTTTGATAGCAGCCTTCATATCGAAGGAACTCAGAGCCGGACAGTGTCGAAGCCTCTTGTTCTCCTGCCCGCTTAAGTCTGAGCAATAACCAGTCCTTAGTTTCTGGTTGGTCTGCCTCGACCTCGTGCACAGCTCTTGCCACAGCGCGTATGAACGCTCTGACACCTTCTGATGGCTTGTCACCTATACCGTTCATCGTCTTTCCTCTGCTTAACTTGGGCGGAACCTCACATACTTGATGCGTCAGCCAGGTGGCCCCTGGCAGGCACTCCTAGGCTTGGAGGCCCAACGCCCGCCGCAATGTCCACACCTCCATCCTCGACGGCCTGGTTGACGCCTAAGCTTGGTCAAAGTCTTGCTCAGCGGTGCCTCCCGATACAGATCGTGGCTACGCTCTACGCTTTCAGCCATGACTTCACTTTCCTTGGTAGCAGTAGGTCCCAGAGCAAACGGAACCCCTCATGGGACCCTACTCATCAAATCTCTCACTTCGTCCCAGGTGACATCAGGATTGGTGTCGATGAACCTCCGGACGACCGACAGCGTGTATTTCCCATGATCGCTGATGGCGTCAGAGACCTCAGCGATCTCATAGTCCAGATTGGCCAGCATCCCCTCTGGCGTAGCCTCGTACTCCACATGGTTCCCTAACGAGGATATCACCTCTCGGAGGGCTGAGCAGAACAAAGCCAGATCGTTTTCGTCTAGACTTGGCGGCACCTTCTCGTCCATATCCACCTCCTCTCATCCAAGCCTACCCATCTAGATTCCCCAGGTCAACCGAGGGTTGTCCGAACAAAAGTGAAAGGCCCGCACTGATGCGGGCCTTTCACTTTTCCGTGCCGGGGATGTTAGACTAACCTTGAAGAGCCTTACATTTTCCCGATGTAGCCTGAAAGGATGTCGTTACCATCTTTTCAGGTGGGCGGGGTGGGGCCTGTACGCTCGTCCTTGACTAAGTGCTAGCTTCTCCAAGAAGAGCGTATCACAGAGCAGATAAGCTTTGCAAATTTCTGGTCCCTCCCTTCTCCAGGCTCCATCGGGGGAAGGGAGGGATCATGTTTTTGTGGTGGTTGATAAGCGGTATAATCGTAGAGTTCGTATGGTTGGTTATTCGCAAAGTGGCACCTGTTCTTTGGCAATGGCTCTACCCTGCCGGTTGCAGGATGTGGTCAGCGTTCGCACCCAGAGCCGAACGATGGGCAGGCAAGGTCAAAACCCACTTCCATGCCAACAGGCCATTATGGGGAGTAACGGTTGGATATCTGCTCTGGTGGATTAGTTGGTCTGTCGCCAAAGGGCCTGACTCGGCCGTTTTGGATCTGACCTACAGCATTACAGTCCTATGCACATGGACGCTTTGTGCGTTCGTAGCAATCAGATGGCTGGTGATTCGTCTGAAGGGTGGGGGCTAGACGGCATGCTAGAATGACCACATGGCTGAATTCACAGAGACGACGACCACAACCTACACCGTCAACTGCCCGGATTGCCAGGGCGACAAGATTAAGAAGCATGGCAAGCAGGCAGGGGAGCAACGATATTTCTGTAAGACCTGCAAGAAGGCATTTCGGGCTGGAGGCAAAGCTGAAGGCCGGAGGATGGATGCTGAAATGATGGGCTCGGCCATCCGGGACTACTACACCGGCAAGTCCTACAAGCAGATAGCCGAAGGTCTGAAAGAGGAATACGACCTTCCCAAGGAACCCAGCAAGGCCACGATTTACGAATGGGTAAGCGGTTATACTGGCAAGGCGCTACAGCAGATGAAGGACCACAAGGCCAGGACGGGTGGGCATTGGGTGGCGGACGAAATGCAGGTGGATGTGGGAGGCGAGAAGATGTGGCTGTGGAACGTCATGGACAGCAAGACCCGCTACATTCTCGCCTCCCATCTGACACCGAGGCGGGACGGCAACGCAGCTCGCGTTGTGCTGAGAAAAGCGGCCTTAGCTGCTGACGGTCCGCCCAAGACGGTCACCACAGATAAGTGGCGCTCCTACATCAAGGCTATCAAAGCGGTGTTCCCGGAGGCTGAGCACACGCAGTCCGAGGGGATACGGGCCGACATCAACAACAACCTTTCGGAGAGGCTGCAAGGAACGTTCAGGGACCGCGTGAAGACCCTTAGGGGCCTGGAGAGCCGCAAGACCGGGCAGCGTTATCTCGACGGGTGGGTGCTCACCTACAACAATTTCCGAGGGCATGAAAGCCTTGGGAACAAGACGCCTGGCCACAAGGCGAAGGTAAACCCTCCGTTCAGAGAATGGGCCGACGTGGTAAAAGCCGGGGCCGCGTCCCGACCGACCATCAAGGCGGAGACGCGGCCATCGCAATCATCACCGAAATTGAAACTGCCGAAAGTAGACCAGGGTAAGAATGCTGACAGGGCGAAAAGGCGGAGGCGCATCCAACCGCCGAAACCCGTGTTCCCGAAGGTGTCCCGTGCCAAACCAAGGCAACGCACTCCCAGGTGGGCGAAGCTTATACCACGCCTACCAGGGCGAAATTAACG
Source organism: Dehalococcoidia bacterium (assembly GCA_965220375.1). GTDB lineage: Bacteria > Chloroflexota > Dehalococcoidia > Lucifugimonadales > JAGWBF01 > JAGWBF01. The sequence goes on from OZ244824.1 coordinate 1,532,533, forward strand.
AAGGTGGTAGGACATGGCGAACTCTGAAAGCGGCAAGAAGCCACAGCCCGTACCCACGTGTACTTGCGGTATCGAGATTCACGAGGCCAACCGACTATGTACGGAGCGGGACTGTCCCTACAAGAGATAGATGCAATCATTGGGAAGTGCCTTGCCAGGCACTTCCCAATGGGCTGGAATGTCAAACACTATAAGCAAACGGAACCCGAAATTGAACTGATGGGCAGACTGGTGGAAGAACACGGGATGTCGGTGAGTGATCTCGAGCTATTGTTCAACAGGAGTTCCAGCCACATCCGCCGGAACCTACGAGCTGCGGGCATCCCACCCATGATCGGGCCGAAAAGGCAACGGGGACCCAAACCGCAGCCGGTGTTTCCCCCGGGATTCAGGGAAACCAGGAGGTATTGACTCTCAAGAACATCGACCTCCCAGGAGCCAGGACTGAATGGCTCTACGAATAAGAGACCAGGGCCATGGGCTTGGTCCACCGGTAGAAGAACGAGGGGTAGCTGAATGATGAGATAGCCTGGCTCTGCAGGGCCAGGTTGCCAACAAATTCATCTGAACGGTTAGCGACAACGTCGGAAGCTGGAGTGCTGACGCATTGTTTGTCCCAAAGTCTCGAAGACGAATATATAGGCTTTAGGTTCAATCGATCGGAGTAGATGGCTCAGCAGTCTCCTCAGAAGAAGCATGCACTACTTCGACGCGGGTCTGGTCTCTCCAGCAAGGGAATATCCTAGCTTTGCTGGTTGCAAACAATAGGACAGACCCTTTGACGCGCTTAGTACTGGTTGCTGCTGCAATTTGCGATCTGATCTCCCATTGCAATTGTCTTCTTCTAGGTTCTCCACTTCTCCAGCAACCGCCATCTCTCGTTCACACTATGGCAAGGGGGCAAGGCGGCATTTCCTTCCACCATTGCTTAGGATACAAGTACTTGTCCCCACCAAGAGTGTCGGGGTGTTCACGCTCCGAAACGTAGTGTTCACCGATGCCGTCCAGCCAGTCCAAATCACGGATGGTGTTGGCATACAGCACCGAGGCCTCTATCTTCACAATTTCCTTATCCATCGCCGCTGAGTATTTCCAATCCGGGAGCATCCTGAAGAGAACAAGACGGAACATCATCAAGATGGACTGCACCTCTTGACGAGAGACCGTTTGGCTCCCGACTATGTATGCTTGCCGACGCGGTTCCGGTTCCCAGACTAACCGATGGCCGTATGGTTCAGGCATGATCACGCTTCTTCGAGGCTTTCCCTCATCAACCAGCTTTTCTTGCTGAGCGATGATTGGTTGGCAAGTTGGGCAATCCTCGACCAGTCCCCAGGCACCAGCATCCTCGGCATACACGCTATTCCACCCGCCCCTGATTGCAAAGTCACATTCCTCGCAAAGATATACCTCTCCGCAGCGGCCGTCTGGTCTATGGGTGTCGATTGACATCAGCCTGAATCCCCCATCAACGATCGCGAAGGGCGTTCCGCAACGGGCGCAGTGCAGGCTGCCGCTGGCGATTTGCAGATGTCGTGCTTCGAATTCCGACCGGAAGGCGCTCCGTTCCTGCCGCTGCCTTTCGGGGCTGCGGAAGTCTTCTCTGATACCGACGACGGGATCATCCATGTTCGCCATATGTTGCCAGAGGTCGAAGAGCCGCTGTCGTTGTCGCTTTCGGCAATTTGGATGGGAGATATATGCCATTCTCACAGCGCTTTCAATCGGGCGCCGACTACCCTCCAACTCAAACAGGTCTATGCCTTGCTTCGCGCAGTAGGCCAGCTTATCTCGGGAAGGTGGACTCGTGTGAGTAAACTCCAGGAAGGTAGGTGGTCTCGATCCCTTCTCCAGGAGAATGTCAGGACGGTAGTTGCCGAAGTCGGCCTCCATTCTTACTGCAGTTAAATCATTCAATATGTTCTCGACAAAACCCCCGCCTCCACATTCTCCACAACTCTCTTGGAAGAACAACCAAAATCCCTGCTGCCGTTTGCGTCTGCTTTCCAGCTTGTGGGAGTACATGGATTTGTTTGACCAATGCTGGATTCCTTCCGGATGCCCCGGTGTCCCCATATTCATCGCATTCCCCATTCAGGTTTCATGCCGTACCAGGAGCATTATAGGCACCTATGTGCATGTGAAGGTCAACCTCCACTGATCGGACCTCTAAAGCGAGGAGAGTTAGTCCCGTTTCCCTCTTTCCGACCCCCTGTGTATCGACGCTAAACAGATACAGGAGATGGCTGGTCAGCTGTGGGCGGCTCGAGTTGGCCAGGCTCAGGAGGCCCAAGTAGCAAACACCATCACCTGGGCGATCCAGCACCGAGTATTAGCAAGTTATGCCAGCGTGGGCGGTGTTCCATATGATGATCTATTGATGGCGGCTCGCCAACATGACCCCAGAACTGACCTGCCCCCCGTAGCTGGGAGCCTGTTCCTTCCCTACTGAATCACGTAGGTGGTTAACATCTGGTCGCCGCCGTTGCGATCTCAATGATGGCCATAGCTGCACTGCCAACCAGTTTCCACCATTCCCCCCTTAGGAAATAGGGATAATCCCCATAAATAGATAATTATTATTTCCGAAGCCGTCACCACTTGTGCTTCCCGCAGTGTGGGCAGGCCCCCCGCACCAGAGCGCGCCACTCTGCAGTTGTGGCAGCTTTCACCACCGCCCCGCAGTGCAGGCAGCGCCCCTCCAGGTGACGGGTCGGCCCTTAATCGGGCGGCCGGTGGAGGCCATTCAGCACCTTGCGCCGGAAGTGATAGGACCTCGCGGTCCTGTAGGTGACAAGTCCATCGGACATGATGCTCTCCATCAGCTCGAAGCCCTCCAGGTCGAAGTGCGCATGGCCAGGGTAGGTCACCCCTTCCAGCCTCTGCCTCGTCTCGGCGGTGGTATCCTTGCGGAACCGCGCCGCGGCGATGTGAGGCACAAAGGGGAGCAGGGGCGCAACCCCATCATCCAAGCCAAGCGTCCCCACCATGTGCTCCACCCTGCTCACCAGCACACTCAGGGCTTCCAGGCTTTCCATCGTCCCACCCACGCCCACATACAGCACACCATCGAAGCAGCCCACATCGCCCAGGACCAGGGGCACCTGCAGGAACCGCTTGGCCAGCACATCCATCATGACAGCCAGGGCTTCCTCGGTGGCTTCATCTACGTTGCCGATGAACCGCAGGGTGATGTGGGGTTCCTCCTCCCGCCAAGTATTAGCATCGGGGGGCAGCGCCGTGAGCGTCGCCTCCCACACATGGTCCAGCTTCTCCCGTACCGCAGGGCTGTTAACCCTGCTGGCTATGAACATTCGCATTTGACCTCCTTCTCTGGCAGCATCATCTGTCCGCGACGGGAAAAGGCGATAGGTCCGCTCCGGTCTGGTCTGAAATCTCCAGCAGGTCCAGCTCAACCCTGATTGACCTGTGCATATCTTGCAGGAAACTGTGAATGGCATCGCTCGCGTGTTTGTGGCAGTGACCTTACCCCGGAAACAGTATCAGTGGCAAAGAGAGTCCTCCAATAGAATGGGATTGACAAGGAGAACTGATGACACGGAAGAGGTACACAGAGGAGCAGATCATTGGGGTCCTGAATGAAGCAGAGACTGGGGCCAAGACTGGTGATCTGTGCCGGAAGCATGGCATGAGCGAGGCCACCTTCTACAAGTGGAAGGCCAAGTACGCTGGATTGACGGTGAATGAACTGAAGAGACTGAGGTCCCTTGAAGAAGAGAACCAGCGTCTGAAGCAGATTGTTGCGCAGCAGACATTGGATAACTGGGCCCTGAAAGAGTTGCTGGCAAAAAACTTCTGAAGCCCAAGATGAGGAGGATGGCGGTGAAATATGCTACGGAGAGTCTTGGGCTGAGCGAGAGGAAGGCCTGTCAGCTGGCGGGCATCTCACCCTCGATCTACCGGTACAGGTCAATGCGGGGTGATGATGGTGACCTGCGCCTAAGGATGCGCGAGTTGGCGGGTGAGAGGAAGCGCTTTGGGAGTCCCAGGTTGCACATCATGCTGAAGAGAGAGGGCCTGGTGGTCAATCACAAGCGTACAGAGCGCGTATACAGTGAAGAGGGGCTTGCCCTGAGGAGGAAGAGAAGGCGTAAAGGTGCTGCAAGAGTTCGAGAGGCTATTCCATCACCCGTGCGACCCAACCAGCGGTGGTCCATGGACTTTGTCTCTGACAGTACGGTGACTGGACGGCGCTTCCGTGCACTGGCCATAGTGGATGACTACTCCAGGGAGTGCCCGGCCATCGAGGTGGACACATCCATGGGTGGCGCCAGAGTGGTGGGGGTCCTGGAGAGACTGGCGGAGACAAGGGGACTGCCAGAGGTGATCACCGTAGATAACGGTCCGGAGTTCGCAGGCAAGGTCATGGATGAGTGGGCATATAGGATGGGCGTCAAATTGAACTTCATCCGTCCTGGCAAGCCAGTAGAGAACGCCTTTGTTGAGAGCTTCAACGGCCGGCTACGGGATGAGTGCCTCAACACCAACTGGTTCATGAGCGTGAGGCATGCCAGGGAGATCATAGAGAACTGGCGGCAAGACTACAACGAGGTCAGGCCGCATAGCTCCCTGAAGGGAAGAACACCCAAAGAGTTTGCTGGATCTTTGGGTGGACTCTACTAGCCGGTGATACTAACTTTGGGGTAAGGTCAGTTGAATCGTCGGTGCCCAGAGTCCAGCATCACCTCGATAAGTTCGAAGATTCCACGGAAACGTTCGGAGTCTTGAAATCATTCTTCGCCCAAGTAAGGAGTCACATCGTCAATCACCATTGGTCTACACTCGACACCTACTTGAACCTCCAGGTCACACTTTATCGGGTCAGGCATATTGTCCCCTCTAAGCGCTCCTTGCAAGAGTACGACGCCTGGAACAGTTGAGCCAACAAATAAACAACTGTCTGTCCAGACTTCGTCTTGCGGGCGTACGTCTCCGAAGTCGATAACAACCTCCCAATATTCGTCGAAGTCCACTACAGACAAACTCGGGTTGTCATCGCCACGTGACGCAATTTCCGGTAGTCGTGGGGAAAAGAGGTTGGAATTGGGAGAGGGTACGTCGTTAATCCACTCTCGGAGAACGAGCCCGTCGAACTTGGTCACATGCCCTGTGAAGCGAATCCGCTTACCAACGGTGCCGCTCTTGTTATGAAGCCGGAAGCCCAAAGGGGTCAAGAAGTTCCGGTCCGCCGTGTAAACTATCAATTCCTTGGAGTAGGACCGATTGGCGAAGGGATCAATGCCAAGTCCATAGGAACGCCGTCGTGCAAATGTGTCCCTCGGGAGCATCGGATCAAGGACTAACGAGTGCACGGTGTGTGGCGAATGAAGAATCTTGTGCAGATCAACGTCAGCCCACTCTAGAATGAACTGTGGTGTGCCACTAAATGCTCTTTCCGCGCCCATCCTTGCGATCTCGTCCGGGCTGGCAACCCTAGTAGAACTACCATCCCTTATCAATACCTCGTTCTGGTCTATGCCGCCAAACCGCCTCTTGAGGTGTACTGGCCGTTCTTGCAGAGGAATCTGCATCACGCCAATTTCGCCATCACCTGTACGGAACGGGAGGTACGAGAATTCTATAGGTCTCTGGGTCTTCCCATTGACGAATTGATGGAGGTTGGCATCGTCCAGATGGCTTTCTACTCCGATGATTTGGCTGCGTCCCCCTTTGACTTCTCTCACTCCTATCAATATGTACGCGGTCGTTAGTCGCCACGAATTAGCCAGTGCCAAGATGTCTTTCAGCAATTCTGCCTTGGACCCTACATCGGCGCTTTCAAAGAGGTACTGTTCCTCTTTGAAATCCAGAGCGGGTCCTTCCTCCTGGTGGAGCAGATTCTCTAGGAGGCTCAAGTCAAATGTCATCGACACGCTTCTTATAGTAATTCACGCTCAGGTACGCCTGGGGTCGCCTGCGGGGGAGTACCGTCATGTCTTAGATAACTGCCCAGCCTTCCGACAGCACTTCTGCCTGCTCCAGCACCGTCTGCGTTGCCTTCTCCTGCTTGTCGGGTGGATAGCCGTGCTTGCGTAGGATGCGGCGGACCAACCGACGTAGGTTTGCGCGGACATTCTCCCGCAGCGTCCAGTCGATGGTGACGTTGTTGCGCACCGTGTCGACTAGCTCGCGGGCGATAGTGCGCAGCGTGTCGTCTCCAAGGACCTGTACTGCGCTGTCGTTGGTTTCCAACGCGTCGTAGAAGGCCAGCTCGTCTTCGGATAGCCCCAGCCGCTCGCCGCGGGCGTTGGCCTCCCGCATCTCCTTCGCAAGCTCGATCAGCTCCTCGATGACCTGCGCCGCCTCTATCGCCCGGTTCTGGTATCGCCTCAGCGTCTGTTCCAGCATCTCTGCGAAGGACCGAGCCTGCACCACGTTTTTGCGCCGTCTGGTGGAGACCTCGCCGCTGAGCAGCTTCTGAAGTAGTTCGACAGCGAGGTTGCGATAAGGCATGTCCCGAACCTCGGCCAGGAACTCGTCAGACAGCACCGAGATGTCCGGCTTGTCCAGACCTGCAGCGGCAAAGATGTCCATCACTCCTTCGGATGCCACGGCGCGAGAGATGATCTGGCGTACCGCCAGGTCTAACTCCTCCTCTGGGCGCGCCTCGGTGGCAGCCTTCTTGGAAAGCGCCGCCCGCACCGCCTGGAAGAACCCTACATCGTCACGGATGCGCGTGGTCTCCGGGTGGGGCACAGCCAGCGCGAACGCCTGCGACAGATCCCTCACGGCGTTCATGCAGCGTTGCTTGCCGTCCTTCTGGGCCAACACATGCTCCTGGGCGGCCGGCAGCAGGCTCAACCGCTCCTGAGGAGTCCCGGTATTCCACTTAGTCCAATCGAATCCGTGGAACAGGGCACAGCACACGTCGTGCTTTTCCAGCATTACCGCCACAGCTTCGTCCTGGTCCAGCGCTGTGCGTCCGGTGCCTCCACTCTCGGTGTAAGTCGTCAGGGCCTGCTTCAGGTCCTGCGCCAGCCCCAGGTAGTCCACGACGAGGCCGCCCGGCTTGTCTTTGAACACGCGGTTCACTCGGGCGATGGCCTGCATCAGCCCGTGGCCTCGCATCGGCTTGTCCACATACATAGTGTGCAGGCTCGGCGCGTCGAAGCCCGTCAGCCACATGTCCCGCACCAGCACGACTTTCAGCGGGTCGTTGGGGTCTCTGAATCGCTGGGCCAACGCCTCCCGTCGCGCCTTGTTTCTGATGTGCGGTTGCCAGTCCACGGGATCTGACGCAGACCCCGTCATTACCACTTTGACGCTTCCCTTGTCGTCATTGTCGTCGTGCCAGCCGGGGCGCAGTCTTGTCAGCCCCCGGTAGAGGTCAATGCAGATGCGCCGGCTCATGCAGACGACCATTGCTTTGCCTTCGAGCGCCTCCAGCCGCTGCTCGAAGTGCGCCACGATATCCTCGGCAATCTGATTCACCCGGTTCTCCGAGCCAACGACCACCTCCAACTGCGCCCACTTGGTCTTGAGCCTCTCCCTGCGCTCTACCTCTTCGCTCTCGGTGGCCTCCTCGAAGTCCGGATCTATCTTGGGCTTCTCGTGTTCGTCCAAGGCCAGCTTGGTGAGACGGCTCTCGTAGTAGATGGGAACGGTAGCCCCGTCCTCAACGGAGCGTTGAATGTCGTAGATGCTGATGTAGTCACCGAACACGGCGCGGGTGTTTGCGTCCTGTAGCTCGATGGGCGTCCCTGTGAAGCCCACAAAAGAAGCGTTGCGCAGCGCGTCCCGCATGTGACGGGCGAACCCGTCGATGAAGTCGTACTGGCTGCGGTGGGCCTCGTCGGCGATGACGACGATGTTGCGCCTGTCCGATAGCGTGGGAAGCGTATCGCCCCTCTCCTCCGGGAAGAACTTCTGGATGGTGGTGAACACTACGCCTCCGGCGTTCACCGACAGCTTGCGGCGCAAGTCGGCGCGACTCTCGGCCTGGGTTGGCGGCTGATGCAGCAGGTCATGGCAGCGAGAGAAGGTGCCGAATAGCTGGTCGTCGAGGTCATTGCGGTCCGTGAGCACGACGACTGTCGGATTCTCCATCGCCGGCTCTCTGATGACGGCCCCGGTGTAGAAGGCCATAGTGAGGCTCTTACCCGACCCTTGGGTATGCCACACCACCCCGATGCGGCGGTCACCGGGATCACCACCCGGCTTGCGTCCAGCTTCGTAACGTCCCTGTTCTTCGGCGATCCGCGCCTCTGTGCGTTGCAACTCCGCAGCCCGCAGGGTCTCATCAACCGCAACCCTGACCGCGTGGAATTGGTGATAGCCCGCCATCTTCTTGACCAGCGCGCCGCTGCCGTCGTCTTCGAACACGATGAAGTCCCGGACCATAGCGAGGAAGCGGCCTGGCTCTAAAACGCCCTCCAACATCACCTGTAGCTCGGTCATGTGTGTGTCAGCCAGTGCCTCTCCAGTGACGGTGCGCCAAGGCTTGAACCACTCCCGCCCGGATGTCAGCGTGCCGATGCGAGCCTCGGTCCCATCGGAGACCATTAGCGCATCGTTCATGGAGAACAGGGTTGGCAACTCCGACTTGTAAGTCTGGAGTTGCTGCCACGCCGTCCAGATGGTGGCGTCCTCGTCGGCAGGGTTCTTCAGCTCGATGACACCCAGGGGCAGGCCGTTGACGAACAGCACAACATCCGGCCTGCGAGTGTTCCTGTTCTCGGTGACGGTGAACTGGTTGACTGCCAGCCAATCGTTGTTGGCGGGGATATCGAAGTCGATGACCTGCACCTGCGCCCCACGGATGTGCCCTTCGCCGTCCCTATACTCCACAGTCACGCCCTCAACGAGCATCCGGTGGAAGGCTCGATTGCGGGCCTCAAGGCTCGCCCCTTCCGGGTGGGTGAGCTTGCGATAGCCATCGTCCAGTGCGGATGCTGGTAGACCAGGATTCAACTCGGCGAAGGCGTCGCGGAGCCGAGGCTCCAGTACCACCTGGCCATAGTCGTCACGCTCGGCACCGGGCGTGCCAGGGGCAATGTCTAGGCCGTGGGCAACACCCCAGCCGAGGTCAGACAGCCATTCAAGAGCGGCCTGTTCGACTTCAGCCTCAGTGATGGTGGTCATGGCGTTCAATTGATCCCCGCTACTTTAGTCGTACGACCTTCCAAAGTACGTTCCAGATGTGTTTCCAATAGGAAAGTCCCCAAAGTTGCAGCCGCTCCGACGGCAAGCTTGGCATGCCTGGGCTTAAGACCGATAAATCGACCGTCGCGGCCGTGCCCTGTCCCATAGAGATTACGGAGTTCGGCGATACCTTGGGAAACTTGGTTGAGGCTACTGAGCATCCTCCGTATCACTTCTGAACCCTTCGCGTGATCTGGAATGTTTTCGGGCAATAGCCCTAGTTCTCTGGCTACAGCTCGGACAAGTTGTGGAAGGTCTTCGCCCTGAGAATATAGTCCTCGGTCATCGAGTATGGTCTTACAGATCGTTTCCACCATTTCCTTTGCTGTTCCAACGGCCAATGACGGATCGTCCTCCGCTGCGCGTGCGATGCGATCGATCTCTAGATGAAGACCCGGAAGGTCGAAAGAGGAGGCCAATAGTCGTATGGCTTCTATGGGTGGCTGCTGCTTGCTAGGAAGCGCGACAAAAGTCTCGCCATCAAATTCATATCCGTCTCGCCTCATCAACCGTAGGAGATTGTCCTTAGTGGTGTCACTGACCCCAGATCGATTCAAGCCTAGGACAATCTCCCCATATGCCACCAATAGCTTTTTGATATCGTTGGGCGAACTGAAGTTGATGTTTGCATAGTATTTCTCAACTAGAGAGCGCCTTGCTCCTGAAGAGGGTGGGTTGTACTCTTCGTTGCAAGCCAGACCCGCTCCATCAAAAAACATCTCGATGTCGCGCAAGACAAATCCAACGAGAGTCTCCCTAAACTCATTCCGAGTTGCCTTTCCAATTAAGTCCATTTCCATCCCTTTGTTGCCAGCAGTGTTATATGGTTGTCACTCTCATCTACCCCCGACACCCTCCTGGCGATGGCGCGTCCCGCTGAAACGTCCGGACCGTGGACTACCTGCGAGCCAAGGGAGGAGAGCCAGTCAAGAGCAGCCCGCTCAACATCGTCCTCAGTGGTGGTGGTCATTTCGTCCAGTCCACGACGCCAACGATTGCTAGGATAACCATGACCGTCAGAACCCCATGAAGCCCAGCGAAGAGAATGGGTATCCACCGTTCTATCTTCGTCACAGCACGATACGTCGCGCCTTGTCCCTCCTCAGCTAGCCGCCACTCATGCTTGTACGTGGCCGCCGGCAGATGTCGCTCAAGCTCGTGAATTACCTTGAACTTGATTGTGTTCAGGTCTGCGTGTGACTTGATGATCAGATACCAGAGCAGGGACACGGGAATCCCTATTACGGGAATAAGCAGCGTCCAGTAGCTCTGTCCGAAATTTGCGGACTGTAGCCCGTAGAGCGCAACCAGCGCGGCGTTGATGGTCAGCAGGTACCGGTTTGAAATGACACGCCGTGAACTGACGTTTTCAGCAGATTGAACGTAGAGCTTGTACTGCTCAAGCAGTTCTGACTTGAACGACTCGCCGTAGCACTCTTCGGTCTTAGGAATCAATGATTCGCACTTCTGGGCATCCATACCTACCTCGGACGAGCGATCAGTCCTTTTAGGGTAGGCCAAGTCCAAGGTTGCATCACCTTCTTCTTGGGCGCTGTGTTTGGCCGGGAACACTGCCCTTGCCTGCGGCCCTTCAACAAGAAGTACGGCTTCTTCTCTTCCCGAGTAATAGCAACCTCGCCTGCTACTCCGCTAGCCTTGTGCGTACGGTGGCCGCAGATAACAATGACGAGATCGCACCTGCGTATCCGAGACCGCACCTCATCTCGCCATTTTTCGTCGATTCGTCCGTACACAGACTCATCCTTTATGCTGAAAGGCGAATCTGACCTCTCGGCTTGAGCGACCAAATTGCCCCTCAGGTCCTTATCGTTGTCGTAGTCAAAGCTGATGAAAACGCTCTTGGTATTCATCTCTGTGTCCTGCTAGGCCAAATAGCCTTATCCAGAGCTCCTATGATGAGGCAATTAACCAATTCGGCTGGACTGTCGGATAGCCATGTCATCTAGGCGATCACCCCCATCTCTTTCAAGAACCGGGAAGGTTCCTTCGACCAGCCGAACACTTCGTCGGAGTAAGTCAGAGTCAAGTTCTCTTGTACACGCGTGATGGCCACGAAGCAGTTGCGCCTTTCTTCCTGCATCTCTTGACTCTCATCGCCTCTTTTGGTTGCCGCCCAACTCGGGAGTTGATCTTCGACAAGACCTACCAAATACACATGACCGAATTCCATCCCTTTTGACAAATGGATCGTGTAGCACACTATTGCGTCGCTCGGAGGATTTGGAGTCTTGGCACGTAGATCTAGGCCCTGTAAGAGGGCATTAAGTGTGACCTGGTCCAGTCCGAGTTCAGCGACGACTTCATTGACGAGGTTTTGCCATGTGTCTTTCTCGCCATCATATTCCGATAGCCCACTATCGTATGGTGGAAGAATATCCGGCAAGCTCTCAAACCATGCAAAACTGGCCTGTATGAATGACCAAAAATCCAATCTCTCCGCAAGCGCTGTTACGGCTTGCTGCAAGAGCTCTCTTGTTTTGGGTTCCAATTCGTTCCGTCGTAGGGCTGCTCGTTGCCACGCCCGCAGATAATCCCCTTCCTCTGCCGCCGAATCCGACATTATGTCGCTGACAATCAGGTTGACTCCTTCAAGATCAAAGAATGACTTGCAGACTCTACGAAGCTGTTCTCGGTCCTGTCGGGCGTTCGCTAACCTAAGCATGGCGTGCAACCAAATCATAGGACTACTTACGAATTCGTTCTTTCTAACCTCCAGGTAACCACGTAGGCCGTAGCCATCCAAAGCTTCGATGATCCGCTGCAACAGTCTGCGTGTCCGAGCTAGGACTACACAGCGGGACCGAGACGCGCCGTCTAATTGTGCAATTTCAGAGGCAACCCAATTGGCCTCTTCATCAAAAGAAGGAAAACCCTTCACCCGAATTTCGTTGTGTTTGCTACTCGGTTTGTTGGCGATTAGATTAGCTTTATTGAGATCGTGAGATAGATTATGCACGATTAACCTATTGGCGACCTCAATGACTTCCGGAGGACATCGATAGTTTTCCGGTAGCTGCAAGGTGGACATGTTAAAGTCCCGTTGAAGGGAGCGAAGTCGTTCAGGGTTCGCACCATTCCATTGATAGATGATCTGGTCATCATCAGCGACTACAAAGAGGTTATTTCGGGGCTGGTCTACGATGTTGTGTAAGATGCGATATTGAGCTAAGTTCGTATCCTGAAATTCGTCAACACAGATATATGAGTATATCCGCTTGACTTGCCTCTTCACGGCAGGAAACTCTTCAAGCAACTTAATGGTCTCGGCAATAAGGCCTCCGAAATCCAATTGGTTGTTCTCGACCATTAACTCTCGATAGTTTCTATACACAACACCTATCGCATCGGCACCGCTCACACCACGTTGACGAAGGACACTCATAGCTTCTGTAGCCGGTACGCAATCGTCCAGTAAGCTGGTTATTAGTGGTAATAGTTGCTCACCTCTATAGCTAGCTTCACTATGCTCTTCCCGTGTCTTCTGAACGGCTTCGTCGAGAATGGCTTCGCGATCAACTGTCTGTGACAGAATGGTAAAGTCGGGGCGCAAACCAATGTGATGTCCATGCTGTCTCAAGAGACCGACACTGAATGAGTGAAATGTTGTTAAGAGAACGCGCTCCCCAGCATTTGGCACTAAGGCGTCAATGCGATTTCTCATCTCCGCGGCTGCTTTATTGGTAAAGGTGAGCCCTAAGATTCTGAAGTGTTGCCCTGCTGTTTCTTCAATGACACGAGTGATACGATAAGTAAGGACACGAGTTTTCCCGGACCCAGGACCAGCTAAGACTAGTAGCGGGCCTTCTCCCCAGTTGACTGCTTCAAGTTGATTCGCGTTGAGGGATGACAAGTCAGTCATTGCTTAGGCCTCTTGCCAGGTTGATGGCACATTCCACGATATGACGAAGTTGTACTGGAACACCCCCTTCACTCTTGGTTCTCATTTCCTCAACGACTGCGGCGGCACTAGAGGGCTTTGCCCCTCCCGGCTGCGCGTCAGAGACCTGACGCCAGTACTCTAACGTGCCCTCAGCTGCACTCACCATATGTTTCTTCTGCTCGGCAATGGTCTGTTTGTACACGTATCCGTATCCTTCCATGCAGAGGAATACCTCCATGTTGCCATGCATTAGTTGATGAGTATGGAGATCGACCTCTCTATCGCCAATATGGTCTTTAGCACGGCTCAAATACCCCGAGCCTTCTTGATCACCGTCTGCGACCACAATCCATTCGATCCCTAGCTGGTCGGCGGTCTTAATGAAAGTCTCTACACCTACCTGTGCAAAAGGTACTAACGATATGCCTTCCGAGACCAAATCGTATCCGCACATGTCAGCACTCTCAGATAGCACATACCAATCCGTTTCACCTTCAACCAGCAGCCAGCATCGTGCGAACAGCAAACTTCCTCGGGTGGAACGTACATGGTAGTCTAGTTTTCGTATGTCGTCCGCTGAGAGACTCCCATCTTGTTCAATCTGGTGAACTGAAACCACGCCGTTCTTTCGACGGAATCTCCGGAGCGAGGAAAGAGAGAAGCCAGAGACCAAGTCACCGGAATGTGTAGCCATAATCTTTTGGCCTGGCAAATCCCTGAGGAGGATACCGGCTGCTCGAATGGCTGACGGATGAAGATGGGCTTCAGGTTCCTCGACAGCCAAGATGGGGCTTGTGAACTCTGTATAGCTGTCCGCTAGTCTGCCTTTGAGAAAAGCGTCGAACAGACAAATTACTGCGAGGCTCTGGGTGCCTTCGCCGTGTCGGCCAATGGGCAGGCGCGCACCGGTTATGGATGTGAGCATTACTTGAGTACGAGACAAAATGTCGAATACTTTGCCAGGGATGGCCTCGATCCCCACCGGGGTATCACTGTCGAGGGGGACCATCTCTCCAGTCCTTCCAAGTCGTTCCTTGACCATTGCAAAAGATTCATTTGCACTAAGCACCTTATCGTTAAGTTGCGCTAGTTCATCTTCAAGCTCTTGTCTTAGAGCAGGGTCGATTTTCAAGGAACGAACAAATGGTCCCCAGAATTGGGAACGCGGCCTAAATTCTTGAGCAGAGTCCCTTAACGCTGCCAAATAGAACACGGGAGCAAATTGCTGCAATGAAATGATGTTCCGCGGAGCTTTGGCGGCTACTAACGCATTTCCAGCGAGATCTAGAAAGTCCCACGTTGTTGCGAAATCGGCTGTTGCGTCGTCAAAACTGCTGCTTACCCGTAATATCACCCTCTGAAGACCATCGGCTCCCACCTGTACGACATCGGGGATAACTTGGGATACTTCATCTGGCCATTCTCCATCGGACTGTTCGGCGAAGCGCAAAGTAAGACCAATGGCATCGCTCTCAACTGGCTGGCTACCCTTATCACTCAAATGGTAGTCGTACTCTGAGAATACACCTCCCTTCCGAGTTAGGCTGCGACTCAAACATATTTGAAGAGCCTCCAACACCGTCGACTTGCCAGTGTTGTTTTCGCCAATGAGAACGGTGGTTTCGTCAAGCTTGAGGGTTAGCTGATTTATCCCTCTGAAGTTCGCAATGTCAATCCGTTCTAGGAACATGGTGACAAGACCTCATTTCCCGATACCAGCTTAGGCAGCTGGGCATCCCGCTGGGCAGCTAAGGCGCGGGATTCACGGTCATTCGAAACGACGCGCTTATGAAGCATCCTGGCGAGTCTGTCGAATTCTGCCATAGCTGCTCCTGTAGGCACTACCAAGGGAATGCGCCGGAAGTTACTCTTGCTAATCTCCAAGAACGTTGAACCATTGGCGTGGCTGACTATCTCATCGTGGAACGCTCTGCACCAACGCAGCATGAACAAGTTTGAGGTTCCCTTCCGCGGTGGCATAGCGATGAATCCTTGGTTGATAGCTACCGGCTCCTCACTGACTGCTAGGTAACCAATCGGTGCTCTTGAAGACAGAAGTAACGTGCCTGTAGGCAGAAGACCCGACCCTATCTGCTGTAGTCCTGCATCCGTGATCTTGCGTTCAGTATCCAAGAGCACAGGTGAGGAAAGGCTCGAGAGATCTTTGGGCGTGGCCCAGCAGTGTCTGCCTCCCTCCCAGTATTCATTGACTTTGGTGCTTGGCGTAGTTCCTCCTACCACTTCCGCCACTTCCCCCAGCGGCTTCACCTCCCACCCCTCCGGGATCTCCCCAAGCTCCGAGTCCACGAGGTGGTCGGGGAAGAGGTCGTAGAGGTCTGCGGGGAGGCCGGGGAGCGACTCGCCGGGGCGCCAGCGGCCTCCCATCTTGGCCCGCACCGGGTCGAAGTCCACGAACCACGACTTGAACAGCGCCCGCGCCATCGCCTCCAGCGTCTCGTTCATCCGGCGGTTCAGCTCGATCTTGTCGTCCAGCGTGCCGAGGACATGGGCAACGGCTCGCTGCTCGCCCACGTCCAAGTCCGGGTAAGGGATGTCGGCAATCTGGCTTGCGGATACGTTAGGGAAGGTTGACCCAGTGGCCGAAATGAGCAGTTCAGGCAGCGCGACTTCAATCGCTCCCCGCAACAGAGGTTGCAATGCCGGATCTTCCGTGTGTCGAATGGCAGCCACACCGCGGCCAATGGCGTATTCCTGATCAGCCCAGTTCATGCGGCCAGTCGTCGAACCTCGCACACAAAACAGCACATCGCCCGGCTGGGCAAACTTTCGAGGGTCGCTAGTGAACTGAACTGGTACGGGATGATGCGGACCGAACTCTGTTGGTCCATTCAGAAGGGCGACCCCAGGCTCATCGGACACGGTACTCCCAGGTGGTGACTGCCCCATGACAATCGTGGCAACATCGCCAAGCTTAACCTCGCTCCTTTGTCCGTTACTTCCGGCCAGAGGCACTTTGTTGGTGGTTACCCCTTCCACGGGAAGATGCACTCTCTGCGAATCAACGATCTGCCTGAAGGAGTCGTTGATGCGGTGAAGATCCACAACGTCAACCGTGTAGGGGAGGGATGAGTCCCCGAAAGCGTCCTTCAAAGCACCCAGCACCTTGTGGCTGAGCTTGCTTTCGCCCTCTAGGGCCAGGTCCAAGTCCGAGGAGTCCTTGGTGGTCCAGTTGGCGCGGCTCCCGAAGACCCAGGCCTTGACGCCCGCAGGCAGATGCTTGAGCAGGATGTCCTGCACAATTTCGAGCTGGTCCGGCCTGATGTCCACTGGGCTAGTCAAGGGACTCGTTCCTCTCATGGAGTCGATTCAGGAGATACCGGGCCTCTTGGAGGAAGTCTGGGGCACTCTCAAATACCTCCTGCGCCTTCTCTTCGTTGTAGGTGTGACTGGTGGTGCCGCGGTTCCTGCGAAACTCCAGCCACTCAGGGAGCTCTGACCTGAGAAGGGCTTGTCTGTATGCCTCGCGAATAACGTCGTTGAAGACGAGCTCGTCGATCTCTGACGGATTGGCGGAGGCAAGCTCCAGGTACCGCTTCAACATTCCGAAGGAGAGCTCGTAGGTGAACTCGAACGCCTGGATTACGGCGGCCCTCAGGTGCCTCTTGAGCCGAGGGTGGTCCAAAGCCAAGTCGGAGTTGTAGATGTCCAGGGCCTCTTCCAACTGGGCAACGGCGTCTTCCAGGGGTGTCAAATCCAGCTTCATCAGGCGTCCTCTATCTCCCAAATCCCAAGCGTGTCAGGTTCTCCTCGATCTCTGCGTCCAGCCGTTGGGCCTCGGCCAGTTGCTCCCGCCACTGGGCTGACAGACGGGCCATCTTCTCCTCGAAGGGTTCGCCGTCGTCCTCCTGCGGAGCCGCGCCGACGTAGCGGCCGGGGGTAAGGACGTGACCGTGCTTTCGAATCTCCTCCAGCGTTGCGCTCTTGCAGAAGCCGGGGACATCGACATAGTCGCTGACGTCCTTGCCCCCGCGCCAAGCGTGGTAAGTGTCGGCGACACGGGCTATGTCTTCCTGCGAAAGGTCGCGGCGGGTGCGGTCGAGCATGTACCCCAGCTTGCGGGCGTCTATGAAGAGCGTTTCACCCTGGCGGTCTGCTTCCAGCCGCCCCCGGCGCAGGAACCATAAGCAGGCGGGTATCTGGGTGGACCGGAAGAGTTGGCCCGGCAGGGCGATGATACAGTCCACCAGCCCGGTTTCGATGATGTTCTTGCGTATCTCACCCTCGCCGGACTGGTTCGATGACATGGAGCCGTTGGCAAGGACGAAGCCTGCAATTCCCCGTGGCGCAAGGTGGTACAGGAAGTGCTGCACCCAGGCGAAGTTGGCGTTGCCGGCAGGCGGGACGCCGTGCTCCCACCGCTTATCATCCCTGAGCTGCTCGCCACCCCAATCGGACACGTTGAAGGGCGGATTGGCTAGGATGAAGTCGGCCCGCAGGTCCGGGTGGCGGTCGTTGCGGAAACTGTCTCCATGTTCGATCTGCCCCAATATGCCCCGGATCGCAAGGTTCATCCTGGCCATGCGCCATGTCGTGTAGTTGGACTCCTGGCCGTAGATGGAGATGTCGCCCTTGGCTCTTCCGGCGTTGCCGTTGCCGCTGGCGTGGGCGCGGATGAACTCCACCGACTGGACGAACATGCCGGAGGAGCCGCAGCAGGGGTCGTACACGCGGCCTTGGTACGGCTCCAGCATCTCCACCAGCAGGCGCACCACCGAGCGTGGGGTGTAGAACTCGCCGCCCTTCCTACCTTCGGCCAGGGCGAACTGCTCTAGGAAGTACTCGTAGACGTTGCCCAGCACGTCAGTGGCGCGGGCCTCGGCGCCGCCGACCTTGATGTTGCTCACCATGTCGACGACTTGCCCCAAACGGGTCTTGTCCAGAGCGGGCCGGGCGTAGTCCTTGGGCAGCACGTCCTTGAGCGCCGGGTTGTCCCGTTCGATGGCGACCATGGCGTCGTCAATCAATCGCCCGATGTTGGGCTGGCGAGTCTGGTTCTTGAGATACTGCCATCGGGCCTCGGGCGGCACCCAGAAGATGTTCTCGGCGATGTACTCGTCGCGGTCCTCGGCGGCATCTTTGCCTAATTCGGCGAGCACCTCGGCGTGGCGCTCCTCGAAGGCGTCGGAGATATACTTGAGAAAGACCAGGCCGAGGACGACGTGCTTGTACTCGGCGGCGTCCATGCTGCCCCGCAGGGCGTCGGCCATGCGCCAGTATTCGGCCTCGTGGCCCGTGTTGATGGCATCGTCTTTTGACTTTGCTGTCTGAGTAGTAGCCATTGTCCTTACCTCACTCGTTTTCCTTTGGCTCGCCACTCAGAAACTTCTTGCCTGGCATTCTTGCCGCCGGGTCCATAGCCGTGGCGGTCCAGAAACTCCGGTACTCCGCCGTACTCGACGGAGATCACCGCTGACTCGGCGGTCTTGTCGTGGCCCGGCAGGAAAAACGAGCCAATGGCCGTATCGCTGCCGCACCCGCACCAGCATTCGCCCGTCGGCAGCAGGCGATCGGTTGAAGCCATTGTCATCTCCCTCTCAACAAGCTATTCTGAATAGCCCTTGGATACTGTCCAAGGATACGGCCCAAGGCTAAATCGAGTCAATGCCATTCGCCAGTCAAGCAGGGTGTAACTCAGCACTACGCTCGACCTTACTAGAGTCCATCAGGTGTACAAATTCAAGGCGCCAGGGAGTGAGGATTCAAAATGGCCCTGTCAGACCGGTTGCTGCTTGATGCACTCAGCCGTACGCCCCTTGTCGACTCGAAGGAGCTGGCGGGCATCCTCGGAGAGCCTCACGCCACGATCCACCAGACTAGACTAGAACTATAAAGGCAAGTTGTATGATGTGGTAAGTAATGTGGGAATTATTAGTTGAAATAGACGATTTCGTAGCTGTTTCCTAATCCCGCCAGCTCCACCAAACTTGACGATAGGCAGAACCATCTTCGAGATGTGGTTGGTTCTAGCAGACTCACCGAAGTCTGATATCGCATGACTATGACACGACGGTGTGTGCGGTGGACTTGGAGCCAGCGCCTCGTCGGACGACACCATTCGTGCGGAGTGCTATCGCTTTTTTGGAGGGTGTGTCGTCGCCCCCTTCGGCATCCGATAGCCGCTTGACTCGTTGAAGCTGTAGACGGGGTCGCTAGCGTCGTTCTCCAAAGCCTGCGACTCAGCCTCTTGACGATGTTGGGTACCTCCATGTGTCAGACTTGTTGCAGTGGCCGGACGTTGGTCAACGCAGGCCATGCGCTGACCAATAGCTTAGCCAGCATCGGTACTCGATACCGGTAAACTCTGCCGCACGCCTGGCGTAGTCGATTGTCAAGTCTCCCAGCAGATAGGAAACGGTGATTGGGGTCAGCTCTCGCTCCTGGCACGTTTTGGCACTCCTCATCGTCTTTCATGCGAAGAGGGCAACTCAAAGCCAATGGGATTCTTGTCGATCAGTTCGGTTACGTGGTTGACGCCGAAGGCGACAACGAAGCCCTGGTTTTCTGGAAAGTGTGCGATTGGTTCGCCATCTTCGTCCACCAACGGCCTTCCAGACTTCTCAACGATCGGCCTTAGTCGCGGTCTAGGCGCCTCACTAACAACACCTGCAATCCGCAGATCGTTCGGTGGAGTGCCATTCCGTGCAAATGCGACGGGGCCCCCGCTGAATCCTGTGTTGCCATATGCGTCAATGTATATCCGGGTGGCGTCCGTGTGCTTTATGGCACTTACTATGCCAGCCTTGATGAATGGGAGGGGGTAGTCTTCGTTTATATCTTCAGCACCGCCGTCCCATCCAAAAGGGAATCCCAGGAAGTAAACGGCCTGCGCATAGACTAGGCCGCCCGATGATGCTTCGATGGAATGGGCAGGTGCCAACTGCGTCGGTGTTGCCAGGACCCCAACGTCCGTTGCACCAAGTCCTATCCCCACCACTTTGATGTGGATTGGCTTCCATTGCCTATCGCGGGAGATATTGATGCTCTCTCCAGTTGTGATGCCCTCGACCACGTGGCGTGCCGTAACCAAGTACTGTCTATCGTCGCGGTCAATGAGAAACGCAGTTCCAGTCCCATTGCCATATTGTATGTGGAGAGTACGATTAAGTAGTTCTGGTGTTATCATGCTGTCTCCTACCAGAGGGATGTTGGAGTCCAAGATGCATGCTGGCCAAGCGTTCGGCAGGCACATTGAATGAGCATCATCAGATCGTGAGTCTGATATCAAGCTGAATTGGCCACATTCACCTGCGCAGTCGCGGTAGGCGGCTCAAATCGGACACCGGCCCGGAGCTCCACCAGATGACGGCGGACATCTGAGGCAACCTCGTCTACCTCTTTGGCAACGTGCGTTTCCTCTCCCATCTCCTGTTGCAGAGCGGTAACTAGTGGAAACAGCAGTCCGGTCGTCCCCGATGCCTCGATCAGCTGCAGTGCCTGGCCAACTCCCGCGACAGCGCTGAAACGCGACAGCGCCTCAATACTTCCCTGGTTTACGCTGTCCAGCAAAGATATGCAAGACAGCAGAGTTGTAACCTCAGATTCTGTGAGCACCTGCTCTGGCATTGTCCCCTTGAACGACAAGGCGGCGGCGGTTGTAGTGGCCAATTCTTGTTGTGGGGCAAGGTCAAACCTCGCGGTGACCTTATCAACAAGGGCCACAGCTTCGAGTCGTCTGTTAGCCGCATTGAGCGCCCTTGCCTGGACAAACATTGCCAAGGCCTCAATGCGAGACTTGTCGGTGGAAGGGACTACATCAGTGTGAGATAAGGCCCGCTCGGTAGTTTCAACCGCTTCCTGCAGTGCCTGCTGATCTGTCTGTATAATTGCCTTGATAACTGACATCACGGACGCACAGACGCGCATTTGGGGGTCTTCATGATTCCAATAGCGATCCACCATTTCGTCGCAGACGTCTATTATTTCATCACCTCTGCCTAATCTGTCCAACAGAGGTACTTTTTTCATGAGTGGCTCTGCAACTAAGTGGGTAGCCTCAGTCCCGCCATCTGCGTCCAATCGCCTAATGATCTCATCGTAAACGCCCAAGGCCTGATCGACCTTCCCCTGCTGTTCGAGTGCATTGGCTTCATCCATCATCGAACGGACCAGAAACTGAGTGACCTGAGGAGGCATATTACCCGAGAAAGATGCATTCTGATAAAGAACTCGTTTGAATGCGTCCCACAGTTCCGTGGATGAATACATGCTGACCATGAAGTCGACCAGTTCCTGAACCACCCGACTCGCCCCGCCGCCCTTCCGCAGAAGGTAGTAAACGTTGTAGAGGCGCTCCGTGAGATAGTATCGTCGGCGCCGTGGTGTTCCTCCCTCGATTGCCACTGCGCCACGCTCCACCAGCCGCTTGAGCAACGCGCTACATACGTTTGTATTGAGCCTCACTTGCTCCGCGACATCACTCGCCCTAGCCGGTTTCCAGAGTCGTGCCAGTGCCAAGTAAACGCGTCGTTCCTGGGCGGGGAGCACCTCGAGATGACCCTTAAAATACTCAGTGTGGTCGTCTATGAGTTCCAGCAGGCTGTCCATTAACTGCTCAAAGGACATATTCGCACCGAGGCCAGCGATGATGGCGAGCAACCTAGGGCTTCCCCCGGTGAGTATCTCCAACGGCCTGATCTCTCCGTACCCTTGAGACTGGATGGCGTTACCAGTTATAGCTTGCCACATTACCCCGCAGTCTTCCGTTCCCAGAGAGCGCAGCGTGATAACGCGAAATAGGTCATAGAGCGCGTGGTCGGGATGGTCAATCTCGTCAAAACGGCTGGTGGCGCTCCCAAGCAGGACTATCCGGGGTTCCGTCTGTAGCGTGTGGCGCAAGCGCCATCCTGCGTCGGGGTCCGCAATGTCGGCGAAGAGCATGTTCAGGTTCTCCACAACCACTAGCAGCCTCTTCTCATGGCGGTCCGCAAAGTCGAGAATGGTCCCCAAGCAGCGTCCCGCCAGATCGCGGTCATCTGCCGTGGTCCTCAGGTCGCTGTAGGACAGCCGTAGACCGGCACGCTCAACTTCCGGGGCTTGCTCGGCGAGATGATTCAGGCACTCGAGCCAGAACTCCCCCACCGTCGCGACCTCGTAGCTCTCCTCGGCGAACACGATCGGGTAAAACGTCGACAGCCGGTCATCGCGGCGTACCTCTGCGGCCACCCGTAACAACAGGTGGGTCTTCCCACTGCCCCGGGGACCGATGACGAGGGAGTGCACATTGGCGTTGCCCTCGCTGGCGTGCAGGGACTCCAAGATGGACGCGAACTCAGCCTTCCTGATGTAGAACGACGCCACGATCTCATCGTCGCTGAGGAAACCGGGATTGTACTTCTTTGTGCCGGCGACCATGCCGAGCCTCCCACCCGACCTACCGATCGGTTATTGACGTGAAACTCTGGCCATGCCTGGCGCGCCACCAGTCCTCAAGCAGACCGGACACGAACGCGTATCCGCCTTCGCTCTCTTCGAGATACCCGTCGTGCTGAAGGACGTATAACACCGTAGCCACGCTATCCTCATCACCCGTCTGGCCCGTGTCTTCACGATAAAGTTCGATCACCCGATACGTCAGCAGTCCGCCGTTCACCACGGCCTCGGACAGAAGGCTCAATGCCTGGGTATACGCTTCGTCCCCCAGCACCATCCGCAGCCGCTCCTCGTAGTGGACGAGGCCGGCCTGGCCCCTCACGCTGAGAAGGTCCCGTCGGTACACGCGTTCCACGTCGTCCAGGGTGGCCTCGTTACGCTGGTCTCTGATGAGGTGCTCGTGGAGGAGGTGGAAAAACAGCTGCACATGATGCGGCACGCAGCAACGTAGCCGGCGACACATTTCCAGGCGAATCTCATCGGGAAGACTTGTCCCGTGTCCCCGGGCCAACGCAGCCAGGCATTCCACTGCAACGTTGTGGGACCAGGGCCTCAGGTCAAGGGCTGTATAGACATTCGCATGGGCGCTGAGTCTGGCTTGGCTGAGAACTGGTTCCAGCCCAACGCTGCCCGATATGATCAAACAGATCTTGCCCTGGTGGGTCTGGCAGCATTTCCTCAACCAGCCCATGAATGCGTCCGTCGCCGCCAGGCGTTCAGGGGTGACGCTGTACTCGTGTCCCTTAAGCAGGCGGTTGACCAATATGGGCAACTCGTCGATGGCCAGCACGACCGGTCGATCATTGGCTGCCAAGGCCTCAAATATCTGATCGCCAATCCGTTGCCAACTGCCGGCGTCCAAACCTGCTCGCAACCTCACGCGGAGCTCGGAGACGCCCAATTCCTCAACATTGTGGCGGACTTCCCGAACACTGTTTCTCAACCACGACGCCATCCGCCTTCGGACGCCCTGAAGCGGCCGCGCCTGGGTAGCCAATTCGGCAACCGCGTCCGCAGGGTCCATCGCCCCCTCCCAGTCCACGAATACCGTGGCGAACTTCCCATCTTCATCCAATTGGCGGAGCAGCTCCCGCACCAGGCTCGTCTTACCCATCCGGCGCTGCGCGGTCAACAGCGTGTGCGTACCGTTCTCCACCCGCTCCCGCAGCAATCGCAGTTCCGCCTCGCGGTCGAAGAACCGGTCTCCATCGACCCAGTTGCTGCTCATCCGTAGTGTTGTCATCTCTCTTCCTGTTCCAGTGGCTCTTGGTGTTGACCAAAGCATAGCATACCAACAAAAACGTTGGCAACAACCTAGTTGGCAACGAATGCGTTGGCTGATATAGAGGGCAGTGAGGAACTATAAGTGGCGCTTCGTACACCGGACCGGGTAGGACCCTATAGGGGCGCACATTCGTGAGCGCCCCTATGGCCCCACCAGACTTGACAAAATCAAGAACTTTCACGACCCGGTTCACCTTGGTGTTGTAGCAGACGCTGGGGCTTGCTATCTGGGCGAGGGCCAACTAAGTACGGACGGAATGGGTCAAAGCGCCGAACCATCACGTTGAGGCGCAACCACGGCAGTGGCACGGTGTCGAGTCTGCTGAGAGGGGCGTAGCAGTCTACTCTGGAGAGTCTCCTCGTCTCGCTTTCCGAGGAGCCACTCACAGGCGGAGCAACAGTGGCTCTGCCGTCAGTCACTCGTGGTTCCACGTACACGTTGATTCTGGACACACCCGGAGAATACCCTCAGCAGGACTTTGAGGATGTGCCGTGATCACTTATAGTACTAGGACCGATAGTAACCTGTCCTTTTTAAGTAATCGGAGGTGACCAACATGGTTCATGGGACGACTAGGCGCACTCCCCTACGCCTTTGTGCCCTTGCGCTGATTCTGGTTGCCCTGCTGGCCGCCTGTGGCGGGGATGCAGTGCCTGGAGAAGATGCTGCCACTGAGGCGCCTGCCACGGAGGCGACCGACAGAGTCCGTGCGCCTGCACCGGGCTCGCTTGCAACGGACAGGGAAATCCTGGCCACCTTCTACAATGCCATGGACGGACCAAACTGGGAGGACAGCGGAAACTGGCTGACCGACGCTCCATTGGGCGAATGGTCTGGAGTCCAGATCGTCAACGGTCGCGTGACTTATTTGCAGATGGGGGGGACAGGGTCTAGACAGGAGTTGAGCGGGGAGATTCCCCCGGAGCTGATTGACCTCGGAGCCCTGAAAGTACTGGGCCTCGACGACTATAGCGGCGGTTTAAGGGGGGAGATTCCACCTGAATTTGGCAACTTCCCAAACCTGGAATACCTGTCCCTCGGTGGTGACGGATTAACGGGGGAGATTCCCCCGGAGCTGGGCAACCTTCCCAACCTGAGGGATTTGTCAATCGAGGGGAACGGGTTGACCGGGGAGATCCCCCCCGAACTTGGCGACTTGGCAAAAATACAACACCTGCGGATTACGGGTACCCAGGTGAGCGGTGAGATTCCGCCGGAATTGGTGGAACTGGCGAATAGGTCCAACCTGTACGAGTTGAACCTCGCTGGGAACCAGTTAAGCGGGGAGATACCGTCAGGGTTGGCGAATGTCACAGGGTTGGCGAATTTCACAGTGACCGTGAGCATTCTAAACCTCGCTGGGAACCAATTGAGCGGGGAGATACCGTCAGGGTTGGCGAATTCCAACATGCTCGCGCTAAACCTCAGTGGGAACCAGCTGAGCGGGACAATACCGCCAGATCTCGCTATTAACTGGGGCGACTACCACAGAGTGGAACGCATAGACCTCAGTGGGAACCAGTTGACCGGAGAGATACCCCCGGAGTTGGGTGATTATTGGACCCTGGAAAATCTTACTCTACACGAAAACCAGCTAAGCGGGGAGATTCCTTCCGAGTTGGGTAACCTCGATAACCTGATATATCTGGGTCTACACGAAAACCAGCTAAGCGGGGAGATACCTTCCGAGGTGTGGAACATGCTTGAGCGGGAAGTCGAAATTGAGATCCATGGCAATGATTTCCCGTGTCTAACGGGTGGGGGGCGCCACCTATATATCAGACAACGGGCCAACTGTTGAGTCCCAGGTGTGCCACTTCTCTCGACTCTGCGGGGATTGCACGTGGTTTGCCCAGGGGAGATACCGGCGGAGCTGGACAGCCTCTCCAATCTGGTAGCGCTGGACCTCAACGGCAACGACTTGAGCGGGTGCGTGCCAAGCAGCTTGGAAGACCCGTAGTTGGTCTTTCGCGCGTTTGCCCTTGGAGACTTGCCCTTCTGCTGAAGCCCCGCGCCCTCAGCCGGGGACGGACAGCATATTGTCCATGTCGCCCGGAAGGCGCTCCCAGCATGTTGTTGGCTATGGCACCAGTAAGACCGGGAGGTAAAGAAAATGGCCCGTACACGCACGACAAGATATGTGACCCTGTTGAGCGTTGTCCTTGCGCTGGCCCTTACGGCAGCGCTAGCGGCCTGCGGCTCTGATGAGCCGTCCGGCGTGACAGGCCCCGGCGGGACCGCGTCCACCCCAACGGAGACACCGGCCTCCCCCGCACAGACGCCTACCACGCCAGGGTCAGTGGACGCGCCCACTGCCACCGATACGCCTGTACCTACGGCTACGACAGCGCCGCCCGCGGCCTCCGGCTCCGCCGAAACGGATCGGGAAGCCTTGGTTGCCCTCTACAACGCAACGAACGGTGAGAACTGGTGGCCTAACGACTACAACTGGCTGAGCGACGCTCCCCTCGGCGAATGGGGCGGCGTCACCACCAACGACGACGGGCGCGTTATAGGGCTGAGCCTTATCAAGAACATCTTGAGCGGGGAGATACCGGCGGAGTTGGGCAACCTCGCCTATCTGAGACGGCTGTACCTCGAAGACAACGAGTTGAGCGGGGAGATACCGGCGGAGCTGGCCAGCCTCTCCAACCTGACAGAGATGCACCTCCACGACAACGGGTTGAGCGGGGAGATACCAGCGGAGCTGGGTAACCTCTCCTACGACAACAACGGCTTCCTGTCAAGGCTGACCCTCCAAGGCAACGACTTTACCGGGTGCGTGCCAAGCAGCCTGGAAGACCAGTTGGTTGCCCCCTCTGACATTGGCGACCTGCCCTTCTGCTGAAGCCACGCGCCCTCAGCCGGGGACGGACGGCATATCGTCCAGAGGGTATACCCCGCGCGTGTTGACTATGGCGCATGGCGCTGCCGAGCAACGGGGTATCAGCATCTCCTTTCGTCGGTCTCCCGATCGACGGCGGTTTGACCGCTCTTGGCCTAGGAGAACGGCGTCCGCTGCCTTGCCACACACCGGCACTGCCATGTGACGGATGCACAGCGTGCCCCTCCTTTGCTACGCTCGACACATGGCCCTGTCCGACCAACAGCTATTTGACTCCCTCAGCCGGACGCCGTTCGTCGACTCGGCGGAGTTGGTACGCGTCCTCGGCGAGCCTCACGCGACCGTCCACCGAGCGCTGTCCGACCTGCTGACTGACGGCAACGCCGGGCGGGTCAGCCACGGCATCGCCCACCTGCCTTCTAGCCAGAGATACTTCCTGACGGCCAACGGCATCAGAGAGGCCGCCGGGTTCCTCGGCTTCGCGACGCCCTCGGACTTCGTGCGGGCCTACCCGGTGTCCAGGGAGTGGCTTACGCTGCTCATCCGCAGGATGGACGCAGTGCCCGCCGCCTACCGTCTTGCCACTTCACTTGCCCCAGGCATCGACGGGCTCCGATCCCGCGTGGAGTTCCACGCAGGGGCCGCTTCGACGCCATCATCACCCTCCACGACGGCCGCGGCTTCGGCGTGGTTCGCCCTTGAGTTCCAGACTAATGCGTTGAGGCGTATGGGAGCGCTTTCTGCTGACCGGATCATCCCAGGTGCTGTTGGTGCCTGCTCTTTCCGATTCCCTGGCTGGCAGGATGGAGATCCTGAGGCTGCACCCCCTCTCCCAAGGAGGGGTGTACGGAGGGGTTCCCAATTTCCTGGACGACCTGTTTTCTGGGGAATTCGAGACGTCAGGAGACGATCGGCTGGGTGATGATCTGGCAGAGCGCACTGCGAACGGCGGCTATCCGGCGGCCCTGGCTCGCTCTACCCACCGCCGCCGGGCAAACTGGTACCGGAACTTTGTCGACGCGCAGCTCCAGCGGGATGTGCGGGACATGGCCAGGGTCAGCGCCCTGGACGCCCTGCCGCGACTGCTCAGGGCCGCCTCCTCGCAAACTGCCCATTTGTACAACCTTTCCGATTTGGCGACGCCCTTCCAGCTTAGCCGCCCCACCATCGGCGACTATGTTGCTCTGCTGGAACGGCTGTTCCTCATCGACAGGCTGCCACCATGGGAAACGACCTGGTTGAACCGCATAGTCAGGACCCCCAAGCTCCATATCGGGGACACCGGCATCGGATGCGCTTTGCTGGGATATAACCCGGGAGTTTTGGCTCGGGACTGCGGACTCCTCGGCCAGTTTTTGGAAACTTTCGTGTACCAGGAGCTGAAACGCTAAGCCGTCTGCCAAGGGACGCCCCTGGAGTTCTTCCACTACCGCGACAAGGACCAGGTAGAGGTTGACATCGTCATTGAGCGGGGAGCCGGAGAGGTGGCCGGGGTGGAGGTGAAGGCGGCTGCCACCGTTACCCAGTCCGACTTTCGCGGGCTGCGGAAGCTAAAGAATGTGGCGGGGGAGCGATTTGCGTCCGGGGTCGTCGTGTATGACGGCGAGGTCGGCGCAGGATTCGGAGGCGGGATGTTCGCCGTGCCAATACGGCGCCTCTTGGAGGGCAGGCCCGTTGGACTGGACTCCTTCGTCCTGGGCAGGGACAGACTGGCAGTCTAAATCGATACCCCCTCCCCGAGGCCGACCTCACACAGGCTGCTTTGGGCAGGCTGTGAGGGTTAGCTCAGGGCAGGGAGCATGTGCTGCATTGTTTGCTAACCTTGCGATTGGACGACCTCAAAGGTTGCAATTAGACGAATATTGAGGTTGCGATCAGACGCATCTGAAGGTTGCCTTTGTACGAGCAGTAAACCGAGCTCTTCTCTCAGAATACTGGAGAACCACGTGTACCCCACCTTCAGCAAATTGGTCTGTACCAAGTCGAAACCTAGGCCCACTGTCGGCGTGGCCATCAGGATGAAGCCGCATCGATCAGCGCACCCCCGCCGTCAACACCGGCGCCGAACAGAATGAGGAGCCCGGTTGGGCGTCCTTGCCCTAATCCCCGGCTGGGCAAAGTGGCAATGTTTCCCACCTATGGAAACCCTGCGCCAATCCCTCCCGCCCCGCAGCCTCCGCCGGATACGGGGCTTCGCTGGCGGACGCCATCAGCATAAACGCAGTGAATGACAACGCTCCTGATATTGCAGTCATCTGTACAGAACAGCGACAATTACCCTGTTCCCCCATCCCAATTCCAGTCCGCAAGCTGAATCCCATCTGTGGGAAGGGGGAATCGTGTCTGAGAGGGGGACGGCAACAAGGGAGGCTCTAGCCACTCCCAAGTGGCGGGCAGGCAGCCAACCTTTGGCGCTCCTAAAGACAGTCTGTGTAAATAGTTTATGTTTTTGTTATACGCCTTGTGGAAAGTGCTTACCGGGAGGTACGTCTGTCCAGCCCTGCTAGCAGGGCTGGGCATCGCGGCTGGCGCGCTGATATTCCTCTACCTCTTCCCCGGAAAGCCCCAGATTGGTGTAATTGAGATACCCTTCACCGTCTTTGAAGAAAACTCGGCCTTCGTAATCGGTGAGTACATTAACTACGCCCACAGGGACGACTCCATCAAGGCCGTCGTCATCAAGCTCACCACTCCCGGGGGAAGCGCCTCGGCCAGCGAGCATCTGTACATCGAGACCCGCAAGCTCCGTGAAGATAAGCCCGTGGTAATGGTTATGAACGGGCTGGTAGCCAGTGGCGGGTACATGATGGCGATGGGCACCAGCTATTCCTATATCAAGGGATCGTCCCTGGTGGGGAACGTAGGGGTGGTCGCCGCTGCCGACCCGTTGATCCCCAATTTGCCTGAAGAAGAGGTGCTGTTCAGCGGACCTTACAAGCTCAGTGGTTATTCAAGAAGGGACTGGATCGGAACGGTGGACCAGCTGAAGTTGGCCTTTGCGGAACTGGTGGTCAGAGAAAGGGGAGAGAGGCTGCGCATTTCCAGGGATGAACTGGCCGATGGGCGCCTCTACTCAGGGGTGGATGCCGTCAGGTTGGGTTTGGCCGACGAGATCGGTTCCGACACCGACGCTCTCCAGAAGGCGGCCGAGCTGGCGGGAATATCCAACTACAGCCTCGTCGATGTCAACCTGGAGGTACAGTTGGAGTTCGCCCGTGAGCTGAGGCAGCTCCTTGACGCCCTGGAGAGCAAAGGAGAACCCACCCCGGTCGATGCCCTCGGCCTGCTGGCAACGGACTACAACAAGGGAGAACCTGGCCTGGAAGCGTATGGAGTGGGCGCGGGAGGAGACGTGTCGGCTCTCAATTCCCTGCGCAGGCTCATGCTTTACGGGAGATTGGGCATCGAGCAGGAAGACCCTCTGCCCGATTTCTCCTTGGGTATAGGACGCCCCAACATCTATTACCTGTACGTGGGCAATGCTCCGTAAACTGGGACTGCTGGCCCTGCTGCCAATATCCGCCGCTGTCGCCTTCGGGGTGGCCTTCCTCGTTTTCTATCGCGGGACTTACGACCCCCCAGTACAAGTTGATATCCCAATCGAAGAGATAACTTCTTCCCGTCTTCCTGCAGAGACATTTTCGGACTCGCCTCTGCCTCAAATCGAGGGTGGCCTCCTCCTGGTGGACTTCCTTCACGCCAACGCTTTCACGAACAACGAGACTATTGCCCTCAGCGCCCGGGTGGCTAACCGGGGATATGATGTGGAGACTCTCGGCGACCTCGACCCGCTGCCAGAGAGCGGCCGGCTGAGGCTCCTGGAGGAGAAGCTCCGGCGTGCAGACAGCCTCCTGGTTGTCCTTCCCCAGGTGGCGTACACCGAAGCCGAAGCGGCCCTGGTGGAACGGTTCGTGCAAAAGGGCGGAAAACTCCTGCTGGTGTCCGACCCGGGTCGGAGTCACCAGATAAACTCCCTGGCCGCCAGATTTGGACTGGAATTCCGGCCGGACTATCTCTACAACCTGGCGGAGTACGACCTGAACTTTCGGAACATCATCGTCAGGGAGTTCCAGCCGGACGAGCTCACTATCGGCCTGGATGCCATAACGCTCCATACGACCGGTTCGGTCCGCTCTTCGGGGCCCGGGCTGGCCTTTGCAAGCCCCGGCACCATATCCTCCGTTCTGGAGACCTCAGAGAGACTCTATCCCATCGCTGAGGGCAGCAACCGCAACGTTCTAGCTATTGCCGATTTCACCTTCTTGGTTCCCCCTCAAAACTCCCTGCTGGACAACGACAGGCTCATTTCCAACATTGCCGACTACCTAACGACTAGCGAACGAGGGTACGATCTGGCCGACTTTCCCCACTTCTACGAGGCGGGTGGGGATGACAGCATAGACATCCTGCTGGGGCAGCCTGCTCTCTGGAATATCGGGAGCGTCATGAAGAATGGCCTGTCCACCTACCGGATCTCTTCCCAGCTCCGAGAGGCGGAAGACCTGAGCCGGGATACAATGTTTCTTGGACTCTATGAAGACGCCCTTTCCGTGAGCCGGTATCTCGAGTCGGCAGGAGTGGGCATCGACGATACCTTGACCACTCCGTTAACTCCTGCCTTGGAATTGGAGGGGACATCCGTGATCGTCCTAGACCGTAACCAAGACCGGCACGTTTTGATAGTCCTGGCGGACACTCCGGAGACCCTCGCCGGCGCGGTCGGCAATTTGCTCGACGGCGATTTCAGGGGCAGCCTTGTGACTGATTTCGTGGGAGTAGGCGGGTAATTGATGAAGATACGTTCAGCCTTCCTCATATTGACTCTCTTGGGATTGCTTTTGCTGGCTTCGCTGGCGGCTTGCAACGGAGATACCGATACGCAACCCGCAGCAACGCCGACGAGTCCGCCGTCGGACCAAGAAGCCAACCCCTTGTCGGCCGATGCCCGGAATGTCGTCGATGAATTCGTCCACCAGCAGCAGACCATCGATGAAGAATGGGACCAGTTCCGCCAGGACTTTGACGAATGGCGAACCGGGCTGACCTCTTGTCAGAGCAGCTCGGTCCATTCAGCCCTCCAGGACTTTGCATCAAGCTTCACCATGGTGACCGAAGAGTCCATGGACCTTCCCAGGTCCACTGCGACCCGGGAGCTTGCCGATATGCTGATCGAGGCCGCGGAAGATGAGGAGAGGGCGTATCGCCAGCTGCGGGACCGGTGGCAGCCCGGTAACCTTTCCCTGTTCGAACATGTGGAACAGCAACGCTCCGAGTCCGCCCGTGCCCAAAGAAACGTGGAAGACAGGGCGGCGGAATTGCGGGACAGATACGAGTCCGAAAGCAGCCCGGAGGAAAAAATGGCCCTGGAGAAATTCTCCGTCGACTTCGAAGCCCTCAAGAGCCGCTGGGACAGCTTCCACGACGCTTACGCCGAATTGCAACGGACTGCTGTAACCACGGATCCAGCCGAGGTGTTTGCGCAGCTCCAGGAGATGGTCTCCCAGTTCAGGTTGATAGTCGATTCAATAAACCGGCTGCCGTCATCGGATGCCACTGGACGCCTGGTCGCAATGCTTCAAGAGGCAGCCGACGCCGAGCTAGGTACCCTGATTGCCGTGTGGCAAGGGTTGTCTGCGGGAGCCTCGGCCCCTCCCATGGCAACCTTGGAAGGCCCGGAGGCTGAACAGACAATACCAAGCGGGAATCCGGGCCAGTATCTCGATGCCATGAACGCCATCATCCCGGAGGTGGAATCCCTCTTGAGGCAGGTCAACGAAACAATTGGATCGCTGAAATCCAGTGATCCGGAAGCTTTGCTGGCCGAACTGGAAAACTTCGACAGCCATTACAGGAAACTTCTGAAC
Organism: Dehalococcoidia bacterium; assembly: GCA_965220375.1. Taxonomy (GTDB): domain Bacteria; phylum Chloroflexota; class Dehalococcoidia; order Lucifugimonadales; family JAGWBF01; genus JAGWBF01. Next base: position 1,564,980 of record OZ244824.1, read on the forward strand.
GAGTGGGACGCCTTTCACCAGCGTTACAACGAATGGCGGGGGACCGACGGGGGGTGCGACCGGATCGAGGTGCTCCAATCCCTTGACCGGTTCAACCTGCGCTTAAGAGAGCTTGGAGGGCAGGCGCGGGACCTGCCCCAGTCCAGCTACCTGCTGCCCATGTACACCCTGCTGGTCGAAGGAATCGCAAGGGAAGAGGGAGCCATTCGCGCCCTGCGCAACTCCTGGCGTCCCTTCATCGTGGATGCCTTCAAGGCCGTCGACCAAGAGCGCTTGAATATCGACAGGCTGCGTCGTCAAGCAGACATCGGCCTGCAGGAGCTCCTCGACCGTTCCTGAAGTTTCTTGACCACGGGCTATCCTGGGAACCCGGTCCCGGGATCCCCTGAGACTCTTGATTTGGCACTTGGGCAGGACTGGGCTGGTCCGTATCAGCCCAGCCACTGGCTGTGCCACCTCCTCAAGCCAATGGCATAATAGTTGCCGAAATAGGCCTTATCCCCTATCAAAAATCACGTCGAAAGCACGGACACTCTAAAGGTCGACGCCAAACGTTGTTGAATTTCAAGAACAGCCTTAAGACCAATAGATTGGCTCTGGTTTTTTAGGTCCTGATGGCAGCCTTCGCAGTCCAGCCAGACCACAGGCTGGCCGGACAAGAACTGCCGGTAATCAGCTTGGTGGATGTCCAGCCGTCCCCGGTGGAGGAAGGCCAGTCCATCAGGATCACCCTGGGAATCGATGCACCCCTCGCGCCGGGGACCCCAAGGCTGATAGGTGGGGTCAGGGTGTGGGATTCTGCCAAGGGTTCCTTTGTGGACTCACTAATCGCCTTCGCTTTTCACCCAGGAAATAGTAGTGATGTGCTGTCCTACAGAGTAAGTGTGCTGGACGATGGCGGGGAAGTGGCCGGGGGCCGGTCCATACGCATTGACATCAATCCCCTGTTCCCGGAGTACACGGTGGGTTCGAGATCGGAAGCTTCGGTCAGCGTGCTGGACCAGGACGACACCGGCTCTCCAACGCCGACGCCCACCCCGACGCCCACTCCCACGCCTACGCCGACCCCAACCCCCACGCTTACCCCAACCCCCACGCTTACCCCCACGCCCACGCCTGGGCCATCGCCCACACCAACTCCCACCCGACGCCCTACACCCACCCCCAGGCCAACATCTACTCCAGCTCCCACTCCCACACCGACTCCCACGCCGACACCAACTCCGACTCCTACGCCAACCCCTCAGCCGACACCCACGCCGACACCTACTCCCACACCATCTCCGACTCCGACGCCCACTCCTACTCCGACGCCTGCGCCCACACCGACACCTGCGCCCACGCCAACTCCCACACCGACACCTAGGCCGACACCAACACCTACCCTGCCGCCAACACCCACCCTGGTGCCCGTGCCTACCGCAATACCTGAACCCACGCCAACCCTTACACCTCAGCCAACTCCAACTCCCGCTCTGGAAGAAGCTTCATTATCAGTAGCCGGGTCAGATTTACAGGTTCCTGGCCCAGAACTGGACGAGCCTCCCGTCCCGGTGATAGGCGACGCAATACCACGGATCAGAAATGCGATTGGAGGCATCGCATCCAGCCCTCGGCGACGCACCACGCTAATCATCATCCAGGGGGCTGTGAGTGTCCTGGCCGCTGGGGTCTTTGCCCACCTGATACTGAGGCAGCGCTAGGTCCCGATCCGAAGAAAAAGGCGAGGGACCGGCCCCGGGTCCCGCCCGGGATTATCCGAAGGGAAGGGAAGGGGTTTCCGGGGCGGTTACCAGGGGGATGGATATGGTGAACTCCGTGTACTCCCCGTACACCGAGTCCACCGACAAATCCCCTCCCTGGCGCCGGGCCACGTCGGCGGCGATGGGCAGTCCCAGCCCCGCGCCCGCAGCCCCGTCCCGGGTCGAGAAGAAGGGGTTGAAGATCTGGCCAATGACCTCTTCGGAGATGCCCGTGCCGTTGTCCCGCACCCGCACCTCCACGCTCCGGTCAACGGCGCGACTGGAGATGACCAGTCTGGGCGTATAACCGGGCTCCGCGGTCTCCCGCTTCAGCCGCATAGCGAAGGATGCGTTGGACACCATGTTCAGCATCGCCTCGGAGAAGTCCCGCTCTACCAGCGAGACCTGGCCGATTTCGGGGTCCAGGTCGAATTCGGGCTGCACGGAGAAGTCCTGCCATTCGGCGCTGAAGGTGTTGCAGCCAACCTGCACGGCCGCCTCCACTACACCGTTCAGGTCCTCCATGGTTGGGTCGCCGCCCGTGACTCCCAGGCCTCGCATCCTCTCCACTATGGCCAGGGCCCGTCCGCCGTTGGAGAGAACGCGGTTCAGGTTTGTGCTCAGCTCCTGGCTGATGTCGTCCAGGAGGGCCGAATCGGCCTCGGACATCTTGTCCCGGTAGGAAGTCAGCATCTCCGACAGCTCGCTGTACAGCTCCAGGGCTCCTTCGGAGAAGTTGTTGACGAAGTTCAGCGGGTTGCGGATCTCGTGGGCCACGCCGGATACGAGCTCGCCAAGGGCGGCCAGCTTCTGTTGAGCAACCAGGCGGGCCTGTGTCCGCTCCAGCTCGGCGTTGGCTTCCCGCAGCTCTGTGTACAGCTGCTCCACCAGGTTCAGTCGTTGGACTTCCAAGGCTTGCTGGCGGAATACCTCAAGGGCGCCAGCCAGCTCGCCGATCTCGTCCCGTCCTACTTCCGGCACCGGGGTCTCCAGGTCTCCTCCGGCCATTCCCCGCATGCGCTCCGACATTCGCGAAAGGCGCCTCACTATCCTGTTTCCCACCCACAACCACGCGGCAAGGGTAGCCGCAATCACGCTGATCACACTGATCGCCGTGAGCAGGGTACGCCCTTCGTCGAAGCTGCCGACCGCCATTTCCAGGGACTCCGAAGAGTAGGCGCTGGCGGCCGATGTCAGGCCTGTTACCGAGTTTTCCAGATCCGTGTTTGATGCATCAAAAGATGCTGAAAGGATGCTCAGGTCCTCTTCCAAGGCAATCTGCTGACGTCGGATGAAGAAGATGCCCTCCCCGCCCCCAATAGCCGCAAGGGCTGGATCTATACCCCTATCGAAGAGGGATTAAAACTCGATCCACAGCCTGTCCAGCTCAGCTTCATCGCCAGCCTGCAAGGCCCTGCCCAGCACCAACATCGCCTCTGCTGAGTGGTCGTCAGCTACATCAAGACCCTCCAGCGTTGACCTAAAGCCGGAGGCAGTTTCGTCTGCATCCCTCAGTTCGGTCCAGGTGGGAGCCAGACCGTCCATGTCCTCCGCTAGGTCGTATGCTGCGTCGCTGACAGCTTGGGCTTGATCGGTCAACTCCGGAACGTTGCTTGCACCACTTAGGGCAGTCTCGAGCCTCTCCAGAGACCTGTCGATGCCCTCTGCGCTGGAGCCCTGGAATTCTCCTTCCCCGGCTTGAATGTTTTGCCCGATGCTGCGCAAACGCTCCGCTTCACGGGCGGCAGCCCAAGAGTCCTCCAGGGCCGGAACCGACTCGGAGCGAACTTTGTAGTTAAGGTTGCCGCTCTGTTCGAAGTAGTAAACTCCTACTGCGGCAGACACGAGCGTCAGGGCAACTGCGAACCCCAAGGCTAGGTACAGCCGAGTGCCGATCCGTCTCCACTTGTCAATTATGAAACGCATTCGAGGATGGTTGCGCGCTTTTCCCTTGGGGTGCGGGGGTCGGAGGCCCGGAAAACATGCTCCGGCCGCCCAGGCTCACATACTTGTACCACCTGCCAATGCGGCCCAACAAGCGGCGAAGGCGATGCTGAAGAAGACATTACCATTTAGAATGCGCCCCGGCGCCTCATGGGACCTATCTCAATGTAGAGATTGATGTACCGAATTGAACAGATGCGGGCTGGATGCCTACCTCAACAAACTGGCGCCTGCCGCGAGGGCAGGGGACAATGCAGCCCGGCGTTCTTCCTCAGATTGCCTTCGGGTCCTGTACAGCTTTGTCAGGTAGTAGGTGGCCATTCCCATCAGGGAAGCAACCACCCCCAAGATACTTCGTCGCCACGGCCAGCGGTGAGGCTGGGGCCTGCCCGCGATAAGGTACATCCCAAACGCTATCATTGAGGCTCCCACTGCCATCATGATCACCGCCACCCAGATCGCCGGGAACTCTTTGGCATTTGCCGCTTGTATTGGGGTCGTCTGGCCTCCGTTGGAGCCAGACTCCCCTGTATTGCCGGGGGCGGGCGGGGCAATGGCTTCTCCCCATGGGAACGAGACGATAAACGAGGTTACCGAATCGTCGCCGGTCCCGACCTCATCCGTTTCCTCGGTTTCCGGCACAGCAGTCACCGGTTCCACAGGAGCCTCTTCAACGTTGGTTACGGTTATGGTCACGGTGATGCTATCGGAAACGTTGGAAGGATCGGTGGCCGTTACCGTCACGATGTAGGTGGAATCGGTCTCGTAGTCTAGGGAGGCCTTGGTCTGGAGCTGCCCCGATGAGGCCACGATGTCGAAGGATGAGGCGTCGACGCCTCCCAATGTATAGGTCAGAGTGTCGTTGTCATCGTCCTGGGCGACCACTGGATCGCCGATATTCTCGCCTGGGACCGTGTTCTCGGCTATATCCCGAGTAGCTGTCTCAGCGTCGAAGGCCGGTGCGCTGTTGGTTACCGGCGCCGCTCTAACCGCATTTCCCGATTCTGCCTGCGCAGCCTTCTCGGACCCTTCGCTGTCGGAGTAAGACACCGAGACTCGAAGGTACTGGCCGAGGTCGCCGGTTACCGGCTTGTAACTGGCCCCGCTAGCCCCGTCGATACTCTCCCAGCTGCTTTGGTCCGCGGACCTCTCCCACAGCCAGGTCGTGATGTAGATTCCTCTGTCGGGGTCTGTAATGGAGGCCCTTAGCCAGGAATCTACCTGGGGCTGAACCGGCAACAGCCCTACCGCCCCCTCCTCGTCCACGTTGGTTACGGTGACCGTAACCTCTATGGTGTCGTCCGTAGAAGTGTCGGAATTCCCGGAGGCATCCTTACCATCATGGACCGACACGGTCATCGTGTAACCGGACCTGGTCTCATAGTCCAGAGCGTCCTTGGTCTGGAGCTGGCCAGAGGTCTCCACGATGTCAAAGACCCCAGCGTCGGCCCCGCCAAGGATGTAGGTCAACGAGTCGCCGTCATCGTCGGCAGCAGCTATGGGTGCTGCGATGTTCTCACCCCCTGCCGTGTTCTCCGCCACGCTTCGAGCGCCGGTCTCGCTGGCTGGGAACGCTGGGGCCTCCTCCACGTTGGTTACGCTTATCGTCACGGTAATGGAATCGTCCGTAGCTGTATTAGGACTGCCTTCGGAGTCATATCCATCGCGTACCAACACGGTCAGCGTGTATGTGGACTTGCTCTCGTAGTCGAGCTCTGCCTTGGTCTTTAGCTGGCCCGAAGACTCCACGATGTCGAAGGATTCGGCGTCGTCGCCGCTCAGGATGTACGTCAGTGAGTCGTTGTCATCATCGTTGGCAGCTACAGGGTCGCCGATGTTCTCACCTGCCTCCGTGTTCTCCGGGACCATCCGAGAACCGGATTCGTTGGATGGAAAGGCCGGCGTCTCTTCCACATCGGCAACAGTGACGGTCACCGTTATGGAATCGGAAGCATTGGAAGGGTCAGTGACCTTCACCACCACGGTGTAGCTGGCCTTGGTCTCGTGGTCAAGGTCGGCCTTGGTCTTCAGCTGGCCCGATGATCCATCCAGGTCAAAGGACGAGGCATCGGTCCCTTCCAAGGTGTACGTCAGGGCATCCCTGTCCGCATCCACTGCCCCCAGGGGTTGCCCGATGTTGGTCCCCGCATCCACACCCTCCGCCACGGTGCGGTCCGTTTCATCGCCTTCCGAAAACTGGGGGGCCCGGTTGGGCACAGGCGTAGGCTCTGAATAGCGCCTGCCTTCGCGTTTAGAGGATCCCTGGCTGGATGACCTATCTACCTTTGTAACGCTTATGGTCACGCTTATCGTGTCATCTATGGTTGAGTCAGGATTGCCGCTGGCATCATTGCCATCGGTAACCAACACCGTCACCGCGTAGCTGTTCCTGGTGTCGTAGTCCAGGGCGGATTTGGTCTGAAGCTGACCCGAAGACTCCACTATGTCGAAGGAACCGGCGTCGTCGCCGCTCAGGATGTAGGTCAGTGAGTCGCCGTCATCATCGACTGCAGCCACCGGAGCGCCGATGTTCACTCCGGCTGCCGTATTCTCTCGCACACTGCGGGCGCCGGTCTCGCTGGCAGGAAACGCCGGGGCCTCTTCCAGGTCGGTAACATCAATCGTTACTGTAATGATGTCAGAAGCGCCCGAAGAGTCGGTAACCTCAACCGTCAGCGTGTAGCTCGACTTGGTCTCGTAGTCCAGAGGGTCCTTGGTCTTCAGCTGTCCCGACGTCCCCACGATGGCAAAAGACGCCGCATCGGTCCCTTCCAGGGTGTATGTCAGGGCATCCCTGTTGGCATCCGAAGCCTGGAGAGGCAGCCCTATATTGGTTCCCGGCGCAGTTCCTTCCGGCACGTTGCGTTGAGCGCTGTTGCCCTCAGAAAATGCAGGTGCCCGGTTGGGCTCGGGCGGGGGAACAGAAGAGACCCTGCCTCCCGATTGAGTCGGTTGCGGATTGGGTGGTCCATCCGCCTTTGTAACGCTTATGGTCACGGTGATGGTGTCGTCGGTCGCCGAGTTCGGATTGCCTCTGGCATCATTGCCATCGGTTACCGACACCGTCACCGTGTAGCTGGACTTGGTATCGTAGTCAAGGGGGTCCCTGGTCTGCAGCTGGCCAGAGGGCTCCACTATGTCGAAGGAGCCTGCGTCTGTCCCGGACAAGGTGTAGGTCAGTGAGTCGCCGTCGTCATCGACGGCGGCCACCGGACGGCCAATATTCACACCGGCTGCCGTGTTCTCCCGCACACTCCGGGCGCCGGTCTCGCTGGAGGGGAACGCCGGGGCCTCCTCCACGTCCGCTACCATTATCGCCACCGGAAGTGTTAGGGTCTTGCTTTCCACGAGAGCTTGCACCGTCACCAGGTATGCGTTGTTCCCGTCGGCGTCGGCCGGACGTTCATAATTGGGGGGCGCATTGAACGTGAGTGCGCCCGCGCTGCTGATTGAGAGGTCATCCCCGTCGTCCCCGGACACGGACCAGGTCACCTGGCTGTTTTCGACGCCGGTGACCAGGTAGGTCCCTACTGGTCCTTGCTCGTTCTCATCGTGGTCGATCCTTGCCAGCCCGGCAATCTCCGGTTCTTCTTGGAGGTCCACGACCGTAACTTTCACCGGGAAGAAGGTCTGGCCGGGTCTCTTCCCATTTGGGGGATTGCTGTCGTAGGCCATTATCGAGAACGAGTAGGTGTTGCTTCCGTGTTCATCGTCCGGGACCTCGTAGTTTGGCGGGTTCCTGAAGGTGAGCACCCCGTCATCATCGATGTCGAAATAGTCGCCGTCGCCCCCACCGGGCTGGACGCTGATTATCCAACCACCCGAAGGACCATGGCCGCTTTCTGCCGTGTAAGAGGCCACCCGCCATGTGCCGTTCTCGGGGTATTCGATCTCACGGGGACCTTCCACCACTGGGACCCCTCTGCTGCCGGAGGGGGTGACAGTCACACCGATGGTGTCGGATGCTCCGGATGGGTCTGTGGCCCTCATCGTAACCGCGTAGGTTACGTTCCCCACATCCCTGACAAGCTGCTTCGTGAATAGTCTGGCGGTCTTGGGGTCGATGCCAAATGACGCAATATCGTCTCCCTCCAACGAGTAACGAAGGTCGTCCCCGTCCTGGTCCTGGGCTCTCACCGGGTTATAGAGTTCAGCGCCGACAGGAGAGCTGCGTCTTACATACATGCAAGCTCCCCTTTCAGGATCGGTCCCGGGGCAGTCATACCCGTTGGAGATGTCGTCCGCGGCGGGGAAACTTGGAGCGTTGTTGGAGGACGGCACCGCCCGAACGTTTCTTGAGGACACCGCGTCTGCCGTCTTCCCTTGGCCCTCGGTGTCGGTGTAGGACACCGTAGCCTTCAGGTGATCGCCTATGTCTCCCGTGCTCGGGGTGTAGCTCGCCGAGGTGGCCCCGCTGATGTCGGAGTAGTTGCCGTTGGAGTTATTGGCTTTGGCCCACTGCCAAGTCTCGCCTGATACTCCTCCGTCGGGATCGGTCAGCGATGCTGTAATCTCGGTGTCGACCTGGGGCTGCTTCCATGACAATGAAACCCTTCCCGGCTCATCGACGTTGGTTACATTGATGGTTAGGCTAGCGCTGGCAGAAGCCCCGGAAGGGTCGGAGGCGGATACCTCAACCGTGTAGCTGGACTTGGCCTCGTAGTTCAGTGGAGCTCCGGTCCTAGGCTGGCCTGTCGACCTGTCGATGGTGAAGTGCGACGTACCCGCGTTTGCCAGCGAGTAGGACAAGGTGTCGTTGTCAGCGTCGGTGGCCTCAACGGGACTGCCGATGGCGTCGAACCAAGGGGTGTTCTCTTCGGCTTCCCGGGTGATATCTCCGGTGGTGAACTGGGGTGGACTGTTCGATTGCAGGTAGGCCAGGTTCCCCAAGGAAAGAGGTCCTGAAAATACGGGAAACAGGCCCAAGAAGCCAATCAAACCCAATGTCGCAGTAGCTGCGATGAACGCCCTGCGAGCTGTGGCCTTCCTCATCTTAACTAGCAACCTAATAGTTGACAAATCACTCCCCGGCCGACGAGAAATGGCATGCAACGTACTGCCTTCCGGTGGTCTCCCCTCCCCTCACTGCCCCCGAGCCTGAATGAATCGCAGGCCCTTTCCCAGACTTACCTCCGTCCCCGCCCCTGACATCCAGGCACCAAGCGCCCGATTAGGATTATTGATTCGAAATTAACAGGGGACGGAGCACCACGGTAGCAATCATCGCTCAATGCCACCCAAATTTGCGGATGGCTCCTGCCATTTCATGCATCTTCAGTCATTTTCCTTACCATAACACCGCGGCTAACCCTCCCGCCTTGTGCAGTGCCCGCGTTTTTTGTCACTTTCGAGCTTGATTGTCTGGTGTCGACCAGCCGAAGCAAGATTGTCGCCAATTCCAGCGACCGCCATTTCAGGACAAACTGTCTGACCCATAAGGCTGGGGAGGCTCATCAATGGAGAAAAGCGGGGGGCTGGGTTATGATGGGGACTCGGCCAGCCAGTGATCAGCCGGCAATCAGGAGGTAAGAAACATGGCAGAATACGTACCTTCAACCACAGACTGGGTGCGCGAGCAGGTGGAGCTCTATGAAGGCAGCGGCGGCGCGGAGGGAACGACCCTGCGGGACACAGGGCTGCCTGTGATCATCGTAACGAACCGTGGGAACCGGACGGGAGGGATACGCAAGACCCCCCTCATGCGGGTAAAGGATGGGAGCCGTTACGTGCTGGTAGGGTCCCGGGGAGGCGCGCCGAAGAACCCGGAGTGGGTGTATAACCTTCGAGCCGACGGCAACGTGGAGATCCGGGACTTGACCGAGGTGCAGAGCATGCAGGTCCGTGAGGTACAGGACGATGAGGAGCGAGCAAGGCTGTGGGGCTTGGCGGTGGCTGCTTTCCCTCCTTACGAGGATTACCGGAATCGCACCTCCCGAAAAATACCGGTGTTCGTTGCGGAGCCTGCCTAGGAGACTCAGCCGGTCCCCGGCAGATTATCCCGTTAAGGCCCAGCCGATTTCCCCTGGAGGGAGAGCATGGTTCCCAGATCATCCAGTAGAAGGGTGGACTCCGCTTTCCCACGACCGCATTAGCAGGCGGGTCCCGTTTCAGGGGAGCCTCTGCGGGCGTGGAACATCAGCTTACCATCACATTGGGACAGGAGTGGTCCGCCCATCTCGACCCGAATGATGTTGCTTCCGACCTTCTGCGCACGCCGTCCTGTGAGCCATAAATGAGCACTAGTCAGGCTTCCTCGACTCTCCGGTACGATGCGGACGAGAGGCCCTCGTCGCTGAACGCGCTGGGCGGGGGTCCAGTCTGCCCTTCTGGTCATTGCTCCGATAGCCCTCTTTCCCATAGTCCTGTTGCAAGCTGTGGGTGGGTCGGCGCCGGAGATAGCATGGGCGGCCTTTGCAATGCTGCTGGTCAACGGACTTGCCACGATACTGCAGTCTTTTCGCGTGGGGCCCATCGGTTCCGGGCTGTTCGTCATCACCCACCCTTCCCCTTCCTCCATTCCATTCTGCGTTATCGCCCTGGAACAGGGCGGACCCGGTACGCTGGCCGCACTGATCCTTGCCTCGGGCCTGTTCCAGTTCGTGGTCGCGATGCTACTCTCCCTTCTTAGACGCCTCGTCACGCCTGCCTTCAGCGGCGCAATACTGATACTTCTGGTAATCACGGTTATTCCTGTCGTATTCAAGGGCCTGAACGATGTGCCCGCCGATGCGCCGGCATCCGCAGGACCGGTGTGCATCATCTTGACCTTTGCGCTGATCATGGGTGTTTTGCTTCGTGGTTCAGGGGCTTGGCGTGTCTGGTCGTCCCTTATCGGAATAGCAGGCGGGGCTGTAGCCGGTGTAGCGTTCGGCATTTTCGACTTCGGCCCTGTCAGGGAAGCCCCCATCATTGGAATGCCCCTGGACGGGTGGCCTGGCTAGGGGATCAGTTTCGGCGTCGCCTTCTGGTCCCTCCTGCCGGCGTTCCTGTTCCTATCCATCATCTCAATTCTCCAGGGCGCATCCGTTGGCCTATCTGCCCAGCGAGTCTCCTGGCGCAGCCCCCGGGCCATCGACTACCGGAGAGTGCAGGGGCTGTCCACTTGCACAGCCTTGGGTAATCTGCTGGCTGGTCTTTCTTCGGTAATGCTTATTTCTACAAGCCCCAGGGGCACCTTGTTTGCTCAGCAGACAGGATGCGCGTCCCGTCATGTCGGCATCATGACCGGGGTCGTGCTCGTGGCGGCCGCCTTCTTCCCAAAGCTATGGGGTCTGCTGATCGGCACCCCTGCACCAGTGACCGGTGTCTTCATTGTCATCATGTTCAGCCCCCTTGTGGTCGAAGGCATGAAGATGATTGTCCAGGAGGACCCAGACTACCGTACCGGGCTGTCGATTGGCGCAGCCCTCCTTGTGGGGATTGGCCTACAATCCGGACTGACACCGCCGGCAGTTGGCTGCATGGATTACCGACAACATGGGTTTCTCGGTATCGGAATCTACGGTCTACCGCATCCTGCACAGGGAGAGACTGGTGAAGAGGCCTGAGATGCGGCTGGCCGCGGGCAAGGAGTACCACCGTAAGACCACCGGGCCCCACCAGATGTGGGCCACCGACGCCTCCTACTTCAGGGTGGTGGGGTGGGGCTACTACTACCTGGTCACCGTCATGGACGATTACTCTCGCTTCATCCTGGCCCACAGGCTCCAAAGAGACATGACCTCCGACTCCCTCATAGAAGTGGTCCAGGAGGCGGTGGACAGGACAGGCATGGATCAGGTCCCTGTAGAAGATCGAACGCGGCTGCTGAGCGACAATGGATCAGGCTATATATCCAGGGCTTTCAGGGACTACCTGGGCATGGTGGGCATCAAGCACATACTGGCGTCTCCCTACCACCCTCAGACCAACGGCAAGCTGGAGCGCTATCACCGGACCCTCAAGCGAGACGTGAACCAACTGCCCTACGAGATGCCTTCCGATCTGAACTCGGCCATAGTGGCCTTCGTCAGCTACTATAACCACCGGCGTTACCACAAGGCCCTGGGGAACGTGACGCCCTCGGATGTGCTCAAGGGAAGGCGACAGGAGATCCTACAACGAAGAAAGGAGGTGCAGGCCGAAACCATCGAACGGCGAAGACGGCACAACAGAATTCTCAGGGAGTTGACTACACCTCCATCAGACCGCTGATCTCTCGGGTCTCATAGTGTCCCATTTTGGTGGTTGCCAACACAGTCCGTGGGCACGTTCACATCATAACCTGACCACCAACTAAAAGGATCTGCCTTCAGTAATCTTAGGGGTACCACGCCTCTTCTAGGGTCAGAGAGGACCGGGACTCTTTGGTGGATCCCTATTCCGGCACTTACCGGGACCTCAGAATGACCTTATTTGACATCGTCGCAGTCCCGTCATCACCGAACACCTACCTGCCTGAAGAACAAGCAGGACAGACACACGGAGAGAACACCTCTTGGCATCTGAAGGAGAACCGTCCCATTAGTCACCACGGGGCAGAATTTTCACGGAATTGTCCAGGGTTGATTGTTCGAAAAGCTTGTTTGCACATGGTAGTGAAATATGGGCCGGGGTTATTCGGGCACTCCCCCAAACGGAGGTAGGGGGTTGCCACATCCCGATTTAGCAGTTAACCTTGTGACTTGATTTGCCGGTTGGTGAATACAGTGATCGGTGACCAGCCCCTCACAAAGGACAGCGTGCAAAGGAGGCCACCGTCATGGTTGAACGCAACGTAAGTTCTATCGTTTCCGATACCCAGGCTTATTACGACGGGCCTGCCGACGAGATCTACCGCACCATCTGGGGCGACAATCTTCATCTGGGTGTGCCGTGCAACGACGAATGCCCCCACCCGGAGGCTATGGAGCATACCAACGAGATTATGGCCGGCGCGGTGCGCCTGGGAGCGGACACGCGGGTCCTGGACTTAGGTTGCGGCTATGGTTCCACGGCCCGGTACCTGGCCGTGAACCACGGGTGCCCGGTAACCGGCACCAACATCAGCGAGAGGGAACTGGACCTGGCTCGCGAACGCGCCTCCCAGTCCGGACTGGCCCATTTGTTGTCCTTCGAGTATGAGGACTTTCATAATCTCGGTTACCCGGAAGCCTCCTACGACGTTGTCTGGAGCCAGGAAGCGTTCCTGCATGCAGCAGATAAAAACTCGGTGCTGTCGGAGTGCCGCCGGGTTCTGAAGCCAAATGGTTCTCTAATTTTCACCGACATATTGGTACGCCGGGACACGCCGGATGGGGACCGGGAGAGAATTTATGACCGGGTGAAGTCGCCCGATATGTGGGACCTGGGTGATTATCGGGCAGCCCTGTCCGGGCTGGGCCTTCGAATCGATAGGGAAGAGGACTGGTCCCAACACGTCGCCCGCTCCTACGGCTGGGTGCGGGACCAACTTCAAGAAAACCGACACATCCTCCTGCCGCGCATAGGAGCAGATGCCATCGACCGCACCTTGGAGGCCCTGTCCTTCTGGGTCCAGTCGGCCAAGGCGGGCTTCATCGGCTGGGGGCTGTATATGGCAACGAAACCCCCCTAGCTGTTTTTGCAACCATTGATACGTCCTCTAGCGGGGTCGGGACGGATGCCCTTTCACTCGCTTCGCTAATTCATGCTGACCTGAGCAGCACGCCATTTCATAACATTCGCCTTTAGCGGATATACCGGAATGAGAAGCGGCCCTCGGCGCCCGTCTCCCGCACAAACAGCGCGCTTGCTTTCACGTTTGCCTCGGTTCCGCTCGCCTTCACGGGGTCCCCGGGGCGAACAAGCGCCGTGATGAACCCCTGGATATAGTTCGATACCAGAAAGGAGCCAGACATGACTAAAGCCGATTACATCCTGGTCCCCAAGGACCTGTACAAGGAGCAGTATTCATCGGAGTTTGCCCGCCGCTGGGACGAGCTGATCGACTGGCAGCGCAGAGCGGAGGCGGAGAGCAATTTTTTTCAAGACATATTGAAGCAACATGGAGTCGAGACGGTGCTGGATATTGCATGTGGCACTGGATTCCACTCCGTTACCTTGAAAGCTGATGGTTTCGAGGTTACAGCCGCCGATGGCGCGCCCAACATGCTGATCCAGGCCAGGGAAAACGCCCAGCAGTTCGGAATCGACGACCTGCGTCTCGTGGAAGCTGAATGGACCCGGCTTGGCGAGTCCTTTGCAGGGGAGCAATTCGATGCCGTAATCTGCCTGGGGAACGCCTTTACCCATCTGTTTGACGAAGATGACAGGTTACAGACCCTCACCGAGGTGTACCAGCTGCTAAACAAGGACGGCATCGCAATCATCGACCAGCGAAACTACGATGCCATCCTGGATAATGGCTTCTCCAGCAAGCACCACTCATACTACATGGGAGAGAACGTTGAGGTGAGGCCGGAGGAGCTGAACGACAACCTCCTGAAGATGCGCTATCAATACGAAGATGGGGAAGTCCACTTCTTGACTCTCTGCCCTATACGCCAGGACTACGTTACTGGCCTGCTCCTTGAAACCGGTTTCTGCAGCGTGGACCGCTACGGGGACTTTGTCGAGGACTATGACTTCTATGAGCCGGATTTCGTGATACAGGTTGCCAGGAAGTAGGCAAGTGCAGGAGGGGTACGACCTCACGCCTTAGACCAGAGTGGGCTCGAACTTTTTCCAGTGTGGTGAGCGAATGATGTCCTCCCAGGGCACTGGAACTCTTTCCTAGCAGCCCGTCCGAGGAACACCGGCTTATGGTGATAGCGGGTATGATGAGGAGAGAGCATTGCGTGCAGGGCAGGTGCTGATGAGCAAGACCTACCGTCCTTACGAGCCGGACCAGCAGTTGCTGTTGCCGACGGTCCTGCAGGAATGGCTTCCGCCGGACCATCTGGCCTATTTCATCTCCGATGTTGTGGATCAGTTGGACCTCTCGGAGATCACCGCTCGCTATGAGGAAGAGCGGGGCGGCCCGCCCTACCATCCCAGGATGATGGTCAAGGTGCTGCTCTCTTGTTCAAGGCAAGGTATATCAGGCCAAAGGAAAACGGCTACTCGTACCAGCCCGACGCGAAGATCAACCCGTCGTGGCGCACTGCCCACGTGTGCTTCTGGCGTTCATCGCCTGTCTCGGGATTGAGGAGCACATAGTCAACCCAGCGCCCCGACTCGCCGGCGCCCAGCAGGTCGTCGCCGTAGAAGTATCCTGTTGAATCCACCCGGAGGCTCGGGTCCCGGCCTCTAAACATCGGATTATGGTGGCCTATGGTGTAGCCCTCCTCGTCGACGATGAAGACGTACCACTGGCCGTCAACGCTTTCCTTTGTGTCGTAGTAAGCCAGCGTATCTTCGCGCCCGATGACGTTATACAACTCTATGGCCTGCCCCACCAATGCCCTTGTGAATCCGGGGGCGTCGTGCTTCCCAATCCCACGTTCATACCAGCCGGAACCGAAGGTCAGGCCGTCGTATTTGACGATCCAGGAATGTTTGGCTTCAACAGCGTCCGTGGCAGGGTTGGTGAAGGAATAGCTGTACCATGCGCCGTCCTCGTCGCCGGCTGCCACCACTGCCTCACCGGCGGGAAAGTTATTCGGCCCGACCGCCACCAAGGCGTGCCGGCCGACATAGCCGGGATTGGCGGCGTGGGCCAGGTATATGTCGTTCTGGTCGAATATGAACATGTACCACTGGCCGTCGATGCTCTCCGGGGTGTTGTAGTGAGCGACGGTGGCATCCAGACCTTCCGAGTCATATTGGGCAATGGCTGTTCGGACAAAGTACTTGGTGTACTCGGCGGGGTCCCACTTGGGCGGCGCCGACGCCTCCGAAGGCGCTTGCAGCTGCTCCATTAAAGAGACGATGGTGTCTTCATCCAGGGAGGTGATATCTCCAGCAGGTCCCTTGGGGCCTGGGGGACCCTGTTCGCCGGCAGGCCCGGCCTCTCCCTTGCAGGCAGCTACCAGCAACACAAGGGCAATAGCCCAAAGCATGACCATCAATACACGCATCGCTGCTCCTTCTCCTTGCGCACATGGAGGCGGAATATATTCGGGGTTAGTCCGGGATGGGAGCTTCCCAGCTCCGTCAGCGCGGTCATGGACCCGACGGGGCCATTTTGCCGCCACCAATTATCGTTGTTGGGTGATTGCGAGTACAAGGAATTTTGCACGGGAAACCTCTTGCTGCTCAACAGAGTGGCTAGACGGCAGACCGCGGGATTGTCGGGTTTCGGTCTTGTTACGCCCTTGTCAACCGGCCCAGCGACAGGTAAGCCGGCGGGGATGGTTACGGGTCAACACTTCGGCCATCTGAGCGGCCGTTGGCATATGTGCCGCCCACAGGTTTCTTGTATGATTCGGAGAAGCCGTTGCAGGTCCCTTCCTGGAGACCCAGCTCACCATGATTGTGGAACCATGACAATCCAGAAATCGCGACGTTCCCTAGCGTTAGCCGCCTCTGTCGTCGCCACGCTACTACTTGCGTCCAGCCTGTTGGCTGCCTGTTCGTCCGGATCCAGCGAGAATGCTTCACCAGAGACCTTGGCGATGGGGCGAGGGATATTCGCTGCCAACTGCGCGGTCTGCCACGGGGCCGGCGGCGAAGGGCAGTCCGACTGGCACATCAGGAAAGAGGATGGCACCCTGCCTGCCCCGCCTCTCAATGGGGAAGGGCACACCTGGCACCACGCCGACGGTCTCCTGTTCCGCATCGTCAGCCAGGGCGGGGCGCTCTTCGAGGACTCAAGCGTGCCGGGCTTCAAGAGCGCCATGCCGGCCTTTGGCGACCAGCTCAGCCGCGAAGAGATCATCGCAGTGCTTACCTACATCAAGAGCTTGTGGGGAGACAAGACCAGTCGGGGGATATCTATCCGGGAGGCGCAGTCTTCGGCCAGCCAGGGGGACCCATTCCCCTGAACGTGTCTGCCATCCGCCACAAAAAAGTGCGATGCCTCAAGTAGGCATCGCACTTTCTCAGGAGCGTCTCTGGCGTCGGCCAGGCCCCCTAGCCCTCGATGGTCGCTGGGGTGCCCACCTGCACCTCCAGCTTTCGAGACCTCTTGGCCTCCGCCTTCGGGACGGTGATGGTCAGGACTCCGTTATCGTAGCGGGGTTCCACCTTGTCCGGGTCCACCGAATCGGGAAGACGAAGGGCCCTGTGGAAGGAGCCGGTCCTGCGCTCCCGCATAAGGTAGGTCTCGCCCTCTTCCTGGAACTCGCTGGCGGTCTGACCCTTGATGGTGAGGACATTGTCCTCTATGGAGACCTGGATGTCCTCGGGCGAAACGCCGGGCATGGAGGCGCGAATAACGGTGTCGTCGCCCTTCCGGGTCACATCCAGGGGAACGGCCCATGCCTTGATTTCGGGGTTCTCTTCAGAATTCCGGGACGAGCTCCCGGTCCTCCGCCACATCCTGTCCATGCTATTCTGCATCCGATGCAGGTCGCTGAATGGGTACCATCGTTGCATCATCTTATCTCTCCTTTTACTTGCTGCCTCTTGCCTTATGACTCGTCCTTCCCCACAGCCTGCCGCTTAGAACGAGTAGTACCTGACACCTGCCTGGGGCACACGGTAGAACCACTGCCTGACCTCTGGACCGTCCTGGGGCTCTGCCCGCTCCGCCTGCTCGATGACCGCTTCCACCTCCCTGGCCAACGTGGAATCAAGCTCTCGTACGGCTGTACCGTGTCGTCGGTGTCGCTCCATAGTCGTTGCCTCTGTCATGACGCGCCTCCTGGGAAGAGGATACAAGCAGAGTATATTAGTTGATATGACTCATGTCAAGTCCTTATAATAATAACGGCAGAGATCGGATATGCCATTGACACGGATGTCCCATAAGGGTATAAGGATGTAGGAGGCTTCATGAGACAGACCCAGGGCATCTACCTGATCAGCATGGTTGCGGAAACCCTGGAAATGCACCCACAGACCCTCCGCAAGTATGAGCGTGCGGGCTTTGTGGTGCCCTTGCGCATGGGTACCCTGCGCACCTACTCCGATGAGGATGTGGCCCGGCTCAGGTTGATCAAGCACTTCGTTGATGGTTTAGGCCTTAATCTGGCGGGGGTCGAAATGGCCCTGTCGTTGACCGGGAACCTGCTGGAGATGCGGGAGCGTTTCTCGAAGGAGTCCGGAAGATTCAAGGCTGTTGAGGAGTCCCTGGGGCAAGTGGACCGGATGCTGGCGAGCCTGGGAGTCCACGTGGTGAGGCAAAGGGAAGCCCAGGGCAATGCCCCGAAGGATAGGCCACAGGGAGCTGGGACGACGGCCAGGTCCGGGGAGACCATCGAACTGCGGCTGCCTCGCTGACCTGGGAGTTCCCCCCGCGGGGCCAGGGACAGGCCTTTCGTTACGGAAATACAGCACGCCCTTCCAGGTTCCCACTGACAGGTCGCTCAACCATAGAGGGTCGTCCTTCCATTCAGCGCCGCCCGTGGGATTGTAGAAGGCGGCCAAACAATCCCTTTCCTGGGCTTGCTTCTGCTCCTCTGAGTCAGAACCTATAAAGGAGACGGCGTACGCCGCCAAAGGGACGGCAATGGCACCGGGCAGTGCCCATAAGGCCAAGATGCCGCCAGTGGGCTTGTCCCTCAATATGCTTCCAACGCTTCAGCGAAAATGCAAAGGCACTAAGAGGGCCAAACTCACAGGGACGTCATTAGGGGCTTGGTCGCAATTCGCTCAGCCCTCTGTGTCGCATCATGGAGTCTTGGCCCAGAAACTTGTCTCACGAAAGGCTGGTTAATTGATCCGGCTATCGAACGCTGAGCAGATAGTTGGCATATCTGAAATCGAACCAGTCAGCGCGGCAAACTTGTGTGACGGCTAGCTCATTGCCACTACGGTCGGCTTCCTGGTCAGTACAAGCCGATAGATATTCCCGACCATACCGCTCTTCGTCTGTTTCCTCACCCTGTTCTTCTGTTCCCGCACGCTCTACCGCGGCTCGTGTTTCCGAAAGCCCCTCTCTAAACTCTGTCTCCGCCAGCTTCGCACTATCGTCGTCGTCGAAGCCACCTCTATGTGTCTGTCTTACTGTTCCAGTCCCTGCCTTCGCCCACATGGATTGCGTGTCGTAATTGTAATCGAAGTGAATCATCAAACTGTTGTGTATCTGCGACACCACATCATTTATTGAGCCTATATCGAGTAGTACACCATCCTGCCAACCGCCACCGAGCCCATCCAGGTAACTCTGCCAGTCACCGTCCTCGTCCCAGAGCCCATACTTTATTAGGCCGTTCAAGCCTTCCAAGAAATAGTCTGAGGCTCTGTCCATTATCATGACCACGTCGTTCGGGAGAAATGTGAAACTCTCCCAGTCTTGATCGGGATTGACCCAATAAACTACCCCCGCGGTTTCCTGCTGATCATACCCCAACCCGGCGACGGTCTCCTGCAGCACTTCTACGTCCTCAATCCCGCCCAGAAATACAGCGCTGCCAGGCAGGGAGACAGCGAACGCAGCATCCTGGAGAGTGAGACCAAACTGATCGCTGCTGTCTTGGTTCCATCCGTTCCAGGTATCTGTCAAGTTCTGACTCAGGGGCGTCAGCTCAGGGTCAGCAGAAATTGACGCAAGGTCCAGAAACCAATACTCGCTGACATCGCCCTTGGCCAGCAACTTCACCATGTATTCTATGTCGTCAGATTCGGTAGACTGGCCTTTGCCGCCGCTGGTGGGCGTGGCCTGCTCGGTGGGCTGGCTGTCGCTGGTGGGCTCGGGCTGCTCGGTGGCTTGGATGTCGCTGGTGGGTGTAGTCTGCTCAGTAGCGCGGCTGCCGCTTGTGGACGTGGGCTGCTCACCGCTGCAACCCGCCACGAACGTAACAGTCAGCAGGACGCACAGCACAAGTGCCAGACCCGACAAGCGGTATTTCATTTGTCCTCCTGGCAGGAGTAGCGCGCTCTGCACCTACTATCGGTGCAAGAGTTGTTAGTGGCGCGTCTACTCTCTCAAAATTCTCACGCCCACGGGTCTATGGCAACCATCGTTGGCATGCGCCACATCCCGCCACAATGCCCCCAGTCTCCCGCAAGAGCCAGGGCAAACGCATTCTGGACTGGGCGTGGTCGGTCAGATGGAGTGCCGGTAGGGGGGATAAACTGGGCAGGTCCTAGGTACGCGCTGGTGGGCGGTAGAGGACTCGAACCTCTGACCCCCTGCGTGTAAAGCAGGTGCTCTAACCAACTGAGCTAACCACCCGCATATGCCGCTGCCACCCCCTCCTGGTGAGGAGCCGAGGACCTGTAGCAGCTTTGGTTGTTATGGCGCGCTTGGCGGGACTCGAACCCACGGCCTCATCCTCCGCAGGGATGCGCTCTATCCAACTGAGCTACAAGCGCACTAGCCGATTGCTCGGTGCTTGGGACATTCTTGGTGCCGAGGGTGGGATTCGAACCCACACGCCCGTACGGGCACTACGCCCTGAACGTAGCGCGTCTTCCATTCCGCCACCTCGGCATTTCTGCCCCGGCATGGGCAGCCACCACGAACAGCATTGATCTCAGGGAGCGCCCACGGGCGCGGGTATGGTGGGCGATAGAGGATTTGAACCTCTGGCCTCCTCGGTGTGAACGAGGCGCTCTAACCACTGAGCTAACCGCCCATCGGATGCTGTTCGTCACATCATTATAGGTAGGCCCTGAAGCGGGCGCAAGTATGAGCGGTGGCAGCTGGTCGAAGAGCATTGGGGGCCGACCTAGGCCATGGGGGAGGCCGTGGGAGACCGGGGGTTGTCCTAGGGGCCGCCCTTGACGCCGGTCTTGGGCTGGGTGCCGGCCGTTGACCAGGTGCGCAGGGTGTCTTCAAGGAACTGCTGGAGGGTGTCGATTACGTCCCGGTCCTTGGTGAGCACCACAGCAGCCAGGCCGTAGGCGCTCTCGCCGCTGTCAACGCTCTCGAACTTGCTTGCCTGGAAGGCGACTTCGGGAACGTCGTCACCCTCCTGGCCCTCCAGCTCGCTGCGCAGGGCGTCCAGGAGAGCCATCATTATGCCCTTGGCTTCCTCAGCCTCGAAGGTTGTCATCTTCACGGGATGTTGTCCTGGTCGGTAGTCTGGTGGCAACGGATGGGTTCGAACCATCGACCTAGCGCTTATGAAGCGCCCGCTCTGCCGCTGAGCTACGTTGCCGGCGCGGTCTGCTTTTGAAGACAGCTTTTCAAATATACCTTCAGGCCATAGCTGTGTCAACGAGATCGGGTGCCCATGCGGGCCTGTCGAGTGGCCCCTGCCCTAGGGTCGCTTTTCCCCTCTCCCCTGGAGGGAGCGGCTAGGGTGAGGGGGAACAACATGGGGTCGGAGCCTCTGGTAGGCGCGTCACCCTCCCTTTGATCCCCTCTCCCCTGGAGGGAGCGGCTAGGGTGAGGGGGAACAACATGGGGTCGGAGCCTCTGGTAGGCGCGTCACCCTCCCTTTGATCCCCTCCCCTCAAGGGAGGGGGAGAAGGTCCTCGTGGAGGGAGAGGGCTGGAGTGAGGGGGAAAGGCTGCCCCGTCATTGCGGCGGAGGCCGCAATCCAGGAAAGTCCGGACCGAATACAGGGCGCACTATAGTAAAGGAGGAGGGCTGGAAGCCGGCAGCGCTCCGCCCTGGATACCGGCCTCCGCCGGTATGACGAAAGGCGTGGCCCGTGTGAGGAAGGCTGGGCTTGGGGTGTGTTTCGCCCTCCCCTTGATCCCCTCGCGTCAAGGGAGGGGGAGGGTTTCTTCTCATCTGGTCGAAGGGAGAGTCTGGGACCTATCTGCTATACTGGGTGGCCTATTTCCAAATAAGTTTGGGGGTTGATGTGGGCGAGGGCGCCACGAACCTGCGCATTGACGGTCGAAAAGCGGATGAGCTTCGGCCGGTTACCATAACACCTGGATACCTGGCCTTCGCCGAGGGTTCCGCCCTGATCGAGATGGGCATGACCAAGGTGCTGTGCTCAGCCACCGTGGACGACAGGGTGCCTGCCTTCATGAGGGGCGAGGGCAAGGGATGGGTCACCGCCGAGTATGCCATGCTCCCCCGGTCCTCAGGCAGCCGAGTCCCCAGGGAAGGTCTCGGCGGGAGGCCCCGGGGACGCACCCAGGAGATACAACGCCTCATCGGACGCTGCCTACGAGGGGTGACGGATCGGGAAGCCATGGGAGAGCGGGCCATCCTGATGGACTGCGATGTGATACAGGCTGACGGGGGCACCAGGACGGCGGCTATCACCGGGGCCTATGTGGCCCTATACCAAGCCCTCCTGGGCCTGACCCGCAACCGCCTGCTGCCCAGGGTTCCCCTCACCCACAAGGTGGCGGCCGTTAGCGTCGGGCTGGTGGAGGAAGAGCTGCTGCTGGACCTGTGCTATGGCGAGGATGCCCAGGCTGAAGTGGACTTCAACATCGCCATGACCGATGCAGGGGAGCTGGTGGAGCTGCAGGGGGCAACAGAGGGGGCACCCTTCCCCAAAGAGCTGGTCTCGCGGGTGCTGGCTTCAGCGGAGCAGGGCTTAGCCCAGCTGTTCGCCTCCCAGTCGCAGGCTATAGCGTCGCTGTAGCCTAGCCCTGAATTGCTGACCCCGCTCCCGTTCCCCTTCGACTCAGCTCAGGGCGAACGGACAGCACCCCGCAGGGCGAACGGACAGCACCCCGCAGGGCGAACGGACAGCACCCCGCAGGGCGAACGGACAGCACCCTGCAGGGTGAACGGACAGCATCCCGCAGGGCGAACGGACAGCACCCCGCAGGGCGAACGGACAGCACCCCGCAGGGCGAACGGACAGCACCCTGCAGGGTGAACGGACAGCATCCCGCAGGGCGAACGGAGCTGCCCCAGGGCGAACGGGCAGCTGCCCCAGGGCGAACGGGCAGCATCCCGCAGGGCGAACGGGCAGCTGCCCCAGGGCGAACGGGCAGCATCCCGCAGGGCGAACGGACAGCACCCCGCAGGGCGAACGGACAGCACCCCGCAGGGCGAACGGACAGCACCCCGCAGGGCGAAGAGTATAGGCTGCCCGTTCCCCTTCGACTCAGCTCAGGGCGAACGGACAGCACCCCGCAGGGGGAACGGACAGCATCGCGCAGGGCGAAGAGTATAGGCTGCCCGTTCCCCTTCGACTCAGCTCAGGGCGAACGGGCAGCATCCTGCAGGGCGAACGGGCAGCACCCCAGGGCGAACGGAACTGCCCCAGGGCGAACGGGCAGCATCCCGCAGGGCGAAGGGGCAGGCCTTAGATTTGGCGCACTCCCAGGGTTACTTCCATACCGTCCACGCTCTGGGTTGTGTGGTAGGAACCATCTGCCGCCTCTCCGGCGACTAATTGCTCGGAGAGGGTCTCCTGCATTATGTAGCCGGAGTAGGCGCTCATTACCTCGTCCACGCTGGACGGTCCCTGGTAGTAGGTGTGAATGCGGTCGGTGATCTGGAACCCGGCCTTCTTCCGCATATCCTGGATGCGGTGCACCAGCTCCCTTGCCAGCCCCTCTCGGGCCAGCTCAGGCGTTATGGTGGTCTCCAGGGCGACCATGTAGCCGCCTTCCAGGGCGATCCAGTATGGGTCCAGGGGGAGGACAGCCTCGACCTGCCCGGAGCTTTGGTGTGGCTCCTTGCCCTTCTTGAGGTTTGACGCCGCCTCCAAGGCCCGCTGGTATAGACGCTCGCCCGCCCCTTCTTCCACCGATATCTCCAGCTCCTTGATGTTCAGCTCATCCAGTATCTGGGGGGCCACCTGCTCCAAATGGGGGCTTTCCCTTGAGTAGCGGGGCCTTACCAGCAGCTTGGACAGGGGCTGACGCACTTTCACACCCGCCCTGGAGCGGGCGCCCCGACCCATGCTGGATATCCTCATGGCTATGCGCGTGGCATCCATCAGCTCCTGATCGACTAGACCTTCTTCGGCCACGGGGAAGTCGGCAAGATGGACGCTCTCCGGGGCATCGGGCTGCACCGAGCGCACAAGGTTCTGGTACATGTTCTCGGCGATGAAGGGCATGAACGGGGCAATGAGCTTGCTCAGGGCTACAAGGCAGGTGTACAGGGTGGCATATGCGGAGAGCTTGTCATCGTCGTTCTCGCTCCTCCAGAAGCGACGGCGGCTCCGGCGCACGTACCAGTTGGACAACCCGTCCACGAACTCCTGGATGCGCCGCCCTGCGTCGGTGGGGTTGTAGCTTTCCATGTGCCGGTCCGTCTGGATGATCAGGTGGTTGACCTCGGAGAGGATCCAACGGTCGAGCTCGGAGGTGGGCTTCCAGTCTGCCGGAACCTGGTCGGGATGGAAGCTGTCCACCTCGGCGTAGGTGGTGAAGAAGGAGTAAACGTTCCAGAGGGTCAGAAGGTAGCGTCGCACCACCTCGTTCACCAGGTCCTGGGCAAAGCGCCGGGACTCGCCGGCGTGGGAAGCTGTGAAGAGGTACCAGCGGGTGGCGTCGGCCCCCTGCTCGTCCAGCACCGTCCAGGGGTTGACGACGTTCCCCTGGCTCTTGCTCATCTTGCGACCGTGGCCGTCGAGGATGAGGCCCAGGCATATCACGTTCTTATAGCTGGGGCCGTCGGTGAGCAGGGCTGAGAGGGCATGGAGGCTGTAGAACCAGCCCCTGGTCTGGTCCACCGCTTCGCAGATGTAGTCGGCGGGAAAACGGCCGTCCTGCATCATTTCAGGGTCTTCGAAGGGGTAGTGCCACTGGGCGTAGGGCATCGCCCCTGAGTCGAACCAAGCGTCCATAACCTCTGGAATGCGCTCCATGGTGGACTGGCAGTCAGGGCAGCGCAGATGCACCTGGTCCACGTAGGGCCGGTGCAGATCCAGGTCATCGATAGTGGCCTTGTGCTCGTCGATGGCGAGCTCCTTCAGCTCCTCCCTGGAGCCGACGCATACCCGGTGAGCGCAGTCATCCCCGGTGCACTGCCAGATGGGTATAGGCGTCCCCCAGTAGCGTTCCCGGGAGATGGCCCAGTCCACGTTGTTGGCCAGCCACTCGCCGAAGCGCCCCTCCTTGATGTAGTCGGGATACCAGTTGATCTCCCGGTTGCTGCTGATCAGCCTGTCCTTGATGGCCGTGGTGCGGATGTACCATGATGGTTTGGCGTAGTAGAGGAGGGGGCTGCCGCAGCGCCAGCAGAAGGGGTAGGTGTGCTTGAAGATGCCCTTATGGTAGAGCAGGCCCCGCTGCTCCAGGTCCGCTGTAATTTCGTTATCGGCATCCTTCACAAACTTGCCGGCGAAGGAGTGGCTGCCCAGCACTATGCCCTGCTGGTCCACCGACTGGACGAAAGCCAGGTCGCGCTCCCTGCCCACTCCCAGGTCTTCGTCGCCGAAGGCAGGGGCGATGTGGACTATGCCCGTGCCATCTTCCATGGAGACGAAGTCCACATCGTGCACCTGCCAGGAGTTCTCGAACTCGTCGCTTCGTTGGATAGCTCCCTGGGAGTCCTCGGACGGGTCCACCAGCATTCCGGACGCAAAACACCTAACGGTGCCTCTTGGCAGGCCGGAAACGAAGGGGTTGTATAGGGGCTCATAGGTCAGCCCAACCAGCTCTCGACCTGGGAAGGACTCGAGCACCCTGTATTCGGTACTCAGGGCAGTTTCCAGCAGGGGAGTGGCAAGTATGAGCCTCTCTTTCTCGCCTCTCTCCGGACTGTCCACCTCCACCAAGCTGTAGTCGGCCGATGCGTTCACAGCAAGGGCGGTGTTGCCGGGCAGGGTCCAGGGAGTGGTGGTCCACGCCAGGAGATAGACCGACTCACCGTGGGAATTCAGCTTGTCTAAAGCGTTGCCAAAGGCCCTTCGAGCGCGAGGAGTGCTGTTCCATCCCGTGAGCCGGAACTTGATGTACACCGAAGGGTCGGGGGTGTCCTCCTGGTAGCCGAGGGCGACCTCGTGGGAGCTGAGGCTGGTTACGCACCGGGGGCAGTGGGGCGTCCCCTTGATGTCCTGGTAGAGCAGCCCCTTCTCCCACAGCTGGTCTAGTATCCACCAGCCCGTCTCGATGTAGCTGTTCTCCAGGGTCACATAGGGGTCTTCCATGTCCACCCAGTAGGCGATCCGGTCGGTCATCTCCTCCCACTCTTTGACATACCGGAAGACGCTCTCCCGGCACTTCCGGTTGAAGCGTTCGATGCCGTACTCCTCGATCTCCCGCTTGGAGTGGAGGCCCAGCTCCCTCTCCACCTCCAGCTCCACGGGCAGCCCGTGGGTGTCCCAGCCGCCCTTTCGGAGGCAACGGTAGCCCTTCATGGTCTTGTAGCGGCAGATGATGTCCTTGAAGACCCGGGCTAGGACGTGATGGATGCCCGGGCTGCCGTTGGCAGTGGGGGGACCCTCGTACAGCATGAAGAGGGGTCTGTCCTGCCTGTCCCTCTCCGTCCGGCGGAAGATGTCCTTCTCCTTCCAGAAGCTAAGGACTTCCCTTTCAAGGGTGGGGAAGCTGACCCTGCTGGATACCTGCCTGATCATCGTGACCTCAGAGGTTGCTTGTCGCGCCCGTGTCTATATGCGGGAACGACCATAATGGACTGACTAAGCTTACCAGATATGGGGGACAGTTCAAGATTTGCGCAGGAGCAGCAGGTACTCCCGGTTGCCCTTGTCGCCCAGTATGGGGCTGGGGGTCAGGCCCCTCAGCCTGCAGCCGGACTGCACGACCCACTGGATGAACCGGGCAAGCACCAAGCTGTGCACCTTGAGGTCCCTGATGACGCCGCCCCTGCCCACCTCGCTGCGAAGGGCTTCGAACTGGGGTTTCAGCAGCACGATGATGGGGCTGCCGGGCGCCAAGTGCCGGGTAGCCTCAGGGATGACCTTGGTGGCCGATATGAAGGAAACATCCACGGTTGCCAGGTTTACCTGGGCATCCAGTCCGTCGCTGTCTTCCAGCTTAAAGGGGTAGCGGGCGTTCACCTTTTCCATGACTACCACCCTGGGGTCTTGGCGCAGCCTGTAGTCCATCTGGCCATACCCGACATCTACCGCGTAAACCTTGGCTGTGCCCGACTTCAGCAGGCAATCGGTGAAACCCCCGGTGGAGGCCCCAACATCCAGGGCTGTAGAGCCTGACACATCTATTCCGAAGGTCTCCAAGGCATGGGCCAGCTTCAGACCCCCGCGGCTCACGTAGGAAAGAGTGTCCCTCACCTCAAAGGCAGTATCGGCAGGCATAGGGGTCCCCGGTTTCAGCACCTGTCCCCCAGGGTGGAACACCAACCCCTCCATGATCAGGGCTTGCGCCCGTTCCCGGCTCTCCGCCAGACCCTTCTCGAACAGCAGAACGTCCGCCCGCTTCTTGGAGCTTTTCTTCGCCATGTTCTACCTGCTAAGTACCTGTGAGTCTCATTGACACTCCCTTTGCCAGTGAATTATAATCCCCAACGCGAAAAAGGAATGATAGTTTGCCAAAGCGTACCTACCAACCAAAGAAACGAAAACGTCAAAGAGCACATGGTTTCATGGCCCGCAACAGCACCCGGGCAGGGCGCGCGGTCCTGAAACGCCGCAGGTTCAAGGGCCGTCACCAGCTGGCGGTCTAAACCACAACCGGAGCTAAATGCAAAGATCGCAGAGGCTTACGGGTCAGAAGAACTTTTCCAATATTCGCAAGAACGGCCGCGGTGTAACAAATCAACTGCTGGTGTTGCGCATCTACTCCAACGGCTTGGATACCAGCAGGTTTGCCTTCCTGGCAAGTAAACGGATCGGAAATGCAGTCACTCGAAACCGGCTCAAGCGTCGCCTCAGGGAAGTTGTGCGCTCCACCAAGGTAAAAATCGGGTCTGATGTGCTGTTCATAGCCCGGCGAGGGTCCGGCGATGCCAGCTTCCCGCACCTAAGGGAGGCGGCTATGACACTGCTGCGCAGGGCACGCCTCCTGGAAGGGATCTCTGATTCTCCAAGGGAACAGGACTCCGCAACCCAGCCTGCCCCGGACCGGCCCCAGGATGGCCCCCACCTTCCGGCAACGGCCCAGGGCATTGGGACAGCCCAGCGTTGAGCAGCTTGGCGCAGGGACTGGTCCGATTCTACCGAGGGGCGATGTCCCCCTACATACCTTCCAGCTGCCGCTTCAGCCCCACATGCTCCCAGTACTGCGGCGAAGCCATCAGCGCCCATGGCCTGTTGAAGGGCTCGTGGCTGACCCTTAAGCGGCTGTCCCGATGCCGTCCCTTTGGGGGAAGGGGTTACGATCCTGTACCCTAGAGAGCTTATTTCGCCCCCCTTGGACTGTCCCAGCTCAGCGTTGGGACCCCGTCGCCCAAGGATTCCCATAGCCCGTGTGCCAACCAGGTTCGTCCATATCTGCCTGGTGGCGCTGGCGGTCCTGACTTTGCTGGCTGCGATGGGCTGTACAGGACGGAGCTTGATTACATGGGGCGAGAGCGGGGGAGATGGGTGGACGGTTACAGCTGTCGATGAAAGCAAATTGTACGTCGTGAGCCGCCAGGGAACGGTGTTTGCCCTGGAAGGTGTGGCCCGGGATGCCTCCCCGCGTATAGCCTGGAGCCATGAGCTGGCCCAGCACCACGGCGCCTTTGGTTCGCCGGCGGTGGGGAGGGAGCACATTTACATAGGGGACAAAGGGGACCTGGATGGAGGGGATGGCCAGCTCCTAGCTCTCCTGAAGGACCGGGAGCCAACCTTCAGCGACGTTGAGGGACCTGGTCTTCTGCAAGAGGGGGAATGGAGCGCTTCCATCGAAGGCGGGATTGTGGGGTCGCCGGTGTTGACGGATGATGAAAGCTTGGCTCTGATAACCTCTGACAATGGCGATGTGTACGCTTTCAACACCGCGGGAGGCAGCCGGGACCGCCTGGCGTGGAGTTTCTCCACCGAAGGGCAGGTGTGGTCCACCCCCGCGGTTTCCGACGGCGCTGTGTTCGTCGGTTCCCTGGACCGGCACGTGTATTCCCTATCTATTGAGAGAGAGCTAGCTGCCGGAGACAGCCGCCTGTTATGGAAATTCGAGACCGGTGGGGCTGTGATGGGAAGTCCCATAGTGGTGGACGGACCTTCGGGCAAGATGGTGATAGTGGGTTCCGTGGATAGAAAAGTGTATGCCTTGGGAGTATCCGACGGGGAGTTGGTCTGGAGCTTCGAGAGCGACGACTGGATCTGGGCGGACCCGGCAGGGGACGAGGACTATATATATGTGGCGAGCATGAGCGGCACCGTGTATGCCTTGGACCGGGATGGGAGAGAGGCTTGGAAAGCTGAGCTTGAGGAAGGCTCCCCCGTGGTGTCGAGGCCGGTGGTCCAGGGACGAGACCTGGTGGTAGTCACCGATGAAGGCAAGCTGTTTCGGCTGGATACGGGGAACGGACAACGCATAGGAGGCTTTCGCGACCTGAGCGGCCGGGTGAAAGCCTCTATGAGCAGTTTGGGGGGAAACATATTTGTGGGGGTGGAGGACAACTCGGTGCGTGGGATAGACTTGGAAGAATGGCGGGAAGCGTGGAACTTCTCCACGAAGGACAGATAGCGACGGTGTTCCCTTGGATGCGATAGGCTTCTTCTTCGACAACCTGCTGATCAACCCGATGCTGAACATCATCGTTATGTTCTACAGCCTGCTGTTCAGCAATTTCGGGCTGGCCATCATCGTCTTCACCATACTTGTCCGCGTCGTCACCCTTCCGTTGCACATGAGGCAGATCAAGCAGATGCGGGCGATGTCGGAGATGCAGCCCCGGATGAAGCAGGTCCAGGAGATCAAGGACCCGGGGGAGCGCAGCAGGGCGATGCAGGCGATGTGGCGGGAAGCGGGGGTCAATCCCCTGGGTTGCCTGGGTCCCCTGGTCATCCAGATGCTGGTGTGGGTGGCCTTGTTCAGGGTGTTGATCAAGAGCTTGGGCACCAACCCCGATGATCTGGTTGGCCTTTCCCAGCGCCTCTACTCCTGGAACCCGTTCTCCGATGTGTCCATTCCGCTGAACCCGGACTTCCTGTGGCTGGATCTGGCCGCTCCCGACCCCACCAACATAGTCCTCCCCGTCCTGGTGGGAGCATCGACCTGGCTGCAGCAGAAGATGACCATGACGCCGTCGGCAGACCCGCGTCAAGCCCAGACCAACAAGATGATGTTGTGGATGATGCCCATCATGCTGGGGTTCATCACCCTGACGTTTCCCAGCGGTCTGGCGGTGTACTGGACGATATCCAACTTTGCCGGTGTGCTGATACAGTACTTCATAACCGGCGATTTTGGTCCATTGTTTACAAAGGAAGCTCCTCAGGCCCAGTCCGTATTGCAGGCGGCGCCCGAGGCGGAAGCAAAGGAGAAGGAAGACGATGGAGATCGAACAGGTGGACAGGTCCGCAAAAACCGTGGAAGAGGCCGTCGAGATGGCCCTGATAGAGCTCGACGCAAGCCGGGAAGAAGCAGAAATAGAGGTCCTAAGCCACGGTAAGCAGGGCTTCCTGGGCATCGGCTCCGAGCCAGCCCGGGTCAGGGTAAAGAAGCTTCCTCCATCGGAACACGCGGCCTCTACGGCGATGGAGGTGGTGAACAAGCTGCTCTCCACCGCCGGTGCGCGCACCTTGGCCACCCTCAGGGTCGCCAGGGACCCCGACTCAGGCGGACCTGTCATAGACATCACCGGCGAAGATGCCGGCTTGCTCATTGGACGCCAGGGGGAGACCCTGCGGGCGCTGCAGTTCCTGGTGAACACCCTGGTCCGAAAGCGAATGCAGGAAGAGTCGGTGCGGGTGCTGTTGGACATCGAGCGTTACAGGGAGAGACGCCACAACTCCCTGCGGGAGCTGGCTTTTCGCGTGGCCGACCGGGTGGCCCAGTCGGGTAAAGCTATTCCCCTGGAGCCGATGCAGGCTGCCGAGCGGCGGGTGATCCACGTTGCCCTTGCGGAGCATCCCAGGGTGAGCACCGAGAGCAGTGGTGTGGGCGACGGGCGACGGGTGACCATCACTCCCAAGAAAAGCTGAGCCTTAATCCTCATGCTCCAGGAACTTTTTGGCACTTCCAAGGCCTTCATCGGGGTGGTGCATCTACGCCCGCTGCCGGGTTCGCCCCGGTGGGACGGCAACCTGGATGGCGTCCTAGAGTGGGCGCGGAGAGATGCAAAGGCCCTGGCTGAAGGTGGGGTCCACGGGCTGATCGTCGAAAACTACGGCGATGTGCCCTATGTGCCCGGAAGTGTAGGGCCTCACACGGTGGCTGCCATGGTGACAGCAACCCTGGGCGTCCAGGAAGAAGTGGACCTTCCGATGGGTATCAACGTGCTGCGAAACGACCCTGTATCCGCCATCGCCGTCGCGGCGGCAACGGGCTGCCGTTTCGTCAGGATCAATGTACATCATGGCGTTATGGCGGCCGATGAAGGAGTAATCGAGGGGAAGGCCCACGAGACCCTGCGTTACCGCCGGGCAATGGTTGCAGAAGACAAGGTGAAGATATTCGCCGACTTGCTGGTGAAGCATGCAACGCCCTTGGGGACTTCCGATCTTGATTACCTGGCCCGGGAAACGGTGGGGAGAAGCTTGGCCGACCTGCTTATCGTTTCGGGCGCTGCCACGGGGGAGGAAGCTTCCCTTCATGACCTGGAGGTGGTGAGTGGGGCTGTCCCCGGTGTGCCGGTGTTGGTGGGCAGCGGGATAACTGTGGAGAATGCCGGGAGCTTCCTGGCTGTGAGCGACGGGGCGATAGTGGGCACAAGCCTGAAAGTGGACGGGAAGGTGCACAACCCTGTGGATGCCAAGCGGGTGGCTGCCTTGGCGGCCAGGTTTGCAGAATCCAACAGAAACCCTTGACATGGTATTGGGGCATCCCTATAATAGCTTGAACATCATCAAGGTTCGGATATGACCGAAGTCTGACGATAAACATGAGCTGGGAGCACCTGAGCGGCGGCTTGGGAATGTCCCAGCCGCCGTTTCGCACGTTAAAAAGAGAATAGGGGAAACATCAAACTTTAGAGTTTCTAGCGTAGGTTAAGCTACTAAGGGCCTACGGTGGATGCCTAGGGGCCAAGGGCCGATGAAGGGCGTGGCAAGGCTGCGAAAAGCCTCGATGAGCCGTCTAGCAGGCATAGTCGGGGATGCCCGAATGGGGAAACCCGGCCCGGTGTTGAGCCGGGTCATCTCGGCGTAAAGTCGAGAGGGTAAGCGGGGGAACTGAAACATCTAAGTACCCCGAGGAAGATAAATCAACCGAGATTCCCCTAGTAGTGGCGAACGAACGGGGAAGAGCCTAAACCGTTGCGACTTAGTGGTCCAGGGACCTATGTCGTAGCGGGGTTATAGGACGCATCTGCTCCGACCTGGTAGGAGCAAGGAGTTACAAAGCCTATTTTTAGCTGAAGGCACCTGGAAAGGACCGTCGCAGAGGGTGAAAGCCCCGTAGGCGAAAGGAATAGGTCTCCTGATGCAGATCCTGAGTACCGCGGGACACGGGAAATCCTGTGGGAAGTTGGGGGGACCACCCTCCAAGGCTAAATACCCTTGGCCACCGATAGTGTACCAGTACCGTGAGGGAAAGGTGAAAAGAACCCCGGGAGGGGAGTGAAATAGATCTGAAACCGTAGGCTTACAGCAGGTCGGAGCCCGTTAGTTCGGGTGACGGCGTGCCTATTGAAGAATGATCCGGGGACTTACTATGTGGGGCGAGGTTAAGGAACTGTAGTTCCGGAGCCGGAGCGAAAGCGAGTCCGAATAGGGCGATTAGTCCCATCGAGTAGACCCGAAACCGGGTGAGCTACCCATGGCCAGGGTGAAGGTTCGATAACACGGACTGAAGGCCCGAACCGGTTGCTGGTACAAAAGCTTCGGATGAGCTGTGGGTAGAGGTGAAATGCCAATCGAACTCGGAGATATCTGGTTCTCCCCGAAATGCATTTAGGTGCAGCCTCGAGGTAGGTGTACGGAGGTAGGGCACTGGATGGGCTAGGGGGCGTGAGCTTACCAAACTCAACCAAACCACCAATGCCGTTCAACCGTTCCTCGGGAGTGAGACTGCCGGAGATAAGTTTGGTAGTCGAGAGGGAAACAGCCCAGACCACCAGCTAAGGTCCCCAAGAGCAAGCTAAGTGGGAAAGGAAGTGGGGTTCCCCAGACAGCCAGGAGGTTGGCTCAGAAGCAGCCATCCTTTAAAGAGTGCGTAACAGCTCACTGGTCGAGGGGTTCTGCGCCGAAAATTTAACGGGGCTCAAGCTTGTCACCGAAGCTGTGGATGTGTGAGCAGGGTACTGCTCAGCCAATGGGGAGGGAGCAATTCCGAACCGGAGGCAGACCCGTGCCCATTGCTCTAGCATGGTAGGGGAGCGTTCCTCCCTGCGACGAAGGTGGATCGTGAGGTCTGCTGGAGCGAGGGGAAGTGAGAATCCCGGAATGAGTAGCGTTAATCAAGGTGAAAATCCTTGACGCCGAAAGCCCAAGGTTTCCTACGCAACGTTTATCGGCGTAGGGTTAGTCGGTCCTAAGCTGTAGGCCGAGGCCGAAAGCGATGGACAGCAGGTTAATATTCCTGCACCGCCGTTATCTCGTCTTAAAGCCGCGGGGGGGTGCGGAAGGGTAGACAAGGCGCCTTATTGGATTGGCGTCCCCAGCTGTAGGCCATGCCGGAGCAGGCAAATCCGTTCCGGCGTTATGAGCTGAGGGTTGGGGCGAACCGGGCCTTCGGGCCCGGGAAGCTGTTGAGCCCATGCCGACAAGAAAAGCCTCGCGAGCTATGGGGTAGGGGCGTCCGTACCGCAAACCGCCACTGGTGGGCTGGGATAAGAGTCCCAAGGCGTTCGAGTGAACCTCCGCTAAGGAACTAGACAAAAGGGCCCCGTAACTTCGGGATATGGGGCGCCCTGGAAGGTGAAACCCCATGCGGGTGGAGCTTTCCGGGGCCGCAGTGAACAAGGCCGGGCGACTGTTTAACAAAAACACAGGTCTCTGCTAAGGAGAAATCCTAAGTATAGGGGCTGATGCCTGCCCAGTGCCGGAAGGTTAAGGGGACGGGTTATCCTGCAAAGGAGAAGCTCGGAACTGAAGCCCCGGTGAACGGCGGCCGTAACTCTAACGGTCCTAAGGTAGCGAAGTCCCTTGTCGGGTAAATTCCGACCTGCATGAATGGCATAACGACCTGGCCGTTGTCTCGGCGGAGGACTCGGTGAAATTGCGGTGCCCGTGAAGACGCGGGCGACCCGCGGCAGGACAAAAAGACCCCGTGGAGCTTTACTGCAACCTGGTATTGGGCTGGGAGCTGGGATGTGTAGGATAGGTGGGAGGCTGTGAACTCTTCACGCCAGTGGAGAGGGAGCCAACGTTGAAATACCACCCTTCTCTGTTTTTGGTTCTAACCTCGTACAACCGAGGGACAGTGCCTGGCGGGCAGTTTAACTGGGGCGGTTGCCTCCCAAAAGGTAACGGAGGCGCCCAAAGGTCCCCTCAGGGCGGATGGAAATCGCCCACAGAATGTATTGGCATAAGGGGGCTTGACTGCGAGGCCAACAAGCCGAGCAGGGACGAAAGTCGGGCAAAGTGATCCTACGGTTCTTTGTGGAAAGGCCGTGGCTTAACGGATAAAAGCTACCCCGGGGATAACAGGCTTATCTCGCCCAAGAGTTCATATCGACGGCGAGGTTTGGCACCTCGATGTCGGCTCGTCCCATCCTGGGGCTGAAGGCGGTCCCAAGGGTCCGGCTGTTCGCCGGTTAAAGGGGCACGTGAGTTGGGTTCAGAACGTCGTGAGACAGTTCGGTCTCTATCCGCCGCGGGCGTAGGAGGCTTGAGGGTTTCTCTCCCTAGTACGAGAGGACCGGGAGGGACGGACCTATGGTGTGCCAGTTGTTCCGCCAGGAGCATCGCTGGGTAGCTATGTCCGATTCGATAAGCGCTGAAGGCATCTAAGCGCGAAGCGTTGCCCAAGATTAGGCCTCCCATCCCAGTGAAAGCTGGGAGTAAGGCTGCAGAGAGACTATCTGCTTGATAGGCCGGGTGTGGAAGCATGGCAACATGTTAAGCTTACCGGTACTAATCGGCCGAGGGCTTGACCTACGCTAAAAACTCTAAACAGATGTATCCCCTGTTCTCTTCACCCATCGACGCGGGGTGGAGCAGTGGCAGCTCGTCGGGCTCATAACCCGAAGGTCGTTGGTTCGAGTCCAACCCCCGCTACCAAAACCCTAGAGAAACATAAGACCCCGGGATAAGCCGGGGTTTTTGGCCAGACGCACCCCTTTCCAGATGCACAGAGCAAGCAACGAATCCCAGATGATGGACCTAGTGCGCCGCTTCCGGGAAGTGCTTGAAATCCGACCGGGCATCCTGCAATCCTTCAGTAAACAGGGCGTCCAGATCGAAGGTTGGCTGAAGGGTGAGTTGCTCCATTTCCTTGATAACGAGAGAATCAGTGGCCGCCTGCGCGATTTCGATAGAGAGACCGATTTTGGCCAGGGCAGGAGTAGGATTGACCTCAAGCTGACTGACAGGGATGGCCAACTTACGTGGGTCGAGCTCAAGCACTGGCTGATTGGAAACCAAAAGGGAGATAGGTACAACGCCGGATTCTATTTCGGCGATGGGTCTTCTGTAGGAATCAGGCCTGACGTCGAGAAGCTTGCGCTGACATCTGGTCAAGGCTATATCTTGGTCTTGGCGACAGCGAACCCTGGGGCAGACGACTGGTCAAATGGCGTGGATCGATTCAACCGCAAGTTCTCTCCCCTTCGACTCGCCTCCTTGACCGATCCCGGGGACTACCCGCCCTATTTCTTCCTGGGTCTCCTCGCAACAGCATAAGCTGTCGAAGAGGCCGCCCTCCCCTGTACCAGCATTACCGGCCCCTCGCGCCGGGACCTCGTGATACAATAATCGCAGGAACTCTGCCCGCTTGGAGGCGTTTTCATGGCCACGATCATCGAATTATCCCCAGGGGACTAAGAGAGGCTTGACGCTCTGGTGGCCGATACTGGCCGTAACAAGGAGTTCTACCTCCGGGAAATCGTCGAGAGGAGACTCGACGACGTCGAGGACTACTACTCTGCCGTGAAAGTAATGGAAGGCGTACGCCAAGGTGAGGAGAGAACCTACTCTTCGGAGGATGTAAGGGTCCAGCTTGGCTTGGACAATTGAATACACTGATGTAGCTCAAAGACAACTCGCCAGACTTGGTATGCAAGCATCCAGGCGTATTCTCGATTTTATGGATATCCGCATCGCCCCTCTCGAAGATCCTCGGTAAACGGGCCGGCCGCTGACTGGGCCTTGGGGAGGCTATTGGCGTTACCGCGTTGGCGTTTCAGGGTCATCTGCGACATCCAGGATGATGCTGTGCGCGTCCTGGTAGTAAGAGTTGGAGGCCGTGATCAAGTGTACCGCTAAGGTAATGCGCTGGGCTCATGACCCGAGAGCCGTTGGTTTGAGTCCAACCCCCGCTACCAGGATGCACCAATACGAAGGGCACCAAGATGATCGGTGCCCTTCCTGCTTTAATAAGCCGCCACCCCTCACTGGCCCTCTATGGCGAAGGACGCTTGGATGCCGTAGGGGGCGCCTACATCATCACGCCTTCTACGGGGGTCAGCCTCTGCCCTTCAGAGTTAACGCCCATGAAGGCCGCCTTCAACGCCAGCGAACCCAGCAGAGGGTCGATGCACCAGCGTCGCAAACGGAACCCAGCGGCTAGGGAGATCGACCATCCCGGTCCCGCTCTTCAGAGCGGTACAAAGGCAGAGTGCCCTTGCGGGCTTCAGAGTCTCTTTGACCTGACCCGAGGCCAGCTGCCCCGAATCGGCCTCCCGTGGGATGTGCCCTCCCTCACGCAACGTTGAAAGTGAGTGGATACACACGTATAATGTGTCAAGATACACGTATACCACTGGTAACAGGACTACCCATAATGAAGCAAAAGTTGACCATTACCGTGGATTCCAAGCTGCTACCCATAGCCAAGCGATACGCCCGCTCTCAGGGTGTGTCTCTTTCGTCGCTCATTGAAAGGTCTCTCAGGGAGGTTGCAGGAGAGGATGCTCCGTCCTTCTCTGAGCGTTGGCGGGGTAGGTTCCGCGAGGCGGACCCTGTTGATGATCCCCGTTACGATGCCCTGGTCAAGAAATACCTAACTTGATACTGCTGGACACTGATGTGCTCATCGACGTTGCTCTGGACAGGAGTCCTCACTCAGGTCCGGCTTCAGAGGTCATGGACAGGATTGAACTTGGTGTCGAGGAAGCGAACATCGCTTGGCACTCCATCTCGAACCTGTATTACATCGTGGCCCCGGCTACAGGAGACAACGTTGCCCGTGAATTCATCGTCGAGTTAACCCGCTTTGTTGGCGTCGCTGCCACCAGCACGGAAGCTATCCGATTTGCAGCTGGACTACCGATGATGGACTTTGAGGATGCTATGCAGGTGGCTGCCGCCCGTGCCTGCGGTGCTCGGCTCATCGTAACCAGGAATGCCAGAGACTATGAAGGATCTCCGATTCCTGCAGTGCATCCTCAAGAAATGCTCAGCAGGTTCCTCTGATGCCCCAAGCTTTGGTTGCAGGCCAACTATACTTGGCCCACAGAAGCTATCGGCGGCTCGCTTTCTTACAATGACCGCCGATGTAATCGAGGGATACCAACCCCAGACCTCTGTCACATCATCACGCCTTCTACAGGGATCAGCCTCTGCCCAACAGAGTCAACGCCCATGAAGGCCGCCTCTAGCGCCAATGCTCCCAAGAGGGGTTGGGTACCCTCTTCGTTGAAGAGTACCAAGGTGATTATGTCTTTCTCTCCCACCCTTACCCAGGTCTGACCAACATCCATGAGACGCGTTTCTCCTTGAGCAAACCGGAACCGTTCCTGGGCTATGGGGCGGACCCCTAACTCATGCAGAAGCGACGACGGCACCGCAGTGATGGAAGCCCCTGTGTCAACCATCGCTTCCAGGCTGATCCACCGCTCCCTGTCTTCAGCGCCGATGGCGATCTGAACAGAAAATGTTCTCATAGTTCTGTACCTATACTGCACAGCGGGACCGATAAGTGGTTCTGTCGCTCCAGATGCCCACAATTTACAACGCTCTTCGGGCCTTACGTGTGCCCCTTCCTCCTACTGGCTCTCTATGGCGAAGACGGCCTGGACGTCGATAACCACTTCCAGCTCACCCGCAGCAATGGGCGTGGAGTCGAAAGTTGCCAGGGCCTCGGCTTGGAACTTGCGGGCCACCGGTGTTCCTCCAGAGCCCTCGTTGATGGCCAGGAGGCTGCCCCTGGACACCCCAGCCACCGATGCCAGCTGGTCGGCCTTGGCTATGGAATCCTTCACCGCCAGCTCCCTGGCTTGCGCCTGGGCCGCCGAGGGGTCTTCCAGCAGGAATCGCAAGCTCTGAATGCGAGTGGAGTCGCCCCCGGCCTGCGCCACATCATCCACAGTAGCTCCCACCGAATCCAGATCGCCTATCCGGATGTTGACCATGTTGGACACCAGGTAGCCGACCAGCACCCGTTCGTTACGCCTGGCGCCATCAGTGAGGATTTCCTGGTAGGAGTACTCCGGCGATATGTTGAAATGGCTGGTCTGGATATCCTCGTGAGCGATGTTCCCAGCTCGGAGGGCCTCCAGAACGGCGGTCATGGACGCAGCCGCCATCCTGCGGGCCCCCTCGACGGTGTCAGCCGTGGACTCGACACCCAAGCTCAGCAGCGCCATGTCCGGCTCTATTGCCACGACTCCCCGTCCCCAGACCTGTATGCCCGATGGGTCCGAGCTGCCCAGTCGGGCGGCGCTTAGCATTCCGGGGCTATCCCCGCCTTCTGTCGTTCCATTCCCTTCTGTGTTGGAGCCACATGCCGCAGCGAGGCCCAACATCACAGCCATAGTCAAGACCACCAGCATCGTTCTCAGCATTCCCATTCACCCCCTTCGGGAGAACTCGAGGCCCTAGCCCCACCTGTAATCAAGACGGCGTCAACTCCCGGAAAGTTCCCATCGCCCATCGGCTTGGGCTTATCACCCTCACACCGGCGGTCTCCTTGACCAGTCCTTCCGTCTCGTGGTTAACTGGCCTGTGGAAGCCGCCAAACGACACGGGAGCTAATGCTAGCATGACAGCTTTGAAGAAAGTAGATGCTGAGGTAAGCGGAGTCATCTTCAGCATCCCTTGGCTGGTTGCCAGGGACGAGGGGCTCTTTGCAGGAGAGGGTCTGGACGTGAACCTGGTCTGGTCCACCTCCGGGGATATCAGTACCGACGAACCCATTGAGGACCCCGAGGATGTGCAGGCTATCGTCGGCCATGATGCCTTCGAAGAGGGCAAGGTCTGCATCTATCGCGCTTGAGAGGAAGGCCAGGTCCGTCGGGCCTTCGAAAGCAAGCGGGATGGCAAGATAGTCGGTCTCAGGCCGGCCATCGCCAGCCAGGCCATATACGTCCCCCCAGGCTCGCCCATCGTCCACCCCGGAGGGTTGGCTAACGAGCCGGTGGGGGTCACCTTCTTCGCCAGCTCCCACTACATCGCCCTGCGCCTCTTGGAGGGCTTCCTCCCCAGGGACCAGATCAAGGTCGTGCATGTGGGCAACCCCCGCAGCCGCTACGAGGCGGTGCGGTCGGGAAAGATCACTGCCGCCGTGTTCCAGGAGCCGTGGATCAGCTTCGCCGACAAGGCAGGCTGGCAGAACTTGTGCGAAGGCCACTTCCTGGGCGCCGACATCGCCAACGATGGGATGGAGCAGGACGAGTTCGATGCCATTAACCGGGCGCTGTTGAGGGCGGTCAAGCTGATCAACAGCGACCGCCGCCGCTATGCGGTGCCCTACCTTGTGGATGAGATCAACGAGCTGCCTGACACACCCGAGTTTCCCAAGCTCGACGCCGCTGATTTCCACCTACCCCGGCTACGCTATGTGGAGCCCAGGCCATATCCCGAGGAGCTGTTCCAGAACACCTACAAGTGGCTGCTCAGCTGGGGGCTGGTCTCCCAAGATGCGACCTGGGAGCGGGTCGTGGACAACCGGGTGAACCTGGCTCCCGTGCCGTCTCTATAGGTCAGCCCGTATTCACAGGAACACATCCCTTCGTGATCGGCTCTAGGAGAACTGTCCCCAAAGAGAAACTGCGCCTGTAATCTTGGCGTCTCCAAATTACCCGAGGTTGGCGTGGTCGACGGACAGTCGTCCCATTGAAGTGGGAGGTAACTAGTCGCCAGGGCCGACAAAGACGTGAAAGAGGAGGCCGCTATGCGTGATTACCCACTGTTGGAAAGGGCACTTGTCCTTGCCAATGACATACTCGCTGTCCAAGCGGAAGTGGAAGATAGACATTTCGTATCTCACTGGCATAAAGTCGTATATGTCTATCTATCCTGGTCGAAAGAGGCGTTATGGAATTTACAGTTCACTTTAGGCCGGAGAATGTGGCATACGGCTGACATACTGCTTCGTCATTTGTTTGAACTTTCGGTAAGACTAGAATACCTACGTATCTACCCCAAAGAACTGGATGCTTTCCTGAAGCACAGTGGAATCATTGATGTAGACAACCGCCACCAACGGATCAGGGTCCTTCAGGAGCAAGGTAACTTTGAGGGAGCGGGCGATTTGCTATATCCCACATGGGGTTATGGCAGCTTCGCTAAGATGTGTGAAAAAGTTCATTTAAGCGGTGACCGTAAGGAGATATACGTCCAGACATCTGAAAAAACTCATGGCGGGGTCGTCGAACTGCCCTTGGAGATCGGAAAGCTGGCAGGCCGTGACATCACCCCAGATTGGGAGCCGGCGAGGAAAATGGTGCATGCGATTCACTCCTATATCATGGTTGCGAATGTTAATATCCGAGAATTCCCCCATCTGAAGTCTGACTTTGCCAGTTTTGGTGAAGGAACCGATTGGGATAATGGCCTGGCGGTACTACAAGAAGACATCCTCAATGAAACGCGTCGACAGTACAACGATTTATTTGCCCCGCAAGAGGCTCCATCCGACAGTGGATCTCCAGCCCCTAAGTGACCATTGACGGGGGCCAAGGTGCTCATGGCAAGCGCCATTACAAAGACTCAAAGCGCGGCATTTATTGTTGTATTTGCAGGAACTCTTGAGAATCGATTATATTGTCCGTACAATAAATGCGTGGAATACGAATGGGATGAGGCCAAACGGCAAGATAACCTGACAAAGCATCGCGGCGTTGACTTTGCGGACATGGAAGGTTTCGAGTGGGAAACCGCTGTTATAGATTCAAGCCCTCGACATGGTGAAGTCCGCTACGTTGCCCTTGGGTACATTGGGGACCGGTTGTATTACGTTGTTTATACCATGCGGGAAGACAAATGCCGCGTCATCAGCCTACGTAAGGCCAATTCCAGGGAGGAGAAACAGTATGCCCAAGCTTAAGCCAACCCACATCAGCCCCACACCGGAAGAGGAAGAAGAGATCAACAAGGGTATAGCGCTGGATCCGGACGCTCCGGAATTGGCCGCCGATTGGTTCGCTCGAGCTAGACCTGCTATTGAGGTACACCCTGAACTAGTGGAGTATTCTCTGCGAAGGCGAGGCAAACAAAGAGCGCCGGTCAAGGAGCGTGTGACGCTACGGCTGGACGCCGATATAGCGGCACAGCTGCGTTCCAGCGGCCCAGGCTGGCAAACTCGGCTCAATGAGATGCTGCGCCGAATTGTCCTCGAGCAAGGGTAGATTCCCGTTTTCACGGGAATGACCGAATGGAGGATATGAGGTTGGGGCAGAACCTGTGTGAAGGCCATTTCCTGGGCGCTGACATCGCCAACGACGGGATGGAGCAGGACGAGTTCGATGCCATTAACCGGGCGCTGGTGAAGGCGGTCAAGCTGATCAACAGCGACCGGCGGCGCTATGCCGTGCCCTACCTTGTGGATGAGATCAACGAGCTGCCCGACTCACCAGAGTTTCCCAAGCTCGACGCCTCAGACTTCCACCTTCCCCGGCTTCGCTACGTGGAGCCCAGGCCTTACCCCGAGGAGCTGTTCCAGAACACCTACGACTGGCTGCTCAGCTGGGGGCTGGTCTCCCAGGATGCCACCTGGGAGCGGGTCGTGGACAACCGGGTGAACCTGGCCGAAGCGTCTTTGAGGGCTTGACCAAGGTTGGTCAAGCCGGGGCTGGAGGGGTGAGGACGGCAGATTATTCGGGGTCGGTGTCTTTCTCCGGGATGCTGTCGCCGGAGGCACTGCCCCAACGGTGCCAGATTAGTACCGCCAGCAGTCCCGCACCCAATAGCATTACCACGAAACGCACAACTTGGCGCGTGGTTCCGGCATCGCCCATGAGAGATATATCCGAGTTTACCCCTTCGCTGAATACGCCGCCGTAGAATGGGAGTACCTGCCCAAGAACTCCTTGTCCGCCTGTGCCTGAACTACCCAGCAATATAAGCAGGATCCCTCCCAAGAGAAGAGAGGGGGTCATTACTTTGTATCCTCGCAGCAGAATGACCCCAAAGGCCACGAACAAGATGCCAAGCCCTAGGTGTATGGTTTCCACATCCGATGCCCGCAGGACCGATTGGTCGAAGAAGTTGCCGTAGATTTCGCCGGCATCAGATACACTCCACACATCCGCTGGCCCGTAGAAGGCTGAAGTTCCGCTGAAGACCACTAACACCAGTGTGAGGCCAAGGGCTACCTGGGCTGTCCTCAGTGCTAATCCAGAGGCTCCCCCCAGTCGGCCAGCGAGGAGCACGGCGGCAATGATGACCGCTAGCACGAAGCCGGACTGGAAACCTGCATCCATTGCTCTAGACTCCTCTGGAAATACGGCCCCCCTACATCATGCGCTTGATGAGGTTGTCGGCCTGCTCTTTGCTGAGGCCAAGGGGTCTGCGGGACAGCGGGCCGCCCTCCCGCAGCACCGGCTCCTGCTCCTCCAGGGATGCTGAGTCGGGGTCCCGGTAGAACAGCCCGGTGTAGATGCTGTCTCCCCATTCAACGGCCTTTTCGCAGGCAGCCTTCCAGTCGGCGGGGTCGTGGCCTTCGTCCTCCAGCTTCTTCACCCGGTCCTTGAAAAAGGGGTAGCCGTTGTCGTGGTTGAAGGTGACACAGGGGCTGAAAACGTCGATCAGGGAAAAGCCCGGATGTTGGATGCCTTCCATAATCAGCCAGGTCAGGTGCCTGACGTCGCTGCTGTATCCCCGGGCCACAAAAGTAGCCCCGGCCATAATGGCCGAGGTTACGGGGTTCACGGGCATTTCGACGCTTCCGTAGGGTGTGCTCTTCGTCTTCATTCCCTTGGCGCTGGTGGGAGAGACCTGGCCGGTGGTCAGGCCGTATATCTGGTTGTTCATCACCACGTAGGTCAGGTCTATGTTCCGCCTTGCTGAATGGAGGAAATGGTTGCCGCCGATCCCGTACCCGTCGCCGTCGCCCCCGGTGGCGATCACCTTCATGGCGTGGTTACCCAGCTTGGCGCCTGTCGCCACCACCAAGGAGCGTCCATGGAGGGTGTGCATACCGTAGGAGTTGAAGTAGCCGGGCAGGTTGGAGGAGCAGCCTATACCGCTTACGGTGAGGATCTCATGGGGTCTCAAGCCCAGCTCGGCGCAAGCCCGCTGCAAGCTGTTGATCACCCCGAAGTCGCCGCATCCCGGGCACCAGTCGGGGTCCACCAGCCCTTTGAAGTCCTTGGCTGTGAGCTTTACTACCGGTTCCTCCTTGGCCGTATCCACCACCGTCGCCATAGTCGAACTCCTTTAGGTCATAACCTCTTGAGTGGGAACGTATATCTCCGACCCGCCTGCCAGTAACTCCAGCACCCCCTCGGTGATGTGATGGGGCATGAAAGGCTCCCCGTCGTACTTGCGGATGTGGGCGTCAGCCCGGATGCCCGTTTCGCTCCGCAGGTACCTGGCAAACTGGCCGGAGTAGTTGTTTTCTACGATCACTATCTTCTTGGCCTGCTCCAGCAGTCCCGTGACGGTCCTTTCGTGGATGGGAATGATCCATTTGATGGGAAGCTGGTTGGCTTTCACACCCTTAGCGTTCAGCTGGGCCACCGCCTCCTTGATGACGCCGTAGGTGGAACCCCAGCCGACCAGGGTTACGTCGGCATCCTCCGGGCCTTCGATGGCGGGGGGAGTTACATCCCCTGCCAGGCTGGTCAGCTTGCGCGCCCGCTTCTCCACCATCATCCTGCGCTTGTGGGGGTTGGTAAACTCGTCGCTGATCAGTATGCCATCTTCATCATGCTCGTCGGTGGCGACGATGTGAACGCCCCCCTCGGTACCGGGCATAGCCCTGGGGGAGATGCCGCTGTCGGTGTTCTTGTAACGGGCGTAGCCCCCGTTGGCTATGGGTTCGGAGATTAGGTCTCCCCGGTCGATGGCAGGGTACAGATCGATAAGGTCCGGGTCCACGCTGAAGCGTCCCTCGGAGACTAGAAGGTCGGAGATGACGATGCCGGGGCACTGGTACTTATCAACAAGGTTGAAGATCTCGGGGATGGTGTTGAAGGCATCCAGCGCATCCTTGGGAGCCACGATGATCCGTTCGAAGTCTCCCTGGCTGGCGCCCAAAGCCTGCCAGAGGTCTCCCTGCTCGGTCTTGGTGGGCACCCCGGTGGAGGGGCCTGCCCTCTGGACGTTTACGAAGACAACCGGTATCTCCATCATGGCTGCGCTGCCGATAGCTTCGGTCATCAGGGCAAATCCGCCCCCCGACGTGGCGCACATCGCACGACAGCCGGAG
Organism: Dehalococcoidia bacterium; assembly: GCA_965220375.1. Taxonomy (GTDB): domain Bacteria; phylum Chloroflexota; class Dehalococcoidia; order Lucifugimonadales; family JAGWBF01; genus JAGWBF01. The sequence continues at coordinate 1,609,292 of OZ244824.1, forward strand.
TGGGCGGCGCCGATGGTCATGTTGGCGACGCCTATCTCGTCTTCCACCTGGCGCACCATGATGCCAAGGTTCCGGGCATTCTGGGCCATCCAGTGGAGTATCCCAGAAGAGGGACTCATCGGGTAGGCGGCGTAGAATTTGACGCCCGCTGCGGCCCCGCCCATGGCCATGGCTTCGTTCCCCGACCAGACAGCCAGGGACTTGCCGTTAGATGGTACGGAGATGGAAAAGGGTTCGAAGTTCTTCTGAGCGTACTCAAATCCCGCCCGGGCGACGGTAACGTTCTGGTCGATGACTGCCTGGCCCTGCCTCTGGAATCGCAGGGTCAGGCTATCTTCCAGGATATCGAAGCCCATGCCCAGAAGGGACATCATGGCCCCCACGGCGACGGTGTTCTGGATCAGTGTGTTGCGCCCGCTGCCAGCTATCTCGTCAACCGGAATGGGACACAGCATCGCCTCCGGAGGGGCGCCATCGGCGCTGATAGTGTCGCTGTTGTACATGATCCTGGCGCCGGGACCCATCAGTCCCTTGTGGCGGTCCATGGTGTCCTGGTTCAGGCAGAGGAGCAGGTCAAGCTGGTCCCCGTGGCTGTATATCTCGTCGGCGCTGAAACGCACGAAGAGGAATATATGCCCTCCGCGGATGATGGACTGGTAAGCATTGTACGTGTTGAGGTGGAGGCCCCGCCGGACCATGATCCGGGCCAGGATATCTCCCGGTGTGGCGATGCCCTGCCCCGCTTCGCCGCCTATGGCAAGGGCAAAATCAAGTTTCCCAGGTCCCATGTGTGCTCCCATAGATAAAATACGTCACAGGAGGCTGGGGGCGCACCCCCAATCTGATACCAGTTAGTTTACTTCTACTGGCATAATGTAGCAAGCTGTTTAGGTGTGCCGCAAGGGAGCAAATGACGTCAACCTCTTCTGCAAGATGGAAGCCCCGTAGGTTATAATCCCTTTTTCCATTTGGCCGTGCCGTTAACTCGGAAGCATGGGGCCACCGAAGGTTAGCATGTAGGTGCTCGAACAACCAAAGCAAGCTGAGGAAAACAAGGATGCAAGAACTCGCCCCGGATTCCTTGGGACGACCTTTGCATCCCTGAAGTACCGGGACTATGCCCTCCTATGGCTGGGACAGACCACGCACGGCTTTGCCATCTGGATGGACATGATCGCCCAGCCCCTGCTGGTGCTGGCCCTCACCGGTTCGGGCCTTCATCTTGGCATGGTCCTGATGGCCCGCACCATACCTGGCCTGGCTTTGTTCCCCCTCGCCGGCGCCATGGCCGATAGATTCAACCGCCGGACAGTTCTCCTTCTTTCCAAGATCTCAATATTTGTCATCACCGTCGGGTTCGCCGCCCTCATATTCCTGGATGCTTACAACATCTGGACCGTCTACGCCTATGCGATACTCAGGGGCGTGACCATGTCCTTCGATATGCCCGCTCGGAGGGCCATGATTCCCAATCTTGTGCCCAGGAACCTGGTCACGAACGCAATGGCTCTCAGTACATGGAGCATGACCATCACCCGCATAGCCGGGGCTGCCGGATCGGGGCTTCTGATAGCCTTTGCGGGCTTCGATGGTGTTTATGCTGCCGTGTCTCTCATGTACATTGGCGCTGTGTTCTTCACCTGGGTGATGCGCCTCGGCGACCACAGGCGCGAGGGCCAGCACGGGATGAGAAGCATGGGCGGCGATATGCTGGATGGCCTGAAGTTCGTCTGGGGGACTCCGCCGCTTAAGGCCGTGGTGGTCTTTGCCCTGGGTTACTTCACCTTTGGCATGGCATTCATGCAGGTGTTTGCTCCCCTCTTCGCCACACAGGAAAGCATCTTTGGGATCGGTGACAAAGGCTTCGGATTCATGATGTCAGTATCGGCGATAGGGGGCACCATCGGGGCGCTGGGACTGGCCGCAGCCAATCCCCAAAAGCATCGCGGTCTCATAATGATAGGTATGCTGGCGGTCTTCGGTGTGCTTCTCCTGGGCTTTGCCGGGTCAGCCCAACTGGGGTCGGTGACCATGGGGTACGTGTTCATGTTCTTGCTGGGTCTGGGCCAGTCCAACTTCCACCCATTGATCAACGCCGTGGCAGTCGAGGAGTCGCCGGAGGAGATGAGGGGGCGCGCCATCGGCGTGATCAGCCTCGACCGGGCGACCATAACGCTGGGCGGGGTCATTGCCGGGGCCTTGGCCCAGCAGCTGAACCCGGTGGCAGCCCAAGCCTTCTTCGGGCTGGTCTGCCTCGCCACGGCGGCGGTGTTCTTCCTGAGCTACCCGACCCTGCGCAAAATAGACTAGCAGCCTTCTACTTCCGGAAGGCCGGCAGCACCTCGTTGATGCACCGCTCCACCTGGCCGTGCAGGTCCGGAGCGACGAAGCGCATCACAGGCATTGTGCAGCCCGCGTCGATGTAGCTCTGTATCTTGGCGATGACCTGATCGGGTGTACCATAGGCCAGCCAGAGCTCGGTGCGCTCCCTGGATATGGCCCCCACGCCATAGTAGTGGGCCATGTAGGTCGTTGCTTCCTCGTAGGCTTTATCCCTGTCCTCGTTGAGGTTGACCATCAGGTGGAGGCAGGAATCCATTCCACTTGGGTCTTTTCCTTCCTGGGAGGCGTACTCTCGTATGGTGTCGAAGCGTCTCTTGAAGGTCTCCGGGGTTGTGGTGTCCGACTGCCATCCGTCGGCGTACTTGGCTACCCTTCGCAGTATCCGCTCTTCCAGCACTTCGTCCACCGTGTCGCCCTTGGGGTTGGCGGCAATGAAGATGGGGCAAGGCTGCTGCACCGGTTTGGGCACCAGGGGAACGTCATGGAAGTGGTAGTACTTTCCGTGATGGGTTACCGAATCTTCGCTCCAGAGTCGTCGAAGCACCTGCACCCCTTCGATTACTCTGCCCACCCGCTCCTTGGACTGGACTCCCATCGCCTCCAGCTCGCTGGCGTATTGCGGCCCAACCTGGGCCGAGGTGCCGTTTCAAACAGCCAGGATGGTGCGCCCCCCGGAGAGGATGTCGAGGCTCGCCCACTGGATAGCCAGGGGTATGGGGTGGCGCATGGGGAAACTGGCCATGCAGATGGTCCCCAGCTTCACCTCCTTGGTGTGGCAGGCGATAGCCGACAGGGTAACGATGGACTCCAGCCGGGGCTTGGAAAGAAAGTTGTCTCCCACCCAGACGCCGTGAAAGTAGCCCGACGCTTCGCACTTCTTGGCGGCTTGCACCAGGTCATCCATGGTGGCGCCCCCCAGCACAACGGCCCTGTTGGAAAGGCTGATGCCGAACTTGGCTTTCATCTCCTGCATAGCTTCCTCCTGCGTCTTCCGGGTTCTTATTCAGCCACGCTGCCTTGGCCGATAGCCCGGCTTACGTGGCCATGCCTGCCAGGTCCATCAGGTCAGCAAGGACAACATGGTGTGAACGACGATCTTGGCTTCCTTCACTGCCTGGGAGATGGGGACGAAGTCGATACCCAGGGGAAATTCCCCGGCGCCGCTGCCGTACATGACCGAGGGCACCCCCAGGGCGCAAGGCCCGCCGGCATCGAAGGAGCCGTGGCCGTAGAAGCGGTCAGGTTCGCTGCCGCACACCGCTTTGTGGGCGCGGGTCAGGGCGGCAACCCCAGGATGGTCGGGATCGACGAGGGCCGGCAGCATGTAGGTGCCGCGCTCCACGCTGACCTGGTAGGGCGAAAGGTCGCCGATAGTCTCTCGTATGTCGGCCACCGCTTTGTCCGGGTCGTCTCCGGGTAACATGCGGCGGTCCACCCTGATGCGCGCCACCCCAGGCAGCGTATGGGGGGCCACAGGGTCGAAGAGCATCTGGTAAGGCACCGCGTGGCGTCCGCCCAGAAGGGGATGGGTCCCTTCCAGGGGGACCTGCTGTAATCGGTCCAGCGCTCGACGGGCGCCTTCGATGGCGTTAATCCCCTCTCCGGGGGCGCTGGAGTGGGATGTCTTGGCCCTCACCTCGATGTTTGCATCGACCCGTCCCCGGTTGCCCATGGAGATGCGAAGGCCCGTGCGGTTCAGCAGGATGCCGAACTGGGGCTTATGTTCGAGGGCTGGGATGATGGCCTCGGAGCATCCGTGGCTGCTCATCGCCTCGTTGTTGACAGCGTAGTAGAGAGTGCCGGGGAAGCGCACCTTCTCTTCCACCAGCATCTTCAGAACCGCCAGCATAACCGCATGGTGCGACTTGTTCTGGCCTACACCCTGGGCAAACAGGCAGGGCTCGTCGAAACCATAGTCCCGACCAGAGGCAATCCTCGGCTCGAAGGGCCTGTCCATAAGCTGGTGGTGCTGGGTGGGGACGTAGACCAAGAGCAGCAGGGCTGCGTCCGAGGTTCCCTCGCCCATCTGCACCACCAGGTTGTTCTTCGGGGTATCGATGATGTTGTAGGCCCCGGTAGCTTCGATCATGGGGCGCAGGACATCCTGTACGTAGTGCACGAACTTGGGGTGGTCCGGCGGAATGAAGGTGTCCGGCCCCAATGGGACATCGGTGGGCACCTTGCACAGCTCCGTCAACCGATCAACCAGGAACCTTTCGTCGATGCGCTCAGCCAGCGCTTGGGCATCGTTATACGTGGCGGTCATTTGCTCCTCTGAACGTTGCAAAGATTTGCTAAGCGGCTGGGTAGAGGCCTGCCCATTAAGGACTTACATGGATCGGGGCGGAATCCCTGGCTGTGACCTGCCCGACAACGCAAGCCCCTTCGACCCCCAGCGAGTCTAGCGCTGACAGCAACTCGTCGGTCCTGTCCTCGGGCAGGGAGATCAGCAAGCCCCCGGATGTCTGGGCATCGCACATCAAGAGCTTGGCATTTCCGGAAACGCCATCGGCCCAGTGCACGTTCTGGCCGACGCCGTCCAAGTTGCGATGAGTCCCTCCGGGAGCTACACCCTTTTCCAGGAGGTCCCACACACCATCTATCACGGGGACCGAGGACAATTGGATGTGGGCGGAGGCGTTGCTCCCCACCATCATGCCGTGAAGGTGCCCTACGAGACCGAAGCCGGTAACATCCGTCGCCGCGTTAGCACCCACGCTCCTCATCCCTTCGGATGCGGCCCGGTTCAAGATGCTCATCACCTTCACCGCCCTGTCCATCACCTGGGCGTCCGCGACGCCCTGCTTTCCGGCAGTGGTGATAATCCCCGTTCCCAGGGGCTTGGTGAGGATGAGCCGGTCCCCCGGCTGGGCGCCCGAGTTGGTTATCTGTTTTCCGGGTTCGACCAAGCCTATGGCGGCGAGGCCGTACTTGGGTTCCCTATCATCGACGGTATGGCCGCCTATGATCAGACATCCGGCTTCCTGGGCCTTGGCGGAACCTCCCCGCAGGATATCCCCCAGCACTTCCTTGGGCAGCTCGACGGGGAACCCCGTGATGTTAAGCCCCACAAGGGGCACTCCGCCCATGGCATAGATGTCGCTGAGGGCATTGGTTACCGCGATGGCGCCATAGTCGAAGGGGTCATCCACGATGGGTGGAAAGAAATCGACTGTGAACACAAGGGCTTGCTGGTCGTTGATGCGGTACACGCCGGCATCATCGCCGGTCTCGGTGCCCACGAGGAGGTTGGGGTCGCTTAGCTGGGGTACGTTCTTCAGGACCTGCACCAGGTCCTCGAGGCTGAACTTGGCGGCTCAGCCCGCGCAGTTGGCCAGGGAGGTGAGGCGCAGTTGGTCAGCTTGCATGGATGTCCTTTTCGGCGGGTCTGGTTGCCTTCGGCCACAACAGTATACCTGAAAACATCCAAGTATCAACGACCGCTCTTTCTCCCGAGGATAAGGGACACCAATCTCCTCTCGCCTTTGAGGGAGAGGGTTGCGGCTTCCGCCGCAATGACGGCACCCCCTCATCCTAGCCTTCTCCCCTAATGGGGAGAAGGGACAAGAAAACCCTCCTCGCCCTTGAGGGAAGAGGGGCCAGGGGTGAGGGGGATGACCCTGCCAAGCGCATCCCCTCATCAAGCCGGCCTCCTACATCGTCATTCTGACGAAAGCCGGTATCCAGCACCACGCATTTCTGGTTTGAGGCTTCCGCCGCAATGACGGTGCAGCATCCTCCCTCGCCCTTGAGGGAAGAGGGGCCGGGGGCGATGGTGATGAGCCTGCCATGCGCATCCTATCATCAAGCCAGCCCCCTACATCGCCCCACCGGCGAAAGCCGGTATCCAGCACCACGCATTTTTGGATTGCGGCTTCCGCCGCAATGACGGCACCCCCCATCCCCGGATCAAGTCTGGGACAGGCTCTAGCCTTCTCCCCTTTGGGAAAAGGAACATACATCCGGCGCAGGTTTGATGCTGCCCCAGACAGGTGGTATTCTAGCTTCAGCTATGGATCGAGGGCGATAAACCTTGGACGCACGGCACCTTGAATGCTGGAGGAAACGATGGCTGAGGGCACAGAGCGAACGATCGTCGAAACCAAGGGCTTGCCGACTCCCCTGGGAGCATACAATCATGTTCTGAGCGCCCGCCCCGGCAAGCTGGTGTTCGTCGCCGGGCAGGTAGCCGTCGATGAGAGTGGGCAGGTGGTCGGCGAGGGGGACCTGGCCGCCCAGACCCGTCAGACCTACCACAACTTGGAGCAGGCCCTATCCAGCGCGGGGGCAGGTTTCAGCGACGTGGTCAAGTTCAACACCTACATCAAGAAGGGCGAGGCGCTGGATAGCTACATGGGCGCTAGGCGGGAGGTGTTCTCCCGCATCTATCCCAATGGAGACTACCCGGCAAACACCCTCCTGGTGATCGAGGCGCTGGTCAGGGAAGAGCTCCTCATTGAAGTGGAGGCTGTCGCGGCCCTGCCCTAGGACTGAGGACGAGGCCCGGCTCTCCCGGTCCCAGCTTCCAGTACGAGCCTGCTATGGACTACTCTCTGATAGCTCCGATGATGGGGCGCCTATGGGCGCCGATTGCAGCCGTGGGCAGCAGTTGGCAGGGACGGAGCAACGTGCAGATTGCCGTGGCCATTGCGGCCTCCTTCATCGTCCCCTCCAAGCCCCGGGTGGCTGTCCAGATATACAAAACCAACCTTAGCCACGACATGATCTATGAGAGCCAGGCATTCGCGCTCAGCTTTCTCAGGACCGACCAGCTGGACTACATGCACCAGTTCGGCTTCGTTTCTGGAAGGGACAGGGACAAATTGGAAAACGTTCCCCACCATACAGCCGTGTCGGGCAGCCCCATCCTGGACCGCTGCTGGGGGTACATGGACTGCCGGGTGGTGAATGCCATGGATGGAGGGGATATGACCTGCTTCCTGGGCGAGGTGCTGGACGGGCGGACTTGGAGCCGAAACGGGCCGTTGTGGTGGCCCGAGGCCCGGAGATTGATGCCAGCCCAGTGGAACGATGAGTGGGACAGGAAGGTCGCCAAGGAGATAGCCTTATCCGAGGAGCGCATGGACAAGATAGACTACTCGCCTTGGAAGCGATGATGGAGCCGACCTCGCCAGCATTTCCCCGAGCTGTGGTCGAAGCGCTTCATTCGGCTCCGGGCCGGGCAGTTGTCGCCGTCTCAGGGGCCGGTACCTCAGCCTTGGCGTGGTTGATGGAGGTGCCGGGCGCTTCGCGGACCCTGTTGGAGGGAATCGTCCCTTACAGCCAGACCTCGCTGGTCGACTTTCTGGGATACGAGCCTGCCAAGTATGTTTCGCCGGAAACTAGCCGGGATATGGCGCGGGCGGCCTTTGGGAGGGCACTGCAGCTGCGGGAAGGTGAGGAGCCTGTTATCGGACTCGCCTGCACGGCAACCATCGCCACGGACAGGCCCAAGAAGGGCGACCACCGGGCTTGTGTATCCCTGCGGAATGATGCTTCCACCACCACCTGCGATCTGAAGCTGGGCAAGGGGATGCGGGACCGCAAGCAGGAAGAGGAGGTGGTCAGCAGGCTGGTGCTCAAGACGCTGGCTGACGATTGGAACATCGGCATGGACGTATCTCTCGGCCTGCTGCCGGAGGATGAGCTGGAGCGATCGGTCGCGCCCTCAGATGATGCCATAGAACTGCTGCTGGCTGAGGGGGCACGGCGACCGGCGTTGTGGGTCATGGTGCAACGGGATGGCGCTGCAAGGGTGGGAGGCGTGACGCCAGCGGCGGTGCTGGCAGGCTCATTCGACCCCTTCCATCAAGGGCATGATGGGCTTGCCAGGGCGGCTTCAAGTATCCTGGGCGCTCCCGTCGTTCTGGAAATGTCGGTGACCAACGTGGACAAACCGCCGCTGGATGAAGGTGAAGTGCGGAAAAGGGTGGGTCAGTTCCGGGGGTCGTGGGATGTGGCGCTGACCTGCGCAACCACCTTCAGGGAAAAGGCGTCGCTTTTTCCAGGCTGCACCTTTGTTGTGGGATGGGACACAGCTGTGCGCCTGGTTGACCCGGGTTATTACGGCGGTTCCCAAGAGGCTATGCATGAGGCCTTGGAAGAGATACGTGGGAGAGGCTGCAGCTTCCTGGTAGCCGGCAGGGTGGATGGCGGAGCCTATCACACCCTGCCGGATGTGGCCCTGCCCGGGGAGGTTGCCGACCTGTTCCGCGAGCTCCCAGAAGGCGCGTTCAGGCAGGATATCTCCTCCACCGAGCTGAGGGCGCGCGGCCAAGGTGGGACTTGATGTACGACGGCGGCCTGACCCCCTGGGCTGTGGAAGCGGTGGCGGATGCGGCTGTAGATAAAGCCGCTGCGGAGCTGAAGGCAGTTCTTGCGGGGTTGGCGGGTCGATTCGATCCCTTCCCTACTTTCGTCGGGTCGTCGTCCATCCGGGCGGTCGAGGTGGAGCCTGGCGGGATAGCAGCAAAGGACCTGGGCTGCATCGTGGTGTGCGCCGATGGGGAGTTGTACGAGCTGAACCTCACGTCCATCCAGGGACCGCCGGAGTTATCCGCCGTGGACCATGTGGAGGAGCTTCAGCCCTTGGACCTGCCGCCGGTCCTGTACGTCCTCTACGCCCACGCCGCCATCAAGGCCTTGGCGGATCGTCTGGACTCCTCTCCGGGACCTACCTGAAGAATTTCTGCAGGTCCCTGGGGCTGCGGGCTTGGGACATCTGTTTCATCAGCTTGCTGGCTTGGCGGAACTGGTTCAGAAGCTGATTTACATCCTGGGGGGTGGTGCCGCTGCCCTGGGAGATGCGGCGACGCCGCCGGCCGTTTATTATCTCCGGGGTATGCCGCTCCTGGGGCGTCATCGAGCGGATGATGGCTTCGAACTTGATGATCTTCTTTTCGTCGAACTGCTCGGGGGACTTGTTTTTCAGCTGGGATAAGCCCGGCACCATGTCCAGTATCTGGGTAAGTCCCATCTTCTTCACGTTCTGGAACTGGGCAAGGAAGTCCTCCAGATCGAAGCTGGCTGTGCGCAGCTTCCGTTCCATCTCCTTGGCCTGCTTTTCATCCACGTTCTGCTGGGCCTTTTCGATCAGCGAAAGCACATCGCCCATGCCCAGGATACGGGAAGCCAACCTGTCGGGGTGAAACTGCTCCAGCTCATCGGTGCGTTCGCCGACGCCGATGAGTTTGATGGGGATGCCGGTGACCTGGGTGATGGACAAAGCGGCCCCGCCGCGGGAATCACCATCCAGCTTGGTCAGCACCAGCCCCGACACATGCACCCTGCCGTGAAAGGCTTCGGCTGCCCGCACAGCATCCTGTCCGGTCATAGCGTCCACGACCAAGAGGGTCTCATGGGGCTGAATGGCATCGCGCACCTCCTCCAGCTCATCCATCAGCTCATCGTCGATGTGGAGCCGGCCGCCGGTATCCACGATCACCCATGCGGCGCCTATTCGCTGGGCTTCGGCAACGCCTGCCTTGGCAACCTTCAGGGCTGTGGAGGAGGTGTCTTCCCGGTAAACGGGGACTCCCATCTGCTCACCCAGCACCACAAGCTGGTCTATGGCGGCGGGCCGCCGGAGGTCCCCTGCCACCATCAGCACCTTCTTGCCCCCGTCTCCCAGCTTGGCGGCCAGCTTGGCGGCCGTTGTCGTCTTGCCCGATCCTTGCAGACCCACCATGAGAACGATGCCGGGCTGGGTGGATGGCTGGGCCAGGTTGTGGTCGCCCCCTGTCAGGATTGCGGTCAGCTCTTCATTGACTATCTTGATGACCTGCTGGCCGGGCGTGAGACTCTCCAGTACGTCGCTGCCCACGGACCTCTCCCTGATCTTGCCTACTAGGTCCCGGGCAACCCGGAAGTTGACATCGGCTTCCAGCAGGGCCAATCGCACCTGGCGGAGGCCCTCATCCACATCCTTTTCAGCCAGGCGGCCCTTGCCCGTCAGATTCTTGAAAACATCGTTCAGCTTCTCGGTAAGGGCTTCGAACATAGGACTCCCTTCCATGTATCCCGGTCCCAGGGGAATTCTAAGGGTGGGCCGAAATGGGGTCAAGGAAGACAAGTTCCTTCATATAGTTGGTGTTCCGGTGGGTCTCCGGGCTGGCGTTCCTTCAATAAGGCGACGTTACCTGCTAAAATGCGGGCAGCAAAGAGGAGAGTGGAAGTTGTTACCGAACAAGGTGTTGCCATCCGCCGAGGAGGCAACGGCCGATATACCGGAAGGTGCCAGGATCATGGTGGGCGGATTCGGGTTCCCCGGCACCCCAGAAGCCCTGGTGTCAGCCCTGATAAAGCGAGGAGTCGGAGACCTCACCTGCATTTGCGGCCCCTGGTACCCGGGGGTCAGGAAGGTCGCTGGCGCCGCCGACCTTATCGCATCCGGCCAGGTCAGCAGGGTTATTACAGCTCCTCCCGTTGCCCCGGGGTCCCGGACCGGTGCGGGCTCGGCATCGGAGGATGGTGGAATGCAGATGGAGCTCATGCCCCAGGGGACCTTGGCAGAGAGGATACGGGCCGGTGGGGCCGGCATCGGAGGCTTCTACATCCCCACGGGCTTGGGCACCACCTTCGAGGAAGGCAAGGAGAGGACGAACATCGGTGGTGTGGAGTGCATCTTTGAGGAGCCTCTCAAGGCAGACTACGCCCTGATCAGGGCAAAGGCCGCAGATACCATGGGCAACCTGGTCTACAGGATGGCCCAGCGCAACTGGAACCCGATAATTGCGACGGCTGCCGAGGTCACCATAGTCGAGGTGGATGAGATTGTCGCACCCGGAGAGCTGGACCCGGAGCTGGTGATTACCCCGGGGATATTTGTGGACAGGATCGTGATGGTCGGAGGCAGCAATGACGCTTCCTAAGATTCCTCGGCTCAGCCGGGAGCTGATGGCGTGCAGGGTTGCCGCCGAGATACAACCGGGCCATGTGGTCCATCTTGCGCCAGGACTGCCGGAGATGATCCCCCCTTACGTGCTGCCTAGCAGGGGCGCAGTGTTCCACTCGGAAAACGGCGTATTGGGCTATGGGCCCAGGCCGGAGCATGGCATAGGGGACCCGCAGCTTGTGGGGTCCGGGGGAAGGGCTGTGACCCTGCTGCCCGGCGCATCCATCGTGGACCAGGCTACCTCATTTGGCCTGTTGCGAGGCGGCCAGGTGGATATCGGCATCGTCGAAGCCTCCCAGGTGTCCGAGAACGGCGACCTTGTGGGACCCCTGGAGGTGGGCGGTGGGATGGGCAGCCACGCGGCCGCCACCGATGTGGCAGAGGGTGCCAAGCTGGTCATTGCCATGATGGAGCACACCACCCGCAACAGGTCGCCGCGCATCGTCACTAAGACCGACTATCCTGTAGCCGCCAGGGGCTGCGTTGACCTGATCTTTACCGATGTGGCTGTCATACAGGTGACTCCCCAGGGTCTGGTGGTGCGGGAACTGGCCCGTGGCTGGAATCTGGCAGACGTTCAGGCCATCACGGACCCCCACCTGTCCCCGGCCCCGGATCTGGGGTACATATCCTTCTGGATGATGGGGGGTGAACTGCCCAGCAAGGTGTGGAAGGGCGGTCCTGAAGCTGTGGCGGACATGCCCGATGGGGCGACGGTCCTGATGGACGGCTTTGCCGGACCGGGAGGGATGGCCCAGTACCTGATCCATTCCCTGAGGGAACAGGGGGCCAGGGACCTGACCTTGGTCAGCAACACCGCGGGCATTGCCAACGTCGCTTCTTTCGGCACTCCCGCCGGGTTCCTGACCATCGACCACAGCCTGCTGGTGGAAAGCGGGCAAGTCCGCAAGGCCATCGCTTCCTATCCGGTATCTCCCAGGCCATCCCAACCCAGCGCTTTCGAGCTGGCTTACAAGCGGGGCGAAGCGGAGCTGGAACTTGTTCCCCAAGGCACCTTGGCGGAGCGGATCAGGGCCGGAGCCTTCGGAATCGCAGCCTTTTTCACCCCTACAGGGGTGGGAACGCCTTTGGCTGAGGGCAAGGAGACGCGCACGTTCAATGGGCGCGAGTATGTGCTGGAGCAGGGTATTCGAGCGGACTATGCGCTGATCCGGGCCCACAAGGCCGATACCTTGGGTAACCTCGTTTACAAGGGCACTTCCCGCAACTTCAACGCCGTAATGGCCCCCGCCGCCAAGATAACCATAGCCGAGGTGGATGAGGTGGTGGAGCCGGGGATGCTCGACCCCGATGCTGTGGTGACGCCTGGGGTCTTCGTCCAGAGGGTGGTACAGCGCCCTGCCGATTTCCAGCCCTATGAACCGATGAAACGGTAAGGCAGCTGAAGACCGTCGTCCTCCTCAGGAGAGCTTGCCGAACACAAGGCCGGCAAAGCCAGTCAGCAGGGGAGGCCAAGTACGTTCCAGCAGGGGAATTGCCCTGTGCTCCGCGGGGAGGACCAGCCACAGCAGAAATGACAGCACGGTAAAGCAGGCCACCAACCAGAATATTATCTTGAACTCGAAGGGGTAGCTTCGCACTTCCACCGACGATGTGGTCAAGCTTGGGACAGGCGGCCGACGCGGCGCTCTTCGAAACGCAGGATGCTCCCCGTTTCATCGCATACATAGACAGTCCTTGCTCCCCAACGGGGGTTGACGCCGTTTGCCAGCCCCCGCAGCCTGGACAATATCCCCAAACAGCGTAAGAGTGTGCGCATCTTTCATCACCTTGACTTCCAGCTATATAGCTGACTATTATCGAGCGGATCACCCTTGGGCCTGCGGGCCTCCGCCCATTAACCTGATTCTAGGTATCGCCCTAAGGTAGGTCTAGGGGCAGATGGCGTTGGCGCCCCGGTGTTTTTGGCCTGGATTCGTTCGTTGCATCCCCGATTGTGGCGAAGCGGTGGGCCGCCCTGGGAGGGAAAGGCGAGCCAGATGAACAAAGAGCGCTTGGAACGGGAAGTGATTGCCATGCGGGTAGCCAAAGAGCTGCAGAATGGCGATGTCGTGAACCTGGGCATCGGCATACCGACCCTGGTATCGACCTTCGTGCCCGATGACCGCCAGGTTGTTTATCATAGCGAGAGCGGCGTTCTGGGCTGTGGCCCTCTGGCCGATGAAGGCGAGGAAGATATCGACCTGATCAACGCCGGGGGCCAGTTCCTGAAGATGGTGCCCGGCATGTCCTTCTTCAGCACGTCGGATGCTTTCGCCATGGTGCGGGGCGGCCACGTGAATGTGACAGTCCTGGGGGCCCACCAAGTATCGGAGAAGGGCGACCTGGCCAACTGGATGCTCCCTGAGCGGGGAGTGGGAAACATCGGCGGTGCCATGGACCTGGCGGCCGGCGTCAAGCGCATAATCGCAGCGATGACCCACACCGACCAGAACGACGAGCCCAAGATAGTAAAGGAGTGTTCCTTCCCTCCTACGGGCAGGAGATGCGTAAGCCTTATCGTCACCGACGTTGCGGTAATCGAAGTCACCCCGGACGGACTTGTCCTCAAGGAGATGGCGCCGGGGTGGACCCCTGAGGATGTGCAGGCGCTGACCGAACCTGAGCTTAAGCTGGCGCCGGACCTGAAGGAGATAGAGCTTTGAGGAGGTTGTGATGGTCAACCTGGAAAATTCGGAGGCAGCAGGTGTGCAGACGACCATGGACTATGTTCTCGCCCGCCTCGCCACCTGCTTCGGGCAAAAGGCCGACAACTTTGCGGACTTCATAGCTATGGGCCTACGGGCGGAGGGTTGGTACGCCACGGAAGCGGTCCGCCACCTGTCCGGCCCCGCTGCTGGGGACCTGGTCAAGGTGGAACAGGTGCGAGGCCCAGCCCAGGGCGATGCTGGGTTCAACCCCGACCTGCAGCTCAATATCGGGGGCCAGTCCTACCAGTTGGCCATCAAGCCGATGCTGCTCCAGGCAGAGGCGGACATACCCCACTACTTCTCCCAGGAGTTGCCGGACCTGTTCCGCTGGCTGGGTAGCCTGGGGGATAGAGCAGCCCTCCTCACGATCGCCTTCCCCTGTTCGACGGCGGACAAAGCATGGACCGATGCTGTCGGTGAAGCCGAGGCGAGCTATGGTGTGAAAGTAACCGGCCAGACAGAGTTCGTGGTGCCCAGGCCGCCCCTGCCCATGGTCAAGGCGTGTGTTGCCCTGTGGAGACATAGCTCGGCCGTGCCGGCCGCGGAAGGCGACGCCAGCTAGCTTATCCAGAAGGTGGAACCGGCGTCCTCTTTGAGCACCTCGATGCGGACAGGGAAAGCCTCCCGTATCTCATCCAGGTGGGAGATTACGATGATTTTCTCGAAGTCGTCCTGGATGGCGCTGACAACATCCAGGATTCTCTCCCTCCCCATGGCGTCCTGGGTCCCAAAGCCCTCGTCTATGAACAGCACGGGCAGGGGCGCGCCCTTGCGGTTGGCCAGCACCTTGGACAGGGCGATGCGCAGGGCCAGGTTTATGCGAAAGGCTTCACCCCCGCTGAACAGCTCATAGCTGCGGGGGCCCACTTCGTCGCTGATTATTATCTCCAGGGTCTCTATGGGGTCCCCCCGACCGCTCCTCCTCTGACGCTGGGTTTCCAGTTTCACGAACATGCGCCCGTCGGTCATGCGGCTAAGCAGTTTGTTGGCTTCTTCCTCCACCCCAGGAAGGACCGTTTCTATCAGCATCGCCTGGATTCCCCGGCGGCCGAAGGCCTCGACCAGCTCCTGGTAGATGGCCTGGGAATCCCGGGCGTCCTTAAGGGACCGCTCCTTGTCCTCCATCTCCGAGGCCATCTGCTCCAGCTTTCGCAAGGCGCCCTGGAGTTCCCCCTGGCGGCGCAACATATTCCCCTGCCGTATCTCCAAGGATGCGATGCTGCCCTGGGACGCCTCCAACTCGGCCTTCAGCCCTGTCAGTCCCGTTGTGCTAGACTCGATCTCCGCTGAGCGCGCTTCGGATTCTTCCAAGTTTTCTCGGCGGAGGCCAAGCATTCCCTCGGTTGTAGCAGCAAATTCCCTGGCTTGGGGCAGCTGGGTTTCGGCTTCCTCCAATAGACGGCTGTCTTCTTCAAAGGAGCGGTGCTCTTCCATCTGCCGGTAGAGGTCCCTGTGGCGGCTTTGGTCATAGGCTAGGGCTTCCAAGGCGCGGGTCGCCTGCTCCAGCTCCCCGTGCAAGCCCGGAGCGTAGAGCTTCCGGTCCAACTCCTCTTCCTGCTTGGCAAGGTCGGCTTCCAGGTCGGCCATTTCGAGGGAGGCGGAGGTGCTCTCAGCCAGCCTGATCTGGAGTTTGGTCAGGTCGTTTTGAGCACCCTGCTTGCGGCGGCTGATGTCCTGCTGACGGCGGGGCAATTCTTCCCCCAGGGAATGGGCCTCTCCCTCGGCTTTCTTCAGGTTGTGCTGTTCCCTGTTGTACTGCTCCAGCTTCTCATCGATCTGTTTCTCGTAGGTCTCGGCGAGGTGTCGGCACTCCTCTTCACCCAGGGTGGTTCCGCACAGGGGGCAATCGCTGCCTGACCCGGCCCTGGTGGCCAGGTTAAGCTTGGAACGCAGGTCCTGCCCTTCTGAGATCAGCTGCTCGGAGACCGCCTTGTACCGGCCCACGTCGCTTGACACAACTTGAAGACGTGCCTGCTCTTGGGATATGGAACGTTCTTCAGTCTCCACCAGGTCTATCTCTTGGCGTGCAGATTCGATGCCGCTCTGTACAACCCCCGATTCCGAAGCTTTGGGCCTTAGTTGGCCCTCCAGTTTGCTGCGACCTTGGGCGATGCGCTCCTCCAAGCGAGCCCGGGCATCGGCCAGCTGTCTTTCCGCATCCGACTTCTGGCCGGTCAACCGGTCGTGCTGCTCCCGGGCTTGGTCCATCTCAAGGTGGCCCTGTTGCAACTCCTTCAGCCGGGCCAAGCCGAGGGTTATCTCCTCCCTGCGGGATGCCAGCAGCTCGTACCCCTTGATACGCTCTTTGGTGGCAGTTAGCTGGTTCTCCAGGTTGCCGATTTCCAGTTTGATGCGGGGGATGTTGTCCAGCAGTCGCTGCCTTTCCTGGGCGACGCGCTCCAGGTCTTCCACCTGGACCCGCAGGTTGCCTGCGGATGTCCTCGCATCATCCAGCTCCACGCCGGCCCCGGAAACCTGCTTCTCCACATCCTGGAGCTCCTGGGATGTGCCATCCCTCCTTGCCACCTCCCCAGCCATTCGAGCCAGGTCGGCTTCCAGTAACGACGCTGTTGTCCTGTGCTGTTCGCCGGCCTGCTTTGCCCGGTCCTGGAGACGGTCGTACAGCCCCAGTTCCAGGACCTTTGCGAGCACCTCCTTGCGTTCTCCCGGCGATTTGTTGGTGAACTCGTCCGCCCGCCCCTGGAGAAGAAAGGCGCTGTTGATGAAGGTGTCGTAGTCCATGCCGATGATCTGGTCGATGCTGGTTTGGGTGCCGCGGATGGTGTCGCCGGTAATGGGGAGGACGTCGTCGCCGGACAAAAGCTGGAGCTGCAGGTCGGAGCCTCCCTGCCGTCGTCGCCCACCCGCCGAGCTATGGCGTCGGAGCACCCTGTAGGCGCTGCCCCGGGCCAGGAAGTCCAGCTCGACCCACATATCGGTGCGGCCGTAGCGGATAAGCTCATCGTTGGACTTGCCGCGGGACTTTCCCCAGAGGGCCCAGGTTATGGCATCCAGCAGCGCGGACTTGCCGTGGCCGTTGTTGCCGCACAGGCATGCAACGTGCACTCCCTGCAGGTCCAGGGTGGGCAGACCCTCTCCATAGCAGAGGAAATTCTCCAAGCTGAGCTTGAGGGGGATCATGAAGGGCTACAGCCTCATCAGATTCTGTCGCCGGAGGCCCGGTCAGTCGAGATTCTATCATAAAGAGGGCAATAACAAAGGGCCTCGAATCGCGAGGCCCTTTGTTTTGTGATTCCCTTGCTTCCTAGTAGTCCATGGGTGGCATGGGAGGAGCAGCCGGGTTCTTCTCCGGAATCTCTGTGATCATGGATTCGGTGGTAAGCACCATAGATGCTACGCTTGCTGCATTCTGCAGAGCGGAGCGCGTTACCTTCACCGGGTCCACTATGCCCTGTTCCAGCATGTTGGCGTACTGGCCCACTTCGGCATCGTAGCCATAGTCATCCTGGTGGTTTCGCACCGCTTCCAGCACGACGGCCGGCTCGCCATCGGCGTTCTGCACGATGAGCTTCAGGGGCACATCCAGCGCCTTTCGGACGATGGAGGCGCCTACAGCTTCGTCGCCTTGCAGGCTGGAGGAGTCCAAGGCCCTCTGGGCCCTGACCAGCGCAACGCCGCCGCCGGGCACGATGCCCTCTTCCACGGCAGCCCTGGTGGCTGACAGAGCATCCTCGACCCTGGCTTTCCGCTCCTTGAGCTCCACCTCTGTGGCAGCCCCGACCTTGATCACCGCAACGCCGCCGGACAGCTTGGCCATGCGCTCCTGCAGCTTCTCCCGGTCGAACTCGGAGGTAGTGTCTTCGATCTGGGTCTTTATCTGGTTGATGCGCGCCTTGATGTTCTCCTCGGAGCCTCGCCCTTCCACGAAGGTGCACTCATCCTTGGTTGCAGAGACCCGGCGGCACTCACCCATGTCGATGATGGTGGCCGAGTCTAGCTTGCGCCCCGTCTCTTCACTGATGACGGTGGCGCCGGTCAGGATGGCGATATCTTCCAGCATGGCCTTCCGGCGGTCGCCGAAGCCTGGGGCTTTCACTGCCAGGCAGCTCAGGGTGCCCCGGAGCTTGTTGACCACCAGGGTAGCCAGCGCTTCGCCCTCCAGGTCCTCGGAGATGAGCACGACGTTCTTCTTGCCGATCTGGAGAAGCTTCTCCAAGGTGGGAAGTATGTCGGCCACCGCCGACACCTTCTTGTCGGTGATGATTATCGACGGCTCTTCGAGGACGGCTTCCATGCGGTCGGGGTTGGTGATGAAGTAGGGAGAGATATAGCCCCGGTCGATCTGCATACCTTCCACGTACTCGGTCTCGTCGTTCAGGCTCTTGGACTCTTCGACGGTGATGACGCCGTCCTTGCCCACTTTCTCCATTGCGTCGGCGATGGTCCCGCCGATCTCCTCTTCGTGGGCCGAGAGGGCAGCCACCTGGGAGATCTGGTCTCGGCTGTCCACCGTGGAAGCCATTCCCTTAAGCTCGGTAACCACAGCATTGACAGCCTTTTCAATGCCCCGCTTCAAGGCCATGGGGTTGGCCCCGGCGGCCACGTTTTTGAACCCGTCGGAGATTATGCCCTGGGCCAGCACCACCGATGTGGTAGTACCGTCGCCGGCGGCGTCGTTGGTCTTGCTGGCGGCTTCCTTCAGGAGCTGCGCGCCCATGTTTTCGAATGGATCGGGAAGCTCGATCTCCTTGGCGATGGTTACACCGTCGCTGCACACCTGGGGAGGACCGAACTTCTTGTCAAGGATGACGTTCCGGCCCTTCGGTCCCAAGGTGATCTTGACCGCATCGGCCAGGGTGTCAATCCCTGTCTTCAGGGACTTCCGGGCATCTTCAGAGTAGGTTAGCTGCTTACCAGCCACGTTTCGTTCTCCTTTCTAGCTTATCTTGGCGAGGATATCGCTCTCTCTAAGGATCAAGTACTCGTCGTCTCCATCCTTGTACTCGGTGCCGGCGAACTTGGAGTAGATCACCCGGTCACCCTTCTTTATCTCCATGGGGATCTTGCCCTTGCCATCGTCTGTCGATCGTCCCGGCCCCACTTCGACAACCTCGCCTTCCTGGGGCTTTTCCTTTACGGTGTCGGGTAGGATGATTCCCGAGGCCCTGACCTCTTCCTTGTCCAAGGGCTTCACTACCACCCTTTCACCGAGAGGCGCAAAGTTAACCAAAGTCTCCTCCTTCGAACGGATCTTATTTCGGACCATTTCTTAGCACTCGCAGGCTGAGAGTGCTAATTTGGCTGTCGATAATCATAAATGGGCAGGTTCTCCTTGTCAAGGAGAACCCTGGGCCTTACCATGTCCCCAGCTACATCTCAGCTTCGGCAACATCATGGTCTGCGCAAGAATCGTTTACTCCTTCGATCCTCCCATAGCAAGGGTGGTCCTTGGCGACCCCGACCGCTCCAACGCCCCCGATGCTGTCATGGCTTCGGACCTGCGGAGCGCGGCCGAACGTGTCAGTGAAGACGGGGCCGCTGTGCTGGTGGTGAGCGGGGCCGGGAGGGAATTCTGCGTTGGCCGTGCTGAGCTTGGGGAAAGCCCAGTGGAGGACCCGAGGCAGTGGCTGGATATGCACCGGTGCGCCGCCACCCTGGCAGGCATTCCCGTTCCGGTGATTGCCGCCATAAATGGCGACGCGGTGGACCAGGGGCTGGAGATAGCCCTGGCCTGCGACCTGAGGGTCGCAGCCGAGGATGCCCGGTTTGGAATCACCGATCTTGCCCGCGGTGTGGTGCCCTGGGATGGGGGCACCCAGAGGCTTCCCCGGCTGGTTGGCCGGGGGCTGGCCCTTGAGATGCTTCTAGCGGGGCGCGTCCTGGATGCTCAAGAAGCCCTGGAGGCGGGGCTGGTCCACCAGGTGGCGCCCCGGCGAGAGATGGAAGGTGTGGCAGCGAAGCTGGCCGCCACCCTGGCCAGAAATGCGCCCATTGCCCAGCGATACGCCAAGGAAGCGGTTATCAAGGGGGCTGACGGAACAATGGAGCAGGGGCTGCGTCTGGAGGCTGATCTGAACATCCTCCTCCAAGGCACCGCAGACCGGGCCGAGGGAATCGCCTCCTTCATCGAGAAACGAAGCCCCCGTTTCGTCGGCCGGTAGGCCCGGCGCCATACGTGAACCAAGGAGCTTGCCTTTGAAGGTCAAGATGGACCTGCACACCCACATCTGGGAAGCCACCGGCTGTGTGCCGCCCAGCGTAGATGTGGTGGAGCAGGTGATCCAGCAGATCGAGTCCCGGGGCATCGATGGCATAGGCATAACCGACCACCACAACAAGGAGTACGCCTACGCCTTCAAGGAGATAGCCGAAGCCCACTTCCCTGGTCGGGCCATCATACTACCCGGCTGGGAGATCAACGTGCGGCCCCCCAGCAGCCCCTTCGACGAGTACCATATGGGCGAGCTTTTCCTGCCGGGGGGCAAGGTGTTTCGGAGCTACAACCACCCCGGCTACTACACCCCCAACATCATCCTGGACGCCCGCATCCAGGCGATCGAGATCGCCAATCCCGGCCACAACTGGCACATTCGCAAAGCCCAGGTGGAAGCCATCGCCGAGGAGCATGGCCTGCTGCTGCTCAGTGTCAGCGATGCCCACACCCTGGAGAAGGTGGGCGCTGCCTATACAGAGGTGGACCTGGACGAAATCTACGAGCGGGCGGTGCTCCCCTGAGTCTCCGGGGCGGGCCAAGCCAAGGGTAATTTGCCGTGAGCGCCTTCGACACGATCAAATACGACAAGAGGGACGGCATCGCCCACATCAGGCTCTACCGGCCCGATGTCCACAACGCCTTTGACGTTGCCATGCGGGACGATTTGTACGAGGCGCTGCTGGCGGTGCAGGATGACCCGGAAGCGAGGGTGTTGATTGTGAGCGGGGAGGGCGCTTCATTCTGCGCGGGGGCGGACCTTACCGAGTTTGGCACAGCACCTTCGCCCACCATTGCCAGGGAAGTGCGCTGGCAAAGGGATGTGTGGGGTCTCTTCGCGGGCATGAGCAAGCCGGCGATTGCTGCCATCCATGGACATTGCATAGGCTCCGGGATGGAAATTGCCATGCTCTGCGACGTTCGCATTGCTGGAAAGAGCGCGAAATTCGCGATGCCTGAGACGGCCCTTGGCATGATTCCCGCCGCCGGGGGCACGCAGACGCTGCCTAGGACGGTGGGCCTACCGGCCGCCCTTGACCTGCTGCTGACGGGACGCCAGGTGGATGCCGACCAAGCCTTGGCCCTGGGCTTGGTCGGCAGGGTCGTCTCCGACGAGCGCCTGCTCCAGGAAGCGGAGTCCATGGCCCACACTCTTCTCCAAGGGGACCAGGGGGCGCTGCAGGCCGCCAAGGCGGCCGTAACGCAGGGGGCAGACCTGGAACTGGACGCTGCCTTGGAGCTGGAGACCAGGCTGGCGCTTGGCGCAATGGGGAGAAACCACGGGGAGTTGGACGGATGAACACCCTAGAATGCCTGACCATCGCCTCGGCCATCGTTCCTGACCGGACTGCCATCCTCTTCGACGGCCGCCGCTTCAACTACGAAGAGCTGCAGCAGCGTTCCAACAGGCTGGCCAACGGGCTGGCTGACCTGGGTGTCGGCAGCGGGGACCGGGTCGCCGTTCTCCAGGTCAACTGCAATGAGATGGTCGAGGCTTACTTTGCAGCGGCTCGCCTGGATGCTATATTCCTGCCCCTGAGCTTCCGTCTCAAGGGTGAGGAGCTGTCCACATTGCTTGCCGCGGCAAGCCCATCGGTGCTCCTGGCGGGGAGCCGGTACATGGAGATGGTGGAGGGCCTCCGGGGTGATGGGGTTGTGCCCGGGAAGCTGGTGTGCATGGACGGCCCTGGGACGGCGGGCTGGCTGGGGTATGAGCAGTTTCTGGGCGAAGCACCGCCGGAGGAGCTTCTCTATCCTGCGGGCGACGATGAAGACACCACGGTGCTGATGTTCACCGCCGGCACCACCGGTGTGCCCAAGGGTGTCATGCTGAGCCACCAGAGCTTCACGTCCTACCTGCTGTCCAACGTCGAGTCTCCCGATCCCGAAGCCGAGGAGCGAAACCTGTTGTCGGTCCCCCTCTACCACATAGCTGGGCTTCAGTCGGTGCTGGCGGGCATCTACGGGGGGCGCACCTTGGTGATGATGCACCAGTTCGAACCCCTGGAATGGATGTCCCGGGTGGAGCAGGAGCGCCCGGCACGGACGATGCTGGTGCCCACCATGTTGAAACAGCTCATGGAGCATCCCCGCTTCCACGACTTCGACCTGTCCAGCCTGGAGGTGATCACCTACGGGGCCGCGCCCATGCCCCTCCCTGTGATCCGGCAGGCCATCGCCGAGTTCCCCCGCGCTCGCTTCATCAACGCCTTCGGCCAGACCGAGACAGCCTCCACCATCACCATGCTCCCACCCGACGACCACGACCTGAGCGGGACCCCTGACGAGGTGGAAGCCAAGCTGAAGCGCCTGGCATCTATCGGCAAGCCCTTGGAGGATGTGGAGGTGCGCATCGTGAACGAGGATGGGGCGGATGTGGCGCAGGGCGAGGTAGGAGAGATCGTCGCCAGGGGACCAAGGGTAATGAAGGGCTACTGGGAAGAAGAAGGGGCGACCAGGGACGCCATACGGGGCGATTGGCTCTACACCGGGGACCTGGGATACCAGGATGGTGATGGGTATATCTACCTGTCGGGGCGGGCGAGGGACATTATCAAGCGGGGCGGGGAGATGGTCTCCCCTGAGGAGGTGGAGCAGGTGATCATGTCCCTTCCGGGGGTTGAAGAGGCGGCTGTCATAGGGATGCCCGACATTCAGTGGGGGGAAGTAGTCCGGGCGGTGGTGGTGCGCGGGGAACCCGGCCTAACCGAGGCCCAGGTCATCGAGCACTGCATGCCTCGCCTGGCGGGCTTCAAGCGCCCCGAGTCGGTCGTCTTTGTCGATGAGCTCCCCCGCAACCCCCTGGGCAAGGTCCTCAAACGAGAGCTAAGGGGCGAGTAGGGAATGCGGTCGAATGTAGCTATAGCGATGAGACAGGCTGTAAGATAACATAATGTTACTAACCTAGAGAGGAACCGCTATGCTCGAAGACTTGGTGGATACTATAGAACCCCTTCAGAATCGCATCAAGAACCACAGAAACTCCATCGAAGACTATGAAGCACGTACCAGAACTACACTGATTGACCCACTACTGTGCGCCTTGGGTTGGGATGTGTCGGATCCCGGCATCGTTGAAATAGAACCTAAAGTGGCAAACGGCTGGGCAGACTATGCTCTATTGAGTACCAGTGGTAAACCGGTCATGTTAATAGAGGCCAAGAAACTCGCCGACAAGAACCCTCCTGTTCAGCAGACCATTGGATATGCCGTCAGCGAAAACATGAAAACCAACAGCAAGGTTCGGTACTGTGCCTGTACCAACGGAGATACATGGGTGGTTTACGATCTCATCGATCAAAACCCGGTAATGGAGATTGATATTACTACGGAAGGTGCAGCGAAATGTGCACTGAGGTTTCTAGGGCTGTGGCAACGGAGTTTGTCTGGAGGCGATTTTGACATGGCCATAGAGCCAATATTTGGTCCTCCCGGGGTGGCAATCAAAGAGAAAAAAACCTCCACTCCTTCAGATGCACTAGGATGGGTACCCCTTAACGGCGATTTCAATAAGAAGGGGACCCCTCATCCGACCTTGATTAGACTGCCAGACGGCATCGAGATAGCTACCAAGAGCTGGCGATCAGTGATGGTTCAAACATTTCTATGGCTGTATCGGTCGCAGCTCTTGACCCAAGAGAATTGCCGAATACCCTTCCTCCCGGGGGGCAAGCGGTGCATCGCCAGCGTGGATGGTAGACATCTGAGCGGAACGCTGTTCAAAGCACCGATCCACTTGGAGAACACTGGTATCATACTAGAAGGCAACTTGGCCCTTGCCGAATTAGCCCGCAACATTGAGACAGTTCTGGTGCGATTTGGGCTGGATCCGGCGAAGGTCCTTCTTAAGCTAAGTTAAGGTAGAAATCAGGCCGATTGCACCCGCTGGAAAATGTGGTCCAAGTGGTATTGCAGAGAATCCCGGCTGATCGGGTGACTATTCAACTGTAGACGTTCCCGGTTTTCCGGAGACGTCTTGGTTGGGCTGACGACCGTCAGGTTCTCAGGATGAATCGCTACAGCCCCGAAGTCCATCATCGCATGATGATTGGGACACAAGACTATCATATTGCGTTCGTTGTCAGTGCCCATGTGTTTCTTGCCAAGTGGCTTGATGTGATGAGTTTCAGCGTATCGACGGCTGCTGGTCAACATGAATGTAAAGCGACAAATCTGGCATTGATGGTTGTAGAGCACCTTCAAGAAGCGGCTTAAAGCTGAGTTGCGAATCACCCTCTCCACCCGGGTTGTTTGCCTTTCGGGAGGTTCGATGCTACCGGTGGGAGCGGGACTCTCTGGCGGAAACTGCTCTTCGATATCAAGATCCACTGCATCCATATCTCTTGCCCGATAGAATCCTTCTTTCCATTGGAGGAAATGGTCTAGTCCTAAGGATTCCCAGTACTCAATATTTGGTCTAAAGGGTGAGTTATGTACGCTGAGAACGTAGTCGGTGAACACTGAGCTATCCCGGTGCATGAGACCCCTAGCCTGGGTTTCCCTGAGGTCTATGTTGAGATTCTCTTTGTAGAAACCCCTCAGCCCTTGCACTAGAGAAACATCCTCCCCTAGCAAGCGCCTTTCGATAAGAGCCAAGTAATGGTCGAAGCCCAATTCGACTGCATCGGGATTATCCCTCCATCTAATCTTTTCAGTTGCAGGTTGTGTCACGTCTAGTCGGTGCCCTCCAATCCCTCCTCCACTTCTACGCCTCTAATCGCACGCGCAAGTACAGCAAGTATGTCTGCGTATCTGGTATCTCCTTCATCGTTGAACGACCCCACCCCCTCCTCTAGCCTTGATATTTGAGATGATGAGCCGGGAGGGCCGCAGCGAATGTCCCCCAAAACCGCCTCATAAACGGGGTTGACTGAGAAAGGGCATTGAGTTTTTTCGTCATCTATGCGATCGCTCGCGATATGCCCTAGATCGTAACATGACCTCCGGATAGCACCCAATAGACAGAAGGATACTGCTTCCGGGCTGGTAACCTCACACGCCACTCCATCTTCGTCGGCACACATCTCCCCCTGTAGCCACCGATTCTTCAGAGACAATAACTCTTGAGCATGTTCCAAGACACCGATCCGAACCTCATTGTCAACCATTTTACACCTCTGCCTCGCGTTCTTCTCTGGAAATAGTAAGAACTTCCTCCAGGACAAGCTAGGCGTCGTTGTCACTTTCCTCTAGGCTTTCGGCCCAGAGTTCCAGGACGTCCTTGGCCTGCTTCTCTGCGGAGAGGCCCCTGGCTTCTATCCCCTCGGTGAGCATCTGCAGGCAGAAAGGGCAGGACACCCCCACGGTGTCGGCGTCCGTCTCCAGGAAATGGTCGGTGCGCATATGGTTTATGCGGGTCCCCCGGCTCTCCTCAAGCCACATATGCCCGCCCCCCGCGCCACAGCAGAAGCCCTGCTGCCGGCAGTTTGGCGCCATCTCCACCAGCTCCAAGCCCGGCACAGCCTTGGCAACCCGCCGGGGTTCGTCGTAAACCCCGTTGTGGCGGCCCAGGAAACAGGAGTCGTGGTAGGCCACCTTCCCCTCGACCATCCTGATGGGCTTTAGCTTGCCGTCGTCAATCAGCCGGTCCAGGTACTGGCTGTAGTGGAGCACCTCATAGCTGCCGCCCATCTGGGGGTACTCGTTCTTCATGGTGTTGAAGCAGTGGGGGCACAGGGTGAGGATGGTCTTGACGCCGTAGTTGTTCAGGGTCTCGATGTTGCCCTGGGCCATTACCTGGTAGAGGTACTCGTTGCCCATCCTGCGTGCCGGGTCACCGGTGCACCGCTCCTCTTCACCAAGGATGGCGTAGTCAACGCCGGCCGCCTTCAGCACCTTGGCCATGGAGCGGGCAATGGCTTGGCTGCGTCCCTCCAGGGCTGCGGTGCATCCTACCCACAGGAGCACCTCCGCCTCAGGGTGGTCGGCCAGCAGGGGAACATCCAGGCCATTGGCCCAGTCGGTGCGGGTGTAGGTTGTTCCTCGCCAGGGATGGCCCCGCTGCTCCATGCTCAGCAGGGCGCTCATGCCCGTTTCGGGAATCCGCGACTCCTCCAGCACCAGGTGGCGCCGCATGTTCACGATGGTGGGTACGTGCTCCACGGCGACGGGGCACTCTTCCATGCAGGCGCCACAGTTGACGCAGTCCCACAAAGCTTCTTCCTCTATCGACGTTCCGATGAGGGGATGCTCCTGGCTGGTGTCCACCCCGGCTTTCGCCTGGGAGCCGTACTCGACAAGGTGGTCCTTGAGGTTCTCGACGATGTGCATGGGGGAGAGCACCTTGCCCGTAAGGTGGGCGGGACAGCTGTTGGTGCATCGCCCGCACACAGCGCAGGCGTAGCCGTCCAGCAGCTCCTTCCAGGTGAAGTCCTGCACCCGCCCGGCCCCGAAGTGCTCCGAGGTCTCCAGGTCTATGGTCTCCAGGGCGCCCCTGGGTTTCAGGGAGCGGAAGAGGGCGTTCAGGGGAGCGGCCACCATGTGCATGTGCTTGGAGAAGGGGATGTATATGGAGAACCCCAGGATGACAAGGAGGTGCAGCCACCAGAACAGCCCCTGCAGGGTGTCGGCTGCGCTGAAGCCCAGCCCCAGGTCCACAAGCCAGTTCCCTATGGCGCCTCCCACGAGGGCGTCGGCATGGGGGCTTATCTCCGAGACGGGAAGATATGAGGCCTTGGCGGTATAAAAGGCTTCTGTGAGAAGGGTCAAGGCCATGAGGGAAGATATCGCCGAAACGATGATGATGGCGTCGGGGCTGCGCGTGAGGTCGAAGGAGAGTCGATGGGGCTTGGCCAGCCATCGCCGGACCACCGCCCACCCAAGGGAGAAGAGGATGATGAGGGCAATGATGTCAAGGTAACCGGCAAAGACCCTCACACCCATATCGGTGAGGATGGTCTCGGAGAAATGGCCCCAAGCCGCATCTCCGAAGATGAACAGCAGGTAGCTCAGGAAGAAGGAGAGGAACCCCCAGAAGACGAAGATGTGTCCCAATCCCGCCCGGTCCCGGAGTGAGACCCGCTGCAGAACACGCCTCTGGGCCATGACTATGGTGAGGAAGTTGGCCAAGCGGCGCAGGGGCTGGTCGAAGCGGTCCACTCCCTTACCCAGCAAAATCATGCTGATCACTCGCCGATGGAAGACGTAACCGGACACGGCGATGGATACAGCCAGGGCAAGGAATACGCCTACTGCTATGTGGACCTCTCCGAAGATGCTGTCCGGTGGAACCATTAACCGCTCCCTGTGTCGTGTTGTCCGGTGCTTGGGGACGGGGCGCAGCCCCAATTCTACACCCAGTGCAAAAGGTGTACCACGATAGCATGGGCAGATTGATAAACCATAGGGGCCATCGTATAATCTGGGATAGATATAGCTATCGCATGTGCCCGTCAGGCACCTGAGATAGTTGTCCAATCTTGGGACGGGCCCAGAGCCCAGTTTCCCGACGGAGGGACAAGGTGGCAGATACAGGAACGTGGAGAGTCAAAGCTGGCTTGGCCCAGATGCTCAAAGGCGGCGTCATTATGGACGTGGTGAACGCCGAGCAGGCGCGGATCGCCCAGGATGCGGGGGCTACGTCGGTCATGGCCCTGGAGCGGGTGCCGGCAGACATCCGTGCGGACGGCGGCGTGGCCCGCATGGCCGACCCCTCCAAGATCAGCGAGATCATGAGAGAGGTCAGCGTCCCGGTGATGGCTAAGTGCCGCATCGGCCACTTTGTCGAAGCCCAGGTGCTGGAAGCTATGGGTGTGGACTACATCGACGAGTCCGAAGTCCTAACTCCTGCCGACGAAGCCCATCATGTTTGGAAGCACAACTTCAAGGTGCCCTTTGTCTGCGGATGCCGCAACCTGGGAGAGGCCCTGAGACGCATAGCCGAGGGCGCCGCCATGATCCGTACCAAGGGTGAGGCCGGGACCGGGGATGTGGTGGAAGCGGTGCGCCACATGCGCTCGGTGATGGACTCCATCCGGCAGCTTCAGAACATGTCTGAGGAAGAGCTTCCCACGGCCGCCAAGGACCTGGGCGTGGACCTGGCCCTGCTCATGGAGACCCGTAACCTGGGGAGACTCCCGGTGGTGAACTTTGCCGCCGGCGGTGTGGCATCCCCGGCCGATGCAGCCCTTATGATGCAGCTCGGCGCCGACGGCGTGTTTGTCGGGTCGGGCATCTTCAAGTCCGGGGACCCGGCGATAAGGGCAAAGGCGATCGTCGAGGCCACCACCCACTACAACGACCCCAAGATCATCGCTGAAGTGTCCAAGGACCTGGGCGAGCCCATGGTGGGCATTGGGGTGCGGAGCCTCAACGAAGAGCAGCTCCTAGCCCCCCGCGGCAACCTTTAGAGGAATTCTCAGGAGAGTGTGACGTAGCACATTGAAGGTGGGAGTTCTGGCAGTCCAGGGTGATTTCGCAGAGCACATCGCCATTTTGAAGCATCTGGGTGTGGACTCGGCGGAGGTGAGGTTGCCGGGGGACATGGAAGGGGTGGATGCGCTGGTCATTCCTGGTGGGGAAAGCACCACCTTCAGCCACCTGATGAACCTCTACAACCTCAGAGAACCCATCGTGCAGGCCGCTTCCAGGGGCACTCCTATCTGGGGCACCTGCGCAGGCATGATAATGATGGCCAAGGAGCTGACCGACGGTCTGCCCGTGCCCTTGGGCATCATGGATATCGGTGTAACCCGCAACGCCTTCGGGCGCCAGGTTGACAGCTTCGAAGCCGACCTCCGGTTCGCCCCCTTGGGGGACGACCCATTCCACGCTATCTTCATCCGCGCCCCCGGCATAGTGCGCCTTGGGGAAGATGTGCAGGTGCTCGCTCGCCTATCCGACGGCCAGCCCGTTGCTGTGCGCCAGGGAAGCCTCTTCGCGACCGCCTTCCATCCCGAGCTGGGCGATGACGTCAGAATCCACCAGTACTTCTTGACCTTCGCCGGGCAAGGGTCGAGCCAGCCATCGTGAGCCAAGCATTGAAGGGCAGATCGAACAGCGCTAAGGCCAAGAGGTCCAATCATCTCCTTGCGGAGGCGATTTCTTGTCGGTAGAACGGAAGTGGGTCCAGAATGATCTGGTCTCCTTGATGGATGCCCTGCCCCCCCGTGTGGCCGGGCCGCTGAAAGACCGGGAAGACCTCCATGATTTGTTGGAGGTTGTGCTGGACTTGGGAAGGCCCCCCGAAGCCAGGTTTCCCAACGGAGACCTTCTCCTGGATCAAGTGGAGGTGACCCCGGAAGACCTGGAGTACCTGGTTGACAGGGTGGGAGAGTTCGGAGGGGACAACCGGGCGGGGATTCCCAGGACCCTGCACCGCATATCGGCCATCAGGAACCGGAAGGGCGATATCGTAGGGATAACCTGCCGTGTGGGACGGGCCGTATTCGGCACCATCCAGATCATCGATGACCTGGTCGGGTCGGGGAAGAGCATCCTTCTGCTGGGCAGGCCCGGCGTGGGAAAGACCACAATGCTGCGGGAGACAGCCCGGGTGCTTGCCGACGATGCCAGGAAGCGGGTCATCATCGTGGACACCTCAAACGAGATCGCCGGGGATGGGGATATTCCCCACCCGGCCATCGGCCATTCCAGGCGCATGCAGGTAGCCACCCCTCCCCAGCAGCATGCAGTTATGATCGAGGCTGTCGAAAACCACATGCCCGAGGTGATCATCATCGATGAGATGGGCACCGAGGAGGAGGCGATAGCAGCCCGCACCATCGCCGAGCGAGGTGTGCAGCTCATCGCAACCGCCCACGGCAACACCCTTGATAACCTGCTGATGAACCCCACCTTGTCGGACCTGGTGGGAGGCATCCAGCCGGTGACCCTGGGCGACGACGAAGCCCGGCGCAGGGGTACCCAGAAGACGGTGCTGGAACGAAAATCACCCCCCACCTTTGATGTGGTGGTGGAGATTCAGAGCTGGGAAAAGGTGGCTGTGCACGACGACGTGGCGCGGGTGGTTGACATCTGGCTCAAGGGTTATCCCATAGACCCGGAGACCCGGTGGCTGAACGAGGCTGGCCAGTTGATGAAGGAGAGGGACATAAAGGCCAGCTACCAAGCCAGCCACGCTCCCCCGGTGCCCGATCTGCAGCCCGCCCTGGACGAATCCATGGAAGAAGGCCCGGAGGTGAGGCGCGTGTTCCTGTTCGGCATCGGCAGGGAAAGGGTGCTCCAAGCAAGGCAGAACACCGGCCTTTCCATCGATGTGGTGAACGAGCTGCGCACATCTGACGTGGTGCTAACCACGAAGTCCCACTACCGGCGGGGCCCCCAGCTGGTGCGGGCTGCGGAAAAGTCGGGCAAGCCGGTGTATGTGCTCCGAAAGAACTCCCTGGACCAGGTGGAGCAGTTCCTCAGGACCATGGCCAAGGAGCAGGATGATGGTAGCCACCTGGAAGCCGCCCTGCAGGAAGCCCAGGACGCCGCCCAAAATGTGCTCAACGGCGCCAAGTCCGTTGAGCTGACACCCCAGAGGGCCTATGTGAGGCGACTGCAGCACCTGCTAGCAGAGCGCTATCACATATCCTCAACCAGCTCGGGGAAAGACCCGCAGCGCCGGGTAACCGTGTTCCGGGTCTAGGAGAGCACCGGATTGGGTGTGTTCGTCGTAATTGAGGGTGGCGAAGGGGCCGGCAAGACCACCCAAGCCAGGGTGCTTGTCGACCGCCTTGAAAGAGAAGGGCACTCGACAACGCTTATCAGGGAGCCGGGAGGCACTAGCCTCGGCGAAAGCCTGCGAAGACGGCTCAAGGGACGTACCGACACCGCTCCTTTGGCAGAGCTGCTGCTGTTCATGGCGGCCAGGGCCCAGCTAGTCGAAGAGGTCATAGCTCCAAGGCTGCGGGATGGCCTGTCCGTCGTGGGCGACCGGTTTTCTCCTTCGACGCTTGCTTACCAAGGGTATGGTCGCGGCTTGGGCCGGGAGTCCATAGAGGCCCTGAACCGTCTGGCCACCGGGGAGGTCCGGCCGGACCTGATCGTTCTCCTGGATGTTCCCGTGGCATCGGGTCTCGCCCGAAAAGGGGACGGGGGAAAGGACACCTTCGAGTCCCAGGCGGTGGACTTTCATGAACGGGTCAGGGAGGGCTACCTGGAGATCGCCGGAAGCGACCCAGCCCGGTGGTTGGTGCTGAATGGGACCATGCCCCGGGACGCCATCTCGGATCAAGTGTGGGAAAAAGTAAAGCCCCTCCTATCATGACGGGAGGGGCTTTTGCTTTCAGGTTGTCCTTCGACTGAAGAAGGTCTAGTCGGCCAGCACAGGCATGGTGTCCAGCTTTGCCTGGATCTCCTTCTTCATTGCCCTAACCCTGGTCAGGTCGGGGTAGATGCCCTCTTCCAGCTTGTCGAAGATCTTCTCCCCTTCCACATAGACCTCCATGCGGCCCTTTGCGCCGGGGGTCATGGTGATGCCTACGTCAGCTCCGTAGGCCCTGAAGAACTCGTTTGCCATCCACGTGGCAGTCGAGTGGTGCTGTCAAGGGACACAGTAGACGATCTCAACGCCGACCTTCCAATCTTGCTCTGCCATCTGACATCCTCCTGTAGCGCATTGTCCCGGCAGGCGCCCATTTCGGCATCTGCCCCTGTCTTCCCCCTAGTTTACGCCTTATTCCATTCGTGTCAATCTAAAAGAGTCCCATTTGCCCTGAGTCTGGCATGGCTTCAGAGTGTCCCGTTGACGCTCCACGAAGCTTAACTTAAACTTGCCAGACCATTGCCGAACTAAGGGGGTCAACTAAATTAACAATAGGAGAGCAGTCTAGTGATCATTCAGAAAGACACGCAGGTGGCTGTATATCTTGATTTGGAGAACATCCGGTACGCAATGCTAAACCTGTACGGCATGGAGCCCGACTTCAGGCTGATGGTCGATAAGATACGGAGTCACGGCAGGCCGTCGGTGATGCGAGCATATGCCGACTTTTCCGAGCACCCTGAGATTCAACGAAACCTCCAGATAGCCGGATTCGACCCGATAAACGTCCCGGTAAAGAAGATAAACCGGCCCAATTCGGGTGGCATTGTGGAACGCATAAAAAACGCATCCGACATGGTGCTGGCCATCGATGCCATCGTGGAAGCCTCCGATGCCAATTCGTCCGGCCTCCAGAAGACCTTCTACCTTATGACCGGGGATGCGGACTATATCAAGCTGGTGACCCAGCTGCGGAACAAGTTTGGCCAGCGGGTGGTGGTGTGCGGGGTGGAGGGCTCCATGAGCCGGGACCTGCGGTCGGCGGCTGACGGAGAGGACCTGCTGGAAGTGCCCTATGTTCCACCGGCCCTGGACGATGATGTAAAGCAGGCCATCATCGACTTGGTCAAGCGCAAGCCCGCCCCCCTGGAATTCTGGAGCATGAAGATCCTGGACCGCTGGTGCCAGGACGAAAGGAACTCTATACCGGGGACGGCGAAGCAGCGGCGGGACATGCTGACCCAGCTGCTCAACGAGGAAGTGCTGCTCCAGAGGCAGATAGAGTTCAGGGGGTCTCCCGTCGTGGAAACCTACCTCGACGAAGACCGGGCCATCGACTACGGCTACCTGGAGGAACCCCAACCGCCGTAGCCTCTATACCTCTCTCCCTCGAGGGAGAGAGGTGGGGTGAGGGTGCCCCATCTTCTTGTTTGGGCATTCCCGTGGCCCTATAATAGGCTGGCCAAGTCCGGCATCGGGTTCGCCTGTCGCGCTGCCTAGCCGGACATCCTGAACACGAAAGCTGCCAACCGGCTTATCCGTACGCAGCTGGCCTGAGAAAGCATACCTGGGAGGTACCCGCATGGTTTCCACCGAGCGAACCAATGCCAAGCACCGGAGTTGGGAGATTACCGAGGGTCCGGAGAGGGCCCCGGCCCGCTCTTATTTCCTTGCCATGGGCTACACCAGGGAGGACCTGAAGAAGCCCTTCGTAGGTGTTGCCAACCTGGCCAGCGAGATCACCCCCTGCAACCTGCACCTGGGACGCTTGGCCGCCAGGGTCAAGGAAGGGGTGAGGTCCGCAGGCGGGACTCCCTTTGAGTTCGGGACCATTACCGTGAGCGATGGCATCTCCATGGGCACCGAGGGGATGAAGGCCTCCCTCATAAGCCGTGAGGTTATCGCAGACTCCATTGAGCTGGTCGCCTTTGGCCAGCGCCTGGATGGCTTGGTAACCATAGCCGGCTGCGACAAGAACCTCCCCGGCACCTTGATGGCCGCCACCCGCCTTAACATCCCGTCGGTGTTCATATATGGAGGCACCATCTTGCCGGGCAACTATAAGCAGAGGGATGTCAACGTGCAGGATGTGTTCGAGGGGGTCGGCGCCCACTCCATCGGGGCCATGTCCGACGAAGACCTAATGGAGCTTGAAGGCGCCGCCTGCCCTGGGGAGGGCTCCTGCGCCGGGCTCTTCACCGCCAACACCATGGCGGCAGCCATCGAAGCCCTGGGGATGTCCCTCCCTGGCGCGGCATCCATTCCCGCCGTCGATGGCCGACGCCTGTCCACATCCCACATGGCGGGACAGGTGGTGCTCCAAGCCTTGGAGCGGCAGCTGAAGCCCAGGGACATCCTCACCCGCCAAGCCTTCGAGAACTCCATAACCGTGGTCACTGCCATGGGAGGCTCCACCAATGCGGTGCTCCACCTGCTGGCGATAGCCCATGAAGCCGGCGTCGATCTGACCTTGGACGACTTCGACGCGATCAGCAATCGCACCCCTTATCTCGCCGACATGAAGCCCGGAGGCAGGTACGTCATGGCCGACCTGGACCGGGTAGGGGGCGTGCCTCTGGTGATGAAGCGCCTCCTCAAGGCCGGGCTTCTGCATGGGGATGCTTTGACCATCACAGGCAAGACCTGGAAGGAGACCTTGGAGCAGCTGCCCACTGTAGAAGAGCAGGACATAGTGCACCCTGTGGAAACGCCAAGGGCGCCAACGGGAGGGCTGGTTATTCTGAAGGGCAACCTGGCCCCCGAGGGGGCGGTGGTAAAGGTCGCCGCCAGCCAGAATGTACGCTTCGAGGGCACAGCCCGGGTGTTCGATCGGGAGGAGGCAGCCTTCCAGGTCATCCGGCAACGGGGCATAAACCCGGGCGATGTGCTGGTCATCCGCTACGAAGGTCCCAAGGGCGGGCCCGGTATGCGGGAGATGCTGGCCGTAACGGCTGCCTTGGTGGGCCAGGGGCTGGGCGACCAGGTAGCCCTCCTCACCGACGGGCGGTTTTCGGGCGCAACCCGCGGCCTCATGGTGGGCCACGTGGCCCCCGAGGCTGCCGTGGGAGGCCCCATAGCCCTGGTCCAGGACGGGGATGCAATTATCCTGGATATTCCGGGTCGCACCCTGGAAGTGGGAGTGAGCGATGATGTGCTGGATGAGAGGCGCCGTTCCTGGCAGCCCGTGTCCCATCCTTACACCACCGGCGCACTGGCCAAATATACGCGGCTGGTCACCTCGGCAGCCCAGGGCGCTGTGACCAGCTGATGACCAGCTCTTCGTACACTACAAGCCAACGGGAGCGTTAGAATGCCCGGCACTGTGGATATCGAATTCCTGGATAAGGTGAGGTCCCAGGTAGGCGCCCTGGTAACGGAAGATGCCAGGAAGCTGCCCCACTTGCGCTATTGCGATGTGCGGATGCAGGTGAAAGAGGAAAAGGGCGCAGCCGCCGAGAACGGCGCGGAAAAGATGAGCGCCGAGGACTACACCTTCGACTTTGGAGTGCGGGTGATAGCAGGGGCCAGGGCAAGCGCTCCCGGATACTACGGCCGGCTGCTGGGCAGCGCCGACGCGGACAATGTCGGCCGGATTGTGATGGAAGGGATAAGGGAGGCCCACCAGAGGGCTACAGCCAACGCCCGCATGAAAGTCCGGGCAAGGCGGCGCTTCGGCACCCTCGCCGATTCTCTGTATGACACCCATCTGGCTCCCGTGTCCATCGTGGAAGATTCGGTAGCAGCCATCTATGAACAGGACCCGCGGAGCGTGTCCCTGGGCGAGAGCGTCAAGATGGCTGTGGACTCATGCAAAGCTGCTCATGGGGTCGGTGAGCAGGTCGTGTACTCGGCCGCTTCAGCCAGCACTTTCCTGTTGAGGGAGCTGTTCTGCAGCTCCGACGGCTCCATCATCGACCAGACCTTCGCCCAGACCGAGGGGTTTGTCCTCGCCATCTGCGCCGGGGAGCATGGCACCATGGAGATATACGATTTCACCGGGCACCAGCGGGGATGGGAGATTCTCACCGAGGGCTACGACAACGGCACCATCATCTTGCCGGACTTCGAGAGCTTTTGCCGGAACCTGGCCGCCGATGCGTTGGAAGTGGCCAATGCGCCGCCCCTCAAGGCGCCGGAGAAAGAGTGCGTGGTCGTTACGGATCCCCACTTCAATACCCTGCTGGTGCACGAGGTTGTGGGCCACCCCTCTGAGCTGGACCGGGCGCTGAAGTACGAAACATCCTATGCCGGGCGAAGCTGGTTCTTCCGGGACATGGAGGACAACCAGATAGGCAAACAGATCGCTTCTCCACTGGTCACCGCCTACTCCGATCCCACCATGGAAGGGTTCGGCTCCTTCAAGTACGACCATGATGGCACGCCGGCGCGGAGGGCCTACCACATTCGGAACGGCGCCTTCGAGGAGTTCTTGAACAACCGCCAGACTGCCGCCATCCTGGGAGTGGAGCCCAACGGATCAGCCAGGGCAACTGAAGCCAACCTGATCCCCCTGATCCGGATGACCAACACCGTGTTTGAAGCCGGGGAGCAGGACCCCCAGTCCATCATCGGCGAGGTGGAATCGGGCTACTACGTTTCGGGCCACCGGGTGCCGTCGGTGGCGGAAGCCAGGGAGAATTTCCGCATCACCGCCGTCAAGGTGTACGAGATCAAGAACGGACAGCTTGGGCAGCTCTACCGGGATGGGGGCATAACCTCCGATTCCAGAGACTATTTCATGAGCATAGATGCTGTGGGCAGTGACTTTCGAATGTACCCTATCCCCAACTGCGGCAAGGGCCAGCCGATGCAGGCCAAGCGCATGAGCAACGGTGGTCCCACCATGCGTGGCGTTGCCAAGCTCACCGGTCGTGGTTAGGCCGGACCGGGACATGAGCTGTTCGAGTCAGGCTGCCCTAGCCGGACCACGCTATCGACAGGAGAGTGGGTGATGACCATATTGCCCCTCAGCCGGTTGAAACGGTTGGCCCAGGATGCGCTGGCATATCTTCGTACGCAGCCTGATGTTGTCGAGGCCGAGGTGTTCGTCGCCGCAAATAAGAACCTGACCATTAGGCTCAACTACACCTCTCGCATCTTCAGCAATGGCGTGGAAGAACCAAAGTCTGTGGAGTCCTACGGGCTGGGCCTGCGCATCGCCTTCAGCTCTCCCGAGGGCGTGAAGTCGGGCTTCGGGAGCGAACCCACCGACCTGTCCCTGGAAGGGGTGGGGAGAGCATTGGAAAAGGCCCGCAAGGGGGCGGTACTGGACCCGGAGTACGTGTCCCTACCCCATCCGACGGGACGGGTACCCAGCCTGCGCCGCTACCATGACCCGGCCATCATGCGCATATCCAACGGCAGGATGCTGGAGGTGGGCTGGGAGACCGTTGAGAGAGCCCTGGAGGTCTTTGCGACCTCAGAAGACCTGCTCAACGCCGCAGCTTCGCCTCAGGGCATCAGGGACTTGGGTCTTATCCTCGGAGGAGATGTGGTGATGCTGCAGGAGCGCATCGCTGTCGCCTCCACTCACATGCCCAAGGTGCAGACCGACGAGTCCACCATGCTGATGACCTTCGCCACTGCCATGCTGGAAGATGAACATGCCAAAGGCACGGGCTGGCACGTCAGCAGCCATCTTGCCGAATACGTAGGCCAGCCAGGGCGGGATGCCGCCCGCTCTGCCATCGCGACCATGGGTGGGCAGAGGATGGGAAGCGGGGCCTACAGGGTGGTCCTGGGCCCCCAGGCCTTTACCGAAATACTGGAGTGGGTGCTGATGCCCAGCCTCCAGCTGGACGTCGTCTATGCCGGCGCCTCCACCTTCATGGGAAAGATGGGTCAGAGGGTGGCTTCCGAAGAGCTGTACCTGTATGACGATGGCTCCCTGCCCGGGCTGGCGGCCAGCAGGGCGGTTACCGATGAGGGCATCCCAACAGGTAGGACAGACTTGATTAAGGATGGTCTCTTGGTCGGATTCTTGTCCAACCACTACGAGCAGCAGAGGATGCTCCACGATCCAAAGGGAGGAGAAAAGCTGGGGGCGGAACCTTCGGACAGGGCTGATGCTATAGCTCCTCGCAACGGGTTCCGTACCGGCAGGGGAGGGGGCAGGAACTTCGATGCCATTCCGTCCATCACTCCCACCAACCTGGTGATCGAGGGCAGGACTCCGCACACCGCAGATGATGTGTTGCGCCTGGTGGGGGATGGGATATACATCGGGCGTATCTGGTACACCTACCCGGTGAACGGAATTGCGGTGGGCGACTTCAGCGGCACCATCGTTGGAGACTCCTACATCATCAAGGGCGGCAAGATAGCAGCGCCTATCAAGCCGAACACCCTGCGAATGAACGAGAACATCCACAACGTCCTGAACAACATCCTGGCCATCGGCTCGGAACGCAGGGGCACGGTGAGGTGGTCGTCGGACCAGGTCACCTGGGCGCCTGAGGTGGCGGTGGAAGGTTTCCATCTCGATGAGATCGCCGGGTACATGGAGGATGTGTACTAGGGCCTGATCAGCACCACGTCTTTTTGAATTTCAGTAGTTGGCTGGGGGCCATCCTCGGACATGAACACATCGATCTCCGAGCGGACGCCGAACTCGGGCAGGTAGATTCCAGGCTCTATGCTGAAACAGATGCCGGGGACTATTCGCCTGGTATCTTCGGTTTCGAAGCCGTCCAGGTTCACCGCATCTCCGTGCACCTCGTGGCTGATGCTGTGGCCCAGCCGGTGGGTGAAGAACTCTCCATAGCCCCTGGAGGCGATGTATTGGCGGGCTGCTTCGTCCGCCTGGAAACCTTGAGGAAACCTTCCCGCCCTCACCTCCGAGGCAAGAAAATCAAGGGCCGCATCCCTGGCGCCCGCCACTATCTCGAAAACCTTGCGGTGCTCTTCGTCAACAGTATCTCCCACGTAAGCCACCCAGGTGATATCCGCATACGTACTTCCCTCAGCAGCCTCCTTGGCCCACAGGTCGATGAGCACCCAGTCGTTGGGGCGAATCGCCCTGCTCATGTGCTCCAGAGGCTCATAGTGGGGATCGCTGGCATGTTCATTGGCGGCGACGATGGGGCCGTCGGCGGTGACGAGGCCATCATCTGCGAACCGGCTTCGAATGAATTCGGCCACCTGGAACTCGCTGGGGCCTTCAGACAGATTCTGGCCGATGTACCGGAAGGCGTCGGTAACGATGGCATGGATCTTTCCGGCCGCCCTCTTGTGTGAAGCCAGGTGGCTCTCGGTCCATCTTTGCGTTGCGTACTGGACCAGGTCTGCGGAAGATGCTACCTGGACGCCCAGGCTGCGTACCAGCTCCACGGTCCCTGCATCTACCTTGGAGGCTCGCGGCAGGGCACCCAGGGGGGAATACTCCATAGCCGCCACCGATCCCGCCGGGAGGAGCTTGGATAACGTCTCCACCATGGAGGGCCGGCTTCTATAGACCACCAATGGGATATCCAGACATTCGAACTTACCGGCATCCACATGGTGGCACACAAGCGCAGGCTTGCCCGCGGCAGGAATGTACAGGTAGGAAGGGCGGGTGATCATCCCGACCTCCGGGCCTATCACATCCCGGAACGCAGGGTTGGAGTTATGGTAGTCGTGGACCAGCCAAGCATCTATCTTGGGGTTGGTTGTGTCCCGAAGGAATCTTTGGACGACTTCCAGCAGCTCTTTTGAAAGCATCTGATGACCCTGCAGCCCAGGAAGCGGCACTTTAGTGGAATGGGCGCTGGGGCTAAGAGTGGTTGTGCACCAAGCCGCCATCCATAGGTATGCTTGCCCCTGTGATGTAGCTGGCCCTCTCGGATGCCAGGAAGGCGATCAGATCCCCCACCTCTTCGACCGTCCCAAATCTTCCTATAGGAACAGCCTTGGCTGCACGGGAGGCGACCTCCTCCGGCATCTGGTCTTGGTCCTTTGCCTTTGTTTCGTAGTCCGATGCCAAACCATCCGTCATGATGGCCCCTGGAACAACGCTGTTAACAGTGATATTGAATGGCGCCAGCTCCTCAGATAGCTGCTTGGCGTAGCCATAGACGGCCATGCGTGAGGACTCGAAAGCTTGGGAGCCTCGGAGCGGATGGGCCGACAGGGAAGGCAGGCGAATTATGATACGGCCCCAACGTTGCTGTTTCATGTAGGGCACAACCTCACGACTCACCCTGACAATGCTGAGGAAGTGCTGCTGCACATCCTCCTCCCACTCCTCGTCGTTGATATCCAGGAGACCTTCCTCCGAGCGGGGACCGGAGATGTGACTTACGGCGATATCCAGCCTGCCAAAACGGTTGAAGGTACCACGCACAGCCCGCTTTATATCATCGGGGCGGGAAAGGTCTGCGGGGACTGCCAAAACATGGTGCTGGGAGCTGGTGCGTACTATTTCAAGCTCGGCTTTGCGCAAGGCGGATTCATCGCGGGCGCAGATGGTCACGCTCGCGCCTTCCCTGGCAAGGGCAAGGGCCGAAGCCTGGCTCATGCCTTTGCCGGAACCCCCCACGAAAGCCACCCGGTCCCTGAGACCCAACTCCATATGCCCTTTTTCCTCTCGACACCCCTAAGTTCAAGGGAATCATAGCATTGTTGGCCCGAATAGCAAACAGTTATGTACGAAAACTAAACAGCTTCGGAATCTTGCAGGTCTGCAATCTGGGCCTGGGTGTATCCCAACTCGGACAGCAGCTCCCCGGTGTGCTCGCCCAGCAACGGCGGGGGCTGTCGCACCGCGCCCTCGGTACGGGAATACTTTATGGGTATTCCCGTCTGCTTGATGGTGCCCAAGGTCGGATGGGCTACGTCCAGCAGCATGTTCCGGTCGAGCACCTGGGGATCGGAGAACACATCGCTCAATTCGTTAATAGGCCCACAGGGGACTCCGCCTGCCTCCAGCCGGGTCACCCATTCGGCGGTGGGCTTTTTCAGAAACTCTTCCTGCAGGAGAGGCACCAGCTTGGAGCGGTTCCTCACCCGGTTTCCGTTTTCCGCATAGTGGGGGTCATCTTGGAGTTCCTCCCTGCCCATGGCTGCGCAGAAACGCTGCCATAGACGCTCCGAGCCTACGGCAATGTTGATGTACTTGCCGTCCTGGCACATAAACGCCTGGTAGGGTACCAGGGTTGGATGGGCAGCTCCTACCTTCCTGGGGTTATTGCCCGTGGCGAAGAAGTAGCCTCCCATGTAGGTAAGCCAAGCCACCTGGAGGTCCAGCATCGATACATCTATGTGCTGGCCCTCCCTTCCTGACGTGGATTCCAGGTGGTATAAGGCCCCCAAGATGCCATAAGCGCCCATCATTCCAGCGCCAATGTCCGTCAAGGCTATTCCCATTTTCACCGGAGAACCATCCGGCTCCCCCGTCAGGCTCATGATCCCTCCCAGCCCCTGCATCACCTGGTCGTAGGCGGGCTTCTCCCGGTACGGCCCTGTCTGTCCGAAGCCGGAGATGGAACAGTAGATGATCTTGGGATTGACGGCTTTCACGGAATCGTAGTCGATTCCCAACCTGCCGGTCACCCCGGGGGTGTAGTTCTCCACGATCACGTCGGCGCTCCGGGCCATATCCAGGAACACATCCTTGCCCTTCGGGTTTCGCAGGTTCAGGGTGATGCTGCGCTTGTTGCGGTTGATGCTCAAGAAGTAGGCGCTCTGGTCGCCGATGTACGGGGGTCCCCAACCCCGGGTGTCATCCCCCGTGCCGGGAATCTCTATCTTGACGACGTCGGCGCCGTAGTCGCCCAGCATCATGGTGCAGTACGGGCCTGCCAGGGCCCTGGTGAGGTCCAGTACCCGGACTCCCTCCAAGACTCCCATCGCACCTCCTGTTGCAACCCAAGAATTGGCGGACATATGTTACCACAATGACATTAACGACCCAGCCGCCGATCATGGGCGTGGCAGTAGGCGTGTGACATATGGGCCGGGTGAAGAGACGTGGTGAAAGAGAGGGTCTGGCACTGAGACCCCGGCCGGGTCTCTGTGGGTGACCGGGGACTGACGCTAGTCAGCCGTGGCAGCGCTGGGAACGGAAACCAAGCCCGTTCCGATCATGCTGTCGCGGGTCACCAGCTCGGTAAGCTGGTCTTCGGTCATCCCCTCGGTGCCTCGGGGACGCACGGGCAGTACCAGGTATCGCACCTCTGCGGTGGAGTCCACAACTCGGACCTCCACATCCGCAGGTACATCCACGCCAAACTCCCTGAGAACCTCGCGAGGTTCCTTGACGACGCGGCTCCGGTACACCTCACTCTTGTACCATTCAGGAGCCGGCCCCAGGATGGGGATCGGGTAGCAGGAGCAGAGGGTGCACACGACCACATGGTGCACCGAGTCGGTGTTCTCCAGGGCGACGATATCATCCAGGCGCTTCAAGGTGATCCCCATCTCGGAGAGGGTAGCCTTGCCATCGTTCAAGAGGCGCTGCTTGAAATCGGCATCGTTCCAAGCCCTTGCGACCACCCGCGCCCCAATGGAAGGGTTTTGGGCCTCGTTCTCCTGGAGCACCTCCAGCAGCTCGCCCGAATTGATGACGCCCTTGTCCATCAGGAGGTTGCACAGGGCGATGATCCGCTTTTCGTAGTAGGTCTCCTCATGGTCCTCGTCCAGGTGGGGGTGAAGGAGCTCGTGTTCGTCTTGAATCATGCTGATACCTCCCCTGTTTCAGTTTCCCGCGCTTTTGATCTGCCTCTATGCGGTCTGGGCGTTACTCATGGTTGACCATGGGGTGTTCCGTACCTCGGCGTTCGTAGTCCAGCTCTGCAACCAGGCGCCGGGACTCATCGATGTTCATGTACCCTTTGGCGTTCAGCAGATTCCCAAGGGCGGCGATGCGCTTGTCGTGGTAGGAAAGGCCGTGCTCCTCCCTGTCTATGGGTCTTGTGTCCGTTCGCTCCGGGATGTTGGGTACAAGCCAGTCCTCCCAGATATCGACGATAACCCGGTCGGTCAGGATGTCCGGGTCTTCGTCGTACAGGTGGGCCATATGAAAGGAGACGCCGTAGAGGGGTACTTTGTCGGCGCTGCGGTTGCCGTAGGACAGCTCCCTGGGGTTGCCGACCGGCCCATGGCAGGCTACTATCACACCCTTCTTTCCCCGGACGAAGAAGGGTGTTCGGGTGGTCCCGCCGGGGACCTGCCCTAGCACCTTCACTCGCTGTCCTATTTCATACTTGGGGGCCATGGATGCCTCGCCATTTGTTGTCCCGTCTTCCCTTGGAGACCTTTGCATAACCCTGATTCCCTACCCCCGCAGCTTGCTGTTTACCGTCATTCCCGTGCAAACGGGAATCTAAGGACCCGTCGCCCGTTCGTGGTGAGGCCCTTCGACCGGCTCAGGACAGGCGCTCGAACCACAAAAACGGGCGTGCCAAGATAGGTTCCTGCGAAAGCGGGAAAGATGAGGTTGTTAAAAGGTCTCCCTCAAGGGAGGTAGGAAACCTGGAGCCGATTTTAGCAACGCCACGAAGCACCGTCAACGCAAGCGCCGCTACGCTCAATGGGGGCATTGTGCCCTGCATGGCCCTGTGGTATCGTTGACGGCTAGTCGGGGCGTGGCGCAGCCTGGTAGCGCACCTGCATGGGGTGCAGGGGGTCGTTGGTTCAAATCCAATCGCCCCGACCAACTCAATCCCTCCCTTTCCTGCACCAAGGGAACGTCCGCGACCTGAACATAAAGAAGAGGCCCCTTTCAACAAGGGGCCTCTTCTGCTTTCACCTTTTAACCTATCGGTGGTCGGGACTATACCCGGAGGTATTTCTCGGCGTTTTCAGCCATCAGCTTGCGCTTTGCCGATTCGCCCAGGGTGTCCCAGATGGGGAAGTCCATCACCAACTGGCAGGTGTTCGGGTACTCCGACTGGGGATGGGGGTAGTCGGACTGGAACATCAGGCAGTCTTCACCCAGCACGTCAATGGCAGCCTTGGTCATCTCGGGACCTTCCAGTTGGTCCACGGCGGCGCGCACCCGGCCCATCTGCGCATACTCCAGCGGAGTGTGCTTCAGGTCTGGGGCGGCGCTCCTGAGGTGGTTCAGGTTGAAGCCCAAGTTAAGGACGAAATTGGGGAGCCAGCCGAACCCTGCCTCGGAGACGGAGACGCCGGTGTTGGGATAGCGGTCCAGGATGCCCGACAGGATCACGTAGGCCATAAGGCGCTGGGCGCCCCACGGATGGGCGAATGTGCGGACAGCGATGATGTTGCCCCAGTTCTCGTCGCCCTGGTAGCCGGGGAAGTAGGGGACATCGGTCTGGAAGGTGTGGTGGGTCAGGGGCAGGTGAAGGTCGTTCATCGCGGACCAGATGGGCTCCAAGCTGGGGTCGTCGATGGGCAGGCCGTGGGGAAGGTGAATCCAGCAGGCTGCGACCCAC
Organism: Dehalococcoidia bacterium; assembly: GCA_965220375.1. Lineage (GTDB taxonomy): Bacteria > Chloroflexota > Dehalococcoidia > Lucifugimonadales > JAGWBF01 > JAGWBF01. The sequence goes on from OZ244824.1 coordinate 1,653,000, forward strand.
TCGTCGTTGCCGAACTGTTTCAGTTCATCCACTGCCCACTCTACGTCGGCGGCGTTGACCTGGATGCCGCTCTTGATCCGGTCGGGGGCGACAGCCGAATATTCTCGCATGTAGTTGTGGTAGGCCCTGTAGAGGCCTCGCCCGATGGTTATGTCGTCGAGGGCCACGATGGACCTGGCAAAGGATGCGGGGAAGACGTAGTCGATGTCCCGGCCTTCGGTGTTCATGTCGTTGAGACGGCCTTCGGAATTTTCATCCTCCACGAAGGCCGTGGGCTCTACATGGTGCCGGTTGCCGATTCGCCCTTCCAAGCTGCTCTTGCCGCCGGCCTTGGCTGCGACCTCTTCCTGGCCGATCTTGGCGCCGGGGAAGCGGTCATAGGGGATGGGGGCGATGCGCAGGTCGCTGACGGTGCTGCCGTCCTTCATGGTCTTGGTGCGCTTGTAGGGATTCAGCTCGGAATACCGGGAACGGAAGCTGGGGTCCGAGTACTTTTCCAGTACTTCAAGATGGGGCACCACATGGGTGTCCATATCGACAACTCGATAGCCGTTTCGCAAGATTCACCTCCAGATTTCCTTGTAAAGGTGGAGAAAGTATATCACAAGAAGAGCAATAGGTGAATCGGATGAAGAGAGGGGAAAGAGTCCCACAAGGGTAACTACGGTGGCGGGTATGGTGGTAAGGATTCTCGCTTAGATCTTGCTACCCGTGAAATCCCCCCGAACATCCTCCATTATCAACTTTGCCTTTGACATTGGCTTCTAACGCATCTCGACGCACATGGAGTTGGGCTATCCGCATGCCGTAGAGCATCCTATAATGGACATAGTAGATTACCCCCAAGATACCTCCAATACCCGGCACCCAATGTACAAGTAAGAGGTCGAGAGATGACTCTTCCTAACGAAGCACTCCAATCTGAAAACAGTAGGGAAGATGAGCGGTATGAGCCCGACGTGGACGGAGACGAACTGGCCGACGACTCCTACCCGATCGCAGAGTATGACTTGGTATCCACCCCCAATGATTTCAACACGAAGACCTTAGTAGACCTAATGGAGTCGGGTGTTGTTATTATCCCCGGATTTCAACGCAACTTTGTCTGGGACGTGAAACGCGCCTCTCGATTGATAGAGTCAATTATCGTTGGGCTTCCCATACCGCAAATCTTCCTGTATGAGCAGGGGCAAAACAATTTTCTTGTAATAGATGGGCAACAGCGCCTGATGTCGATCTACTATTTCGTTAAGGAGAGGTTCCCCCGCAGAGAAAAATTGGCTGAACTTCGACTCATCTCCGAAGGTCAAAGCTCTATCCCGGAGAACCAACTCTCGGATGAGGAGTATTTCAGTGACTTTAGGCTTAACTTGCCGGAAACCTTCCCAGGACAGCCAAATCGGTTTCACCGATATCGATACTCGACGTTAGAGGAAGGCTATCAGACCTCATATAACCTTCGTACTATAAGAACCATTACAGTAAGGCAGGTAGGGCCTGCCGGCGACGACGCTATGTATGAGATTTTCAACCGGCTCAATTCGGGAGGGGTTAACCTGACCCCGCAGGAAATCAGAAGGTGTATGTATGACTCCAAGTTTTACGACATGCTCTATATCACTAACACCAGGGACGACTGGCGTAAGCTTGTTGGAACCAAGATTCCAGACACCCATATGAAGGACGTGGAAATCTTGCTTCGTGGCTTCGCCATGCTCATCAATGGAGAATCATATCGTCCCTCAATGGTCAAATTCTTGAACAAGTTTTCCCAAGAGGCTAGGTCGTTCACTGATGATCGTCGGGGGGAACTACAACAGTTGTTGGAGTCTTTCCTTTACAGCTGTCGAAACCTACCTTCGGATGTGTTTCACAGCACCAGAGGAAGATTCAGCCCAATGATATTTGAGTCCGTTTTTGTCGCCGCGTGCCAACAGTTATACGAAGAAGGTCAAGAAGGCATCGGCACGATCAATGCCGAGAGCCTAAGGACACTAAAGGAAGACCCAGCGTTCAGAGATGCCACCCTAAGTCGGACGTCGGACACCCTCAACGTCAAGACGCGGCTAGCACGAGCTCGTGAAATCTTGGCTTTAACGTAACTCTATGGCGGATACTAATACGGTCCACATTTACAACAGAATAGACGAAATATGGCATGACCACAGAGAACTCGTAGCCTACTTGCAATCCAGCAATCAATTGCAACTGCAGTCCAGGGCAGAAGAGGCCTTCGGTAAGACGCTGCTTATAGCGGCAGCAAGCTATTTTGAAGTTCGATTGACACAGATCATTATTGAACTGTATCGCGAACTGACCCGCGGGGCCGAGGCCTTAGCTCAATTTGTCAAGAATCAGGCAATCGGGCAACGCTTCGCACAGTTGTTTCAATGGAGAGATGGAACTGGGTCCAGTCGAAATGCGAACCAGTTCTATAGCTTGTACGGTCCAGGCTTCGCAGCTTTCATGAAACAGAAAGTGCGCGAAGACCAAACCCTAAACGACTCGGTTATGGCTTTTCTGGAAATCGGCAATCTTAGGAATCAAATGGTGCACGGGAATTATGCCGACTTTCAACTCAACAAGACAGTCGAAGAAGTTTATAAACTCTACCAATCAGCAGCAAATTTCGTAGACGGGTTTTCGGATAGCGTCCGGGAATTTATTGCGTCCGATCAGCCCAAGGACTGACATTTTCCCCACATGCTTGCCTGTGTGGCCAAAAGATGTTTCGTTCCACACGTAGATGTAAGGAGGTTAGTACGTTGGACAAAGGCCCCCCGAGTGAGTTCGGCTTGGAATTTCATAATTGAAGCCGGTAGGTCTGCCAGAGCGGATCCAACCGCCGGCTGAGTCAGAACCGCCTTCAGAATTACTTGAAGGCGAGGGAGGAACTTGGCCCCTCCCGCAATGGTGAAAAAAGCAGGTCAAGGGACAGCTTTTCGGCGCCGGTCCCAATCGGTGCAAGCTAGGCACCTTCCCTACGGCGCTCCTTGGGAGCGCGACAAGCCAACGCTTCCTGGATTGCCACAGCTGTGTGATATACTGCCTGCTGTTCGGCGAGCGCTTTTCAAGCAATAATCTGCCTTTAAGGGGAAGACTATGGCCGGCGAAGTCAGCTTCATAGAGGGTGGCACCGTTACCTCGCCCAAAGGGTTTTCGGCGGGCGCCACCTACGCCGGCATCAAGACCTTCGCCGAGGACAAGATGGACCTGGGACTGCTGGTGTCGGTCAAGCCCAGCGAGGTCGCGGGCATGTTCACCACCAGCACCATCAGGTCTGCCTCGGTGGCCATCGACCAGGAGCGCATCGCCTCGGCCGCAAGGTTCTCGGGACTGGTGGTCAACAGCGGCATAGCCAATGCCTGCGTGGGCGAGCAGGGCTACACTGATGCCCAGGAAGCTGCGGCGGAGGCGGCCCGACAACTTGGTTTGCAGCCCGGGGAGATGCTGGTGGGAGCCACCGGCATCATAGGTGTGGAGCTGCCCATGGCCCTCATACGGGATGGCGTCCGCCAGATCCAGGTTAAGGAAGATGGGGGCCATGAACTGGCTCGCGCTATCATGACCACAGACACCTTCCCCAAGGAAGCGGCGGTTTCCTTCGACCATGACGGAAAGACGGTGACCATCGGCGGGATCGCCAAGGGTTCGGGGATGATCCATCCCAACATGGCCACCATGCTCTGCTACCTGACCACTGATGCCCAGGTGGAGAGGGGCTTCCTAAACTCGGCGCTGAAGAAGGCCGTTGACTCGTCCCTCAACATGCTGACGGTGGATGGGGACAGCAGCACCAACGACACCGTTCTCATCTTCGCCAACGGCGAGGCGGGCGCCGGGCCTATCGAGCCTGGGTCGCCTGCAGGGGACACCTTCCAGGAGGCCCTGACCCAGCTCTGCGTCCACCTAACCCGGCTTTTGGCCCGGGATGGCGAGGGAGCTTCCAGGATACTGCAGGTGGTTGTGGAGGGGGCCTCCAGCGAGGCCGATGCCAGGGCAGCCGCCAAGACCATCGCATCTTCCAGCCTGGTCAAGTCGGCTGTGCACGGCGCAGACCCCAACTGGGGCCGGGTGATGGCTGCGCTTGGTCGGAGCGGGGCCAAGGTAGAGGAAGCCAAGGTGTCCCTATATATAAACGATGTGTGCCTCGTATGGGATGGCGTTCCTATTCCCTTCCATCGAGATGCGGTGGTGGTCCTGATGAAGGGGGATGAGGTGACCTTCCGAGTTAAACTGAACCTGGGAGAAGCCGAAGCAACGGCATGGGGATGCAGTCTCAGCGAAGAGTACGTCACCATCAACAGCGCCTATACCACCTAAGAGATGCCGTGTCCCCAGGCGGCTGCCAGTCCAGGTCCCTCCATTCACATCCACCCTGCCCATGTTTCCGTTTCCATAGCTTCTGAAACAGCTTATACTTGACAGCAATAAATCTGGTTCTTGGAGCATCAGGTGCCCCACGGTCCCGTAGTGGTGAAAATCGGCGGAAGCACCCTGGGAAGCGAAGATACAACCCTGGCCGACGTGGTGGCTCTTCAGCGGGAGGGCCTCAAGGTCGTGGTGGTGCACGGGGGAGGGAGCATCATCTCCCAGTGGATGGAGCGCCAGGGTACCGTCCCTCGCTTCGTGAAAGGTCTCAGGGTTACCGATGCCCCAAGCCTGGAGATCGTTACGGCGGTGTTGACGGGGCTGGTCAATAAGGGACTCGTTGCATCGGTGCAGTCGCTGGGTGGCAAAGCCCTGGGCCTGAGCGGCGTCGATGGTGGACTCCTGGAATCCGAGGTCGCCGACGAAGAGCTTGGGTACGTGGGCAAGGTGACCAAGGTAAACCCGGAACTGATCTTCCAAGCCCTGGACGGGGGATACGTTCCCATGATCGCTCCCTTGGGGTTGCACGGGACGGATAACTCCAAGTATTCGGGGTCGCTGCTTAACGTCAATGCTGATACAGTTGCGGGAGAGATAGCCCATGCCGTGAGCGCCGACCGCCTGGTGTTTCTCACCGATGTGGAAGGGGTCATGGATGGCTCGGGTCGAGTGGTGCGCCGCTTGAACGAAAGGAGCGCAAAGCTGCTATTATCTTCCGGGGTGGTCAAGGGGGGGATGATTCCGAAGCTCCAAGCGTGCTTGAGGGCGCTGGAGCGGGTGCCCGACACCAGCATTGTGGATGGGAGAAAGCCGGGGGCACTGGCAGCGTGTGTCGATGGTGGGTATGCTGGTACATACATGACGTCGGGAAGGCGCGACTGAGGGCGGGATTAGCTTCCAATCCCGCATATCCGGCTAGGGCCGGCTCAAGTACGGCAGAAAAGGCTAGGAGAAACCATTGAACAATGGAGAAGAGCAGATCCACGTTTGGGATGAGAATCTGCATCCACCCTTCAACTGGAGACGCTATACAAAACTCGGAATAATCATCGGTCTCGTGGTCCTCGCCCTGGCTTTCCTCTTTGTAGCCAAGGGGATATACACCGACTGGCTCTGGTTCGATGGTCTGGGATTCCTGGGGCCCTACCAAAAGGTGCTGACCACGCGCATATGGCTCTTCGCCAGCGCATTCCTTGTTGCGGCCGTCCTGCTGGGGGCCAACCTGTACATAGCTTATCGGCTTGCGTGGGGGGAGTCCCTCCTCCCGGTGCCTCCCGAAGTCATAAGGCTTTCCAAGATGGCCATCATTGGCGGCGCGGTGGCTGGGCTGTTGGTAATATCCCTGATCTTCGGAGTGGCCGCCCAGGGCCGATGGGAGACCGTGCTTGTCTACATGAACCGGGTCCCCTTCGACGTTGTGGACCCCCAGTTCGGCCGGGATATGTCATTCCACGTAGCTGTCATGCCCCTGCTCCATCTCATCCAGGGATGGCTCATGGCTTTGGTGATCGTCATAACTGTATCCGTGGCCGCCCTGTACGTCGCCATATATGCCATGCGGGGCCTGAGATTCGAACTTGCTCCCAAGGTCCTGGTGCATGCCGCCGTGCTGGGCGTCTTCCTGATGATGACTATAGCCGGCGCCCACTATCTGGACATCTACGAGCTGGTCTTTTCCGGGAGGGGCGCCGCCCCGGGAGCAGGTTACACCGATGTGAACGCCCGCATCCCCGTGCTATGGCTGCTGGTCGCCATCTCCCTGGTCTCTGCCGTGGGCTTTGGGGCCAGCATCTTCTACGGCGGAGCGCGGACCTTGGTTGCCGCCTTTTCCCTGTGGGCCGCCATCGCCATCCTGGCGGGAGGCATCTATCCTACCGCCTACCAGCGCCTGAGGGTGAAACCCAACGAGTTCGATCGTGAAGAAAGGTACATCCAAAGGGCTATCGATTCCACGCTGATAGCTTACAACTTTGCCGCGACAAGCAACGGCGATGTGAACGAACCCGAACTCCTTATCGACGAACGGCAGTTCACTGAGTACACGCCATGGGTGGACCCGAGGGAGGTCTTCGACACTCCGGACTGGTACAGCTTGTCCGAGCAGGAACGTAGGGGACTCTTTGATGGAGACGGGACCACCAAGAACATACGGCTTTGGGACCACCGGCCCTTGAGGGACACCTACAACCAGATACGGACATTCCGCCAGTTCTACAACTTCGTCGGAGTCGATGTGGACCGCTACAGGTTCGACGATGGCGAGGTCCGCCAGGTCATGCTCTCGGCTAGGGAGCTGTTCCCTGAGAATCTGGACTCGAACGCCCAGAACTGGGTGAACCGCAAGCTTTCATATACCCATGGGTACTCTGTGGCCATGAGTCCCGTTACGGAATTCACCGAGGAGGGAGAGCCGGTGTTCTTCGTGCATAACATTCCTCCCGACCCCCCGGCTGATCTTGGCCTGAGCCTGACGAGACCGGAGATATATTACGGAGAGAACACCAAGGGCTTCGTTGTGGTCAACACCGAAACCGATGAGTTCGACTACCCGGGCCCAGAGGGCAGCCCAGTTTACCAGGACTACGCAGGCACCGGTGGAGTGAACATCGGATCGCTGATCACAAAGGCCGCTTTTGCCTGGGAGATGGTGGACTTCAACCTGCTGATCAGCGGCCAGATAAATTCCGAAAGCAAGATACAGTTCCGCCGCGAAATACGGGACCGGGTCAGGGTCGTCGCCCCGTTCCTCACCCTCGACAGAGACCCGTACTTGGTCATAGGGGACAACGGCAAACTCTGGTGGATCATGGATGCCTATACCACCACCGACCGCTTCGCCTACTCCCAGGACCTTGAGGGGGAGTACAACTACATTCGCAACAGCATAAAGGTGGTGATCGATCCCTATAACGGCACCATGTCCTTCTTTGTCATCGAACCCGATGAACCAATCGTCCGGATTTACAGGAACGCCTTCCCGGACCTCTTCTCGGACTTTGACGAAATCGACGAGCTGGACCCGGCCCTGCGCAACCACATCCGCTACCCCATGGACCTGTTCACAGCCCAGTCAGAGATCTACTTGCGCTACCACATGCGGGACCCGGAGGAGTTCTTCCCCAGCAATGATCTGTGGGCGCGGGCTCAGGAGGTGTTCATCACCCCCGTGAACACCCAGGCTGTGGAGCCTTACTATGTGATGATGAAGCTGCCCGGCGAAGAGAAGGAGGAGTTCGTCCTGCTGCTCCCCTTCACCCCCGGCGGTGAAGAGCGAAAGAACATGGTGGCCTGGATGGCGGCCCGCAACGACGGGGACAACTACGGGAAACTGGTCAACTTCATCTTCCCCGAGGGACAGGTTGACGGGCCGGAGCAGATCGAGGGCCGCATCACCAGCGACGAAGAGATAGGCCGAGAGCTAAGCCTTCTATGCCCCGAGGGTAAGGAGTGCATCCGGGGCAACCTGCTTGCCATTCCCATTGCCGATGCTTTCCTCTACGTGGAACCCCTTTACATCCAGGCGGAAGCGTTGACCTTTCCCCAGCTGAAAAAGGTGATCGTTGCCGACGGCGACAATGTGTTCATGGAAGATACCCTGTTTGCCGGCCTGAACCGGCTCTTCGATGCAGGCCGGGACTCCGGGGATCTGGATGTGGGGCCTGTAGATATCCCACCTCCGGATGAGCCGGATCCGACGCCCGGCGTCACTCCGACTCCCTCGCCCGGCGACCCGCCAGATGTCCCACCGGAGGGGTTGGAGGGAGAGCTGGAGAAGATAGGCGCCGCTTTGGATGACCTTAAGGAGAGCTTGGGAACCCTGGAAGAGGTCCTGGAGCGTATAAACGAAACACGTCGAGGTGAGTCCCAATGAGCACCCAACCCGGTTACGGCACACCTCAGGACATGACCTCCAGCCAGTGGATGGAGATGGAGAAGCAGTACTACATGTTCACCGTGAGACGTCAGCCCGTAGTGCTGGCCCGCGGTGAGGGCGCAAAGGTGTGGGATGTGGAAGGGAAAGAGTACCTTGATTTCTGCGCCGGCTGGGCTGTGGACAACCTTGGCCATTCCCATCCGGCCATCACCGAGGCGATTACCCGCCAGGCCGCGACCCTGATGCAGACCTCTAACCAGTTCTACACCCTTCCCCAGCTGCACCTGGCCCAGCTTCTGGTGGAAAACAGCGCGCTGGACAAGGTGTTCTTCTCCAACAGCGGTGCGGAAGCCCTCGAAGGGATGTCAAAGCTGGCCCGGAAGTACGGCAAGAAGAACAGGGACGGGGCCTACGAGGTGATCACCGCCTACAACTCCTTCCATGGGCGCACCATGACCATGGTAGCGGCAACGGGCCAGCCCCACTACCAGGAGCCTTTCCAGCCCCTGACCCCCGGCTTTGTCCACGTGGACTACAACAGCGTCGAAGCGATCATGGAAGCCACCACCGACCGCACTGCGGCGGTGCTGCTGGAGCCCGTCCAGGGCGAGGGTGGCGTCATCATCCCAGCCCCCGACTACCTGCCCAGGGTCCGGGAGTGGTGCGATAGCCAGGGAATCCTTCTGCTGCTGGATGAGGTGCAGACGGGATTCGGACGCCTGGGGACGTTGTTCGGGTACGAGGGATTCGGCATCGAACCCGATGGCATGGCCTTGGCCAAGGGGCTTGGAGGGGGAGTGCCCATAGGCGCATTCATGTCCAAGGACGATTGCATGGCTCTGGAGCCGGGCGATCATGGCTCCACCTTCGGCGGCAATGCGCTAACCTGTGCCGCCGCATATGCCTCCACCAGCTACATCATCGAGAACGATGTGCCGGCCAACGCCGTGCGCATGGGAGCATACCTTCGGGACGGCTTGGAAGGCTTGAAGGCCCAGTATGGTTTTGTCACCGACGTTCGGGGCAAGGGACTCCTGATGGCGATGGAGTTCGACGACAACATCTCCGGCAAGGTAGTCTCCCAGTGCAATGAAGAAGGGCTGCTGCTGAATCCTGTGAAGCCCAATGCCATCAGGTTCATGCCCCCACTGAACATCACCCCTGACGAGATAGACCCTGCCGTGGAAAGGTTGGAAGCCGCCCTGAAAGCGGTCTCCGCCTAAAGGGAACGGCGCCCAACCATCGACATATCACCGGAGGAAGCTCATGGTAGCCAACCGCATCGTCCTCGCCTACAGCGGAGGGCTTGACACCTCGGTAGCCATACCCTGGCTGCAGGAGCGTTACGATGCCGAGGTGGTCACCCTGACCATCGACCTCGGCATGGTGGACCTGGAGGATATACGACAGCGGGCAGTGGCCATTGGAGCTCACCGGGCGTTGACAATAGATGGGCGGGAGGACCTGATGAGGGACTTCCTGCTGCCCGCCCTGCGCGCCGGGGCCATCTACGAGGAACAGTACCCTCTTGCAACCGCCCTTGGACGCCCCCTGATCGCCCACTACCTGGTTGAGACCGCCAGGGCAGAGGGAGCCTTTGCGGTAGCCCATGGCTGCACGGGGAAGGGCAACGACCAGGTCCGAATAGACGTGGGAGTAGCGGCGCTGGCCCCGGAACTAAAGGTGATAGCGCCCATGCGGGAATGGGGTATGAGCCGGGAAGAAGAGATGGAGTATGCTTCCGCCCGCAGCCTTCCCATTCGGATGGGGAAGAGTCCCTATTCCATCGACGAGAACCTCTGGGGCAGAAGCATCGAAACGGGTGACTTGGAAGACCCATGGCATCAACCACCCGAGGATGCATATGCTTGGACCCGCTCTATCGCCGATTCCCCCGACGAAGCTGTATTCCTAGAGCTGACCTTTGAGAGGGGAGCTCCCGTTGCCCTGGATGGCGAGGGGATGGATGCAGTGGACTTGGTGCATCATCTCAACGATGTGGCTGGTCGGCACGGAGTGGGGCGCATCGACCATGTGGAGAACCGGCTGGTAGGGATCAAGTCCAGGGAGGTCTACGAAGCGCCGGCGGCGGTTGTCCTGCACGCATCCCACAAAGCGCTGGAAACCCTCACGTTGAGCAGGGAGCAGATTCGCCTCAAGTCCCGGATTGCCCAGGAGTATGCAGACCTTGTTTACAATGGCCAGTGGTTCACCCGTCACCGGGAAGACATGGAGGCCTACGTCCGCAGCACCCAGGAACACGTGGGAGGTGACGTCCGCCTCCGTCTGCATAAGGGCAACTGCACCGTGGTGGGGCGCAAGTCCCCCTACGCTTTGTACGACCAGAAGCTGGCCACCTACGACCGGGGAGACACCTTCGACCACAGCTCGGCGGAGGGATTCATCCGAATATACGGCCTTCCCGTTCGCACCCAAGCCCAGGTACAGCGCAGGGAGCACGGCGGCCCTTAAGGTATAATAGCGTCGTCTGAGCACATCCCGGAGTATCCTTGGGCATGGGAGGCCCGTCATCTGGCGGGCAATAATGGCGAACAGCACGGCAGTTTATGAGCAGTGACCCTTCCGGCTACACAGTTTCCATCCACTATGACCGGCGTCTGTACCGCCAGGACATCGCCGGCTCCATAGCCCATGCCCGCATGCTGGGCAAACAGGGCATCATCACCCAGGATGAGGCCCTGAAGATCGAAGATGGCTTGGAGCAGATTCGAAAAGAGATAGAGGATGGGGTCTTCCCCTGGCGGCCCGAGCTGGAAGACATCCACATGAACGTGGAGCGGAGACTCCATGAGACCATCGGGGCCGAGACCGCCGGAAAGCTACACACCGCCCGCTCCCGCAACGACCAGATTTCCCTGGATATGCGCCTGTACCTGCGGGAGGCCATCCAGGACACCATAGTCGGAATTCGCGGCTTGCAAAGGGCCCTGCTGGATTTGGCGGAAGCTAATCCCGGCCTGATAGTCCCGGGCTATACCCATGTTCAGCGCGCCCAGCCCGTCCTGTTCGCCCACCATCTGCTGGCTTACTTTCATATGCTCCAACGGGACATTCGCCGATTGGAAGATGCTTACAAGGGCGCCGATGCTCTACCCCTGGGAAGCGGCGCCCTGGCAGGGGTGCCCTACCCTGTGGACCGCAGTTTCCTTGCGGCGGAGCTGGGCTTTCATAACACAACATCCAACAGCATGGACGCGGTGTCGGACCGAGACTTTGTGGTGGAATACCACTCGGCGGCAGCTGTATGCATGATGCACCTTTCTCGGCTGGCAGAGGAGTTGGTGCTATGGTCGTCCCAGGAGTTTGACTACATAAGGCTGGCGGAAGAGTACGTCACGGGCAGCAGCATCATGCCCCAGAAGCGGAACCCGGACTTTGCCGAACTTGCCCGAGGGAAAACGGGACGGGTCTATGGCCACTTGATGGCTATCCTGACGGTGTTGAAGGGCCTGCCCCTGGCATACAACAGGGACATGCAGGAGGACAAGGAGGGGCTGTTCGATACCGTCGATACCTTGCTGGCCACCCTGGATGTGTTTGCGGGTATGATAAGCACCGTGCAGGTAAATGCTGATCGGTTGTCCAAAGCTGCGGCCCAGGGGCAGATGCTTGCCACCGACCTGGCAGACTACCTGGTCACCAGGAAAGGGGTGCCCTTCAGGGAAGCTCACGGCGTTGTAGCCCGGCTTTCGAGCTACGCCATCTCTCGCAATGTCGACCTCAAAGACCTCACCCTGGAGGAGTACCAAAGGCACTCTACCGATTTTGACGAAGGTGTGTTCGAGGTAACGGCAGAATCCTCGGTTGCCGCCCGGGATGTGGAAGGCGGGACCGCACCTCAGCAGGTCTCAAGGGCCCTCCAGGAGGCACGGGAGCTGCTGGGCATGGCTGGAGAATAATAGATGACGACACCCGATCACCGAAGCCAGGCAAGTCTTTTTCAACAGGCCGACAATAGCAGGAAGATAAAGATCGCCCCATCCATTCTTTCCGCCGACTTTGCCAGGTTGGGAGAGCAGGTCAGGGAGGCTGACCAGGCGGGGGCGGACTATATCCACGTGGATGTGATGGATGGCCACTTCGTCCCCAACCTGACCATCGGCCCGGTGGTGGTCGAAGGAATCCGTTCCACCACATCCCTTCCCCTGAACGTGCACCTGATGATAGAAGACCCGGAGAAGCTGCTGGGCGACTTTATCAAAGCAGGGTCGGACCACCTGTTTGTTCACGTCGAAGCATGCACCCACCTTCACAGGGTGGTGCACGAGATCAAGGAGCAGGGCCTAAAGGCGGGGGTTGCGCTTAACCCTTCCACGCCCCTGTCATCCATAGAAGAGGTGCTCTCCTACCTGGACATGGTGCTGGTGTTGACGGTGAATCCCGGTTTTGGAGGGCAAAAGATGATCCCCGAGGTTCTGGACAAGGTGGGGCGCCTATCCATGCTGTTGAAGGAGCAGGGACTGGATGCCGAGATACAGGTGGATGGAGGGGTGGATGCCGTAACAGCTCCCAGTGTGGTCAAGGCAGGGGGCACGATACTGGTGGCTGGCTCAGCCGTCTTCAACAAGCGCACTTCGGTGTCTGAGGCGATACGGGACCTGAGAGAGGCTGCTGAGGGAACCGGGGTACCTTAAACGGTTTGAGATGTCCTGCCGCGGGTGCGGGGCGACTTGTGACGGGTCCTTAGGCAGCGGGTGCAGATCTTCGTCTTCTTGCGACTATCCCCGTCAGTCAAAGTGACCTTGTGCACGTTGGGAGCAAACCAGGTCTTTGTCCGCCGCTTAGAGTGGCTGACGTTGTTCCCCGACATCCCAATCTTTCCGCATACTTCACATTTCATGAATTGACCAGCACAGATGCTTTCTGTAAAATCTTCCGAGCTAGAATAGCACAGCGACGCCCTCTAAACAAGGATGGAGACAACCATTGCAGAGCAGTCGAGGCGTCAGGTCCGAAGGTCCAATTTCCCACCAAAGAGGTGCTCTCAACGGCGATGACCTGCGCGCAGCTTTCCTGACGGCAGCCCAATGTCTCGACACCTACAGGGATGCTGTAAACGCCCTCAACGTGTTCCCTGTCCCCGATGGCGACACGGGTACCAACATGCTCCTGACGATGCGCGCCGTCAACCAAGCTGCCGAAGGACGCGCCGGGGACTCGGCCGGAGATGTGGCTGCAGCCATGGCCCAGGGGGCTCTCATGAACTCCCGGGGCAACAGCGGGGTTATACTCTCCCAGTTCTTCCACGGTCTCTCCCTTGGGCTCCGCTCCAAGGACACATTCGGAAGCCAGGACATATCCCAGGCTTTCCACTCCGCTTCCCAAGCCGCCAACAGGGCCGTAAGCAAACCGGTCCAGGGGACCATGCTTACTGTGATCAGCGAGGCGGCAGCGGCGGTTTCCCGATGTGTTGAGGACATCGACAGCTCTCAGGATGTGCTGGCCGCATGGCAGGCCGCCTTGGGCGCCGCCAAGGATGCCCTCTGCAAGACGCCCCTGCAGTTGGCGGTCCTTCGAGAGGCTGGTGTGGTGGATGCAGGAGGCCAGGGCTTCGTCATCCTCCTGGAAGGAGCGTGCAGGCACCTATGCAATGAACCCATCGATTACAGCGAGTCCTGGCTGTCCATGCCTGTGCTGGAAGGCGACGGGCAGGCATTCCAGGATGTCTCTGGTCCCGGCTTCGACCCTTCGGTCCCATCGGTCAGCCAAGAGTACCTGCAAGCCACACAGGATGAGCTTTACGGCTATTGCACCCAGTTTCTTCTCAGCGGCGAGGAGATCGACGTAGAGCAGCTCCGCACCAAGCTGGCCGCCATGGCCGATTCGACGGTTGTGGTGGGGCATGAGTCCTTGGCGAAGGTACACCTCCACACCCACGACCCGGGGCCGATCATCAGTTTTGCCGTTACGCTGGGCACCATCAGCCAGATCAGCATGGAGAATATCGACCAGCAGCACCATGAGTTCGTTGCCCTGCACTCAGAAGTATCAGCGGGGAAGGGTGAAGAAACCCCGACGCCTACGTCGAGCGCCTTGGCGGTGGTGGCGGTGGCATCGGGTGAAGGGTTTGCCAGCCTTTTCCTGGAGCTGGGGTGCGCCGGCGTGGTCCCTGGGGGCCAGACCATGAATCCCAGCACGGGCGACCTCCTCGAATCTGCACGGAGCACCGGGGCCGGTCATGTTGTCATCCTTCCCAACAACTCGAACATCGTGCCGGCAGCCCGCCAGGCGGCTGACCTGGCAGGAGGCGCCCCCGTAATCACCGTTCTGCCCTCCCGCACCTTGCCCCAGGGCGTGGCGGCCCTGCTGTCCTTCAACCCGGAGGGTGAGACCGATGCGAACCTGGAAGGAATGGAAAGGGCCCTGGGCGAGGTCCAGACCCTGGAGATTACCCAAGCCGTTCGGGATGCCGCGGTGGGGGGGACCACGATTGAGAGAGGGCAGTACATGGCGTTGCATGACGGAAAGATCGCTGCCACGGGAGAGTCGGCTTCTGAGACCCTTGTCAGCGCCCTTTCGGTTATTGTGGAAGAGGACGATTCCGCTTCTTTAGAACTGGTCACCCTGTACTGGGGTGGGGATGTGGGAGAAGGGGAGGCGTCGGAAGCCGCAGAGATGGTCCGGCAACAACAACCGGCGCTCCAGGTGCAGTCGGTGCATGGTGGGCAACCCCACTATCACTACATCGTTTCCTTGGAGTGAGAACAGGCGGTACGTGTGTCCATAAGAGTTGTAACCGATAGCACCAGCGACATTCCCCTGGGTCTGGCCGATGAACGAGGCATAATCGTCGTTCCCTTGAACGTCCATTTTGGGGATGAGACCTATAAGGACGGCATCGATATCACCGCTGAAGAGTTCTATGTTCGCCTTAAGGGAGCGGCCGAGCTCCCCAAGACATCCCAGCCTTCGGTAAACGATTTCCTACAGGTCTATGAACACCTCACCTCCCAGGGCGACGACGTTATCTCCATACATATATCGGAGAAGTTCAGTGGTACGCTGAACTCGGCGCTGCAGGCCCGGCAGACCTGGGAGGAGTCCACGGCCCCCAATCAGCGCCCCAAGGGTCGGGTGGAGATAGTCGATTCCGGGCTGGCTTCCATGGGCTTGGGCTTGGTTGTTATGGAGGTGGCCCGGTTGGTTGGCGAAGGCGCCGACATGGAACAGGTGGGAAGCGCCTTGGAACGCATGGTACCCAAGGTCAACTGCTATGTGCTGCTGGAGACCTTGGAATACCTGGCCAAGGGGGGGAGAATCGGGAAGGCCAACGCATTTCTTGGGACCCTCTTGAACATCAAACCCATTCTCACCATAACCGACGGTGAGGTACATCCTGTGGAGCGGGTACGTACTCGTGGGAAGGGAATCGCCAAGCTGATCGAGACTGCCCAGGGTTTGGCCCCGATACGCCGGGCAGCGATTGCTCACAGCTCCGCGCCGGAAGAGGTTGAACAGGTTAAGAAAGGGTTGGAGTCCCTGGTGTCGCCGGAAGATGTCACCATTGCGGGGTTTGGTCCTGTGGTGGGCACGTACGCTGGTCCCGGTGGCCTTGCCATCTGCACCTTGTCCGAATATTAGCACTGCCGGCTGGCTGCGACAGCCAAGTGCCCGTGACGGGCCATCAGCTATGATAGACTGATTGTACAATGGCTGTGCAAACCCCCTCAACAACCTCCTGCCTGAACGCTCTACGGAACATCCTCGCCTTGGAGGCCAAGGGGGGATACTCCGACAAGTCGGTCCTGGGCGGAGGGCTGGACAGCTTCGTCGGGCGAAACCGCTCTGAGCTGGAATTTGCAGCCAAGGACAAGCCCGGCCTGCTGCAGGTCTCCTACGGCGAGCTGAGCAAGCCCGCAAGGAAAAAGTGGGTCGAGGCTTGGCAGGAGCTGCTGGTGAAGGACGGACCAAGCGAGGCCCCGGAGGCAGGCAGCTCTGCCGAGCAAGTTCAAGCCGATTCGGGAGCAGCCCCGGAAGGCAGTGAAGGAAAGGGCCGGAAGGCGACCCGCTCCAAGCCCCCGCCTCAGGCAGGCCCCTTCAACTCGCCTGTAACCCGCCTGCCAGGGGTGAATGACAAGACCTCTGCCAAGCTCAAGCGCCTGGGCATATCCACTATCAACGACCTCTTGTACTTCATGCCAAGGAGGCACAACGACTACTCCAGGATCACCGCCATCGCCGACCTTGTACCTGGGGAATACCACACCATAGTGGCCACCGTTTGGGAAGCCCGCCTGATGGGAATGCGAGACCCCAAGCGCAAAGCTGTCGAAACCGTTGTGGGCGACGAGACCGGCAACCTGCGCATCGTCTGGTTCGGAAACACCTACGTAGAGAGACACCTGAAACCCAACACCCAGATCATAGTCAGCGGCAGGGTGGAGGTATTCCGGGGCCAGGTGCAGTTCCAGAACCCGGAGATGGAGGTGCTGGACGGCCGGGATATCCTGGTCCACACCGGGCGTTACGTTCCCATATATCGTCTCACCGAGGGAATTCCAGCGCGGCGCATGAGGAGCATCGTCTGGAAGGCCCTTGAACGCTGGGCCCCTCACATCGAGGACCACCTTCCGGGTCCGCTGCTGGAAAAGCTGGGTATGCCGCCCCTTTCGGAAGCGATATCCCAGGCCCATTACCCTGACGATCTGTCGATGCTGGCCGCCGCCCAGAGGCGTTTGGCCTTCGATGAGCTGTTCCTGCTCCAGATGGTGGTGCTTCAAAAGAGGAAAGCTTGGGAGAGTGTCGCCGATGGTGTGCCCGTAAAGACGGACCCGGAGGTGCTGCGCGCATTCCTTGCCGGACTGCCCTTCGAGGTTACCGCCGCCCAGAAGCGGTGCATCGCTGAGACCATGCAGGACATGTCGGGGGATGGCCCTCCCATGAACCGTCTCCTTCAAGGAGAGGTGGGCAGCGGCAAGACCGTGGTCGCGGTCGCCGCCCTTTTGGCGGCGGCGGTGGCGGGGTACCAGGGGTCCATCATGGTGCCAACGGAGGTGCTGGCCGAACAGCATTTCTCGACGCTATCGGACCTGGTCCAGGGGCTTGCAGTTCCCGTGAGAGAAGAGGGCCTTATCACCTTCTACCTGGGAAACCATCCCCAGCCCATAACCGCAGGCCTGTTGACGGGAAGCACCAAGGCCAAGATCAAGCGGGAGCTGACACAGAGGGCCGCTGAGGGAAGCCTGGATATTCTCATCGGCACCCATGCGCTCATACAGGAGACGGTCTCCATGCCCAAGCTGGCCCTGGCGGTGGTTGATGAGCAGCACCGCTTTGGGGTTGGCCAGAGGGCGGCGCTGCGCCAGATGGGCGAAGCCACACCCCATGTGCTCGTCATGTCTGCGACACCTATCCCCAGGACCCTTACCCTTACCCTCTACGGCGACCTGGATGTGTCCACAATCGATGAGCTGCCCCCAGGAAGGCAGCAGGTGAGGACCCACGTAGTCCCGCCAGAGCGAAGGGAGGATGCTTACCGCTTCGTGCGCAGCGAGGTGCTGAAGGGCCGCCAAGCCTTCATCATCTGTCCCCTTATCGAAGAGTCCGAAAGTATCGAAGCGCGGGCTGCCACCGACGAGTTCGAGCGTTTGTCCACGCACGTGTTTCCAGACCTGAAGGTGGAGCTTCTCCACGGGCGGATGGGCGCTCGACAGAAAGAAGCTGTCATGCGCAGGTTCAAGGACGGGAGTACCGACATCCTGGTCTCCACCGCCGTTGTGGAGGTGGGGGTGGATGTCCCCAACGCAACTGTCATGGTGGTCGAGGCCGCCCACCGCTTTGGCTTGGCCCAGCTGCACCAGTTTCGCGGCCGCGTGGGCAGGGGACAGGAGCAGAGCTACTGTTTCATGTTGTCCGAATTCTCCACGCCCGAGGCAAAGGAGAGGCTCAACGCCATGGAGCGGATACACGACGGGTTCGAGCTGGCAGAGGTGGACCTCAGCCTGAGGGGACCCGGCGACTTCTTTGGCACGCGCCAGAGCGGTCTTCCCAACATGCGGGTTGCAGGCCACGCCCACCAGGATATCCTCTTGCTGGCCAGGGAGGAAGCCACCCTGCTCCTGGAACAAGACCCCAGGATGGAGCAGCCGGAGCATCAAGCAATCGCCAAGCGGGTCAAGGAGTTTATGGGCAGGGTCTTCGACGAGGTGACGTGACGGGGAGGAGTTTCGGTGCCCTTCCGTTCAGTAAGGGCCTGTATTGTGGTAGCATGTTTGGCAGATAGTAGCGCCGCTTCGACTTCGTGCGGCTGTGAAGGAAACGAGGCCGGAGACGGCCAGGAGCTTTAGGGGTATTTCCGAGTTGAGCAACCAGATAGTCCGCGAGCTGATAGTTGGAAAGGTGGGGCAAGCTTTGGAGCGCCTTCGCAGGGAAGGGGTGGTCAACCTTGATACCCTCCCCCCCGTGGCTGTTGAGCGTCCCGCCAACGAGGAGCACGGCGACTTCGCCACCAGCTTGCCCCTGCGCTTAGCCCGGGCTTGCCGCATTGATCCCATGAAGATCGCCGAAGATATGGCTGGCTTTATCACACCCAGCGAAGAGGTCGAAAGGGTGTGGGCCACAGCGCCGGGGTTCGTCAATTTCAGCCTGCGAGATGGCTGGCTCCTGGAGCAGGTGGAACAGATACGGGAGGCGGGGCAAGACTACGGCCAGCTCCGTCCTTCCAGCCGGATGAAGATAAGCGTAGAGTTCGTAAGCGTCAATCCGACCGGGCCGGTGCACGTGGGCCACACCAGGGGGGCTGTTCTGGGCAGCACACTGGCGAGGGTGCTGGAGGCGGCCGGGCACGAAGTTACCAGGGAGTACTACATCAACGACTCTGGCAGCCAGATGGAAGCCTTCTACGCATCAGTGCACGCCCGTTACAGGCAGGCCCTTGGGCGCGACGCCGAGCTTCCCGCCAGCGGCTATGCGGGCGACTACGTTGCCGACCTGGCCCAGGAGATAGTCTCCGAAGAGGGCGACCGCTTCCTGCACATGGAGGAAGGGCAAGCGACTAAAGAACTCGGCAGGATCAGCCTCCGAAAGATGGTGGAGCTGATCAAGGATGATCTGCTCCAGATAAGGGTCGAGTTTGACAACTGGTTTTCCGAGGGCGCCCTGTACGAGACCGGCGAATACGATGAGACCATGGCGATGCTGGAAAGTGGCAGCCACATCTTTGAGCGGGAGGGCGCCCGTTGGTTCAACTCCTCTGCCCTCGGCGAAGATAAGGACAATGTGCTTGTCAGGTCTTCCGGCTCGCCCACCTACTTTGCCTCGGATGTTGCCTACCACCATAACAAGTTCCTGCGCCGGCAGTACGATATGGCGATCAACATCTGGGGGGCGGACCATCAAGGCCACGTTCCCCGCATGAAGGCGGCGGTTGCCGCGCTGGGCGTCGATCCCGCCAAGCTGAACATCACCATTGCGCAGATGGTGACTCTCAAGCGGGGCAAGGAGCTGGTGAAAGCCTCCAAGCGGGCAGGCGAATTCGTCACCCTCAGAGAGCTGGCCGATGAGGTCGGGGCAGATGCCTGCCGCTACTTCTTCCTTGCCCGTACCCCCTCTACCCACATGGAGTTCGACCTGGAGCTGGCCAAGAGAGAGTCCTCGGAGAACCCCGTCTATTACGTGCAATATGGCCATGCCCGTATCGCCGGCATCCTTTCCAATGCTCGCCAGCAGGGCATCGACTGGAGCGAAGGGGACCTTGGGCTGCTGACGGACCCCAACGAGCTGACACTGATCCGAAAGATGATAATGCTGCCTGAGCTGGTGGAAAGCATGGCCCGCAGCTACGAGCCCCACCATCTTCCCCACTATGCCTCGGAGCTTGCTACGGCCTTCCACTGGTTCTACGAGAACTGCCGCGTGCTTTCCAGCGATCCCGCAGACCATCCCCTCACCCTTGCCCGGCTCAAGCTTGTGGAGGCTGTGCAGATCGTCCTGTCCCGCGCCCTGTACCTTATGGGCATGGAAGCTCCCCAGAAAATGTAGAACTCCCACGCCCTCCGGCCTTGCCCAGAGGCGTAAATTGCCCTTCGAAAGGAGCCACATGGCCAGACCCAGAATTGCCGTCTTCTCCGGACCTAATGCGACCATATCCAACTCACCGGCCCTGGTGACCAGCAACAAAGGGAGGCTGCCCGGGGAGCCGATGCTGGAGGGCCGCTTCGACCACCTGGCTGGGCAGCTTCTCCACGAACCGGTGACCATCAGGATAAGGAAGTTCTCAGCCCACCCTCTTGAAGAGGATGCCAGGGAGCTTTACCACGATGACGGCAGGGATTATTACGAGGTGGAGTTGAGGCCCGAGGATGGCCCTTACCTGCTCCCCTACATGGCAAGGCGCAAGGGAGGCCCCAGCGGTGTGCCCTTCGAGGCCGGCGATTTGTCCGACGCGGGCATGAACTACGGGGGCAGGCAATTCTTCTACCCCGATGCTTCTCGGATTTTTGCCGACATCGACCGCACCATTTCGGGGCGGGACGAGAGGGGCGAAGCCAACATACTGGACCGCAAAGCTGACTTCGATTTCATCCGCGCTTTGCCCTCTGGAGGATTCACATCAAAGGGGGAGGTCGGAGGGGTGGACTACTTCCCCTACCGCCCTCCTGCCCTCGCCCGCCGGCCCCGCCACAAGGACCTGGCCAGGATCACCAATGAGGTGAACGGGACGTTGTCCGATGGAGACTACGCAGGCATGATCTGGCTCCAGGGGTCCCCGACGGTGGAGGAGACTGCCTACTGGCTCGGCTTGCTGCTGGACACTCACTTGCCCGTTGCCTGCTGCGCGTCCCAGCGGCCCCATGGGCAGCTTGCCAACGACGGGGACAGAAACATCGTGGATGCCGTCGAATTCATCGTATCCGGCTTGGGTGAGGGCCTGGGCGCCGTGGGTGTGCAGGACCAACAGGTCTTTGCAGCCAGGGAGTTCAAGAAGGGGGATGCCCGGCCCGGCGGCTACAAGACCACAGGTGGTCATGGCGGGGTGCTGGGCACCATCGGCCCTCCCATCACCATCTGGTACAAACCGGCTTACAGGCACACCTCCGCTTCCCAGGTGAACCTCTCCCGCCTGCCTGACA
Organism: Dehalococcoidia bacterium; assembly: GCA_965220375.1. Lineage (GTDB taxonomy): Bacteria > Chloroflexota > Dehalococcoidia > Lucifugimonadales > JAGWBF01 > JAGWBF01. Next base: position 1,674,336 of record OZ244824.1, read on the forward strand.
GCGTGGAATTCCAGGACAGAGCAGGGGACGGCGCTCTGGTAAGGGTTGCCATCAAGGACGAAGCCGGGCGCCTGAGAGGCGAAGCTATTCCCAGGGTGCACCTGGTCAAGTTCGGCTTCCTGATGGAAGAGGACAAGACCCATAACCCGGACCATGAGGTGGACATCATGGTCCGGATAGAGCATTCATTGGCTCAACAGGCCAGCCCGGATCCGGAGTCGCCCAAGCTGCATGGCTTCATCTACGAAGGGCAGTCCCCCTTCGGCACTGGGGCAGGAGGCCAGGGAGCGGCCCTGGAGATAGCCACTTTCAGCGGGATGCCCGTTGTTGCGGTGGGCAGGTCCGACCCCGGGGGAACGGTGCCCCTTGGCCGGAGCACATGGATGATTGCGGGGAGCAACCTGGACAGCACGAAGGCACGTATGCTTCTTACGGCTTCGATGATGAAGCTGGGCCGCCTGCCCAAGGCTGGCGACCCCCGCAATCCGACAAAGGACGAGAAGGATGCAGTGGCTGCCAAGATCGTCCAGTACCAGGAGATTTTTTCAAGCCATTAAGCGGAGATAATCTAGCAGGCGGCGTTCACACCGCCATGATGTGGTAGCCGGCGTCCACCGGCACCACGCTGCCGGTGATACCGCTAGCCATGTCGCTGCAAAGGAAGAGGGCGGTCTTCGCCACCTCTTCGTGGGTTATGTTCCGGCCAAGGGGGGCCTTCTCCGCGTGGGTCTTCTTCATGTCCAGGAAGCCCTGGATCCCCCGGGCTGCCAGGGTTTCCAGCGGACCGGCTGAGATGGCGTTGACCCGGATGTTTCTATTGCCGTACTCGGCTGCCAGCTGGCGCACTTCGTTCTCCAGGGCCGCCTTGGCTGTCCCCATGATGTTGTAGCCGGGAAAGACACGCTCCGATGCCTGGAAGGTCATCGCTACGACGCTCCCGCCCTCATCGGACATCAGGCCTGAGGCTCCCCTGACAAGGGGAATGAGAGAGAAGGCGCTGATTTCCAGGGCTAGGCGAAAGCCCTCCCGGCCGGTGCCGGAGAAATCGCCGCCCAAGTCGTCGCGGTTGGCAAAGGCGATGCTGTGGACAAGATAGTCCAGCTGGCCCAGGTGATCGCGGATGGAGGCAAAGGCCGAATCGATGCTGTCGTCCTGGGAAACGTCGCACTCCACCAATAGGGTGTCGCCCTCGAGAGTATCGGCCAGCTTACTCACCCGGTCCTTCAGGCGGTCATTCTGGTAGCTGAGGGCCAGCTTGGCCCCGGCCCCATGAAGCATTCGGGCCACCGACCAGGCAATGCTGCGGTCATTGGCAACGCCAAATACGGCCGCCACCTTTCCGCTTAAGTCTAAAGGGTACATCGGCATCCTCCATTATTGTCCCGGGTGTCGAAAGCTTAGGTCGGCCGTTCCACATGCATCATTCGGGTGCTTCCCTATTGGGGACATTGGCATAACCCCGTCGTTCCCGCGAAAGGAGACCTTTGCGCAACTCCCCGGACCAAACCCAAGGCGGGGAGAGCGGCAATACTCAAGGCACAACTACAGCTGTCCGTTCGCCCTGAGGCACTCGAAGGGTAATGGACAGCCCAGGTTTCTCAAAGGTCTCCGAAAGCGGGAACCCGCCTTGGCCCACAGCATAGCGGGCGGGGCGTAGACTCCCGCTTTCGCGGGAGTGACGGTGGTGAGGACCGGGGGCTAGGGGGTTATGCAAGATTCTCCTATTGGAGGCAGAGGGGGGCCACATCCGACAAGAAGGCCTCCAGCTGCTCTTCCTGGCTGTAGGAGGCAAACCTGACGACGATCGTGTCCGCCCCTGCGTCAGCGTACTGCCCTATGCGCTCGATCACCTGGGACGCGGGCCCGAAGGGCCCCCACTGGCTGCCCCATATGTTGGCGCCGTAGTAGGTCATCAGGAAGCGTTCCGCTTCTTCGGATGCGCCCGCAACATCGTTGGACAGGTTGACGGTCATGTAGAAGACCGACTCCATGTCTGCGGGGTCCCTGCCCGCTTCCGCAGCGTAGGTGTGCACCTGCTCCAGCACCTCGGAGAACTGCTCCGGGCTGTCGGAGATGCCCATAATGCCATCCCCCAACCTGGCGGCCCGACGATACTGGGCCTCGGTCCCGGAGTGGTGGCAGGCCATCAGGATGGGGACACCGCCGGGCTGGACTTTGGCAGGCCTGACGGCAACGGAGTCCAGGTCGAAGTGCCTCCCTTCGAAGGAGACCTTCTTGCCAGCCCCCAGACCCTTGGCGACCTCTACCAGCTCTTCCAGGCGGCGGGCCCGCTGTCGTGGGTTGACGCCGGCAGCCTCCCACTCGCGTTTTTGATCATCGTTGAATGCCCCGCCGGCGCCGACGGCCAGCACCGTGCGCCCTTTGGCGATAAGGTCCAGGGTGCCGACGCTGTGTGCCAAGAGCACAGGATTCCTCATGGCGGCCAGGAGCACCGCCGTGCCCAAGCGCACCCTGGATGTGCGGGCTGCAATGGCGGCCAAGGTGGTTATAGGCTCCAGGCGGGGCTTGGCCGTCAGGCTGTCCCCAACCCACACCGAGTCCAGTCCCGCTTCATCCACCCTGTCGGCCATGGAGAGGATAAGGTCGGCGCTGTCGGGCTGTTGGTCTTCCATGATCAGCCCGCGGGTTGGCAGTAGAATCCCCAGCTTGGGACTGCCCTGGCTCACGAATATGCCCCCTTGGTCAGCCTGTTCAGCAGGCCGGGTTCCATGTATTCATAGGTGCGCAGGTCGTCGTAGGTATCCAGGTCGAACCCCATTCCAGGGCTGTAGTAGATGGCCACCGAGATGCCCTTGGAGCTTGCTTGGGCAAGATGACGCTTGAAGCTGTCCGGTCCCAGGGATGCTTCGAAGGGCTGCGGCAGACCGGGCACTACCAGGATGCCGTTGGTGCCCCCTCCCTGCCTGGCCGGCGCCAGGGTAACGTTCTTCAGGCGGCCGGAAGCGCCAACAATTCCATGGATATCCCGGGACTTCAGGAAGGGAAGGTCCCCGGGGAGGAACAACGCCGCTCTCCCCCGCTGGAATGCGCGCGAGAAAGAGAGGTTGAGGGTCTCGTTGATGTCCGCCCCTTCATCCTCCAACCAGGATGCTCCGCAGCTTTCAGCCACGCTGCGAATAGCTTCATCTCCTCCGACGACCTGGATCTCATCCACGGGTGAGGCACCCTGGGTACCGAGCAACGGTTCCCGGAGTACGTTCAGCACCTGCCGGAGAAGATTGGCGCTTAGGGCCATTCGCTGGTCGTCGGTAAGGTCCGTGGCCAAACGGGACTTTCCCGACGCCAAGGGCTTCATTGGTACGATGGCTATGATCCCCGAAGGAGACATCCCTCTTAGGCGCCCTTTCTGTTCCATGCCCGTTGAAGGGTGGGCACGTTACTGCTATGAGGCGGGGGCATATCTATGGAGCTACGGTAACGCCAAGCAGCTGGCAGACAAGCTTGCCCAGGCGCTCCTTGTCTTCATCGTCATTCATGATGGTCTGGGCGATGTGTACGCTCATGCCGAGGGACTCGATCTCACCGGCGCAGCCTTCGTCCAACTCATCTATGATAAAGATATCACACAACCCTTGGTAGTAGCGTGCCACGCCTACGCAGGAAACCTCGTGTCCCAGCTCCCGCATGAGCTTGCCCGCCGGCCCACGAACAGCTTCGCCTCCCACGATGGGACTGACGGCGAGGCGCTTCCCTGAGAACCTATCCATAAGCTGACGCGCATCCGGAAGAGCCAGTATGGGATCGACGCTGAGAAAGGGATTGGATGGACAGATGACCAAGCAGGAAGCAGTGTCCAGAGATTCCAGGAAACCGGGAGACGGCGTGGCATCCTCGGTCCCTTCGTACCGGACCGCCAAGGTCACAGGGCGGCACTGTTTCTGAACGAAGTAGGTCTGGAAGGGAAGGTCGCCCTCGTCTGTTTCGACGACTGTTCGGACGGTGTCGTCGGTCATGGGCACTATCCGGCTTCCTATGTTCAGGCTGGCGCTGAGGCGGCGGGTGGCCTCGGACAAGGTGGCCCCATATTTCAGAAGCTCGGTGCGTCGGATGTGGGTTGCCAGGTCCTTGTCGCCAAGGTTGAACCAGACTGGGCTGCCGTAGCGTTCCAGCTGACCCAGGCTGTTGAAGGTGTCCCCCGCTACACCCCAGCCCGTCTCGGTGTTGCTCAGTCCGGCCAGGGCGTACATGACACTATCCAGATCGGGGGAAACATGGAGTCCGTGGAAGATGGTGTCGTCGGCCGTGTTTACGACTATGGTCAGCGTGTCCGTCGGCAGTACCTTGGAGAGGCCCAGGGCCAGCTTGGCGCCGCCGACACCCCCGGCAAGGGCTAGGACAGTTCCGGTCATTCCCCGTCCCGAAGTTTCCCGTCATGCTTCGGGTGTTGGTAGCGATAGCTGTCCATCTTGATAAGCTCATGGAAGGAGCCGAATCTTCCCAGCTGGTCCTCTTTCACCATGTCCAGCGGCTCGATGGGATCATCCCCGTCATCGTAAACGTGCCGTATATCGTAGGTGGTGAATCGTTCGGCAGGGACACGCCCGGCATCGCGAATGAGCTGCCTAAACTGGGAAGGTCGCACTAGCTGGCCGTACTGGGCGCCGGCTGCCGTGGAGATGCTCTCGTTTATCAGGGTCCCTCCCATGTCATTTACGCCCACCCCAAGCAGCTCCTGAGCATGGGGCAGACTCTCCTTGACCCATGACACCTGGAGGTTTGGAATCCAGTTATCCAGCATGAGCCGGGACACCGCATGCACCTTCACCACGTCATCCCAGTCGGGGCCTCGTCGTACTCCCGGCACCAGGCCCTGGTTGTACATGGGCGCTTCCTCGGCAATGAAGCTCAGGGGAACGAACTCGGTGAAGCCTCCGGTAGCCTTCTGAATGTCGCGAATCAGGGCGATGTGCCTCGCTATGTGCGCGTCGGTTTCCACGTGCCCGTACATGATCGTCGAGGTTGTGGGAATGCCAAGATCATGGGCGCCGGTTATAACCTCGATCCACTGCTCCACGTTGATCCGGCCTGGCGCGATCCTGTCTCGCACTTCCTGGTCCAGTATCTCCGCAGAGGTGCCCGGCAGGCTGCCGACTCCCGCATCTTTCAGGCCTTGGAGGTATTCCCGGATGGAGCACCTGGAGCGAACCGAGCCGTACAGCACCTCTTCCGGCGAAAACCCGTGGATGTGTACATCCGGAAGCTCGGCCTTGATGGCCTCGCAGAGCTTTATGTAGTAGTTGCCTTCCATCTGGGGAGGCAGACCTGCCTGAATGCACAGCTCCGTAGCGCCAAGCTCCCATGCTTCCCTGCCCCGGCGGAGAATCTCCCCCATGGGCAGGAAATATCCTTCTTCCTGGCGGTAGTCCCTGCTGAAGGCGCAGAAGGTGCACCGCTTTATGCAGACGTTGGTGAAGTTGATGTTCCGGTTCACCACGTAGGTGACCATGTCGCCCACCCGGCGCCTCCTGAGCTCGTCGGCTGTCATAGCCAGGGCGCTGAGCTCCGGTCCTGATGCGCCCAGGAGAAGTGTTGAATCCTCTACAGACGGGTCTGCGCCGCCAAGACAGGCGTCCAGTATGCGTGCTGTCCCGGGTTCGATGGCGCTTAGGAGGTGTTCCAGGGTACCGGGAGTGCCATTGGAGGCATCAGGCTGCACGGACATATCCATCGATACCTCCCATCACATATCCCTCGTCGTCGGCCAGGGCTGCCACCTTTTCGCTCACCCTTTGGGAAAGGTAGCCTGAACCGGCACCTGTGAACTCAGGATATATGGCCAGTCTGGGACGAAGCTCGAAGCCCAGCTCCGCCGTCCTGCGCCGCAGGTCAACTATGGGCGGCCAGGGCGCCTCCGGGTTCACATAATCTATCGTTACGGGTGATATGCCTCCCCAGTCGTTGATCCCTGCCTGCAGGCAGACCTGGTAATTGTCGTAGCTAAGGTTGGGGGGCACCTGGATGTTAGCCTCCGGTCCCATGATTAGTCGGGAGGCTGCAACGGTCCAGAGCAGGTCTTCGGTAGAGGGGTCCAGGTGGTCTTTCATGGCCGTGTTTACCTTGGCCCTGAAGTTCTGGACTATCACCTCCTGCACGTGACCGTAACGTCTGTGCATCTCCCGGATGGCCAGCAGGGAGTCGATGCGCTCCGTCCGGGTCTCCCCGATGCCGATGAGTATTCCGGTGGTGAAGGGGATTCTCAGCTTGCCCGCGTTCTCCAGGGTCTTGACTCGCACCGAGGGGCGCTTGCTGGGAGCGAACTCGTGGGGGCCTCCCGCTTGGTGCAGCCTTTCGGATGTGCTCTCCAGCATCATTCCCATGGAAGGATTGGTCTCCTTGAGCTGCTCCATCTCCCTGCGGCTCATGGTCCCCGGATTGCTGTGGGGCAGAAGAGACGTCTCTTCCAGGACCAGCTCGCAGATATCTCGCAGATACTCATGGGTGGTTGAATAGCCTGAGCGGGCCAGCCAAGCGGCTGCCTCGGCATAGCGCTGCTCTGGACGCTCTCCCAGGGTAAGCAGGGCCTCGGTACAGCCCATGCGCTGTCCTGCCCTGGCGACCTCCAGCACCTGCTCGGGGGACATATAGAGCTGATCGGTCTCATCGGGGGCTTGCCTGAAAGTGCAATAGCCACAGAAGTCGCGGCACAGGCGGGTCAATGGTATGAACACCTTTGGTGAGAAGGTTACCGTCTTGCCCCTGCCGGCATCCCGGAGCTGGGAAGCGGCACGGCAGAGGGCGGGCAAGTCCTCCACCGTCGAGGAGGCCAGCCGGAGGGCTTGATCGGTGGCCAGGCTCAGTCCGTTCAGGGCGGCATGCAACGCAGGCTTCAGGTCGTCGCTGGCAGCCCCGGCGGGGTCATCTACTTGGGGAAGGAGCATTGCATTTCCGGAATAAAGGGCCATTCCGCCTTCCGCACCACTAGGGTGACTGGAGGTACTCCTGGCAAAGACCTACCTGGGCGAATAGGAGGTGAGGCGCATGAGCTTTACCTCGACGTTTCTCACCAGGGGTCCGTTGGCTTCCGACTCAGCCCGTGCCTTTTGCCACTCGGGGTCCGCCCCGAAGTTGGCGAAGTTCTTTTCCCTGTCACCCAAGCTGGGATAGTCCAGCATGTATATGAGGCGATTGTTGGTCCCCACATCATCGGTCCAGTAGCCCACGCTCTCCAGGCCGTGCTTTCTGAACAGGTCCACGGTGTGGTTGGCAAACCGCTCGTTCAGTGCGGGCAGCTTGCCGGGGCTTGCGCTGTAGATGCGCAGCTCCTGGACGTTGGAGCGCACCTTGGGTTCGGGAGAGTAGGCTGTTGAGCGCATGATGGAATTATGTATCTGGTTCACCATGGGGCCATCGCCCTCTGATTCTCTCCGCACCTTTGCCCAGTCCGGGTTGGCTTGGAACTCTGCCCACTTCTTTTCCCGGTCCGCCATGCTGTCATAGACCGTGATGTAGATGAGATGGCTGCCCATCCCAGCCTCCAGGTTCCAGAAACCCAGCACTCCTATGCCGTGCTGTTGGAAGAAACCCAGGGTGTGGTCGGCGAACCTCTGGTTCAGCGCTCCCAACTTTCCGGGCATCGCTTCATAGTCGCGGAACTCGTAAATCATCCTTTCGGCTCCTTCGCGTTGATCGACCTTGCTAGAACAGATTGCCCTGGGGATCTACCATCCTGCGGGGAAGCTCCCTCCCAAGGTGCCGGTATGCCAGGTGAGTAGCCAGCCTCCCTCTGGGTGTCCTGTCCAGGAAGCCCAGCTGAAGCAGGTAGGGTTCGTAGATGTCCATTATCGTGTCAGCATCTTCTCCTATTGATGCTGCCAGGGTATCCAGCCCTACCGGACCGCCAGAGAACTTGCTGATGATGCTGTCGAGCAGACGGTGATCAATCTCGTCCAGGCCAAGGGAATCGACCTCCAGCTTCTCCAGCGCTTCTTGTGCGGCTTGTTTGGTAATTCTACCATCGCCCCTGACCTGCGCATAGTCCCTGATCCGTTTGAGGAGACGGTTGGCCACCCTTGGCGTTCCCCTGGACCGGGTGGATATGCTTTCCACGCCGCTCTCTTCGATGCTTATGTCCAGGATACGAGATGATCGGAGAAGGATCTGGCCCATCTCCTGGCTATCGTAGTAGTCCATCCGAAATACCGACCCGAACCGGTCCCTGAGTGGAGCGCTGACCAGGGCAAACCTTGTGGTTGCGCCTATGAGGGTAAATGGGTTGACCCGCAGATTGATGTTGCGCGCCCCCAATCCCTTGCCGACAACCCAGGACAGGAAATAGTCCTCCATAGCTGGGTAGAGCACTTCTTCGACCGGCCGGCTCAACCGATGCACCTCGTCAATGAAGAGCACATCCCCCTCGGAGAGGCTTGTGAGGATGGCTGCCATCTCCCCGGCCCTTTCGACGGCGGGACCGGAGGTCACCTTGATGCTCACTTCCAGTTCCTGGGCTATGATGTGCGCCAGCGTGGTCTTTCCCAAGCCGGGAGGGCCATAAATGACCACATGGTCCAGGGGTTCGCCCCGCATCTTGGCAGCCTGGACGGCTATGCTCAGGTTTTCCTTGACCTTCCCCTGCCCTACGAAATCATCCAGACGCCGGGGTCTCAGGGACGAGTCTATAGGTTCATCGGTGTCAACGGCGGTTCCTGAGACAAGTCGATCGGTCATTCTATCCTGCGGTACGGGAGTGGCCCCATTCTAGGAGCAACGTTGAATGGGAGTCAAGCTGCGACTGCCCCCTGCGGCCTTTATTCCGGCCCTTCACCGGCGTGTGATAGAATCTAGCACATCAGCCACCTCTGGGAAGTTACCAGCGTCAAGTTTAGGAGGTGAAGGGCTTGTCCGGACATTCCAAATGGTCCACCATCAAGCGGGCAAAGGGCGCGAACGATGCCAAGCGGGGCCAGCTTTTCACCAAGCTGACCCGGGACATTTCCATTGCAGTGCGGCAGGGCGGAGGCGGTGACCCGGATATGAACTACAGGCTGCGCCTAGCTGTGGAAAAGGCCAAGGGAAGCAATATGCCAACGGACACCATCGAGAGGGCCATCAGCAGGGCTGCAGGTGGGGGCGACTCCTCGGACGACCTGCAGAGCGCCCTCTACGAAGGGTATGGCCCAGGTGGGAGCGCCATCATCCTGGAGGCCCTGACGTCCAACCGGAACCGGACGGCGTCGGAGGTACGGGCCACCTTTGCCAAGGCTGGCGGAAGCTTGGGAGAGACAGGGTGCGTTGGCTGGAACTTCGAATCCAAGGGCATCATCTGCCTCAACGTAGATGAGATCGAGGCGGAGGAGATCGCCATGACGGCCATCGAAGCTGAGGCGGAGGACGTAATCGTCGAGGGCGGATACCTGGAGATATACACCCAGCCCGAGGCCCTGGAGGCGGTAAAGAAGTCCCTGGAATCCCAGGACATATCTACCGCGTCGGCCGAATTATCTATGAAACCTAAGAACACCGTGGAGTTGAGCGCCAAGGAAGCTGAGCAGACCCTTCGCCTATTGGACAACCTGGAAGACCTTCTGGATGTGCAGAAGGTTTACAGCAACGCCAACTTTCCCGAAGAGGTGCTGGAAAAGTACCAGAACGAAGGTTAACCTTTGCGTATCCTCGGAATCGACCCAGGCACCATTCGCATGGGCTATGGCCTTATTGATGACGAAGGCGAGATTTCTGCGGTTGATTGGGGTGCTGTCAGCTTGTCCAGGTCGCTGCCCCTGGAGACCCGGCTCTACCAGATGTATTCCCATCTGCTCAACATGATCAGCATCTGGCAGCCCGAGGCAATTGCCGTGGAAGAACCCTTCGTCGGCAAGAATGAGGCGCGGTACGTCGGCCCGGCGTTGGCAGTAGGGCAGGCCCAAGCAACAGCATTTATCGCCGCCGCCGGCAACTCCATCCCCCTGTTCCGCTACACCCCTGCCCAGGTGAAGCGCTCGGTGGCCGATTACGGGGCCGCCAGCAAGGGCCAGATTCAGGAGATGGTGAAGCTGATTCTGCGGCTGGACACCCTGCCCGAACCTTCCGATGCCTCGGATGCCCTTGCTATAGCCTTGTGCCATGTCAGGCAGAAGGATGTCGCCGACCTGGCGAAGAGGGAGTTCAGGCCCTAGCGCGCAGGCAGTCGCCGGGGCCGCTCCAACGCTACCCATCTCCGTGAAGCCGCCAGCAGGAGGTCTAGATTGATATCTGCAATCAAGGGCATACTGGAAGCCAAGGGTCAGGACTGGGTGCAGGTTCAGGTGGGTGGCGCCGTCAGCTTTCAGGTGCAGGTCCCGTCATCGCTGAGGGAAAACCTGGGAGAAGTGGGCGGCGAGGTGTACCTCCACACCCAGCTGCAAATCCGCGACGATAAAGCAGAGATGTACGGGTTCGGCACCTCCGACGCGCTGCAGCTGTTCAACCTGTTGAACAGCGTTTCCGGGATTGGCCCCCGCATCGCCCTGACCATTCTGTCGGACCTCGGCCCCCGTTCCTTGGTATCGGCTATCGTGAGCGAGAACGTAGGTGCCTTGTCGGGCGTGTCGGGGGTGGGCGCTCGGACGGCTGGGCGAATCGTCCTAGAGCTTAAAGGCAAGGTTACCCAGGTGGTGGAAGGGGAGTTGGACGCCGTTCCCGACCGGGACGGAGATGTGATAGCGGCGCTCACAGCCTTGGGCTATTCAGCCAACGAGGCCCGCCGCGCCGTAGCCAACCTTGACCGCTCTCCAGATTCGACGGTTGAGGACCGCATCCGCCAAGCCTTGCTGCAGATCGGCGGGAGTTAGCGGAGATGGCAAAGTTTGTGAGAGCCAGAAACGACCATGCCTGAATTCGAGATAGTATCGGACTTTCACCCCACGGGCGACCAACCCCTGGCCGTGGAGAAGCTGGCCATCGGAATCGAAGGGGGAGACCGCTACCAGACCCTGATGGGGGTCACCGGCAGCGGGAAGACCTTCACCATGGCCAACATCATCCAGTCCGTCCAACGCCCCGCTCTGGTCATTGCCCACAACAAGACCCTGGCCGCCCAGCTGGCCACCGAGTTCCGGGAGTTCTTTCCCCACAATGCGGTGGAGTACTTCGTCTCCTACTACGACTACTACCAGCCCGAGGCTTACGTTCCCCAGACCGATACGTACATAGAGAAGGATGCGGACATTAACGAGGAGATTGATAAGCTCCGCCTCGCCGCCACCCGTTCTCTCCTCACCCGGCGGGATGTGCTCATCGTCGCCTCCGTTTCCTGCATCTATGGTCTGGGCGATCCCGTTGACTACTACAGCTTCGTGGCCCAGGTGAAGGTGGGTGAGGTGCGCAACCGCAGCCGGCTGGTGCGCCAGCTGGTGGATATGCAGTACTCCCGTAACGATACGGACTTGGCCCGGGGACGCTTTCGGGTACGTGGGGATACGTTGGAGGTGCATCCGGCCTACGATGAGACAGCCCTGCGCATCCAGTTCTGGGGCGATGAGGTGGAACGCATTGTCGAGATCGATCCCCTGACCGGAGAGATTCTCGCCCAACGAGAGGAGATGGACATCTATCCCGCCCGCCACTTCGTCACGCCGAAGGAGAAGCTGGAGCTTGCCATAGAGGATATCCAGGTGGAGATGGAAGAGAGCGTGTCCTTCCTCCGCTCCAGCGGGAAGGTCCTGGAGGCGGCCCGGCTGGAGTCGCGCACCAATTACGACCTGGAGATGTTGCGCGAGACCGGCTTCTGCAGCGGTGTGGAGAACTACGCCCGACACCTGGCGCGACGGGCGGCGGGAAGCGCGCCTTGGACGCTGTTGGACTACTTCCCCGAAGACTGGCTCCTGTTCGTCGATGAGTCCCACATGACAATTCCCCAGGTGCGGGGTATGTACAACGGCGATATCTCCCGGAAGCAGACCCTGGTTGATTTTGGTTTCAGGCTGCCGTCGGCCCTTGACAATCGTCCCCTGAACTTCCGGGAGTTCGAGTCCCACCTGAACCAGGCCATATTCGTATCGGCCACTCCTGGCCCCCATGAGATGGAGGTGAGCCGGCAGGTCGTGGAGCAGGTGATCAGGCCGACAGGTCTGCTGGACCCAACCATCGAGGTGAAGCCGACCAAGGGACAGATCGACGACCTGATGCAGCAGATCAAAGACAGGGTGGACAAGAGCGAGCGCTGCCTGGTAACCACCCTGACTAAGCGAATGGCCGAGGAGCTGGCGGACTACCTGCAGGAGATGGGTGTGCGCACCCATTACCTCCATTCGGACATCAACACCCTGGAGCGCAGCGAAATCCTGCGGGACCTGCGCCTGGGGGTTTACGACGTTGTTGTGGGCATCAACCTGCTCCGGGAGGGGCTGGACCTGCCCGAGGTGAGCTTGGTGGCCATCCTGGATGCCGATAAGGAGGGCTACCTGCGCTCCGATTCATCCCTCATCCAGATGATTGGAAGGGCTGCCCGCCACTCGGAAGGCCATGTGATCATGTACGCCGACAACCGCACCCGGTCCATCGACAGGGCAATCAGCGAGACATACAGGCGGAGGGGCATACAGGGCACCCACAATGATGAACACGGCATTGTCCCCCAGGGCATCCATAAGGCGGTCAAGGACATCACCGAGCGGGTGAGGGCTGTCGCCGAGAACAGGGCCTCTTACGTGACCGTCCGCAAGGAGATGTCGCGGGAGGATATGTTCAAGGTGACCAAGGACCTGGAGCTGCAGATGAAGGCGTCCGCCAAGAACCTTGAGTTCGAAAAGGCGGCCATGCTCCGGGATGAGATATACGAGCTGCGGAGGCTGCTGGCCCTGGGCGAGAAAGAGCACGTCCCCTCTTCCTGGCAGGGTGCCTGAGGGGCGCAAACCCACCCCTCTTCCCGTTAAAGAGCAAGGGGCAATGTATATTCCCATGCCCTTAAGAATGAGGGGCCGAGTGAGGGTGAAATCCCCCTCATGCTAACCTTCTCCCCACGCCCTCAGAGACATTTGCGCAACCCCCCCAGTACGGAACACGACGCGGCGGTGGGAAGGGCAGTACTCAAGGCGCAGCTCCGGCTGTCCGTTCCCCTTCGATTTCCCTCAGGGCGAACGGACTGAGCGCTGGCCTCAGTTTACCCAAAGGTCTCCTTCAAGAGGCGAAGGATCAATTGAAACCCTCACCCGAGTCCTCTCTTGGGGAAGAGATTCCAGGGGGAAGGGACATCAATTCCCCTGGCTTGAGGCGGTTCTCAGAGACCTAGCTTTGGGGACTTCTCCACCGGATTCAAGGGCCAGTTCCACTCGATGCTGTTCTTGGAGATTCTCGAAGGAACATTTCCCTTCAGGAGAAAGATGATGTATTCGACCACGTCGTTGGCGCATATGTTGCAATATCCATAGGAGTGCATCAGCCTGCTGTGAACCGCCGTCCGCTTCCTCTGCCATTCGGCGAGTCTGCCTGGAGAGCGGGCCTGTTCGAGCTGAGTTCTCATGGTCTTGCGCTCGGGCAGCAGGCGCTTCTCAATGGCGGCCTTCATCCGGGGCTCGGTAGAATACTCGAAGGGTGTGCCGCGGGACTTCAGTTCCTCAAAGAAATTGTGGATTTCGAGGCGAAAGCCGGTCTTGGCTCGCTCAGATATGCCGAGAGGCCTTTCCATGGCCCTCATGGTGGTCTCGCCGTCCCGGGAGACGCCCCTGCGGGCACCCCCGGACGCGGAGGCTGCAACTTCTGCCAGGTAAGAGACCAGCAGGGATTCGGTCGTCTGTTCGAAACCCTCTTCAAAAGCCTTCTGGACATCCTTGACGGCTCGTTCATTGTAGTCCGCGATTGCGTCCTGGACGTAGCTGATATACTTCTCCGACTCCTCTTCAGTGAGACTCACGTTTTCGTTTCGGCCTTGCCAGACGCTATCCAAGGCGTTAAGGGGGCTCATGCATTCAACATCCGGGATGGCTGCCCTGGCGCTCAGCCGGTTCATGATGGCGCGGGGTGAAATGCCCTTCATGCCCTCATTGGGGTGGAGACGCCTCTCTTCGGCGACCTCGGCCTGGGTGAAGCCGGCCACCTCCGTCCCATCGTAGGCATTCAGCTTGTCCAGGGCCGAAACCCCTTGCTTGTCGGGCGGGTCCAGACGCGAAAGGATGGCGAATGTGCTGACCGCAGGCAGGGTGAGGGGAGACAGATGGGCGCTATCCAGGCCGCCGCTCTTCAGCAGCTTGTTGTATATTTTCAGCTCGTCGCTCACCCGCAGGTTGTAGGGCACGTAGATCCGCATTATCCGGTCCCTCAGGGCCTCGGACGAGGGATCGGCGAGGAATGTTCTGAAATCCCCCTCGTTGGAGTGGCCAACGATAACTTCGTCAGCGTAAACGGAGCCGAACCTGTCCATCTTGATCAGCTGTTCTTGGGCCAAGCCCAGGAGCGTAGTCAGCAGGTGCGCGTCCGTCTTGAATATCTCGACGAACTCCATAAGCCCGCGGTTGGCCACATTGAGCTCGCCGTCCAGCCTGAAGGCTTTGCCTGCAACGGAGAGCCTGTCGCCCTCGAGCCGGGAGGTATCTACGCTGCCCACGAGCAGGGTGGCGTCGGCCGGGTTCGAGGTGGCGACGTAGTAGCCGATGCCTATGGCTTCCTGCTCCGAGAATATGGTCCTGGTTACGCGGACATCGGAAATCTTGCCTCCGTACTCTGTCCGCAGAGCATAGCGGCACCTGGGGCACAGCTCTCCCTCGACAAATATGCCGTAGTCGTCGAAAAGTCGCCTTCTCATGTTGTGGGGTAGAAGGTGCAGGGGCTCCTCCTGCATTGGACAGTCCTTTATGGAGTACGACGCCCCCTCATCGGTGCGTGTGAACTCTTCCAGGGCGCTTTTTATCAACGCGACCACGGTGGACTTGCCCGTTGCGGGCGGACCGAGCAGAAGGAGGATTCTCTTTCGTACCTCAAGCCTTCGGGCCGACGAGGCAAAGTACTCAACGATTCTCTCGATGGTGTCGCTGAGCCCGAAAACCTCGCCCTCGAACAGCTTGTAGATGGGTTTGCTGGTATCCGGTGCGGTCTCAACCCCCTTGGACATTATGGCATCGTGCACCAGCTTGTGGGAGAGCCGGTTCAGGTCCGGGTTCGCACTTACCATGCTCAGGTAGTCAGCAAAGGTGCCTTCCCAGTCGTACCTGCCGGCTTCCTGCTCAGCCTGCTGGAGGAATTCTTGTGTCGGCAGCTTACTTGTTGTCATACAGTGCTCCCCCGAACAGCGATTCGCGTCGGTTGCGCAGACGCTCTTCCGCGGGCGCTCATGTTCATGCCCTTCCGTAAGAGGCTAAGTCGAGATAGCGCTGGCAGCCATGCCCAGACCAAAACCGGCTATGAGCAGGGACTGCAGCAATAGGGCCCAACCGGAAACGGTCCTTAGCGGTGCGAAGGGGATTGCCAAGCTGAAGAAAAGCAGTGCTCCGATAATGGACAGCATTGCAGTGATGATCACTATGGGGGCCATGACAAGGTCTTCGCCGCTGTCTGCCCAGAGTTGCAGGAAGAAGGCCAATGACACAAAGCTGACAGCGGTCAGCGCTACGCTGTAAAGGCCGAGGGGCCTTTCTTCCATGTCCCACAGGTTCTGGGCGCCGACTATGGCCGCGTATATTGCCCAGGAAATGATCAGTATCTTGAGAAGGTCCGTTTCGGCTCCCCTTATGGACTGGCCGTCGCCCAGGGTACCTAGGAACTGCGGTTCGAAGGCAAAAAGCGCCACTGCCAATGCCACAGCGATCCCCGCCATCGTCACGCCCAAAGAGCGCGCGTCGGCGTAGAACCCGAGGAGAGACCAAGAGTGGGAGAAAAGGGCCGCGCCGATGAGTATGAAGGCTACGCCTTCCATATGTCCTCCCTTGGGAGCGACTCTATCTCAGGAGTTTCTGCTTAGAGCGCCGCTCGCAGCAAGAAGGTATCTTAATGGCTAGAGCCAAGTCAAGTTACCGAAGTGCTTCATAATAAATGTTACCGGGGCGGGTATCGTTGCTTCATAAATTGTGTTACCGAGGAGTGCATAGAAAGGCAGCGTGCAGGACTACTCAGAGGGTATGAAGAAGCGGTACAGGGAGGCAGGACGGGCAGAGCGGGGGTGGGGAGGACAATATTCAAGGCGGAACAACGGCTGCCCATTCCCCTTCGATTTCCCTCAGGGGGAACGGACAGCCCAAGGCCCTTAGTGTTCCCTGAGGACAGGCCCGAGGTTTCGTAGAGGTCTCCCAGGAGGGGGGTCCCCCTCTGGCAGTCGAGCTCCTTAATTGACTCAGATAGGCCTTTGTTGCTACAATCCCGAAAAGGGCTCTAACAGAGAAGCCCTTCTTTGGAGGTAATGATGGCCGAGGCGACCGTAGCTGCAACTGACGTGATCGAGGTGCTAAAGACGGTCTACGACCCCGAGATTCCCGTCAATATAGTGGACTTGGGTCTTGTGTACGATGTACAGGTAACTAGTGGCGATGTTTACGTGCAGATGACCCTCACCGCTCCGGGATGCGGCATGGGGCCGTTCATTGCCCAACAGGCTGAGTGGGCTGTGTCCGAGCTGGATGGAGTGGATGATGTGGAAGTGGAAATGGTGTTCGACCCTCCCTGGTCACCCGACCTGATCACCGAGGATGGACGCAAGCTCCTGGGCATTGACTAGGGCAACGGCGGCCGGGCCATCCCATACTGATTTCGTAAGGATGTTCGATGACGAACCCCCAGGAAAAAGCCAGGCTGGAGCAGATCAAGCGTTCCTGGCAGCAGAAACGCCAGATCACCCAGAGGTTGGACCAGATAGGCACGAAGGTTGCCGTTTACAGCGGTAAGGGAGGGGTGGGCAAGACAACTGTGGCTGTGAACCTTGCCGCCGCCCTGGCCCACGAAGGAAAGAAGGTCGGTCTCCTGGATGTGGACATCGACTGCCCGAACGTCACCCGGGTGATGGGCATCTCCGAGGCCCCCAGCGTCGTGGAGGGGGAGATTACCCCTGCCGAAAAGTTTGGGATAAAGGTCGTTTCCATGGCCTTTTTCCAGGAGAACGAAGAAGAAGCAATCATCTGGCGCGGCCCCATGATCCACAATGCCATCAGCCAGTTTCTCCAGATGACTAACTGGGGAGACCTGGACTACCTGGTGGTGGACCTGCCCCCTGGCACTTCCGACGCCCCTCTGACCGTCATGCAGACGCTCCCCGTCGATGGCTTCGTCGTGGTTACCACCCCCCAGGAGCTGGCGGGGCTGGACGCCCGTCGCTGCATAAACATGATCCACAAGTTGAAGGTGAACGTAGCTGGGATCGTCGAAAATTTCACCGGCGAGATGTTTGGAGAGGGGGGAGGCCAACAGCTGGCCAACGATATGGACCTGCCCTTCCTGGGGTCCATTGCCCTCAGGCCTGAGTACCGGGACACCTCACGGCCGACTGTCCTGGGCAGCGATAGTGTGCAGGAAGAGTACCGTCAAATTGTGAACAACCTGAGGGGAAGCCTGGAGCGCATCGGGAAAGCTCCCGTCTAGCTGGAACTGGGTACCTTCCTCCGCCTCCCGCCGCCAGCCCCGTCTTGAGGCTCCTTCATGACGATGTGCTCCATTAGAGACACTTCCCTGCGAATGGCGGCCTGTGAGTGCTTGGTGTACTCGCCGATCCTGCGGAACTTCTTGTAACGCTTCTGCACCAGCTTCTTGGATGAACCCTTGGCTTTTTTGGCAAGCTGGTCAGAGAGCACGACACCGAGGTACATCGCCGCCGCCTCTGGGTCGGTATGTGCCCCGTCCCCAGGTTCCGGAACGATCTCGTCAATGATTCCCAGTTCTTTGCAGTCCTGGGCTGTAAGGGTCAGCGATTCCTTTTCCTCCATCCGACGGGAGGCGTTTCGGTAGAGCCTGCTGGCCGTGGGGCCCGGGGATATGGCGGAGAAGATAGCAAACTGCATCATGACCACGCTGTCGGTCAGGCTCAACGCCAGCGCTCCTTCGCTTCCGCCCTCTCCAATAATTGCAGATATAGTCCGGGTGGGGACATCGGCCATCAACGATAGGGTTGTTGCAATTGCATTTCCCACGCCTTGCTCCTCGGACTCCAAGCCGGGATGGGCGCCCTGGGTATCTATCAGCGTGATCACCGGCAGTTTGAAACGGGCTGCCAGGTTTATGAGCCTGCGGGCCTTCCGGAACCCTTCGGGGTAGCTGTGGTAGCCGCCATCCCTTCTTTGGGCCTTCCGCTCCTGCCCGACCACCACTACCCGCTCGTTTCCCAGGTAGCCCAATCCTCCAATCAA
Source organism: Dehalococcoidia bacterium (assembly GCA_965220375.1). GTDB lineage: Bacteria > Chloroflexota > Dehalococcoidia > Lucifugimonadales > JAGWBF01 > JAGWBF01. Next base: position 1,692,590 of record OZ244824.1, read on the forward strand.
CGTCCGGTCGTCCCCGCTGACCCGGTCGCCCCGCAGCTCGATGAACTTCTCCACCGTCCGTTCGACGTACTCCGATGCCGAAGGGCGCTGGGTATGGTTGGATGCGTGCAAAGCCTGGGCTGCATCGGGTGCCTGGGTTGCCGGCAACTGCATGGGAGAGGGAGTGCCCTTGCCATTGGAGCGGGATGAACGGTCAGGAGAGAGGATGTTCAGCACGGTGCTCAGTTTATCCCGCAGGTCTTCCCTGTCTATGATGTTGTCCAGGAGGCCGAGGTCCACGTGGGCTTCCGCAGTGTGGGCATCCAGAGGCACAGGCTTGCTGGAAGCTTCCTTGAGGGTCTTCATGGGCGCCAGGCCTATGAGAGAGCCTGGTTCTGCGAAGATGACGTCTGCCAGGTTAGCAAAGCTGGCGTAGGCTTGCCCCGTCGATGGGTTCGACAGGATAACCACAAATGGGAGGTGTCTTTCTCGCACCTTGTTGGCGGCTGCAACCGTCTTGGCCATCTGCATCAACGACAGGACGCCCTCCTGGCTGCGGGCGCCACCGCCGCTTACCATGGCAATCACCGGGTGTCCGCTGGAGGCGGCGTTTTCGAAAGCAAGCGCAACCTTTTCCCCCACCACACTGCCCATGCTGCCCCCCATAAAACCGAAGTCCAGCACGATCATCATGGTGCGGATGCCGGCGATGGTGCAGCGCCCTGTTACGGCAGCTTCAGTAAGACCTGTGCGCCTCTGGTCCTGGGAGAGACGCTTGGTGTAGGAGCCTCGCGTAGAGAAGGAAATGGGGAAGAGGGACACGATTGACCTGTTGGTCTCCCGGAAGGTGCCTTTGTCGGCGACAAGATCTATGCGCTCCCTGGCGGTAAGGCTGTAGTGAAAGCGGCAATAGGGACAGAGCCGGTAACTGAGATAAGCGGGAGTTTCGCCGATCGCCTCGCCACATAGAACACAGTGGTCCCGCAGGACAGATAGGTATGCGCGGTCCAGGACGCTACCGCGGCGCAGCAGGTGGACGAGGTATTCCGACAGGTTCTTCAAGGATGCCCCACTCTTGCAGTTTCCCCGCACTGCCGGATGTGCCATCGTACAGATAGCATCATCGGTTAGCTATGTATATGTTAACATCACTGGGCGGCGGAATTAAAGGAATTGCACCAGGACTACCGTCATATTCCGGGAACCGGGTCCTGGTCTTCCCCGTCAGGGCAAGGCTTTACCAGGGTGGTTGCGTGGAAGAGGATGATGACTTTGACAGCACCCCCTCGGCTTCCATCTGGCGAGTAAGCTGCACAGCCTTGGCGTACCCGACCTGTAGCCGGCGTTGCAGCAACGCCGGGGAGATGTTTGGGGTCCGCTCAGCCAGTTCCCTGGCTGAGTCCAGCAGGCTGTCGTCATCCAATGGTTCCGCTTCCTCGTTCTCTTCGCTGTCTTCGAGGATGATCTCAGGAATGGGCGGCCCCGACTGGTTTTTCCAGAAGGACACCAGCGACTCTATCTCGTCGTCGCCGACGTAGGTGCCCTGGACGCGCACCGGTTTGGGGGAGTCCTGGGAGAGCAGCAGCATATCTCCCTTGCCCAGCAGCCTCTCGGCTCCCACAGCATCCAGTATCACCCTGGAATCAACCTGGGAAGCGACGGCAAAGGCGATCCTGGCAGGGACGTTGGCCTTCAGGAGGCCCGTTACCACGTTTACCGACGGCCGCTGGGTGGCCAATATCAGGTGGATGCCCGTGGCTCTGCCCAGCTGTGCCAGTCGGACCAGGGCTTGCTCCACGTCGAAGGCTGCCGTCATCATAAGGTCGGCCAGCTCATCTATGATAACCACAAGGTAAGGAATCGGCGTCTTGGCCTTGCCGTTGTATGTGTTGAGATTGCGCGCTCCCGCCTCTTCCAGCATCTTGTAACGGCGGAGCATTTCGTTCTGGACTCCCCGCAGCACCTCGAGCACCTTGTCGACATCCACTATGACGGGCAGCACCAGGTTCGGTATGCCGTTGAAGGGAGTGAGCTCCACTCTCTTGGGGTCCACCATGATCATGCGAAGGCGGTCCGGGCGGTTGGTCAGGAGCATTGATGCTATGACGGCGTTGATGCAGACGCTCTTTCCGCTGCCCGTGGCGCCGGCAATAAGCAGGTGGGGGAGGTCGGTAAGGTCGGATACGACGGGAGTCCCGCCCGTATCTTCACCAAGGGCTATGGGAAGGGTTCCCTTGGCGGCTATCTTCTTGAAGGGAGGGCTCTCGGCCAATGAGCGGAGATAGACCCTGTTGGCGTGGGGGTTCGGGACCTCCAAGCCTACCAGCGCCTCCCCGGGAACGGGGGCTTCCATGCGCAGATAGGCAGTCTTCAATGCGAGGGCCAGGTCCTTTTCCCTCGCAAGAATGCTTTGTACCCGCACCCGGCTTGCCTCGTAGCCCAGCTGTGTAGAGGTCGTGCGGCCTTTTTGTGCTTCTCCCTGGCGCTTCATCCAGCCCGGCACCAAGCCAAACCTGATAACCCTCGGCCCGGTCCGGATATCTTCAACCTTTACATCTACCCTGTGCTCTGCCAAGGTTTCTTCTATGTAGCCAGCCATCTTGTTGAGCACGGATTGGGGCACAGGGGCTGTAGTTCCCTGGCTGAGCAGGTCCAGGGGCGGGAGGTCCCAAGCCAAGCCCTTGGCAGACTGCCTGCTCGGCATCGCCGCTTCCTTTTCGGGGGCCTTGACCGTCTTCTTCGCTACCGGAACGGACTGCTCGACGAGTTCCTCGTCCCCCTGTCCAGAGCGTCCCAGGGACCAACGGAGAAAATCGCCTATTTGGGCATAGGCCCCGCTCAGCGCCAGCCCATATGCCTTTGCTCCAGCCTTGGGGTACAAGAGCAATGGGCCAGCCAGCACTATGCCCAGCACCTTGGCCCAACCCAGGGGCCACGGGGCGCCTCCCAGATATCCTCCCCAGCTTCCGCCGAGGGACACACCCTGGAGCCGCCCTGTGAAGGGTTCGAACATGGAGAGAATGGCGAGGGACAGGGCCACAAGGACCGCCGACCCCCCTATGACTCTCCATACCCACACCTTCATCCCTCGATATCGCAGCAGTAGGACGGTGATGAAGAACCATGAAAGGGTCGGGAATAGTCCCCATCCCAAGCGTTCGAATGCCCAGTCAGCCAAGGGAGAAGGGAACGTGAAGGCTAACGCCGGGCCGATTGCCAAGAGAAAGGGGGCCAGGTGGCCCATCAGGTTAACATATTTTCGGGGACCGGTGGCCCGGCTCTTCCTTGCCGCTTTGCTGCGGGATGCTCTACGGGCGGGCTTTGAGGTTGAGTAAGGGCTGGTCTCTTCCGCATCGGGAGTGCTGGGCACCTAGACCTCCAGACATGCCACCACCACAAGGGGGGACCGGTGGGCTTCTCGGTGGAGCAGCTTCGTTGCTGCCTCCTTCGCCACGTTGTTGGCAAGTCCCCAGTCTATTGGGAAGTTGTCGTACTGTTCAAGGGATTCGCTGACGGACTCGGAGAGTTTCTGGAACAGGCTGCGGCAACTCTCATCATCGGTGAAGCCTGCCGCATATACCTGCGGAGGTTTGGCGGGGAATCCTGTATTCCTGTCTAGGGCAACCGCTACCACGATCACACCATCGTGCCCTAGAGAACGCCTCTCCTGCAGGACCTTGTTGTTTTCTCCCATCATCTCGCTGCCATCCACATATACGTGGCCGGCAGGCACACTATCTGTGACCTCTCCTCTTTCAGGCGTCAGCTCCAGCACATTTCCATCTTCCAGCACAAATATGCCCGACCGGGCAACACCCATTGCTTCTGCCAGGTCTGCGTGGGCCAACATGTGGCGGTACTCCCCGTGGACGGGCACGAAGAAGCGGGGCCGCACCAGGTTGAGCATCATCTTCAACTCCTCCTGGCTGGCGTGCCCGTGCACATGTACGAGGGTAACTTTGTCGTACAACACGCGGGCTCCCTGGCGGAAGAGATTGTCTATGGTCCTGCTAACGAGCGTCTCGTTGCCCGGTATCGGGGTTGCCGAGATGACGACGGTGTCCCCCGGGATAATCCGGATATCCCTGTGGGTCTGCTGGGCTATGCGCACCAGGGCCGAGGTAGGTTCTCCCTGGCTTCCGGTGGTTACCAGCACCGTCCTCTCATCGTCGAGCTGTTTGGTCTCACCCAGTGGAAGGAGCACGCCGGGCTGGGGCTTCAGGTAACCCATGTCGATGCTCATCCGGACGTTCTCTATCATGCTGCGCCCCACGACTCCCACCGTTCGGTCGTGCCTGGCGGCGGCATCCATCACCTGCTGAATACGGGATATCAGGGAAGCGAAGGTTGCCACCAGCACCCTGCCGGAAGCTTCACCTATGGCCCTGTCCAAGGCTTCTCCGACCACCTGCTCTGACGCTGTGTAGCCGGGGAGCTCCGCGTAGGTTGAATCGGAGAACAGCAGGAGCGCGCCCTCGCGCCCGAAGGATGCCAATCGAGTAAGGTCCGTGGGGTGGCCGTCCGCCGGGGTGTGGTCTATCTTGAAATCGCCTGTGTGTATAACCTTTCCGACGGGCGTATCGATAGCTATCCCCATGGCGTCGGGTATGCTGTGGCACACCCGGAACCACTCAGCTTTGAATTTTCCCAGCGATATGGGTTTCCCAGGTTCAATGAGCTCCAGCTTGGCATCCCGCGCGCCCCTGTACCCCTTGAGTTTCACCGAGATGAGGCCGTGGGCGAGGCGAGGAGCAAATACGGGGACGTCGAGCTGGGGCAGGACAAAGGGAAGGGCGCCGGTATGGTCTTCATGCCCGTGGGTTATGAGGATGCCGCGGACGCGCTCTCGTCTCTCAAGGAGGTAGCTTATGTCCGGGATGACCAGGTCCACGCCCGGCATATCTTCCTTGGGAAAGAGCACACCGCAATCTATGACTATGATGTCCCGGTCATATTCCAGAACCATCATGTTTTTGCCGATTTCCCCCAGTCCTCCCAGGGGAATAACTCTAAGGGGTGATTTGGCCACTAACCTGCCTTGGTCCAAAGTGGCGGATGATTCATTGCAGCTATTGCGTCATCCGCTTGAAGTCTTGTTGCCTAGAACATGGAGAGCTGCTCGGGCTTGGGAGCCGCCGGCAGCTCGACCACCGGTTCGGGCGCGGTCTCTTTCAGCAGGGCGGGGATGGCATGGAAGTCCTCTTCGATGCTCTTCCTAAGTTCCTGCCGGTGAAGGGCGGCCGCTGGATGCATAATCGGAAACACGGTCAAGCCGCCTATATTCCTGGGTGTGCCGTGCGCCCGGCTGATGCTTTCATTTGGAATGAACTTGGACATGGAGAACCGGCCCAAGGTAACCACCAGTCTTGGACGGATAAGCTCGATCTGCCGGTCCAGGTATTTGCTGCAAGCTGCGATTTCGGCAGGCAGTGGGTCTCTGTTGCTGGTCGGCCGGCACTTGACCATGTTTGCTATATACACTTCCTGGCGGGTGTAGCCTATCGACTCCAGGAGCTCTTCCAGGAACTTGCCTGCCGGTCCTACGAAAGGCCTGCCTTGCTGGTCCTCCTGGTAGCCCGGACCTTCCCCGATGAACATGATCTCCGAATTCTCCGGCCCCTCGCCGGGAACGGCGTTGGTCCGGCTCCCGCTCAAGGGGCAATCGGTGCAGGTCCGCACCCGCCGGGCAACTTCCTCCAGGTTCTCCATTTCCACCATATCCGGCCCCTGCCCTGCCTGTCGTTGTTAACTTAAAGGTATCCAGTAGAGATGAGAAGATAGCTGGAAGCAGGCTTTACGTGTCTTCGACGCCGTGGCTCTGCAGGTAGCTGACCGCATCCTGGATGGTAACGATCTGCCCAGCATCCTCATCGGGAATTTCGATCTTGTTATCATCGTCGGAAAACTTTTCTTCGAAAGCCATGATCAGTTCCACAAGGTCCAGGGAATCTGCGTTGAGATCATCGACGAAGGATGCTTCAGGCACCACCGATTCTTCGTCCACATCAAGTTTGTCCACAACTATTGCCCTGACCCGCTCGAAAGTCGTCGCCATCCTTTTAGCTTCCTTCCTGGATATGGTTTTCTGCCGTCGCGATTGCGGGCTCCAACTCAACGTCTTTAGCCTTCTGGGATTCATCCACCAAGGAACCGAGAACCCCGTTGACAAACCTGGGGGAGCTTTCGCTACCGAAGGTCTTGGCCAATTCGATAGCCTCGTTTATTACCACCTTGGTGGGAACACCTTGAACAAAGAGTATCTCTAGTATAGCTTGCCTCAGAATGTTCCTGTCCACGACAGGTAGCTGGTTCACCGGCCAGAGGGGAGCATGTTGGCGGATCCGCCGGTCTATCTCCCCCAACCTGTCAGCAACCCCCTTGGCAAGTTCGAGAGCATAATCTACGGACTCTTTGGGTACATCGTTTTCATACACGAGCCATGAGAAGGAGGATTCCGAAGAGTGCCCGGCGATATCCATCTCATACAAGGCCTGCACAGCCAAGGCACGGGACTTTCTTCTAAAGTGAGAGACGCTTTCCCCTGTCATTACACCACACCGCCGGTTGTGGCACCGACTACCTGTGATTCGTCTGGGGGTCCCAGTAGCCGGCTTCCGCCACCTTCGTAACCGAAGCCAGATCGCCTACATTGGCTATTTCAATGTGGGTGTCCTTGTGGCAAGGCTCACTACCTATCTTCTTGATCAATCCGCCCAAGACCCGCCCGGGGCCGAATTCGATGAAGTTGGAAATGCCGATGTCCATCATCAGGTTTACCGACCTCTGCCACTGGACGCAGCTGCAAAGCTGGTTCAACAGCTCATCCTTGATGTCCTGGGCGGTGGTAAGGGGGCGGCAGATAGAGTTGCCAATGATGGGAACCGCGGGTTCCCGGAATGCCGTAGATTTTACCGCATCCGACAATCCCCGGGAGGCTTCGGACATCAGGGAAGAATGGAAAGCACCACTTACCGCCAGTGGCACTGCCTTGCGCGCACCCCGAATTGAGGCCAAATCGACAGCCCTGGCTACGCAGAACTTGTCACCGCTGATCACTACCTGGTCGCCGCCGTTGATGTTGGCGACCTCGGCCCCGGTCTCGTGGCAGATCTCCTCCACGGTCTCTTCGTCCAGACCTATGATGGCGGCCATGCTTCCCGGATGGAGCGCCGATGCTTCCTGCATCAGCCTACCCCGCTCCCTGACAAGCCTGATGCCATCTGCCAGGTTGACCACGCCGGACACAACCATGGAGGTGTATTCCCCCAAGCTGTGGCCCGCAACGGCAGTCGGTTTCGGCAGGTCGCTGTTTTTCAGCTCGCCCAGGGCCCCGTAGCAGGCCAGGCTGGTAGCCATGATAGCGGGCTGGGAGTTGATGGTCTCGTTCAGGTCCTCTTCCGGTCCTTCGAAGACCATCCTGGTCAGATGTACGCCCAACACCTCATCGACTTCGTCGAAGATGTCTCTGGCAGCCCGGGAGGTACGGTAAATCTCCCGACCCATGCCCACATACTGGGCACCTTGGCCGGGAAACACATATGCCAGGTTGGCGCTTTCGAGGCCGTTGGTATCTAATTCCATGTATTGTCGTTCCTACCCTCCAAGTGGATGCGATAAAGCTGGCGCAGTTGGCAGCATAAAAGAGCCATATGCGGCGTCTTCTGGTGTACTTGTTCTTGCTTGGCGGCTGTCATCATGATGCCTAGCTGGCGCCTTTGTTCAGCACCTGGCGTCCCTTGTAGAAGCCGCAGCTGGGGCAGGCTGTGTGGGGTAGTTTCGCGGCCCGGCACTGGGGGCACCGGGAGGGATGCAGGGGGCTTATGTGGTAGTGGGCCAGTCTTTTTCCTTGCCTGGATTTGGTGAGCTTCTTTACCGGCAGTGCGCCCATTAGCTGTTCTCTTGCGCCTTTCTTTCGTATATCTCAGGAATGAGTCGACTCAAGGAGCCGGGTAAGAGGCCCCCACTGCATGTCGGCGATGAGTGCATCACATTTACAGCTTCCTGTGTTCCTGTTCGAGCCGCAGGTCTGGCAGATGCCCAAGCAGTCCGGCTGGCACAAGGGCTTCATCGGCTGGCTGGTCAGACAATATTGGCGAGCGGCTTCGGTCATGTCCAGCATATGGTGTGGGTCAATGGTTGTGGAAGGTTCTGTATCTTCAGGGATTCTGAGGGATTGCCCGGAAGCGATGTCGACGCTGGGGTAAAACTCTTCTTCCAGTCCCATATTCAATGGCTGCTGGTAGGTGGCGAGGCACCGGCTGCACATCATGTTCGTGCTAGCTTCCATGCTGGCGCAGACCAGGATTCCCCTGTCGGTGCGCAGCAAGTGAACTTGGCCGTGGGGTAGGATGTATGTTGAACCATCGTCGAGGGCTTGTGGCGAGTCGATGGAGAACTGGCGGGTGGAACCTACCGGTTCTTTCAGGAGTTGCGCGACGTTGTAAATCATAGATGGGTTGGCCCCTGCCGATTCGGTTGGTAATTATAAGGGATATATATATAGTTGTGTCAAGATATTTGCCCGAGGAAGGGAAGTCAAGAGTCCTGTCAAGTCATGAATGAGCGAATATCGCTAGGCAAGGCTGGAGAGGTACTGCAACGGGGGTCTCAGATAGTGCATCTTGCATTTCTTCATATCGCTGCTAGCTTACCGAGTAACAGCCTCGGACAGGGCAAAGGCTGGGGAGCCAGAGATGATGCGGCGGATGGTCAGGCGGCTGGCCTAAAGCTTGACCCTTCGGTCAGATGAGCGTACGAGGAAACGCAGCTGGCCCATGGGGAATTCGCAGTCTATCCTCCATCGCCAGAGGATATCTCGGCCCAAGATAGATGGGACAGAGAGAGCATTTTCGTGTTTTTCCTCGTCTTCGTCCTCATCCCTCGGCGGCATGAGCAAGTCAAGCTGGATGCGGTACATACGGACATAGATGCTTTGGGAGAATGTATCAAAAAACCCCAAGGCAGCTTCGACGGAGGCCGTGGATGCTGTTCCTCCAACCCCTAACATGTCCTTGACGGGGAGTTGCAGGGCAGCATAATCAATGTCTAACAGCTGACCATCACGAAGACCCAGCATTGTGGTATCAGCACCGGTATCGACAAGAAAATCAACCGTCCTCATGATCTTGAGGGAGGGAACATAAAAACGGCCCTGTACATAGGGCCGTCCTTCAGGTTCTTCGAAGGTTCCTCTAATCACTGGGTAACTTGGCTAGAAGATAAATGATTTGGGATTGGTGTCCAGGAAGTCAACAACAGCTTCCCCCCTAGGTACACCATCTGCATCCATGGCATCATTAAGTTCCTCAAAGCTTGGTGCGCTAATTGCCACCTTTCCCTCGTACACAGCAACCCACTGATCGGGATACTGCTTTAGTAGAGTGTTGCGTGTGGAGTGAAACCAACGCTCATCGTTAGAAAACCTCCTGAGTCCATGGTATATTCCCTCTGCTCCACCCATCTCCTCGACCGTTCTGCGGAGGTTCAATGCAGTGCCCATTGTCGCATTCCTCCTTTCTTTGGGTGTTAATTCCATTATGCCCGAGACACCCTAAGCTGGCGAGAGTGAGAAGTTACGGGGTTGCCGTACATACCATATCTCCGGGGACTTTTGCATTTTCCTCTCTAGGGGACCATCTACTTTGGGGGCAGCTGCCCCGCCTTCCTGCTTGTTTTCCGGTTCAGGTTGTGCGTCAGGGGTAGTCCCGTTTACGGGCTGAGCTCCGGATGTACTCGACTATATCCTGGGTGGAGGCGCCTGGGCCGAAGATGGCGCTCAGCCCCTGCTCCAAGAGGGGCTGCCTGTCCACCTCGGGAATGATACCGCCGGCTATCACCAGAACGTCGGACATCTCCTTTTCCCGCATCAGGCGCAGTATCTCCGGGAAGACCTCCAGGTGGGCGCCCGACAGGATGCTGAGCCCGATCACGTCCGCATCCTCCTGGAAGGCGGTCTCTACGATCATCTCCGGGGTCTGTCGGATTCCCGTGTAGATGACTTCCATGCCGGCGTCTCTCAGCGCTCTGGCGACCACCTTGGCCCCCCGGTCGTGGCCATCCAGGCCGGGCTTGGCTACGACTACTCTCACTCTGTCAACGGACTGCTGCATCGGGTATCTAACTCTCTATGGTCTGGACCAGCTCGGTCAGGACTCCATGCACCGAGGCGGGATGGATGAATCCGATCATTCCCGACAGACCGTGCCTCGGAGCAAGGTCCACTAGCCGGACGCCTTTCTTGCCAAGACCATCCAGGCTTTCGCCAACATCTTCCACGTTGAAGGCCAGGTGGTGAAGGCCCTCACCCCTGCTCTGAAGGAACCGGCCGACACTGCTGTCGGCCTCCAGTGGTTCCAAGAGCTCCAACCGGGACTGGCCTATGGGCAGAAGCACTGCTCTGACTTTCTGATCAGGTATCTCCTGAGGCTCTGCCGTGGGCACCTGGAACAGATCCTGGAAGAGCTTTATAGCTGCGTCCAGGTCCCTGACCGCTATTCCCACATGGTCTATGTACCGAGCTGCGCATGAAGGTTCCAAGAATTCCTGCCTTGGCGGTGTTGGTTCACCCGGTTCACAGGGGGTATTGGGACAGCAGCTGCCGGGCGATGATCAGCCGCTGCACTTCCGACGTGCCTTCATAGATAGTTGTCACCCGGGCATCCCGGAAATACCTTTCCACGGGAGAGTCCTTGAAATATCCATAGCCTCCATGTATCTGGAGGGCGTTGGATGTGGCCCGTACTGCCGTCTCAGATGCTAAGAGCTTAGCCACGGAAGCGTCGAAGACGAAGTCCATCTTCTGGTCCTTAAGGGTGGCGGCCTGCATGGTGGCAACCCGGGCCGCATGCACCTCCACAGCCATATCCGCCAGCATGAACTGCACTGCCTGGTGCTGGGCGATGGGCTTTCCGAAGGTCTGGCGCTGCTGGGCGTACTTTGCCGATGCTTCCAGGGCTGCTTGGGCGATGCCGACGCACTGGGCGGCGATTATTATGCGGCTGGAGTCCAGTATCTCCATAGCATAGTTGAACCCCCTGCCCTCGTCGCCAAGGAGGTTGGCCTCGGGCACCGCTGCATCCTGCATGGTGACCTCCGTGGTGGCGGACCCCCTCATTCCCATCTTCCCGTGTTGCTTGTAAACACTTAAACCTGGCGTCGTGCTGTCCATTACGAAGGCGCTCACCCCCTTGGCCCGGAGGGAGCGGTCCTGGGTGGCGAACATCACCACATGTTCTGCCGTATCTGCGTTGGTGATGAATATCTTGCTGCCGTTCAGAAAATAGGTGCCCTCCCGGAGGGCTGCCGTAGTCTGCAAAGCGGCTGCATCCGAGCCGCAGGACGGCTCGGTCAAGGCCCAGGCACACATCTTCTTGCCCTGGACCAAATCCGGGACGTACTTTAACTTTTGGGACTCATCGCCGAACTCGAAAATCGTTCGCGTTCCCAAACAGAGGTGGGCGATCAGAGAGGTGCTGGTTGCGGCATCTCCACGGGCAACCTGCTCCATGGCTAATGCCACCTGGCGATACCCGCCGCCGCTGCCTCCATAGGCCGGGTCGATTCCTATGCCCGTAAGGCCAAGGGAGGCAAGGCCCTGCCAGTTCTCCCAGGAGAACTGCTCCTTCTCGTCGATTTCGTGGGACCTGGGAGCTAGCTCCCGGTCGGCGAACTCTCGCACCGTATTCTGGAGCATCCGCTCCTCTTCGGTTAGAAGCAGGTCTGGCATACATCACCTCTCTTGTTCATAGCGGGAAAGGCCCCCATCGGCCCCGGCTCTCAGAAAGCCACCAGGTCTTTGTGCTCCCCGAACACATCCCGGAAGATGTCGCAAATCTCCCCAAGGGTACAGTAAGACTCTACACATTCCAAGATGGCCGGCACAGTGCATTCTTCACCCGACGCCACCTCTCGCAAGCGGGAGAGGCTGGCATGGACGGCGCCGTTGTCCCGCTCTTTTCTCACCTGCCGGAGAGACTGTACCTGCTTTTCTGCTGAGGTGGAGTCCACGCTAAGGAGGTGTTCGATGGGTGGAGTATCTCCCGTATAGCGATTGATGCCGACCACCACCTTCTGCCCCTGCTCGACCTCCTGCTGGTGCAGGTAAGCCGCTTGGTTAATCTCCTTCACCTGGTAGCCGGACTCTATGGCTGATACCGCGTCCCCCATATCGTCAATGGTCTCGATGTACTTGTACGCTTCTTCCTCAAGGCGGCTTGTGAGACTCTCTACGTAGTAGGAGCCGCCCAGCGGGTCCGCGACGTCGGCCACCCCGCTCTCGTGGGCCAGTATCTGCTGGGTGCGCAGGGAGAGCTGCACAGCCTCCTCCGAGGGCAGGGCGAGGGCCTCGTCCCGGGAGTTGACATGCAGGGACTGGGTACCTCCCAGCACCGCCGCCAACGCTTGTATGGTGGTGCGTATGAGATTGTTGTCGGGCTGCTGGGCTGTCAGGGTTACCCCCGCGGTCTGGGTGTGGAAGCGCAGCATCCAGGAGCGGGGATTCTTGGCCCCGAAGCGCTCGCGGACAATCTTCGCCCACATCCGCCGGGCGGCCCTGTACTTGGCCACCTCTTCCAGCAGGTCGTTGTGGGCAACAAAGAAGAAGGATATGCGCCCTGCCACGTCGTCCACGTCCAGCCCTGCGTCCACGGCCGCCTGCAGGTAAGCTATGGCATTGGCAAAGGTAAAGGCCAGCTCCTGGGTCGCCGTAGCCCCCGCTTCCCGCATGTGGTAGCCGCTGATGCTGATGGTGTTCCACCGGGGCGCCTCAGCGGCGCAATATCGGAACACATCGACGACAAGGCGCATGGAGGGGCGCGGCGGGTATATGTAGGTGCCCCGGGCGATGTACTCCTTGAGTATGTCGTTCTGAAGGGTGCCGTTGAGAGAGGCTGGGGCGATACCCCGACGCCGGGCCACGGCGATGTAGAAGCACAGAAGGACCGAGGCTGTGGCGTTGATGGTCATGGAGGTGCTCACCTTGTCCAGGGGGATGCCATCCAGCAGCACATCCATGTCCCTGAGGCTGCATATGGGAACGCCGACCTTTCCCACCTCGCCCCTGGCCATGGGATGGTCCGAGTCATATCCGATCTGGGAGGGCAGGTCGAAGGCCACAGACAATCCGGTCTGCCCCTGGTCCAGCAGGTACTTATAGCGTTGGTTTGACTCTTCGGCGGTGGCGTAACCGGAGTACTGGCGCATGGTCCATACACGGCCCCTGTACATGTTGGCCTGCACCCCGCGGGTGTACGGGTACTCCCCGGGGAAGCCCAGGTCTTTCATGTAGTCCCAGCCGGCGGCTTCCAGGTCCTCGGAGCTGTACAGCGCTTCCTGGTCTATCCCCGATTCGCTCTTGAAGCGGTCCTGCCTCTCGGGAAAACGGCGCACCTGCGGGTCCAGGGTGTTCCTGCGCCACTCATCCTTGCTTTTGCTGGTCATGGCCTTTCCTCAACCGTCCGGTGTCCTATGGGCTTATCCATATGGCGGTTCGTGGTTATTTCATGCACCAAGGATGGCGGCTGCCCTAGCCACCACCTCTGCAATGGGCACCACGTCAGCATCCTGGGAGTTCCGGGGTTTCATCTCAACGGAATCCCGGCCGAGGGTGCGCGGGCTTACGACCATGCGCAAGGGCAGGCCGAATAGGTCGGCGTCGTTGAGCTTCGCCCCTGCCGTCTCGTCCCTTCGATTATCGTAAAGGGTCTCTATGCCAGCCGCCCACAGGCTGTCATACAGCTCATCGGCTGCGCGGGCCACATCCTCGTTGGACAGGTTCAAACCGACGAGGTGAACCTGAAAAGGAGCTATGGGATAAGGGAACACTATTCCCTTGTCATCATGGTTCTGCTCCACGGCCGCAGCCAATAGCCTCCCCACGCCGATACCGTAGCAACCCATTGTGATGGGTCGCTGCCGGCCTTCCGAGTCCAGGTAATAGGCCCCTAAAGCTTCGCTGAAGAACGTCCCCAGCTTGAAGATATGGCCGACCTCTACACCCTTGATGGCCTCCAGGATCGCGCCGCACCTGCCGCAGGATTGACCTTCCTGGGCCAGGGCAAAGTGCTCCAGGATATCCACCTCGAAGTCCCTTGGGTAGTTGGCGTTGATCATGTGGGTATCGGGCAGGTTGGCCCCGACCACGTAATTCGATCCCTTGGTAATGGAAATGTCTGCCACGCGCCTCACGTTGGTGATTCCGATGGGGGAAGCCGACCCCGCTACCAGTCCGGCTTCCTTTACCTCCTCGTCGGAGGCCAGCCTCAGGACCTTGCAGCCCAGCAGGTTCTTCAGAGCAACCTCGTTAACTTCCAGATCCCCCCGCAGGGTTACGAAAAGCGTCTCCTCATCGGTCCTGTAAAAGACCGCCTTCAGGGTCCTCGTGGGCGGGACGTTCAGGAAGCTGCACAAGGCATCTATGGTCTTTATGCCGGGGGTCGAGACCTGCTCCAAGGGCAAGGGAGCTTCCTGTCCGGCATCGCTAACGTGTCCCCTCGCCTTCTCGGCGTTTGCTGCATAGCCGCAGCCGGGGCAGAGGATGATGGTGTCTTCCCCGGTGGGAGTCGGAAGGATGAATTCGTGGGAGTCTTTACCGCCGATGGCCCCGCTGTCGGCTTCCGCCATTATTATCGGAAGGCCGCATCGCTGGTATATGTTGCGGTATGCCTGGCCCATGGCTTGGTAGCTGCCATCCAGGCCAGCGGCGTCTGCGTCGAAGCTGTAGGCGTCCTTCATATCGAACTCCCGCACCCGCATGAGACCGGCCCTGGGGCGGGCTTCGTCCCTGAACTTGGTCTGTATCTGGTACAGGATTACGGGCAGGTCCCGGTAGCTCTGGACGTTGCCCTTGACGATGTTGGTGACGACCTCCTCGTGGGTGGGAGCCAGCACCATGGGACGGCCCCGCCGGTCCTGGAGGCTAAAGAGATTGTCGCCGAACCCGGCCACCCGGCCCGTTTCCTCCCACAGCTCCTGGGGTTGCAGAACGGGCATGCGGATCTCCTGCCCGCCGGCCGCGTTCATCTCCTGGCGGATGACTTCTTCAATCTTCTTCAGGGAGCGCCACGCCAGGGGTAAATAACTGTAAACTCCCGACGCCACCTGGGAGATCATCCCGGCTTTCAGCATCAGCCGGTGGTTGGCGGTTTCAGCCTCCGTTGGCTCAGTGCGGAGGGTCTTGGAGACCATCTGGGTGAACTTCATCTATATCCTGTTTTCTTGAAGTGAAGCCCGAGAGGGCAGGAGGTCGTCCTTCAGCGGGAGACCATGTCTTAGGTCTTTTCCACCTCTTCCATGAGCGCGGTGAGCATCTCATCTTCGGCCACCACACGGGCCTTCTGCCCCTTCCTGAAGATGATGGCCCGTCCCGCGCCGGCGGCGATGCCCACGTCCGCATCCTTCGCCTCGCCGGGACCGTTCACCTCGCAGCCCATCACGGCAACCTTTATGTTCTTGTTCATGGTCTTCAGCATATTGTCCACGGTGTTCGCCAGCTTGATCACATCCACGTCCGCCCTCCCGCAGCTGGGGCAGGCGACCAGGGTGGTGCCCCTCTGGCGCATGTTCAGGGAGCGCAGTATGTCATAGCCGGCTGCAACCTCGTCCTTGGAATCGCCGCTTAGGGAAACGCGGATAGTGTCGCCAACACCCTCGTAAAGCAGCATCCCCAAGCCGATGGCGCTTCTGATGGACCCGGCCCGGACCGTCCCCGATTCAGTAATGCCCAGGTGCAAGGTGTAGGGCACCATGTCGGCGAGACGGCGATATGCCTCCATGGTTGTCGGCACATCGAAGGCTTTCATGGAAATCTTGATCAGGTCGAAGTCAAGGTCTTCCAGGATACCGATCTCCCACAGGGCTGTATCGACCATGTGGTCCACCAGCGAGTAGTCGCCTTCGGCCGCATCCTCGGACTTGGGGAGGGTGTTTACCATGTCACTGTGCCGGGAAAACCCGCGGCTCTTTCCGATGGCCCCGACGGGGGGTAGGCTGCCGAAATTGACGCCGATCCGTATGGGAATCTCCCGCTCCTTGGCGGCCCGCACAACCTCCCTCACCCTTTCCGAGTCGCGGATGTTGCCCGGGTTGAGGCGGAGCATGTCCACACCGCCCTTGATGGACTCCAATGCCAGCTGGTAATGAAAGTGGATGTCCGCCACAAGGGGGATGTTTATCTGTTTCTTTATTTCCGGGAGGGCTTTGGCAGCCTCCATGTCCGGGACCGCCGAGCGGATGATGTCGCAGCCGACCTCCTCAAGCTCCCGTATCTGGGCCACCGTCGCCTTCACATCCCGGGTGTCCGTCTTGGTCATCGACTGGACGGTTATTGGGGCATCGCCCCCGACTTTTACGCCCCCTACGTAGATGGGTTTGGTTGTTCGTCGAATGTTCATGGCAGCTCCCGATTTTTTTCTGGGCCCCGTTGTCATCTAGGGTAAGAAGCTGTGTCCCTCGATTATCCTTATTATATCGTTATATGTTAGGGCGGCCAGCACGCTCAGCAGACCAACGAAGCCAAGAACGTGGACCAGTCCTTCCTTTTCAGGGGGAATTCGCTTGCCTCGTCGTACCCACTCCAACACGACGAACACCAACCTGCCCCCGTCCAGGGCCGGGATGGGCAGAATGTTGAAGAACCCCACGCTAATGCTGAGGAGCGCGGTGAGCGGGACCAGGGAAATCAGACCTGCCTCCCGCGCCAGCTCCCCGGTGCCCTGTGCTATGCCTATCGGCCCGGCGAAGGGAGTCTCGCCGTCGTCGGATAACCAATTGGAGACTGCATCCTTGGTCAACACGGCAGCCGTTCCAATCCAGGTAACCGATCGGGCCAGGGCTTCCCAGGGTGGATTGACCGGTGTCTTCTGCACTCCCAGAAATTCGACGGTTAGCCCTGTGCTGGCTTCGTGGGGCAGAGAATCGGCTCTTGGAACAAGGGTGACAAGGCTGCTGGCGCTCCCCCGCCGGATTGTCCAGGCGCTCGCCTGTCCCAGACGCCCATTGACCGCATTGGACAGGTCGCCCAAGTCCCCTATGGGAGCGCCATCTACTTCCGTGATGATATCGCCCGGCAGAAGGCCCGCTGCATGGGCTGGGGAGCCGGGAGCTACGTCTTCAACGCGCACATCTCCGCCGACATCGATGCTGATTCCCGTTGCACCCTGACCGGGTGCGGGCGAGCTTCTGGGGGTCACAAAAAGTGTTTCAGGCGCACCGTTCCGAAGAATTCGCCATTCGATACGGCGTCCCCTGTTCTCGGTGATCAGTCCTGTGAGGCTGTAGAACCCGTCCACAGGTGTGCCGTTGACCTCGGTTATAATATCCCCGGCCTGTACGCCGGCTGTATGGGCAGGGGACCCGGGTGACACGTTCACCACCTTCAGGTCGCCGACGATCTCTATGCTGACCCCTGAAGCGGCCTCGTGGGGGAAGCTCCGGGAGGCCGGGGACAGATACAACACCTGCTCCCTGCCGTCCCGGCGTATCAGCAATGGCACCTCTGTGCCCCGGTTGGCGCCAAGGTCCCGGCTCAGCTCGCGGAAACTGGACACCGCCTCGCCGTTTACCTCAAGGATACGGTCTCCCGGAAGCAGGCCCGCGCCCGCCGCCGGAGAGCTGCCCGACACCTGGGCAACCTGCAGCTCGCCCACGGTGAACATGAACAGACCCGTCAGGAGTAGCAGGGCCAGCACGACGTTCATGAAGACGCCTGCCGTAAGGATGATGAAGCGAGTCCCAACGCCCTTGCTGGCCAAGCTCTGGGGGTCTGTCGGGTCGTTCTCTCCTTCCAATTTCACGAAGCCGCCTATGGGGAGTAGGTTTATGGTGTATGCGGTATCCCCCTTGCGCCACACGGTCAGCAGCCTGGGAGGAAAACCAAAGCCGAACTCGTTTACCTTGACGCCAAAGGCTTTTGCGGTGGCAAAATGGCCAAACTCATGGACCAGCACCACCGCTGCCAGAACAGCCAGAAACTGGACGACGGTTATCAGAACATCCATGGGATACAGCCCCGGCGGCGCTTTACATCACCCTGCAAAGACGCGATTGGGAAGGGAGTTGGCCGCGGCCTCGGCATCCAACCGTGCCGTTCTGTCGGCTTCCAGTATCTCCTCGAGGGCCTCGCCGCCGGTGGATGTGTGCTTAGCCAGGACCGATTCGAGGATGCGGGGAATGTCCAGGAACCTTATCCTGCCCTGCAAGAATCGATCGACTGCCACCTCATCAGCGGCGCTCAGGGCGGCAGGGTAGGTGCCTCCCTTGCGTCCGGCTTCCACCGCAAGGCTGAAACACGGGTAGCGGGCCGGGTCCAGGGGTTCGAAGCTGATATCCAGGGGGGAACCCAGGTCGAGGTGCGGTATCAGCCGGTTGGGCTGGCGCTCGGGGTACAGCATGGAGTATTGGATGGGAAGGCGCATGTCGGGCGGTCCCATCTGTGCCTTAACCGAACCATCGGCCATCTCGACCATGGAGTGAATGATGCTCTGGGGATGAACAACAACCTCGATATTTTCCCAGGGCACGTCGAAGAGCCAGTGGGCCTCGATGACCTCGAAGGCCTTGTTCATCAGGGTCGCCGAATCAATGGTGATCTTTCTGCCCATGCTCCAGGTAGGATGCTTAAGGGCCTGCTCCGGGGTCACATTCTCCAGGTCCCGGAGGGATGCCTTCCGGAAAGGTCCCCCCGATGCGGTGATGATCAGCCGGCTTATAGGGCCGGTTTCCCCCTGCAGGCACTGCCAAATGGCGCTTGGTTCGCTGTCCACGGGCATCAGGTTGCGGCCGGCCGTTCCCGCCACGATCTGATCAGGGGGCCGGCCATGATGATCACTTCCTTGTTGGCCAAGGCGACCGTCTTGCCGCATTCCAGCGCTTTCACGGTAGGCGCCAAGCCGGCTGTCCCTATGGTGGATGCCATTACAAGGTCAACGTCGGGCTGGGCCACCATCTCTTCCATGGGCACCACATCCGCATCCCTGGGAAGCCTTTGCCTCCCCCCTTCGTCGGCGCAATACACCATCCGCGGCCCAAATTCGGAGATCTGGTTGACCAGCGCATCCAGGTTCCATCCGGAGGCCAAGCCCAGGACATCGAACCGCTCCGGCATCTCCCTGACGACATCCAGGGTCTGCTGCCCTATGGAGCCTGTGGAGCCAAGCACCACCAGTCCCTTCATCCTTTTACCACCTTGCGCACGGGAGCTAGCCGGAGGTGTCCAACGCGAACTTTACAAGATAATACACTGTGGGGATAGCTAGTACAATGGAATCCGTCCTGTCCAGGATGCCACCGTGGCCCGGCAGCAGCCTGCCTGCATCCTTCACCCCCGAGGCCCTCTTGAGCCGGGATTCCAGCAGGTCCCCAAGCTGGGCGGCCACCCCGGCCGCCATGCCCACAAGGGCAGCCTGCCACCCAGGTACTCGCAGCTCCAGGATAGAGCCCAAGAGCAGGGCGATCCCTACGGCCCAGACCATCCCACCAAGGGCGCCCTCCCAGGTCTTGCCCGGGCTGATGCTGGGGGCCATCCTGCGCCGGCCGATTAGCCTCCCTGTGAAGAAGGCCCCCGTGTCGGTAGCAAATACGACGATGATCCCGAAGAGCAGCCAGTCCCGGCCAAGCTCCCCTCCCCCTTCGAACTCCCTGATGACCAGGGCATGGGAGAGAAGGAAGGCCACGTAGAAGGGACCGAAGGCCCACACGGCCCATCTAACTGGGGAACCTTGGCTGCCGAGGCTGACAAGCAGCCAAGGCGCCGTGAGGAGGACGCCGGCCCCCAGGACAGCGTGGGGAAGGTACTCGGTCCAGAGATGGGTTAGCTGGGCGGAGGCAACGATGGCCAGCCCCCACACAGCCGCAATCAAGAAGGGCACGGGAGAGCGTGGGGAGATGGTCATGTGCAGGTACTCGCGCAGCCCCAAGAGTACCGCCGCGCCCACCAGGATGGTCAGCCAGGGGGCGCCGAACCAGATTGCTCCGACGAGAAGGGGGATACCTACCAGGGCGGTAAGTAGTCTGGCAGCCACCGGTAACCCTATGCGGAGGGGTCTCCGGACCTCAGGGCGCCAAACCTTCTCTGGCGTTGACTGAAAGACTCCATGGCCTCGGCAATTTCTCCTTCACCCAGGTCGGGCCACAGGGATGCGGTGGTGAAGTACTCGCTATAAGCGGACTGCCAGATCAGGAAGTTGCTCAAGCGCAGCTCTCCAGCCGTCCGAATTATCAGGTCCGGGTCGGGCAGGTTGTTGGTGTACAGGTACCTGGAGAAGGCTTCTTCATCCAGGTCGTCGGGGCAGACGCCCTCGCGCACTATCTGCTTGATGGCCTCCAATATCTCATCCCTGCCACCGTAGTCGAAGGCTACGTTGAGGTTGATCGAGGCGTTGTTCTTCGTCAGGTCCTGGGCATAATTGACGGCATCCAGCAGCTGGGCGGACAACCGGTCTCTACGTCCAATGTGGCGTACCCGCACATCGTTGCTGTGCAGGGCCTCCGCTTCCACGTAGATCACCTCTTCGAGGATGGACATGAGGCCGGAGACCTCATCCTCGGGCCTCCCCCAGTTCTCGGTGGAGAAGGCGTACAGGGTCACGTGCTTGACCCCGTAGCCGGCCAGGCACTCGAGCACCCGGTGGATGTTGTCCACACCTGCCCGGTGCCCATCCAGCCGGGGAAGACCCTGCCGGGTCGCCCATCTGCCGTTGCCGTCCATGATGATGGCGACGTGAGCGGGGACCTTCACGGCGGGTGTTGTTGGCTTTGGTTGGGTGGTTCTAAGCTGCATAGGTATTGGTGGTCCCGGGATCAGACCTGCATTACCTCCGCTTCTTTAGCCGAGGAGATCTGGTCTATGTCGGCGATGTGCTGGTCCGTGTACTTCTGGAGTCTGTCCTGGGCCCTGTGGTTTTCGTCCTGGGACAGGTTCTTGTTCTTCTCCATGGAGCGGAGCTGCTCTATGGCATCACGGCGGATATTCCGGACGGACAACTTGCCGTTCTCCGCCTTCTGCTTCAGCACCTTGACCATCTCCCTGCGCCTCTCCTGGCTGAGGGGCGGGATAGGTATCCTGATGAGGCTTCCATCGTTTGACGGGTTCAGGCCCAGGTCCGACTTCTGGAGGCTTTTCTCTATCTCGCGGAGGGCTTGCTTGTCCCATGGTTGGACGGTGAGGGAGCGGGCCTCCGGGGCGGTGATGGTAGCCAGCTGGCTAAGGGGAGTAGGTGTTCCGTAGTATTCGACGGACAGATGCTCTATCAGGGAAGGCGTTGCACGGCCCGTGCGGACCGAGGTCAACTCCCGTTTCAGCGCCTCGATGGCCTTGTCCATCCTTGTCTGCCCTTCAGCCAAAACATCTTCTGCCAGCTTGGGTTCGGCTCCGCCATCGGTTGTCATTGCTACTCTCCTCCCGAAATTCGAGTGCCCACCGATTCTCCCGAGAGTATGCGGCAGATGCTTCCTGGCTCGAACAGGTCAAATACTATTATAGGAAGGGAGTTGTCCATACACAAAGACAGGGCGGTCGTGTCCATCACCTTAAGGCGCAAGTTCAGGGCGTCAAGGTAGCTCAGATGAAGGAAGGGCCGGGCATCGGGGTGTTCATTGGGGTCCGAATCATAGACCGCATCCACGTTGTTCTTGCCCATCATCAACACCTCGGCACCGATTTCCACGGCGCGCAGGGCGGAGGTGGTGTCCGTGGTCATGAAGGGATTTCCCGTGCCGGCTGCAAAGATGACCACCCTCCCCTTTTCCAGGTGTCGCATAGCCCGCCGGCGGATGTAGGGTTCGGCGACCGAGTGGACCTGGAGGGCGGTCTGGGTACGGGTGGTCAGGTCTATCCGTTCCAGGGCATCCTGGAGGGCGAGGGCATTCATGATGGTTGCCAGCATCCCGGCGTAGTCGGCGGTGGCCCTGTCCATCCCCCAGCTTTCCGCTTCCAGCCCCCGCCAGATGTTGCCGCCTCCAATCACTATGCCAAGCTCCACTCCCAGTTGGGCAGCTTCCTTGATCTGCTCGGCGGCATAGCGAACGGCAAGGGGGTCGATTCCGTATTGGCCATCTCCACTGAGGGACTGGCCGCTTAGTTTCAGGAGCACCCGCTTGTAACAGGACTTGGCCAAGGTACTTTCAACCCGTCATTCCCCCAGGGCAAAGCGGGAAAACCGACGGACCTTCACATTTTCCCCTACCCTGGCGATAGCATCTTGGATAATGTCGTTGACCGTGCGGGATGGGTCCTTGATGTAGGACTGGTCCAGGAGGCTGATCTCTTCTGTAGGCCGTTTCTCTTCTTCGTCGATCTCATCCTTGCTGACGTAAGAGGTGGAGGGCATAGCGGCGATCTGCATGGCTAGGTTGTGGGCCAACTCTGTGAACTCCGGGGTGCGGGCCACAAAATCGGTCTCGCAGTCCAGCTGCACCAGCGCCCCCACGCGGCCGCCAGTGTGAATGTAGGCATGTACCAGCCCCTCCCGTGTTTCCCGGCCCACTTTCTTTGCGGCGCTGGCCAAGCCCTGCTCCCGCAGCACATCTTCCGCCTTGTCGGCATTTCCATCGGCTTCCTGAAGGGCCCGTTTGCAGTCCATTACTCCGGCTCCGGTCTTTTGCCGGAGGTCCCTGATCAATTCTACGCTTATATCCAAAGATTTTCCCTCGATAGGATATTACCCTGACGGTGGCGCCTCTAAGGCCACCGGGATGGCTAGCTTGCCTTGGTCGCGGTATCGGTCTTAGGGGCTTCTTCTGGCGCCGGGCTTACTGCCGGGGAATTCTCGTTGCTCACGGCCGGGGCTTCGGGGGCCGGTGGGTCCACGGCTTGGCTCCCAACGCTGATAGTATCGTCGGGCACCGCTCGGAAGGAGAGGGCAGACTCCAGCTCTTGGGCATCCAGCTCCAGGAATTCAGGCTTCTCGTCCCCGTCCTCCTCCTCTTCCTCTTCGGGTTCTTCCGGTTCCAGGGGAACTCTCTGCCGCAGACCCTCCAGGATGGCGTCGGCGACGCGGCTGACGATCAGGCGGATGGACCTGATAGCGTCATCGTTGCCGGGGATGGGGACCGTTACGAGGTTAGGGTTGCAGTTGCTGTCAACCAGGGCCACGATGGGGATGCCCAGCCTGGAAGCTTCGGCAATGCAGATGTCTTCTTTTTCGATGTCTATCACGAAAAGGGCTGCCGGCATGGAAGTTACGTTGCGTATGCCTTCGAAGTACTTGTGCAGCCGGTTCAGCTCATCCTGAAGCTTCAGGCTCTCCTTCTTGGTCAAGCCCAGCAGCGCGCCCTTTTCTATGCGCTCCTCCAACTGGACCATGTAGTTGATGCGCGCTCGTATCGTCCTGAAGTTGGTCAGGGTGCCCCCCAGCCATCGCTGGTTGATATAGGGCATATTGCTTCGCTTGGCTTCCTGTAGGATGGTCTCCTGGGCCTGCTTCTTGGTCCCGACGAACAGGATGTCCCCGCCGCTGGCGACCAGCTGGGTGACCGCTTTGCAGGCGTTCTCCAGGAGCACCAGGGTCTGTTGCAGGTCGATGACGTGTATGCCATTGCGGTGGGTGAAGATGTATCTCTTCATGCTGGGGTTCCACCGCCTGGTCTGGTGTCCGAAGTGGACCCCAGCCTCCAGGAGGGTCTTCATTGTTACAGGTTCCCTCGGAGTAACAGGTTCCCTTGGAGGAGGGCTGACCTCGGGCGCTTCTACCATACGACCTGCCTTTCGCCGTGCTTTGAATAGCGGAATTTCGCACCTATCAAAAGAGCAGGCCACATAACCTGCTCAAGGACGAAAACGCACCAATCCAGGTTAGAAATCCGTCTGTCAGTATAGCACAGCCTGCCTTAACGGGGCAAGCCAAACAGGGAGAGGGGGAGGTGCCTCCGGGGATGGTTCAGCCGATGGCCGATGTGTTCGGTGTGCTAGAATGCGGGACACTGCACCGGTGGAGGGGGCGCCATGAACGACCTGCCAGGCGGCGGAGCGCTGGGTAGGCAGTCCATCCTCAAGCTGCTGGAATCCCCGGACCCCTTGATCGCCGACTATGTGGACCTGGATACCCAGGCCCAGCCTAACGGGTTCGATGTCACCTTGCGTGATGTGTCGGAGTACACCTCCGCCGGGGAGCTGACCTCAGCGACCCGCTCCCTGGCATC
The DNA here is from genome assembly GCA_965220375.1 of Dehalococcoidia bacterium. GTDB lineage: Bacteria > Chloroflexota > Dehalococcoidia > Lucifugimonadales > JAGWBF01 > JAGWBF01. Next base: position 1,716,701 of record OZ244824.1, read on the forward strand.
CACCCGTCCCTTGCCGTGGGATGCCTTGGGTGAGCTGGAGCTGGAGCCGGGTCCCTACCTTGCAACGCTCAACGAGCGGATCAGCCTTCCCCTGAACATCATGGCCTTGATGAGGCCCCGCTCGAGCCTCCTGCGCTCCGGGGTGACGTTGCACACCGCCGTATGGGATGCAGGGTACCGGGGCCGCTCCCAGGTAATGATCACGGTGCTCAATCCCCACGGGTTCCGCCTTTCCAGGGACGCAAGGGTAGGCCAGCTTGTCTTCTTCAACCTGGACCAGCCTCTATCCCAGGGCTACCGGGGACAGTACCAGGATGAGAACCTCGCTACGTCCAGCCTGGACGCCGGCCCATCAGTGAGAGGGATGAGGGCAGATACAAGGACTGTTGGTGGACGATATGACCAATAGCTTCTCGGCCCAGCTTTGGGAGGAAGCCGCCCCGATCTGGGAGGAGATATACCGCAATCCCTTCCTGGATGAGCTCCGGGCGGGCACCCTGCCCTTGGAGAAGTTTCGGTACTACATGGCCCAGGACTACCTCTACCTGGAAGGCTTTGCCCGGACAGTGGCCTTGGCCCTCGCAAAGGCCCCCGATTCCCGGAACCTGGAGCTGCTCTCTCACCGGGTCTCCACGCCCGTCGAGAGGCCCCTTCACCAGAAGATGATGTCATTGGTGGGCCTCACCGCCGAGGAGGCGGAATCCATCGGCCGCTCGCCCACGTGCCTGGCCTACGTTAACCACATGCTCTCCACTGCATCGCTGATGGGACTGGGCCCGACGGCAGCCGCCCTGCTTCCCTGTCCGTGGACCTACCATGAGCTGGGGGATATGCTGGTCGGGCTGGAGCATCCGGTCTATTCTCAATGGTCAATCCCATACGCCGAAGGGCTGTTGGCTGACAGCGTCGCAGCCTGGCGCTCCTTTGTGGACGAGTGTTCGGAGAATGCGGGAGCGACGGAGCTTGACCAGATGCGGACCGCTTTCATGGTAAGCAGCCGCTACGAGCTGCTTTTCTGGCGCATGGCATACAGCATGGAAAGCTGGCCCCCGTGATTTCACATGACCCGATCTGACCAGAGCCATCCAGATAACATTCCGGACACCTGGTTTATCGATACCCGCTGCATACGATGCGATGTAGCACGAAACTGGGCTCCCGGCCTGATTGGCATGGACCCCAGCGGGAGGTCCATAATTGCCGGCCAGCCCAATAGCCCCGAGCAGGAGGCCGCCATGTGGCGTGCCGCTGCAGCCTGCCCCACAGGGTCTATAGGCAACCGCAAGCATCCCGTCCTTCCTGCTGGCATTTTCCCCTACCCTCTAACCGGCGGCGTGTTCGCCCTGGGGAACAATTCTCTCTCCTCTTTCGGCGCTCATTCTTTCTTGGTTACACGTCCTGAGGGAAACCTCATGATCGACTCCCCCAGATTCAGCAATCCTCTGGCCGTCGCCGTAGATGATATGGGAGGAATAGCCCATGTCTTGCTCAGCCACAGGGATGATGTTGCCGATTACGACCTCTGGGCTGGCCGCTATGGCGCCCGGGTCTGGATTGGCGAAGCTGACGCAGATGCAGCTCCCCTCTCAACCGACCTGATCAGCGAAGGTGATACTGCCTTAATTTCGACTGGGGTGCTGGGCATTCCCGCGCCGGGGCATACTCGGGGCCATCTGGTCTATCATATCGATGATCAGCTCCTGTTTACTGGAGACACATTGCACTGGAACCATCGCCGCCTGGAGTTGGACGTTTTCCCAAACCAGACCTTTCATTCCTGGAAGGTCCTTGCCAGGACGATAGATAGGCTCGCTACCCTGAACGTGGAATGGATTTTTGCCGGCCATGGAATGTGGCACCATGTAGGCTCTGAGGAGTGGGCCCGCCAAATGGGTTCCTTGGGGCCGGCGATGCGACGCATCGGTTGGGAAGCCTGGGCGAAGCGGCCCCACTCACCCTACAACTGGCATTGATATGGAAAGCCAAAGCGGAATGCCCAGGCCGGTTGCCATCATCCGGTCGGCGCGCGTGTTGGATGGATGGAGGGACGGAGGGAGGCTGGCTGTACCTGCCGGGTGGTCTAAGCCACATGCCAGATCATGTCTGGGCGGGTAGCTAGCCGTTCTTGACACCATTCACAAGGTGGACTAGGCTACCTTGTATCTGAAGCACGGCTGTCCGGCTATGCTTCACACGCTTGGAGGATACGTCCTGTGCCTGAAGTCCGAGAGTTAAATCTGATTTGCATGTCCGGCCAAGGGTCGGTACAGGCCGGAGAGGTGCTCTCCAAGGTGCATTCCCAGATGGGCATGTACGTTTCGGTGAACGTCTATCCGGGCACCCGCGCCCGGAGTGCTCCCGTTATCAACTACGTGAAGATATCCGATTCGCCGGGGCTGGCCAGCTGCGCCAACTACCATCCCTCCGAGGTGATCATATTCCAGGAAGAGCTCCTGAACGCCGCCCGACACAACAGCCATGACCTTGTGGCCGATGCTGTGGCCAGGATGAGGGAGGGCACCCTGCTGGTGAACTCCCCGAAATCCCCCGAGGAGATCGACCTGCCCTTTGCCTTCCGGGGGGTTGTGGCCACCGTGGATGCCACGGAGATATGCCAGAGGCTGCTGGGCAGGAATCCGCCTCCCGTCGGCCTCTGCCTGCTGGGGGCCTATGCCCGCATCACCGAGAGCATAGACCTGACCCAGCTGCGGGCTGAGGTTCGGGACGCCCTTCCCGGCTCCGTGGGCGATGCCAATGCCAGGGCTGTGGTGGAGGCCTACCAGTCGGTGAAGGCTATCGGCGGCGTCAAGGTTGAGAGCCCCAACACGGCCGCGGGATTCCGGCGGGTCCAGGTGGATGACCTGACCCAGCACTACAGGTTCGACCGTTATGAAGAGCTTCCCGGCTACAGGAAGGGCAGCCCCTTCGTCTGGCGGGACTCCATTCCGGTGTGCATCGACAGCAAGTGTATTTGTCCCGGCTCTTGCATCAGCGAGGTGATGTGCCCCGACGGCACAGGATTCATAGTGCGTGAGGGTCTGGCCCAGCAGGGTTACCGCATCGACGTGGACTTCTGCCGGGGGTGCGGCATTTGCGCCGAGGTGTGCGTGGGAGAAGCGCTTACCATGATCGACGAGGACAAGGTGCTGAAGGAGCGTCCCAACTACGAGGAAATCACCATGGAGCCACATCACGGAGAGATATACTCCAAGGCTCGGTACACCATGGGCGATGAGGAGACCGGCGGCGACTTTTAGCAGCAGGCGGCCCGGCGTTCTATACACCCACGGGAGGTTTCATGTCCACAGGGATAGACCTACAGCGCACTGCCCTCACGGGCAACAAGGCGGCTGCCCAAGCCCTCAAGCTGGCCCGCATTCAGGTGCTGTGCTTCTTCCCCATCGGTCCCTCGGATGAGGTGGGGGAGGAGGCCTCCCGCATAATCTCCAGGGGCGACCTGGATGCCAGGGTGATCGAGCTCCAGAATGAGCGGAGCGTGATGAATGCCCAGTGCGTCGCCACCCAGTCGGGGGTGCGCTGCTCCTTCGCCACCAACTCAGAGGGTCTTCTGTACGCCGCTCAGCAGCTTATCTTCGCTTCTTACGCCCGCATACCCATCGTGATTACCGTGGCCCACCGGGCATTGGAACCCCCGGCTGTCGTCCGCACCGACGACCAGGACACGATAATGTACCGGGACATCCACTGGATACACTATCACTGCGAGAACGCCCAGGATGTATTCGACACCACCCTGCAAGCGTACAAGGTAAGCGAGAATCCGGAGGTGCTCCTTCCCGCCTTCGTCACCTATGATGGGTGGGAGGTGTCCCACAACAGCTATCCCGTCATGCTGCCGCCCCAGGAGATGGTTGACCGGTTCCTTCCGTCCTTCCAGCTTCCTCCGGAGATAGACTTCCTGAAGAACATGGACTTTTCAGCGTACTACTCCGGCGCCCGGATGAGCGGCTACGGGTACGTGGATGTGGACCGGGAGTACATGGAACGCCGCTACCAACTGGACTATGCCCTGAACCATACCACCAAGGCGATGATCCTGGAGGCCCACAGGGAGTACCAGGAGATTTTTGGGCGCGGTTATGGTGGACTCCTGGAGAGCTACAAGACGGAGGATGCCGAGGTTGTCCTGGTTGGCATGGGTTCCCTGGTCTCAACGGCAAGGGTTGCCATCGACATGATGCGAGAGCAGAGCAGAAAGGTCGGCTTGGTCAAAATCCGGACCTACAGGCCCTTCCCCGGCCGTGAGCTGGCGGATGCCCTTAGGGGAGCGAAGGCGGTGGTGGTGCTGGACCGGAATACCGTCACTGCCGTCTTCCAGGACCTGAGGAGCGCATTGTTCGGCGAGGACTCCCCTCCCAGGGTGATAGGGCGCACCGTGGGCCTCGGAGGGAGAGATGTGACCTACTACGACATGCACTACATGGCGGAAGAGGGCTTCCGGGCCTTGGAGCCGGGGAACCTCGTCCCCGAGCAGTCCTGGCACTTTGATGTGATAGAAGATGAAGGTATGCTGCACCGGGCCTTGGAAGCGCGGTAGAAGGCATGCCGCCTGGGAGTAGATGAATTATGCCCAAGATGATGATGGAGACCGTCAAGAAAAAGGTCTGGATGAACGTCACCGCCAACCAGTGTCCCGGATGCCCCTCCAACCTGGCAACCCGGCTGGTGATGCAGGTGATTTTCGACATCCTGGAAGAGGAGGCGCCCATCATCTTCGGACAGGGGTGCGGCATAGGCCGGGACTTTCTCCAGCGCAGCGGTCTGGGCACCCATGACAGCGCCTGCGCCGCCATGCGCACTGCCATGGAGATTCGCGGCATCGACCGCCCCATAGTCGTCATCGACGGCGATGGACAGATCGACATGGGGCTTGCCGACATGGCCACAGCCTTCCAGCAGGGCTACAAGTACCTGCACGTGGTCTGCGACAACCAAGCCCACGCAGCCAGCGGTAGCCACGCCACGGGCAGCACGGACCTGCTGGCCCGCACCAGCGTCCGCCCTTCAGGGAAGGTGCGCAGCCGGAAGCAGTTCCCCCTGATGCTCATGTTCAGCGGGGCAGAGTACGTGGCTACCGCTTCCACATCCCATCCCGCCGACTTGGAACGGAAGCTGAAGGCTGCGGTTACCCGCCTCCCGGCCTTCATCCAGATACTGACGCCCTGCAACCCTTCATGGGGATACGACGACGACAAGGGGATCGAGGTATCCCGCCTCGCTGTGGAGTGCGGGATCTGGCCCCTGTACGAGTGGAAGGATGGCGCCTTCCGCCGGGCCAGCATACCCCGCAAGGCAACAATCCGGGACTACATCGCTCCCCAGAGGCGCTACGCCCAGGCGACCGATGCCCAGATCGAAGAGATGGAAGAGTACGTCCGACAGCAGGACAGCATGCTGAGCAGCTTGTCTTCCGGCTTCGCCAGCTAGCGTTGACGGGCCGGACATAGTATTCCCTGCCGTCTTGAACAGGAAGATGCCGAACACCGCCGATAAACCGTGGCTCTCTTCCTACCCTCCCGGCGTCTCAGCCAGCCTCGGCTACCCGGACGTACCCCTTTATTCCTTGCTCACAAGGTCGGCTGAGAGGTTTCCGGACAGGGCCGCTATTTTCTACCATGGTGATGGCGTCACGCCACGAGCTACCCTTACCTACAACGAGTTGGACAGGCTTTCGGGACGCTTTGCCGCTGGACTTGCCAGAATGGGGATCGGCCGAGGGGACCGGGTTGCCTATTTCCTGCAAAACTGCCCAGAACTGGTTATCGCCTTCTACGGCATCCTGAAAGCGGGTGCTGTGCCCGCCCCCTGCAACCCCATGTACACCAGGGATGAGCTGCTCCGCCAGCTACAGGATGCCCAGCCTTCCCTGGTTGTGTGCGACAGGGACACCTATCCGTTGGCGAGCGGAATTATGGGAGGAACGCTCGCTCCCAAGATGGTCGTGGTTGGAGGCGATCGGCCGGAGACCAGTTTCGAAAGCATCCTGGGCTCCCATAGTGAACCCGGACCATCTGTGCCTGTTGACCCTGGACGGGACCTCGCCCTGCTCCCCTATACCGGTGGGACTACCGGGGTTTCAAAGGGGGCGATGCTCACTCACCGGAACATGGTGGTCAACGCCACCCAGTTTGCCACCTGGTACCGGTACGAGGCCGGCAAAGAGACATTCGTATCCGCCCTTCCCCTTTTCCACATCGGGGGCATTGCCGGCGCCATGGTTGTGCCCCTGTCAGTGGGAGCAACCATGCTCCTCTTCCGAAGGTTCGATGCCCGCAGGGTTATGACTGCCATACAGGAGAACAAGGCAACCCGTTTTCCGGGGGTCCCCACGATGTACATCGCGGCCCTCGACCTGGAGGGGTCCGGCGGGTACGACCTGGCTTCCCTGAGGCCCTCCCGCACCAGCGCTTCTTCCCTGCCTCCCGTGGTCAAGCGTTCATTCGATCACCTGGTGGGCCATGAAGTGCTTATAGAGGGGTATGGGCTGACCGAGACCTCGCCCCTTACCCATGCCAACCCCATCCACAAGGCAAAAGAGGGTTCCATCGGCGTACCGCTGCCCGATACCGAGGCCCGCATCGTGGACCCCGACGGGGGCGTGGAGGAAGCGCTCCACGGGGAGACTGGCGAACTCGTCATCAGGGGGCCGCAGGTGATGGCCGGATATTGGAACAAGCCGGAAGAAACGGCAGGTGTGCTGAGGGATGGGTGGTTGTGCACGGGCGACCTTGCGCGAATGGATGATGAGGGATACTTCTATATCGTTGATCGTAAGAAGGATGTGATAAATGCCGCCGGGTTCAAGGTGTGGCCCCGGGAGGTGGAGGAGGTGCTCTTCGAGCATGGGATGGTGGAGATGGCGGCAGTGGTGGGAGTCGCCGACAGGTATCGAGGCGAAACGGTCAAAGCAGTGCTGGTGCTCAAGAAGGAGTTCCGAAGTCGGCCCGAAGCGGAGGTAAAGGAGGAACTGCTGGGGCACTGTCGCAGCAAGCTCGCTGCCTTCAAGGTCCCGAGGCTGCTGGAGATACGGAATTCCCTGCCCGTCAGCGCGGCTGGGAAGGTGCTGAGGAGGGAGCTGAAGGGCTAGGAGCCTCCGGGCCTCCGGCGCCTCCAAATATATCTGGCCAGCGCAGCCACAACCACTCCGAAGATTGCCAGCAACAGAATCGTTTGCTGTTATCCGCCATCCGGTCCGCCTGCATTTTAGTCAATTTCCAACAGGTCTGAAACAGCGGCGCGAACCACTGGCCAACACATTGAACAGGTATCGCGATCAGGTCTTTCCTGGAGAGCTCGTTCCATATAAGGGTGTACGATGTTTCGGGACTGCCTCAAGGAGTGACTAAAGCGTTTGACGTCTCCTTGGAGCCATCCGAGCTCGTGAGCAACATCAATGAGCGAAGAGAGGCCCCATTCGTGAAAAGCTCTTGGCTTTTGGGTTTTTGAATCTTTTGGAGCTGCCGCCGATCGGTTTGCATCAGCAGGATTGTTTTCTACCCTGTAGAGCAACACCCCCTCCAGAATGCTCCCCATCATCACTATGGCGGAAAGGTAAGCTTCACCTTTGACGCATTTTTGTGCTTCTTGCCACCGCTGCGACAATATTTCCGCTAACGAATTATCTGACACTAATCGGGAAAAGTCTGGAGGGGTTTCTTGAGGCGCAGACTCGCTTCTGGGGACATTAGCAGAAGCTATGCGCTGACGGAGCGTCGGCTCCACGCCCACCAAATCAATTTGAAGGCCCTCAACTTGCAAAATTCCATTCAGGTGACGAGCCACATCTTGAGTCACATTGGAATCTGCACGATACTCCTTGGGTGATGCGAGCCTAAGGATTAGTTGTTCTAAGTCGTTGGTTCCATTAATCGACTGCAAGGACTCGAGCACAAACCACTTTCTGGTCGACGACTGGCCTTGCGGCTTCACGCCTGCTCTCCGAAAGCAGGCGTGAATTTCACCCATTGTTCGATATGGCCCTGGCGTCGAGTATCCTCCACCGGAACCTCCACCCGAGCCGCACATCAACTCAGCAATGGCCTCTAGAGTACTATCATCAAGCCTTTTCATTTCCCACAACAATAGTATAACTGATTCTTGGGTCCTTATTGGTTAGTCGCCTGTAGGACACCAAAAGGGGCGGATGCATTTCACGATGGGCTTGGGTTATACTGCCTGCACATCAGCCCCAAAGATTGCACCATGCCTCACCTTATGAGCACCCTCGAATCAATGCGGAGCAAAGGCTACCGCCTCACCCCGCAGCGAATGTTGATCCTGTCCATCGTGGCCGATGGTGATGGTCATATGGGTGTGGACCAGGTCCACCGCAAGGCGAAGGAGACCTACTCGTCCATGGACCTGGCTACGGTGTACCGGACGCTGCACCTCTTCAGGGAGCTGGGTGTGGTCACCGAGGTAGCCATCGGCGACCGTCGCCACTTCGAGCTGACGGACCCCAACGCAAAGCACAACCACATGGTGTGCCGTGTTTGCGCAGGCGCCTTCAACCTCAGTCCCCACTACCTGGAGGAGTTCCAAAGAACGCTGGTCGAGGAGTTCGGCTTCGAACCGGACCTGGACAACTTCACGGTGGCCGGCGTGTGCTCCCGGTGCCGCTCCTCGTAGCGCTCCTTACCCGGATGCCTTCTCCCTGGTTACAAGCATCAGCAACGATGGCAGAACGACCAGAGATGCCGTAAGCGCCAGCCCTATCATGGCAACCGTCAAGAATCCGTAGGTGGATATCAGGGGGAAGGGGGCGAAACCCATGATCGTGAACCCGGCCATGCTCGATAAGGCGGAGGTCATGAGAGCAAGTCCCGTGCCCCTGGCGGATTTCCGAAGGGCCTCCGTCTTTCCTGAAGCAGACTCCATCTCTTCTCTGAACCTTTGGGTCATGTGAATCGAGTAGTCTATTCCCACTCCCATGGACACCGCTCCAATTGTCGCCGTCACAAAGTTCAGGCTGAATCCTACCAGGTGCATCAGGGCATACAGCCACACTACTACCAGGGCTATGGGTATCACCGTAACTACCGCATAGCGCACGGAGCGCATCGTCACGAGCAGCAGGGCCAGAGCGCCCAAGGCCGCGATGGGCAAGGACCGCTGGATGGTGCGGGTGGCTGCGGCGAGCTGTGCTTCCCGGACAAATGGGGAGCCTGTAAGCCCCGCCCGCCTGATGGTGCTCTCCTGCTCCAATGCCTCCAGCTGCTCTTCCAGGGAGACCCGTGCCGCCGCAACCGTCGTCTGATCGGTGGAGTTGGGCAGTCCCGTAGTCAGCAGGGTAACGATTCTCCCTCCGCCGGGGGCGAGGGATAGAACCTGCTCTACCTCATCAGGGGTGTAAACGAGGGTGTCTTCATCCTTGGGTACGCCATAGGCCGCGATGTAGTTGTAAACGGCGCGCACCTGCTCCCTGGAATCGGGAACGCCGTCGCCTTCCACGTCTGAAATGGAGATGCCGGCAGAGTCTTCCACCTGCCCGCGAGTGTAGGGGTTGGATAAGACATAGTCCAAGATGTCAATTACGTTGAGCTCCCATATTTCGCCTCGGCCTTCCTTGTCCCTGGAGATGTAGGGATTGTCGGAAAGCCCGGCCACAAACCTCTGCATTGCCGCCACAGCCCCGGGTTCGATCAAGTCCCCCTCGATGTAGAAGGTCACAGGCTCCCCTCCAAGCTGTCCAACGTGCTGGTCCAGCTTGTCGATGCTTATGACCAGGTCCGAGTTTCGGTCGTAGAAATCCGCGGTTTCAAACCGGGGTTCCAGCTGGAATGCCAGGAAGCCCGCCAGGATGGTGGCGGCGAGCGCAGCAACGAGCACAACGTATCTGAATCTGGCCAGGGCTGTAACGATGGCCGAAACCGAGTAGGCCACTCTTTGAAGAGGCAAGGTGCGGGGCCCCGGGTCGAATTCACCAGCCTCTGCCGTCTTTCCTCGGCCACGCAGGATGGCGGGCGCCACGACGACAACCAGTATGGTGGCAGCGAGAAGAAGAAGGCCGAAAGCCTGGCTGACGGCGATCATCAGGATAATGCTTAAGGCGAAAAGGGCGGCTGATAGCCCACTGGCCAGCAGAAGGGCGACGCTCTTTCCCACATTCGCAGCAGGCTGCACAGATGGAGAAGAGCGGTCGATCCAGGACATGGTCAAGGGGACTCCTATTCCCAGGACAAGGAAGGATGAGAACACAGCGATGCCTGCAGCAGAGCCGAAGTGGATGACCGCCTCGATTCCTGAAGACAGGTTGGAAAGGAAGGCAATGCCGTCGCTCAGCATTGCTAGGAGCAGGGCGCCCAGCACACCGGCAAATCCGACCCGCAGGGCCAAGCCTGGTCCGTACCCGTTGCTCCGCTCCTCCCGGTACCGCATGAGTGCATGGACCGCAAAGTCCACACCCAGGGAGATCATGGCTATGGGTACCAGGAGCTCGATGAGGCTGCCGCCCTTGATCCCTACCAGGTTGGACAAGCCACGGAGCCAGATCATCAGGATGCCCAGCCCAGCCCCCGTCAGCGCCATCGGCCAGTAGGACCTGAAGGTGAGGCCCACCACTGCCATCACCGCAATCATGGTGAACACGATGTAAATGCCGGCGGTGGCGCCCTCATCCTCAGCCTCCAGGTTCTGGTCTATAGCTATCCCCCATAGCCGGTAGCTGACCTGTTCACCCCGTAACACCTCTTGGACCTTTCGGTCGAACTCCTCCTTGTTCAGGACAGCATCGGAGACATCCAGACCGGTGCGGGAGCGTCCTCCACCCAGCTTGTCGTTGTCCGCCGCTACGGCCATCACCAGGGCCGTTGAGTACCAGGCTTCGATGGCTATGCCATCTACGACCATGTCCCGGCTGGTGGCTTCCACCGAGAAGGTCTCCCGCAGTCCGCTGGTCTCAGGTACCTGCAGCAACAGGTGGACGGCGAGTTTCACCTGCTGGTCGGTGGCAGTCTCCAGGGAGGTGTCGAAGAGGGGTAAGTTGATCATCAGGGCCTGCACCAAGTCGGCGATGGTGGCCACGCCCGTGAAGTTACTCCCGGAGCGGGTGTCGAAGCTCTGGTACAGGTAAGGTTGAGCAGGAAGGTCCGGCGGATGCAGTCGGCCTTCCAGGTCTAGCGTTCTCAGCCTCTCCTCGTTCCGGTACAGCTCCCAGAGGGCTGCCTGGGTCAGCATGTCTCCATCCCTGGCTTCAGCTATGAAGGCGTTGGAGTGGAAGGGGAAGGAGAAGCGCTGGTCGATGGATTCCCTGAGGTCGATAATCTCGCCTGGAGGGTCCAGGGACGGAAACTCCCTGTTGGACATGAGCAACATGGGAATGATGAGGAGCAGGGTGATTCCCAACAGGGCCAGGACGACAAGGACAGAGTGTTCTTGCAGGAACCTTGCAGTACGGACGCTGCTAATCAACAGATATAGATACCTTGGGAGCCTTGGGGCCGGCGACCCCGGAGGCCTGGTACTGGTGACTCGGTTGGTAAAGGGGTTCTAGCGGGGGCCCTCTAGGCGGTCTGGAAGAGGCCGATTACGTTTCCTTGGGGGTCGCTGAACATGGCCGCTGAGCCGATCTCCTCCGAGATGTTCATGGGGGGCATGATCGTCTTCCCTCCCAAGCCTTCCGCCTTGTCCAAGTAGGACTGGAGGTCATCTACCTGGATGTAGATGGTGACCAAGCTGGGGGGAGCTCCTTCCCCGGTCTGCACTATGCCCCCACCGATTCCGCCTTCTTCCTGGGCCACAAGGCCATATCCGCCCATCTGCTCCATCACCTGGATGTTCCAGTCAAACAGGCTCCGGTAGAATTCCTGGAGCTGTTCCCCTTGGGGGCCTCCGATTTCCCAGTGCACTACGGGGTTTCCCATTGGACCTCCTCAAGTTGGTCATATGGTGACCAGTATATCTCCCAGGCAAACCAAGGCGCATCATTGCCAAAAAGAAATAGCGGTGTCCCAGGCAGGATTCAAAAACCCTGCGTTCGACGGTTCAGAGGGTGCTTAAGTTGCCTTTCCCCACATGTCATGGTGACTGGCACCTGACTGGCCCTGCATTCACTAGGATATTTATCAAGGTAGGGTTTTTCAAATCCTTGTATGTTACGGAGACCTCTTGTACTGGTGTTTGGGATAGGACCAAGAACCCACAAAACCTACACTATGACCGGATCAGTTTTCCGGGAGCAGGCCATGCGATTACTGCCTGCTAATGGATGGCCTGATTCAGGGCTGCGGCATACCTACGACCCTCCAGGACCGAATCCGGCACTCCGTCGACCTGTCATCCCAGGATAAGGGCAAAGTCTGACGAACGGACGGACCTCCCCGTGACAGGCTGGTTGTTTAACTTCGGCTCGCAGGTACGATGACCATTGAGAAGGCAACGTCGTGTTGAAGGAGTTTCCAGGCCGCTTCAACGCTCGCATGGTACTCGTAATTCGCCTTGGAGCCATTGTGTCGGTTGGCAATCACGCTGGCGGGTTAGAACCAGTAGTGATGTTAGCAGGCCTTCTCAAGAATTACGTTTGTGTCCTTTAGCTTTCCCAAGATACTGATTATTGCTCCAAAAGCCTGAGCAGGTTGTGCGAGTATCAGGACTATAGTCTTGGGACTGAACCTTGACTACCTGCGCAAGCCCTGGTTCGGATGCATCAATCATGCCAGGCATCGTGTTGATGAAGTTGCCGACCGTGAGTCTTTCGGCCTAGTCATCTTTCTCTTTCGCGAAGGCCTAGAGGCCCGCTTCTGCCAGCCCAGCAGCGTGTCGGTGTAGAGGTTCTAGCTCACGGAGTAGCACCGGGAGGGCTAACTTGCTCCATCAGGTCGCTGTTCCAGTCCCCCTCTACCTGCAAGATCGCCTTAGCGTCAAACACGAAGGCTTCGATGAGGTTATGGGACAGGTACACATAGGTGCCCGGCTGTCGAAGGGTGTGAATGGACGCGCCGGCCGACCCTGCTGCGATGTCCCAGGACTCCAGATCCACCTTCGGAGGATTGTTGAACCCACCCCGCTCCCACACAAAGTCGCCGTGGCCCCCGATCAGGTGGGGGTATGACTGTCGGTTGGCCTGGAAATGGATGATGAGCACGTTCTCGCCCACATTGGCCGTCAGGCTTCGATCACCCTGGAGAGCGCCCGTCGTCCCGTTGAAAACGATGTGTGTGGGGGTGAGCGTGGCCATGGCCTCCACGTCGTCGCCCAGCGACGAGACTGCATCGGCGTAGCGCTTGAAGTCGCCGTTTTCGTCTCGGGGGATGTAGTAGTCCTGCTCGCCGATATAGTAGGCCCGGTCATAGCGCACCGGCTCCCCATTGGGGTCCCTGAGGCCGTCCCTGGGCAAAACCATGATCGCCCCGTTCATGCCGTGAACCACGTGCCAAGGAACCATCGCGCCGCCTGGCGCGCAGTGATAGATGAACACTCCGGCCTTGACCGCCCGGAAGCGCAGCACGACTTCCTGTCCGGGGGCCACCGAGGTCAGCCCCCCGCCTCCTAGTGCACCTATCGAGGCATGGAAGTCTATGTTGTGGAGCAAGGCGTTACTGGCCGGGTTGACCAGGGTCAACTCCACGTAGTCGCCCTCGTGAACCACTATGATAGGCCCGGGGACGGAGCTGTCGAAGGTGAACGCCCATATGTAGACGCCTGGGGCGATCTCGATCTCCTTTTCCTCGATAACCATGCGAACCTGGACCAGCTTGGGACCGCCCTCGGCGACCTGCTCGTGCTGGGGCAGGAAAGGCGGGGCGACCAGAGTCTGAGTGACGCGCTGCAGGCCCCCCACATCTAAGGGTTCCCACTCGGTGGGGCCGCTCCAGTATGGCTCGGGAGTTTCGGTGGCGCAGGCGGTGCCCAGTATGAACAGGACTATGACAGCGATCTAGCACAGCTTCTGCATTGGTCTACCTCCCAGGGCGAGAACCATGTTATGCGTTGTGCGGTCACTTCCCTTCTTTCATAGCAGGCGAAGGCCACCGCAACCTCCATATTCTATCAAACGTGCGTAAGCGTTGCTACCGATTTTCCGCTAGTTGAAGCGAGTACATAACTGAGGTGGACCCGGAATTTCGGACAGGTAAACAAAAGAGAATCCCGCTCCTAAACTAAGGGCAGCGGTTGCTGTCGGGAAGGAGTGGGAAATGTCGAGAGGAAGAAGGAAGCGCAGCCCGGCCTTCGAGGCCATGTTGGCTTTGGAGGCGGTAAAGGGCAGGGAGACGATGGCCGAACTGGCGGCCCAGTACGACGTTCACCCAGGCCAGATTCAGGCTTAGAAGAAGGCTCTTGGTGAGACAACAAAGAATTACAAGAGAAGGGTTGATGGCGTCCCAGGCAGGACTCGAACCCGCGACCTAGTGCTTAGAAGGCACCCGCTCTATCCAACTGAGCTACTGGGACCAGGAGGGTATTTGCAGGGCTACCAATGCCAGATAGAATCGTGGGACTCGAACAGATCGGCAACCTGGGCCCGTCCGATCATGCTGACCCCCTTCGCAACCTCTTCCCGGCTAATGCCCCGGTCATCCAGGTCTTCCTGGACGACGTAGGTGGCGACGCCTGCCGCAATGAGGTTCTCCACATCTTTGTCCAGCGTGGGTGCAACTTCGAGCTTGACATCTCCAAAGGACAAGCCCGTGGCATCCTGACCCAGCACTGCATAGTTGACTGCATTGCCGCGTAAAAGAAGGGAAATATCGCCGCCGGCGTTCTTGATCATGTGGCTAAGCCACAGGATGGTGTCATCCTGTTCTTCTATGGTGCCGTGATATGCGCGCTCGACAACGGACAGGATCGATGCCACCGTTCCCTCCTCTACCTTGTGCCTATGATCAGGGTGTTGTCGCTCTCGTTGGACCACTTGAGCAGGTCGGGAGGGCCTCCCCGGCGGGCGCCTTCGATCCAGTTGCCGGCGCCCCGCTCATCGACGCAGAGGCCGCAGTTGATCCAGTCCACCAGCTCCGTCTTTAGCACGCCGGCCACCCACTCCGAGGTTGTTGGATGGTGCTGCTCCTCCACCGACGTTCCCTTGACCGGGTTGGGGTGAGGCTTCTGGTCCGCCATGGTAAGGTTCACTGCACCTTCATAAGCGAAGACGTTGACCTTGTGGCCCTTTCGGACCGCCGCATCGATTATTCGCAGGGCAGTGGTCGTAGTCCCCGACTCATAGGGTGAGTCCATCAGGGCGATCGTCAAGGTAGCCATAAGGCGGTCCTTTCTGTCTTAGTGCCAGACCAGCTTGGCCCCATCCTGCACGAGCAGGTCCACCAGGTCATTGACGCTTGAAACCGACACTCCCTCCACCAGGTTAGAGGCGGATATGCCACGCTCCCTGAGGGAGAAATCGTCGGCTTGGATGGAAACGGCGGGGGCCTTCTGTTGGAGCTTGGGCAGAGGGTTGTCCTTGACCCCCCTGCGGGTGGTCAACACCCCGTTCTGCACCAGGAACAAGGTCACATCATTACCCTTGGCGGACAGGTCGCCCGCCAGATCGTAGATGTACAGCGGGTCTCCGTACTCGAAGGGGTCGCGGGACTCGATCAATACGTACTGGGCCACCGGTGCGCTCCTTTGGCGTGAGGCCAGGATGCAGATTAGAACGTAGTATCTATCGGTATTCTACTAAGCATCAGGTAAGCCGTCAATAAAGGCCTTCTTGGCCGTTAACTAGATGAAACGCGATTTGGCCCAGCCCTCATCGAAGGGGGTCCAGAAGAAGGAGGTCAGCCTCAGGCTCTTGAACATCCAGCGACCATCCACCCGCACATACTCCTCGTCATACCGGGCCGAACCCCATACCGGACGCTCCCCGTCGGCATAGGTGCAGGCTTGGAACAGGTACCAGATGCCCGTCGCATTGTCGCCGTCCACTTCGATGATGGGGTTCATCACCATGTGGACCGCAAAAGAGAGGCGTTGAGGCGCCCGAATGAAGAAGTCACGGATGGCTTCCCGGCCTTCGGCCTTGCCGCGAATGCCCCCATCCCATATGGCATCCTCAACGAACAGGGAAGCGATGCTGTCGGCATCGTAGCTGTCGTCACAGTAGGTGCAGTATCGCGCCTTGAGCTTCTTGATGGCTTCGATATCCTCCAGGGCTTGGATTCGTCTTTCGAGGGATTCCAGGGTCATGGTCTTCGCCTCCTTGTTAGGGTAAGTGAGCTCCGGCTGGTCGGCGGCCTCTACGTTACATCGATAGCAGTGTTCTTGACAAAGGGTTGCCCCAACCTAGAATAGGGGCGTCGCAACCCGTGCCCCTTCATTCGTAATGCAGAGGTCTATTCCAGTGCAGCAGTCAGCCACCGGTTTCCACATCGGAAGCCGTCGGGATTCCCAGATCGATGAGGTCATCGCCGTAGCCAAGCTCGCAGATGAACTGGGCTACGACACCATGTGGGTTGGAGAGTCCTGGGGCTGGGATGTGTTCACCACGCTAACGATGGTAGCCTGCCACACGCGCCGAATCCGGCTTGGCACGGGCATCGCCACCGTTTTCAGCCGCAGCCCCGCCATGACAGCCCAGAGTATCGCGTCCCTTGACGTTATCTCGGGGGGACGCGCTACCCTTGGACTGGGCACCAGCGGGCGCATCGTTGTCGAGGACTGGCATGGCGTTGAATACAGGAAGCCCCTGGAGCGCACCCGGGAGTACATCAACATCATCCGCCTCATACTCAGCGGCCAGCGGGTGGACTTCCATGGCGAGATGTTTAACTTAGCCCGCTTCCGCCTGCCCTTCTCGCCCGTCCAGCAGAATATCCCCATTTACGTAGCTGCCCTGGGCCCACGCAATCTGGCCCTGACGGGAGAGCTGGCCGATGGATGGCTTCCCACATGGCCCCACGTAGGCCATCTGCCGGACATGCTCTGGACCGTTCAGCAAGGAGCGCTGGAATCCCTGCGGGACCCCTCGGGCATTGCTGTTGCCCCCAACATTCTCTGCTACGTCTCCCACAACGACGAGGAAGAGACAGAAGCCCGCAGGCTGCTCAGCGACCACATCGCCTACTACGTGGGCGGGATGGGGACCTACTATTACGACCTGTTCGCCAGGTACGGCTATGGGGAAGAGGCGTCCCTTATCCGCCAAGCTTGGGCCTCCGGGGACAGGAGCGGGGCAGCCTCCATGGTCTCCCAGGATATGCTCGACAACATCACCATCATGGGCGACGAGGATGAGTGCAGGGAGAAGCTGGCTAGGTACAGGGAGAATGGCGCCACGGCTCCCGTCATAGGCTGCCCCCACGGGTGCAGCGCCGGGACAGTACTGCGCACCCTGCGGGCACTGGCCCCCCTGTCCTAGGACCGGCCCACAAGTTCGACAAGGCGGCGGCTATGGAGAGGTTATCCCTGGACAGGTTCCGCCTGGAAGGGTTCCTGGGTTCGGGGTCGGACTACGAAGTGCATGCCGCCTCCGACATGGATACGGGACAGCAGGTGGTTGTCAAGCGCCCCAGGCCCGACTACATCGTCCGGGGAATGCACAGCAGCATCGACCTGCTTTCCGACGCGCTGATCGAAATCCACACATCCGTCGCCAACGCGGCCCCCAGGGTGTGCAGGATGCTGGGATATACCGATGTCAGCAGCCACGGCAGCTACTTTGGGGATGAGACGGACGCTGAGTACAGGGCGCTGGTGTTCGAAAGGGCTAGGGGCATCCCGCTGGTCGGCGACATCGGGGACAAATTCAAGGGGGTCCCCATCGGGCTGGGGCAGAACCTGTTCGCACTGCATCCCGCACTCCATGAGATGGAGGGCAGTGAAGGCGCGGTGCAGATGCAGCTCCTCGATGTCCAGGAAGCCTTCCGTGCGTCGGGTCATCTTCTCCTGGATATGCGGCCCCAGAACATCTACTACGACCCGGCCGACGGCAGCATTTCCGTGATAGATGTGGGCACAGTGCCCACCTACGGTCCGGCTTCCCAGGGCCAGGTTAGCTCCCAGGGGCAGGCCCAGGACATCCATAACTTCTTTGCCGAAATATTTCGCTTTTACCTGCGCCCGTCGCTTCCGCCTTCAGATGTGGAGGGCTATGGCGGTCCCTACGGCATGAGGGCTTCCCCCGATTTCGGCCAGCAGGTGGATGGGATGATCGATTCCTTCCTCCGCGCAGAGGACAGGGGCCTGAGCGAAGCGGCCGTTGAAACCCTGCAGAAGGTCAGATGGAGACTATATCCTTCCTTGGGTGAGTTCAGGAAGGACTTGCAGCTTTGCCTGGATGCTTCGGTCAGACGGGACAATCTGCATGATGAAGGTAATCCGGCCCTGGATGTTTGGAGGAGGGCCAGGAAGCTCCTGGATGCGCCCTATTGGGAGCGCTTCTTGTTCGATGGGGGTGTCGCTAAGTGAGGGGCCGCGCGGACGTCAGCCTTCTCCCGAGGGGCAGTCTATGACTATCAGCAGCAGGGTAGATATCTTCCAGGACAACACCTGCCACGGGGAAGATGCGTACCTTGTGCGGGACCTGGGACCCGGTACGGCAATGGACTGCGTCTTCGACGGGGTGACCCATTGCGAAGGGGCGTACGCCAGCGGCTTCACGAAAGACCTGCTGGCGAGAGGGGCTATTGGAAGCTTGGACGATGCGTCCGCCCTTTTGCAGCAGGCTAATGAAGTGCTTTTCCGGTCGGGCCGGGGAAGAAAGCTGCTGACGACCGTCGCCCTGGCGCTCTACCGGCAGGAGCGCGCCAGCATCCTGAGCGTCGGCGACAGCGTCGTCTTCCTGGCCAGGGATGGCGCCATCGCCACCCTCACACCCCCGCTGGAAACCGAAGAGCTGCCGAACGCGCTGACAGGGGGAGCCATAGGACTCAAGGGGGAATGGGAGTACGCTTCAAGAACCCTGGATTTGCATCAAGGGGACAAGGTCGTGACGGCCACCGATGGGCTGGTCAAGAACCTGTCAGAGGCCGAGGTGTGCGCGGTGCTGGAGGAGAGTAGATCGCCCACTGAGGCTGTGGAGGGCATCCGGGCGAAGATTGCGGAAAAACGACAGATGAGGAAAGGCAGGGACGATAGCTACGGAGGCTTCAAAGAGGACGACATGACGGCAGTGGTCCGGTTTATTCTATAGGTCTGCCGCCGGGCGCGAGACTAGTTCCGTCTCTCCCAGAGGGTGAAGAAGTTGGGAGACTGGTCGCCCAGCATCTCCTGGAGCTCTTGGCGGTTCAGGCTGCGAATGACCCTGTGCTCTTGCTTCATGAGCCGGGCCAGCAGGCCGCTAAGCTCTTCTTCCACCGCAGAGCTGCTCTGCTCCCCCAGGAGGGAGCGACACGCCAAGGTGACGTCCTGGGGACCCATGTCTCCCGATGGTCCCCCGATGACGTAGACTGCGATGTTCGGAGGCCCATCGACGGCAAGGCCCCTGTCCAGATGCTCCAGTATCTTGGCAATGGCCATCTCCCGGAAGTGCTCCTCCAGACGCAGGGGCAAATCCATGAACTGCACGAAAGGGTGCTCGCAGGGTTCCCTGAGGATGCTGGCAAACCCCTCTTCCACCTTGCAGATGAAGCCTTCGTCGAAGATTGTCGTCGAATCGAGGTGAAATACGGAGGTTCCCGGGTCCCGGCGGTCTATTACCAGGAACTCCTTAAGATGCAGGAATATGCAAAGGTTGATGTCTGCGGGTTCAGAGCTTTCGTGTCCTAGCTGGAACAGCTCTTCCATCTACTACCTTCTCCCCACATCAGCTTGTCTGCCCATTCTACCACAGGTGTAAAATTGGGGGGAAGCGTAACGGCGCTCTCCGGATTCATCACGAACAGGTAGGGAAACATCTCGGCGGAACGCATTGCAGACCACTTGGAACAGGTGTCCTCGTTGCTGGACGGCAGGGGGTTCGGACTGCTCCTGGACCTGGACGGGACCCTCTCTGAGCTGGTCCCCAACCCCGAGGACTCGGTGGTGTCTCCCGAAATAAAGGACTCCCTCGCCCAGCTATGCAGGAAGCTGGCCCTGGTAGCTGTCATTACGGGACGTTCAATCGAGCAAGCCCGCCGCATTCTGGCCATCGATGACCTGTTGTACGTTGGCAGTCATGGCTTGGAGTGGTGGGAGAGGGGGAAGATCTCCGTCCCGCCCGAGGTGCAGTCCCATCTACAGGCGATAGAAGAGCTGCGGCTGGCTTTGCAGCCCGCCCTGCCCATCCCGGGGGTCTCCTTCGAAGACAAGGGCGTCTCCTTCGCCATCCACTATCGCAATGCCGCGGACCCAAAAGAGGCTGGCAGGCAGGTCCAAGCGGGTATCGAGCGGATGGGCGGAAGGTCTTTCAAGATGGTGCCCGGCAAGATGGTGATCAACATACTCCCCCCCGTGGACCTCACCAAGGGGACCGCCGTCCTGACGCTGGCCGCGGAGCGCAACCTTCAGGCTGTGGTCTATATGGGGGACGATGTGACCGACCTGGATGCTTTCCGCGCGGTGGACCGCCTGGGAGCTGAGGGGCGTTGCAGGGGCTTGAAGATCGGGGTTGTCGGCGAGGAGACCCCAAGGGCGATTCCCGATGAGGCGGACTACATCATTGGCGGCGTTTCGGAAGTCGGTTGGTTCCTGGACTGGCTGACGGCCAACGTTGACTAGGAGAGGGACCCGATGTCCTGGAGCTGGGTGCACAGCCAGTTGCTGATGTCTTCCCTCTCGATGGTCTGGGCCAGCTCCGAAGAGCGTCTCTTGCGTTCTTCCGGGTCCATTGTCAGGGCTTGGTACATAGCCTGCATGGTCCCTTCGATGTCCGAAGGCGATACATTCAGCGCCCCCCCGTGGAGCTGCTTGTAAGCCCCGGTGGTCTCCGACAAGATGAGCACACCGTCACGGCCGTTGACGATGGGGCCCTCTTTGGCTACCAGGTTCATCCCGTCGATGACCGAGTTGACCAGCATAACGTCGTACAGCTTCATCCCGGCGATCGCCTGGGTGTAGTTGTTCTCCAAGAAAGTGGAGATCGGCGTCCATTCATCGGTGCCGTAGGTGGCGTTAATGTCGGCAATGGTCTGCTTTATCTCATCCATGTAGCGCTGGTACTGGCGGATGTGGGTCCGGGAGGGTACCAGGAAGGCTAGGAAGTTCACCCGTCCCCTGAGCTCCGGGTAGCGGGCCAGGAGCAGCCCGTAGGCTTTGAACCCGCGCACCACGTTCTTGCTGGGCTCCGCTCTATCCACCCTGATCATGGTGCTTTCGTTGCAAAGGGGCTTCAGCTTCTGCTCGTAGTCCAGGGCCCGGGGCGAGCTTGCTATCCTTACTATCTCTTCGGCATCTATGGAAATTGGGTATGCCCTCACCATGGTCTTGTGCCCGTTGGCAAAGACAGCCCTTCCCACATGGTCTATCTCGAATTCGGGCAGAAATTCTTCGCAGCTGTCCAGGAAGTTCCGGACATCATGGGGGGTCTGGAACCCGACTATGTCCGAGGAGCAGAGAGACTCGCAGATGCTCCTGAGAATGGATGAGGGGAGGAGCTGCCAGTACCTTGGGCTGGGCCACGGTATATGGGTGAAGTGGTGGATGATGGCGTTGGGCAGGGCCTCCCTGATGTAGTGGGGGGCCAGGTACAGGTGATAGTCATGCACCATGATCACCGGCGTTTTCGAGCTGGTGGACGCCTCTTCCACCACCACGTCGGCGAAGGCGCGATTGACCTCCACGTACCCCTCGGCCCAAGCATCATGCACGTTGGCATCCAGGTTAGGGTTATAGGGCGAGTTCCACATGTAGTGCTGGAGGAACCAGAGCAGGGGGTTGCAGAAGATGTTGTAGTACTTGTGGTACACCTTGCGGGGGATGACGACGAAGCGGGTGTATATCTTGTGCCCGGGGATGGGCGATTTGATGCGGGCGCCCCTGCTTCCCTCGGAGGCCCTTCGGTCCCCCTCGCCAACAGCGCTGGCCACCCACGTGAACTCCAGCATATGGGCCAGGGAGTTCAGCGCCGTTACCACGCCCCCGCTGCCCCTTCGGGCTTCCGTCCGCCCGTCGGGAAGGGCATGATGCTCAACAGGCCCCCGATTGCTGGCGAGAATCAGCGCCTTATCGGCCAGCACACCATCGCACAGGTCGCGCAGCCGAGACCAACGAGCGTCCTGTTGATCAACCGACATAGCCACACCGCTTATCGAGTCTTGATTCCATGATCAAGGATCAAGCCCAGTGCTCTCCCCCAGCCCGCCCGATCCCCAAATGCTCATGCGTAGCAGGGAGAATGGCGGGGTGCGGGCTGATTTTGACGTTAGCACCTAACATAACCCTTGTCAACCAAGCCGATTGTGACAGGCGGAAGGGGGCCTCACCCCCTGCGGGCAGGCACCCCGAGGGCCACCAGGAACATGACCGCCAGACCCTCTGCATGGGGAGAGAAGAAGTTAGTCACATCGTCGTCGAAAAAGGTGAGTCCGCTGGCTCCCAGCCTCTGAGCATAGGCGGACAGGTACATCTTCCCCCCGACCATGCCCGCCTCCAGCTGGGCGGCCCTGTAGCCCCGGTTGCCGTAGCGTTCCAGAACATGCTCCAGGTCTGTCAGGAAGAACACATCCACGCTGGCGTCGGCTGGGATCGCCTGCTGGAGGCCAAGGTAGCCGCCCGCATTCCTGAAGTCGCCCTCTTCCAGCATCTCCAGGGAGGAGTACTCCCGGTTGAAGAAGTAGCTGCCGGCGGGAAGTCCCAGCACATCGTTGACTATGAGATAGAGGCGGCAGAGGCTGCCCCCTGAGGGGTCTAGGAAGTCCGCGGGGATGCCCTTCGTTGATTGGAGCAGGATGGTGGAAAGCTGCTTCAGGGTCATGGGCTGCTGGGCAAAGCGGCGGGACGACCCCCGTCGCTGGACAACCGCCTCCAAGCCGGTATCCGCCTCGTCTGTCCTGGAGGGAGGCGTCAGGGGGAACTCCCGCCCCGAAACGCTGGGGGTGGGCCGGAGTCCCGCAGGCCCGGACCGGTACCCTATCACCTCATCGGGGTCTGCAAAGCTAGATGCTAGGTGCACCTCCCGTATCGCCGGGTAATCGACCTGTGTCCTGGACAGGGGCCTGGTCTCCAGGTCCAGCCCGGGCGTTGGCAGCGCCGCATCTTGGGGCATGTCGCTGGTCCGGCCCAGGGGCACGAGGGAGATAGCCACTTCTTTGTCGGTGTCCAGGTCCAGCAGCTCGTTGACCATGGAGTCCACGAACCCGGTGACGATGCCGGCGGGGAGCCGGTGGGCAGCCGATATAGCCAGCAGGTTGGCCAGGATGGTGCCGTTGTCCCAGAAGCAGTGGCGGTAGGCCCGTGCGCGGTACTTCCACGAGTTGCGCCAGTAGGTGCTGGTGCACACCACCACGGCGGGAGCCTGGGCAACGTCCTCCTGCCCTCCGCTGGCCTGGACAAGGTTGGCGCGGTAGTCGCCCTTGCGCAGCCTCCTCAGGGCAAAGTCATGCACCCCGAAGTGGTAAACGCCGGCCTCCAGCCCGGGCAGGTCGCCGCACACCAGGTAAAGCTCTATGTGGTACAGCGCCCCGGTACAGGCGGCTGCCCTGAAGTGGATCTCCCCTCCCGGAAAGGAGCGCTTCTTGGTTATGCCTGCGGCATGGTGGAGCAGGCTGGTGAGGACGGGAAGTCCCGGGACCACCTCGCCTTCGAACCTGCCATCGCTGGCCACGGCAGCCAGCGCGCCAACGCCCGAGGATGCAATCTCCCTGGGCAGAGGGATGGGGTCCAGGCCGGTGTATATCTTGAAGGGCAGGGGCTGGTTGTCGAAGTCCAGGTAGTGGGGTTCGCTGTGAATGCTCAGCAGCGAGTGCTTGGTGTCGTTGTGGTAAGCGTAGGCGGCTTCCACATCCCTGTTGGTCAAACCTCAGCTCCTGTGCGCCTTGAGCCCCGTCCCTAGATGGGGCTGCCCGCCAGTCCCTGGACGCCCCAGCCCGACCGTCATTCCGGCGTAGGCCGGAATCCAGGCCGGCTTGATTTTGCCTTGGCAGGCCAAGCTCTAGGCCATATCCTGCCATTGTTTCGATAGTACAGGAAAGGTCCCCTAGATAGGGCTTCCCGCCAGTCCCTGGATGCCCCAGCCCGACCGTCATTCCGGCGAAGGCCGGAATCCAGGGCGGCTTGATTTTGCCTTGGGAGGCCAAGCTCTAGGCCATGTCCTGCCATTGTTCCGATATAGTACAGGAAAGGTCCCCTAGATAGGGCTGCCCGCCAGACCCTGGATGCCCTTGAGGGTGTAAATCTCCCCCAGGTGGGTGTAGCCGTGGGTCAGCAGGACGGTGCCCAGCACATGTCCCAAGGTCATCTCCCCCAGAGGGCGTATGGTCAGCTGCTGCTCCAGGTCGGCGTCGGTGATGCTGCCCATGTACTCCTTGGACGCCTGCCAGACCAGGGACATGTACTCCCCGAATGCTGCCAGGTCGGAGATGTGCAGGGCTGAGGCCTCCTCCCGGGTCATTCCGGTGCCCTGGGCTTTGGAGTCCAGCCCGAAGCGTTCGTCCCACTTGCCCTCCATCCAGAGGGTGGGCTTCCGTTGCAGGACGAACCGGACGATGTTGTCCACGGTGCGGCTGTAGTGCCACGCCACGAAAGCAATGTGGTTGCTGTCGCTGCCGCCGCGGAAGTGGGCCTGGTCGCCGGTAAGCCCCTTGGTCGCCTCGTCGATGGAGCTGTGGAGGCTGGCGAGGGACTCGGCGATGAAAGACACCTGGGACATGGAAGAAGCTCCTAGAAAGAGATAACAGAGATTCGGACTGCCACGCCAGTCTAACCCTTCCCAGGAGGGGAGGCAACCTTACGTCTCGTATCTAATCGGACGAGTTCACCTTCTGTCCGACATCGCTCTGAACGAGTCACCCTTCCCGTGGCCTTGGGGGTGGCATGGTAAAATAGCGGAGGGCAACTGGTCCGTTTACTCCCCCATGCCGAAGTGGCGGAATGGTAGACGCGACGGTCTCAAAAACCGTTGGGGGCAACCCCGTGTCGGTTCGACTCCGACCTTCGGCACCAAACACCAACCCCGCCCGGATGATGTAAAGACTTCCCAATGCCAACATACCCCCACATAGAACGTTACTACGAAGAGAAGCAGCGCCTCATCGACTTCGGAGGCTCGGACAGCGAACTTAACATCAGGCGTGCTTTCGAAAATTGTCTGGATGCCTATTGCCGCGATCACCGTGAACGGCTGGCCTTGGTGCCTGAGTTGTCCGTCGGGAGCATCGTTCCCGACGGCACGGTGAAGGACTCCCTGCGCATGGCCCGGGGCTATTGGGAGGCTAAGGACTCCCACGACGACCTGGACACGGAGATCCAGAAAAAGCTAGACCGCGGCTACCCCAGGAACAACATCATATTCGAGGATTCCCAGACCGCGGTTCTGATGCGCCATGGCACTGTTGCCATGCGCGCTGACATGTCTCAGCCCGACACTCTCCACCGCCTTCTCCGACGATTCCTGGACTACGAGCTACCGGAGATCGAGGAGTTCCGGAAGGCCCGGCAGCAGTTCAAGACCGACCTGCCAACGGTGCTGGAGAACCTGCGGGCGGTGGTCGCCGAGGCTGAGGCGAGGAATGACGGCTACCGGAGCGCCGTGGCAGATTTCCTGGAGCTGTGCCGGCGCAGCATCGGCCCGGAGGTGTCCGAGGCCGACGTGCGGGAAATGCTTCTCCAGCATATCCTCACCCAAGATATCTTCCTGCGGGTGTTCGCCGAGGCCCAGTTCCATAGAGAGAACAAC
The DNA here is from genome assembly GCA_965220375.1 of Dehalococcoidia bacterium. GTDB lineage: Bacteria > Chloroflexota > Dehalococcoidia > Lucifugimonadales > JAGWBF01 > JAGWBF01. The sequence continues at coordinate 1,742,403 of OZ244824.1, forward strand.
GTCGCCCTGCAGCTGGACAGCCTCGCCCAAACGTTCTTCACCGGGGATGTACGACGGGATGCCACAGACCAACTGAAGACTTATTACGGGGCTATCGCGCGGGCCGCCGACGATATTGCCGACTATGCCGAGAAGCAGCAGTTCCTCAAGGCCATCTACGAGGATTTCTACAAGGCATACAACCCGGCCGCTGCCGACCGGCTGGGGGTGGTGTACACTCCCAACGAGGTGGTGGACTTCATCATCCGTGGGGCCGATCACTTGCTGCAGAAACACTTCGGGCGCTCTTTGGCCGACGACAACGTGCAGATACTCGACCCGGCAACGGGCACAGGCACCTTCGTCACCAGCCTAATCGACTATTTGCCTACAGAGCGTCTGGAGTACAAGTACAGGAACGAGATCCACGCCAACGAGGTGGCCATACTCCCCTACTACATTGCCAACCTGAACATTGAATACAGCTACAAGGAGAAGACGGGCAAGTACCTGGAGTTCTCCAACCTTTGCTTTGTGGACACCCTGGACAACTTGGACTGGCAGGAGCGGGCGGCAACCGACGGGACTTTCCAAGGCGATGATGAAGTCAACCTCGGCGGGCTTTCAGCGGAAAACTGGATTCGGGTGCAGGAGCAGAACGAAAAGCCCATCAGCGTCATCATCGGCAACCCTCCTTACAATGACAGCCAGAGCAACTGGTACGAACTCAATCCCAATCGCAAATACCCGGAGATAGACAAGCGCATCCGCGATACTTACGTCAAAGAAGGGACGGCCCAACGCACTCACCAGTACGATATGTACAAGCGCTTTATCCGGTGGGCTAGCGATCGACTGGACGACAATGGAATTATAGGATTCGTCACCAATCGGGCATATTTGGACACACGGCAGGATGATGGCTTTCGCAAGATTGCGAGCCAAGAGTTTACCCATATCTACATCCTGGACCTGGGTTCCGACGTGCGCCGCAATCCCAAAATTGCCGGCACCACCCACAACGTGTTTGGCATACAGACGGGTGTCGCTATAGGTTTCTTCGTCAGGGAACATGCCCGGTTGGGCGAGTGCGCCATACGTTATGCTCGCCGAGAAGACACTGAGTTGGCATCCGAGAACCTTGCATACTTGAAAGGCTCCAGTCTTGATAGCATTGCGTTGGAGGAAGTCTCCCCCGACGCCAGACACAACTGGCTCAACCAGTCAGACACAGACTTTGAGATGCTCATGCCCGTTGCCAACCGGGAAACCAAACTTGCCAAGACGGCTGCTGAACAAGATGCCGTGTTTGGACTGTATTCCATGGGCATTAGTACAAATCGCGATGAGTGGCTGTATGCTCTTGACCGCGGAGACTTGGCAAATCGGGTTAGTTACTTCGTTGACACTTACCAAGGCGAACTAAAGAGACTGGAAGACGAAAACCCTGACAGAACTACTATCAGTCAATGGGTGAATAGAACCATAAAGTGGACTACCGAACTTGAGCAACACCTCTTAAGAGGAAGTTCTGTCGTCTTTGTGTCGGAGAATATTGTTTCCAGCTTGTATCGCCCGTTTACTGCAATGGCTTGCTACTATGCACCGATACTCGCCCACAGGACCTACCAAATACCTCAGATTTTCCCTTTTGGCCGCGGACTCGAAAACAGCCTGATTTGTTTTAGTGTAAGCGCCAACGCATTCTTTGCATTGGCTACGGATAAGGTAGCAAATCTGCACCTAACGGGCGACACGCAGTGCCTACCCTTACACCGCTACACAGCGGAGGGCCAACGGGCCAGCAACATCACCGAATGGGGGCTGAGTCAGTTTCGGGAGCATTACGGCGACGATTCCATCACAGCCGAAGACATCTTTGCCTACACCTACGCTGTGCTCCACGACCCGGCTTACCGGAAGAAGTACGCCATCGACCTGCTAAGGGACTTCCCCCGCTTGCCCTTCTACGACGATTTCCGGCTTTGGGCCGGCGTGGGGCAGGAGCTGCTGGATTTGCACATCGGCTTCGAGTCCGTCGAACCCTACGGTTTGCATAGGGTGGACCAGGGCGGCACGCCGACACGGGTCATCCTGAGGCCGGACAAGGAACGGGGCGCCATCATCCTTGACGACAAGACCTCCCTCACAGGAGTGCCGATCGGGGCTTGGGACTACCGCTTGGGCAACCGCTCGGCCCTGGAGTGGGTGCTGGACCAGTACAAAGAGCGCAAGCCCCGGGACCCCACCATCGCCGAGAAGTTCAACACCTACAAGTTCGCCGACTACAAGGAGCGGGTCATCGACCTCCTCCAGCGGGTCTGCACCGTCAGCGTCCGCACGACGGAGATTGTGGGCCGTATGGCGGACCTCCAGCGCGACAAACTGCCCTCCAGCTAGCGGTGACGCCACGTTGTGAGCTGCGACGCGACAGTCTCAAAAACCGTTACAATCCCCCAAAGGAGTGGCAGAGAAGTTACGTGTTCAAGCTCTCATTCATTGCCTCTTTAATGGCTGTAGTTCTCCTGCTCATGGCTTGCAAGAGTGACAATAAACCACTGGCGTTACCGCCAAGCGTGCCAGTAGAAGTCCTATATGGACAGTTGCAGGCAGACAAGGAACTTAACCCAACTAGGATGGAAGTACGAGTCGATGGACGCCCGCTTATGGCATTTCATGGGAACATTACAAGAATTGAGGACTCCAAGTTACAGTTCCATATAGAGGAGCGGATTCTTGCGTCTGACCTATATGTCGAGTGCAAGTTTCCGAGCATAAATTCTGCTTTGTCGCTCAATAAAGATGAGCATACAAGAGCGTACGGTTACCTCAATGGGGTCACCAACGTCATCGCATTCGACAACTGCGGATTTGGTCCTTGACACAACTCTCAGAAGAAAATTCACCTGCGATCTCGCATGAATGCCGCCCTGGCGAACGCCTATCCGCCTAAGCAGGGTTCAGCTAAGTTAGAGTTATTGAGGGGGTCTTGCACTTCCATGCGGCGAAGTCCTTTCCCTTGCTGTGTTTCTGGCCCCGTGATATATTCGGGAAGTCAATTTGGGTGAGGATGGCGATTCCGCATGTGTGGCATCAGCGCAATTGTGCATAAGAGGGCCAGCTCCGAGGGGCTGGCTCCCGTGGGACGGGAGCTGGTGGATATGCTGGACTCGCTGGCCCATCGTGGCATCGATTCCAGCGGCGTCACAATCTGCGGCGAAGAGTTTCCCGCCGACTACATCCTCAGGCTGTGGTGCGACGGCGATTCTGACGCCGAGACCCAGCTGGGCCGGGTGGAGGGCATGGTCTCGGAGCGTGGAGGCTCGGTGGTCTCCCGTGCCATAACCGACACCTACCTGCGTATCGAGATCAGGTATGGCGGTGATCTGGGGCCTCTGGCGGCGTCCATCCTGAAGCTCCGGGGTGTTCACCTTCACAGCATCGGCAGGAACTCCGAGGTCATCAAGGACGTAGGCACAGCCTCGGACATGGACGACAAGCACAGGGTCGCCTCTATTATGGGCACCCATGGCATCGGGCACGTCCGCATGGCGACGGAGAGCCGGGTGGACATCAACCACTCCCATCCCTTCTGGGCTTATCCCTTCCCTGATGTGTCCGTGGTCCACAACGGCCAGCTGACCAACTACCACAAGCTGACCCGGAAGTATGAAGACGAAGGCTACACCTTCCAGACGGAGAACGATTCGGAGCTGATAGCCGTTTATCTGGCGGACAAGATGTACAAGGGTATGAAGCTGGACGATGCCCTCCACTCGGCGGTGGATGATCTGGACGGGACCTTCACCTTCGTGGCCTCCACCGAGGCTGGCGTGGGCTACGCAAAGGACCGCTGGTCCGCCAAGCCCATGGTCGCAACGGAAACGGACGATGTGGTTGCCGTAGCTTCCGAGGAAGTGGCGTTGAGAAGGATTTTCCCTGAGGAGATCGACCGCGTCGAACCCCAGGAAGGTGACGTCAAGACTTGGTTGATCTAGACGCCTCCGTCCTGACCACAACCGAGCTGAACCGGCGACTGCGAGAGCTGGCGGCACAAGGCACAGAAGCCATACGAATCCTCAACCCCCAAGCCAGGCATAACATCGCCGTGGGACTGTTGGACTCCTGCAGCATCACCATAAAGGGTAGCGTAGGATATTACGCCGCCAGCCTCATGGACGGCCCCGATGTGACCATCAACGGCAACGCCGGATGGGCGCTGGGAGAGAACCTGATGAGCGGCAAGGTGGTGCTGACCAGGAACGCCGGGGCATCCCTGGCTTCTTCCATGCGGGGAGGCGAAGTGTTCGTGGGAGGCAACGCCGGGGCCAGGGCAGGCATTGGCATGAAGGGGGGCACCCTCGTAATAGGGGGGAACGCCGGCTTCATGACGGGTTTCATGATGCAGCGGGGGACCATCATCATCGGCGGCGATGTGGGCGAGGGTGTGGGCGACTCCATGTATGAGGGGACCATCTACGTGGGCGGTGAGATAGGCTCCCTGGGCAGTGACGCCAAGATCGAGGAAACTGCCGAGAGCGAGCTTATCCAGATATGGGAGACCATGGAGCGCCACGGCATCAACGATAGGAAGCAGTATACCAAGATCGTGTCCGCCAAGAAGCTGTACCACTTCGATTCCCTGGAGCGCTTGGAGAAGCGCGCGGTCTAGGAGGAGCCAAACCACATGGTGTTGGGCAGCAGCCATATATGGGCGCCATGGTATATCGAGGATATCCACGCCAAGGCTGAGCTTGGGCGCTACAGGATACGGGGCTTCAGCACCTTTCAGAAAGTCACCCACTTCGACGACCTGGTGTTCCTGTCAACGGGGCTCACCCGCTTTCCCCTGGAGGGCTACAAGGAGAAGTGCAATACCCAGACGGTCCTTGGGGCACGCTATGCCACGGAGCCGTTGGTCATCGACACTCCCATATATGTGTCGGGCATGAGCTACGGCGCCCTCTCCCGCAACGCCAAGGTGGCCCTGGGCAAGGCGGCCTCTCTCGTCGGCACGGCCACCTGCACGGGCGATGGCGGAATGCTCCAGGATGAAAGGGAAGCTTCCAATAAGCTGATTTACCAGGTTCTGCCCAGCCGCTACGGCTTTAATCCCCGCCACCTCATGGGGGCCAACGCTGTGGAGATCGTGGTCGGCCAGGGGGCCAAGCCGGGCACCGGCGGCCTGCTCATGGGAGTCAAGGTTGCCGACAACATAGCGGAGATGCGTGAGCTGCCCTTGGGCATAGACCAGCGGAGTCCCACTCGCCATCCCGACTGGCTTGGGCCTGATGATCTCAGCATAAAGATCGAGCAGATACGGGAGGCCACCGAGGGAAGGCTGCCCATCAGCGTGAAGCTGGGCGCCTGTAGGGTGGCCGACGATGTGAAGCTGGCGGCCAAGGCCGGCGCGGATACCATCGTCATAGACAGCATGGTCGCCGGGACGGGGGCATCCGCCGAGATACTTTTGGACCATAGCGGCATCCCCACGGTCCCCGCCATCGTGCAGGCCAGGGAAGCTTTGCGGGAGCTGGGACTGTACGGCAAGGTCTCGCTGGTAGCGTCGGGGGGAATAAGGAACGGCGCCGACGCCGCCAAGGCTCTGGCTTTGGGGGCCGACGCCGTGGCCATCGGCACAGCGGCTCTCATCGCCCTGAACTGCAACAAGGAGATTCCCGGCACCAACTTCGAAGAGGAGATCGGAGTAAAGGCCGGCTACTGCAACCACTGCCACACTGGCCTTTGCCCTGTGGGCATAGCCACCCAGGACCCGGCCCTGGAGGCCCGGCTGGACCCCGATGAAGGGGCGGAGAGGGTGGCCAACTTCCTTAACTCCATGACCATGGAGCTGGCCCTGCTGACCCGCTCCCTGGGCAAGGGAGATGTGCACAGCCTCGAGCCCGAGGATATGGCGGCCCTCACCATAGAAGCTTCGGCAATGGCGCAGATACCCCTCGCCGGCACAAACAAGGTGTTCGGCGGGTAACCCATCCCCGGAGCCATATCCCGATGGAAGGTGCTACAAGGATGGCGGATCGAGAAGCGTTAAGAAGACAGATGCAGCAGGACGGCATCAGGTACATCCTGACCCAGTTCATCGATATGCACGGGTCGCCAAAGGTCAAGATGGTGCCCGTCAGCTCCTTTGATGATGTCATAGATACGGGGGCCGGGTTCGCGGGCGGCGCCCTGTGGGGAATGGGGCAGGGTCCCCACTCCCACGAGATGCTGGCCCGCATCGACCTGGACACATACACGCCCCTTCCCTGGAGCGATGACACCGCCCGCTTTGCCAGCGACCTGTACGTCGATGACACTCCCTACCACCACTGCCCCAGGACTCACCTGAAGCAGGCCCTGGCAAAGGCAAAGGAGGAGGGCTACGTCTTCAACGTGGGTCTGGAGCCGGAGCACTTCCTGGTCTCACGCCAGTTCGATAATTCCATCGAGATATGGGACCCCAACAATCTGGACAGCCTGGATAAGGCTTGCTACGACTATAAGGGCATCTCAGGGGCCATAGGCTACCTCAAGGAGATGATGGATGGCCTGAACGCCCTCGGCTGGGGCAGCTACCAGTCGGACCATGAAGATGCCAACGGTCAGTACGAGATCAACTTCACCTACTCCGATGCCCTGACCACCGCCGACAGGTACACCTTCTTCAAGATGATGACCAGCCAGGTGGCCCAGAAGCACGGCGCAATCGCCACCCACATGCCCAAACCCTTCACCGACCGCACGGGGAGCGGGGCACACATACACTACCATCTGGCCGACGCCTCCTCCGGAAGTAACGTATTCCTGGACGAAGGGGACTCCAGGGGGCTGGGCCTGTCCCGGCTCGCCTACCACTTCATAGGCGGGATTATGGCCCATGCCCCCGCGCTGTGCGCCATAACCTCTCCGACGGTCAACTGCTATAAGCGCCTCCAGGTTGGGGCGGCATCCCTGCGGGGTTCGGCATCGGGCTATATCTGGACCCCCGCCTTCGTGTCCTACGGCGACAACAACCGGACCCAGATGATACGCACCGCAGGGCCGGGCCACCTTGAAGACCGGACCATCTCCGCGGGGTGCAACCCCTACCTGGCCATGGCGGCCTACGTAAGGGCGGGGCTGGATGGCATTGCCCGGGAGCTGGAGCCGGGAGAACCCAATCTTGGCAACCTGTACGACCTGGGCCTGGAGGAGATTCAACGGCGGGGGATCAGGCTGTTCCCCCAGAGCCTGAACGAAGCCCTGGATGAGCTGGAAGCCGATAGCTTGGTGCTGGATTCTCTGGGCGCAATGGCGCCCGACTTCGTCCAGCTGAAGCGCCAGGAGTGGAAGGATTATCACCGCCAGGTTACGACCTGGGAGGTGGAGCGATACCTTACCCTCTTTTAAGGCCCGGGGTTCCACCTGGGGAGACCCCCATAGGCCATGCACACCTTGCCAGCCCTGGGCCAATGCAGCGATCAGATCATCGACCAGCCCATAAGTGAGGAGCCCGCTTGTCCTTCCTTCTGAAGTGTCCCAACTGTGGCGAACGCAGCGTGGCGGACTTCCGTTTCGGCGGAGAGACCAATCCGCGCCCGGACCGGGATGCTGCCCATGACCGGTGGGTAAGCTACTACTACTTCAGGAAGAACACTTCAGGACCGCGCCAGGAGTGGTGGTACCACAAGTTCGGCTGCCGTCGGTGGTTCTTTGCGGTAAGAGATTCCCGCTCCAACGAAGTCCTGGACACCTTCTGGCCCGACGCCCGGGCCGAGCGCATTTCCAGCGATGGCGCCAGCTAGGAAATAAGCAGATGGCTGATCAAGCATCCAGCCCAACCAGGCTGCCTCCCCATCCTTCTCAGATGGTCGATCAATCATCCCCGATGCACTTCATCTTCAATGGCAAGCCGGTCTCGGCGCTGGAAGGCGATACCATAGGGTCCGCGCTGTATGGATCCGGCGTCCGCATCTTCAGCCGCAGCTTCAAGTACCATCGCCCCCGGGGACTGATGTGCATGACCGGCGATTGTGCCAACTGCCTGATGAACGTGGACGGGGTTCCCAATGTGCGCACCTGCACCACTCCGGTGCAGACGGGGATGCAGATCCAGACCCAAAACGCCTGGCCTTCGGTCGAGCATGATGCTCTATCGGTGTTCGACAAGCTGGACCGGCTGATGCCCGTGGGCTTCTACTACAAGAGCATGGTCCGCCCCCGCTTCATCTGGGACATGGCTAGGCCGATGATCCGCCGGGTAGCGGGGCTGGGCAAGATTGGCGCCGAAGAAGATATCGGCAACGAACATCAGCACTACAACATCCATGCCGACATATCGGTGGTTGGCGGCGGCCCCGCAGGCTTGGAGGCGGCCCGAGAGGCTGCCAAGGGCGGGTGCCGTGTGCTCCTGATCGACGAAGGCCGGTCCCTGGGAGGGCACCTCCTGACGGACATTGCGACCCATCCTGAGTTGGAGGAGTACGAGGGTCTGGCGGGGTACGAGGTGGCTGCCAAGCTGGCCGAAGAAGTACTGGGGATGGACAACGTGAGGGTGCTGTCGGGGGCAGGTGCGTTCGGCCTCTACCCCGGCAAGCTGTTGGGAGTGTCCCAAGGAAAACGCCTTTTCAAGATACGCAGCAAGCGCATAGTCCTTGCCACCGGCAGTCGCGAGGTGCCCCTGCTGTTTCCGGGAAACGACCTGCCGGGAGTGTACTTAGGGAGCGCCGTGGGCAGGCTGATTCACCTGTATGGCGTGGCGCCGGAAGGCAGGGCACTGGTGGTTGCCTTCGATCATCGGGGGCACCAACTGGCTAAAGAGCTTGAGCAGGCGGGTGTCCGGGTCTTGGGTATCGTCGATGGAAGAACGGCCCCCGAAGGCGATGGCGCTGCCCGTGGCATCCCAGTCCTTCCCAATCACGTTATTGCCGGCGCCTTGGGGAACCGTGCCGTCAAGGGCGCACTGGTCCTCGATAAGAGCAGTGGGGTAACTCGAAAGTACGCATGCGATCTCATCGTGATGGCAGGGGGACAGGACCCCAACGCAGGACTGCTGGCCCAGACTCCAGCCAAGCTCACCTATGACGCGGACCTCCATGAGATAGTGCCGGCGGATATGCCCTCGGGCATCCTGGTAGCCGGTGACGTCACAGGCATCCACGACCTGGCACTATCCCTGATGCAGGGCCGGGCTGCCGGATGCGAAGCGTCCATAGGCTTGGACAGGCCCACCGGCGCCGACCTCGAAGCTCTCCGGGAAACCATCAAGGAGAAGGAACAAGGGTACCGGAGAGGTCTTGACCCATTGCCCCTTTTCGTTGATTCCTCAAAGGGTGTCAAGAAGAGCTTCGTCTGCCTTTGTGAAGATGTGACCACCAAGGACCTTTATCAGGCCATCGACGAGGGTTTTGACGATATGCAGACCCTCAAGCGTTACAGCACCCTCTCCATGGGTCCGTGCCAGGGTAAGATGTGCCTGAGGCCGTCCATCGAGCTTTGCTCCCGCTACACTGGGCGGACCATGGACGACACAGGCTCGACCACGTCAAGGCCGCCCCTGCGACCCTTGACCCTCGGCACCTTGGCGGGCCCTCTGCATATGCCCGTCAAGCGCACCGCCCTCCACGAGAAGCATATCGAGCTTGGGGCAACGATGGCCGACGTGGGGCCGTGGAAGAGACCCCACTCCTACGGCCCTGTCCCGGTTGAGGTGGCGGCGGTGAGGGAGCGGGTCGGAATCATCGACGTGAGCACCCTTGGCAAGATCGATGTGCGGGGTGTCGACGCCCCTGCCCTGCTGGACAGGGTCTATACCCACAGGTTCTCCAACCTGCCCGCGGGCCGTATCCGGTACAGCCTCTTGTGCTCGGACAATGGCACCATCATAGACGACGGCACCATAACCCGGCTGGCGGAACACCATTACTTCATCACCACCACTACGGCGAACGTGGACCTTATGGAAGAGTGGCTGAAATGGTGGAACGCCGGTACGGGGGGACGGGTACACGTAAACAACGTCACTTCGGGCTATGGGGCCATCAACGTCGCCGGTCCGAAGGCGCGGGATACATTGTCCAAGCTGACCGACGTGGACCTTTCTCCCGATGCCTTCCGTTACATGAGGAGTGCCGAGGGAGAGGTGGCGGGTGTGCAGTGCCTCTTCCTGAGAATCGGCTTCGTGGGGGAGGCAGGATGGGAGATGCACTTTCCGCCAGAGTACAGCGAGCATATTTGGGATGCCCTGATGGAAGCGGGCCGGGAGTACGGGATAGCTCCCTTTGGGGTGGAGGCCCAGCGTGTGCTCAGGCTGGCCAAGAAGCACATCATCCTGGGCCAGGACACCGATATGGTCTCCAATCCCCTGGAGGGCGACCTCCCCTGGGTGGTGCGTTTGGACAAGGAGGACTTCATAGGCAAACACGCCTTGGAAGTCGTCAAGGAGCGGGGTCTCCGTGAAAAGCTGGTGGGGTTTGTGATGGAAGAGGCCGTGGTGCCTGAGGACGGCGTGCCCGTGATGCAAGGGGGCAACCCCGTGGGAAGGGTCACCAGCTCCCGGGCAGACCCCTCCACGGCAAAGGGCTTCGGCTTGGCGTGGGTGCCGGCGGACCTGTCCGTGGAGGGGTCCCGCATATTCATCCAGGTACGGGGCAAGCCCTGCCCGGCCAAGGTTGTGCATGAAGCTTTCTACGATCCTGAAGGCGTCCGGTTGAGGGAGTAGGCCCAAGTGTCGCAGCAACAAGACGCCGCCAATGGAGGCCGGGAGACCTTGAAGCTCACCGCCATGCACCATGAGCACATCAAGTTGGGTGCAACCATGGAGAACATTGGAGGCTGGCTGCGTCCCTCGGTCTACATATCCGTCGAAGAAGAGATCGAGGCTGTGAGGGGCGGCGTCGGCGTATGCGACATCAGCCCCACCGGCAAGCTCCTGATGCAGGGTCCTGGTGCGGAGGATTTGGCTCGAAAGCTCCTTGGGGAGAATGCTGGGATGCAGACCGGCGAGGCACAGTCCGGTTCCCTGAAGGCTGCCGATGGAGCAGCACACCCGGCGTTGGTGTGCTGCCTGGCGCCCGAGGAGCTTTTCGTGACCTGCCCCCCGGAGCACCGGGATGGCTTGGCTGAAGCGCTAGCGGCCGAGCTGTCGACAAGAAGTGACGACCAAACCATAGCGTTGGACGTGACATCTGCCTATGCGGCCATCAACATAGCCGGTCCCAAGTCACCCGACCTGCTATGCAAGGTGACGGATTTGGACCTGCATCCGGATGTGATGAACGACCTGTCGTGCATCCAGGGCCAGGTGGCCGAGGTTTACGGCGTGCTTGTTCGCTGGGACCAGGGGCATGGGCCCGGTTACAACCTGTACGTGGGAAGGGAATACGGCGCCTATGTATGGGAGGTGCTGTGCGAAGCAGGGGATGAGTTTGGTATCGCGCTGGTGGGGGTGGCAGCCCGACGGAGGCTGGTTGGAGGGGTCCTGCCTTGATGCAGCTGCTCAGCAAGCGGAAGATGTGGCGTAAGCACTCGCTGAAGAACAGCTATGATGTGCTCATCATCGGCGCAGGGGTGCATGGTCTGTCCACCGCCTATTACCTGGCCAAGCAGGGGATTACCAACGTTGCCCTTCTTGACCGGGGATACCTGGGAGGCGGAGGAAGCGGGCGCACCACCGCCATCCTCCGCGCCAACTACCTGACCCCCCAGGGTATACCATTCTTCGCCGAGAGCCTGAAGTTGTACGAGACCCTGTCCCAGGATTTGGGGTTCAACCTGCTGTTCAACCAGATGGGCCGCCTTGACCTGGGCCATACGGAATCGGCGGTGTTCGGTCTGAGGATGCGCACCGAGTTCAACCGGGCCCTGGGGGTGGACAGCACCCTGATAGGCCCCGCAGAGATCAAGAAACTGGCTCCGGCCATCGACCTCCGGGAGGGCAAGGACCTCCCCATCGTGGCTGCCATGCATCATCCGCCGTCGGGGGTTATTCGCCACGATGCCGTTGTGTGGGGTCTTGCCCGGGCTGTCGATCAAGGGGGAGTGGAGATTCACACCCACACCGAGGTGCTGGGCATCGAGCGCAGCGGCGACCAGGTAACGGGCGTGCGCACCGATCATGGGGACATAAAGGCGGGCATAGTTGTGAACGCCACCGCCGGCTGGTGCTCGACGGTAGCGGCAATGGTGGATGTCCTGCTGCCCATCACCACCCATCCCCTCCAGGCCTTCGTTACGGAGCCTCTGAAGCCCTTCCTGGATGTGTCCGTTTCATCCGCCAACCTCCATGTCTATGTGTACCAGACGGACCGAGGGGAAGTGGTCATAGGAGGGGGTGTGGACCCATATCCGACTTACAGCCAGGGATCGACCTTGCCGGCCGCCGAAGAGCTGGCGAAGCATGCCTTGGGCCTATTCCCGTGCCTCAGGGACGTGAATATTCTCCGGCAATGGACGGGCCTCTGCGACATGACACCGGACTACTCGCCCATCATGGGTGCTGTCCCGGGAGTGAAGGGATTCCTGATCACCTGCGGCTGGGGCACCTGGGGCTTCAAAGCAGCTCCCGTAGCCGGCAAGCGCATGGCGGAGCTTATAGCCACCGGCAAGATGCCCGACCAGATAGCGCCCTTTTCCGTCGAGAGATTCGCCGAGGGACGGTTGGTCAACGAAAGGGCTGCGGCCCCCGCCGGAGCGATCCACTAGAGGGCGATTATCGGATGCCAAGCTTCCGGCCCAATACGATGCCAGGGAGGTCTGCTATGACCCAGCCGATTGCGGATGACACGCCGGGGACGGTATTGTTCCCCCAGTACGGTAGGTACCTCGAAATGGTCTGCGCCGAGGTGGCAGGGCTCACCGATGCCCAGTTTGACTATACGTCCGATCGCTGGGCATGGAGTGAGTGGAGCATCCGGCGAAACGTCAGCCACGTAGCCTCCATGGGCTTCCGGTGGCTCCTGCGACGCTGGGCTGACCAGGACCTGGCCGCTGGGCTGGAGCTGCCCGAGGGCACCGACGAGATCGTAGCTTCCGAAGGAAGATGGCTGGACGAGGCCAGATACCCCACCATGGAATCGGTGCTAAGTAAGCTGAAAGACAGCATGGACATGTGCCAGAGCATCCTGGCGAGGCGGACCCTTGCTTCCATGAGGGCAGTGGAGCTGCCCTGGAACAACGATACCCAAGCCAGGTTGATGGCTGAGGCCCATCCGACCGGACGCAGGATAGACCCCGACAACCCGGAACGGGCGCTGATAACCCTGGAGTACACCTTCCGCCACATGTGGTTCGAGAAGCTCACCCACCTGTTCAACATCCAGAGGCTAAAGCGGGCCCAAGGCTTGGAGGTGAAGGTAGAGCTGCCAAGGGAGGGTTACTGGGTGCTCGAAGGGTGGGACCGCAGCGAGCCGTAAAGAGGAGGGCTTTGCATGACGGTCCCCCTTTTTAGAAGGGTTTGGTGGGGTATTGCCCTCTAGTCGTAGTCGAGGTCGCGGATGAGATCCAGGAACTCTTGGCGTATCTCCTCCGTCGGTTCGGACCCCGGATAGCGCACCCTTGGGCAGTTGATGAGTCCCCGGTGGTGCAGGCCGTGCTTGCGGATGCCCAAGCCGATGCCTTCCTGGTACTCGAACAGCAGCAGCGGCAGGTGGCGGTTGAATACGGGCTCTGCCGCAGCCCGTCCGCCCTCCCGCATGTTGGTGCATATCTCTACCAGCACCTCCGGGTAGGCAAAACCGGTCATAGCCCCGACGGAACCCCTTGAGAGCTCGTCCAGCAAGAAGACCCCTCCCAGGCCGCCGAATATGGTGAGCCTGTCCTCGATCAGCTTCCTTATTGCGGTGATTTTGCTGGGTGTCGGCGGGTCCTCCAGCTTCAGGTACTGCACGTTGGGAATGCTCTCCGCAACCTTTGTGATGAAGCTGACGGGCATCTGGACGCCCGAAGCTTGGGGATAGTCCTGCATCACCACCGGTATGCTGACCGACTCGGCCACCCTCTGGAAGTGGGTGAAGAGCACATCCACGTTGGACTTTGCCATGGGTGGGGCGGCTACCATCACTGCCGCGGCTCCCAGATCCTCAGCTTCCCTGCTGTAGGTGATGCACGCCTTGGTGCTGGCTGCCGTGGTCCCCACGGTTACCGGCATCCCGTTGGAGTGCTCAATCACCTGGGAGGCAACCAGGCGTCTCTCGGCATCGGTCATGAGCGCAGCCTCACCGGTGACGCCCAGGCAGACCACGCCGCTGCATCCTGAGCCTTCGGCCTTGTCCATCAATCGGACGATGGAAGGAGCGTCCACATCCTCGTCCTCATCGAAGGGGGTAGCCAGCATCCAGTGCACTCCCGAGAACCGTTCGCTCATGGCCCGCTCCTGTCCAAAATATTGCCTTGCAGAGAGATGGGTCTGCTATTTCAGGCCTTGGATGACCTCGTCGGTGTTCCTCACGCGCACCAGGAGGGGCAGCACATGGTCGATGGTCATCTGGTGCACATCCTGCTCGCCGGCGGTGCAGCAGTCGCTGACTACGATGCACTGCATGTCCCGGTTCTTTGCATCCCTGGCTGTGCCTTCGACGCTTCGCTGGGTGGATATGCCGCCCACGAGGATGGTCTCCGTACCCAGGGAGCGGAGAATGCTCTCCACGTTGGTGCCGTAGAATGCGCTGAATCGCGTTTTTACCTGGAGGAAGTCGCCATCCTGTGGCGCAAGCTCATCGATCACTTGGGTGGTGACCGAACCGGGAGCCATGGGGTTTCCGCCGGCGCCCCCTGAAACGTCGGAGATGGTCTTCGGAGCATCCAGCCCGTCGGGACGCCGCTCGTTGGTGCAGTAGATGATGGGAGCTCCAACCTGGCGGCAGTGAGTTATCAGGCGCTGAAAGTTGTCGATAACGGACTGACGGTTCGGCGGGACGTTGTAGGGAGGCCCTTGCCCCTTGGCGATCGCGTTGATCATGTCGATAACGATGAGCGTTGTCTGCTTGGGTTCCAGGCTGATGGGTTCTGCCATGAATCACCTCCCCGGGGCGTTAGGATGACCTGCAGCTATGCTGTATGAAGACCCTGCAACACCTGCTTGCCTGCATCGGACAGGGCCATTCCTCGGGAAACTCCTTCCCGGTATGAGCCGATCAGTTGGGCATTCAGCCCAGGCTCCGGCTGCTGTCCCTCGGCAAGGTGGTCCGCCAGCTCCGGGATCGAGTTGTAGGCCCGGTCCAGCCCCCAGTAGAAGGAGAACAGCCAGGAAAGCTCGCGCTCGTCGGATGGAGCAGGGATGTCATCAACGTCCATTATGTGGTTGGCGACCTTGGTGTACCGCAGTATACCGGCCTTGTCCTCGGCGTCCCGGCCGTAGTAGCGGCGGCGTCGAAGCTCCAGTATGCGCTCGGCGTACTCTGCATCCCCGTATATGAGGCGGGGCAGCCATTCCTGGGAGAGGTCCACAACCATCTCCCCTTTGACGTTCTGGATGCCCACGGCGATATCGGACCGCAGGACAGGGTCGTACTCAAAGCGTACCGCATCCCTCAGCAGGGCCTCCTGCAGCATCAGGGTAAGCTCCCTGGGGATCTTCTTGTACTTTGCTCCCTTGGCCTCGTCGTTGGTGTCTGCGCCCACTCCGCCCGTGTTGAACACGTAGTAATGCTGGGGCTGTCCCCCCTTTTCCATTTCATGCAGGATATCGTGCATGATGTTGGCGTTGTCGTCCTCTAGCCCGATTATGAACGGGTCGGAGAAGTATTCCACGTAGGGCCTTCCGATGGCCCCGACAGCCGCCCCCATCTGTACAGCCTCTCCATACATCAGGACCCGGACGAACTGGGTCAGCCCCAGTCGGCGCAGCGGGGGAATGATGGTGTTCTGGCGCATGACGGCTTGCCAGAATACCCGGTCCGTATCTTCCATGGGAACGTGGACTGAGTTTTGCAGGCGCCCTCCGGTGATGGCGCCGATCAGGCCATCCACGCCTTTGCGCTTCAGGAGGCCCGGCCTGGAGAGGATCATCCGCATGTTGCGCACGGGGTTCTGGAGGTAGTCCGGCACCCCTGTCGCTGCATCCACCACCACGTTTTCCAGGGTCTCGCCGGTGTTGGGAGCATCTGAGGTGCCGCGGAGGACGTCATAGGTGATGGGGTCGTCTTCGTAGGTGAGACCGAAGGGGACGGCGTAGAAATTGTTCTCGGTCCCGTCTATGCCGTGGGTCAGGACCATCTTTGTGCCGTTCCGAACCACTTCCGCGGGTTGGGCAAATGCCTGCAGCAGCACGATGTCGTCGTTCATGGGATAGACGCCCTCGTCGGGGGCCCGCTCCAAGGCCATCTGCTGGGCCAGCTTGCTCCCCGCCAACTCGATCATGATGGTCAGGGTGCTCTTGCCGTGGAGGGACGGCCCGATGGTGACCAGGGCCGTATTGTTCACGCTGCCGTCAACCGTCTTGGTCCGGGCTACGCTGAGGGCTGCCTGCACCGCCAGCCCCTTCGCCTGCTTGACCTTGGCCATGGCGATGGACAGGGGTCCCATCTTGTGCTCTCCCATGTAGTCAAAGCCCAGGTGAAGAGACAGTCCCTTGGTGGGGGCCTTGAAGACCAGCTGGGTTAGTCCTGCCGATTGGAGGCGGGACTTGAGGTCCTCGGGCAGGCCCATATCTTCCAGCCAGGTGGGAAGGGAAACCTCCAGGATGTCGGGCGTCCCCCCTTTGCTGGCATCGGGAAGCTCGAAGGTTAGAAGTCTCCACATGATGGGCAGCTGCAGGTAGGTATCTCCGAAGAGAAGCTGCCGGGCATGAAAGGAGCGCCCGGGCGCATCGCATATCTGCCTGTCGGTCTGGATGATGGTTGTTCCCTGGTCCAGATGCTCATTCATCCGCTTGTTGATGAAGGCGAACACCTCGGTGAACAGCTCCTGGTTTTCCTGGCTGAAGGCAAGGGCATCCCGGTTCCTGGGGAAGCCGTCGATGAAGTACTGGGTAAGGTCCGGTCGCCGGACCACTCCCAGCTGGCTGTAATAAGCAAGGCCGCCATTGTCCAGCCGGACAACCACCCTGGGGCCGGCCCGGTATGCCGCCCTGCCCGCCGAATTTGCCTCCGCCCCCTCGGCGCGTATCTTGGCAAACTCCTTGAGCGCCTCTTCCTGCCGATCGGAAGGCAAATCCTGGTATATGGGCAGGCCGTCTATCAGCGCCTGGTCCGGTGGATTAAACAGGGAGCAGTCTTGGCGATGGCCTCTTTTCCCCAGGGCTACAAGCTCGTCCAGCTCCTTGAGAAAGTCGGGGTTAATTGGTGGGCCCATAAGGGAAGCTCCAGGCGCACTCCCTTGGGCGCCACGAACATCATCTGCCAAGGTTAACTCCCATTTTTCAATTGTGAATAGGGTGGACTATGCCTGCCGAAGGGCTGGACACAGCCCCTTCTGTAGCTGTGGTCTATGCTACATTGTTCCCTATGGGGTGTCAAACGCCGGAGGCGCCTAGGGCCAGGGCTTGAACAGCCTGCGCCGCTTCTCCCAGGTCGGCAATCGTCGCATCGGGCCGGGCTTGATCGAGGGTGGCAGCCGCATCGTTGAGGTTGATCCAAATGGCCTTCATTCCCACCTGCTGGGCGCCCACTACGTCGTTCAGGAAATGGTCCCCCACATGCACTGTCCTGGCAGGATCTACCCCCATCAGCCGGGTTGTCATTGTGAAGATCTCCGTTGCGGGCTTGGAATAGCCTGCCTCGTCGGAGAAGGTCAAGACGTCGAAATATTTGAGCAGGTCCAGCCTCTCCATGTAGTCCCGGAACAACGTCCCGGGGGTCGAATCGGTATTGGAGATCAGCCCGATGGGGTAGCTCCCGGCCTTGAGCTCCGCCAAGATGTTGGCGGCCTTCCGATGAGGTAGCGGAGGGTGCCAGTAGAAGGAGTTTGCGTATACGTCGGCGATGGTTTGGAAGACATCCTCGGGCAGCCTGTCCCCAAGGCCTTGATCGATGGAGTCAATGAAGCACCTGATGCGTTCCCGGAAAGAGACATCGTAGCCCTTCTCCTTGATGCTCCCGCAGGCCCGGAGGCATTGCTGGTAAGCTTCTGCCAGATGCTCCTGTCTGAACTCTTCGCCTGATTCCAGCAGCACCCTTTGTGTGCCTTCGATTCTCAGCTCCCTTCGGTCTATGCCCCACTCG
Source organism: Dehalococcoidia bacterium (assembly GCA_965220375.1). Lineage (GTDB taxonomy): Bacteria > Chloroflexota > Dehalococcoidia > Lucifugimonadales > JAGWBF01 > JAGWBF01. Next base: position 1,760,522 of record OZ244824.1, read on the forward strand.
GGGTAGTCTATGAGCAGTGTCTGCCAAAGATCGAAGGTCACAGCTTCGATGGTTGCCATAGACTTGCCCCTCCCTCAAAGCGCTGTCCTCACTTAGGACGTAGTAATTTTATGCCAGTTGGTCGCCGAAGGAAAACCGGGCGCTCCGGCCTGAGACCCTAGGCGATTGAGGTTAGTGCATGCGTTCACAAGCAGGTACGTGGCGGGCCCGGAGTGGCGCTGACCCTATGCTATACTTGGCCGCAGAAAGGCGAACAGAATTGCGAACACTCCGCTTGGCCCTCGCCCAGATCAACCCCACCGTTGGCGACCTAAAAGGTAACGCAGACAAGATCATAGCCATGATCGGGCGCGCCCGCGACCTGGATGCAGACCTGGTTGCGTTTCCAGAGATGGCCATAACCGGCTATCCGGCCGAAGACCTCATCTTCAAGGCCTCCTTTATCAGGGACAACCTGCGGGAGATGGAGCGGGTCATAGCCGCATCCGGCGATATCACAGTCGCCGTGGGGTTCGTCGATGCCGACGGGGATACCTACAACGCCTGTGCCGTGGGTTTCCAGGGCAAGGTGGTGGACATCTATCACAAGATGCACCTGCCCACCTATGGTGTGTTCGATGAAGACCGATATTTCAAAGCCGGCACAACCTGTCCCGTATATGAGATAAGCGGGGTCAGGGTCGGCATCAACATCTGCGAGGATATCTGGTTTCCCGATGGCCCCATCGCCGTCCAGCGGGACCTGGGCGCCGAGGTTATAGTTAACATAAATGCCTCCCCTTACCATGCCGGGAAGGGCCTTTTTAGGGAGAAGATGATAGCTGCGCGGGCGGTGGACAACGGCGTTTACGTGGCCTACCTGAACACCATTGGCGGCCAGGATGAGCTGGTGTTCGATGGCGGAAGCATGATCTTCGACCACTGCGGCAACCTGCTTGCAAGGTGCCATCAGTTCGCCGAAGACTTTCTGGTGGCCGATCTGGACATAGATGCCTTATTCAGCTCCAGGCTACAGGACCCCCGATCGCATAAGGCTTCCCATGGCGGGAGCCTTTCTGGGGATGGCGGCGACTGCACCGTCCAGGTGTCGCCAGCCTGCCAAAGGGACAGACGCCCCCTTCCTGAGCGAGAAGACATATCGCCCCTGGAGTCAAATGCCGAGATTTATGGCGCCCTTGTGCTGGGGACTGGGGACTACGTGCGAAAGAGCGGTTTCGACAGGGTGCTGATCGGCATTTCGGGCGGGATAGATTCAGCCCTCACCGCTTGCGTAGCTGTGGATGCCCTGGGCAAAGAGAAGGTGGTCGGTGTAGCAATGCCGTCAAGGTACTCCAGTGAGGGAAGCGTCGCCGACGCCAAGGTGCTCTGTAATAACCTGGGCATCGAGCTGTGGGAGGCGCCCATTTTCCCGGCCCACGATGCTTTTCTGGATATGCTGAAGCCCCATTTCCGGGACCTGCCGGAGAACGTGGCGGAAGAGAACCTTCAGAGCCGGATCCGGGGAAACATCATCATGTCCCTGTCCAACAAGTTCGGCTTCCTGATCCTGACGACGGGAAACAAGAGCGAGATGGCCATGGGATACGCCACGTTATACGGCGACATGGTCGGCGGATTTGCTGTGCTCAAGGATGTGCCCAAGACCCTGGTGTATGAGCTGGCCCGCTGGCGCAACCTCAACAGCGACCCCGGAAACGCCATCCCCCAGGCCATTCTGGACAAGCCTCCGAGCGCCGAACTGAAGCCCGGGCAGACGGACCAGGATACCCTGCCGCCGTACAGCGTGCTGGATGCGGTGGTAAAGGCCTACGTCGAGGAGGACCGCAGCTACCAGGACATGGTGGATATGGGCTTCGACGCCCAGGTGGTGAAGCAGGTCATGGAGACCGTCGACCGCAACGAGTACAAGCGCAGGCAGTCTCCGCCGGGGGTGAAGATAACGCCGAGGGCCTTCGGGAAAGACCGCAGGCTCCCCATCGTCAACAGGTACCGGCAGACCTAGTCCGCCACCTCCAGGATCATCTCGATCTCGACCGGGATTCCCGATGGTAGGGAGGCCATTCCTACCGCCGAGCGCCCATGCTTGCCGGCGTCACCGTACAAGCTTATCAGCAGGTCGGAGCAGCCGTTGGCCACGGGAGCGGTTTCCACGAAGTCGGGGACGCAGTTGACCATCGAAAGCAGCTTGACCACCCTTCGCACCTTGTCCAGGTCTCCCAGGGCTACCTTGGTGGTGGAGAGCAGGTTAAGGCCGGTGTTCTTGGCGGCCTCGTACCCTTGCTCGACGGTGATCTCCCGCCCCAGCTTCCCCTTGTGGGAGATGGAGCCGTCGGGGGCGGCCGGTCCATGCCCGGCCAGGAACAGGAGGTTCCCGGTCCGCACAGCAGAAACGTAGCTGCCCAGGGGTTGGGCGGGCGGCGGAAGCACCAGCCCCATCTCAGCCAGCTTTCTTTCGATTTCCATCCTTCATCATCTCCATGGCCTCGTTGTAGAAAGACGAACCCTTGTATCCTTCTTGGCCGGGGTAATTGTACCTGATAACAGCCCCAATTCAAGGGCGAGCGACGGAGGCGGCATTCAAGGGCACAACTACGGCCCTCCGTTCCCCTTCGACTCAGCTCAGGGCGAACGGATTGGCCAGGGCCCAGGTTGCGCTAGGTTCCCCCAGGGGCGAACGGATTGGTCAGGCCCCAGGTTGCGCTAAGGTTCCCCCAGGGGCGAACGGATTGGCCGGGGCCCAGGTTGTGCTAAGGTTCCCCCAGGGGCGAACGGATTGGTCAGGCCCCAGGTTGCGCTAAGGTTCCCCCAGGAGCGAACGGATTGGTCAGGCCCCAGGTTGCGCTAAGGTTCCCCCAGGGGCGAACGGATTGGCCAGGGCCCAGGTTGCGCTAAGGTTCCCCCAGGGGCGAACGGATTGGTCAGGCCCCAGGTTGCGCTAAGGTTCCCCCAGGGGCGAACGGATTGGCCAGGGCCCAGGTTGCGCTAGGTTCCCCCAGGGGCGAACGGATTGGTCAGGCCCCAGGTTGCGCTAAGGTTCCCCCAGGGGCGAACGGATTGGTCAGGGCCCAGGTTGTACTAAGGTTCCCCCAGGGGCGAACGGATTGGCCTGGGCCCAGGTTGTACTAAGGTTCCCCCAGGGGCGAACGGATTGGTCAGGCCCCAGGTTGCGCTAAGGTTCCCCCAGGGGCGAACGGATTAGGCAGGCCCCAGGTTGCGCTAAGGTTCCCCCAGGAGCGAACGAATTTGCCAGGGCCCAGGTTGTACTAAGGTTCCCCCAGGGGCGAACGGATTGGCCAGGGCCCAGGTTGCGCTAAGGTTCCCCCAGGGGCGAACGAATTGGTCAGGGCCCAGGTTGCGCTAAGGTTCCCCCAGGGGCGAACGGATTGGTCAGGCCCCAGGTTGCGCTAAGGTTCCCCCAGGGGCGAACGGATTGGCCAGGGCACAGCGGGAAATCGAAAGGCCTAGGCTGTCCCTTCGCCCCGTGCCCCCCGTTCGCCCTTACCCCCATTTCCGTTAGCCCTGAGGGAAATCGAAGGGGAACGGACAGCCCTGGCCTAGGCACCTGAAAGATCTCCCTTGGAGGGAGAGGCTAAGGAGGAGGGTGAAGTACGCTTAGCCTTTGAGTAGGCGGCCTACGACATCCTCGACGGCTTTCCCCTCTGGGGAAGAGCGGAGCCATTTGCGCAGTTCCCTGCGGGCTATTGTCACCGAGGGGTTGGGGCCGCGTTCGATGCGCACTTCCTCTAACCGGAGTGCGGTGCCGTCAGCCGCGGCTGACCCGGCCTGGGATATCTCAGTGTGCAGGCTATTTTCAGGGTCGAACTCGGGAATGGGCAGCTTCCACAGGTGCTTATGAAGGTGTCGGGCGCCAAACTGTCCCTTGGCCATCATGGGGGCTACGGCTTCATGTAGAACATTGCTGTTGATGATTGCCAGCAGATAGTAAGCTTCTTCCAGGCACTTGCAGATTACCCAGTATAAGGTGCTATCGACCAGCTGGGAATATTGAGAAAGCAGTGCTGCAGTAGGCATACCTGCTTCGGTGTAAACGATGCGGACTGGCCTGTCGCCGGAGTTCTTCTGCCAAGCTAGTTGGGCTGAAAGCTTGCCGTAGTAATCCAACTGTCCCAACAAGTCCAATTTGGTTGCGGCCGATTTGTTGTGCTCCCACAAGCTGCTGACTGTGCTCCAACGGTCCCGCATTCGCTGGTAGAGGCCGCCCGGATTGATGCCGCCCGGCCCGTCGGGGTCGCTAGCGACCTTCGTGTCCGTTTGCTTCAGGGGTAGGGCTGCCTTGAGAGGCTCCAGGATAGCATAAGGGACGATGGTCTCGCCCAGGTGGACCTCAAAGATGTGCTGCTTCTCGATGGTCTGGTCTGTTATGGCGGCCAAGTCAAGGCTGCGCCAAGGCTCCTTGTCACTGGATCCCAGACGGGGCTGCACGGTCACGGTCTGCCCGGCCGCAATGATAGCGGTATTCTCGACCTCCTCCACAAAGAACAAACGACGGGGAACTATGACAGCGCCTTGCATAGAATGGACGGCGTAGGGAGACCCTCCCACGGTGGAGGTATCCGTTATGGGTACCTTCTCGCGATATACATCGGCGCTCCCGGCAGCGCCCCGCCACCGCTCCACCTCCCCGGACAGGTGCTTTCCTTCCACTCCCGTTCCCAGCCTCTTAGCGAACACCACCGATGCGGGCACAGGAAAGAAGGTGTTCGGTTCCAAGCGTTCAAGGTCCCAGGCTGCCCTGTGGGTAAAGTCCACTGCCAAGGTGAAGAACTTCTGGCGGTCGGTCCATTTTCCTGTGCGCCACTTGGCGTACTGGCCCGTTTGCAGAGCGCTGTGGGGCATGACCATGCCGATGGCGCCGCCGTCTTTCAGGTATAGGGCTATACATCGGGCGAAAAAGAGCCCAGCCACATCCTGGTGGGTGGCGTATTTGCCTCCCTGCCATATGCCATACAGGTTTTTGCTCTGGCGCTGCAGCTCAGTCCGTAGGATGCTGGCTGTCTTGTTGTAGTTGATCCAGGGCGGGTTGCCGACAATCACATCCACCTTCTGGCGGGCCAGGGTCAACGGGCGCACCAGGTTTCGGGTGTAGTAGGCCCAGATGTGGTCCCGGTTTTCGTCGTGGAGCTGTTTCAGAACGGAGATGGTCCCCTCCAGGGTCTGACGCTCCGCCGCGTCGGTGATACCCGCATCGTCCAGGGCAAGGAGCGGGTCGTCGCCCTTTTCTATGCAGTCGGCGACGGTCGACATGAAGGCATCGAATTCCTCGGTGCGCTCCACCAGCTTCGCGGGAAAGCTCAGTTGCAGGGCTTCGATTCCCCTGCCCATGGTCGTGGGCTTTTCCTCTTCTTGGGGGTTGTCCACGGGTATGGTAACCATGTTCTCGGCAAACATATCTCCCGCACCCATCCTGAGCTGCAGGGAATCACCCAGGTAAATAGGAACAGTGATGTCGGAGGCGAAGCCCTGGTCCCGGGCATCTTGTATGGCGGGCCGGGCGGCTATGACCCACGCAGCACGGGCCAAGTGCACCGCCACCGGGTGAATGTCGATGCCGGCGACGGAGATGCGCAGCCACTCCAGCTTCTCCTTGGGGTCGAGGTTTGGATTCTTGTCGGCAGCTTCCATGACGTGGGCAACGGCTTCGGCGACGAAGGTGCCGGAGCCGCAGGAAGGGTCGAGGATGGTCTGGCCCAAAGGGGCATCGACCATCTCACGGATGATGGAGCGGGCCAGCCACGCCGGGGTGTAGTACTCGCCTAAGGTGCGCCGCTCCTCCGGTGGAATGATGTTTCGTAGAGCACGGCGGCGATATCGGTAGGGGACTGGCTCCAGTCGAATTTGGCAACCCGCCGGGCGATGGTTTTCAGCAGGGGGCGGCCGCCCACCTCGAGGGGCCATGTGAAGAAGTCGGACTCGACGACACCCACCAGCCCGGTCTTGTTCCGAAAGTCCCGGCCGTCCAGCAGGGACTCCGGGTAATTCTCGGCCATCTGCCTGATATCCAGGCTGAAATAGGACTGCACCACCATGCCGATGACGGCGGTGAGGTAGGTGTGTCGCACGAACAGGTCGTCCATCTGCTTAGGGTCCCGGGCGATTTCTCCCAAAGCGGTGCGCAGTAGGTCGTGCCAGAGCTGCCTCTTGACCCTGATTGTCTCCTGATCGGCGTATTTCCGGTACATCTCACCGAGGGCGTCGATGTCCCGCTGGTAGTGAGGGGCCCTGCGACCGAAATGCAACTCGACATTCTTCCGGTCGGGGACGATATTCTCCAGTGACACCAAGGCTTCGTCCCGCAGCCACTCGTACAGGGGTATCCAATTCTCTGGGCTGTTCAGAGTGAATACGTAGGGGGGTGAGAGGTTAGGCTTTCCGGCGCCGGGCCAGCGTAGAAGCCAGTACTTGCCGTCGGTGAGCACGCCCATGCGAACGCCCTTGCCCTTGCCTTGGGACTCGGCCAGGTAGGAATCAAGCTGGTCAACGTAATCCTGATTGGCGTTGATTCCCTGTCCAATCCGCTTCTTCATCTCGATGAAGGTGTCGAGGGCTGTGAGGTCCACAGCCTTGCGGGTCTGGCTGGACGGCGGGTTTTCCTCTTTAATCTCCTCTGGTTTGGCCAGCTCGGTACAAACCAAGAAATCCCGGACGGCGCTGGTGATGTCGGCTTCCGTGGCTCCCTGGTTGTGTCTGAATAGTATTGCGGCGGCCGCATCCTTGTGTTTGGGATCGTCGTAATCGATGTGTTCAGGCATAACGTTCTCTTGGGGCACTTGCGAGACCTGCATGGAGTGTACCAGCGCCGGGCGGCCGTTGCCATTGCCTGTGGCCGGCGCAAGGCGAGCCATCTTATTGCCCTTCACCTGAGCCCTCTCCCTCAGGGACACTATTGCGTAACTCCCTGAACAGGACAGAGCGCGGCGGTAAGAAGGGCACTATTCAAGAGCATAGCTATGGCTTTCCGTTCCCCTTCGATTTCTCTCAGGGCGAACGGATTAGTCAGGCCCCAGGTTGCGCTAAGGTTCCCCCAGGGGCGAACGGAAAGTTCAGACCCCAGGGCACGCAATGATCTCCCCAGGGGCGAACGGATTGGTCAGGCCCCAGGTTGTGCTAAGGTTCCCCCAGGGGCGAACGGATTGGCCCTGAGAGAAGCAGTGAGACAGGCAACGCTCAAGAGTAAAATTACGGCAGTCCGTTTGCCCTGAGGGAAATCGAAGGGGAACGGGCAGCCCTGGCCCGAGTTTACTGAACGGTCTCTCTCCAGGGGGGGTTAGGGGGAGGGTGAATCCCGAGCACCAAGGGGCTGTGTCAGGGCGTGCTTGTTGGTGGAAATTCCGTATGTTACCATCGCCGCTGAACCACCCAGGTTAGCGGAGGCGCAATGACCACCGAGAAAGCAAAGTCCCTGGAAATCGCCATCTCCCAGATCGAGCGGCACTACGGAAAAGGCTCCATAATGCGCTTGGGGGAGGTGTCCCAGAAGCTGACCTCTGAGGTAGTGCCGACGGGGTCCCTATCCCTGGATTTTGCCCTTGGAGTGGGCGGGATCCCCAAGGGCCGGGTCACCGAGATATACGGCACCGAATCGGCGGGCAAGTCCACCCTGGCCCTTCACCTTATGGCCGAGACCCAGATGATGGGAGGCACATCCGCCTACATTGACGTGGAACATTCCCTGGACCCGGGCTACGCAGCCAACTGCGGGGTCAAGGTCGAAGAGCTGCTTATCGCCCAGCCGGACAGCGCGGAGCAGGCCCTGGAGATCACCGAGTACCTGGTGCGGAGCGGCGCCGTGGACACGGTGATCGTGGACAGCGTGGCGGCCCTGGTGCCCAAGTCCGAGCTGGAGGGAGATATGGGCGACACCCACGTAGGCCTCCAAGCCCGCCTGATGTCCCAAGCCCTTCGGAAGCTTACGGCGGCCATTCATCATTCGGGGACTGCCGTCGTCTTCATCAACCAGCTCAGGGAGAAGGTCGGGGTGATGTACGGCAGCCCCGAGGTCACCCCCGGGGGACGCGCCCTGAAGTTCTACAGCTCGGTGCGCATCGACCTGCGCAAGACAGACTCCATAAAGCAGGGTTCGGATGTCATTGGCAGCCGCGTCAGGGCGAGGATTGTCAAGAACAAGGTTGCTCCTCCCTTCCGCACCGCCGAGTTCGACATCATGTTCAACCAGGGTATCAACAAGATGGGCGATATATTAGACCTGGGAGTGGTCCAGGGTATTATCAAGAAATCGGGGTCCTTCTACTCCTACGGGGATAATCGCCTGGGCCAAGGGAGGGAGAACGCCAAGGAGTACCTCGCTGAGAATCGCGAGACCGCCGACGAGATCGAGAAGCTGCTGCGGAACAATGGAAGCGCGCCCGATGCGATGGCGGTCCTTACAGACGGCCTGTCCGATGATGGACTGGAGGACCCGGAGGACGTCTAGGCACGGCCTGCCATGACAGATGTCCTTGGCGCAGCCCTGCGCCTGATCTCGTACCGCCCTCGCACCGAGGAGGAGGTGCGCAAGCGTCTCTCACGGCGTTACTCGAAAGATGACGTAGAGAGCGCCGTCAGCTTCCTCAAAGAGGGCGATTATCTGAACGACCTCACTTTTGCCATCCACTGGCGCCAGGACAGGGAGACACACCATCCCCGCAGCAGGAAGATGGTCCGCTATGAGCTTCTCAGGCTGGGAGTGGCGCGAGACCTGGTTGAAGAGGCCCTGGAAGGGTATGACGAAGAAGACAATGCCCATCGGGCCGGCGAGAAAGTGGCGGCCAAGCTGTCGGGACTGGACTACGAGGCCTTTCGGAGAAAGCTGGCCGGCTACCTGGCACGCAGGGGATTTGGTGGGGGGACGATACGCCCGATTGTGGATGACCTGTGGAGGAAGCTAGCGCACCCGGACCACAGCGCTGTAGATGGCCAGCGCTAGGATCAGCCAGGTGAATATGTTCTGGGTGAGGACAAGCCCGCTTACCAGCAGGAAGACGACCATGCTCCCCCCGGCAACGAAAGCCAACCCCGTGCCCCGCTTCCGGTTGGTTGCAACGCTTATGGCTTCCCCAACAGCATAGCCCGCCCCCAGGGTGAGTAACGATACCAGGAATGGGACCGACCCCAGGTACGTCTGGATTACGAACATGATTATCCCCAGCGCCACGGCGCTCAAACATCCCGCCAGTACAGCTCTCGCATAGTACGATGGCTGCACGTCGAAGGTGGGAAGGGTAGTTACACTGGCGCAATTCCTGCAGCGGGCGCCGACCGATGTTGGGATGACACACTGGGTGCAGATGTAGTTCCCGCACTTCCCGCAAGCGAGTCCCGTGGCGGTGCCCGGATGAAAGGTACACCGGTTCAGATATCTGTCTTCCTCGCTGGAGGGCTCGTCCTGGTGAGATTGCTCCATGTCTCTATTTTACGCCTTCGTTGGCTTGGCCGGGCACCCTGTCCAGCCACTGGTCCCGGCTTGAGTAGTCCCGATCCTTGAACAGGCGGTTGAATAACACCTGTCGCTTCGGCAACCCTTGAGGCAAAGGCTCCCAGTTACCTGTCAGGCGCTTCAAACTGGTCACCGCGATCAATCCGAAGCAGAACCATATCACGGCCATCGGCTCGCCAAGCAAGAAGCTCCACAGGGGCAGTAGGCAGAGGGAGATCAGCACCCACACGCCCGAGCTCCTGAACAGGACCCAACCGCCCACGGCTATTCCGATGAACAGGAGCAGCTCCCAGAATGCCAGGGCCAGGAGGGCGCCCGAGGTTACGGCAACCCCCCTTCCGCCGGTAAATCGCAGGTAGCACGACCAGTTGTTCCCGGCGATGGCCAACAATGGGGCCCCGATAAGAGCGGTTGAGGAAGCATCTATGTCCAGCCACCACATGCCGATCCAAATGGGCGACCCTCCCTTTACAAAAAGCTCGACCACGCCCAGGGGGAATACCCACAGCTTGCCCACGTTGGAAAAGAGGTTGGCTCCTCCAACGTTTCCGCTGCCGTGATCCCGGAGATCGATCCCGCGCACCAGCCGCCCTATGATGTAGGCGGTGGGTATGGAGCCAACCAGGTAAGCGTAGATGTAGAGGGCTGCCAGTTCCATCGGCTATCTGCCTATCGGTACTCTTGGGAAAGTCAGTTTCCTGTCGTCGCCAGTTGTCGGAGCTGCTCTACAACTTCTACGGGGGGTCCCATGGAGCCGGGCAGAGGTTCGTCCGTGCTGTCGGTGCCGTGATAATCGCTGCCCCCGCAGGGCACTAGCCCGTGTTGCTCGGCCCAATTGGCAGACATGTCGGTCTGCTCCGGTGTGTTCTTGGCGTAGTACACTTCCATTCCCGCCAGCCCCGCTTCCACCAGCTCTCCCAGGATTGACTCCACGTTGGGAATGTATATCGGGTGGGCGAGCACAGGCACGCCGCCCCAGGACTTGATCAGCTTTATGGATTCCGCAGGGGTCATTTTCTCCCGCTCGACGTAGGCGGGGCAGCTTCTTCCGATGTACTTGTCGAAAGCCTCCCTGGTTTCTGTGACGTAGCCCCTTTCCACCATGGCCTGGGCTACGTGGGGCCGCCCAACTGCCCCTTCCCCGGCGATCTGCTGCACCCGCTCCCACTCCATGGGGAACCCCAGGTCCGTCAGTTTTTCCACCATGCTCCGGGCCCGGTCCTGCCGTCCTGCGCGGAGGCGCTTCAGCTCTTCCTGCAGGTCCGGCCTGTCGTACTGTAGGAAGTAAGCCAGCATATGGACTTCGCTTCCAGGTATGTCGGTCCCCAGCTCGATCCCGGGGACGATTTCCATCCCGTCGTAGCTGCGGGCGGCCATAAACGCCTCTTCCAGTCCGTCGGTGGAGTCATGGTCGGTCACCGACATTATCCGCACATTCCCACGAGCGGCCAGGTGTACCAGTTCGGTGGGAGGCAGGCGCCCGTCGGAAGCGGTTGTGTGGAGGTGAAGGTCGACGTCCGCCATCTAGTCGTCGATCTCGATGACCCGGTCTGCCCGCTGGATGCTCACCGCCCGCCCGGAAGCATCATCCAGCTCTACAACAACCGCATTCAACACAACAGGACCACCGTCGGCGACGGCCAGGCGGACGGGCATCTGGGAGAGGAACTGCTCCAGTACTATGGGTACCTCGCAGCCGATGACGGAGTTGTATGGGCCGGTCATCCCCACATCGGTCACAAACCCCGTGCCCCCGGGCAGTATCCTGGTGTCTGCAGTAGCGACGTGGGTGTGAGTGCCGACCACGGCGCTGACCCGCCCGTCCAGGTACCATCCCATCGCCTGCTTTTCTGAGGTGGCTTCGGCATGAAAGTCCACAAAGATGAACTTGGGCGCGCCGCCGGCATTCAGGCTGCTCAGAATTCCATCGACGGTCCTAAAGGGGCAGTCCAGGGTGTTCATAAAGACCCGGCCCATCAGATTTATCACAGCTGTGTCCGCTATACGAATGTATCCCCTGCCGGGACTCTCGCTGGGATAGTTTGCGGGGCGAATGAGAGGCCACTCGCCGTTGATATAGGGAACGATCTCCTTGTGTTTCCAGATGTGGTTGCCGGAGGTGATTACATCAACTTCGGAGTCCAGCAGGTCCTGGGCTGTGTTCGGAGTGATGCCGAAGCCGCCGGCCGAGTTTTCGCCGTTAGCGATGACAAGGTCGATGCTAAGCTCCCGGCGCATGCTCGGAACAAGGGTTTCGATAGCCCTGCGCCCCGGCTTGCCGACCACATCACCGATCATGAGTATGCGCAATGCACTCTATCCTGAACGGGTTTTTGACAGATATTAGGAGGGGGGCTATAAGAAGACATACAGGGCACAGGCAACCTTGGCCCCAAGTACGTTGCCCAGCCCCCATCTTCCTATGGCCCCCATTCCATTGAGGCAGCCAGCCTGGGTGTAGAACGCGCTACCGGGCGTATTCTACGTTTCGGCTCTCTCGTATCACAGTTACCTTGATCTGCCCCGGGAACACCAGGTCGTCTTGTATCTTCTTGGCTATGTCTCTCGCCAAGTTGGAAGCGGCCACATCATCCACGTTGTCCGGCTTTACCATGATGCGCACTTCCCGGCCTGCCTGTATAGCAAAGGCCTTTTCAATGCCGGGGAAGCTGGATGCCACGTTCTCCAGGTCTTGCAGCCTCTTCACGTAGTGTTCCAGGGTTTCCTTGCGCGCGCCCGGCCTGGCGGCGCTGATGGCATCGGCGGTAGCTACGAGAAACGCCTCTACCGACCCCCGGTCCTCATCGTGGTGCTCCATGATTGCCCTGTGGACCTCGGGGTGAATGCCGTATTTACGGGCGACCTCCGCGCCAATCTCTGCGTGGGGGCCCTCCACCTCGTGGGTGAGGGCCTTTCCTATGTCGTGGAGCAGGCCTCCGGCCTTCGCCACTTCGATATCGGCCCCGATTTCGGCCGCCATCATTCCGGACAGCAAGGACACTTCAACGGCGTGGAACAACTGGTTTTCGCCGTAGCTGTAGCGGTACTTCAGCCGGCCCAGGAGCTTGACCAGGTCCGGGTCCAATCCCGTAACCCCCGCCTCCAGGACAGCCCTATCGCCTTCCCGCTGCATGGTCTCGTCCATCTCGTTCTGGGTCCGCTCGACCGTCTCTTCTATACGGGCAGGCTGTATCCGGCCGTCGGCCACCAGCTTTTCGAGGGTGAGACGGGCCGTTTCCCTCCGCACAGGGTCAAAGCAAGACACGGTTACCACGCCTGGGGTATCGTCGATGATGACATCCACCCCCGTGAGGCTCTCCAGCACTTTGATGTTGCGGCCTTCGCGCCCGATGAGGCGCCCCTTCATTTCGTCGTTGGGCAGCTGCACGACCGAGGTAGTGCTCTCGGAGACCACATCAGTCGCCAACCGATTGATAGCCATGGTTATGACTCGGCGGGCTTTATGTTCGGCTTCTTCCTTGCTCTGTTTTTCCAGTTCGTAGTAACGTCGGGCGAGCTCGTGCTTCACCCCATCCTCAGCCTTCTTGATGAGGATGTCCTTTGCTTCCGTGTAAGAGAGCCTGGCGGTGTCCTCCAGCTGCTTCAGCTGGTCTTCCTTGAGCTGGACCAGGTCCTCCCTCAGCTTGGCCAGATCATCCTCTTTGGACTTCAGACCTTGTTCCTGCTCAGCCAGGGACTGGAGTTTCTCTTCCAGGTTTTCCTCCCTCTGGCTGACCCTTCCCTCCTGCCTCTGTACTTCCTTTCTGCGTTCTTTCAGGTCGTTCTCTACAGAGGTCCTTGTCTTTACAGCATCCTCACGAGCTTCCAGTACGATACTACGTTTCTCTTCTTCGGCCGCCTCCAAGATGCTCTTGGCTTCCTCTTGTGCGCGCCTTAGCTTTCCAGTGCCCGCCAGGTCGGACAGGAATCTAAACGGGTTCAAGCGAATCACCTTTTCCTTTCCGCCCAGTTACTGAATTTAAGAGCTCCAGGTTCGAAATACATAAGCTCAGCGTAGCTCTTAATGGCTCCAATGATATCTTCACCACCTTTGACTGTCAAGGAAAAGCAGGGCCTTCTCCGGCCATCATGGTTGCTGGAGAAAGGTATAATGACGGCGGTCCGACAAAGGGATGACCGCAGCTTAAAAGCTGTGGTTTCGCCCGTCAGGGGACCGCTCTGGGAGGTAATCATGGAGTTCAGAATTCTGGTGCTGCCCGGCGATGGAATCGGCCCTGAGGTTGTGCAACAGGGTGTCAGGGTGCTGGAGAAGGTGGAATCCCGCTTTGGCCACCGCTTCGACTTCTCCTACGATGATGTCGGCGGAGCAGCCATCGACAAGTATGGAGTGGCCCTTCGAGAAAGCACCATGCAGGCAGCCGGCGGATTCGACGCAGTGCTCTTCGGGGCCGTCGGGGGACCCAAGTGGGACGACCCCCAAGCGAAGGTGCGTCCTGAGAACGGCATCCTTGACATCCGCAAGGGTCTTTCGGTGTTTGCCAATCTACGCCCGGTCAAAGTGCTTCCCGATATGGTGGATGCCAGCGTCGTGAAACCCTCCGTGCTCCAGGATGTGGATATGCTGGTGGTCCGAGAGCTGACGGGGGGCCTCTACTACGCTGGCCCCAAGGGGCGACGGCAGACCCGACGTGGGTGGACCAGCGTAGATACCATGCGCTACTCCCAGAAGGAGATCGAGCGGGTGCTCAGGGTCGGCTTCGAGCTGGCCCGCCGGAGGAGGGCAAAGCTGACGTCCGTGGACAAGGCAAACGTGCTGGAAACATCCCGTCTATGGCGGCAGCTCGCCACCGACCTGGCGCCCCAGTACCCGGACGTGGATCTGGAGCATATGCTGGTCGATACCTGCGCCATGCAGCTGGTTCAACGTCCGTCCAGGTTCGACGTTATCGTGACCGAAAACACCTTTGGCGACATCCTGACCGACGAAGCTGCCGTCCTTGCCGCATCCATGGGCTTGCTGCCTTCGGCCAGCCTGGCGGGAGTGCCCACCGAGGGCAGCAGGGCTATCGGCCTGTACGAGCCCATACACGGCTCTGCACCGGACATCGCCGGTCAGGGGATAGCCAACCCCATTGCCACGATATTCAGTGCAGCGCTGCTGATGCGTTACTCTCTGGGGCTGACCGAAGAGGCGTCCCTGGTTGAGAGGGCGGTGGAGGATGTGTTGAGGGAGGGGTATCGCACCCCCGATATTGCGGAGGCAACGTCGGACAAGGCTGTCAAGAGGGTGAGCACCTCGGAGATGGGAGACCGGATCGTGTCCGCTCTCTAGTCCTCGGTGACCTCCAGGGGCTCCTCGGAGATGACGCCGTCGATGATGCTAAAGGCCCGGACCGTGGGGGCGTTGCTCTCCAGCAGCGATACGATGAGGTAGTAGGCCTCCGGCCAGGCGGCCAGCCGGACGTCGGTGCTGGAAGGGTAAGCTTCCGAGTGGGTATGGGAGTGGTACACAGCCCTGTGCTCCCAGTCGTTGTCCTCCATGTCGTTCCACACAGGAAGCAGTTCCTTGGGGTCCCAGCTGAAGCGATAGGGGCTGTTCTCCACGTTCGTCATTCGATAAAGCTTCAGGAAGCTTCCGGCGGTGCCTGCCAGCACGCCGCAGCACTCGATGGAATCGTCCTCCAGGGCATGGGCTATCATCTCGTCGTAGAACCGCCTCGCAACTTGGACCAATTTGCGCTCCCGCCGCGTGATTCGGCTTAAGGTACATTCAGGCTACAGGTTTTGCAACCTCTTGAGGCAGGGCTATATCCCGCCCCCAGCCTTGACACCCCAGCTTGGCCCAACCTAAACTTCCGGATAGCTGGACCCCATGCCCTGGAAGGAGCGCTGCCATGGCCGTTCAAGGTGTGACCCGTAGCCCGGCGTTGGGACAAAGGGGAATGGTGTGCTCATCGTCTCCCCTGGCGTCCTCCGCCGGAATCAATGTCCTTCTTCAAGGGGGAAATGCTTTCGATGCCGCCATAGCTGTGGCGGCCGCCGAAACGGTGACCATATCCACCAGCTGCGGCCTCGGCGGAGACGCCTTTGCCATCCTTTACCATGCGGCATCGGGAAGGGTAGTCGGCCTGAACGGGAGCGGTGGAGCACCCTCCGGCGCCACCCCCGATTTCTTCCGGTCCCAAGGCTACGTCAAGATGCCCATCAGGGGCCCCCTTTCAATCACCGTCCCGGGGGAGGTGGCTGCCTGGGAATCGCTCCACGACGGGTTCTGCACCCTGCCCATGGAGCAGCTCCTTGCCCCCGCCATCGGCTACGCCCGAAACGGCCATCCCCTTCTTCCCAGCTGCGCCCCCTCCTTCAACGTGTTCCTGGATATGCTGTCCAGCCATCCTTCCACCCGCAGGGTCCTGACCAAGGATGGCGTTCCCTATGGGCCAGGGGATGTGATCGTGCTTGAAGACATGGCCAAGAGCCTCGAAAGTATTGCCAAAGGCGGCCCCCAGGAGTTCTACCGGGGAGACCTGGCCGCCGAGATGGTGGAGGCGCTTCAAGAGGTGGGTGTTCCCTTTACCTTGGAGGACTTTGCCAGCCATCAGACGGAGGTATATGAGCCTCCCATCGGCACTGACTATCGGGGCCACGCCGTTTACCAGACACGGCCTCCCTCCCAGGGGCTTGTGCACCTGTCCATGCTGAACTTGATGAACGGTTTTGACCTGTCGTCCTTAGGTCCAAACAGCCCCCAGGCGGTACACCTGATGGTAGAGGCCAAGAAGCTTGCTTTCGAGGACCGGAACCGGTATGCGGGAGACCCCCGATACGTTGACTGGCCCCTGGATTTGCTGATCTCAATGGAGCACGCCGACCGGCGAAGGGAGCTTATAGACCCCGACCATGTCCGGGCGGATGCCCCTGCCAAGGTGCCTGCGGAACGCCATGGCGACACCAGCTATTTCTGCGTGGCCGACGGAGAAGGAAATGCGGTCTCATTCATCCACAGCTTGTCCAACCGGTTCGGCTCCGGGTTCATCGCAGGCAATACGGGCGTCCTGCTGAACAACCGAGGTGGCCGGGGCTTCAGCTTGGAGGAGGGCCACCCTAACCTGGTCGGCCCGGGCAAGCGCACGATGCACACCCTCAACTGCTACATGGTCTTCGACGACGTCGGGCCTCTGCTAATCGGCGGCACGCCAGGGGGTGACTACCAGGTGCAGGCCAATGCCCAGATCGTGTCCAACGTCCTGGACTATGGCATGCCACCCCAGGAGGCGGTGGATGCGCCCCGATGGGAAAGCTTCCCTGGTTCCGATCCGGGAACCATCGAAACGCCTCTGGAGTTTCGACCCGAGACCGGCTTTCCCATGGAAACAAGCGAAGCACTGGAGAGGATGGGGCACAGGGTGGCCTATCCTTCGGGTCGAGGGGTCAGGCTGGGGAAGGTTCAGCTGATCATGCGGGACAACTCTCGCGGTGTGCTCATCGGCGCTTCCGATCCCAGGGGGGACGGACATGCGGCGGCGCTGTAGCCAGACCTCTTCCCCTCGCGCTCTCAGCTAGCCACCACTTTTCTCTCCTTCCTCTGCCGGTAGGGTACCCTGGATCAAGCCTTCATTTGCGAGGATGCTCGTGCTTCCAAGGGTTGCAATAGTTGGCATCGGCTGGACTCCCCTCAGGCCCCTGTCGCCCGATGTCTCCTTCAGAGAGATGATCTTCGAGGCTGCCGTCAGGGCCTACGCCGATGCGGGCATCGAGCCTGGGGAAGTGGATACCTTCATGTCCGTCAGCGAAGATTACCTTGAAGGTACAGCCATCGCTGACGAGTATGTGCCGGACCAGCTGGGGGCGGTACGAAAGCCCGTACACACCATAGCGGCGGACGGGATTACGGCATTGGGGTCGGCGGTCATGCAGCTCCAGACGGGCCGTTTTGGCATAGCTGTCGTGGAGGGTCGCTCTAAGGCTTCCAACATCCTGCACCCGGCCCACATCGAAGCCTTTGCCTTGGACCCCGTCTTCGCCAGGCCCCTGGATATCAACCCCATTTTTGTGGCAGGCATGGAGATGCGGGCATTCCTGGGGGGTACGGCCAACACTGTCGAACAGGCAGGCCGGGTTGTGGTGAAGAACCGGCTCAACGCCTTGGGCAACCCTTCGGCTGCTTATCCTGCGCGCCTTTCCCTGGATGAGGTGATGGCGTCTGTCTTCTTGGCCGAACCCTTGAAAGCCAGCGAGGTCTCCCAGCAGGCCGACGGCGCCGTAGTCCTGGTGGTGGCCAGGGCTGATGTTGCATCCCGGCTCAGCGCCCAGCCCGTGTACGTGCGGGGAATAGGCTGGATGCAGGACACTCCCAACCTGGAGTCCAGGGCCTGGTCCAAAGCCCGCTATGCCGAGGGCGCAGCCCAGATGGCGTACAGGATGGCGGAGATCGGGGACCCCGCTGGAGAGATAGACCTGGCTGAGGTGGACGACACCTTCTCCTACAAGGAGCTTCAGCACTTGGAATCCTTGGGCTTGGCCCCCGAGGGCAGGGCAGGGAAACTCCTGGAAGAAGGGGCATTCGATCTAGCTGGCGCCTTGCCTGTCAACCCTTCGGGGGGAAGTCTGGGTTGCGGCTACACGTACGATATGTCGGGACTTCGCGCTGTCCTGGAGATTGTCCGGCAGCTTAGAGGGCAGGCCGGCGCCTACCAGGTGCAGGGAGCGAAGGTAGGCCTGGCCCAATCCTGGAGGGGCATTCCCACCGCCAGCGGCGGTGTGGTGCTGCTGGGAAGCTGAACGGAAGAGCTGGATGAGATATCCGAACAAGGTAGCTGTCCTGGGAGCGGGCCTGACCCGGTTCATGCGACGCGCCCTGGAGACGCCAAAAGAGCTGGCATTCGAAGCCGCCAATGCTGCCTTGGAGGATGCGGGCCTCAGCATCAAGGATATCGATTGCGTAGTAACGGTTACAGCTCCAGATGCATTCGACGGCGTTCACATGAACGGAGAGTACCTGGCCGACGGCTCAGGCGCCCGGGGCCGTCCTCAGATGCGGAGCTACGTTGGCGGCGGATCTGGGGTCATGGGCCTGATAACAGGCTGGTACCATATCGCCAGCGGCCATTTCAACACCTGCCTGGTGGTGGCTGAAGAGAAGATGTCTTCGGCCCTCCCCCATCCCCAAGGGGCATTTAATGCCATCTACGACCAGTTCACCGAGCGGCCCCTGGGGGTCAACCTGCTGTGGATATTTTCCTTGGAGATGAACCGGTACATGCAGGCCCACAACCTGCCCATGGAGACCTTCGCCAGGGTTGCCCAGAAGAACAAGCGGAACGGACTTCACCATCCCTCGTCCCAGGAAGGCATAGCGGCCGACTTGACCATCGAGCAGATCATGGCTTCCGAGATAATGGCGTGGCCCGTGCAGCGTCTGATGGTGTCGCCCATAAGCGATGGCGCTGGGGCCATGGTGCTGGCATCCGACGACTTTGCCCGGCGTACATCCAGCGAGCCTGTTTGGATCGAGGGGACCGGCTGGTGCCTGGACACATCGTACTGGACCAACCGGGACCTGGCCTATCCAGCCTACCTGGAGAAGGCGGCCCGCATGGCCTACGACATGGCCGGTATCACGGACCCTGTGAAGGATATCCATGTGGTCGAGCCCTATGATCCCTTCGCCTACAAGGAGCTCCATCATCTGGAAGGGCTGCTGCTTGCGGACCGGGGCCAGGCGGGGCCGCTGCTGGAGCAGGGATTCTGGGACAGGGACACCACGACGGGCATCCCATCCAGCCCTTCGGGGGGCCTGCTGGGAGTGGGAAACCCCATTGCTGCAGCGGCCATGATGAAGTGTGCTGAGATATTCTGGCAGCTTCAGGGCCGGGCGGGCGCGCGCCAGGTAACCAGGGAGGTGCGACGGGGCTTGGCCCAAGCATGGGGCGACCTGATGCAGGTGGGCACCGTGGTCGTCATGGGCAAGTAGAGCCTATTCCAAGGAGAACAGAAGTGGAGACCTTTCCGGGAACATCGTTGACGGAAGCGGCCTTGGGGCAGGGAAGCGCCCTCCAGTCCTACCACAGGGTCCGGGCTGAATACCTGTGGGATGCGGGAGAAGCCATGGGCCGCTACCTGGAGGGTCTGAAGGCAGGGTTGCTGCTGGGAGTGGTCTGCCGGGGGTGCAGCCGCACCATGATTCCTCCCAGGGCCTTCTGTGAGCTGTGCTTCATCCCCATCCAGGACTGGGTCGAGCTGCCTGGCAGGGGGAAGATCAACACCTTTTCGGTGTCCTACGTGAACTGGGATGCCAGCCGCAGGCAAGTCCCCCAGGTGCCGGCAGTGATCGAGATAGAGGGGGCCAGCGAGGGTATGGGTATCATGCACCTGCTGGGCGAGGTGGGAGACCGGCTGGAGGAGATCCTGGCGAGGGTAAAGATAGGCGCGCCTGTGGAGGCGGTGTGGAAGCCCGCCGAGCAGCGGGAGGGGGCCATCACCGATATCCTCTACTTCCGCGTGGCTGATTAACCTGCCAGATACGGCTGTCCGCTCGCCCTGCTGAGAAGGGCAATATTCAAGAGGGCAACTACGGCCGTCCGTTTCCCCTTCGAGTTCCCTCAGGACAGGCCCAGGGTGACGCAAGGGTCTCTTTGAGAGAGAGTTGGGGTGAGGGTGAATCGCCTCCTGAGGCCAGCGTGTCCCACCTAAGAGGAAAAGGGTTAATAGTATATGTGGCAGAAGACGAACAGGGCCGACCAAGCCCGGCAAGTGGCAGGGGATATACCTATCCACCACCGCTACACTGCGGGGGTGGCCGGCGAGCGGTTCTTCCGGGCGCTTGGGGATGAGCGCCGAATCATGGCCTCCAAGTGCCCATCCTGCGGAAACAGCTTTCTGCCTCCCAGGATGTACTGCGAAGAGTGTTTCGTTGGGACGAAGGACTGGGTGGAGGTGGAGGGTGCAGGACGCGTCGAGACCTTCACCTTGATGCATGTGGACATGGACGGTCTTCCCCTGGATCCACCGGAGGCAGTCGGCCTTATATCGTGGGAGGGCATCTCCGGCGGGCTAGTGCACCGGATTGCCTTGGATGGTCCCGCTCAAATCACCATCGGGATGGCCGTTGTGCCCGTCTGGGCCGCCGACCCCATCGGCGCCATCACCGACATCGTCTGTTTCAGACCTGCCTGACTAGGGGTGCGCGCCATTAGCCCCTCCCTTGGGTGGATGGGGCTGGGAGGGTGATACGCCTGTCGGGAAAGGATGCCGTGGTCCCCGCAGAGGATAAAATACCCTTTCATATTGACCTTCTGCACCTGGAAGACCCTTCAACAACCCTTCGGGCAGGACACAACGACGCGGTGGGAAGGGCAATATCCAAGGCATCACTACTGCTGTCCGTTTGCCCTGAGGGAAATCGGAGGGTGAACGGACAGCCCAGGTCCTTCGGGTTCCCTCAGGACAGGCGCCAGGTTACACAAAGGTCTCCCCAAGGGAGCGGGGAGTTGCGTATCGAAGAGTTGGCGGCTGGTAGATGTTGCTAAAACCCTTGACAGGGGTTGAGACAGCTTATATCATTGCATCTCTACCACAGAGAAGCTGTGTGCTCGTTAACAACTGGATAGTGGAAGGAAAGGTAAGGTTTCTTTAAGAGAGTTTGATCTTGGCTCAGGGTGAACGCTGGCGGCGTGCTTAATGCATGCAAGTCGAGCGCGCCTGCATCGCTTCGGTGGTGTAGGAAAGCGGCAAACGGCTGAGTAACGCGTGAGTAACTTGTCCTTCGGTGGGGTAAAACCCCGAGAAATCGAGGCTAATACCGCATGTGGTCCCTGTGCCTTGGTGCAGGGAAGAAAGCCTTCGGGCGCCGGAGGAGCGGCTCGCGTCCTATCATGGTAGTTGGTGGGGTAACGGCCTACCAAGCCTATGACGGGTAGCTGGTCTGAGAGGATGATCAGCCAGAGGGGGACTGAGACACGGCCCCCACTCCTACGGGAGGCAGCAGCAGGGAATTTTGGGCAATGGGCGAAAGCCTGACCCAGCAACGCCGCGTGGGGGATGAAGGCCTAAGGGCTGTAAACCCCTTTTCCGAGGGAAGAGATAGGACGGTACCTCGGGAATAAGCTCCGGCTAACTACGTGCCAGCAGCCGCGGTAATACGTAGGGAGCAAGCGTTACCCGGATTTACTGGGCGTAAAGGGTATGTAGGCGGCAAGGCAAGTCTTCTGTGAAAGCTCCCGGCTCAACCGGGAGAGGTCAGGAGATACTGCCTAGCTTGAGGGCAGTAGAGGAGGGTGGAATTCCCGGTGTAGCGGTGAAATGCGTAGATATCGGGAGGAACACCAGTGGCGAAAGCGTCCCTCTGGGCTGTACCTGACGCTGATGTACGAAAGCGTGGGTAGCAAACCGGATTAGATACCCGGGTAGTCCACGCCCTAAACGTTGGATGCTAGGTATTGGGGGTATCGACCCCCCCTGTGCCGAAGTTAACGCGATAAGCATCCCGCCTGGGGAGTACGGTCGCAAGGCTAAAACTCAAAAGAATTGACGGGGGCCCGCACAAGCGGTGGAGCGTGTGGTTTAATTCGATGCTAAGCGAAGAACCTTACCAGGGCTTGACATGATGGTAGTAGGAACCCGAAAGGGTAACGACTCTGGGGAAACCTGGGGAGCCACCACAGGTGCTGCATGGCTGTCGTCAGCTCGTGCCGTGAGGTGTTGGGTTAAGTCCCGCAACGAGCGCAACCCTTGCCGTTAGTTACACTCTCTAGCGGAACAGCCCCCCACAAGGGGGAGGAAGGTGGGGATGACGTCAAGTCAGCATGGCCCTTACGCCCTGGGCTACACACACGCTACAATGGTCGGTACAATGGGTCGCTAAAGCGCGAGCTGGAGCCAATCCCATCAAAGCCGGCCTCAGTTGGGATCGCAGGCTGCAACCCGCCTGCGTGAACGTGGAATCGCTAGTAACCGCAGGTCAGCACACTGCGGTGAATACGTTCCCGGGCCTTGTACACACCGCCCGTCACGTCATGGGAGCCGGGAGGACCCGAAGTCGCTGAGCTAACCCCTTGGGGAGGCAGGTGCCGAGGGTCAGTCTGGTGACTGGGACGAAGTCGTAACAAGGTAGCTGTATCGGAAGGTGCGGCTGGATCACCTCCTTTCTAGGGAGCTATGATCGTCACTTTTTCCGGGTCTCAAAAGGCCCGATGGGTGCCGGTCCATCTCCTAGGTCGTTCGGTGGGTGTTCTGTCACGCCGGGGTCAGATGGTTGAGCGCAAGCTCCCCGGCCCACGGAGGGCAGTCCCCTGAGAAAGCTCACCGATTCCCAATAGTAAAAACACCTCTCCTTCCACTATCCAGGGGCTAACGAGCAACACAGAAAAAGAGCCGGGCCTATTATGGGTCCGGCTTTTTGACAAGGGGACGGTCGTCAACGCATGGACGAGCAAGACCTGCTTCAGCGCATCACCATAAATCAGAATATATTTGGGGGGAAGCCCATCATTCGAGGAAGGCGCCTGGCCGTGGAGCACATCTTGGATATGCTGGCGGCGGGCGATACCCCCGAGACCATTCTGTTTGGCTATCCTTGGCTTGAATCTCAGGATATTCAGGCTTGCCTCCTCTACGCCCGTAGAGTCGTCGGACGAGAACGGATCGAATCTCTCGTAATAGAGTAACTATTGCTACTGCTGCTGGATGCTTGTGTCTGGGGAGGAGCTAGGGAGGCGCTGTCCAGCGCCGGGCACGATGTAGTGTGGGCGGGTGAGTGGCTTGAAGACCCTGGAGACATAGAAATTCTGGATCGGGCCCTCGCCGAGGAGCGCGTCCTAGTTACCTTGGACAAAGACTTCGGAGAACTGGCAGTCTTCCATGAGATACCTCACTCAGGAATCATCCGTCTAGTGAATTGGCCAGCTGGGAGGCAAGCGGAAGTCTGCTTAATGGTGCTGGATCGCACAAGTGCCACTTCGGAAGCGCGACAAGAGGGCTTCTGAATGTCCCTTTCTCTCCGCAAGAAGTGCCAAAGATCCCCGCTGGCCCTAACTTCTTCGCGTTCACTATCCAGGAGTTAAGGTGCTAATATAGTGAAGTAACGAAGGGTGTGCGATCCTATCTCTGGTCAAGAAACCAGACAATGCAATCTCGGAGGAAGTAATTTGGTCTTGGAGATTCAACCGCAGCACTTCACTTTTGGAGAAATGATCCACGGTCGTCTGTTCCGTATACCCAGCTATCAAAGAGCTTATAGCTGGCAAAGGCGTCAAAGATCGGATTTGTTTCGTGACATACGGCGCACTTGGGAAGCTGGCGACGATAGACGCCATTTCATGGCCACAATTGTGGGTCTCCGACGTGAGAAGCGCAAGATCATAGTTGATGAACACCAAGTAATTGACATAGTCGACGGCCAGCAGCGCTTGACCACATTGATTCTCCTTCTGAAGAGCATTGGGAAAGCGCTGGACCGGGGAAATCAGGTTGGCGAAAGGCTTGGGCGGGAAATTGACGAATCATTAGTAAAACCTGATGAGGCCTCACTGCTGTTGCTTCAGACTAATCATGATTCCAGCAATTACTTCGCCGATTACCTGCGAAATGGAGCAAGTCCACCACCGGATGCTGCAGCTACGTTAGCAGATCGCGAGCTCTTAGAGGCCATTCGTGATTGTGAAAGGTTCATCTCTAGCTGGCAACAAGAGGCACCCCTTACAGACCTCATTGCTCTGCTGAGGAACGGATTAACGTTCATTTTCCACGAAATAGCCGATGAATCGCTTGTCTATACCGTGTTTGAGGTTCTGAACAGTCGAGGATTGGACGTGTCTTACGTTGATCGTCTTAAGAATTTGTTAATGGCGACCATATTTGAGTCGGATAATGGGAATAGAGAAGAACTTATTGCAGAAGTTCATAATCTTTGGGGTGAAATATATCGTTGTATAGGGCTCCGGCAGGGAATGAGCACCGAAGCACTCCGTTTTGCAGCAACTCTAAGAAACCCTACACAACCGTCTAGGACTTTGGGCGAGCAAGACGCTGTAGATGTACTCGCCACACTATCCAAGAGCGGCCCTTCCCAGGTCATTGAGGTCACAAAGTGGCTCAAATCGGTGACTCAAGCTGTAGATGATCTGACCAGTGACCACCGCCGCAATGCTGTAACCTCAATAGCTCAGGCCAGATTGCTGGCTATAGCCATTCTTCTTCGGTCAGACCTAACCGTATCAGAAAGGCAGAAACTACTTCGCGCTTGGGAGACCGTTACATTTCGAATCTACGGCTTGCTAAGGGGAGACGCTCGGTGGGCTGTCGGGGACTACGTCCGCCTGGCTTGGCGCACAGTTGAGCACCGGCTAAGTGCTGACGATATCCTTGAAAGTATATCGAATATGGCAAGTACCTACCCGGTACACTTGGAAGATGTTAAGGGTAAGCCTTGGTACCCTGAATATAGAGAGGAGTTACGCTACTTCCTGTTTCGGTACGAAGAGCACCTGTCCAAAGAGGCAGGCCAAACTTTCGACAACGAACAATGGAATAGGATCTGGGAGGCGAGCGCGAGCGATTCCATTGAGCACATTCTGCCCCAGAGTAAGTTCGGAGGTGAGTATGGACATGGACTGGGGAACCTTATTTTGCTCCCACCAAAGCTGAATTCCAAGTTGGGCAACAAAATTCCGTTCTTAAAACGTGATGCCTACCGAAAGACAGGACTTTTGCAAGCCTGTGAGATTGCCGAAACTGAACGGTTAATGTTTTGGGAGTCAAGCGAGATTCACAAGCGCGAAGAGACGTTATTGAACTAGGCTCTACAGGAGTGGTCGAACTAGGCATTACATTGCCTAAGGTAGCTTAGGGCTAGGTCCCACTCGGGCCGGAAATGATTTTCGTTCTTCCATGGTAATAGCCCTAGTCAAAATAAGAGAAGGTAATCAGCGGATCTAGGACGGTCTTGATGGGAGGGTGGCGTTCGCTGAGACAAATGTGCCCAGAGGCGTCTTGTCGATCACCTAGAAACGAGAGACTCGCCTAGTGGCTACTTTGACGCGGCCCCAAGAGGACAAGAATTAGAGGCTTTCGGCCGATACGCACCGTAGCAGGCCTTATCGTCCTCGCGGCCATCATGCTGGCGGCGGCCGCTGCCTGCGGCCCGGGTGATGGCAACGGCGAAGGCCCCCCGACCCTTCCCGCTACAGCGACGCCTATGCCAACCATCACGCCGATTCCAAGAGCGACACCCACGCCAACCGCCACCCCGACTCCCATGGCAACACCCGCACCGACCCCTACCCCTACACCGACGCCTTTGCCAACCACAACGCCGGGTCCTAAAGCGACACTCAGACCAGCCGCCACGCCGACTCCCACGGCTGCACCTGAGCCGACGGCCTCGCTCAGTCCCACAGCAACATCCACGAACACTCCCACGGCTGCACCTACCGCCACGGTCCCATCCCCGACACCAATTCCCGAGGGGACAGTGCAGGCCATCATTGGCGGGGAGACCTTCATCCTGGAGCTGGCTGTCATCCCCGAGGAACGCCGGGTGGGCCTCTCAAACCGGGATTACCTGGCGCCCGATAGCGGAATGCTGTTCGTCTTCCAGCAGGAGCGGACATTGTCCTTCTGGATGAAGGAAACCCTCATACCCCTGGATATCCTGTTCTTGAATAGCGACCGACGCATCACCAACATCCACACCATGATGCCCCAGCCGGGAGTCCCCACCGGCCAGCTCACCACATACCGCTCCACGCGGCCTGCTTTGTACGCTGTGGAGGTCAACGCCGGGGTAGCAAAGGAGCTGGGCCTGATGCCGGGCATGGTAGTGGAGTTCACGTCGCCCACTCCCTAGGTTGGGAGTGTCCCCCTCACCCGCCGCTTCTTGGCCGCCTCTCCCCTCAGAAACTTCCCCACAGTTGACAACTCCCATCGTCATTGCGGCGGAAGCCACAATCCAGGAGAGTCCGGGAGTGAGCGTGGCCTATGTGGTGGAGACTAGGACTCAGGAATGCGCCGTCCTGGATTCCGGTTTTCACCGGAATGACGAATTGGTAACCCTCACCCCCGACCCTCTCCCAGAGAGCGAGGGGAGAACGTGCGTCCTCACCGCTGGCCCTCTTCCTCAAGGGAGAGGGGGTTGGGCGAATCCCCCAAGACACACCCCCGGGCTGCTGTTATACTTGGGCCACATCACAGACAGGGAGGCTCAGGCGATGGATTGGGGAATGGAGAACCGGCTGGCCCAGGTGATTCCGTCCGATGGCCGATGCTTGTTCATGCCCATCGATCACGGTTATTTCCAGGGACCCACCAGGAACCTGGAGAACCCTTGGCGTACCCTCGAACCCCTCCTCCCCTACTCTGATGCCGTCTTCGTCACCCGTGGCGTCCTGCGCTCCTGCATAGATCCGGGGAAGTCCAAACCCATCGTCCTTCGGGTGTCCGGCGGGACGAGCATGGTGGGAAACAACCTGGCCAACGAGGGGATCACAACGACCATTGAAGAGGCTATTCGGCTGAATGCTTCGGCGGTGGGCATCTCGGTGTTTATCGGCTCCGACTACGAAAAAGAGAACCTGCTGAACCTGGCCGCCCTGGTCAGCGAGGGAGAGCGGTACGGCATCCCCGTCATGGCGGTAACCGCCGTGGGCCGGGAGCTGGAGAAGCGGGATGCCCGCTACCTGGGCCTCTGCTGCCGCATCGCCGCAGAATTAGGGGCCAAGGTGGTAAAGACCTACTGGTGCGAGGAGTTCGATCGGGTGGTTGAGGGCTGTCCCGTTCCCGTGATCATGGCTGGCGGGCCCCAGGTGGACACGGAGCGGGAAGTGTTCGACTTTGTGCACGACGGCATGGTCAGGGGCGCCATCGGAGTGAACCTGGGCCGGAACGTCTGGCAGAACGAAGCGCCCGTGGCAATGGTCCGGGCCATCCGGTATATAGTCCACGAGGGCGGCACGGCGGAGGAAGCTGACGAGCTGTTTCGGAGTGCGAAGGCCGGCGTCCGGTGAAGTCCCCCTCACTCCATCTCTCTCTCCTGGGAGACCTTTGAATAACCTTCGTCATTCCCGCGAAAGCGGGAATCTAGGGGCATGTTGCATAGCTAGCTAGCGTCACCACTCCGTCTCTGAATTCCGGCTCGGAGGCCGGAATGACGGTTTTGCAAAGGTCTCCCTGGGGAGAGGGGGGAGTGTGCCTCCAGGGGGAAGGGACATGGAAACGCCCGCCGCTAGGGGTGCTGATGGAGAACCGTTGGTCTGACCACGAAGCCCAAGGCCTTTCCGACGAGGAGGTCCTGGTTTATCAGAGCCGACTCTTGGGAGCGGACCCCGGCCTGGTGCTGTGGGGCGGGGGGAACACCTCCCTAAAGGGCCCGGGGACAGACTTCCGGGGTCGCGAGGTAACCGTCATGCACATCAAGGCCAGCGGCTCCGATATGAAATCGTGCCCGGCCGGGGATTTCCCGGCCCTGAGGCTGGACGATATCTTCCCGCTGTTCGAGTGGGCATCCATGTCCGATGAAGAGATGGTTGCCTACCTGGGACGCTGCATCCTGGACCCGGGTTCGCCCCGGCCATCCATCGAGACCCTGCTTCACGCCTTCCTCCCCTACAGGAGCATCGTGCACACCCATGCCGATGCGGTTATCGCGCTGACCAACAGCGTATCCGCCGAGCAGTCGCTGGAGGAGACCTACCAAGATGCCGTCAGGGTGGTGGAGTACCTGCGACCAGGATTTGCCCTGGCAAAGCGGGTGGGCGAGGTTGCCCGTGCCAACCCTGGCCTTCGGGGCGTTGTCTTGTCCAATCATGGTCTGCTCACCTGGGGGGATACGCCCAAGGCGGCCTACGACACCCACATCGAGCTGGTTGCCAGGGCCGAGGAGTACCTGAACGGGAAGGGTCAGGGCAGACTGGTCTTCGGTGGGCGTGGAAGGCAACTCTTGGGTGACGACGACCGGCGCGCCCTGGCTGCCCGCATTGCGCCTACCCTAAGAGGCTTGGTTGGTAGGGACAAGAGGGTAGTGCTCCGGTACGACGATTCCCCTCAGGCGCTGGAGTACGTGGACTCGGCGCAAGGCAAGGCCCTTAGCAGCAGCGGCCCGGCAACCCCCGACCATGTGATTCGCACCAAGGGCGCGCCTCTCTGGATGGATGTTGATGGCACCGGCGACCAGGCTGGCACGAAGGAGCACATGGGAAGCGCCGTTGATGCTTACGTTGCTGACTACGCCCGATACTACAACGAACACTCGGATGGCAACGTGCCCATGTTGGACCCCTACCCGCGAATCGTGCTCGCTCCCGGCTTGGGGATGTGGTCCACGGGCAAAGATGCCCATGCTGCCCAGGTTGCCGGGGAGATGTACCGCCACACCATAGACATCATTCGCTCGGCGGAGTGCGTGGGCGGGTACACATCCATCGGCGACCGGGACATCTTCGGGGCCGAGTATTGGCCTCTGGAACTCTACAAGCTGACCCTCGCTCCCCCTGAGAAGGAGCTGGAGCGCCAGGTTGGCCTGGTAACCGGCGGCGCCCAAGGCATAGGGCGGGCCATCGCCTGCAGGCTGGCGGCCGAGGGGGTCCATGTGGTGGTCACCGACCTGGATGAAGCTGCCTGCCATAACCTGGCCGCAAAGCTGAACGAAGCCAATGGCGAGGGCCGGGCCTTGGGGCTGCGGATGGACGTAACCGACGAAAGCGAAGTGGGCGCAGCCTTCGACCAGGTGCGTCTAGCCTACGGCGGTCTGGATATCCTTGTGTCCAACGCCGGGATTGCCCCAGTGGGAGCCCTGGACCAGCTGCCTCTGCGTGATTGGCAGCGGGCCATGGACATCAACGCAACAGGTCATTTCCTGGTCGCCCGGCAAGCAGTTGCGATCATGCGCGAGCAGGGTCTGGGAGGCAGCCTGGTGTTCGTGGGAACCAAGAACGTCCCATCCCCAGGGAAGGACTTCGGGGCCTACAGCGCATCCAAGGCGGCTGAGGTGCAGATGGCCAAGGTGCTGGCGATAGAGAACGGCGAGTATGGCATCCGGTGCAACATCGTCAATCCAGATGCCATATTCCAAGGCTCCGGCTTATGGTCCCAGCAGGTGAGGGAGCAGCGGGCGCAGGCCCACGGCATTCCCGTCGATGAGCTGGAGGACTTCTATCGTAAAAGGAACCTTCTGCAGGCCAGCATAACCGCTGAGGATGTTGCCGAGAGCGTCCTGTTCCTCGCCGGCCCTCGATCGTCGAAGACGACGGGCGCCATGATCCCGGTGGACGGAGGGGTGAGGGACGCTTTCCCCAGGTAGCGGACCATGTCCCCATAAGATACTTGAAGGGAGGTCTGGCCCTTGACGACACAGGAAGGAATGGATAGAGAGACCTTCGATCGCCTGGCGGCGGCTGCCGGGTTGGATGTGGGGGATTCCTCCCACATGGACGAATTGTACGGCTACGTGAGGAGCTTGGTCGCCTCCCTGAAGCCCCTGAGGGACCTGGACCTGGAGGGAGTCGAGCCGGCGACGGCCTATTTCCCACCCGTGGATTGAGCCGCCGGGCGATCCCTCTGCCCGATTAAAGGCCCGACCAAGAAGAAGGAGCTGAAGGTGGACAATACCGAGATTTGCTACAGCAGCGCGGCCCAGCTTGCAACGTTGATCAAGTCCAGGCAGGTCTCTCCCCGGGAGGTGGTGGAGGCCCACCTGGATAGGATCGAGTCCCTGGAACCAACTCTGAACTCGTTCATAACTGTCATGGCCGACCAAGCCAGGGCGGCAGCCCGCCAGTGCGAGCTGGAGATGAGCGCCGGCAACTACCGGGGACCGCTCCATGGTGTGCCCCTGGGATTGAAAGACCTGTACTACGTGAGGGGGGTCAGGAACACATCGGGTTCCCGCATCTACGACGATTACGTTCCCGACTTCGACTGCACAGTGGCCAACCGCTTTCGCAGGGCCGGCGCGGTCCTGATGGGCAAGCTGAACCTGCACCAATTCGCCTTTGGGCCCACGGGGGAGAACCCCGACTACGGGAACATGCACAATCCTTGGAATACCGACCTGATACCCGGAGGCTCCAGCGGCGGGTCGGGCTCGGCGGCCGCGGCAGGCCAGTGCACCCTTACCATGGGTTCGGACACCGGCGGGTCAATCCGCATTCCCGGCGCTTTGTGCGGTCTGGCTGGTCTGAAGCCCACCTATGGCCGGATAAGCCGCTATGGCATAAGCGTCCTGGCGTGGTCTTTGGACCATGCCGGGCCCATGTGCCGCACCGTCGAGGACTGCGCCCTCGTGATGAACGCCCTGGCGGGCTACGACCCCAAGGACCCGGCCTCGGCCAATGTCCCCGTGCCCGACTACACCGAAGGTCTAACTGGCGACATCAAGGGCCTGAAGGTTGGCGTTCCCAAGGAGTACTTCGAGGTCCCCGTGGATGCCCAGGTGGAACGGGCTGTGAGGAGGGCCATAGAGCAGCTATCCGAAATGGGCGCCGAGGTCAGGGAGATATCCATGCCCATGTTTCACCAGACAGCCCCAATATCGACCACAATCCTGTACTCGGAAGCAACGGCGTACCACCGGGACTTGGTGTTGTCCAAGGGCGCCCAATACGCGGCTCCCGTGCGCCTGCGTATCGAGTCGGGCTTCTTCATCTCGGGGGAGCAGTACCTACAGGCCCAGCGTGCGAGAGCACTGTTCACCCAGAAGAGCCGGGAGCTGTTCGACGAGGTCGATCTGCTGGCGGGGCCCATGGAACCGATAACAGCCCACCCCATTGGGGCTACACAAGTCCAGATAAACGATGCCACCGTGGGGTCTGTGCCCGCACTGACCCAGTACACCCGCGCCTTCAACCTGAACGGGTTCCCTGCCGTGACGGTGCCCTGCGGGTTCTCCGACGACGGCCTGCCCATAGGTCTCCAGCTGGCGGGCAAGCCCTTTGACGAAAGCACGGTGCTCAAGGCTGCCCACACCTATGAGACCAACAACGAGTGGCACAAGCGCAGGCCACCTGTGTAAGAGGGACTCCGTCCGTGCCCTCTAGATGACCTGCCAGTAGCGACGGCCCTGGATGCGCACCACCCGGCCGAAGTGCTCGTCGGGCTTGAAGTGGCCGGCAGCCACCAGCATCTCCTCCCGCTCGATGCGGTCCAGCATCTCTTCCCGGCTTCGCTGGCCCGTCGCCTTGTCGATGTCCGCCCTGGAACACCAGCCTGGCTCCTGCACCTGCACCTTGCTGTGGAGCAGGTCGCCCACCAGGACGCCCTTCTCACCGCCAGAGGTGATCAGCACGTTCAGATGGCCGGGTGTGTGCCCCGGCGTGGGCAGGGTGGTGATCTCGGACGTTATGGTGTGCTCCTCATCGATGATGTCCATGGCGCCCAGGTCCTGCAGGGGGACCACGTTGTCCCTGACGTGGGCGGCTGAGGCGAGCACATCTTCTTGGGTGAAGTAGCCCCAGTCCTTGCGGGGTACCAGGTACCTGGCCTTGGGGAAGCTGGCTTTGGGTCTTCCATCCTCCAAGGTGACGTTCCAACCCACATGGTCCGGGTGCAGGTGGGTGTGTACGACCACGTTCACATCCTCCGGCCCGATTCCCTGTTCCCTAAGCAGGGGGACCAAGCTCCCTGTCAAGTTGCCCCGCGTGGGATGGGGGCCAGGACCCATCCCCGTATCCACCAGGATGGTCTGACCGCTCGAACGAAGGGCGAAACAGCCGTAATAAAGCTGAAGGTTGCCGTTCTCCAGGTGGTCGGCTTCATAGGGCTGCCACCGGCTCCGTTCCACATCCGGGAAGAATCCCTCCGGGTCGTAGGGCGGAGGGACCATATCGATAAAGGACAGGATTTCAACTTCGCCGACACTGGTGCGATCAGCCATGCTTGCTCCCTTCCTTAGCTGGCCTACCGGCCTCTGCCCATGGCAATGGGAGGTCTCAGTATTGCATCAGGGTGAACACATCGTACCCGCCAAGGTGCTGACGACCTTGCAGGTCCGTCAGCTCCATCAGCAGGGCGAGGCCTTCTACCCTGGCCCCGGCCTCCTCCACCAGGCTGGCGGCAGCAGCCAGCGTGCCTCCTGTCGCCAGCACATCATCCACGATAAGCACCTTGTCCCCAGAACTTATGCTGTCCCTGTGCACCTCTACCACATTGGTGCCGTATTCCAGCGTGTACTCCGTCCTGTAGGTCTCGGCGGGCAGCTTCCCTTCTTTCCTGGCCAGGACGAGGGGCCTCTTGATGCGGTATGCCAGAGGGGCGGCCAGCAGGAATCCCCGGGCTTCGATGGCCATGATGGTGTCGATGCTTCGGCCGACGTAGTGATCGGCGAACGCATCCACCGCAAAAGAGAAGGCGTCAGCGTTCATGAGCAATGGAGTGATATCCCTGAAGAGTATTCCCGGTACCGGGAAGTCATTGATGTTCCGTATGTAGTCCTTTAGATCCATTCTGAATGTTCCTTTGGTAGTTATCAAAAGACCGGGGGTAGGTGAGATGGATTCGGCGGTCCGGCCAGACGCCTGTGCTCGATGGGCGCCTTCCTGTTAACCAAAATACCCGTAGTTCTTGGATATATAGGAATGCCACTGGGCCGGAACGGCGAATTCGGCAAAGATGGCGGTAACGGGGCATACCGGCTCGCAGGCGCCGCAGTCGATGCACTCCGCAGGGTCGATGTAGTACATATCGTCTTCTTCTGAGGTATGGATGCAGTCCACTGGACAAACATCGACGCACCCGCCGTCCTTGACCCCTACGCACGGCTCGGTAATGATGTAGGTCATCTCCGCCTGGTCAGCCTCCGAAGGGAGTGCAGCTTTGAGAGTTTATACATTCTGTTGTCTGATCACCTTCATGTCAACAACAAAATCAAGGGCAATTTCTTGGATGTGTTGGCGCCACGGCTACGTAAGACGGTGGAGGGGCGCTTAGACCTCGTAGACGATGTTGAGGCGGGATTGGGATACGGGACTTTGGCTAGCGGTACACCGATCGGTCGTCGAGGATAACCCTGGACCTGTGGGCACACCAGCCCCTGCATCCCAGAAGGGGACCATCGGGCTTGGTGGTCACCATCCCTTCGATGCAGCAAAAAGCGCAAACTGCGGGGTACAGCTCTTTAGTGGGAGGCTTTTCTGAAGCCTGTGCCGATGGCTGTGTGTCCTTCTCAGTTGCCAATGTGGAGCCTCTGCTTTCCCCTGGTCCATCTGCCGGGTTAGTGGGGCCGCAACACCCTGGTATTTTACAGGCTCCCAATGCCCCTTTCAATGCGCTGAGACGTCCTACTATCCCACTCCTGGGTCTCATCGTCCCGGTATGCACTTTCTGATAGAATTTGCCACTACGGGCACCATTGCGAAAGCGGGAAGGCGAAAGACCTTGTCAGACGGAGAGATTGAACGGGTGCTGGCGGCCAACCGCAGCTTCTACGACGCTTTCGGGAGCCTCGATATCGCAGAAATGGACCGGGTCTGGGAACACTGGGATGATGTCCTTTGCATCCATCCCAGCTCCGGCATTATTGTGGGCTGGCCCGAGGTGCGGCAAAGCTGGGTCAACATCTTCTACAATACAAGCTTGATGCACTTCAACATCACAAATGCGCAGGTGCAGATAAGGGGCGATTGCGCCTGGGTGTCCTGCCACGAGAATATCTCCACTGTGCTGGATGGCCGGGCGGGGAACTTCACCGTGCGGGCGACCAACGTTTTCGTCAAGACTGATGGTGAGTGGAAGATGGTGCACCACCATGGTGGCGGCTAGCTTGTCTTGACGACCCCGGCTTCTAGGAGGGCCTCAATCTCATCGGAAGTGAAGCTCTCCTCCTCGAGGACTTCCCTGGTGTGCTCTCCCAGGAAGGGAGCCCTTCGGCGGATGCTTCCAGGGGTATCGGACAGCTTCACCGGAATGCCTATATTCCTCAGCAACCCAAGCTCCGGGTCGTCCAGGTCAACCTCCATTCGCCGGGCCTGAACGTGGGGGTCGTGATAGACCTGGTCCAAGTCGTTAATCGGACCTGCCGGCACTCCAACCTGTTCAAGCACTTCCATCCAGTGCTCCGTGCTCTTCGTGGAGAAGGTCTCCTCCAGCAGCTCGGCCAGCTCGTCATCGTTGGCCTTCCGGTCGCCCCGACTGCCGAACCTGGGGTCTTCCAGCAGCTCACTTCTGCCTATAGCGTTGCACATTCTCTCCCATAGCGCTTGAGCGGCGCCTCCTATGGTGATGTAGCCGTCGCTGGTGCGCAGGGCGCGATAGGGGGCGGAAAGGCGGTGGGCGGAACCAAGTGGCCCCGGAATCTCCCCGGTGGCAAAATAGACGGTGGATTCCCAGACCGTGTAGGCGATGCCG
This sequence comes from Dehalococcoidia bacterium, assembly GCA_965220375.1. Taxonomy (GTDB): domain Bacteria; phylum Chloroflexota; class Dehalococcoidia; order Lucifugimonadales; family JAGWBF01; genus JAGWBF01. The sequence goes on from OZ244824.1 coordinate 1,795,263, forward strand.
GCTTCCATCAGGGATATATCCACCTGCTGGCCCTTGCCCGTCTTCAGACGGTGGATGTAGGAGCTGAGAATGCCATAGGCGCCGTACATCCCGGCTGTCAAATCTGTTATCGGCACACCCACTTTGGCCGGGGGTCCTCCGGGGGTTCCTGTGATGCTCATAAGCCCGCTCATCCCCTGGGCAATCAGGTCAAAGCCTCCCCGCGAGCTGTAAGGGCCGGTCTGCCCGAAACCCGAAATGGAGCAGTAGATGATCTCCGGGCGTATCTGCCTCAGCTCTTCGTAGCCCAGCCCCAGCCTGCCCATGGTCCCCGGGCGGAAGTTTTCGACCAGCACATCCGCATTCTTCAGCAGAGCCTTCAGAACAGCCTGGCCCTCGGGTCTTCGGAGGTCCAGCGCCAGCCCCCGCTTGTTCCGGTTGACTGCCAGGAAGGATGCCGACCACCCGTTGATGTAGGGAGGCCCCTTGCGGGTCTCGTCGCCCCCGTCGGGGCGCTCCACCTTGATCACGTCGGCACCCATGTCGGCCAGGAGCTGGGAGCAGAAAGGACCAGCCAGGACCTGGGTGCAGTCGAGCACCCTCACACCTTCCAGCGGCAGGGACGTTTCCGGGGCCATGCTTACCTCTTTCCAGCTTCCTGCAAGCTTTGTGTCCGTATTCTAGAACTCGGCGCTTCCGGGCGTCCTTGGAAAGGCGACGACGTCGCGGATGTTCTGCATATTGGTCACAAATTGCAGTGTGCGCTCGAAGCCCAAGCCGAAGCCTGCGTGGGGAACGGTGCCGTACCTGCGCAGGTCCAGGTACCACCAGTACCGCTCCGGGTCCAACCCGCTCTCTTCCATGCGACGCTGGAGAACATCCAGTCGCTCCTCCCGCTGGCTGCCGCCGATTATCTCGCCGATTCGAGGCACCAGCACATCCATGGCGGCCACCGTTCGGCCGTCGTCGTTGAGGCGCATATAAAAGGCCTTGATGCCTGCCGGGTAGTCGGTGACGATGACGGGGCGCCCAAGCTCCACCTCGGTTAGGTGGCGTTCGTGCTCCGACTGCAGGTCGCTGCCCCATTCCACGGGGAACTCGAAGCTCCGCCCTGACCTTTGCAAAATATCTACGGCCTCGGTATAGGTCAGCCTCTCGAACCGGGAGTCCGCTATGCTTTCAAGGGTGGAGATGGTGCCCTCTCCGTAGAAGCGGTCGAAGAAGGCCATGTCCTCCTGGCAATGCTCCAATACGTAGCGGAAGATGTACTTGAGAAACTCTTCTGACAAGTCGGCCAGCCCGTCCAGGTCGCAGAAGGCCACCTCGGGCTCAACCATCCAGAACTCGGCCAGGTGCCGGGATGTGTTGGAGTTCTCAGCCCGGAAGGTGGGCCCGAAGGTGTAAACGTCCGACAGGGCCAGGGCGTAGATTTCGGCCTCCAGCTGGCCGCTCACCGTCAGGTTGACCGGCTTGCCGAAGAAGTCTTCCGCCAGGTCGGCGGAGCCCTTTCCCGCAGCCAGATCATCCAAGGGCAGCGTAGTTACGCGGAACATGGAGCCTGCCCCCTCGGCGTCGCTGGCGGTGATAATGGGGGTCTGGATGTACATGAACCCACGCTCCTGGAAGAAGCTGTGGATGGCGTAGGCCAGCGTGCTACGCACCCTGGCCACAGCTCCCAGGGTGTTGGTTCGGGGCCGCAGGTGCCCGATATCCCGCAGGAACTCCAGGGTATGACGCTTCTTCTGCAGCGGGTAGGTCTCGGCGTCGGCGCCGCCCAGCAACTCCACCGATTGTGCCCGTATCTCGTACCTCTGGCCCTTGCCCGGGGACTCCATCAGCTCGCCGGTGATGCTCACGCTGCAACCTGTGGTCAGCTCACCGATCAGCCCGTAGCTGTCCAGGGTATCCTCGGCTACGACCTGGAGGTCCGACAGGGTGGAGCCGTCGTTCACCTGGATGAAGGAGAGGTTCTTGGATTCTCGGCGGGTCTTGACCCACCCCTGCACGCATACCTCATCCCCGGGTATTCCCGTGGTCAGCAGGTCTCTAATCTTGCTTCGCCTCATCCTGCCTTCCTCCAGAATCTACTTGCGCTATCAGGCCAGGTACTCCCCTGGGTACCATATATTAGAGGGATGGTCTTAGCTTGTGCCATGTCGTCGCCTGCTCATAGGTGTATGCGATGTTCAGCAGCGTCTTCTCCGATAGGGCGGGCCCTATAACCTGCATCCCCACCGGCAGTCCTTGAGAAAACCCGCAGGGTACGGAGATGGCTGTAATCCCCGCTACGCTGGCCGGAACCGTGTAGATGTCGCCAAGGTACATCCGCATCGGATCATCGACCTTCTCCCCCAAGGGAAATGCCGGGGTTGGAGCTGTCGGCGTCACCAGGGCATCGTACTCCTCGAACACCCGGTCGAACTCCCTCCGAATTAAGGTCCTCACCTTCTGGGCCTTCAGGTAGTAGGCATTATAGTATCCCGCGGAAAGGGCGTAGGTGCCCAGCATGATCCGCCTTTTCACTTCCTCGCCGAAGCCGTACTGGCGGGTCTTCTCCACCCCTTCCCACATGGTGGACGCTTCCTGGTGCGAATAACCGAACTTTGCCCCGTCGTACCTGGCAAGGTTGGCGGAGCACTCGGAAAGGGCCAGTATGTAGTAACAGGCCAACGCATAGGGAGTTGTCGGCAAGGACACCTCTTCAACGACGGCCCCCAGTCCCTCCAGGACCTGGATGGCGCTCCTGACCTGCTCCTCCACGTCGGGGTCCAGACCATGAACGAAGTACTCTTTCGGCACCCCCAAGCGGAGTCCCCGGACATCCTGCGACAACCCGGAGGTGTAATCCGACCCGGGCGCTGGGAGGGAGGTGGAGTCGTAGCTGTCGTGCCCGGCTATTGATGACAGCACCAGGGCGCAATCTGTCACATCCTTGGTAATGGGGCCTATCTGGTCCAAGGAGGAGGCAAAGGCAACCAAGCCATAGCGGCTCACAAGGCCATAAGTTGGCCTCAGTCCCACCACGCCGCACATGGACGCCGGTTGGCGGATGCTGCCTCCTGTGTCGGAACCCATGGCGTAGTACGCCTCTCCCGCGGCCACCGCAGCAGCGCCACCGCCGCTGCTGCCGCCTGGGACCCTGCCTAGGTCCCAGGGGTTGTGGGTAGGATGGAATGACGAGGTCTCCGTGGAAGAGCCCATGGCAAACTCGTCCATGTTCCCCTTGCCCAAGAGGATGGCCCCCCGGGAGCAGAGCTTGTCCACCACCGTTGCATCATAGCCGGACCGGAAGTTCTCCAACATCCGGGATGCGCAGGTTGTCGGCATACCCTTGGTGCAAATTCCATCCTTCACCTGCATGGGAATGCCGGCAATGGGGAACGTTTTTTCGGTGAGAGCTTCCTTCAAGCTGCGGGCCGCCTTATGTGATTGTTCAAGGGCAGAGTCCCCATCCACGGCTATGAAAGCTCCCACTTGACCTTCTACATCGTCGATTCTTCGGAGACAAGATTCGGTTACATCGACCGGGCTTATCTCCCCACGTTCCAGCATCTGGTGGATTTCCATTATGGTTAGCTCATGCAGCGCCGCCACTTTTCTTTGCGCCTAGCCTTCCAGGACGGCCTTTACCCGAATAAGCTCATCCTCGGTTACCGGGGCGTTGGCCAACATTTCCTGGCGGGGGGCTGAATCGAAGGCGTCATCGGAACGCATCACACTCTCGAGGGACGCTGTATGTTCGGTGGAGGGTGTGTCGGAGGTATCGACCTCGTCCAGCGTTTGGAAAAGCTCCAGTACCTGGGAGAGCTTGACCTGGAGCAGCCCCAGCTCATCCTCGGTAACGCCTATACGGCACAACGCAGCTATGTGTAGGACTTCTTCCCGGCTTATCGTCACCCTATGGCTGTCCCTTCGGCCCACTTTCGCAAGAGTCTAGCAAACCCCATTGGTTACCTCAAGGTGATGGGAACCCACCTTACCCTTCTTGTTTCTCAAAGGGGCCGTGCATATACTGGATGCTGCTGCAAGAACATGGTCTTTGTCGAAAACCAGTCCATCCACGGTGCTCCCACTGGAGCTTTAGGCAATTGCTGACCGCCCGCCGTTTTTGGCTTGGGCTTGCCGTTTCCGCAGGCTTACTATTCATTTTCCTCTGGAGGGTGGATTTTCAGGAGGTGCGGGGCGAGCTTGGCGACGGAAGCAAATACCTCTATTTGATCCCTGCCGTACTCCTGTATTTCTTCGCGCTGAGCATTCGTTCTTTCCGTTGGCGCTACCTGTTGCTCCACCTCAAGCCCATATCACCCCTGAAGCTGTACCCGATAGTTGCCATCGGCTATATGGCCAACAACCTTCTGCCCATCAGGCTGGGTGAGCTTGTGCGCGCCCATTTCCTGGGGGAAAAGGAAGGCATCAGCAAAGCTTCGGGGTTGGCAACCATCGGTGTTGAGAGGATGCTGGATGGTCTGACGCTGCTTCTCCTGGTTGCTATTGTCTGGCCTTTCCTGCCTTGGACGGAGGTCCTGAGAGACGATGCCGGAAACGTGAAGAGCTGGTGGCTGGCGCTGAGCGTCATGGTGGTGGTCGTATTTGTGGGAGGGTTCGTGGGCCTTATCTTCGTGGCCCTTCGCCCGGAAGTGGGAAATGCCATCGTCCGACGCCTGGCCAGCCTCCTTCCTTCCGCTTTACGGGAGACTGCCGTCAGAATCGGGCTTCAGCTGATCGAAGGTCTTGCCGCTCTGAAGAGCCCGAAGAAACTGCTGATAATGGGCGCCCTGTCCGTCCCCATCTGGCTGGTGGAGGTGCTGGTCTATTACACCATGTCCCTTGCTTTCGACCTGGGGCAGCCGTTCCAGGTGATCCTGCTGGTTACCGCCACCTCAAACCTGGCCACGGCTGTGCCTTCCAGCATCGGAGGGATAGGACCCTTCGAGGTTGTGGCCAAGAGCACCCTGCTCGCTTTCGGAGTGGGAGGAGATGCAGCCACAGCTTACGTGTTTTTTGTACATATCATCACGCTATGGATGCCCGTCAGTATCTTGGGACTGTTGTTCCTCTGGCGGGAAAACCTTTCTCTTACCCGTTTGGCCCGCAGCAAGGAGTTGTCGATGTCTCCAGCGGGGGGCTTGAGGGCCGACACGAATATTCGGGGAGAAGAGGCCGAATGAAGGTGGGAATAATCGGAGCCGGGGCTGCCGGGCTGGCTGCCGCCCATACCCTGGGGAAACTGGGCCACAGCGCTGAGGTCTTCGAGGCGGCGCCCTTTCTGGGGGGACAAGCTTCTACCTTCGATGTGGGGGGAGGCCGCTTGGAGCGGGGCTACCATCACCTGTTCATGAGCGACACTCACATGATCGAGCTTATCCATGAGCTTGGATTGGGACATAAGCTAAGCTGGATCGAGTCCAAGGTTGGGCTGTTTTACGGGGACCGTATCTGGAAGTTCAGCACTCCAAAGGACTTGCTGACCTTCTCGCCGCTGAGCATACAGGACCGTCTCCGGTTGGGGCTGGTCACCTTGTACCTTCAGAAGACACGAAGGGGTCTCAAGTTCGAGGGAGAGACGGCGGCTGAGTGGCTGCGAAAGCGGGTCGGCCAAAAGGCCTATGAGGTGGTATGGCAGCCCCTTCTTCGGGGCAAATTCGGGGAACACTACGAAGAGATAAGCATGACCTGGCTTTGGGGCAAGATCTACCTGAGGGTGGCTTCCCGGGGCAAGGTCTGGGAGCGGGAGAAGCTGGGGTACCCCATGGGCAGCTTCGGCGAGGTGTTTGATCGCCTGGGTGAACGTGTTGAAGAGCTGGGAAGCCAGGTGCACCTCTCCACCATAGCGAGTTCCGTAATGATGGAAGATGGGAGGGCAAAGGGGCTGGAGGTGAAGAAGGAGGGGTCCGACACACAGGTGCACAGCTACGATGCTGTCATCGCCACCACACCTTCCTATATTTTCACCCGCTTGGTGCCACCCCTGCCCGACTCATACTCCAATAAGCTGACGGACGTAACTTACCTTTCCGCCGTGCTGCTGATCCTGGAGCTGGACCGGCCCCTGTCGCCTATGTACTGGATGAACATAGCCGACCGCCAGCTCCCCTTTGTCGGCGTTATCGAACAGACGAACCTGGTGGACCCATCCCTCTACGGGGGGAAGCACGTTGTCTATCTCACCAACTACCCTAGCCGGGAGAATGCCATCTACAGTATGACTCCCGAAGAGCTGGCCGAAGAGTACGTGGGTCATCTTGGGAGGATCAACCCCAAATTCGACCGGTCATGGATACAGGGGTACCATCATCACAAGGTGGATGCCGCCCAGCCCATAATAGGCGTGAACTACTCCCGGCGCATCCCCGAGCTGCGCACACCTATCCCCGGACTCTATCTGGCCAACACCACCCAGATCTACCCGGAGGACAGGGGGACCAACTACAGCGTGAGGTTAGGCCAGGAGGTGGCGCGCGCCGTCCTTGAAGATGCCGGTCTTGGCGCATAGCCGGGAATTCGGGCGCGGGAACTAGGACAGGAAAAGGGCCTTCCCGCATTGTGGGGATTTGGCGGGTATGCTACCATGGGCTTGCCTGATAGTTACAAGATTCACGAGCGGCGGTAGTCGGAGGGAAGAGGCGCCCACAGGATGAACAGAAGGTTCGAAGGCACACGGGAGGAGCTTAAGGCAGCCATAGCCGCTCAACCCCAGAGTACGGTGACGGTGCTTTCATCCCTCTTGGCAGTCCAGGATGCTGTGGGCTACCTGCCCGACGAAGCCATCGAAGAGGTTGCCACCTACACACGCACAACGATCAACGATGTCTGGGGCGTTGCGTCCTTCTATACCAACTTCCGTGTGGACCCGCCATGCTCTCACAGCGTAGAGGTGTGCTGGGGCGCATCCTGCCATGTCCTTGGCGCGATGAAGGTGGTCAAGACCGTGTTGGAGGCGGCGGGCTTGGAGGCTGAGGGCGACGTTCCCGGCGGGAATGCCAGCATACGCCTCAACACCTGCCTGGGCGCCTGTTCCCAGGGCCCGGTCATTAGTATCGACCATCATCTCCGCGGCAAGGTCAGCCCCGAGGAAGCCGGGCGGCTGGTTGCCGATCTGCTAAACGCTTAAGGAAAACACGCGGACGTATGCCAGACGATTTCCAGCAGATCAAAGCCCAAGCAGATGCTAGATGGGCTTCTCTTACATCGGGGGATGTGCCCCATATCCGGGTTGGCACAGCCTTATGTGGCAAGGCCGCGGGGGCCCTCCAGGTAATCGGCGACATCAGGCGGGAGCTGGAGTCCCGGGATATTCACGCTTCCGTAAGCGAAGTTGGATGCCTGGGGATGTGCTTTGCTGAGCCCTTGCTGGATATCAGCATGCCCGGCGGCGCCCGCATGTTCTATGCCGGTGTTACCTCCGATACGTTGCCTGCAATCATCTCGTCCCACTTGGTAAAAGGCAGACCAGACCCGGCCTTGACCCTGGGTTACCTTGGCGAAGATGAGGCCGGGGACTTCCAGGACCTGAACTTGCACCCAGCGATGAAGGACCAGGTGCGCATCGCCCTGCGCAACGCCGGAACCATCGACCCTTACGATATCCTCCAGTACGTTGCCAACGGAGGCTACGACGCCCTTCATAAGGCGCTGACCGTCATGACACCGGAAGAGGTGCTGGAGGAGGTCAACAAGTCGGGCCTGAGGGGACGGGGAGGGGCTGCTTTCCCGACGGCAACGAAGTGGAGCTTCCTCGCCCGCTCCAGCGAACCGGTCAAGTACATTCTGTGCAATTGCGAGGAAGGCGACCCCGGGGCCTTCAACGACAAGGGAATCCTGGACAGCGATCCTCACACCCTTGTGGAGGGCATGGCGCTGGCCGGGTACGCCACCGGGGCCAGGTATGGCTACGTCTTCATACGGCATGGGCACGAAGGGCCCATTGAGCGCACACGGACCGCAATCGAGCAGGCCCGGCAGTTGGGCTTCCTGGGAGACAACATCTTCGGCTCCGACTTCAGCTTCCACCTGGAGGTAGCCCTGACGGGGGACTCCTACGTTTCCGGCGAGGAGACCGCCCTGATGGAGGCCATCGAGGGCGGGCGGGCTATGCCCCGCTATCGACCTCCCTTCCCGGCCCAGGTCGGCCTGTTTGGCAAACCCAGCAACATCAACAACGTCAAGACCCTGTCTTACGTTCCTGAGATCATCCGGCGGGGAGGGGAATGGTTTGCAAGCATCGGCCAGGGTCGGAGCACAGGCACTGCCATCCTATGTCTCTCCGGTGACTTGGAACGCCCGGGAATGGTGGAGCTGCCCTTCGGATTGACCCTGGGCGACGTGGTGTACAAAGTTGCCGGAGGAATTTCCCGGGGCAGGAAACTGAAGCTGCTGCAGACGGGTGGGCCCCTGGGCGGTGTGCTCGGTTCAGAACAAATGGAGATCGCCCTCGACTTCGAGGCTATGGCGGGAGTAGGCGCCATCCTGGGGTCTGGGGGGATAATCGCGGCTGCCGACGATTCTTGCGCTGTGGACATTACCCGCTCCCTTATCGCCTTCTGTCAGTACGAGTCCTGTGGCAAGTGCTTTCCCTGTCGATTGGGAATGACCCACCTCCTGGAAGTACTGGAACGGATTTGTGAGCTTCGGAGCTTGCCGGGCGACCTGGACCTGATGCAAAAGGTCGGACAGGATATGCAGGCCGGTTCCCTGTGCGGCCATGGCCAGCTTGGATTCAACCCTGTCGCTTCAGCCCTTCGATATTTCGGGGATGAGTTCGAGGAGCACATGGTCCACGGTCGCTGTTCGACGGGGGTTTGCGCCTCCCAGCGATATGCTCCCGTTGAAGTCCGAAGGTAGTTATATGGTCCAGAAAGGTAGATGATGGCCGAAGAGTTCACCATCACGATGGACGGAGTGGAGTTCAAGGCCCAGCCTGGAAAGATGCTGCTGGAAGCCGCCATCGAAGCCGGCTTGTACGTTCCCTACTTGTGCTACCACCCTGGCATGGAGCCCTATGCTGCCTGCCGCCTCTGTCTCGTCGAGGTGGAAGGAGGCCGGGGCTTTCCGGCGTCCTGCACCCTGCCTGTACAAGATGGCATGGTGGTGAACAGCAAGTCCGAGGGTGTGCAGAAGCTGAGGCAGTCCGTGATGGAGATGCTCATATCCGAACATCCCAACGGATGTCTCACCTGCCACCGCGTTGACCTTTGCGGCCCCCAGGATGTCTGCCTTCGTCATGTGTCGGTGAATGACCGGTGTGTGACGTGCCCCAAGAATGAGCGCTGCGAGCTTAAGGACACCACCCGGCACCTGGAGGTGGTGCTGGAGTCGCCCCTGGGCTACAAATACCGGGACCTGCCGGTGGAAACGGGCGATCCCTTCTACGATCGAGACTACAACCTCTGCATCGTATGCGGCCGCTGTGTGCGTGTGTGCGAAGAGGTGCGGGGGGACAATGCCATAACCTTTACCCAGCGGGCCGGGCGCGCTCTGGTGGGCACCTCCCACGGCACTTCCCTGCTGGAGTCGGGATGCGAGTTCTGCGGCGCGTGTCTGGATGTATGTCCCGTAGGGGCATTGGTGGAGCGGGACCATAAATGGGACAAGGCCGCGGAAGTGAAACGCACCATCTGCCCCTTCTGCCCCGTCGGCTGCCAGATAAACCTGGAGATAAACAAGTACGGCAAAGTCATTCGCGCCATTCCGGAACTCAGCTCCCCCACGAACAGGGGCCAAGCCTGTTTCAAAGGCAAGTTCGGGATGGACTTTCTGACCAAGAAGGGCAGGCTCACCAAGCCCCTCATCCGGCGAGAAAGTTCGGGCGCGCTGGAGGAAGCGACGTGGGACGAGGTGCTGGACTACGTCGCCTCCAAGCTCCCTTCCAAGAAGGGAAGCCAGTTCGCAATCCTCACCTCCCACGACAGCACCACGGAGGAGCATTACCTGGCCCAGAAGTTCGCCCGGTCGGTGATGGTGACCAACAACGTCGACCACTCCTCCGACCTCCGACCGCAGATGACTACGGGGCTGATGGATGTGCTGGGCTACGATTCATGCACCAATCCGATCTGGCAGCTGGAAGGGGCGGACTGCATCCTGGGAATCAACGCCAATATCACCGAAGAGCATAACGTGGCCGCACTGCCGATCAAGAAGGCGGTCAAACGAGGGGCGAAGCTGATCATCATCGATCCCCGAGAAGTGGAATTGACCCGCTATGCGCACCAATGGCTCAGACCCCGCCCCGGCACCGAATTAATGCTCCTCGGAGGAATGCTGAAGGTCATCTTCGACGAAGGACTGGAATCCAAAGAATGGCTGGAGGAGCAAGGCATCGATGCCGGCGGTATGCAGACCCTCTTGGAAGGCCTGGACCTGGATGGTATAGCCGGGGAGACGGGAGTGCCTGTCGAAGATATAGCCCTGGCTGCCCGAAACTACGCCAGCTCAGGAGGCTCGGCCATTTTCTATGCGCTGGATAACATTCCCCAAGAGCTGCACCATGATTGTGGAGCAGCTATCGCCGACTTGGCCTTGGCCACGGGAAACGTGGGGAAGCCGTCAACCGGCATATACCCCCTCAGGCCTGGGACCAATGGCCAAGGCGCTTGGGACGTAGGGTGCTCTCCCAGTTTGCTGCCCGGCCACCGCTTGGTCGCCAAGGCTGATGACCGGCATATTATGGAAGAGGCTTGGGGAGCCTTGGTGCCCTTCGAGACCGGCCTCGACTTGGTGGGAATGATTGGAGCAGCGGCAGATGGAATCCTGAAAGCCATGTACGTAGTGGGAGACATCTCCAAGCTGGCGGGCGCTCCTTCACCCTATGGCGAGCCTACGTGGACCCTGGAGGACCTGAAAGCCGGCTTGAGCAACGTGGGTATGCTGATCGTGCACGACCACTATCTGACCGATCTGGGGGAGCTGGCAGACGTGGTCCTGCCCCGGAGCAGCTTTGCCGAAAAGGTCGGCACATTTACAAACATCGAAAGAAGGATCCAGCTGCTTACCCCTGCCATACGCCCAACGGGGGAAGCTAGGTCTGAGCTATGGGTGGTCTGCGAGATAGCCAAGCGCATGGGGGCAGCCGGATTTGACTTCGAAACGCCGGACCAGGTGCTGGATGAGATCGCCTCGCTGGTCCAAGAGTACGGCGGGGTTTCCCACAAGAGGTTGGAGGATGAAGGACGGCCTGTGTTTCGGCCCGATCCTTCCAATCCCCTGCCCACCCAATTGCTGTACTCCAGCAAGGAGTACCGGGGCCTGCAATGGCCATGTCCATCAAGCGACCATGAGGGCACCGCGGAGCTGTACTCGATGGGATTCCCCGAGGGAAAGCCATCGCTGGCCGCCATTGAGTTCAGGGCAGCGCCCCCCTCGCTACAGGATGATTCCTTCCTGACACACCTGCCCGGAAGGGTGCTTCTCCAGCCGCAACGGGAAGCGTCCGTTCGCCTGGGGAGACAGAACCAGCTTGTGCGCGAGGAAGTGGTGGAGCTGAATCCCGAGGATGCCAAATCCAGGGGATTCCAGGATGGCGACCGGGTGGAAGTGAGAATGCCCGACCGGACCTTCCAGGCTCGCATATCCCTTGCCGCCGGGGTGCCGATGGGCTGCATCAGCAGTACATCCCTATTTGGCCAGCTTGCAACGGAGATACAAGCAAATGGGGAGCTGGACCCAATGTCCAAGGTGCCGGGCCTAAACATAGCTGAAGCTGCCGTCAGTGCAGAAACTTAAGGGTACCCTGGGTACCTGTCGATATTAGAGGGTGGGTGAATGAATCGGGCAGAGCAGGCAACCATAGACAGAGAGCAGCAACTACGGAAAGCAATAGCCAGCTTACCCAAGGCTGAGCTAGTGTCCCGCAGGGATGTGACCGGGGACCTGATGGTAATCCATCTTCAGCCGGAGGTCGAATTCTCCTTCAAGCCAGGCCAATATTGCACCTTGGGTCTCGACTCTATCGAACGGGCGTATTCCATCGCGTCGGCCCCCCACGAGCAGGACCTGGAAATCTTTGTAGAGCTGGTGCCTCGCCCCGACGGAGCCCTCACCCCCCTCATGTGGGAGCTGGAAATAGGGGACTGCATGAGCATCAGGCCAAGAGCCAAGGGTGTATTCACCATGGACCATAGATATCGTAACCACCTTATGGTGGCAACGGTGACCGGCATTGCCCCCTTTATCAGCACTATTCGAAGCTATTTGCACATGGGCGGCGAGGGGCACAGATTCTACGTTCTCCAGGGCGCCAGCTACCAAAACGAGTTCACCTACCAGGATGAGATGCAACGTTTGGCTTCTCAGAACCAAGATAGCATTGTCTATGTGCCGTCGGTAAGCCGTCCAAACGAGGATGCGAATGATGGATGGCTGGGAGCTAAGGGACGGGTCAACTCCATCGTGGAACCTTACCTTGAGGAGTTCCGGCTGTCCTCCGACCACACCATGGTGTATGCTTGCGGACATCCTGGTATGATCGAAGATGTAAAGGAACGGCTCTCTCCCAAAGGGTTCACCGTTAAAGAAGAAAGGTACTGGAAACAGTAGGCTTTCCAGTTCCCAGAGTTCCCGGGAGATTGCTCTTCCGCCCAGTCAATTGCCGAGACTGCCCAATCCCGCATAGCTGGTGTGCTTATGCCTCCGGGAGAAACGTTAACTCCGATCCGAAGACAGTACCTTCGGATCAAGCAGCGATATCCCGACTCCCTCCTCCTTTTTCGCTTGGGAGACTTCTATGAGACCTTCGATGATGATGCCCGGACAGCATCGAGGGAGCTCGATCTTGTCCTGACCTCGAAGGCTATGGGCAAGAACATGAAGGTCCCCTTGGCAGGCATTCCCGCCCATTCCCTGGAACCTTACCTCACCCGCCTCATCAAGAAGGGCCACAAGGTGGCCATTTGTGAGCAGCTGAGCGACCCTGCCGCCTCCAAGGGCCTGGTGGAGCGGGATGTGGTAAGGGTGGTAACACCCGGCACCGTGGTGGAACCCTCCCTGCTGAAACAGAAGGCCAACAACTACCTGGCGGCCGTGTGCACACGGGAAGATGTGGCGGGCTTGGCATACGTGGACATATCCACCGGTGAGTTTCGCACCACCCAGGTTTCCGTTGACGACCTGCCTCCCGAGCTGGACAGACTCTCACCAGCCGAGCTTCTGACCATCGAAGGAGCGGATTTTGCCCCGGATCTGGACGGATGCTCCATTACGGAGATTCCCGCCTCCACGTTCAAGCTGAATTACGCCAGGGACCACTTGATGGAGCACTACAAGGTTGCGACCCTGGAGGCCTTCGGCTGCGAGCAGCTGCCTATGGCTATGGCTGCTGCTGGGATGGTCCTTGGCTACCTGGAGCGCACCCAGAAAGCCGCCTTGGCTGAGCTGTCGCCCCTGGCAACCTACTCGGCGGGAGAATACATGGTCTTGGACCAGCAGACCCGGCGCAATCTGGAGCTGTTTCAAGTCGGTAGGGGGGCTGAGGGCGCTTCCCTGCTGTCCATCCTCGACCTCACTCGCACCTCCATGGGTGGGCGTCTCCTGAGAAGGTGGTTGGGCCAGCCTCTCCTGGACCTGGAGGAGGTACAGCAGCGGCAGGATGGCGTGGAGGAGCTTCACAACAACCTGCACCTCAGGGAAAGGGTGATGTCCCAGCTGGCCCATGTCAGTGACATTGAGAGGGTCCTGCATCGGATCGGCGCAGGTACTGCCCTGCCCCGGGAGCTCTTGGGGCTTAAAGCGAGCCTGGAGGCGGGCGCCGCCATCGTCGGCCTGATCGGCGTCGAAGAAGGCTCGGCTGCCCTGGGGCGCTTGGGGGAGGGTGTGCGCCCCTTGGACGATGTTGTCGCACTTGTTGACCGTGCCATCGACCAGGAACCTTCCGGCGAGGTTGGCGACGGCAGGGTGATTGCCAGCGGGTTCTCCGACGAGCTGGACGACCTGCGCTCCGGCTCCCGAAACGCCCATGAGTACATCGCAGGCTTGGAACATAGGGAGCGGGGCAGCTCGGGCATAAAGGGTCTCAAGGTGGGCTACAACAAGGTGTTCGGTTACTACATCGAGGTCAGCAACTCCAACCTGGACCAGGTGCCCGATAGCTATGTACGACGCCAGACCCTGGTGGGAGGCGAGCGGTTCATAACCCCGGAGCTGAAGGAGTACGAGTCCCTGATCCTGAACGCCAGGGAGCACATCGAGAGGCTGGAGGGCGACCTTTATCGCAGGGTGTGCGGCCAGATAGCCCAAGAAAGCAAGTCCATCGCTTCCTTGGCCGACTGCCTTGCCCACGTCGATGCGCTGGCTTCCCTTGCGGAAGCCGCCCACCGCTATCGCTACGTGAGGCCGCAGTTGAATAAGGGAGACGGCATCGAGATCAAGGGCGGGAGACACCCTGTGGTGGAGCAGATGGTCCCGGCAGGGACCTACGTGCCCAATGACTGCGCTCTCGCCTCCGGCGGTGCCCAGATGATTCTGCTGACAGGCCCCAACATGGCCGGCAAGAGCACCTACATACGCCAGGTTGCGTTGATCGTCCTGCTAGCCCAGGTGGGCAGCTACGTGCCGGCCGACTCCGCTACCATAGGCTTGGTGGACCGGATCTTCACCCGGGTCGGCCAGCAGGATGACCTCGCTAAGGGGCAATCGACATTCATGGTGGAGATGGTGGAAACATCGGCAATCCTGAACCAGGCCACTCCCAGGTCCCTGGTTGTGCTCGATGAGGTTGGCAGGGGCACAAGCACCTATGACGGCCTGTCCATCGCCCGGGCGGCGGCGGAATACATCCACAACAGCCCTGGTCTGGGCTGCAAGACCCTCTTCGCCACCCACTACCATGAGCTGACAAAGCTGGCAGGCGTCCTCCCCCGTGTCAGGAACTACAACGTGGCCGTTACCGAGGAAGATGGGCGGGTTGTGTTCCTCCACCAGATCGTGCCGGGGGGAGCAGACAAGAGCTACGGCATTCATGTGGCCCAACTGGCCGGCCTGCCGAGACCTGTCGTTAACCGGGCTTGGGAAGTATTAGAGGAATTGGAGAACCAGGGACCAGGTGCGAAGACGGCTGTCCGTCCCTTCGAGTTCCCTCAGGGCAGGCGTCGTTCCAAGGGGGATGGAGACGGGTCAGTTGGCGCCCAGATGCCCTTGTTTGGAGGGCAGGACCCGGTGGTGGAGCACCTGCTGGGGGTGGATGTTTCCAGCATGACTCCCCTGGAGGCCATCAACCTGCTGTATGATCTGCAAAGCAAGGCTAGGGAAAACCAGGGTGGAACGGGCCAGCTTGGGTTTTTCCCTCCATAGCTGGTCCGGTCCAGCCGATGAGCGGAGGTGCATATGCTTGGTCGAGTAGAGTTTTACTGGTGGGCCCGTTGATCATCCTGTCGCAAGGCGAAAGAGTTTCTTTCGCAGCAGGACGCCGAGCTGGTGGAGCGGGACTTCTTCTCGGCTCCCCTGACCGAGGCCGAGCTGAGAGGTTTGGCCGAAGGCAAGAGGATCGCGGACATCTTCTCTTGGAAGAGTCCCAGCTTCAAGGCCATGGGAATTAGTCCGGAGGACTTGGACGAGGACAGGATGGTGGAGCTGATATTGGCGGAACCCAGGTTGCTGCGCCGGCCCATCATAAAGATCGGAAACGCCCTCCTCGTTGGAAGCAATCTGAAGGAGCTGGAGCGCGCCGTCGGGGAGCTCCAGCTTGACCATGAAGGATAGGGGGTTGTTGCCTTCTCCCATGGCTGGTGGGTAAAATCTCTGGGCAGCCGGGCCGGGAGTACGGGCCGCAATATTTCTTCTTCTGTAGAGATGTGCAATTGAACATATTTTTCGATGTGGACTACACGCTGCTGGGCTTGGACAACACCCTCAGACCCGGCACCATGGAAACCTTTGACAAGCTCCTAACCGACGATCACTGCATATACATATGGTCCGGCGTGGGCCTTCGCTGGGAAATGGTGCGGGAGCACAAGCTGGAGCCTATGGTAAGCGGAGTGTATGAGAAGCCGACGGACCACTTCCACGAACGCCTGGAAGGCCTGGGAGTCCCCCTCGTGCCTGATTTCGTTATAGATGACTATCCGGAGATCGTTGCAGCCTTCGGAGGCGTTTGGGTGCCCCCTTACTTTTTCAGGAAACCCGATGATGGACAGATGGAGCGCATCTATAACATCATCACGGACTACGTGAGAGATGGACACTCCGAAGACCGGCAGTACAAGGCTAGAGGCACCATTCTCCCCTTGTTCTGATATGGTGCCCTTGTTCTGATATGGAGTCGTAAGAAACTTCCCCGGGAGTGAACCTTGGGTGTGGGCGGGGCGATGATCCACCAGTTGGAACCGGACGTAGCTTCCAAGATCGCCGCCGGCGAGGTGATAGAACGGCCTGCGTCGGTGGTCAAAGAGCTTGTCGAAAACTCCCTGGATGCCGGGGCTTCTCAAATCACCGTGGAGGTCCGTGGTGGTGGCGTCGAACTTCTGCGGGTTGTGGACAACGGGTCCGGCGTGCCGTCAGACGAGGTGGCGCTGGCATTCCAGCGCCACGCCACCAGCAAGATAAGCTCCTCCGACGACCTTGACCGGATAGGGACGATGGGATTCCGGGGCGAGGCGCTGCCCAGCATCGCATCGGTTGCCATGGTCAAGCTCGTGAGCCGGGAGAAAGAGGTCGATGGGGGCCGGGAGGTGCAGGTGGCTTGGGGGGAGGAGAAAGCGCCGCGCTCCGTCGGATGCCCTATAGGCACCGCCGTGACCGTGGAGAGGCTGTTCGAAAACCTGCCCGCCCGGCGCAAGTTCCTCCGTTCTTCCTCCGCAGAAGCTGCCAGGGTGAACGACCTGGTGTCCCGGTTTGCCCTCGCCTTCCCCGAAGTAGCCTTTCGCTTGCAGGTGGACGGGAGGAGCGTCCTCACCACCAGCGGCAGCGGCGCCCTTGGCGATGCCTTGGTCTCGGTGTATGGCGCGGAGACCTGCGCTGCCATGTTGGAGGTGGTGTGGGAAGGGCCGGGCGATGGTTACAAAGTGTCGGGCTTCGTTAGCGCACCTTCCCTCCACAAGTCCAACCGTACCTACATCACCTTCCTGGTAAACCGTCGATGGATACAGAGCACCCTCCTTTCTGCGGCGCTGTCGGAGACCTATCATGGCTTCCTGCCGGAGCGGCGATATCCCGTTGCAGTCTTGAACATCTCGGTACCTCCGGGAGAGGTGGACGTCAATGTCCATCCCGCCAAGCGGGAGGTGCGTTTCCGCCAAGACGACCGGGCATTCGGCTCCCTGCAGAGGGCCGTCAGGGGTACGCTGATAGCGGTAGCCCCCGTGCCTGAGATCTCAATTCCCGCGAGTACGTCACCGGCGCCGTCCCCTGGCCCAGCCCTGGCATGGCCCTCCCATCGGACACAAGGAGGGACCACATACACGCCGCCGGAGCCGGGGGCTGCAGGCGCCAGCGTCAGTCCGACTCCCCTGGAGGGAATGTCCTCCCTGCGCATCATCGGCCAGATGAAAAGTACCTACCTGGTTGCCGAAGGACCTGAGGGCATGTTTCTCATCGATCAGCATGCCGCCCACGAAAGGGTGCTCTACGAGAGGGTATCCAGGGAGGTTGCGGAGCGGGATACTCAGGTGCAGGCCCTGTTACAGCCGGCATCGGTGGAGCTGTCGCCGGAGCAGGAAGAGCTGCTCCAGGCAAACGCCGATCTGCTGGGAACCTACGGGTATCTGCTGGAGCCTTTCGGGGAACGCACCTACCTGGTGCGGGGCATACCGGGTGTGGCTGCAACCACTGACCCTGCCAAGGCCCTGCTGGAGGTGCTGGACATGATGTCCCACGAGGGCGTCCTCAGGGACAGGGATGAGGCTATGGCGGCTTCCATAGCTTGCCATAGCGCGGTAAGGGCCGGGATGACCATGAACGAAGATCAGATGGAAGGGCTTGTGAGGCAGCTAAGGGAGTGCGATAGCCCCCACACCTGCCCCCATGGAAGGCCCACGATGATTCACCTGAGCTCTTACCATTTGGAGCGGGAGTTCGGACGCAGGAAGTAGACCAGGTTCCTAGGCGGCCCGCCGAGGGTCTGACCTGGGGTCCTGGCTGGGATGGAACATGGACCCCTCCGGTGGGAACTCCCCGTCAGTGTCTTCCTGGTCTTCTCCCTGCAAAACGTAGCCCTTGAGCAGGGGCACCGCACTGAGTAGAGCCAAGCTCCCAATAAGCAGCTTGCCCAGTACGCTTCTCCGGGAATGGCCCTCGGGGGCCTGTGGTCCGTCGCCCATTCCTTCTCCCTCTGTTGCAAACTGCGGGTGGGGTCCGGCCCCGCCCTGCATCGGAGCTATTCTAATCGGCACGGACATACAGGTCAACGGCCCTTAACTTGCCTAAGAGAAGGTCATAAGGCCTCACTGTAGCTGGTGGTTAGCGCCGTTTCGGCGCAACAGCACGTTCTGGCTAGGGGCCAAGGCTGTGTTCTTGCCAGCTAGCCGTACCGGTCGACCTTACTACCTTCAGCAGGGCAATCGGCGATAGCCATGTTGAAATTGCAAACATCCAATCTCGGTATTAGGATTTGCAAAATTGCCAAGGATAGGGAGCATGCCTAGAGATTACCGTATCGAGCGAGACGCTATCATTCGGAGGTGGTACGGCGGAAATCCCGGACCTCAAAGAAGAAGGAAGAAAGGCCCTATCACGCCAGCCGACTGCCTCGGAATTCCCCTGCAAGTTAACCCCCCGTTCGTTTCCTACGGATATTGCATGGTCTGGAAATACACCCTGAATCTAGGAGGTTACGGCTTTCTGAGGATAGACGGAAAGCAGGTTCTCGCCCACCGTGCCGTATTCTGCCAAACCCGAGGACCAATCCCAGAGGATCTACAGGTAAACCACCTATGCAATCGGCCCTACTGCGTCCAACCATCCCATCTATACGCAGGGACCAGACAAGACAACAAGGACGACGCCCAGATCTTTAGCAAGGAACATCTCATTCATGCACCGTGGGTGCTCCACTTCCCTGACATGGCCCAGTCCGATGACCCCTTGACCCAGAGACTGTTGGAATCAAAGCGGAATGTCCCAGTGGAACCTTGGGAACCTGTGGAGCATCCGGCGCAGCAGCCCCTGGAGGAATTCACATGCCCCGGACATGACTTCGCAATAACAATGCTCGGTGGGCATTCGAAGATATGCAGGATATGCGAGACCTCGGAATTCCAAGAAGAGATGGTGGACGAATTTGGAGCATACTCCCCGATCGCCGGATTGTGCCCAGTTTCCCAGGCGGTAACTCCCATATTTGAAAAGATATCCACCTCAGAGTTCCTGGAGGAATCCTACCGTGAGATCCGGCTAAGGGCCTACTATCGAAGCAGACCGGGGTTAGGATTTGGCTCCCACGACCTGCGTGAATGCGGCTGCGGCTACTGTACCCAAGACCGGAGGACCTTTAGGGATGTTGTTCATCCTCGGTTGACGCTGGAAGAATCAAGGCTTCTTGACTTCTGTGACCACCTGGCACCCCAGATATCTGCTGCTCTTTATCAGGCGTCTGCTGACATTGTTGTAGCATGGGCCGAATCGGTCGGGCTGAGCAACGATCAGAGGCAATCCCTGCGAGAACACCATAAGGACTGCGTGAACACTAGGGCTAACCTAACCAGGACATGCCGTGATCTGGAACGACAACTGGGGTATATGCTCTACGCCTTCACGACATTCGACTCGCCACAAAGGATGCTTGAAGACGAAGTATTCCAGTCGATAATCTCCTTTGGGAGATTCGTTCGCGTGAGGACAGAGGACAAAGAGCGAGTACTTGGAACCATACTGCCAGCTGCCGAGAAAATGGCTGATAGGATTACCCTAGAGTGGGAGAAGGAAGCGAACGAACTGCTGCGACCGTACGTCGACAGCAAACGGGAATTCCATGAGGGAAACAAATTCCTTGTGCAGATGCTGGTAAAGACGCATACCCTCGAACACCTGCGGTACGAGTTCTTTGGCCGGGACAGCTTTAATGAATCGATACCACACCCCCACCATGGTTGCGCAGCCAGCATTGTGGAAACCGGACGCGTGCAGCCTTTCCTGACGGAATTCGAAGAGGGCAAAGGCTATGTGTCAAGGGGGCTATAGCAGTAAAAGACTAGCATGTCCCCGAATCTGCAATGGCTGACACTAGGGCCAAGACAAGCGGGAGAGGCAGGAGTGTCTAGGTAACCAGAAAAACGCCCATTGCTGGAATGGATCGGGGTGTCTTGGAAGAGCAGGGCTAGGGCCAACGAGGCAGCTAGCATAGGGACTGTTTTCTATTCCAGACATCGCGTACCTTAGGTTACTTCTCGGTGTGGCTGCCCTCCCCCTATTCAGTGCAGGGAGGTTTTCTACTGTCCCTTAGCTGGCGTGGGCCTTACGTCCCTCTGTCAACGGCCTCAAACCTCCCTTGACACCCATTTGCCCGTGTGATAATTTTCACTTGTCGTTGGCCCCTGCCAGGTGTGGACTTTGCCTGTAGCTGGGGTGAGGGAGGTGGCAGCAACCCATGCCCGAAGTTGACCCGGCCATCGTAGATGCAGGCCACTGGTCGGATATCGGAAATTGGCTTCACTGGTTGTGGGCCTACTTTTTTTGTGTTGTACTTATAGCCTTCACCTTCGTCACCGCCCACGCCGTCATCCCCTCGATGGTTGCTTCCGGGCACCTGCCTTCAAAGTTCCTCATACTGCGCCGCCCCATGTACCTTGGCGTCTTCGCGTTGATCGGCTTGGCTGTGTTCTTCATGGTCTTGACGGTGCGAAACACCCAGCTGCTGGAGGCTGTATACAACAGGTTCTGGATATGAGCCTCCCTTGGCAACACCCCGGATCGGATTCAGAGGTACTTGCCCTATCGGGACGGGTTAGCTTGAAGCTGGCCAGAGGACAACAGGCTATCAGTCGAACAGTGATGGACTTCCCCCGATGCTAAAGATGCCTCGGAAGGTGATGCTGCCCCTGGTCCTTGGGGGGTTGGTTTCGACGGTCATCATGTTGCTGGTGCTGGTGTATGTGCTGACAGCATGGTGGTCCACGCCTATATTCGGGCTTGGCGCAGGCGGGCCGGACCAGCCCATCGCCTTCCCTCACAACGTTCACGTTGAAGAGTTCGGCATTCCCTGCGAGTTCTGTCATCGCAACGTCGTCGCCGGGGACGCAGCCACCGTTCCTGCCGTGGAGCAGTGCCTGATCTGCCATGCCACGGTCAACGGCGAAGCCGAGGTTGAAATTGCGAAGCTGCTGGAATATGCAGGCAGGGATGCAACGGGAAAGATTGACCCTGAGGCGACACCCCAGCCCATCGACTGGGAGCGGGTGCATCGGATACCCGACCATGTCCAGTTTGCCCACGAACCTCATGTCAGGCACTTTTCCCAGCAGCAGAACGTTATCGACCTGGCGATTGCCAATGGAAGGTCCCCCGTCGAGCAGGTATGCACCATGTGCCATGGTGAAGTGCGGGAGATGACCAAGGTGAAACAGGAACGTAGTCTGAAGATGGGCGATTGTGTGGACTGCCATCGTGACAACGATGCCCCCACCGATTGCACCACCTGCCACTACTAGAGGACCTATGAAGGTAACGCGTAGAAGCTTTTTGAAATGGGCGGGCATCTCGGCGCTGGGTGCAGTTGCTTGCAACGTGTTTCCCGATCGCGAGATGCAGATACAGAGTCCCGTCGAAATCCCCGAGGACCTGGTCAAGGGCAGGGACAACTGGTATGCGACCCTCTGCGGCGAATGCCCGGAAAGGGAGGGTATCCTCGTCAGGGTTATGGAGGGACGGGCGAAGAAGGTCAGGGGCAACCCCTTGTACCGCACCAACGAAGGCACACAGAGCGTGCGCTGCGATGGCGCCCTTCAGACCCTGTATCACCCGGACCGCCTGTCCGGGCCAATGAAGAGGACCGGCAGCAGAAGCGATGGCGAATATGCCCCAATCTCCTGGGATGAAGCGATCAACACCTTGACCTCCAGGCTCGGCGCCCTGAGAAGCTCCGGTAACAGCTCCGGAATGATGATGGTCACAGGTCCCCTTCGCGGGCACCTGGCCGTGGTCGTTGACCGGTTTGCGACGGCCTACGGCGGGCGGTACTTGGGCCTGGACCTTATGGGCGATCCGGTGCTGCGGTCCACCTCCGCCAACCTGTTCGGCCAAGGGAACCTTCCCACCTTCGACGTGGACAACTCCACGTATCTCCTTTCCTTCGGCGCCGATTTCCTGTCAACCTGGCTCTCCCCCGTCCAACTATCAAGGGGATTCGGGCATCTCCGGTCCCATGAAAACGGGGGCGTTCGGGGACACTTCGTGCACATAGGACCACGTTACTCCATGACCGCCGCCAGCGCCGATGAGTGGATTCCGGTCAGCCCGGGGATGGAGGGAGCGGTTGCCCTGAGCATGGCCCACGCCATCCTCTCAGGACCCGACGGAGGAGCAGCGTCGGGCATGGCCGGCGGCGCCAGCCGGGACGACCTTCTGGCTGCGCTGGAGCCCTTCAGCGCCGAAAACATAGTCGATCCCGCGAACCCCTGGTATGTGGGCGTTCCCGATTCGATACGAGGGGAAACAGCGGCCCACATGATCGAGAGAATCGCGACGGAGTACGCGTCTTCCCGCTCCCCGTTGGCCATCGGCGGAGGTGAAGCCTCTGCCCAGACCAACGGCTCCTCCAACATGGCTGCCGTGTACTTCCTCAACCACATGGTCGGCAGCGTGGGTGGACGCGTCGGAGATGGCGGGGTCGTCTTCAATCCGCCGCCGCCTCTGGAAGAACTGGAGCTCTCCTACCCGTTGGGCACGGTGGACGACTGGCAGGAGGCCGCCGAAAACCTTCGGGGAGGTCAGCTGGGTGCTTTGATGGTGTGTGGCGCCAACCCGGCCTACACCCTGCCCAACGGCACAGGCTTCGCCAAGGCACTGGATGGCGCTTCAGACAACACCCTGGTGGTGAGCTTCTCCAGCTTCATGGACGATACTGCCCAGCGGGCGGACCTTGTGCTTCCCGTGCGGTCGCCATTGGAAGACTGGGGCGATGATGTCCCCGACCCGGGGCCGGGTTTCCAAACGATGGGCTTCCAGCAGCCGGTGGTAAACCCCCTGCCCGACCTGGACCCTCGCAGTTTCCCGGACCTGCTCCTGTCCCTGTCCGGCGAGCTTGGCTTGGACGATGGTCTGCCGGACAGCTTCGACAGGGTGTTGAGAGATGCAGCCCAAAGGCTGTTTGATATGGGCAGAGGCACTCCATTGTTGAAGGAGGGGGAGGATGGGCCCGGCGCCGTTACCTTCTCGGCCTTCTGGAACATGCTGCTGGAGCGGGGCGGCTGGGAGGACAGGGAGTTCACGGCGGGAGGCGACGTTCCTGCCCCGCCGGACCTGCGGCAGATCGCCTCGCAGCATTCACGTCCCCGTTACCATGGTCCCTCCGGAGGAAACATATTCCACCTGGTGCCCTTCTTGCACAATTCGATCCTGGATGGCAGGGGAGCGCATCTGCCATGGCTTCAGGCAGCCCCCGACCCCCTGACCACCGTGACTTGGCAGACATGGGTCGAAATCAACGCCCACCGGGCCAGGGATATGGGGCTCCAGGAAGGGGACGTTGTGAGCATCGTTTCCACCGAGGGAGACATCGAGGCGGTGGTATATCCCCATCCGGCCCTTCCCCCGAACATCGTGGGAGTTCCCGTCGGCCAAGGCCACCTTCCGGGTTTGGAATATGCCACCAGGAATGGAGAAGCGCGGGGTGGGAACATCCTGTCGCTGCTCAGTACCCAGACCCAAACGGAAACCGACGCCCTGGCATGGGCGTCCACCCAGGTGCGGGTAACGCCCACGGGTCGGAACATCAGGGTATCCAAGTTCGAGGGCATTGTGACAGCCTTCCCCATTGGCACCGAACATGAAGACCCTGTGCAGGTTACCAGGGGCTGAGGAGGGTGGAGGCGATGCATATGGAAGCCCGGCTTGAGGAAAGGCAGACTAGGTAATGGCCCAGAGGAAACCCCACAAGTGGGGAATGGTCATAGACATAGATAAGTGCACGGGATGCCAGGCCTGCGTCGTTGCCTGCCAGGCTGAAAACAACGTGCAGCTCAACACCGAGGACCGCTTCCACGAGCGCAGGCCCATAGAGTGGATACACATCCAGCGCTACTGGGAAGTACCCGAAGAGTACCGCAGCCATCCTGAGGATGCGCCTTTCCAGGACATCAAGGCGCGATTCCTTCCCGTGCTGTGCCAGCATTGTGAGAACGCTCCCTGCGAACCGGTGTGCCCGGTGTACGCCACCTACCACAACGACCAAGGCCTGAACGTCCAGGTGTACAACCGTTGCGTGGGCACGCGGTACTGCGCCAATAACTGCCCTTACCAGGTGCGGTTCTTCAACTACTGGGAACCTTCCTGGCCCGACAGGCTGCGAAACCAGTTGAATCCGGATGTGACCGTTCGCAGCCGGGGAATCATGGAGAAGTGCTCCTTCTGCATCCAGAGGCTCAGGAGAGGCCAACGGGAGGTGGAAGCGGCCGAGGGAGGAGAGCTGAACGACCGGGCGATGGCCGAAGGAAACTTCGCCCCAGCCTGCGTGCAGGCATGTCCCACAGGCACGCTTATTTTCGGCGACTACAATGATCCCGACAGCCAGCTAAGCCAGATCGTCGCTGTTGATGAAGATACTAACGAGAAGGTGCTTAAGGACGATAGGGCCTACCAGCTTCTCAAAAACATAGGCACCGAGCCCAATGTCATCTACCTGAAGAAGATAGACCCACGTCGTACCGGTGAAGGTGGACATGGCTAGACACGCCGTTGAAGTCGGCCCTCCCGAGGTGCACCTCTCCGACAGGGATTTAATGCAGGACCTGGCGGAGAAGTACGATGCCCCATGCCCGAAGTTCTGGCTGGCCGTGGCTGTGGCGGGAGGCTTGTTCGCGCTGGGAATCATCGCTTTTCTGGTGCGGGCGCTGGACAAGGGCCTGTCGGACTCGGTCAGGAACGAGTACGGCTACTACGCTGCCGCCTTCGCTTTCCTCATAGTTACGGCGACCACGGCTCCCTTGGCAGCCATCGCTTTCCGATGGACCAAGAACCACTGGCGCAGGTCCTTCTCCCGGGCTTCCGAGATGTTCTCCCTCGTCGGAATACTTGCGGTCGTGGCTTTCATACCCCTGCTGATAGTCCTGCCGGGCATAGACCTGAACGGGGATGGCTTCCTGGAGCTGGGCAAGGACCGGCGTACCATCTGGTTCAGCGCACCCATCGGGGCGCCCATCTGGTGGGACATGGCTGGGTTGGTGGGGGTGGCTGTTTGCGGGCTGGCCATACTTTGGGTCTCCGCCCGGCCGGACATGGCCCAGATAGCCCAGGTATCCAGCGGACTGCGTGCCAGGCTGATGGGCCGCCTGGCCTGCGGCTGGCAGGGTACGGTAAGGGACTGGAATGTCCAGAAGGGACAACTGGCCCTCCTGGGCGCATTCTATTTCATGCTGCTGGTCTGGGTGCACACCCTAATCAGCTTGGACTTTGCCCTCAGCTTGATACCTGGCTGGCGGGATTCCATATTCGCAGCCCATCATGTGCTGACGGGCATCCAGGCGTCGGCAGGCTTGCTGATCGTCGTCCTGTTCCTGATGAAAAAGGTGGGGGGATACGACCGATATATCGGGCTGGATCCCTTCTGGTCCTTTGCCAAGGTGCTCCTTGGTTTGACCCTGCTCTGGGGCTACTTCTGGTTCTCTGAGTTCATGACCTTCTGGTACGGCAGGGACGAAACGGAGCAGAGCGTCATCAAGCTGCTGATGGTGGAGTCTTACCGGACTCCGTTCCTACTGAACCTATTCTTCAGCTTCGTCATACCCTTTGCCCTGCTGCTCTGGAATGGGGTGCGCAAGAGTGTCATAGGGCCTACCATCGCCGGCGCATCGGCGCTTATTGGCGCCTTCTTCATGATGGTGCGCCTGTATGTTCCCGCCTTCAACATCAAGGATGTGGGCGCGGAGTCGATAGCGGAGTTCGAGGCTGCCCACGGGAGCATTCCGGCCCAGCTGCTGCCTGTGCTCCCCGACCTTCTGGATGTCCTCATGGTAGCCGGAATGCTGGGCGGAGCCGCCTTCATCTTCCTGCTGGGCACCCGCCTGATTCCGCTAATGTCGGTCTGGGAGATGAAGGAAGGGCTGATGTACATTCTGTACCGCCCCTTCATGAAGGGCAAGTACATGGTGCTTGGGAAGCCGGAGTAGGGGATGTGTAGCAAGATGAAGGAGACCCATGCAAGAAGGTAGGGCGCTGGCAGACCGGGAGATAAACCGGGACCTGCTTCATACCATCTTCACCCACCCCAAGTGGCAGTGGGCCCTGATCGCCTTCTTTGGAATTATCGTCCTGGGCGCCATGTGCGCCGCTGGATACATGTTCAATCGAGGCTTGGGTGTGAGCGGTCTGAACCGTCCCGTGATGTGGGGCTTCTTCATAACCAATTTCGTGTTCTGGATCGGCATATCCCACGCAGGCGTGATGCTTTCGGCCATCCTCCGGCTGTCCAAGGCGGAGTGGAGGCGTCCGGCTACAAGGGCCGCCGAGGTGCTGACGGTCTTCTCCCTGATGACTGCCATGTTGATGCCCTTGATCCACGCGGGCCGTCCGTGGCGGGTCTTCTACTGGGTCTTTCCTTTCGACTGGTCCAGGGGCGTATATCCCAATGTGCGCTCAGCCCTCATCTGGGACCCGTCGGCTGTGTTCACCTACCTCACCTCCAGCACGTTGTTCGTTTACATTGCCCTTCTTCCAGACCTGGCTGTGATAAGGGACCGCTCGACGGGAATCCGGCGCCAGATATACTCCGTGCTCGCCTTGGGCTGGAGGGGCAACCCCAGGCAGTGGAAGCTGCAGATAATCGCGGGTGTCCTGCTCTCGGCGCTGATTCTGCCCGTCTTTGTCTCGGTGCACAGCATCGTGTCCTTTGACTTCAGCATGGCCATCTCGGTGAAGAGCTGGCACTCCACCATCTTCCCGCCCTACTTCGTCATCGGCGCCGTTCATTCGGGCGTCGCGGCGGTGGTGATCGTCATGGCGGTCATGCGCTGGCTGTATGGGTGGCAAGAATACATACGCCCCGAGCATTTCGATGCTTTGGGCAGGCTGCTGATGGTGGTGGCTACCGGCTGGTTCTTCTTCTTTGTGCTGGAGTTCTTCTTTGGTCTCTACAGCTTGGAAGCGGACGAGATCTCAGTTAAGGACTTCTTATCGACGCAGGCTCCATGGAGCTGGTGGTTCATAACCTTCGTGGGCACCACCTACTTCATTCCCGTCGGTATGTGGTTATTCAAGGGCGTGCGCAGGAACCCGGGCTTGATGATCATCGCCTGTATTTCGGTGAACATCGGCATGTGGCTGGAACGCTTCCTGATCATCGTGCCGGGTCTTGCCCAGAAGCAGGTCATGAACTTCACTTACTTCACCTACGCTCCCAGCGTGGTGGAGGTGGTTATAGTCATGGGCACCTTTGCGTTGGTCTGCATGCTTATGCTGTTGTTTGCCAAGGTGTTCCCCCTGATCCCCCTCTACGACATCAAGGAGGGAGAGATCGTACGGGATGAGATTCAAATCGGTAGAAGAAAGGTACCCGCAGCACTCCGGGAGGAGTAGCTGGAGGGCAAGAGTCCTTTGTTCTCGCCGGCAGGCGAAGACGAAGGAAGGAGGCGATGGATGGCTAAGACAGGTGTGCTGGGCTTATATTCCGATGCCAACTATGCGGCAGAGGCTGGGGACAGCCTTCAACGTATGGGGATAGATGACGGCGATTACGATTTTCTCACGGGAGCGCCATACCCGGAGGGGGCCTTTGGCGAAAAGGAGAGCAGCCATCGCCTCTATGTGTTCCCCTTTGTTGGCGCCCTGTGTGGGCTGACCGCCGGGATATTGCTCACGTCGATGACCCAGATGGCATATCCGCTGGTCACAGGAGGGAAACCCATCCTGTCCCTCCCGCCCATGGCGATAGTGACCTATGAGGGAACGATGCTTGGGGCCATCCTGTTTACGGTCCTGGGCATCCTATTCGAGTCCCGTCTGCCCAGGCCATCGTTGGGCCTCTACGACGACCGCATCACCGAAGGCTATATCGGTGTGCTGGTGGAGTGTGAGCCAGAGCAGGTTGACCGGGTCGAGCAAGTGCTGACCCAGGCGGGAGCCGAGGATATCAAGCGGGGTAAAGTGTAGCCTCCATGAAGGACGAGCTGGTGCTGAAAGCCGGGGATGGGGTTACCACGGGACGGAAGGACCGAGGGGTATCCGCCATTTCAGGGGCCTTGAACGCGCGGAGAGTTCTCCTGGCGGCCATGGTTATCGTTGCCGTCGCCCTTGCGGCCGCAGGTTGCGCAAGGGGAAGCTATCCTGTGGACATCTTCTACGAGATGCACTACCAGCAGTCCTACGGTCCCCATGAGCCTCCACGATTGTCAGCTCCCGCAGGGGCTGTGCCCATCACCGGGGTGCAGATTAGCACCGGCGAGAACCCGTTTTCTCCTGAAGCGCCGGTCTTGCAATCGGGAGCATATGTCTATGCTACCAACTGCGTGTTCTGCCACGGCGCCCAGGGCAGGGGAGATGGCCCCGTTCTGAAGACCATGAAAGAGGGGTATGGCTATGGCACCAACGCCCAACCCTACACCATCACCCCAAATCTGACCGAACCCTATGTGGTGGACCAGGAGGACGCCGGGATCTATGGTTGGATTACCAACGGTGTAACAGTCATGCCATCCTTCGCAAAGCTGCTTTCCGTCAATGACAGGTGGCGGGTAGTCAGCTACATACGGGCTTGCCTTATAGACGACCATGATAGCTGCCCCTAATCCTTAGGGCTGGTGAGGTTGCATGGCCTCTACCGACCAAGGTGTTTTCAGAGTTGTGTTTCTGACTCTGCGAAAAGGCGTTCTTTCCATCCTGCTTATGGGATTGTTCTTGACCCTCGCGGCCTGTGGCAGCGATGCCCCACCTTCCCTGGAGGAACGCGCCCAGTCCATCCACAAGCAGCTGATCTGCCTGCAATGTCCTGGGGAGACCATCGACCAGTCGCAGGTTGAGCTGGCAGCCCAGATGCGGGCGGCGGTATGGGAGAGGCTGCAGGATGGGTGGACCCGCGAAGAGATACTGCAATACTTCGTGGACCGCTACGGCGAAGCTGTCCTTGCTGCGCCTCCCAAGAAGGGATTCAGCCTGCTGGCCTGGGTTGTTCCACCCGTTGGCTTGGCGGGGGCCCTGGTGCTGTTGCTGCTGGTCGTCCGGGGCATGCGTGTGCGCGGCGACTCACCCGTCGAAACTGCGGAACCGGGAGAGATTGGAGAGTACCTGGCTATGGCCGATGCGGAGATGGAAGGCTCCGTCGAGGGGCATGGGGAGAGTGCGCAATCCGCCCCTGATGAAGGTAGGAGCTAGCAGTTGGCAGACTTGGGCAGCATAAGCTTGGCGTTGGCGGTCGCGTTGGCTGCCTACGCGGCGCTAGGCTCAGGGCTGGGAAGACTGAAGCGCATGCCAGAGCTCTTGGAAAGCTCCCGACTGGCAATCTACCTCGTCGTGTTGGTGCTGGCGGTTTCGGTGATCAGCCTTGTCGGAGCTTTCCTCACCAACGAGTTCCGTATCGCCTACGTGTTCGAGAACAGCAACCTGGCGATGGAGCGAGTGTACACCTGGGTTGCATTCTACGCCGGCAACGAAGGCTCTCTTTTGTACATAGGATTTGTGCTTGCGGCCATGTCGGCCCTTGCCATCAAGCTAGCCCCCCAGAGAATGCAGGACTTTCTTCCCTACACCGGCATGGTGTTGATGCTGGTGCTCACCTTCTTCCTCGCGGTGACCTACTTCATGGCCAACCCCTTTTCTGAGCTGTCCTTCACACCCTCCGACGGCCAGGGCATCAATCCCCTCCTTACCCATCCAGGCATGTTCATCCATCCCCCTGTGATGATGGCGGGCTTGGTGGCGGTGGCCATACCCTTTGCCTTCGCCCTTGGGGCCCTGATCGAAGGAAAATCCGGGGACGAGTGGGTGGACTCGGGCAGGACATGGGGCATCATAAGCTGGGCCCTGCTGGGTTCGGGCCTGCTCCTGGGGGGCTGGTGGGCCTACACCATCCTGGGGTGGGGAGGGTACTGGGCTTGGGACCCGGTGGAGAACGCGGGGTTCATGCCCTTTATCGGCTTGACCGCCTTCATTCACTCGATCATGGTGCAGAAACGCCGCGGCATGTTCCGGATGTGGAACATCGTGCTTATCAACATCGCCTTTGGTCTCGCCCTCTACGGGATGTTCATGAACCGCGGGGGCCCTATTCCCTCGGTGCACTCCTTCGGCGCGTCGTCCCTGGGTTGGATATTCCTGATGTTTACCGGCGTCGGTGTGCTGGTCCCCTTTGCTATATTCTTCTCGCGATATAGCTCACTGAAGAGCAGGTCCACCTTGGAATCGACCCTGTCGAGGGAAGCGGCATTCCTCGTAAACAACCTTCTGCTCCTGGCGATTGCCTTTGTAACCCTCTGGGGAGTTGTCTATCCCCTCATTTCAGAAGCGTTCCGGGGAAGCGTTGTCACCGTGGCAGAACCCTTCTACAACCAGGTCAACGGGCCGTTGCTGCTGGCCCTGGTCTTCCTGATGGGAGTGGGACCGCTGGTGCCATGGCGGCGTGCCTCGCCCCGTGGCCTGGGAAGGGCGTTGGCGCTTCCGATAGGTGCAGGTGTCTGCGTTGTGGCGGTGCTGGTCTTGGTGGGAGTTGGCGAGGTGTACCCGCTGCTGGCCTTCGGCATATGCGCCATGGTGGCGGCGGGAATCTTGGCCGAATGGTACAGGGGCGCCAGGACTCTGCGCCGGCAGGGGAACAACTACCTGTACGCCTTTCTGAAACTTATCGCCGCCAATCGCCCCCGATATGGTGGCTATATCGTGCACCTAGCGGTGCTGCTCCTGGTGCTGGGGGTCGTGGGTTCATCCTTCTACGAGATCCAGAAGGATGTGTTTCTTCAACCTGGAGAAAGCGCGGTCATCGGCGATTATCGCATCGAGTACGTAGGCACCGAGTCGGCTTTCAAGGGGGACCGCACCGAGTTTGTGTCAACCATACGTACATACAGGGAAGGCGAATTCATAGGGGAGATGCACCCCCAGAGGGCATTTTATCCTGACTTCCAGATGTCCAGCACGCGGGCATCCATCCGTTCCACGCCCGTGGAGGACTTCTACGTGGTCCCCAGCGAGCTGGCCGATGATGGCAGCGCCGGCTTCCGTGTGTTCGTGAATCCCCTGGTCTGGTGGATGTGGGTTGCGGGGCCTGTATTCATGTTGGGCAGTTTGGTCTCCCTGTGGCCCCGGAGAAGCTTGGAAGCGGCCCCGGCCATTGACTTGGCGGCGAGACGAAGGGGTCCGGGGGGCATTCCAGGCGTCTTGGGACAAACAGGAAGTGACTAGCCCAGTGGAGTGGGATCGTCCCGTCGTGGGAAGCTTTGTGCAAGTGTGAAATATTCAGCTACGGGGGCTGGGATAGAGGATTGCGACCGCTGAAGCACTGGGGGACCCTGCTATGCCCTTCTTGATAGTCATCATTGTGGCCATCTTTGCCGTGGTCTTGGTGGCCTATCCCTTTTTCCGGCGGGGAGACCCTCGAAGGGAGCTGCTCCATAGTCCCTCAAGTGTGGCGGGAGAGAGGGGACGCCGGGAGGAGATGTACCAGGAGATACGGGCCCTTCAGATGGAATTCCATCTGGGTACCTTGGAGGAGTCCGAGTACCGTCGCCAGGTGCAGTTCTGCCGGCTGGAAGCCGCCCGTTCTATCAGGGATGAGGAGCTATCTTTGCTGGACATGGAACTGGAGGAGCGCATCTTCTCCAGCAGGGTTTCAGCCATCGGGAAAGATTCCCCCGATATCCTGGCCTCTGAGGATGGCGGCTCATCTCCCACCCATTCAACCGAAGACAAAGAAGACGATGGCAAAGTCGAACCCTGAAATTGGGCGGCGGACCCGCCTATGCTTGCTCCTGGTGTCTCTCTGGGGCTTGGCAATGGTGTTTGTGGCCGTCACTCACAGGATATCCTGGGCCGACGAGGCCGCGGATGTGCGAGGGGAAGTCATTAACGGGACCGAGGGCAGCGAAGTCTCTGTAGGACTGGAGGTGCTGCTCCATCGCTTTGGGGACCAGGGACAAATCGAGGTGCTCTCGACTCTGACGCAGGAAGACGGCTCCTTCATATTTGAGTCTGTGAAGGTTGGGGAAGGCAGCAGCTATGCTGTGGCCACCAGCTTCCAGGATGTCCTCTACAGCGCAGCCGTCCCATCCCCGATTGGCGCAGAAAGGGTCGAGTTGACGGTGTACGACGTAGTGCGGACTATCGATGCCATCACTATTGATGCCCACGTGATGTTCATCAACGAAGGTGCTGCTGATGGGAGCTTGTCGGTCCTGGAGGCGGTTGGAGTTGTCAACGATGGAGACCGCACCTTTGTGGCCGAGCTGGAGCAGCCTACCAACTTCAACTTCATGCGATTTTCCCTCCCCCAGGGTTACTCGGACCTGGATGTTAAGTCCGACTTGCCCGGAGGGGAGGTCATAAACATAGGTACCGGCTTCGCCTTTACGGCACCGGTTACGCCGGGGAGTCACCAGGTAAACTACTCATACCAACTGGCATATTCCAACGGTTCGGTTCTGATCGAAAAGTCCTTCCACATGGGGGCCGAAGAGTTCAGATTGCTGCTCCGCGAGGGCCTGGGGCATGCGGCTTATGAAGCCTTGGATGAGCAAGCGCCGCTGGAAACGGTGGAGATCGGAGGGTTTGTTTACACCTCCAGGGAGCTGTCAGATCTCACTGTGGGTGGGAGGGTGTCCTTTCTGGTGTCGGGCCTGCCTACCCGTTCCTGGTGGGGGAGGGCTGGGGAGACTCTGACCGAGGGGAGTGTACTGAAGATAGGCATTCCCAGCACCTTGGCCGTGGTGCTGGTGGCGTTGCTGGGCATCGGGCTGATAGCATCCTACAAGCGGGCCAAGGAGCCTGCAGCGGCCGAGATGCCGCCGGCGCCCGAGCATGGCTTTGTGGAAGAAATGCACAGCATGAACGAGGACCAGCTTGTTCAGAGGATTGCAGACCTGGACGACCTGCACGCGGGGGGCGGAATCGGCGAGAAGGAGTACAGGGCAGCCAGGCAGGCGGCCAAGGAGCATCTGCTTCGGATGGTGCTGGATAGCGATGCTTCATCCGAATCGCAAAGGGAGAAGGTTGAGGGAAGCTAATCCGAATAGTCCTGAAGGTGCCAAGAGCGGGAATCTAAAGCGCAACCTGATCATTCTGGCCGCCCTGGTGCCGTTGACTGCCGTATTTGCAATGTTGGCGTGGGGTGTGGGTTGGTCCGAAAACAGCATCGGACGCCCCGGCATCAACTCCTATTTTGGAGATGCCTTGTTGGACCCCGAACCGGCCCCATCGTTCCAAGCTGCTACCCTGGATGGCGGGAACATCAGCCTGGCCTCCCTGAAGGGCAAGGTGGTTGTGCTGGACTTCTGGTCGTCATGGTGTCCCCCGTGCCGAAACGAAGCTCCGGGCCTTGCCGAGGTGTATGCGGAATACCAGGACCAAGGTGTTGAGTTCGTCGGGATGGCCCTCTGGGACACGGAAGAGAATGTGAGGCAGTTTGTGGCGGAATTGGGAGTCCCGTACCCCAACATCCTGGATGATAGAGGGCGCATTGCTATAGACTACGGGGTGGTGAAGATCCCTGAGAAGTTCTTCATCGACAGGGATGGGGACCTTGTGCGGGTGTTTTCGGGACCTACCCATCCCGATGATTTGCGAGAAGCCTTAGACAGCATCTTGGAAGGTTGACAGCTTCTTGGTCATGGCCGACAGGCAACTGGGAATGCAGCTCGATAATGGACAGGATGTCAGTGGTGGGCCCTTCGCACTCGCTATCGATTTGGGTGGCACCTGGGTAAGGGCGGCCCTGGTCACGCGCGCCGGCGTTATTGCTTGGAGGGGGCGCTCCCCCACGGGGTCCGAAGATCCCGGAGATGTGATCGTTGGGCGGGTCAACGATCTAATCGCCGAAGCCTTGGAGGGGGCCGGGGAAGGCAATGTTGTGGGCATCTGCCTGGCAGTGGCAAGCCCGGTGGACCCTGATACCGGCATCATGTACGTCCCGCCCAATCTCATGCACCTGGACGGAGTGTCTTTCAAGCGAATGTGGATTGAGAAGGGGCCATGGCCGGTGCTTACAGGCAACGATGCAACCTTGGCTGCCCTGGGCGAATACACCTATGGTGCTGGTATAGGGTCCAAGACATTAGTTTACATAACCCAAAGCACCGGCATAGGCGGCGGCATCGTCGCGGACGGAAAACTGCTTCAGGGCGCCCATGGCATGGCGGGAGAGATCGGGCACATGTGCATCGATGCCTCCGGGCCATTGTGCAAGTGTGGTCACCGGGGGTGCCTGGAGAGCTACGCTTCCGGCACAGCCATCAGCGAAGCAGCCCGCAGCGTGACTCAAGCAAGGGATGACTCAGTTCTTATGGGCATGGTTGGGGGCGAACTGGACAAGATAACTTCCGAGCATGTCTTCCGGGCTGCCAGGAACGGAGACCAAGTCTCGCAGGAGATTCTGGAGAGGGTCAGCCAGGCAATGGGGGTGGGGTTGGTGAATATTCTTCACCTCTTTAACCCGGACACGATAGTCATCGGAGGGGGCGTATCCCAAAGCTGGGACTATCTGCAGCCCATGGTGGAAGAATACCTCTGTGCAAACGCGATGGACCATATCCGCAAGCTTGGATTTCGGATCGCGGTAACATCCTTGGGCGACGATGTCGGAATCCTGGGTGCTGCGGCCCTTGTCTGGTTTCATGGTGAGGGCGTCCCATGATGGTATTGTTACCAGTGCTGAGTCTGGTGTTCGCTAGAGGCTGCGTTGACTGAAATAGGGTTGGTGCTACCGACCTACAATGAAGCAGAGACCTTGCCGCGGCTGGTGGACAGTCTACAAGGCCTCTCGTTGCCAGGTGAGCTTCGCATCGTGGTCGTCGATGATGAGAGCCCTGACGGCACCGGAGAAGTGGTGCGGGCGCTGGCTTCAAGATTCCCGGGAATCTCTCTGCTATCCCGCCGTGGAGTCCGGGGGTTGGGGTCCGCAATTCGCGACGGGTTGGAATCCTGCCTGGGAGAGGGCTGCCGGTATATCGCAACAATGGATGTGGACGGGTCTCATGACCCTGCTGAGCTGGAGTCGCTGCTTCTAGCTGCCACCTCACAAGAGGCCGATCTTGTTACAGGCAGCCGGTATATCTCCGGGGGGAGGGTCAGGGACTGGGAGTGGCGCCGGAGAATGCAGAGCAGGCTGGCCAACCTGATGACACGCTATCTTCTGGGTACGCCCCGTGAGTCCACCACCAACTACCGGGTCTACAGCCGGACGGCTGCCCAGCTCGTGGTGGAACGCTCCACGGCCAATCACTACGAGTTCCAGGTGGAGTCGATGCTCCTGGTCATCAGTCAGCTCTTGAAGGTGGTGGAGGTGCCTATCACCTTTTCAGGCCGCATCGAGGGAGAGAGCAAGCTGGGGCTGTCCCAGACCCTGAAGTGGGGGGTCTTCTTCCTGTCGGAGCTGGCCCCATTTCATCTGAGGAAGGGAAAGTACGCCCGGCACGCCCTGGCCTGACCCCTTGGGGAACGTCCCCGTTCTCCTGCGTCAGTGGAAGGCGACCATCTTCAGCTCGGTCATCTCCTGCACAGCATAGTAGGGGCCTTCTTTGCCCATACCGCTGTCCTTCAGTCCGCCATAGGGCATCAGGTCTGCCCTGAACTGGGGACTGGAATTGATCATGAGGTTGCCCGAATGCACTTCCCGGGCGAATCGCATGGCCCATTCCAGGTTTTGGGTGAACAGCCCTGCCGAGAGACCGTATATGGTGTCGTTGGCCATGGTGATGGCTTCGTCGATATCCTTGAAGTGGCTCACAGCCACCGCCGGCCCGAAGAGCTCGTCGTAAGAGATGCGCATGTCGGACTTTACGTCGGCCACCACCGTGGGTGCGTGCAGGGTGCCCTCCCTGTCGCCCCCCGCCACTATCCTGGCGCCGGAGTCCACCGCTTCTCGTATCCAATCCCCCACGCGGATGGCGTCGGACTCACGTATCATGGGGCCCATTTGTGTCCCCTGACCTTGGGGATTCCCAACGTTCATTCGCTCCACTTGGGGTTTCAGGACATCAAGGTATTCTCCGTACACCTTGGCATCTACCAGGACCCGCTGGGTGGAGATGCACACCTGTCCGGCGTTGGAGTATCCGCTTGCGATGGTAGCTTGGGCGACCTTGTCCAGGTCTGCGTCGGGCATGATGATCATGGGGCTGTTGGAGCCGAGCTCCATCGTCACCTTCTTGATGCCCGCCATCCGGCATATGTGCTCGCCCACATCCCTGCTGCCCGTAAAGGAGATCTTCCGCACCCGCCCGTCGGTGCTAAGGGCGTCTCCGATCTCGCCGCCCGGGCCGGTGATGCACTGCACAGCCTCGGGGGGAAGGCCCGCTTCCAGCAGCACCTCGGTGAGCTTCAATGCCGACAACGGCGTATCTGAGGCGGGCTTGATTATCACAGCGTTCCCGGCAGCCAGGGCTGGGCCGACCTTGTGGCATACCAGGTTCAGTGGGAAGTTGAAGGGGCATATCGCCGCCACCACCCCGCAGGGCACTCGAATGGTGAAACCAAAGGCCCGGCCGGTCCCGGGAGCTGCATCCAGGGGCACGGTTTCGCCGTGGATGCGCTTCCCTTCTTCGGCCGATATGGTAAGAGTCTGGACCGCTCTGCCTATCTCGCCCCTGGCCTCGGTCAAGGTCTTTCCCTCTTCCATGCTCAGTATCCGGGCATGCTCTTCGGTCCGCTCAGCTATAAGATCGGCAGCTTTTCTGATGATCACGTAGCGGTCATAGGACGGCATCTTCGCCATGATCTCGGCGCCCACCACGGCGCTGGAGATGGCGCTATTCACGTCGCCCGCATCGCCCCTGGGAACCGTATCTATTTCGGTGGCGTCGTAGGGGTTGGTGACGGGCATTTTTGCTGCTTTGTCAACCCATTGTCCAGCTACGTACATCTTCATAGGGCAAAGAACCTCCCTTACTTGTTGGGAATCCATACTAAGCCACAACTGCGGCAGGGTCAATTGAAAGCGGGCTTTGGCGGGAAAGGCCGGGTTAATGCGCGGTCTGGCCTTAGGATTCCCCTTCCGGTTTCTCCGTCCGGTTCACCGCTGTATCTCCCTTGCAGGATTGGTGATTCTGTGGTTAGCGAATGACGTTCCCTGGACCCCTTTTAAGGGATTATCACCGATGTGTTACTATAGTCGTCGGGAATAATTCACGGACTGGTCACGTGATATCTCCCATAATTCTTGGCTGGAATGGTCTGTGCCGGCGCTTCCACCTTTTCCTGAGCCGCCTTGCGCAACCGGGAGGGTGAGTCTCGCCCCGCCGACCATGCCAAGCTCATCGGAAGTCAACGTGTATCCGCAGAAGAGGATGACGGCGTCTTCTGGTCCAACGTCCAGCGCCGTCCGCTGACGGTAACCCGCATCCCAAAACTACAGTGGACATTATGTTTGTTTGCCAAGGTTGCGCAGCCTGGGGATCATCCTGGGGGTATTGTTGCTGATAGCAGCGTCCGGGTGTATTGAAGGGCCGCCTGGTCCAGCAGGCCCTCAAGGACCGCAGGGTGAGACCGGTGCTCAGGGTGAAAGAGGCGAACAGGGACAGCAGGGGCCTCAAGGTGCGCCCGGTATCCCTGGGCCGCAAGGGCCACAGGGACCTAAGGGCGACAAAGGCGATGTTGGGCCGGCGGGTCCAACGGCGGAACCCATCGTCCTGGTTGCTACTGCAGCCGCCATATCTCCGACTGCGACGCCGGCCCCGTTTGTCCCGGTGGTGACGGGCTATTGGGACTACTTTGGGCCGGAGTGCCCTGGCGGATATGCCAACTGCGTGAGCTCCCAATTGGATGACCCGCTTCTAACACTGGATAGTTTAGGCAGGCTGGACAGCTTGACTTTCGTTGACGGCAGATACATGTCGGTAAGCTGGTCTGAAGCCTTTGGTGGCACCAGCTTTTCTTTCTACGCCGAGGATGGCACAAGCATCCCGGCCCGTGGTGCCTTGATGAGCATCACGATCGGGACAGATGATCCCGTTGTGTTTTCACATCTCAGGGTCGGGGGTTTGGACAACAACGCGCTCCGCTTTTCGGGGTCGGCTGAATCGAGTCCCATCATTGATCTCATCAGTGATGCGGAAGCCCGGCAAGAGACACTACGAATTGAGGTATCCGGCCAGGGCGTCATGATTGTGGAGGACTTCGATGTCACGGGCTTTGCCACCAACTTGGGGAGGCTGGGCTGCCCTGTGTAAAGAGCATGACCAATCCTGAAGGTCGTAAAGCCACGGGGAGCGTGGCGCGGGCCAAGGGCAGGCCACGGCCCATCTACCA
This sequence comes from Dehalococcoidia bacterium, assembly GCA_965220375.1. Lineage (GTDB taxonomy): Bacteria > Chloroflexota > Dehalococcoidia > Lucifugimonadales > JAGWBF01 > JAGWBF01. The sequence continues at coordinate 1,833,759 of OZ244824.1, forward strand.
GCGCCGGAGGGTGCTCACGGATCTGGCCGACAACCTGCGCCTCGGCCACCTATTCATCGATTAGAAAAGGTTGACCTACATGAACAAGAAAGCCCTGATCATTGCGGCGACCCTGGTGCTGGTTCTCGGCGCGGCTGTGGGTGTGGGAGCCTACTTCATGCTCCAGGTCAGGCCCCTATCCCATTCACCTGAGGAGACCGCCAGGTTCCTGCCTGAGGAGACAACCCTCTACGCTTCCATGAATCTGCGACCCGGGGCGGGGCAGCTCATGAAGGCCCGGGACATCCTGGACCTGTTCAAGGAGAATCCCAAGTTCGAGGAGAAGCTGGACGAGCTCTACGGGGACTTGGAGGAAGAGACGGGCATCGATGTGGAGCGGGACCTCTTCCCGTGGGTGGGTCCCGAAATCGCCTTTGCCATCCCCACATTCGAGGGGATCGAAGAGATGCCTGAGCTCGTGGCCTTCATCGGCCACACCGACAAGGTTGCCGCCGAGTCCTTCCTTCGCAAGCTGATGACCTACGCCGAAGAGTCCGGCGAAACGGAGTACGAAGAGACCGTCATGCGGGGCCGCCCGACCTTCGTGGTCGGCCCGGCCGATGACGTCAGCATCCACATCGCCCTTGCGGACGACTACATCGTCGTTGCCGCCGGAGCCGGAATGCTCGGCTCGACCCTGGACAGGATGGATTCCGGGCGGGACCGGCCTTCGCTGTTCGACGACCCGGGGTTCCAGGAAGCGCGGGAGGCAGCCGAGAGTCCCCGGTTCGGCCTCATGTACGTTGACCTCGCCGGGATCGTCGAACAGGCGGGAGAGGATGTTCTCGACGAAGAGATAGCTGACAGCCTCCAGGACTTCAGTGACCAGTTGCCCGACTTCATCGTCGCCTCCTCGTCCTTCATCGACGGGGGGATACTCGTTTCGACCTCCTTCGACTACCCCGTCCAGGACCAGCTGTTCGTTCCCGCAGTCGCCAATGACGTGGGGTCTGCCGGACTGGCGTCCGAGGACACCGTTGCGCTGCTGTCCTTCGTCGGGGTGCAGGATGCATGGGAGAGACTCAGGGATGAGCTCGCCGACGTCCCCGACCTCGACCTCGACGAGGCGTTCGACGAGATCGAGGCCGAGATCGGGATCGACATTGAGCGGGACGTCTTCGGCTGGATGACGGGGGAGTTGGCCTTCTCCATGCTCCTGCCGGCCGGAGACTCCTTTAGCGTCGATAAGATTCACGCCAACATGTACGTGGAGTTTGATGACATGGACGAAGCTCTCTCCGGCATGGTGAGGCTTCAGGGAGCCCTGGAGGATGGCGGTATCGAGTTCCACGTCGCCGACATCGAGGGAGTGGATGCCACGGTCGTGGATCTGGACGACGGTCCGGGACCGGCTGGCCTCAACCCCGGGTACGTGGTGCTGGACGATTACGTCGTAATCGGCACGACCCTGACGTCCCTGCGGCAGGCCATCCTGGTGGAAAAGGGAGACATCCCGTCTTTGAGGGAAAGCACCTCCTTTAGCCGCCCGCTGGAAGCGGTGGGCGGCTCGACCGATTTCATGGTGTTCGGCAACATCAGGCGAATCGCCCAGGAGGCCATCGGCCAGCTGGACGAAACGGAGCTGGAAGAGTATGGGGACACAGCGGAGCCCTTTGTCGATCCCCTGGAAGCCTTCCTGCTCGGAGTTGCCGTCGAGGAGGGTCTCGTCACCATCAGCGCCGTGATCACCTTCGTAACGCCGACCGCCTCGACCAGGTAGCGGAAGCTGGGGCCCGTCGCCCTACCCGGCTGCTACTTGTCCGTTCGCCTTTCCCGGCTGCTACTTGTCCGTTCGCCTTTCCCGGCTGCTACCTGTCCGTTCCCCCTACCCGGCTGCCACCTGTCCGTTCACCCTTCCCGGCTGCTACCTGTCCGTTCGTCTTGAGGGAAATCGAAGGGCGAACGGGGCAACCTAAGCCCCCCTCCCTTGAAGAGGGGTAGCAGGCTCATATCATCCCCCCCTTGAGGGAGGCGATTAAGGGGAGGGTGACACGCCCGCCAAGGGTACCCTGTTCCCAGCCTGACTCTCCTGGGAGCGGACCCCTGCCGTGCATGCCCGGAACCTCGAATGACCGTGACGGATTACCTTCTCAGGCTCCCTCTTTGAAGGGATTATCACCGATATGTCACTATGATTGTCACCGATAATTCACTGCCAATCACGTATTCTCCCTTATAATGCTTAGCTGGAATGGTCCATCATGGCGCTTCCACGTTTTCCCGGCGGGCGACTATACGCGGGTGCCCTCGGTCAACGGGGCGCTGGTAAGCGGCATCTCCGCCGCCGAGGTTGCATGAAGAACCCTACTGTGATGGGAGGGTTCTTCATTATTCCGCTCATCCCTTCTTTCATCAGCTAGCCGGACTCCTCCCCTTCCATCCCCATATCGAAACATTCTTAAGGATGATATATTGTAATGATACTGAGACTGATATCGAGTTTTGGCGGGCCGTCGCAGGCCCGGCAAAGGAAGAACCTGCATACCGGTTACTTTCCCGCAAGGATGTGTGTGCTCGCTTAAATGCTTGTCTTGTTTAGAATCATAGGCATGGTGTGGCGCCACAAGGGGCGCCTCATCATCGCCTATGTGAGCCTCTTCGGCGCCACAGCCCTTGCCATGCTGGTGGTGCGCCTCGTTGGTGTCGCCGTGGGCATTGTGGATGAGCACGGCGCGGGCTCTATAGCATCGGTCGACCGCCAGGAAGTCCTCTTCTCCTTTCCTGAGGGCCTATTCTGGATGGCCGTGCTCCTGGGTCTCGTCAGTATCGTGCGAGGCTTCTTTGACTTCTGTCGTACCTATACATCCGATTCCCTGTCTCAAATGGTCTCCTACGACCTGCGCAATCGCTTCTACGACAAGCTCCAGAACGTGAGCTTTGCCTTCCACGACAAGGAGCATACCGGCAACCTGATGTCCAAGGCGACGTCCGACATCGAAACGGTGCGCCGCTTTGTGATGATGGGCATGGTCAGGGCGCCGGAGGTTGCAGTCCGCCTGATCGCCGTTGTCTGCGTCCTTCTGATCATGGACTGGAGGCTTGCCCTCATAAGCCTTTCCCTGACGCCCTTCCTGGTGATCAGGTCCTCAGTTGTGATGCGCCGCATGCGCCGGATGTGGGCACAGGTGCAGGAGGTAACAGGGCAGATGGTGACCATCCTCCAGGAGAACCTGACAGGGATTCACGTTGTAAAAGCCTTCGCTGCTGAAGAACACGAAAAGAAGAAATACGCGGCAAAGGCGAGGGAAGTGCAGCAGGGGTACCTGGAGTCTGAGCAGCTACAGGGCACCGAAAGCGCCAAGATGTCCGTAGGCTTTACCATTGCCCTGGGGCTGGTATTGTGGTTCGGCGGTCGACAGGTCATCGGCGGCACCATGGATGCGGCCGAGTTCACCCAGTTCGTCCTGTTTCTGAACCTGTTGACCTTTCCCATTCGGATGACGCCTTTCATAGTCAACGTCTATTCCAGGGCATCGGCTTCCGGTCGAAGGCTCTTCGATGTGCTGGATGCGGAATCGCCCGTGTCGGAGAAGCCCGACGCCCTGGAAGTGGGCAGGGTGACGGGCCAGGTGGTGTTTGACGATGTGTCCTTTTCGTATGACCGTGGCGCTCCCGCGTTGAGTCACGTGGACCTGAGGGTGGAACCCAACTCGGTGGTGGCGCTCCTCGGCTCACCGGGAAGTGGAAAGAGCACCATAATCAACCTTATACCCCGCTTCTATGATGCTACGTACGGCAGCGTTACAGTGGGCGGCATCGATGTGCGGGACTTCACCCTTGCATCCCTTCGCCTCAACGTAGGTATTGTCCAACAGGACGTCCACCTGTTTACCGCTACCATCCGCGACAACATCGCCTATGGAAACACGGGGGCAACCTTTGAGCAGGTTGTGGAAGCTGCCAAGATTGCCCAGATGCACGACCAAATCCTCACTTTCCCCGACGGCTACGATACCTGGGTCGGGGAAAGGGGTGTCACCTTGTCCGGCGGACAGCGACAGCGACTCTCCATCGCCCGCACCATACTGATGGACCCGCCCATCCTGATCCTGGATGACTCTACGTCCAGCGTGGATGTGGAGACCGAAATGAAAATTCACAGAGCTATGGTGCAAGTCATGGCAGGACGCACCACCTTTGTCATAGCCCACCGGCTGAGCACAGTCCGCAGGGCGGATGTGATCCTTGTCCTCAAGGATGGAGAGGTGATCGAAATGGGCAGCCACGACGAGCTTATGACCCGTGGTGGCATGTACCGGGAGATATACGAGCTCCAGCTACGGCCTCAGGGAGAGATGCTCTTGGACGTCTCCCAGGAGGCCGACCAAGGAACGGTGGCCAGATGAACCCAGTGGCTGTGCCGAAATGATGATGCGAGGCTTGGGCGCTCCTACGATAGACACTCTCAACGACGAGGGGAGGCTAGGCGCGGCCTACGACCACAAGGTTGTGGTCCGTATGCTGGGATACCTCAAGCCCTACAAGCCCGAGGTGTTCATCAGCGTAGCTTCCGTGCTCATCTATGCAGCGGCAAACGTGGCCATACCTCTTCTGCTCATGTTCACCATTAACGAATTCATAGAAGAGGGAGACAGGGGTGGGCTCGACATCATGGCGGGGATATTCCTCGCCGTGGCATTAGTGCACTTTGTGGCCAACCACACCCACTTCGTTTTCATTCCCCGTGTCGGGCAGAAGGTGCTCTACGACCTACGGACCCAGATGTTCGATCATATCCAGACGTTGTCTCCCGCATTCCACCATCGCACGCCTGTGGGAAGGCTCATATCTCGCAGCACCAGCGACGTCATGCAGATACAGGAGACCCTTGACCTGGTTGTCCAGAGTTTGGCTGAGATCCTGAGCTTGAGCGGGGTCATCATCCTGATGCTCATAGTGCTACCCGTGCTGGGCGTAACCGATATCCGCCTGGGCCTGCTTTGCTTGAGTGTAATCCCGGTCCTATTCCTGCTCCTTGCGTACTGGCAGCGATTTGCCAAGCGCTCCTTCGTTCGAATACGGCAGGCTATCGCCATAGTGAACGGCGAATATAACCAGAACATCACCGGGATTCGAGTTGTTGAGAGCATGAACCGGCAGGAGGAGAACCTAGCCCACTTCGAGAAGCTGAACAGGGAGCATCTGAATGCCAATCTGCAGGCCAGTCGTTTTTCCGGGGCACTGAACCCCATGGTCGAAGCCCTCACAGGCTTCGCAATCAGTTCGGTGATCGTCATGGGAGGCTACCTGGTGCTGGGAGGAAACATGGAGTGGGGTGTGCTTCTTGCCTTCACCATGTACATCCAGCGCTTCTTCGAACCCATACGCCAATTGACCATGCAATACAGCCAGCTTCAGAGAGCAATGGCTGCCGGAGCCAGGATATTCGAAGTGCTGGACCTCAGACCCGATGTGGTGGATGCCAAGGGAGCCGTAGATGTAGCCGATATTCGGGGCGAGGTCAAATACGACAAGGTCAGCTTCCAGTACGTGCCTGGTGTGGATGTGCTGAAGGAGGTGGACCTTCACATCCTGCCCGGCGAGACGGTAGCCTTGGTGGGACCGACGGGGGCGGGAAAGAGCACTTTCGTGACCCTGCTGACCCGGTTCGCTGATGTTACGGGAGGAAGGATTTCCGTCGATGGGTACGATCTGCGGGAGGTTACCCGGCAGTCCATTGTGGGCAAAATGGGCATGGTGCTCCAAGAACCATACCTGCTCTCCGGCACCGCCAGAGAAAACATCCGATACAATCACGAAGAGGTGACCGACGAGCAGGTGGAAGCAGCAGCCCGGGCGGTGGGGGCCCACGACTTCATCGTTGCACTGGAGCAAGGCTACGACACGGAGCTGGCCGAGCGGGGAGCGAACTTTAGCGTCGGGCAGCGGCAGCTCTTGAGCTTCGCCAGGGCGATAGTGGCCGACCCACGCATCCTGATCCTGGATGAGGCGACCGCCAGCATCGACTCCCATACCGAGATGCTCATCCAGAATGCCCTCAAGCATATCCTTGTTGGCCGGACTTCGATAATAATAGCCCATCGCTTATCAACAATACGCAATGCCGACAAAATAGTAGTGCTGGACCAGGGGCGCATCATTGAGGTGGGCAAGCACGATGAGCTTCTAGCCAAGGACGGGGCCTACGCTCACCTCTATGCGGTGAACTACGGCCTGAACGGCTCGGATATGGATGACGAGGGAAGCGCAGTCCAAACCCGCGGTTGCTGAATCCGAACCTCTAGCCCAGGCACGACGTCAACGATGATCGAACTTAGGAGGGGGCTGCCTTGGACTCCGAAAATCTTAGGCGCACCGCCCTCTTCGAAACCCACGTATCCCTTGGGGCGCGCATAGTGCCCTTCGCCAGGTGGGAGATGCCCTTGGAGTACTCCGGAATCCTGGATGAGACAAGGGCGGTGCGCACCCGGGCCGGAATATTCGATGTTTCCCACATGGGCAGGCTCTACATTTCGGGCAGCGATGCCGCATCCCTGCTGGACTGGGTAGTCACCGCCGGGGCGGCCAGCCTGAGACCGGGCAGGGCCAGGTACGCCATGATCTGCAACGAGGCGGGCGGCATCATCGACGATACGGTCTTCTATCGACTGGATTCCGACAAGTTCCTGCTAGTGTGCAATGCCGGCAACCGGGACGAGGTGGTGCTCTGGCTGGACAGGTGGGTAAGAGAGCGATTCCAGGGTGTCGTAGTGGATGACCGTACCCTATCCACTGCCATGATCGCCTTCCAGGGGCCGGAAGCCGTGGTTGGACTGGACCCGATATGTGGCGGGTCGGCATCTCCCATGAGACCCTTTGCAGGCGCGGAAGGCCAGGTCGCCTCCAAGCCCGCTCTGATCGGGAGGACAGGTTACACGGGCGAGGACGGCTTCGAAGTGATAGTAGATGCTTCCGACGCCGCCGAAATATGGGGAGCCCTGATGGAAGCCGGCGGCTCGCCGTGCGGCCTTGGCTCCAGGGATGTTCTCCGCTTGGAAGCCGGGCTGGCCCTTCACGGGCACGACATCACGCCAGTCACAACCCCGATGGAAGCTGGCTTGGGAAGGTATGTGCAGCTGGATAAGGAGTTCGTCGGCTCCGAGGTGCTAAGGCGACAGCATGCTGAAGGCGCAGAAAGGCGATTGGTTGGGCTGGTGGTGGAAGGAAGGCGGATTCCCAGGGAAGGGTACGGAGTGCATGCGGGTGGCGAAGAGGTGGGAAGGGTCACCAGCGGCAGCATATCGCCATCCCTTGACAGGAATATAGCTTTGGCCTATGTTTTGGAAGGTTTTTCAGCACCTGGCCAGCAGGTCCAAGTAGATATCCGGGGGCAGATGGCGGCTGGTGTTGTGACGCCCCTGCCCTTCTACTCGAGGAAAGGTAATTGATGAATCCTCCTGATCGCAGGTACTCCAGGGACCATGAGTGGGTGCTCCTGGAAGGCATCTCCAAAGGGGTTGTGGGAATAACCGAGTTCGCCCAAGACCATCTGGGCGATGTGGTGTACCTTGACCTGCCGAAGGTCGGGGCCAAGCTCACCCAGTTTGACAAGCTCGGAGAGGTGGAGTCGGTCAAGGCGGTTTCGGACCTCTTCTGTCCTGTATCGGGGGAGGTCGTTGAGATAAACGAGATGCTGTCGGAGCACCCGGAAGTGGTCAATGAAGACCCTTACGGCCAGGGTTGGCTTCTGCATGTTGAGACATCCGATCCCTCGGAGCTGGACGCACTGCTCACGGCAGAGCAGTACGACGCCTTTCTGAACGATCTGCCCAGCTAGCAACCGGTAAACTCTCATACGCATCTCATGGCGCCCACCATCGATAAAAGCTACGGCTTGCCTTTCTTTCCCAGCGGCTTGCGACGCCATAGGGAAGCGCAAGGGGCGTTCTGCAAGGAGGTCAATTGGTGATCCGGGACGGTGATAGCGTGGCTGGCCGTCGGAGCCACTACATACCCAATACCGATAGCGACCGTGCAGAGATGCTGAAGAGCATCGGGGTCTCCAACCTGGACGATCTGTTCGTCGACATCCCCGACAACTATCGCAATCCGACGCTGGAACTGCCACCCCCGCTATCGGAGCTTGAGCTTCGGCGGGAGATGTACGGAATGGCCGAGACGAACCTTCATCTCGGCAAGCATATCTGCTTCCTGGGTGCGGGAGCTTACAACCACTTCAGCCCCAGCATAGTCAGGGCGATCATAAGCCGGGGAGAGTTCTTGACCGCCTATACTCCGTACCAGCCGGAAGCGAGCCAGGGCACCCTGCAAGCGACCTACGACTTCCAGACCATGGTGTGCAACCTGCTGGGCATGGAGGTGGCCGACGCCGGGATGTACGATGGTGCATCGGCCCTGGCGGAGGCGGCGCTGATGTCCTGTCGCATCACCGGAAGGGAACGGATTGCCGTGCTGGGCTCCACCTCTCCCACCTATCGAGAGGTTATAAGCACGTACATCAAGGCCCAAGGGATACAGATGGATGTGATGGACCCCAACCGGGTCCGCTGCTCCGAGGACTCAGCTTGCCTGGTCGTCCAGTATCCGAACTTCCTGGGTTACATCGAAGATATGGCGTCCTTGGAGCAGCAAGCCCACTCCAGTGGAGCTTTGTTGGTGGTTTCAGCCGACCCCTTTGCTATGGGGATGCTTAAGCCCCCCGGGGAGTATGGCGCCGACATCGTTACTGGAGAAGGGCAGGCCCTTGGCCTGCCGGTCAGCTTTGGCGGGCCTTACGTTGGTCTCTTCTCCAGCAGAATGAAGTACCTGAGGCAGATACCGGGCAGGATCGCGGGAGAGACCACGGATTCCCAGGGGCGCACCGGTTACGTCCTGACCCTGAGCACCAGGGAGCAGCATATCCGGAGAGAGAAGGCCACCAGCAACATATGCACTAACCAAGCCCTCATGTCCCTGGCCGCGACGGTCTATATGGCGGCGCTGGGCAGGCATGGTCTGCGTCACGTGGCCGAGCTCTGCTATCACAAGGCCCACTACGCGGCCTCGGCCATTTCGCAGCTGCCCGGTTACTCACTATACGATGGGGGGGACTTCTTCCAGGAGTTCACCATCATTTGTCCCCGTCCTGCCTCCGAAATCAACGCCGGGTTGCTGGAAGCAAGCATCATAGGTGGTCTCGACGTTGGGGATATCGTTCCAAATGGAATGCTGCTCTGCGTCACCGAAGTAAACAGCCGAGGGGATATCGACCGGCTGGTAGAGGCCCTGGCCGGACTAACGTAGCATAAAGGACTAGCGATGACTTATCGTGGAAAAGCAAGGGTGAGGGCCAAGGCGGCGTGAACGCTTTACCGTCCTTCGACAGAAGCACTCTGATGGAGCGGAGCACTCCCGGAAGGATTGGCGCCAACCTTCCTGGCTTGGACGTTCCCGTCCAACCCCTTCCGGCAGATCGGTACCTCAGGGATGACCTTCCCCTCCCGGAGATCAGCGAACCGGAGCTGGTGCGCTACTTCACGAACCTGAGCCGCCTGAACTTCTCGATAGACACCAATTTCTATCCATTGGGCAGTTGTACCATGAAGTACAATCCCAAGCTGAACGAAGAGATGGCCTTCATGCCGGGCTTTGCTTCCTCCCATCCACGCCAGTCGGATGAGCAGGCCCAGGGCTGCCTACAGCTGCTTTACCTGCTGCAGGGTTACCTGGCGGAGGTCACCGGCATGAAGGGCACAAGCCTCGCCCCGCTAGCGGGCGCCCAGGGCGAGCTGTGCGGCATGTTGATGATCAGGGCATTCCACGAGCAGCGAGGGGATGGTGGGCGGTCCATCGTAGTGATCCCCGACAGCGCCCACGGCACAAACCCGGCGTCTGCTGCAATGGCCGGGTTCGAGATTGTAAGCGTTGCATCGAACTCGAGCGGCAACATTGACATTGACAAGATGGCGGAGCTGGCATCGGACCGGCTTGCGGGGGTGATGATAACCCAGCCCAACACCCTGGGCTTGTTCAACAACAGCATCGTCGAGTTGTGCGATATGGTGCACCGGGCCGGAGGCCTCGTGTACGGCGATGGCGCCAATATGAACGCCCTCCTTGGGCGCGCCAAGCTGGGGCACATGGGTTTTGACGTTGTGCACCTCAACCTGCACAAGACCTTCTCCACCCCCCACGGCGGCGGCGGGCCGGGTTCGGGGCCGGTGTGCGTTTCGGACACCCTGCTGCCCTTCTTGCCCTCCCCCATAGTGGTCGAGAAGCCTGGAGACGGTGGGAAGACCTACTCCCTGGAGTCCCCGCCCGAAAGCATCGGAAAGGTGTGCGGGTTCCACGGCAACTTCGGGGTGCTGGTCAGGGCATATACCTACATCCGAAGTTTGGGAGCGTCGGGCTTGGAGCAGATCAGCGCCGATGCGGTTATCAATGCCAACTACCTGCTCGTATCACTGAAGGACACCTATCATCTGCCCTACGACCGTCGGTGCATGCACGAGGTCATACTTTCAGCCAGGGACCAGAGGGCCAAGGGTGTCAAGGGCCTGGACATCGCCAAGAGGCTGTTGGATTACGGCTTTCATTCCCCGACCATGTACTTTCCCCTCATCGTCGAGGAAGCCCTGATGATCGAGCCGACGGAGGCTGAGAACAAGGAGAGCCTGGATGCTTTCATCGACGTGATGAAGGCCATCGACAGGGAAGTAAACGAGTCGCCCGATGAGGTGACCGGCGCTCCCCACACAACCCCGGTTTCCCGCCTGGACGAAGCCAAGGCAGCCCGCCACCCGAACCTGCGGGGATAGCCTAGGTCAGCAGCCCTCGCACCCTGTCCAAGATGCGGTTATCTACATCGATACCTATTCCTGGCGGGGGATTCCAGCGGCGGCCCCTTCTGCCTCTAATGGGTGGTCCTCCACTGGCTCAAGGCGCAACTTCAACCCCAGGGCGTTGGTGACCTTCAGAAGCGTTGCCAGGGTGGGATTGCCGTCTTCAGACAACGCTTCGTAGAGGTTGCCTCGATTTAGCCCGGTGTCGCGTGCGAGAGCGCTCATGTTCTGCGTCTGGGCGATGTGCTTCAACACTGCTCGAATAACGACGCCGTCACCAGGGTCCTCATCCGCAGCTGCCTTCAGGAGCCCTCGGACATCCTTCCCGGTCTTGATGTGGTCTGCTGGGTCAAACCTTCGATATCCCTCAGACATCAGGCCCTCCATATTCCTCAGACATCAGGCCCTCCATTCCGTCGCCGACAGGTCTCCACGTCTCCAAGAGGCCTACCCTCCGCTGTCATTGGTCAATTCCTGGTTTACGGATGTGGCCTCTAGGCCTGGGACTCCGAGCCGTTAGCGGGGAGCTCCTGTTCAAAATCGTGTAGTAGACTAGCAACCTTTTCAAGGAACTCCTGGGTTCCTGTCTTCAATATTGGATCGTATGCGCCTGAACGCAGCCTCTTCCCGCGCTCGGCGTAAACCTGCTCATCCAAGAGATAACTTGGGTTCATGCCCAGCGCAACAGAAACCTCCCACCACTGCTCGGCGGTTAGCGCCTGCGCAACAACGCCGCCTCCATGGGCAATGGCGTTGCGTGCATCGTCGGTCTGTTTCTTCAGTACGTCGGCCAGTTCGTGGTAGTGCTTCTTGCGCTGATTGGGTACCCCATTGACTTTGGAGACGTAACTGATGACTGTCTTGGTGTGTTGAATAACCGCGTCCTGGTAGAAGACCCCTGTATAAAACCCGTATACGAATACCTTGCCCGCCTCCACGTCATCCATTGCATGAATGGCTTCGGAGGTCAGGGTACTGTAACACGCCTGAAAATTGCGAGCGATCACTGTCAGCTCGAAACACGCTTCCAATAGTTTGTGCCAGTGCTTGTACAGCCATTTCGTGGGTTGCTTTTCAGATTTGGCGACCATATCTGGCGGTGCAAATAGGTAAATGCTTTCTATCGCTAACCGTGTTTCCATTGTGCTCACAAAATCTGAATCCAACGCACGTAATGCCTCTTTCGCATCTGCCCATCGGTTGCATACAAAATCTTCGATTGTCTTGAGTTTCCTTGCTGGGTCTCTCTCTTCCACCATACCCTCCTCCTTACCCCGCTATCTCTGCCAGCCGTGCCACCAGGTATCCTTGGGAGGGTCTTCCTTCAGGGAGTTGCAGGCCCCACACAGCAATTGAAGGTTTTCCAGGTGGTCACTGCCTCCTCTGGACTGGGGAACGATGTAGTCTATCGTGAAGTTACGGAAGGGAAAGTCGCCCTTGCATACGTTGCACAGGCCCTCCTGCTGGCCGGAGAGGGCATGCTTGTTCTGTTAGTAGGGCTTAGACTTAGTAAAATCTGCGCGGGGGTAGCCTAGGTCAGCAGCGCACGCACCCTGTCCAGGATGCGGTTGGCCACGTCCTGCTTGGACATCAGGGGCAGGTCTTCCACCTCGCCGGACTTGCTGACAAGGATGACCTTGTTGGTGTCGGCGCCAAAACCGGACCCCTCTTTGGATACATCGTTGGCTACGATGAGGTCCAGTGCCTTGCGGTCCAGCTTGTCCCGGGCGTTTGCCAGCAGCTCCTCGGTCTCGGCGGCGAAGCCTATCTTGAGGAAGCTGCCCTGGACCTCCTGGAGGATGTCCGGCGTCCTCTCCAGCTCGATGCTGAGGGCTGACCTGTCCTTCTTGATCTTCTGGCTCGCCACGTCTGCGGGTTGGTAGTCGGCCACTGCGGCCGCCATCACCAGCGCGTCGGCGCCCCGGACCGCCTCCAGCACAGCATCCCGCATCTCCATCGCTGACCGGACCTTGACCACCTGGAGCGCCGAGGGGTCATCCAGGCTGGTTGGCGCCGCAATGAGTATGACCCTGGCGCCCCGGTCCCGGGCGGCCTCTGCTATGGCGTAGCCCATCTTCCCCGAGGAATGGTTGGTTATCACACGCACAGGGTCGATGGCTTCCTGGGTACCCCCCGCGCTGACGACCATCGTGCGTCCGGCAAGGTCCCCACCCCTTCCCAACAGGGCGCTGATATGGCCCATAAGCTGCGGGACCTCCACCAAGCGACCGATGCCCACGAGGCCCGATGCAAGATGTCCACTTGCGGGCCCTACGAAATGGACACCCCTTGACCTCAGCTTCTCGATATTCTCCTGGGTTGCCTCGTTCTCGTACATGTGCCCATCCATCGCCGGGGCGATCATCACGGGCGCCTTGGTAGCCAGGATGGTGGTGGTCAGGGGGTCGTCGGCAAATCCCGCGGCTGCCTTTGCGATGAAATGAGCGGTGGCGGGGGCTACCACGACGAGGTCTGCCCTTCCGGCCAGCTGGACGTGTTCGATGCTCAACTCCGATTCCAGGTCAAAGGTATCGACAACCACGGGCCGATGGGTCAGGCTCCGGAAGGCCAGCGGCGCGATGAACTGGGTTGCTCCGTAGCTCATGATCGTGTCCACGCAAGCTCCGGCTTGGGTCAGCTTGCTGACCAGGTCCAGGGCTTTGTAGCAAGCGATGCTGCCCGTAACGCCCAGGACGATGTTCTTGCCTTGTAGGACGCTTGTCATTTCAGTCTCCGGCTGCCGGTGGCGCTTTCTTATTCAGTTCATAGATGGCTTGGAGGCCGATCAATGTCAGGTCGGGATTGATGTTGTCGAAGACGGAGGTCTGCTCCGCCATTACGTCTGCCAGCCCTCCGGTAGCCACAACTGTGGCATCCTGGCCCAACTCCCCTTTGAACCTGGCGATCATCCCTTCCACCAGCCCTACGTAGCCCAGTACAAGACCCGACTGCAGGGCAGCGACCGAATTGCGGCCGATGGGCGACTTGGGGGGAATAAGCTCCACCCTCCTGAGCTGGGAGGTGTTCCGGTACAGCGCCTCGGCCGCAACCGCCAGCCCGGGGGCTATCGCCCCGCCCAGGTATTCACCGTTTTTGCTGATGGCATCGAAAACGGTGCCTGTGCCAAAGTCCACCACTATCGCCGGCCCGCCGTAAAGACGCAAAGCCGCTACAGCGTCGGCGATGCGGTCGGTCCCAACATCCCTGGGGCTGTCGTAGATTATGTGAATGCCCGTCTTTACCCCGGTGGAGACGGTCAGCGGTTCCACATCGAAGTAGGTCTTGCACATCTGCTCGAAGATGGGAGACAGGGGAGGCACGACGCTGCAGATACATGCGTCCGTGATATCCCTGGGGTCGATGCCTTTGAAGGGGAGCATGGTAGAGACCAGGGGCCCATACTCGTCCCCCAGCTTCCTGAGGTCCGTGGCAATCCGCCAGGTTGACTTCAGGTAGCCCTTCTCGAAGGCCCCCAGGGTAATGTTGCTGTTGCCGATGTCAATGGCTAGAAGCATAGTGCCCAAAGCCGAGCTGCCAAGATGTAGAGCCTCAACTGGGCCAATTATATTCGACTGCCCAAAAGAGGGCAACGAACCTAGACCTTTGCCGACCTCTGTCGCTAGAATAACCATATCTCGGCGCCAAGCGTGGAGGAAGGAGCCCGCGGTGACATCAAGAACACCTGAGGAAGCTCGCACCCAGATCATCAACATGGTGCGAGAGTTCGTCCGGCGGGATGTGGATCCCATCGTCCAGGAGTACGAACGCAACGACATCGTTCCCTTGGAGCTTGTCGAAAAAATGAAGGAGATGGGGCTCTTCGGCATAACCATCCCAGAAGAATACGGCGGGATGGGACTGGACTACACAACCTTTGCGATGATATTCGAAGAGCTTTGCAAGGGTTGGATGAGCATTAGCGGCATCATCGGCACCCACCATATTATGACCTACGTCATTGCCCACTATGGGACCGATGAGCAGAAAGCCCGATTCCTGCCGGCCATGGCCCGGGGCGAGAAGCGGGGCGGGCTTGCCCTAACAGAGCCCAACGCCGGAAGCGACGTCCAGGCCATAGAGCTGACGGCAACCCGGGACGGCGAAGAGTACCTGATCAACGGCACCAAGATGTTCATTACCAACGGGCAGCACGGGGATACCTTTGCCCTGATAACCAAGACCGACAAGGATGCCACTCCTCCCCACGAGGGGATTAGCTGTTTCATAGTGGAGAAAGGCGGGCCGGGCTTCGAAGTTGGCAGGCACCTGGATAAGCTGGGATACAGGGGCTTGGACACCTGCGAGCTGATCTTCACCAACTTCCGCGTTGGAGAGGACAACCTGGTCGGCGGTGTGGAAGGCAAGGGATTCCAGCAGGTGATGGCCGGGCTGGAGACCGGCCGCATCAACGTGGCGGCCCGCGCCGTCGGCGTGGCTACAGCCGCCTTCGAAGCGTCCATCAAATATGCCCAGGGACGGCGCACCTTCGGGGTGCCCATCTCAAGGCACCAGGCCATCCAGCTTAAGCTGGCAGATATGGGGACAAAGATAGAAGCGGCCCGCCTGCTGACCTACCAAGCGGCAGAAAAGAAGGACCAGGGCCTCCGGGTTGACCTGGAGGCGGGGATGGCCAAATTATTCGCCAGCGAGATGTGCGCCGAGGTAACGCTGGAAGCGATGCGCATCTTCGGAGGCTACGGGTATATCAAGGAGAACCCCATCGAGCGCTACTACCGGGACGCGCCCCTGATGATTATCGGCGAGGGCACCAACGAGATCCAGCGCCTAGTCATCGCCCGGCAGCTGCTGCAGCGCTACCAGGTCTAGCCACGCTGCCCGCTCGGATCAGTAGGCGGGACTCCCGTCGGGTCCAGGCACCTTGTCTGTTACTTGGACGGAGGCCAGAGAATCCAACCGCGGAGGCCCGTGTTGCTGACCTTCAGAAGGTGCCCCTGGCCTGAGGTTATGTACAGGGTGGACAGGTCAGGCCCCCCGAAGGCGCAGTTTGTGGGAGTGTTGATTCCCTCCGGTACGCGATGGGTCTCCAGCACACGGCCGCTGGGCGCTTCGAATATGTAGATCATCGGGCCGGGGCCGCTGGCGCCGATTCCCGCGGTCGCGACGATATTCCCGTCGGTGTCGAAGCACATGCCGTCGATGCCCCGCTGAGGCCCCCGATGGTCTTCCCCGAATTGGTGAAGCAAGGTGTACGGTCCCAGGGAGCCGTCGGCCTGGATAGGGTAGGCCCGGAGCTCTCTAGTCCTGCCTGCCACGCCGTCGCTCTGGGCTACGTACAGGATGGTCTCGTCGGGAGATACCAGGATGCCGTTGGTCTTCGTCGTGTCGAAGGTGACCCTCTCGACGGTGTAGGTCCCGTCGGGTTGCGGGTCCGCCCGGAAGGCCTCCTCGTGGTCCATCTCCATGCTTTCGCTGGGGTCGATATTGCCTTCGTTCCAGGGATTGGTGAACCAGATGCGCCCCTTGCTGTCCAGGGCGAGGTCGTTGGGCGTGTTGAAGCGCAGCCCTTCCCACCTGTCAACCAGGGTGGTGGTTGTCCCGTCAGGCTCCAGGCGCACGATGGAGCGTCCCCCGGAACAGCATCCGTACAGCCTTCCCTGGGTATCGAAGTTCAGCCCGTTGATGTGGTTGGTGTCGGTCCTGAACTCGGTGCTTGCCCCTGTATTGGAGTCGTATCGCATGATCCGGCTGCCCGGGATGTGGCTGAAGAGGAGTGCTTCTCCATCCCAGACCGGCCCTTCGGTTAGACGGCCGCACTCAGCGACCAGCTCGTATTCCCATTCCATGACGACCTCCTAATGCGTGTTAGCGGAGATGTTCCCCTCATGACCCTGTTGCGACGGGAACGGAATATCCATCCTAGGGTGTCGTCGTATTCGGGTCAAGGGTAGGGACTACGGTGCACCAATTGCGCCCGCTATGCCCAAAGGTTGACTCTATTCTGGGTCGGATATAGGCTGGGGGTGCTCTAAAGCTGGCGCAGGAGGCAAAGGGATGGCAACAGGAGGGGGCTATTCTCGCCCGGAGTACCTGGCTGAGACCGAATGGCTGGCGGACCATCTGGAAGACCCGGGGATCTGCATCGTGGATACGGACCCTGTGGCCTCCTACCAGCGCGCCCACATACCGGGCGCCGTCGTTGTGCCCGACAACTACGAGAAGGACCCGGACACCGATTTGGTGAACGTTCTCTCCCCCGAACAGTGCTCCCGCATGATGCAGGGGCTGGGCATCGGCGACGATACCCTGGTGGTGGCCTACGACCACTCCCGGTCCCTGTACGCCGGAAGGTTCTGGTGGGTGCTGAGCTACTACGGCCACGACAAGGTCAAGGTGCTTAACGGCGGCTGGAAGAAGTGGCTGGAAGAGGGCAGGCCCTTAAGCGCATCCCCTAGCCGGGGGAAGGAAGGCGCTGCCTTTACCCCCAAGCCCGCGCCTTCTCTGCTGGTCACAACGGACCGGCTGAAAGAGGTGTATAGCAGCCCGGATATTGTCGTCTGGGATGTTCGGAGCAGGGCCGAGTACACCGGCGAGAACACCCGGAGCAACCGGCGGGCAGGACACATTCCCGGCGCCCACCACCTGGAGTGGTCCGACCTGATGGATGATCGGACCCACACCTTCAAGTCGGCCCCCGAGATGCGGGAGCTCCTGGAGGCCAAGGGGATCGTCCCCGAAAAAGAGGTGCTCGCCCATTGACAGGCTGGCATCCGTGCTGGTCACAGCACGTTGGTGTTGAAGCTGCTGGGTTACGACCGCGCCTGCAACTACGACGCCTCCTGGAAGGACTGGGGCAACCGGGACGACACCCCCATCGAGGCTGGAGGCTGAGCCGTCGTGGCTTTCGTCATACCGGCCCACCTTTCGTCATACGAGCGTAGGCCGGTATCCAGGACGGAGCATTGCCGGCTTCCAGGCGTGCTGTTTGTGTCCGTTCGTCCTGAGGGAAATCGAAGGGCCTGTCCTGAGCCGAGTCGAAGGGCGGACGGGGCAACGTAAGGCCCCCTCTCTTGAGGGAGGGAATTAAGGGGAGGGTGACACTCCTGCCAGTGGTACCCTGTCCCTAAAACGAAGCCTATCCCAGCGACCCCTTCTCGACCCTCGATATCGAAGGTGACGACAGGGCAAGGTTCATAGTAAGTATTTCTACAGGAAGGTCCTTTGCCTTACTGCTCAGTATCCCGGCTATCGTCATTGTCTGACTTAGGTTTCCTTTCGACAACTCCGGAGGGAAGGGGATCAACCAAAGCAGTGAAGCGTACCCTGTCGTGTACTCTTGAGGAATGGGGACAGTATCCGTAGACAAAGGTTCACCCGTTTGACGGTCTATGCCGATGCTTAGTTGGAAGGACGGCATACAGGGTCTTTGGATTTCATTGATGTCCAGCCCATCTTCGTACACAGCCGCGACCACGTAATACTGATGCTCCGCCAGGGGTCGGTACTTATGGGCCTTTTCCTTCACTAGATCAACAGCCCTCACATTATTGCCGAGGTAGACAACCTCTACGATAAATCGATAGGAGCTGGGCAACTCCGGTTTCACTGTCCATTCATAGTCTGGCCTCTGGCCCGAGAAATCAGGCTCTCGGTCAAGCTGACCGGAGCAACTATTGAGGATTAGACCCACGTAGCCCTCAGCTATCGCGCCCTTTGGTTTCTCTTTCCTGTATGCGCTTATTCGGTCTAAGCAAGTTTGGTAAAGGGAGTCGTGAATTACCAATTGCATGCCTGGCATCCTGTTTTCATTCCTTTCTTCGCTGAGGGGCCTCTGACGAAAGTATCAGTCCTGTCTCTCAATTTCTTTGCCGAGTCGTTTTGTTCTTGGCTCTATCCTCGGCAGTACACTCCCGGAATCCAGCGTGGCCGCGACATGCCCGGTAGGCGTAGGGCCGGAGGGCCTCCCTGATCTCTTTGTTTGCTCTCCAAGTCCAAGTGCCCCCCTTCTCTTGCCACTCCTTAGAGTCCTGTCTAGAAGGGGAATGGGTCACCACAATCTCCAGGAGGAGAGAATGCTTTATCAAGTACCATTTCTGATCTGTGCCATCGAGAGGGAAGAACATGTAGAGGTCGGGTTTATCTTCATACTTCTGGTTGACCACCAGGGCGCTCTTCAGTTGGACTTGGAGCGTCCTTCCCGTACCTTTGTGATGGGCTATGAAATCGGCTCCTGCCCAATCGTCAGACAGCCGGATACAGTCAAACCCGTACTCAGCCAACACCGACGCTGCCTTGTGGAAGTTGTAGGTCTCGACCTCCTTGGAGCGTCGCCCGGTCCCACCTCGTAGCCGATATGCTCAAATTCCCGTTTGGTTTCCATAGGTGTCACCCTCCAACTTGGCTGTCAACTCGCCGTTGAGACTCTCGACGTACCCGTTATACCATAAGCCGTGAGCTTTCTCATCGAGATTCAAGTTGGAAATCTAGAAGCGCCGCAGGGCAGAAACTGTGGACCTAGTCGCGAAGTATAAACCGCCAAGTGCTGCAGTGACTGGTCATCCACACAAATCGCAGTGGTAGTCATTACGTTACCGCCCATGTTAGGCCCGTTTTCTTCCAGTGCAATGCTGCTATGCGACTGGAGGAGCATGAGTGCTGTGCTTGTCATGCTGAGGTAAAATCCCCCCAGAAACTAAAGGGAATGTACCGCGCTTTGTTCGCTCAGTTGGCTGTCCACGAACAGCGTGACGCATAATTGATCGCATTTATTCCATCAAGGGTGCTCCATGAACATCGCAGGCAGCGTGATCCTAACAGGCACTTCTATTGCACCCTTACTACTCGTCTATGCATCGTTAGCCCTGCTTGAATGTGAGTACATTGCGGCAGCAATACTTGTGGCGTTGGGCGTGGGTTTCTTCGCGCTGTGGTGTTTTCTGATGAGGCACGCCAAGAGAAATTTGGAACGTGTGACCATATCTTGCTCTTCCTTGGAGGCAGTTGATAGGTCGAGTGTTGGTGTTTTGATTTTGTATTTGTTGCCTTTGCTCAGAACATCGTTCTCGGACCTGGAGCTCCAAATAGTGATCCCTGGAGTTGTCATATTCTTGGCTTTGGCTTTAGCAGGATACGGCTTTCACTTTAACCCCCTCCTCAATTTATTCAGATGGCACTTTTATAAGGTGTACACTGATGAGGGAATATATTACATCCTTATTACTAAATTACTAAGAAACAGCCTAGGCGTGCGTCCGACAAATTCACTGTCGGACAGCTAACACCATATACAGTCATAGACCTGGAGGAATAGTCGTCATGCCCACAAATCTTTTCGCCTTGTGTAAGTCCGCCTTAGAGATCTATCCCCTTCGAGTTCGGCTGGAACAAAGTGTTCAAGATCAACTGGAGGGGATCTTCATCCAGCAAAAACAGAGCTTTTACAAAGGCATCGATGCGGAGGTTGCATATGATGGCAGGTGGACACCAGATAGCAACGAACTGCTCACGATTGAAGTCTCGGATGAATCGGAGATATTCGAGAAAACGCTGTCTCAGAACCCACTTTCTGTCACCGAACTAAACACTACCAATTTTGACAATTCCGGAATACGTGCGCTCTTTACCGGGCATCAAGACAACGGCAGTTTGAGTATACTTGTGCAGAAGTTTGATGGCGGGAACGTGCTCAGCAGGAAGTTTGCGCTTACCCTGGACAATAACACTTTCCGTCGTCTATCTACTGCATCATTCATTCTTCCCTCATCCCTTACATTCGTTATTGAGTCCGGTTGGATCAAGTTCAAGAGCTTTCATAATCTGCGGGCTATTCTTAATGTGACGGAGCTTTTCCGAGCTGCCACAGAGCCAGAAGTGCGATCCTTTGCATCACATGCAAGTTTAGTACTAGAGGCGGGGGATGAAGACAAATTCGTGGAATCCGCAGATGAACCTACCCGCAAGATGATTAACGCCGTAGCTGCGTCGGGGGTGTTAAACAGCGTGCAGCCAGCCCAAATCCAAGCTGTTGCTAAACGGACTGGGCTGGCCATTGCCATCGACAATGGTCGAATCGTGTTGCCCGACAATAAGCATGACCTGAAGGAGATACTCCGTTTCTTAGATGAAAGCCGATACCTGGGACTTCTATCGGGTAAGACCTATATTGCCAACTCACGTCGTCTGGTGTCCTAGTTGATTATTGACGATGACCGATTACGGCGGATTAGAGCTTTGCGGGGATGTTGACACTCGATCTCTTGAAGGAAGCGGTTGTTATATGGCACAAGTAGTGACCAATTTGGTGCCGTTTGGTCTGCGTGGTGGGCGCATTTATGCAGTAGAGGAAGTCAGTAGAGGCATCAAGTGTCAATGTGTCTGTCCAGACCCGCTATGCGGGAAGCATTTGGTAGCTCGACAAGGAACCGACAAGGTGTGGCACTTTGCTCATGCCGGCGATCAAGACGGTTCACTGTGTGGCGGAGGAGAATCGGGCCTACACAAGTACGCCAAGCAGGTTCTCTGTGAGTCCACTGGAGCAATATTTGCGCTGCCCCAGCGCACTAACAAAGAGTTCTACAACGGCCATGATGGTGCATTACGCATCAGCGGAGCACGGCCAGAATTCCTCATCCCAGGGACATCACGGCGATGTGATGTGCTTTTGGATGGACAAGTACGACCGGCTGTACCAAGAGGGACAGGTTGGCATGGCAAAGGGTGGAAGGAATGGAGTGGTCAGGAGAAAGTTGCGGTAGAGATAGCTGTTACCAATTACAAGAACGAAGCATACTTCGATGAAATTAGGCAAGCAGGTACACTCTCGGTGCTTGAGATATCGCTCTCGTGGAAGTATGTCTGGTCCGAATCTGAACGCTTGCATAAGCCATACCGAGATGTTGTGCACCATGTGCTGCTGAGACAAACCGACATCAAGAAATGGATATTCAAACTTGGGAGCGCGGCTTGGGTATGCCCCTTCTGCGGAGGTTTCAGGCACCGAGACATGAAGATGTGCTATAGCTGCGGACATGACCGTGCGGAGTGCCCCAGTTGTGGACGCGCTTGGCAGATCAGCTCCAAATCGGTGCGGTGCTACGCATGCATCCGCAAGCCATCGCCTCATTAGAAGGATGGCTTTCACTCTACGGACCTTTGCCCCTCCATCGGGGGGTGATGTATCGTTGTCCCGCTGGACTGGCGACGATATAATGGCTGGGATAGTCCGGCTGTCGCCATAGGGAGAAAGGCTGTAAGGAGAAGGTAATGAAAGAGGGACTCCGTTTCGTTGACTGCGATATGCACATCATGGAACCCCCCAATATGTTCGAACGGTACCTGGACGACGAATTCAAGGACCGGATAAGGTTGCCGGTGGGGTCCGACGGGAAGCCCCGTCGCGGCATGGTGGTGATAGACAACACCCCGGCCTCCATGGATGTGGAGCTTCAGCAGTACCGCAAGCGGGCCAAGGGCAACTCCACCTCCGGCACCCAACCCCTCTCGGACTCCAGGCTGGCGGCTACCGGCCGCCTGGACTTTGCCATCCATCGGGACTATGACGAAGAGGCCCAGGTCATGGGCATGGAGATGGAGGGGATAGACATCGCCGTGCTCTTCCCGACGGGCGGCTTGGCGTGGCTGGCCCGAAACGGCATGGACCCGGAGATGTCCCTGGCCATATGCCAGGCCTACAACAACTGGATCCACGACTTCTGCTCCTACAGCCCCGCCCGCCTGAAGTTCGTGGCCATGCTTCCCGTGCACGATGTGAACCTTGCCTGCCGGGAGCTGGTACGGTGCGTCCGGGACATGGGAGCCGTGGGTTCTTTCCTGAGACCCAACTTTGTGAACGGGCATTACTGGCACTCCAACTATTGGGACCCTCTATACAGCCTCCACGAGGAGCTTGACGTCTCCTGGTGCTTCCATGAGGGGACGGGGGCTTGGTATTCGAACATGAACGTAATCTACGGGGAGAACCGCTTCCCCAGGCACGTCGCCAGCCACTGGATCGAGATGCAGCAGGCTTTGATCGCCCAGATCACCGGGGGCGTCTTCGAGTTCCACCCCAAGCTGCGGGTGGGATTCCTGGAAGCCCAGAACTCCTGGGTGCCCGGACTCCTGACCCGTATCGAGTGGGACTACGCCAACTACCGGGACTCCCACGCACCCTACCTGTCCATGACGCCCAAGGAGTACTTCCAACGGAACTGCTGGGCGGCTGTTGAGGGCAGCGAACCGGAGATCGAGCCGACGGCCGGCCTCATCGGGGCGGATCGGATGTGCATCTCGACCGACTACCCTCACTTCGACTCCAACTTCCCCAACGTGTCCAACAACCTGCTCAGCACCGTCTCACGGGAGACGGCTGCCGATATCCTGAAGGGCGGAGCTTCGTTGTACAACTTCAGCGAAGAGGACTTTGCCAAGGCTGAAGCCGAGGCCTCGGAGCGCTCAAGGAAGAACGGGGGATAACTCCCGATGGTCGATCAACGTAACCTGGAGAACCTGCTCAAGGTAACGGAGCAGTACGAGCCTCCCCAGTCCCTGCGGGAGCATGCGAACCTACAGGACTACGAGGGGGTCTACCGTCGCTCCGTCGAGGACCCAGAAGGGTTCTGGTCCGAGGTGGCATCCGAGCTGGAGTGGCACCGTCCATGGGACAAGGTGTTCGAGTGGGACTACCCCAGCTTCCGGTGGTTCCTGGGAGGCAAGTGCAACATAACGGTCAACTGCCTGGACCGCCACCTGGGCACTGCCAGGCGGAACAAGGCAGCCTTCATCTGGCTGGGGGAGGATGGCACCGAGCGGGTTTTCACCTACGCCCGCCTGGCCCCGATGGTCAACCGCTTCGCCAACGGCCTGAAGGCCCTTGGAGTTAAGAAGGGGGACAGGGTCGTCATCTATATGCCCCTCAGTCCCGAGGGATGCATCGCCATGCTGGCCTGCGCCCGCATCGGGGCTGTCCATAGTGTCGTTTATGCAGGCTTCAGTGTCGATGCTCTAAGGGATCGCATAACCGATGCGGGGGCCAAGATCCTGATCACCGCCGACGTTGGCTACCGGCGGGGCCGGGTCGTCCCCCTCAAGAGCATTGCCGACGAAGCCGTAGCCCCCTTGGACAGCGTGGAGCGGGTGATCGTGTGGCAGCGCACATCCAAGGAGCCTCTGACCGGCGCCAGGGAGATCGACTACGATGTGCTGATGGAGCTTTCTGACACCGAGTGTCCCGCCGAGGTCATGGACTCGGAGGACCCCCTCTACATCCTCTACACCAGCGGGACGACGGGCAAGCCCAAGGGGGTGCTCCATGTGCACGGCGGCTACATGGTGGGCACCTACTTTCACCTGAAGAGCTTCTGGGACATCAAGGATGAAGATGTCTTCTGGTGCATGTCGGACATCGGCTGGGTAGTCGGCCACAGCTACATCTGCTATGCCCCTCTGGTGGCCGGCGCCACCACCCTGTTCCGGGAGGGGGCCATCGACTACCCTGACCCCAGCATTGCCTACCGCATCATCGAGAAGTACGGCGTGAGCGTTATATTCACCGCTCCCACGGCCGTCAGGATGCTGATGCGCGAGGGTGAGAGCCACATCGGCAATCGCAACCTGCGGAGCCTGCGCCTGCTCACCTGCGCCGGCGAACCCCTGAACCCCGAGGCGTGGAACTGGGCCTACAAGCACATCTGCGGCGAGGGCGAGTGGGGGTACATGGTCGATAACTACTGGCAGACGGAGACGGGCGGCCCCTGCCTTGCCACCTTTCCGACGATGCCTGTCCGCCCTGGCAAGGTCGGCAAACCGGCGATCGGCGTGGAGTTAGAGGTAGTGGACAGGGAAGGTCAGCCGGTAGCCGAACCCAACAAGGGCGGGTTCCTGGTGCTGAAGAAGCCCTTCCCCTCCATGTTCCGCACCGTCTACGGCGACCCTGACCGCTACGCCCAGGACTGGAACCGCATCCCCGGTTACTACTCCACCGGCGATGTGGCCCTGAAGGATGAAGACGGCTACTTCACCGTGGTGGGCCGGGCCGACGATGTGCTCAACGTAGCCGGACACCGCATCGGCACCGCCGAGGTGGAGAGCGCCCTGGTGTCCCACGCCTCCGTTGCGGAAGCGGCCGTCATAGGGCTGCCCGATGAGATTCGAGGAGAGTCCATCAAGGCCTTCGTTACCTTGATGTCGGGAATAGAGCCGGAGCCCGACACGGTGGGCGTGCTCCAAGCCCATGTGCGGCACGGGTTAGGCCCCATAGCTGTTCCCTCCGCCATCGATTTTGTGCCGTCCCTTCCCAAGACCCGTTCGGGCAAGATCATGCGCCGTCTTCTCAAGGCCCAGGAGCTGGGCCTCGACCCCGGCGACATCACCACCCTCGAAGAGTAAGGGCCTCTGCCTGGCGAACGTCTTTGAACAATCTCGTCGTTCCCACGTAAGCGGGAACCTACCTTGGCCCAACCAGGGCTGTCCGTTCGCCCTTCGACCCGGCTCAGGACATGCCCAGAGGGAAATCGAAGGGGAACGGCCGGTGAGGGTCGTAGACTCCCGCGCAAGCGGGAGTGACGGGGATAAGGGTCGGGAACGAGAGGGATATGCAAGTCTCCCCTCGCTCTTGAGGGAGAGGGTTGGGGTGAGGGTGAAACGACGGGAATACCAAAACATCTCTGGAGGTACGGACCCCCATGCCCGAGCGTAGATTCTGGCTCTTCAAGTCCGAGCCCCAAGCCTACTCCTTCGAGGACTTGATGAAGGAAGACGGGCGCAGGGCTGAATGGGACGGCGTGCGCAACTATCAAGCCCGCAACCTCATACGGGACGACATGCAGGTGGGAGACCGGGTGCTGTTCTACCACAGCAGCAGCGGGGGCAAGCAGGTTGTCGGTACCGCGACCATCGTCCGGGAGGGTTATCCCGACTTCACCGCCCTGAACCCCCAGGAGAAGCATTACGACACCAAGTCCACCCCCGACAACCCCATCTGGTTCATGGTGGATGTCAGGGGCGACCAGGAGTTGGGGAGGCCGGTGTCCCTCACGGACATCAAGGCCAACCCCGCCCTGCAGGGCATGATTCTTGTTAAGAACAGCCGCCTGTCGGTGCAGCCCATGACCCGGGCGGAGTTCGATGAGATCGTCGCCATGTCTGCGGCCTAGCAGCTCGCAAGGGGGAAGCAGGTCCCCCTTTGAGGGAGAGGGCTGGGTGAGGGTGAAACGCCGCCATACGTCATTGCGGCGAAGGCCGCAATCCAGGCCCCTCGCAGGGGCGCCCTTACCCCTCGCCTTGAGGAAAGAGGGCTGGGATGAGAATGATTACCTCGACCCGGGCTATGTCACCTTAAAGTCTCCGATGTACCTCTTTAGTGCCCTCTGATGGGTCTCAAGGGCAGGACAGCCCGGGCGATCCGGTTTCCTTGCGATGAGTTCCTCTACGAATCGGAGCAAGCTTCTCGCGTTGTGCTGGTGGTCTTTCTTCCACCACTGGGAGCAAACGTAGAATTCCTCTCCGAATCGTTTCTCCCAATATCGGCCATAACCGTTTATGACGCGTCCGGTACTGATCCGGCGCAACAGAGAGAAGCCTCCCAGCCGAAATCCCATATAATTCTGGCAGTAGTCTCGGTTCATCATATTTTGTTTGTCCGCGTCGTCCAGGAGATCAGGCCACCCTTCTAGCAGTGTCTTCATTAATGCTTTAATCAAAGGCTGCACTTGCTCGATATTCACGTCCGATTCCCTTTGGGTCGAAGGCTTTTGATTGTCGGCCTCGTAGTCAATGGGCACTGAAGGAGATGACGGTTGGGGCCTTTGCGCCCCCGCCAACTCCATGAGCCTGGTGGACCGTACAAAGAGCTCCGTTGTATCGGAGACGCTGCCCGCCTTATCCAGAGTAGGTAGCAGGATTTCCCTAGTGCATTTGTCGTTCGTAGCAAGGTTCCACTCCACATCCGGGAATTCTTTGACCAAGGAGTCAAAAACCTTCTCCAATTGCGACTGAATGGATGGGTTGACCTTTGGCGACACAAAGTAGATGTGGAATTTTGTCCTGCGCGGATGGTATGCGTGTAATACCATGAGAGCGCGCAGCAGCTTCTTGCAAAGCCGATTATCCACACCCCCGCCGTAGTTAAGTCCACCTTCGTGGAAGGCGACCTCCAAGGCGTGTACCGCGCCCTTCAAATCCACGCCTACCACATCAATCTCAGCTTGCTTCAGAAGCTGGGAGACAGTCTTTGTTCCTTTGAAAACATTGCCGCTTGGATCGAAGCTTCGTTTAATGTCTTGAAACATTTCATCCAACTCTGTCTGGGTTCTCTCAGGAAGCCATTGGTCCGAGGGTTTCCAGTTTGTTTGGACCAGCCAACACCCCTTAACGTGTCTCAGAAATGAGTAACCCAGGGACTCACCTATTTCTATCTTCAATGCTCATATCTCCTTGAAATTTGGAACTGCCGGGAGCTTTTCGGCGCGGTTTTCGCTTATCGTAACACTATTGCCATCTGCCCCTAAACTTTTGGCTCGGAGGCCGGGAAGGCGAACAGGGATGTACGTGCGTGCCGATGGCCGCACTGCTCCCTCCCTTTGTGTCTTCATCCATGGGATTGTATGATTCGATGTAACTGATTTTCGTGCCGAGGCAGCCATGCGAATATCTGAACGGGCCGGTATCCGGTGCCATCCCCGCCTGGGTTGCGGCTTCCGCCGCAATGACGCCCCACTCCCTTCTGGATTGCGGCTTCCGCCGCAATGGCGTCCCCCCTCACCCCAACCCTCTCCTTCTAGGGAAGAGGGGATATATCAGGGCCCATCCGTTGACCCGCCGTTGGACGGCTGGCTATAATCAGCCTTAATTCGTGCTTTCAGGATGGTGTTTCTGGAACCTGGTGATGTGGCCCACCTGGCTGTCGATTTCGCTTCGGAGAAGCAGGCTGAGGATATCGTCCTGCTGGACCTCCGGGGTCTCTCTTCCTTCGCCGACTACTTTGTCATTATGAGCGCTGGAAGCGAGCGCCAGCTTGGGTCACTGCAGGAAGACCTGGCCGAGCATCTGGAAGCCGCGGGCGCGGACCTCCACCACAGGGAGGGCGTCCCACAGGCGGGATGGGTGCTCCTGGACTTCAGCGACGTTATCCTTCACTTGTTCAGTGCGGAGTCCAGGGAGTTTTATCGGTTGGACCAGCTATGGGCCGATGCGCCCCAGGTCGTCAGGGTAATCTGATCCGGTAGTCCCGTATCTGGGCGCTTGGGTCAGTCGCCGGCAGGAAGCGCCCCAGGTCGTCAGGGTTCTATGATCCAGTCATCCACGCTGCGAGCGTAGTCCAGTAGCTCACCTGGGCTGAAGAACAGGGCAACCTCCCGCTCCGCCGTCTCCTGCGAATCGGAACCGTGCACCAGGTTTCTGCCTATGTCGATGGCGTGGGCTCCCCGTATGGTGCCGGGGGCGGCGTCCACAGGGTTCGTGCTCCCCATGGTGTTCCGGACGATCTCCACGGCGTTGTTGCCCTCCCATGCCATGGCGACCAAGGGCGCCGACGTTATGAAGCTGACGAGGCCGGGGAAAAAGGGCTTGCCTATGTGGGGCTCGTAGTGGCGTTCGGCCAGTTCCCGGTCCATCTGCAGCAGCTTCATTCCGACGATCTTCAGACCCCTGGCTTCCAGCTTGGAGATGATAGCGCCCACCATACCGCGCTGCACAGCATCGGGTTTCAGCAGCACCAGCGTTCGTTCCATGTACCTTGCCTTTCCAGGGCTCTTTCTATTGCCTCTGTTGGTGGATGTACTAGAGTTGTATCCTCTGTAACGTCTTGGGAGGGCCGATGTTGGGGGGCCTCAGGTATAGAGGTTCCAGGGCCGCCATCGGGGACGAGTCTCCCTCCCGGAGCTTGGATTCGGCTATCGCTCCCAGGGCCGCCAGCCGGGCGGCCGATGTGGTGAAGGGCATGAGCATGCTGCCTGCCGGAAGTCCAGCCTTCAACGTATCCCAGAATGACGAAACCCCTTCGCCGCACAGGATGGTTGGCCCTTCCCTCTGCAACGACGCCAGGAGCTCCTCCGGGTCGCTGATGTGCTCGCCGGCAACCTTCCTCCAGTCGGGGCCTGACGGGGCATAGCGCGCCGTGGCTACGCTGCCCCGGCCGATGTCCAGGATGGGCTGGACCGCCAGCCCCATAGCTCTCCAGGGGAAGTATTCGCAGTCCAGGGTACCGACGCCGACCAGGGGCAGCCCAAGGGGCATTGCCAGTCCCTTGGCTGTACTCAGTCCCACCCGCAGCGCGCTGAACCCGCCAGGCCCCAGGGCTACCCCTATGCCCTGGAGGTCCCGCATGGCCAGGTTGCGGGCGGACAGCAGCGAGCTTATGGAGGGCATCAGCTCTTCGGTGTGGTGGCGGTTCGAGCGCCAGCACGTGGAGGAGACCGGCTGGCCATCCTCGCAGAGAGCGACGCCACCCCACCTGGTAGATGTGTCGATGGCTAGGAGCATACCCCCACGCCAGCCCTCTCCCACAGGGAGAGGGGGAAATAGGAGGGACTCTCCCTCAAGAGACCCTTGAGTGACCGGGGTCCTGGGCAGTCCGTGCGCCCTTCGACTCGGCTCAGGGCGGGCCCTTCAATTTCCCTGAGGGTGAACGGATAGCCGTAGTTGGGCTCTTGAAAATGGCCCATCCCACCCCCGTCACTCCCGCGCAAGCGGGAGTCTGCGCCGCCGCCGTCGCGCTGTGGGCCAAGATAGGTTCCCGCTTTCGCGAGAACGAGGAGGTTGTTCAAGGGTCTTCGATGGCGAAAGGCCTCAGCCCTACTCAACGACGTACCCCTTCAGCGCATTTTTCAGGGTGGCCATAGCGCCTGCGGGCGCATCCAAACGAATGGAACGCTCAGTCTCCGACTCGCCGTAGTCGATGGATATGTGCACCGAATTCTCGGGGAATATGTCGGCGGCCCGTTCTGCCCATTCCACTACGCAAACACCATCCCCATACAGCAGCTCCTCCAGCCCCAGGTCCAGGGCCTCCAGGGAGTCTTCCACCCGATACAAGTCGATGTGGTGGAGGGTCAGCCTGCCCTGGTAGCGGGTAACCATGACGAAGGTGGGGCTTCGCACGTAGCCCGGCACCTCCAAGCCCTGGGCGATGCCCTGGGTCAGGCAGGTCTTGCCCGCCCCCAGCTCGCCTGTCATCAGGAAGATGGCTCCGGGCCGGGATTCAAGCCCCAGCAGCCTGCCAATCTCCTGTGTAGCCTCCGGCCCGGCGCTTGCCAGGCTCAGGGTCTCGGTCGCGGTCTCCGACGGCAAGGCCACAGCTATGCTGCCTCAACGGCGGATGGCGACCTGAAATGGTCCCATCCCCTAGGGTTGAAGTCCCTGGTTGTACCATTCCTGGAGTCCACCACCCTTACTGTGCCCGGCTCTTCGGCGGTGATGCGCCCGATCACAGCCGCGGCCGCTGGAAGGTGGGGCACCACCTCCGCCATGGCCGATTCGTCGGCGGCGAAGATGAGCTGGTAGTCCTCTCCTCCCCCCAGGGCCATTTCCAGGCACCTGTCGGGGAACACCTCCTGCAGGAAGGGATGCATCGGCACATCGTTGGCTTCGATAGTCGCGGAAACACCGCTGGAGGCGCACAGCTTTGCGAGGTCGTCGGCCAAGCCGTCGCTGACATCCATAGCCGTCTCGACGCCGTGCAGCGTGAGGGTGCGCCCCTCGTCAATGCAGGGTTCGGGGTGCCTATGGGCGGACACCAGGAAACGGGCAGTCTCGGAACCGGCGGGCATGCCGCTCAACAGCACCTCCAGTCCGCCGGCTGAAGAACCCACGTATCCGGTAACCGCCACCTGGTACCCGGGCGAGGCATTGGAGCGAAGCATGGGAGGTCTGTCCGATGCCCCGGTCAAGGCAATGGTGGCAAATACAACGGGAGAGCGCACGATGTCGCCCCCCACCACACTCACCCCATGCCGGTTCCCCAGGTCGGCCATGCCCCCGTAGAAGGCCCGCAGGTCGTCGACGTCGGTTTCGGGAGGAAGGCCAAGGGTCACCAGGGCGTAGAGGCACAGGCCGCCCATGGCCGCGATGTCGCTCACGTTGGCGGCCATGAGCTTCCAGCCCAGGTCGTACCAGGGTGTGGTTTCCCTGGTAAAATGCACCCCCTCGACGACGGTGTCCGTCGTGTACAGGCCGTTGACGCCCGAGGAATGCCAGGCGGCGGCATCGTCCCCTATATCTACGGTTAACTCGAATCCAAAGGGGGAGGAGCTGTCCACGCCTTCCCTGCCGGTGTTGACCACCTCGGTCAGCATGTGGATCAGGCCGAACTCGCCAAGTTCGCTTACCTTCATCAACAGGAATTATAGCTGGCGGCGTCCGCTGGCTCAAGCGGGCCGCCTTGCCTCTGCTGCTTGATGGCTTGTACTTCAGGGAGTCGAGCCAGCGTATATAATGTCTGTGGGCCAAGCAAGGCGGCCCCCTTGGAGAAGAGACCTATGCGCATCCTCGTAGTCTCCGATATTCACTCCAACCTGGAAGCCTTCATTGCGGTGCTGGATGATGCAGTCTTCCAGGGAGATATCGACCAGCTGTGGTGCCTGGGAGATACGGTAGGATACGGCCCCGATCCTGGTGAGTGCATACGGCTTATCCGGGAGTTTCCCAGCCACGTCTGCATAGCCGGGAACCATGATCTCGCCGCCATCGGCAAGATGGGCACCGAGGAGTTCAATCATGCCGCCGCCCATGCCGCCCACTGGACAGCGGCGCAGCTGTCATCTGAGGAGGCGAGCTTTCTTTCGGAGCTGCCCCTGGTGGTGGGTATCGGGAGCTTCACCCTGGTGCACGGCTCCCTTCGTTCCCCTGTTTGGGAGTACCTGATGTCCGCCGAGGCGGCCGGCGCCACTTTTCAGCGTATGGACACACCCTACTGCCTAGTGGGACACTCCCACATTCCCTTCCTGTGCCGTGAAGGGGGAGAAAAGGGAGGGTTTGCGCCCTTTCCGATGGACGTCAAGGTCAGCTTGGGAGATGATCGGCTGATAATCAATCCGGGAGGGGTGGGCCAGCCCAGGGACGGGGACCCGAGGCCCAGCTATATGATTTACGACACCGAAGGGGGGACCATCGAGCGGCGCCGGGTCGCCTACGACATAGACGCCACCCAGGAGAAGATGCGCAGGGCAGGACTGCCGGGACCGCTGATTGAGCGGCTCCAATACGGGCGGTGATCCGGCTCCACCAGCTGTGGCACAAGCAAAGGTGCGCAGGTCCGTACCCAAGGCCTATACCCTTCCAGACCGGCAGCCGTCAAAGCTGAGATGGTTGACAAATGACCCCTCCCTTGTTAGTCTCACTACACTTTTGCAAGTAGGATTTGCCTATCTGCGATATCGTTGAGGCCCGCTAGCTCAACTGGCAGAGCAACGGACTCTTAATCCGTAGGTTCTCGGTTCGACCCCGAGGCGGGTCACCAAGCTGTTGGAATCCCCCAAGGGGAAGTGTCGGAACTGGTAGACGAGCATGACTTAGGATCATGTGCTGAAAAGCGTGGGAGTTCGAGTCTCCCCTTCCCCACCATGAGTGGGTACCAGGCTGGGTAGTCTGTGGTGAAGCGCTCAGCTTGTATCCTGAAATTTGCGAGGACATTCAATGGCAACCTTGCTGGAGGTCCGGGACCTTAAAACCCACTTCTTCACCTTCGGTGGAGTGGTCAAGGCTGTGGACGGGGTGTCCTATGACCTGGAAGAAGGGGAAACCCTGGGCTTGGTTGGTGAAAGCGGTTGCGGGAAGAGTGTGAGCGCCCTGTCGATTATGCGCCTGATTCCGGACCCCCCCGGGAAGATAATCGATGGGGAGATCATCTTCAACGGGCAGGACCTGTTGAAGATGAACGACACGCAGATGCGAAGGGTCAGGGGCCATCAGATATCGATGGTATTCCAGGAGCCTATGACCTCTTTGAACCCTGTACTCTCCGTCGAAAGACAGTTGACGGAAACCCTTAGGTTGCACCTGGGGATGAACAAAGGGGATGCCGCGAAAGAAGCGGTCCGGCGCTTGGAGCAGGTGGGTATCCCCGATCCCGACAGCCGGGTTAAGCAGTACCCCCACCAGTTCAGCGGCGGGATGAGGCAAAGGGTGATGATCGCCATGGCCCTAAGCTGCAACCCCCGGCTTATCATTGCCGACGAGCCTACGACGGCGCTGGACGTTACCATTCAGGCCCAGATACTGGAACTCATGAAGGGCTTGAGCCGGGAGTATGGTGTGGCGCTCGTAGTGATCACCCATAACTTGGGAGTGGTGGCCCGATATGCCGACAGGGTAAACATCATGTATGCCGGCAAGATCATAGAGAGGGGCAATGCCCAGGAGATTTACCGGGACCCGAGACACCCTTACACCCTAGGCTTGCTGAACTCGGTCCCCCGCCTCGACCTGCCCAGGACCGCAAAGCTGGACCCCATCGAGGGACAACCGCCGGACCTGGTGAACATCCCCATGGGGTGCTCGTTTCGGGAGCGATGCAGGTATTCCATCGACCAATGCGCCGAAGAGGCCCCCGAGCTGGAGCACATCACCGGCGGCCACTCTTCGGCGTGCTATGTATCCAAGCAGCTGGCTGCAGCATCCTAAGGAGAGCAACCGATGACCCAGCTACAGCAAAATGGGAATGGACAACAAAGCGACCACCTGTTGGATGTCCAGGACCTGAAAATGTACTTCCCGGTCACGGCCGGCATTTTCTTCCAGAAAACTGTTGCCAACATCAAGGCAGTGGATGGTGTCAGCTTCTTTGTCCGAAAAGGTGAAACCCTGGGCTTGGTGGGCGAGAGCGGGTGCGGAAAGACCACCACGGGACGCTGTGTTCTCCAGCTGTATCGCCCCACGGCGGGCAACATCCTATTCAATGGCGTTAACCTCTGCAAACTGAATAACCGGAGCCTGAGGCCAATGCGGCGGCAGATGCAGATCATATTCCAGGACCCTTACAGCTCCCTTAACCCAAGAATGACCGCCGGCGCCATCATAGGAGAACCCCTGGTCGTTCATGGGTTGGCCAAGAGCAAGATTGAATACAAAGAGCGGGTGGGCGAACTCCTCGATATCGTGGGCTTGAACCGCTACATGGGCGACCGCTTTCCCCATGAGTTCAGTGGTGGGCAGCGCCAGAGGATCGGTGTGGCCCGGGCCCTCGCCGTCAATCCGGAGTTGATGGTCTGCGATGAGCCGGTATCTGCTCTCGATGTGTCCATCCAAGCCCAGGTGATCAACCTGCTGGAAGACCTGCAGGAGCAATTCTCCCTGACCTACCTGTTCATCGCCCACGACCTATCAGTGGTTCGCCACATAAGCGACCGGGTCGCGGTAATGTACTTGGGGCACATCGTGGAGATAGCTGACCGCAACGACATTTATGCTGATCCCCTGCATCCTTACACCAAGGCCCTGCTCTCGGCAGTGCCCATCCCCGACCCGGTTGTAGATGCTCAGCGGGAGAGGATACTGCTTTCCGGCGAGGTCCCCAGCCCCCTGAAT
Source organism: Dehalococcoidia bacterium (assembly GCA_965220375.1). Classification (GTDB taxonomy): domain Bacteria; phylum Chloroflexota; class Dehalococcoidia; order Lucifugimonadales; family JAGWBF01; genus JAGWBF01. Next base: position 1,868,054 of record OZ244824.1, read on the forward strand.
CCCCCGGCAGGTTGCACGTTCCATCCCAGGTGTTCGTCGGTAACCCCTGAGTGCAAGGAGGAGGTGCCCGAGGTGCGTGAGGTCCAGCCGGGGCACTGGGTTTCCTGCATAAACGTACCGGGTTACGGTACTCCTTCTTATCAGCTGGCGTGATCGATGCTGCAGGATGGTTATCTAACAGCCGATAACATCCTTCCCAATTCCTACTCGCCCCGTGCTTCCTGATGGACCCAGAGCGCATACGCAACTTCTGCATCATCGCCCACATAGACCACGGCAAGTCCACCCTGGCTGACCGTTTCCTTGAGCTGACGGGCACCGTTTCATCCCAGGAGATGAAGGCCCAATTCCTGGACCAGATGGACCTGGAACGGGAGCGGGGCATCACCATCAAGGGGAAGGCGGTGTGCATGCCCTTCTGGGCTATGGACGGCCAGGAGTACCAGCTGAACCTTATCGACACACCGGGCCATGTGGACTTCAGCTACGAAGTTTCCCGCTCCCTGGCTGCTTGTGAAGGGGCGATCCTGGTCGTTGATGCCAGCCAGGGAATAGAAGCGCAGACCATCGCCAACTCCTTCCTGGCCATGGAGGCTGACCTAGCCCTGCTACCGGTGATCAACAAGATAGACCTTCCCCAGGCAGAGCCTGAAAGGGTTGCCGCCGAGCTGACCCAGGTGTTTGGATTCTCGCTCGATGAAATCCTCTTCTCTTCGGCAAAGGATGGCATGGGGGTGGAAGAGGTCCTCCAGGCGGTGGTCGACAGGGTACCTTCGCCCAAGGGGCGCTCCGACCAGCCGCTGCGGGCCTTGGTCTTTGATTCCGTGTACAACCCATACAAGGGGATTGTTGCTTACGTCCGGTTGTTCGAGGGGTCGGTGTCCCGAAACGATCCAATCCTTCTGATGTCCACCAATAAAGAGACCGAAGCTATGGAGGTGGGTGTGTTCTCACCCCACCCTATGCGGAAGGACACTCTGGAAGCCGGCCAGGTTGGATACATAGCAACGGGCCTGAAGGATGTTCGGGAGTGCAGCGTAGGGGAGACGTTCACCCTCGTCGAACGGCAAGCGGCCGAACCCATGCCGGGCTATGTCCCACTCAAACCGATGGTTTTCTCTGGTCTATACCCCGCCGACGGGCAGGAGTTCAGGACCCTGCGGGCGGCCTTGGAGAAGTTGCAGCTTAACGATGCGGCCCTCACCTTCGAGCCTGAGAACAGCGTTGCATTAGGGTTTGGGCTGAGATGTGGATTCCTGGGCCTGCTCCACATGGACATCGTACAGGAAAGGCTGGAGCGTGAGTACGGTCTGGATCTCGTGGCTACTGCCCCCAGCGTCGTTTACAAGGTGCATCTTACCGATGGAAGCGCTGTGGAAGTAGACACCCCGTCCAAGCTGCCGCCCGTGGGGCAGATCAGGGAGATCCAGGAGCCCTGGCTGGCTATCACGATTCTAACTCCCGGTTCCTACATCGGCGCCATAATGGAGCTGATGTCCAAGCGCCGCGGGGAGTTCCGCAGGATGGAATACATCCAGGGGGAAAGCTCCAAAACGGAAACCCATGATTCCGACGATGAACGAGACCAGGGCTCCCGGGTAATGCTGGAGTACCAGATGCCTCTGGCTGAGCTGCTGGCCGAGTTCTACAACCAGCTGAAGTCTCGCACGCAGGGTTATGCCTCTTTGGACTACGTCTTCGACGGCTACCGGGCTGGCCCGCTGGTCAAGCTGGATATTCTCTTGAACCAGGAAGCCGTCGATGAGCTTTCCCTCATAGTCCACAAAGACAAAGCCTATGCCTACGGCAGGGCCCTGGCGGAAAAACTCCGGGAGGCGATCCCCAGGCAGCTATTTGCCGTTCCCATCCAAGCCGCTATTGGGAGCCGGATCATAGCCCGGGAAACGGTCAGGCCCCTTCGGAAGGATGTTCTGGCCAAGTGTTACGGGGGCGATGTAACGCGAAAGCGCAAGCTGCTGGAGAAGCAAAAAGAGGGGAAGAAGAGGCTCAAGAGGGTAGGGAGAGTGGAGCTTCCCCAAGAAGCGTTCATGGCCCTGCTGAAGCTGGAGTCCGGCTAGCTCAGGTTGTTTGCCCGCATCTGCTCTGCTACAATCCCAGTTGACCATGCCGGGTAGGTCCCGGCACGCGATGTACTGCTGATTCCGCGAGATCTTATTTGGGAGGAGCAGCTATGGCATCCTTCTGGGAAATCCTGAGGATGGAATCGGGTGAGCATCTGGATGATATGCACACCTACGTCAGCCAGCCCGACGCGCCGGGAGCCCGTCCGGCAGTGATCGTGGTGCAGGAGATTTTCGGGGTAAGCCCCCACATCCAGGCCATAGCTGACAGGTTTGCATCGGAGGGCTACTTTGCCGTGGCCCCTGCGATGTTCCATCGCTACAACAACAACGAAGGGGTTAGGGGCACCAACCCCATGTTCAGCTACGGAGATGAGGATGTCCCCGAACGCAACAAGGCCAGGGAGATGGTTACCGACGACGGTATCGTGCAGGATATCGACACCACCATCGATTGGCTCAAGAGGCATCCGCGGGTGGAGGGAGAAAACATAGGCATCGTGGGCTTCTGTTTCGGCGGTCGGGTGGTGTACCTGTCGGCCTCGTCTTGCCCCGGCATCAAGGCCGGGTCCATGTTCTATGGCGGAAACACCATGCGGGCCTTGGGAGATGGCCCATCGGCTTTCGAGAGAACGGCAAACATCGCGTGCCCGGTGATGGGCAACTTCGGGGAGGAAGACCAGAATCCCAGCCCCGATGATGTGAGCAGGATAGAAGCTGAGCTTCAGAAACACGGCAAGGTGTATGACTTCAAGATGTATGCCGGGGCCGGCCACGGTTTCTATTGCGACGAGAGGTCCAGCTACCGCAGGGACGCTGCTGAGGATGCCTTTGCCCGCACCTTGGACTGGTTCCAGAAGCACATGTCCCGGGTGGCGACGGCCGCATAGCGCGCACCGTTCGAGACATGTCCCATGTCGGTGGGGGCGAGGAATGCCAGCATTTGATGTGGTTTCCTGAGACCTCCAGCCTTACCACACAGGAGCAGGAAGCAAAACTATGACAACACCTGCCGAGGTTCCCACCTATCGAAACTATATCGACGGACGCTGGGTGGAATCAGTTTCAGGGCGGACCTACACCATTGCCAATCCGGCGCACAAGGACATAGAGCTAGCTTCTTTCCAAGCCTCGGTCCCCGAAGATGCCGAAAAGGCTGTGGAAGCCGCCCATCGCGCCCTTCCTGCTTGGGCTGGAATGCCGGCTCCCCAAAGGGCAGGAATACTCTACAGAGCCCTGGAGGTCCTGCGGGCGAGGGGCGACGACATCGCAAGGGCCATCACCTTGGAGGAAGGGAAACCCCTGGGGGATGCTCAAGGCGAGGTCCGCCGGGCGATGAATATCACCGAGTACTCTGCCGGAGAGGGACGGCGCCTCTTCGGCTACACAACCCCATCGGAGATTCCCGACACGGTAGCCTATACGACCCGCAGACCCCTGGGAGTGGTGGGCATCATCACCCCTTGGAACTTCCCCATCGCCATTCCTGCCTGGAAGATCGCTCCGGCCCTTATTTGCGGCAACACCCTCGTGTTTAAGCCGGCTTCTTCCACGCCTATGTCGGCCTCGATGTTGGTGGAGGTGTTCGAAGAGGCTGGGCTCCCCCCCGGTGTCCTGAACCTGATCACCGGTCCGGGCGCCTCGGTGGGCAACACCCTGGTATCCCATCCCCTGGTCAAGGGGATATCTTTCACCGGCTCCACGGAAATCGGCTCCAATATCTACACCGACGGGGCCAAGGGTCTGAAGAAGGTCCAATGCGAGATGGGGGGCAAGAACGCGGTCATAGTATTGGCCGATGCCGACATGGACAAGACTCTAGGGGGTGTGGTGCAGGGGGCCTTTGGGTCCACGGGACAGAGGTGCACAGCTACCAGCCGGGTGATAGTGGAGAGTTCCGTTTTCCAGCCCTTCATGGAGCAGCTCATCAACCGTACCAGTGCCCTGAAGATTGGCGATGGGCTGGAACAGGGCGTGGATGTAAGTCCATTATCCAGTCAATACCAGTTCGACAAGGTCCTGGAGTACATAGGCATCGGGACCGAGGAAGGGGCCAAGCTGGCCTATGGGGGTCATGCCGTGAGGGGCGACGGCTTTGACGAAGGGTATTACATCGAACCCACCATCTTCACCGATGTTGACCCTTCTATGCGCATTGCCCAGGAAGAGATTTTCGGTCCTGTGCTGACGGTGTTCGAAGTCAGGAACCTGGATGAAGCTATCGACATTGCCAACAGCGTGCAGTTTGGGCTGTCATCTTCCATATACACCAAGGACATAACCCAGGCCTTTCACTACGTGGAACAGGTGGAGGCTGGGATTGTCCACGTCAACGCACCCACTTTGGGAGGAGAGGTCCATCTGCCTTTCGGAGGACTAAAGGCCTCAGGCGCCGGTACCCGGGAACAGGGTACGGAAGCGGTGAACTTCTTCAGTGAAGTGATTTCCGTGTACATCGATTATGCCGGGGCGAGGTCCCAAGCCAAGTTCATCTGATGGGCGGGATTCGCTATCGCTGTGTTTCGCCGCCTTCGAGGTGTCCCAGTTGACAGTCCTGCTGATAGTTTCCGATAGAACCAGCGTGGGAAAGACCGCCACTGCGGCGGCCATCGTTTCCGAGGTGCTGGCTGGCAACGGAAAGGCCGCCTACTTGAAGCTTTTCCCTGCCCTGGACCGGCCAGACCCCGACGTGACCTATATCAATGAGCACCTCCTTAGTGGAGATGCGGCCCAGTCTTCAGGGGCCAAGAGGACCGTCGATGGGGGACCGGGCGAAACAATTGCCCTCGCCGAAAGCCTGTCTGCCGAAGGAAAGATCGTCGTGGCGGAAGGGCCGACCCTGGATTCCTTCCAGGGAGAGCAAATGACCCTGGTGGACGACATGGTCCGCAACCTGGATTGCAAAGTGTTGTTTGTACAGGGGTATCCGACGACGGAGGTCAGCCCGGCCGCGCCACCCGGCGGAGCGCTTCTTGGAGAAGGCTTGGTAGGGGTTATCGTAAACATGGTGCCTCCCTACCGGCTCCGCCAACTTGCCGACACCCTGGACCGCAACGGGAATGGCGGTAGGCCCCATATGTTGGGTGCAATACCTTCCGACCGGACCATGGCATCGGTGACCGTGGGGGAGATAGCCCAGGGCTTGAAGGCACGTTGGGTGATGGGAGAAGAGAGGGCCGACGTCCTGATTGAGCACTTCCTGGTAGGCGGGAACATCATGGACGGGGGGGACACCTACTTTGGACGACACCAAAATAAGGCTGTGCTGGTGAGGGGGGACCGCCCGGACATACAGCTGGCGTGCCTGAACACCGAGACAGCTTGCCTCTTGCTCAGCGGAGGGTTTACGCCGAACCAGTATGTTTATCACGAAGCCGAACAGCAGGATGTTCCCCTGCTGGTCATGGAAGAAGACACCATTGCCTGCGCCGAATTACTGGACGAATTGTTGTCGGCTCCCCCGGTACATCACCCAGCCAAGACTCAACGATTCCGGGAGCTGCTCAGGGCACATGCCGACATGGGGTTCCTGCCCCAATTGTTAGAAGGTATTGCGTAGAATATCAAAGACAGGTAGAATCTCCCTCTGGGCGCCAAAATCAGACAGGGGGGCAGGTGATTGAATGTACTCGGCATGCACGTGATGGTTGAACTCAAAGAATGCAACCCCAGCCTTCTGGATGACCTTCCATACATCCGGGAGGCAATGACCCAAGCAGCCAACGCTGCAGGGGCCACGATAATCGGCGAGTCCTTCCATCAGTTCAACCCCCAAGGTGTTACAGGTATCCTGGCCATTGCTGAATCCCATCTCTGCATACATACCTGGCCCGAATATGGCTATGCGGCCGCCGATGTTTTTACCTGCGGGGAGTCCTTCGATCCCTCGAAGGCTGCTCGAATACTGGTCGACAAGCTCGAGTCCCGGGACCATTCGTTGACCGAGTATCGCCGGGGAATTCTGACTGAGCCTGTGGCCAGCGCCTGAAGCTGGCAGGCCTGCCAAAGATGGAAATCCCGGGCAAATGGCACTTTGAGCTAGTCACCCCCGACATGATGGTGGTCTACCGCATCAAGGATATCCTCCACACAGGACGCACCGCATATCAGGCCGTCGACATCATGGACACTGACACCTTTGGACGGTGTCTTGTCCTGGACGGAAAGACACAGTCCACCGAGGCGGACGAACACATCTACCATGACTGCCTCGTACATCCAGCGATGCTCTTCCACCCAGCCCCTCGGTCGGTGTTCATCGGCGGTGGTGGTGAGGGTGCCACTCTCAGGGAAGTCCTTAAGTATCCCGAGGTAGAAAGAGTCACCATGCTGGACCTGGACCCGGAAGTTGTGCAGATGTGCGGGATCCACCTTCCCAACCACAACGCGGGTGCGTTCAACAGCCCCAAGCTGGAGCTTCGACATGAAGATGCCCGCGGCTACCTTTCCTCCTGTACCGAGAGATTCGACGTAATCATCCTCGATCTTGTGGACCCAACCGAGGGAGGCCCGGCTTACCTGCTCTACACCGAGGAGTTCTATGCCCAGGCAAAGGCAAAGCTAAACCCCGGAGGGGTACTGGTTACTCAAGCTGGCCCCGCAGGATATCTGAACTACACCGAATGTTTCACGGTTATCTCTCGCACCATATCCAGCGTTTTCCCACAGGCTAATCCTTATTGCGTCTTCGTCCCTGCATTCACTACCCTTTGGGGTTTTGTCCTGGCGTCGTCCGGCAACTCGGATAGACCTCAGCCCACCTCTCTCCCTGAACAGGAACCTTCTTACATCGACCAACTGGTCCAGGACCGCCTTTCCCAAGAGCTGTCCTACTACGACGGGCTGGCCCATCGCCGCATGTTCTCCCTGCCAAAGTACCTGCGACAGGGTATCCTGGCTGAAGAACGACTGGTCACTGATAGCTCCCCAGTGTACATGGTCTAACCCCTTCTTTGCCCGATGAAGCATCGTCGCTTCATAGCCTTCGCCATACTCGCAATCCTGGTATTTGCCGGAGTGGCATTCTATGGCGACATCAACGAGACGCTGCACAGGATATATGGGTTCCCCTTAAAGTATTGGCTGATCGCCCTGGGCCTCGCCTTGGCCAACTATCTGATACGGTGGCTCAGATGGACCTATTACCTTCGGTTGCTGGGGATAAGCATAGGCCCCGCATCCAGCGCACTCATATTCGCTTCAGGGCTTGCCATGGCCATAAGTCCCGGCCGGCTGGGGGAGTTGACGAAATCCTACTTTCTTAAGGAGCAGCTGAACATTCCCGTCGCCCGTTCTTCGGCGGCCGTCGTCACCGAACGCTTTACCGACGTAATCGCCGTGCTGCTTCTCAGTACCTGGGGACTGTTTCTTGTCCCCTATGGCTGGATCGCCTTTCCCATCGTGGTAGCGGGGGCAGGCATGGCGCTGTTCTTCCTAGCTTCTACTTGGGGTGCCAAGGGTCTGAACATGCTGCCAATACCCCAGGGAGTCAAGTGCTTCCTGGGTACATCAAGGGAAGCCTTTCGGCAGGTGCTGTCCCCAAAGCCGCTGGCGTTGGCGGTGGCGCTGAGCATGGTGGCATGGCTGGCTGAGGGCGCGGCCCTGTGGTTCGTGCTCCAGGGTTTGGGGATACCGGCGTCCTTCGGTGCTGCCGTATCCATCTACGCGGCCGCCACCCTACTGGGAGCATTGACGCTGCTGCCCGGGGGGCTTATAGGCACCGAAGGAAGCATGATAGCATTGTTGCAGCAGCTGAACATCTCGAGCGCCGACGCCAGCGCCGGAACGCTCATAATCAGGCTGTGCACGTTGTGGTTCGCCGTAGTCATCGGAGTGTTGGCAATTATGTACCTGTATCTGATGATGTCCAGGAGAGGCGGCCCCTCCCCTGTGACGGATGGAGCCGAGGAGAGTCTGGTTGATGGCAGCTGATGGCAACATGCCCATCGAGGAGTGGAGGTAGGCGCTTGGCCGGGTTGCCCAAAGCCCACCACGGAGCAGCTTCTCGCCTGGTGAGTCTGGCCTTGAACTCCCTTCTTTCCGCTCGCCCTGTGCAGTGGACCAAGAGCGTCATGGTATTTCTGCCTTTTGCCTTCTCGTTCAACGAGGAGTGGTCCACGGGAGACCTGGGCCGATTCGGCGAGCTTCTGGGCGCAACGGCCCTTGGAGCCGTGGTGTTCATCGCCCTGTCGGGGGCTGTGTACATCATCAATGACATCTTCGACCGCAAGGGTGACCGGGCCCATCCCAGCAAGAAGCGGCGTCCCATCGCTTCCGGCTCTCTGCCAGTTGGCGCTGCTATCGGTGTGGCGGTGGTACTTATTGCAGGTTCTATTGCCGGGAGCTATCTGCTAGATATCCGGTTCGGCATCGTTGCATCGGTGTTCCTTATGCTGAACCTGGCTTACTCGTCCATTATCAAGAGCCTGGTCCTGCTGGACGTTATGCTAGTTGGATCGGGCTATCTGCTGAGGGTGCTGGGCGGGGCGTTGGTCATCGACGTGGATGTGTCGCCATGGCTCTACACGACCATCGGTTTGGGGGCGCTCTTTATTGCCTTGGGGAAGCGGTACAGCGAATTCAAGACCGAGGAGGGCAGCTCCGGCATCCAGCGCTTGGTGCTGCAACGCTACAGCGAACCCCTTCTCTCGCAAATGATCACCGTGACCAGCACGGCGACCCTGGTAGCCTACGCCTTGTACACCTTCTCTGCCCCCAATGTGCCCGCCAACCACAGCATGATGCTCACCATCCCCTTTGTTATCTTCGGTTTGTTCAGGTACCTGTACCTGATTAACCACACCACTGATGCGGAAAGCCCCGAAATGGTGATAATCAAGGACCCGCCCTTGGTGGTGGACCTGCTGCTCTGGGCGGCAACCACGGGCGCGGTGCTGGCTTTGGGACGCTAAAGCCCGACCGGTGGTGGGCGCTCTGGGCAGTAGGGTTATGGGGAGAGGGGTGTAGTCGGGGCCGGCGGGCTCCCGGCAGGACGCCTCTCCAGGATGCCCATCAGGGTGTTTGCCAAGAGTCGGGAGTCGTGGTGAAGGTAAACCCCCGCGGTGAACAGGGGTTCGTGAACGATGTTCCTTACCAGCTTGCCGCTTTCAGCATCGTCGGTCTCCACTGGGTACTGGCCAAAGGAGCGGTATCTTTCGAGAAGGCGTTCCGGGTATGGAGCGCTGTTGACGATTAGATAGTCGAGGAGGTCAGAGGTCCCTAAGTACTCCCGTATCAGACCAACAAAGTTGCTGGCCTTGAATCCGTCGGACTCGCCGGGCTTGGTCATCAGGTTGCAGATGCATATCTTGGCTGCCTTGGACGCATTGATCGCTTCGGAGATATCTTCCACAAGCAGGTTGGGTAGAATGCTGGTGTATATGTCGCCCGGTCCCATGATGACTGCGTCGGCTTCCTCGATGGCTTGGATGGCCGGGGGATAAGCATAAGCCTTGGGATTCAGGTAAATGTAGTCGATGGAAACATCCAAGCTCTCCTGCCGCTCCCCTATTCTTGCCTCGCCTGCCACTTCGGAGCCGTCCTTGAGCCGGGCCACCAGGGAAGAACGGGTCAGGGTTACGGGGAGCACGTTGCCCCTGATCGACAGCATCTTAGAAGCTTCTTCTATGGCGGTTGCGATGTTGCCGGTTACTTCCGTCAACGCCGTGAGGTAAAGGTTGCCGAAGCTGTGGCCCTCCAAGCCGTTGCCTGCGCTGAAGCGATAGTCGAAAAGCTGGGCTGTGAGGGCGGGGGAAGGGTCGCTGGATGCCAGGGCAACCAGGCATTGGCGAATATCTCCCGGTGGCAGAATCCCCAGTTCGTCCCGCAGGCGCCCCGAGCTGCCGCCGCTGTCGGTCATTGCGACAACTGCCGTCAGGTCGCACTGTTCATGCTTGAGGCCGCTCAAGGTAGCGCGATTGCCGGTGCCGCCGCCGATGACGACGATTTTACGATTGGGCATGGAAGGAGTTCCCCCGATACGGACCTTCGCGGCCGGGACAAGAGGTGCAGGCTGCCAAGCTAGGGTCAGTATATTTTTGGGCCTGCGCCAAGTCAAGGTTAAGCACCGAGTCTGTGTTGTTTCCTTGCCTTGGAAAGGGCTTGGCTCTAGACTGGCATTAAAGGAGGTGGATGTGTCCTGTACCCTGTCGCGGGTGGGGCAGCCGAGTTGACATATGCAAGGGCGCTGGTCACAGGCGGGGCCGGGTTCATAGGCTCCCATCTTTGCGACGAGCTTCTGGACAGGGGGAATCAGGTCACGGCCGTAGATAATCTATCCACGGGCAGCTATGCCAACATCGTCCACCTTGAGGGCAACCCCGGCTTCAGGTTTCTTGAAGCTGACGTGCTGAACAAGGAGGAGCTGGGAGCTGAGGCGGAGAAGGCCGACGTGATATACCATTTGGCGGCTGCAGTGGGCGTTGGATACATACACAGCCATGGGGTTTCCTCTTTGGAAACTAACGTTGCAGGGACCAGCAACGTATTGCAGCTGGCCAGCTTCCTTGGCAAAAAAGTTGTCTTGGCCTCCAGTTCCGAGGTGTACGGCAAGTCTCAATCTCTTCCCTACCATGAGAGCAGCGATGCGTTGATGGGCCCCACGAGCATTCCCAGGTGGAGCTATGCGTACGCCAAGGCTCTAGATGAATTCATGGCCCTTGCATACCGCAGGGAACAAGGCCTGCCCATCGTTGTCCTCAGGCTGTTCAACACCGTTGGACCCCGTCAGACGGGGCGCTACGGAATGGTAATGCCGCGATTTGCGAGGCAGGCAATAGCAGGGGAACCCATCACCGTCTATGGCGACGGGCTTCAGAAGCGCAGTTTTACATATGTGAAAGATGTGGCAGGCGCCATGGCCGATATTGCGGGAGTGCCCTCCGCCGAAGGGGAAGTGTTCAACGTCGGAAGCACTTCCGAGATAAGCATCTTGGAACTGGCCAAGCTGGTGCGCCAGGTTTCGTGCAGCAGCTCTGAGATAGTCCGCGTGCCCTTTGCCCAGGTTTACGGAGAGGACTTCGAAGAGCCTGCTCGTCGATTGCCGGCAATCGGCAAGATTCAGGGGTACATCAGCTATAACCCCACCACCTCTATATCGTCGATGATTGAGAAGGTGGTCGAGATCATCCGTTTGGAAGAAGGCAGGTAGCAGGTACCTTGGAGCAGCGGGCGACGGAAGGACTGAAGGGCAGAATAGCACACCGTACGGCGAGAGTTTGTGTCGTGGGCCTTGGGTACGTAGGGCTCCCCACGATGGTGGCCATTGCTCGAGCAGGCTTTGCAACCACCGGCATCGATCTGAATGGGTGGAGAGTGGGAGAGGTGAATGCCGGTCGGAGCTATATAGATGATGTGTCGGATGAAACGCTGGCTTTCTTGTTGGAGCAAGGGAAGGTCGGAGCTACATCCTTCTATGATGAGGCTGCTGAGAGCGATGTGTTGGTGGTCTGTGTTCCCACGCCAGTTGATGCGCACAAAGAGCCGGACTTGGCCCCTCTTCAAAGCACAGTTGAGCAGCTCGCTGAACATATGACCGGCGAGCAGCTGCTGCTCCTTCAAAGCACAACCTTTCCTGGGACTACCGAGGAGGTGGTCCTGCCCCAGCTCCAATCACCTGGCAGGCAGGTGGGCAAAGACTTCTATCTTGCTTTTTCACCGGAGCGCATTGACCCAGGCAACCAAGCCCACTCTATGACGGATATCCCCAAGGTTGTGGGCGGAGTTACCGGCAGGTGCACCACTATGGCGTCTGCCTTCCTGGAAACCTTTGTAGATGTGGTGGTCCCGGTTAGCACTCCGCGAGTAGCTGAGATGACAAAGCTGCTGGAGAACGTATTCAGAAGTGTGAACATCGCCCTCGTCAACGAACTATCGGAGCTTGGCAATCGCATGGGGATCGATATAAGGGAGGTTATAGAGGCGGCTTCCACCAAGCCCTTCGGTTACATGCCCTTCTATCCTGGCGTGGGGGTTGGGGGCCACTGCATCCCCGTCGATCCCTTCTATTTGTCGTGGAAAGCCAGGGAGTACGATTTCTACGTCAACTTCATAGACCTGGCGGCCAAGACAAACGATAATCGTCCCTACTATGTGGTATCCAAGATCGGAGATGTGCTGGGAGAGCGCGGCAAGACGATCAAGAACACCCGGCTATTGCTGCTGGGGGTGTCCTTCAAGGAAGACATCCAGGACACGAGGAACTCACCCTCGCTGCAGATAGCGGAAATGCTGGCCCAGCGGGGCGCCGCTGTGACCTACAGCGACGGATATGTGCCTGAGGTGTTCATAGGAGACCTCAGGCTCGAAAGCATCGATCTGGACGAACGGGTCTTGATGGAGCAAGATGCGGTCGTAGTCCTGGTAGGCCATAGCTACTACGATTGGCTAAGCATCGTCAATCAGAGTCAGCTGGTCATCGATGCTCGGGGGTCGCTGCGCTCTTTGGGTCCAAAGGCGAACGTAGTGGCAATTTAGACGCGTCTCCAAGTGATATAATCTTAGTAGCGATATCTACCGTAACGAGGTTTGCCGCGCGACTATGGGCACAAACGAGTACTTCTATATAGCCATCGCCTTGTTTGCCAGGTCATTTGTGGGAGCCATCCTGGCCCTTATCTTTGGGGCCTTGGGGTATGTGTCCTGGTTCGGACTGAGGTACCTGCTCTCTGAGTATTGGGCGTGGATAATTGCCGAGTGGCACTACGAACTATGGATCGGCGCCGGCGCTGCCGTAGGCGCTTATCTTGCGTGGCTCATCATCCGTCAGGATTTGGCTGTGCTGACCTTAAAAGCCCCCGAATACGTTTCGGGCCTCCTGAGCAGGGCTTGGGGGAACAGGCCTTCCATCTCCTTACTCAAACCCTTGAGTGAAGATTGGGTTGGCAAGTCTATCAGGCTGGTTACCAGTCGATTCTGGGCAACCATCGCCATCTCTGCCATACCGATTATCGCTTTGGGCTTCCTTGGTGCGTGGGGAGGCTTCGAATGGCAGGAAGGCAAGGGCGTGCCTGCCGGTTACGCATCCCGGATCACGACTCCCCCAATTCAGGCCACCATTTTTGGTGCAGCCCTGGTTGCGAATGTCGTCCTGTTCGTCCTTGGGGTGATTCACCAGGTGCGAAACCAGGGCAGATAGCGAGTCACCAGACCGGGGCGACAACCAGCGCTCCCACCGCCAAGGTCCCCAACTCCACAGGTATCTGGCTCCACGAGCAGCCCCGGTCGCTGCTGCAATAGATCTTCCCGGAATCGGTGCCGGCATACACCCTGGACGGCTCTTCCGGGTCCCAATCGATGGCTACGACCATATCGTCAAGGGAACCGACCTCTTGGACCAGACCCCAGCGCTTTCCTCCATCTTCCGAGCGATAGAACTGGGGTTCGGAGCGACCCGCGCTTCTTGACACAGTGACCAGCACCAAGTCGGGGTTATCGTAGGCTGATGCTATGTGCAGGGTATAGGTGCGGCTCAGCCCGCTGTCCAGTGGCTCCCAGCTTCTGCCGCCATCGTCGCTGCGATAGGGTCCGCGGGCGGTGGCGATGTACACCCGGCCGGGGAGGGAGGGGGCGGGGTTGATGCAATGAATATCCGGGTCCGGCCCGGTGCACTGTTCCCAGCTCCTGCCCCCATCCGTCGAACGAATGACACCTCCCACCTCGATTCCCGCATACAGAATGCCTGCGTCGTGGGGCGTCGTCCTCAGGTCGCGGACGTGGGAGTCCCGGGTTTCGGAGTGGAAGGACCATTGACTTGACTCAGGCACTGCCCGGAAACCCGGGCAGCTCTCCCAGGTCTCTCCCCCGTCGCAGGACCGGAATACGTCGGCGGGTTCGCTGCCGACGTATAGGGTGTCGGCATCCAAGGAATCGGCCAGCACACTATGGGCGTAGCTGGTGGGGTAAGAGGGCAAGTTGCGCCAGGTCTGCCCGCCGTCGTCCGTCCGGTACACCCCGGACTCGTAGGCGGCCAGGTATGCCCGCTGGGGGTTGGCGTTGGACCAGGAGAAGCGGGATGCAGCATGCTGCAATGGCGTAACCGGTCCCTGGCTCCAGCCATCTTTCCCGCCGGATTCGAGCAGGGCGCACACCCCATCGTGCATCCCGGCATACAGCTTTCTAGCGCTGCTCTGGGAGGTGGACATGGCAACTTCCTTTCGAGAGGGTGAATTGGAAAGGCATACCGTTCGGTACCCGCGGGCCGTCATCCAAAAAGAGGGAAGCCAGCATGGAGCAACTGATGGCTGCCCGACGTGCTGGCTTCCGGCTCTTCTTCGGTTTTGTGGGACCTCGGCTTACTCTAGTCGGACACCTCGAAGATGCCCTCGATCTCCACCGGGATGCCATTGGGCAGGCTGCCCATACCCACAGCGGAGCGGCCGTGCTTCCCGTCCTCACCCCAGAGGCTGATGAATAGGTCCGAGCAGCCGTTGGCAACCTTGGGAGTCTCGCCGAACTCGGGGTCGCAGTTGATCATGGACAGCAGTTTCACAACCCGCTTTACCTTGTCCAGGTCCCCGAGTTCTGCCTTGATGTTGGTCAGCAGACTGAGACCCACCGCCTTGGCGGCTTCGTAGCCCTGCTCAGTGGTCAGGTCCCGTCCTAGCTTGCCCTTCCAGGGTGTCTGGCCTTCGGCCACCCGGGGGCCTGTTCCCGACATGAACAGTAGGTTGCCCACACGGACTCCACGGGCGCCAAAGGGACCCGGAGGGCCGGGGGGAAGCAAAGATAGACCCATTCCTTCCAGTTTCTTCTCGATTTCACCTGCCATCGTTACACCTCCATGAAAATAGGGTACTCCATTGACGCTCGAAATCTGAGACTCTGACCTCGCGGCATCCAGCCTATGGACCGGACCGAAGGACAACGGCAGTATTTTAATTCAAGTGGGAAGGCATGGCAATCCCCTGCGTCGCTGGGGGGCAGCACCCCACTGTACTCTTGAAACGGCACCTTACTGAATGTAAAATCCAGCTTCAGACTTTCAGGTCAGGCAGGAGGTGCCAGATGCCCCCAAAGGGAATTCCCTCGTACCGCGCCCCATTCATGGGCACCGTCCACATGGTATCTACAGGCCACTATCTGGCGTCGATGGCCGGCTACCGTATTCTCGAACAGGGTGGAAATGCCATCGATGCAGGCGTGGCTGCAGGTATCTCCTTAAACGTGGTCGTCAGCGAGCAGACTTCCTTTGGCGGTGTTGCTCCCATCATGGTTTACCGGGCCGACACGGGTCAGGTCAGGACCATCAGCGGTATCGGGCGATGGCCCGCCTCCACGGACTTGGATGAGTTCAAGAGGGAGCATAAGGGAGCGATCCCCCCAGGCATCGTCCGGACCGTCACCCCAAGCTCCTGCGACGCATGGCTTACCGCCCTGCAGCAGTTCGGCACGATGACCTTCGAGCAGGTGTCCGCACCAGCCATAGAGCTTGCCGACAAGGGGTTCCCCTGTTCCGTCCGCATGGCGAGGATGATCAACCGCCAGCAGGCCTTCATGGGACAGTTCCCCAGCACAGTGGAGGTGTATATGCCCCAGGGCAGACCTCCCAATCCCGGAGAGATTCTCCGCTTGAAGGACCTGGCGTCAACCTTCAGCAAGATGGTCGAAGAGGAGAGGGCCAACTCTCACAAGGGCCGTGAGGGCGCCATACAGGCCGCCAGGAACCTGTTCTACAAGGGAGAGTTGGCGGAAACCATGACCCGCTTCTGCCAGGAGATGGGCGGAAAGCTGACTATGCAAGACATGGCTGAGTTTCATGTGGGTGTGGATGAACCTCAAGTAGGGAGCTATAAGGACTACACCCTGTACTCTTGCGGGCCTTGGTGCCAGGGTCCAGCCTTCGTAGAGATGATGCACATCCTCGAGGGATATGACATAGAGGCGATGGGGCTGAACTCAGCCCAGTACATCCATACCATCGTGGAGGCTATGAAACTCTCCTTCTCCGATCGCCACGAATACTACGGCGACCCGGACTTCGAGGATGTTCCCATTGCCGGGCTGCTGTCCAAGTCCTATGCGGAGGAGCGCAGGGCAGCTATCGACCTGAAGAGAGCATGGCCGGAAATGCCTCCGGCGGGAGACCCATGGCCCCACCAGGGAAGCGTCCGGACCAAGGATCTCCTAGTGGCTGCTGCTCCCAACTATGGCAGACGGGAGATAGACACCAGCTACTGTGCCGTGGTGGACCAATGGGGCAACGCCTTTTCGGCTGCCACCAGCGACGGCCCCCACATGAACCCTGTCGTTAAGGGTACGGGCATTGCCCTGAGCGCCCGGGGAGGCCAGAGCTGGGTGGACGCTGAGCACCCAGCTCGCTTGGGCGCCGGCCGGCGTCCGAGACTTACTCCCCAGGCCGCCATGATCTTCAAGGACGGACAGCTTTACATGCCCTTTGGCACCCCCGGCGAAGATATGCAGCTCCAAGCCATGGTGCAGATGTTCCTGAACTTGGCGGAGTTTGGGCTCGATCCCCAGCAGGCTACCGAGGAGCCCAGGGTGCGCTCCGACAGCTTCCCCCTTACATACCATCCCCATATCTACAAACCTGGGGAACTGGTGCTGGAGGGCAGGATTGACGAAGAGGCCGCCCGCGGCCTGGAGGAGTTGGGCCACAAGGTCAACTGGACCGATGATTGGACCATAGACAACGGGGCCATCTCAGCCATTGTCGTCGACCGGGGGCGGGGCATTCTCATAGGCGGCGCCGATCCTCGCCGGGCAAACTACGCTGTCGGCTGGTAGCCTACCCACCCCTTTCGATCCTTGACGCTTCTAATGGGCGGTGGGTAGAATGGGCACCTGCGTTGCCAGCTATTCGTCAGCGGTGGGACCCGCATGGTCTTACCTTGTCAAGGAGGAGAGTGATGGTCCAAGACAGGCGTGCCAGGGTGCCCCAACGAACCATGAACCAGGAGCTTGCCGAGAAGGTGGTCAAGGCCGCCCAGGACAAGGCGGCCGAGCTGGGAATCACGATGAGTGTGGCTGTGGTGGATGAGAGCGGCAACATGGTCTATTTCGTCCGGGGCGACACCGCCAGCTTCATCACCTTCGAGACAGCCCGCGGTAAAGCCATTATGGCGGCAGGCTTCAGGAGGCCCACCCACGAGATGATGGAAGGTGTGCGCAACAACGTGGCCTTCTGGTCCGGATTGGCGGAAAAGCTGAAGATGCAGCCCGGCGGGGGAGGTCATCCCCTCACCCTCGATGGATATATTATTGGTGGGGTTGGCTGCGGTGGAGGCATCGGAGAGCAGGATGAGCTTTGCTCCGAAGCCGGGGCCGAAGCGGTCAACACCTAGGAACAGACCTCTCAAGACAGGAGTGAAATTGTGACTACAACGAAGAAGAAGAGCACCAGGGCCCGGGAAATCTTCATGCGCAAGGGGAAGCCGGCAGTCCATATGTCGGCGACCTCCGTTGCGGCCGCGAAGCAGCTGGAGCGGGCGGGATTCGAGTATATCTTCATCGGGGGGGATGCTACCCTCTCTTACATGCTGGGCGTCCCCGGCTCATACCTTGAGCTCTCGGACCGCCTCTGGATAGCCAAGTTCTTCAATGAAGCAGTGGACCTGCCCGTGCTGGTGGACTGCGACCACCTGGCGCCCCTGGGGGCCATCCACGCAGCCAAGGCCGCCGAAGAGCTTATAAAGCTGGGCATAGCCGGCATGGACCTGGATGACCGTGTGCTGCCAACGGGGGCGGACCAGGGCCCCAAGCCCGGCTCAGGCGGCCTGGTCCGGGAACATGTGGTGGACCTGGGAATCCTGCCCAAAGAGAACATGGTGGACAAGATCAAGGCCATAGTTGAGGTCCGAAACGAACTCGACCCGGATTTCGTCGTTCGGGCGCGCTGCTATGCCCTGGACTCAAATATTCCCATACCGGAAGCGGTGGACGCTATGATCGCCTACCGGGATGCGGGGGCGGATGTGCTATACATCGGCTATCCGCCTAGGGATGTGGAGCAGATCCGCCAGATGGTCAAGGAGATTGATGCTCCCTGCACCTGCCCAGCCTACTTCCTCAGCTACGAGCAGGCTGCCGACATAGGCCTGTGCGAGGTGCGGCATCCATACTCTCACCTGTTTGCCATGTACTCGGCGGGGTGGGACTTCCTCATGGACTTCCGGCAGCGGGGCGTCCAAGCCATTGCAGACTTCACCGAGAAGAACAGGGACAATCCGTATTCGGGAGTCAATCGGTAGCAGGAGGCAGACATGAAGATCGCTTTCATCATCTACGACGGCATGACCACCTTGGACTTCCTGGGTGTGTATGACCCCATCACCCGGTTGAAGACCATGGGGTTCCGCGACGATATCGAGTGGGACATCTGCGCCATCGGCCCCGAGGTGACGGACCAGACGGGGGACCTGGTCATCAAGGCCACCAAGGTGAAGCCCAACCTCGCCAACTACGACTTCTTCATAGTCCCCGGCGGTCCCGGCGGGCGGGAAGTTCGCAATAGTCCCGAATTCAAGGAGTGGATTCTCACCGGCAAGGATGCTCCTTACAAGATGTCCGTCTGCGGGGGCGCCCTGGTGCTGGCGGAGGCGGGATACCTGGAAGGTAAGCGGGCTACAACCAATCGCAATGCCTTCAAGGCCCTCGAACCCTTTGTCGTCGAAGTGCTGAAGCAGCGAGTGGTAGAAGATGGCGAAGTGATAACGGCGGGCGGGGTCAGCTCCTCCCTGGACATGGGCTTGTACCTGGTGCACAAGATAGCAGGCCCGGAGGTTATGGAAGAGATCCGGGCCCAGATGGAATACAACGGGTTTGAGCATGCCAAGGTGGAGAGCTTCGGCGAGCCGCTGAAGGTAGCCTGATATAAGCGCCATCCGCGCCGACCAGGTTGGGAGCCTGCTGCGTCCCCCTGAGCTCCTCCGGGCGCGTAACGACTACAACGACGGCTCTATCACCCTGGACCGGCTCAGGCTTGTGGAAGACGCAGCCGTCCTACAGGTCCTCGAGGTACAGGAGCGGGCAGGGATGGATGTGGTCACCGACGGGGAGTACCGCAGAGAAGCTTTTATGTCCGAGCTGGCGGAGGCTGTAGAAGGCTTCGCTCCCCCGGAAGAGTCCGCGCCCATGCGATGGTTCGGCCCCGGTGAAAGCTCCACCCCCACCAGGGTAAGGGTCGTCAATGGGCATCTCAACCCCAAGAGGCGGCTCACCGCCCACGAGGTCTCCTTTCTCAGGGAGAATGCTCGCAAGCCCTTCAAGGTCACCCTGCCCAGCCCAACTTTCATAGCCCAGGGAGCATTCAAGCCCGGAGTCACCGACGCTTTCTACCCCACTCCAGACGACCTGCTGTGGGATTTGGTGAGGGTCATAAAAGAAGAGTTGGCCGCGACCATTGACGACGGGGTGGAATACGTCCAGCTTGATGCTCCCCAGTACACCCGCTACTGCGACCTCGGGCAACGTGAGGAGATGCGCAGCAGAGGCATCGACCCGGACGAAGCTATGGCTAGGGCAATAGCCGCCGACAGCGAATGCCAGGGAGCCGTCCAGGGGAGGGGTGTGGTCCGGGCTGTGCACATGTGCCGGGGCAATAGCCGCAGCAGGTGGCGCAGCGAGGGCGGTTACGACCCCATCGCGGAGGTGTTGTTCTCGACCCTGGATGTCGACCGGTTCCTCTTGGAGTACGACTCTGAACGGGCTGGCGGGTTCGAACCACTGCGCTACATGCCCAAGGGCAAGGATGTGGTGTTGGGGCTGGTAACCACCAAAACGGGCGACCTGGAATCTCGGGACTTGCTGCTGAGGCGCATCGATGAAGCATCCAAGCACTTCCCCTTGGAGCATCTGGCCATCAGCCCCCAGTGCGGGTTCGCTTCCGAGAGGAATGGGAACCTGCTGACCTGGGACGACCAGCAGCGCAAGCTGGAGCTGGTGGCGGAGACGGCGCGGGCGGCCTGGGGCTAGAGCGCCAACTCGCCCTTAAGAGCAACGAACACCTGGCCTCCCACTCGCACGTTCTGCACACGCCCGTCCGCCTTGTCCGCCCTGGTGAAAAGCCGTCCGTTCCGCAACACCCAGACGCCCTGCTCGATGACCACGTCGCTGCCCGGCTGGGCGACGCCATGTTCCACGATGTACGAGACGAGACACCCGGCGGCGCTGCCCGTGGCGGGGTCTTCTCGCCCGGCGGAAGCAGGCCGGGCATGGATGGTGGCATCGCTATTGACAGTCTCCTGACAGAACATGTACAGCCCAAGGTCGGCGACTTCGGGAATCTCTTCCTTGGCTTGGGGTTGAAGCCTGGTGTTCTTGATGATCTCCAGGGACCTGAGGGGAACGATGACGAAGGGCAGGCCGGTGTTCACGACCTGAACCGGGAGGTCCGGGTCCAGGTCGTCTTCATCCCGCCCTATGGCCTGCGCCACACCTGCGCGGTCGGTGACTATCGGCCCGAAGACGGGGTCCTGCTGGGTCATCTCCAGCTTCAGACCCCCTCCGGTCCGGTCCAGGGCAACAGGGATGTCCCCGATGCCCATCTCCAACACAACCTTGTCCTGCAGGTTCTGGGTTTCGGCGACCACGTAGGCGGTGCCGAGGGTGGGGTGGCCTGCGAAGGGCAGCTCCCGCGTCGTGGTGAAGAT
Organism: Dehalococcoidia bacterium; assembly: GCA_965220375.1. Lineage (GTDB taxonomy): Bacteria > Chloroflexota > Dehalococcoidia > Lucifugimonadales > JAGWBF01 > JAGWBF01. Next base: position 1,888,740 of record OZ244824.1, read on the forward strand.
ACGCACCTTGGCATTTCCGCCATGCTCCGGGGTTTGGAGGAAGGTCGTTTCCGATATGGCCATCTCTCGCGCTATGGCCTGCATGGTGTCCGTCTCCAGACCGTTGCCGTCCAGGAAAACCGCCAGCTGGTTGCCTTCTCTGGGCCTCAGGGCAAATACATCGACCCAGAAGAACGACAGGGTATCCTTCCCGGCGCCCGGCGTGTGGGTCGCTGCATGGGCGACCTTTGTGTCGAATCTCTCCTTGACACTTCTTGCGATGCTATGGACTAGCTCGAACATCTCAGCTCCTTCAGGGCAGAATTGTGCTGACACGGCATGAAAATAGCCGACTAGAGGCCTGTCAATTATCTCCACGATCCGGAGGGCGGTCAATCTAGCGGGGATTGACAATCATACCTTGCGCACCTAGAATTGGCGGCAAGTGGACCTTGGTTCCCGACCGTTCAAAGAGGTCCATCGGTTGAATACAGTCGAGGAGGTGTCGCATGCGAGACGGATACAAAGTGATAGACATGGATACCCATGTTCAGCCGTCCATGGAAGTGCTGGCCAAGTATGTCGAGCCCAGCTTTCGGCCTCGGATGGACGAGCTGAAGCCATACCACAGGGCGCGCACCGGCCCAGACGGGGTCACCCGCACAGGCATAACGGTGGGCGCCATTCCTTACGACCGCTTCCCGGGGACAACCCCTAAGGCAGAGGATGATAAGGCGACCCCCGGAGGCAGGGGTGCTCTCGATGGCCGGACGGTGGGAATGCACCGGGCCCAAGCCCACCCGAATGTCGAGCACGAAGATGCTAAAGGGCGCATCGAAGACATGGATCTGGAGGGCAGGGACATAGACTTCATCTTCCCCGGCACCTGGCCCGCAACCATGACTGGCTGCCCCGACATTACCCTCGGCGAGGGTCTCTATCGTGGGTACCACCACTATATGCGTGCCTACACGGCGGAAGCCCCCGACCGTCTGATAAGCTGCCTGCAGGTTACCGCCGGCGACCCGGAGTGGACCATCTCCGAGATCAAGGAGTTCGCCAACGACAAATGGGTCGGCGCAGTATGGGTGCACCTCCCCGAGGGCATTCCTGTGGACCATCCCAACCTGGAGCCTGTTTGGGCGACCATGAACGACCTGGACCTGCCTTTGGTGCACCACAGCTTCTTCATGGAGCCCCCCTACTTCCCCGGCTACAGAGACATCTGGGGCAACACCGTCGTAGCCCGCACGGCAGCCCATCCTTGGGGTGCTGCCCGGCTGTCGGCCTACCTCATCCTTTCCGGCATTTTCGACCGCTACCCCAACATGCGCTGCGCAGTGTCTGAGGTGGGTCATGGCTGGCTTCCTAACTGGCTCATCCGCCTCGGCTTCAACAAGAGCTACGTATCGGGAGTGACCCCGGACCTGAAGTACACGCCCATCGAGTATGCCCAGATGGGACGCTTCCGGTGCGCCGCCGAACCCTTCGAAGGTGCGGCTATGACCAAGGCTTGCGTGGACATACTGGGCGAGGACTGCCTGATGCACCAGTCCGACTACCCCCACGGGCAGGCTTGGTTCCCGGAGACGGCCAAGGAGGTTATCGACTGGGACTTCTGGTCGCAGCCCAAGTACGGGAAGCGCGCGCTCCAGAAGCATATGTACGATAATGCAGCAGAGTTCCTGCGCATGAGCTAAACGCAGGATAACCGATGATTCCTGGGAAGGGGACGCCATTAGCGTCCCCTTCCTTTTTCCTTGACAGCCCAAGCCCACGCCCATACAATTGGCCGCAAGGCAGGCAAGTCTGGCGAGTTCCCTATGGCACACAGCCTGTAACATCTACAGTGAATGGCAGGGAGGCGACACGTGCGAGACGGCTACAAAATCATAGATATGGACACCCATGTAAACCCCGCCCATGAAGTGCTGGAAAAATACATGGAACCCAGCTTCCGGCCCCGGCAGCCCGAGTTCAAGCCCTACCTGCGGGTCAGGGAGATCAGCGGCGTTACCTCATCGGGCATCAGCTTCGGAGCGATACCATTTGACCGGTTTCCGGGAACGGCCCCCTCGGAAGATGATGACAAGCCCAAGCCCGGAGGGCGCTCGGCCCTGGAGGGCCGGGCTGGCAACACCCACCGGCATCCGACTCAGCCGGCCGTCCAGGAAGAGAACTCCGTAGGACGCCTGCATGACATGGACCTGGAGGGCAGGGACATCGACTACATAATCCCCGGCACATGGGCCACGACGATTACGGGCATCGAAGACGTCAGCTTGGCCGAGGGAATGTACGCCGCCTACCACAACTACATTCAGGAGTACACCTCCCCCGATTCCAGTCGGCTCAAGAGCGCCATCCAGGTGCCCGGCGCCGACCCGGAGTGGGCCATCTCCGAGATTAAGAAGTGGAGCAACGCTCCTTGGGCAGTGGCGGTGTGGGTGCATCTTAAGGAGGGTCTTCCCATCGACGACCCCACCCTCTACCCCATCTGGGATGTGGTCAACGACCTGGACCTCCCGTACATCCACCACAGCTTCTTTTTCGAGCCACCCTACTTCCCGGGCTACCGGGATATCTGGGGCAACACCGTGGTGGCCCGCTCGGCCGCCCATCCCTGGGGCGCAGCCCGCCTCTTCTCTTACGTGATCCTCTCCGGGATGCTGGACCGGTACCCCAACCTTCGCTTCGGCGCCATGGAAGTGGGGCATGGCTGGCTTCCCAACTGGCTCATCCGCCTGGGCTTCAACAAGAGCTACGTTTCGGGTGTGACCCCGGACCTGAAGTACACCCCCATCGAGTACGCCCAGATGGGCAGGGTTGCCTGCGGGTGTGAGCCTTTTGAAGGTCCCGCCATGACCAAAGCAGTGATCGAGATACTGGGCGAGGACTGCCTCATGCACCAGTCCGACTACCCTCACGGGCAGGCATGGTTCCCGGAGACGGCCAAGGAGGTCATGGAGTGGGACATCTGGGGAGAGCTGGGGAAGGATGCCCTCAAGAAGCATATGTACGATAACGCCGCGAGCTTCCTTCGCCTGAGCTAGAACAAGGTGCGCAACACCCTAAGGTAGGTGCATCATGAGAGATGGCTACAAGGTCATCGATATGGATACCCATGTGAACCCCGACTTTACGGTTCTGGAGAAGTTCGTCGAGCCCAGCTTCCGTCCCCGACTGGAAGATCTTGCTCCCTACATTCGCCAGAGGCAGGCGGTTGAGGGAGGCAGCAGAAAAAGCCTGAGCATCGGACCTGTGCGCTTCAATCGCTTCCCTGGGACGGCGCCAGATGCCAGCGATGCCGCGGCGGTAGTGGGAGGCCGTGACGCCTTGGAAGGCAGGACCACCAGCCAGCACAGGGCCAAAGTGCAGCCCGATACCCAGGATGAGAACGCCGAAGGACGCATCCACGATATGGATATCGAGGGCCGGGATATCGACATGATATTCCCAACCCAGTGGGTGTCCACCATGACAGCCCTGGATGACGTCACCCTTACCCATGGGCTCTATCGGGCATACCACAACTACATGCAGTCCTACACCTCCATAGCCCCCGATCGTCTCAAGAGCGAGATACAGGTCCCCGGGTCCGATCCTGAGTGGGCTGTATCGGAGATCAAGAGATGGGGGAACGAGAAGTGGGTGGCAGGGGTTTGGATACATCTGAAAGAAGGGCTGCCCATAGATGATCCATCCATAGACCCCGTCTTTGCCACCATGAACGACATGGACCTGCCCCTGGTGCATCATAGCTTCTTCTTCGAGCCACCCTACTTCCCAGGCTACAAGGATATCTGGGGTAACACAGTGGTGGCCCGCAGCGCAGCCCATCCTTGGGGCGCTGCCAGGCTGGGGGCTTACATCATCCTGTCGGGGCTGTTCGACAGGTACCCCAATCTGCGGTTCGCAACATCGGAGACGGGGCACGGCTGGCTGCCCAACTGGGTGATCCGCCTGGGCTTCAATAAGAGCTACGTAAGCGGTGTAACACCGGACCTGAAGTACACACCCCTGGAGTATTGCCAGATGGGGCGCTGGGTGTGCGCCGCCGAGCCTTTCGAAGGTCCCGCCATGACCAAGGCATGTATCGAGGTCCTGGGTGAGGACTGCCTGATGCACCAGTCGGACTATCCCCACGGCGAATGCTGGTGGCCCGAGACGGCGAAAGAGGTCATGGAGTGGAACTTCTGGCCCGAGTTCAGCTCGGCGGCCCTGACAAAGCACATGTCGGGCAATGCGGAGAAGTTTCTGAGACTGGCCTGAGATATAGGGGCTCCGAGCGCGGAGCAGGGAATACCTGGTCAAACCGGAAAATAGCACAGGAGGCGTAAGTTGAGAGACGGTTACAAGATCATAGATATGGATACCCATGTGAACCCAGCAATGGAGGTCCTGGAGAAATACGTGGAGCCCAGCTTCCGTTCCCGGATAGAGGAGCTTAAGCCCTTCTATCGTGTGCGGACGAACCCCGATGGCAGCACCCGCAGCGGCATCACCGTCGGCGCTATCCCCTTTGACCGCTTCCCCGGCACTGCCCCCAAGTCGGACGACGATAAGGCAGTTGCCGGTGGCAGGAGCGCCCTGGAAGGCCGTACCGTCAGCCAGCACCGGGCAAAGGCCCATGCAGGCGTCGATGAAGAGAACTCCGCCGATCGCCTGATCGACATGGACCTGGAGGGCCGGGACATCGACTTCATCTTCCCCGGGACCTGGGCAACCACCATAACCGGCTTGGACGATGTCACCCTGAGCGAGGGCCTCTACCGGGGCTATCACAACTACATGGACACCTTCACTGCCGTGAACACCGACCGCTTGAAGACCGCCATACAGGTGCCGGGCATAGACCCGGAGTGGGCAGTGTCGGAGATCAAGCACTGGGGCAACTCGCCATGGGCGGCGGCAGTTTGGGTCCACCTGAAGGAAGGTCTTCCCATAGATGACCCTTCCTTGGAGCCGGTATTCGCCGCTATCAATGACCTTAACCTGCCCCTGGTGCACCACAGCTTCTTCTTCGAGCCTCCCTACTTCCCTGGCTACAAGGATATCTGGGGCAACACTGTGGTCGCCCGCACGGCAGCCCATCCTTGGGGAGCAGCCAGGCTGTTCGCCTATGTGATCCTGTCGGGGATGCTGGACCGCTATCCTAACCTGCGCTTCGGTACCGCTGAGGTGGGGCACGGCTGGCTTCCCAACTGGCTCATCCGCTTGGGCTTCAACAAGAGCTACGTATCCGGCGTGACCCCGGACCTGAAGTACACGCCCATCGAGTATGCCCAGATGGGGCGGGTGGTATGCGCCGCCGAGCCCTTCGAGGGTCCTGCCATGACCAGGGCTTGTGTCGAAATACTGGGTGAGGACTGCCTCATGCACCAGTCCGACTATCCCCATGGCCAGGCGTGGTTCCCGGAGACGGCCAAGGAGGTCATGGAGTGGGATATATGGGGCGATTTCGGCAAGGATGCCCTCAAGAAGCATATGTATGACAATGCCTCCTCATTCCTGAGGCTGTAGGTTTGGCGGCATAAATCGTCGCCTGAATGTGGGCAATTAGAGGGCCGGGCTTCTCAGAAGCCCGGCCCTCTGTATTTGTGCGCTGCCGGCAGAGTCTCTTCCGGGTCAGCACCGGCTTGTTGACAAATAGAACATAAGTTCTGTAACATCATCTGCCCAGCCACCCGGCCTGGACCAAGGAGCTTCTATGAAGGCGGCGTGTGTCCTTGTCACTCATCTCAGGGCAAAGGCTGAGATAAGACGGCATCCCCATCTGAAGGACAAGCCCTTCCTGCTGGTGGGCCGCAGCTCAGCAGGGGGGAGGGCGCTGGTGGTGGACAGCTCACCGTGCGCCCCGGCAGAGGCCGGCATGACCTTGGAGGAGGCTATGTCACGTCATGCAAGCGCGGTCGTGCTGGATGCCGATGAGCCCCACTACCGGCAGATATTCTCCAGGATGCTCACCGCCCTGCAGAGGGTGAGCGATCGCGTCGAGGGGTCCGATCTCGGCACTGCCTATGTGCGGCTGGATGGCTTGGAAGGGCTGTACCACGGTGAGGCCGGCGCTGTGTCAGCTTTAATGAACGCACTCCCACCACACCTGGCGCCTCGTATCGGTGTGGCTGATGCCAAGTTTCCTGCCATGGTCGCAGCCCGCATATGCGAACCCCGCAGGGCCTTCAAGGTCCCCGACGATGTCAAGGCTTTCCTTGGGCCCCGCTCTATCGACCTGCTCCCCATCTCCGTCGATGTGAAAAGGGAGATGCGCCAGCTCGGCCTGCACACCATGGGGGCGGTCGCATCCATGAGCAGGCATATGCTGACGGACCGCTTTGGGCATAGCGGCGGACGGGCATGGGACCTCTGCAACGGGAGCGATGATAGCCCCGTTGTTCCCATGGCAGCCGAGGAGCCAATAGTCGAGCACATCTCGCTCCCATTTCCTTCATCCTCTATCCAGACCCTCTTTGCGGCAGTCGATACCCTTCTCAAGAGGGGATATGCCAGGCGTGAGATGAAGGGCAGGTGCGTGAGCAAGGCAGACCTCCGGTGCTCTGCCTACGGTGCGTCCCCTTGGGATAAACCGGTGGCCTTCAAACAGCCGGCGGGCACATGGGAGAGGGCGTCCCTTGCTGTGAAAGGGCGGGTCCAGTTGGACCCGCCGGCCATTCCCGTGGAGGATGTGACCCTTACCCTGTCGGGTTTCACAGGGGAGTCGGGTGTCCAGATGGGCCTGCTGGATGGTGTAAAGGAGGGCAGGGAGCGTCAGGTAGTGGAGGTGGACCGGCGATTGAGGTCGCAGGAGGGGGGAAGCTACGCCCTGTACAAGGTGGCGCAGGTTGCACCCTGGCATCCCGCCTTAGAGACGCGCTTCCTGCAGATGCCCGTGGATCCGTCGGGAAGAGATGCTGTCAGGCCGTTCAATACGCCGATACCTGTGCAGGTACGGGAGGGGCCGGAGGGCCAGCCCGTGTCTGTGCAGATCGAGAATTACTGGCGCTCGGTGGTCGGCATAGCGGATGAATGGAGCTTCCACCTGTGGTGGCTGCCGAAGCCTGTGGACCGTACCTACTATCGTATCGATTCCAACGATGGCAGCCGGCTCACCCTGTTCCGGGACAGGTACAACGGCCGATGGTTCCGACAGCGTGGATGAGACCTGCCCCGCCTCTTCCGGCTACGTCGAGCTTCATGCCAAGAGCTTCTATTCCTTTGGCATGGGAGCGTCCCACACCCATGAGCTGCTGGCCCAAGCCAAGGAGTACGCTTACCCGGCCTTGGCCCTGACCGATGTGAACCTCTGCGGGGCGTTGGAGTTCGCGAGGCTTGCCGGCAGCTTGGAAGTTGGACCAATCACCGGCGGCGAGATCACCCTGGATGATGGCTCGAGGGTCACCCTCCTGGCTGAGACGCCGGCCGGCTATTCCAACATCTCCCGCCTGTTCACCCTTGCCAATGCTGTGGACCGCAGGGAGCCGAAGCTCGATCCCATCCACCTGTCGGAGCACTCCCAGGGGGTCATTCTGCTGGCGGGGGGACGGCACGGGCAGCTCTCCCGGTTGGCGGCCGGAGGCCGTCCGGGGGAGGCCCGCGGGCTTCTGAAAAGGTACATGGACTGGTATGGGCCAGGATCGGTGTACGTCGAGCTTCAGCGCAACTTCCTACAGGGAGACGCCGTGCGCAACCGGGAGCTGCTGAAGCTTGCCAGGGACGCCGGCGCACCGGTGGTTGCCACCAACGATGTTCATTATCATCATCCAAAGCGCTGTCGGCTCCAGCATGCGCTGGCGGCTGCGAAGCTCAACACCACCATCGATCGGGCTTTGCCCCATATCTGTCCCAACGATCATCTTTGCTTGAAGCCCCAAGGGGAGATGGTGAGACTCTTCGCCGATTGCCCGGAAGCTGTCTCCAACACCCTCCGCATCGCTGAGCGTTGCACCTTCAACCTCAGCAAAGACCTTGGCTACTCGCTGCCCGAGCCGGCGGTGCCCGGTGAGTACACCCCTGACAGCTTTTTGCAAAGGCTGTGCTATGAAGCTGCTGCCCGGCGGTACGAAGGCGTTGTGCCCCGGCGGGTTGAGGAGCGCCTCCAAGAAGAGTTCGGGCTGATCGAGAGGCTTAACCTGGCGGGCTTCCTGTTGCTCTATAGAGAGATCGTTATGATAGCCCAGCGGATCATGGAGGAGCGCGGCCTGACAAGCCCGGAGACGCCGTTGGAGGAGAAGCCTCCCGGACGGGGTCGCGGCTCTTCGGTGGCGCTGCTGGTCGGATACCTCATCGGCGTCAGCCACGTGGACCCCCTGAGGTGGGACCTCACCTTGGAGCGGTTCATATCCGAAGACATGAAGATGTTGCCGGACATCGACCTGGACTTTCCTCGAGGTCTCAGGGATGAGCTTATCGAGAGGGTGCACCGCCACTTCGGCCCGGAGTACGCTGTGCTGGCTGGGGCTATCGCCACCTACAGCGTGAAGGGAATCATCCAGGATCTGGGCAAAGCCCTGGGGCTTCCCCAGGAGCAGCTTAGCCTGCTCTCCAAGCGGCTCCACTCCCACGACGCAGCCGACCTGCGGGCGGAGATGACGGAGCTGCCGGGCTTTCGAGACAAGGTGAATGCCCCGGGGTGGCGCGACCTGCTGGACCTCGCTCCTCAGCTGATGGATGCCCCCAAGGGATTGGGCCAGCATATCGGCGGCTTGGTGCTTAGCTGTTCTCCCATTCCCAGGATGGTCCCCATAAGGGCAAGCGCTATGGATGGCCGGTTCATAATGGACTGGAACAAGGACAGCGTGGCTGATGCCGGGTTTGCTAAGATCGATATTCTCTCTCTGCCGGTGCTGGACCAGATAGAAGAAGCGCTAGACCTAGTGGAGGCAAGGGAGGGCGTACGACCGGACTTGAGCACGATAGACCCGGAGGACCCCAGCGTGTACGACATGATAAACGAGGGCATGTCCAAGGGGGTCTTTCTGCTCCAATCGCCAGCGCAGCTGAAGATGGGTCAGAGGTTGAGGTCACGCAACCTGCTGGACCTGGCCTACCAGGTTGCGCTTATCCGGCCCGGAGTGGGCACCCAGGGCAGTGCGGTGTCCCAGTTCGTCGAGCGATACAGGCGGGGGGCGGAATGGGAGTACGACCATCCCCTGGAAAGACGGGCCCTGGAGCGGGGCTACGGGGTCATCGTTTGGCAGGAACAGGTTGTGCAGCTCATACAGGATGTGGCGGATATGACGGCGGCGGAGGCCGACGAGGTCCGCCGCGCCTTTGCCAAGCCCAACAGTGGGCACCTTATCGCCATGCACTGGCGGAGATTCCTGGAGGGCGCGCGACGAAAGGGCATCTCCGAGGAGACCGCAAAGAAGATATTCGGCAAGATCAATGGCCACTACATGTTCCCGGAGTCCCACTCCCATGCCTTCGCCGTCACCGCTTACCAGGCTGCATGGCTCAAGCGCTACTACCCGTTGGAGTTTTTCATCGCCCTGATGAACAACCAGCCGATGGGGTTCTACCCGATGGAGACGCTGAAACAGGATGCCCGGCGCTTCGGTGTTCCTTTCCTGAATCCCTGTGTAAACAGAAGCCGGGCGATGTGCGCCCCCGAAGAGAACTCGGTACGCCTGGGTCTCCGGTTTATCGAAGATATTGGGTCGGAATCGGCGAAGCTAATCGTGGAAGAGAGGGGGCGTGGGGGCCCCTATGCAAGCGGGAGCGACCTTGTGCAACGGACGGGGGTAAAGCCTCTGGCGGTGCGCTCGCTGGTGATGGCCGGAGCCTTTGACAGCATTACGAAAAACCGCAGGGAGGCCCTGTGGGAGGCGGGTCTCCACCTTCGTCCGATGAAGAAGGGACAGATGGTGCTGCCCATATCTACGGAGGACAGCGTGCCGGAGATGAGGGACTTCTCCGATGTTGAGAAGATGCGATGGGAGTACGCGACAATGGGGGTCTATCCCAGGGGACACCTGATGGAGTTTGTGCGACCCAGCCTGGACCGCAATGTGCTGGCCACTGCGGAGATGGAACAATGCGGAGAAGCTGAAGAGATTATCGTTGCCGGCTGGCCGGTGGCAAGGCAACACCCTCGCGGGCGAGATGGCACGGTGTTTGTGACCATCGAGGATGAAACGGGCGATGCCCAGGTAATCATTTGGCGCGACCTGTTCGCCAAACATCGCAGGGAGCTGGCGAGCCAGGTGATCCAGGTGGCGGGTTACGTATCCCGGTGGGATGGCATGACCAACGTGATAGCGACGGATGTGAAAGCCATCCCTTCAGGCGTTGCCATGCCGCCCTCCCACGACTGGCGTTAAGAGGTCGAGACTGGACATTTATTGGAGAATGTGGCATTCTAATACTTGCCCATAAAGGAGCCCCGGGCCTGTGCATTAGCAGCCCGCCGGGGTCCTTGCGAACAGCAAAATCTCATAAGCTGGAGGCGTTAAATAGTGGCAACAGCAATCAAAACGCGAACCAAGGCAGACATTATTCCCCCAGCAGGGGTTTATCGGTATTCAGACATGAACCCCACCGAGGTCAAGATCAAGGGCCACAACGGCGATGAGATCCCCGCGTACCTGATACGCCCTGAGGAAGAGGGTGTTTTCCCCGGCGTAGTGTTCCCCCATGGCATTCATGGTACCGAGGAGCACGTCAAGGATGTCGCCCGCCGCTTGGCCCTCTTCGGGTACGTATCCATAATGCCTGCCCTGTACACACGAAGCGGCTTTCGCTCCATCGAGGAGCTGGACCATGATATGGCCCCCGCGGGCGCTGCCCTCAGGAGTAGGCCCCATGCCCAAGCAGATGGCGACATGCAGGGAGCTCTCGACTACCTGAGTAGCCTCGACTGCGTGGACAGCGACAGGATCGGCATTATCGGCTTCTGTTCCGGCGGCACGGTTGCACTGTCCTTTGCTTCTGCCACCAAGGACGCAAAGGTAGTGATATCCTGCTACCCAAACAACGCCATAAACCCCACCGACGCCAACCCCGTCCCCGTCGTGGACCGCATAAAGGACATCGCCTGCCCCATCTTGCTGATCTCAGGCGTGGAAGATGCCAACCCAACCCCCGAGGATATGGGGAAGATCGAAGCGGAGCTGAGAAGAGCCGGGAAGACTGTGGAGGCCCATGGGTTGAATGAAGCGGCCCATGCCTTCTTCTCCGATTCCCGGGACTCTTACAGGCCCGAAGCCGCCCATATCGCATGGGGGTACATACTGGACTGGCTTGCCAAGTACTTGAAGTACGCCTAACGGCGCTGATACAGGACAACCTATCGAGACCTCAGAGGCCACTCTGAGGTCTCGATACTGTCCGGGATTCTCCAAATCGTTGACAGTATGGGCAAGTTATGGTACATTCCCGCCCAATACGAGCTAGCTTGACTAGCCTCGCCCTGGGCAAGAAATCACCTGCTCGTGAGCGTCGCTGGAAGGGTTGATCATCGGGTCCCTACCCTAAAAAGCGAGCGAAGCAGGGACCAGAGACCACCCAGCGGGTGTGAAGAATACGGGAAACCTATACAAAAGGGCTGAGGGCTTTCTATGCGAAACTACATGATCAGGCGGTCAGCCCACTCTGTATTCATAGTGCTCGGCCTAATGGCCCTATTGTTCTTCATGATCCACATTCTCGGGGATCCTGTCGCGCTTCAGCTTCCCGATGATGCCACCCAAGCGCAGGTAGAGGCGCTGAGCAAGAAACTCGGCTATGACAAGCCCCTATATACTAGGTTCGTGGACTTCTACTGGGGACTGCTAAGGTTTGACTTCGGGACCTCCTTGCGTAACGGCGTCCCGGCAATGCAGCAGGTGAGAGAGAAGTTGCCGAACACAGCGTACCTTGCTGTCGCGGTGTGGGCTATCGGAATGATCGGTGTCCCCATTGGGGTGGTTGCCGCCCAGAGACCCAGGTCGCTTTTTGACAGGTCAGTCAACTTCCTGACCTTTGCGGCCATCTCCATCCCAGGTTTCTGGCTGGCCTTGATGCTGATACTGATCTTTGCTGTTTGGTTTAGATTACTACCTACATCGGGGTTCAAGGATTTCCCTTGGGACACCGGCTGGGAAAGCATAAGGTACCTGATACTGCCGGTTATTGCCCTGTCCCCCAACGTGATTGCGAGGAACGCGCAGATTACCCGCGCCACCATGTTGGATGAGATGGGTAAGCAGTACGTTGCCACTGCCCGGGCTAAGGGACTCTCAGAACGTACGGTCCAGTATGGCCACGTGATGAAGAACGCTGCTATTGCCATCGTAACCGTTATGGGCGACGAACTTGCCCTCTACATGAACGGCTCCACGGTGGTGGAGGTTATATTCGCATGGCCGGGGCTGGGCCTGTTGATCATCCAGGGCATCAACGACCGAGACCTGCCGGTCGTTACTGCGTCGATATTCATAATAGTGCTGATCGTGATGATCATTAATCTGGCGGTAGATGTCCTGTACACCTATCTAGACCCTCGGATCAGCTACAAGTAGCCCAGGTCAAGGCCGTAGGCGGCGGAATCCGAAGTCGGGGTAAGCAATGAGACAAATCGGAGCGGTTGCTGCAAATTCCGGAGTGCCAGCGAAGCTGGCAGCCTTCTATAGGCACTCGTTGGTACAGTCTTTGCTGTCCGACAGGATTACGCTGCTGGCAGGTCTCTTCATCGTTCTTGTGGTGGTAGCATCAATCTTTGCCCCCTGGGTTGCTCCCTATTCTGACGACGGTGGGGGATCAAACCAGTCCCTACACCTGCGCCACGAACCCCCTCTTTCCGACGACTTGACGGTGAACAGGCAGGGTGAATTGGTAGATGCCTATCCTGAAGGCAGCAGGTTCTTTGTCCTGGGTACCGACCACCTTGGCCGGGATATGGTAAGCAGGCTTATCTACGGTGGTCGAATCTCCCTGGCGGTAGCGTTTTCCGGGGTAGTGATAGCATCTGCCATCGGGGTCTTCCTGGGCTTGGTTGCGGGATACTATAAGGGACTCCTCGATGATGTTATCATGAGAGTTGTGGATGTGTTCATGTCGGTGCCATCCCTCCTCATGGCCCTCATGATCCTATATATCTTGGGCCCCAGCTTTACAAACATCATATTGGTGTTTGCCATCAGCAGGTGGATGCTTTATTGCCGGGTATCCAGGGGAGTGGTGTTGTCCCTGCGGGAAACGGCTTTCGTCGATTCGGCGCGGGCGATAGGGTGCAGCGACGGAAGGATCCTGGTCCGCCATATCTTGCCTAACCTGATCACTCCCATCTTGACTCTGGGAGCCTTGGATGTTCCCAGGATCATCCTGACGGAAGCCAGCCTCAGCTTCCTGGGATTTGGTATCCAGCCTCCCGATTCGTCATGGGGTCTCATGCTCAACCAGGGCCGGGAGTACATCACCAGCGCTTGGTGGGTCGTCACGGAGCCTGGCGTTGCAATATTCCTCACAGCGCTGAGCTTCAACCTCTTCGGAATCTGGATGCGGGGCGTCAGCGACCCCTTGCAGAGATGGCGCTGGATGAGGTTGACCAGAGAGGCCCGAGCAGCGGGGATCCGCTATTAGACCAAAGATTAGCTACAAATTAAAAGGCCCCCAAATGCTGGGGGCCTTTTAATTTGTAGTGTTTATGTGTGACGGAGCGGAGCTCTTGTCCTTGGGGAACACGGCTTGGAGCGGAAGATGGGATTCGAACCCACGACCCTCTCCTTGGCAAGGAGATGCTCTACCACTGAGCCACTTCCGCACGCTGGTGCCGAGGGTCGGAATCGAACCAACGACACGTGGATTTTCAGTCCACTGCTCTACCTCTGAGCTACCTCGGCGGTAACCGCTGGTCCCATTCAAGGTGTTCCAGGCAGACACAGGTATTATATCCACACCCTGTGAGTTTTTCAACTTGGGATAGCTTCAGCCTGCGTATCGGTGTAAAATACGCCTTCAACTCTCTATTTCTTGAGATGGGTCCGAGTCCAACATATCTCGAAAGAGTGGATCATGACTACTTTCATGGGACAAGAGACCACCATAAAGACCGAAGTAGGTGTGGCGGTCCCGATGCGGGATGGTGTCGTCCTGCACGCTGATGTCTATCGTCCGGAATCCGATGCTAAGCGTCCAGTCCTTTTACAACGTACACCATATAACAAGAATATGCCCCCAGCGCGGACAGCCGCCTTAGATGCCCTTAGAGCAGCATCCCACGGGTACGCTGTGGTGGTCCAGGACACCAGGGGCAGGTACTCCTCCGGTGGAGAGTTTTATCCTTTCCGGCACGAGATCGAGGATGGGTACGATACGGTGGAGTGGTGTGCATCCCAGCCCTGGAGCACGGGAAAGGTGGGAATGTTCGGGCGCTCCTACGTAGGCGCCACTCAATGGTTGGCTGCCTTGAGCGGTCACCCAGCCCTGGCCGCTATTGCTCCCGGGCTGACCGCCTCGGACTACCACGAAGGCTGGACGTACCAGGGTGGAGCTATGGCATGGGGGTTTGCCGTCTCCTGGACTCTCAGCGCCTTGACCATGGCCAATCTTGGCAACATATCCCGGAACAACGATGTCCCGGCGGGCACCCGTGAAAGGCTCTTGGAAGCTATAGACAATATGGAGGAGAGTTTCAAATTCCTCCCCCCAAAGGACTTCCCTCATCTCCAGGGGGGACTTGCCGACTATTTCTACGATTGGATAGCCCACAACCGGCCCGACGACTATTGGGGCCATTGGAGGATCGAAGACCATCATCGGCGTCTGAACGTGGCTGTATTCAACATCGCTGGATGGCACGATATATTCTTGAAGGGCAGCTTGCGTAACTTCCGCGGAATGAGGGAAGAGGGGGCAACCGAAGATGTCCGCTCCAAGCAGAGGCTGATTGTCGGGCCCTGGCACCACGCCACGCCCGGCCCCGAGGTTTCCGGAGAGGTCTATTTTGGCTTGATGGCGAGCGATGTTGCGGTGGACATGAACGCACAGCATCTACGCTTCTTTGATCGATGGTTGAAGGGGACCGAAAACAACCTGGAGTCCGAGCCTCCGGTGCGTATCTTCGTTATGGGGGAAAACCGCTGGCGGGATGAAAACGAATGGCCCTTGGAGCGCACCCAGTACATCCCGTACTACCTCCATAGCGAAGGCCGAGCCAACGAGGCTTCCGGGGATGGCTCATTGTCCACGATGGCGTGCGGGTCTGAACCGCCGGACGTCTATGTGTACGACCCCAGGTGTCCCGTCCCGACAAGGGGAGGCGGGCTTTGCTGTTCTAATGGCTTCTTGCCAGGAGGAGCCTTCGACCAAGGGGAGATCGAATCAAGACCAGACGTGCTGGTCTTTACCTCTTCTCCCATGACGTCAAGCATGGAGGTCACAGGCCCAGTTTCCCTAGTGCTGTACGCATCCAGCTCTGCCGTTGACACCGATTTCACAGCCAAGCTTGTGGATGTTGCTCCCTGCGGATGTGCCCGGAACTTGACCGATGGCATAATCAGGGCCCGTTACCGGGACTCATTGTCCGAACCGAGCTTCATCGAACCGGGCAAGGTCTATAAGTACGAGGTCGATCTTGTGGCCACGAGCAACGTGTTTTTGCCCGGACATAGTATTCGGCTTGAGGTATCCAGCAGCAACTTTCCCCGCTTTGACCGCAATCCCAACACAGGGGGCGAACCTTCGGAGGAAGCTGAGCTAAAGCCCGCCCTCCAGACCATTGTTCACGATGCCCAGCGGCCTTCACACTTGGTGATGCCGGTGATCCCCAGGGAGTGATGGGGACGAGAAGGCTTGCGCTCGATCTATAAAAGGGGAGTCTCGGGAAGAGAACAGCAATGAGCGCGGGGCCCAGGGAATGATATGCAGCTGCACCAATGGTTTTTGATAGCCGGGATGATAGCCGCAGGCCTGCTCTTGGCCACCCTGATAATGTGCCGGTCCCGAGGGCTGCCCCTGTGAAAGCGCGCACCCCGTTCTCTGAGGAACGGGGTGCTATGGCGTCGTCGGCTTAGGTCCTCACACCATCCAGGATCCTCACGACCTGCTCGGTTGACACCAGGTGCTTGTGCAAGCCCATAGCCCGTGGGGAAAAGCCCAAGGCCAGCCCTACAAGCTGGGGAAGATGGAGGATCGGCAGGTCGATGTCCCTCTCCTTGTGCCTGGCTGCATCGCCCTGTTTACCGTCCAGCTCCAGGTGGCAAAGGGGGCATGGGGTAACGATGCAATCCGCTCCCTTGTCCTTGGCCTCCAGGGTGTGGTCGCCGCACATGGCCAGGGAGTTCTCTTCGCTGGCCGAAAGTATGGGGAATCCACAGCACTTGCCCTTCCCGGAGGTGTTTACCACCTCGCCTCCCAGGGTCTCGATGGTCTTTTCCAGCACCGTTTTGCGTCCCTCGAATCCCTTGGGCACCATCAGCTCAGGTGGGCGGCGCAGGTAGCAGCCATAGAATGACGCAATTTTCAGGCCTTCCAGCGGATGGACCACCAGCTCTTTCAGATTGTCCAGGCCGAAATCTTCATCCAGTATCCACAGAAAGTGCTTTACATCTACCGTCCCGTCGTATCTGAGTCCCTCTGACGCCAAGTATTCCCGGTTGATGCGGTCCCGATACTCAGGGTCGGACTGCAGCCGGTGGTTAGCTTGGGTGAAGGTGCCCTGGCAGGTGCTGCAGATGGTCATCATGGTCATACCCATCTTTTCGACCTTGGCCAAGGTGCGGGCGTTTACAGGGTCGGAGACCTCCTGGCTCAGGACGCCTGCGCCGCTGCAACCCACATCATTCAGCTCCACCAGCTCTATATTCAGCATGTCGGCAACCATCTTGGCGGCCGGGTACAGTTCGGGGCATCCGCCCTTTGAGACGCAGCCTGGGAAGAATGCGTAAGCCATTAGTCCTTCTCCTCCCACGTATCGAAGATGCGCTTGATGCGGTCACGCCCTTCCCGCTTCTCGTGCAGGAAGTAGGGAAGGGGCCTCTTGCCCTTCCGAAATGCCTTAATGGCCAGTGGGACCTGCTTGAGCTGACCCTTGATGTTGGTCAACCCTTCGGTCTCGATTGCCAGCCTGGCTTCATCCAGCCAGCCGTCGTTTTTGACCGACTTGGCGAAGCTCCGATAGTGGTTGCGGACCGTAGGAATGCCGGCATTTGCCTTTATGGCCTTGTTGCGCAGTGCAAAGATGCGCTCGGTGGGATCGATCTCCTTGGGACAGTGCTCGCTGGCTTCATAGCAGTGACAACAGTCCCACATACCGTTCTTTTCGCTAAGGTTATTGAGACGCTCCTCCGTCCGGTTGTCACGGGGATCGAAGACCGTCCTGTAGGCCTTGGTCAAAGCGAGGGGACCGGCGAACTTGCGGTCCACCACCATCGTGCTGCATCCCTCATCGCACAGCCAACACATGGTGCAGCTCATAACCTTACGCAGGTCCTGTACAACCTTATTGGGCACGACATGCTCTTTGTCGGGGGCCTTCTGATCGGTCTCGATCCAGGGCTCCACCGCCTTGTACTTGTCGTAAACCCAGAAGTCCAGGTCGTACATCATGTCTTTGGTAGTGCTGATCAGACGGACTGGCTCGACACTGATGGTGCCCTCGTTCTGGGCTGCGCCAACCGTGGTGGTGCAGGCCACCCGGTTGCGACGGCTGATACGCATGGTGCAGTCGCCGCAGAAACCGCTTCGGCAGCTCCCTCGGAAGGCCATGGTGCTATCCTGCTCCTCCTTGACCTGCATGAGGGCATCCAGCACTGTAGCACCTTCATCGATCTCCACAGGATATTCCTGAAAGTCCCCTTTGCTGCCATTGCCGGGACTGGACCTGTAAAACTTCAGATTAATTTCCATGAACCCACCCCTCTTTGAAACTCTGCTTGGATAAAGAAGACCGTTCTAAGGCTGCCACTGGGTAATGGTGACCGGCTTGGTGGATACCTCCGGACCTTCCGGGCCAGCGGTTGCTATGGTGTGTTGCAGCCAGTTGGCATCATCTCTCTCGGGCATGTCGCTGCGTTGGTGGGCCCCTCGGCTCTCCTGGCGAGCAGCAGCGCACATGGCCATAACATGGGCCGCGTCGAGCATGTTGGCCAACTCAAGGTATGTCGGAAGGGATGGATTGTAAGGCCCGCCTACGTTGGGCACCCCAATCTGCATGTATCGTTCCTTCATATCATGGATGGCACCTATCGTTTCCTCCAGGGACGCCCCACCGCGCCGTATGCCCATGCTGGTCTGCAGCGTCTGGTTCAACTGCTTACGGATGGAGCCTATGGAGTCGGAGCCTCCATTTCTCGATGCGAGGCTCCGGGCATACTCTTCCTGGTCTGACAGCAGAGATGAAGGCGCTTCGGCGCTGCTGACTGAGCGGGAGTTGCCGGCAGCCGCCTCGCCTGCCCGCCTGCCGAACACTATGCAGTCCAGCATTGAGTTTCCTGCCAGCCGACCGGCGCCATGAGCGCCCGAACAAGCTGATTCTCCTGCCGCGTACAGGCCCGCCACGGCAGTGGCTCCTTGGGCGTCCACTTGTATGCCCCCCATGGGCCTGTGAGCGGCCGGCTGGACCGGCACCAGGTCCTTGGTGATGTCAATTCCAAGGTGGGTCTTTACCAGGAACTTGGTTTCGGGGAGCCTGTCGTCTATTCGGTCCTTGTCCAGGTGCCGAAAATCCAGGAAGACACATTCATCTTCGCCCCGGCCTTCGCGTATCTCCGAATCTATGGCTTGGGCGCACAATTCCCTGCCTTCCAGCTCAGGGGTTTGCCCAGTATCCGATGAATAGGTTGACATAAAGCGTTCACCGGCTGCATTGACCAGGAAAGCGCCCTCTCCCCGGGCAGCCTCGCTGACAACCAGACCCTTCCCCTTCAGGGTGGTGGGGTGGTACTGCACCATCTCCATGTCCATAAGGGGCGCGCCGGCGCGGTATGCCATCGCCACCCCGTCGGCTGTGCTGAAGAATGCGGAGGTGCTGGTGGCGAAGAGCCGGCCTATGCCCCCTGTAGCAATCACTGTGGACTTGGAGTTCAACGCTTCCAGCTTGCCGGCGGCGAGGTCATAGGCGATGACGCCGCAGCAGGCGCCGTCAACTACCATCAGGGAGACGGCATGCCATTCGTCGTAGGTGGCTATGCCCATCCGCAGAACGTTCTCATACAGCACTTGCAGGACGATATGCCCCGCCGAATCGCCGACGTAGCATGTACGGGGCTGGGATGACCCGCCGAAGGGCATCACGTCGATAAGCCCGTCCTGGTCCCTGCTGAATGGCACCCCCATATGCTCCAGCAGGATGACATCCTGGCGTGCATCCTGGCAAAGGGCTTCGACGACATCCTGGTCCCCGAGGTAAGCGCCGGCCTTTATCGTATCTTCTGCGTGGGACTGCCAAGAGTCGCCGGACTTGATGGCTGCGTTTATGCCGCTGTGAGCACCCGAGGACTGGCTTCGCAGTGGATGTATCTTGGACACCAGCCCTACATCCACCCCTGCCGCCTTGGCAGCTAACGCGGCCCGCATCCCTGCTAAGCCGCCTCCGATTATTAGGACATCATGGTATGGCATCGCAGCCCCTTGGAGTTGAGTTGTCCCTATTGGAACATTGACAGCGTGCCAATTATAGAATTGGCCTCTATAGCTGTCAATTGAGGGAGCGTGGCCGCTGTAACTGGTGACGACATTGAAGGGTTGTCAGTGGACAGGTGCGCTTGACATGGATGTCAACGGATAGTACACTCCCGCACTGTGTTTGCTATCCGTAGCACCGCGTAAACCCAGCCTCGTTCAGTCCGGGGTTAGAGAATGCAGGACCGACATTCTCCTCAAACAGGACCCGTCTCCAGGGACCCCAATGCCAGCCCTCCGATCATACTGCTTGGAGGCGCATCTGGAACGGGGAAGACAACCATTGGCAACCTCTTGATCAAAGAACTGGGGTTGTCCCACCACCTGAGCACGGGGTTCATACGCTCATCCATTGCCCACCTGCTGCCCGAGAAGGAGAACCTCCTTCTTCAGAAGCACACCTACGATGCCTGCGAAGCTCTCCTTAACGGGGTCACCAATGGCAGAAGTCCATTGTTGGAGGGAGCTATTCAGCAAAGCCTCTTGCTTAAGCCTGCTATCGAGTCGTGCATCAGAAGAGCCAGTCGGGAGGGGATTGGGATGGTGGTGGAGGGAAGTCACTTCATACCAGGCATACTCGATCCGGTCTCCCTGGGAGCCGATGTGATGTGCATCTTGGACGTTCCCGACCGGAGAGAGCTAACCCAGCGCGCCCACAGCCAGAACCATGCCAAGAGGGCCCTTTCTGAAGAGCAGAGCCAACGTCTTGGCGAGCTGCAGGAAGCAATCTTGTTGAGAGCCAGGGAGAGCGGGGACCCTATAGTTGTGAACGACGACATTGATGCGGCCATCACCAAGATCAAGTCCCTGCTAGGTATGTAACAGTCCGACTCTCGGCGGCGTGGGAAGGGTCAGGTTTCCAGCTTTGGCGCGCCCGGCAGGACTCGAACCCGCAACCCCTGGGTCCGAAGCCCAGTGCTCTATCCATTGAGCTACGGACGCGTTTTTAAGCCCGAGGTCATGATTCCGATGCAGGATTCCTGTTGGGGTGAGCGGTGGGATTCGAACCCACGATCTCCTGAGCCACAGTCAGGCGCCTTGGACCCCTTGGCTACGCTCACCATGCCTAAGGCTGGCCTGCACAAATGGTAGTCTAAGTAATATCCCTTCTACAGTCAATCATTGACCCTTGCCGGCCAGGTCCAGGGTTAGATCGACGAGGGTGCGGGTTGGGACGCCCGTACCGCCTTTAACGACGTATCCGCTCTCCTCGCTGCTTAGGAAGGTCCCAGCGATGTCCAGGTGCACCCATGGCGTGTCTCCGACGAACTCAGCGAGGAACTGGGCGGCGGTGATAGAGCCGGCAGGTCTTCCCCCAACATTCTTGATGTCCGCAACGTTGCTCTTGAGCTGCTCCTTGTATTCATCGTACATGGGAAGCTGCCATATCCTCTCCCCCGATGCTTGCCCTGCCCTTGTTACCTCGTCCATCAGCTCTTGGTTGTTGGTCATGGCGCCGCTGCAAGCGTGCCCCAAGGCAACAATGATCGCCCCCGTAAGAGTAGCTACGTCCACCAGCCGGGTGATTCCCATCTCTTGCGCATAATGTAGGGCATCGCAGAGCACAAGACGACCCTCGGCGTCGGTGTTGATGACCTCGATGGTCTTGCCGCTCATGCTGCGCACCACATCGCCGGGTCTTTGCGCCGACCCTCCGGGCATATTCTCCGTCGCGGCGACCATGCCCGTCACGTTGATTTTCGGCTTTAATTGACTGATGGCTTGCATCGCCGCGATAACCGATGCCCCACCGGCCATGTCGCCCTTCATGTCTTCCATGTTGGCAGCCGGCTTGATAGAGATTCCCCCGGTATCGAAGGTGATGCCCTTGCCGATCAGGCCCAGGTTGTTGGATGGATTGTCCGGGTCCCCGTCGTACTTGAGGACGATCAGCTTTGGGGGTTCGTCGCTGCCTTGGGCAACTCCGAGAAAAGCGCCCATGCCCATCTGCTTCATGTCTTCGCGGTCGATAACCTGCAGCTCCAGCTCGTACTCTTCGGACACTTGGCGGGCGGCATCGGACATGCGGGTGGGAGTCATCACGTTGGCGGGTTCGTTCACCATATCCCTTGCCAGCATTGCCGCTTCGGCGATGATCCTGCCGCGCTCTAGGCCATCCTCTAAGCTGGAGACCTTGTCTTGGTCCGACTCCATTACCAGAAGCTCATCCATGTCCTTGGCGTTTTCTTCGGCATTCTTGGTGAGGTAGGTCTTGAAACGATAAAGACCCAGGATGCTGCCCTCCGCCAGGCCCTGTCCCGCGTCTGCCGTATCCAGCCCGCCTATTCCGGACCCATGGGCGATGGTTGCCGCCCTTCGTATGTCCAGCTTGCGGAGATACCGGCAGGCGGCTCCCATGGTCTTACGGACAACTTCAACGTCGAATTCGTCGGATTTCCCCAGCCCCAGCACAACGACCCTCGCCGACGGAATCTTGCCGAAGGTGTGAATGAGGGTAGTCTCGCCCTTCTTGCCCTTGATTTCCCCGTCCTTGATGAGCTGGGTGATAGCTCCATCCAGGGCCTTATCTACAGCCCCGGTTGCTCCTCCGGGGGCTTCCACGCCCTCGAAGAGGTTCACGATGATGGCGGGAGCATCCACCTGTGTTATATCGCCTTGGACTACTTTGACTTCCACGCTTCCTCCTTTGCAGATGAGTCGTATATCCATTGACAAGCTTCACGCGCTACCTGTTCGATGATGGGGAATATGTCCCTGGATGTGTCCAGCACGTAGTGTTGTCGAGGAATCCGTTCCACGCTGGACCGCATCTTCATATACACACCCCAGTCGGCATCGGATTTGTCTTCCCTTGAGTCGGTTTTTTCGCGCCGCTCCAGCCGCTCCCTCACCACCGAGGGAGGGGCTGTTACCATGACCAGGATGAGCTTGGCCCGGCTCCGCTCCGCAATCCCGTAGAGGACCTGCCGGTTCCGCTCAATAAGATTTGTGGCATCGATGAGCACGGAGATGTTTCTTTGGAGCAGTTCCTCTGCCAAGGCATGGAGGGCCGCGAAGGTCCGGGCACTTTCCCAAGGCACGTAGGTAGGCTCCGGGAGCAGCGCCTTCCGAATCGCATCGCTCTCCAGGACCAGAATTGGGCACCGGGAGCTCAGCTGCTCGGCGAAGTGGGACTTCCCCGTGCCGGGAAGCCCTGAAAGCACAACCATGACCGGGGTGGCCGACATAGCTGGCAACGCAGGCAGTCCCGGCATCAGGCGGGCTACATCCTTTGAAGTAGTCGAATCCTTTGCTGCTGACCGCTGCATAGGTGATAACCTGGCTGCCCTATTGGGCTTCTAGCCTGGGTGGTGGCGCACTGCCGGCCAAGGGCGATTCTTCCTCGGGGAAGAAGGCCAGCCCCACGACGCCCGGGCCCAGGTGGGCACCCATGACGGGGGTAAATTCGCTGATGATGACGTCGCGGCAGGTCATCTGCCCGGAGAGGCGGTCCCGCAGCTCCTCCGCGTCCTTGGGAGCGTTGGCGTGCATAATATTCATGTGCACAGCATGTTCGCCCACCCTCGATTTGGCCAGCTCCACCAGTTTCCTGATGCCGCCGCTCCGGCTCCGCAGCTTGCCTATCACCTTGGCCTCTCCCAAGCTCAGCTCGGCGACGGGCCTTATCCCCAGGATGGACCCTGCCCAAGCGGCAACCTTGGGGACGCGGCCGCCCCTCTTGAGATACTCCAGGGTCTCGACGTATGCCAGGAGGGTTACCTTGGGGACCAAGCGTTGAATGGCATCGGCGGTCTGCTCCAGGGTGTCGCCACGCTGCACCCGCTGCGCCGCTTCCAGGGCGATGAGGCCATGGGCGCCCGCCGCTGCCTTGCTGTCAAGCACGACGATCTCGCCACCCTCCTCCGTTCTTGCCATCTCGGCAGCGGCGCAGGCGGAATCGTAGGCTGAGCTGAGGTTGCCTGCAACGGTTATGCAGATGAGGTCGTCGGCTGTGGACCGGGCTTCCCGGAACGCCGCGAGGAAGGCCGCCGGAGGTGGGGCCGCCGTGGTTGGCGCTACGCCGTCCTTCTCCATGAGCTTGTAGAAGGAGGCCGGACTTATATCGATGCCATCTTGGTACGAGTGGTCATTGAAGATAAGCTGATGGGGAACAACGTGGATGTCCCATTTGTGAAGATGGTCAGCGGGCAAACAGCTGCTGCTATCTACTACAACAGCTATCTTTCGTTGGGAGACCAATGGGTGGTCCCTTCCTCGACACTATCCATGGGGATATAGGAAGGTTCGGGGTCATTCAACCTGGATTGGAGCAAGACGGGACTAATTATGAATGCGACGGATGCTATGGCGATGAGGGTTATGGTCAGCAAGCCAAAGCTGAAGGGAATGGCTGCCATGGTAACGATTATCAGGACGCCGGTGGCGGCCGTCAGCAGACCTATCTTCAAGAAGCGGTGCCCCACCTTCATGAATACCGCCGTGGTAATGGCCAGGGCCAGGAACACCATCGCGCGGTCCCCATCGGTCTCCTGGAATCTTGGCGAATGGTCGGCGAATATGCCTCCCTGCCAGTTGAGGAATAGTATCCACGACGTCAGGAATGGGAAGGGGAGAGCGGTCAATGATGCCAAGAGCCAGTCCTGCTTCACCACCTTGATAACCACCCGGGCCATGATCCACAGGGAGAAGGGCACGTAGGCTATGAGGAGGATGAAGATGGGAGTGCTGAAAGGCAGCGCGCCCGTGGTCAGGAAGCTGTAGGCGCCATAGGCCAGAGCCGCAAGGGACAGGAGCCAGGACAGGGCAGGGCCGGTTATGGAGTAGCCCAGCCAGGTATATGCCCAATTGGGCCTTCCCTGCCTCCATGCCCGGAGGGCGACGACGCTAACGCCCATCAGAAGCACAGCGACGAGAATGTGGTAAGTCCACAGGTGGAGCGCAAACAGGGACGCCAGGAGCAGGTGGGGGAGGGTGGCGAGAAGAATATCGCCCCAGGAACCCCGGCTATGCACCGAGTACATATCCTTGGCGATCAGGTCCGGGTGTCCCAGGTCCTGGACCGCCCTGGAAAGAGCCTCCCGGTAGGTAAGGCCCTCCTGCTCCAGCTCCCTCACCTTCTCTTCCAGGTGGGTCCGGAGCTCAAGCACAACCTCTTTATTGGTATGGGGGTCCAGCTTCAGCTTGTGCGTGATGCTCTGGAGGTAGCCTTGGAGTTCCGCTTCCAATCCCCTTCTCCTTGGGGTGGGTTACTGGGCTTGCGCCAACATTATGGAGTTGACGGCTGAAGAGAACCGCGCCCATTCCCGGAGCCGTTCCTTCAAGACCCCTTCACCCTTCGCAGTGATGTGGTAGTACCTGCGGGGTACCCCTGTGGAGGCTTCGCCCCATACGCCGTCAACCCATCCCGCCTTTTCCAGCCTGTGGAGGGCAGGGTAAAGCGTACCCTCCTTGAACTGGAAATACCCTTCGCTTCGGCTCTCTATCTCTTTCACGATCTGATAGCCGTACATCGGCTTCTCCGTAAGGAGAAAGAGCAGGAGGGTTTCGGTGTTGCCTTTTAGCAGTTCTTTGTGGTACATCTTGGCGCTGTCCGCGGTAGGTCTCCAGTGATTGTAGCTTCCCGAACCTTGCCGGTCAACTTGCCCTGCGGTCTATGCCAATTGACCTCCCAATGGCCTCATAGGCGGCTGACCGCGACGCTCAGCAGAATGAGCAGGAAGATCGCGATCATGGGCGCAATATCGAACATCCCCAGCCTCGGCACTATCCGGCGCAAAGGCCCCAGGATTGGCTCCGTTATCTGGTAGATGATGGCCACCAGGGGATGGTTGGTGGCGCCGATAGGGAACCAGGACAGGATCGACCGCGCAAAGATGGCAAAGATAAGGACGAGAATGAAGGTTTCCAGGAAGAACCTTATGAACTCCAACGATGCCCACCCAGTTCTACCGCCCTTCTGTAAGCAGCAATTACGGCGTTATTTATGCTGGACCTGAACCCCCCGTCCTCCAGCTCCAGCAGGGCCTCCACGGTCGTGCCCCCCGGCGATGTGACCATGTTCCTCAGCTCGGCGGGGTGCTTCCCCGTCTCCACTGCCAGCCTGACGCTGCCCAGCACCGTCTGAAGAGCCATCGCCAGGGCCATATCCCTGGGCAGGCCGATGTGCACCCCGGCATCGGTGAGCGACTCGATGAACATGAAGACGTAGGCGGGGCCGCTGGCGCTCAGGGCTGTCGCCATGTCCAGGTACTTCTCGTCGGAGACGTATATCTCCCGGCCCATGGTCCCCAGTATGGACGCCGTCATGCGCCTTGCTTCATCATCGACCTGGGGCGAGCAGGTCCAGACCGTCATGCCTTCCCCTATCTGGGAGGGGGTGTTGGGCATCACCCTGATCACCTTGGCGTGGTTCAGGCCGTCGATGATGGTTGACATAGGCGTTCCAGCGACTATGGACAGGACGACCTGCTCCGGCTGAAGCGCGCCCCTGAGCTGCCCCAGGGCATCCGGCAGGTTCTGGGGCTTGATGGCCAGCACGACCAGGTCGCAGCCGGCCGTCGCCTCCCCGTTGTTGCCCGTCGTATGTACGCCGAACCTGCTCTCCAGGATGCTCCGGCGCTCTGCCACCGGCTCGCCGACGCAGATGCCCTCCGCCTCCACAACGCCCTTGGACAGGGCGCCTCCGATGATCGCCTCCGCCATGACCCCGCCGCCTATGAAGGCCAGTCTCATAGTTGCCCCATGGCTGTCGAAGCTATTGGCGCGGCCCCAGCGTCGGGCAGACCCTGGCCTGTGCACAGCAGCGTTGCCGCCCTGACAGCCTGGACCATGCTGACGCTGGAGGCGATACCCTGGCCGGCGATGTCGAAGGCTGTGCCGTGGTCAACGGACGTCCTCACAAAGGGAAGCCCCAGGTTGGCCGTGATGCTCTCCTCGAAGCCATGCACCTTCACGGGGATGTGGCCCTGGTCGTGGTACATCGCCAGCACCACATCATACGCCCCGTCGATGGCCTGGTGAAAGATGCTGTCCGCCGGGACAGGCCCGACCGCCTTTATGCCCTTCCGCCGGGCATCCTCCACGGCGGGGCTTATCTCCTCAGCCTCCTCGTTGCCTATGAGGCCCCCGTCGCTGGCATGGGGATTCAGCGCCGCCACGCCTATTCGCGGGCTGGGAATGCCCCACTTGGCGAAGGTGTCGTGGGTGAGCTCCAGCTTGCCCAGTATCCTTTCCCTTGTCACATAGTCGCAGGCTATCCTGAGTGACCGGTGGGTTGTCAGGTGCACCACCCACAGGCCCTTTGTCATCAGCATGGTCGCCACATCCGGCGCGCCCGTCAGCTCCTGGAGCAGCTCCATGTGCCCGATGGACGTGTACCCCGCCAAGCTGGCCGCCTCCTTGTTCACCGGCGCCGTGGCGATTGCATCTATCTCCCCCGCCAGCGCCAGCCGGCCTGCCTCGGAGACCCACTCCATGCAGGCCCGGCCGCACACCGCCGAGATCTTCCCGACCGTTATATCTTCAGGGTTGAGGTTATGGGGATCGATGATATCCACCTGCCCGGCCTCATGCCCCCCAGCCCTGGCCGACTCCACCTCCCGCACCCTCAGCGCCGCCCCCGCGTGCCTCGCCGCCTGCTCCATAGCCCAGGCGCTTCCTATTACCACGGGGCGGCAGATGGCATAGACATCCCCGGAAGCCAGCGCCTTCGCGACCACCTCAGGGCCGATGCCGCAGGGGTCCCCCATGGTTATAGCTATCGTGGGCCTGGCCGTATTGTCGATGTGGCTCGTCATGCTAGCCACACTTGTTCCAGCCGCAGGAGGCGCACAGCAGGCAGCCCTCCTGGTATGCCACGGGCGCATTGCAGTCCGGGCACCGGGTGCGGGGCATGCTCCCCGACAGGTCCCAGGCTTGGCGCTTGTCCGTCGCTGCAAACAGCTTCAGCTGGGAGCCGTCTATAGGCTCGTGGTTCACCGCCGCCGAGACCCTGCGCTCCAGGGCCAGCGCCACAGCATCGGGGGCCGAGCGCACCAGGGTGCCGTTGTCCCATGCCGGGCAGCAGGTGATCCCCTTGAGCTGGCTGACCACCTCCCGGATGTCCACTCCCGAGCGCAGGGCCAGCGACACCAGCCGGGATATAGCCTCAAGCTGGGCCGAATCGCACCCGCCCGCCTTGCCCAGGGTGGAGAACACCTCGAAGGGCATCTGGCTCTCATCGAAGTTGATGGTGATGTACATCGTCCCGTGCCCCGTCTTCACCCGCTCGGTGATGCCCTGCATCTCCGCCGGACGCTCCCTCGGGGAGAGGGTGCTGCCTGTGCCGGCGGCGTCCTCAACCTCCGGCTCGCTGTGGGTCTCGCCCGTGCTCAGCACCTGGTTCTCCTTGCTCCCGTCCCGGTATATGGTTATCCCCTTGCAGCCCATCTTGTACGCAAGGGTGTAGGCGTCCGCTATATCTTCCTTGGTGGCGTCATGGGGAAAGTTGATGGTCTTGGACACCGCGTTGTCCGTGTGTTTCTGGAATGCAGCCTGCATCCTCACGTGCCACTCGGGGCTGATGTCGTGGGAGGTTGCGAACAGCTCTTTGACCCAGCCGGGCACCGCCCCATTCATCTCGTGCAGGCTGCCCTTGTGGGCCAGCTCCTCCATCAGCTCCATGGAGTAGAAGCCCTCGTGCTTGGCCACAGCCTCGAAGATGGAGTTGCCCTCCACCAGCAGCGTGTTGTCCATCACGTTGCGCACATAGCTCAGGGCAAACAGGGGCTCTATCCCGCTGGAGCAGCCCGCGATGATGCTGATGGTCCCCGTGGGCGCTATGGTCGTCGGCGCCGAGTTGCGCATCCTGGGGCCGTCCGGCCGGTCATATATGCTCCCCGGCCATGCGGGGAACGTCCCCCGTCTCTCCGCCAGCTCCGCCGAAGCTTGGTGGGCCTTGTGTCGGATGAAGGTCATTATCTCCTCGGCCACACCCAGGGCGGCCTCCGAGGCGTATGGAACACCCAGCTGGATCAGCAGGTCGGCAAAGCCCATGACCCCCAGCCCTATGCGCCGGGTCTTCTTGCTCATATCTTCGATGGCAGGTATGGGATAGTCGTTCATGTCGATGACGTTTTCCAGGGTATGAACGGCCACGGAGATCACCCCGTCCATCTTCTCCCAGTCTATGCCGATGCCGTCGCCTGTGCTGCGCACCATCTGGGACAGGTTCACCGATCCCAGGTTGCACGACTCATAGGGGAGCAGGGGCTGCTCTCCGCAGGGGTTGGTGCTCTCGATGACACCCAGCTTCGGCGTCGGATTGTCCCTGTTGATGCGGTCCAGGAAGACTATGCCCGGGTCCCCCGTCTTCCACGCCATCTCCACCAGCAGCTCGAACACCTCCCGGGCGTTCAGCCGCCCCTCGACCCTGCCGTTGCGGGGATTCACCAGGTCGTACTCCTCGTCCTTGTCCACCTTGCCCATGAACTCTTCGGTGACGGCGACGGAGATGTTGAAGTTGGAGATGCTGTGCCCGTCCTCCTTGGAGGTTATGAACCTGAGGATATCCGGGTGGTTCACCCGCAGGATGCCCATGTTGGCGCCCCGCCGGGTGGAACCCTGCTTCACAGCCTCGGTGGCCCCGTCGAAGGCCCGCATGAAGCTCACCGGGCCGCTGGCGACACCGCCCGTGGAACCCACGATGTCCCCCTCGGGCCGCAGGCGGCTGAAGGCGAAGCCCGTGCCCCCGCCGCTCTTCTGCACCAGGGTCGCCTGCTTCACCGTCTCGAAGATCGCCTCCATGGAGTCCTCGACGGGCAGGACGAAGCAGGCGGAGAGCATCTGCAGCTCCCTGCCGGCGTTCATCAGCGTCGGTGAGTTGGGAAGGTAGTCAAGGGATGCCATCGCCCGGTAGAACCCTTCCTCGGTGGCCTGCACCTCTTCTTCCGTGGCCCCGTACAGCCGGTCCGCCTGGGCCAGGTTGTGGGCCACCCGCCTGAACATCTCGTCGGGCTTCTCGATGACCTTCCCCTCCCGGTCCTTGGCCAGGTAGCGACGCTCCAGCACCACCCGGGAGTTCTCGCTCATGCTCCGGGCGCTTGCGACCATCTCTTCCAGGTCGCCCGAAGCCTCCAGGGCCCTCTTCACCCGGCTCCGCACTTCCGCTGTGCTTGGACTATAACCATGTTCCGCGCCTGGACTATGACCATGCTCCGCGCCAGGACTGTTCCCATGCTCCGCGCCAGGACTGTTCCCATGCTCCGTGCCAGGACTGTTCCCATGCTCCGTGCCTGGGCTATGACTATGTTCCGTGCCAGGAATGTTCCCATGTTCCGTGCCTGGACTGTTCCCATGTTCCGCGCCAGGACTGTTCCCATGTTCTGTGCCAGGACTATAACCATGTTCGATATTGGCCGTCATTGATACTCCAGTCTCCCCTCCCTGTTTCCGTCCTCGCGTACCCCGTCACTCCCGCGAAAGCGGGAGTCTCCCTCCCTGCGTCCGTTCGCCGCCTACCCCTAAGGATCCCCTTCCGTTCGCCGCCTACCCCTAAGGATCCCCTTCCGTTCGCCGCCTACCCCTAAGGATCCCCTTCCGTCCGATCATCCTGAGGGAACTCGAAGGACCTGAGCTTGTCGAAGGACCCTTCGAGGGCCTCAGGGCAGGGCCGGACACAGCCTCCGTCACTCCCGCGGAAGCGGGAGTCTACGCCCCCGCCGTTCCCGCCCTCGCCCTCTACCTTACTAACAATGCCTTTATTAAAATTGCGCTCGGCCCTCACGCCAACCCCTCCCTGCGTCCCCCTGCCCGATCCCCCATTCCCATATTCCCGTTCCCCCAGCCCCCCCCTCCGTTCGCCGCCTACCCCTAAGGATCCCCTTCCGTTCGTCCTGAGGGAACTCGAAGGACCTGAGCCCGTCGAAGGACCCTTCGAGGGCCTCAGGGCAGGGCCGGACACAGCCTCCCTGTCCCAACCTCCGTCACTCCCGCGGAAGCGGGAGTCTACGCCCCAGCCGTTCCCGCCCTCGCCCTCTACCTTACTAACAATGCCTTTATTAAAATTGCGCTCGGCTCTCACGCCAACCTCCCCTGCGTCCCCCTGCCCGTTCGCCGCGTACCCCTGTCCGTTCCCCGCCTACCCCCTGTCCATTCGCCGCCTACCCCTAAGGATCCCCTTCCGTTCGATCATCCTGAGGCACTCGAAGGACCTGAGCTTGTCCAAGGACCCTTCGCCCAGACTCAGGACAGGGCCGGAAACAGCCGTTCCCGCCCTCGCCCTCGCCCTCTACCTTACTAACAATGTCTTTATTAGAATTGCGCTCGGCCCTCACGCCAACCCCTCCCGGCGTGCCCCCTGCCCATTCGCCGCCTACCCCTAACGATCCCCCTCCGTCCGATCATCCTGAGGGAACCCGAAGGACCTGAGCTTGTCGAAGGAGAACGGAGGGGGATCTGGCTCAATGCGGGCTGACAGAGAGGCTGCGTCGAAGGGCCCTTCGGCAGGCTCAGGACAGGGCCGGACACAGCGGGTCTGTCCTTTAAGCATCCGCCGTCTCCCCCCGCAGGTCCCGCACAACCTCCTCGAAGCTCTCGATATCCTGGAAGTCGCGGTAAACGCTGGCGAACCGCACGTAGGCCACCCGGTCCAGCGCCCGGAGACGCTCCATCACCAAGCGCCCCAGCGCGTTGGAGTGGATCTCCACGTTGCCGAAATCGTGCAGCCGGGCTTCGATGTCCGCCACCATATCCTCTATATTATCATAGGAGATGGGACGCTTGGCGCAGGCGCGGACGATGCCGTCCCGCAGCTTCTCCCTGCTGAACTCCTCCCGCCGGCTGTCGTTCTTGACCACCAGCAGCGCGGGAAGATGCACCTTCTCATAGGTGGTGAAACGGAGCCCGCAGCGGGCGCACTCCCGCCGCCGGCGGATGCTGTTCTCCGTCGTGCGGGAATCGATCACCTTGGAGTCAGCATATGCGCAATATGGACACTGCATCGATCACCACCCCCTCCCCGTCTCCGTTCGCCCAGCCCCCCTCCGTCCGATCATCCTGAGGCCCTCGAAGGACCTGAGGCCCTCGAAGGAGAACGGACAGGGCCGGACACAGCCACCCTCATAATTACCACCCGGTCCGTCCGATCATCCTGAGGCCCTCGAAGGACCCTTCGACAAGCTCAGGACAGGGCCGGACCCAGCCACCCTCATAATTACCACCCGGTCCGTCCGATCATCCTGAGGCCCTCGAAGGACCTGAGGCCCTCGAAGGACCTGAGGCCCTCGAAGGGGAACGGACAGGGCCGGGCACAGCCGGAAGGCCAGCCACCTTTGGATTCAGGGCTATGTTCAGCACTATATGTTGTGTTGGCACAAAACAAAACCACAATATTTCGTATAGCGGGCTATGATTATTGGCAAATGTTCAGCCAATTGTCAAGCGCCAAGAGTCCGAACTTTCACCCCATTTCCTCCCCATTCCCGCCCGCATTGAGCCAGCTCCCCTTCCGTTCGCCCACCCTCCCCTATGTTCGTTCGCCCTGAGGCTCTCGAAGGGCGTGTCCTGAGCCGCGTCCCCGGCCCTGTCCTGAGCCGGGGCGAAGGATCCTTCGACAAGCTCAGGACGAACGGGGCGTGTACGCAGCGAGCGAGGGGGTGTACGCAGCGAGCGGGGGGCCTCCCCCCTGGGCCCTCCCCCCGGCCCGGCGCTCAGCCCGTCCCCATCCCCGTTCCCCCACCCTCCCCCACCCCCGTTCGCCCTGAGGCTCTCGAAGGGCGTGTCCTGAGCCGCGTCCCCGGCCCTGTCCTGAGCCGGGGTGAAGGATCCTTCGACAAGCTCAGGACGAACGGAAGGGGATCCTTAGGGGTAGGCGGGGAGCGGACAGCCGGACCAGGCGAGGGAGCGCTTGAGTTCCCCTCATCCTAACCTTCTCCCACCAGCGGCCCCACCCCCGTTCGCCCTGAGGCTCTCGAAGGGCGTGTCCTGAGCCGCGTCCCCGGCCCTGTCCTGAGCCTGTCGAAGGGCCTGTCCTGAGCCTGCCCTGAGCCTGTCGAAGGGCCTAACCTGGCTCTGTGTCCGGCCCTGTCCTGAGCCTGCCCTGAGCCTGCCCTGAGCTTGTCGAAGGGCTTGTCGAAGGCCCTACTCCTGGGCTTCTGTCCCAGGGGGGCCTTTGCCTAACCTGGCTCTGTGTCTGGCCCTGTCCTGAGCCGCGTCCCCGTTCTCCTTCGACAAGCTCAGGACGAACGGAAGGGAATCCTTAGGGGTCGGAGGCGAACGGGTGTGTTTGGACCTGTCCTGAGGCACTCGAAGGAGCGCCCGTTGGTATAATGAACGGGCATGTGTTCGCCCCGGCGGGAGAATTGGCCCAACTTTGCGCCCTACAGGTCTTGAATAGCATATTGACTGATGGTATATACATGGTGTAGAAATACAGGCGGAGCGCATCTGCCTGTAGTTAGGACAACACAGGTTTGCCAACAGATAGAAAATTGCTGAGACAGGGAATAGTAACCGCACCCAAGGACTACCTTGATATCGTTGCGCCTGCCGGTCTCCCGGTCCCCTTCGATTTCACTCAGGGCGAATGGGGGGCTAGGCTGGGCAGGAGCGGCGGGTTACGCTGATCATGGAACTTGAAGTGAGAAACGCCTTTGGCGGCATGGTCCCGCACAGGCCGGCCGGTCCGCCGGGAAGGCCGTGTGCGAGGCTGCGCACGTTTCTTTCGAGAAGCCTCTTTCGGGAATGCCGTCAACGCTTTGGAAGGTGCTTACCTGGGGGAGGGGAGATGGTATCGAACAGAAGCCCTTAGTCCATAGCTTACAAGCTTTCTTAGAGATACACGCGGACGCGTGGTGCACAAGGAAATCCAGTACATAGGAGAGGTGTGCAATATGGATACAATTTTCAAGGGCTTGGCAAACAAGTGGATGGTACTGGCCCTGCTCCTGGTTGCGCTGGGAGCGGTGCTGACTATCACCCTGCTGCCCGCCGGGGCGCAGAACGGCGGCGATGCCATCGAGTTCCCGGAAAACAGTGACGAAACCATAGCCTACTTCACTGCGGTGGACCCCGAGGGCGGGACGGCCAGTTGGGCTAATGATCCTTTGTCCGGGACCGACGAGGGCGCTTTCAACTTCGACAAGGATACGGGTGCGCTGAGCTTCAAGAGCGAGCCCGACTTCGAGTCCCCAACGGACGAAGATGGGACGTCCCCGTCCACAGCCGAGGCCGGGGACAACATCTACGAGGTGGTCTTGACGGCGACCGACGGCACCGCGACGATGACCGAGGTTGTCATGGTTAAGGTCACCAACGAGAACGAGAAGGCGACGACCGTGCTAGAGCTGTCGCTGGTGCAGCCTCGGGAGGGAGACTTCATAACCGTCGTGTACGCCGACAAAGTGGGGAACCCCTACGTGGATGCTGCCGGCGTAGAAAACACATCCATCGTGGACCCCGACGGAGACAAAGGGGAAGTTCCTCCCATAAATGCAGAGGATGCTAATGCAGCCAAGATGAACATTACCGAGATGGATGATACCGAGGATCCTCCTGTCGAGTTGGTGACCTGGCAGTGGTACCGTGGGTCGAGCCGGGCTGGACCTTGGACGGAGATTCCTGGGCCCAACGCCAAGAAGAAGAGCTACGATGTTGTGGACGACGACAAGGACAAATACCTGATGGTGGTCGCGACATACGAAGACGCACACGGGCCGAACAAGATGCTGGAAGCGGTTTCCAAGTACCCCACCATTAAGCTGGTGGCTGACTATAAGACCCCCGTGTTCCCCGACTTTGATCCAAGCACTAGCCCCACCCCCATAGATGGGCCGACCGAGGAGGTCGCCGACGGGACAACAGGTCAGGCGAATGTAGGAAGCCTGGTGCTTGCCAGCGGTGACACGATCGAGCGAGGGGAGCGGCCCACCTACTACCTGGTGGCGACCGACGATTCCCTACCACATGCCGACATGTTCCAGATTGATCGGGCTACCGGCCAGGTTAAGGTGGGCATAGGCAAGACGCTGAATCCGGCGAGCGATTCGGGAAGACCAGCAAGCGATCAACTAGCCAACCCAGGTGCGCCAGTTGGTGGATACATGGTCACCATCAAGATCAACGACGGCAAGGACGACTACGATGCAGTTGGCCGCGTCGAACGCACAGTCGGAACAGTCCCCGACGCCGAATATGATAGCTCGACGTCCATGACGATTACGGTGACCGAGGAGGATGAGGCCCCGATATTCACCATGGGTGAGACGGCCTATGACTACTCCGAGAATAAGCGGGAAGCCGATGACAGCGCCGATGACCTTAATGTGGCCAACTTTGTGGCCTACGACCCCGAAGGAGATGCTCCGGCTATCACCCTGTCCGGCCCGGATGTGCGCAAGTTCGCTACCGAGGGAGCTACCAACGTTCTGACCGACGGTACGACTCCCGGTGCTCTGAGCTTCGTTGCTAGCACCCCGCGAGTTGCTGGCGACCAGCCGGACTTTGAGAATCCGGAGGATGCGAACGAGGACGGGGTGTACGAAGTAACGGTGACCGCAACCTCGGGTTCGAAGACCAACCCCCTAAGCGTGAGGGTGACGGTGACAAACGCTCAGGACCCAGGAGAGGTGTCCTTGAGCGCGAGACAGCCGAGGATCGGGGTGCCGATAAGCGCAATGGTTGTCTCGGACGAAGACGGCGACGTGAGCGGGCTGCGGTGGCAGTGGTCGGCAACCAGAGAACTTCCAGATGATTGTTTGGCCGCCACTCTTGAGGCCCTTAATGACGACGAGGAAAATCCCAGGTGGCAAACTGCGAAGGGTGATGGGACGAGGACGGCCACCTACACTCCGCAGACCGCCGACGATGGCAAGTGCCTGAGGGCGACGGCGATGTACACCGATCCGGCAGGGTCTACGAACACCGCCGAAGTGTCGGCTCTACGGGCCGAGAAGGCGCGGAACCTGTCGCCGATGTTCATGGACGAAAACGATGATGCGGATGGCATCCAGATCAAGACGAGGTACGTGATCGAGCCTTCGGGTGCAGGCGAAGATGTTGAGATTACTGCAAACATAGATGAGGGCAGGCAGGTCGTCGCAGGTCGTGATGGTGCCGTCAGCACTGCAGACGCAGACCCCAACGCCGACCGAATAGTCGCCACAGACCTCCTCGACGAGGAGACGGCGGACGACGACGCCATAGAGTACAGCCTGAGCGGGGCCGACGCGAGGTACTTCAATATTTACTCCGTTGCAGAGCATTCCGTAGACGACCCCTT
Source organism: Dehalococcoidia bacterium (assembly GCA_965220375.1). Taxonomy (GTDB): domain Bacteria; phylum Chloroflexota; class Dehalococcoidia; order Lucifugimonadales; family JAGWBF01; genus JAGWBF01. The sequence goes on from OZ244824.1 coordinate 1,924,531, forward strand.
TGATTCTACGGACACCACTCAGACAACCAACGCCGGCCAGATATGGGTGAAGCCTGGGGTGAACCTGGACTTTGAGACCCGGCGCACATACAGGGTCATGGTCACGGCCAAGGACCTTGCTGACGACGATGAGTCGAGGAACGACCCGTCGGTATGGGTGGAGATCAAGGTTGTGAACGCCGAGGAGCCGCCGGAGATCATGCGGGGCAGGCTGGCAGTGGAAGGCGTGCCTCTGGTTGAGCACGACAGCATGAGCACGGACGACGTGGGCGAGTACAGGGCTGTAGGCGTGGACGCGCCTGGTGCCGAGTGGAGCCTGTCGGGTGCCGACATGGATGACTTCAGCATCAGCGCGGGCGGTGTCCTGACCTTCAACAACCCGCCCAACATCAACAACTCGATGGACGACAACAATGACAACGTTTACATGGTTACGGTCGTGGCCACCAACGGCGACAGCATAGATTCCCTGGATGTCACAGTCACCGTCGGAAGGGCGGCTGAAGCCGCCCCAGACCCGACCTCGCTGGACGATTTCGACCCCGATCAGAGGTTCGACCTCAACGGTGACGGGACAGTGGATGATAGTGAGGTCAGGGCGGTCCTCAGGGAGTACTTCGCGGACAATCCAGGCAACTAGCCCCAAGAGCGGATGTGTGACGGATACACAGATGAGGAGGAAGCAGATTGGTTAGGAGCATAACAAAACTACCACCGCTCTTGTTGGCAGCCCTCGTGGCGCTGGGGCTGGTCATGGCGGTCGGGCTCTGGCTTCCGGGCCAAGCCGGCGCGCAAGCAAACATGAACGAAAGGTCCTTCAACGCAACGGAGGTTATGCCTGGGGCAGAGGTGATGGTCACCATCGAGCACACCATAGGCAGTGGTATGGGGGGGCAGATAGTAGAGAACCTGCCCCCGGGATTCGAGTACGTGGCGGAATCGGCTACCAGCGCCGACGAACCGGTAATCAGCGGGTCGGTGACCACGGGGCGGACGCTCACATTCACCCTGTTCAATGAGCCGGACCCCGTCAGCTATACGGTGACGGCCTCCGACGAGGAGATCGCCCATACCTTTGAGGGCAGCGTAAGTGTCTTCGGCGGGGAGGGCGGCGATATCGGCGGCGCTGCCGAAGTGACCGTCGCGGCCGATGCGCCGGAAGTCACTCCCACCGAAGAACCCGGCCCTATGAATACCCCTACCCCCGCTGGGCCTCGTGGACCTCGCGGTCGGACGGGGGACACGGGTGACACCGGGCCCCAAGGTGAGCAGGGTATCCAGGGCGTTCCCGGACCCCCAGGCAACCCCGGAGCCTCCGGCATGGCCGGAGCCCCCGGTGAACCCGGAGCCCAGGGCGAACAGGGTATCCAGGGCGAACCGGGAGCCAAGGGTGACCCGGGCGACAACGGCGATCCGGGCGAGCCAGGAGCCATGGGTGACCCAGGTGAAGCGGGAGCCAAGGGCGACCCCGGCGACCCGGGGGCCAAGGGCGACCAGGGATCCCAGGGTGACCCTGGAGATGACGGCGACCAAGGCGCCAAGGGCGATACCGGCGCCAAGGGTGATGCCGGCGATGTCGGCCCCGAAGGAGCCTCTGGAGGCGCCGGACTGGGCATCATCGCGCTGATCATCGCCATCGTGGCGGTGGTCGTAGCAGGTGGAGGCGTGTTCCTCGCCAACTCCCGTCGCTAGCGCAATAGCATAGACTAAGTAGTCAGACACGGGCTGGTGGACGTAATCCGCCAGCCCGTGTCCGTTCGCGGGAACAGACCCCCGTTCGTCCTGAGCTTGTCGAAGGACCCTTCGCCCCGGCTCACGACAGGGCCGGACACAGACCTAAGGACCCCCCCCCCCCGTTCGCCCTGAGGCCCTCGAAGGGTAGCGGGAACAAAATCCCGTTCGTCCTGAGCTTGTCGAAGGAGAGCGGAGGGAACCCGGAAGGACAGATGGGAACAGATACTAAGTAATCAGACACGGGCTGGTGGACACAACCACCAGCCCGTCGCCTTCCCCCCCGCATCCCCCGTCTGCGGGAACAGAGCCCCGTTCGCCCACCCCCCATTTCCCCGTTCGCCCTGAGGCCCTCGAAGGGGAAGGATGGGGGGGAATTAATGAAAGTCCGTTCGTCCTGAGCTTGTCGAAGGGTAGCGGACAGGCCGGACACAGACCTAAGGATCCCCTTCCGTTCGCCCCGTCCCCATTTCCCCGTTCGTCCTGAGCTTGTCGAAGGACCCTTCGCCCTAGCTCACGACAGGGCCGGACACAGACCTAAGGACCCCCCCCCCGTTCGCCCCGCCCCATTTCCCCGTTCCCTGCCTACCCCTCCGTTCGCCCACCCCACATAGTCCGTTCGCCCCGTCCCCATTTCCCCGTTCGTCCTGAGCTTGTCGAAGGACCCTTCGCCCCGGCTCAGGGCAGGGCCGGACACAGACCTGCCCGTCAGCTTCTCGGTGTCCTCCGTTGCTGCTTCGAGTGCCTCAGCACGAACGGAGGCCTACGCCCCAGGGTTAGGCAAAGGTCTGCGGTGTCCGCCGTTCCCCACCCCCTATTTCCCCGTTCGTCCTGAGGCCCTCGAAGGGGAAGGATGGGGGGAATTAATGAAAGTCCGTTCGTCCTGAGCTTGTCGAAGGAGAACGGACAGGCCGGACACAGACCTAAGGACCCCCTCCGTTCGCCCTGAGGCCCTCGAAGGGGACAGGGCCGGACACAGGAGCAAGGTAATCAGACACGGGCTGGTGGACACAATCCGCCAGCCCGTGTCCGTTCGTGGGAACAGAGCCCCGTTCGCCCACCCCCCATTTCCCCGTTCGTCCTGAGCTTGTCGAAGGATCCTTCGCCCCGGCTCAGACCTGCCCTTCGGCTTCGCGTGGGGCCCCCGTTCTGCTTCGAGGGCCTCAGGGCGAACGGAGGACGTGCGCCCCAGGGTTAGGCAAAGGTCTGCGGTGTCCGCCGTTCCCCTTTTGCCCCGGCTGTGTGTCCGCCCACCCCCCCACTGCTGTGACCGTTCGCCCTCCCCTCTCCGTTCGTCCTGAGCTTGTCGAAGGACCCTTCGACCCGGCTCACGACAGGGCTGGACACAGACCTAAGGATCCCCTTCCGTCCACCCCCTCCCCCCATTTCCGTTCGCCCACCTACCCCTCCGTTCGCCCTCCCCACATAGTCCGCTCGCCCTCCCCCATTTCCCCGTTCGTCCTGAGCTTGTCGAAGGAGAACGGAGAGTGGCCAGAGCTGGAGATGATATACTCTGCTCCAACATGCCCTTTTGGATGTACATACTTCGTTGCGCTAACGGCTCATATTACACTGGCCATACCGATGCCTTGGAGCGTCGGATCGCCGAGCATGAGTCGGGGGCATACGCAGGGTACGTATCAAGGAGACGCCCTGTAACCTTGGCATTTGCCCAGGAGTTCTCCACGCGAGAAGAGGCTTTGGCCGCAGAAAGTCGGGTGAAGGGATGGTCTCGCCCCAAGAAAGAGGCGCTCATGCGAGGGGACTGGCAGGCGTTGGTTGCCCTGTCGGGGCGACGCACTCCCGAGGGGCTAGCCTAGACGTCCATCGCATACGGGATTGCCCCATGTCCGTTCCTCATTCGACTCGGCGGTGTCCGTTCGCCCCCTCCCCATATTCCTGTTGGCCCCTCCACGCGGCTGTGTCCGTTCGTCCTGAGCTTGTCGAAGGACCCTTCGCCCCGGCTCAGAACAGGGCCGGATACACGCCAGGCCCTTCGAGGTAGCTCGGACATGCCCTTCGGCTTCCCGGTGTCCTCCGTTGCTGCTTCGAGTGCCTCAGCACGAACGGAGGACGATGGACCTGGGGGCCGTCTCAAGACATGCCCCTACTCCCCCTCCGTTCGTCTTTTCACGCGGCTATGTCCGTTCGTCCCGAGCTTGTCGAAGGAGAACGGAGGACCATGGACGGGAGGCTTTAGGAGAACGAAGGACCATGGACCGGGGCCCCGGCTCAGACCTGCCCTTCGGCTTCCCTTGGGGCCTCCGTTGCTGCTTCGAGTGCCTCAGCACGAACGGGGGACCCTGGAGGGGAGGCTTTAGTGGAACGGAGGACCCTGGAGGGGAGGCTTTAGGGGAACCGCCACACCGGCCGAAGCCATAACCCATAAGCGCCCGGGGAGTGGGTGGGGCGCACGGCCCCCGTTCCCCTTCCAGAGCCTCAGGGCGAACGGGGGCCTACTCCCCCAGGGTTAGGCAAAGGTCTGCGGTTTCCGCTGTTCCCCTTCGGCTTCCCGGTGTCCTCCGTTGCTGCTTCGAGTGCCTCAGCACGAACGGAGGACGATGGACCTGGGGGCCGTCTCAAGACATGCCCCTACTCCCCCTCCGTTCGTCTTTTCACGCGGCTATGTCCGTTCGTCCTTTCACGCGGCTATGTCCGTTCGTCCTGAGCTTGTCGAAGGAGAACGGAGGACCATGGACGGCAGGCTCTAGGGGAATCGCCACACCGGTCGAAGCCATAACCCATAGGCGCCCGGGGAGTGGGTGGGGCGCACGGCCCCCGTTCCCCTTCCAGAGCCTCAGGGCGAACGAGGGCCTACGCCCCAGGGTTAGGCAATGGTCTGCGGTTTCCGCTGTTCCCCTTCTGCCCCGGCTGTGTGTCGCCCACGCCCCCTCCGTTGGCCCTTCCACGCGGCTATGTCCGTTCGTCCTGAGCTTGTCGAAGGAGAACGGACACAGCCCCACGCCCTTCGACCCGCCCAGGACATGCCCGTCGGCTTCCCCTGGGCCCTCCGTTGCTGCTTCGAGTGCCTCAGCACGAACGGAGGAACATGGACCTGGGGGCTGCCTCAGGACATGCCCGTCGGCTTCCCCTGGGCCCTCCGTTGCTGCTTCGAGTGCCTCAGCACGAACGGAGGGCCAGGGAACGGAGGGCCGCCTCAGTACGAACGGAGGGCCAGAGAGCGGAGGGCCAGGGAACGGAGGCCTCCAGGGTGAGCGCGGGCAATCGAGGGGGCGGGGTCAAGGGGATTAGTGAAGGGATATTAAAGAGGCCACCCTGCGAGAGGGTGGCCTCTGAAAGGTTCCCGGCGCCCATAAATGCTCAAGTCCCTGAAAATCACTGAATATGCCAATGGCGTCCGGGAATATTACTTGGGGCTCGGTGGACTACCGGAACATCCCCCTGCCCTTTTGGACAGGCTGCCTGCGCAGGAAGCTGGGAATGTCCAGATCATCCGAGTCCTCGGGAGTAACATCGCGAAGCAGCTTCCGAAGGTCCTCGTCCCTTTGGACCATGTTGTCTTGGGGAACGGGGAAGGATGCTGCAACCATGGTGACCTTGACCTCGTCATCCATCTTGGCGTCCCGGGAGGTGCCGAAGATGACGTTGGCCTCGGGGTCTGCAAGCTCGTGGATGACATCGGCAGCTTCCTGCACTTCTTTCAGGCTCAGGGAGTTACCGCCGGAGATCACAAAGAGTATGCGCTTGGCGCCTTCGACGTCGATATCCAGCAGGGGGCTCCTGGTGGCCTGCTTGGCAGCATCCTTGGCCCTGGTGTCGCCCTTGCCCTTTCCGATTGCAAGCCAGGACTGGCCGGCGCCGCCGAGGATGGTCTTGACGTCGGCGAAGTCTATGTTGATCTCACCAGGTACGGTCACCACTTCGGCAATGGCTTGGATGCCCTGCTGCAGAACGGAGTCGGCGGTGCGGAGGGCATCTTCCCAGCTGAAGTTTTGTTCCTTTTGATGGTCCAGCTGGAGAAGGCGGTCGTTGGGGATGACGATGAGGGTGTCCACATGGTCCCTCAAGCGCTCTATGCCTTCGTCAGCATTCTTTCTCCGTACCGCAGATTCGAAGTCGAAGGGCCTGCTTACGACAGCGACGGTCAGCGCGCCGGTTTCCTTGGCCAGCTGGGCTACTACGGGAGCTGCACCTGTGCCGGTGCCTCCGCCCATGCCCACCGCCAGGAAGACCATGTCTGCGCCATCCAGGGCTTCGGCGATCTCCTCACGACTCTCCTCGGCAGCTTGCCTGCCCAGGTCCGGGTTGGCGCCGGCGCCCAAGCCCTTGGTCAGGTCATGCCCTATGGGGACCCTGTTACCGATGTCGCACCGGAAGAGGTGCTGGGCATCAGTGTTGATACCGTAGTACTGGATCATTGCCAGCCGTTCCTTGAACATTCGACCAATAGCATTGCACCCAGCTCCGCCCACACCCAACACCTTGATTACCGGCTGTCCAGGTGCCCTGCCGGCTTCGGATTCCATGTGAATCACCTCCTGCTCCTCATCCTTCCAATTTCGGCTCTCAGTAGTAGCCATCCTCTCCTCCTCCTCTTAGGTATGTTTTCCGTTGGTCTTCCGGTTTGCCTCGCGTGATCTAAGCTGCAACTTCCTCGGGCTTCCGCTTTTTCCTTCCGAACCAGGACTTTTGCTTGCCAAAGGTCCAGTCACCGCTGCTAGCGGCAGGGCGGGATTGTCCCTGATGTTTGATCCCCCAGATCAGTGTGCCCACGCTGGTGGAGAAAGCGGGCTTTCGCAGGTCTGCAGGCAAGCCCATGATCCCGTCGGGGTAGCCAATGCGTGCGGGAGAACCCGTTGCCCGGCCTACCAGGTCGGCAAGACCAGGGAGTTCCGCTGCTCCGCCGGTGAGGACTATTCCGCCAGGGGGTATCTGTCTCAGGCCTGCCTGATTGACCTGGGACAGCACCAGCTTCACGATCTCGGTCATGCGTTCGTACACCGGTTGGCACATGGCTCGCCGGCGCACCATCCGCTTGGGCTCTCCCTGGTAGCTGGGAATCTGGACCTCTTCATCGGCGGGAAGGGAATCGGGATTGGCGTGCCCGTACCTTATCTTCAGCTCTTCAGCCGCGTAGAAGGGCAATCCGGTCGCCACCGAAAGGTCCCGGGTAACCTGGATTCCTCCGACGGGGATTACGGCGTTGTACCAGGGGCTGCCTGCTTTAAGGAGCACCACATCGGTTGTGCCGCCGCCGATGTCCACCATCACAACCCCGACCTCTCGTTCATCTTCGGTCAGGGCAGCTTCGGCAGCTGCAATCTGCTGAAGCACCATGCTGCGCACCGAGACCTTGCAGCCTTCCACGGCCTTTACCAGGTTTCGCAGGATTGGCCCATCGCCCAGGACCACGTGGGATTCCAGCTGCAGGCGGTCGGCGTGCAGGCCAATGGGATTCCGCACCCCTCTGAGACCGTCCACGGCATAGCTCATGGGAATGACGTGGAGTATCTCCTTGCCGTTGGAAACAGGCGAGCAGGAGGAACGTATCAGTTGCTCCACATCTTTGGGCGATATGGAACTGCCTCGACCCTCGCTGTTGATGAGCCCCGTGGTGTTGACACAGGAGATGTGGTTCCCGGTTACGCCCAGGTATGCCCAAGTGATGGGGCGTCCCAGGTACCTTTGGGCTTCGTCCAGGGATGCCTTCACCGCTTCCTGGGTCTCGGGTATGCTTTCCACACGTCCCTTGTGCATTCCCTGGGATGGCACGATCCCGGTCCCCAAGACCTTCAGCTCACCTTCCGGCCCCACCTTTGCGATTATGGTGCACATCTTGGTGGTGCCCATATCAATGGCGGTGTAGTAAGTATCATTAGGCATTCTCCACCTCCTTTCTATCTATGTGGGCGAGTGTGATTAGCTATCGCCCAAGCGTTGTGCTGCCCTGAGCCGGGCACTGCGGCTCCTGGGATTTCGGCTCACTTCTCCATGAGCTGGAACAACCACTTTCCTGGTCAATAACCCCAGGGTTGCAGAGTGACCACAAGCGCAGGAGGGGACCGCGGGGGGGCATATACAGTCCCTGGATTCTTGAGCCAAGAAGTTCTTGACTATGCGGTCTTCCAGGCTGTGGTAGCTGATCACCACCAAGCGGCCACCCGGCTTCAGCAGGTTGATGGCAGCTCTAAGACCTTTCTTAATATTTTCCAATTCATCGTTGACGAAAATCCTCAAGGCCTGAAAGGTCTTGGTAGCAGGATGAATGCGTGTTTTTCGCCCGCCGAGCGTCTTCGTCACCAGGTCGGCCAGCTCCAGGGTAGTGTTCAGCGGTCTGTGCTCCACAACCGCCTGAGCAATGGACCAGGCCCGAGGTTCCTCTCCCAGCTGTGAGAAGATTTTGGCCAGCTGCTCCCGGGAGTAGGTGTTTAGGATATGAGCTGCGCTGGTATTCCCCTCAGGATCGTAGCGCATATCCAGTGGCCCTTCTCCCTGAATGCTGAACCCTCGCCCATAGGTACCCACCTGAAAGGACGACATTCCCAGATCCAAAAGTACACCATCAGGCTGAGAGAAACCCATTGAACCAGCCAACTCCTCCATCCGAACGTAGTTCCCCTGGGTCAGCAAACTAGAACTTTGGAGATGCCGAAGACGCTGGCGAGCGCGGCCCACCGCTTGGGGGTCCAAGTCGATGCCCAAGAGTCGGCCTCCCGGCATTGCTGCCTGGAGGACCGCCTGGGCATGCCCACCTTCACCAACGGTAGCATCTACGTACACCCCTCCCGACTTCACGCCCATGTAGGCTACCGCTTCCTGTACCAAGACTGGTTGGTGAAGGTATCCTGTCTCACTGCACACCGCATCACCCTCTGACAGGTTGGACGAAACTTGGATATGCCTATCCAGGACCGATACCACCTCGATCTGCCGCCCCTTTCCCGGATTTAGGCCCCCATTTGGCGATGAGCCAAGGTAAGATTGGCCTGCTCAGAGGTGTAGTGTTCCCCAATAGCCTTCCATCTTCCAAGCGAGGCCAGCAGTGGATCGCACCGCAGACACTGTACCGCGAAGAAACCGGTCGAGCCTGCTAGAGGACGCTGCCGGGATACTCCGGAGCGCTGCGAAAAGGAGACGAGGTGACCCTCGCCCACTCACCCAGGGAACTAGCCCCCGGGTGGGCCCCCTCACATCTATCATGAAGAGCCTATCAACATAAGTAACTGTTTTGCAAGGCAATTGTAGGCAGATTATTAACAATAAATGAAAATTAATTTGAAAACACAAACAAGGTCTCAATACGGACTTTTCTGATTATTCCAAGAGGCGGCGGTCCCGTTACTTGCTCAGCTGGACTTCAGGAACTCTTCAACCCAGGTGACTGCCGGGTCCGTCTCGTAAATGTTATTTAGAATAACGGCGTTCCTGAGATGGTCTCCTTGGAAGAACCGCTCGTATAACACCTGCCTGGAAGCGAAGGCGCTGCAGCATGCGTCCCAAGCCAGGTGGAAGAGGCGCACCCTCTCTTCGGCGGTGGCGGAATCGGTATCCAGGTAGCGTTGGATGTCGTCTGCAAGAGGACCCTGCATGTCGGCTTCGGTTGGCAGGCCCATCAGGCTGCTGGAACCAAGCAGGTGAAGTATCTCAGCCATTCGGGGGTACATCTTGATGAAAACGTTTCTGGCTACCATCAAGGGCTTTGTGGACGGGCACATCACTCCCCACTCGTCGATCTCTGCATCCACTTCGGCTGCCCGCAGGCATGCCCGGGTTACCTCCAGGTTTTCGATAATCTCCGAAAGCATCTGTTGTACCTGGGGAAGTCCCCGGGACCCAAGGGTACGCGTCATCAGTGTGGCAAGTCCCAAGATGAACTCGCACTTGACCACGTTCTTTGTTACCACCTGATGTCCCGAGTGGGCGTATTGGTTGGTGCGAATCGACAGTTCGTTGCATAGGTCCGGACGGCCGAGCAGAAAGACCCGTTCCCAGGGCACCAGCACATCATCAAAGAAGACCACGGCATCCATCTCCTCGAAACGAGACCCCAGGGGATGGTCGAAGTGGGACCTGCCGATGTCCAGGCTCTCACGGCAGAGGAACTTGAGGCCGGGGGTATCACAGGGAATGGCGAAGGCGAAGGAGTAAGGATCGGTGCCGTCCTTCGGCAGATAATGAGAGCGGGCGGGATAGACTGCTATCTCGTCCGATAGCGGACCAAGGGTTGCCAAGATCCGGGGGCCACGCACCACGATTCCCGCGTCGGTCTCCTTTACAACAGCCAGGGCTACATCGACCCGATCTTCTAAGGGCGTTGCCCCGGCTGCGCGGTTTCGTTGAAGGTTGACCAAGGTGTGGGTTAGGCAAAGGTCATTCTCTCGGATGTGCTCATAGTACCTGCGGACGTTTTTGGCAAATTCGGGACGATTCTGACCGAAGTAGTCCCCTGCCTCTGCCAGCGCCATCATGCTGACGTTCAGGAAATCGGGAGTTCGCCCCATCATCCCGCATGTGGTACGGGCCCAAGCTGACATCATGTCCCGGCGTTTTTCCAGGTCCTCGATGGAGCGTGGAACTATGAAGGACATGCCCACAGGTTCGCCGGTTGTCGGGGACTGGTAGGTCATCGTATCCTTTAGATCGGGATCATGTTGCATGTCGTACAGGCGGGCCAAGGTCTGTGCTCCACGGCCAAGGGCAGGATGGGCGGTAACGTCCTTAACCTGCTCGCCAGCCAGATACACCTGAGGCGGTCTTTCCTTCAGTCCCTCCAAGTACTGCTTTCCCGTTCTGGCTGGCATATCTCTGCTCCCCGTCTAGGCTAAGGGGGCGCACGAAGGACGAGCGCCTGTCGGTGTTCGGAACTTTCTGAGGTGTGCGGCTTATATTATACTATGGAGGAGAGTCCGTTATGGGCCCACGGAGATATGAGCAATGCCCCGCGCACTGAGCAAAGCGACCCTGTCGGTCAACGAAGACCATCTTCCATCCATGGTACTGGCGAAGGATGGCCTCCCGGCGGAAATGGGAGACTTTCAGACTTCCAAGGATAGTTACCTGGACAATGCCTCCATGGCCGAGCATGGCTTCCCTGGTAGCACCACGGGAGAGATCGACGCTACCGGCCGGATCACCGGCTATATACGGGAGTTTGTAACACCTTCACCCGTCGAAGATATTGTGCCCGGCTCTTACCTGATGGCTGCCAGTGTGGTGCACCTATTCGGAGAGGAAGAGCAGGTTTCCCTTTGGATTTCCAATCAGTTCTTGGGAGAGTTCCAGCGGTCCGTTCACAAGGACTTGGGAAGGGGCCAGCTGGTGGTCAGAGCTGAGCCAACCTCGGTGAAGGGCTTCTCTGATGAGGCGGTTGCCATGTGCAGTGTGCAGTCGGCAGCGGCGGGCCTTGTCGCCTCGACCATAGTGGACTTTCGTGTAGGAAGGCTCTTGGGGGTGGCTTACGTGGTGGCAATGGGTGAGGAGCACTTCCTTGACCTTGCCCAAGGGTTGGGACTGCGCCTAGAACAGACGATGATCAAGGTGGTGCTTGGGGCCATCTGACCTCAACCATGTTTGTCATCTCGTTCGATGTCGTCACGAGGGCCTTCCTGGGCAACCGGCGGGGCGTCACTTTGATAGGTGGCGACCCGAACGGCTGCCTGGCTGATGTGAGGGAAGCCCGATGACCGGGAACAGAGGGAAAGAATCGGAGCCCTCCGACGGCGATTCAACTCCCCCTCGTCGCCGCATGCAGACCTTTAAGTCTCTGGGTAATTCGGACTACCGTCTTTTCTGGATTGGGAACATCTGCAACAACATCGGCATGTGGCTGCAGATGGTCACCTTGGGATTCCTGGTCTGGGAGCTTACCAAGGACCCCGCCACGGGACAGGGCAGCGCCGTTTTGTCCGGGACGATAGGCGGCCTCAGGTTTCTTCCGACCCTACTGGTCGGTCCCTGGGCCGGGGTGCTTGCAGACCGCTTGGACCGCCGCAAGCTCGTCATGGTCACCCAAGTGTTTTTGGCAGGATGCGCCGGGTCCTTTGCTATGCTGCTACTCTGGCTGGGCATCGAAGGTCCCGGAAGGCTGGAAGTGTGGCATGCTTACCTCTACGCCAGCATCGCGGCCGTAGGGCATGGGCTTCTGCAGCCTGCCCGCCAGGCGTTGATCGCGAACACGGTCCCCCAGGAGGATCTGGCCAACGCCTTTGCCCTGAACTCTATGACGGTGACCTCTGCTCGTCTCTTGGGAGGAGTGCTGGGGGGCTCCTTAATAGGTGCCCTTGGCTTCAAGTATAACTTCTTCGTTGAGGCGGGACTGCTGGCTGCCATGGTCGCTCTGATGGTGCCCATGCGGGTGCGTTATAGGGAAGCCTTGACCGCCCGGACCAGCTCGGCTCTTCGGAATCTGCGAGATGGGATGACCTACGTATGGAGGGAGAACAGGGTAATACTTCACCTGATCCTGATGAACTTCGTCCTTGTTTTTGCCTTCAGGCCAGTACAGACCCTGCTGCCTGCCTACACCGGCGGGGTGTTGGGGCTGGAGGATGGTGCTAGGGAAGGCGGGTTTCTCCTGGCTGCTCAAGGGGTCGGCGGTATGATAGGGGCTTTCATGATGGCGAGTGTCGGGTATTCGCTGAAGAAAGGGCAGGTGAGCCTGTTGGCTCTGGTAGTGGGGTCTGCGGCCATGGTGGTATTCGGCCAGTCTCACTGGTTGCTGCTGTCCCTGGGGATGATGGCGGCGATGGGCCTCTGTCAGACCAGCTTCATTACCAGCAACCTGACGCTGGTGCAGACGATGGCCCCGGATAACCTGCGTGGTAGGGTCACGAGCATTTACATGCTGGAGAATGGTTTTGGCCCGCTGGCCATAATGCTGATCGGCATTTTCATTGAAGTGGTGGGGGCGGGGTACGCCTTCTCTTCCGTCGCGGCTGCCTGCTTGCTGCTTGCTGTATATTTCCAAGTCTTCTTTAGCCAGGTCAGATCCCTTAAGTAGATACAGCGGTAGCACATCTTCTTCACATCAAAGGCAAGGACCCTGAGGCTCAGGAGAAAGGGGCCGTTATCGCATATCGGTGTAGAGTCCACGTAAGCCTCCGTCTCTCCTGATAGAGAGACGGATTAGGGTGAGGCGAAGAGACCCAGTTCTCGGTTTCGCCGATATGCCGACAAGCAATGGGGGAAGGTCTGCCGAGTGCACGGCAATGGCTGCTTTGCAGACGAGAAGAATGGGAGCTGGGCATGTGATTGATGCGGGGAGAACCGGGTAAGGTGTATGAAAAGCCACCGCCCCTCTAAAGGGGCGGTGGCTTTTTCCTTGGTCGGTTGGTAGGGGGTTGGACCGTCTAGTTGAGGGTCCAGTTGTTGGGACGCATCCGGCGGTCGAAGCGCGGCTCCCAGTCCAGGTTTGCGCTGGAGCCGTAGAACACCAGGGCGTCGAAGTAGGTGTAGATGATCGCTTCATCATAGGCGAAATCTACCAGGTACTGCATCAACTCCTGCCTTGAGGGTGAGCTGTCAAGCCTGGCTTCCCTGGCCGGGTCTAGGAGGGGTTGGATGTTCACCGGGTCGCAGAACTTGGCGCTGGAGCTACCGCAGTCCATGCGTCCAAGAGCTCGTGCGAAGTCCAGGGTTTCCAGGGACGGGTTCAACTGATAGCTATGGGGCTGGCAGAAGCATGGAGGTCCTGGGGGTACGTCCAGGCAGTAGGTGTCCCCGGGGCCTGCATCACCCTTGTGCTCTCTCCACGCACGGCCGCAGCCTGTGCGGGCGACGTCGAGCCAGCGTGCGGTTTCCAGCACGACAGCCCTCGCGTTGACGCCCACTTTTTGCAACATGCCGGCTTGGGCTTCAGCCACTTCAACGTTGGCGGGGTAGCGGCCTTCGAACACGTTGATGACTATCTCGTTGTCAGAGTCGTAGCCGGCGGAAGCCAGAAGCTCTCTAGCCTTAGCAGGGTCGTACTCATACTGGGCCATGGTGCGGTCGGTTGTGCCCAGGGTTCCGGGAGGCGCATATGTGCCCTGGCACTGGAAGAGGCCACCATAGAACTGGTCGACGATGAGGTCGCAGTCGGTGGCATGGGCCAAAGCGAGGCGCACATCTCTCTTGCTCAGCTCAGGGTGCCAGATGGTGTCATAGACGTTGACGAAGGTCTCAGCCGCGCCACCGGTCTTGAATTCATCCACCGAGTCCTGGTGTTCCAGATTGAGGTTGATGGTCCAGTCGGCCTCCCCAACTCCTACCATGGATGCACGGACCAGGCTCTCGGAGCGCCACTCGATGGTGATCTCGTCGATGGTGGGTGCGTTGGCATCGTTGGGGGCCATGGGGTTGGGTACGTAGTCGTCGTACTTCTCGAACCTTATGTCGCGCGAGCGTCGGTACTCGGTCTGTACATAGGGGCCGAAACCAACGGTGACGCTGGACTTCTCCGCAGCGGAAGCGCTTTCCCACCACTCAGGGGCTTGGAAACCGATGAGGAAAGCGGACCTGGGGAAGATTGGGCAAGGGCCACCGCAGACCGCATCGACGGTCAGGTCATCAACCACTTCACCGACCACATCGCCGGTGTAGCTGTGGGAAGCTTGACCTATGTCTTCACTTCCCTGGATGTCGATACCCTGCTTGGCAGCAGCGGCGTTCCAGTCCTCGCCGTTGTGGAACTTGACGCCGGGGGTGAGGTTGAAGCGCCAGCGGTCATCGGCGACCTGTTCCCAGCTTTGGACACCGGACAAGGGCACGACCTCAAAGGTTGTGCTGTCGATGTAGGTGAGCACATCTGTGGTCAGGTCTTGGCAGGCAGCATGCACTGGGATGATACGGCAACCGGGGCCGGTCAGATTGTCGCCAGCGACTTCTGCTGAACCCCAGGCACCTAGGAGCGTGGGCTCTTCACCGAAGACCATGGTGATGTGAGACCTCGCTGGTTTAGGAGTGGCTGTGACTACCTTCTCCATCACATCAGTCTCGGTAACGACCACGGTCACTTCCTTCTCCATTATCTCAGTCTCGGTGACGACCCGGGTCACTTCCTTCTCCATTACGTCAGTCTCAGTGACGATTCGGGTCACTTCCATCACTTCAGGAGCCTGAGTAACAACGACGGTCTCCCTTATCACCTCGGGGGCCTGCGTTGGGTCCTCTTCTCCACAGGCGAAGGCTACTGCGCCTACCAGCAACAGCAGCGGCGCCAGGAAAAGTAACCGGGGTGTAATCCCCCATCTGTGCATAGCTACCTCCTTCTTGGATAGGTCTTGAGAGTAGACGGCGCAGACCGTCCTTTCTCTCTAGAAAGACGGCACAATGTATACCATATGCGCTTATCCTTGTCAATGGCAGCTTAATCTCTCAGGACTTATGGTACAGGTCGATAGCCTCCTTAGGAGTAAGCATATTGATTCCCATATGAGGGCGTAGGGTGTTATAGGTGTGTAGGTAGGATTGGTACCAGGTGTTGAGTTGGACGTGGTCTTGGGCGGGTTGGTCCAGGCGGAAGAAGCATTCTTCCTCATCGGTTCTGAAGCTGCGCTCGATGACTGCATTCTCATTGGGAGAGTTCTTGTGGATGTAGAAGTGCTCAAGCCCCAGCTCAGAACACTTGGCGTGGAAGCGTCTCTGAAACTCCAGCCCGTTGTCAGTCTGGACGTAGCATAAGGCGAAGGGGAACTGCTCTGTGGCGTGATACAGGGCCAGCAGAGACCCTCCCTCGTCCAGCTTGGGCAGGATCAGCCCTACCTTGTACCGGGAGTAGATGTCCATGGCCGCATACAGATAGCAGGTGTAGGGCAGCCCGGATAGTTCCGGGGTGAGGTATTTCACGTCCATCTGCAGATATCCCAACCCAGGGCAGTTACGGGGTCTCATCACCTGACCATTCTGGAATAGGGGCCTTCGCCTTTTGGTGCTGGGCCTCACCAACCCGGTCCTCTTCAGATACCGATGTATGCTCGATGCGGAGACCTTCAACCCTCGGTTCCGGGCTAACACCGCCAGCTTCTCCCGACAGAAGCCAGTGGCTTCCCGCCACGCCCTCACCTGGCTCGCCATCTCTCCACATAAGACCCTCCAAGGTCGCTTGGGCGCTGTCGAGCCCCGCTTCAACCCTTGCCAACGCACATATCCCCAAGGCTGCCTTCCTCGTCCCACCCAACGCTTTACCGTCCTCCGATCTACTCCCAGCCTCCGGGCCGCCTCCGAATAGTTCTCTCCACATGACTTCCACGTCTCTATTATCTTCCTGATCTCTACTCTCGCCATATCTCATTCTATTTACCCTGTACCCTTTGCTGTGAGAGAACAAGTGGCAGTCATAGCCCGACCACGAGTTTGTATTGCTTTTCCGCAAAACTGGATGAATTCTTCTCTTTGGTTGTTGTTTTGAGGCTTCGAGACATCCGAATTGAGGCCTGCACCGATATGCCGACAAGCAATGGGGGAAGGTCTGCCGAGTGCACGGCAATGGCTGCTTTGCAGACGAGAAGAATGGGAGCTGGGCATGTGATTGATGCGGGGAGAACCGGGTAAGGTGTATGAAAAGCCACCGCCCCTCTAAAGGGGCGGTGGCTTTTTCCTTGGTCGGTTGGTAGGGGGTTGGACCGTCTAGTTGAGGGTCCAGTTGTTGGGACGCATCCGGCGGTCGAAGCGCGGCTCCCAGTCCAGGTTTGCGCTGGAGCCGTAGAACACCAGGGCGTCGAAGTAGGTGTAGATGATCGCTTGATCATAGGCGAAATCTACCAGGTACTGCATCAACTCCTGCCTTGAGGGTGAGCCGTCAAGCCTGGCTTCCCTAGCCGGGTCTAGGAGGGGTTGGATGTTCACCGGGTCGCAGAACTTGGCGCTGGAGTTACCGCAGTCCATGCGTCCAAGAGCTCGTGCGAAGTCCAGGGTTTCCAGGGACGGGTTCAACTGATAGCTATGGGGCTGGCAGAAGCATGGAGGTCCTGGGGGTACGTCCAGGCAGTAGGTGTCCCCGGGGCCTGCATCACCCTTGTGCTCTCTCCACGCACGGCCGCAGCCTGTGCGGGCGACGTCGAGCCAGCGTGCGGTTTCCAGCACGACAGCCCTCGCGTTGACGCCCACTTTTTGCAACATGCCGGCTTGGGCTTCAGCCACTTCAACGTTGGCGGGGTAGCGGCCTTCGAACACGTTGATGACTATCTCGTTGTCAGAGTCGTAGCCGGCGGAAGCCAGAAGCTCTCTAGCCTTAGCAGGGTCGTACTCATACTGGGCCATGGTGCGGTCGGTTGTGCCCAGGGTTCCGGGAGGCGCATATGTGCCCTGGCACTGGAAGAGGCCACCATAGAACTGGTCGACGATGAGGTCGCAGTCGGTGGCATGGGCCAAAGCAAGGCGCACATCTCTCTTGCTCAGCTCAGGGTGCCAGATGGTGTCATAGACGTTGACGAAGGTCTCAGCCGCGCCACCGGTCTTGAATTCATCCACCGAGTCCTGGTGTTCCAGATTGAGGTTGATGGTCCAGTCGGCCTCACCCACGCCTACCATGGATGCACGGACCAGGCTCTCGGAGCGCCACTCAATGGTGATCTCGTCGATGGTGGGTGCGTTGGCATCGTTGGGGGCCATGGGGTTGGGTACGTAGTCGTCGTACTTCTCGAAGCTTATGTGGCGCGAGCGCCGGTACTCGGTCTGTACATAGGGACCGAAACCAACGGTGACGCTGGACTTCTCCGCTGCGGAAGCGCTTTCCCACCACTCAGGGGCTTGGAAGCCGACGAGGAAAGCGGACCTTGGGAAGATTGGGCAGGGGCCACCGCAGACCGCATCGACGGTGAGGTCATCAACCACTTCACCGACCACATCGCCGGTGTAGCTGTGGGAAGATTGACCTATGTCTTCACTTCCCTCGATGTCGATACCCTGCTTGGCAGCAGCGGCGTTCCACGGTTCGCCGTTGTGGAACTTAACGCCGGGGGTGAGGTTGAAGCGCCAGCGGTCATCGGCGACCTGTTCCCAGCTTTGGACACCGGACAAGGGGACAACCTCGAAGGTTGTGCTATCAATGTAGGTGAGCACATCTGTGGTCAGGTCTTGGCAGGCAGCATGCACTGGAATGATACGGCAACCGGGGCCGGTCAGATTGTCGCCAGCGACTTCTGCTGAACCCCAGACACCTAGAAGCGTGGGCTCTTCACCGAAGACCATGGTAATGTGAGACTTAGCTGGTTCAGGGGTAGGTGTCACCACCACGGTCTGGGGTACGACCACAGTCTGCTCCACGACCATGGCAGTTGGTTCCTCTTCTCCACCACAGGCGAACGCTACGGCGCCAACCAGCAGGAGCAGCGGGGCTAGGAAAAGCAACCGGGGTGCCATCACCCATCTGTGCATAGCTACCTCCTTCTTGCACTAACCTTTCGAAATTGCCGTGGCCCCATACAGGTTTCACAGCAATGGCTCTGAATGGCCTCACATGGTTTATCATACGACCTTTTCTTTGTCAATGGCGTTTCGTTGCCGGGAAAGTAGTCCCTGGTATTCTTCAGAGAGAGCAGGTGTTCCCCGATATGAATAGAGAATACGCTTACTACCAACGGAGGTGTCTGCCTCAACGATAAGCTCGAAAGTCCGCACCAGGCTGGCTAAGGATGTTGGCTTGTTGTGAAGAGGCCGCATAGGGCATATGAAAAGCCACCGCCTCTTCGGAGAGGCGGTGGCTTTTCACCTTGGTCGGTTGGTAGGGGGTTGGGCCGTCTAGTTGAGGGTCCAGTTGCTGGGACGCATCCGGCGGTCGAAGCGTGGCTCCCAGTCCAGCTCTGCGCTGGAGCCGTAGAACACCAGGGCGTCGAAGTAGGTGTAGATGATCGCTTCATCATAGGCGATATCTACCAGTTGCTCCATCAGCTCTTGCCTGGAGGGTGAGCCGTCGAGCCTGGCTGCCCTGGCAGAATCGAGGAGGGGTTGGACGTTCACCGGGTCGCAGAACTTGGCCTCACCAGCATTGCAGTCCATGCGTTCCAGGGCTCGTGCGAAGTCCAGGGTTTCCAGGGACGGATTCAACTGGAAGCTGTTGGGTTGACAGAAGCACGGGGGACCGGGGGGTACGTCCAGGCAGTAGGTGTCGCCTGGGCCCGCATCGCCCTTGTGCTCTCTCCAGGCGCGACCGCAGCCTGTGCGGGCAACATCGAGCCAGCGGGCGGTTTCCAGGACAACCACATTGGCACTGATGCCCACTTCTTCCCACATGCCGGCTTGGGCTTCAGACAACTCAACGTTGTTCGGGTAACGGCCTTGGAACACGTTGATGGTGATCTCGTTGGCCGGGTCGTAGTTGGCTGCAGCTAGGAGTTCCCTAGCTTTGGCGGGGTCGTACTCGTACTGGGCCAAGGTGCGTGGGGTTATACCCAGGGTTCCCGGAGGAGCATAGGTGCCCTGGCAGGTGAACAGGCCCTCATAGAACTGCTCGACGATCAGGTCGCAATCGGTGGCGTGGGCCAGAGCTAGGCGCACATCCCGCTTGCTCAGCTCGGGGTGCCAGATAGTGTCATAGACGTTGACGAAGGTCTCGGCGGCGCCACCGGTCTTGAACACGGGCACACGCTCCTTGTGCGCCAGGTTGAGGTTCATGGCCCAGTCGGCCTCTCCGACCTCTACCATGGTTGCGCGCACAAGGGCTTCCGACCGGGTCTCGACGAAGATCTCATCGATGGTCGGTGCGTTGGCATCGTTGGGCGCATCGGCATTGGGTAGGTAGTCGTCGTACTTCTCCATCTTTATGTGTCGGCCACGACGGTGCTCAACCTGGACGTAGGGGCCGAAACCGATGGTCTGGGAAGTGCGCTCGACATTGGAAGCGCCTGCATACCACGCAGGGGCCTGGAATCCGATCAGGAAGGCGGACTTGGGAAGGATCGGGCAGTCGATCTCACAGACCACATCAACGGTGAGGTCGTCAACCACTTCACCACTTATGGTACCGGTGTAGCTGTGTGAAGCTTGACTGATCAACTCGCTTCCTTGGATGTCGATACCCTGCTTGGCTGCTGCTGCGTTCCACGGCTCGCCGTTGTGGAACTTGACGCCGGGGGTGAGTTTGAAGCGCCAGTGGTCGCCGGCGATCTGTTCCCAGCTCTGGGTACCGGACAAGGGCACAACCTCGAAGGTTGTGCTATCTATGTAAGTGAGCACATCTGTTGCCATGTCCTGGCAGACAGAATGTATCGGCACGATGGTGCAACCGGGACCTGTAAGGCTGTCGCCTGCCTCATCTTCCGATCCCCAGGCCCCGAGTAAGGTGGGTTGGTCACCGAACACCATGGTGATGTGGGACCTGGCCGGTTCCGCGGTGGGTGTGACCACCACGGTCTGGGGTACGACCACAGTCTGCTCCACGACCATGGCAGTTGGTTCTTCTTCTTCACCGCAGGCGAACGCTACGGCGCCAACAAGCAATAGCAGCGGGGCTAGGAAAAGCAACCGGGGTGCCATCACCCATCTGTGCATAGCTACCTCCTTCTTGCACTAACCTTTCGAAATTGCCGTGGCCCCATACAGGTTTCACAGCAATGGCTCTGAATGACCTTACACGGTTTATCATACGACCTTTTCTTTGTCAATGGCGTTTCGTTGATGGAAGAGTCTTCTGTGGAATTCTTCACTGAGTACTGGGATTTCCCGATATGAATGCAGAAGACGCCTACTACCAACGGAGGTGTCTGCCTCAACGATAAGCTCGAAAGTCCGCACCAGGCTGGCTAAGGATGTTGGCTTGTTGTGAAGAGTCCGCATAGGGCATGTAAAAAGCCACCGCCTCTTCAGAGAGGCGGTGGCTTTTTACCTTGGTCGGTTGGTAGGGGGGTTGGGCCGTCTAGTTGAGGGTCCAGTTGTTGGGACGCATCCGGCGGTCGAAACGGGTCTCCCAGTTCAGGTCTGCGCTGGAGCCGTAGAACACCAAGGCGTCAAAGTAGGTGTAGATGATCGCTTCATCATAGGCGATATCTACCAGGTTTTCCATCAGCTCCTGCCTCGAAGGTGAGCCATCGAGCCTGGCTGCCCTGGCGGGGTCTAAGAGGGGTTGGACGTTCTCCGGGTCGCAGAACTTAGCGGCACCGTTATTGCAGTCCATGCGTCCAAGGGCCCGTGCGAAGTCCAGGGTTTCCAGGGACGGGTTCAGCTGATAGCTATTGGGTTGGCAGAAGCATGGAGGTCCCGGGGGTACGTCCAAGCAGTAGGTGTCTCCTGGGCCCGCATCGCCCTTGTGCTCTCTCCAGGCGCGACCACAGCCTGTGCGGGCGACGTCGAGCCAGCGGCCGGTTTCCAGCACAACCACATTGGCGGTGACGCCCACTTCCTCCCACATGCCGGCTTGGGCTTCAGACAACTCAACGTTGTTGGGGTAGCGGCCTTCGAACACGTTGATGGTGATCTGGTTGGCCGGGTCATAGTTGGCTGCAGCTAGGAGTTCCCTAGCTTTGGCGGGGTCAAACTCGTACTGGGCCATGGTGCGGTCGGTTGTGCCCAGGGTTCCGGGAGGAGCATATGTGCCTTGGCACTGGAACAGGCCCTCATAAAACTGCTCGACGATGAGGTCGCAGTCGGTGGCGTGGGCCAGGGCAAGGCGCACATCCTTCTTGCTCAGCTCAGGGTGCCAGATGGTGTCATAGACGTTGACGAAGGTCTCGGCTGCGCCACCGGTCTTGAACACAGGCACTGAGTCCTTGTGTTCCAGGTTAAGGTTCATTGCCCAGTCGGCCTCGCCCACCTCTACCATGGATGCCCGTACCAGGCTCTCGGCGCGCCACTCGATGGTGATCTCGTCGATGGTCGGGGCTTGGGCATCGTTGGGCGCCATTTCGTTAGGTATGTAGTCTTCGTACTTCTCGAACTTTATGTGGCGTGAGCGCCGGTACTCGGTTTGTTTGTAGGGGCCGAAGCCAATGGTGATTTCGGCCCGCTCTAGAGGAGTAGTGGACTCGCTGTTCCACCAGTCGGGGGCTTGGAAGCCGATTAGGAAGGCGGACCTGGGGAGGATCGGGCAGGGGCCGCCGCAGACGGCATCGACGGTGAGATCGTCAACCACTTCACCGGTCACGTCGCCGGTGTAGCTGTGGGAAGATTGACCGATGGACTCGCTTCCCTGGATGTCGATACCCTGCTTAGCAGCAGCGGCGTTCCAATCCTCCCCGTTGTGGAACTTGACGCCGGGGGTGAGTTTGAAGCGCCAGCGGTCATCGGCGACCTGTTCCCAGCTCTCGGTACCGGACAAGGGGACGACCTCGAAGTTTTCGCTGTCGAGGTAGGTAAGCACATCTGTGGCGAGGTCTTGGCAGGCAGCATGCACCGGCGAGATCGTGCAACCGGGGCCGCTAAGGGTGTCACCCGCAACGGAATCCGATCCCCAGACCCCGAGGATGGTGGGTACGTCACCGAAGACCATGGTGATGTGGGACCTGGCCGGTTCCGCGGTAGGTGTGACCACCACCGTCTGGGGTACGACCACCGTCTGCTCCACGACCATGGCAGTTGGCTCTTCTTCTCCACCGCAGGCGAACGCTACGGCGCCAACAAGCAATAACAGCGGGACTAGGAAAAGCAACCGGGGTAAAGTGACCCATCCGTGCATAGCTACCTCCTTGATGCGTTCCGTTTCCCCAAGATCCGGGAAATAGGGGTTCCAAGAAAGAAAGAAGAATTCGCCAGATAGCTATGGCCTACATCTTGTAGTGTGATTTACCATACATAACTTAATTTGTCAATGGTACCTTGTTCTCTCACAGCAAAAGGTACAGGGTAAATAGAATGAGATATGGCGAGAGTAGAGATCAGGAAGGTAATAGAGACGTGGAAGTCATGTGGAGAGAACTATTCGGAGGCGGCCCGGAGGCTGGGAGTAGATCGGAGGACGGTAAAGCGTTGGGTGGGACGAGGAAGGCAGCCTTGGGGATATGTGCGTTGGCAAGGGTTGAAGCGGGGCTCGACAGCGCCCAAGCGACCTTGGAGGGTCTTATGTGGAGAGATGGCGAGCCAGGTGAGGGCGTGGCGGGAAGCCACGGGCTTCTGTCGGGAGAAGCTGGCGGTGTTAGCCCGGAACCGAGGGTTGAAGGTCTCCGCATCGAGCATACATCGGTATCTGAAGAGGACCGGGTTGGTGAGGCCCAGCACCAAAAGGCGAAGGCCCTTATTCCAGAATGGTCAGGTGATGAGACCCCGTAACTGCCCTGGGTTGGGATATCTGCAGATGGACGTGAAGTACGTCACCCCGGAACTATCCGGGCTGCCCTACACCTGCTATCTGTATGCGGCCATGGACATCTACTCCCGGTACAAGGTAGGGCTGATCCTGCCCAAGCTGGACGAGGGAGGGTCTCTGCTGGCCCTGTATCACGCCACAGAGCAGTTCCCCTTCGCCTTATGCTACGTCCAGACTGACAACGGGCTGGAGTTTCAGAGACGCTTCCACGCCAAGTGTTCTGAGCTGGGGCTTGAGCACTTCTACATCCACAAGAACTCTCCCAATGAGAATGCAGTCATCGAGCGCAGCTTCAGAACCGATGAGGAAGAATGCTTCTTCCGCCTGGACCAACCCGCCCAAGACCACGTCCAACTCAACACCTGGTACCAATCCTACCTACACACCTATAGCACCCTACGCCCTCATATGGGAATCAATATGCTTACTCCTAAGGAGGCTATCGACCTGTACCATAAGTCCTGAGAGATTAAGGGTGAGCTTATTGGCGAGCAAGTCGACCCCGGAATTCCTGAGGGACGGTTGCCATTCTCTGGCATGATCGAGAGAGATGCCGGGCGCCGACAGACGCAGCCGCCTGAACGATAAGCTCCACAGCCCTTTGCAGGTCTTGAGTGTTTATGAACTCCGGCCCGATTCCGCCCTCAGCCGTAGCGTTGTGGTAGTTTCCCAAGGGCAAGGCGATCCCGGTTGCGCGATAGCCGTGGTAGATAAAGGCGCTGGCTTCGCACGTGCCCCCGCTCATAAGCTGACGCTGGCATAAGAAATCGGGATGTTTCTCATGCATCTGCTCCCTCGCCCGGTTAAGCACAGACTCTGCAGAGGCATCGAAGGTGAAGCTGGCATCGCCCACCCGTATGACAGGACCGTCTCCGATAAGCGCCCCTGGAAGGCTGCGGCTGGCTTCCAGGGATACAACGAGAGAGTCCTTGGGCAGACTGCTAGCCTCTGCCAGGAGCCGGGCGCCGACCAGTCCTACCTCCTCGGCACGAGTGAATATTCCGTGCACCCGCCCGACGCTCTTGCCGGCTTCCCCGGTATCGGAAGCGAGGATGCTCATGGCTGCGAGAATAGCTGCACAGCCAGCCAGATCATCGGCCGCCCTCATGTGCACGAGGTCGTCAGCCAACTGAAAATCCGGTAGGTCCAGCACCGCCATCGCTGGCAGGTCGAGTTCCGGGGACCCATCAAGTTGAAGAACAACACAGCGATCATCCTCGGGGCCGTGCCTACCCGACGTGACAGCTCGACGATGGACGCCTTCCCTGGGCACGACCTTCAGTGCTACGCGCGGAGAGAGGGCGGCCGGGGGCACCCCTCCCAAGGCCCGCGCTACGTAACCCTCGCCGTTCTGCTCCATGACTTCGAATCCTGGATGGTCCATGTGGGCCACGAAAGCGATGTCGGGCACCGAGGAGTCGCCGGACCGAGGCCCTGTATAGGTGACCCACTGGTTTCCAAAGGCGTCGCTATGTACAGGTAGACCAATGCGGGATGCTATTCCTCGGATTGCCGCCGCCACCTTGTCTTCCATAAAGGACACCGCAGGCTGCCGGCCCAGCTCCTCCAGCACCACGAGAACGTAGCTCCCCATTACTTTATTGTCTGCCATGTCTGCCATCGCTCTTCTCCAACTATCGGCATCGCCGGGTCATATGGCGGCCGCTTCGCTTTAGACGTTCCGCCCTTCGGAGTATAATGCCCCAGTCCCCGGCACAGAAGGGGACTTATGTTGAAGGGTGAAGGTCATTTCATGAATGCCGAGATCGTTTCCGTGGGCTCCGAGCTCCTCTTGGGCCAGATCGTTGACACTAACGCAACCTGGATGGCCCAGCGGCTTGCGGACCTGGGTATCAACCTGTACTACAAGAGCACAGTTGGCGACAACCCCCAGCGAATGGAAGAGGTCCTCACCCGTGCCCTGGAAAGAGCGGACCTGGTGATTACCGGCGGGGGCTTGGGGCCTACCCAGGATGATCTGACCAGGGAGGTAGTCGCCCAGGTAACAGGCCGCGAGCTGGTCATGGACCCCGATCTGCTCCAGCAGATCAGGCAGCGGTTCCAGCGAAGGGGCCTGATCCTGACCGCCAACAACGAGAAGCAGGCGTATATTCCTGAAGGAGCCATCCCAGTAGAGAACCCGAACGGCACAGCCCCATCCTTCATTGTGGAAGACCCCCGGGGTGTGATCATGTCCCTGCCGGGAGTCCCGGTGGAGCTGAAATGGCTGTTCGACAACGAGCTGGTGCCCTACTTGGGACGCAAGTTCGGCATCTCCGAGACCATCGCCTACCGGGTGCTGAAGGTGGCTGACCTGGGGGAGAGCAGCGTGGATGCCCGCATTGGCTACCTGATCGCTAATTCAGGCAACCCGACCGTGGGGGTGCTGGCCCATCCCGGCCAGGTGGATGTGCGCATCGCGGCCAAATCGGCGACGCTCGAGGGAATCCAAGCCTTGATCGATCCAGTGGAGGCGGAAGTGCGGGGCCTTCTGGGAGACCATGTGTTTGGCGCCGACGGCCAGACGATGGAGAGCGTAGTTGGAGAGCTGCTGGAGAGGGAGGCCCTTTCCATCGCTGCCTATGAAGATATCACGGGCGGGATGGTTGCCGAGAACCTTCAGAGGGCATCGCTGGAGTGTTTCCTCGGAGGGGTTGTCGGGGGTTCCACCGGTTCCACCGACTCGCTTCTGTCACAGGGCGCCCCTTCATCCCAAGACTCTTACGCGCAGAATGATGATCATGCCCGGCTGACGGCTGATTTGGCTCGCAGAGTGAAGGAGCGCACCGGGGCTCATATTGGCTTGGCGGTGCACGGAGTACCCGGCGACGAGAAACCTGCGGAGAACCTGGCCTGGGGCACAAGCTACCTTGCCATCCATGGGGCTATCAGGGGCGAAAACGTCCTTGGGGAACGCACTTACAGCTATGCAGGCAGAAGTCTGCCGGACCGGAGAAGGCTAACCCTCAATGCCCTCAACCTGGTGCGGAGCGCGCTGACGGGGAAGATAGCGAACCCCCGGGACTAGTTTTCTAAGGGAAACAGGGTCTGGGAGGTCTCCGAGTTCCTGCCGATTTCGTCCCAGTCGTATAGCATGGGCGCCATCCGGACGTCAGCCCACAGGGGGGCTTGGTCTGCGTAGTGAGGGCTGCCGGGATGGCCGGAGCCGCCCAGGGGCACCACCCACGCCGACCTGCCCCAATCCGCCATATCGAACACGTACCTTGCTACCGATGTGCTTGTGATATAGAAGGGCTGTCCCATGGAATAGCTGGCCGCTTGAGGTGTGTCGCCGTCGCCCCCCATAGGGTAGGAGGGGGGATTCAGCGCGGGGGCATGCTCCGGGAAGCTGACTGATAAGGGATGGGTAGGCGCGGTCTTATGAAGGGCGCCCCATTTCCAAAGAGCCGGGCCGGGGCCCAGCGCGTCTTCCAGGTAGGCGCACCCATCCCTGAGGGCTTCCGCCAGGATGTCCCGCCATTCCACCTCTTCGGGAAGCAGGGAGCGATCATTGGCGAGGGCCATCTTCGCAAACCTGGCTCGCAGGCGCGCCACGTGCCCGGCGCCCCCACGCCCTGTGTCCGAAAGGGCTTCCTCTCGGAGAGGCCCGAATATGAATCCCACCATTCGCTTTACCAGCGCCACCTGGAAGGCACTATAGATCATCGGGGCCGATCCATCCCGCTCCATGCTTCCGTCCCACGAGGCCAGGTGTTCCATGGCTTGAGTGGAGATACTGTCGAGAGGCACGACATCCGCCAGGACGCGCAGGTAGTCCGTAGCAGGTATGGATGTGCGTTCCGCGTGGATGGACGGCGCAACTTCAGCCGCCGCGTCGTTCCCCAGCTTCTCCAGGCGAGAGGTGATGCGCTCTGCCCGGAATCCCGGAGCGTAGTCGAAGGCGATGTAGTAGGGATAGTCGGACCCGGCTATCCGGTTGTTTGCAGTTACTACGTAGCTGGTGTCAGGACTCTTGGTGCGGGGCAGCTCCTCAAAGGGGATGCAGTCCTCCCATTCGTGCTCCCCCGTCCAGCCGGGGACAGGCAGCCAGCGATTCGCGCTGGACCTCTGGGGGACCTTACCCCGCATGAGGTAGCGGATATTGCCTTGAATGTCGGCAAAGACGAAGCTGTTTACCGGGTCCACCCATAAGCGCATCGCCTCATCCATGGCGTCTGCCGAGTCTCCCCGCAGCATTTGGAGCAGGCAGTCGGCCCATGTGTTGGGCTGCTCGATAGCTGTGTACTTGAGGGCCAGCCCATACCCCTTGTGGGGGTCTCCACCGATGATCGGCCCGTGATGAGTAGCCGCAGCTTCTATCTCGACGGGCTGGCTGCCCTTCACATGAATGGTCTCGCGGACGACGTCGGCTTGCCTCCAGGTGTCCTGGTACAGGTAGCGTGTGGGGTCATCGGGATGGAACTGCTCGACGAACAGGTCCTGGTAGTCGGCGTTGGCATGGGTGACGCACCAGCATACGTGGCGGTTGTGGCCGAAGTGGGGGAAGCCCGGCAGTCCTGGGAAGGACAGGCCGATAACATCGAAGTCGGGGCAGGACAGGTGGTTCTGGTAGTAAACGTTGGGCACCTCCAGCGCTCTGTGGGGGTCGCCGCCTACGAGGGGCTTGCCGGAGGCGGTGCGGCTGCCATCCAGTGCCCAGTTGTTGCTGCCTGCCTCCGTGGAGGCGAGACCCTCGATGGCCCCGAGGCAATTGTCCAGGTCCGCCAAGGCATCTTCCACGGGGCCGTCGAAACGCAGCCCAGGTGGAACTATGAGGAGATCGCCCTGCTCATAGCCAGGGAACAGCTTGGATGTGGCCTCTGCTCCCAGCACCTGCACCAGTCGGGCCCGCCACAGCTTAGCCTCGAAGACCCCCATCAATACGTGGCGCACCTTGAACACAGCCAGTCCGTCCCAGGGCTGCCACTGCTGGGGCTTTGTTCCCGTCAAGGTGAACTCGATGGGTAGGCGGGCGGTCGATTGGATGAAAGCGTTCACCCCGGCGGCGTAGCTGTCCAGCATAGCCCGGGTCTCCGGCAGCGCTGCCTCGTAGTCCAGCTTGGCGCTGTGCTCCAGCCGGAGACGGCGCATCAGCACATCCTGTTCCAGGGCAGCGGGGCCGGCCACTTCCGCCCACCGGCCATAGGCGCGGCGACGGTCGTACTCCATGTGCCATAGGCGGTCCTGGGCGGTTGCGAACCCCTGGGCGAAGAAGGCATCCTTGGTGGAACCGGCGCGGATGTGGGGGATGCCGAAGCTGTCCCTGATGATGTCCACGCTGCCGTCCAAGCCAGGAGGGGCCACTGGGCGGGACAGGTCGGGAAGGGCATCCTGCAATTGCTCGAGGAGGTCTGAAGTCTCAACCATGTGCGACTACCTTACATCTATTAGATATAGCGTTGACGGGGTGTCGATAGTGTATCATAGGGTGAAGGCGCAGCCTCTAGGCCGCGTCGCCCTCCATCCTGGAGGGTATCGAGGGCCGTTAGCTCAGTTGGTCAGAGCACCGGACTTTTAATCCGGGTGTCCAGGGTTCGAATCCCTGACGGCCTACACATACAGATAGAGTATTCAATCTACAGGCGCCACGAAGCCGGAGTCCAGCATGACCTAACATGCTGCCAATGGACGACTGCGCAGAAAGCGGATCTATCGACCGATAAGCACCTCACCCAGGGTTTACCTCTAAGGGGACAGAGCAATGGAGGTCAGGCCGGCGACGATAAGCGTGGACCCCAGCAGCCGGCCCTGGCCAAATCGCTCCTTAAGAACGAAGACCCCCAGGAGGACGCCGAGGACTATGCCGACCTCGCGTGCGGGGGCTATGTAGCTGACCTGGGACAGGGAGAAGGCAGTCAGCACCATGCCGTAGGCGAGAAATGTCAGCAAGCTCGCTGCCAGGATTGACCAGGGGCTCTTCTGCCATTCCTGCCTGGCCGCAGACATCCCGTATCTAAGTGAGATGTAAGGGGCAAGACCGATGGCGGGGCCTAGTGTGATGAAGTACATATACAAAAAGGGTTGGACATGGTCCACCCCGACCTTGTCCACCAGGGAATATGAGGTGATGGCCAGTCCAGTTAGTACTGCGTAACGGATACCTTTATCCCGGATCAGGGCTGAAGGCTGCGCGAGAATCTCCCGGAAACGTCCCCACCATGAAACGACGAATATGCCTGCAATGATGAGGACGATGCCAACCACTGCAGGCAAGGCAACCTGCTCCTGCAAGGTCAGTACTGCCAGGACCGGCACCAGCATAGGGCCTATGCCCCGGGCTACGGGATAGACCAGGGACAGGTCGCCCTGGGAATAAGCCCGGCCCAGCAGGATGAAGTAGGCGATGTGCGCTGCTATGGTTGCGAGGGCTAACCCGTAACCAAGCGGCGCAACCGGATTGAACCAGAATAGGATGGCACCTAAGGGGGCCAGGATTACGCTGCCGACTACCAGAAAGACCCAGGCAAAAACCTCCTGGTTGCCTGCACGTTTTAGCAGCAGGTTCCACGCCGAGTGGCAAAGGGCAGAGAGCAGGACCAGTCCCAAGGATAGCGTGTCCATGTGGGAAGTATATCCCAGCTACCAGGAAGAAGATGCCAAGGCCACTGAGGGGAAGCCCAGCGGGGGGTAGGTGTTCCCTTCAGGGAGCAGCCCGGGCCCCATAAAGCATGGCCCCCATTTTTCAGGCCTGGAAGATGAAATCCTATGCACGTCGTTTGCTGATCGGAGGGATCGGATCAGGATTCGCCGCGGGGTCAGGGTTGGGCAGGCAGGGTAGCTTGGATTTCGGGTGTGGGGGCGTAACCTACCATCTCCACAAACCCTCGGCCCGCTACGGGCCCGCCATCCTTGGTGCCCATCGCTGAGACGGATCCCTCCCAATATATTATCGGGACAAAAGCGCTAAGGGCGAATTCGGCTTCCTCTATCGTGGGAGTCAGCGCCAGGTCGAGCCCCAGTGAGTCAACCCGAAGCTCCCAGTTCATGGGGTAAACCCCTCCGGTATCGGCGCTGGTCCAGGTCCCCGTAGGCTGCAGGGAGATTTCGCTGCCGGGCAGGTGCACTGGAGGCGAGCCGGCCGGTACGTAGGTGCCGTAGGAGTCGATGGGCTCCCGCCCGTCCTGTTCCCATACGACCGAAATCGTCAAGTCGGAGCCATCGTCAAGGTTCAGGCTGAGCCAATCCCAGCCGATTCCCATGGTCGTAAAGTCGCCCCACTGGTGGTCCATCCAGGACGTTCCTGTTACCGGGTGGGCGACCCCGGCGATGGTCACTGTGCCTGAGGTCTCCAGGCGGGTGCGCGAGTAGTAATAGGTCTTGCCCGCTATTCCCAGGTCCACAAGGCCGGTGCTGTTGTGCAGCACTGCGGGTTTTCGGGAGACCGCTTTGAGGTCAACGCTATAGTCTCCAATTCCGAAGCTGAGACCATAGTTCTCGCCGTTGCCGCTCATCTCCCAGTCGGCAACGGGCACGTCGAACTCCCCCAGCGACTCCTCCGGGACAGGCAGCTCAGCATTCTCTTCAATGAGGTGCAGTCCATTGAGGTGATCTGCCCAGCTCAGCTGCGCCAAGCGGGTTGTCAGGCCCGAGGGCAGCACAGACTGGAAGGTGACGAAGTGGTAGCTGAATTCCTGGCCGTCCTCGGCTGCCAGGTGGCCGTTGAAGTACCACCACTCCAGGTCAGTGAAATGGGGACCCTCGTCGTCGGGCAGCCGCAC
The DNA here is from genome assembly GCA_965220375.1 of Dehalococcoidia bacterium. Lineage (GTDB taxonomy): Bacteria > Chloroflexota > Dehalococcoidia > Lucifugimonadales > JAGWBF01 > JAGWBF01. The sequence continues at coordinate 1,955,152 of OZ244824.1, forward strand.
CATTTGTTCTTGTACAGGGGCCGGGGTATGGGTCGACGTGGCAGGAAAGGCCGTGGGTGTGGGTTGTGGAGATGGAGAGGTGGCGAGGGTAGCTGTCACTTCAGGGGTTGCAGGGCGGGTCCCGCCCTGCGGGTCATCGGCAGCGCCGGAACAGGCCGCTAAGGCTGCAAATAGAAGGACTGACGCGAATCTAAACAAGACGACTCGTGCCAGATTGCAAGTAAGCATCGCCTACCTGCAACTATATCACACTGCCCTCGCCGCAGAGGCCAGGGCCCAGCGGTTGGCCCTACCAATGCAATGCGCTTAGAATCATTCAGGGAAACTTTCCCAGTACGATCAGTCCCGGTCTGCCAAGCTGTTAAATGCCCGACGTAAGGCAATGCAAACCTAGGTGCTCGTGGGCGGTCGATTTAGGTGTGGGAGAAGGGGCTGCCACTTGGAATTCCAGTCGGGTGTATAGGTTGGTCTGATGTTGTTGATCCTGGGAGGTCTCCCTGGGGTAGGCAAAACAGAAATTGCGGCGGGATTGGCGCTGGCCATTGGGGCTGTTCATCTGCGAATAGATTCCATCGAACAGGCGATGCGCACCTCAGCGGTGACTATATCGGGACCGGAAGGGTATCTCGTCGCTTATGCGATCGCTGGGGATAATTTGAGACTGGGCCTGACCGTCATAGCCGATTCGGTGAACCCGGTGGAGGCGACTCGGGCCGCTTGGCGGGGCGTCGCTAAGCAGGCAGGCGAGCGGTACGCTGAGATTGAGATCGTCTGTTCCGACGAAGCGGAGCACCGGCACAGGGTCGAGTCGCGGGCTGCTGACATCGCTGGGCACCAATTGCCTACGTGGCAGCAGGTGCGAGACCGCGAGTATGAACCCTGACAGGCCAATATCGTCATAGATACAGCGGGACGGAGTATTGAGGCGAGCGTCTCGGAACTGCGAGAAAGACTGTGACCATTTGAGCGAGCGCCCCAGGCATAGAGAGATGGGGGTGGGCGCGCCGACCCGGAAGCACTGGAGTGAGCCTCAAGGGGGAAAGAACGCCCCGGAAGCCGAACAACGGCCGGGAAAAGACCGGCCTTAAGCCCAACAGCGAGGGGGTGGTGCTCCCCTCCGAAGGCAATCAGCAAATCCCTAAGGGGGACGGCGATGCCTCCGTGGGCCGTTGTTAGATTGCTCTATTCAAGGCCGGGAAGCCTCGTTCTTAAGAGTACACTCTCCCAGCTAAAATGCCTTGATTTTGTCCAGCTTGGTGGGACACTCTGGGAGGCAGGCGGCACCACGAACGTAGGTGCCCGACCTTCTGCTGGCACCCGGACTGGAGTTGAGTCTCGAGCGGGAGATGTCCAAGATAAGTCAACGTGAATCCCAGATAGAGGTCAAGAATGTCTGGAAGGTGTTCGGGAAGAACCCGGAGGCCGCTTTGAAGTCGGAGTATGCCTCGATGACCCGTGAGGAGATACGCCAAGAACTGGGCCTCGTAGTTGTGCTTCAAGACGTCTCATTCAGCGTGGACGCGGGACAGGTCTTCGTTATCATGGGCCTATCTGGCAGCGGTAAGTCCACTCTTGTGCGCAGCCTTATCAGGCTCACTGACGCCACCGCGGGACGGATCTATTTCGACGGCGTGGATATCCAGGCATTCTCTCCCAAGGAGTTGGGAGAGTTCCGGCGCAGCAGAGTCGCCATGGTTTTCCAGCACTACGGGCTTCTTCCACATCGCAACGTCATCGAAAACGTGGCGTATTGCCTGGAAGTGAAGGGGCTCGACAAGGAGCCCAGGTACGATGCCGCGAAGAAGGCTATCGAGGCCGTGGGGCTTAAGGGCTGGGAGCACAACTATCCCCGGAAGATGAGCGGCGGGATGCAGCAACGCGTGGGTCTCGCGAGGGCACTGGCGGCCAATTCCGATGTGTTGCTCATGGACGAGCCTTTCAGCGGCCTCGATCCTCTCATAAGGAGGGAGATGCAGGACGAGCTCATCTCTTTGCAGACTGAGCTGCACAAGACCATCGTTTTCATCACCCATGACCTGAATGAAGCGCTGAAGCTGGGAGATCGCGTGGCAGTCATGCGGGACGGAGAAATCATCCAAGAGGGTTCGCCTGAGGAGGTCGTTACGCTGCCGTCAGATGCCTATGTGACCGATTTCGTGCGGGACGTATCGCGGGCGAAGGTCATCCAGGCGAAGGTCATTATGCGGGAGCCCAGTGTCGTCATGTATGAACGACAAGGTCCTCGTGTTGCGCTGCACGCGATGGATGAGCACGGCCTTGATGCATTGTTTCTGATCGCACACGATTTCACCCTCAAAGGTATCCTGACGGCGGACGAATCCAAGGCCTTGCTCTCCCAGGGAAAAGAGTCGCTGGAAGAGGCACAGGTTATCCCAGCGATGGCCACCGATCCCGACGCCTATATCGAGGATGTCGTCCCGATGGCGGCCCAAACCGAGCATCCTATCGCGGTGATCGGCGATAACGGCAGCCTGCTGGGTGAAATCGACAGAGGCATACTGCTGATGGGCTTGTCGGGCGAAGGGAAGAATGATTGACGCCGCCTCCCCGGAGCGCCGGGCCCCGTGTTTCCGAGTGAGTTGAAAGAGAGTGGTCGTTCTTTTCACCCTTGCACTGCCTTTCGTATGCGGACGCGTGGCGGACTTATGGCGCAGTTGAGGAGGATGGCGAAGATATCAGGAAAGGCTTCTAAGAAGACCGGCCCTAAACCTAACAGCGATGGGGTGGTGATCCTTTCGAGAGGCAATCCGCAAATCCCGAAGGGCGACGGCGATGCCCCGGTGCAGGCCTACCTCGCCGCTATGCCCGGTTGGAGGAAGGATATTGGCAGGCGCTTGGACGACCTGATCGTGGGCGCCGTCCCTGGCGTGAAGAAGGCGGTGCGTTGGAACTCTCCCTGCTATGGGGTCGAGGGCATGGGCTGGTTTGCCAGCTACCATGTCTTCACCCGATACGTAAAGATCACCTTCCTGAACGGCGCATCCCTGAGTCCCGTCCCCCCGGCCGGAGGCAAGGACCCGGACTCCCGATGGGTGGACATCTATGAGGGAGGGCTGGACGACGAGCAGATGGTGGACTGGGTCCGACAGGCAGCCGCCCTCCCCGGATGGCACGGCTTCTAATAGTTCGATTGGCTTTTAGCAGACCCAGTGAGAGGCTTACAATGGACACTGGGCAACGCTGACAATAGTGCATCTTCGCGAAAGGACTCCTTGGCAACGCACGATGTATTCATTTCTTAGACTCGCTATCGGCCTAGCTGCCTTGGTCATACTGGCTGCTTGCAACGGCTCTCCTGAGGAGACGGCAACGCCCGAGCAGGTCCCCTCTCCAACTACCGAACAGGCGCCCATGGAGGAAAAGGTGTTGACCCTGCTCTACTGGCAGGCCCCATCCCTTCCCGGCCCGTACCTGTCCTCCGGGTACAAGGACCGGGACGCGGGCGCGGTGACCCTGGAACCCCTTGCCAAGTACAGTCCGAATGGCGACCTTGTCCCAGCCCTCGCGGTGGAGATACCGACCCTCGAAAACGGCGGGGTCTCCCAGGACCTCATGTCCATCACATGGAAGCTGAAAGAAGGGCTGCTCTGGTCCGACGGCAGCGAAGTGACAGCCGAGGACGTGGTGTTCACCTGGCAGTACTGCTCGAACGTGAACACCGGCTGCACAGCCGAGAGTTCCTTTGACGGTATTTCGGCAGTGGAAAGCGTTGACGACCTCACCATCAGGGTAACCTTCGATGCGCCTACGCCCTACCCTTACACGGCGTTCGTCAGTACCGGTTCGCCCATCATCAGCCGGGCCCAGTTTGGCAATTGCATGGGCACGGCAGCGTCGGGCTGCCAAGCTGAGAACAACTCGCCCTTGGGCACGGGGCCCTATCGCATCACCGGATTCAAGACGAACGAGGAGGCCGTTTACGAGCGCAACCCCTTCTACAGGGGGCCGACTCCCTACTTCGACCAGGTGGCCATCAAGGGCGGCGGGGATGCCATAACAGCGGCCCGGTCTGTCATGGAGACAGGCGAGGCTGACTACGCATGGAACCTGCAGGTGGACCCGGCTGTCCTGGCGGAGATGGAGTCCGCCGGGCATGGCAAGGTGGTTACCGCCTTCTCCAGCTTGGTTGAGCGCATCGTGGTCAACCAGACTAATCCCGATGTGTCACTGGGCGATGACCGCTCCGAATACCTGGAAGGCATGAATCCCCATCCCTTCCTGACTTTCTCACCCATTACCCAAGCGATGTCCATGGCAATCGACCGGGGGGTGGTCTCAGGGGAGCTTTACGGAGTTGCCGGCGAGCCCACCTGCAACGTCGTAACCGGGCCGCCCGTCTACGTGTCCGACGCAAACGACTCCTGCCTGACCCAGGACATTGACGGGGCGAACATGCTGTTGGACGACAACGGCGTCCTGGATACGGACGGCGATGGTGTGCGCGAATACAACGGGGTGTCCCTGCGCATCACATTCCAGACATCGACCAACGCCATCCGCCAAGAGACTCAGAAGCTTGTCCGCGACTGGTGGATGCAGATAGGCATCGAGACCAAGCTGATAGACCATGACGCGGGGGTGTTCTTCGGCGGGGACCCGGTTGCGGACAAGGAGGCTTCGCTGCGCAGGTTCTTTGCGGATGTTCAGATGTACGCTTCCGGGCCGGACATAGACCCGCAGCAGTACCTGTCGGGTTCCCTCTGTGAGCACATTCCTACCAGTGAAGGCAACTGGGCAGGCTCCAACACTGCCCGTTCCTGCAACCCCAAGTATGAAGAGGCATATGCGCTGCTGGCCGAGACGGCCGCTGGGGCGGAGCGGGTGGAGCTGATCAAGAGGCTTAACGACATCCATGTACAGAGCTACTACGAAATCCCACTGGTCAACCGGGGATTCGTATCAGCCCACCTGAACACCTTGCAGGGCATCCAGATCAACGGCTGGGACAGCGAATTGTGGAATATCGAGGAATGGCGCCGGGTTTTGCCAAGCTCCCAATGGCCCTGATGGGAATATCGACCACTGTCCGTAGATGGCGCTGCTTGGTGTCAACGCAGCCCCACAACAGCGGAAGCTTACGGTGGCCAGCCGTCCATCGCCTCATCGGGAAGGGGAATATAATCGACGGGCGGCTCGATAGCGACGGCCTCGTTATAGCCTTGGTAACTGATGATAATCAAGTCCAGCAGGCTGCCGCCCCAGCCTTCTGAAGAGACTCTGACCTCCCTGGTCAGGAAGTCGCCGAACCCCACAACCCTGGTCACGGTCACATACTGAAATGATGGGAACCCGGCCTCACCCCCTTGAGTGGGCTGGCCCGAGACGATGATGTAAGACATAGAGTCGTCGTCAAGCTCGACACTGCTGTTCTGAGATACGGAAGGGTCGGCCGGGAGCATAAGCATTCCGACCAGCTGCAGGGAAAAAAGCAGGTCGTCGTCCGCAGGAGTGCCTTTGAACCACAAGCCGGATTCGGGGTCCTGGACGTAGGTGTCGCTGCCGATGGTGATTCCACTGATATAAAGCCCCGTGGACTCGGGTCCCAGACTGATCCGGTATTGGAGCCTGTCGGGCCGCACAATAGACCCGTTCAGCCGTATGGAACCCTCGTTGCCTCCTTCCTCCCCTGCGGGTAAGAGGGCCAGCAGGTCCATCGTTGCGCCGAAGGAGAAGCTCTCCACCTGCTGCGCCGCGAAGATACTGCATGTTGCAATTGCAGCGGCGCTGTCGAGGGTCCCGTCGCGAGGGCACTCCGGGGAGAGGGAGCCCTGACTGGGAACATCCGCATCGGGGCTGATGACGTCCGTGAGGTTAGAGGTGGGGATGGGAGTCGGGACTGCAGTAGCGGTGGCCGTAGGTGTGGGAGGTGGCGGTTCGGGGGTTGCCGTTGGCTCAGGGTCGCCGCCGCAGACTGCCAGGGCCACCGCCGCCAAGGAAACTGCCGCTAGCAAACAAAGTAGTTTCTTCAATATAGACTCCTTCGATCAGTCAAACGGTGTTGGCTGCTCAGTTTCGCTGGCCTGTTGGTCAAGGTCCAAAATGGCCGCGCAAACTGGCAGCAGCAGCCATCTAGAATTACGACGGCGACACTGTAGACTGGCCCTAAACTGGGGGTCAAGCACCTTCAGCAGAGGTTGGAGGCATTATGCCCAGGGGCCCACATCTGGCTGGCCGCGGGGCATTCCTGGCTTCTTGAGGACCCGACACGTCGGATGGTACAACTATAGAGGAACTGCCCAGACCAGGAGAGACCCAGGAGTGGCACACCTTTAGGACAGTCTTAGTCGCTCTTTGGGAAGCCGGAATCCGACCCTTTCCAACCCTTTACAGACAGGAATGTATTCTTCGAGGCATGCCTTTCACCTTCACCCTTACTATATCCCAAGGGAAGAGGGGAGCTAATCTACAGAGAGGATGATGGAGAGGTCCCCAAAGGGGAAACACAGAGGTATCGGACCCCAAGCTTTGAGCCACAGGCCTAACTGCTGATCTTGATGGACATTATCGCTGACCCATTAAGCGGACATTTTCGCTGGACACCGACACAGGACCACATGGCTGCGGAGTTTGGAGAGATGCACGCAAAGCCTCTAGTGACTGTTGTGGATTGCGAATGACCTTCATGTCCTCACCACGTTTCGAAGGTGGAACTGCTTCAATCGAACCAATATTTCGTGAGCTACTGAGTCGGTGCCGTCTAAGCTCAGCCCCTCCACTTGTGGTAGCCATTACAGGGGCGGACTGCGCTGGGAAGACGACACTAGCTGCAGAATTTGAGACTCGACTAAGGGCTTCTGGAGTAGACGTTCGCATCGTATCAATCGACGACTACCTCATTCCCAGGGTTGAACGAGGAGGAGGCCCTTCTGAGGGATGGAACTACTATGAAAGGGGCTTCAATTATCGGGCATTGAGATCCAGAGTACGCCGTGAGGTTAGAGGTGCAATGACTAACAAATCATCCTCAACTCATGTCATCCTGGTCGAGGGAGTTTTCTTACTGAGGAGAGATCTGTCGGACCTCTGGGATTACTCAATCTGGATTGAAATCAACGATGAAACATCTGTCAGAAGGGCCATGGAGCGAGACAAGGAGATCTTCGGTTCTGAGGAGGCGGTCCGTAAAGTATATCTCGAAAGGTGCTTACTTGGGCAACGTTGGCATTCGGAGATCGATTCTCCGCGAGACCGAGTAGACGTGGCCTTGGATGGTCAGTGCTTGGGCTGATGGAGCCACCGGAACTCGTGGCGGTTGATTGTATGGTGAGTTCTTAAAAAACCTTCCTCTGTTGGGATGAACACATTGTGTCCTTCCATGCGCAAACGTCAACCGCGGTTACTGGCGAACGGTATATTGAGGATTGCTATTCCGCCCAACCATGTTGGTCCCTGCGCTTAGTCTTTACATTTGGAAGACTATATTCTGTCAGACAGAGCCCTCATGAAAACCTTATGTGGTTGCAGCTATCATGAGCACTGCGGACTCCCAGCTGCTGCTCGGGTCCGCCATCGCCACCGATGACCTTCCCCTGATGAATAGAATTGCCCGGCGTCTGCAAGGAGTGCGCCTTTTTGCTGCTTCAGGCAGGGTATGGCTCGGTCGAGTTCTCCTGCTGGTGATCGGGGGGACCGCAGGGGCGTCTGCCATCATCGCGCCGGACTCTGTAGCCGATCTTGTGGGATATGCTTGGGGAGGTATGGGAGCGGCCTTCGGACCCGCCACCATTCTAGCCATCTACTGGCGTCGATTCAACCTTTGGGGAGCGCTGGCCGCCATCGTCGCGGGCGCGGGAGCCGTTACCATGTGGCAATTCAGCTCGGGAGGTCCATGGGGGATGTTCCACATGGCGGTGGCCACCGCTGCCGGCTTCGCTGCGTCGATACTTGCTGCAGTCGTAGTGACGATGCTCACCTCGCCGCCCTCCGAAGATGTCGTGAAACGATTTGACAGAGTCAATTCACGCGCGTAGAGTTGCGCTCTTCGTGTTCTTCCTCGCTCATATGCAGGTCCCATACTCGGATACATTCCGATGACGGGCGCCCTTTTGCTAGGGACCAGTTTGGAGCAGACAACCTTCCGGGAATAAGGTCAGGCCCTTTCCAGAGCGTTCCCCTTTGTGATATACACACTTACCGGCACGTTCGCAGGAGTGTAAATGATGAACGTCATCTGGATTGTTGCGGATACCTTTCGCCGAGACCATATAGGCGCTTACGGAAATCCAGCGATCAGGACACCTTCCCTGGATGTCTTAGCGGCGAAGGCGGTCCGGTTCGACCGGCACTACTCCGGCGGATTCCCCACCATGCCCACCAGGGCCGACCACCAGACAGGGCGTTGGACAATGTCCTTCATGGGCTGGGAACCGCTGCCCAAGAACGTAACTACCCTGGCGGAGATATTGGCCGGCCAGGGTCTCCACACCGCAGGTGTGGTGGACACGCCCTACTACCTAAGGGACGGGATGAACTATGACAGGGGGTTTCAGTCCTTCTTCATGAACCGGGGGCAGGACACCCTCTGGTCCCTGGTGCCCGGGGCGGGCTACCATCATGAGTCCCTGGACGTTCGAGAGGCTTGGCGCTACGAATCGGACCGGAACGCACCACGCACCTTCATGACGGCGATCCAGTGGCTGCAACGCCACTACAAGGAGGACTTCTTCCTGTACGTGGATACCTGGGACCCACATGAGCCTTGGGATGCCCCTCCCTACTATACCGAGCTCTACTGGCCGGATTACGATGGCGAGCTGGTGCTTCCCGTGTATGGCAATTGGCGTGACGTGCCGGGGTATAAGGAAACGAAGCTAAGGAAGGCGCATGCCACCTACTGCGGCGAGGTCACCATGGTGGACACCTGGCTGGGCTTTCTGCTGAAGTCTGTCGAGAACATGGGCCTGCTGGACAAGACCGCCATTATATTCACCTCAGATCATGGCTTCTACTTTGGCGAGCACGGTGGCTTGTTCGGCAAGATGAGCACGGGCAAGTCGCCGGACGGAACGCTTCAACCATACGGCGAACAAGGCTCGACCTGGACCTATTCCCCCCTTTTCGAGGAGCTTGTACATATTCCGCTATTGATCCAGGCGCCGGGGCGGGCTCCCGGAAGCTACGGGGGTATGACCTCTGCGGTCGATGTCATGCCTACGGTGCTGGAGCTGCTGGGGATAGACATCCCTGACTTTGTGCAGGGCAGGTCCCTCGTCACGGCTATGCAGGATGGTTCAATCCGCGGCAGGGAGTTTGTTATCAGCAGCATCCCTTTCGCCAATCCGGGTGATCCCGTCCATTCGGTGGACAACTTGCTGCGCCCTCTCTCGGACTACCCCGTAACTACCGTTACGTCCGAAGAGTGGAGCCTTTTGTACAGCCCCGAAGAGAACGTGTCGGAGTTCTACCGTCTTTCGTCAGACCCGGCGCAGCTGTATAACGTGATCGGGGGCCATAAAGAGATGGCCAGGGAGATGCATCAGCTTCTAGTCCGGTTCATGCGGGAGACCAAAGTGCCAGAGCGGCTGGTTTCACCTCGCCTGGACCTGCGGATTTAGGACTGTGTTGGACGAGATCCCTTGTGAGGTGGTCCTGAAATGAATAAGAGCCCGGACTTCTCAGAGTCTTTCTACAGGCATCATGCCCAGCGCTACGCCGAGGTGAGCCACAATTTCATCCAGTCGGTCTATACAGATGTGTCCCATCCGGGACTCACAGGGGACATGGACCTGATCAAGCGCCTACAGGGGTTGGTGCCGAAGGGGGTCCGGGGGTTGGACGCGGGCTGCGGGTCGGGGGCCCGGGACGTCTTCTTCTACTGGCAGGGTGGATACGACATCTACGGGGTGGATGCCGTTGCCGAGAATATCGAGGAGGCGCGACGCCTTCACCCCGAGATAGCCTCAAGGGTCTCCGTCGCCGACCTACGGGAGCCTCTCGATTACCCTGACAACTATTTCGACTTCGTCCTGTGCAATGCGGTGATCCAGCACATAGAGCCGAGCATCGCCATGGGAACAACCTTGCCGGAGCTGGCCAGGGTACTGAAGCAGGGAGGCCTCCTCCAGCTGATGTTCAAGAACGGGGACGGAATCGTGACAGTCCATGATAGGGACTATGGCGCGGACAGGATGTTCCAGCTATATGACGTTGACGATATGCTTGGAGTCTTGAAAGAACTGGCCTTGGGTGTTGTCCCGGAAGAGGGAGATTCCCTGGGAGGGATCATGTACTTCAAGGACCCGAAACCGATGGACCATTGCGTTCTTTTCGCACGGAAAGAAGGGTGAGAAATTGGAACTCCCGCCTACAGTCTTTGATGGGAAAGCTGTGTCTATCGGATGAATGACCTCGGGATACCCAGAGGCCTGAGCGATATCACGCCCCGCTGGCTGACCGGGTCCCTTAGTTTCCTGCGAGAACGGGCTGGCCTGTCAGTAACCGGATGCTCGGCTGAGGCGATTGCCGAAGGCAAGGGTTTCATGAACCGGCTGTACAGGCTGACTCTCGACTACAACTGCGAGTCCACCGGTCTGCCTCGCACCGTGGTGGCAAAACTCCCTTCTGCGGACCCTCTGCTCAGGACCATCTTCGACCGGCTGGGCCAGAACCGGCGGGAAGTCAGGTTCTACCAGGAGTTGACTGGCGGCGCACACCTACGGCCACCTCGCTTCTACTACAGCGGCGTAGACCCATCCACCCAGGATACCCTACTGCTGCTGGAGGACCTGAATGTGGGCCAGCAGGGTAACAGCGTGGCTGGCTGCTCCTTGGAGCAAGCGCGCTGCTGCATAGGACAGCTTGCCAGGTTCCAGGCGGCCTGGTGGGATAGTCCCCACCTGGAAGGCTTGGAGTGGATGCCCTTGAGGGAGGCCGAAGCAAATGCCTACCGGGAGATGTACACCGATGCGTGGGCTTCGCTGCTGGACAAGGCCGGCGACGGGATGCCACGAGGGTTGCGCCTTCTAGGTGACCGTTTGGACACAGAAATCCACGGGATCATGGCTAAGCTGACGCGGCCTCCCCGAACGATCGTTCACGGCGACTATCGCTTGGACAATTGTTTCTTTCCCGCTGCCTCGGCCCCTGAGAATGTTGTGGTCTTCGACTGGGAGTTTTGCGTTCAAGGCCGTGGGGCCTACGATGCTGCCACATTCATCAGCGAGGCCTTGGCTCCACAGGAGCGCAGAGAGGTGGAGCTGGGCCTTCTGCGTGAGTACCACGCCGTCCTGGAGGATTGCGGCGTAAGAGGCTACTCCTTCGAGGAATGCTGGTATGACTACCGGCTCTCCATGCTGGAGATATTCCTCTTCTGGGTAATAACCGGAGGCTACTGCAATTACGAAGGCGAAAGGGCCAGGGAGTACCTTCTCAACACCCTGGAGCGCATCGACGCCGCTATCTCCGACCTAGCTTCGACCGAGAGTGTGGGCTTGTAACAGCCGAGGCTCCCAAGGCTAGGGCCCGGAGCGCCCCTAGTCGATGATGGTTCCGTGGGGGGAGGCTCTGCCGTGCAGGGCGGCCAACTCAGCATCGTCCAGCAGGATGGCCCTGTCCATCTCCAGCACCCGCGCAATCTCAAGAAGGACATGTGCCCAGGTGCTGCGGTTGACGAACAGCATCCCCTCTATGGTCAGGGTGCCGCCGTGATTCAGGAATCCCAGGGCGGCCGTTCTTTTGTGCCCTGTGTTCAGGGGCTGCAGCACCCCCAGCATCGGCTCGGGTCGTGTGTGAGTCACAAAAACCCTGGCGGGCACGGAGTCCGGGTAACATCCGGCCACCAGGTTATTGTTTGCCAGGTGGGCCTCCTCCCGCTCGTTCCTGGGCATACGGAATCGCCCCGGCTCCAGCACATAGACCACGTAGTGGGGAACGTCCCTCTCCCGCAGCCTGTCCGAGGCACGGATCACCTCTTCTAACTGGTAAGAGCCTATGGCAGTTATCACAACTTGCGCATGAGCCGGCCGGTGGCTGAGCCAGTCCAACGTAACGGCCCCTTGCTCCAGCAGCATCTCCGATTCTTCCCAAGTGAACAGGTCGGGTATCACCGGTTGCTTTGGCACCACCATAGTCCAAATCTGCCCGTGGCTCTGGAAGACCCCGCGTATCACTGCTAGGGCGGAGTTGTAGTCGGCGGGAAACAGCACCCGGGAAATGTCCGACGGCTCGTTCAGCAGCGATTCCGCCAAGGCCGGGTCTTGGTGGGAGATCTCATTCTTGCCGTTTTCCCATGTGTGGGATGTCATCACGAGGGGAATGGACAGCCACATCGCCGGGTGCCCCGCTTCCTTGAGCTGGTCTGCAAAGGTTATCTCCTGGCGCACCACGCCATGCATCTTGGCGCCGAAGGCTTCGTAGCTGTGAACCAGGTTTATTCCACCCTTGTTGGCCAATGCCGCCGAGGCTATGGCTTCTTCATTGAGGGCTGTAATGATCGATCCCCCCACATCCTCAGGGATTCCCGGCTCGGGCTCGATGATGCGAAACTTCAAGGCTTCCAAGGTCTTGACCAGCCTGTTGGACCTCATCTCGTCCGGGTTCCCCACTCTCGGCCTCAGGTGCGAGTTGGCTTGCACCGTCTCCACGAAGGTGAGGTCAACAGCATCCATGGGAGAGGACCGGGTCCATTGCGACATATCCCGACGTTCCGCCGGTATGGTCTTCGGCGCGGTGGGAGGAACGTTGCTCAAGGTCACGTTTCTGTGCGCCAAGGCGTGGTCCCGTTCCCTCGTTCCTCCTGGCCTGAGCTTAGCTATGGATTCCTGCAAATCGGATGGAGGTACCCAAAGGCGGCGTGCGCTCTGGTTGAAGCATTCCCTGGCTTCCGGGCTGGCGTGGGGGTTCCCGGGCAGGGGAAGGTTGTGGGCGGAATTGCTTCCCTCGCCGTAGAAGCCGGCGCCCTTGGGGGCTACGGCGATGCCGTAAGGCACGGGCACAGGATAGTGCGCCCGCCCTTCCTTCACCGCTGCCGCGGATGCTGCTAGGCGGCCTTCCATCTCCAGGATGGCCCATAGGAAGGCCGCCGGGTCTCTGCCGTCGAAGATGAAGGGAGCGAAGCCGTTCAGCCGGAGATGGTCCACGAACCACTCGACCCCTCCCTGTTGGGACATGGTGGTCCTCTGGTCGATACGTCTCCCGTTGCTGATCATTATTGGGGCTACCAGCCCGCTGTCTTCACCCCGCCACCAACGGGGCGCCCAGTCGCTGCCCCGCTGCTCCTCGAAAGCGCCATCGCTGAGGAACACCACGAGGCGTTCTTCCGGCAGAGGCATGTGTATGTACTGCAGCTGGGTAAAGCCCAGGTACCCGCCCTCTACGAGGGCGCCGGCGGTGTGAGCGTTCACATGGCTACCAAGTGGAGAGTCCTGCCTGCCATCCTTTCCCAGCACATAGGAATAGAAGTCCCTGCAATAGCGAGTGAGACCCTCATCGCTCAGCGAGTACCTGCTGGAATGGGCCGGGGTCATGTTGTCCATGAGCAGGTTGACGCTGTCTATTGCCGCCACCGTGTGGCCTTGGCCCATGACCCAGGACCTGGTGTGTCCGGTCAACGTGTTTGCCGCCATGTATCCCATGTAGCCCGGCACCATATTCAGGGAGCCGCCCATGTGTCCCTCGGGCGCGGACTTGAAGTCGTCTGAGTCCATTTCCCGCCCGTCCAGGTACACGTTTCTTGCGTAGCTCTGGTGCGCTACCAGCCACATGGACGCCGAGGTTACCTTGTCCAAGGCATGAAACAGTTCAAACAGGTGCGTGCCCCCGTCTTGTGTGCCCTGGGGGTCCAGGGAGTCGATCAGCTCGAATATCCTGTCCTGGGTCTCGGTGCTGTGCTGGATGGGCCCATAGCCCGCTATCCACTTGCTGGCAGCCGGGTTGTTGCGCCTGTAGCGCAAGGCCCGTTCGGACCTCTTCGCCTCTTCTTCTGCATGACTTGACGTCACTTCTCCCCCTTTTCCTGCCCAGGCAGCATGGCTGTATCCCTTGCGATGATCAGCTCTTCGTTGACTTTGATCACGTAGGCGCTTACGGAGGCATTTTCCGAGGATATGCATCCCTCGCCGCTCGCCATGTTTCTTTGAGGGTCCAGGGTGAGTCCACACCAGTCCATCCCCCGGCAGATGCGCTCCCTCACCTCGGGCGAGTTCTCCCCGATGCCTCCCCCGAACACCACGGCTTCGGCGCCCTCCAAAGCGGTCATGTACGCCCCTATGTACTTCCTCACGCGGTAGCAGAACATGTCTATCGCCAAGGATGCTTGCGCATCTCCCCTGCGTTCATGGGCCAGTAAGCTGCGCATGTCCGACGAGATGCCGGAAACCCCCAGAAGGCCGGACTGCCTGTTAAGCCAGCCCTCCACTTCATCGATATCTACTCCTTCCCCGCGGGCAAGGTGGCCGGGCAGGGCCGGGTCCACATCCCCGGACCGGGTCCCCATCATCAACCCTTCAAGAGGGGTCAGGCCCATGGATGTATCCACGGACACGCCTCCCAGCACTGCCGCCGCTGAGCAGCCGTTGCCCAGCTGCAGCGTTATAAGCTTGGAATCCGACAGCTCCCTGGAGGCTAGCGTCGAATATCTTTCTGCCATGTAGCGATGGGCGAGTCCATGAAACCCGTAGCGGCGGACTTGATGTTTGGCGGCCAGTTCATAGGGGATGGCGTAGGAGGATGCTCTCTGAGGCATGCTGTTGTGGAAGGCGGTATCGAAAACCGCCACCGATGGAGTAGAGGGAAGGGCCTCCAGGGTCGCTATAATGGCCGCGATGGCGGGCCTGTTGTGAAGCGGCGCCAGCTGCTCCATCTGGTCAATGGAGCCGATCACCTTCTCGTTCAGCAGTGTCGGTTGTACGAACCGGCTTCCGCCATGGACCACGCGGTGACCCACAGCTTGAATGGCGGCCCTCTCCCTGACCCAGTCCAGGACCAGGCGGGCCGCTTCTCCATGATCGGCCACATCCCTTTGTTCAGATAGAGTCTCACCGTCGATTGAAAGCTTCACGGTGGCGTCTTGGCCCACACCGTCCACCAAACCTCGTGCCAAACAGCGTTCGTTGACGCTGTCAATGAGCTGGCATTTCAGCGTGGCACTACCGCAGTTGAGGACGAGGATATTCATACTTTTACTTTACCAGTATATTCGTCTGCCAGCGTTGTGGCACCGGATGGCTCCACCGGTGGGATTCGTAGCCAATATTTCAGAAGTCAACGTGATGGCTCCCGTTTTGCCTTGACTATACAAATCGGGCATGGTTACCTTAACCCTCAGAGGCAACCGGCGAGGCCGGTAGGTTGCTATCCACCTGCAAAGGGGGAAGGCTATGCAAGAGAGTTCAGGTTACCCGGTCCGGCTAGAGGCCGACTATCCCGAATCATCGTCCAGGATACTGGCGCTCCTGGGAGCTCTGCTGATCTTTCCCAAGGTGTTACTCCTGCTGCCCCATATCATTGTCCTGTACGTACTTGAGATCGTGAACTTGGTGGTTGTCTTCGTGGGGTACGTGGCGGTGCTTCTGGCCGGTCGCTACCCCGAGGGCCTGTTCAACTTCGTGCTAGGGGTTGGTCGATGGAACTACCGGGTGGATGGGTGGTTGTACGGCTTCACGGACCGGTATCCTCCCTTCAGCCTGGGTGCGAATGAAGACCATCCCATCAGGCTCACAGCCGACTATCCGGAATCGTCTTCGAGGCTGCTGGCCCTGCTGGGGCTACTGCTATTTATTCCAAAGGTGATCCTGCTTATCCCCCATCTGATCATTCTGTACTTCCTGGGGGCGGTGTCCCTTGTCGTCGTATATCTGGCGTTCTGGGCTATCCTGTTCACCGGGAGTTACCCTAGGGGGCTGTTCAATTTTGCCCTAGGTATAGAACGGTGGAGAGTACGGACGGACTCGTGGCTCTTGGGCTTGACGGACCGCTATCCGCCTCTCTCTCTGGAATAGGCGGCGGATGGGGTCCTTGGATAGACTCGCAGCGCTTCCGGGAATCGCCCCGCGGGACCGCCGTAAAGTGCCGAAGCCCCATGGAGGAGTCGGCTCCTCCATGGGTGAGGCTCCGGCGGTCATTCGATTAACTGAGTTATAGCTAATGAATATGAATGATATTCTCCCCCGCGAGCTGAACATCAACGATGCCATCAGCCTGTTGGCGCCGGTCGCCGTGTACCTCTTGGGCATGGCCGCCTATGCTCTCTTCATATTCAAATTCTATCGTTTTGTCGCTGCCAGGGATATGTTCCAGCTGGACCTGTCCAGGTACCAGGAGTCCCGACATAAGATCGTTAGAGGATTCCTCCATGTCATCATGTACATTGGCAAGTATCTCATCCTGTTTCCGGTCATAGGATTCTTCTGGTTTGCGGTCCTTACACTGATCCTGGCTTTCCTCTCGAAAGAGCAGCCCTTCTCTGAAGTGCTTCTGATGGCGTTTGCAACAGTCGGCGCAATTCGGATAGCCTCGTATTACGACGAAGACCTCTCCAGGGACCTGGCCAAGATACTTCCCTTTGCAGTATTGGCTATATTTCTCATCGACGCTTCCTTCTTCACAGTCCGGGAATCCCTGGAGGTGTTGAAAGAGGCCCGGCACCACACCGAAGATGTCGTCTATTACCTGTTGTTCCTGGTGGCCATGGAGTTCACGCTGCGCGTTGTTATGGGTTGGATTTCAATGCTCGTTGCGATCAAGGCGCGTATGACGGGACCGCGGAGTCCAGCCGACGAAACTTGACCTCCTTCCGGCTGTCGAATGCTCTGTGAGACTGCTACCTCAGTTCTCTGGGTCCACTTTCCCACGGTCCTTCCTTTGGATGGGACCTGACACTTTGTTTGTTCTACCCACCTGAGGCGGTTATCATCTAATGGGAATAGCGATGACAAGCTGGGGGGCCTTGCAATATTCAAGGGGAAGATAAGATGATGACGATGCGAAATCTAAGCTGGGCGGCAGTTATCGTGGCTGTGCTCCTGGGCATCGGGATGATAGTAGTTGGGAGCATATTTGTGTTCATGGGGGCCGATGCCAAGGGAGACATTCGGGAAGCCTTGCGCAAGGAGAAGGTGATCACAGCCAAGGATGCCAGCTTGCCCGGAGTGCTTGTGGAGGATGTGGCCACCGCCAGGGCCCAGCAGGATGCAATCGAATCCCACACCTTCGGGAGGTTCGGTCCCTATTCGGGTATGGAGAGGGACGACCCCAACCGGGACGTTTACATAAAGGGACTTGCCCTTCGCAACGCCCTGAACTTAGCTATCGTGGGATTTGGAGTTGCAGACCTGGCCATTGGCCTTGGCGCCGTTACCATCGTGCTGGGCGTGATCATTGCCGGGTTGGCAGTCCCGGTCCACCTGCTGTTCGTTCGAGTGCAATGGGGGTCTGCGTCGACGTAACCGTAGGTTATGCTGGGCGCCCGGACCCGAAACCGGAGGAATCGGGATTTATCCACGGAAGCGCCCCTGCTGGTCTAAGATCCGCTGCGTGAGCTATTCACAGATCTTTCGAAGGAGGGATAATCCATGGCTGGCATTGTCAAGATTGCTGCGGTCCTTTTCTGGCTCTCGGCTACCGCAATAGCCCTTCACTTCGTGTTCACACCCTTCTATGACGACGTCATGGACATTCAGGACATGTGGGGCGCCCTCAACATCGTGATGGCTGTTACGGTGCTGGGCGCACTGGCTATCCACTTATACCGCAAGCGCGTCCTTGACAGCCCGGAGGGAGACGAAGGCATCAGCCGGGAGTACCTGGAAACAAACCTGATGGTCTATCTCTCCGTGGTGCTCACCCTCTGGTTCTTCTGGAACTGGATTGACGACCTGACCCTCCTGACTGGAGCTTCCCAGGATTCTGTGCGCTTGGTGTTGTGGTCGTTTATCAACCCTCTGTTTGTGGCTGTTGCGGGGGTCACCGGCTGTTACCTCTGGCGTTGCCAGTGCTTCAAGTAGAGCAGGAACTTCAGGCCGCGCCATTGGGGCGCCTGCGGCGGGGCCTTGCAGCCGGGACTTGGCGCCTGGCTGGGCCGTTAACTAAGGCGTGGTCTGGTAGTTTATCTGCCACCTTATGCCGAACTTGTCTGTGCACGAGCCGAAGTAGGCCCCCCAGAACATGTCCTGGGGCGGCATCTCCACTTCTCCGTCCCGGGACAGCTTGGCAAACAGATCGTCGGTCTCTCCTCTGCTGGATGAGGAGATGGAGATGGAGAAGTTATTGCCGGATTGGGGAGGTGGCCCGAAGGCTGAACAGCTGTCGCTTCCCATGAGGGTGCTAGAGCCGATGGGCAGGGAAACGTGCATTATCCGGTCTCGTTCACCATGGGGTATCACGACGTCGGGGGGAGCTTCTCCGAAGGTCACGTTGGCCCTGAACTCGCCACCGAAGACCTGCCGGTAAAAGTCGAAAGCCTCCCGGCAGTTTCCGTCGAAAGAAAGGTACGGGTCCAGGGTCACGGCTGCCTCCTTAATCCTGTCATTCCAGCTTGGGGACCTGAATTTGGGAGCATTATAGGGTCGGGCAGGGCGGAAGTCCACGAACGGCTGTGTGCTAATATGAACGGGAGTTAATCATGGGGGGCCGCAAATGACCCAGATACAACACCGAAGAGACCCGGAAGTAGCCGACCTCTCGCTGGATGAGATTGCCGAGCGATATGTTGCCCGTTACATAGACCGGGTGCCCGACTGGGATGCCTTTGCCGATGCTCGCGTCGAGGGTTACAAGCGTGCCCAGCACCGCTTCATCGGAGCGGGCGGCTCAGGTAAGCACGGGGATGGCAACTTCATTCCGCCCAGGGGGTTTACCCTTAGCATAATGTACGTGGAGCCGGGGCAGGGGAACGCTGCCCACACCCACGAGGTGGAAGAGGTGTTTTTTGTGCTGCGAGGGCAGTTGGGTGTGTTCTTCGAGGATGAATCGGGAGACCGGGTGGATGTCAAGCTTGGACCTTGGGATGCCGTCTCCTGCCCGGCGGGTGTGATTCATGGCTACCAGAACGACAGCTTGGAGCCTGTGTACTTCCAGGTGATGCTGGGACGGGGCCGTCCGGAGCTCATGGGCTATAAAGATGCTGATCTGGCAAAGGACCCCGGCGTACACCTGAGGGCTGCCGGCGGATAGCGGGACAACCTAACCGTTTCCCAGGAACAGCTGACGCAAGGCTTCCTGTTCTCTCCCGCGTTTCGGGTAGATATCCCGGTGTGCCTTATCCCCTGAAGGCACCGGGTCTTTAGAAAGATCAGCCCAAAGGTCTTCCTTCGCTATCAGCTTGCAAGCGCTGTTGAGGGTGAAATAGGCTAAGCCCGTTTCGGACTCGTTGAGGTAAACTCCCCGGATGGGTTCGCCTTGCCGGGTGCCCCAACGAAGGGTTGGATTGCGCGGTCCGGGTCGCGGGGGCGACCATATCCCCAACCCATCAAGCAGGTCGCGGCAGGAGACATAGTTCAGGTCAACCTTGCTACCTGCCGATGGCGGCGAGGCGGCCTTCCAACTCGTGAGTGACCGTATCCAGGTCCATGCCCGACTAAACTTCAGTTACTGCCTCCGGCTGCTTCCTTTGACTAGGGGTTGATCTCGGGAAGCAGGACCTCCAGCCAATTGTCGTCCATGCCTATCATCCGGTCCACCGCTCTGGCCATGTAGTAGTTGTCGGTGATAGCGGGAGGGTCGCCCCCGTCGGAAACGGTGCGCACAGCCTGAATGAGCAGGCGCCTCATCTGGACGATGGCCAGGTCGCTGGCTGTCAGGAACTCCTTTGACCGGTCCACAATGGGGCCCATCATCTCCTGGGCCGCCTGGTCCTGGTTGTTGACCCCTTCGATGCCGGTGAAGGTCTCCGTCTTCTGCACCTCGCGGTCGATCATGTAGCCGTTGCCCTTGTTGCGGATATTGAGAAAGCCCTCGTCCAGATCACCGGGGCCCCGTCCCAAGCTGGTCTCCAGGGCTTCCCACTCGGTCAGGGGTGTGCCGTCGAAGGTGTAGGCCCAGTTGTAGACCATGCAGTTCTCGTCGTCGGTGGGCACCCACATATGGCCCGATATGAAGGGTCGCCCCGGCGGTCCGCCGTAAGGGGTCATATCTTCGGGCCGAATCTGGTGAAAGGGCATCACGTACTGGTATGTGCGGACGAACTTGCGCTCGCCGGGCAGGGTGCGTATGCCTGCGTAGCGGTAGCCGTAATCGGTGACATCGACCTCGACGACGGGGGCGCTCCCCTTCGCAAACTCGGAGTTCGGATTGTAGCCTCCCCGCCGCTTGGAGTCGTTGGTGAGCAGGCGGTGCAGGATTGGAACATGTGCGGTATCTACTCCCGCTTCCAGGGCTTGCATCCAATTGCACTGTTGGACGTTCTTGGAAACGCCCCGACGGTCTTCGGGCACCTGGGTCCATTCGAAGCGCGGCTCGGCGGGCTGCTTGTCTTTGGGGCCCATGTAGGCCCAAATCACTCCGCCCATGTCCACGGCGGGATAAGCCTTCAGCTTGACCTCTTCCTTAAGCTTGCTTTCAGCAGGCTCGTTCATCATATCGACGCAGTTCCCGTCCACATCGTACTTCCAGCCATGATAAATGCATCTAAGGCCGCACTCTTCGTTGCGCCCCAGCCAGAGGGAGGTACGCCGATGGGCGCAGAACTCGTCAATGAGGCCGACCCTTCCCGAGGTGTCCCGGAACGCCACCAGCTCTTCCCCCAGCAGCTTCACGCGCACCGGGGGGCCGTCGGGTTCCGCTACCTCGTCGGAGAGGCAAGCGGGAATCCAGTAGCGGCGCAACGTTTCCCCCATGGGAGTCCCGGAATTCGTTCGTACCAGAAGCTCGTTATCTTCGTAGGTTAGCAACTCATACCTCCGTCGGGTGTTGTATGGGTAGTGGTGTTTCTTTACTTCGCTGAGAATTCTTCGGGAGCGTTGCTCAGGTAGGGCGTGCTGTGTGCCTTAGCGCCGCCAGCATACCCGACTTTTCGAGTGTATAGAGCTATCTTTTTGTTGTCAACGAAACTGGAGTTTGGGGTACAGAGACCCGTGCTCTCGGGAGCCGCCGTGAGTTGATTGCCATTCCACTGGGGCGGCCATAGAATTTGCAGGTGTAACGAAGCGATGGCCCAGGGGGCCAAAATGAAGGCTGGAGGAACACATGAAGGTCGATCTCAGGACACCTCCGAGCCAGCCAGTGTCGGAAGTGGTGAAGTTTGCCCAAAAGTGTGAGGAGGCAGGGTTCTCCGGGTGCGGGTTCAACGATGCCCAGATGTTCTTTCGAGACCCCTTCGTGGTCATGTCCCAGGTGCTCCAGAACACGACAACCCTCAGGGTGCATCCGGCCCTCACCTGCCCCGGTCCCAGGCATACGTCGGTGATCGCCTCCTCTGCCAAGACGGTGCAGGAGTTCGGGCCGGACCGCTTCGAGCTTTGGCTGGGCAGGGGGAACGCCGCCCCGCGAATGGTCGGATTGCCACAGCTTAGGGTCGGAGAGATGAGGGACGCCATCAACAAGATGCGGGCCTTCATGGGGGGTGAGTGGAACGTTTACCAGCCGGCGGAGGCGGACTCGGACAGGGTGCGTCTTCATCATGGGGGTGGTCCGCCCGTCCCCATTTACCTGGCCGCCCGCGGCCCCATGGTCACGCGTTTGGCTGGGGAGCTTTGCGATGGTGCACTGCTCACCTGCCCTCCCACCCCCGACGGGATATCCCGGGCCAGGGGCTGGCTTGCCGAGGGGGCTGCAAGGGTTGGACGAAAGGCGTCTGACGTTCACGAAGTGGTCGAGGTCCGGTGCCTGGTCCGCCCTACGAGGAGGCAGGCGGTGCGGGCTTGGAGCCCAAACCTGATCCCGATCTTGGCGAGGCCCACGGCCGAGCAGTGGCTTGGGGAGCGCGGCATCGAATACGACATCGGCCCATTCAAACAGGCGATACACGAGTCCTATGAGAAGCTGCAGACCATGTATGCCGACGTACAGCACGTGGAGGACTGGGAGGCGGCAGAAGGCTTGGCGGAGGCTATCCCCTTCGAGCTGCAGGAGGCCATGGGGGACAGAATGGCGGTGCTGGGAGACCCCGACCAGGCCGCAAGCCATATGCTACAGCTTTCGGAGATAGGCGTGAGGCATATCTACATGTATGCTGTCGAGACCTTCAGGCTTCCCGAACCTGAGCGCCAGGGCTTCCATGATGTGATAGCAAAGGCCCTGGCCGACACACCCAGCTAGGCCGGATCGGCTGCTCACGTAGGCAGGACCGGCCTGCCCTCGGGAGGCTGCACATCGAAAGCGTTCAGCGAACAGGCAAGTGCAGCATAGGCGCCGACAACCCCAACCAGCTCGGCCACAAGGGAATCTCCAAGGGAGCTGCGGACCTCCTCGAAAGGGGCCCCTGAAATGCGGTGGGGCGGACGCAGCAGTTCACGGACGAACTCCACTATTGCAGCCTCCCCTTTGGAAAGCCGTTGGAGGTCTCCACGCTCCTCGACTGCTGCCACAGCTTCCGGGCTGACACCGGAGGCCAGGGCATCGTCTTTGTGGGCTGCCCACTCGTAGAGGCAGTCCATCTCCCGGGCGACGGTGCAGACCGCCAGCTCTTTGACATCTGCCGGCAGGGCTGATTCGAAGCGGGCGTAGCCCAGCAGGTGGGCTGTGCGTGCTGCCAGTTCCGGCTGGTGCAGGAGGTAGTAGTAGGGAGGCCCGACGACCCCCCGGCTGGCCACTATCGCGTCGTAGTGCTGGCGGTGCTCTTCGGCCAAGTGCTCGCGGTCGGTGATCCTTTCGATGCTCGGCATCATCTGCTCCTTGCTTGGTATGGCGTTAATCATATCAGCATGTGAACACTATAATTGGGCTTCGTGGCTGTTCCAAGAGCCGATCAGGGGGCACATGGTGAGCTTGATCTGGGGGAGGAGAGGATGCCGGAAGCTCCGGACTTGGAGATAGTCAGGGAGTACCTCGCCGAAAGGATGTTGGGAAAGTCCGTCCTTTGGGTCAAGGTGGTGCGTCCCACGGTCCTGCGGTCGCTGGCCGGGGACTTCCAGGGCGAGCTCGCCGGGCTGACCCTGGAGTCCATCGAACGGCGGGGCAAGTACCTGCTGCTATGGTTCTCCGGGGCCCGCTGCCTGGCTGTCAATCCGATGCTTACCGGGGCCTTCCAGTACTGCGACCAAGGAATCAAGCTCCTCGAGAGAAGCTGCATCTCCTTGGGCCTGGAGGATGGCAAGGAGCTGAGGTACCTGGATGATAGGCAGATGGGTAGGGTGTATTTCGTCGAAGAGCAGCAGCTTTCCCAAGTACCGCGCCTCCTGGACCAGGGCCCCGATGTGCTTTCGGATGTTTCTTACGAGGAGTTCGCCGCCCGATTAAAGGCCTTCAGGGGGGAGATTAAGGGGGTGCTGACCCGTGGCGCTCTAATTTCGGGTATCGGGAATGCGTACTCAGACGAGATATTGTTCGCGGCAGGAATCTCCCCATTCCGAAAAGCTGGAAGCTTGTCCAAGGATGAGGTGCGATCCCTTTACGACCAGTCCCGGATAGTTGTGAAGTGGGCTATCGAAGAGCTTCGAGGGCGGATGGGGGATGATATTCATATGAAGGTCCGGGACTTCCTGAAAGTGCACAACAAAGGCGGAGGGGTCTGCCCGAGCTGCGCTGGCAACATCTCCCAGTTGACAGCCAACCAGCAGATCACAAGTTACTGTCGACGCTGTCAGCCGGGGATGCTCATCTCCAACTAGTACAGGAAGACCCTTCTCCGGGGTGCTTCCTCAAGGCGAACGACTCGAGTAAGAAAAGACCCTCGGCAGATTTGCCGAGGGTCTTTACATTCGCGCTGTGTGTGGGCCGCTAGGCGGTGGCGCTGGAACGGCGGTTCCTGAATACTAGGAACGCGCCAAACGCCAGCAAGAGAACGCCTGCTATGAGAGTAGCCATTGCTATCTGGGGCACTATCGGGTCGCCAGGCTCAGGCTCCGCGGGCGGAATGTTCAGGGAGAAGGTGCCCATTCCCTGAGCAGCTACGCTGGTGGCGCCTGCGGCGGCGCTGGCATCCATGCTCTGGCTTGCGGCCGAGTGTATGAAGGAGCGAGCGGCGGTGTCGCTGTCTGCGTTTATGGCTGGGGCGGCTTGGTTCACATAGGTGTTCACGATACCTTGGAGAGCAGCGACTACCTCCACGGCGGCACTGGCCGTACCTTCGCCGAGGGCGTCGGCTCCGGCGGCAATAGCAGATATGTCCGAGGCGTAGGTCAGAGCGCCGTATCCATCGCCGGGGCTGACGGCCTCGCCATCTCCGTCAAGGTCGCCGAAGTTGGCGCCGCTTTCACCTTCAATGATGTTCACGACGATTTCCGCATGGGCAAGGGCCTCGGAGGTCTGGCCAGCATTGACTGCGCTGAGGGCCATCTGGGCGTGGGCTGCAGCCTTCGCGGTCTGCTCCACCAAGCCAACGGCCGCACCCTTGGGCGTTCCCGCGTGGAACCCTGCCGCGTAGGCCGGGCTGCCGGGGTTGGAGAAGTTGATCCTGCGGATCGCATCTATGGAATCGCCGGCGATTGTGCCAAACAGGTATATCTTGTCTGACGGGTCAGGGTCGGTGTCCTCTGCCGGCTCGATGGTTACCACGAACTTGTCGAAGCCGGCCAAGAGGTTTACCCCTAATGGAGTAAATCCACCCGCTTCATTCGGTATCACAATAGTGAAGGTCTGGCTTACACCACCGTCGGTAACGGCGAGGATGCCCGTGCTGACCTTCTGAGCGCCGCTATCGGTGACGAACCACCCCTCATAAACCTCGTTCGAGGGAAGGGGAGCCACCTTGGGGATTGAGATATAAGCTTGGTCGCTGTTGGCGATACCATCGCTGATGGAAACGGTCCCGAAGCTACTCTGAGCGGAAGCAAGACTAAGGGAAAGAAGCAGAGAAATTGCTCCCACCACCACAAACATTGAGAAGGCCCTCGACCACCTCATCGCACCTCCTTAGTACGGTACCACACAATATGCGCCCTCTTCCTGAGGGCGGTGGGCAACACTGGACGCCAAGTGTTCAATCTACCACGCAAATTGGTAGTTAAGTATAAGGGAATGTTCCGAGTCCTGACAAGTACTTGCTTCAACTCTAAACCGAGAAATCTAGAGGGGTACCTAAGCCCATCGCTGGAGCTTTGATACCTGAGCTTGTGGTATAGCCAAAGAAGTTCCGGGTTTTATTGCGCTAAGGGTATGCCTGTGCTAGGCTGGCCAACATGGACTCGAAAAAGAGTTCCTCTAGAAAAACCGCGCAATCCCCCGGCAGGCAACCAGTCTATTACGGCTGGTTCATCGTGGCAACGGTCTTCTTCATTGCCCTTGCAACCGTCGGCTCAAGGAACGCTTTTGGCGCCTTCGTGGAGCCGATGGAAAGCTCCCTGAACCTTGACAGCCGGTCGACCATTACCTGGGCCGCGTCCCTCGGGTTCTTGGTCAACGGACTGAGCCAGCCCTTCTTCGGACGCCTGTACGACCGCTTTGGAATCAAGGTCATCATAAGCTGTCTCGTAATTGTCGGTATGTTCACCGTCCTTTTGTTTGTCACCTTCCATGTGCTGTTCCTGATTTTCGTCTTCGGCTTTGTGATGTCCATCGCCATGAGCGGATCATCCCTGAGCAACACGGGGGCCCTGCTCAGCCGGTGGTTCAGGAAGAAGAGGGGCACTGCTCTAGCCGTCGGCACGGCGGGGGCCTCTGTTGGGGGCTTGGTCCTGGTGCCTTTCACCCTATACCTGATCGAAGCTACCAGCTGGCGTACCGCCTGGATTGTCCTTGGCAGTTTCATCTTGCTTTTTGCAGTGCCCCTGGCGGCCATCATCCTGAGGCAGGACCCCGGCGACATGGGTCTGCGGCCGGACGGGGAAGGGGGAACTTCCAATGCGGGGGCAGGGCCGGCCGCTCCTCCGACAACCGGCCCCCTGGAGGTGGACACATGGTGGAGGGCGTTTCGCTCTCTGCCTATTTGGCAGGTGTCCATGGCCTACGTTGTCTGTGGGGCCACGACGGCGGTTATGTCGGTCCACTTCATTCCCTACATCACGGAGGAGCGAGGATTTAGCGCAGGGGCAGCCGGAATGGCCTTCGGTCTGATGAGTGGGCTAAACGCCGTTGGGGTCATCGTCATGGGGAGCATGTCGGACAAGTTCGGGCGCAAAGACCTGCTGGGCTTGGTGTACACCGGCCGGGGGGTGGCATACCTGGTGCTCCTGCTTTCCGCCGGAGCTTGGGGTATTCTCCCGGCAGGCTCCTGGGGCGTGTGGGTGTTTGCCGTGGTAGCCGGCTTCAGCTGGATAGCGACCGCACCCCTGTCCACATCCCTCACCGCCGACTTCTATGGACTGAAAACACTGGGCACCCTCGCCGGAGTTTCCTTCGTATTCCACCAGATCGGGGCCTTCGCCAGCATTCAGTTCGCCGGCTATATGAAAGACTTTACCGACTCTTACCACTGGCCATTTGCCATCGTGGGCATCCTGCTGGTGCCGGCCGCGCTTGCGGCCTTCTCAGTACGGGAACGCAAGTACTCCATTAAGTTCCAGCAGGTCCCCAAGGCCAGCCCGTCGCCGGGCACGTAGAAGTGATAGCAATCCTGTCCATCTGGGCCCATCACGAGGAGGTGGCAGACCCCGCCGTTTTGGAGAAGGTGAAGCACCAGCTGGATGCCATCCTTGGGCTGGGGGGTGGGGCTTCAGCAGCCCTCTTCGGCGCGATTCTTCTCTTCATCCCGGTCTCCATCCTGGTCTTCTACTATCTTTACAAGCGCAGGATCACCATCCCCGTTGAAGGGGACGATAGGGGGTCCGACGGGGACGAGCGGCGTTGAGTCTCGTTTGACACCCTCATAGCTGAATGCTATATTTCTCGATGGCCTCGGCCATGTGCCCCTGAACTCATCGGAGAGCAGTCATGCCCCTGAATATAGTAGTTTTGGCCAAGCAGGTCATCGATCCTGAGATTCCCATGTCCGCTTTCCAGGTCGATCGGGACAACCGGCGCATCGTGACCCCCGGCAACATCCCGCCCGTGGTGAACGGCTTTGACGAAAATGCCGTTGAAGCCTCCCTCCAGATAAAAGACTCCCATGAAGCCACGGTGACCGTCATGTCCATGGGCACCAGCTT
This sequence comes from Dehalococcoidia bacterium, assembly GCA_965220375.1. Taxonomy (GTDB): domain Bacteria; phylum Chloroflexota; class Dehalococcoidia; order Lucifugimonadales; family JAGWBF01; genus JAGWBF01. The sequence continues at coordinate 1,982,286 of OZ244824.1, forward strand.
TTCCATGGACGCTATGAAGAAACCCCTGGCTATGGGAGCCGACGAGCTTGTGCTCCTCCAAGACGAGGCCTTTGTGAACACAGTTGACAGCGGCATCACCACACGGGTATTGGTGGCCGCTTTGAACAAGCTGGGAGGCTATGACCTGCTCATCGCCGGCCGGCAGGCCTCCGACTGGGACAACGCCCAGGTGCCCTTGGGAATCGCCGAGCTGACGGGGGCCTCATGTGTGACCATAGGCAAAAAAGTGGAGATTGGCGAAGGCAGGGTGGTGGTGGAGAGGATAGTGCCCGAGGGTCACGAGGTCGTGGAAGCACCTCTTCCGGCGGTGGTCACGGTCAGCAACGAACTTGGACAGCCCCGATATCCCACCCTCAGGGGGATCATGGCAGCGACCCGCAAGCAGGCGACGGTATGGAGCGCCGATGACTTGGGAGTGGCCCCTTCGGAGATGAGGCCCATGCTGAACCTTGTGGACCTTTTCGTCCCTTCGACTGTCCAAGAGTGCGACATCATCGAAGGAGACACCGAAGAGGAAGCCGGAAGAAATCTTGCCCTGAAACTCCGCGAAGCCAAACTTATCTGAAGCTAGCCTCGAGACTGGGCGATCTATAGCGTAACGGAGGTCACTTTCTGCCATGGCGCAAACCGGGGTTTTGGTAATTGGCGAGTTGACCGATGGACAGCTGAGCCTGACCAGTAAGGAGATTCTCGCCGCCGGCAAGCCAATGGCAGACCAGCTGGGCCAACCAATGGCAGTGGCCCTGTTGGGAGCCGACGTTGGTGATGCGCCCGTAGAAGCCTTCTCCTGCGGCGCTGATGTTGCTTACATAGTTACCGACCCTTTGCTGGATGAATACCAAGCCGACCTGGTCTTGTCGACCCTTGACGCCATCTGCAGAGAGTCCGAGCCGGAGGTGCTGCTCATGGGCCGCACCGCCATGGGGCGGGATGTTGCGCCAAGATTGGCTGCGCGCCTGGGAGTGGGACTCGCCCAGGACTGCCTGGAAGTGAGCATCGCCCCCGGGACCACCGAGCTGAGGGCCAACCGCCCAGTGTATGGGGGCAATGCCATGGCGACGGTCAGCTGCTCCAGCTCCCCCCAGTTTGCGACGGTGAGGCCCAAGGCGTACGAACCCCCGGACCCCGACCCGTCTCGCACAGGTGAAGTCAGACGGGTCCAGGTGGCGTTGGACGCATCCATGGCCAAGTCCAAGGTAGTTGGCGTCGTCCGGGAGGAGGCTGAGGGAATCAAGCTCGAGGACGCCAGGATCGTCGTGGCAGGGGGGAGAGGCCTGGGAGGACCCGAACCCTTTGCGGACCTGGAGGAGCTGGCCAAGGTGCTGGGCGCCGGAATAGGGGCATCCAGGGCTGCCGTGGATTCGGGGTGGGTGCCGGCGAGCTGGCAAATTGGGCTTACCGGCAAGACCATCACTCCTGACCTTTACATAACCGTCGCCATCTCCGGGGCTAGCCAGCACATCGCGGGATGCTCCGGCGCGAAGGTGATAGTGGCCATAAACAAGGATGCCGAGGCGAACATATTCAAGGAAGCCCGCTACGGGGTTATTGGTGATTGGAAGAAGGTGCTCACCGCCTTCACGGAAACGGTGCGAGAACTGGTAAAAAGCTAGACCTCTTCCTAGTTGGCTTTGCACAGGTCCGCAGGGTATCTTTCCCTTGATGAAAAGTCCGATGGGCTGCCCGGAGTTCTCGCATGCGCTCCTATGAGATGATATTCGGACTTGGGGATCCCCCATGGCTTGACCCGGCCATCGCCGGCGGTATCTTTCTCATCTCCCTCATCGTAGCCTTCGCCTTGAACCGGCTTCTGTATCCGCTGTTCGACAGGCTAATGACCCGCATACCCACGGACCTTGATTCGGAGCTGATAAAGGCTATTCGGCGTCCCCTGACCATTGCGATAGTGGTCCTGGGTGTCTACCTAGCCTTGACCATTCCTTCGAACATCCCCGATGCCCGTCACAACCTGGTGGATGCTGCAGCCAGCATCATCGGGGTATGGCTGGGGGTCATGGCCGTCAGCTCCGTCGTGTCCGTTCTATTCAACTGGTACGGACGGAATTACACTTTCCCAGGCGGCCAGGGCAACCAGCTGCTTCCCATATTGCGGAAGGTCTCCACTGCCGTCATTTACGTTCTGGGCGGAATGATGGTGCTCAACCAGCTGGGTATAAACATTAGCCCCCTAATAGCCGGCCTGGGATTGGGTGGATTTGCCGTGGCCCTGGGGTTGCAACCAACCCTAGCCAACCTCTTCGCAGGGACCTACGTGATGACCGAGGGGGTTGTGAACCCTGGAGACTACATCGAGCTTGAGGATGGGACTGCCGGGTACGTGATAGAAGTGAGCTGGCGGACTGTGCGGATACGCACCTGGGGCAACAACCTGGTAGTCATACCCAACTCCCGCTTCTCCGCGGCTATCGTGACCAACTACCAGAAGCCCGTTCCGCCCGTAAATATCTATCTGACCTGCGGCGTCAGCTATGACAGCGACCTTTTCCGGGTGCAGGATATCTGCCGGGAAACGATGAACGACCTGCTGGATAATGACCCCAATGCCGTAAAGGAGTATGGGGCCTATTTCGGCTTCGAAGATTTCGGTGACTCCAACATCAACTTCTGGCTGTTTCTTCAGGCCAAGGACCGCCTCGCCTCCTTCGAGGTGCGGTCTGCGCTAATAGAGCGTATCCACGGCAGGTTCCTGGAGGAAGGTATAGTCATAAACTATCCGGTGCGCACCCTCTACTTTGGCGAAGAACAGCCCCGCGAAGAACGCTTGAGGCGAATGACCAGAAGCGGACCGCTTCCCGCACAGGATGTTCCCGAGGAAGGTGCGGATGGCGCCGCTGGAGACGGGCCGGACTTCGGCTGACGGCTCCCCTACCCCCCCTCACGACACCTTTGCGCAACCAGGGGCCTGGTCTATCCGTTCACCCTTCGACTCGGCTCAGGACAGGCCCTGAGGAAAGAGTATCAACATTTAAGGCACAGCAACGGCTGTCCGTTCCCCTTCGATTTCCCTCAGGGCGAACGGAAATGTGTCAAGGGCGAACTGAAATGGGGCTAAGGGCGAACGGACGGCCGAGGCCCTTGGAGATCCCTCAGGGCGAACGGAAATGTGTCAAGGGCGAACTGCAATGGGGCTAAGGGCGAACGGACGGCCGAGGCCCTTGGAGATCCCTCAGGGCGGATGGGTAGCCTTAATTGTGCCTTGAATATTGCCCTTCCTGCCGCCGCCTTGTGTCCTTTCCGGGGAGTTGGACAAATGTCTCCTAGGGGGGACAGGGCGGCTAGGGAGAGAGGGTCCTGGCAACGTGGAGCGGAAGGTTATAGAGGCTCTACATCCCCGTTCGCCACGTTCATGTAGGTGACGTTCTGGAGGCCGCTTGACCGGACAACCTCCGGATCTGACGTGGTTATCATGGTCTGGGGATACTCGGAGGCCCTGCCCAGCACTCTTTCCCGGCGTAGGGAGTCCAGCTCAGACAGGACATCGTCCAGAAGAACGATGGGGCCGTAGCCCCGGGCCGATGACAGAAAGGCTGCTTCGCCGAGCCGAAGGGCCAGCGCAAGGGTCCTTGCTTGTCCCCTGGAAGAGTATGCTCCCATGTCCACACCGCCCACCCAAAGCTTCAGGTTGTCTCTATGGGGTCCGACCTCCGTCGCTCCCCTCTGCAGCTCCCGCAGGTGGGATGCGGCCAGGGCACTTCGGAAGGCCGGCTGCAGTCCGGATTCCCCTCCATCGAGAGGGTCGCTTGGGATGGAGGGTCGATAGTCTAGCGCCAAGGGTTCCGTATCGCCGGTCAGGTGAAGATGTTCCTGGCTGCAAAGATCGGCGAGGGAAGACATGGCTTCGTGGCGCTGCCCAGTGATCCACGAACCCTCGGTTATGAGCTGCTCGTCCCAGAATGCAAGCTGGTCTTCCCCGGCTTTCCGTTCGTGGACCATCTTGAGGAGCCGGTTCCTCTGGAGAAGTACCTTCTGGTAGCGCTGCAACGCTTTCAGGTAGGACTGGCTGACCTGTGAGATAAGGATGTCCAGGTAGCGCCGCCGGATAGATGGCGCACCGTAAACCAACTGAATATCCTCGGCGCTGAAGAGCACGGCATTTATCACACCCACCAGCTCCGCAGAAGTCTTCTTTACCCTGCTGACGCTGATCTGCTTTCGCAGCGTGGGTGAGGGAGGCCGGATTTCCTCTCCATCAAATGGAGCGCCATCGTGCCGGATGGACGAACCGAGGCGGTAGCCCACGTTTATCTTGGTCTGCACACCCTCGTGTTCAAAGGCGCCGGACACATGGGCTGTGCCATCTTCGGTCGAGGCTGCCCAGTTTACCACCTGGTGCTCGCTTTCGGCTCGGAAGGAGCGGGCGATGGCGAGGAGGTAGATTGCTTCCAGCAGGCTGGTCTTGCCTTGGGCGTTCATGCCAGCGAGAACGGTGACGCCCGGAGGGAAATCCAGGTCCAACTGTCGGAAGTTTCGGAAATTTCTCAGGGTGAGGTGGGAGAGGCGCAATGTTCCCCCGGAGCTAGGTCAATTGGACTAACCCAGGGCTTTCAGGGTTTCAATCTTTTCTTCCAGGTCTTGGGCGCCCACATCGTCCCCGTCGGACAGGCGATAGCATCTGTCCAGATACAGTTGGGCCAGCTGGCTGCCCCTGGAGGAAGAATCCATGACGGCCATGAGGAGGCTTGGAATGTCGAAATGTTCGGGCAGGAAGCGCCCCAGGATGTCGATCTCTTCCTGGGTCTCGGAGCAGGTCTGGTGGTCGTCTCCTTCTATTGCAAACCTGAGCTTGCCAACCATCTTGGACAGCTCGGTCAGCCTGTCCCGCTCGTTCATGAGGGTGTAGAGCACTTCGTTGACCCCGGCGCCATCGTCGATGGGCGTCTGCAAGGGAGCTGCTGCCGGGCCTGACTTAACACATTCATCCCAGAGCTGGGCGTAGTGCCGGACAGCTTCGCCTACTCCCTCCATCATTTCAGGCAGGTCGGGAGAGGAGATGGTACCGGCGAACAGCAGGTCATCCTGTCGGATTTCGGCCAGGCGATGCAGCTCAGCAAGGGTTTCGACCTTCTCGGGCATGGGAGGCAGAGAGAAGGCGGAGCAGTCGCTCATTGGCATGTTGCCTATATGAGATGCCAGGAAAGGTGGGATGTACTTGCTGAAGTCAACGCTGATGGGGAGGATGATGATGTAGCTGGCATAAACCCTGGGCGGGTCCGAGCGGTCCATGAAATATAGGAGGGCATGGCCCTTGGGTTTCCGAGAGTCTCCGACCTCGAAGGAGATGTTCATCGGTCTATCTTTGCGGCTCGGTATCGCCGAAGCGCCGGTCCATCTCCTCCAGGAACTGGGCTACTTCGGGAGCAAACGTTGGAGTCTCTTGCTGCTCTTCTTTGTAGGCGGTTTCCTGGGCATCGTAGTTGGCTTCCATCTGCTCGATCAGGCTCTTCAAGTCGCCGTTGCGTTCCACGGCGCCGTCGAGCTGCTGGTACTGCTCCCGGCCTCTGCTGGTGGGAGGAAGCTCGTCGGGCAGATCGTAGATGGAGCCGAGCACTTCAAGGAGGCGGCTGGTGCCGAGGTAGTCCTCTTCGACTTGCAGGTACTGGGGCAGGTGCACCATCAGGGTGATAACGTCGATAGCCGGGTCCAGCTTGGGCACCCCTTCGGTTATCAGGTTCAGGATGGTAGTGGGTCCCTGGTAGGTGCTGCGCCTGCGCTTCAGGCCTCCGCCGTCCCCCCGCACGCTGACCCTGCCCGTATCCCCGGTCACCAGCAGGGGCCGCGTGTGGGGCACTGCATCGTACATGCCCCCCAATCGGCAGTAGCGGCTGATGCCGAAGTACTTGAAGACCTCCAGCACCGAGTCGGTGTAGTCCTCCCCCTGAGCATGGGGCTCCATTAGATGCAAGAACAGGTAGTCGGTACCGCTCTCGGTCTGGGCATACTTGATAACGCTGTTGGGGACATCCACCTGCCGGTTGCCGTTCTGCAGGCGCATCGTCGGGCGGTACCTGGTGAAGTCGAAGAACCGGCCTGGCCTTGCCAGCTTTCCCAGCTCTACGGCGCCGAAGTGGTCTTCGAGGGTCTCTATGCTAAGTGTCCCGACGCTCCCCACATCGACCCATGGGCGGACCATGACAAGGGCATGAGGGGTCTTAAGTTTCGGTGGGGGAACGGTCAGCTCAAATTCGCCTATATTCATATGTCTATCTTGGCAGAATGGTTCCGGGTTTTCAAGTATTCTCAGGAAGGGATAAGAAGGCCTACCAGCCCACAGCATACCCGTCCCGGCGAGGGTCGGCGGCGCCGTGAAAAGAGCTTGTTTCCTGGTCTATGAGGATCATCATTTCGCTTCCAGCCGCTCCCCAGTCGGACAATATGCTGAGATCGTGGCCTTTGTCTGATAGGTCGTTCCTTACGTCTTCCGAGAAGCGACCCTCCAGCTCCAGGGTATCTTCGCAGGTGTGAGGGATAGTGGACTCGGTGGGGTCCTGCATGTGGCGCCAGCGGGGCGCTTCCACAGCTTCGGCAACGGTCATGCCGAAGTCCAGCACATGGGTGAGCATCTGTAGATTGGTCTGTACCTGGGTGTCCGCTCCCGGGGTCCCGTTGACCATGAGCAGGCCACCGTCGGAGGAAAACACCATGATGGGGTTCATGGTGTGGCGCACCCGCTTGCCCGGCTGCAGGCAATTGGGGTGGCCTGGCTCCAGGTGCCAGTAGGTCATGCGGTTGTTGAGGAGGATACCCGTGTCGCCTGCGATGACCGTGGAGCCGAAGGCGCTCTGGATGCTCTGAAGCTGGCAGACGGCATTGCCCCACCTGTCCACCACGCAGAAGCAGGTAGTGTCTTCCCCGTCCCGCACAGACCCGGCCTTGGCTTTCGCAGGGGTGCCTCCCTGGAACTCCCATGGGTTGCCAGGCTTGACGTTCGGGTTCGCTCGGGCGAGGTCGATGAGCTTGGAGCGCTCCCGGGCGTACTCCTTGGAGAGAAGCCCCTGCATAGGTATGTCCAGGAAGTCCGGGTCGGCGACGTACTCCTCCCGGTCGATGAAGGCCAGTTTCTTGGCTTCCACCAGCAGGTGAATAGCTTCGGGAGTGTTGTACCCCAAGGCTGGGAGGTCGAAGTTTTCTACGATGTTCAGCTCCTGGAGAAGGATGTGGCCGCTGGAGTTGGGTGGGGCTTCCAAGACGCTGTAGCCCTTGTAGGTAGTCGAGATTGGGTCTTCCCAGCGGGAGTGGTGGCCGGCCAGGTCATTGGCGTCCAGCACACCGCCCTGCTCTTGAACGAAACGGGCAATCTCCCGCCCGATGGCCCCTCGAAACAGGGCGTCGGGACCCTCGGATGCAACCTGGCGAAAGCTGCGGGCCAGGTCCCGCTGAAGAAGAATATCCCCTCCAGACAAGGGCGCTCCACTCCTACTGTACACCTTGGCCGATGTGAGGTGCTGCAACAGGCCCGGCTCTGCGGCAATGTAGCTGGCCAGGGTGTGGGTCACGGGGAAACCCTCATCGGCCAGGGATATGGCATCGTCGAACAGGTCCGCCCATGGGAGGCTGCCGTACTCTTGATGGGCATTGGCCCAGCCGTCCAGCAGGCCGGGAATGGAAGCCGAGAGTACGCCCCGCATCGGGATGCCCGTTTTCTCGTAGCGTTCCTGGGTGGCGCCGCCCGGCGCTGCGCCCGTGCAGTTCATCACCCTGACGCTGCCCGTAGCTTTCTGATAGACCATGATGAAGCCGTCGCCGCCGATGCCGGACATGTGAGGTTCCACCACGTTGAGGGCCGCACCCACAGCAACAGCGGCATCGACGGCGTTGCCCCCGTTTTGGAGCACACGTATCCCAGCCTGGGATGCCAGGGGATGCCCGGAACAGACCATGCCTTTGCGGCCCATAACTACGGGACGATTGGAACCGACGTTGACTCCGTGAGGGTGGTGCATCGTTGCTACTCCTGTTCAAGACCTTTATGGCCAACGTATCACACCAAAAGCCCAATGGAAAGCGAGCCGAAGCCTGTCACTGACTTAATTGCCAACGCGCTCTTCCGGCCCATCATTTGCTTGAGAAACAGAATCCAATCTACTATCATTGACCCAATGACTGGAGGGGAGTTCGTGAGGCGGGCCCGGCGGTACGCCCGCAAGAGGCAACTCGATTTCAGATTTGACCCTGCCTCCGGCAAGGGAAGCCATGGCATCGTGTATGTTGGTAGTCTCCGTACTTTGGTTCAGCATGGCGAGATACCCAAGGGCACGTTGAACAACATGTTGAAGGACTTGAGAATCCATGGGGGAGAGTTCTAGAAAATGCGTTTTGCCTTTCCCTGCAACATTGTACGCGACGAAGAAGAGGCGGAGGATACGGGAAGGGAAGCCTACGTCGTAACTTTTCCTGACGTATGTGGAGCGAGCACCGGGGGATGGTCTTGGGAAGAGGCGATCGAAATGGCTGAGGACTGCCTGAGCGTGGCTCTCAGTGTCTATGTGGACAGGAAGGAACCCATCCCCGCTCCTAGTGCTCTGGTTGATGACCAAGTCTTGATTCCTGTCCCCTTGCGGGTAGCAGCGAAACTGGCCCTGTACACTACCATGCGAGAGCGGGGGCTGTCCAATGGCCATCTAGCCAGTAAGTTGGGTATGAGTGAACCAGCTGTGATTAAGCTCGTCAACCCGATCTATCGCTCGCCCATCAACCATGTCGAGAAGGCCTTGAAGGCGGTAGGCTGCTCGCTGCTAGTCGAGGACTCGTCGAAGATCGCACTTCAGCCTGCCGAAGCTGCAGGTTCCATAGTTCGGGCCTAGCCCCCGGCGCGACGGACCCTTTGAGAATACGCTAGGGAGAATCTCGACCTGCCAGACCCTTTCACTGTCATAGCCGCATCGGTCGCAGTTTGAAGGGGCAGGAGGAAGTCGTGGGACCGATCTTCGAAAGCTGTGAGGGTACCGGATGAGCACACCCCTGGCAGATATCGGCAGGCCGGCTGCCGACCCGTACCGGGAAGGGCGAAAGCTGTACTTGGTGCCCCTGTTCTCGGGGCCGCGCCCGCAACCTCCGACAGCGCCGGAAGAGGGTGGCGAGGAAACCCGGCAAGACGACCCTGAGGCAAGGGAGTTCGCTGACCTGCTATCCCGCTACTGGACGGGGGCCGAAGAGCATGTCGCCCGGCTGGAAGCGACCTTGGGGAGGGTGGACCGGCTATACCACGAGGGAGTCGATGTGGCCGGAGATGAAGGCGACAAGCTCCTGGAGCTGGTCAATCCCTACGGCTTCACCCTGATGCGGAGCCGGCTGATGGCCGGCGCTGTGCTGGAAGCGACCGAGGATAGCGATATTATAATGGAGCTCACCGACTGGCTGTCCTGCTTCAGCTTGGGGCTGAACAGCCGTAAGGCCGCCACGTTGATATATGAGGCCTACCTTGATGCGGTCAACAGGCGCTACGAGCACATCTCCGCCCAAGTAGACCGCACGTTGGGCGAGGATGAGAGAGCAGTGCTGTCGGTACGGGATGATCACCGGATACAGTTTCCAGCGGACATCCAGGTCTTCTATGTTGCGCCGCCTGCCCTGGATGAACTCCGAAGATGGCTAGCCGAACATGTGCAGAGCGCCGCCGCCCGGGAATAGGCGCTCTTTTTGCGGCGGGACGCTTCTAGTCTATGTTCGTCTGGTTGTTTGCCCTCGCAATGGCGTAGCACTGCTCCTCGACCTCACCCAGCTTCTGCGTCAGGAGGTCGGAATCCAGTTCCGCCACTATACCGGGGTATCCGGCGCGGTCGATCATCTCGGGCAGCCTGCCGGCCTTGAACTGTTCCATGGCCCACAGCAGGGGGTTGGGCACCAGCGTCGTATCGTGGAAGATTCGCTCGTTCCGGCTGCGGGGCCCGTAATGGTAGTGGGGCTCCTTCTCGAAGCAGTCGAAAGCCAGCAGTTCCACTTCCTGGTCTTCCACATCGGCCAGCACATGGATGGCCTGTCCCCTGTCCCCGGAGGCCAACTCCCGGAACTCCAGCCCGAAGCGAATAGGGCCTGCCTCTATGATCAGGTCGCCCCTGTTGTGGGTGACGGTGTTCCTGTGCTTGACGGCGACTTCCCGGCCGATCTCTTCCACCTCGCTCAGCTTTTCCATCACCAACCTGGGGTCCACCTGGTCTGCGATGTCATCGTATCCCGCCCGGCGGATCATGTTAGGGAGGTTGGTCCTGAGCTGGTTGAGGGTCCATCCGAGGGGGTTCCCGGCCGTGGTCTTGTCCATGTCCACGCGGATATTCTGCTTGCGGGGGTCGTAGTGGTAATGGGGGACCGTGTCGAAGCAGTCGAACCTGAGCAGCTCCGTTTCCTCACCATCGACCTTGCCCATGACCTGGACGGAAACTCCCTGGTCGGCTCCCCGACCACCAACTATGCCTCCATCCACATTTCTGTGCTGAAGGGCAAAATCAACTACACCGGCGTTTACCTTGTAATCTCCTACGTCCATCTGATTACTCCTGGGCAGAGATTGGGTCTGCTGGTCCACGAAAGAGAGGGTGTGGGCTAAGGGTTAGTCGTCGTTCTTGATCTGCTGGTTCAGGTAGAGTTCAATGCCGATCTGGTTGATGGTCTCCAGTTGGGTCTCGATCCAGTCAACATGCTCTTCCTCTGATCTGACCATGTTTTCGAGGATATTGCGCGTAGTGTAGTCGGCAACCTGGGTGCAGTGGGTGACAGCTTCCGTTACCACATCCACGGCCGATTGTTCGGATGCAAGGTCCAGATTGAGATTCTCCTGGACCGATTCTCCGATCATCACCGGGCCCATGCGTTGCACATTCGGCACACCCTCAAGGTAGAGTATATGCTTGATCAGGTGCTCGGAGTCCTTCATCTCCTCGGTGCTGATCTCCCGCAGCTTACTGTACAGGCGCGCATAACCCCAGTTGAGGCACATTTCGGCCTGGAGGAAGTACTGATTTATGGCTGTAAGCTCAATCGTCAGTATGTTGTTGAGGCGGTCCACGACGCCGTCTTTGGCTCTCATGGGTCTTCCCTCTTCCCCCACTCGCAACGGTCAAAGGTAAAGTATAGCGAGAGAACCATTGGGTTTCAATGCCTGTCGGCGAAGGGGGTTACGGTGCCGGACGCTGCCCGGGGGATCTCAGGAGCCTTTAGCCATCTGCCGGAGGTGGTACCATGGACGGTGCTTGCCTGGAGGGGGTTGGTGGGAGTTAGATGCATCGTTCATGGTGCCTTGCACTTGTTTGTTTGACAGCGTGAATACAGGTTTGTTCAGCTCGACCCTGATGAGGGTGGCGATCTCCTGTTCAAACCTTGCGCATCTGCCACAGGAGGTGTCGTCATCGAACCCGTAGGAGCTGACCAAGGATTCTATGGAACAAGTCCCGGACCTCGCTGCCTCAACAGCATCGGAGATCTTAATCCCTTTACATATGCAGAGGTACACGGCCAGCAAATCCTATAGCAATAGTTCCAGCGATTGCTGCAAATTAAGCTATACTAATGCGAGTGCAATGTCAATACTCATAATGATGTACATCTTTGGCACACCGAAGATGTAAACAGCTAGTCCGTGTCCTTGCCAACAAATCCTTCACCCTGTCGTGTAGCTGTGTTTAACAAGGGTCTGTGTGTTGTCTCGGCGCCGGTTTCTTCGTTGACACAGGTAGCCGGAGGTCGTATATTGGCGCAAATTTCAGATTGGCTCGGAGGAAAGCTATGATAGCTCCGGCAGCAATGGAACAGATGGACACCCAGGGCTTGGCGAAGGTGGAAGCCCTGTTCAACGCCCAGATTTCTGAGGGACTGCACCCCGGTGCCGGGTTGGCCGCCTACCGCAACGGCAGCTTGGTACTGGACCTTTGGGGCGGGCTGGCCGACGCCGACTCAGGCAAGCCCGTTTCCGCGGACACCATGTTCGTGATGTACTCCAACAGCAAAGCCCTCACGGCCGGCTGCATCTACATCCTGTGGGAAAGGGGTCTGCTTCAGTGGGATGATCCCGTCGCCCGCCACTGGCCCGCCTTCGCCCAGAACGGGAAGGAAGGCATCACCATCCGCCACATCCTGACCCACCGTGGAGGCATTCCCGAAACCCCGGCGGATATCGTCGCCAATGGCTGGGGGGATTGGGACCTGGTCGTCAGGGCGATGGAGCGGGTCACCCCGACCACGGAGCCGGGAGCGGTTATTGCATACCAGCAGTCCACCTTCGGCTGGGTGCTGGGTGAGCTGGTAAGGCGCTTAGATGGTCGCCCCATCGGCCAGTTCTTGAAGGACGAGATCACGGATCCCTTGTCCATGAATGATGTTTACATGGGACTTCCCCCCGCCTTGGAAGAGAGGGTGTCCAGGATTCATGCTATGGAAGATGCGGAGCGTGTCCAGGTGGTGGACACCTTCAACAAGCCCGAAGTGCACCAGGCGGTCAATCCAGCAGCGGGGGGAATCGGGACTGCCCGGGACCTGGTCCGCTACTACGCCATGTTAGGGTGTGGCGGCATCCTGGACGGGGTGCGCATCCTCAAGCCGGAGACGGTGGCGGAGGTGACGAAGCAGCAGGCGGAGGGGCACGACCACACCTTCAACGTCTATGTGCACCGCTCTCTCGGTCTTTGGCTTGCGGACTCACGCATGGGTTCTTCTGGGGGAGACCCGGCGAGGACCTTTGGGCATGGGGGCATCGGAACCTCGGTGGGATGGGCCGACCCAGACGTTGGCTTGGCGGTCGCCTACATAACCAACGGTCTGCGGGCCAACGCCACCCATCTCCCGCGAATGACTGTCATCTCCCAAGCTGTGAGGGATGCCTGCCTCTAGGGGCCAGCTATGAAGATTCGTCCCATAGAGCCTGAGGATTCGGCCGCCGTGGCCGCCCTAGTAAACGCCTCGTATGCCGGGTTCGATCCTGAGTTCAGGATGGTGGGCCGCAGGGTGCAGACGTGGGAGCGTATCCGGGCTGCCATCGTCGAGCGGGGCGAACGTGGGGTGGTTGCCGAATCTGACGATGGCCAGCTATTGGGTGTTTCCCTCTGGCGTCCCTATGGGGACCCGGTGGCGGTCTCTCACTTACACCTTCTGTTCGTGCATCCCGACCAGAACCGAAAGGGCTTGGGAGGGGAGTTGATCTCACGCCACTGGGAAGGAAGCAAGGCCCTCTGGCCGCAGGTGGGTATCTTCACGCTGAACGTGCTAAAGGGCAGCTACTGGGCGCTGCCCTTCTACGCCAAACAAGGCTACCGCATTTACCAGGAAGGGGACGAAAGCTCGGTGCCTTACCTGGACGCCTATTTGAAAGGTCCCCATCCTCCGGGCCGTCAATTCCCGGAGCCCTACTTTATACCCCACTACTTGCCAGCCCAGGACGCGCCCGCAAAGGCAGCCTGAGAAGGCATAGCCTCCAACAGCCGGCCGGTCTCTAGTTGGGCATCCAGACGATGCCGCGTATCTCGGTGAACTCCCTTTCGACCTTGGACCAGGTGTCCCCCGCGTTCTCGCTCTGGAACACCTCGCCCCAGTGACTGCAGCACATGACGGTGTCGGGGTCGACGCCGTTCACAGCGAACTTCCATATGGGGGAGTTGGGTGCGACGGGCAGGAGAGTGGACTCCCACGTCTCGCACCTGTCCCTGGTGCGCACCACAGCTCCGGTTACGCCGATGTTGGAGTCGCCGGTGCCCACGAAGATGGTGTTGGGGTCGTCAGGCTTGATGGCCATTCCCCTGCAGAAGGTGTAGGGGAAGTGCTGGCGTGCGCCGGCAATTTTCCAGCTTTCGCCTATATCGGTGCTGGTGAACACATCCCGGACGGTGCTGGTTATCACCATGCTGGGAGGTCCTTGGCTGACCTCCATCCAGTGGATGTCCGGCTCGTCCAGGCTTGATCCGACCTCGCCCGGCGTCACCGCAGCCCCGATGGTCGCCCAGGTATCCCCACCGTCCAGGCTCCGGCGAACACCATCGACCTCCACGCCGGCCCACACTATGCGGCTGTCCGTGGGGTCCACGGCCATCGTCAGCACCCTGGGGATGTTGATGTTTTCGCACTCCTCGGCGAAGTGAGCGTTCATTTTCTGCCAGTCTTGGCCGCCGTTCTTGGACCGGAAGATAGCCCCGGGGCGGCATCCGGCGAACATGGTTTCCGGGTCCGACGGATCGATGGCGACGGACCATACATCGTAATCGTTCAGCTCCGAGTCAACCTTTTCGAAGCTGGCCCCTTTGTCATCGCTGCGGTACAGACCATCCTGGGTGCCGGCGAAGACCACCTGTGGGTCCTTGGGGTGCCGGGTCAGGGCGAAGACGATGAACTCGCTCCAGGGCATCTTATCGCGGGTGCCCTTGGGCCGGGCCCACGTTGCTCCGCCGTTGGTGCTGCGCCAGATGCCGGTCCCCACGGTCCCAAGAATGATGGTAAGGTCATCTCTCATAGCGCGCCTCCCCGAATCTGGGATTTGGGAGCATTATGGCCCGATGGCGGCACAGGGTCAACCTGTCCTTGTACCCATGCCCGCGCCATTTATATTGACGACCCTGCTGCCAGAGCTTATTCTTCAGGCAGTTAGTATCGGGCCGACAGTCCTCCCCTTGAGCGGAGGGATGGCACTCCCCGTAACCTCTCGGGGGTGTTCTACTTAAGCGCCCGATTTTCAGGAGTTGGAAAATGAAGTTTAGCTTGGCGTTCGAAATGCAGCGTCCCGCCCTGGATGACCATGCTGTCATAGAAGAGACCTTGGAGCAGTGCATCCTGGCCGATGAGGTGGGGTTTGACTATATCTGGCTAGTGGAACACCACTTCCTCACGGGCTTCTCCATGTCTCCCTGCCCCGAGGTTATCTTCGGGGCGTTGAGCCGGCAGACCAAGCGGATCAGGCTGGGGTTTGGCGTGGTCATACTTCCCTACCATCATCCCGTTCGCGTGGCCGAGCGGGTCGCCATGCTGGACCATCTGTCCAATGGCAGGGTGGAGTTCGGAACGGGACGGTCGGCCCCCTACGAGCAGACGGGCATGGGCATCGACCCCAGGGATACCAGGGAGATGTGGGATGAGTCCCTGTCCATGATCCCCAAGATTTGGGAATCGGACATGTTCGAATACGAGGGGCAATTCTGGAAGGTGCCACCCCGCCAGGTGCTGCCCAAGCCTTACCAGAAGCCTCATCCACCCATCTGGATGGCGGCGGTGCAGCCGGCGTCCTATGAGCTGGCGGCCCAGAAGGGGTTGGGCGTAATGGCCTTGGGAGTGGCTGCGCCTTCGGTGCTGGAGCCCCATATCAAGAAGTACAAGGAGAACATCCAGAACGCGGACCCCGTGGGCGGGTTTGTGACGAACGAATGGCAGACATCGGTGATGGGCTATTGCGGCGAGGATAATCGGGAAGCCAGGGAGTTGAGCAAGGAGTCCCTGAAGACCTTCTTCGGCCCGAACAAACCCTACCTGCAAGACCAGAAGAATGTCTATGAGATGCTTATACGCCAGTGGGGTGGTATCCCGGACCATCTCAAGCAGAACTTCTCCCGCTACGTCAGCAAGGTCGAAGATGAAGCTACCGGCGAGGTCAGAGAGGCCCTGGACCTTTCGGGAGGCGCTGCGAGGGCTGCGGTGGCCCAGATGGATGCCGATACCCTGTGCAGCCGGGGAGTGATCATCGCCGGGGACCCGGACAGCTGCTCTGAGGCCATCAAGATCCACGAAGATGCCGGCGTGGACCAGATGCACTTCATAACGGCAAGCGAAACCATCAGCCACGAAAAGGCGATGAAGTCCATCGAGATGTTTGGAAAGCACGTCATACCCAGGTTTAGAAATACACCCCAAGGCACGCCGGGGGGCACTTACTAGCTGCGGGAAAAACAGCAAGCGATGCAGGTCCCAGCGCAACTCCACGGAGGCGGTATTTGGCGGGCGCCATCGGCGAGTCCATAAAGCGGAAAGAAGACCCGAGGCTTCTTCGAGGCGAAGGGGTCTATGCCGAGGATATCCAGCTGCCGGGGATGCTGTGGGTGCATTTCGTAAGAAGCATCCACGCCCACGCCAGGATCCTGGGAGTAGATACCTCGGAGGCCTTGGCGCAGCCGGGAGTGTCTGCCGTCCTGACCGGGAGGGATATCCACCCCCGGTACGGTACATATCCCGTCATCGCCATACCAGGTTTGCCGGAAGTGACCGCCGAAAAGGACCTGCCTCCCTTCAACATGATCGCTACGGATAAGGTCCGCCATGTTGGGGAAGTGGTCGCCATGATCGTGGCTAAGGAGCGATACATCGCTCGCGATGTCGAAGACCTGGTCAACATAGATTACGAGGTGCTTCCCGGGACCTTTGATCCTGAGGATGCTCTTAGACCCGAAGCTCCCCTAGTCCACGATGACCGCCCTAACGAAGCGATGGTGTGGAGGCGTTCCACGCCGAACGTTGCCCAAGCCTTCGAGGAAGCTGATGTGATCGTCAGGGAACGGTTCGTAAATCAGCGTATCCACGGAGTCCCCATGGAGCCCCGGGCCGGTGTGGCCCACTGGGACCCCAAGCTGCGCAGCTTGTCCATTTGGGCTAGCACCCAAACTCCCCACGACCTCCGGGACCATTCGGCGCACATCCTGGGTCTGAGCAATGAGCAGGTGAGGGTCGTGGCACCCGACGTGGGTGGGGGATTCGGACCGAAGGCCCATGGCGACCCGGAATACGTCCTTATGGCTGCCGCTTCCCTGCTGCTGAATGCTCCTGTGAAGTGGGTTGCGACCCGCTCCGAGGAGTTCCTGGGCATGAGCCACGCCAGGGGCAAGGTCTCGTACCTGGAGCTGGCCGCCAACTCCCAGGGAAAAGTCACCGGTCTTCGCCTCAATCATATCGCTGACCTGGGAGCATACCCGAAAGGGCCGGAAGCAAACCTGTCGGCCGGATCTGCAATCTCCAGCGTGGGTTCCTACGGAATACCCGAGGTAGAACTCCAGGTGCAGGCTGTTTACACCCACAGGACTCCGGAAACGCCCTACCGGGGCGCAGGGCGTCCGGAGGGCATGTTCCTCATCGAGAGAGGCATGGACCTGCTGGCGCAAGAGTTGAAGATGGATCCCGTGGAGATCCGCAGGCGCAACTACATCCCTGCCGAGGCTTTCCCGTACAGGACACCTGGGGGAGATGTGTATGACAGCGGGGACTATGCGAGCGCTATGGAAACAGCTCTACGAGTTTCGGACTATCCTGCCCTGAGGGAAGAGCAGGCCCGCCTGAGAGAAGAGGGCCGGTACTTGGGGATCGGATTCGCTTCGTGGATAAAGTCAGGAGGCATTGGGCCTTCATCCATCAACCCAGCCTCCAGCGCTCATGATTGGGGCAGGGTTACCATGGACCGGGCCGGCAGGGTGACCGTATACACCGGTTCGTCGCCGCATGGCCAGGGCTTGGAGACCACCTTCGCCCAGGTGACTGCCTCGGTTCTTCCGGTGGATGTAGAGCATATCCAGGTCGTATATGGGGACACCGGGCTTGTGACCCACGGCATGGGCACCTACGCCAGCCGGAGCATGGTCATAGGGGGCACAGCTATTTACAACTCGGCGGAGAAAGTCTTAGCCAAGATGCGGTCCATAGCTGCATTCCACCTGGGCGTCGAGCCGGAAGAGGTCTCCCTGGAGGGTAAGAGCTTTGTGGCGCCAGGCTCCGGGAAGGCAGGAGTGTCGGTGCCGGAGGTGGCGGCTTGGGCCTACAGGGTAACCGAGCGGCCCCAGGGCATGGAGTTCGGCTTGGATGAGTCCTGCTTCTATCAACCCAAGAGCCTGACCTACAGCTACGGCACCTACGTGGCTGTGGTGGAGGTGGATACCGATTCCGGCGAGGTGGATGTGAGGACCCTCTACTGTGTCGATGACCAGGGAGTAGTGGTCAATCCGATGGTGGTGGAAGGTCAGATACATGGAGGCGCCGCTCAGGGATTGGGCCAAGCCCTTTACGAACAGATCATCTATGATGAAACGGGACAGCTTTCCACAGGTTCTCTCCTGGACTACTGCCTGCCCACTGCCGAGATGGTGCCACCCTTTGTGACCGAACAAATGGAGACCCCATCTCCCACGAACCCCATCGGAGTCAAGGGCATGGGTGAAGGTCCGACCGTTGGCGCTCCACCCGCTGTCGTAAATGCCGTGGTGGATGCGCTAGCCCCCTTTGGTGTTCGTCACATAGAGATGCCCCTGACATCGGAAAAGGTGTGGCGGGCAATACAATCGGGGCGAAATGCGAGCAAGCAATAGAGTATTTCAGGTAGAATTAGATGGGCCAGCCAATATATCTTGGCCCATTGCCGAAAATGTGAACATGAAAGCCTTTCGGAAAATGTAAATCGGGGGGCGGATAAGGATAACGGGGGTGAGTGTTGCCTGATGACCAGGTAGGAGTCCTGATCGACTTTGAGAATGTAGGTTCTGCCAATCTTCCTAACCTGTTCGACCAGATCTCGGAGGTCGGCAGGATCATCGTTAAGCGGGCCTATGCCGACTGGACGAAGATCGCCCGCAAGGGTGAGGAGATGATGGAGTTGGGTGTGGAGGCCAGGCACTATTTCCGCATGTCCGGCTCCGGGAAGAACGCCAGCGACATCTGCCTGGCCATCGATGCCATCGACCTGCTCCACCGCACTCCGATAGACACCTTCGTCATCGTTTCCTCTGACACGGACTTTGTGCCGCTGGTCAGCACCCTGCGGGGTTCGGGCAAAACGGTTATCGGCGCGGGGCATCGAGGTGTGGTGTCCTCGGCGCTGGTGCACTCCTGCGACAGGTTCATCTACCTTGACGATGGGAAGTCGGCGCAACGGGACACTCCGGCCTTGAGCAAGCAGGCAGACCAGCTTCTGCGCAGGGCTATGGACACCTCAGTAGATGAACAGGGCCTGGTCGTCGCTGCGAAGCTGCACAACACCATGAAGAGGATGGATCCCAGCTTCGACTACCGGACGTTGGGACACAGGACCTTTTCCCAGTACCTCTCCTCCAGCAAAGTGATCGAGATACAGCGCAGGGGCGGTGACCATGGAGATGTCATCGTAGGAATGGCCGACCAGTCCCGGGGCTCCCAGAGTTCACAGACCGTACAGCCGCCCCCGACCTCCCAGACCGTAGAGCTGCCCCCGGCCTCCCAGACCGTACAGCCGCCCCCAACTCCCCAGACCTCACAGACCTCACAGACCCCACAGACCCCCCCAACTCCCCAGACCTCGGGGAGAACTCGCGGAAATGCCTCCCCCTGGGATGAGGAGATCGACATCGCATGGGCGATGATCCCAGGGAATCCCATCTCCGGTTCCAAGGCATCCTCGGCGGCAGCCAAGGTGCTGGGAGTGAGCAAGCTGAGCTCTTCGGCCTACAAGAGCCTTCAGGGGCTGCTGGATGCCAGCGAGCTGCTGAGGACTCGTTGGTACAGGAAAGGGAACAGTATCGTCCCGGTGGACCTGTCCAACGACGGCGGACCATTCCAACCAGGCTCCAACTAAAGGCAGCAGGCCGATGAGCATGTCCCTGGGAATAATCGGGTTCCCAATCGGCCACTCTATATCTCCCATATTTCAGCAGACCGCCCTCGATCACCTTGGAATAGACGCCGCCTACCAGGCGTGGGAAGTAACCCCTGATGCCCTACCGACCTTCCTGGAAGGGCTGAGTTCCTCGGAATTCCTTGGAGTTAACGTTACGGTGCCCCACAAAGAAGCAGTGATGGCCTATCTGGACAGGGTGGATGAATGGGCAAGACTGGTTGGGGCCGTCAACACGATACACAACTCTGGTGGGGAGTTGGTGGGGTACAACACCGACGGGCTGGGATTTCTCAGGGCCTTGGGTGAGGCTGGTGGATTCGACCCCACAGGCTGCCGGGCCCTGCTGCTGGGTGCGGGAGGGTCCGCCAGGGCGGTTGTGTGCGCTCTGGCCGAGGCTGGGACAGGTTCCCTCACAATCGCTAACAGGACATTGGACAGGGCAGAACGTCTGGCGGGCCTAGCTCGCGCCCAGGGCCTTAAGTGCGAAGCCATCCCCATTGACCCTGCCGTCGATGTCCTGCGGGCTGCTTGCAAAGAGGCGGACCTTATCGTCAACTGCACCACTTTAGGAATGCTTCATGGTCCTGGGGAAGGCTGCACTCCCCTTAACAAGGAGCTTATCCCGGCAAAGTCCTTCGTATATGACCTGGTGTATAATCCACCCGAGACACCACTGCTCAGGGAAGCTATCCAAGCTGGGGCTTCCCGGTTGGGCGGGCTGCATATGCTGGTGTATCAGGGAGCCGCGTCTTTCAAGATATGGACTGGCAAGGATGCGCCCGTCTACAAGATGCTTTGCGCGGCGAAGAATGCCCTGTCGTGAGCTCCCTGATGATGGAGCAGTGGTAGTCGTCATAGATGCGGGCCTGGGGGGATGGCCCGGGAGGATGTAATGATCCGCTTTCTTACCGCAGGCGAGTCCCATGGACCGGGGCTGGTAATAATCGTGGAGGGAGTGCCGGCCGGACTGCCCTTGTCGGAGGACTACATAGGCAATCACCTGTCCCGTCGCCAGAAGGGGTATGGCCGAGGCGGTCGCATGCTCATCGAACAGGACTGGGCGCACATAACGTCGGGGGTACGCCATGGACTGACCTTGGGCAGCCCCATCGGGATGACCCTTGAAAACAAGGACTGGATCAACTGGCAGGAGCCTATGAGCATCGCACCCATCGAAGGAGAAGCCAACAGGGTCACGCGCATCCGACCCGGACACGCCGACCTTCCCGGGACGATGAAGTATGGATTCGATGATGTGCGAAATGTGCTGGAGCGAGCCAGCGCTAGGGAAACAGCCGCCCGGGTGTCGGCAGGGTCCGTTGCCCTCCGTTTCCTTGAGGAGTTCGACATTCATGTTCACAGCCACTCAGCCTCCATAGGCGGTCAATGGTCCCGCGCAGAGGGAGACATCGACTGGGCGGAGGTAGAAGCTTCCCCCGTGCGGTGTGCCGACCCTGGAGCGGAACCCCTGATGATGAATGCCATCGACGATGCCAAGGAAGCCGGGGACACCGTCGGCGGTGTGGTGGAGGTGGTTGCCACGGGCGTTCCCATCGGCCTTGGGTCCCACGTTCACTGGGACCGCAAGATCGATGCCCGCATAGCCCATGCCCTTATGTCCATCAATGCGGTGAAGGCGGTGTCCATCGGTGAAGGATGGGAGTCGGTGGAGCTCAGAGGTTCCCAGGTACATGACATTATCGAGCCTGTGGAAGACCCTTCCCGACCATGGCAGAGGAACACCAACCGGTCCGGCGGGACCGAGGGGGGTATGACCAACGGAATGCCCCTGATCTCACGGTTTGCAATAAAGCCGATATCGACCTTGGTGAACCCCCTGCCGTCGGTGGACCTTGATACAGGCGAGCTGGTGCAAGCCCACTACGAGAGGTCCGATGTCTGCCAGGTGCCCCCTGCCGGGGTGATCGGAGAATCAATGGTGGCCCTGGTGCTGGCCGACTTTTTCCTGGAGAAGTTCGGGGGAGACAACGTGGCCGAGACGCGGCGCAATTACCTCGCGTACAAGGAGACGGTAGGCCCCAGGGCTTCCTTAACGCCAGAGGCGTCCCGCTAGAAGCTTCTTCCCGTGAGGTCCAACCTCGTCGGTTTACAAAGCCACCCTACGTCCCCCAATCCCATTGGAATGGTCGGTCTGTCTGATGAAATCCACTTGCCTAGATAACATCATCCTTGTGGGGCTTTCCGGGACAGGCAAGAGCTCGGTGGGAGAGAAGATAGCGGCCGAGCTGGGCTGGGAATTGGTCGATATGGATGAGGTGCTGGAAGCTCAGGCTGGCAAACCGATTCCACGCATCTTCGCCGAAGACGGAGAGGCGACCTTTCGAGCCATGGAGAAAGAGCTTCTGCTACGCATCTGCCGGGGCAAAAAGCAGGTGATATCAACCGGCGGAGGCGTAGTGGTTGATTCAGAGAACAGGAGCTTGGTCCTGGAGAGGGGTCTGGTGATATGCCTGGAAGCATCGCCGGAGACCATTTGCCAGCGCTTGGCAGATGGCGGTGGGCCGATAACGGACCGTCCTCTCTTGTCAGGCCCAGACCCCTTGGAACGCATCCGAAGGATCAAGGCTGACAGGCAAGGCTGCTACTCCGTTTCCCATCACACCATCGACACCGATGGTCGCACCATCGAACAGGTTGCGTCCGATGTCATAAGGCGCTACAGGGAAATTGCCGGCACCCAACCCGGCAATTCTAACTGAACCTCCCTCCAGCCCTCCGTCTATTTATGGAATCGTACCGACTGCCTGCTCCATAGACGTAAAACGGGGCTGTGGGGCATAATCACCCAATGCTGTTTCCCAATGCAGGGGTGGAGGTCAATCCTGCTCTGCTTCTCTTCCTGGGCTTGGTGGTCGGGACGCTGAGCGGGTTCTTTGGTGTGGGGGGAGGCTTCCTGATCACCGGTGGTCTTCTTGTTTTCGGAATCCCGCCTCTCTTTGCCGTGGGCACCGGCCTGACCCTGATAGTGGGTTCTTCCATCATCAACACCCTGAAGCACCAGAGTATAGGCAACGTGGACTTCAAGCTGGGCGGCCTCATGGTTGTGGGGACCGTGCCTGCTGTGTTCCTGGCAGAGGAGCTGAACCAATACCTGGAGAGCGTGGGGGTGGTTGGCCCGGTCCTCCGTTACATTTACGTCGTTGTCCTCGCACTCCTGGCTGGTTACATCTTCTACGACCACTGGAAATCCGGACGGGTCGCCGAGGGTGACGGTGATGCCTTAACTACAGGCACATTGATCGAGAGGGTGCACTCCCTTAGTATCCCACCCGCCTCCCTCGTGGTGCCCTGGGTGGGAAGGTTCTCGACGATCACCGCGCTGCCCAAGTCCGGTATATCCAGGGTTTCGGTCTGGATACCGATGGGAATCGGCTTGGGGATAGGGTTTATGGCAGGCCTTCTGGGAGCCGGAGGAGGATTTATCCTGCTGCCGGTGCTAATCTTTGTACTGGGGGTGCCGACGACGGTTGCGATTGGCACCGACCTGTTCCAGGTGGTGATCACGGGTTCTGTGGGTTCATTTCTATACTCCCTCGAGGGTCGTGTGGACCTGGTAATGTCGGTTATGATGTTGGGGACAGCATCTGCCGGCTCACAGCTGGGGGTTGCGGCAGCCCGGTATGTGGATGGGGCCAGGATCAGGTTCCTGTTCGGAGTGACGATGATCTCTGGAAGTGTTGCCGTTGCCCTGAGGGAGGTATCCGAAAGCGTATCGGGCTTGGAGCATCTGGCAGAAGTGGGTTCCGTGCTTCTCTTGGGAACTGCCGGGGCTATGTGTATTGTTGTGGGGGGGTTCCTGGTCGCAGCCAAGGGAAAAGAAAGAGCGAATGCAACCGATGTCTAGTAATGCAGATGCTGGTTGAACTTTGGTTGAAGCAAAGGGGGTAAAGAGATATGCCTAGCTATGTGTTGCTGCTCAACTATACCGATGAAGGAATGAGGAACATCAAGTACCTTCCCCAGCATGTGAACGCCTTCCGCCAAGCCATCGATGTAGCGGGTGGGCACCTGTCCAACGTCTTTCTGACCATGGGCCAGTACGACATGGTGGCAGTGGCGGAGGCTGCCAGCGATGAGGTGTGTGCTTCGATAGCGCTGGGCCTCTCCAGCCTTGGGAATCTGCGATGCACAACCCTTAAGGCTTTCGGAGAAACCGAGCTGCCCCAGATCGTCGAGAACATACCTTCGCTGGAGGACGAGTTCTCCCGAATCCTTAAAGAGTTCAGGTCAGCTTAGCCGGCCCGTCGCATCCTTCCCGACGAAGGTCCGCACGGCTGTCTCCACCAGCCCCGGGGGAACATCCCTGCGGACGGCGGTCTTGCCCACGTCCTCCAGCAATACCCATCTTA
The DNA here is from genome assembly GCA_965220375.1 of Dehalococcoidia bacterium. Classification (GTDB taxonomy): domain Bacteria; phylum Chloroflexota; class Dehalococcoidia; order Lucifugimonadales; family JAGWBF01; genus JAGWBF01. The sequence continues at coordinate 2,006,223 of OZ244824.1, forward strand.
TGGCGCCAGCCACCGTCTTCTTGTCCATGGACATGGTCTTCAGCACCAGTTCCGGGTCCCCATCAGGGGCGGTGAGGGGCAGGTCGAAACGTTGCAGCAGCCGTCGCTGGCGGTCCCACACCTCCTGGGACAGGAGGCCCATGTGATGGCTTATGAACGCCGCAGCCATCATACCTACAGAGACTCCCTCTCCGTGCAAGTACCGGCCATACCCGGTGCTCGCCTCCAGGGCATGCCCCACGGTGTGCCCGTAGTTGAGAAGGATTCGGCGCCCCAGGGTCTCCCTTTCATCTTCCGTGACGATTCCCGCCTTGATGGCTATGCTCCGTCGGATGACCTGCAATGACACCTCCGGTTCCAGGGCCATCAGCTTCTCGGCGTGTTCTTCGAAGATGTCCAGGAGCCCTGGGTCCAGGATGAAGGCAGCCTTTATCGCCTCGGCCCAGCCCTCCGCAAGCTCCCGCTTTCCCAAGGTGGCGAGGGTGCTGGGGTCTGCGATCACAGCTTTCGGCTGATAGAAGGCCCCCACCAGGTTCTTGCCTTGGGGAAGATTGACCGCCACCTTGCCGCCGATGGAGGCATCCACCATGGCAGCCATGCTCGTGGGCACCTGGACCAGGGGCATTCCCCGGAGGAAGGTGGCAGCGACGTAGCCTCCCAGGTCCCCCACCACGCCGCCCCCTACCGCCAGCACGCCGTGTCCCCGCTCAGCTTTGCGTTCCGCCAGCCAGGAGTAGATGGCCTCGGACAACTCCAGGGACTTGCTTGGCTCTCCGGAAGGAATGATGAAGCAGTGGGCTTCTATGCGGCTGACCTGGCAGGAGCGCTGGACCCGCCGACCATGAAGGGGGAATACCCGATCGTCCGATATGATATAGACCGGGCCGCCTAGTCCCAGGTCGAGCAGCCGCTCTCCCACGGAGTCAACCAGGTCCCACCCGGAGTAAATGGGGTAACTCCCATAGGAGTGGGTCACAGTTGCCGCAATGTCCGGTGGCGCTGTTGTCAATTTACCTCCAGGATGTCATCGACCACGAGGTCATATTATTGGCAGGGGTTGTTGCCCGGTCGTCAGCTTCTCTTCTTTCGAGAAAGGGCAAGAAGGCGAGGGACGCGCAGCACCATTTCCCAGAATCCATATAGTGTCAGGGACAGAGCAACCATTGTACCCAGGACAAAGAAGGCCCAAGGCAGGGGGTGTTCGCTCAATGAAACAAGGAAGCTGCTAAGTTCTTCGTATATTGTGTCTGGCATGGTGTCCGGAATAGCGCCGTTCCGTCCCCGACGAGATGAGAGACTTGCCGGGCGAACAACAAGGATTCTCGAGTAGATTATACTAGACTCTGAGGCGATATGGATTCCGGCGCAATCTTCAAACTAGTTTCTACGTCCCAGGCGGCCCGGCTAGGCAGGCTAACCACCTCCCATGGCGTGATCTCGACGCCGGCCTTCATGCCCGTGGCAACCCAGGGAAGTGTCAAGACCTTGACCACCGACGAGGTTGCCGACCTGGGCGCCCAGATCATTCTTGCAAATGCCTATCATCTCTACCTTCAGCCGGGCGTCGAGGTGGTGCAGCGCTTGGGAGGACTGCACAAATTCTGCCGGTGGGACAAGCCCATTCTGACGGACAGCGGCGGCTTCCAAGCCTATAGCTTGGGCAGCGCCAGCAAGGTCACAGACGATGGAATCACCTTCCGCTCCCATGTGGACGGCAGCAGCCATTACTTCACCCCGGAAGCTGCAATAGAATACCAGGCAGGTCTGGGCGCTGACGTGGCTATGTGCCTCGACCAGTGCATCGCCTTTGAGGCTGGCCGCGAGCAGGTGGAGCAGGCCATGGACAGGACCCACCAGTGGGCAGAGCGATGTAAGCAGGCCCATGAAAAGAGGGGGGAACGGGGTCAGTCCCTCTTCGGGATCGTTCAGGGCGGCCTCCAGGCCGACCTCCGCCGGGAATCGGCAGAGTTCATAACGTCCCTGGATTTCGACGGCTATGCCGTAGGGGGGCTTGGGGTTGGGGAAGGCAAAGAGTCTATGTACGAGATGGCCGGGCTTACAGCAGGGATGCTCCCTTCCGGCAAGCCCCGGTACCTGATGGGGGTGGGGTCCCCCGAAGACCTGGTGGAAGGAGTAGCTTCAGGCATCGATCTCTTTGACTGCGCTCTACCCACGAGGGTAGCCCGCAACGGGAGCCTTTTCACCACCGAGGGCAGGGTTGACATAACCCACAGGTGGTTCCAGGATGCAACGGGACCCATAGAAGAGGGTTGCGACTGCTACGGGTGCCAGCGGTACTCGGCCGGATACGTCAGGCACCTCTTCAAGGCGCGGGAGCTTCTTGGTCCCAGACTGGCGACGCTTCACAACCTGAGGTTCATCCTGCGCTTGATGGAGCAGGTACGGTCAGCCATCGAGGTCGATGAATTTGCGGCCTTGAGAAGGTCGTTCCTTGGCAGCTACGTGCCTACCGACCAAGAGGCGCGCTTGGAGCAGAAGAAGCAGTGGATGGCGGCTAGGGGAATGCCTTTCGCCTCCTGAGTGAAAGAGGGCCGGGCTCGGAGGGAAGTAACGTGGGCGAGGGACAGGGTTCTAGGTTGCGCCCCCAGCCACAGCGGGAACGATGCTTACCTCGTCGCCTGTCTTGGTGGTGGTTTCCATTCCCTGCAGGAACCGCACATCTTCGCCGTTCAGGTAGATGTTCACGAAGTAGCGAATCTCTCCGTCCTCATCTACCAGCCGGTCTTTGAAGCCAGGGTAGGAGGAGTCCATCGCCTCGATTATCTGCCCCAACGTGTCTCCGTCCATCTCCACCTTGTCTTGCCCGTTGGTTACTCGACGCAATGGGGTGGGAATGCGAACCACCGTTCCGCTCATTTTCGGTCACTCTCCTCGTGCTAGGATGAGGCCCAAGCTCATCCTTCGATAACATCTCCACTGACGGGGTCCACGCGGACACCCAGGGAGCTTACCCAGCTTACACCCTTCTCGATCTCCTGATCGGTCCCCTCCAACTCCAGCACAACCCATCCCATGTTTTCCCGGACATCGGCCCTGCGTATGTTTGTCACCAAGTCGAAGTCTTTGCCCAGCCGGTATGTGATGGGCTGGGTTACCAGGTCTGTGGGAAAGGTAAATCTGTAGCGCAGCTTCGCCATGCGTTCCCTATTCTCCGCCCGCCTTCAGCCCGTTCAGGGCCTGCTCGAAGGAGCTGATGTTGGGCTCTATGAGCAAGGGATGCACGACATCTTCCACCGCTTCCTGGGTCTTCAGGCCGTTGCCCGTGATGTAGGCCACCGTGAGCTCATCACGCTTTATGGCGCCGCTGGCTGCCAGGTATCGGAGCCCCGAAATCACGACACCCCCGGCCGTCTCGGTGAAGATGCCTTCGGTTTCAGCCAGGAGCTTTATGCCCTCGGTCACACTCTCTTCGGGAACAGCGTAGGCTGAGCCGCCGCTCTCCCGGAGGGTTCGGATGGCATAGATGCCGTCGGCCGGGTTCCCGATGGCCAGGGACTTGGCAATGGTGTTCGGCTTCACCGGCTTGATAATGTCGTCTTCGGACTCAAACCCATCTACGATGGGGGAACACCCCGCTGCCTGGGTGAGGTGCATCTTGGTAGTAACGGGGGCGTCCAGGAGGCCAAGGGACTCCAACTCCTTGTACCCCTTGTAGATCTTCGTGTACATGGACCCTGAAGCCGACGGGACCACGGCGTGCTGGGGCGCCCGCCAGTTCAGCTGCTCCGCCACTTCGTAGCCGAGGGTCTTGCTGCCTTCGGCGTAGAAGGCGCGCATATTGATGTTTACGAAAGCCCAGTTCCAGTTGTCCCCCACCTCGCTGCACAACCGGTTGACCTCATCGTAGCTGCCCTGTATAGCGACAACCGTGGGGGCGTATATGGCGGCGCCGATTACCTTCCCGTACTCCAGGTCCGCGGGGATGAACACCACAGCCTGCATTCCTGCCCTGGCGGCATGGGCTGCCACGGAACAAGCCAAGTTGCCTGTGGAGGCGCAGGCTAAGGTCTCGAAGCCGAACTCCAGGGCTTTTGTAGCTGCGACGGATACCACCCGGTCCTTGAAGGAGTAGGACGGGTTCACGCTGTCGTTTTTGATGTAAAGATTGTCCAAGCCAAGGAGCTTTCCCAGGTTCTTGGACTTGATCAGGGGGGTGAAGCCGGCGTTGATGTCCACAGCATCGGTGCCATCCACCGGCAGCAAATCCTGGTACCGCCACATGCTCAGGGGTCCGCGGGTGATGCGGTCCCGGCTGATGACTCGGGCAATGGCATCATAGTCGTAGGCAACTTCTAGGGGACCGAAACAGAAGTCGCAAACGTTGAGGGGTTCTGTGGGGTAGCTCCTGCCGCACTCACGGCAGCGGAGGCCGGTAACAAAAGCCACTGTTAAGATGCCTTGATGGGTTGATGTGGGGCTCTCAGTAACGATGCCCTAACGGTGATGGTACCAAAGGGCAGGTAGGATGTCAACGCGAGCTTAATCTCTCAGGACTTATGGTACAGGTCGATAGCCTCCTTAGGAGTAAGCATATTGATTCCCATATGAGGGCGTAGGGTGTTATAGGTGTGTAGGTAGGATTGGTACCAGGTGTTGAGTTGGACGTGGTCTTGGGCGGGTTGGTCCAGGCGGAAGAAGCATTCTTCCTCATCGGTTCTGAAGCTGCGCTCGATGACTGCATTCTCATTGGGAGAGTTCTTGTGGATGTAGAAGTGCTCAAGCCCCAGCTCAGAACACTTGGCGTGGAAGCGTCTCTGAAACTCCAGCCCGTTGTCAGTCTGGACGTAGCATAAGGCGAAGGGGAACTGCTCTGTGGCGTGATACAGGGCCAGCAGAGACCCTCCCTCGTCCAGCTTGGGCAGGATCAGCCCTACCTTGTACCGGGAGTAGATGTCCATGGCCGCATACAGATAGCAGGTGTAGGGCAGCCCGGATAGTTCCGGGGTGAGGTATTTCACGTCCATCTGCAGATATCCCAACCCAGGGCAGTTACGGGGTCTCATCACCTGACCATTCTGGAATAAGGGCCTTCGCCTTTTGGTGCTGGGCCTCACCAACCCGGTCCTCTTCAGATACCGATGTATGCTCGATGCGGAGACCTTCAACCCTCGGTTCCGGGCTAACACCACCAGCTTCTCTCGACAGAAGCCCGTGGCTTCCCGCCACGCCCTCACCTGGCTCGCCATCTCTCCACATAAGACCCTCCAAGGTCGCTTGAGCGCGTCGAGCCCCGCTTCAACCCTTGCCAACGCACATATCCCCAAGGCTGCCTTCCTCGTCCCACCCAACGCTTTACCGTCCTCCGATCTACTCCCAGCCTCCGGGCCGCCTCCGAATAGTTCTCTCCACATGACTTCCACATCTCTATTATCTTCCTGATCTCTACTCTCGCCATATCTCATTCTATTTACCCTGTACCTTTTGCTGTGAGAGAACAAGCGCGAGGGCCCCTCCGGCGTGGTCTCAGTGCGAGAGCGTCGTCACGTCAGCATGGCGTCCCGGCGTTCGGCGTAGGCAGCAGCAACAAGGGTCCGCACAGCAGGGATCTGTGTATCATCTAGGGAGCGTATCTTAATGTGCCGCATCCGGGCGCCCGTTCCTTCCAGCAGCGCCTCCGGGTCGGGCAGATCCGTGCCCCTGTAGAATCCCAGGTTCACCCACGCGGAATGGGGCAGGATGTAGGCATATCCGTCGATCATCTTTCTCGGCCCCACGCCATAGGTCGCCGCCCGGTCGCCCAGGCGGACGACCTCACAAGCGTCTGCGTGCACCTCCAAGACCATCTCCCGCAGTGCACTGACGACAGGGCGCAGCGGCTCTTCTGTCAGGCTGAGCAGGTCATCGAATGACCCGAATATGGCAGGTGACATCGCATTCCTCCATCTGCAGTCAAGCTTTCAGTTGCCCGGTGTCATGTGGCGTCAAACTGACATAACATAGTATGCTAAGTTGATAGATAATTATTAACTATAATACTAGGCATATGTATGAATACTTCTGGTTATATTGACAGCCTGGCTCTTTGCCAGATAGAATCTTACTGGAGCACACATAGAGGATGACCATGGAAGACTTCTACGCCCGCATTGGCATTTCCAGGGATGCCTCGGAAAAAGAGATACGCCAAGCATACCGGAAGAAGGCCCGGCAGCTCCATCCTGACCTGAATCCGGGTAACACCGAAGCTGAAGAAGAATTCAAGAAAATAAACGAAGCCTATGAGGTACTCTCCGACCCCGACAAGAGGAAAAGCTACGACAAGTACGGCGACAACTGGCGTTACGCCGACCAGCTTGAGCAGTCCCAGGGGGATGGACATGGCTTCCACGGCCGCCGTTACAGCTACGGCGACGATAACACCGTTTTTAACTTCTCAAGCATCCCGACCAACGATTTCTTTGCCGACATCTTCTCCGGCGCAGGAGACCTGGGAGCATCACAGGCAAGATTCTCGGCGGAGCTGACCTTGGAGGAGGCCTTTGCCGGGACGGTCCGCCTGGTGGAAACATCTTCCGGTCGTCAGGGTGGACCCCGGAAGCTGGAGGTCAAGATTCCCCCGGGGGTAGATACCGGCTCCAAGGTGCGGATACCCGCCGGAAACAATAGGGGTCAACAGATTTACCTGCACGTCACCGTCAAGGACCACCGGCGTTTTCGACGTTCGGGGGCGGACTTGATGGCGGAAGTGGAAGTGCCGCTGTCCGACGCAGTTCTTGGAGGAGAAGCGGCGGTCCAGACCATGACCGGCTCCGTGATGCTTGCCATACCTCCTGAGACACCGAACGGGCAGACGTTCAGGCTGTCCGGGCAAGGAATGCCGTACCTGAAAGACGGGAAGAGAAGGGGGGACCTTCTGGTAACAGCCAGGGTGGTGCTCCCCAAGGGTCTCACCGAAGAGGAGCGTGACCTTTTCCGCCAGGTCCGGGAGCTGCGGTACGCCAGGGAGAAGAAAGCATGATTGTTGATTTTGGGTTCCAGGATGAACCTTGCTATGTCATAAGCGTCGCGGCTCGCATGGTGGGAGTGCATGCCCAGACCCTGCGGTACTACGAGAGGGTTGGCTTGGTGGAACCCTCACGTTCCATGGGAAAGCAGCGCCTCTATTCTCCAAGGGATATCGAGCTCCTGCGGAGGATCAAGGCCCTTACTGATGAGATGGGAGTCAACCTGGCGGGCGTGGAGGTGGTGCTGAAGCTGATGAATCGTGTCAATCAGTTGGAAGCCAGGGTGGAGGAGCTAACTGCCGAGGTCGATCGCCTGACTGTCTCTAGACGGAGATAGGTGCGAGATAGGACCTGAAGGAGATGCGGTATGGTACTGAGTCCTGAAAAGTTTACCGAGCAGGCACGGCAGGTGTTGTCGGATTCGCAGACTATCGTCCGCCGGTACCGCCACAGCCAGTGGGATGTAGAGCATGTGCTGCTGGCGCTGCTGGAGCTGGAGTCGGGTCTCCCTGCCGATATCCTGGGCAAGCTGGGCATATCCGCCGATCCCGTGAGGGACCGGGTCCGGGAAGCCTTGGGAAACTTCCCCAAGATGGCTACGGAGACCACCCAGATATATGCAACCCCCAGGGCCGCCCAGATGCTGGATAACGCCCGCGTGGAAGCCGAACACATGAAAGATGAGTTTATAGGCACCGAGCACCTGCTGATCGCCGCGACCATGGAACGGGACGGCGAGGCCCACCACGTGCTGAAAGAGGCCGGAATTGACCAGGAGAACGTCTATCGGGCTTTGATGCAGGTGCGGGGCAGCCACAGGATCGATGATCCCAGGGCCGAGAGCAAGTACCGCTCCCTAGAAAGGTACAGCATCGACCTTACTGCCCTGGCCGCGGAAGGCAAGCTGGACCCGGTTGTGGGCAGGGACGAAGAGGTCAAGAGGGTGATGCAGACCCTCACCCGGCGGCGTAAGAACAATCCGGTGGTCATCGGGGACGCCGGCGTCGGAAAGACTGCCATAGCGGAAAGCCTGGCCCAACGCATCAAGGCGGGAGATGTTCCGGGCGTGTTGAAGGACCGGCGCCTGCTGGCCCTGGACATGGGTGCGCTGGTGGCGGGAAGCAAGTTCCGGGGGGAGTTCGAAGAGCGTCTCAAGTCTGTCATGGATGAGGTAAAGGATGCGGGTGGTGAGGTCATCCTCTTCATAGACGAGATCCATACCGTGGTGGGCGCAGGCGGCGCCGAAGGGTCCATAGACGCGTCCAACTTGCTGAAGCCAGCCCTCCAGAGGGGTGAGCTTCAGTGTATCGGCTCCACTACTACGGAGGAGTACCGGAAGTACATAGAGCGGGACCCGGCGTTGGAGCGGCGCTTCCAGCCCATATACCTGGAAGAGCCCACGGTTGATGAGACCATAGAGATACTGCGGGCGCTCCGTCCCCGTTACGAGGCCCACCATAAGGTGCGTATCGAAGACTCGGCCCTTATCCATGCGGCCCGGCTCAGCAGCCGCTACATTGCGGACCGCAGGCTACCGGACAAGGCGGTGGACCTGATAGATGAGGCCGCCAGCAAGATACGCATCGACGTGGACAGCCTGCCTGATCACCTGAAGGAGAACGAACAACGGATACAGGAGCTGGTCAACGAAGAGGAGGCATCATCCCAGAGGGCCGATTATGAAACGGCGGCCCAGCTGCGGACCGACCGTCTTCGCCTGGAACAGGAATACTCCGGCGAGCGGGAGGAGTGGCTGAAGAGCAGGAAGACCGACATGGTCGTGGATGAACAGGATATAGCCCAGCTTATCGAACTCTGGACGGGAATCCCGACGTCAAGGCTCCTCGAGGAGGAGGCTGAGAAGCTGCTGCACATGGAAGAGCGCCTCCACGAGCGGGTTATCGGGCAGCAGGAAGCTGTGGTCGTCGTTTCCGACGCCATAAGGCGCGCCCGCTCAGGCCTTTCGGACCCCAAGCGTCCCATCGGCAGCTTTATCTTCCTGGGGCCCACGGGCGTGGGAAAGACGGAGCTGGCCCGGACCCTGTCCTGGTTCCTCTTTGACGATGATGCCAACATGATTCGGGTCGATATGTCGGAGTACATGGAGAAGCATACGGTTTCCCGGCTCATCGGCTCGCCGCCGGGGTACGTGGGGTTCGACGATGGGGGCCAGCTCACCGAAGCGGTGAGAAGGCATCCCTTCAGGGTCATCCTCTTCGACGAGATAGAAAAGGCCCATCCCGACGTGTTCAATATCCTTCTGCAGATACTGGAGGACGGCCGGTTGACCGACGGGCATGGGCGGACGGTGGACTTCCGCAACGCTGTCGTCATCATGACCAGCAACTTGGGAACGAACCAGCTGGACCGTCAGCCCTTCGGGTTCCACAAGGAAGAAAACGGGTCGATAGACCAGGGCCGGGTGAGGGAAGCGGTGCAGGATGCGCTGAAGAAGAGCTTCCGTCCCGAGTTCCTAAACCGCATCGACGAAATCGTCATCTTCAATGCCCTGACCAAGGAGCAGATCCAGGAGATAGTGGAGCTGATGGTCGCCGACGTGAAGAGCAGGCTCACCGACCGGGAAATCACCTTCGAGCTGACCCAGGACGCCTTTGAGCTGCTGGCCATGGAAGGGTACGATCCCAGCTTCGGCGCCAGGCCGTTGCGCCGGGTAGTGCAGCGCTACCTGGAGAACCCCCTGGCCAAGGCTATCCTGACGGGCGAGTTTCAGACGGGCACCCACGTATTGGTGGGGAGCGACGGCAAGGCCCTGACCTTCGAGGAGGGCGACGCTGGAGAGGGTCCGGGCGTTGGGGATGCGGAGAAAAGCGACGAAAGGGAAGAGGTGCCCGTCTAACTCAGGTAGCGGAGGCGTTCTATCGGAACAGCTTGCCCGGATTCATGATGTCGTTGGGGTCCAGGGTCTGCTTCAGGGTGCGGGCGACCTCGTACTCCAAGCCCTTTTCCTTGGCCAGCAGGTGAGATAGCTTTACCCCAACACCGTGGCAGTACTCCATCGAGCCTCCCATGTCTTGGGCCAGCGACAGCACCTCATCCACAGCCTCACCGAACTCTCCGGGAGCCGTCCTTCCGTGGTCCCCGTCAGGCACCAGGAGCATGGAAAACAGCTCAGGGTGGGTCCAGATGGCGTACTCAACCACCTTTATGCTCCTGCCAGCCAGGATGTCCTCACAGCGCCTGCGGTACTCCAGCACCTTGGACACAGGCAAGGCTAGGTGGAGATAATCGAAGCTTCTGGCCCGGGGGCGGTTCCATCGAACCTCCCGGGGCTGGTTGAGCATGTTTTGCCGATAGTTTTCCCCGCTGCTGTGCCGCTCATCCCAATACCTGATGGTCCGTTCGCGGTCTGAATCGACACCGCCGTAAGATGCGCAGACCTTCCCGGCCCTTGCCAGTTGCGCCGAAACGGCTTCGGTGTACCCATGGAACATCATGTACAAGAGTACACCTTCCTCAGGTTCCTCGGTGAGGTCGATCAGGGCGGGGACCAGACCGATGGCGAACAGCTCCCTCACGGCCTCGAACCCTTTATCGAAGGAATCAAAGGCCACAGCGCAAAAGGACCTTGCTTCGGGCGCCCGAACTATCTTCAGTGTAGCCTTGGTTATTATTCCAAAGACGCCCTCTGTGCCAATGAATAGATGATTAAGGTCCGGCCCCGAAGCGCTCTTCGCTACGGCCCTGGTGGTCATAACCTCGCCGCTGGGCAGCACCACCTCCAAGCCTTTCACCTGAGCGCCCATTGGTCCGTATGCGGAAGCCGTGTAGCCGACACCGTTTGTGGAGATGGCGCCCGCTACCGTCGCAATGGGAAGACTCCAGGGGTCATGGCCGAAAATATAGCCGTAGGGTTTGAGGGCATGGGACAGGTCCTGGAGCACAACTCCGCCTTCGACCACGAAGGCGCTATCCACCGGGCTGATGTCGAGGACCTTGTTCAGGCCCTTGAGGTCCACCACGATACCGCCTTGGACGGGAAGGGCGGCGCCCATGACCCCGGTCCCTCCGCCATATGGAACGATGGGTGTGCTCAAGGTGTTTGCCAGTCGGACCACTTCACAGATTTGGTCCACCGACCTGGGTATGACCACCACGTCGGCCATCCGCTCCAGCCTTTCGGCAGCCCCGAAGGCGCGAAAGGGGGTCAGGGCGTCGGCGGAGTAGCGGTCCAGATCGGACGGGGTGCACAGCACATCTTCGGCTGCCAGGATGCTTCGCAGGGAATTCAGCAGGAGGCTATCGGTCATGCAGCTCCCCAAAGGGAAGGCGCCTTGCGCCAAAGGAGGTTGTTGCGGTTAAGCATGGAACCGGGACGTGGGGGCAAAAGGAACACGGGGGGACATTCTAACGGAACCTCCAGTCGGTGCCCTGGGCGGTGTCTTCCAGCTCCACCCCCAGCTCCAGCAAGCGGGAACGGATCTGGTCTGCCAGGGAATACTGCTTGGACTGCCTCAGCTCGGTGCGGGTGTCCACCAGTAGTTGGATGAAGGCTCCTGAACCTTGGCTGGCGTTATCCCGCTTGGCGTCGAAGGTCAGACCCAATACGCCTCCCAAGTCCTTCAGCACACCTTGGGCCCTTTGCACTCCCGCGCCCGTCTCCCTGCTGCGATTTATCTCCCTGGCGAGGTCGAACATGGATGCCAGGGCTTGGGGAGTGTTCAGGTCCGAGTCCATCGCTCGGAGAAAGCGTTCCCTGTAGGGTTCAGGGTCCAGCTCTTCGGCGCCCTCGCCGGTATCCAAACGGAAGGCGTTGGACAATCGTTCCGCCGCCCGCTCCGTGGCCGATACCCCCTCTTCGCTATAGGTCAATGGACCCCGGTAGTGAGAGCTCAGGAAGAATATCCTGAGCGCATCGGCGCCGTGTCGCTTGAGGGCTTCGTTGAGGGAAACGTTGTTCCCCAGGGACTTGCTCATCTTGTCGTCGCCCATGTTCAGCAGGCCGTTGTGTACCCAGTACCGAACAAAGGGGGCCTCACCGGTGTAGGCTTCGCTTTGGGCCTTCTCGTTTTCGTGATGAGGGAATACCAGGTCCTGCCCGCCACCGTGGATATCCAGGCTGTTGCCGAGATAGGACATGGACATGGCGGTACATTCTATGTGCCAACCCGGCCGGCCGGGTCCCCATTGGCTGTCCCAGTTCGGTTCCCCAGGCTTGGCCGCCTTCCAGAGGGCGAAGTCCATGGGATGTTCTTTGGCTGCCCCCACTTCCACCCTGGCGCCGGCAATCATTCCGTCGAGGCTCCGATGGCTCAGGTCTCCGTAAGTGCCGTACTTTGCCACCCGGAAGTACACATCTCCGTCAGAGGCGTAGGCGTACCCCTTGTCCACGAGGTCTTCGATTACTTTCAGGATCTGGGGTATCTCCTGGGTTGCCCGCGGATAATGATGTGCCCTCTGGATGTTCAGGGAATCCATGCTGTCCATGAACTCTTCTATGTGGGTCTGGGCAAGGTCGTCGGTGTCCACGCTGGATTCCTGGGCCCGCTGGATGATCTTGTCATCTATGTCGGTGAAGTTCTGAACATGCTCGATTTCATAGCCGATGTACTCCAGGTACCGGCGCAGGACATCGAAGAAGACGTAGCTCATGGCATGGCCCAGGTGGCAGGGAGCATAGGGGGTGACCCCGCAAACGTACATCTTGACCGTGTCTCCGGCGGGGCTGAACTCCTGCTCTTCACCGGAAAGGGTGTTGTAAAGCCTCACGCTGTCTCCTCCAGCAGGGCAACGGCTTGGGCTGCGATCCCCTCTTCCCGACCTGCAAAGCCCAGGTAATCCGTGGTGGTAGCCTTGATGCTCACAATCCCCTTGGTGTGGAGGGACAGGGTGGCTTCGATTTTTGCTTTCATGGTGGAGATAAAGGGTGCCAGTTTGGGTTGTTGCGCCAAGATGGTAGCATCTATGTTTGCTATCTGCCAACCGTTCTGCTCCACCAGGGCTGACACCTGGGAGAGGAGAATGAGGCTGGACACACCCTCGGTCGCCGGGTCGGAAGAGGGGAAGTGGGTGCCCTTGTCCCCCAAGTTGCATGCGCCAAGGAGAGAATCCATGATGGCGTGGCAGAGAACGTCGCCGTCGCTGTGGCCGGATAGCCCGCGCTGGTGGGGTATGCGGACGCCTCCCAGTACCAGGGGGCGGCCCTCCACCAGGGGGTGTGCATCAAACCCGATTCCCACGCGGCTGCCCACTATCGGCTTGTCGTCCCCCCATGAAGTGCTGCGTGAGCGGTCTCTGCTGTTCCGGCCTTCAGCGCCGCTTCGACCATGGCTAGGTCTTCAGGAGTGGTAACCTTCAGGTTTGCATAGGAGCCTTCGAACACCCGCACCTTGTATCCCATGCTCTCCACCATGGCTGCATCGTCCGTGAAGGTTTCCTCGCAATCGCGGAGGGCGGCTTCCAGGATTTCGTAGGCGAACACCTGGGGAGTTTGCACCATCCACAAGCTGGACCTTGGCGGCGTAGATTGTACTACACCGGAGTCTGAGACCACCTTGACGGTGTCTTTGGCAGGAACGGCGGCTACGGATGCCCCCGTTTGCTGGGCTGCCTTGATGCCCCTCTCAAGGATGCCGGGTCCGGGAGCGGGACGGGCCCCGTCGTGGACTGCCACCCAGGAGCACGGAGGAAGCTTGTCCAGCCCCAGTTTCACCGAGTCCTGCCTCCTTGCGCCCCCTTCGCACACCGCAGCCAGCTTGGGCCAGCCCCTTTCGGCGGCGAGCCTTTCGCCGGCGGCTACATTCCGGGAGGCCAGCACCAGGACGAAGCTGCCCACCAGGGGCGAGGAAGCCAGGGCCTCGATGCTGTAGGCTATGAGGGGCACTCCCATGACGGCAACGAATATCTTGTCCACCCCCATCATGCGAGTGGCGTTTCCCGCGGCTACGATGATGAGCCCCAAGGATCCCAAGGTGTTGCCTTTGGTGGGTCCGTCAGAAGAAGATTCGGTGGTCATTGCTCAGCCGCCCTTGGGTTGGGCGAACATGATACGGCCCGCGGCCGTCTGGAGCACCCGCGTCACTGTAACGTCCTGGGTGCTGTTCAGGTAGCGGCGCCCGCCTTCCACGACCACCATGGTCCCATCGTCCAGGAAGGCAACGCCCTGCCCGATCTCCTTGCCTTCCTGGATGATATTGACGGTCAGGTCTTCACCCGGCAGCACCATGGGTTTCAGGGCATTGGCAAGCTCGTTGATGTTCAGCACCTGCACCCCCTGCACTTCCGCTACCCGGTTGAGGTTGAAGTCGGTGGTCAGGATCGAAGCGCGCATGCGCTTGGCGAGCTTGACAAGCTTGCCATCCACCTCGGGGTCGTCCACGTCGTCCACGTCGATTACTTCTACTGGCACACTGGTGTCCTTTTGCAGCCGGCCCAGAATGTCCAGCCCCCGGCGGCCCCGGCTCCGTCGCAGCCCGTCGCCCGAGTCGGCGATATGCCTAAGCTCATCTAGAACGAAGCCTGTAATGATCAGGGGACCCTGAACGAACCCTGTCAGGCTGAGGTCGGCGATCCTGCCATCGATGATGGCGCTAGTGTCCACCAGTATGCGCCCGCTGTAGGCGCGGTCCGGTGAACCCTTGGACCAGGAAGACGGAGCGAGTCTCCGCACATCCCCTTCCCGCTGGGCTCCCATCAAGAATCCCAAGGTACCGAAGGTTGCGTTGAGGATTAGCGGCACTCCCCAGCTGGGCCAACCGTCCAGGTTGATGAGGGGGATTGAGACCAGGGAAGCTACTACGAGGCCCGCTGCCAGTCCGACGATGGCGGAAACGAGGCTGGACAGGGGAAGCTGGTTGACGTAGCGGTTGATCCTGATGAGGGAGATGGGCAGGGAGACCAGTACCACCCCTGCCATTACCCCCAGCAGAGTGGATAACAAGCCCCAAGGCAGATATTCCGAACCCCTGGAATCATCGAACACAAGCGCCCAGACGCCCCATCCCGCCAAGCCTAAAGCGAGAGTTCCGATAAGACGTATAACTAGGGCTATCATGGTACCTTCAGGACCTGGAGTCGACGTTGGCCGCGTTACGCGCCAGCGTTCACATTGAGCAGAAGAACGATTCGCGTTTTGCTGTTACTCACCAGGGGAAGATTACTATCACAGGATAACACAAATAGGGGCCAAGAAATAGGCGGCAGGGGGTGTCGCGAGGGGTGCATGCCCGAACAGTTTATGTGGGAGCTCCTGGGCCCGGATGCCGGGGGAAGAAACGTCAGGCTCCGGTCATAAGTTCCCTGGCGACTCCCATCACGCGATCGCTGTTGGGCCAGAAAGAAGGCGCTATGCGCCGGTCAGGAGGTCTCTCACCACTCCCATCACGCGATCGCTGTTGGGCCAGAAAGAAGGCGCTATGCGCCGGTCAGGAGGTCTCTCACCACTCCCATCACGCGATCGCTGTTGGGCCAGAAAGAAGGCGCTATGCGCCGGTCAGGAGTTCTCTCACCACCCTTATCACGCGATCGCTGTTAGGGATGTAAACCCCCTCCAGTGGCTTGCTGTAGGGAACGGGTGTGTGGGGTGCGGTGACCTTCTTGGGGGGAGCGTCGAGATGGTCAAAGGCTTCGTCGGCAACGGCGGCGCATATGTCTGCCGCCACGCTGCACCTTGGCGTATCTTCATCGACCACCACCACCCGATGGGTACGCCGCACAGAGTCCAGGATGAGGTCGTAGTCGATGGGGGAGATGCTCATGAGGTCCACCACCTCGGCGTCCACCCCTTCTTCTTGGAGCCTCTGGGCCGCTTCCAGGCATACCAGGGTCATCTTCGAGATGCCCACCAGGGTGATATCTGCGCCGGGCCTGACGATGCGGGCCTTGCCCAAGGGTATTGCGTAGGGCTCTTCGGGCACCGGCCCAACCTCGGGGTAGAGCAGCTTGTGCTCGAAGAACACCACCGGGTCGTCGTCCCGGATTGCCGATATCAGCAGCCCCTTGGCGGTGTAGGGATCGCAGGGAACCACACCCTTGATGCCTGGAATGTGGCTGAAGATGGAGTAGAAGGACTCCGAGTGCTGGGCGGCCGACCCGGTGCCCGCGCCGATGCGAGTTAGCAGGGTGAAGGGGACCTTCACCTGTCCGCCGTACATGTACCGCATCTTGGCTGCGTTGTTGAGGATCTGGTCCATGCAAACGCCCACGAAGTCCACGAACATCAGCTCCGCGATGGGACGCAGGCCGGTGGAGGCGGCGCCGATGGCGGTGCCCACGAAGGCTGCTTCCGACAAGGGGGTATCCTTTACCCGCTGGGAGCCGAACTTCTGGATCAGGCCCACCGTTGTCTTGAAGGCCCCACCCCAAGCATCGACGATGCCGAGATGCTCCCTCCCGGCCCCCCCGGCAATCTCTTCGCCCATGATTATCACATCCGGGTCCCGTTCCATCTCCTGGATGATGGCCTCGTTGATAGCTTCCCGGTAGCGTATCTCCCTGGTGGTTGTCATGTTGCCCCCAAAGATCAGATGGTCATGCTTGCCCCGCGCCGCAGCTCATCCCTGGGATAGTCCACATACACATCGGTATATATATCATCCTCGGGGGGCAGGGGGCTTTCGTCGGCAAAGATTATCGCATCCCGGATGAGCTGCTCGAGCTCCGAGTCGATGGAGTCCAGCAGGGAAGATTCCAGGAGTCCCTCTTCCAAGGTACGGATACGGAAGAGCTGGATGGGGTCGCGGCTTCGCCAGTAGGTCTCTTCCTCCTCGGTGCGATAGCTCCTGGGGTTGTCGAACACCGTGTGGCCGTAATAGCGGTAGGTCTTGCATTCCAGCAGGGTGGGCCCTTGGCCGGCGCGAGCCCGCCGGACAGCGGCGCCGGCTGCGTCATGCACGGCGAAGACATCCATGCCATCCACCAGTACACCCGGCATTCCGTATCCCACTCCACGGTCCGCGACGTTTTCCGCCGACAGGGCGTACTCGACGGGCGTGGACTCGGCGTACTGGTTGTTCTCGCAGACGAACAGCACGGGCAGCTTCCATACCGAAGCCAGGTTCATGCTTTCGTGGAGCACACCCTGGTTGGCCCCGCCATCGCCGAAGAAAGCGACTGCTACCTGGCCGGTGCCCTTGATGGAGCTGGTAAGGGCCGCTCCTACGGCGAGAGGCACGCTTGCGGCCACCACGCCGTTGGTCCCCAGCATACCCTTGGTCATGTCGGCGATGTGCATAGACCCGCCCTTGCCCTTGTTGGTGCCGGTTACCCGCCCGAACAGCTCGGCCATCATCAGCTTGGGGTCCACTCCCTTGGCAATGCAGTGGCCGTGGCCCCGGTGGGTGCTGGCTATGGAGTCCGAGTCGGACAGGTGGGCGCATATGCCCGTGGGGACCGCCTCTTGTCCGGCTGAAGAGTGAACGGACCCACTCAGGCGTCGCTGACCCATCTCGAAGATGCCTATCTCCTCGAAATTGCGAATGGTGACCATGGTGCGATAGAGGGAGATTAGGGTCTGCCGGTCCATGTCCATGACTCCTCCTGGGGTGCATTGGAGGTGATCTGCTCACCCCCAAATGTAAGTACGTCCAGGTATCGTGTCAATAGCGCTCCGGGGGAGCGGGTCCAGCTCACGGAAAGCCCTATTCTGAGCCTGGTGTCTTTATCCTGACCTGCACGCCCACATTGGCCGGCAGGGTTTGGGCGGCGTTGCCGTTCTTGACCGCGATCTCCAGGTAGCCTCCGCTGCCGATGATGGCCAGCAGGTGCTCTGCCTCCTGGTAGCTCTTGCTCAGGCCGTGGATGGTGTGGCCTTGGACCTGGATGACCGCCTCTTCATGTTCCCCTATCAGCCCCGCCGGTATGTTGGTGATCAGGTTGCCGTAGTGGTCGATAGACGTGACTTCCCCCACCAGGAAGCCTTCATCCTCATAGGGCAGTGGGGATGGCAGATAGACCAGATGGGTCAGCTCCGTGCCAAGGTCCGATGAGGGAACGCCCATGGACAGGTGGGCGGCTACGGGGGCGAAGATGTCCCGGCCATGAAAGGTGCGGCTGACCTGCTCCCGCCAATACTGGGAGACGTTCAAGTGGAAGCCCTGGAAGCCTTGGGGCAGGGCTGCCATCCCGTCCTGCGATAACTGGGGTGGGATGCTTGATCCTGTCGATATGACACGGCTGAGCACTCCGTTGTCGGGGCCAAGGAAGTGAGCTGTTGGCGTGAAAAGCAGGATGGGGCGACGGGATGTTCCCACGCCGGGGTCCACAACTACGATATGAATGGCGCCGTTGGGGAAGCTGGAATGGGCCTCGCCTATGGTGTAGGCGCCCTCGAGAATGTCTTGGGGCTTTATCGAGTGGGAGATGTCAACGATGGTCGCTTGGGGGTTTATCCCCAGGATTACGCCCTTCATCTGGGCGACATAGTGGCTGGAGGCGCCGAAATCTGTAGTAAGGGTGACGATGGACAAGGGCAGGACCCCGCTGCAGCCGGCTGTGGATAGGTCATCTAGGTAAATCGAACGCTTATGACGGATACGACCAGGAACACGATGGCCAGGATGATGGTGAACTGGAACAGGGTCTTCTCCACCCCCCTGCGGGTCCTGTAACTGGCTTGGGCGCTCCCGAAAAGGCCGCTTCCGGTCTCCCTCACCTGCATGAGGATGATGATGACCAGGACTACGGATATCAGCATCTGGACTATGTTGATTAAAGTTTCCAATTCCTACTCTGTCGGTGTTGTGCTCTTCAGTGTTTCGAGCTTTTCCCGGAGTATGAGACTTACAAGCTCAGGGTTCGCCTTTCCTCGAGTGTTCTTCATCACCTGGCCCACCAGGAACCGGACGGCCCCGTCTCTGCCCCCCAGGTAGTCGGACACAGCCTGAGTGTTGGTCGCAATGGCTTCCTCTACGGCCGAGGTCACCAAGGACTGGTCGTTGATCTGGACGTATCCCCTCGACTCGGCGATATCTGCGGGCATTTGCCCCGAATTGAAGGACTCTTCCAGGACGACCTTGGCCAAGGATGAGCTGAGCCTCCCAGAGTCTATCATATTTACGAGCTGGGCAAGGTGAGACGGGCTGACTTTTGTGCCGGTTATCATGATGCCTTCCAGGTTCAGCAGGTGGGTCAGCTCCACCAGTATCCAGCTGCCCAGAGATTTCGCGATTTTCCCGGCCCGCTCTGATGAGGCCGAAGCGGCCGCCACCGCCTCTTCGAAGTAGTCGGCGACGGCTTTAGATGCGGTCAGCTGGGCCGCATCCGATGGGGGAAGGTGATATTCAGCCGTCAACCTGGTGCATCTTCCGGCGGGGAGCTCCGGAATGCGGGACCTTAGCGCCTCCGCCCATGAAGGATCGATGATCAGGGGGGGCAGGTCCGGTTCGGGGAAGTAGCGGTAGTCATGGGCGTACTCCTTGCTGCGCTGGCTCACAGTGCAACGCTCCTCTTCCAACCAGCCCCGGGTTTCCTGCACTATCTCCGACCCTGACTGAACGGCGGCGACCTGGCGTTTCTCCTCGTACTGAAGGGCGCTATGCACAGCCCGGAAGCTGTTCATGTTCTTGACCTCCACCTTGGTCAGCAGTTCCGTCGTCCCCCGGGGCCTGATGCTTATGTTGGCATCGCAGCGGAAACTGCCGTCCTGCATGTTAGCGGTGGATACGCCCAGGTACTGGATGATGGAATGCAGGGCGGTCAGGTATTCCCTGGCCTCATTGGGGGAGCGCATATCGGGCTCGCTCACTATCTCCATCAGGGGTACGCCGGACCGGTTCACATCCATCAGGGTGTAAGGCCCATTTGCTTCGTCGCGCACATGCATGAGCTTTGCTACATCTTCTTCCATATGGATGCGGGTGATCCTGATTTTCTTGGATTGTTCTGGGCCGTCTATATCCAGGAATCCCTCGTATGCGATGGGCTGATCGTACTGGGATATCTGGTAGCCCCTCATCAAGTCGGGATAAGAGTAGTTCTTGCGGTCGAACTTGGTCTTTTCGGCTATCCGGCAGTTGAGGGCCAACCCGGTCATGATGGTGTACTCCACGGCCCGTCGGTTTACGGCCGGCAGGGTGCCGGGCATTCCCAGGCAGGTGGGACAGACCCGTGAGTTGGGGCCGGCTTCCTGGTAGTCGGCTGCACAGGAGCAGAACATCTTGCTTTCGGTGCAAAGCTGGACATGCACTTCGAGACCGATAACGCTCTCGTACTCCTGGGTGTTTTGGGGTGTTTTGCTGCTCATTGGCCGGGGTTGAAGGACAGTTCGGCGCGCCTTAGTAGGCGGGATATGTCCAGTATAGGCAAGCCGGTATTTTCTGACAACGTCATCGTTTAGGACCGGAAGAAGCCCTTCGAGGTTTTCTTGTTTTCGGGCCAGGCGTCCTGCCCCACCAGGGGGACGAACCGGCAGCGCCCCAGCGCCTCCACGGAGGCGCCTTCATCGGTCTTGGTTGCCTTCACCAGCTCCTGTTCTTCCAAGCTGCCGATGGGGATGACCAACCTGCCGCCCCGGTCTAGCTGGTCCAGCAAGGCTGAAGGCAGGCGCGGCGCGGCGGCGGTAACGAGTATCGCGTCGAAGGGCGCTTCTGCTTTGCAACCCAGCTCCGTCCCCGCCTTGCAGACCCTCACGTTGGCGCAGCCCATGTCCCGGAGACGCTCCTCTGCCTGTCGGGCAAGGGCGGGGACTTTTTCCACGGTCAGCAAGGAGCCTTGGGGGAGCAGGCACGATAGCACCGCCGCCTGGTATCCGCTGCCCGTTCCCACCTCCAATACCCGTTCGTCGCCGGCCAAGGAAAGGACGGAGGTCATGAGGGCTACCATGAAAGGTTGGGAGATGGTCTGGCCGTTGCCTATGGGCAAAGCTATGTCTTCATAGGCGAGATGCAGGGTTGCTTCGGGGACGAATTCTTCCCTGGGCACCTCGGCCATTGCCCGGAGGACTCTTTCGTCCCTGATGGAGCGGCCCAAGCGCTTAAAGAGGTCCCGCTTTGACTTTTGAATGTTGGGTTTCAAGGGACTTTGCCTTCGTTCATCTCCTCTACATTGTAGCGTTTGGCGGAGGCGGAAAACATATCTGGAAGCTGCTCTGTGTTATACTATTCCCGACTTCAATTCCTATGATAATGGCTTGGTAAGACCGATGGCTGCCTCTAAGACGACCATGGACCTGGTGGACCGCAAGCTACTGAACATCATCCAGTCCCGGTTCCCTCTGGTGGATGAGCCTTACAAAAACATCGGAGATTCCCTGGGGGTCGACGAGGATGATGTGCTCCGCCGCCTGGCTGAGCTCCGGGAGCAGAACGTGGTCCGGCAGATAAGCGCCATATTCGATACCCGTCGTCTCGGTTACAGGACCAGCCTCATCGCCATGGCCCTGGAAGGAAGCAAGCTGGGCAAGGGCGCAAAGGTCGTGAACCGGCACCCTGGGGTGAGCCACAACTATGGGCGTGAAGGCTCCTACTACAACCTGTGGTTCACCTTGGCGGTAGCTCCTGATGAAAACCTGGAAGAGACCGTCGGGGGAATGGCGGAAGAAGCAGACGCCCTCTCCTGCCGGATAATGCCGACCATCCGATTCTTCAAGATAGGCGTGAACTTCGACATGGTGGAGGAGAAAGGGGCGGCGCACAACTTCAGCCCCGACGGTTACGGCAGCGAAAAAGCCGCCGGATGGAATGTTCCCGTCCCCCTCACCCAGGAAGATATCAGCGCTATCCGCGAGCTCCAGGAAGATTTGCCGATGGTGTCCCGGCCCTTCGACGAGATGGCCCAGCGTCTTGGCATGACGACGGACGACCTGTTCGAGGCGGCTAGGGACTTTGAACGTCGTTCAATAATGCGCCGTTACAGCGCCGTTCTTCACCACCGGAAGGCCGGTTTTCGCGCAAACGGCATGGGCGTCTGGAATGTCCCACCGGAGATGTCGGAGGAAGTGGGCGGTCGAATGGCATCCCACCCGGCGGTGACCCATTGCTACGAGAGGCCTACCTTCCCCGACTGGCCCTACTCCCACTTCACCATGATCCATGCTACATCCAAGGATGGCTGCGAGCAGGTAGCATCGGAGATATCCGAGTCAACTGGCATTTCCGACTACCTGATGCTCTATTCGACCCGGGAGTTCAAGAAGACCCGGGTTAGATACTTCGTATAGGCCAGCCATGCCTAACCAGTATTACCCGGTGTTCCTTGACCTGCGGGGGAAGCGCTGCGTTGTTATCGGCGGCGGAGAGATTGGCGAGCGCAAGGTGCAGGGTCTCTTGGGCGGGTCCGCGAAGGTTACCCTCATAAGTCCTGAAATCACCCAGGGGCTACAAGCGCTTGCCCTTGCCGGGCGTATTGAGTGGCTCGCCAGGGAGTACCGCGAGGGAGACCTGAGGGACGCCTTCTTGGCCATTGCAGCCACCGACAAGAGGGGCGTCAACCAGGCGATTGCAACGGAAGCGGAGAGAGAAAAAGTGGTGCTGAATGTAGTAGACGATGCCCCTCTCTGCACCTTCATCGCCCCTTCGATAGTCAGGCGCGGAGAGGTCACGCTGGCCATCTCCACCGGGGGAAGCAGCCCAGCCCTCGCCCGCAAGCTCAAGGAGACGATACTGGAGAGCGACCTGCTCAGGTATGCGGACCTGGCGGAGGTGCTTTCCAAGGCTCGCACCCTCGTCAAGCAGCGTGGCTTGGTTGTGGATGCCGAACGATGGCAGGAAGGCATCACGGAACAGCTGGTCGGTCTGGTGGATGCCGGGAAATCGGAGGAGGCACTGGACGTGCTCATAAGCTTTCTGCTGGGCGAGTCTGAAGGTGCGGTCGAGGTTGAAGCGGTGTCCCAGGCAGGCCCGCCCCAAAGATAGGCTCCCATGGCTAGCATGATAAGGGTGGGAACACGAGGCAGCAAGCTGGCGCTGCGACAGACCGACGAAGTAGTGCGGCAGCTGCGCGCTGCTTACCCGGACATCGAGGTCCAGATAGTCCCCATCACAACCTCCGGGGACAGGAGGGCCGATGCCCCGCTTACCAGCTTGGGCACAGGGGCTTTTGTAAAGGATATCGAACGCAGCTTGCTGGAGGGCGCTATAGACTTGGCGGTACACAGCCTGAAAGACTTGCCGACTCGCCTTCTCGACGGCATGGTGCTGGGGGCAGTCCTGCGCCGTGGCGACCCCAGGGACGTCCTCGTCAACAGGTGGGGCTGTACCCTTGCCCAGCTCCCGGCGGGCGCAAAGATAGGCACCAGCAGTCCCAGGCGCGAGGCCCAGGTGAAGGGCCTCCGTCCTGATGTGAAGGTGCTCCCCATCCGTGGAAACGTGGAAACGCGTCTGGAGAAGTCCGAAGGGGTGGACTACGATGGCGCCGTCCTGGCCGCCGCCGGACTGGACCGGCTGGAGCTGGCCCATCGCGTCTCGGAGTTCTTCGAGCCAAAGGACTTTGTTCCAGCGCCGGGCCAGGGGGCAGTGGCGGCGGAGGTGCGGGCTGGCGACGAGAGAGTCCTGGAGATGGTCTTGGGCATCGACCACCAGCCCACCAGGCAGGAGACCACCTGCGAGCGGGCCTTCCTGGAGGAGCTAGGCAGCGGCTGCACTCTGCCTGCGGGGGCGTATGCCGTCTCGGATGGGGACAATATGATGCTGACGGTGTTCCTGGCCCCGGAGGATACAGCCTCTGCTAGCCGAGTGACCGTCGATGGTCTCACCAGCCAGCCTGAGAAGCTGGCCCAGGATGCCTATAGGCGGGTGGGTGCGCTGGGTGCAGGGTCAGAGGGCGGCCATGACAGGTAAGGTGTACCTGGTTGGCGCCGGTCCCGGCGACCCGGGCTTGATAACCATGAAGGGTATGGAATGCCTGCGTGATGCCAACGTTGTGGTCTATGACCGGCTTGTCAATCATGAGCTGCTGGACAATGTGGCGGATAATGCCGAATGCATCTACGCAGGCAAGAGGGCTGGCGGCAAGGCCATGGAGCAGGAAGAGATAAACAAGCTGATAGTAGCCCGGGCCAAGGACGGGGCCATGGTTGTCCGGCTCAAAGGAGGGGACCCCTTCGTCTTTGGGCGCGGAGGGGAGGAAGTCCAGGCATTGGCTCAGGCCGGGCTGCCATTCGAGGTGGTCCCGGGAGTGACATCCGCCATCGCTGCGCCAGCCTATGCCGGAATTCCCCTGACCCACCGGGGAGTGGCATCTTACTTCACGGTAGTGAGCGGTAGCGAAGACCCCTCCAAGGACACGCCGGGAATCGACTGGAATGCCCTTGCCCGCTCCGGCGGGACCTTGGTGGTCCTAATGGGATGGAACACCAGGGAAGCTGTGTTTGAGTCCCTCATGGCTGCGGGCATGGACCCATCCACGCCAGCCGCCCTTGTGCAATGGGGGACCACACCCCAGCAGCGAAAGGTTATCGGCACCTTGGGATCGATAGTCCGGCAGGGGGTAGAGGCTGGCCTTTCCTCGCCGGTGGTCGCCGTTATCGGCGATGTTGTCGGCTTACAGGACAAGGGGGGCTGGTTTGACAATTCGCCCCTCTTTGGGAAAAGGGTGCTTGTCACCCGCTCCCGAAACCAGGCTTCTGCCCTGTCCACCCCCCTTCGCAGGGAAGGCGCCCAGCCGGTGGAGCTGCCGGCTATCCAGGTTGCCCCCATGGCGGATAACGCGGGGCTGGACACGGCGCTTAAAGAGGTGGCCTCCTATGATTGGGCCATCTTTACCAGCGGCAATGCCGTGGAAATATTCTTTGGGCGGATGAAAAGCCTGGGAATGGACAGCCGGGCCCTCGGCCCGACCAAGATAGCCGCCATAGGTACGGCTACCGCTTCGGCGCTGCAGGACCGGGGAATATGTCCCGATGTCCTCCCTAAAGAATTCGATTCTCGGAGCCTTCTTTCTGAGATGTCCCTGGTGGACCTGGCCGGGAAGCGGATACTCTTGCCGCGGGCGGAACTGGCCGATGAGTACCTTCCCCAGGGACTGGAGGGGCTTGGGGCATATGTCGATGACATCGGCATATACACTACAACCGTGCCTGAGGGTTCTTCCGAAAAGGCCAAGGACCTATTGTCCCAAGGGCGGATAGACGCAGCTACCTTCACCAGCGCATCCACTGTGGTAAACCTCCTGGAACTGCTGGATGGGGATGCGGGCCTGCTGAAGGGGGTGCATGTTGGCTGCATAGGGCCCGTTACAGCCACCGCCGCAAAGGAAAGGGGACTTGACATAGCTTTCGTTGCCCAAGAACATACGTTGCAAGGAATGGTGGAAGCCCTGAAGAGCTTCTACGCCCGGGAGGAGAACGCTTAAAGTGCCAGGCTTTCCCTATACTCGACTGCGCCGACTGAGAGACATGGAGCCACTGCGCACCTTGTCCAGGGAGACCCATCTCTCTGTGACAGACTTCATCTATCCGATGTTCGTCACCCATGGCCGCAATATCCGCCGAGGCATTGAGCCCCTTCCGGGCTGCGACCAGCTTTCCCTGGACTATGTCCTGGAAGAAGCTATGGAGGTGGCCGAGCTGGGCATTCGGGGCATCATCCTGTTCGGTATCCCCCAGAGCAAGGACCCCCTGGGCGAGGAGGCCTACGACGAACAAGGGATCGTCCAGGAGGCGGTCCGGGCAATCAAACAGGCGGTGCCCGACCTGATGATAGTGACCGACGTCTGCCTGTGCGAGTACACCGACCATGGCCACTGCGGAGTGGTAAGCAATGGCCGAATCGATAACGATGCAACGTTGCAGCTGCTATCGAAAACGGCGCTGTCCCACGCGCTGGCGGGGGCTGACATGGTGGCGCCATCGGCCATGATGGATGGACAGGTGGGGTCCATCAGGGGCACGCTGGACGGCAACGACTTCAGCAATGTGCCCATCATGGGATACGCAGCCAAGTATGCTTCAGCTTTTTACGGACCCTTTCGTGTGGCTGCCGAGTCTGCGCCTAACTTCGGCGACAGGCGGGGCTACCAGATGGAACCGGGCAACTGGCGTATGGCGATGCGGGAGATCGAGGCGGATATAGAGGAGGGGGCCGACATCGTAATGGTGAAGCCGGCGATGTCCTACCTGGATGTCCTGGCCCGGGCGAGGCAACGCTTCGACCACCCCATGGCCGCCTACAACGTCAGTGGTGAATATTCCATGGTGAAGGCAGCGGGGGCTGCCGGTTGGATAGATGAGCAATCCGTGATGCTGGAAATACTGAGTTCCATCAAGCGGGCGGGCGCCGACATAATCCTGAGCTACCATGCCAAAGAGGTGTCCCGGCTGCTTCGCGAGATGGGCGGGGTTTACTAGGCACAGCATCCCAGGTCCGCCCCAAGGAGTGATAACCCATGCCAGCCCGAACGGGAGCCGAGTATCTTCAAGGGTTGAGAGAAGCCCAGGCGGAAGTCTGGATCCGGGGTGAGAGGGTGGATGACGTCACCTCCCACAAGGCCTTCAAGGGTTGTGCCCAATCACTGGCGGCCCTATACGACATGCAGCACGACCCCCTGCTGAAGAATGAAATGACCTACAAGTCCCCCACCACCGAAGACCCTGTGGGGATCTCTTTCATCGTTCCCAGGTCGCAGGAGGACCTAGCTAAGAGACGGGGCATGATGTCCAACTGGGCTAGGTCCAGCTGCGGGATGATGGGTAGAAGCCCCGATTTCCTGAACGTAGTAATTACGTCGTGGGGCACCGCCGGTGATTTCTTTGCCCGGAACCGGCCCGAGTTCAAGAAGAACGTCGAAGACTACTACGAGTACGCCCGGGAGAAGGACCTAACTCTCACCCACACCCTGCTGAACTTCCAGAAGAGCCGGAGGGCGGGAGTGATCGACAACATAGATGAGCAGATCGCCTTGACCATCGTCAAGGAGACGGATGCTGGAGTGATTGTGAAGGGCAGCCGGCTATTGGCCACCCTCGGCCCCCTCTCGGACGAGATAGCGGTCTATCCCACAAGGACCCACATGGTTGGCGAAGAAGCGTGGCGCCAGTCCTTTGCCTTCGCTATCCCCTGCAACGCCCCCGGGCTGAAATTTCTCTGCCGGGAGAGCGTGGACCATGGCCGTTCCCATTTCGACCATCCCCTTGGCTCGCGATTCGAAGAGATGGACTCTATTGTCATTTTCGACAATGTCCTGGTGCCTTGGGAGCGAATGTTCCTGCTGGGCGACGTGGATATGTGCAACTCCTACGGGGCCCAGACGGGCTACACCCTGCACACCGGCCACCAGGTTACTACCAGGAACGTTGCCAAGACCGAGTTCATGCTGGGCTTGGCCGCCCTGATGGTCAAGACCCTGGGTTCCGGGGACATCGACGTCAACCAGCAGCGCATCGCTGAGTTGATCGTTTACCTGGAGGTGTCCAAGGCCTGCCTGAGGGCCGCGGAAGCCGACGCCTTCGAGAACCAGTGGGGTGTGACGTGCCCCGACCCTGCCCCCTTGAACGCGGCCCGCCAGCTCTTTGCTGAAACCCTCTATCCCAGGATGGTGGAGATAGTCCAGCTTCTGGGTTCGAGCAGCCTCATGGCCCTGCCTACGGAAGCGGACTTTGATACGGTCCTGTCCCCCGATGTGAGCCGGTACCTGGCTACGGACAGCTCCACAGCCAAGGATAGGGTGAAGCTGTTCCATCTGGCGTGGGATGCAGCTTGCAGCGCTTTCGGTGGACGACAGCTGCTGTATGAGCGCTACTTTGCCGGCGACCCTGTGCGGAATGCTATGATGTTGTATGGCAGCTACGATACCGGGCCGTTGGTCGATCGAGTCAGGGAGTTTCTCGACTGGGAAGAGGAGGTCTGATCCAAAAACAGCTTAAAGGAGGATACAGCCATGGCTAAGGACTTTACGGTATGCGTTGGAACTCTGGGTTCGGGAATATGGAGAAGCGAGGACGGCGGGAAAGGCTGGAGCAGGGCACGGGGGAATTTCCCCATGGACTGCCGGGTGTACGGCATAGCTGCCCACCCAAAGGACCCTGCCGTCGTCCTTGCAGGCACCCACGCCGGGATCTATCGCAGCGACGATCGTGGGGTAACCTTCGAGCAGCTTGATGCCCCCTTCAACGATATCGACGTGTGGAAGATAGCTTTCGATAGGACCAACCCGGACAACATCTTTGCTGGGACCAGGCCGGCCGGCATATATCGCTCTCGCGACGGGGGCCAGCGCTGGGACAAGCTGCCCGTAGATGTGGTCGAAGAGTGTCCCAACGTGGGCGTGCCCAGGGTAACGGGCCTGACGGTTGACCCCACCGATGGGAACAACATCTGGGTTGGGATCGAGGTGGACGGCGCCCGCAGGAGCCTGGATGGCGGCGACACCTGGACCAGGGTTGCCGGGGGAGTCGATGACCCTGATATCCACGACACGATGGTCTGTGCCGTCAACCCCAAGACGGTGCTCATCAGCACCCCGATGGAGATATTCGCCAGCACCGATTCGGGAGAGGCGTTCCGGAGACTGGAAGTGCAGAAGAGCTTCCCCATGCCCTACTGCCGTGAGCTTGCCCAGAGGCCGGACGACCCCAACGTGATCTTCGTGGGCAACGGTAACGGCGCCATGGGCGATACGGGCGCCATCCAGCGCACCAAGGACCTGGGCGAGTCCTGGGAAACCCTCAACCTGCCTGTGACGCCCAATGCGCCCATCTGGTCCTTCTCGACCCACGCGGCGGACCCGGACCTGGTCCTGGCGTGCAGCCACTATGGGCAGGTGTTCGCCTCCGCCGATGGTGGCGACTGGTGGGTCAAGATGCGCCGGGAGTTCACTGAGATACGGGGGCTGGCGTGGATGCCTAACTAGTCCCCGGCTCGCCGCCACCCTCTCCGGGCTGCATCTCATGTTGCGGCTTCGGAGGCTACTCGCTAAAATACCAGGCGGACGATAGCTCGCCCAACTTGAATTCGGGAGGAATACATGAAGGTCGCTCGGAGCTTCTTTGCTGCTATCAACCGGGTGCTGCCCGCGGAAGTAGCATATGCCCATTGTGACATACCCTGCGGAATCTATGACCCGATCCAGGCCAAGATTGCCGCCCAGACGGTCCAGAAGATGGTGCTGCGAATTCAAGCCCTGCAAGAGGGCGACGACCATGTGGCATACGCCAACACCATGTCGCGCTACATAGCGGTCAAGGAGCAGCATGCAGACCTTTGCAAGAAGGAGTTGGACATCCTCTGGCACGACTACTTCAATCCGACTCACCTGGAGAAGTACCCCGACATCCACACCAAGTTCTGGCAGGCCAACAAGCTGGCTGCCCGCAACAAGCAGAACGTGGACATGGCTGCGGCCCAAGAGCTGGTGGGCACCGTGGACGAAATAGCGACCATCTTCTGGGCCACGAAGAACGTGGACTACAAGGATGAGGTCGCCCAGGTGCGATTCGGCACGTAGCAGCTTCCGGCGTAGGCGGGGTGCGTCGCTCCTTCGCGAAAGACGGCCCTCCCCGACTAGGCTTTAGGCGAGTATGGCGTCGATTCCGAAAATCGGGCTGCTGGGCAGGTTAACTGACCTGCTGACAGCAGCCCGATATGTTGTCCAGGGGGACAGCATGCTGCCCTACCTGGAGGAGGGGCAATATATTCTGGTGAACCGGCGGGCTTACCGCCGGACCGGCCCTGCCCGGGGTGATGTGGTAGTGCTTCGTCACCCGGCGCGCTCCGGGAGAAGCTTCATCAAGAGAATCGTCGGTCTACCAGGGGAACAAGTCGAGGTGGGCGGTGGAGGCGTCCGCATTGCCGAGGTCGCCGCTCCCTCACCATCGCCCTTGGCGGAAGAAGGTTCGAGCGGGGTTAGATATCTCCTGGGAGAGGGCCAGTACTTCGTCGTAGGGGACAACCTGCAGGAAAGCGACGACAGCCGCAAGTTCGGCCCGGTGGACCGGGAAATGATCCTGGGCAGGGTATGGATCAGGTACTGGCCGCTGGCTACCTGGAAAGTCCTGACCTAAACTCGGAATTCTGCAATTCTAGATATAATCTACTCAATAATACCTTAACCCTGCCTCGTTAGGCAAGATGGCCTTGGGGCATAAGCTGACCGGGGTGGATGCTTCTTGCTTGGTAACCCAGCGCTTGGGGGAACCGCGAGCGATGATGCAGGCGCGGGAGTTTCGACTCCATGAAACGCACCGCACAGAGGGCCTGTGGATGGATATGTTAAGCCTTCATGCCCTAATGGGTGAGCAGGTGAATCTCTACACCCCGACTAGCAAAGAATCCGGGGCTGTCTACATCGGGCGATGGTAAGCTAGTCCAATCCAAGCAAGGGAGGAAACATGTCAATGGGAGATCAAAAGGGTTATGGGACATGCCCATTCTGTGGATCCCTTAGCGAAGATCTGCTTGAGGCGCCTGGGGGGATGAGGGTTTGCCATGACTGCCTGGACTTTGCCGAGTTGCTGACCACGGCAAGGGACAATGGGTTATCTAGCAGCCAAATCAAGAAAGCTATGACTGATGCCTCCCGGCGAGAAGCAATGAAAGAGGCAAACACGGACAACGTGATTCACTTCGTATGGAACCCACAGCGCTCCAGTACGTCCGACTGCGGGAAGATACTAAGGACGGATGCCAATGCAGCGTCCAACGTGGCCACCTTCATACAGCTAATCGACCGTGGCGCAAGGGTGTGCCCGGACTGCGCCGATACCTTCGGCCCTGCCCCTAAATAGGGGAAACGTTACAAAATACACTCAAATGCCCTAAACGCCAGGCATCAAATATCCTGGACGCGGAGGGTAGCTTAGTTGTTGGAATCAGTTAGTATTTGAACTCTTCCCGCACCGGGGAGAAGATGTCCAGCACCTTGGCTGGGCCATTGCCGGACTTGGCGTAATGCTCCACTCCTCCTGGAATGACGTAGCCGTCTCCCGGCTTCAATATCCGAGACTCGCCGGCTATGTTCATCTCCAGCTCCCCTTCCAGCATCAGGCCTCCCTGCTCGTGGGGATGGGTGTGGTTGGGGACCTCCGAATTGGGTTCCAGCTCCACAATGGACAGCAGCTGGTTATCGCCCCAGAAGGTGCGCGTCTTCACCCCTGGCGCGAGCACCTTGGCTTCCCTCTCGCTAGCATCGAAAAAGTACATTCCGGTTCCTTTCCTATGCAATTCTCCGACTCAGGCCCACTATGACGGGGTACGTTCCGGCCCATTATAACAGGATAACTGGCTGCCACTGCCCAGGTGAATATATGTAACACAACACAAGTGTTGACAATGCCTCTTTCTTGGAGCATGATGGGGGAAGATGAACGTCGGAGAGTTCCGACGCTGGCTGAGAAGGCGTGGTTGCACCTTTCACACCCATAGAGGTGGCAGCGGACATATTACCGTCCGGCTTGGAGACCGTATCAGCTAGTTGCCGATGCACGGTGGACGTAAAGAGTTGAGAAGGAAGCTCGTAGCGAAAATCAAGAAGGGCTTGGGGTTGGACTGATGCTGGCCTATCCGATAGTGCTTGAGGATGATGATGGGACCGTGCTGGCGACCTCGCCCGACTTTCCGGAGTTGACCACCTTCGGAGACGACTACTGGGAAGCCATGTCCCGGGCTGTTCATGCATTGGAAGAGACGATAGCGGCGCGCATCCACGACAGGAAGGACATCCCCTCCCCGTCTCGAGGTGAGAAGCGTGCTGTTCTGTCCACCCTCACGTCGGTGAAAGTAATGCTCTATCAGGGTATGAGAGATCAGGGAATCGGCAAGGCGGAGTTGGCCCGCCGACTCGGATGGCACTTACCGCAGGTCGATAGGGTGTTGGACATACGCCACCGGTCGAGGTTGGACCAAATGGATGCCGCCCTGGGAGCGATTGGACGAAGGTTGCACGTAACGGCGGCGGCCTCTTCTGCTCCGACATCGGAGATTTAGGAATAACCAAACTTCCCTAGCTCGTCTATAGGGGTCCTACCGACAATCGGCCACTTCCAGAAAGAGGACTCATGGCAAGCCCGGATTATATGGTACGGGTCTTGCAGAGACGGACTTCAAGGGGGAGATACTAAACGTATTGTCGGAGAGTGGCGGCCAGGGTTAGAATAGGCCGCAGTTTCGATGTATGAGCGCCAACCGGGAGGAAGATATGGAATCACGGCAAGAGGGGTTCGATAACAGGTTCACCCAGCAGTTCGGTCTGCCCATCGAGCGGGTAGCTACCAAGATCCAGGAGGTCCTTACCGAGGCTGTCAGAGACTATATCTCCCTGTCTCCCTTCCTCGTGATGGCTACAAGCAGCAAAGGTGGGGGGTGCGATGCCTCGCCAAAGGGAGGCAAGCCGGGCTTTGTGCGAATCCTGGACCAGAACCATCTCCTTGTGCCCGACGTGGCAGGGAACAAGCTCTTCCAGTCTTACCTGAACATGGATGAGAATCCCCATGTCGGCTTGCTCTTCTTCATTCCCGGTCGTACAGATATGGCCCGGGTAAACGGACGGATTATCATGGTGGACCGGGATGAGCTGGACAGGTGGGAAGTGGAAAACGAGATGTACTACTCCGAGGGGAACAGGGGTGTCCAGCAGGGGGTAGTCGTCGAGGTTGAAGAAGCCTACACCCATTGTCCCAGGGCCCTAACCTACTCCAAGCTGTGGGATACCGGCACAATCGCAGATGGACGGGCCACAGCCCCGTCGGCGGCCGCCAGCCCCGCTCCTGCGCAGCCTGTGCAGGCCGCTCGCTAGCTGAGTCTTGGCTATACCGAGAGGAGCGACATGGAGCCTACTGATATTCCCTTCCTGTCAGCAACTGAGCTTGGCGACCAGATCAGGCAAAGAAACCTCTCCCCTGTAGAAGCCTGCCAAGCCTACCTGGACCGCATCGGACAGGTGGACGAAAAGCTCAACTCGTACATAACCGTGTGCGGCGACCAGGCACTGGCTGATGCCCGCCAGGCTGAGGCTGATATCGCCCGGGGGGACTACAAAGGTCCCATGCACGGCATTCCCGTGGCGGTGAAGGACCAGTTCAACACCAGGGGCATCCTTACCACCGCCGGTTCGACAATCCTCAAGGACTTTATCCCCGGCGAAGATTCGACGGTGATCGCCAAGCTGAAGGAAGCCGGATCTATCCTCCTTGGAAAGCTCAACATGAGCGAATTCGCCATGGGCGACGCCTTCCGCCATCCCTATGGCAGACCCCATAATCCCTGGGACCTGGAGCGCAACCCCGGCACGTCGAGCAGCGGCTCTGGGGCGGCGACGGCAGCCTTCCTGTGCGCCACCTCCATCGGTGAGGATACGGGAGGCTCCATCCGGGGGCCGGCGACCTTCTGCGGCCTGGTGGGCATAAGGCCCAGCCAGGGAAGGGTCAGCCGGCACGGGATGCTGGGAGCCGTCTGGTCCATGGACCAGGGAGGGCCTATATCCAGGACGGTCGCAGATTGCGCTATAACCCTGGAGGCGATCGCCGGCCATGATCCGAAGGACCCCTACACGTGGAACGTGCCGGTGCCCCGCTACACCGATGCCCTGGATGGCGACATCGGGGGGATCAAGGTTGGGGTGATCCGTGAACTGATGGACCATGAAGCTGTCGAGACTGACATTGGAGATGCGGTCCGCTCGGCCATATCGTCGTTGGGCGAGCTGGGAGCTACCGTGCAGGATGTGTCGATCCCGCTGATTGCCAGCAGCTCGGTCATCTTTGGCGCCATCTCCCAGGTAGAGGGCGCAGCCGTCCAGGAAGACTGGATCAGGGAGCGCCTGGATGACTACGACCACAATGTCCGTATCCGCCAGCTGACAGGCAGCGTGATACCGGCGCAGGCCTACTACAGGGCCCAGAGGCTGCGGGCGATGTTGAGGGAGCAGATGCTGGAAGCCCTGGACAGGGTGGATGTGCTGGTGCTCCCCACGTCGCCGATTCCGGCCCCCAAGATTCCCGCCTCGGCTGGAATCGGAAGCAAAGCCGAGGCCAAGGCAGTGTTCTTCGGACGCCGGAGCTTCACCAATCCCGGAAACCTGGCCGGAGTCCCTGCCCTTTCGGTCCCCTGCGGGTTCACCTCCACCACGCCTGAGCTCCCCATCGGCCTCCAGATCATGGGGAGACCCTTCGATGAAGCCACCGTGTTGAAGGTTGCCCACGCCTACGAGCAGAGCAGCAGTTGGCATACCCGCCGCCCACCCATCTGAGGCACCTGGGACCGGTACAGCTACTGACTGCGACCATGCAAGCCCTCGACGACCTTAATGGGCGCGTAAGCGCATGCACCATCTGCCCGCGCCTTGTGGAGTACCTGGCATCTGTTGACCGCATCAAAAGGCGAATGTACCGGAGCCAGGAGTATTGGTCGAGGCCCCTTACGGGTTTCGGCGACCCCAATGCCCAACTCTTATTGGTTGGGTTGGCTCCCGCGGCCCACGGCGGCAATCGGACGGGGCGCATGTTCACAGGAGACCGCAGCGGCGACTGGGTTTACGGCACCCTGCACAAGTTCGGATTTGCCAGCCAGCCCAATTCCGACAATCGGGATGACGGCCTGTATCTGACAAACGCCTATATCACCTCTGCTCAAAGATGCGCGCCACCTCAGAACAAGCCGCTGCCCCAGGAGCTGCTCAACTGCCGCCCCTACCTGCTAAAGGAGCTCCGGCTGCTGAAAGGGATAAGGGTGGTGGTCCCCCTGGGCAAAATAGCGTTCGACAGCTACCTGTCGGCTTACAGGGAGATGCACCAAATCCATGAGAGCCCATCCAAGCTGGGGCTTAAGTTCGGGCATGGTGTCCGGTCCATCCTCCCCGACGGGACGGCCCTGCTGAACTCCTACCATCCCAGCCAGCAAAACACCCAGACCGGCCGGCTAACAAGGGATATGTTCGAGGGAATCTTTTCCACCGCCCGCCGGATAGTCGACGAGGCCTAGCCGGTCTCCCCTCCGGACCTGGACTGGGCGTACGACCTGGAAGGAGCAGGCGGTCGAGGCTCTCCTGCAGCCAGGAAACAGAATGACCCAAAGACGCTCAGGCCCACGATCAGGATGAGGGGAATAGCGTAGCTGCCTCGGACATCGGCCATGATCCCCGCAAACAGGGGAATTGTGAATGCCAGGACGTTCATTGGAATCTGGGAGAATCCGGTGATTTGCCCGAAGGCTCTTCTGCCGAAGTAAACACCCCGGACGGCGTTGGTCAGCGGCACTCGACCGCCGAAGCCGACGCCGAGAAGCACTCCAAACAGCAATGCGGTTGATGTATCGTCGGCGAAGAGCAGGACGACTATCGATAGGCTCTGGATAATGGAAAAGACGAATAGGCCGTACCTGATGGGCATGTGGTCGCCTAAGTACCCTCCGATTAGGGTGAACAACGCAGCGACGGTAAGGTAGGTGGCAACTACCCATCCGACGGTCTGGAGGGGGATTCCCCGGTCTATGTTGAGCATCGGCCCAAGGTGGACCGAGATGGTGATAATAACGATGGCGGTACAGGCATGACCTGTGGCCAGGAGCCAGAATATCCTGCTGCGGAGGGCTTGCTGCAGGGTGTATTCGGGGCTGTAGCCGGAAGGGCGGCTGGTCCCGGTTCGAGGGCTGGCAGCTTCCCTTGGAGGCTCGCCGTCGGGCGACTGACCGTATTCCTCAGGACGATTCCTGATCAGCCCGGAAATGGGAAACGCCACCAGCAGGATGAAGAACCCCAGGCCGAAGGCTGTCCACCGCCAGCCGAGCCTATCTGCATCTGGGTCAACCAGCCAGCTTAGAATAGGGATCAGGACGATCCCTCCGAGAAGCTGGCCCTCGGTAGCAAGGGCCATCGCCATCGACCGGTGCCTGGAAAACCAGTTGTTGATGGTGGCGATCATGGGAAGCCAGGTACCCAGTCCCATGCCGAAGCTTATCAGGATGAAGCATAAGTAAAACTGCCACAGGTTCTGAACATAGCTGAACAGGATGAAGCCCGATCCCAGGATTAGGGATCCCAGCAGGACCATCCGCCTTGGACCCAGCCGGTCCACAAGGAAGCCTCCTACGGGCCCCGAGAGGGAACCCTCCGCCCTCGTTAGCGAGAAGGCGAAAGCCAGGTCGGCCCTTCTCCACCCGAATTGGCGCTCCAGTGCAACGAACCAGACCGACATCCCCTGGAACATGGGAACGATACCGATTGACATAACAAAGGCGGCGATACCTACGAGCCACCAACCGTAAAAGAGACCCGAAAGGCGCCGAGGAAGAATCATTTAAGGCGTAACCGGGTCATCTCAGAATGTCACCTCCCGCAGTGTCGGTTGGGATGGCAAGCGTTTGGGCCGCCCCTCATCCTATGTGTTTCCCCACCTTAGATACAAGGTTCGAAAGATAGTGCTTTCTGTTATACTGGTGCCATCCGTCCCTAAGTTATGTTTATTCATGGCATAGATGGGTACCGCCAGTCCCCAAAGGGGAGGTAAGGAACATGACTATTCCGGCAGTTCGTAGCGCCGATCGTGTGCAGGTGGGCGAGGGCAGTCTAGAGGTGTTCCGTGTAGGTCGCGGGCCTGCCCTTCTTTGCCTGCACGGGGCGAGGGGCAACCCAGGCTGGATGCAGTACCATGAGAAGTTGGCGTCCGATTATAGCGTTCATGCTCCTTCCCATCCCGGGTATAACGCTTCCGAGCGTCCTTCTTGGGTCGAATCCATCGCTGACGTAGCCCGGTTTCACCTTGCCTACCTCCGCCAGGAGGCACCCGGCGGGCAGGCCATCATCATGGGTTTTTCCATGGGCGGATGGATCGCAGCAGAGATGGCTGCCATGTGCCCGCAGGCGGTCAAGGGCCTGATACTTGTGGATGCTGTGGGGATCAAGGCGCCTGTCGGTGAAATCGCCGAGCTGCTGATGGTGTCTCCCTCGAGTACTCAGCACCTGAGCTACTATGATGTATCCAAGGCCCCGGACTTGAATGCAATACCGCCGGAAGAGCAGCAGGTCCTGTGGAGCAATCGAGAGATGACGTCCCGCTTGTGCTGGAAGCCGTATATGCACAACCCCAACCTGCCGGATTACCTGAAGCTCATCTCCGTCCCCAGCACGATCATCTGGGGGCGCCAGGACGGTATCGTCCCCCTTAGCTGCGGGGAGAGATACCGGGACGTGTTGGCCGGGTCTGAGCTGCATGTTATCGAAGAGTGCGGCCATTCGCCCCAAAATGAAAAGCCTGAAGAGTTCCTGCAGATCGTATCGAATTTTTGCCGAAATCTTGCGTGACCTGACGCGACAGGTCGGCCAGGAGGTTGGAAATGAAGGACAGAGTAGAGGTGTTCTGGTTTTCCGAGCAGCCCTATGGACACGTTACCGACGATGACCTGGGCAAATATGACTCCGGTCGCCTGGGTTTCCCCAACACCTACTTCGACCCCCAGAAGGCCCATGAGCTGTATAACCAGTACCATGAGCAGTACGCATGGGCTGATGAGGTGGGCTTCGACGGCATCATGAGCAACGAGCATCATGCTTCCTACTGGTGCATGAAGCCGGCGGTAAACCTTGATGCGGCGGTAATCTCCAAGCTCACCAAGAGGGTGAAGATCGCCATTTTGGGCAACGTCATCGCCATTAACGACCCCGTCCGGATGGCGGAGGAGATCGCCATGCTGGACTGCTTTTCCGGCGGGCGCATCATATCGGGCTTCGTGCGGGGCACCGCAGTGGAAAGCCTTCATAGTGGGGTCGACCCAACGGAGAACTTCGAACGCTTCCAGGAAGCCCATGACCTGATAATCAAGTGCTGGACGACGCCCGGTCCCTTCAGGTACGAGGGCAGGCACTACCACTACAGGGCAGTCAATCCCTGGGTGCTGCCGATTCAGAAGCCCCACCCGGACATCTGGTTTCCCGGAACGGGAAGCCCGGAAAGCGTTGTGTGGGCGGCCAAGCACGGCCATCCATATATGAACCTGGGCGCCCTGGTGGACGTGACCAAATGGCTGAAGCAGGTCTACATCGACACCGCTCTTGAAACGGGCTACAAGCCGGGGCCTGAGCATTTTGGATACCTGCTCCGGGCATTGGTCGCCGATACCGATGAGGAAGCCATCGAGCTGGGACGACATTTCATGTGGACCGAGAATCACCGCCAGAGGGGACCTCGGGAACACAACGACCCACCGGGATACCAGTCCAGGGAAGCGCTGAACGTCAAGATGTCTCGGCCCACCGTCGGCACAGGCACCTTTGGCAAGAAGATGACCTATGATGAGCTGAGAGAGGTCAACAACGTCATCGTCGGAAGCCCTGAAACGGTGACGCGAAAGCTCTCTGAGATCATTGAGGGCCTCAACCCAGGGTACCTGCACATCTACGGCAACGAGGGGCCAATGCCCCATGAGGCCTCAATGCGGTCAATCGAACTGATGGGCAAAGAAGTGATACCGGCCCTGCACGAGATCAAGCTCCAGCCCTACGAGGATTGATGGGCAACGGTTATGGCTGGGTCGGGATCCGAGGCATGGGCCAGCGTCGTTAGACATAGGGCCTATTCCCTGACCAGCTTGCGCAGACCGGCGCACAGCAGATCGACGCCCACCACCAGCAGCAGGTACCACATCAGCAGCAGGGCAACGTCTGTGTAGTGGAAGAAGCTCATGCTCAGCCTGAAGTCCAGCCCAAGGCCGCCTGCGTTTACGAACCCCACCACGATGGTTGTGCGAATCACCACCTCCCACCGGTAAAGCAGGTAGGTGATGAACTGGGGCAGCGCCTGGGGAACTATCCCGTAGGCAACCATCTGGAAAGCTCCGGCGCCTGATGCGCGCAGGGAGCGGGCAGGTCTGGGGTCCATATCCTCCACGACCTCTGCCGACAGCTTGCCCAATATGCCGTAGTTGTGCAGTCCCAGCGCGACAGCCCCTGGAAGAATCCCTGGAGACAAGAAAAGAATAATGATCATGGCCCAGACCAGCTCCGGAATCCCCCTGGTCAGCATGAAGGTCCCCCGCAGGGTATAGTGCAGAAGCATCCATGCCGGCGCCGCCCTCCGGGATGGGGACAGCTCACCCATCGCCACGTTTCGGGCGGCAGGCAGGAAGGTCAGCAATGCCCCTGCGCCCGCAAAGGCCATGGCAAGGATGCTCATGGCCAAGGTCTTGGATGCGAGTAGCCCCGTCTCTCCCCAACGCTCAGCCTGCAGGAAAGCCGGTGTGCCGCTTTCTCCTACCCCGGCAAGCTTGCCAACGAAACCGGCTGCGTTCCTCCATGTCTCTGCCGCAAACAGCTCGGGGAACCCGCTGTTGGAGTCTGCCAGGATGAAGGCCCAGGATGCGGAAGCGAGCACGAGGAAGGCCACAAGAGAGAGCTTGACGGTCCCCGTAGAGAGCCGGATGCGGTGGCGGGCGGCAGAGAGCGGCTCGGTGACTTGGCTCATCTCACGAGGCTCCTGCGTACCCAGGTGCTCCACAGGTCTATGAGGAGGACCAGTCCTACCAGGAAGAATAGGAGGGTCCACACCTCCCGGAACAGCAGGTCCTCCAAGGAGAGTTGTATCTGAAATCCGAGGCCGGTTACCCCCACGAAGCTCATTATCGCCGCTGCTCTGACCGCGCATTCGAGCCGGTAAAAGGTGTAGCTGAGCATGTCAGGCATAGCCATCGGCAGACGGCCGTAGAATAATATCCGCCACTCCGATGCCCCCGTGGACCTCAAAGCCCTAAGGGGTTCCTCCGGCACATCCTGTAGTATCTCCGCATATATGCGTCCCAGGATGCCCGAGTAGGGTATGGCCAGCGCCAGGACGGCGGCCATGGGAGAGAGCCCTATGGCTACCACGAACAGCCAAGCCCACACCAGCTCATGTATGGCCCTCAGCACGGCCAGGAACCCCCGTGTGCTGATTGCCATGGACCGGCGGCCCGCGACTGTCCTGGCCACTACTCCCGATGCCAGGACCCCCAGGGGAAACCCGGCAGCCACAGCCAGGGTTATGCCGCCGAAGGCATAAGCGACCGTGTGCCAGCTCGCCTCAAGGGCTGTGCCCAGGAAGGAGGGGGATAGCTCAGGCCGGAATACTGACCCGAAGAAGTCGGCGGCCGCACCTGCACCTCCGGTGTGGGCGATGGGCTGGTCCCACCCGATCTGCCAGACGCTCCACGCCAGGACCGCCAGCAATGCCAAGGTCAACAGCCTTCGGCTCTCCAGGAACCCAGCCCTAGGACTCGCCATCCAACCCTTCTAAGTTGTAGAGGTCGGCCAACATATCGTCGGTAAGTCGTTCCACCGGCAGGTCAAACTGCAACCGTCCCTTTCGAAGACCCAGGGCCCTGGAGAAGTATTTTCGGGTCAGATGTATCGAGTGCAGGCTGGCAACCATGGTCTTGCCGGAGCGCGCCGCCACCTCGTCCAGGAGCTGGACCAGCGCCTCAGCCCTTGCCGGGTCCAGGGATGCCACGGGTTCGTCGGCCAGGAACACCTTGGGGGCCTGTACCAGCAGCCGGGCTATAGCTACCCTCTGTTGCTCGCCCCCCGACAGCCTGGAGGTGCGTTCGTTGATCTTGTCGGCTATGCCAAGAGCTTCCAAAGCTTCTGTGGCCAGATGGCGTTCCTGGGGCGCCAGCAGGGAGAGGATGGAGCGGGGGGTGCTCCACCGGCCCAGCCTCCCGGCAAGCACATTGTGAATAACCGGCAGGTGGGGAACTAGATCGTATTGCTGATGAATAATTCCGACCATGCTGGACAGCTCTCTTCCTGCCCTGAAGTCGGAGAGGGATTGTCCATCTATCGTCGCCGTCCCGGCGTCGGGCGGCACCACCGCTCCCATGATGTGGAGAAGGGTGGTCTTGCCGCTTCCGCTTGGGCCTAGGACAGCTACCCGCTCTCCGGGCCAGATAGTTAGCTCGATGGAGTCCAGTGCCCTGGCCCGGGGGTAGGTCTTGGTAACGCTATCCAGGACGTAGATGGGAGCTGGCCCGTCGGAGGAAGCCGTCAACGAATAATGTCCAATTCCCGCGCCACCTCCTCGATGGCCCGATAGTTATCGTTGTTGGTCTCAATGAACCCCTCGGCATTGAAGAGGCCCAGGATATCTCCCTCCAATTCATCTTCGGGGTCGAGACCTATGAACAGCTCTTGCACCCGGCGGGTAAAGCCGTCTCCGTAAAGAGTGTCGGCGTCGGCGTGCACGGTCCAGTTGTAGTTGAAGTAAGGCGGTGTCGTATAGATGACCTCGACCTTGGATGAGTCCACTCTTCCCCCTTCGACAGCGGCTTCCCATACAGCTTCGCTCAGGGCGCCTGCCTGAAATGAACCGGCCTCCACAAGCTGCCAGGTCTTGTCGTGGCTTCCAGAGTAGCCGGGAGTGCCGGACAGGTCGTCGTCGGGATCAACTCCTGCCTGGAGCATGAAATGGCGAGGCATCAGGTGGCCGGAGGCGGAACTTTCGCTTCCAAAGGTAAAGGTC
Source organism: Dehalococcoidia bacterium (assembly GCA_965220375.1). Taxonomy (GTDB): domain Bacteria; phylum Chloroflexota; class Dehalococcoidia; order Lucifugimonadales; family JAGWBF01; genus JAGWBF01. The sequence goes on from OZ244824.1 coordinate 2,047,488, forward strand.
AAGCCTCCAAGGTCCTGCAGCTCCTCGACCTCGGAGTCTGCACGGGCGATAAAGACCGAATGGAACTCGGCATCCCTGATTCGTTGGGCAACCGCCTGGGAGCCGGGTGTAGCCGAGCGGGCCTGAGCACTGGTCAGCGCTCCGAACCAACCCAGGTGTATGTCTCCCTGCTGGAAGGCTGTAACGAGGGCGGCGTAGGAGACGCTGGAGACGTAGCGAACTTCGATATCCAACCGGTCAGACAGATAATCCGAAACGCTCTCGAAGCGGCGCGTCAGCTTTGAGACATCCTGGTCGGGTATTCCGCCTATGACCAGGACGGAGGTATCTTCGTCCCCGTTGCCGCAAGCGGACGCTGCAACCAAGCCTGATAGCAGAAGGAGCAGGCAGGCGAGGGCCAGAATCCTGCTTGTCATGATTGTTGGCTTAAAGGATGACACAGTCCTCCCTTCATGCAGGCCTTTGAATCACCTCGTCGTTCCCACGAAAGCGGGAAGCTACTGGCCTGCCCGTTCTTGTGGTGAGAGAGCCTGTCCTGAGCCTGTCCTGAGCCTGTCGAAGGGCCTCACCACGAACGGGAATCGGGAATCGGGAGTTATGCAAAGGCCTCCTTCATGGACGTAGCTGGGCAAAGTTGGCAGGCGGTCTTGCTGTAGGGGATAACAAGGGGATGGGACTCCCTGTGGGAGCTAGGAATTCAAGGACCGCAGAAGCTTCACCGGGCTCTGTGGGGGACTAGCCTCAGGTAAAGCCGGAGGAGAAGGCCGAGGGGCGCAGATACAGGTAGGGGCGGGTGCTCACTCCCCAATGCTAACTGCCTGCATACTACGATGTCAACATGAACACCGGGCCACCTGGGGGCGTCTGACCCAAAGTCGGTGTGCTCGTACGCCGCCAGGGTGGGACCAGCCCCTTTGCTATAATCCCGCCGTGACGTCTTGCTCCAGGAGTTGTTTCGATGGCAGATGAGATGAATGGGCCCCTTGTCGGCGTGAGAGTGCTGGACCTCTCCACCATAATCGCCGGTGGTACGGCTACCAGCATGCTGGCGGACTTCGGCGCCGAGGTGGTAAAGGTGGAACAGCCGGGCGTGGGAGACCCTTTGCGCCGCTGGGGCCCCTTCTACCCTTCCCAACGGGGCTCAGTTCAGGGCGGGGATGCCGGCGCCGGTGCCGAGGATTTAACGCAGGAGGAGGTGTCGGTCTGGTGGAAGGTGCATTCCCGGAATAAGAAGTCCATCACCCTTGACCTGCGCCGTCCCGAAGGTCAGAGCATCCTGGGGAAGCTGGCTGAGGGAGCCGATGTCCTGGTGGAGGGGTTCCGGCCCGGGACTTTGGAACGCTGGGGGTTGGGACCTGACGACCTCTCCAAGGTCAACAAGAAGTTGGTAATTGTGCGGTTTTCGGGATACGGTCAGACTGGACCCTACAGGGACCGCCCCGGCTTTGGGACCGTTGCAGAATGCATGAGCGGCATGGTGGCTTTGTCGGGCTTTCCCGATACGCCTCCAATGCTTCCTCCGGTGCCCCTGGGAGACGAGGTGGCGGGGCTGTTTGGAGCAATGGCTACCCTGATGGCGCTGTACCACCGGGACGCTGGCGGGTCAACCCAAGGCCAGGTGGTGGATGTGAGCTTGTTCGAACCTCTCTTCCGCCTTGCGATTCCGTACGTAACCCTCTACGACCTGCTCAACATCGTCCGCCACCGTGTGGGCAATGAGTTTCCCGACGCGGCCCCACGCACCATGCTGAAGACGAAGGATGAACGGTGGGTTGGCCTCTCCGCCACCACCCAGCGAACCTGGGAGGACCTGGCAAGGGCCATAGGCAGGCCGGAGTTGATCGGCGACCCCCGCTTTCTGGACAACGCTGCAAGGGTATCCAGCCGGCACGAAATCAATGTCATCCTCCAGGGCTGGATGTCAGACAAGACCCTGGAGCAGGTGATGGACCTCCTGGTTCCGGCCGGGGGTGTTGTGGGTCCTGTTTACGACATAGCACAGATTGTGGCCGACCCCCACTACCAGGCGCGGGACGACATCCTAGATGTTCAGGACCCCGACCTGGGCGCCACGAAGATGGTGGGGATCGTGCCCAAGTTCAGCGCCACGCCCGGCGAAGTGGTGCATGCAGGCCCCGCATTGGGGGAGCACAACGAAGAGGTGTATGGCGGTTGGCTGGGGTTGGATGGGGACGATAGGGACCGCCTGCGGGAAACGGGGATAATCTAATCTAAGGGGCCGTAGCTAGGATGGTCGCCGGATTGAAATGCCGGCCGCTTCCCTGTCGAAGCAACCTTGGGTGAGGTCGTCCCGTTCGCTCCTCAGGACGTCTTTTCGCACACGGAAGCTGGGGGTCCTGGGCAGGTCGCTTCTGATCTCTATGTACCTTGGCACCTTGAAGTAAGCCAAGCGCTCAGCACACCAGTACACGACCTCGGCCGGATCCAACTCTTGGTTACCGCTGGTTTCAGACGTGGCTGAGTGCTGCGGCACAACGTAGGCTTTCACGTCCTCTTCCCCCAGCTCCGAGGGAACGGCAATAACCGCGCAGTCCAGCACTCCGGGATGGGCTTTGATGACGTCTTCAACCTCTTGGGAGGAGATGTTCTCGCCCCGCCGCCTCACCACGTCCTTCTTGCGGTCCACGAAATACAGGTTGCCTTCGTCGTCCACCCAGCCCAGGTCACCGGTGTGCAGCCAACCGCCTTTCAGTGTTTCTGCGGTCCGGGTCTCGTCCCGCCAGTACCCGGGAGTTACGGCCGGGTTGCGCAGGAGGATCTCTCCTACCTGATTCTCCCCCAGGGAGGCGCCGTCGGAGTCGAGGAGGCACATGCGATTCTCGAAACGGGAATCGGGATGCCAGCGCAGCTTGCCCGAGGAGCCGGGACGATGGGGAGAGGCGACGCCCTCGATGGTCCCGTAGCAGGTCTCGGTCAGACCGAACCCTATTATCACCCTCGCGCCAAAGCGTTCCTCAAACATCCTGAGCAGCTCCACATCCATGGCCGGGGAGCCATAGAAGAGGCGCACCGAGTTCAGATGGTCGGTGGGGGTGGGCGGCTGTTTGAGCAAGACCGACATCATCATGCCAATGAAATTGACCACGGTAGCTTGGGAGCTGCGAATCTGCTGCCAGAAATTGGAGGCGCTGAACCTCTCTTCGAGCACGAGGCTGGCGCCGGCCGCAAGGGAACCCATGGTGGAGTAGTACTGGGCGTTGGCATGGAAATAGGGCAGGCAGGTGAAGAAGCGGTCTCGATCCGTTGCCTGTGTCCAGACTGCAAAGCCCTGGCCGGCCGCTGCGTACATCTCGTGGCTGATCATCACCCCCTTTGGCCTTCCCGTCGTTCCCGATGTGTACACCAGCATCGACAGGTCCGATGGAGCCACGGCGGTCAGGTTCTCGTAACCCAGCGGCGGACCTTCTTCCAGAGACTGCTGAAAATCATCATACCCGGGGAGGGGCGGGTCTTCGTTGCCGACCAGCAGTCGGAACTCCAAGGAAGGACAAAGAGGCGAGGCTTCGTCGACGACCTCGACCAACGTCGGGTGACAGACGATTCCCTTCACCTCGGCGTTGATGAGTATGTAGGCCATCTCGTCTTTGCGGTAGGCGGTGTTGATGGGCACGCAGATAGCTCCCAGCAACGACAGCCCCATCCAGGAAAACAGGAACTCGGGGCAGTTGGGCAGATAGACGCCCACCCTGTCTCCCTGGGCGACTCCCAAGCTGCGAAATGCCGACGCAGCCTGCAGGGAGAATTCCAGGAGCTGCCCATAAGTGAACTGGCGTGACCTGTGATAAAGGTAAACCTTGTCGGGGTTACGCTTGGCGGCGATGGCCAGCATCTCCCCCAAGGTCATCGCCCAAGGGTTGCAGTTCGGGTCCTCGGGAGCCAAGAGGCTTTTCATGGCGGTCCAACTTCTCTCAATGGGTCCGAATGGGTCGCCGGCGGCTAGCGGGGCTTGACCCACGTTTCCGACCAGGCGAGGCAGGCGGTGCTGGTCTCGTGGCCGTCGCGGTCGGCGGGGAATGGCCTGCCGGCGCTGGTCTCGCCGTTGAAGGTCATGTATGCCCTCCGGGCCGGAATGAAGGCACTGTAAACGCCATGGGGCCGGCCGGGTGTGCTGCCGGGAGCTGCCCGGATGACAAATGGCTCGGCGAAGTCATACCAGGTCAGCTCGATATCCGCATCCCTGGATACTACCGACTCGGTGGAGAAGGAGCGAACATCTCCCAAGCGCTCGAACTCGGCGTCGATCACCGGGATGTCCTGGTCGCCGAACTCAGGGGTGAGGAGACCCTGGATCTCCCCTTGGAGCCATCGGGTCATGGCCACGTTGTCGGTGTATATGTGCACATCGTTGCCAGTCACATCACCATTCAGGAAGAGAACGTGGCCTGGGCCGCCGGGCGACAGCAGGACACGCCAGTGGCTGGCCCGGACGGTCAGCGGGCCGCCGTCTTCGTGGCTGAGGCGCATAAAGGAGTTTTCGCCGGTGAGAAGTACCTGGTTGGGGTCGGTTGGGCTTACCATATCTGTTCCTCTCTTTGTGTAGGACTTACTGTCCGGATGGAACTGCTGACCAGAGACCCTCGAACATATCTTGGGGTACCGCCTCGCCCGGGGACGCAGCAGGAAACCCCTGGGTGAAGTGTTCTCGCCCCAGAATATCAACGGCGATTTCCCGGGGGAGCTTGTGATAGGGACGCTGGGGGCTTTGCTGGGTGCGGTGGGATAGCTGCGAGGCGACCTTCCGCTCGATCATCTCCGATGTGTCCATCTCTAAGTGGATAAGCCCTTGGGGCACACCATCGTCCAGCCTCTCCGGAGGGGGCATCGGCGCATCGATACCGGCCTCACGCAGCTTCATGGTCATCATGGTCCTGAATCCCTTGGGGCGGACGCTATAGAAGAGCTTACTAAGACTAGCGGGGTCATCGCCAGGGGAAGCCCGGGAACTCCTCGCCCTGTGAAAGGCCGCCGCCGTGTGCCGGTGAATGCCGATGTGGTCCGGGTGCCCGTACAGCCCATCGGGGCCGAAGGTCAGCACGACGTGGGGCCGAAAGCTCAACATCTCTTCCTCTATGAAAGACACGACCTCGTCGGCGTCAGCCTGGACGAAAGCGCTTGGGTGGTGGTTAGCGTCGCTGCCTTCCATCCCTGAGTCCCTGTAACCCAGGACCAGGGGCTGGCCGATTCCCAGGCTCCGGCAGGATGACCGGAGCTCTTCGAGGCGCACCTGGGGAAGGGTATCCCTGGTTGCGCTGCCCGCTTGGCGAATCTCCCCTTCCTCGCCCAAGGTCGCGCATATCAGACGGACCTCCACTCCTCTTGCAGCGTAGCTAGCCAGGGTGCCTCCCACAGGAAATGCTTCATCGTCGGGGTGGGCAAAACAGGCGAGCATTCGCAGGTTAGCGCCGTCTTTGTCCATGGGTCTATTAGTCGGCCAGGACCTTGTTTATCACCTGGACATCGACCCTGGCAAGGTGGCTTCTGATATGGTCCACGTTGGCTTTCCACTCGTCGGAGCCGTAGAAGGCGGCTTCTTTGGTTTCCAGGTCGCTGGCATCCTCAAAGCTGCGAATCCAGATGAACTGGTTCTTGTCCTCGTTAGCCCAAGCTCCCTCGACCACGATTCCCACCTTGCTGTAGATGGGCATAAGGGTCTCGTTAAACAAGCTTACCCATTGGTCCATCATTCCCCGGTTTATGGTGTATGTCCTGAGCTGAGAGATCATCAGAATTGCTCCTTTCTGGTGGTTCTTGGTATGACCGCTGGTATTGGACACCCTTGCAAAACTCAGTCGGCCCAAGAAAATCCTGGGCCCATGCGCTACTCTAGAGACGAGCCGATTTGGGTAACCCAGCCCCTCATGCTAATGCCTTCCTCTTCGACCAGGGAATAGGTATGTGCAAAGTCCCCCAATAAAAGAAAGGTCCGCTAGTCCAGGACGGCAATGGCTTCGATCTCGACCATTGCCTCAGGCAGGGACAGCCTGTTGATCTCGACGATGGTGCCAGGAGGAGCGTTGCCCTCGGGGAAAAGCTCTGCCCTGACCTTGCGGGTTGCCGAGATGCAGTCCATGCTTGTGACGAAGGTAGTGGTCTTGACCAGATTTGCCAAGGTGCCTCCCACCGACTCCACAGCCGATTGGATGTTCCGCCATGTCTGCCTTACCTGGGCTTCGGCGTCGCCCTCTCCCACAAGTACCCGGTCCGGCGTGAGGGCTACTTGGCCCGCGATATAGACGGTCTTGCCGGCTTTGACCACCTGGGAGAAGCCTGCGGTGGAGGGCATCGTTTCGGGCATAAGATGCTGGTGGCCGGGCATATCCGGGACTCCTGCCTGTCATGGTTCGATAGCTCAAGGGACAATTTCCCTAATCGGGCCTATGGTAACAGCCGTCGGGTTGTATTTCTACAGGCAAGCTAATATAACCATTGATGTAGATTACCGCGGGATGAGGAAAGGAGCGCATATTAATGCTTTTGTCTGAGCGAAGGGACCGGTTTAGACAGATACTCAGGGGAACGGAGTGTGTCCACCCTGCGTCCGTATATGATCCCATGTCGGCCCGAATGGCCGAATCCCTGGGCTTCCCCCTTTGTATGTTTGCCGGGTCTGTGGCGTCAGCCACCGTGCTGGGCGCTCCGGACCTGGTGGTGCTGACCCTCTCCGAGCTTGCCGAGCAGGTGAAGCGAATCGCCAGGGCGGGCAACCTGAGTTTCCTTGTCGATGCGGACCACGGTTTCGGGAATGCCCTGAGCGTGATGCGCACTGTGGAAGAGCTGGAAACCGCGGGCGCTTCAGGGCTTACCATAGAAGACACCCTTCTCCCCAGGCCGTTCGGCGGGGGGAGCGACGAGCTTATAAGTTCCGATGAGCTGGTTGGCAAGCTGAAGGCCGCCCTGGAAGCCCGCCGGGACCCATCGCTGGTTATCGTAGGCCGCACCGGCGCCCTTCGTAATGCCGGGGTCGCCGAGGCTGCGGAACGGGCCGGGCGGATGCAGGACGCGGGCGTGGATGCTGTTTTCCTTACGGGCATAACCCGTCTTGACCAGGTGGAAGCGGTACACAAGGCGACCACCTTGCCCTTGATTATCGGCGGTACCCCTCCCGATCTGGCTGATGACAGCCAGCTTGCCTCGGCGGGTGTGAGGGTGGCTCTACAGGGGCATCATCCCTTCTATGCTTCGGTCAAGGCTGCCTACGATGCCCTGAAGCATTTGAGAGAAGGTGGAGCGCCCGCTGACTTGGCCGGCCGTGTGGCATCCAGGGAGCTTCTTGAAATGAGCCAAGCCCAAGGGGACTACAATCGCTGGCAGGATGAATACCTGTAGCCGGATTCCCGGTAGGTGTAACGAAGCATAGGGGTGAGCTATGGCGAAGATCGGCATATTGGACGATTATCAAGGGGTGGCTTTGGAGATGGCGGACTGGGGCCGCTTATCCGTGGACCACGAAATCAGGGTGTTCAGAGGCCATCTTTCGGACCCGGGTGCGGTTGTAAACCGCCTGAAAAATTTCGATATTGTCGTTGCCATGCGTGAGCGCACCCCATTTCCGAGGGAGGTCCTGGGGCAGCTGCCCAATCTGAAGCTCCTCGTAACCACCGGAATGCGCAATCGCTCCATAGATATGAACGCCGCCGCCGAGCTTGGCATCACCGTCTGTGGCACCTCCGGGCAGAGCTATGCTACTGCCGAGCTGACTTGGGGGCTGATTCTCAGCTTGGTGCGCCGTATCCCTGCTGAAGATGCGGCGACACGACAGGGGACCTGGCAGGTAACCGTCGGTGAAGGGCTGAAGGGGAAGACCTTGGGAGTGCTGGGTCTGGGGAACCTGGGTTCCCAGGTTGCGACGGTGGGGAACTCATTTGGAATGAATGTGGTTGCTTGGAGCCAGAACCTGACGGAAGAGCGGGCGGCCCAGTGCGGTGCGGCCCTGGTGTCCAAAGAGGAGCTTCTTCGCAGCTCCGACATCGTGACCATTCACCTTATTCTCAGCCAGCGCACAAGAGGCCTGTTGGGCGCCCCGGAGCTGGCCCTGCTAAAGACCACCGCCTACCTGATCAACACATCCAGGGGGCCTATAGTCGATGAGGCTGCACTGATTGATGTGCTGGAGAGGCGGGCCATCGCCGGGGCCGCCATGGATGTGTTCGATGAAGAACCCCTCCCCCTAGCCCACGCCCTGCGGCGAATTGATAACACCGTCATCACGCCCCATCTGGGCTACGTTACCAGGGAGACTTACCTGAACTACTTTGGGCATGCGGTGGAGGATATCCAAGCCTTCCTTGCAGGTGAGCCGGTGAGGGTGCTGGAACCCTCCGAAGGCTAGGCGTCGGGTCTTCCCCGGCGGAGCGCCCGGCCGGGCAGAGCCCCGGTGTGGAGGCCTTGCTCGATGACGACCTGCCCGTTGACGATGACATAGTCTATCCCTATAGGGAACTGCTTGGGCCGCCGCCGGGTGGCAGGGGCTTTCACCGTCGCCGGGTCGAACACCACGATGTCCGCCTTCAAACCATCCCGCAGGAGACCGCGGTCCGCCAGTCCCAATCGTTGGGCGGGGAAGGAAGTCATCTTGCGGATGGCGTTCTCCAAGCTCATGGCCTTCTCTTCTCGGACCAGCTCCGAAAGGATGACAGGAAAGGTGCCGTAGGTCCTGGGGCTGGGAAAGTCGCCAAGCAGGACCGCATCGCTACCCACCATGGAGAAGGGGTGGGTGACGAAGTCCGGAAGGGTGTGCCCGTTGGGGCCAACGGTGACATATGAGGTCTGCAGGTCTTCTTCCAGCAGCAGGTCGCAGACCGCATCCACCTCCCCTTTGCCGGTCAGCTCTGCGATTTCGGCGATGGAGCGTCCCTCGAATCGGTGGTTATGGGGGTGCTTGAAATTGGTAACCCACATCTCTTCCCAAGATGGCCCCCTGGGGCCGATCTCCCGGCGCAGGCGTTCGCGGCCCTCCTCGGAGCGCATCACATCCTTGAGGAACTCCGGTCCCCCGTCCTGGGCCCAGTGGGGGAATATGATCAGCAGGCGGGTACTGCTGTAGATGTAGGGGTAGCTGTCAAAGGTGACGTCCAGCCCCTCTTCCCGGCCGTCTTCCACCAATTGGAGTATCTTCCTGGCCCCGCCAGGAGCCGTAACCCGCTGGTAGAGGTGAGTCAGGTGGCAGGGGATGCCGCTCTGGCGCCCTATCTCGATGGCTTCCTTGAATGGGTCGAGAAATCGGTCTCCCAGAGAGTTGCGCACATGAGTGTGATATATCCCGCCCAGCCGGGACGCTTCCTCGGATAGCTGGACCAACTCCTGGGTGTCGGCGTAGCTTCCCGGCGGGTAGTCCAGCCCTGTTGAGATGCCGAAGGCCCCCTCTTCCATACCCTCCCTCAGGAGAGAGCGCATGTTTTCTACCTGGGAATTGGTTGCGGGCTGGTCCCGCCATCCGATGGCGCAGATGCGGAGGGGCGCATTTCCAATGATATAAGCTATGTTCACCGATGCCCTGCGGTCGAACAGGGACAGGTACTCGGCTACCGTGGACCACTGCTGGCCCAGATCGGGGGAGCCATCCAGTCCCGAGTTCAGCTCGATGAACTTCAGAAGGTCGGAACGGTCCAGGAAAGGCGCGTAAGAGTTCCCGTCCACCCCGATAAGCTCGGTGGTGATCCCTTGGCGGACCTTCGGATGGTGCTCAGGCTCGGCCAAGAGCACAAGGCCCGAATGGGCGTGCATATCAATGAAGCCGGGACAGACAACCTTGCCCGATGCGTCTATAGTGGTCTCGGCTTGGAGGGAAGATACATCCCCTCGAAAGATATGGACCTGTTCGCCCTGGACGCCGACGGCGCCGTAGAAGCCGGGGTTTCCGGCGCCGTCCACGATCGTTCCGCCGACGATCAGCATTTGGAGCATGGTTCCCCCCTAGGTGGACCTTGACCGGTTGGCGTGTCCGTAGGTGTGGAGCTCGCCTACCGGGTCCCGGCAGGCACCTTCAGAATCTGCTTCACCTGGATGTTAGAAACCAGCTCCAGAGAATCACTGGAACGGCGCATGTCCATCTGCACGGAATCTTCGTCCACAACTAGATACTTGGACACCGCCTCGATGATATCCCTTCGGAGGTCTTCCATGCAGTCCTCGGGAAGGCCACCCCGGTCCATGACCAGGATCAATCGGAGACGCTGTCTCGCTGTTTCACCGCTGGGCGAAGGTCTTTGCAACGCCCATCTGATGAGATCGATCATCGACCGAGCTCCTTAGTGGGCCGTGCGAATATCTTCTTGAGTTTGGAAAAGAACCCGGGAGCGCTTTCGATTTCGAGATAGGGAGTATCGTCGCCGTCCATCCGGGCGGCGATTCGTCGAAATGCTTCTCCGGACCACGACTTGGGGTTGTGTACGGTTGGCACGCCCTTGTTGGTAGAAACGATGATCTGTTCATCGTCGGGCACAAGGCCCAGCATGTTCACCGAGAGCAGGTCCAGGATGTCGCCCTTGTCCATCATGTCGCCCTGCTTTATCATGCCGGGCTTGAGCCGGTTTATGACCAGGCTGGGAGTAGGAATGTCGGACGCCTCCAGGAGCCCGATCACCCTGTCGGCATCCCGTATGGCTGAAACCTCGGGGGTGGTCACGACGATGGCGTTGTCCGCGGCTGCGATGGCGTTCTGAAAACCCTGCTCGATTCCTGCGGGGCAGTCGATTAGGATGTAGTCGAACTCCTCCCGCAGCTGGTCGCACAGGTCCTTCATCTGCTCGGGTTTCAGGGCGGACTTGTCTCTGGTCTGGGCTGCGGGGATAAGGCAGAGGTCCTTGACGTACTTGTCGCGGATCATGGCCTGCGGCAGCCGACACCTGCCCTCCACTACATCAACCAGATCATAGACTATGCGGTTTTCCAGCCCCATCACCACATCGAGATTGCGTAGCCCGATGTCGGTGTCTACCACAGCGACCTTATGGCCCCGGAGGGCTAGCCCGGCGCCCAGGTTGGCTGTCGTGGTGGTCTTGCCAACCCCGCCTTTGCCCGATGTGATCACATACGTTTTTCCTGCCATTGGGGTTTCCTCTCCTTTTTGCTCTGAAGACTACCCGTATAAGGCTTCACTTCAACACCTCCCCTCCGAACGCGAGCGATCACAGGGAGCGGGACTTCTCCATTCTTGTTCTTGCCTGTTGCATGCTGATAGAGGTGCGTTCCGATCAGGAGCCTGGCGGAACCCAGCTGGAAGGCGATAATGCTGGCGTCGCTGTCTTCCGTGTCTTTGGCCCCTGCGTGCACCATTCCCCTCACGGCTCCGAGCACCACCACATCCCCGTCGGCTATCACCTTGCCTCCCGGGTTCACGTCGCCGAAGATCACAACATCTCCGGGGTGCTTGAGCACTCTTCCCGATCGGCAGTTGGACCGTACCAGCAGGGTTGAGGAAGGGGTTGGTTCCGAGGCCTTGGCACCTTGGTTCCCCTCCTGTACCAGGGACACAGGTACGTTGTAATCCTCAAGGAAGGCATCCTCCAATGTTGTGGCGGGACATTCGAAGTTGGCTACGTTGATCTTGTATTCGTCTTCGAATATGGACCGCAGACGCTGGAGTTCAATGGGTTTAAGCACCCTCCTCCCTGCATCTACCAGCACTTTCCCTCCCCTGAACCATCCGCGGCTCTTGCCCAAGTAGGCGCGCAACTCTGATTCCAGCGACTCGACGGGAGCAGATTGGTCAAGGACAAACTTGATGTTCGTGCCTCTGCCGATTACCTGCACCAAATTCCCATTATCCAGCACAGAAGACTTGGATCCGGACGATGACCTGCCTGCGTTGGACATGGTTGGCTCCCGGCGTCTTGTGGACATAACCCAGCCTAGCAAGTGGAATTTGAAATTTGCAAGGCTTCTTTCGTTGGAAATAGAGCAATATTTTCGCAAAAAGGATTTTACATAAGGTATCAGACATAAGAGATGCCATGGCCTTTGGCGTGCGTTGTGGGAAAAGGGAATCCGAGATGCTATCATCGGTGTGCCAGCGGAAGCTGGGACTCTAAGCGCACGGTAGGCCCAATGGCGCCAAAGGCTGATTCACAAAGAGAGCTGGACAGGTACCTGGAGATGACCTCCGCTTCCAAGGCCCTCTGGAATGCCTCCCAGAGCTACCTGCCTGGCGGGGACACACGCAGCAGCATCTTCTGGAAGCCGTACCCGATCTACATAGAGCGGGGCGAAGGGTGCTATGTATATGATGTGGATGGCACCGCCCGGCTGGACTTCATAGGGTGCATGACGACTTCGGTGTTCGGCAACGCCTATCCTCCTGTGATAAAGGCGGTCCAGAAGCAGGCGGAGAGAGGGCTTGCCTACAATGCCCCCAACCGTTACCAGGTCTTGCTGGCAAAGCTCCTCTGCGAACGTGTCCCTTCCCTGGACATGGTGCGGTTCACCAACTCGGGCACGGAAGCAACCCTGAATGCCATCAGGGCCGCCAGGGCTTTCACCGGAAGGACCAAGCTGGCCAAGTGTGAGGGTGGGTATCATGGCACCCATGATGCGGTCTCGGTCAGTGTGCGGACCGACCCGTCAACGGCGGGCCCCGACAACCGGCCGCAACCGGTTCCCAGCGTCGGGGGTCTGCCCCCGGAAACGCTGGAACATGTGGTAGTGCTGCCCTTCAATGACACGGATGCCTCTCGGATCATCTTAGAGGAGGTTGCCGGGGAGGTGGCGGCGGTCATCGTGGAGCCTGTCCTGGGTAGCTCGGGCATGGTGCCGGCGGAGCCCGAGTACCTGGAGATGCTCCGGGACGTGACCGCGCGGCATGGCATAGTGCTGATATTCGACGAAGTGATCAGCTTTCGGGTAGCCCGTGGGGGCGCCCAGGAGCTTTACGGGGTCATCCCCGACGTGACCACCTTTGGGAAGGTGATCGGAGGCGGGTTCCCAGTGGGGGCTTTTGGAGGCTCCAGGGAGATCATGGAGCTGTTTGACCCACTTCAGGGCCCGGCCGTCGTCCATGCAGGCACCTTCAATGGCAACCCCCTGACCATGCTGGCCGGCGGGATCACCCTGGAACACCTGACTTCCGGTGTGTATGTGCAGTTGGAGGAGATGACGGAGTCTCTCCGGCAGGGTATACGGGACGTCTGCCTGGAGCTGGAAGTGCCTGTACAGGTTACGGGGTTGGGTTCGCTGTTCGGTCTCCACTTCGTCGATAGGGAAGTCCGCACATGGCGGGACGTGGCATTGGGGGATGAGGAGAGGCGACGCCAGGTGTTCTGGGGGCTGATGAACGAGGGAGTGATGCTGGCGCCCAGCCTGGTGGGCGCGGTATCAACTCCGATGACCGAGAAAGAGATCGACGCCTTTGTCGCAGCCCTCAGGAACGTCCTGTCCAGGGTCTAGCGCTTCAACGGGGGGCGCTTCTCAGACTGTCAGGCCCTGTTGGGCTTCCGGCTTTCGGTTTCGAATACCTAATAGTTCTGCCCGGAGAATACGCCAACGAAGTTGTATTACGTAACGGATAGAGGCACACCTTCCGCAACGGCGGCCTGACCGAGAGCCCTGTCCAAGGTCGCCAGCTCCGCGCCCTCCCTCTTGGCAAGTTCCAGGTAAAGAGCGTCATAAATGGACAGGTTGTGGGTCCTCGCCAAATCAAAGGCGGACTCGAAGTCCGGTCCCTCATCCGTTCGGACGGGCAAGGCCTTCAGGGCGTCCAGACGCTCATTGACCGCTCGCGCGGATAGACGCCTGCGTCGCTCCGCGACCAGCAAAGTGTTGCGGGTCTCCAGATGCCACAGGTGCGGCACCAGCGCGCCATCTTCCTTGAGATTTTCCAGCACCTTATCTGCGCGGGGTTCCTTCTCATCATCAAATAGCCAGGCTATGACGACCGATGCATCGACAACCAGTCCACTCATAGGCGGTGGCCTTCATGGCGCGCGGCGAGTATCTCATCCGTGGAGAAATCCACACGTTCCCACCCGGCTCGGCGCTGCCGGAAGCGCTCTATCGCTTGCTCCCTGTTGGTTCGGTCCTGAACAGGCGCAGGGACAAGGTGTGCAACCGGTTTGCCGTGCCGGGTTATGGCAACACTCTCTCCGCTCTCGACCGCGCGGAGGAGTTCGGCCAAGCGCGTCTTGGCTTCGGTGGCTTGAATCTCACGCATGTAGCGCTCCAACCAGTTATTTTGACCATACTATTTTAGCAATGACCATCAACTCAGGTCAAATCATAGGAGGGGAAGGGCATGTGAACCTGGAGTAGATGCCGGGCGTAAGTACAGGTTGAGGGACCTGTCCAGGGGCTAGCGTAGTCCGGGAGGCCCTAAGCGCTTACCATGCGATGGCATAGGAAGCGGTGCGGTTATCGGCCCCGGCGCTCAGCATCCCGGAATCGGGGTCCCGGCGGGTAACGGTTGCTCCGTAACCGCAGGGGAAGGCCTCTACCACGTGGTGTCCCATAGATGCCAGCGCTAGCTGCACCTCTGGCGTGATCCCCGGCTCCACGTCCAGATGCCCTGGGCGATAAACCCTTGGGTAGAAGGAGTTGGTAACGCTCTGGGATGCAAACCTGGGGGCTTCCACCGCCTCCTGGGGGTTCATGCCAAACACCAGCACGTTCAGGACCAGTTGGATGTCCGACTGGGCTTGGTTGTCGCCTCCCGGGCAGCCCACCGTCATGAAGGGCTGGTCGCCCTGGCAGACCATGTAGTTGACGAGAGTGGTGCGGGGGCGCTTGCCGGGCACGATGCCGTTGGGGTGATTCTCGTCCACAAAGAACATCTCGCTGCGTGTGCTCAGCGCCAAGCCCAGCTCCGGGAAATAGACGGACTTGAAGAAGGCGGCTCCGCTGGGGGTAGCGCAGATGATATTGCCCTCCCCGTCGATGGCGGCAAGGTGGGTTGTGCCATGATCGGCGCCGGGGCCTGATGCGGGCATCTCCGCAGCTTCCGCCATGGCGAAGGACGGGTGGGGAAGGGCGCTGAACTTCCATGGATCTCCGGCCGGGGGGATCTCCGGCCAGGCTTCATCCTCCCGGACCAAGGGAATCCGGGTGGCTGCATACTTCTTGGACAGAAGTCCGTCTATAGGAACGGAGGCGAAATCCGGGTCCCCGTAGAAGGCTTCCCGGTCGGCGAAGGCCAGCTTTATGGCCTCTGTGACGATGTGTATGTACTGGGCTGAGTTGTGCCCCATGCCTGCCAGGTCGAAGCCCTCCAGTATGTTGAGGGCCTGCAGCAGCACCGCTCCCTGGGTCCACGTCGACTGGGCGCATATCCGATATCCCCGAAAGTCAATGCTGATTGGCTCCTCATACTTGGGAGAGTATCTGGCGAGGTCATCCATGCTGAGAAGGCCGCCGAAGCGGTCCGAGCACTGGATGATCGTCTGCGCGATGTCGCCCCTGTAGAACAGGTCGCGAGCCGACTGTATGCCCATCTGCCTGTTGCCGCTGGTGGCGCTCTCTGCATCGACCATCTTGGTCAAGGTCGATGCCAGCTGCTCCTGCACAACCGGTTGGCCCACTTCGTGGGGTTCGTCGCCCGAGAAGAACACCTTTGCCCCGTGGGGCGAGTACTTCCGGATGCGCTCGGCGGTGCCTCTGAAGCCCAACATGCGGCGCATAAAGGGGTACATGGGGAATCCTCGGCGGGCATAGTCGATAGCCGGAGCAGCTGCTTCTCCAAGAGTCTTGGTGCCGTAGTTCTCCAGTATGGACAAGTAGGCGCCCATGATTCCGGGCACTGTGAAGGAGAGCCCGGCATCGGGATGGGGGCCTGTGGGCACCTTGTCCAGTCCCTTCTCCTTGAACAGCTCCACGGTAGCCCGGCCCGCCGCCACCCCCTGACCGCTCAGGGATATGACCTTTCCAGACGAGGCAGGGTAGAGCATGAAGGAGCCTTCGGCAGCCAGTGAGTAAGGCGCGGCGGGCTCAATTACTCCTGCCGACAGACCCATCGCCACCGCAGCATCGAAGGCGTTCCCCCCGTTCAGGAGCATCTTCATCCCGGAAAGGGAGACAAGGTGATGCCCGGAGGACACGATTCCCCGGCCCCCGGAGACGGCCGCCCTGCCGGTGGCGCTCTTCTGAAACTCTATGTGCTCCGGGAGCAGGCTCTCCCTTCTTATCACCAAGTCGGGGCCTCCTTCTTTGTCTCCACCTTTATCTCCGTGCGGGGACTGTGGTTACCAGCGCAGGTTGGTTAGCAGGACGATTGCCACTATGGCTATGAGGAGCGCTATGAAAGCGGGGTGGACCCTTTTGGCCGGCCCGGAAGAAGTACTTTCCCTCTCCGCAATTTCCGCCGGGGAAAGTTCGAGAACCTCGCGGGACTTGGCTTCGTCGGATGCTTCGACGTAAAGCCCGTGGGGCAGGTAGGTCGCCACTCCCCAGCCGCCGGGCCCTACTCCCAGGGAGCGCACAACGCACGGGATGTCTTCCTGCTGGAGACGCTGCTGGGCGAGACGAGCCAGGGGTTCGTTGTCGTAAACCACTAGCTGCACCTGTCTTGTTCCGGATCTGTAGTCCATGATAAGCACCTGGTGTCGCGGGGCCGGGTCGGCTGAAGCATGCCGGGTGCATTATACCAGAACCATCCCGTCTCAAGGCCGGCTGCAAATTCAATCCTGCCGTCTCAGAGACCGGACTCAACCTGAAATCGGCTACGGATGTGGTACAATTAACCCGCTATGAGAATCCCTGATCCTCTATACCGAGACCGCCACGTATCCTCCATTAACATCACGCTGATAATGGGCATCGCCTTTGTTGTGATGGGCGTGGTTGTACAGGCCGGATTGTTCGTTCCGGGCGACTTTGTTGTCATCGGCATCGCTGCGGCGGCCTATAGCTGGCTCACAACCCCTTTGTACTACAACCTATATGATGACCGCTTGGTGGTCTTGTACGGCAGGCCCCGTATAAGGCACGTTCTCTTCCAGGACATAGCCGATATTGAGGTGCCCCAGTTCAACTTTGGCAACCGCATGTGGATCAGGCTCAAGAGCGGCAGGAGGGTCGTCATCCAGCCGAAGGCGTTGGGGGAGTTCCAGGACAGGTTCAAGGAAGCTGTGGAATCCCATCTGGGCGGGACCGAAGAGCAGGGTCCTCAAGAGCAAGGTCCTATAGAAGAGAGCTAGGGCTTTGGAATCGGCACAGCCCAAAGAACCCCGGTGGGTCGAGCGTCATGCGGGCTCAGCAAACCTCAGGCTGGTCGTTGCATTCGGTTCCATGGTCCTGGGAATCCTGTTCCAAGCCTACCCTCTGGTCTTTGTTGGGTTGGGCTTTGCCATACTGGCTTGGTTTACCACTCCCGGGTACTACTCCATATATGAAGACAGGCTCGTGATATTCTACGGCCGTCCAAGGTCTCGCCATGTGCTGTTCAGCCACATTGAGTGGGTCGATGCCCTTCCCCTCCCCCTTGGCAACCGTCTGATCATCCGTCTCAGGACGCCCGGAAGGCTGATGATCCAACCCACGAATTCGACAGAGTTCAGGCGGAAGCTCCAAGATGCAGTGGAACGCTACCAAGCCGACCATGGTTACGTTGCCTGAGGCTTGAGCCGCCCTCCGTCTGACACCGGCTGTTCCTCCTAAAGGGCCTGACTCCTCATGTCGGCCTGCGCCTCGAAAGGCCAGTGAAGGCGGGATAGTCGCAGAGGTTATGCCCGGCGGCGGGTGGTGCCGGGGAATTCTCGGGCTGCAGTGATCCACTCGATGCGCTGCTTCAAGGCATCGAACTCCGTAGGATGGAGCTGCTCAACCAGCTCCTTTGCAGCGCCATCCGGTTCTCCCAGCTTGGCGCCAAAGGTCTCCAGATCGTCCAGCAGCTCCTCCGGAATAGGCTCCCCCGCAAAGTCCCAGATCACCGTCCGTACCTTCAAATGGGCATGAAAGGTGAGGCCGTGGTCGATTCCCCAAATATGACCGTCGGCCCCCTGGATGCAGTGGATGCCCTTGCGGTCTGCGTTGTTGCTGATCAGGTCGAAGCAGGCGATCCTCTTTAGCTCTTCGCTGTGGTCGTCCCGCAGTGAGTAGTAGTGGACCTGCGGGTCGTGTTCCACGAACAGCTGAAGAGAGCCGACACCATAGGGACCATCTCTTATCACAGTCAGCGGCACAAGCTCCCAGCCGAGAATCTGGCTCAAGAGGTAAGCGCAATACTCGCGCTTATACAGGGTACCGCTGGGAAAGTCCCAAAGGGGGGCTTCTCCATCTCGCGGTTTATAGACGGCCTGGCAGCCCTGACCGCCGTTATTGACGTTAACCAGGAAGGTGTAGTTGGATCCCCAAAGGGTGAGGCTGGCTTCGCTGATCTCTCCTTCCAGCAGCAACCTGCCGGTATCCTGGATGGAGCTCAATCGTTCCACTTCCTCCCGATTTGGGTCTAGTCTTGGAGGGGGGCATGCCCGTTGGTCCGGGGACACATGTGGCCTTCAGGGTCTATGGGTCTCCCGCAAAGGGCGCATTGGGGCCTGCCCGCAGCGCAAACCCTGAGCGCCTTCTCCCCCAGCTCTTCCCCTTGGGCCAGGGAGATCCAGCAGCTTATGGTTGCGGTCCTCTCATCTTCCTCCTCCAGGCTATGGGCCAGGAAGAGGAAGTTGCCGGAAGCTGTGTCATATCCCAAGGCAAGCTTGGCGGCCTTAAAGTCCAAGTTGGTGATTCGATCGTTCCATGGAGGTTCCGGCGCATCTCCGGCGTCTGTTTTTTCCTGTGCCGAAAGAGTTGCCAGGACTTCCTGGATACGGGTCCCCAGCTGGAGGAGCTGCTCCTTTTCCAGCCAGACGATGGCTGACGCAGCTCCCGATTGCAAGGTGAGCTTGAAGGTGCGCTTTCCAGGCTCCCCTATGGCCTCGGCGGTTATTCTGGAAAGAGCCCCAAAGCGGTATTTGGCTTCACCCGACTCCACAGTCCACCAATCTTAGTTGGAAGCTGACCATTTGACAAGACGGCTTTCCCGGTCGTCAGGGGTCGGAACAACGGTCCAAGATGGGCCATGTCGAGTTGCTATAATATGGGTTGGCTGAGAGGTCCTGAGGGGAAAGGGCGCCACATTTTCCAGGGAGCGGCCCATATGAATACCGCTGATGCAAGGGAGCAGGTTGAGCACCTGCGCCAAGAGCTGAACTACCACAACTACCGCTACCATGCTCTTGACGACCCTGCCATCTCCGACGCCGAGTATGACCGGATGCTGCGCCGCCTCAGCGACCTGGAGGAGGAGCACCCGGAGCTCGTCTCCCCGGACTCTCCCACCCAGCGGGTCGGCACAGCCCCGTCCCAGGGGTTCGAGGAGGTGCAGCATGCTCTTCCCATGCTGAGCTTGGCCAACGCCTTCGACCTGGACGAGCTAAAGGCTTGGTACCGCAGGGTGAAGAACCTGCTGGACCATGCTGAGTTCGAGATGGTCTGCGAGCTTAAAATCGACGGGCTGGCGGTCTCGCTGGTCTACGAAAATGGGCAGCTCGTCCGGGGCGCCACAAGAGGCGATGGACATCGGGGCGAGGACGTCACCCGTAACCTGCGGACCATCCGCAGCATTCCCCTCTCGTTGATGGGGGAGGTCCCTTCCTCCCTGGAAGTGCGAGGTGAGGTGTATATGCCCATCGAGAGCTTCCGTCGTATGAATGAAGAGAGGACCGCCAGGGGCGAAGCCCCCTTTGCCAACCCAAGGAACTCCGGGGCAGGGTCCGTGCGCCAGCTGGATCCCCAGGTTACCGCCTCCCGCAATCTGAGCATATTTGTGTACTCCATGGGACGTGTGGAGGCATCAGACCTGCCCGACAACCACTGGGACAGCATGGAATACCTGAGCGCCCTGGGGTTTCGCATCAACTCGTGTAATGTGGTCTGCAAAACCCCCGAGGAGGTAGGGGAGCAGTTTTCCTACTGGTCGGAGGCGCGTCACGAGCTGCCGTACCAGGTGGATGGTCTGGTGGTGAAGGTCAACCCGTTTCGGTATCAGGATATCCTGGGGTACGTGGGCAGGGAGCCCCGCTGGGCTATCGCTTATAAGTTTCCCGCAGAACAGGCTGTGACCCGCCTCCTGGATATCGGCATTAACGTGGGCCGCACCGGCAGCCTGAATCCCTATGCCGTCCTCGAGCCCGTGAACGTCAGCGGCGCCACGGTCAAGATGGCTACCCTCCACAATGAAGAGGATATCCAGCGAAAGGACATCCGGGTCGGAGATTGGGTCCTGGTGGAGCGGGCGGGGGAGGTTATTCCCCAGGTGGTCAGCCCGGTGTTGGAACGGCGCAAAGGGGAAGAGGCGGTGTTCCACATGCCCGAGAGTTGCCCTGTGTGTGGCACCAGTGTGGTGAAGCCCGAATCCGAGGCCATGCATCGATGCCCCAACGCTTCCTGTCCGGCCCAGTTCTACGAGCTCCTCAAGCACTTCATCAGCAAGGGGGCCATGGACATCGACGGGCTGGGAGAGCGGTGGTGCGGTATCCTGATCGAAACAGGCTTGGTTAAGGATGCCGCCGACATCTACTACCTGGAAAAGGAGCACCTGCTGGCTCTCGATCGTATGGGAGACAAGCTGGCGACCAAGATAATGGGCAACATCGAAGCCAGCAAGGGGAGGCCCCTGTCGCGGGTCATCCTGGCGCTGGGGATTCTCCACGTAGGGTCGGAGATGGCCGAGGTGCTGGCTGAGAACTTCTCCAGCATAGGCGACCTGTCCAAGGCTGAGGAAGACGTACTGACCGCGATTCCGGGGATAGGCCCCAAGATAGCCGCCAGCGTACTTGCCTACTTCCAGGTGGACTACAATCGCGACGTACTGGATAAGCTGAATCGGGCGGGGGTGGCGCTGGAAAGGCCTGAGAGCGATGAGAGGGTTGATGCAGCGGGTGGCCAGGTGAGGCCGCTGGCTGGGATGAACTTCGTGCTGACGGGCACACTGTCGACCATGGGGCGCCAGGCGGCGGAGACCCGCATAAAGGCTTTGGGAGGCAGCACCTCCTCCAGCGTTACCAAGAAGACCACCCACCTGGTGGCGGGCGAGCAGGCAGGCTCCAAGCTGGCGGCTGCGGAGAGACTGGGCACCCTTATATTATCGGAGGAGGAGCTGTTGGCCCTCTTCGATTCCGTTCAGGACGAGGTCGAGGCGTGAGCAGCCAACGCAAGCAGGCTGTGCCTGCTCCAGATATGCCCTTCAGAGCGCCGGTAACCGCGTGAGGATCATCGTTGGGCTGGGAAACCCTGGACGCAAGTACGCTGCCACCAGGCACAATGTTGGCTTCAAGTGTGTCGATCTGCTGGCGCAACGGCTTGAGGTCCGGGTTTCGGACCGTCGGGCCAAGGCTGTGTTGGGTGAGGGCATCTTTGGCGAGCACAAGATAGTCTTGGCCAAGCCACGCACCTTTATGAACAACAGCGGAGATGCGGTGCGATACTTGTTGACGCGGTTCGGTGGGCGCCCGCAGGACCTGGTGATCGTGTACGATGAGATGGCGCTGCCTGCGGGGCGAATACGCATCAGGCGCGGGGGCAGCGATGCGGGCCACAACGGGATGACTTCCATCATCCAGAGCCTTCGCACAAGCGAGGTCCCCAGGGTCCGGATCGGAATCGGGCGACCTATGCAAAACGAAGGCGAGGTGAGACACGTCCTGGAGACCTTCTCGGCGGTCGAAAAGCCCCTGATCGAAGCGGCCAGCGCCAGGGCGGTCGATGCTCTAGTAAATATGCTGGAGAACGATATCGAATCCACCATGAACCTCTTCAACAGGGCCGATGAGCAATAAGGGTATCGCCCTGAAACCCGCTAGCCTGCTGGTCCTGGGAGTTATCTTGGCCGCCCTCCTCGGCTGCACGTCCGGCCCGGGAGCCGGACCCGACTCCAGCTCGGTAACCCTTTCTCCCAGCCCTGCCGCCACCAACGTTCCGACCTTGGAGGAACCCCCAGCCGATACAGCGACCCCAGGGGCTCAGCCGACGGTGGACACAGGCGGGGGTGGGACGGCCCCCAGTTTGCCTGCCCACCTTACACCCGATATGGAGCCGGAGGACGGCGCCGAGGAGTCTTCCCCTGTCCTCACGTTGGCAAAGACGCCGGGGTCGGAAGGGGTTGTCCATCATCCTGAACCACCGGACCGAGACCTGCTGGAGCTGGCCCGCTCTCTTGTGCTGAAGCAGGATACCCCCATACCCCATGTTGCTTCGGCTTCCCCCAGGCCCAGGAGCACGGGGGACACGGACGCCTTTTTTGCCGTCGATTTGCCGAACCTGCGTATCCAATCCATTCAGGCAACCCTTGAAGCTGTAACCCCCCACGCCTACTGGTACGTCGAAGAGGGTGTCGGGTTCTCCGAGGAAGACTTGCTGAGTGCGGCCCGGGTGTTCGAAGAAGAGATATACCCGCGGGTTACATCCGATTTCGGCTCCGAATGGTCTCCCGGCATTGACGCCGACACCCGGATCACCATCCTGCACGTCAGACTCCAGGGTTTGGCAGGGTACTTCAGCTCCGTTGATGAGTATCCAGCTTCTGCGCACCCTTTCAGCAACGAGAGGGAGATGATATATCTGGATGGCGACGAAAGGTTCTTGGGGTCATCTATGTACCTTTCGGTGCTGGCCCACGAGCTGCAGCACCTTTTCCAATGGAACGCCGACCCGACGGAGGAAGCCTGGGTTGCCGAAGGACTTGCGGAGCTGGCTGCCTATAAAGCCGGCTACCAACCGCTCAGCCTGCGCGCTTTCCTGGCCAACCCGACCACTTCTCTCGTAAACTGGCCTGCAGAGCCGCAACCAGCCTATTACGGCGCCGATTACCTGTTCTTTCGTTACCTGTACGAGCATTTTGGCTCCCCGCTCCCGTTGAGCCAGGAACCCCTTGATGGAGTCGCGGGGATTGATTCCTACTTGGCCGCCATTGGATCGGGGCGCACCTTCAGGGATGTGTTCCGGGACTGGACGGTGGCGAATCTGCTGGATGCAGCTGGGGACGGACCCTACAGCCATCCGAATGCCGAAATAAGGGTCCGGGACATCGAAACACTGAATCCCGACGACAGCGATAGCGGCTCCATCCCCCAGTATTCGGCCAAATACTACACGATTGATGAGGTGGATGAAGGTCTTATCATCGAATTCGAAGGGCGTACCCACACCCCGGTCATACCAGAGGGGCTGGTTGAAGGCGCATGCTGGTGGGGCAACAGGGGAGATTCCATCAGCACCACCCTGTCCAGGGAGCTGGATTTGACCCAGGTCCCAGATGCTACCCTCAGTTTCCGCCTCTGGTATGAAATCGAAGAAGGCTGGGACTATGCCTACCTTGAGGTGTCGGTGGACGACGGTTCCACTTGGGACATTCTGGCTGCCGAGGGAACGTCCGACCTGGACCTGCTGGGAACCAGCTACGGGCCGGGTTACACAGGAGCGAGCCATGGCTGGGAGATCGTGGAGGCAAGCTTGTCGGAGTACGCAGGCCAAGAGGTGATTGTCCGGTTTCACTATGTGACGGACGACGCCCTTCATTCAACGGGAATCTGCGTGGACCACATCGCCGTACCGGAAATCGGGGTCATGCCCGATGCCAGCTTCGACGAGTCGTGGGTAGCACATGGGTTCCGCAGGATCGACAATCGGGACCCACAAGAGTACATCGTTCAGATCGTTGAAGTGGGCAAGACCAACGTTGTAAGTGAGCTAAGACTCAATTCAGACAACGAGGGGCAGTATTTCATTCCCCCGTCTGGGGAGCTGGAAAAAGTGCACCTGATTGTCGCTGCCTTGGCCAGGGACACGCAACAGGAGGCGCCCTTCCGCGTGTCCATCACGGAAGCGGGGCAAATCTCGGTGGGAGCGTACGGCAGAAGCCCCTACTGAGGCCCTTTCTGAGATAGGAGCCACCCTCGCCCTTCATCCCCTAGGAGTTTCGGGGCCCGGTCAGCAGCTCGCGGATCTCTTTGACGGACTCCTGCTGCCAAGCCGAAAATCGCTCCTGGTTGCGGGGTCTCGCCGCCGCCCGCACTTCCTGGTCGGAAGCGTTGGGCATCTCGCTGCTCACCTGGGCGGAAATCGCCTCCATCTCACTTTCGGCCAAAGCGGGTCGCTCAATCCAGTGGCACAGGTACTCGTGATTGGCTGTGTAGAACACCGCTACCGGGATTGAAGCCCATTTTCCTTCCTTCAGGAACTCGTTCATGATGTCCATGTGTGAATCTCTAGGGAACACCCGCATCTCCATGCCGCCGGCCTCGGCGATCCGGGCCATCATGGGCATTCCCCGATAAACATCGGGACACCAGTCTTCGCCGATAACCATCATCTTGGCCGGGCCGTTAGGAAGGCTGGCGGCATTGCGGAAGAACTCAGCATCGTCGGCGTCCACCTGGAAGGAGTCGTACAGCTTCTCAAACCAGTTCTTGTTGATGTTGATCTGGGCGATGTAATCCGGATAGGTAAAACCTTCGGCGAACCTTTCGGGGGTCACTACACTGGTCTCGCTGGTCATGTTTCCTCCTTATGCGATAGTGTTGCGGGCTTCGGGGCCGGCGCCGCCGGCCTATGCCAGCGCTCAGCCGACGTGTCCCTCGAAACCGATCTCGACCCGCCCGTCGGGATAAATCACGGTGGGAGCTGCATCCGAGTAGTTGAGGAGCTCATCCAGCCATTCCTGGCTCTGGTCAACCCGGCGTTCCTCGAAAGCTATTCCCTGGCCAGTCCACGACTGGCGCAGCTTCTCGCTGGTCTCTCAGTTGACCAGGGTATAGACGATGGGGAGCTTCATGCTTGGCTCCTGGCGATGGGATGTCTAGGCACTGGCGCCGATGAGGCGCCGCTTTGCCGGATGGTAGCACGGGGGCCCCGATGGGAGCAAACGCTCTATTGCCGGCTAGCGTCCAGGCTGGAGGGAGCCAGGTTGCTGGAAATTCAATCTGCCCAGTGTTACGAATCGTTCAGGCCCCTTAGGGGGCACCTTAAGATAGCCGCCCATGGGCATTAGCTTCTATTCTAGTGAGCAATCCTCCATATAGACCCCATACCCGATCACCTCACCTATTCGACAACGAGCAGCTATGGGATCGCCACTATTTAGTGGAACCTGGTCTGACCGCGGCACATCCGTCAATATCGCTGTAACATCACCGTCACCCGGACCTGCGTCCACGACGATCTGATAGTCAAACATAAAATCTACAGTCCCTGTTACCAGGTACCATTTGCCCTTATACAAATCATCGTAGCGTGCGAGGTTGGCCACCGACTCTTCGTACAACTGTCTTAAGGTAACATTTTGTAACATGGCTGGTGCTTCCGCAAGTGTCTCTGTGGTGTCCCCGGCATCCTCACATCCTGCCAACAAGAGAAGAAGCACCAGCGAGACTCCCAATGCCCTTAGAGGTTTCATGCCTTGTCCTCCCAACTAGTTGCTGATGCTGTCACCTAGGCGAGCCGACCCTTCGGTCTAATTATCCTCCGGGGTAAGGGACAAGAGTATCTCCACCCGAACGTCATCTTCGATGCTGGTGACGGAGCGGGCTGTGGGACGGGGGATGTTCAGCTGCTCCCAGGTGAAGGTTGTTCGGCCAACCACGAACATCTCATCGCCATCGTCCCTGGCTTCTATTTCGAATTCTATGGAGAAGGTCCTGCCACGAATATACAGGGAGCCGGTAACCTGGGTCATGACCTCATCGCCGGCAGCCAGGCCCGCTGGAATGGGGCCGATGTCGGGAACGGCGAAGGTCGCCGTTGGGTGTTCCCCGAACATCCGGTTCCTGACGTAGGAGTCCCTGAAGCGTTGGTCGCTGGCAAGAGTCTGGAGGTCGATGCTGACCACCGACAGCCTTCCGTCCAGATGGACCTCCCCCGAAAGGGCCGCCGTGCGCATCACAGCATCGTTGGGCAGGGGCAGGTCAACCAGCTGCTCTTCTACGGTGAAGGTGGCTTCCGACCCGGGCGACACGACAAAGGTGACTCCCTCATAGTCTCCTATGGCCCTGCCCAAGGGGGACAATTCCAGGGTTGGGACCTCGGTTGCGGCAGGCACCGTCGGGAGATCGGCAATGGTGGCTGTGGGTTCCTGGCCTGTATCGCCGGCGCCTCCGCACGCTGCCAGCAGGAGCAGGGAAACAAGGGCCGCGACGAGCACCGGCAGCCTAAAAAATGAGATCGACGTGGTCACGTTTTCACACCCCGGCAGGATTTAACACCAAAGATGAATTCCTGGCATAGGTTGAATAGAGGCCCTGGGAGGCAGTTCCAGCCTGCCGCTTTGCTGGTCTCCGTAGCCCGCCAGTCCTATCCCCAAGCCGATGGCAATGGCTAGCATCACAACGGTAACCTTCCAGGGGAGGGAACGACGTTGCTGCAAGAGTAGCAGAAACAGGGCAGCCGTCAGACCCAGGACAATGGCCGCAAGGGGGACCATGTACGAGACCGAACGCTCCAGCCGGGACTCGGCCATGACGGCAAAGATGGTCGCGAGGCCGAAGAGGACGACCAGGAAAGCCCAGAAGGGCGCTCTACGGGGAATGCCTCCCCCAAGGAAGCGCCCCGTAACTCCCACGCCCAGTCCTGCAAAGAGGGATGCCGCCATCACGCTGGCGCTGTTGAAAAAAGAGTCGCTGGGTGATTCCAGGGGCAGGTTGACAAGCACCCCTGCCACCCCGGCGATGGCTCCGGCGGTAAGCCCAGCCTGGACTGGGCCAATGCCGGTGGAGCCGTTATCTATCCCGCTTCTCATTGCTCTTCGATGCCCGCTTTCACCCACACAACCATGTGCATTCAGCTTGCAGCTTATTTCGCCAAGGGACTATTCTTGTCCAGGGTCTATTGCTATACCCCTAAATTGTACAAAAAGGCCGGGTCTTTCTTCCAACAATGAAGCTCCAGGAGTATTTCAACCGTACCCACATTGATGCCCCCGCGGAGGAGGTGTTCCGGTGGATGGGACGCCCCGGCGCTTTCCAGCGCCTCAACCCCCCCTGGCAGCCTTTCAGGGGACTGGACCGTACCGGCAGCATCGAGACTGGCGGTACAGCCACCGTCCTCATACCGTTTGGGATGCTCCGACTCCGCTGGATGCTGGAGCACCGGGACTATGTGGAAGGCAGCCAGTTTCGGGAGGTGCAGCTAAAGGGTCCCTTTGCCCACTGGAGCCATCTAACCTGCGCCGAACCTGACGGTCCCGATTCCTGTTACCTGGACAACCGGGTCGAATATGCTTTGCCCCTGGGCTTCGCAGGCCGGGTCTTGATCGGAAGGCTGGTGACTCGCAGGTTGGAAGAGGCATTCAGATACAGGAACGACACCTTGCGGGAGGATTTGCAGGCCCACGGGCGCTACGCCTCCATGCCACGCTTCAGGGTGGCCATCAGCGGAGCATCGGGCACCATAGGCTCAAGCCTGGTCCACTACCTGACCACCGCCGGCCACCAGGTGAAACGACTGGTCAGAATGGCGGGGCCGGGGGAGAGCGCGGGCGGCGATGACTCAGTCATTCCCTGGGACCCCGGGAGGGGCATCCTGGATGCAGGGGAACTGGACGGGCTGGACGCCCTTGTCCACCTGTCGGGCGAGACCATCATGGGGAGATGGACCCCAACCAAGAAGCAGAGAATGCGGGACAGCAGGGTCGGCAGCACCCGTCTCCTGGCAGATACCCTTGCGCGCTTGGAACGCCCTCCAAGGGTGCTGCTCTGCGCCTCTGCGGTTGGCATCTATGGCAATGCAGAAGGCGGCCCCATCGTGGATGAAGAGAGTGCTGCAGGCAAGAGTTTCCTGGCGGACCTTGCCCAGGAGTGGGAGGCGGCCGCCGAGCCGGCGGCAAAGTCCGGTGTCCGTGTTGTCCACATGCGGCTGGGTCCTGTCGTAACCCCCCTGGGAGGGATGCTCAAGAGTATGCTTCTCCCATTCAAGGCCGGTGTTGGAGGGCCGGTGGGCAACGGCCGCCAGTACGTAAGCTGGATATCCCTGGATGACACCTTGGGGGCCATGGAACACTGCATGATGACAGACTCTATGGATGGTCCGGTGAACCTCACAGCCCCCGTTCCCGTTACCAACGGAGAGCTTGCCCGCGCCTTGGGCAAGGTGCTGCGCCGTCCAACCTTGCTCAAAGCCCCTGGCGTGTTACTCAGGGCCGCCCTTGGAGAGATGGCCGACGAGTCCCTCCTTGCGAGCACCCGGGCGGTGCCCGGCAAGCTGCTGGAAACGGGCTACACCTTTCGTCATTCGAACATCGAAAGCGTCCTCAGACATGGCCTGGGCAGATGGTGACAAGGGTCCCCGAGGGGCTGGCTTCAAGGCTGCATAGGCTATGTGCTATATTGTATCGTTAGTCGAATAAGAAGGGTCATTGAATGCAAAGGACATCCGTTGGCAGCCAGAATGATGAGGAGCTGATGGCGCTGCGTCATCGTATGCGCCACTCGGCAGCTCATGTGATGGCTGATGCCGTTATCCAGCTGTTTCCCGAAGCCCAGATCGGTATCGGGCCTTCCACCGATGAGGGGTTCTACTACGATTTCCATGTGTCCCGGCCCTTCACCCCCGAAGACCTGGAAAGCATCCAAGCCGCGATGCTGGATGCAATCGCCCAGGACCAGCCCTTCGAGAAAGATGTAATCAGCCGGGAACTGGCCAACGACATGTTTGGGGACCAGCAGTTCAAGTTGGAGATAATCCACGACATTCCCGAGGACGAAGAGCTTAGCACCTATACCCATGGCCGGTTCGTGGACCTTTGCCAAGGCCCCCACGTGGAATCGACGGGCAAGATCGCCGCGGTGAGGCTTCTGAACGTAGCGGGGGCTTACTGGCGAGGAGATGAGAAACGCCCCATGCTCCAGCGCATCTACGGGACCGCCTTCGAAAGCCAGAATGCGCTGGACGAGTACCTGAACATGCTGGAAGAAGCCGAGAAGCGAGACCATCGCCGCTTGGGCAGGCAGCTGGACCTGTTCGGTATTCATGAAGATGTGGGTCCCGGCCTCATCATCTGGCACCCCAAGGGTGGGAGGGTACGCAGCATCATCCAGGGTTACTGGCAGGAGCTCCATGACAAGCACGATTACGATGTGGTCTATTCGCCCCACGTAGGTAAAGCCCGGCTTTGGGAGACCAGCGGCCACCTGGACTTCTACCAAGACAGCATGTTTTCCCCCAACGATGTGGATGGCAACGAGTATTACCTGAAGCCGATGAATTGCCCATTCCATATCATGATCTACAGGTCGGCTCTCAGAAGCTACCGTGAGCTGCCGTTGAGGTACGCAGAGCTGGGGACCGTCTATCGCTACGAACGAAGCGGCGTGCTTCATGGGCTGATGCGCGTTAGGGGGTTCACCCAGGACGATGCCCACATATTCTGCCTTCCCGAGCAGGTCGAGGATGAGGTGCTCGGGGTGCTGGACCTGACCTTCGAGCTGCTGACCACCTTCGGTTTTTCCGATTACGGCATCTCCCTTTCCACCAAGCCCGAAAAACATGTCGGGGATGATGACATGTGGCGGCACGCCACCGACTCCTTGGCGAGGGCCCTGGCGAGGCGAGGTTTGGATTACGGAATCGATGAGGGCGGCGGCGCCTTTTATGGCCCGAAGATAGACATAAAGATCAAGGATGCCCTGGGGCGGGAGTGGCAGTGCACCACGGCCCAGTTCGACTTCAACCTGCCGGAACGGTTCGGTCTGACTTTCCAGGGATCGGATGGCAGCCCCCACCGTCCATACATGGTGCACCGGGCGATCATGGGTTCGGTGGAGCGCTTTGTCGGCGTCCTGGTAGAGCACTACAGCGGAGCTTTCCCCCTGTGGCTCTCGCCGGTGCAAGCCCTAGTGATTCCCATTGCGGATCGGCACCTGGAGTATGCCAACGAAGTCAAAGCCCGGCTGAGGGGCAGCCACATAAGGGGCGATGTGGACTCCCGCAGCGAACGCATGAACCTGAAGATACGGGAAGCCCAGATGCAGAAGGTCCCCTACATGCTGGTGGTTGGGGATTCGGAGATGGGCGACGGCACCGCCTCGGTCCGGCTGCGCTCAGGTGAAAATCTGGGTCCGTTGAGCCTCGACGCTTTAGCCGAGCGGATGAACGACGAAATC
This sequence comes from Dehalococcoidia bacterium, assembly GCA_965220375.1. Taxonomy (GTDB): domain Bacteria; phylum Chloroflexota; class Dehalococcoidia; order Lucifugimonadales; family JAGWBF01; genus JAGWBF01. Next base: position 2,077,556 of record OZ244824.1, read on the forward strand.
ATCCGCAAGGTCTAGGTCGTTCACGGCGCATTTGACTTGCATTTTTGCCTATGCTATATTCTTTCGCAAGCTAAAATGCAGGCGAGCTATATATAACTTCTTGGAGGGAGCCGGGTATCCCTACTAAGGAATACAGAGTAAACCAGAGGATCCGGGCATCCGAGGTGCTTGTAATCGGTGAGGGCGGAGAGCAGCTGGGAGTGTTGCCCATCGCCCAAGCCCTGGAGGCCGCCAGGGAACGAGGGGTTGACCTTGTCGAGGTGGCCCCCAACGGAAGCCCCCCGGTGTGCCGGCTCCTTGACTACGGTAAGCTCAGGTACCTGTACTCCAAGAAAGAACGAGAAGCCAAGAAGTCCCAGAAGAACACAGCCCTGAGAGAAGTGCGCTTCAGGCCGAACATCGGCACTCATGACTTCTCATCCAAGGTGCGCAAGGTCAAAGAGCTGATCCAGGATGGCTCCAAGGTCAAGGTGGCTGTGGTCTTTCGGGGCAGGGAACAGTCCCATACCCAGATAGGCGTCACCCTTCTAAAGAAGGTGGCGGACGAGCTGGGAGAAGATGCCAGGCTGGAAAAGCCGCCGGGGATGGAAGGCCGGGCGATGTCCATCATCCTGGTGCCTGGGGCCCGTAAAGCTAAGACGGAATTGGCGGGAGTAGCGGATGCCCAAGCTAAAGACCCACAAGGGAGCTAAGGCCCGTATCCATATCACCGGAGCGGGCAAGCTCATGCGTCGCAAGAGGATGAGCAGCCACCTGCGCCGCAAGAAGCCGAAGAAGGTGCGCCGCCAGTACGAAGGCAAGCGGTTGGTGGATGCTGCCGACGTAAAGAGGCTGACCAAGCTGGTCCCCTACGGATAACGACAGAACGAAAGATCGATGAACAGGTAGCCAACGAATGACAAGGGCAAGGAGCGGTGTAACCAGACACCGCCGACATAAGAAAGTACTACTGGCAGCGAGGGGTTTCCGGGGGTCTTCGCACCGGAACTACAAGTGGGCCAAGGAAGCTCTGATCCATGCGTGGAGCCATGCCTACCGGCATCGCAGGGAGCGCAAGGGCGATTTTCGCCGGCTGTGGATCATCCGCATCGGGGCGGCAGCCCGCCAGTCGGGTATGACCTACAGCCGCTTGATGCATGGCCTGAAGGTGGCGAAGGTCGAGATCGACCGCAAGATGCTGGCAGAGATGGCAGTCAATGACCCGCCTGCCTTCCAGAAGCTTGTCGCCATCGCCCAAGCTAACCAGACCACGTAGCTCGCGGGCTAATCGACCACGGGCTAGTCTCCCAAGAGTAGACGAAGGTCGTGGACGAGCGGCGCCGGGTCCAGCGTCAGGTTATTTAACAGCACCCGCCGATTGCCTTCCCGGTCGATGAGGAACACCGGGGCCGAGTGGGAGATTAGCGGGCCTTCTCGAACCACCCTGATCTCTCCCGTGCCGGTATCGCTGCCGTCATCCGCATCGTGCACATGCAGTTCCCCGTCTTCGTGGATATGCACCATCTCATAACCTGCCGAATCGCTGATAGTGGGGTCCAGCCAGTAGTCCTTCCAGACACTCTCCAACTCCTGCTGGCTTCCCACCAGGAACCGCCACCGATCCCCTAGGCCAGTGTCCTCGCTGTAGTTAAAGGCCGTCTCAACCGTGTCCCGCTCGGGATCGACGCTGACCGCCAGGAACTGGACCTCTTCGGCATCGGAATCCAGAAGCTCGGCCGCCTGCCTCACGGTCTGGGAAACCACGGGACAGATCTCGGGGCAGTAGGTGTACAGAAAGGTCAACGCTACCACCTTGCCCCGGAAATCGGACAGGCTGACTACTTGGTTGTTCTGGTCCCGCAGGCGAAAATCTGGGGCCATTTCGACGTTCAGGCTGTTGCCTTGGAATGAAGCGCCTTGACCGCACGCTGTCGCCAAAAAGGTTAACGTGAGAGACGTTGCTAGAAGCGCCAGCTTCAGAGACATGGCCTGGTCTTTAGAGTCCCTGGCCTGGTCTAGGAACGGCCCTTGGACAGGAGGGCGGCCACAGCCGGGATCCCTACCACAAGGGCCATGCCGACGATCACCGATCCCCATTCATGCAGCGTGGTCTTGGACAGGAGGATGAATATTATGCCCAAGGCCCCGCCCCAGATCACTATGAATAGCGCCGCCAGGATGGGAAGCAGCGCAGACATGGTCGTCGGTCTCATTGTTATGCCTCTCTAGTCGGATTCGGACCAACGTCGGTCCGGTCTATGCGCCCAGCGGACGTCCCTGGGTTTGGGAGTAGGAGTCGCCGTGGTGTTGCAGGCCGCCTTCCCTCCCGTTGTTGGAATTGTGGGGGATGTCGCTGGACTCGGACTTGCTTGCCCAGATCAGGAATACAACTATCAATGCGCCCATGAACACTATGCCGCCTGGCACCCACATGAGCAGTCCCCCGATCTCCTGGTCGGTCTTGGCCGAAATCTCCCAAATCCGGGGAGCTTCAGCGTACAAATCGTACCACACCGATTCCGAGAAGGTGATGAACGCCCCCAGGATGGCTGAAACGGTGGGCACGAGAAACAGGTAGGCCATCTGCCCGATGTAGGGCGCGCGGGGCAGCTCCGGCATGGGGCTGAGAACGGGCCACCACATAAGCACAGCTGCCCCGATGAAGGTTATGTGCTCCACGATGTGGATATTCCTCTCCCGCAGGGCGAGGTCGTACAGGCCGGGTACATGCCAGAACACCAGGACAGCATCGAAAATCAGGAAGGCGGCTACCGGCCTCGTTATGAAAGAGGCAGCTTCCTTCACCATCCGATTCTTCAAGAGCGGCCTGAGCAGCCACGGCGGGGTCCCTATGAGCACAAGGGGCGGGAAGACCAGCATTAGCAGCATGTGCTGGAGCATATGGAAGCTGAAGAGATACCGCTCTCCCAGGTCGTGGATGGGAGAAAGAAGGGCAGCCATCAGCACCAGCACTCCCAGCAGGAACGTCGTTGCCCGCCACCCTTCTACCGGGGGACCCCATTGGTAGCGGTTGCGCAGAGGACCCACGCCCAAAAGGTAGGCTCCGACGAACAGCAGTAGACCCACGATTACACTGGGGTGGGCGTGCCATTGAGTCCAGGAGAAGTCTACTACCTGCAGAGGCGCCATCTAGGTTAGCCTGGGAGGTACTTGCCCATCGCCATACCGGTAGGCGTCCGCGAACGCATCCCGAATGCCTTGCGCCATGGCTATTGCTGTGCCAGCAAGAAGGCTGTCAGCGCAGCCACCTGCTCGTCGGTCAGGCCCTCCACGATAGGAAGGGTCATAAGACCCGACGTCGCGCGCTCTACCCCGGTGGAAATGAAAGCGTCGGGGTCCCGTATTGATTCGACTATATAGTCTTCAGCCGACGTGCCCGGCTTCCGGGAGGCTGCCTCGGAGCCGATGTGGGTTAGGTCTGGGCCGATCAGCCCGTCGGCCACGCCCTCGATCATGTGGCATTGGGAGCACCAAAGGGCCTGGGTCCCCACGTTGGGAGGGGCGGTCATAAACAGGGCCTGCCCCTGGGCTACAAGATCGCCGGCCGGCGGTGGCTCCGCGGGAGTGGTCGCTTCCGGAATCGACGGAACGTCAACGCCCGTTACGGGGAGCTGGGTCCCGGGTTCGTCAATGGGATTCAGCAGAAATGCGACCAGAAGGTCGACCTCTTCATCAGTCAGTCCCCCGGTGACCGAGCTGGTCATCAGGCCCTGAGTACACAATTCAACTTCGCACAGGAAGGCCTCCGGCTCCTTGATGGACTCCCGGATGTACTCTTCCGCGGATGTGCCAGGCTTTCGGGTGGAGGCGTCGACACTGATTTTGGTCAGGTCAGGCCCAATCGCTCCGTTGGCAATGTCGCCCAAGGTGTGGCACTGGCTGCACCACAACGCTTGAGGTGCGGCGCTGGCAGGGACGTTGAGGAACAGGTGCCTGCCCTGGCATACCACATCATCATCTGGGCACTCAGCGTCGGGGGGAGTAGCTGTGGGAGTGGCAGTAACTTCTACAATCGGACCATTGGTCCCATCGGGTTCGGTAGGACTTGCCAGGGCGGTCAACACCTGGAAGATGGCCATCAGGGCAACGGACACGGTGACAGCCAGCACCAGACCGCCGATGAACAACCCTGAAAAGAGACGGCTGTCGAACTTCAGGTGCATGTAGAAGAGGATGACAAGGGCGAACTTGACCATCGAAAGGAGAAGGAAGACGGTGATCAGCACCGGGTTCGGAATATCCAGGTAGAACACGCCGAACTCTATGGCTGTCAGCACCGCTAGGAGTAGGGCTACCTTGACATAGGTAGCGGCCGTCGGGTGCGCACCCTCCCTGTGGTTTGGGCTATCCGCCATTTGTGTTCCTCTGGTCGTTTTTCAAGAGTCGGACCTCGACATTGGCTAGGTGACCCCCACGCCTATCAGGTAAACCACCGCAAAGATGACGATCCAGACTATGTCCACGAAGTGCCAGTACAATGCGGCCAGGTCCACGCTGAGCGCCTGCCTGTCGGTTAGTACCCGCTGGGCTTTCCTGCCTCCTAACATGGAGTAGCCGACGATGGACAACAGCCATATGACTCCGACGGTGACATGGGCGCCATGGAAGCCCGTGAGGGTGAAGAAGGTCGTGCCAAACAGGTTCGTCTGGGGGGTCAGGCCGTAGTCCTCTTTGTACTTCTCTGCTCCCGCCAGGCACTCAGGCACCTGGGAGCCGGGCTGGCATTCTACCGTCCTCTCATGGTTGGCGAACTCGTAGAACTCGAAGGTCTGGAACCCCAGGAAGGTTGCGCCCAGCAGACAGGTGGAGAGGAGCCATATCCGGAATGCCCGCATGTTTCCCCGGTTTATCGCCGAGTAGGCCAGCACCATGGACATGCTGCTCATCAAGAGAACAAAGGTGCTCACCGTCGTAACCGGGATGCTGAACACATCGTCGGGGAAGGGGCCGACAAGGCTGTCTCCCCGGTAGATGAGATACGTGGATATCAAAGAGCCGAAGAAGAGGCAGTCCGAACCCAGGAACAGCCACATCAGCAGCTTTCGATGGTTCAGCCCCGTTGTCGTATGTTCGACCGTAGAGTGGCCATGTGCAGGTGGATTTTCCAACTCTAACCTTCCCCCACGGCTAGGCTCCAGCCATTCCCATGGATTTGAGGCCGTAATTAATCATCGGGCTCATGCTCTTCGTCGGCAGGTTCGAAGGACCAGAGGTAGGCTGCAACGATCCCTATTCCCAGCCCAACTATCGCCAGGGCCCAGGTGAGAGTCTGGTGGAACACCAAGCCGTATCCGGCAATGGCAAGTCCGAAGGCCAGCATCACAGGGTAGTAGGACAACCCGGGAAGGTGTATCCCATGTCCCGAATCACCGTGTGCGTCCGAATGTTCATGACCTGGCGCCGCTTCTTCCTGTGCGCCTCCTGCCACCGGCACCGGGGCGGAGTGGTCATCGTCCCCATACTTGTTGCTCCAATGGGGATCGATGCCATGCACCTGGGGAATCTCGGCAAAGTTGTAGATGGGAGGAGGCGAGGGGATGGACCATTCCAGTGTCCTGCCATCCCAGGGGTCGTTGGGTGCCCTTTCGCCCTTTTTCAGGCTTCGTACCGCATTGTGTATGAAGATCAGGATGGACGCCGCCATGAAAAAGGCGCCCGCCGTAGCAACTATGTTCCACAGGTCCCAACCCATGGACGAGTCGAAGGTGTGTATTCGCCGGGGCATGCCCTGCAGTCCCAGGAAGTGCATTGGGAAGAAGGTTACGTTGAATCCGATCATCATTCCCCAGAAGTGCAGCTTGCCCAGGCTATCGTTCAGCATTCTTCCTGTGATCTTGGGCCACCAGTAGTAGATGCCCGCGAAGATGGCAAAGATGCTGCCTCCGAAGAGAACGTAGTGGATATGAGCGACGACGAAGTAGGTGTCCTGCTGCTGGGTGTCAGCGGGCGCCGAGGCGTGCATCACCCCGCTCAGACCGCCGATGATGAACAGGGACACAAATCCCACAGCAAAGAGCAGTGGCGTCTTGATGTTGATCGACCCACCCCACAGGGTGCCGATCCAGTTGAATATCTTGATGCCCGTCGGAATGGCGATTGCCATTGTGGCGATGCTGAACACCGAGTTGGACCAAGCTCCAAGGCCGACGGTGAACATGTGGTGGCTCCACACACCCCAGCCCATGAAGCCTATGATTATTCCCGACAGGACGATCACCCTGTAGCCGAACAGGGGCTTGCGAGAGAAGGTCGGCAGGATCTCTGAGATGATACCCATGCCCGGAAGGATGAGGATGTACACCTCGGGATGTCCGAACACCCAGAACAGGTGCTGCCATAGCACCGGGTCGCCGCCGTTAATCGGGTTGAAGAAGCTGGTGCCGAACTGACGGTCGAAAAGAAGCTCGATCAGCCCGACGGTGATCACCGGGAAGGCAAGAATTATCAGGAAGGAGGTTACCAGGGTCATCCACACGAATACAGGCATGCGCATCAGGCTCATCCCGGGTGCGCGCATATTTATTATGGTGACGATGAAGTTGAATGCGGCGGCCATGGAGGCTGTACCGAGGACAAGCAGTCCCACGACGTAGAAGTCCACGCCGTGCCCCTGGTTGTAGGGAGGTTCAGACAGGTTGGCGTAGTTGAACCATCCTGTGTTGGGCGAGCCGCCCAGGATCCAACCGCTATTCAGCAGTATGCCCCCGAATAGGAAGATCCAGTAGCTGAGGGCGTTGAGGCGGGGGAAGGCCACATCCCTGGCCCCGATCATCAAGGGTATGAGGAAGTTAAAGAAGGCGGCCGTCAGGGGCATGATGGCAAGGAAAATCATCGTCAGCGCATGCATGCTGAAGAGCTGGTTGAACACATCGGGGCTGACGATATCCTGCTCGGGCCTGGCAAGCTGGGTGCGAATCATCAGCGCTTCGATGCCGGCGATCAGGAAGAACGTGAAAGCCGTCACACCGTAGAGGATGCCGATGCGCTTATGGTCGACGGTGGTGATCCAGCTCCACACCCCGTGGTAGCTGGTGGGTCGGCGCAGTGCGCCGCTTATTGTGTTACCAATGGTTACCATGGCTCACCTCCGAGGTACCCTCCCCCTAAACGTGCGCCCGTCATGGCCGGTTGGCATCATGTTCCATTCAAGAGACATGTTCACTTCAAGCTCAACAGGTAAGCTGCCAGCTGGGAAACCTCCAGGGCCGTCAGCTCCGAGTCGGGATCTGTATAGACCGTGGCCAGCTCGGCCATGCGGTTCCCTTCCTTGACGGATTCGGGGTCCGAGAGCCAAGCCCTCAGGTTTTCCCCTCCCGCATCGTTATCCAGAAGACCCGCCGCCAGGGTGCCCCTGGTGCCGAAATTGGTCAGGTTGGGCGCCGGGAATCTCAGCTCGCCTCTCTCGAAGCTCTCCTTCAGCGCGCGCCTGGCGTCCTCGGAAGCGGGACCGTTAACCGAGTGGCAGAGGAGGCAGCCTCTACTGGCAAAGAGCTGCGCTCCCTGGGCCTCGTCGGAATCATCCGTCGGCATCGGGCGGGCTGCCAATTCATGGTAGCCTGCTACCCAAGCATCAAACTCATCGGGCTCTTCGACGATGACCCTGAACCTCATGTGGGAATGGGCGACGCCACAGAGCTCGACGCACTGCCCGTAGAACTCGCCCGTTTCCATCGGCGTGAACTTCATCCGGTTTTCGTTGGTAGGTATCACATCGACCTTGCCCTGGAGCTTTGGTATCCAGAAGCTGTGGATTACATCGTCGGACCTCAGCACCATTCTGACGGGTCTTTCGACGGGAAGGCGAAGCTCGTTTGCTGTGATCACGTTCTCTTCCGGATACTCGAATTCCCACCACCACTGGTGCCCCGTTACTATCACGTTAAGCGCATGTTCCGGTGGTTCGCTCTCCAGGTCGAATATATAGATCACCGTGGGTACGGCTATTACCGCCAGCACTATGGCCGGGGCAATGGTCCAGGCGATCTCCAGGGGTGTGTTGCCGTGGGTCTGGGCCGGCATGACGTTTTCGTTGCGCCGGCGGGCATAGCGGATTACCGCATAGATCAGGATTCCTTCCACCACAACGAAAACGGCCACTGCAGCCCAGCCGATGATCGCCAGGAGGTCAAGAAGCTTTTGGGCTTCGGGAGATGCCGCTTCGAAAGTGGACTGGGGGTCCGATGGATTGCAGCTCAGCAGCACCAGCAGGGCAGCGCCCGTCAGAAGGGCAAGGACGACCCTGTTCTTAAGCGGTCTGGGTATCACCAGGGTCTCCTTCATCGATTACCCTTCCCGGTATGGCAGCCGGGCAAGGGTATATACAGGTGCTGACGTAGGGCCGCATAGCGGCTAAGAGTTTACCAAGGGAACCTTTCCCTTTCAAGGGTACCATCTCCAGCCTTTCCCAACCCCCGTCCATCATCCCAAATGCACCGTCGTATCTACCATGATTGCTGCAAATAGAAGGGCCAGGTACAGCAAGGACGCCAGGTAAACGCGCCTCTCCCGGCGGGAGGCGTCACGGCGGGAAGCATCCTCCGAAATGCTGACAAGGCGCCATGCATAGTATAGGAATATGCTGCCCAGGGTAACGGCGGAGACAAAGTATATCCATCCCACCTGCTGGATGGTGAAGGGCAGCAAGGTGAGGGCCACCAGTATGATTGTGTACAGGAATATATTTCGCCGGGTCTCGGTTTCGCCATAGACCACGGGCAACATCGGTATTCCCGCCCTGGCGTAGTCGTCTTTCATCAGCAGGGACAAGGCCCAGAAGTGAGGAGGAGTCCAGAAGAATATGATGGCGAACAGGTATAGCGCCGGCAGTTCCACGCCGCCTGTTACGGCTGCCCATCCGGCTACGGGGGGAACGGCCCCCGCGGCTCCACCTATGACGATATTCTGTGGTGTCGTCCTTTTCAGCCACAGGGTGTAAACGAGCACGTAGAACAGGGTGCCGCCAAGGGTGATGAATGCGCTCAGCAAGTTGACCGTCGATGCCAGGAGCGCGAAGGCGAAAACGTTGAGAGAGATGCCGAAAATGAGGGCTGAGGAGGGACTCACCCTTCGGCCCGGAATAGGGCGGCGCTGGGTGCGAAGCATCAAGCTGTCCACATCCTTGTCCAGGTAGTGGTTGATCGAGCTTGCCCCCGCAGCCGCGCCCGCACCGCCTAGCAGAAGCAGGGCAGCGACGGGCAAAGGCGGGACTCCCTGGGCAGCCAGGAACATTCCCCCGAGGGCGGTCAGCAGAAGAAGGGCTATGATGGGAGGTTTGGTTAAGGCCAGGTAGTCGGAGAGTACGGACACAATCTGCCCGTGGGCCGACGATCTTGCCAAGGATTCGGACTCCATCTTAAGCATGCGCGCTCCCCTTTGAATCCCTTGTCCTGCCCATTGTCACGATGATGGCCAAGACAACCAGGGAAACCCACATCAGTGTGCCCAGGGACAGGTGGGATGCCCGCAGGGCTGCGGAAAACCCTCCTGTCACCACGGCGGCTCCCAGCCCTGCCTGCAGGACCAGCAGCCCTGCCAATGCGATCGCGGTCCATCTTGCATGGACCCACTCTTTGCCCTGCCGCCATACCCGGACGAGCACGGCGGCCACAAGAATTATCAAAATAAGGGTTACCAGCCGATGGGCCATGTGTACCCACGCCAGGTGTCCCCCGGGCAGCAAGCGGCCATCGCACAGGGGCCACGATTCTCCGCAAGAGACGATTGCTCCCGACACCGTCACATAGGACCCTGTGACCAGCAGTATGTACCCAATTGCTGTCGTAAGCAGGGTAATACGCAGAATTCCGCTCATGGGCCCTCGTCCTGCGCCGGGGCGATCCGGGTTGGAGGAACCCTTCAGCGCCAACGCACTGACCAACACCATGCACGCTATCAAGGCTTCCGCAGTTGCCAAGTGGGCCAGAACCAGGCCGTCAGGCAACTCTTGCAGCACGGTTATCCCACCCAATGCACCCTGGAAGATAACCAGTACCACCCCCAACAAGCTGAGAGGCAGGAGCCACCGGCGGTCGCTGTGCCAACGCCAGACTATGAAAGCCTGCGCGGCCACCATCACCCCTACAAGGGCTGCCAGCATGCGATGGGAGTATTCTATAAGGGCGTGATATTCGAAAGGAGGCACAAGCTGACCGTGACATAGAGGCCAGTCGGGACATCCCAAACCGGAGCCTGTGAGCCTCACCACACCTCCCAAAGTTATCAGCCCAAAGATGCAAACAACGGTGGAAACAGTGAGAATCTGTAGCTTGGGCCCGACCATATGCCCGCCGCCTGCACTCCAGCGTATATGGGATGCAATGCCACCGCCCTCATTGGGCAATTCCAAGAACTAGACCTGGGTACGCTAACCGACTCAGGGCGCCCGAAGAAACCCAGAGTTTTTCGCCCGACAAGAGTTCGTTAAAAATTTCACTAACAGTATCACGCAGGTTAGCATAGGGCAAAATGTTTGTCAATTAAAGGGATGGCTAGTCCAGGAAGGGCGCGGACTCTCGCCAACCCATATAGTCAGCGATTCCCATCGCAAGATCGAACCTGGGTTCGAAGCCAAGATCGTCCTTAAGGCGAGACCCGTCCAGGATGCCCCGCACGTAGCCCGGGTACAGGTTCCCATACACCTTGGCTGGGTCATCGTAAACTGCCAAGCTGGGGCGTACCTCCTGAAGAGCGTCCACGATATCGCCCACGGTTACCTTCCTGCCGGTGGTTATGTTGTACACATCATGGGACAGCCCCTGTGCGTCCAGCACCTCGCAGATGCCTGCTGCTGTGTCGCTGACGTACGTGTAGTCCCTGCCAAGACTGCGATCGCCGATGGGTACGCCTTCACCTCGAACAGCCATGCCGGTGCATTCATACAATACCGACATGACCGCTCTGTGTCCGGTGACCCGCTCCATTGGGCCGTAGGGGGACGCCAGCCGGACGCTGACGGAAGGGAATCCGTGCATCTCGCCGTAGCGCCTGGTCAGCAGCTCGCTGGTGTACTTGGTGGATGCATATAGGGTACGGGGGTGCAGCTTCACATCCTCGGCCAAGACCTCTTCTGAGCCGAGACTCTCGCCGTAAACGGCGCCGGAGCTGACATACAGGAAACGACGCAAGGACAGACCGACGGCCAGTTCCAGCAGGTTCGTGGTCCCGATGACGTTTATATTGACGATGGACCGGCTGCTTTCCTTCTCGATATCCTCCCTGGTGGCAGTGAACACAGCGGCATGGACGATCTTGTCTATGGACCGCCCCTCCACAGCCCCTTTGATGTCGTCCCATTCCAGGATGCTTCCCGTCAAAAAGCAGACTTGGGAAGCCCAGGGTTCAAGAAACTTCATGACCATCTCGTCAGGCGCAGACAGATCAAGGGAGACCACTTCATGTCCGCGCTGGGCCAGGGCCTTGACGATGTTGCTGCCTACAAATCCCGTGCCTCCGGTAACCAGGGTTGCCATACTGACTCCTTAATCGTTTTCTCGTTGCCCCCAGTGTACCACCGCCTCCAGTCCCGTCCAGACTCTTGGTAATCAACAGGGGTTTGACTTGAAAAGGTGCCGATACTCTATGATATTGTTGTAAACCTGTGAGACAAAAGGAGTTGAGGTGGTGGAATTGACCCAGCAGACGCTGACGGGAAATAGGACCGAGAGCACCGGACGCGACGGAGGCAGTGCCAGTCAAAATGGCAACAAGGGCAGCGTTGGACTATCTCCGTCGGCGGGGATGAGCACAAGTCCGCTCCAAGGGGTTTCCGTCGGCAACGCTTCCCTCGATGCTTACCGGCGCACGGTTGGCAGCAGGGTCTTGGACGAGATCAGGGAGTTGGCTGGCCCGTTGGTTGGCGCCAGGGTGCTGCACCTCAACTCCACTGCTTATGGCGGCGGAGTCGCCGAAATTCTTCGTTCCTATATTCCCCTTATGAGGGACCTCGGCATCTGCGCCGACTGGATGACCATTGACGGAGACGACCCGTTCTTCCACGTCACAAAAGCTTTCCACAATGCGCTACAAGGGGGCGAGTACCATCTCACCGGAAGCGCAAAAAGAGCATACCTGGCCACCAACACCCGCAACTCCTCCTTTCCCTACGATGACTACGACTACATTATCGTGCACGATCCCCAGCCGGCAGCCATTCGGGCCATGCAAGGCTCCAGCAAGGCAAAGTGGGTCTGGCGATGCCACATCGACCTGTCCGAACCCAATCCCCAGGTGTGGCGCTTCCTTCGCCCATACGTAGATGCCTACGATGCCCTGGTCTTCACCATGGCTGAGTACGCCAGCAAGGACCTGCCCGCGGACAAGGTCCACTTAATTCCCCCGGCCATCGACCCCCTGACCCCAAAGAACACCTATCTGCCTCCCAAGCTGTGTGGGAACATCCTGTCTTTCGCAGGCATCGACACGTCAAGGCCCCTGGTTACCCAGGTGTCCCGGTTCGATCCCTGGAAGGATCCCCTGGGTGTGGTGGAGGTTTACAGGCGAGTGAAGCGGCAGGTGCCGGAGCTCCAGCTTGCAATGCTGGGACACCTCGCCATGGACGACCCTCAAGGGATGGAGATGTACCAAGCAACCGGAAAGGCGGCCGGCAACGACCCCGACGTCCACATGTACACAAACTTCACTGCCGCAAGCAGCATCGAAGTGAACGCTTTCCAACGCTCATCGGACGTGGTCATCCAGAAGTCCATACGGGAGGGCTTCGGGCTGGTTGTAGCGGAAGCCCAGTGGAAGTCCTCCGCTGTGGTTGCAGGCAGGGCCGGAGGCATCCCCATGCAGCTGAAAAACGGCAAGGGAGGCTACCTGGTGGATAGTATCGAAGAGTGTGCCGAGAAAGTGCTTCAGCTGCTGGAAAACCCTGGGCAAGCCAAGGCGATGGGGGCTCGAGGCCGCCGGTATATTCGCAAACACTACTTGACCCCCCGCCTCATGGCTGATGAACTGAAGCTGCTCGCCTCCCTCTAGTCAAACCCCGTTTTATTCCCCATATACCAGAACCCTCTGCAGCCAAGGGTCTGTACCTCTGTAGCTGGACATTTCAGAGGGGATGCTTCTACAATGTCTGTATAGGCAAGTGCTTTGGGCTGGAGTATTGTCGTTGCCCAATTAGCTGGGAATGTTAAATAACATAAGGCCCAATGTCCCAGTCTCGATAAAGGAGATGCGCTGATGACTCTAGGTAATCTGGGCAGAAATATTAAGGATTCCATCACAGGGACAATCACCGGGGCGGGAAGCGTCGTGGAGAGCACAATAGATGCTGTCCGAAATACCACCGTCAACGCTCTTCGCAGCTCCAGGGAGACGCTTACGGGGGTCGAAGAGCTGGTGAGTGATGTGGTGAAGGGGGCTATTCAAGCCACCAGCGAGGTCGGCACCGAGTTGGGTTCCACGGTCAAGGGCAGCATCATCGGGGTAATACGAGGCGCGGGTGAAATAAGCACGGTCACCGTGGAAACGCTGAGGGACACGGTGCGGGCTGCAGTCAAGGGCACTGGTGAAGTGGGAGGCGACGTTGCCACGGTGGCCCGAAGCGCGGCTGAGGGGACCATGGAGACGACGAAGAGCTTGGGGTTGCGAGCTGAGGATATGGCTTTCAGCGTGGCCCAAGGCGCCATACGGGGGACCAAAGATGTGGGAGGAGACCTGGCCTCCACCGCCAAAGATACGATAAAGGGCACTATCACCGGTACCCAGGAGGTCGGAGGTAGTGTGATTGAGGCCATTGAAGACAGCACCCGTGGGCTGGTCAGCAGTGCTTCCGAGGTGGGAGGCGACGTAGCCTCGGTGACCCGTAGCGCCGTAGAGGGAGCTATTGTTGCCACGGGGAGTGTCGCGGTCAAGCTGCAGGATGCGGCCTTCAGCACAGCCAGGGGCGCTGTGCATGGCGTCAGGGATGTGGGGGGAGACTTGGGGGAAACCGCCAGGGATGCGGTCAGCGGGACCATCGCCGGCACCCAGCAGGTGGGAGGCAACGTTATAGCAGCCCTGGAAGATACCGCCAGGGGTCTGGTGAAAGGCACCGCAGAGGTCGGCGGCGATGTGGCAGGGGTGGCGCGAAATGCTGTGGAGTCGGCCATAGAAGGCGCCAAACGGATCGGCGTTCGCGCCGAGGATGCTGCTTCGGCGACAGCCAATGGCGCTGTCAGTGCCGCAGGCGCCCTTGGCGAGACCACGGTGAAGGCTGTAACCGACGCGGTCTCCGGCACCATCTCCGGCGTAGTTGTGGTGCTCAGGGCGCCTTACAGGAGAGAAGACTCGGACTAGCTCCCTGGCGGTGAAAGATCGGGGCGCATTGAGTTGGTCCAGCCTGGGCGCCTGAGCGGATGCCCAAGTAGGAGCGCTGCGGCGGCCACCGGCAATTCCGCCTCCGAGGAACAGCGCTAGCTCTTGTGTGGGTGCTGAAGAAAGCCTGCGACCGCCGAGCAAAAAGCCAAAACGATGCGGAAATTCGCACTGTCTGTTGTGAGCAAAGGTCGGACGTGGGGGAGAGGGCTCGCCAGCATTGCAGAGCCCATCTGGATGGTGCTGCTCGGCGTCCCCATCGTCAGGTTGGCGGTCCGGGTGGCCCGGGAGATGGGGAACGATGATGCTACCCATATGGCTGCTGGGGTAGCATACTATGCCATCCTCTCCCTGTTTCCCCTTGTCCTGGGGCTTATCTTCGTCTTCAGCCTCATCCTGGAGTCGGACAGGGTGGAGAGGGAGATGTTCCACTTCTTTCAGAGCTACCTGCCCGGCACCGAGGATATCCTGGCCAACAACGTTGGTTCGGTGAAAGGTGCGAGGGGGGTGCTGGGAGTTGTGGGTGTTCTTGGCCTTTTCTGGAGCGCCAGCGCCCTGTTCGGCGCCATCAGCCGGGCTGTGAACCGGGCTTGGGATGTGCACGAAGACCGCCCTTTTTATATCGCTAAGGTACGACACATCATAATGGCTATGACGGTGGGCGTCCTCTTCCTGCTCTCCCTGGGGGCCTCCTCTTCGGTCCAGTTCGTGGAAGGCATAGGCTTGGACCGCTTCAATTTCCTGGAGCACAGCTTGGTCAGCCTGCTTGCTCGCCTCTTCCCCTTCGTATTCACCTTGGCGATCTTCTTGATGATTTACAAGAATGTCCCCAACACCATCACCCAATGGCGCTACATCTGGCCCGGAGCTCTGCTGGCGGCGGTCTGTTTCGAGGTTGGCAAGATCTTGTTCCTGGTGTACCTGGACAATTTTGCGGATTATGCCAGGGTCTACGGTTCCTTGGGGGCGGTTATCTCCCTGCTGGTGTGGACCTACATCTCTTCCTTCATACTCATACTGGGAGCCGAGGTCTCCTCGGAGTATGAACGTATGCGGAAGGGAGTAGGAAGGGGAACCCTGATAGGAAGGTGATGACACCTTGTCGCCGGGTCCTCCTTTCAAAGGACTGGCGAGAGAGCGGGCTTCACGCCTCTGCGGTCTTCACCCTCCATTCCTGCTTTGCCAAGGCCGCCACGGCGAACATCACAGTTGCGACCAGGGCCATGGCCGGGCCTGAAGGCAGGTCGGCATGAAAAGAAAGGTATAAGCCGGCGACCGCAGAGATTGCACCCAACAGTGCCCCAATGGCCATTACCCCCACGAATCGCCGGGCGAGAAGGTACGCCGTCGCGGCAGGTGTTATGAGCATGGCCATTACGAGAACGATGCCCGCGGCTTGGATGCCGATGACTATGACAAGGGCGAGCAAGGCAAGGAGCACGTACTCGACGAGGCCCGTCCTTATTCCTACCACCCTGGCTCCCACAGGGTCGAAGGTCGTATATACCAGCTGTCGATGGAAAGTAAATAGACCTGCTAACACCAGGACTGTCAGCCCTAGAGATGTGTAAACGTCTGTCTGAGACACGCCGAGCACCTGTCCGAGGAGAAGGTCCTCGATGTTGACAGTAACGTTGGAAGCCCTGGAGAGCATCACGAGGCCCAGGGCAAACATGCCTGCAAAGATGATGCCTATGGACGTGTCCTCGCTGACGCCGGTGCGCCGCGCAATGCTGCCCATCAACAGGGCGATTAGGATGCCCGCCGGGACGGCTGCCAGGAAGGGGCTGATTCCCAGGAGGAAGGCTACCACCATGCCGGGCAGCACCGAGTGGGCAAGGGCATCACCCATGAACGCCCGCCCCCGGGTGATCACGTAGGCCCCAAGGAGAGGGCACATCACCCCGACCAGCACCGAGACTATCAGCGCCCTCACCATGAAGCTGTACTGAAATGGCTCTACGATGTAGTCGATCATAACCCATGCCTCGTTGGTCGAAAGTGGTTGGGGGCGAACTCGATGCCATGGGAACCGTACAGCTCCTCCAACACATCGGGAGTGAAAGCCATGTCCGGGGGGCCGCAGGCGCACACATGATGGTTTATGCAGAGCACCTGGTCGAATCGTTCGGCAAGGTTGGTAAGGTCGTGGGTGGCGAGGAGCACGATCATCCCCTCGTCGCGGAGGGACTGGAGCACCTCTATAATGCCCTCTTGGGCGCCCACATCAACGCCGCTGAAGGCTTCGTCCAGCAGGACTATGCGGGCTTCCTGGGCCAAGGCCCGGGCGATGAACACCCTCTGGCGTTGGCCTCCCGAAAGTTCGGTCATCAGCGATTTTCGCTGCTCCCAGAGACCTACCCGGTTAAGGCAAAGCTTGACCAATTCCCGGTCCTTCTTGCCGGTCTGCCTGAACCACCCGGTGCGGCAGCAACCCATTATGACCACATCGTGAACATCGGCGGGAAAGCGCCAGTTGATGCTGTCCCGCTGGGGAACATAGGCCAAGGCCCCCTTGCGGGAGGCTTCCCCATGGAGGTCAACCGTGCCCCGGGTCAGGGGCAGCACGCCGGCTACGGCATCGAATAGTGTGCTCTTCCCAGCCCCATTGGGACCAAGCACTCCCATAAGAGTCCCCTGGTCCACCTGGAAGCTGACATCGGTGAGAGCGGTGTGCCCACCGCGCACCACGGTTACGTCGTTTACTGCTATGCCAGCTTTGGTTGCCATGTCGATTTTCCTTTTCGTCAAGGATGGGTCGCCGGTTGCCCTCCGACGAGTATTCCTGCCCTTCGATTGCAAGCGGACGCCTTGAGACAGTTATCGCAAGGCTTCGGTAATGCGTTTGATATTGGTCTGCACCATTGTGATAAAAGTTTCCGCACCGCTTCCCTGGGTGCCCAGGGAGCCAGAGTAGAGTCGGACCAGTTGGACCCCGGATTCCGTTGCAACCGTGTTGGCTAGACGCTCACTGACGGTGGTCTCGCCGAAGATTGCCTTTGCTCCGGTCTCTTCGATTTCGTGCACCAACTCCGTCAGGTCCTCTGCCGATGGCTCGGCCTCGGTGGTGGTGGACAGGATCACGCCCACAACCTCGAAGTGGTAGAGGTTGGCAAAGTAGCCGAGGCTGTCGTGAGAGGTTACCAAGAGCCTGCTCTCCTCCGGGATCGAACTCACCTGCTCTTCAGTCCAGGAGTGCAGCTCATCGAGCTTTGCCTTGTAAGCTGAAGCATTGGCTAGGTAGGCGTCCTCCTGCTCTGGGTCGAGGGTGGACAACCTAGCGGCGATTTCGTCGATGGCGATCTTTACCCGGAGAGGGTCGAACCAGAAGTGGGGGTCTTCGGTCCCATGGCCGTGGCCCTCATGCTCTTCTTCCCCACCGCCGATTCTATGTTCGAGCTCCTCAAGGCCCTCTTCTAAGTCCAGCTCCCCGCTGTCAATCTGGGCAACGATGTCCAGGATCATGGCAGGAGGTTCGTCTTTCTCGTCCTCGTGAATATCGGCTTCTGCGAGCAGCATCCTGATTTCCTGGAGGCCGTCCTCGGCTGCCATCTCGCCGTCCTCCACCTCGTGAATGACTTCGCCGACGTGCTCAAGGAACTCGACCTCTTCGATATGTCCTTGGGCAAACTCGATTGGGTCGATGAGCTCGGCGACCTCAGTTATGCTGTCGGGGTCTTTGGCGGCGCTTTCGAGCAGTTCATGCATCCAGGACTCCTCCAAGCCCAGTCCCACTGAAAGCACCAGCTCGGCATCGGCTATCTTGGCAACATCCTGGGCGCCCGGTTGGAACCCGTGGGGGTCGGCTCCAACAGGAAGCAGGCTGAAGACCTCCACATGATCCCCTCCGATGTTTTCCACCCAGTCGGCCATTATGTTGGTGGTGGTGGTCACCTTAAGCGGGGTGGCAGGTTCGAGCGTGGAGATTGAGCTGCTGCCGTCTCCTGAGCATGAAGCGGCAACGAAGAGGAGGCCAATGATCAATAGCCAACCCCTAAAGAAACCAAGAAAGCTGTTATTGCTATTCAGTATCATTATAACGCATTGCATTGCTTCGGTTTATTTGAAGTCCCGATGACGCTGACCTTAAGTCAATAGTTCTTTAGTGATATTGAGTATCATTAGAAAACGTGGTATGGTCGAAAGGTGATCCATGAGAATCTCTAATTGAGGTTGTCCCTGGAGCAGCGGTCGCAGGTGATGTACAGCTCTATGCGGTGGCCAACAACGACACCGGGGATTTCGTGGCTCAGGGTCCTCATCAAGCGTTCCACGGTGGCGGCGCGGAACTCTCCCACGTTGCCGCACATGACGCAAACGGTGTGATGATGGTGCTCCACCCGGGATAGACTGTACTTGGGAGCGCCGTCCGGGAGATTCAGCCGGCATATAGCCCCTATATCCAGGAGGAGCTTCAGGGTCCTGAAGATGGTTGCTCTGCCCACCGAGGGAAGCTCTTTGCCGATCTCCTCGGCGGTGAACCCGTCTTCCTTTTCTTCCAATATATGAATGATACTGCGTCTTGAGAGTGTGGAGCGGTAACCACGATCTTCTAAGACCGCCATGATGTTCAGGCGGGCAGCTGGCTGTTCATTATTGAGACTAAGCATCATTAAGGATCACGTTGAGAATGTTAGCAGTGATGTTGCAATAGGTCAAGGGTTCTAAGGGGTACTGTCGGGAAAGTATTAGCTGGGCGTGGCGCTTTGGGAGATAAGAAAGTTCGCTATGAACCCAGGCTGCGCCTGTATATAAGGAAAGTTACTGACAGGACCGCCACGGCAATAGGTAGCCCTATCAGGGTCCAAGCGACGCGCGCCGTTCCTGGACTTTCTGGTCGATAGGACGGGAAAGGAGTTGGCACGATGGTGGGTGTGCCTTCAGTAGGCGTGGGCCTTGGAAGGAGGGTGGAGGCGGGGTCCGGCTCCGGCTTTGAGCCCCTAATGGGAAGTGGCTGTGTAGGGCTTGGTGTAGAGGTCGGATTTGCACCCTCTGTAGTGAATATTGTTGTTGGGGCTGGCATGGGAGTGGAAGTTGTTGTGGGGGCAGGCGTAGCTTGGAGTTCAGGGACATCGCCGGGGGTTTCTGCAGGAGTGAGAGTGGCAGCAGGGGTAGGGGTAGGAGCAGCAATAGTAGCAGGGGGAGTAGGAGAAGGCGTCGGAGTGGGCGCGGGAGTAGGCGTAGGCGTAACAGCAGCATCAGTTGAGGAAGAGGAAGTCTGGGGATCGGCACGCCCTATGGCGAAGGTTGAGACCTTGGTGCTATCGGCGCATACGAACGCTTCCCCATCGGGAGTGTTTACCCTCGCATAGTCGAGGAAGACCCAGCCGTCTCCTCCGTCGAATCGCAGCACCATGATTCCCCGTTCAACACCGGGCGGTGCGGCTAGACAGGCCGTCGCCGGGCTGGTCAACTCTCCGATGAGGGCACCATCGCGGTCTCTTAGCGTTATGCTCACAACCCTCAGGATGTTTATCATTCGGAAGCCATCAGGGGCGAGAAGTTGAGGCAGGCTGTGAACAGGAGGCGCCGAGAATTCCACATAGGCCAATTCGGACAAAGCGGGATCAATCGGCAATGTGAGGCGGGACCCAACGCTCTTCTCGTCCACCCTGACCCTTACCTGAATCGCTGTTCCCCCAAACGGGAGCGTCAGGCCAGACTCGCCCTCAGCCCGGGCGATTATGGTGACCGTACCGTCTGCATCGACCCGCAGCTCTACCGTGGATGCCCTGACCGTCACATGAAAGTGCAGTTCAACTTGGTCCCCGGCTGCGTCCGTGGCGTTGTACGTGAACAGGCCCCTGGCAAATGGCTCTGCAGGGGTGCCAGTAATGGTACGCTCCACAGGGTCGAAGACCAGCCCTGGAGGCAGGAGAGGTGATAGGCTGTACGAGAAACCGCCCGCTCCTCCTTCCGCCTCCGGCAGCCGCACTATTCCAATATCCTGTCCGACGGTATGAATTTGCTCGTCAATCGTGGCTGGTTCGAGGGTGAGTGCAAGAGGGCCCTGGCCCAGCAAACCTGAAGGTAGTTCGTAACTAGGTCTAGCCACGGTAACGACCACCTGCGAAGAGCTGGCAAGCCGCTCGTCTCTGACAACCAGGGAGAATACAAGAGTGCCCTCTGGAGGAGCTACAAAGCTGGGTTCGCGCGATGTCGGATCGCTCAGTTCGACAGGGGGGCCGCTGGTCTGGGCCCACCGGTAACTTATCGTCGCGCCCTCCGGGTCCCAGCTGCCGGAGGCGTCCAGGGTGACCGTAGACCCGGGTTGTATCCCTGCCAGGTCTGATCCAGCATCGGCAATTGGCGGGGAGTCCACCTCAGGCACCCACAGCTCGAACACTCCCTGTGAAGATGCAGCCGGCCAGCCGTCGTCGGAGGCCGTTACGACGATTTCATATCTGTTGGGTGTGTCCAGTTCCAAGGGTTTGCCCCTGAAGGTCCGCTCTAGCTCGTGGAAAGTCAGCCAATGGGGAAATACGGAGTCGTCGGACTGCGCAGCAGCGTAGGTGATGTTGTGATTGTCCGCGTCAACGGATACCGGAAAGGTGTAAACGAGGTCTTCCCCCTCGGTTGCGGTCTGGTCCGAGACGGCAGGCGCGGACGGAGGAGAGTTGTAGATGACCCTAAGCGAGAAGGTAGCCTCGGAGGACATTGGCGGCGTGCCGTCGTCGGTGGCTGTCACCACGATGTTGAGGGTACCGGCATCACCGGAAGAAGCAGTGCCGCTGAAGATAAGAGCGTTGATTTCGAAACCCAGCCAGATGGGCAGACCTGTGCCATCAGCCAGGGAAGCGGAGTAGCTAAGGGTGTCCCTGCTGTCCGGATCCGTAGTCCCAGGAATCTTGTGGCTGAAGAGTAACCCGGCCCCTGCCCTCTGGTCTTCAAGTGTGAATGGCGCGGCCGGCCGGTTCACATCTTCTACCGTCAGGGTGAAGGAAGCCTCCGAAGAGGCGGGCGGTGTGCCGTTGTCGGTAGCTTTCACCTTGATGCTCAGAGCGCCCGTATCGGCGTCTTGAGGGGTTCCGTTGAATATCCGGCTGGATGCGTTGAAGGAAAGCCAGTCCGGCAAGGGGGCTCCATCGGCAAGGGCTGCTGAAAAGCGCGTCTCGTGACCGTCGGGGTCGGTAACGTCGTCAAAGGAGTAGCTGAAGGACTGAAGTTCGGTAGCAGTTTGGTCTTCGACGGGTGGCGTCGGCGGAGGACTATTGATGGGAGAGGCTGTCTTTGCGAGCGAGTAGCTGCCCCTGCCAAAGAGGTTCTCGGCGGCAACCCTTACCTGGTACGGCTGGTTATTGTCCAGGGAGTCGATAGTGAAACTCCTGGATGCAGCCGGCATGGGCACATCGGTCGACTCCCCCGTCGTCGCTTTGCGGTATTGCAGATTGTAGCCGGTGACCGCCGCGCCCCCGTCGGCTTCCGGCACAGCCCACTCAGCTACCAAGCCCATATCATGGGAGGTCAGCGAAAGATCGCCCGGCGGTCCGGGAGGGCCGAGGCGGGAGGCGGCGCCCAGTGTGTGGACGGCGTTGCTGGTGGCCCTAACCTCGAAGGCGTAGGTCCCATCATCTGCAACGTTGATGGTGTAAGAGGTCTCTGAGGCATCGTTCCAGCTTCCCCAAGATG
Source organism: Dehalococcoidia bacterium (assembly GCA_965220375.1). Taxonomy (GTDB): domain Bacteria; phylum Chloroflexota; class Dehalococcoidia; order Lucifugimonadales; family JAGWBF01; genus JAGWBF01. The sequence continues at coordinate 2,099,483 of OZ244824.1, forward strand.
TGCCACTTTCGCTGCTCACCCGGTACCTGTAGTTGTCCAGTGTCCCACTACCTGTATCGGTGGGCTCGCTCCAGATGATTTCGATGTCCCCCGACTCGGCGAGGGATGCGGACAAGCTGCCTACCGGTCCCGGCTCCCGTTGCATTCCGAAATCCTGCCAGTTTGGAGCGCTTTCGGAGTCACCGTCGAAGTCCGTTTTCAACACAGGGTAGTTGTAATTTGCGCCGAAATCCCAGGGGTCATCGGCTCCCGACTTATCGTCGATGTTCAAGTTCCAATCGCTGTAGATGCCGGTATAGCCTGTGGGACTGCGCAACTGGGAGTCCATCCTGCCAAGAACGCCGAGGGTTGGGGATTCGGTCCCATCGATGGCTCCGCTGCCGTCCAAGTCGTCGGAGCCTACACCAACCGCCATGCCCGACGTGCCGGTATTCCAGTAGCTGCTGGAAACGGTGCCTTCCTGGTTGATTCCGATTAGTCCGCCGACAATTGTGGGACCGGAAACCGTCCCTGTTGAATAGCAGGCGGAAATGCTGCTTCGGTTCTCTCCGACCAGCCCCCCAGCTTGGCCTCCGGTGCTGGAAACGCTTCCGGTGGAATAGCAAGCGGTCATGGAGCCAAGGCTCTGTAGTCCGACTAGGCCGCCGATCTGGGTGTCTCCGGAAATGGTTGACGCAGAGTAGCTTCCTGCGATACTTCCACCATTGTTCCAGCCCACCAGCCCTCCGGCGTAGTTTCTTATTGCAGATACCCGGCCGGTGGCGTAGGTAACGGAAATCGTTCCTTGGTTCTCTCCTACCAGGCCGCCGACTCCAATGAGGCCCGTCACGTTGACATGTGTTAGGGCTAGATTTCTTATGTGTGATGAGGAACCTGTAGAGCCGAACAGCCCTACCAACGGGGTGTGGTCGCGCCGGATGTATAAGTTGGCGATGGTATGCCCGTTGCCGTTGAAGGCTGCGTTAAACCGGGTAGTGTCGGTGTCGCTGCTGCCGTCCCCTATAGGGAGCCATCCCAACCCGGAGTTCCACCAGTCATCGCTGGAGTCTATGGCGCCGTCGTCGTTGGTATCGAAGTCCAGGTCCCTTGTCAGCTCGTAGCCCTCACACCCGGCGGTGGGGCAGCCCATGCTTGATTGGGGGGTTGGAAAAGCCAAGGAGTAGCTGTTATTGACCGAAGAGCCGTCGCCGTCCAGGTCCCATCGGATGGCATCCAGCATGACCAGGCTGTCCACGTCGATGAGGCCATCATCATCGGTGTCGTAGTCGATGAGGGAAGCGACCGTTAACGTAAAGCTGGAGCTAGCCGATCCCGGGGTGGGAGTGACGCCATCGCTGGCTGTAACCTTGATTGTCGCTATGCCTGAATCGGTGCTTTGGGGAGTGCCACTGAAGGTGCGGTTAAGTTCATTGAAGGTCAACCAGGATGGCAGGGAGCTGCCGTCGATTAGTTCAGCCGAGTAGGCTACCGTGCCGCCCTCCGGGTCGGTTACAGCCGGGAATGTGTAACTGAACGCCGCATCCTCCATGGCAAACTGATTGGTTAGCTTAGGGGCGCCTGGTGGATCGTTCACCTCTACTGCCTTAAGAGAAAAGGTCGAGGATGTTGACAAGGAGGCGTCGCTCACGGCAGTCCGGATGATGTGGTTTCCAGGGGTGTCGGCTTCCAGGGGTGTGCCGCTGAAAGTGCGTGAGTCTGAATCGAAGCTCAACCATGCTGGGAGGCTCTCAGTGTCCCCCGAACTGGCTGCGTAATTCACCATGTCACCGTCGGGGTCGATTGCCTCGGCGAATTGATATGTGAACGGCTGGTCTTCAGTGGCTGTCTGAGCTGAAAGAGAAGGAGCAATAGGAACCCGGTTGGGAGCCAATGCCGCGGGTATCAGCTCCTTTGACCGGACGCTGTCCTGGACACTGATGCTTGTAATAGTTATCACTGGGTCAAAGGGGTCGGACGAATCGGACGACGGGGTTACGTACAGCTCCAGGACTATAGACCTGCCGGAGATGTTATTGGCAAGGAGGGTGACTTTCCGAGTCCCATCCATGTTTTCATCTTCCTTCAGGTCCCCCGTCTGGCCTTCCATTCTCCAGGCTGTGGTGAAGTCGCCGCTTGAAACGCTGAATGTCATCGCCACCTCGTTCCCGTCTTCGTTGCCAAGGTTGCGGCCCGTGTCGATTGTCGTAGTGCGCATTTTCTGCCTACCGTTTCCGGCTGTGATATTCCTGGTGCGTGAGGATACCAGTACATCGTTGATCTTCAGCGTGGCTGTTGCATCCGCTGAGATGCTGCCGGACACCGGCCTTGCCGTGTCGTATGTGGGCGTGCCCAGCCCGATGGTAACCGACTCGTCGCTCTCGTCCACCTGGTCGAGGCGTACCAGGAGAGAAGCCGACCCTGTTGTCAGTCCGGAGGGGATTGCCACGACTGGTGAGGTCTGGGCAGCGCCGGTCAAGTCGCCAGTCAGGTCGTCGCCGGTGGCCAGGTCCAGGGGCACATTGACACTCACCGTCTGGGTCTGGCTCAGGGTTACCTGGACCCGGACAATATCCCCCTCAGCCATAAAGGATGAGGGTTGATCAAGCTGGGCGCTACCGTGCCAAAGGGTAAGCGATGCAGTACCGGATACGGCCACCGGGTCGTTGTCTGTGAAGGCTATGTTTACAGAGGTGTTGCCGGGAACTGCCAGGCCTCCCGGCAAAGGGCTGAGGGTGAAGGTCATGGTCTCCGATTCCGGCGCCGGGCTGCCGTCATCGTCCACTGCCGACAGGGTCAGGGCAGCCTTGTCCTGCCCAGCATGCACACTAACCGTTCCATCCAGACCGTCGCCGGTGGTGGTCAAGCTGGCCCCAGTCCCGGCGACCAAGGTGAAATCCCCGGTCTCGATTCCCTGACCGCTGATTGCCCACCTGAAGGCAGCTTCCGAGATAGCGTCGCCGTCCAGGGTAATTGTGATAGTTGCAGATTCCTCCTCGTCCTCATCTAGGGCATTAGGATCGACTTCCAGATTGCTGATGGATGTGGCCCTGTCATCATCGAGGATGGTGATCGTGGCGGAGTTGGTCTGGCCCGCCAGGTTCACGCGGCTGTCTCCGGTGGTCAAGGTCAACTCGAAGGTCTCATCTACTTCAGCTGTGGAATCTTCCGTGGTTCTCACAGCGATTTCGTAGGAGCTACCGGAGGTGTTGTAGTCTCCAGTCCGAATCGTGATGGCATTGGCAAGGGAGGTGTAGTCCCCAGTATTGGCGGATGCTGGATCGCTGGCTGAGGTATTGACTTGGAGGGAGGCGGGACTAACCAGTTCCTTGTTGGAGGCTGTAACCCTGATCAGCAGTGTAGCGTTTTCGCCTTCCTCGACGGAATAAGCCCGCTTGGTGAGGGTAGCGGTCAGATGGTCGTCGTCCAGCCGGTCCACGCTTATGGTTGAGTCGACGTCGGAAGCAGTCGTAACTCCCAGAGGAGGTTGCAGTTTGACCTGCACCGACTGGGTGCCCGTAACCAGATTGTCTCCCGTAGATGAGATGGTGAGAGTGCCGGAGGTGTGGCCTGAGGGGATGGTTACGCAAGCCTCTTGTCCATTGGTGCAGGAAAGGGTCAGTTTCCCCACAGCATTTTCTCCGTCCAGGGTCACGCTGGCGGGTACTTGAAGGTCAGAGTCGGGCCCTCTTGCCAGGGTGACAGTGAAGTTACGGCTTCCTCCGTTCTCGACCATGGCGTTAGTGTCGTCTAAGGAGAATCCCGAAATCACCGTCGCCCCGTCGTCGTCGTCGTTGATGGTGACCGTGGTGGAAGGAGGACTTTCCCCCAGGTCGTAGGCCCGATCGGCCGTACTGAGGTGAGACAGCTTTAGCACCACCGTCTCGTCTGACTCGGCCAACGAGTCAACTATGGTCCGGAGGGGATTCCCGGTGTTGGCTGACGCCGAAGAACTGTCGCCCGTACCTGTGCCGACGATGGTGCCGGAGGCGAAGGTCACCATTTCATCCAGAGTGGTGTAGTCTGACCCGCCGGTAGCGGTGCCGCCATCGGTAACCACCCGCACCTTGACACTCCTGTCCAGGGTTGATACAGGACTGGCCGTCGCTGAGACTGTTATCTGCGATGATCCGGCTTCAGAGGAGCCGCTTGTTCCCTCCCTGATCGGAGTCTGGGCCGAGATAGCCAGGGTGATTGTGTTGGTATCCTCGATCCCGAACTCCAAAGAGGCCCTGGATGGGACGAAGCTGTCGTCTTCATCCCCGCCGAGCACCACTTTGTCCACTATGAACCTGACGTGCTCCACGTCGTGTTCCACCCTTGCGTCTTCCGCGGCGGGAATGCTGATGGTGACCACCTTTTGACCTGCGGCTATAGCGGCCCTGTACCTGTTGTCGCTGTCCAACGACGCGGAGATGGAAAGATCGCCGGTGGCTGAGGCCTTTGGCAAGGTCGTTCCCTCTGCGATGTACCAACGTACCGATGCTCCGCCAGTTGGGGCCGGTTGATTTAGCGTGACGCTTGCGTTGATGGGCGACCCCTCGGCAACTGATGTGCTGTCCCCTACTATGGCCAGCGTGGAGTCTGTGGGGCCTGGGGGAGTTGTGACGGGCGTGGTAGTTATTCGGGAGGTCTTTCCCCATGGGTGGGCTGCCCCGCTGGAGGCCCGCACCTCCACGACGTAAGCAGTGTTCAGGGCAGGTGTGAATGTGAAGCTTGAGGCAGAGCTGTCCGTCCAATCGGGGACCCACGTTGTGCCGTCGTCGGCGCTGAAGTGGTGCTGGTAGGTGACCGAGGTGTCGCTGCCTGTGTCGGTGGGAGCATCCCATGCCACGCGGATAGTCCCGTTATTGTTCGCGGTATCTGACAGGTTGCCCACGGGGCCCGCCTCTCTTTGCAGTCCGAAGTCCTGCCAGTTTGCGGCTGTGCCGGAATCGCCGTCGAAGTCCACCTTCAACACCGGGTAGTTGTAGTCCGCGCCGAAGTCCCACGGGTCGTCGCTGGTCGAGTCGTCGTCGATGCTGATGTCCCAGCTGCTATAGATGCCGGTATAACCGGTAGGAGCCCTCAGCTCGGTTGTCGTCTTGCCCGTAACGCCCGATGTCGGGGTCTCGCCTGGGTCCAGGGTACCGTTGAAATCGAGATCGTCTGAACCCACACCGACCGTGTGGCCGGACCTTTCCGTGTCCCAATAGCTGTTGGTTATGGCGCCGCCGGCCTTTTCCCCTATGAGGCCGCCGACGTATGCCGCCGCAGTGACTTTGGAAGTGGAGTAGCTGGCCAGTATATCTCCTCTACTTACGCCCACCAGACCGCCGACCTGAAGGCTCTCCATGCCGGCGCCGGAAACCCTTCCGGTGGAGTAGCTGGCCTTGATGCCGGACCCCCTGCTGGCAGCGCCTGCCAGGCCGCCGATAATTGAGCTGCCATTTCCCATGCCCGTCACATCTGCGCTGCTGTAGCTGGCGCTGATGTCCCCCTCGTTGTGTCCCGCCAGACCGCCTATTTGGTTACCCGTGCCCCTTACGGCGCCGGTGGAGTAGCTGGTCTCGATCTTGCCGTCGTTGTATCCGGCGATGGCTCCGATGCTTGAGTGGCCTGATACGCCCGCATCTCGAACCCCTAACCGGCGAATCGTGGCCGAGGAGCCCAAGGAACCGAAGAGTCCTATGAGAGAGCCGGTGCGCCGGATATACAAATTGGAGATGGTATGCCCGTTACCTTCGAAGGTGGCGTTGAACCGGGTTGCGTCAGTGTCGCTGCTGCCATCTCCGATGGGCAGCCATCCCAAGCCGGAGTTCCACCAGTCGTCGCTGGAATCTATGGCGCCGTCGTCGTTGGTGTCGAAGTCCAGGCCCGATGCCAGCTCGTAGCCCTCACACCCGCTGGCGGGGCATCCCATGCTTGATTGGGGGGTTGGGAAAGCCGAGGAGTAGCTGTCATTTGCTGAAGAGCCGTTGGCGTCCAGGTCCCAGCGGATGGCATCCAGCATGGTCAGGCTGCCCACCTCGATGAGACCATCGTCGTCGATGTCGTAGTCGATGAGCTCCTCGGTGCTGCTTTGGACTGCGGACACGTGGCTGCGCACTGCCGAGGTCGGTGGTGTTTCTATGTCTGCAAAGCCCAGCGCTGCCAGGAGAAGGAGCAATGCGGCTGGCGGCGCCGCTTCGGCGGCCCTTAGCAATTCCGGTGCGGAAGAAGAGGATAGGGCTGCCGGGGCTTGCTCATGCCCTGCCCGACCCTTCCCCACTCACCCAAGCCCGTTCTCCATGTCGCAAAGAGAGTTCCGATTCATATTGAAGCTGGCAAACTGCTTTACCGAGAGGGCAAAGGCAGACGCGCTTCCGTAAAACAATTCCTGCTTTGTCCCCAGCGGGTCCCGGTTCAAAAGAGCCCGAGGGGTATCTCCTACCCCCGTAGATGCGGGCGTCGCAACTCTTCCATGTTCCGGCTCGAGCAACCTCACTGCATAACCGGTCATTGGCTACGTGTTGGCACTTAAACATAGGCCTTGTTCCCATAGGGGGCTTGCCGGTTCTCCTCAAAGCTTTTGGGATCCCAGCCATGGGGCATTCCGCTTATCCCGGATACCTCTCTGTCCCCATTTGCAAGGGCGCCAGAACCCTTCGTATATTAGATTCGATTGCGTATCACATACGTATTTTTCAAGCAAATATGCATAATATTTTTATCGCAATTCTTAGGAGCAGTGAGAAAACGACAGGTGCGGCAGCCCCACCGGAGGCTGTCAAGGTCGGATGGTTACTTGACGCGGTGCCGTAAGTCGGGGTCTCTTGCAGGCTGGTCTGCGGCTGATCGAAGCAGCCCTAGGGCCGAGGCTGAGAGATTGGGGAAGTGTGGACGGGGTTGTCTTGGCGGGGCGAGGCTATTCTGATCGGCAGTGTTTACATTGTCCTGTCAACGCAGGTCAGGGCAATGGCCCGCCAAAAGGGTTCCTTGTCCTCTACGGAGACCTTGGAGTAACCTGGGGCCTGTCCTGAGGGAAATCGAAGGGGAACGGACGCCTAACCACATAGCCCGTTCGCCTAACCACATAGTCCGTTCGCCTAACCACATAGTCCGTTCGTCTAACAACATAGTCCGTTCGCCCAACCACATGGTCCGTTCGCCCTGAGGTACTCGAAGGGGAACGGACTACCAGAAAGGTGAACGGGTGGCCCAGGTTAGTCAAAGGTCCGGCCTGGGATAGAAGCCCAGGATGAGGTGGAAGCATCATTGCGGCGGAAACCGCAATCCAGGAGCACCCGGGAGTGAGTGGGCGGGGTGCACGTTGCAGGTTAGGCAAAACGTGTCCAGTTCCCCCGTTCCCCTTCGAGTTACCTCAGGGCGAACGGTCAGCCCGGTTACCTCAGGGCGAACGGACAGCTTGGTTCCCTCAGGGTGAACGGACAGCCGTAGTTATGCCTTGAATTTTGCCCTTCCCGCCGCCGCGTTGTGTCCTGTCTGGGAAGTTGCGCAAAGGTCTCCCTGCGGGAGAACCGCTTGCCTCAACCGGGCAGCGCATGCGCTCCGAGGGCGAGATTCCCTGGACCGGTGGACCAGATGCCTTGCGGTCCATTTGGTGATATCCTCCACGCCTGCCCGAGGGTGACGATTGTCTGAGGACCGATCCTGAAGCGGAATGGTCTTGGGAGGAGCTTAGCTGTCGGGCGGGAGGACGCGAACGGTGATGATGTCGGTGCCGTGATACTGCTGGTGGCGCACCGATGATGCGAAGCCGCGCAGCAATCTGAGGGACATCTCGTTCTCTTCCGGCGCTTCGGAGTCATGCTGCTGGATTTGGCGGATGCGGTCCTCGATATTGCCCTCGTTGCTGTTGCCCCCGATGAACTCCAGGTCGGCGGCCGGACCTTCACTGGACGCTATAACCACCAGCCGGCGGTCTTCCTCGGGGGGACTTCCATCGCTATCTTTCTCTTCTTCTGAGACCTTCTCCTGATCCTGATCCTGTTCCCCTTCCCCTTGTTGTTGCTCCTGCTCTCCGTCTTCCAGCGTCAAATCTTCCAGTGAAAACTCCCCCAGGTCCAGGGGTGCAAGGGTGAGAAGGGTCTCCTCAGCAACCGCGCTTAGCCTGTCCTTCATCGCATCATTCCATCCCCGGCTCCTGGCAAACCTGGCGATGAACTCGTTCAGATCAGGCAGCGAATCAATGTGCAGACGGGACTCGAAACGCATTCGCCGGGGATTGGTCAGCTCCAGGTACAGGATCATGGCAATGGCGGCAAATCCGCCGGTAGTTATGCCGCTCTTGAACAACCCGTCAAACGCGGGGCCAAGGTCCGGGAGAGCGAACAGCTTGAACTGGAACGCAGCGCCGATCCAGAAACATATACCCGCAACCGTGACCTTCTCGCGATTTGGCTCCGACTGGATGATGGTACGGGCGCCATCTACGATTAGAATGCCCGTGATGAGCAGGAGGTAACCCGTCATCACCGGCCCTGGGATTGTGCTGAAAAGAGCGGAAACCTTGGGCAGGAAAGCCATGGCGAGGAAGATGAAGCCGGCGCAGTACCCGACTCTACGGGAGGCTACACCGGTCGTGCGAACGAAAGAGACTATCCCGGAGTTGACGATGTTGGGCACCGTTCCGGCAAGTCCGGCCATAAGGTTGCTGGCGCCCCCGCCTGCAAGGGCACCCTGTACCTCTCGGAAGTCGATGGCCTTGCTTTCCCTCATAGAGGCCCGTTGGATGGCGATAGCTTCACCCGTGGCCTGTATGGAGAATATTACCCCAAGGAACAGGAAGGATGGCACCAGGGTCCAGAAGGCGACGCCAAAGTCCAGGCCCAGTCCCGGCGAGGAGGCTGGCACGCCGGTCCAGGGCGCATCCAGAATCCTGCTGGCATCGTAGATTCCCAACCCGGCCGCGACAACCGTGCCGACCGCTATGCCGATGACCGGCCCCCAAAGCCGAAGCAGGGGCGCTCCCCTAAGGGTTAGTGCTGCAACTACAACCAGGGTGACGAGGGCTGTCAGGGGTGCCTTCGTAGGTTCGGCCTGGGATGAGTCGTCCAGCAACTGAAAGACTACCGATGCCAGGGTGATGGAGAGGATCATGATGACGATGCCGCTAACCGTCGGTGTGACGATCCGGCGTAGAATGACCAGCCACTTTGAGATGACCAATTGGGCTACGGCAGACAATAGTACTAGGGTGGTCAGTGTTGCCGGGCCTCCATCGACCACGGCGGTTATGCAGAAGGGGATGGAGACGGCGGCGGTAAACATGGGCAGCACAGCCCTTGCACCGACCGGGCCCAGCCGGCGCACCTGCAGCAGGGTGGAGACTCCCACGACCAGCAGGGATGCAAAGACCATCCACGTAAGGTAGGACTCGTCCCGGCCCGACTCGTTGGCTACGATAACCGGAGTCACCATGAGGGTCGCCGTAGCCATCAAGGTGAATTGGGCGCCCAGACCCAGGGATGTCAGAATGGGGGCCTTTTCGTCCCCCTCATACTTGAGGTTTTGAGGTGCAGTAACCGTGGCGAACTCTTCCCTCAGACAGATGTCCTACAACATATCACAAACTGGACTGCCGGTGGACTCTCTGCCAAGGTCACTCGTCACCCTTCGTTTCTGGTCAATCTTATCCCGGGCACAAGTTATAATTGCCGCCAAGACGGGCAGCATAACCTTCCGGTAATGAAGGGAAACCAGAAAGAAAGCGGGACAACATGACGCAGCCGACGAGGGTGGAAGAATACATAGAAGGGCTTCCCGAAGAGCGGAGGAGCGCCATCGCTTCACTGCGGGAGATCACCTTGGACCACCTGCCCGAAGGGTATTCGGAGGAGATGGACTTCGGCATGATCGCCTACGTTGTGCCTTTGTCGGTCTATCCCAAGACCTATAATGGCCACCCCCTGATGTACGCTGCTCTGGCCTCCCAGAAGAACTACATGTCCTTGTACCTGATGAACGTCTATAGCGATCCCGGGACCCAGGAATGGTTCTCCGAGGAATTCAGGTCCAGAGGCAAGAAACTGGACATGGGAAAGTCGTGCGTGCGCTTCAAGAGGTTGGATGACCTGCCACTGGATGTCATCGGCCAGGTCATGGCAAGAACATCGCCGGCTGAGTGGATCGCCATCTACGAAGCATCCCGCAAGAGGACCAAAGGGGGCGCATAGACGGGCCTTGTACCATGGTGCATGGGTCGATATGCTTGCCTCAAGATATTCCGGGTCAGATAGGTGGTGAAATAGATGGCTGATCGTGTGATGACCCCTGAAGAGATACAAGACCATCTGCAGGGTACCCACTTGGCTTTCCTGGCTACGATACGCAGAAATGGCTCTCCCCAGGTGGCCCCGGTGTGGTACGAGCACAGGGAAGGGAAGGTGTTTGTCACCACCAACGATTCGGCAGCAAAAGTCCGGAACATTCGACGAGACCCCAGGGTAAGCCTTTCCATCGCCACACCCGGCGAGCCCTACAGATATGTGCTGTTCCAAGGTGAGGCGCAGGTTTCAACAAATGACCTGGAGGCTATGGTCACGTCCATTTCCATCCGCTACAAGGGTGAGGAAGAGGGCAGGGCCTTCGCAAAGGAGATGCAGGGCTACGGGCATATGGTTATCATCGAAATCGTCCCCAGCCGGATCGTCTCTTGGACCATGGGTCCGTAAGGCGACATTCAGGGACATTTCATAGCCCCGGCGCCGGAGAAACCTGTTACACCTCAACCCCAGTCCTCTCCCTCAAGGGAAAGGGGGTGACTTTGTCCCGACTACCCCTAGAAGACTTTTGCATAACCTTGGGCCTGGGTTGTCCGTTCCCCTTCGATTTTCCTCAGGGCGAACGGAAGGGTGTTTAAGGCGAACGGAGGGGTACGGGGCGAAGATGCGGGGGCTGGGCTCTGTCCGGTTCCCTTCGATTTCCCTCAGGGCGAACGGAAGGGTGTTTAAGGCGAGCGGAGGGGTACGGGGCGAACAGACAGATCGGGTCCCAGATTACGCCAAGGTTCCCTCAGAGGATAGGGGGAAGGCGAGGTTCCATCAGGGGATAGGGGGAAGTCGAGGTGTCCTAAGGGGAGAGGAGATGAATAGGAGGCTTCCCTAAGGGGAGAGGGGACGAAAGGGTGGCTTCCCTAAGGAGAGGGCGAAGAGGCTCCCAGCACCCCTCGCATCCACGCGGTCAGGTCTCTCACAACTTCGGGGCTGATCTCGTGCCGAATAGGGTACTCATTGTAGGAGGGGGCGTATCCGGCGCCTTCCAGGAAGGCCCGCATCTTCTGCGCTCCCTCCAGGGGCGCCAATTCATCGTAAGCGCCGTGGGCGATGAAGATGGGCTGAGTACTGGCGTCGGGAAGCTTGGGGCGCAAGTCCTCCGGGTTGGGCAGGAAGCCGCTGAGCACCGCCAGACCTGCGAAGGTCTCTGGCTTCCCCAGACCGCAGCGGTAGGTCATTCCCCCACCCTGGGAGAAACCGCCCAGGACCATCCGTCCGGGGGCGGTAGGATACTGCTCCAGCACCTCTTCGAAAAAGGCTTCCAGCCCTTCCTCGGCTTTGCGCACATCATCGGGGGTCGCTGTGCCCCGGGGCGGCATCCAGCCGTACCCAATTGACCCTCCACCCAGGTCAAAGGCTATTGGGGCGTTGGGGCACACGTAGATGTAGCTCTCCTGGTCGATGACGGGAGCCAAGCTGGCCAAGTCGGCCATGTTGGCCCCAAAGCCGTGCAGCAGGATAACCAATGGATACTCCAAGGCGGGATCGTACCCGTCCGGATGGGTGGCGATGTACCTGAGAGTCCTGCCTTCATGTCGGGTAGATTCCATGGATTGCCCCCTTCCGGCGGGTCTAGACCGCCAGTCCGCCGTCGATGCTGATTGCCTGGCCGGTGATATAGCCGGCGGCTTCTGTGCACAGGAAGACCACTGTCTCGGCCACATCTCGGGGTGTGCCGAAGCGACCCATGGGAATCCTCGCCAGGATGTTCTTCTGCAGCTCCGGCGCCATATGCTCCACCATGCTGGTCGAAATGTAGCCCGGCGCCACCGCATTTGCTGTGATGTTGCGAGATGCAACCTCCCGGGCTGTTGCCTTGGTCAATCCGATCAGGCCGGCCTTCGATGCAGCGTAGTTGGCCTGACCGGGATTTCCCGACAAGCCAACTATGGACGACATGTTTACGATCCTGCCGTAGCGTTGCTTCACCATGTGGGGGATGGCGTAGCGGGTACACAGGAAGGCTCCCCTAAGGTTGATGTTCAACACCTCATCCCAATCTTCGGCGGTCATGCGCAACAAGAGCTTGTCTCGGGTGATGCCCGCGTTGTTGACCAAGATGTCTATCCTGCCCCAATTTTCGACAACCTGGCTCACCAGGTACTTGGCATCTTCTTCCTGGGACACATCGCCGCCTATGGCTATAGCCTCCCGATGCTCCTCGGATATCTTCGCGACTATTCGTCGGGCGGACTCGGCCCCGGTGTGATAGCTGACGGCTACGCTGGCGCCTGCCTCAGCCAAGCACAGGGCGATGACCTCGCCAATGCCACGGGAAGCGCCGGTGACCAGGGCTACGTGGCCGTCCAGATTGGATTTCGTGTGTTTATCGGACAACATTCGTCCAGGTCTTTATTTGACTTTGACTAAGAGTCGGGATTAGCGGTCTGCAACGCTTCCAGCTCGACGCGCATGTTCTCCACCAAACGTATCTCCACACATTTGCGCGCAGTGTCTATAGCCCCGGCGACGCTCGCGGGGCCAGAAGCGCCATGCCCAATTACCACCGGGGCTTGAACTCCGAAGAGGGGTCCTCCCATGCGCTTGGCAAGGTTGTTTACCTCCCACATCTTGTCTGCCAGAGGTCCCAGCTCACCCGGAGGCAACTTGTCGGACAGTATGGTCTTGAGATAACCGGCCAGGGTCGTCCCCAACCCCTCGGTGAACTTCATTATCACGTTGCCAACGAATCCGTCGCAAACGATCACATCCGCCTTGTCGGTGAAGAAGTCCATGCCCTCCAGGTTCCCCACGAAGTTCAGATTGCTTTCCTTGAAAAGGGGGTATGCTTCTCGTACCTGCCGGTTGCCCTTGGATTCCTCGGAACCTACGCTCAGCAGCCCCACGCGGGGCTGTTTGATATTCAGGTAGTGGTGGGCAAAAACACTGCCCATGACGCCGAAGCCCAGCATGAGGCTGGGACGGCAGTCGATATTGCTGCCCATATCTACCACGATGGTGTTGGGGGCTAGTCCAAGAAAAGGCCCGCCCAAGCAGGGGCGGTCAAGCCCGGGCAAGGGACCCAGGACCATGGTTGCGCTGGCCATGGTCGCCCCCGTGGACCCCATGGAAACCACGGCATCAGCCTCGCCCTGCTTCACAAGCTGGTTCGCCACAATGATCGATGCCCTCGGCTTGGAACGAAGGGCTTGGGCAGGGTGGTCGTCCTCCGTGATCTTCCCTTCGGAGGGGACGATGGTGATCCGAGGAACCGGGGAGCCGTGCTTTCCCAGCTCGGCTTCCAGCGAAGGAGGGTCGCCGACCAGCAGCACGTGGCAGTCAAGGGTGCGCGCAGCCTCCAAGGCGCCCCGCACGGTCGCCTCAGGGGCATAGTCGCCCCCCATAGCATCCAAGGCAATGCGGGGCACTGCTACCGGTTGCTTGTCCGTCATGGATTCAGGAGGCATACCTTCGGCTTCCTCTCGTTTCTCTAACCTTCCGGTTTAGTCCCAGTCGAAATCTCTGCCGCTGGTACTTGCACTACGGCATCCCCGGCAATCAGCTCCTTGTCATGGCTGTCCTTCAGGCCGACGGCACACACCAGTCTGCGCACCCCGTCCTGCGTTTCCTCCCTGATAACCTCTCCCCAGGTGTGTACCTCGTCGCCGGGGTAAGCGGGGGCCTTAAGCCGCACCTTCAGCTTGCCAGTTTCCAGCCATTGGCGACCGAAAGCGCAGGTGAGCATCTCCGAAACGAAGGCCAAGGTCAGCATACCATGAGCGACTATGCCCCCGAACTGGCTGTCCGAGGCGAAGGCAGGGTCCAGGTGTAGAGGGTTGTGGTCACCTGAGGCTTTGGCGTAGTGGGCGATGCGGTCGGTCGTGATCGTCCTTTGGATAGTCGGGAGGAGGTCGCCGTCTTTAGCCAAGCTGCTCCCTCCCGTCGGGAATCATCACTGTTGTCTTGCCGTCCAGCAAGGTATCTCCTGCCAAGCTGAGCACCTGGAACTGGGCAGCCATGATGGACCAGTCGCCCCGACGCACGGGCCGGGACAGCATCGCCTGGCAAGACACTTCCTTGCCCAGGCCGACCAGGCCGTGGCATTCCATCTCCTGGGCGGCATGGATGGTGCCGGCGGGCAGGGAGAGGGTCTCGATAAGTGCGCCCAGGACATGGGCGGCCAAGGCCAACGGTGGAACGCAGTCAAGGCCATGGTATATGGAGTTGTCCTCCCCGACAGCTTCGAGATAGGCATCCACCAGGCCTTGGTCCACCTTGAGGGTTCCCAGATCGAGCCTATCTCCGGTAGTTGTCGTCATCCCCCGGTCCTCCCTTGGCAAGCGACGCTGATTATAGCATAGGACGACGCGGGGACCCTGGGTTGGTGAAACCTACAAGCTTAGGGTCGGCCTGTAACGGAAGGGAGCCTATCTGTTAAGGCTGTGTCGCGTCCTGAGACTCCGCTTCTTCTTGAAAGTCCGACGGCAGTGAGAGGACCTCTGCTGTGGCTTCGGGGTCGTCGGCGATGGAGAGCTTGGCGCTTGGGAAGGCGGACTCCTTGCGCACGTAGCCCAGGCCCAACAAGCCATCCTTGTCCGGGACATACGCGACGGATGTCAGGGTGCCCACTTCACGCCCCTGATAGCTCAGCTTGGAGCCGCTCTTCACATGAACACCCATAGGAATGCCGATGGTCACCAGGTGGCGCTGCACCTTGCCGTAGGTGTCCAGGCGGGCGATTACCTCCTGACCAATGTAGCAGCCCTTGTTGAAGCTGATGGAGTCCCACAGGCCGGCCTCCAGGGGGTTATAAGCGTCGGTTAGCTCTGCGCCGTAGCCGGGAACGCCCATTTCGACGCGAAGCGCTTCGAAGGCATCGGCGCCGATGGGCACAATGCCTCCGTTCTTCATGGCCTGCCATAACGCCGGAGCTTCTTCGACGCCAGCCAGCACCTCGTAGGTAGGAGCGCCGTAGCTGTCTGTGCGCAATATCTGCACGTCCATCCCATCGATGGCTCCATAAGCCCACCGGCAGGGGTCCAGCTCATTGACCGGTTCTCCGGCCAGGGACGAGAGTCTCTGCCCAGCTTCCGGTCCCAGCAGGGTGAACATGGCAGTCGAGAGGGTGATGTCCTCAAGCTCCACATCATCTACGATTGTGTACTTGTCGACCCACTCTATGACCCGTTCCCGGTTTTCAGGGCCAACGATGAGGAGCATCCAAGGACCCATGTTGAACACCAGCAGGTGGTCCAGGATTCGTCCCCGCTCGTCGGTGAGGACGGTCCTGGCCCCGCTGCCAACGCCGATGCTCTCCACCAGGTTGGTCGATAGACGGTTCAGCAGGTCAAGCACATCGACGCCTGTCGCTGAGAGCCGGCCTATGTGAGAAGAGTCGTATAAGGCGGCCGAGGTCTTGGCAGAGGCGTACTCCGATGCCATATTGCCGAAGCTGCGGACCAACTCCCATTGGTGCCGTTGGAGAAAGCTGGCCCCTGAGGCGGAGGCTGCGTCGTGGATTGGGGATCTGCTGAGTTCCATGTCATCTTCCCGGGTACCCTGCTGTCACGACAACGCCGCCCTGGTCGCATACGGCGGCGTTTAGGGTTATAAGGGTTCTCAGCCGGGCTTACACGGCGAAGGAGTTGCCGCAGCCGCAACTCTTCTTGGCGTTGGGATTCTCGAACACGAAGCCCTTGCCATTCAGCCCGTCGGAAAAGTCCAGCTGGGTGCCTGCAAGGTAGATGTAGGCCTTCTTGTCGATGAAAATCTTCACGCCTCCATCATCGACGACCCTGTCGTTGGGGGTGGAGTCCTTCTCCACGCTGAGGGTGTACAGAAGACCGGAGCAGCCGCCGCCCTTTACGCCCACGCGGACGCCGAATTCATCTTCGAGGCCCTCCTTCCGGGCGAAAAAGCGGAGCTTGTCTTTAGCTTTGTTGGTGATGGATATCGAAATCGTTCCATCTCCCGCGAATACCGTCATTGCGACCTCCTGAAGGCTAGCAGGTAGCCATTAACCACCATCCCACTGCTATCATCTTAAGTCCCCGCCGAGTCCCAAGTCAACCCTGCCTGGCTTCCCTTAAGGCCCGTTCAGCCTACAGCCCAGCGTTTGCGAATGCCTGGACCAAGAACTTATCCCCTACGACCCGCCTATCCAAGCACTGGGAACTGGACGAGGACGGCCAGCCGCCCCAACGGGTCATCGGGAGCCGAAGGGCGGCCAAATTCGTTACGCCCCTTCCGCAAGCCCCAGTCCGGGCGCATCGCCGTGAAGGTGATCAACCACCTGGGCGACGAAGTGCTGAAGGTGTTCCGGGTGGGCTAAACGGAATCTTGTCCCTAATGATATAGCTTATCATCGGATGGTTAAGACGGTATCTCTGATACTTAGCAGAGGGAGTGATGTGATGGAATTCAATGATCAACTGGGGGATCTGGTTGGATCCCCAGTAACAGTGACTGAGGAAGCGATCGAAGCCTGTCGAACAAAAGACCAATTTGGGGCGTTGGTATATGAGCTATACAAGGAAGCCGGTGGTCTGGTCTGTGTTACGAGTTCAACTTTCATCGGTTACGAAGGGGATGCTATCAGATTCGATCGGAATCAGGCGATCTGCGCAGGACTGCTGGTCCGCATATCCAAATTCATGCTTTCAGTTGTTAAGTTATCAGCAGGTATTGAACACGGGGAAACAGTTCAAGTGCTAAATAGATGCATAATTGAATCCACAGTCAATCTTCGATACCTATTGCTCAGGGACGACGAAGATATCTACGACAGATTTGTTAAGAATAGCTTCGTTGCCGAACGTGAGCTTTACGACATGATTCAAGAGAACATAGAGGCCAGAGATGGCGAACAACTGGCTATCGAACAGAACATGCTGAAGTCAATATTGCAGAAGTGCGAATCATCGGGAGTGACGATCGAAGAGGTTGGCTTGAGAGCAGGGGGTTGGGGAGGTAGTTTTCGAGACAGACTCTCTGCTCTTGGACTTGACGAAAGGGCATATACGGTATTCCAGGGTATACCTTCCCATGCTGTGCATGGAACGTGGATGGATCTGCTTAATACCCACCTAATCCGAAGAGAGGACGGCTTTGAGCCTGACCTTGACCATCTTAGAACCGACGGAGAGCTTCTGAGCCCAATAGGTATCTTCGTGGTTGAAGCTGCTCGGGAATACCTGAACAAGTACTTTGATCTGGCTGATGCAGAACCATTACGCCAGAGACTGGATAGTGTGCAAGAAAGACTTCTGAAGGTCGAAGTCTCTCGGAATGATTGGCAGGCGATAGATTGAGGGTGCTGGAACTCCCCGAGATAGCCCCATCCGGCTGAATTGCCGTCAAGGTGATCAACCACTTGGGGGACGAGGTGCTGAAGGTGTTCCGGGTGGGCTGAGGGAATGCGCAGGGTATGTTTATAGCGATATTAGGCAAGTTATGATGTTCTTGTAATGTCGCTAACTTTGCTATAAACTGGCTCCATGGATCCGATACGAAACCCGTATGCACCAGGCGCAGGGACTCCGCCCCCCGAGTTGGCCGGACGCGATGAGATTCGCTCCTCAGCCCGAATCGCCTTGGAGCGTACAAGGATAGGACGCCCCAGCAAGAGCCTCCTGATGATCGGTCTGCGGGGCGTTGGCAAGACGGTGCTCCTGGACCGCATCCGGGAAGACGCGGAGGCAGGGGGCATTCGCACCCTGAGCATGGAGGCCCCCGAGGGCCGTTCCCTTCCGTCCATCCTGGCGCCCCAGCTGCGCCTTGCCTTGTTGAAGCTTTCAAGCCGGGAACGGGCGAGGTCGCTTGCCCAGCGTGCGCTAAGGGGCCTCGCCGGCTTTGTGAAGGCCTTGAAGGTGAAGTATGAGGATATCGAAGTCGGTCTGGACCTTGAACCGGAGCCTGGTTTGGCGGATAACGGAGACCTGGAGACCGACCTGCAAGATCTGTTGGAAGTCGTAGGAGAGGCGGCCAAGGCAGATGGCACCGGTGTAGTGCTCTTCATCGACGAGCTTCAGTACGTGAAGGAGAGTGAGCTGGCTGCCTTGATTACGGCATTGCATCGGTCTGCGCAGAGGCGGCTCCCCATAACCATGGTCGGGGCCGGTCTGCCCCAGGTACGGGGGCACATGGGAAAGGCAAAGTCCTACGCAGAAAGGCTCTTCGATTTCCAGGAGATTGCAGCCCTGTCCGAGGAGGATGCCAGGCGCGCCATCGCGAAGCCGGCCAGGGATGAGGGGGTCGAGATAGATCCCCACGCCCTTGAACTGATCGTCACGCGTACCCAGGGCTATCCCTACTTCCTTCAAGAGTGGGGGAAACGCCTGTGGGATGTGGCCGAAAGCTCTCCCATAGCTGCCTCCTGTGTAGAAACTGCCTCCATTCTGGCCGTAGCCGGATTGGACGAGAGCTTCTTCAGGGTAAGGTTCGACCGGCTTACACCCAACGAGAAGATTTACTTGAGAGGCATGGCCCAGCTGGGCGGCGGGCCCCATCGCTCAGGCGACATTGCCCAGTCGGTGGGTCGCTCCGTAAGTTCTTTGGCCCCTACCCGCGCCCAACTGATCGCCAAGGGCATGATCTGGAGCCCCAGCCATGGGGATACCGCTTTCACAGTGCCCCTGTTCGACCAGTTCATGCTGCGCATCATCCCCGGAGACGACTGGCGGCAACGCCAGGTCGATTGAAGGATCCACTGAGGGAGAACGGTATGGCCAAGGGCGATTTCAGGTTTCAGACAAGTCTGCGGGTACGGTGGCCGGAGTGCGATGCCCAGGGTATCGTGTATAACGGCTCCTACATGGACTACCTGGAGGTTGGGCAGGCCGACTACTTTCGCAACCTGGGGTTCAGCATCTACGGCATTGCTCGTAAGGGCTACTTCGATTCCGCGGTGGTGAAAGCCGCCATGGAGTTCAAGTCCCCGGCGGCTGTGGATGACATCCTGGACTTGTACGTAAGAGTGTCCCACATCGGCAACACCAGCTTCACCATCGAAACCGAGATACATCACCAGGACTCGGACAAGCTGGTTGCGTCAACAGAGGTGGTCTATGTGGGATACGATACTGCGACAGCCTCCAAGCGGCCCATGCCCCAAGACCTCCGGGATATCATCCAGCGCTTCGAGAAGACGGGCGAGGTCCTGCCCTTGGAAGGTCTCCCCGATCTCAGGGAAGCCGCTGGAAGCTAGCACCTCCCTCTGGCGATCGGCTAGCCTCGTGTATTCCCGGCCCGTTCCTTGACACCGGCTGGCCCCTTAACTACCATTCGGCTCAAGCCAACACTATGTGGGAACCGGGTTTTTCCCCTTGCAGCAGCCCCCAAGCGCACATCCTAATGGTGGAAGTGGCACATGTCCGATGACGAACTGGCCTTTGCATCCGTTCCCAATCTCCGTAAGCTGATCGATGACGGGAGCGTTTCCGTTCCCGAGCTTACGGAAATGTTCCTCAGGCGAATAGAAGCCCATAACCCCCAGTTGAACGCCTACCTTACTGTATCCGGCGACCTTGCAATGCGCTCCGCCCGCGAGGCCCAGGAGGAGCTGGCCCAGGGACGCCATCGGGGTATCCTCCACGGCATTCCCATATCCATCAAGGACCTGGAGACCACCAGGGGTGTGACCTCGACCATGGGCAGCCTGCTCTTCCGGGAACATCTCCCGGAGCAGGACTCGGTGGCGGTGGAGCGGGTAAGGGAGGCGGGCGCAATAGTCCTGGGAAAAACCAACACTCCCGAGTTCGGAATGTCGGGCACCACCGAAAACCGCCTGGGGGACCACTGCCGCAATCCCTGGAATGTAGAACGGACGGCCGGAGGCTCCAGCGGCGGGGCAGGGGCCGCCCTTGTGGCCGGGCTGTGCGCCATTGCCACGGGAAGCGATGGCGGGGGTTCCATACGCATTCCCTGCAGCTTCACCGGCACCTTTGGGATCAAACCGACCCAGGGAAGGGTGCCGCGCTACGGAGGTGTGGGAAGGCCTGCTTATAACACCCATTCCCAATCGGGCCCGATGAGCAGGACGGTCCTGGAGAGCGCCCAGTTGCTGCAGCTATTGGCCGGCCCCGACAGCCGGGACCCAACCTGCATACGAGAGACCCCGCCCGATTTCGTCAGCGGCCTTGATGACGGGGTTCGGGGTCTCAGGGTAGCATGGAGCCCGGATTTCGGGTACGCCCCCGTGGACGAAGAGGTGCTGGCGGCAACATCCAGCGCGGCCAAGGTGTTTGAGGAGCTGGGCTGCGTCGTGGAGGAGCCTGGTCTGGTCTTGGATGATCCGTTCCCGGCATTTTGGGACCTGTTCAGCGTCGCGGGCGCCACTTCCTACGGCCATCTTCTTGAGGACCGCCGGGATGAGCTTACCCACTATGCCGTAAAGACCATCGAGCACGGATTGGGGCGCACATCCTCGGACTACTCAAGGGCCCTCCTGAGGACGGTGCAGCTGAGAAGCCGGATGGAATCCTTCTTTGAGGACTATGACCTGCTTCTCAGCCCGACGATGGCTGTTCCCGCCTTTCCCGTGGAGGAGCATCCTACCGAGATAGCGGGCCGGCAGGTGGACCCGTGGTGGGGTTACATTCCCTTCACCTTTCCCATCAACATGACGGGGCAGACCGCCGCCAGCATTCCCTGCGGTTTCTCTTCGGACGGTATGCCCATTGGCTTGCACATCGTGGGAAAGCAGGGTGCGGAAGCCACGGTGTTGAGGGCCAGCGCTGCCTTCGAGTCCGCCCGTCCGTGGGTAGACCGGCGCCCGCCAGGGTTTTAGTCTGCCTTGGTGGGTGAGGGCCCGGCGTCTACTCCTCCCGCAGGAAGTCCAACACCAGGTTGTTGAACTCCATGGGCTTCTCGTACTGGGGAGAATGACCGCACTCCTCGATCACCCTAAGCTGGGCATTGGGCAGGACTGACTGGTAAATCTCCCCGCATTCCAGGGGTATGAGGGCATCCTGACGCCCCCATAGCAGCAGGACCCTGGACTTGATCCTGGGCATTAGGCCGATGAGCCGGGGGTCGTGCATATAGGGTTTCCAGGTCAGGCGGGCCGCCATCTCCCGGTTCCTCTCCGCCAATTCCCGATGCTCAGGATCAGGCTCGGCGCCAAAGAACTTGTCGTACTCCGGGGACTGCTTGGCATCGAAAAACATCTTCTCCAGCACCTGGGGGCCGGAGATGAGGAAGATGTCGGTCATCTGGGCGGTGGATGGTTTCAGCCCGGCGGAGCCCACCAGGACGAGGCGATTGAACACCTTGGGGCACATCACGGACATCTCGGCGGCGATCCAGCCGCCCAGGGAGAATCCGATGACGTTGATGCCCTCCAAGCCCATCTCTTCCAGCATCCAAAGGTAAAAGCAGGCGGTGTCGGGAACTGTCTCCAGCCATGGTGGACGGTCCGATGTTCCGAAGCCGGGATGGGACGGGGCCAGTACTTCATAGTGCTTTCCCAGCTCTTCCTGGTACATCAGGTAGGCGCGGTTACCCCCGGAGCCGTGCAGGATGAGGAGCGGTTCCCCGCTTCCGATTCTCAGCAGCTGCACTTCAGAGCCGCCGACGGGAATCCGGTCTTCTTTCCAGGCACTGGGCCGGGCATCGGCCATAGTCAACTCCTCCTCCCCCGGTGGACCTTTGCGTAACCCGGTGTCCGGCCCCTACGTTCGCCCTTCCACTCGGCTCAGGACAGGCCCTTCGGTTTTCCTCGGGGCGAACCTATAGCCGTAGTTGGGCCTTGAAAATCGCCGTCCAACTGCTTGGTTGTGTTCCGTCCGGGGGGTTGCGCAAGATGCTCAACAGGGAGACTTAGCTCCTGTCTAACGCTTGGGTTTTTCCCTGCTGCGGAGATAGGGCGCCAGGAAAGCCGGGCATCCCAGGAGAAACACTACACTGGCTGCCAACGTCCAGATGTCCCCGGCTATCAAGCTGCCGATGATGAACAGACAACTGCATGCGAGGAAGAGTAGCCATCCCAGAAGCTGCCAGTTGGTCTGCAGGGCCGCTTCCTTCAGCCTTCCTATGCGGTTCTACGGGCTGCTATTTGGCGTTGGCGGCCCGGATGGCCAGGGCGCGGGGCTCCACCTCTCCGGCAACCGTGGTGACAACCAAGTTGGCGTCCATTGCATCAGCCACGGCAGGATAACCTGCCCGGCGCACCATGGAGGGGAGCTTCCCTTCCTTGAACTGGTCCAGGGTCCACTTCAGGGGGTCCGGCGCCACGGTCTTGTCCCAAGCATACCGGATGTCCTTGTTCCTGGTCCCGTAGTGGTAGTGGGGGCGGTTCTCGAAGCAGTCGAAAGCAAGGAGCTCGATCTCCTGGCCTGCCACGTCGCTCAGCACATGGATGGCGAGACCGCGGTCGCTAATCCGGGGAATCTCTCTGAACTCCAAGCCGAACTTTACGTTTCCCGCCTCGATAACTTCATCACCGCGATTGTGTACTACCGTTTTTCTCTCTTTGGCAGCCAGCTCCCGGCCGCATGCCTCCAGCTCGTCAAGCTTGGAAGCTACCAGGTCAGTGTCCAGGCTTTCGGCGATATCTTCATATCCCGCTCGTTGGATCATTTGAGGAAGGCGGGTCCTTAGCTGCTTCAGTGTCCAACCCAGGGGATTTCCCGTGGTGGTCTTGTCCATGAAGATGCGCTCGTTCTTGTTTGCGGGGCCGTAGTGGTAATGGGGGTTCTGGTCGAAGCAGTCGAAGCGGAGCAGCTCTACCTCTTCCCCACCCTGGCTGCCAACGACCTGTATGGAAACGCCCTGGTCGGAGTTGGCGGCGTCCCGGTTGTCCCGGTACTGGATCCCAAAGCAGACTGCACCAGCCTCTATCTTGGTGTCGGCTATATCCATAACAATCCTCCTCCCAACGGGAAGTTCTTATGTCGGATTATAACCAAGTCGCTATGGAACGTAAACAAGGCCGCAGGGGCTGCCATCGACTAAGCATGTCCGCAGTACCGGGCATCGCTAGTTGCCGCACCCTGGCGGACTTCCTGTGTCGTAAGTAGCCCTAGACACCAGCCTGCCTCCTGAATCCAGCAGGACTGCTGTATCAGCTTCCGAGTTGTTCCACAAGGAGGACCCCGACCCAAAACTGAACCCTCCCCACTGGGAATGGATCTGGTTTGTATAAATGCGGACCGTTTCCCCGGAGCCAAGAGAGTAGTTGGGGAAGGTGAACTCCTGATTCCTGTCATCCCTGTCCTTCAGCACCCATCCGGCAAGGTTCAGGGCTGGGCCGAAGTTAGCTATCTCCACGTACTCGTCGGCCTCCGACCGAGGCACCTCTCCATCGAATAGTATGCAGACGATCCGCACGTCGGTGCGTATATCGGGAACATCAGTCGGTTCAGGCGTGGCCGTGGGTGCCTCCGTCGGTTCGGGTGTGGCCGTGGGTGCCTCCGTCGGTTCGGGTGTGGCTGTGGGTGCCTCCGTAGGTTCGGGTGTGGCTGTGGGTTCCTCCGTAGGTTCGGGTGTGGCTGTGGGTTCCTCCGTAGCTTCAGGTGTGGCTGTGGGTTCCTCCGCAGGTTCAGGTGTGGCAGTAGGTTCCTTCATAGGTTCGGTTGTGGCTGTGGGTGCGTCAGTCGGTCGAGGGCTTGGGGCAGTGGTTGCGGAAAGTGTGGGCGTGTCAGTTGCGGTCGGTTCAGGGGTAGGTGACTGGACAGTTCTAACTTCGAGGTCAATGCCAACGGATGAGGAAGGCTGGGTAGCCTCTGCACTCTGGCTGGAAGGAGTTTCCTCCGGCGCCGGGCTGGATGAGTAGGTCGGTGTAGGGGCAGCAGTGGAAGGCGTCGGTAGCTCGGCAATCCCTGACTGTGTGGTCGGTGTCACAAACTCAGCTCCGATTGAAGGAACCTCGGTAAGCCCGCCCGGGCTGGCGCAAGCCGCTGCAGTCCAAATCAGGCCCACCCCGGCAAAAGCCGCCAATCTGGACAGCTTTAGAGAGAGGGTCATGAATTCCACTGCATTGTGTGCATCGTGTTTGTTGGAGAGGGATCCGATTGGGACTTATCAGCCATGTTCACCTGAGCCAGCCTATCTGCAAATCCGGGCATTTTCCGGCCAGCCAGCCAGCCAACAGCCTTCTATGGCAAGGCGCATCGTGGCGCTCGAAACAAAGCAACGTAACATCGCCAAGCTTTGGCATTTCGCCGTGTATCCATTGGCGCATTGACGCTGTGGATGCATAGATGCGCTCCAGGTAGTCCAGGTAGCAAGGTGTGTAGCCCGTAAAGTCCAACTCCCCACTTCGGTAGGCGCGGACCAGGGCCCGTTCAGGGTAGAAGAAAGGCAGCGGCTCCCACTGCACACGTCTGCCCCGTGGATGCCCGCGGGAGATGCGAAAGCACTGTCCAACCCAGTCCTGGGGATCGTAGAAGCTGGCGGTATAGAGCAACTTATAGTGTCCTGGGAATATGCTGGCCTCCGACCTATAACGGGTGCTTCCGAGGCAGACCGGGGCGTCTGGGGTACTTGGCAGGGGTAGGCCGCACTTTGTCCACCACCACCAGGACCCGGTCATCTTCCAACCCATCGATGCCTTCCACTGGAACAACCTGCCGCAGCTCTCCTCCCAGCACTTTCATTGCGTGGAGGGAGCTGCTCACTTCCGGTTCTATGGCACCCTTCTTGAGTACCGCGGTGGTCCCCCCTTGGCGGCAATATGGCAGGGTGAGTTCCGTGAGGATGCGCATAGGGGCCACCCCCCTTGATACCACGACATCGAAGGCTTCGCGCAGGATGGGACTAATGGCGCCGTCCTCGGCCCGCCCGATGTGAATATCTGTGTTGTCCAGCTCCAGATCGGAGATGATGTGCTGAAGAAAGGTGCACTTCTTGGCAACAGATTCCAGCAAGGTAAGCTTGACCTCTGGGTACATTATCTTGAGAGGGATTCCGGGGAACCCCCCTCCGGCGCCCACATCCAGGAGGGCCCCACCGCGGGAAAGACGATCGCCGACGGCGAGAGAGGGGGTCAGAGAATCGAGGAAGTGCCTTACCTGAACGTCCTCGTACTCGACTATAGCAGTCAGGTTCATCTTGAGGTTCCAGGCTGCCAACTCCTGGTAAAAGCCCTCAAACTGCCCTTCCTGTTTTGGGGTTAGGGTGAGGCCAAGCTGGCTGGCGCCCCTTCGCAGCAGGTCCATATGCACCGTCCGGGCGGCATTATATCACCGCTCGCTGAAGCTGATTGACACTCTACTACCTGCGTCTTATCATGTGTCAAAACCCAACCGAACCTGCTGCCGTGGCTTCCCAGCTCCGAGAAGGCGATGCAAATGGAAGGCAGCTCTTCGAAGGAGGTCTGGTGTGACAACCAAGGCATTCATTCTGATCGAAACCGCTGTTGGAAAGACTCGTGAGGTGGCTGACGTGCTGAACAAAGTTGGCGGCATGCAGTCGGTCAGCGTGGTCACAGGCCCTTACGATGTGATTGCAGTGATAGACACCCCCGACATCAACGTGATGGGGTCCCTGGTCACCGAAAAGATACACACCATCAGCGGTGTTGTACGTACCGTTACCTGCGTGGCAGTTGGCAGCTAGGTAGCTGCCTCGGGTCCATCCGAGCTCTCGGTCCTTTGTTTCCGTCCCCAGGAGGCGCAACACCATGGATTTTCGGCTATCCTCTGCTGACGAAGACTTCCGCACATCCCTATTGCAGTTTCTTGGCCAAGAGTTGCCTCCGGGATGGGAGGGAAGGGGGCGTTGGGCTGAGGATGATGATTGGGACTTCACCAAGGACCTGCGCGGGAAGCTGGCTGACAAGGGCTGGCTGACCATGCACTGGCCCGAGGAGTATGGCGGGCAAGGGACTTCTCCCGTGCGCTCGGCTTTGTTCAACGAGGAGATGTCCTACAACCGCGCTCCTGGACGGGATATCTTCGGCGTCCGAATGTTGGCCCCGACCCTCATGATCTACGGAACAGAGGAGCAGAAGAAGGAGTTCCTTCTTCCCGTGGCTAAGGGGGAAGTGCAGTGGTGCCAGGGCTACAGCGAACCGGGGTCGGGGTCCGATCTGGCCTCCCTGCAAACGCGGGCTGTCGCCGATGGCGATGACTACGTGATCAATGGCAGCAAAATATGGACGACCATGGCCCACAGGGCCGACTGGATCATGCTGCTGGCCCGCACCGATACCGATGCCCCCAAGCACCGGGGAATCAGCTTCATCCTGGTGGATATGAAGACCCCCGGCGTAACCGTGCAGCCTGTCCACAACATGACGGGCGGTCATGACTTCAACCAGGTGTTCTTCGACAATGTCCGCGTTCCCAAGCGTAACCTGGTCGGTGAAGAAAACAGGGGCTGGTACGTTGGCGTTACCCTTCTGGACTTCGAGCGGTCGGGGATCGACTATTCGGCCATATCCCGGCGCATCCTTTCGGATGTGACGGAGTATGCGAAAAACACCAAGGCCAACGGGGGAACATTGGTTTCCGACCCCCGCGTCCGCAACCTGCTCATCGAACGTCATATAGAATCGGAAACGGCAAGGCTGCTTGCATACGGCGTGGCCTGGATGCAGGGAGAAGGGATGGTGCCCAACAAAGAGGCGTCAATGAGCAAGGTGTTCGGCTCGGAGACCTTGCAGCGAGTAACCGCATCCTGCCTTGAGATCCTGGGTCTTTACGGCCAGCTCCGCGATGGAGATGCCTGGGCGCCCCTCAAGGGTCGGGTGCCTGAGGACTGGATGCACTCCTTCTCCCACACCGTGGCGGCCGGCACATCGGAGGTTCAGCGCAACATAATCGCCTCCAGGGGACTGGGCCTGCCCCGAGGGTAATCGTCAAGGGGCCTCCAACCCCCCTTCGCAAGGTCTATAGTTTCGACAAGACTGGCAGACTTCCGGCCCGGCAGGGCCATCCTGTCTGAACATGGGATTCTCCGAGAACTCCAAATCATAGTCCCGCAGGGAGGACAGCAATGCCCCAAGAGGTGCACTTCGATATACCCATCAACGAGTCCGACAGGGCCGAAAGGTTCTACGGAGGTCTGTTCGGCTGGTCTTTTAAGAAGGTACCGGCGCCCAACATGGAGTACTGGGTGATACGCGCTGCCGAAGGGGATGCGCTGGGGGGCCTCATTCAACGAACCGGCCCGGACCAGACCAACGTCAACTACTACACCGTGGACTCTATTGATGAAGCGCTGGCTAGGGTGGGAGAGCTGGGGGGCAGGGTCGTCGTAGGCAAGACGGCTATTCCTTACGTCGGATACAATGCCCAATGCGTGGACTCCGAGGGCAATCCCTTGGGCTTATGGCAGAACGACAAGGATGCAAGGTAGGGACCAAGGGAGAAGATGAGGAGATTTCCATGGACTTAGGGCTTACCGAAACTCAGCAGATGCTGAAAAGCAGCGCCCGGGAATTCCTGGAGAGCGAATGTCCCCCTGCCCTGGTCCGCCAGATGGAAGAGGATGAGAGAGGCCATCCCGAGCAGGTGTGGAGGCAGATGTCAGCCCTGGGATGGTGCGGTCTTGCCTTCCCCGAGGAGCACGGCGGCACCGGCGGGGACTTCATGGACCTGGCCGTTCTCCTGGAGGAGATGGGAAGGGCGCTGTTGCCAGGGCCTTTCTTCTCCACCGTTGTGCTGGGAGGCCTGACGATCATGGATGGTGGTACCGAAGGTCAGAAGCGCGAGTACATCCCGCCGATTTGCGAGGGCCGAACTACCGTGGCCTTGGCCTTGGTCGAGGACAGCGCCACTTATGAGCCTTGGGGAGTAAAGGCCAGCGCCCGCCGGTCCGGGGATGGATACATCATCGATGGCGCGAAGCTGTTCGTGCCCGATGGTCAGATTGCCGACGTGTTTCTCGTCGCTGCCCGAACATCGGAAAGCTCCGACCCCGCCGACGGCATAAGCTGCTTCCTCGTACCGTCGAGCCTTGCAGGCATCGCCATCAGGCCCATGCGGACGCTGGCGGGCGACAAGCAGTGTGAGGTGGTGCTTGCTGGCGTGGAAGTGCCCGAAGCGGCGCTTCTGGGGCTGGAGGGCAAGGGTTGGCCTCTGTTGGAGCGCACCCTGAAGAGGGCGACGGCAGCGAAGTCCCTGGAGATGCTGGGGGGCGCCGAGGCTGTGCTGGATTTGACGGTCGGCTACGCCAAGCAGCGGGTGCAGTTCGGTCGTCCCGTGGGCAGCTTTCAGGCAGTACAGCACCACTGCGCGAACATGGCTACGGAAGTCGAATGCTGCCGTTACGTTGCCTACCAGGCAGCCTGGAAGCTTACCGAGGATGGTGCCGCGGACAGAGAAATTTCGATGGCCAAGGCTTGGACCAGCCGCTCCTACCAGCGGGTCTGTTCCCTGGCCCACCAGTGCCACGGCGCCATCGGCTTCACCTGGGACCACGACCTCCAGC
This sequence comes from Dehalococcoidia bacterium, assembly GCA_965220375.1. Classification (GTDB taxonomy): domain Bacteria; phylum Chloroflexota; class Dehalococcoidia; order Lucifugimonadales; family JAGWBF01; genus JAGWBF01. The sequence continues at coordinate 2,128,027 of OZ244824.1, forward strand.
TGTACACACGCAGAGCGAAGGCCCAGGAGTCCCTCTACGGCGGTCCGGGGTACCATGAGGACCTGGTCGGCCAAGCATTGGGCATCTAATTTGCCGGGAAGGAAGGGCTAAATGCGGATCGAAAAGCGAATGGAAGAGCTGGGCATGGAGATGCCCACTGCTCGTCCCGTGCGCGCCAACAGGGTCTATGCTATGCGCACCGGAAACATCGTGTACGTCTCGGGCAGCACCGCCAACTATCCCGATGGCCGGAGAGTCTTGGGGAAGGTGGGCCGGGACGTTACCGTGGAAGAAGCTTATCAAGGCGCCCGTCAAGCCGCCATAAACCTGCTGGCATCCCTCAAAGAGTGCATAGGCGACCTGGACGATGTAAGGCAGATAGTAAAGCTGCTGTGCATGGTGAACACGGCGGAAGATTTCTACGATGCCCCCAGCGTGGCCAACGGCGCTTCCGACGTCTTCGTGGAGCTGTACGGCGAGCGGGGACGACACGCCCGCTCCGCAGTGGGTATCGCCTGTCCTGCCGGGAACTCTTGCATCGAAGTGGAAATGGTGGTGGAGGTAGCTTAGGAGGCCGCATGGTTACTAGGGACTGCATCTTCTGCAGGATAGCCAGGGAGGAACCGCCGGGTCAGATCATCTACAGGGATGATCGTGTCTTCGTGATCAGGGATGTACAACCCCAAGCCCCGGTGCATCTGCTGATCCTCCCCCTCCATCACATGGCTTCCCTGGCCTATGTCGGGCCAGGCCAAGAGCAGATGATGGGCCACATCTTCATGGTGGCCGAGGAGATGGCGCGGCGGGAGGGGGTCACCATTGGCGGGTACCGTCTCGCGATAAACCAGGGTCCCGATGCGGGCCAGACGGTGGAGCACACCCATGTGCACCTCCTCGGCGGGGAACCTCTGTCGCCCGTGGGCACCAGCCGGCGGTGATGGCAGGTCTTCAGGATCTGCTGGAGCAGAAGGTCAGCCTTTTGCCCAGGGGTCTGCAGCAGCATATCTCCCGTGTTGTGTCCGTGGCCGAACACCTTGCGCGGCATCACGGCGTCGATGAGGAGACGACAAGGCTGGGGGCCTTGGCCCACGATCTGGCCCGTGCGATGAAGGGCGAGGAGCTGCTGAGGATGGCGAGGGAGCTGAAGGTGCCCATTCATCCCGTGGAAGAGCGGGTGCCCATTCTCCTGCATGGCCCCGTCGCGGCGGAGATACTGCGACAGCAGGAGGGACTGGACGATGACAGCATCCATGAAGCCATCTACTGGCACAGCACCGCCCACCCTGGACTGGATGCTGCCGGCAAGGTGGTCTTCCTGTCGGACAAGCTGGACCCCAAGAAGATAGACCGCTACCCATACCTGCCCCAGCTTGCGGAGTTGGCGGAGAGCAGCCTGGACAAGGCGGTGCTGGACTTCCTGGACCGAGAGCTGGCCGCGCTCTTCCGGCAGGGAAGCCTGGTCCACCCAACCTCGGTGGAAACCCGCAATCAGCTTCTAATGACCCTGGGCAGCGCATCCTCGTAACCAGGGGGACACATGGCAATTTCATCCAAGATACGTGGGCTGGCGGGGGAGGGGAGCGCCATCCGCAAGATGTTCGAAGCGGGTATCGCCCTCAAGGCCCAACACGGCGAGGATAAGGTGTTCGATCTCTCCTTGGGGAACCCGGTTGCCGAGCCGCCGGACAGGTTTCGCCAGGTGCTAAGGGAGCTGGCGCGGGAACCCCGGCCCGGAATGCACCGTTACATGCCCAACGCGGGCTACAACGACACCCGAAGGGCTGTCGCCGAGGGACTCACGGCCGAAACCGGCATCGCCTTCTCCCTGGAAGATGTGGTCATGACCTGCGGGGCTGCGGCTGCCCTCAACGTCGTCCTGAAGACTATCATCGACCCTGGCGACGAGGTGCTCTTCTTCGCCCCTTACTTCGTCGAGTACCGCTACTATGCCGATAATCACAACGGCATCCCTGTGGTGGTCCCCACCGATGCAGACTTTCAGCCGGACCTGGCGGCCCTGGAGTCCCTGGTATCGCCCAAGACAAGGGCGGTGCTGATAAACTCACCCAACAATCCTTCCGGGGCTGTGTACTCGGCAGAGCGGATTTCCGCTCTCTGCGCCCTGCTGGAAGAGAAGAGCAGCCGTTTTGGCACCGAGATCTTCCTGGTCAGCGACGAGCCATACAGGCAGCTGCTCTACGATGGCCTCAGCTACCCCCACGTCTTTCCCTACTACGGCCCCACTATAACGGTCCACTCCCACGCCAAGGACCTGGCGCTGCCCGGCGAGAGGATCGGACACATCGCGGTCAATCCGGCTTACGAGAGCCGCCGCGAGCTGGTGGACGGGCTTGTCTTCTGCAACCGCATCCTGGGATTCGTCAACGCTCCCGCCCTCATGCAGCATGCCGTGCGGGAGCTTCAGGGGATCTCCGTGGATGTAGCCGACTATCAGCGCAAGCGGGACTTCCTATATGGTGAGCTGGTGGGGATGGGTTACTCCTGCTTCAAACCCCAGGGAGCCTTCTACCTGTTCCCCCGGTCCCCCGTGGAAGATGAAGAGGCATTTGTAGAGGAGCTACAGTCCTGGAATGTGCTCGTTGTACCGGGACGCACCTTCGGTTCCCCGGGATTCTTCCGCATCTCCTACTGCGTCGAGGACCGGGTGCTGGAAGGGTCGTTGGAAGGGTTTCGCCAGGCGGCCCTGAAGTTCGGCCTGTAGGCTGCCCGCCCTTGCTGTTCCCGGCCGCTAGACGGTCGCCGACCTGCGAGCGGGCTTTCGCATCAGTGCAAAGCAGACTGCCGCGGTCCCGATAAACACCAGGCACAGCATCAGGGGGAAGCTGTAGTCTCCCCCGGTATGGTCGGCCCACCAGCCGACGAACATCGGAGAACCCACCAGCACACCGCTTTGGGAGAAGGTGATGATTCCCCTCAGGCTGGCGAACTTGCGACGCCCGTAATAGTCTCCCAAAGCTGCCCAGCCGATGATGCCCACGCTCTCCCCGATACCCGTGAACACCAGGTACAGCACTATGGCCCAGGGAGAGGTGTCCCACGATCCCATGAGAATCAGCAGACAAGCCAGGGAACCGACGACCGCGCAGAGGGTCATTATGGGTGGCTTGGGCCACCGGTCGGACGCCCAGCCGATGGCAACCCTGGCGACCACGTTGGTCGCCAGCATCAGGGCGATCAGATAGCCGGCGGTCTCCAGGCTGGCTCCCTTCCAGATGAGTATAGGCTGGAGATTGACCAAGATGCCCATGACGGCGAGCTGGCGCAGCACCATGCCGAGCAGCAGCAGCCAGTATGTGCTGGTCCGTAATGCCTCCGAGATGCTGAAGTCTCTCGGATCGATGGCGGGTCGGCTGCCGGAAGCCCCCTGCTCCCTCGCGGGTTGGGGGCCGGAGGCAGGGTCATCGCCGTCGGGAAGCAGTCCTATGCTTTCGGGAGAGGTCCTGATCACAAGGGTGAAGGGCAGCACCACCCCGAGGAATATCAAGCCTGACATGAATGAAGCCCACTCCCATCCCGCGCGGGCGATCAACAGGGTCAATATGGGAATGAGCACAACGCCCCCCAGGGCGGCTGATGAGGCGAGCAGGGACAATGCCAAGGCCCGATTGCGGATGAACCACATGTTCAGTCCCGCAAAGATGGCGTGCTGGAAGGAGACGCTGGCGCCCAGGGATATCATTCCAAGGTACACCAGGGCAAAGGAGATGAAGTCGTCCACCCTGGCAAACAACAGGTAGCCGATCCCCGCAATGATGATGCCCAGGACTGCCAGCAGCCGGTTCCCAAACTTGTCGATCAGGTATCCCGCCGCGGGACCTTCCAGGCCGCCTTCAGCCCGGGATATGGAGAAGACCAGCGAGGTCTGGAAGTTGGTCAGGCGCAGAGAGTCCCTCAGAGGAACGAAGAAGACCGAGAATCCCCTGAAGAAGATGCCGCTGGCAAAGAACATCATGAAGCATGATGCAGCGGCCACTTTCCAGCCGTAGTAGATGCCCTTTGTCCCTGACCCCGGTAACCAAGCTCGCAGATTCAATGATGGTCGATTCTTTCAGGTTGAATATCGGCGGGTTGAAGGTGGATTCCCAGCAGATATAGTGGATGATTATACACTCCGGGGAGAGCATCCCCATCGTATTGTCATAATCTGCATTGGATTTGCCAAAAAATCCAAGCTGCGTAGATACGACATATCCATGTCCAAGATGGTATAATTTAACTATACCTCGACCAGCATGAGCACATGCGTCAACAAACGTTCCGCCGACCTGCCCGCACAAGGCATGCTCTTGGGTCAAACAAGGCAAGGGTCGGCAGCGGCGGTCAACTGCTGAAGGGAAGTGGTGGAAGATGACGGTTAAATACACGGCAAAGGACATCCAGGTTCTTCAGGGCTTGGAAGCTGTGCGCCGAAGACCTGGAATGTACATTGGAAGCACCGACCAGAGGGGCCTTCATCACCTGGTTTACGAGATTGTGGACAACAGCGTCGATGAGGCTATGGCCGGCTACTGCTCCGGTGTTGACATAACCATCCAGAGAGATGGCGTCGTCTATGTTTTTGACGACGGCCGGGGCATACCCATAGACATCCACCCCACAACCGGGCTTACCGCCCTGGAAACGGTGATGACAACCCTCCACGCCGGGGCGAAATTCGGAGGCGGGGCCTACAAGGTATCCGGCGGTCTGCATGGCGTCGGGGCGTCGGTGGTCAACGCCCTATCTTCCAACATGGTGGTTGAGGTACGGCGGGATGGGGTCGTGGCTACCCAGGAGTACTGCCGGGGGGCCAGCACCGGAGAAATGCGCAAAGAACGCCAGGCGGCCGACCAACCCTCATTGTCCGGCACCTCTATACGCTTCCTGCCCGACGGGGAGATATTCACGGACATCGTCTACGACTTCGATGTGCTGACAGCCCACTTCAAGGAGATCGCCTACCTGAACAAGGGGCTAGAGGTCCACTTTACCAGCTACTGGCATGAGGAAGAGCGGGAAGGGGACATCAAGCGCAGCTACTATTTCGATGGCGGCCTTGCCAGCCTGGTAAGGAGCATCAACAGCCATCGCAAGGTGCTCCAGGAAAAACCCTTCTACATGCAGAAGGCTGCGGACGACACCATCGTAGAGGCGGCGATCCAGTACAACGACGGTTACAACGAACATGTGCTCTCCTTCGCCAACTGCATCCCCACCGAAGAGGGAGGCACCCACCTCACGGGCTTCAGGACAGCCCTTACGAGGGTGATCAACGACTACGGGCGCAAGCAGAAGCTCCTCAAGGACGACCAGGCGAACCTGGCGGGCGAAGATGTCCGGGAGGGCCTCACCGCCGTGATCAGCCTGAAGCTGACGGACCCCCAGTTCGAGGGGCAGACCAAGACCAAGCTGGGGAACGCCGAGGTCAAGAGCATCGTGGAGACCCTGGTCGGCGAGGCCCTCACCCAGTACCTGGAGGAGCATCTCACCGAGGGCAAGAGGATCATCGAGAACTGCATGACGGCCCAGAAGGCCAGGGAAGCGGCCAAGAAGGCCCGGGAGCTGGTAATCCGCAAGAACGCCCTGGACGGCTCCTCCCTGCCCGGCAAGCTGGCCGACTGCTCAGAGCGCAACCCCGAACTATCCGAAATTTACGTGGTAGAGGGCGAGTCCGCCGGAGGCTCCGCAAAGATGGGGCGGGACCGCCGTTTCCAGGCCATCCTGCCCCTGAAGGGCAAGATCCTGAACGTGGAACGGGTGCTCCGACAGCCCGACAAGATACTGGGCCACGAGGAGATACGCGCCCTCATCGCCGCATTGGGAGCAGGGGAGGGCGATGAGTTCAACCTGGAAAAGTTGCGGTACCACAAGGTGATCATCATGACGGACGCCGATGTGGACGGCTCCCACATCCGCACCCTGCTCCTCACCTTCTTCTTCCGCCGGATGGACCCCCTGATATACGGAGGGCATCTATACATCGCCCAGCCGCCCCTGTATCGGGTCCAGGCGGGCAAGAACGTGAACTACGCTTTTAGCGATCCTCAAAAGGAGAAGCTGGTCGCCTCCATGAACGGCAGACGCAGCATCATGGTGCAGAGGTACAAGGGTTTGGGAGAGATGAACCCGGACCAGCTGTGGGAGACCACCATGAACCCCGAGACCCGCACCATGCTTCAGGTGTCCATCGAGGATGGCATGGAGGCGGACGACACCTTCACGGACCTGATGGGCGATGAGGTGAGGCCCCGCAAGGAGTTCATCAACACCCACGCCCGCAGCGTCAAAGAGCTGGACGTCTAGGCTCAGGGTTCGGGACGGCTCCCGCGCGCTGGCGCCACTGGTCAGGAAGCCTGCAGCAACCTAGCTACGCCTGCGGACGGAAGGGCGCCAGATTCCCGTTTGCACAGGAATGACGAATGGCGGGGGGACCATTGTGTAACCTTAGGTGACGGCTGTCCGTTCGCCCTGAGGCAACTCGAAGGGGAACGGACAGCCGTAACTGCGCCTTGAATCCTGCCCTGCCCTTCCCGCGTTTGTGCCCCCCGGGGATCTGAGCCAAGGTCCCCAGTGGGAGAGGAGATGGGGTGGGGTGAGAGGGGTCTTACTTGGTGAGCAGCATCTCAAGCACTTTGGGCAGCGCCTGCCTTGGCCCGCCCGTTCCCCTTCGAATGCCTCAGGGCGAACGGACGGGGGAGGGGCCCACCACGGACGGGCGTCGGGGGCTCACCACGAACGACCAACCATGGTTTTGCCCCGAAAATTGGGTGGATAAAGCACTGGCATACAAGCCTCCCCAAAAAAAGTGAGACAGACCAACGAGAACGGCATGACAGAACCACGAAAGCGAAAGTCTAAACCATAACAAGAGGGCGTAGCAGTACAATGGGGCGAGACAACCTCTAGGATGATGAGGGGAGGAACACACTCAGAATGCAAGCGGCTCGCAAACTCGGTCTTGGTGTTCTTGGTGCGGGCCTGCACGTCTTCAACGTCCCCAGCTACCTATCAAACGGCATATGGTGGGACGGCCTCCTAGGAGGAGGAGTCATAGTTCAGATAGTGATAGCGGTCGTAGGGACAGCTCTAATACTTACGTCCGTTATTATGTTGGCGCTGCCGAACAGAAAGGAGACTCCTCAACAGCGATTCCGTCGAATATATCTCGACATTCGATGGTTAGCCGGTCGGATCGCTCGCGATGGAGTATTCCGGGGAGGCATCCCCAGCGACGATATCAGGTTCAGGGGCATCCAAGCGGAGCTAGTCGACTTGGAGATCCCTTTCGATCCCGAGGCAGCATTCTGTTACCAATTCTTGGTTGACCTAGCTGTGCTCTCAAAGCGTGGCACGCTAGAGCCAGCTCGCACTCTCTGGCTTTACTATGTTTCTAAGGAGATCAAGCCTTCTGCCATTGAGGCAAGTTAACCATATATTAGCCTAATCCTGCCCTTCCCATCCCGCGTTGCGTGCAGTCCGGGCCTGCCCGCGCAAAAGACCCCTCTCCCACGGGGGAGAGGGGTTGGGTGAGGGAGCTTACTTGGTCAGCAGTATCTCTAGCACTTTGGGCAGTGCCTGCCTTGCCCGCTCCATGACCACCCAGTCCTCGACGCTTCCCACCGGATGGGTCACAACCGCAAAGGGATAGCCGTCGATCCCACGAATCTTCGCGATGGAGCGTCCCGTAGGAACGAAAGGCTCGGTGCATATGGCAGCCGCCGGCTTGCCTGCCTTCTCCACTGTGATGGCATCGTGCACACTGCACGAGCTGCAGGACCCTCAATCACCTGTCGCGGTAATCACCAGGTCGCACTTGCGCAGCAGCTCATCCACCACCGGCGTCGGGGCGGGACGGGATGCGTCCCCCTTGTTCACCCGCACGGCGCCCTGCAGCTCGTAGCGCTCATCCAGCAGGGTATAGACCGCCTCCAGCAGCTTGTCGGAGTTGCGTTTCCCATTGGCCAGCAGGCCGACCATCAGGCCGTCCAGGTCTGCAGGCCTGGGGGCCATGTTGGTGTGGTCTGCCATCGCCTCGACGGTAGGGTCCAGGATCGTCAGCTTAGTTGCTTCGATGACCATGCTGTCACTCTCCCATCAGATTGGCGTCATTATACCACCGGGCGCGCCCCGGCATTCGCCCCCTGCTACAGGTTCCCCATGTCGATCTCTTGGCTGACCGAGTGGGAGCCGACCCCCTTGGACCAGCGGGGCACCAGGCATGACCAGGGCCCTCCCGGCCCTCCGCCCGCCAGGAGCACCAGGGACTCGGGGCCCAGCAGCACCGTGACCATCGCATCCTCGGAGCCTCGGTGGGGCGCCTCCCCCTTGTAGACGGAAGCCCATTCCGAGGCCGACCTTCGGGCCCGCTGGTGCACGAACTCCCGCACCTGGGCCTTGTCCCAACCCGCATCCTTGAAGAAGCCCCCGTGCTCCTGGGAGACCATCAGCAGCAGCTCCCGGTGGCCGTGGCCAAAGCCCATCATGCTGTCGATGGCGCCCGTCAGCATCGCCTCGGCGGTCCCGGCGGGACGGGACTCCAGCTGGGTTGGCCCCAGGGACGTGAACAGGGTGACGGTGCTGGCTTCGGGGGAGAAGCCCCGCTCCACGTGCAGAGACTCCCATGGGCTGTTCTCCTCATCCTCGGCGATGCAGTAGGTGTACTTGCCCGGATGTCCCAGGGTGGAGCGGTCGAGAACGCCGGGGTGGTTCTCCAGCACGTTGATGAGGAGCAGGCGGACGGCGCGGCCCACGGTGGCGTTGGTCCTGCGGTCTGGGCCGGGGCCGAAGATGTTGTGGCTGCTGGCGAACCCCAGGCGGTGGCGCACCGGGCCGTTGACGACGATGAGGGGGGCGGACCCGCCGGTGCTGGCCGAGCTTCCGTGGAGGTTGTACTGGGGCTGCACCATGCACTCCACGGCGGCGATGACCACGGGCATGTATTCGGGCAGGCAGCCGGCCATGACAGCGTTTATGGCCACCTTCTCGGCGGTGATGACTCGCCCGCGCACCGGCTCGACGCCGATGATATCCGAGGGGCGGCGCTCCACGATCTCAAGGTAGCGCAGCACCTTCTCTTCCGTGGGGGGCACCACGGGCAGGCCGTCGGTCCAGCCCTTGCGGTAGCACATCTCCATGGCATCTTCGGTCCCGTCGGCATCCACCCGCCCGGACATCAGCGCGCCGGCGTCGTTGGTCATGGTCGCACCTTCTTTCCTGAGTAACCTACGCTGGTAGGCCAGCTGTGGGGTCTCCGAACGTTTTGGCCATTTGAAGAGCGCTGGTTAAGTTGGACTCGATTGCCCGGTAATTTGCAGGAGTACGGAAAAACTCGCGATGCCCTCGATATTCGCCACGGTCTTCTGTAGTTTGCCGTGCGGACCTAATCGCAGCGACAGAAATATCATATATAGGCTGGAATGAGTGGTCTATCACAGCCACTATCGACTCCGAATGGGCGGTCGAGAAAAGGAAGCTCTGGCCCAATCTATAGTGCTCTCGAAGGATATCCCCTATTAGCCAAACTATGTGAAACCGTGCATATTCCAGCCAGTCGTCGTGTTCTTTATCCTCAGCAACCCTTTTCCACACTTTTCTCTGAACTACAGCTGGCAGCAGGAGCTGCTTTGCATTAAGGGACTGTGTGTAAATTCGATGATAGCTAAGCGGGCTCTCCCTCGAGATTGGAGAAAGGTCATCCGCCTTGTTGAGGAAGTCCCTTATCTTATCTTTAGCTTCCCCGGGGAAGCCTGCAAACGCAACGGCGGCTTGGGCGACTTCCTTGCTTGTTAACTTTCTGAATCCTTCTGTTGGGTCTCTATACTTCTCTTTTTCGTGCTGCCCCCCTAGCATCTTGCTCCACTCGCCTCGCTTGATCTGGTAGAACCAAGGCGGATCAATCTCATTAAATTCGTTCTGAAGACGAATCTGTATGGCCTCGTTTGAAATGAAGTCTTCAGCCCGCATGGATGCCTGTGTGTTGGTCTTGTCCGCGATTGCTTGAGCAAAATGCTGAGGACACTCGGTGAGTTTCACAGTTACCAGCACGTCCGGATCGTGCTGAACGGCTGCCCTAGCGTCCCAAATGGTCACTGTTGTTTGGCACCCGTTAACGATCTGGAAATTCTTCACCATCAGCTTATTGTTTTCTAACTTCCACGAGTCGCATATAGCTGTAATCCCGTTATTCAACAGGTGGAATCGTTGCCTATCGGTCGGATCTGTGAGAGTACGCTTTATGTTTGCATTGATTCTGTTCCCTAGGGGACCGCGAGGGTTAAGCCGAAATAGCTTGTATCCATGTTTTCTAAAAGCTTCAACGACCTGCCTTACTGGTGTTGTCATGGAGAGGGTAGGATAAATGTTTGTTGTTTGGTGGTAAGCACTTGGTTCTAGCTGAAACTCTACATCACAAGTCGTCAACATGTCGTCGCTGTCTCGTTGAGTAATGTGCTGTTGGTACAACCTCGCGAGGTCCCAACACTCAAGCGTAACCTTAACTTCGAATGCACTGCCGTCAATTTCTTTGGTTACTGTCCAAGATCCCTTTTCTTCTGCGTATTTCCGGGACTGTGGGCTCAGATTGCCACTGGTTACCCAAACCAAATTTATGGTGCATCCGTAATTGCTTTCCTTAAGCATTTTGATTAAGCGATCATGCAAATCCTTTGTCTCCTCATTTCGGCTTCCCACAACCTCGTTGGGGTTCAAAATGCGATTTACTGATTCCATGAATGGGGCTATCTCTGCAACTCCAATTGTTGTTCCAGCTCTACGATGTTTGCTCTGCACCAAATTCACTACGGCATCATCATCTAATTCTGGGATATACCTGCCATCTATCTCAAAATCGTCCGGGCCGTCTATCGCAGTACATTCCACTATGTCTGTGTCCTGAATATCGTGGCCAACCGTGAAGATGGTCGCAAAGGCCCAGTGAAGGAATCCTTTGTCTTGGTTTCCGCGGTAGTATTGTTCCGCGGCTTCGTCAATGAACGGAAGGACTTGGTCGTACCAATCTTGCTGTTGTTGCTTTTTACTGACCATTGCTAGTCCCCAATATGCAGCATGATGTAGTCGTTCTTCCAGGGTAGGTTGTCAATCCAGTGCCGCAATTCGGACTTCGTGGTCGCGTCGATGTTGCGAGAGGTTACCCAGCGATCAACTCGCCAGTCCAGGTATTGGCGGCTGAACTCGACTATCGCGTTGAGGGACCAGACGTAATCTTCCCCGTCGAAATCGTCTTCTGCTTCGTATTCATCGTCGCAGTCCCCTAAAGTTGGGTCCAATGACAGGGAGGCCAGGAAATCATGTACCGGCCCTCTTGGACGTTCTAGATAATCAATGGTTACAACGCCTACATCCACGAGATGAACCCTTCTCAAAGTGGTGCTTCAAGTTTACCAGATGCGGGTGATTTCCGTGTCGATTCTTGTCAGTTTATGGGCTTTCACCCTCGGCTGACCCTCTGTGGGAATAGCGGAGGCCTATCACCCTCCCCCCTACCACAGGCTGACCATGCAGACGCCGCCGATAATGGTGGCCACGGCTATGGCTTTCTGCAGCAGTACTTCTTTCTCCAGGGGCTCGTCCATTATGTTCAGCTTCGGTGTGCTTAGGATTGTGCTATAGGCAAAAACGAACAAAGGCCTTGTGGCCAGAAGGGACGACACCAGGGAGACAGGTCCCATGTCGGTGGCTATGAGCACAAGAGTAAGGGCGCAACTGCTGCCCGCCAGCTCCGCCAGCACAAATAGGCCCATGGCCTTCCTGTTCTTGAGGGAGGTGCGAATGCCTGCCAGCCGAGACGGGCGGAAGAAGGTGAGGAAGATGCACGCCATGCCCAGGCTGCGGAATATGAAGACATCGTAAACGGGCATCAGCTCCAGGGCGGGCTTGCTTAAGAGTATGGCCAATGCGATGAAGAGGCTGGATGCAACAAGTATTGGCAAGGAACGGTTGAACCTTATCAGCCCGGACCTGAGCGAACCCCGGAATGAGATGATGGCCGCCCCCACCACCACGGCCACGATGCCCGCCCACTGCCCGGCGTTCAGCACCTCGTCCAGGAAGATGAGGGCCAGGATGGACACGAACACGGGGAAGGTCTGGTAGATGGCAACTACCCTGGATGCCTCCTCCATGCGGAAGCCGAGGAACACGCACATGAGCCCGACTCCCCAGATGAGCCCCGACAGGTATGCCAGCAGGATGCCCTCCCCCGATTGGGGGATGCCGGCTGCCAGCAGCACCGTCGTCCCCGAGATGGTGAGGAATACTCCCTCCCATATGAAGAAGACGGACACCAGGGGAAAGTGGCGGCTCAGCAGGATGCGGTCTGCGATGTTGACGCCGCCGAAGATAGCTGAGCTGCCCAGGGCAGCGAGGATCCAGTACATCTATCTATGAAAGGCGGGGGCCGGCTCCGGCGCGGGCAACCCAAAACTCTGATTACGCAACTAGGAACCCTTTACAAATCTTTGTTGGATGCTTAGAATTGTACAAGCAAGTCAATAGTTCCGCGTCTGAAGGGGAGTAGTAGGGACCGAGAGCCCCCAGAGAGCCGGCGACAGGTGAAAGGCCGGCGGCTGCCAAATCCCGAACTCGCCCCGGAGCGGCCCTCCTGAAAGCGCCCGCCGTGTGCGTTCGCCGGGTAGGGAAGGGCGGTGGACACCGATAACGTCATCGAGGTGCTCGGGTGATGCAAATCACCGGGAACGAGGGTGGTACCGCGGGAAAGTGACCCGTCCCTTAGGGATGGGTCTTTTTTTATAAGGCCCAGCGAGGTTAGACGATGAAGCTCACAGGTGCCCAGTTAGTCTGCGAAAGCCTTCTCAAGGAGAAGGTGGAGGTGGCTTTCGGCCTGCCCGGCGGGGCGATCCTGCCGTTGTACGGAGCGATGCCCGAATACCCCCAGCTGCGCCACATACTGGTGCGTCATGAACAGGCGGCAGCTATGGCCGCCGACGGCTACGCCAGGGTTACGGGCAAGGTCGGGGTGTGCATCGCCACTTCGGGGCCGGGGGCGACTAACCTGGTAACGGGCATCGCCACCGCCCAGATGGACTCCATCCCCATCGTGGCCATCACCGGGCAGGTGCCGAGGGCGGCCATCGGCAAGGATGCCTTCCAGGAAACGGATATGACGGGCATCACCCTGCCTGTTACGAAGCACAACTACTTGATCATGTCGGCGGCGGAGATACCCCAGGCGATCAAGGAGGCATTCTACATCGCCAACACGGGCAGGCCCGGCCCCGTCCTCATAGATATCCCCAAGGATGTACTGCTGAACGACCAGGCGGAGTTCTCCTACCCGGACAATGTGGACCTGCCGGGGTACAAGCCAACGGTGGACGGGCACCCTGCCCAGATACAGAAGGCTGCCCAGCTAATTTCCCAAGCCAAGAGGCCGCTGATCCTGGCGGGGCACGGCATCATCATCTCCAGGGCTTACGAAGAGGTCTTGGAGCTGGCGGAGAAGGCGCAAATCCCTGTGGTGACAACGCTGCTGGGCATAAGCTCCTTCCCCTCGGACCACTTCCTGAACGTGGGTATGCCGGGCATGCACGGGATGGCTTACGCCAGCATGGCCATAGACCAGGCGGACGTCCTCATCTCCCTAGGGATGCGATTCGATGACCGGGTAACGGGTCGGCTGTCCGATTTCGCGCCCAATGCGAAGGTGGTGCACATCGACGTTGACCCGTCGGAGATCAGCAAGAACGTTAAGGCCGATGTCCCCATCGTGGGCGACCTGAAGCGGGTGCTAAAGGCGCTGCTTCCCCACGTGGAGCAGGCGGTGCATTCCGATTGGGTGCAGCAGGTGGAAGATATGCGGGTGGAGCATCCCTCGCACCGGATTCGGGAGACGGACCAGATGCTTCCCCAGTTCATCCTGCGCACCCTGTCCGACGTAACCGACGGGAAGGCCCTGGTGGTAACGGGCGTGGGCCAGCACCAGATGTGGGCTGCCCAGCACTGCCGGTTCAAGGACCCCAATAGCCTGATAACCTCTGGGGGATTGGGCGCCATGGGGTTCGAGGTGCCGGCGGCCATGGGGGCCAAGGTGGGCGCCCCTGACAAGGTGGTCTGGTCCATCGCCGGGGACGGCGGGTTCCAGATGACCTTGTGCGACCTGGCGACCTGCGTGGAGAACAACATCGACGTCAAGTTCGCCATTATGAACAACGGGTATTTGGGCATGGTGCGTCAGTGGCAGGACTTCTTCTACGACAAGGTCTATACGGCCACCAGCTACTCCCACAACCCCGACTTTGTGAAGCTGGCGGAGGCCTACGGGGTGCCCGGAATACGGGTTACCGACAAGTCTCAGGTGGAGTCCTCAATACGGCAGGCGATGATGGAGCCGGGGCCGGTGGTGGTGGACTTCCTCGTAGAGCCTGAGGAGAACGTCTTCCCGATGATCCCGGCGGGGGAGAGCTTGGCACAGATGCTGGAGGAGCCGGGCCAGGAGCCCGCCTTCCAAGCCAGCAACGAAGGGATAGCCACATGAGCGCTGCATCCGAACGCCATACCATAGTTGCGCTGGTGCAGGACCGGCCCGGCGTCCTGAACCGGGTTTCAAGCCTGTTCCGGCGGCGGGGGTTCAACATCGCCAGCTTGGCCGTTGGGCAGAGCGAGCAGCCCAACCTCTCCCGCATGACCTTCGTGGTCGAAGGGGATATTGCCACCATGGAGCAGGTGACCAAGCAGCTGAACAAGCTGATCGACGTGGTGAAGGTGTCGGAGCTGGTGGAGGAGGAGATAGTCGCCAGGGAAGTTGCGTTGATCAAGGTGCGGGCCACCCCCACAGCCCGGAGCGAGATCATCCAGCTGGTGAACATCTTCCGGGCCAACATCGTGGATGTCGGCCCCCAGTCCCTCATCATCGAGATAACCAGCGGTGAAGACAAGATAGATGCTATGTACAACCTGCTGCGTCCCTTCGGGATACGAGAGGTGATGCGCACCGGGCGCATCGCCATGTCCCGGAGCGTAGCTGAAACCAGGACTGAACGGCCCAGGGGCGATACGCCCACACCAACAAGAAACGGCGCCGAACATGAACAGACCCAGGTGCCGTACGGATGAGGTGCTATTAGTATGCCCAACGTCTATTACGACAACGACGCCAACCTGGAAACGCTCCAGGACAAGACCATCGGCATTATCGGATATGGCAGCCAGGGCCACGCCCATGCCCTGAGCCTCAAGGACAATGGGCAGAGGGTGAAGGTGGGCCTGCCACCCACCAGCGCCAGCCGCGCCAAGGCCCAGGACGCGGGACTGGAAGTGGATGGTGTGGAGCAGGTCACCAAGGACAGCGAGGTGGTGATGGTGCTGATTCCCGACCATGTGCAGGGCCGGGTGTATAGAGAGTCCATCCAACCCAACCTCGCTCCCCAAAGCACCCTGATGTTCGGGCACGGCTTCAACATCCACTACAAGCAGATCGTTCCCCCGGACAACGTAAACGTGACCATGGTGGCCCCCAAGGCCCCGGGACATCGTATGCGGGAGATGTTCGTGGACGGCATCGGCGTCCCGGCCTTGATGGCCATCGAGCAGGATGCCACCGGCGATGCAAAGCCGATTACCCTGGCATATGCCAAGGGAATTGGCTGCACGGGCGCCGGGGTGCTGGAAACGACCTTCAAGGATGAAACGGAGACGGACCTGTTCGGCGAGCAGAACGTGCTCTGCGGGGGCATAACCGCCCTCATAAAGACGGCCTTCGAGACCCTGGTGGAAGCGGGCTACGAGCCGGAGCTGGCCTACTTCGAGTGTCTCCATGAGATGAAGCTGATCGTAGACCTCATATTCCAGGGAGGCTTCAAGTACATGCGTTACTCGGTGAGCGACACCGCCGAGTATGGCGACTACACCCGGGGGCCGAGGGTTATTGACGAGCACGTCCGGGAGAACATGCGCAAAATACTACGGGACATACAGGATGGCAGCTTTGCCAGGGAGTGGATGGCGGAGAACGATGAAGGACGGAAGCGCTTCCTCCGGCTTAGAGAGGAAGGCTCCGAGCACCAAATCGAGGAGGTCGGCAGGGATCTCCGTCGCATGATGCCATGGATGAACCCTGTCGAATGAACACGGGGGATAGCATGTTCGGGATGAATGCCATGATGGAGGACATGAATAGCGTAGTCCGCCACACCTCACGGCGCCGAGAAGGGCTTGAGGCGGCGGACTGCGTTATCCTGCGACCCCTTCTGAAACCATAGCCCGACAGATATGGCGGAATGGCCTACGGGCCTAATTCAAGAGTCAGAAGGGAGAAGGAAGAGATGGCAGAAGATCATGTAAGGATATTTGACACAACCCTCCGGGACGGGGAGCAGTCGGCGGGCATCGGCATGACCGGCGAAGAGAAGCTGGAGATTGCCCACCAGCTGGCCCGCCTCAAGGTGGACGTCATCGAAGCGGGCTTCGCAGCTAGCTCGCCAGGAGACTTCGAGGCGGTCAAGACCATCGCCCGGGTCGTGAAGGGCCCGATTATTGCTTCCCTGGCCCGCGCCCATGCCGATGATGTGGACAAGGCTTGGGAGGCGCTGAAGGAAGCCGAGTCTCCCAGGATTCATGTGTTCCTCTCCAGCTCCGACATCCAGATACTCCACCAGCTTCGCAAGAACCGGGAAGAGGTCATGGAGATGGCGGTGGAGATGGTTGCGAGGGCGAAGAAGTACTGCGACGACGTCGAGTTCTCTCCCATGGATGCCACTCGAACTACCCCCGAATACCTGTACCACCTGCTCGAAGCCGTTATCGACGCTGGCGCAACGACGGTCAACATAGCCGACACCGTTGGCTACGCCATACCCTCCCACTTCACCAATCTGTTGAAGGACATACAGGCAAACGTGCCCAACATGCACAAGGCGGTGCTTAGCGTCCACTGCCACAATGACCTGGGCTTCGCCGTTTCCAACAGCGTGGCCGCCATACAGTCGGGCGCGCGCCAGGTGGAGGGGTGCATCAACGGCATAGGCGAGCGGGCCGGCAACGCAGCCCTGGAAGAGATAATCATGGCGCTGCACACCCGCCGGGATATTCTGAACGTAACCACCAACATCGATACCACCCAGATCTACCCGACCAGCCGCATGGTGAGCCGGATTACGGGCATGCCTATCCAGCCCAACAAGTCGGTCATCGGCGAGAATGCCTTCCGACATGCCTCGGGCATCCACCAGGACGGTGTGCTCAAGGAGCGCACTACCTTCGAGGTGATGGACCCGGTGACTGTCGGCTGGCCGGGCAACTCCCTGGTGCTGGGCAAGCTCAGCGGCCGCGCCGGGCTGCGCTCCCGCCTGGAAGCCCTCGGCTATAACCTTTCCCGCGAAGACCTGGACCGGGTGTTCGAGGCCTTCAAGCTCCTTGCCGACCGCAAGAGCGAGGTTACCGACAGGGACCTGGAATCCCTGATGGCCGAGGAGAAGCGAGTAGCTATAGAGCCTGCCACCTACCTGCTGGACCAGGTGCAATTCTCCGGGGGTGACCATGACATCGCCACAGCGACGGTGCGGGTAACCGGCCCCGGAGAACGGTCCTACAGCGACGCCGCCACCGGCAACGGTCCCGTGGATGCGGTGTGCAGGGCCATCGAAAGGGCAACGGGAGTGCAGGCCAGGCTGGCCGACTTCAATGTGCACTCGGTAACCGAGGGCAAGGACTCCATCGGAGAAGTGGTGGTGCGGGTCCAGCAGAATGGCGAGGTTTACATGGGCAGGGGCGCATCAACGGACATTATCGTAGCCAGCGCCAAGGCCTACCTGAGCGCCGTCAACCGCATGATTTCCCAGGAGGGCTTGGGAGCGGCGGCGGCGCCCCTTACCACACCTGACTAGAGTTGCAAAATCGGCCGCTGGGACAGCCCCCTCCCTTGCCGGAACTTGCAGGGCATAGGGCTGCCGGACTCACCCAGGGAGATAACTGGGTTCCAAGGAGGGTCGCCTATGGCGAAGACCATGTTGGACAAGATATGGGATGCCCACGTCGTCCACCAGGAAGCGGGACAGCCTGCTCTTCTGTACATTGACCTGCACCTGGTGCACGAGGTTACCTCCCCCCAGGCCTTCGATGGCCTGCGCCTTGCCGGCCGGAGGGTCCGCCAGCCCAGCCTGACCGTAGCTACAGCCGACCACAACACGCCGACGTGGGACTTGTCCCTGCCGGTAACCGACGAAATATCGCGGAGGCAGCTGGAGGCGTTGTCGGCAAACTGCGAAGAGTTCGGCATCACCCTGTACGACCGGTTCAGCGCACTGCAGGGAATAGTTCACATAATCGGCCCGGAACAGGGCTACACCCAGCCGGGCAAGACCATCGTCTGCGGGGACAGCCATACTGCAACCCACGGCGCTTACGGCGCGCTGGCTTTCGGGATCGGCACCTCCGAGGTTGAACACGTCCTGGCGACCCAGACTCTGCGGCAGGCCAAGCCCCGGAACATGGAAGTGAGGGTGGAGGGGGAGTTGCCGCTGGGGGTTACCGCCAAGGATATGATCCTGGGCATAATCGGGCGCATCGGCATCAACGGCGGCGCGGGCCATGCCATCGAATACACCGGAGAGGCGGTGCGGTCCCTGTCCATGGAAGGGCGGATGACCGTTTGCAACATGAGCATCGAGGCTGGGGCACGGGCAGGTATGGTGGCTCCAGACGACGTTACCTTCGATTACATGAAGGGAAGGGCGCAGGTGCCCCAGGGCAGGGACTTCGATCAAGCCGTTGAATCATGGAGGCAGCTTCCCTCCGATGCCGACGCATCCTACGACAAGGTCGTCCAAATCAATGCAAGAGACCTGGAACCCTACGTAACTTGGGGGACCAACCCCGGAATGGTGGCGCCGGTGACGAGCCGGGTGCCCGATCCTGCATCCCTTGCCGAAGCGGCCGAAAGGGAAGCAGCCGAGCGTGCCCTGACCTACCTTGGGCTGGAGCCCAACGTGCCCATACAAGACATAGCCATAGACAGGGTGTTCCTTGGCTCATGCACTAATGGTCGACTGGAAGACTTGCGGGCCGCCGCCGAAGTAGTCAAAGGCCGGAAGGTCAACGAGAAGGTCTATGCCATGGTGGTGCCCGGCTCCAATGCCATCAAGAGGCAGGCGGAAGCGGAAGGGTTGGATGCCGTCTTCACGGACGCAGGTTTCGATTGGCGGGAGGCGGGATGCTCCATGTGCCTGGGGATGAATCCCGATGTGCTGGACCCGGGCCAGCGATGCGCCTCCACCTCCAACCGGAACTTCGAAGGCCGACAGGGCAAGGGTGGGCGCACCCACCTGGTCAGCCCCGCCATGGCCGCTGCGGCTGCAATTGCAGGACACTTCGTGGACATACGGGAATGGTAGTGCCACGAACGTCAGCGCGGCCGCGCCGACGAACGTGATGAAGAGGAAGATATGGAAACCTTTGTGAAGCTGACCGGCAACGTTGCACCCTTAGACCGGGTAAGCGTCGACACGGACCAGATCATACCGGCGGTGTACCTCAAGAGGATTGAACGCACGGGATATGGAGAGTTCCTGTTTTCCCGATGGCGGTTCAACGAGGACGGCAGCCCCAAGCCGGACTTTGTCTTGAACCAGCCAGGTTACCGAGATGCCAAGGTGCTGGTGGCGGGCCGTAACTTCGGCTGCGGGTCGTCTAGGGAGCATGCGCCGTGGGCCCTGGACGGGTATGGCATTCGCTGCGTCATCGCTCCCAGCTTTGCCGACATCTTCTACAACAACTGCTTTCAGAATGGCCTTCTTCCGGTGATTCTCCCTGAGGATGCTGTGCGCACTATCCTGGACAGGGCCTTGGCCAAACCGGGCTACCAACTGAACATCGACCTGGAGGCCCAGCGGGTCTGGGACGCCGATGAAGAGGTATCTTTCGCGTTTGAAATAGACGCCTTTCGCAAACATGCGTTGTTGAACGGCCTGGATGACATAGGCCTGACCCTTCAGCACGAAGACAGGATCACGGCTTATGAAGAGGGTCGGGGAACCTAACTAACTCAAGCCGGCAGGCAGGCGGGGATGGCTATGGCGCGTCGGGAAAGAAGGCGGCACCCCGGGGGTAGGACTAAGAAGGCCGGACGCAGGCTGGACCGCAGTATGCAAGTTACTTGTGATGCCTGCCGCACCCGGTTCAAGCCGCTGCAGGAGTTGTCCGTCAAAAGGATGCTGCTCCTGTCCTTGCTGCTGGTTGTTCCGGCTTGGATCTACTTCAACAACCGCTTCAAATGTCCCAATTGCGGCATCAGCCAGATCCACGCCCTGGCACAGGCAAGAAGCTCCCGCTAGGGAAACGCCGGCAGGCCCGGCCTACTCCTCAAGAACGATGTCGCCGCTCTTGCCCCCGGTCTTCTTCACCAAACGGATCCCCTCCAGCCGGATGCCCCGGTCCACGGCTTTGCACATGTCATAGATGGTGAGGGCTGCGACTGAAACCGCAGTCATGGCTTCCATCTCCACGCCTGTCTTCGCCGATGTGCGGGCGGTGGCGGTTATGCGAACTCCGACGTTCTCGCGGTCCACGTCAAGGTCCACCGTGACTTGGTCGATGGGGATAGGGTGGCATAGGGGAATGAGCTGCGGGGTCGCCTTGGCTGCCATGATCCCGGCGAGCCGGGCAGTGGCGAGCACATCCCCTTTTTCGAAGGAGCCGTCAACGATGAGCTGGAGGGTACGGGGCTGCACCGAGACGAACCCCCGGGCGACCGCCTCCCGCCGGGTCTCAGGCTTCCACCCCACATCGACCATCGATGCCTTTCCCTCGTCGTCCAGATGGGTCAGGGCAGGGTCTGCCGGTTGTCTCTCTTGCGGGTCTGGCATTGCAGGGCCTCTATCCTCCGATTTGATACATCTCGACCTTGGGGCTCGAGCCGGCAGTGGCCAGAGCCCGAAGCTCCGAGTAGCGGTCGTCCCGCACAGCCCAGATGCTTCTAATCAACTCCAGCAGGCCTTGATCGCTGGCGCCGGAACGCATCGGCCCCCGCAGGTCGGTTCCCCGACCAGAGAATAAACAGGTGTAGAGTTTGCCGTCGGTGGAGAGGCGCAGCCTGGTGCATGCTCCACAGAAAGGTTGGGTCACGGAGGCGATGATGCCAATCTCACCTTCACCATCTCGGTACCGATACCTGAGGGCTACCTCCCCCCGGTAGTTGGGGTCCATCGGCTCCAATGGCATGCTCCGGTCGATGGCCTCGAAGATGTCCTGCGCAGGCATAACCTCGTCCAGCTTCCAGCCGTTCAGGTTGCCCACATCCATATACTCGATGAAGCGGACAATGCACCCCGTTCCTTTGAAGTGCCGGGCCAGGTCCAGGATGGTGTGGTCGTTCACACCCTTCTGCACCACGCAGTTGATCTTTATGGGATCGAAGCCCAAATCTTGGGCTATCCGGACCCCTTCCAGCACCCGGTCAGGGGAGAATCCCCGCCCGTTCATAGCCTTGAACACCTCTTCGTCCAGGGAGTCCAGGCTGATGGTGATGCGCCGAAGTCCGGCTTTCCTCAGGGCCTCCGCCTGTTGGGGCAGCAGGTAGCCGTTGGTTGTCAGGGTGAGATCTTGCAATTGGGGGATGGGAGCAAGGAGGGAAACAAGATGAGGGACCCCGGTGCGGACGAGGGGTTCCCCCCCGGTCAGCCTGATCTTGGTTACGCCCAGCCAGACCATCAGCCCGCTTAAGCGGGCGATCTCCTCGAAGGAGAGTATCTCCTTTTTGGGCAGGAACTGGTACCGCTCGCCATAGACCTCAGCGGGCATGCAGTAGGGGCAGCGGAAGTTGCACCGGTCGGTCACCGAGACCCGCAGGTCCCGCAGCGGCCGCCCCAAGGCATCGGACGTTGTTGGCAGTGAATCAGTCTGCATCTTACGTGGGCCACTCCCTCAGCAGGGCCAGGGCCTTCTGGGCTGCCTTGGCCCGGTGGCTGATGACGTTCTTCTC
The DNA here is from genome assembly GCA_965220375.1 of Dehalococcoidia bacterium. Classification (GTDB taxonomy): domain Bacteria; phylum Chloroflexota; class Dehalococcoidia; order Lucifugimonadales; family JAGWBF01; genus JAGWBF01. The sequence goes on from OZ244824.1 coordinate 2,149,976, forward strand.
ATCCATGCTCATCTCGGAGGTCGTCTTTCCAATGGAGGGCACGTAGAATATCGGGTCGTAACCAAACCCCCCGGTCCCTCGAGGCTCGAAAATAATCATGCCTTCGACCGATCCTTCCACCGTCGTTAACTTTCCCGCAGGAGTGGAGATGGCGATGGTGCTTCGAAACCTCCCGGCTCTTTCCTCCCAGGGGATGTTCTTCATGTTGTCCAAGAGCAGCCGGACTCGGCCTTCATCATCGTAGCCCGGGCCTCCGTACCTGGCCGACCTCACCCCAGGCTCGCCCCCCAGGGTATCCACTTCCAACCCCGAATCCTCAGCCAGTGTCAAGAGTCCGCTGGCCTCCGCATAAGCCCTAGCCTTGATGCTGGCATTGTCATAGAAGGTGCTGCCAGTCTCCTCGACATCCATATCCGAAGGAACCCCCGCCTCATCAAGGGAAATCAGTTCGAAGGGAATGTCCTGCAGAAGTCGCTCGAACTCTCGTACCTTGCCGGGGTTCCGTGTGGCCACAACCAGCTTATCTACCGGATGCCTCCTGAGGGCCGAAACCGGTTGTGCGTGCCACCAAGCGTCTGCGATTCGGCCATATTGCCGCTTTCTTCTAATTGTAGCATGACGATATGGACTAACGAGGCGCATCAGGGGTTCCCTGGTTTGCGAAACAGGCGGGCTTTCAAAAGAAGTGTGAAGAGAATGGAGGCGCAGAATCCAACGTAAAGCTCAGGTGCAAGGCGCGCTCTGAGTGTCCCGGCATCCTGCGCTTCTCGAAGGAACAATGTCAGTTATTCCTAAGGACCCTTGGGAAGTTGCCTGGTCCTGGACCGCGGAGTGTCGAGAATGCGATATCCGCTTTCGATATTCCCTGCCCTTAGTCCGCTGTCGCTTTCTCCGCCTGGATGTCCTCCGCCTTTCCGTTGCGGAACATAAAGCGGTCCACCAGACCCGTTACCGTTGTCCTGAAACCGCTGTATTCCAGCTCGGTATAAGGCAGCATCGCTGCGCCCGACCAGCCTTGGCTTCGCATCTCCATCCCCTTCTCCTGGGCCCTGATCCTCACCACATCCCAAGCAGGGTTGTCAAAGAAGTCAACGAAGGAGTCGGAGAAATGCCCGTCAGGACTGACGGAAAACCCCGTGCAGGATACGAGGGGAAGGCAGTATATTCCGGTTACCGGCGTGTTGATAGGCACGGGCATCAGGGGCATTACATGCGAGCCCCTAGCGTCCCCACCCACGTAATGGGCCTTGGCAAAGGGTGAAGTCAGCTCCTCGGGCGCCGGGAATATGCCTTGGTTGCGTACCAGAGCTACGGGGTCGTCCTTGCCGGTGTATGTGCCTGCGATGTTGTGCAGACGCTGGGCCGAGATGGACGCCGCCTGCTGTCCATTGGAGCGGGAGTATATACGGTCGATGCCGAAGCGCTCGTTGTCCCTGAGAAGGGCTGCGATGCGATAGTAGTCTTCAGGGGCGTTCAGTTCGATGATGCTGTCCCCGCCGGTGTTGTCCATGTCGATGATGTGGAAAGTGAATCCCTGGATCATATTGGGGAGCATCAGCCCACCGCAGTACATCGGGTCGGCGAAGCCCAGGAAGATCGGCAGGTTGTAGGCGCCGGGGCCGCACTTGTCGGCGGCCAGCATCATGAAAGACTCGGCGGGCCTTACCCGGTTGCCTTTGCCCGGCTCATGCTCGAACTCCAGCTCAGCAACGGCGGGGCCTGCGCCCCGGATGTTGCCCGAGGGCGCATCCACCAGCAGGTCTTGGCCCGCCCCGTAAAGCCCGTGGCTTGAGGCGATCTCAGTGGCCTTGATAAAGGTGTTCCATGCAAACTGGTGTATGTTTGTGTCGTCGGGTCCCTTGGTGTGGGACATCAGAATGGCGATATCGTCGCCGGTGTGGGAGACCCATCCATCGATTATCAGTCCCGAGCTGATGGCTGCTTCCGTATCCTGGCGGACGGCATCCAACATCTTGTCGCTTGGCTTGGTGTGTCCGCCCACGGAACCCACATCTGCCTTGAGAATTGACAAAGTTAGCTTCATGGCTGCTCCTTAGAATTTGGTGGTACTCTGCCAACTTCCTTTGCGGTGATCATGTTGGAGGCAATGACGTTTCCCTGAGTGCAAGGGCTGCACCGGCGATATGTGGGGTTATCAAGGAAGGGGGCTAAACACGAGGCCAGTGTAGCAGAGGCCCAGAATCCCTGTCAACGAAAGCGGGAGTCCGTGGGCGGACGGCCTGCTAGTATCCCCAAGTGGGCTGGTACTCGCCGAAGACCTCTCTCAGCACATCCATCATCTCACCCAGGGTGGCGTAGGCTTTGACCGCCTCGATAAGGGGCACCATGAGATTTTGGTCATTTCGCGCTGCGTGTCCCAGCTCTGCCAGCTTGGCGCGTACTTGCCTGCCGTCCCTGTTCCGCCGGATGCCGTTGAGACGTTCGAGGTGATGGGCTTCCCCCTCTTCATCCATCCTGAGCAGAGGTATTTCAGGGGCATCGCCGGTTACGTACTTGTTGACGCCGACGGTAATCCTCTCGCCACGATCAACCTCCAGCTGGTACCTGTAGGCGGCCCCGGCGATCTCCTGCTGGAAGTAGCCCATCTCGATGGAGGGGAGCACACCGCCCAGGTCTTCGATCCGATGGAAGTAATCGTGGGCTTCCGTTTCCATCTGCCGGGTGAGACTTTCCAGGTAGTAGCTCCCCCCAAGGGGGTCCACGATGTTGGCCACTCCGCTCTCGTGGGCTATGACCTGCTGGGTGCGTAGGGCCAGAAGCACAGCCTGCTCGGAAGGCAGCGCCCACGCTTCGTCCATGGAGTTTGTATGGAGGGACTGGGCGCCCCCCATCACCGCCGCCAGCGCCTGGATGCCCACGCGGATGGCGTTGTTCTCGGGCTGCTGGGCTGTCAGCGACCAGCCTGCCGTCTGGGCATGGGTGCGCATCCACCATGAGCGGGGGTCCTTGGCATGAAAGGTGTCCCGCATCTCCTGGGCCCATATCTTCCGGGCAGCGCGAAGCTTGGCTATCTCCTCGAAGAAGTAGTTGTCGACGTTGAAGAAGAAGCTCAGACGGGGCGCAAAGTCGTCTATGTCCAAGCCTCGGGCCAAGCCCCAGCGTACATACTCCCGGCCATCCTCCAGGGTGAACGCCAGCTCCTGCACGGCCGTCGCGCCGGCCTCCCTGATGTGGTAACCGCTGATGCTGATAGGGTTCCACCGGGGCATGTGCTTGGAGGCAAACTCGATGGTATCCACCACCAGGCGCATGGAGGGTTCCGGTGGAAAGATGTACTCGTTCTGGGCGATGTATTCCTTCAGGATATCGTTCTGGAGGGTACCCCCCATACTGTCTATTGCCAGGCCCTTCTGTTCGGCCACGGCGATGTACATGGCCCAGACTATGGCGGCCGGGCTGTTTATGGTCATCGACGTAGTGATCCCCTGGAGGGGGATTTCGTCGAAGAGCACCTCCATGTCGGCCAGTGAGGAGATAGCCACACCGCACTTGCCGAACTCGCCGGCGGCCTGGGGGGCATCGGTGTCGTAGCCGTAGAGGGTGGGCATATCGAAAGCGACGCTGAGACCCGTCTGGCCGTTCTCGAGCAAGTACTTGAACCGCTCGTTGGTTTCTTCTGCAGTGCCATAGCCTGCAAACATGCGCATGGTCCAGAGGCGGCCCCGGTAGCCTGTGGGGTGCACTCCCCGCAGGAAGGGAAATTCACCCGGGTAACCGATTTCATCGGCATGGCCGGCGTCATTCAGGTCCAAGGGCGAGTAGGCGGCCTTGACGGGAATCTGGGAGGGAGTGTTGAACGCAGCCTTGGTCTGGGGCGCCTTTGCTGCGCTTCTTTCCCATGCAGCTTCAGCTTCCCGCATGGATTCCATGTCATGCTGCTCGGTCAAGCCTTCACCTCTGGCAGGTTTCGCCGACGTCCTGGCAACCGAATATGATGGTAACTTGCCTTCCCAGAGTCTAGCAACGGGCAGCGCAAACGGTCAAACCTGTGGACTAGGACCTTCTTGACTCAGGGCGAGGGCTTGCTCCTGCTGATGTTCCTCCCTGCAATCAGGACGGAGTTGTGCCAGGGTTGTGTTGGCAGGACTGGACACTTCTGATTCTCAGGATGTCGGCGGATGCGATATACGGATTCGTCCGCCTCGCACGGTTACTACAGATCGCTCCTCAAGTGCTTGATGGTGGCCTTCGAGGACGGCTTTAACCGCTTCGATTCGCTGGGGCACTCGAACATCGGGCAGGAGTATCATTCCCGAGTGCGAAACCCGTCGCAGGTAGATCAGTTCTCCGATGTCCTTGTCCATTGTGACGAGAACGCGGTCCTCTGCCCCCGCCCGTTCCAGCAATGCCCTGTCGCCTGGATCCGAACCGAGGGTCTGGGCCTCAACCACATCGTGACCGTTATTGCTCAACCATTCTGCCAACCTGCGTCCGGCGCATCGATCTACCAGGAACCTCACGGTGGCGGTGCTACTGACACGCGCGCTAGGGTATCGCCGGCTATCACCGCGTGGGCGTAGGCGATGCAAGCCCGTATGTCATCCGGTTCCAGTCCCGGATAATCGTCTATGAGTTCATCCTGGGCAGCTCCTTGGCTGAGTAGGCTCAACACAAGTTCCACCGATATACGGATGTCACGGACTATCGGTTTGCCGCCAAATACGTCGGGGCGGGCTGTTATGCGCTCCAGCAGTTCCCCGTTATCTGCCATAGCTTCCTCTTGCGTCATGCTGCTCGGTCAAGCCTTCACCTCTGGCAGGTTTCGCCGATGTTCTGGCAACCGAATATGATGGAAGCCTGCCTTCCCAGAGTCTAGCAACGGCCAGTGCCAACGGTCAAACCTGCCCGGTTTCTCCCGTCCCATCCGGACAGGCCGCTACCCTGCACGGATGCTTCTTCCGGCAACCAACACGAAGTTCACCGATGCTGCCGCCACTATGATGCTGTCGATCCACAAGGCCCATCTGAAGTCAAGAAGGTCGGACAGCCCGCCAAACAGCAAAGCGCCACCCAGGAAGCCTGCTCCCCCTATGGTCCTGAACAGGCCAAGGGTGATACCTTCGGCCCCCGGCGGAGCCGCGTCGGCAACGTAAGCTGTTGGGGGAGGGCCCGCAAACCCTTCGCCTATGCCCAGGAAGACCGCCGAGACCAGGAGCAGGTAGATGTTCTCTGCCTGGATAAATATGAATATGCCAAGGATGATGCAGGCTGCTGCCGGTAGCACTGTGGATACTCGCCCGAACCGGTCGGATATAAAGGCTGTGAGGGGGAGAAACATCAGCTGGGGGATATGAGTCACCGTCAGGAATACTCCCAGCTGTCCGAGACCGAAGCCCTTCGCGCTCCCCAGGAGGGGCATTATGGCGAAACGGCCTCCCTGCCTGTTGGCGACGATGGCAAGATTGAACAGGCATGCCGATACGAAGCCCGGATGACGCAGCAGGATGTTCAGTCCTCGGAGGGTGCTCATTCTCTGAGCGGTCGGGCCCGGCTGATCTGAGGACTGGGCCCCCTTTGAAGCCAATGCCCTGCTTCCCGCCTGGGTCTCCGGCAGCCACAGTTGCACCACCAGCACCCCCACGCCGACGGCCACAGCCTGCGCATACAGGGGCGCCCTGATTCCCAGCCACTCCGCCATGTATCCCCCGATGAACGGGCCTACCAGGACCCCTAGGACCACGCTGATCTCCTGCAAGCTCTGGAATCTTGCCCTGGTCTCCGGGGTGGAGACATCCCGCAGGTATATGGCTGCCCCGACCATGTACGCGCCCCCGCCAAGTCCCGCAATGCCTCGGTAAATCATCAGCTCGTTCAGGCTGCCGGAAAAAGGCACCAGGATGGACCCCACAGCGGCGAGGCCGGTCCCCCCTATGAGGACTATGCGCCGGCCATAGCGCTGGGCCAGGATGCCCGAGGGTATGCCCATGGCAACCCGTCCGAAGCCGAAGATTCCTACGGCGAGGCCGACAAGGAAGGGGCTGTCGTTGAAGTCCTCCGCGAAGAGGGGCAGCACCGGCGAGATGATCCCCTGGGAAAGGAGACTGAAGAAAATGGCGACGCATAGCACCACCACTCCCCGACGGGACGGTGAAAGGGTGGACAGCTGGTGGGATATCCGCATGCTACGTGGGAGCTTCTTCAGCGAGGCAGGACTTCCCTGACCCGCCGCTCCAGGTATGAGCGCTGCAGCATTACCTGGCGGGAACAGCCTTCACACCTGATGCCGATGTCCGCCCCCAGGCGCACCACCTGCCACATGCTGCTGCCGCAGGGGTGGGTCTTCTTCAGGCGAAGCATGTCGCCGATGCGCAACTCTAGGACCATCCCTTGCCTTCCTGCTCCAAGACTGCGTTCATCTGCTCCCGCAGCTCCAGGGCGGCCCGACGGGCAGCCTGGGGATAGTCCGATTCCTTGGATGCGTACAGTACCCCCTGGACGAGCTTACGATAGCCATGCGCCCTGCTGCGTTGGTGCCCAACCGCACCGACTCCTCCAGGTCACCCCCTTGGGCGCCAACGCCCGGAATCAGAAAGGGCATGTCGGGACAGGCGTCCCTCACCCTCCTCATCTCCTGGGGGTAGGTAGCCCCCACCACCAGCCCAAGATTGCCGTTGTCGTTCCAAGATTGGGTCTTCTCAGCCAGCACTTCGAAGACGGGACGCTGGCGCCCGTTGGAGCCGACGGGCAGGTCCTGGATATCGCCGGCGGTGTCGTTAGAGCTGCGGCACCAGACGAAAATCCCCTTTTCCTTATGATCGAGGAAGGGTTGAAGCGAACCCCGGCCACCCCAAGCGTTGGCGGTTATAGCGTCGAACCCCCATACATCGAACATGGCCTTGGCGTAGCTTTCGGCCGAAGGTCCCAGCTCTCCGCGCTTGGCATCGCCGATGACCGGTATCCCTGCGCCTGTGCTCCCGATGTATTCCACAGTTTCTTTAAGGGCTTGCAGACCTGGGATGCCCTGGGCTTCATAGAAGGACAGGTTTGGCTTGTAGGCGCAGACCAGGTCCAAGGTGGCATCGATAATGGCGCGGTTGAATTCGAACACGTCGGACACAGGCATATGCCTGGGGTCGGGGTCCAGCCCCACGCAAAGAAGACTCCGGTTCGCCGAGCATGCGGCCTCCAGCTTTTCCACGAACGACGCCAAGCTTCACCTCCCTCCCCGATCTGCTGGTTATTATATCTGCCTTCTCACGCTGAAGCTATCGCACCCATTCCAGGTTGCCGGGTCATGCAGGCAGTTGTAGCATGGTCTTGGGTCTTGAAAAACTCGTAGCTGTGCTGCTTCGGGAGCGGGGGGAGTCGGTAATATGGTCCAATTCGGCAAGCTTGTTGAAGCCCGGTTCATTCGCCGGCTGAACCGCTTTGCAGCCCTTGTTGACATAAACGGGAACGAGACCCTGGTCCACGTCGCCAACTCGGGACGCATGAGGGAGCTCTTGGTTGAGGGACGACGGGTGTACCTTGTGCCGGCCTCGGGAGGCCATCGAAAGACCTCCTTCGACCTTGCCCTGGTGGACCTGGGGCATACCTTGGCGTCGGCCGATGCTAGGCTGCCCAACAAGCTGGTCCGAGAAGCCCAGGCACAGGGCCGGCTGGATTGCTTCTCCGGGTACGACAGCATCAGGATGGAGGCTACCTATGGCGACAGCCGCCTGGATCTGGCGCTGTCGGGAGAGCAAGGTACCTGCTTGGTGGAAGCAAAGTCGGTTACGTTGGTGGAAGGAAGGATGGGAATTTTCCCCGATGCTCCCACCATCCGAGGCCGTAAGCATGTGCTGAACCTTGCCGAGCAGGTGAAGGAGGGTTGCAGGGGGGCGGTGGTGTTCGTGGTGCAGAGGGAAGATGCCGATTCCGTGTCGCCCAACAATGAGTCAGACCCCGACTTCGGCGCTGCCCTGCGGAGGGCTGTGGAGCTGGGCGTGGAAGCCTATGCCTTCCGGTGCTCGGTCAGCGCCCGGGAGATCGTGCTTTCCCAGCAGATTCCCGTGGCGCTCTAGCGCAGCGCTTTACGGCAGCAGGGCGAGCACCGCCGCTGGGCTCCCGGAGCCTCCCCTAAGCCGGAGCAGGCCGATGAACAGCGTCGCTCCGGTGGCGGGCAGCTGCTCAAGGTTTACCAGGTTTTCGAGTACGATGCGTTGCTGGGAAAGGGCCATGCGGTTGGTGCTGTAGCTGCCGTCGTGGGTGTCCACGCCGGGGCTGTCGATTCCCAGGCCGGCAGCTCCCCGCTGGTCCAGGAGGTAGCCAGAGGCATCCACCTCTATCCCTGGATACCGGGGCTTTCCCGAGGCGTCGAGGTTCATATAGGCGGCCGGCTCTCCCCAGCGCCTGCTCCATCCGGTGTTCACCAGCGCCACGCTGCCCTCTGGGACAGGTCCATGGTCTTGTTCCCACCGGTGTATATCCTCCACGGACAGGTCTCTTTCCGCCCCCCTGCCGGTATCGGTGATCAGGTGGATCACAATCGCGGGCTTCACCAGAGACTCGGCATCGTAGCTTTCGACACTTGCGCCGCCTTCATGGAAGGAGGCCGGGGCGTTTATGTGGGTCGCTGAATGCTCCCCCATGGAGAGCCGCCTCAGGAAGTATCCTTCGCTGGGAATCTCGGCGACAGTTTCGAGCTCCACCGGAGGGTCGCCGGGCCAGGCGGGAATGTGGGGGTCAATGATGTGGGAGAGGTGAACTATGCGGGAGTAGGACAGGGTGTGCCTAGGGGGGTGCAAAGTCGATCTCGTACAGGTCGTAGTTGGTGTTGGACATTCCCAAGCTTGTGTATGTGGCCTGGGCTATGTGGTTGTCCTTGTCCACGTATAGGCGCACACCGCAGACGCCTCTGTTGGCTTCGGCAGCCTCCAAGAGCCAGCTGTGGAGCAGCCGGTAGATCCCTCGTCGCCGCCAGTCGGGCCTGACGTACACGCTCTGCACCCACCAAAAGGCGGCGTTGCGCCAATCGCTCCACTCCTCCATGTAGAGGAGGCCTCCCACCAGCTCGCCGCCGGCTTCAGCTACGAGGTAGCAGCCCCTTTGAGGGGAATCGAACACAGCCTTCGTGCCTTCCCTGATCGTGTCCGGGTCGAGGGAGCGTCCCTCGGTCTCCATGGCCATAGATGCGTTGAAGCTTGCCAGGACGTCGATATCGGCGGGGGTGGCCTTCCTGACGTGTACGTTATCGGGGGTCGCCAAGGTGAGATGCCCCTAGCCGGCTACTTCGAAGCGTTCGGACTGGGGAGGCGCCGACCACAGCTCCTCGGCCCCCGCCATTGCTGTTGCCCGCTCGGGGCTGGCGCGCCACTGGTCGTAGATATCGTTGTTGTCCCACAGGACCAGGGTGGTGATCTTGCAGGGGTCGCTGTGGGAGTACAGGGTCTGCCGGCCGCCGAAGCCGGGGGCTTTGCTCTGGGCGAGGCCGTTGCCGTCCAGGAGGGCCCGTGCTGCCTCCACTTGGTCTTCCTTCGCCCAATGGTGGGTGAGAATGCCGATCATGGTTCAGCTCCGTTGGGGGGATGTTGGTGGCTACTGACCGGGCAATTATAGCACCCTGGGGGAAGCTGCGAAGGGTTGCGTGGATGTCTGCCCGTTGCTACAATTGCTATCTAGCGTGGGCCCGTAGCTCAGGTGGTTAGAGCGCGGTCCTGATAAGACCGAGGTCGATAGTTCGAGTCTATCCGGGCCCACCAGCTGATTCCGATTTGTGAACGGCCGGCCGGAAGGTGGTCTGAGCGATGTCGGCGTCGCGCCGGGGGGATGATTTAGCCGATCGTCACCTTGCCGGATTGTACTTCGACCACCTTCACGAACGAGCAGACTAGCGCCTTTGTCCCCAACGGTGGGCGAAAAGGACTACAGGCGATTTCAGTCGCACTCCGGATCTAGCAGGTTCACATAGTTCGAATACTTTGGATAGACTTGGTACAGTTTCTTGAAATCGGAGTCGTTTGTGACCAAGGTGACTGTTCGACCAAGTTCTCTCGCCCAAAGGCACGAGGAACGTAGGTGCCCAGCATCCCAAGCTTTGAAGCTGCGACCGTGGTCACGGGTTACCCATCTGACAATTGCCATCACGTCCTCAATCAGTCGTGGTGGAGTCGCAAGGACTTCGATTCTCCCGGCTGCTACGCCAGAGCGTCCATACCCGGTCGCCCATAGTGAGAGGAAGCACATAACTCTAGGAAGTCGAGAGCCCTCTCGCTACGCTAGGGAGAACAGGTGTTACCGTTTGGGATGCTGGTCGGTCATGGTAGCCAGCTAGAAATGCCTGAAGTCAACTCGATTCTCCAACGGCGACCAACAATACTACGTAAGTAAGGCGGATTAGCTATGAACAGATTCGGCAGCCTGTGCATTCTATTCTTAACAGCCCTTCTGATGTTGCTCACCGTGATGGCTTGCAGTGAGGAAGACTCTGCACCGTTAACCCCTGCGACTGCGCCATCCTCGGCGACGGCTTCACCTGAGGCCACAACGCCAAAGCCGACCGCCACGCCAAGTCTGATAACCATTGACTGCAATGATCCGCGTTTTACAAAGCAGATTCTGGAACTATCGGAGGACAATCAGAATCAGTTCTCGCCACGTATCCTGAAATTGTATTCAGATGCGGAGGAAATAGAACGGACGGAAAGCGTATTGCGTTGCAGAGGCACAGCGACCCTAAGCCGAGGCGGCGAATCGAACATTACCTACCACTATGAGATAGACCGTGATGGCGACGCATTCATCGGATACGAGATTGGAGACCCTATTGCGACACCCACACCTGCCACGAGTCCCTCACCAGGCTTCACCTTGGACAATCCCCTTTCGGCGGGTGAACCCCTGCAAGGCTCCGACGGTACGGAGACACGTGTCTTAGGCGTAGTCGAAGATGCCCGACGGCAGGTAGCCGAGGAAAACCAGTTCAACGACCCGCCGCAAGAGGGGAAGCGCTTCTATATGGTCTCAGTCGAGGTTTCATATCCTTCTGGCAGTAGTTCTATCGCAGTGAGCGACACAGATTTCAGTCTCATTGGTGAGAATCGCGTTGTCTACGACTCATTCGATTACGACTGCGGCGTCATCCCCAACGAGCTTGATGGTGAAGTTTACGGTGGAGGCAGAATACAGGGCAACATCTGCTTCGAGATTCCCGATGACGAGGGCGGCTTCATCCTAATACATGAACCCGGATATGGAGCAGATTCGCGCCGTTTCCTCAGACTCACCTATGGTGAAGCCAAGGAGCCGACACCGACCCCGGAAGCGACAGCCTCCCCTACGACAACACCTATGCCGACGGCCATCCCAACACCCGAATCCAAGCCCACAGAGCCTGCTACATCAGAACCCACTTCAGAACCAGCACCCACTGAGGCTGCTGCATCAGAACCTACTTCCGAACCAGCGCCTACTCGGGATGCCCCAGTCGGCTTCGGTCCTGGGACCTACCAGGTCGGCGAGGACGTATCTCCCGGCACATATGCTGGCAGAGCGGGTACCGGAATTCTGGATTCGTGTACGTGGGAGCGGCTGAGCGGCGCATCAGGAGAGTTTTCTGACATCATTGCAATCGAGATTGCCAACGGGCAGTTCTATGTGGAGGTTCTCGACACTGACAGGTACTTTAGAACCTCTTGCGTTGTAACGGTGCTTGATGAGTGGCCAGTGCCTGATGAGCCTTTGTCCATGATCGGTATCGGCACACACATGATTGGAAGAGACATATCTCCCGGCACATATGCTGGCAGAGCGGGTACCGGAATTCTGGATTCGTGTACGTGGGAGCGGCTGAGCGGCGTATCTGGAGAATTTTCTGAGCTTGTCGCAATCGAAATTGCCAACGGGCAGTTCTACGTAGAGGTTCTCGATACTGACAGGTACTTTAGAACCTCTTGCGTTGTAACGTCGCTGGATGAGTGGCCAATGCCTGATGAGCCCTCGTCCACAATCGATATCGGCACACACATAATTGGAAGGGACATTTTGCCTGGTACATATACGGGTAGAGCTGGTACCGGAGTTCTGGATTCGTGTACGTGGAAACGGCTGAGTGGTGTCTCTGGAGAGTTTTCTGAGCTTATCGCAATCGAGATTGCAAACGGGCAGTTCTATGTAGAGGTTCTCGACACTGATAGATACTTAAGAACTTCCTGTGTTCTTGAATTGGTTGAGTAGCAATCGTACACCGATGATTAGAGGGATTAAGCCCGTGGGCTTGCCATTTGGCTTGAAATCTCCTTTCGGAGAGGCATCCTAGTGAAAAAGCTGAATCCTCAAGGGCGGGTATCACCTCTGTGATGGATGTGGAATCGCCGGTAGTGAGGTCCCAGAACCCCGGTAGCCTGATTAGCACGGGATGCCAGCGGTTTCATGGTTTACTAGGCCGCCCGGCTCGCAGGGCAGCCTCTTCACACGGGTGCGTACTCGAGCCCCCGAGTTGTCCTGGTCCCAGGCTCGCTTTGGCAGTTGCTCTTGTATTGCCGCGGTCCCTTCACTTCGGGACGGACACCGGCGAGTCCTGGACTCTGTCTATTGCCACAGGTCGGGATCGGGTCGGTTCATCGAGGGAATGGACCGGGCGGTCGAGGAGAACGGTCCGACCGCGCCGTGGTATCAGCCCATGGAGACCCGGCGCAGAACGCTGGCCAATGGCCTGTACAGGATTCCGCTGGGCCGCAAGGCGCTCATCGGGGCATCCAGGCTGGCCGAGGTGCTTGGGGCGTTCCCGAAGGGCTCCGCGGACGTTGTTAGGCTGCTGGATCGGACCGCCAACGCCCTTGTCGCGGGCGGCAGGGCCGGGATCTTCACGCCGTTGTACTGTTTTCTGGCTCGCAAACCTCTTTGACAGGCTGCGGAAGAGGGGTTTTTCCGGTGCCCAGACCTGCCTTCTCGGATGCGCAGCGGCGATGATTGAGGCCGGACTGCATTTCCCTGTTGGTGAAAGGAAGTGCGCCCGGTCACGCTTGGGAGATCACTTGCGCCTATTTAGGGTGGCGTGGCCATTTCCTTACATTTGGACCTCCCACCGAAAAATTCGCAGTACGGTATGCTTCGGCCCACCATTTCCCTTCAGCTTTTCTAAGTGTATGATGTTGTCTGGAGGGGAAATGCCTTTGCAGCTAGACCACACAATCGTGCCCGCTTATGACAAGGTGAAGTCTGCGGAATTCATTGCCCGCATGTTCGGGCTGAAGTATGAGGCCCCTTGGGGGCACTTCGCGCCAGTCAAGGTCAACGACATATTGACCCTGGACTTCGATGACTCGGATAATCCTCGCTCCAATCACTACGCTTTTCTGGCTTCGGACGAGGAATTCGATGCAATCCTCCAGCGGATCAACAGCGAGGGAGTCGCCTTCGGCAGCGGGCCGCGCTCGCGGACGGACGGGGAGATCAACCACAAGCACCAGGGGCGTGGGTTCTATTTCGAGTGTGAGAACGGCCACGTCTGGGAGGTTATCACTCACAGGTACGTCACCGATTGACCCTCGTTGGGGGAATGACCACATCGCTTCAAGTAACGACGTGACGGTAGAGTTACTGGGCGTGATCAGCAACCTCCACGACTGGAGGAAGCTGTCAGAGCATTTCGGAGTCGTTGAGGAGCTGTCTTCCGGACGCTCCCCGTAGGGCCTAGCAGCTGGCACCGTGTGACCCGGCTGCAATTTCCATCCCACCTTATACTGCCAATTGCACCCCACACTTAAGTCTGCTCTTGACATGCGTTAGTTTATAATAGAAACTAGTTTATATAACTATTTGGAGGAATCGGCATGAGGGAGCAAGAGAGCGAAGGACAACAGATCACTCCGGACCAAGGATGGAGGTCAATACATGCAACCCTGGACAGGTCCCATAGTGCCATGTACGTGGCGGGCTGGCCCAACATCATGCTTTTGTGGGGCGCCATCGTCGCTGTGGGATACTTTTCCATGTACGCCATTGAAACACTGGCGCCAGTGTTTGCAGACGACTATCCATGGTACCCCGGTCTCCTGTGGTCCGGCCTCGGAATCTCAGGCATGATCGGGAGCTCGATCATTGGCCACCGGGCCAGCAAGCAGAATGCAAGCGGGCCCGCCGCCACAGCGGCGGGCCTCCGGGTCTTCGCATTCTGGATGACCGTGGTCGCGGCCGGCTTCATCATTCCTTGGGCGTCAGGTCTGTGGACCGCCGACTCCGACCCCGTCGCTATCAGGGGGGTTGCTATCGGCATAGTTGCGCTGGGGTACATCTTGTTCGGCATCATGCATCACTTCGCAATTGCCCTGGTAGGTCTTGGCATCGCCGCTGCCTACTACCTGCCCGAGCACTTTGCCGGCGACGTCGCGCCCGTGGTATCGGCGGTGCTCATGCTTGCCATCGTAGCTGTCGCATGGGTATGGATTCGCAAGAGCCGTGTGGCATGAGTGAGGTTCCGGTCGTTCTGAATGAGACGATCCATCAGTCCACACGGCTGCGTATCATGACGCTGTTGGTGTCCCAGTCCGACTCGGACCGGGTGGCCTATGGCTTCATCCAACAGACGTTGGGCCTGACAGGCGGCAACCTCACCATCCACCTGCGCAAGCTGGAGGATGCCGGATACGTCAACACCACCAAGGAATTCCTTGATTCAAAGCCACGGACATGGGTGGAGGCGACGGCCGTCGGCCGCCGAGCCTTCACCGAGTACCTCGGCGACTTGGAACGCGCCATCAATATGCCCCTGCGATAGGAGGTCATACCACCAGGCTTCGGGCTGCCGGCATCGTCGCTCAGCTTGCGGCCTAGTCTCTTCACATAGGTGCGCACCGGGCGCGGGACGCCGGAGTTGTCCTGGCCCCAGGCTCTCTTTTGGCAGATGCTTGTGGACAGCCGCCGTCCCTTGAGCGCCGGCAAGTCCTAGACTCTTTCTATTGCCACAGGTCGGGATCGGGTCGGTTCATGAGTCCGTAGCCCAGATATCCATACCAGATAACCAGCAGCACGTAAAAGCTTCGGGCCAGGGTGATAAATGTGTCGCGCCCGTCGTTGTAGAGTATGGCTATCATGAAGAAGGCCATTACGGCCAGGCTGATAAGGGCAGCCAACAGGGAGATTATCCGGTTGAAGTCGTCTCTCGTGGAGAGGCCCAACGCGAAAATGAAGCCGCCGAACCCAAGGGCAATTCCACCCGCGTAGACGAGAGCGGAGCCGGCATAGTAGACGGGAACGCTTCCCACGATCTGGTCACTGGTCTGAGCATCGGCCAGAATGAAGTCCATGCCCCCGGATAGAATCCAGCCGGTCAGCCCCACGAAGATCATGAAAAAGCCCATCTGAACAAACGCCTTGCCGTTGCCCTGCAAGGTTACGTTCCGCATCAGCGCATAGAGGCCCGAGAGGATTAGGGCCAAGCCAAGGATTATCCCGATGTTGGTTACATTGGTCAGCGCGGCGTTGCCACCCTTGGCCGTTATGGAGCCAACAGCGTCCGACACTTCGGCGCTGTCTATCAGTAGTCCGCCCGGCTCTACGAGAAAGAAGACGAAGGCGATTATCGGGCCGAATATGAGGGACAGCCCCGCCAGCCGGTTCACTGATATTGTGCCCATGTTCAAACCCCCTTCACGTGATGTCGTGAGAAGGATCCATTGGGTTCGATCCCTTCCTGGGTACATCCTGCCCCCAGAGCTGTGTAATTTCAATAGGAAAGTTGCCTGCCCCCGATAGTTGGACCGCCCGCTATCTGATTTTCGTGGGGCGTCCGTGCCCACAAACGAGTCCATCAAGCATCGCGACGGTTTGGCAGTACAGAGGCCAGGGAACATGGAACCTGGAGAGGCGCGAGATACCGTATGACGCCAGGTGGAAGATTCCGGTCTGGAATAGTCCGCTCCAGTCTGAGCTGGACAGCCTGGGCCATGCCTGTGATTGCTGGGGCGCCTTTGGCCGGGTTGTTCGACTAGTTCCCGGATTGGACAGAGTCCTGGAGGCGTCCTGGGAGAGATTGTGCTGCCGGCGCTGTCCGAGGTGCTCCGAATGCCCACTCAGCAACGCCTTCGCCTCCTCTGCCGTGCTCTCCTTGCCCTGGCAGAGACGCAGTGTCGATAATTGGAGTTGGTCTGCTCCCTTGCGTCCGATGCTGGAGCACCAGGGCATTTCTCTAGTGTGGGTATCCCCAGGCTGCGGGCATCCGCATGTTCATGGGGAGGGACTGCATGGGGACATATCTCCTAGACTTGTTGTGATTCTCGATGACTGTAAAAACTTGGTGTGCGAGAACTTTGTCATGCATCGGATTTTCAGGCATTGGGCATCATAGTTGATGAGGTCGCTCTTGTAGAGCGGCACACCCCACTCATGGTGCTGTATCCCGAGATCCCGCCGGGCAGCTTGAGGAGAGTCAGTGAGAGTTACCCCCATGAATCGCCCCTTGCATACGACTATCACCCGAGGGACATTCGCCTGGTACTTGCCAATGTGGGCTTTTACAGCCGTTTCAGGCCATGGAAGGATAAGCCCCAGGACTGGGACGGTATGTTGGGCAGGATGGAGAGGGCCCGCTACGAGAGAGACCTGGACGTGGCGCCCCATTTGAAGCTGGATGACAGAGAGGGGTTCTGGGACGCTTACGCTGCTATTCCGAAAAACAGGGATGAATTCCAAAGGTGCTGCTATGCCCGTGTGGTGACGGGAAAGGGCATCCACCACGACCGGGTCTTGGTGCAGTACTGGTATCCCTATTTCTACAACGACTTCTGGAACACCCACGAAATGGACTGGGAAGTCATAATGATGGTAGTCAGAGTCGTCGATGGGGATGCCAGGCCGGTCGCATGCGCCTACTCGGCCCACGGCGGAGGGCATTGGCTCAAATGGGCCGATGTGGAGAAGGCCGATGATAGCGAGCAGCTGTGTCCGAGGGGGACTCATCCCGTTGCGTATGTGGCGAATGGTTCCCACGCTAACTACTTCTACGGCTCGAGTCTATACGTTACCGCCCCGCCTATTGTCAGAATGGCGGCCAAGCTTCGCAAGAAGCCCAGGAGTTTGATAGATTACACAACCTCCCTCGAAGAGGGAGAGCGCCACCTTGTGAATCCGAAGCTAGTCCCCCACGCCGAAGGAGGTGTGTGGACGGGCGAGTGGCGCTGGCTGAACCAGAAAAGCCTGTGGGGTTCACCGGGCAAATTCTTCGACCTTGAGTTCGGAGACTCTGGACCGCAGGGGCCTCCTCAGGGAGGCGACAGGTGGGACTTTCCATTTCGTTGGATTGACACCGCCTGCGCGCTGGCGCCGTCGAGGATGGAGTGTCGAGCTCCGACCCTCCTCTCTTCAGACGACATTCCAGCATGACGCCCTCCCTCGCTCCCTGTCTGCGGGCTTGGTTCGAAGGTCTTCGTGCAGCTCGTTGCCAATACTATTCCGCACTCGCAGGGTCCTGTTCTTGCGAATCCACAGGCCGTTGGGCTACCATCTCCAGAATCTGCATGTCAGGGGAATGAAATGGCGTTAGGCTCGGCGGCTGGCTGGGCGCTAATCCTTGCTGTGATCATTGGTTGGGTTGCGTCGTTGCTAACCCCGGGTGGGTTGCTGATCGATCCTGTAGATTCCGCCAGCTTCCGGGAGGCGGCGGGCGTCCTGGGGGACAACGCTTCATTAGCCCAAGTGTTGACCTTGCTCTTCGTTATTAGCGTGGTGCTCTATTGGTTCGGATTGCACACCTTGCACCGGGCATTCAGCAGCAGCTCGGTCATGGATCGCGGATCTCGCTTTGCCCTGAATATCTTTCTGGTCGGGTACGCCTTTCTCATCGTCGAGTTGAGCGTCCGGCACATTCTGACCCATGTGCTGGCCCACGGCGTTGGAGGCACCGACGCGGAACACCAGGGTATGGCGACCACCCTCTTTATGGCCGCTGCAGGTATTCACATTGCCTTCCTGTACGTAACATCCATCGGCTCTACCATATTTGGGTTAGCCTTGGCATGCCGGTGTGAGGGTATGAGCATCTTCAAGCTTGGGGTGTTGGGACTGGGGCTCACAGGCCTGCTGAGCTTCGTCGTGCTGATGACTGCGGAACACGTAACGGCCATAGACCTGCATGGGGTTGCCGTAGCTAGCAATGGTGTGCTGTTCCTCGGGTCCCTCTGCATTGCGGTCATCGGTGTGGGCATCATGCAGGGACGCCAGGAATTCGTGGGAGAGGAAGCGGCGGCATAGGCAGCGTCTCGGAGACGAACTTGGCTGCCCAGGCTGGTGTCGCCTTGCTGATGCTGTGTGTTATTCGATCAGGAGCGAAGGCTGTCTGAAGGCTGCCCCAATAACTGGTTGGAGGAGTGAAAGTGCCGGGGCATCGATCTGACCCGAAGGAGGATCCATCGGTGACTCTGGGGCAGAGCGTCCGCGTTGGCGACACCATCATCGATTATCGAGTCCGCCGCAGCGGGCGGCGCAAGAAGACGGTGCAGATAACCGTTGATGGCAGTGGCGTGAGGGTTGCCGCTCCGATGGCGACGCCCGACGGACAGCTGAGGGACATCGTCCGAAAGCGGGCGCCCTGGATACTGCGCCACACCTCAAAGGCGACGCTCGAGGCCCCTCCCCAAAGGGTCGCAAACGGGGAGACGCTGCCTTATCTCGGCCGTAACCTCCGCCTAATCATCGAAGCTGGCGATGCGGCTTGCGCTATCGTCCGATTTGACCACTGGAGCTTCAGGGTCCAAGTGCCAAACGCTTTGGAAGATAGTGAACGCTGCCGGTCCGTTCGCGAGGCTCTTGTGCGGTGGTACAGGGACCGGGCCGCCGAGCGGATGGAGTCCATGGTGGAAGTGTGGTGGCCGCGGCTCGGCAGGGAAGGGAGGCCGAGGGTCCTTATCCGCGACCAGCTCCGGCGCTGGGGGAGCTGCGCACCCGACGGGACGCTCCGCTTCAACTGGAGGCTCATCATGCTGAAGCCGGAACTCATGGAATACGTGGTTGTACATGAGCTGGCCCACCTCACCCATCCCAACCACTCGAAGCATTTCTGGGCCTTGGTATCCGAGGTGTTGTCCGATGCCCCGCAGCGCCGCTTACGCCTCCGGGAGGAAGGGCATGCACTTCCTTTGTGAACCTCGCCTGACCACTGCCTTGAGGGAAGGGAGCAGAAACATACTTCCCCGCTCCCTCAAGGAGACCTTTGCGTAACCTGGGGCCTGGGTTGTCCGTTCGCCCTGAGGGAAATCGAAGGGTGAACGGACAGCGTGTCCAATCCTAATCCTCTTCCTAAAGGGTGAGCGTCCCATCGGTGAGACCCGCGGCTAGAAGGTGTCAGAGCCTTCGCCGACCCACTTGCGGAGCAAATCGTTCAGCGTGCCGTCCGCCTTCATTGACGCGATGGCTTCGTTGAACCTCTCCCGGAGAGGGCTGTCCTCCCGTATCCCGATGCCGAACCCCTGGTCAAGGGGCACTCCGGGACCGACGATGGCGACCCGGCCCTCATGCTCCGCTAGCTTCTCAAGGGCGTATGGCCGGTCCACGAGGATAGCATCGATTTCGCCGGACAATAGGGCATCAAGGGAGCCTTCCGGGTCCTCGAAGCCCACGTACTGCCTGTCCGTTGCCTGGAAATAGTTGGAATGGATGGTCTCCTCCATGGCTCCTAGCGTGCCCTGGATGGCATCGTCGCCTTCGCCGGCGCGGGCAATATAGACGGAAGGCGTCGGCGGATAATAGGGCTCGGTGAAGTCGATGAGCTCGTCCCGCGCCGAGGTGATGGACATGCCCGCCATGATGGCGTCGAACTGATCGGTGCGCAGGTCAGGAATCATGTCCTCCCATGCGTTGATGGTCCATTTGCACTCGAGCCCGGCCCTGCGGCAGAGCTCGTCTCCCAGCTCTCGCTCCAAGCCGTCGATTTCTCCTGTGTCCTCGTTGACAAAGTTGAAAGGATGGTACTCGCCGTCGGTGGCGATCAAGACCTTGTCCGACTTGCAGGCGATGGCAAGGACGGCAAGAGCCATCACCGCTGCCATCAGAAAGAGAATACGCAGAAACTTGGGCAACCCCGGCTTGAAAGCCCTCAAGGTCTTCGTCTTTTTTAGCATCATGACCTCCGAACAGAGTATAATATAGGCCATTGAGTGGCTGATTACCTAGAGGAACGCAACGCAAAGAGGAGATATTCGGGGTTTACGGTGGGAATGAGACGAATTATGACGGTGCTGGCGGCGGCGATGTTGCTGTTGTGGGCGGCGGCATGCGGCGGTCAGCCTGCGGCCACTACCCCGACGGAGTCCGGGACCGATGTGTCCATAGCCCCGGCTTCTACACCTACTGCTGGTGCGACCGATACGCCTATGACAGAAGGGGAGGACCCGACGGCCCCGCCGAAAGCGACTTCTACTTCAATGCCGGAGACTCCTCCAACAGAAGCTACCGACTCTGGGCAAACGACCGCATCGAATGTTGATAACGTGGCGACGCCAACAGCAAGTGTTGGGGAAGCCGTACCACCGGGGCCTACTACGGGACCAACCGGGAGCCCCGCAAGCACAGAGGGGCCTACTTCGACCGTCCCTCTAATGGAAGAGGCCGCTACCCCCACACCGGCTCCCCTTCCCACCAGTACGCCGACGGCCGTCCCCACCGAGGAGCCCACCCCTGACATCCCGGTCGGTTCCAATGTGGGCAACCGGGCGCCCGAGTTCTCCCTGACCCTCAACGGGGGACAGGTGGTGTCCTCCGAGGACCTGCGGACTCAGGGCAGACCGGTCCTGCTCTTTTTCCACTCTACTACTTGACCGACCTGCCGCGCCGAGTTACGGCGCATCACCCAGGTTTACCCAGCCTTTCAAGAGTCAGTGGACTTCTACGTTGTCGGCACCTTCCAGGGCTTGGACAAGCTGACCAGCAACCAGAACCAGGAAGCCTACCCCGGACAGGTGGCCGAGCCGTCGAGGAGCATGCTTGAGGACTTCAGGGTGCTCAAACAATCGACGAAGGTCGGCATCGATGAGAGTTGGGCCATAGTGTACCGAGCCGGCTTCGGTGATGTCGGTGCAGATGGCTGGCAGGGGGTCTTCGAAGACTTGGCCTCCGGCGCCTCTTAGTTAGCCAAGCTCGCCCGTTTTCGGAAGATTAGGGCCAGGCAGCCACGTTATGTCCCAGGGGCACGGCTGGTCGCGCCCAGCGAGGCGGCGTCTCCGACAGCTTCAGCACCGGCGCCAAATGCCTTAAGCGGCCCGTAGGCGTTTCGCTGACCATTGTCCAACCATCCACCTCCTCGGGAGAGAACTCTTCCGGCACACCGGCCAGCTCACTTTGGGGCACTTGGCCGCGTTCCAGAAGCCAGCGTCCCGTCTGGGCCAGGGATGCCCGGACCAGCCAGCTTCCTCCCTCCCGTGCCCGTCGAGCGAGGGCGATCATGGTGCCGAAGGCCATCAGGTATCCCGTCAGGTAGTCGATGGCCGATACGGGATAGAACTGGGGTCCCGCCTCACCCCCTGGGAAGAGTTCCCCCTGCCGGCTGGCTATGCCGCTGACGGCTTGCACCACGGTGTCGAATCCCCTCCGGGATGCCCAGGGACCCTCGTGCCCGAATGCGGAAAGGGAAATGTAGATGATTCCCGGGCGCAGCTCAGCCAGCTCATGGGGAGACAGCCCCCGTCCAGCTAAAGTTCCGGGTCGGTAGCTCTGGGAGAACACATCGCAATTCTTCACCAGTCCCCTCAGCGTGTCCAGGTCCTGCTCCCCACGCAGGTCCAGGTAGGCCGATAATTTGCCATGCCCGGTATCGAACTCCTGGTAGCCTATGTTCGGCAGGTGGGAGGCGGTGATCTTGAGAACATCGGCGCCATGCTCGGCCAGCGTGCGCGCGCATGTAGGCCCGGCCAGCACCCGGGTCAGGTCCAATGCCCTGATCCCCGACAGGGGACGGTCTCCCTCGGGCAACGACTCAGCCGGGCTGTCGCCGATCCTGACTATCTCCAACAGGGGCAGGGAAGCGACAGCGGCAGCTTGGGGATGCTGCGCCCACTCATCCATGGTGCGGACCATGCCACCAGCCCCATTGGCGGCGATGATGGCCTCCTCCAGCTCCAGGGCATTCCATCCTGCTACCGCTGAGGCCACAGCCTCCCGGTCTTCGGGCACGCCCAGAACGCTGAGGGCGGCTGCCCGGTGATTGGGGAAGTTGCAGTGCAGATAGCTCCACCGCCCGTTTTTTGCCGGGTAGAAGCCCATGATGGGATTCCGGCCCGTGGAGACGGGGGCGTCCTCCATCTTCATGTAAGTCCCGCTCCGCAGGGAAGCCGTCGCTTGGCGGGTGTCCACGGTAATTTCCTGGCGGCGTCCCGTGCGAATCTCCCATATATCTGATACGGCGAGGCCGACGGCGGCCAGAGCGGCAGATGAGGCTTCGCCTATGCGAAAGGGGGTGGGCAGAATGGGGTCGGCTGGGCCGGTGATCTGGACTTCCCTCAGACGGGACTCTCCTCCGGGCACTAAGGGCAGCAGGGTGTTAACGGCATCGTGGTCCATGATTGATGTCCCCCTCCCATTAAGTGGGTCGTTGCCTGGGCATTGGTGCAATTATAACCAAAATGGGCGCCTGATTTGTGATAACCTACTGACATTGGGGGACGATGAACCTGGGCAAACCGATAAAGGCAGCCGATGGCGTGTTCCAGATTCGAGTCTTGGGCGCCAGGGTGACCGTCCTGGTGGAAAAGGGCGAAGCCATTCTGGTCGATGCCGGTCTGTGGGGAAGCCAGGGCTTGATTGCGGATGGGCTGAAGAGCCTGGGGATATCCCGCGAGAGCCTGAGGATGGTAATCATCACCCACGCTCACCCGGACCATTCGGGCGGGTTGAGGGGGCTGGTCGAAGGAACGGGGGTCCCGGTGGGTGTGCACAAGCTCGAGGCCGACATCGTAGAAGGCCGGGCGCCTCCTCCCAGCCCTCTGCGAAATCCCCGCTTGGCGAAGCTCACCCAGCCTGTATTCTCGAAACTGATGGGAGGTCCCGTTTCGGTCAACGATCGCCTTGAGGATGGTGATGTCATCCCCTTTGGGACAGAGGTGCAGGTGGTGCATCTGCCCGGACATACCGTGGGGAGCATCGGCCTTCACCTGCCCCGTAAGAGGACGACTATCGTGGGAGATGCCCTCCAGTACAAGCTCGCCCGCAGCCTCAGCCCCCCGGCGGCAGGGGTCACCCAGGATGCAAGAGAGGCGATAGCCTCCCTTGAAAAGCTCCTGGACATGGACCTCGATACTATATGTTTCAGCCACTTTCCTCCCATGAGGCACAACGCATGTGAAGCCTTGGGGATGCTGCTTCGAGGGCATGCGTCCGCCGGACGTCCGGCAGCAAGGGGCAAGCCTGCATGAAAGAGACCCTTGTGGCCGGTCCGCCTGTTTGTAACACCATCCCGGAATTCTTGAGAATGGCCGTCGAGAAGCACGGTCGCCGGGATGCTCTGCTGTTCAAACCCGCCTTCCGCTATAGGAGGTGGAGCTATTCCCAGCTGGGGGCGCAGTCGGGCCAGGTTTCCACCTTCCTTCAGCAGAGAGGACTCAAGAAGGGCGACCAGGTGGTCTTGTGGGGTCCCAACTGTCCCCAGTGGGTGCTGGCCTTTCTCGGCTGCATCAAGGCCGGGGTCGTCGTAATCCCCCTGGACCTGCGCAGCGCTCCCGACTACGTGTCAAGGGTCATATCCCGCATCGAACCGAAGCTGGCCTTTACGTCACGGCTCACTCCCAAGGATGGGGTGGAGCTGGGGGTACCCGAGATTGGCTTCGAGGACCTGGAAGCCTCCATACAGGGCCTGCCCCAGCCGGAAGATGTGGACATATCGCCCGACGACCTGGCTGAGATCATGTTCACCTCAGGCACCACAGGTGACCCGAAGGGCGTCATGCTCACCCACCGGAACCTGCTGGCCAATGTGGAAGGGGTGTGCCAGTACATCTCCTGCAAGCCTTCCAGCCGCCTGCTGTCCATCCTTCCCCTCAGCCATATGTACGAGCAGATGGGAGGCCTGTTCATAGCCCTGCACTCCGGCGCCAGCGTGACTTACCCCACCAGCCGCCAGCCGACCGTACTGGCCCGCACCATGCGTGAGCGAAGGGTCACCATACTGCTCCTTGTTCCCCAGGCGTTGGAGCTGTTGATGAACGGGGTTGAGCGGGAGGTGAAGAGGCAAGGTAAGGAGGCCCTCTGGAACAAGCTCTTGAGAGTCGCCGAATCATTGCCCTTGCCCATGAGACGACTCCTGTTTCGCCGAGTGCACAAGCAGTTTGGCGGCAAGCTGGATTTCATCGTTTCGGGAGGCGCAGCCCTCGACCCGGACCTGGGGCGCAAATGGGAGGCGCTGGGCATCAAGATCGTCCAGGGTTACGGCACAACCGAGGCATCCCCGGTCATCAGCAATCACAGCCTGAGGGAGCGGCGCCTCGACTCTGCGGGGCGCCCCCTTCCCAACGTGGAGCTGAAGATCAGCGATGAAGGTGAAATCCTGGTCAGAGGGGAGAACATCACGCCGGGCTACTGGCGGGCGCCCCAAGAAACCGAGGCGGCCTTCGACGGCGAGTGGTACAAGACGGGTGACCTGGGGTTCCTGGATGGGGAGGGCTTCCTGCACATCCAGGGGCGCAAGAAGGACATGATCGTGCTCTCCAGCGGCCAGAATATCTTCCCGGAGGATATCCAGGGAGTGCTGGCCAAGCATCCGAAGGTCGCCGACTCCGCGGTGGTCGGGTTGGACAAGGGGTCGTCGGTGGAGGTCCACGCCGCCCTTATCCTGGAGGATGCAGACGCGGCCCAGGAGGTTGTTTCCTGGGCCAATGGGCAACTGGCTGAGCAGCAGAGGATCAGGGGCTTCACCATCTGGCCGGAGGAGGACTTCCCCCGTACCCACACCCTGAAGGTGAAGAAGGGTGTAGTGCTGGACACGATTCTCGGAAAGATTCAGCCGGAAGCTCCGGCGGAGCAGCCTTCGGGGAACCGCGCCGGAGGCCAGAGCAGAAGCTTGGTCGATATCATCGCCGAGGTGAGCAAGCGGGAGGCCGGGGCGGTGCGCGATCTTTCCACATTGGGCGGTGACCTGGAGCTGGACTCCCTGGGGCGCGTTGAGCTGCTGTCCGCTATAGAAGCGGAGCTGGGCGTCTATTTGGATGAGGGCATGCTGGGGCCCGACATGACTGTGGGAGCGCTGACATCCCTGGTAGAAGAAGGGTCGAAGAACCCGCCCATGATGAGTTTCCCCAGCTGGGGTATGCGATGGTGGTGCCGCATGTTGAGGGGTTTCCTCCAGCGCGCCGTCGTATTCCCGGTGGTCAGCCTTCCCTATTCGTTGAAAGTGTTGGGCCGTGAGAACCTGGAGGGCATCACCGGGCCTGTGCTGTTTGCCTCCAACCACCACCTGGGCCTAGATAACCCGTTAATCATCAAGGCTGTCCCCTTGAAGTGGCGCCGGCGGATGGCAGTGGCCGGCGCTGCCGACCTTTGGAAGAACCCGGTCTGGTGGATAGTGAATCCCCTTCTGGGCAATGCCTTTCCCCTTGCCAGGGAGGGATCTGTGAAGCCCAGCCTCGAGAACATGGGCAGGATCATGGACAACGGATGGTCGGTGCTGATTTACCCTGAGGGTGAGCTTACCCTGGGAGGCCCCATCAAGCCATTCATGAACGGGACTGGCCTGGTGGCAGTGGAGGGAGGAATCCCCGTGGTGCCCCTCCGTCTGCACATTCACAGGCTGGGCAGCCCCGTTCGCTTCCCAGTTCTGCGCCGTGGCAAAGTGGAGGTGCGACTGGGAGAGCCGCTTACCTTCCCGGCGGGTACGGACTACCAGGAAGCAACCTCAGCCATCGAACAGGCCGTCAGGTCACTATAGAGTCTGCTGGGATCGTGTCCTCAGGCTGCGGGAGCTAGAAGACGACGACGGACCGCAGCACCTCACCCCTCTGCATCTTGCCGAATGCATCCTCCACCCCGTCAAGGGGAATCGTCTCCGAGACGAAACCGTCCAAATCCAGGCGGCCCTGGAGGTATAGGTCTATAAGCTCAGGGAAGTCCCTGGTGGGCAGGCAGTCGCCGTACCAGGAGGACTTCAGCGCGCCGCCCCGGCCAAACACCTCCAGCAGGGGCAGCTCTATCTTCATTTCAGGGTTCGGCACTCCCACCAGTACGACGGTGCCGGCGTGGTCCCGAGCATAAAAGGCCTGCCGGTAAGTTTCGGGTATGCCAACGGCATCAATGCACACGTTGGCCCCGTTGCCCCCAGTCAGCTCCTTGATGGCTTCCACCGGATCGTTGGCGGAAGCATCGATGGCGTGGGTTGCCCCGAAGGCCCTGGCTTGGGGAAGCTTCCTGCTATCTATGTCCACGCCGATGATGGTGTGGGCCCCTGCCAGCTTAGCCCCTGCAATGGCGGCATCTCCCACGCCCCCGCAGCCGAAGACGGCTACCGAGTCGCCGCGGCCCACGTTACCTGTGTTCAGCGCTGCCCCCAAGCCCGCCATGATTCCGCATCCCACCAGGCCGGCGGCCTCGGGCCGGGCGCGAGGGTCCACCTTGATCGCTTGGTCGGCGTGCACCAGGGACAGCTCGGCAAAAGCCCCGATCCCCAGGGCGTTGGTGAGAGATGTCCCGTCGGTCAGCGTCATGGGCTGGCTGGCGTATTGGCTGGCGAAGCAGTACCAGGGCCTGCCTCGGAGGCATGACCGGCAGGTGCCGCAGGGCGCGCGCCAAGCCAGGATAACGTAGTCCCCTACAGCAACGTTCTCCACGCCGGACCCCACTTTTTCCACGACTCCGGCCGCTTCGTGGCCCAGGAGAATGGGGTAGTCATTGGTGATGGCGCCCTCCCGGTAGTGGAGGTCCGTGTGGCAGACTCCGCAGGCCTGCACCTGCACCCGCGCCTCCCCCGGGCCCGGATCGGGCACCATGATGGTCTCAACGCTTACGGTCGCGCCCTTGGACCTGGAAACAACACCTTTGACCTGCTCCATTTACACTCCCGGATGATGTCCCGTTCTAGGCGGGTATAAGGTATTTGTAGTGGTCGCCCTTTGATATGGCCGGCAGCCCGGATGCTGCGCAATACCAGTTGTCGCCCCCGTCGTCGCTGCACCAGACCTCCCCGGCGGCGGTGGCGCTGAACAGGGAGAAACCATCTCCCCAATCTTCCAGGCTCATAGCCTCGAAGGCGGACTGCATATCGTCGGGCACTCCCGCCGTTACCGTGCTCCAGGTGCGCCCGCCATCGGCGCTGCGGGATATCTTGGAACCGGCGTAGTGAGTCGCCCTCCAGCCACCCGGGTTCTCCTGGGACGCTCCCACGAACATGGTCTCGGGCTGGCGAGGGTGCATCACCAGCACATCGGGATATCCCCCGATGGGGTCTTGCCGGGTGCTCCAATGCTCCCAGGAGTCTCCGCCGTCGGAGGTAACGTAAATCCCGTCCCCGCCGGTGACGTAGATGCGGTCAGGGTCGTCGGGATTTATGAGGGTGCGGTGCACATCGTCGTCCATGCCCCGCATGACGTCGAAGCTCTCGCCGAAGTTCGTGCTCTTGAGCAGGCCCCCCTGCTCGATGCTGACGAACATGGTCTTCGGGTCGTCGGGATGGAAGTTGATGTGCTTGGTGTGGGCTATGTGGGGAGGCGCCGGGAAGCACCAGCCTGACATATCCACCGAGCGCATCGCAGGCAGCTCATTCCAGGTCAAGCCCAGGTCGTCGCTGCAGAACAGGTGGGCCGGTTCGGTCCCGGCGAAGATGCGCACCCCGCCGTCATGCCGGGAGAAGGAGAGGCTGTAGATGTCGTCCTGGGTCAGGCCCCGCTCTCGAAGCTCCCAGGTGTACCCTCCGTCAAGGCTGGCATGGACGGAACCCTTTGTCGCCCCCGCAAATATGATGCCGGAGGCGGGTTCGACCATCAGGGCGTGGATGTGCTTGTGGAGCAGTCCCCGGTGGGCTGTCCGCCAAGGGCCTCCCGCCTGGTCTCGCTCCAGTATGACCACGCCTTCGATGGTGCCAACCAGCACCTGGCTGGAGGGGGATGGCGAGGAGTAGATGGTTGGTCCGCCGTGGGAAAGGGCGATAGTCATGCTATCCTCCTGTCGTTATCTCTCATGCAACTCACCCCGCCGGTGGGGTTGGATGGGACGGCTGCTCCGGCGGGCTAGCTTAGGCGCAGAAAGTCGGCCGCATTGCCGTACATGTGCTTCTGCAGCGCATCGTGGCTGTAGTCCTTCCAGAAGTCCCATTCGATGACCTCTTTGGCCGTCTCGGGGAACCAGGACTGGCCGTGGGGGTAATCGGACTGGTGCATCAGACTATCTTCGCCCAGGATATCGATGCATGCCTTGGTCATGGCAGGTCCTTCGAAGGGTTCGGCCGCGCAGCGGAATCGCCCCATCTGGACATACTCGATCGGCGTGTACTTCAGGTCGGGAGTAACGCCGGAAACGTAGCTCTTGTTGAATCCCAGCCGGATGACCCAGTTAGGCAGCCATCCATGACCTACCTCGGACACACCGGCGCGAAATCTGGGGTACCGGTCGAATATCCCTGAGAGTATGAGGTAGGAGCAGAGACGGGCGGCGCCCCATGGATGGGCAGCGGTCCTGGCCACTACCGTGTTGCCCCAGACATCCTTGTACCCGGGAAAGTAAGGCGGCTCCATGAAGAAGCTATGGTGCACCAAGGGCAGGTCCAGATCATTCATGATCGCCCATACCGGCTCAAGGGAAGGGTCGTCCACGGGCAGGCCTTCCTTAAGATGCACCCAAACGGCAGAAACCCAGCTTTCGTTGGCCCACCTCTTGATCTCGGCAACGGTCCATTCCGGGTCTATTCCGGGCACCTGGAGGCAGCCGGTGAGCCGGTCCGGCGCGGTAGAGCAGTACTCCTTCATGTAGTGATGAAACCCGCGGTACAGTCCTTCACCCAAGGTAACATCATCCAGGCCGGTCACGGTGGAAGCTTGACCACCGCCGGGGAAGATGAAGTCGATGTCGCGGCCTTCAAGGTCCATATCTATCAGCCGGCCTTCCACATCTTCCAGCTCCACCATGGGGTGGGCTTGAGCGCGGTGCATGTTGACGGTCCGACCATCCAAAGCACCACGTCCGCCCAAGGTTGCAGCATCATCTTCGGACCTGGGCGCCGTGCCTGGAAATCGGTCGAAGGGAATTGCGCCCATGCTTATGTCGGTTGCAGTGCTGCCGTCTTTCAGGGTCCTGCTCTTCTGATAGGGTTTGAACTCCTCCATCCGCGGCCTGAAACTCGGCTCTACGTATTTTGACAGAATCTCCAAGGAGGGCCGGACATGGGTATCCATGTCGATTATCTTAATGCCATCTCTCATGGTGAACCTCCAACGGGTCTATATTTCAGCTTCTTGCTGGCAGCCAGGTCGAGACCTCTGTTATCTGGCCATGGGGTTTCAGCTAGTCAGTCCCGGCGGCGACCAGCCCAGCTTCGGCACCAACAGAGGTGTTCAGGTAGCGTTCGAACCAGCCAAGCACCTTCTCCCACCCGTCCCCTGCGGCAG
The DNA here is from genome assembly GCA_965220375.1 of Dehalococcoidia bacterium. Taxonomy (GTDB): domain Bacteria; phylum Chloroflexota; class Dehalococcoidia; order Lucifugimonadales; family JAGWBF01; genus JAGWBF01. The sequence goes on from OZ244824.1 coordinate 2,179,480, forward strand.
GCTGGCGATAGCTTGGTCGGTCTACTGCGAAGAACCCATGCCCCGCATTGGGGTACATGTGGAACTCGTAGGTCTTGCCCAAGCGCTTGAGCTCAACTTCCGTCTCCGCCACGGCTTCAGGGGAAGGCCGCGCATCTTCATCTCCAAACAACCCCAGCAGAGGGCACTCGATGCCGGAGGTGAGGTCTATGGGGGCCACAGGCTGCCTTTCGGTGAGCTCCTGCTCGGACCTGACCACTCCCCCGCCCCAGCAATCTACGGCGGCGGCTATCCCCGGTATTGTGCAGGCTGCAAGGTAAGTCTGGCGGCCACCGGAGCAGAATCCGATGACGCCTATGCGCCCGTTCACATAAGGCAAAGAGCGCAGGTACTCCATCGCCCCTGCTACGTCTCCCATAGCCCGGGCATCGGGCATTCCCCCCTCTTCCCGCACATAGGTCGACACATCGGCATCGCTGGCATCGGTCCCTACCACCTGGCGTTGCAGGTAATGGAAGTCCGGGGATATGGTTACGTAACCATTGGCGGCCAGCTTTCGGGCCATCTCCTTTGATGCTTGGTCCCAACCCGGCATATGGTGGATCAACACCACAGCCCCGTGGGGGCCCGGCCCCATGGGGCGCGCCAGGTAGCCATCGATCTGGACGTCTTCATGTCCATTGAACCTAACCGTTTCTGCCATCATGTTCTCGTATCTTGCCATAGATACCTCCTATGTTTGCTTATCCGGTCTGCTTCGCTCCACCGGTCTTGCGGACTAGTTCAATTGGGGTCGGATATGACTCCATGGGCGCACCTTTTCGAAAGCCGCCGATGCGGCCAGCACCGTGACCTCGTCCTTGGGACGCCCTACGATGTGCAGCCCTATGGGCATGCCGTCGGAGGAGAAGCCGCAGGGTATGCTGGCAGCCGGCTGGCCCGTCAAGTTGAAGATGATGTTGAAGGGATTGAAGCCCCAGTCGGCGCCCACGCTGACTCCGCCTATGTTGTCGGGGTACTCGCCGATGGGGAAGGCCGGCACTGCCATGGTCGGAGTCATCAGCAGGTCGTAGGTCTCCATCAGCACGAACACCTGGTGACGGATCTCTTCCAGCAGTCGCATGGACTGGGCGTACTCCAGGCCGGTTACTTCTTTCCCTCGGCCCAGGCGGCCCCTGGCGTAGTTCGTCAGCTTCTCCGGCTGCTCGTCCAGCAGGTGCCCGTAAGCTGCGTAGGAGTTTGCCGACGTGATGCGGCTCAACCGGGTGACAGGCTGCTCCATGTTTATGCCCGGCTCATCCACGGACGCGCCCAGCTCCTCGAAGATACGGGCTGCTTGGGACGTGGCGGTAGCCACCTCCGGGTCCACGCCCGCATACCCAAGGTCAGCGCTCCAGGCGATGCGCAGGCCGGACACCCCCGTATCCAGGGCAGCCAGGTAATCGGGAGGTGTCTCCCTGATCATGTTGGCATCCCGGTCATCGGGGCCCGCCAGGGCTTGGAGCAAGATGGCGGCATCCCGCACGTTGGTTGTCATGGGACCGCTCTGGGCAACCAGGTTCGGCGAAGGTCGTCCCAAGCCCCCGAAGCGGGGCACCCGTCCCAGGTTGGGCTTGATGCCGTAGGTGCCGCAGAAGCTGGATGGGATGCGAATGGAGCCGCCGGCGTCCGTGGCGGTAGCCAAGGGGCAGAGTCCCGCGGCGACCGCAGCCCCGGCGCCTCCGCTGGAGCCTCCGGGTGTCCGGTCGGTGTTCCAGGGATTCCTGCAGGGATCGCCCAGTAGGTTCTCGGTGGTGCCCCGCATGCCGAATTCGGGTGTGTTGGTCTTGCCCAGGATGATGGCCCCCGATGCTTTGACCCGCTCCACCACTCCCGAATCGTGGCTGGGAACATGGTCCTTATAAATGAGGGAGCCGAGGGTAGAGCGGATGCCCGACGTCATCTCCAGGTCCTTCACCGATATAGGGACCCCGTGCAGAGCACCCTTGACCTCCCCGGCCATGAGATCTGACTCGGCGGTCCTGGCTGATGCCATAGCTTCGTCGCCGGCAACGGTGAGGTAGGCGTTCAGCTGGCCGTTCAGCGCTTCGATGCGCCGAAGGTAGTGTTCCGTCAGCTCGACGGGGGAGATTTCCTTGTTTCTTAGCTGTAAGGCCAGCTCATGCGCCGGGGTGTCCGTCCATTCATCCGATGCCATAATGCTCCTCGCAAGTCTTTGCGTGGCCTGCCGCCAATTCTATCCCACGACCCAGTGATGGGCAACCGCAACCCTAGCCGCGTCCGTTGGTCTGGTATTCCTTAATGGCGGGCAACACCTCTTTCCCCAAGAGGTCGATGCACCGGGAAGCGGAGTCGTGGGTTATGGGGCCTTCCCGTCCCCAGATGATTAGGCTGGCCGGATCGACCACATCCACTATGTCCTTCAGCTTACGGGTCACGGTGTCGGGGTTTCCGGTGATTATCTGGTAGGTGGCGTGGGCCTCGTCGTAGCCTATCCCTCCCGTGGTCACCGCACGGGCGGCGTCCCTGGCGGCTTCCTGGGGGCTGGCGGCCGCTGTCCTGCTCATGTGGCCCGGGGGCGCCTGCCAGTGCCGGGGCGCCACTCCGAAGGACGTGCCCAGCTGCCAGTAGAACTTCTTGCCCTCTTCGTAGGCGGCCTCGTCGCTGTCCGCAACGAAAGCGCGGACGGCATATCCCCTGTTTTCGGGGCCATCCTCGTAACCCGTTTCCACGGCGGCCTTGTGGTATATGTCGTAGATGCCTTTAGCCAGCTCCAATGGGGGAGCCAGGGCGATGTAGGGGTATTTGTGCTGGGCGGCGAACTCGATGGTTTCGGGGCTGGACACGCCCGGAATCCATATAGGTGGATGGGGCTTCTGCATGGGAAGCACCCAGGGATTGACCACCCGCAGGTTATAGTGCTTCCCTTCCCAACGGAAGGGACCCGGGGTCGTCCACGTCTTGATTATCAGGTCGTGGGCTTCTTCGAAGCGCTCCCGGTTGTGCACAGGGTTGATATTCGTGGCCAGGGTCTCCTGGCCGACCCCTCGAACAAAGCCCGAAATGACGCGCCCGCCGGATATGACATCGACGATGGCCAGCTCCTCGGCGACCCGCACCGGGTTTTCATGGATGGGGAGCACGTTACCCAGGAAGACAATCTTCCCTTTAGCCAGGGCCTTGGCCAGCATCCCGCCTATGACGTTGATGGACGCCATCATCGACAGGGGGTTGTTGTGGTGCTCGTTGATCATCACGCCGTCGAAGCCCACTTCCACGGTCTGCTGATGCTCTTCGAAGTACATATCGTAGAGTTGCTTGGCTTTCTGGGGAACGAAGTTCTCGTTGGGCAGCATAAGGCTGGTGTAGCCGTAGCTGGCGGCCACCTCCTGGGAGTAGGCGGTGTATCCCATCTCGGTGAAGAAGAAGACCTCTTTAACCACGCACTCGCTCCGGGGGAAGGATGGGGACGCTTGGGGGATTATAGCTGTTGGGAGAGGGCATGGGCAACGGTTGATCTTGAGGCCCATTGCCAGGGTGCTGTGCGACCGCCACGAGGCTTTACACCTGGCAGGGGAGGCACTACCATACGCCGGGAGGCAATCATGGAGAATCAGGGCAAGGCTTTCAGCAAATGGTGGACCATTGACATAGTTGCTGTGGGCAGCAACTCGATAGGCCTTGTCGCAGCAGGCACATGGAACTCCATTGGCCTCGTGGCAATAAGCTTCCTTAACGCCATGGGCTTGGTAACCATCGGCCCCATAAATTCAATGGGGTTTGTGGCAATAGGAGGAGTTAACGCCATGGGAGTCGTCGCTATCGGCGGCGTCAACGCCGTGGGTCTTGTCGCCATAGGAGGCATTAGCGCCACGGGCCTCTTTGCCATAGGTCCGGGAAACGCCCGAAGCGCTTTCCCCATCTAGCCGTTTATCCACTAAAGAGGTGAAAACATGGTCAACCAGTCGCCGGCCAAGCTGACCCCCCATGCTGTCCTGGGCGAGATGCTGAAGAACGAGATCACCCATGTGGTGTGTCTCCCCGACAGCGAGACCAACTGGCTGTACATGCTCATGGAGAAGGAGCCCAGCCTGGACCTGGTCCGCGTTGCCAGGGAAGGCCAGGCCATCTCCACAGCCTCGGGCATATCCGTGGGCGGCAAGAAGCCCGTTGTGCTCATCCAGAACACCGGCCTCATGGAGAGTGGAGACTCTATTCGGGGATGGGCTATGGGCCTCAACAGGCCCCTGGTGCTCATCGTGGGATACCGAGGCTGGACCCGAAAGGGCGTAACCCCCGACACCGCCGCTGTCTATACAGAGCGGTTTCTGAACGCATTCAACATCGACTACTACCTGGTCGAGTCCGACGAGGATGTTTCCCGGATCTCCCTAGCATTCAGCGAAGCAAAGAAGAAGAACCAACCCGTGGCTGTGCTGATAGGCGTGGAGTACGAAAGTTAGGCCCTCCTCCTCCTTTGAGAGACTTTTGCACAATCGTTATTGCGGCGGAAGCCGCAATCCAGTCCCGGGCATTTCTGGAAACCGGCGAAAGCCGGTATGACGTTTATGACGTTAAAGAGGGGCCGGTATGATGGCTATGCGATGGTCTTCTCGAGGGAGTGGGTTGGGGTGTGGGTGATATTCAATGGATTCGGGCACAAGTCGAAATGACGAATGATTGCGCGAAGGTCTCCTAAGGGAGCACGCCAGGGTAAAGGACTGAATAAACGGAGGCTGAGATGATCGATACCTTAGATATGCTCAGGGTGTTTGCCCAGTACCGGGGCAACTCCATCGTGATCCCCGGCAGAGGCGGGCGCCACTGGGTAACCCTGAGCGACCAGCCCAGCCGGGACCTGCCGTTGAGGGACCCGGCCATGGGGGGACATGCTTCTTTTGCTTTCGGCATGGCCCTGGCACTGCCCCAGGAGAGGGTCGTGCTGTTCGATTCCGAGGGCGATATCATCATGAACATGGGCGCCCTCACCACCATTGCAGAGAAGGCGCCGGAGAACTTCTACCACTTTCTTCTGGACAACGAGTGCTACGCCACCACGGGCGGGCAGGCCATACCCAACGCCACCCGCACAGCCTACGATGTGATCGCAAAGGGAGCGGGCTACCGGGCTGCCTACGCCTACGACGATTTGGAAGAGCTGTCCAACGACATGGAGCGGATACTATCGGAGCCAGGGCCGGTGCTGGTGGCGATGAAGGTGAAGCCGGAGATAGAGACCCTCGCCATCAGTGCCAGGCCTGCGTGGGTCACCCGCACCCGCGATCAGATAATCGCCGACGTCCAAGGTGAGGTAGGCGTGTCGGCCCGGTAGGGCATAAGGTGCTCACCGACACTCTATCCTGGCCTAGGGCCGCGACTGCTCCACCGTCACTCCCCCGACTGCTCCACCGTCACTCCCGTGAAGACGGGAGTCTATGTGGATGAAGGGCCGCCCCCCAGGGCCTGTAGCAAGAGGGAATAGATACCCGCGTTCGCGAGCATGACGGAATAGCTATCGTCACTGCCGCGACTGCTCCACCGTCACTCCCGTGAAAACGGGAGTCTACGTGTGTGAAGGGCCGCGCGCTAGGGCCTGTAGCAAGAAGGGAATAGATACCCGCGTTCGCGAGTATGACGGAATAGCTATCGTCACTCCCCCGACTGCTCCACCGTCACTCCCGTGAAAACGGGAGTCTACGTGTGTGAAGGGCCGCGCGCTAGGGCCTGTAGCAAGAAGGGAATAGATACCCGCGTTCGCGAGTATGACGGAATAGCTATCGTCACTGCCGCGACTGCTCCACCGTCACTCCCGTGAAGACGGGAGTCTATGTGGATGAAGGGCCGCCCCCCAGGGCCTGTAGCAAGAGGGAATAGATACCCGCGTTCGCGAGCATGACGGAATAGCTATCGTCACTGCCGAGCACCCCCGCGCGTGCTGCAGGGGCAACTCTTGTGCCCGCCCCCTATGCGCGGATCTCGTTCTTCATTTGTCTGATCCTTCCGGCCAGGTTCCTGACTTGGGCCAGCACATCATCGAAGGAAACATCCAGGTCGAGGGCGGCTACTTCGAGGCGCTTGCCTGAATGCCGGACGTGGTATATAGCAGGTTCGGCTTCACCCTTGGCGTAGATGAGCAGTCCTCCGGGCAAGTTGGCAGCTGTGGTGTAGGCTAGGAGCTGGTAGAGATCGGCGTTGGGCATCCGCACATCGTAAAGGTTCTTGTACTTGGCATCCCCTACGAACACGCACTTCTTCCCCTGTTGCCATGCCAGGTCGGGCTTGAGGTGGATCCTGCCACCTTTGTCCAGGCTGTCCATGATCCGTTCGCCGAAGTCCCCCTCGAAAGGATGGAGGGCTTCCCGCAGGGCCTCGGTAACGAACTCCTGGAAGACCACGTTCATGTCTATGAGGAACCCCGACGCCCTCACCTCGCCCCTCTGGGCCTCAAAGGAGGTGTGCCGCAGGATGAGACGCGCCAGTCCTATGACGTTGCCGTAATGCTCGTTGAGCCGATGTAGCGGTACGGCAGGCACATTTCCGGGCGCATACTCGGCCAGCCCAACGTTGTCGAGGACTGCCCCAATCCACCCAAGGCCCACGCGGGCATTCCTGTTGCGCAAGCGCATCCGGCTGAGCCTATGGGCCGCTGCCTTAACCAGGCGGTTCTCTGGAATGTCTTCGGTGTACTCGTCATAACGGACCTCGACAGGCAGGGGAACGCCGAACCTGCGCCTTATCTGTTCGGCGAACATGATGCGCCCCCGCACGGTGAGCTGCGCCTCTTCTTCGGTGACGTAACCCCGGTACACTCCCCGTCCGAAGGCTTGGCGTGCCGCTTTGCCTAACGCCAGCGCCAATATGTCTGGCAGGGCGTGCGCCTCAGGGTAGTCGAACAGCCCTTCCTGGGGTCTGAATGCGCCCATGGCGTAGCAGACCATGGACAAGAGCTGGGGTATGCCAATCTTGGGCTGGATCAGCACCGACAGGTTGCCAAGCTCGACCGCGCCGACGGTGGAGCCGGGCCTCAGAATGTACGAGTCTTGCTCACCGGGTACGGGTGTGGCTTCTAGGCCGCCGATTGTCGCGAGGAGGGCATCGCGCTCCGGCGCAGCAAGCTGGAACGGGTCGCTCCGTTCATACTCCCGCAGGCTGATCTCACGCATAGCTAACCTGTGCTGCCGGAAGGCCCGTCATGGGGGGCACCTTGCTCGGTGGCTCCATTGGCCTCCCCAAGCACAGAGGTGTTGGCCGCCCGTAATGCCTCTAGGTTGAACTCCTTTAGGCGCTCCGGCTGGCCGTGTAGAAGCTCCGAGATGTAGGGAAGTATGTTGTGCTTCCAGATGCGCTTGACCGACTCCTCAGTGAGGTTGTCCTTCATGAAGTAGCTGGGGCCGATGGCGGCGTCCCGGTCCTTTTGCAGGAGCGCATTCACCTTATCCACGACATCGGCGACCCATTCCAAGCCCGAAGCATTCTCCTTCAAGAATCGGTTAAGTACGCTCTTCACTGGCTCTTCGTCGGGGTGGAACTCGACGAAGTGAAACCGCCTTCTCAGCGCGAGGTCCACCAGTGCAATGGAGCGGTCGGCGGTGTTCATGGTGCCGATGATGTACAGATTCTGGGGCAGAGAGAAGGGCTCGTTCGAGTACTGGAGGGACATCTCCCTGTCCCGGTATTCCAGCAGGAAGTAGAGCTCGCCAAACACCTTGGCCAGATTCCCCCGATTTATCTCGTCGATGACCAGGAAATGTTTCTTGTCCGACTCTTTCTTCGCATTGTCAGCAGCCCGTTTCAGGGGGCCTTCCCGCAACTCGAAGCCGGCCTGTCCATTAACGAGTGAGGGGCGAAATCCCTGCACGAAGTCCTCGTAGGCGTAGGATGGATGGAACTGGACCAGGGTTACCCGTTGCGTCGAGCCAGCCAAGCATTCCGCCAGTTCCTGAGCAACGTAGGTCTTGCCCGTCCCAGGCGGCCCCTGGAATATGACCTGCTTCTTATCCTCCAGCAGCTCGACGATCTCCTCCAGGAACTCCTCGGTGAGGTAAGTGCGCTGGCCTAAGTCTGCCAGGTCGGGCGCAAACACCTGTTCCGGACCCTTCTGCTTATCCTCTTCATCGCCGCCGTTCTTGACTACTTCAATATCGGATGGGAGCATCCATAGCACCGATTGAGCGTCGAGGCGGTGCCTAAGTTTGACTCCTCTCTGTTCTGCTTCCTGGATGAACCGGTCGAGGAAGCCGAGGGCGTGCTGATACAAGGTCGCCTCGTCCATATAGCCATCGGGTCTGCTGTATCCGGTGAGCTCATACGCTTTATTAAATACCCTGATTCTAAATGGCGGATACAGGTAAACGTCGGACGCCATCAGCAGCACAGAAATAACAGTGGTACGAATCCCAAGTGCACCTCTCACGGCTGTGCGTGGGAAGTTGTGGCAAAACTCGCGGATTCGCTGATCTACGGATGTTCGGTCTTGCCTCCACAGACTCTGAAGTGCCTCCAAAGCTTCACTGGAATGATTAGCGCACCAATCGCTGATTTCAGCTATTGTTCGAAAGTTCATGGGGTGCCCAGGCCTAGCTCTCATCGCGTGCTTCAAATGGCTGGGCCATCCGCTTGCACCGTTTATCACACTCTCCTGGGCTGAGGCGAGTTCTTGGCCCATCTTCACCTTGTAGCCTATTTCTTCCTCTTCTAACCGGCCGTTAGCTATAGACTCGTTTGCTCGCCTAACTAACGCATCCCAAGTTGAATTATTCATCCTAAAGCTCGTTCCCTTCCGTGATCTCCCGGAATCTAGGCTCCTCAAGAGCGCACAATGCGTGGCTAGAGAATCTGGGAGAGGTTATGACTTTCTCCAAATCCTTCCAGCGAACGTGTAGGAAGTAGGCATGGTCTTCTGGAAATGGACCCGCCTGCTCCTGTGCCATCTCCCGGCTATAGAAAGGATGCCCTGTAACCTCTCCCATTCCAATCACGCTGCCTATTCCACGGCGGGCCAAGATCTTGTCTCTGGCTTTGACCTTGTACCAAAAGCACTTCAACTGACGTAGGCCATGGGCCCCCCATGGCTTTTTCTCCCCTCGTTCAATTCGCCGGGGTGCCTCCAGCCAATACATCTCCTCCAATTGCTGTGGTGAATCAAACTGCCCAACGTTCCATCCTATGGATATGACACCTTTGGACTTGTCATAGCTCCATACTTGGTCGAAGTGGCCGCGGGCGTCGTTGGCTATAGGGGCCATTATCCAGTAATTAGGCATATCGTCCTCTTCAGAGCTTCATGAAGGGTGTGACTCTGGTCCCTCGCGCATATCCTTTTCATCCCTCACATATAGGAAGACTGGAAGAGGGGCGCTACAAATGATTGAGCGACGGTAACTTGAAGGCCCTTCCCGCCACCCCCTAGTGGGCGACGTTGAGCTTGCCCTGCTCGGCCATGAAGGGGTTGCCTGCGAAACGCTCCCGCATGGCAATGGATGCATCCCAGCCCCGCTCCTTGAAGTCGGTCAGGAACTGCCACCCCGAGGCGTTCATGGCCATGACCATCTCGTAGGGATGGCGCACCTCGCACACGCCAATCTCCTTGGCGAGCTGGTAGTTCATCCATGCCGCGGGCACGGTGCAGGGCACGTTGACCTCCCTCAGCACCGTCTTCACATCCTCGGCATTCTCGATCTCGCCGAGGTACAGCACGTCGGCCCCGGCCCGTTCGTAGGCCTGCAGTCGCTCGATGGTCTTGGACAGGGGGAAGCCCAGGGGTACCCGGTCGGCGAACTCGTAGCAGCGAATGCGCAGCACAAAGTCCGGGTCCATGCGCTTCTTCACATCGGCGGCCGCCTCGATTTTGTCCACCATCTCCTCGATGGGGACAACGCTGGCGATGTGGTGCTCATGCTCCACCTGCCCCGCTCCCCGCTCCTGGGGCAGCACCCGGTCGTCCAGGTCCAAGCCCGCCAAGCCCACGTCGATATACTGTTCGGTGGCCTTCTCGGCAAAGGCAGCCCCCCGCCCGCATATCTCGTCGCAGTCCATGATCACCGGGATGTCGACGGCCTTGACGAAGTACTTGGCGATGGCGACCTTCTCCGAGGTATCCAGGTAGGAGCCGGGGGTGCCGATCATGGTGCCAAAGGTGGCTTCGCCTCCCAGGAAGATGTACTCGAACCCCGCCCGCTCCAGCATCCGGGCCGCCAAGGGCGACGGTGCGCTGATGGCAACCAGGGGATTGTCCTTCCTGTAAAATATCTCCCTTGCCTTCTTGCTTCTCTCGCTCACGATAATGTCCTCCTCATTTGATTTGTTGCTTCCGATTACCGTCACCGCGGCCCCCTCCCAGAGGAGACCCTTGAGTAGCCTGGGGCCTGTCTTGAGGGAACTCGAAGGGCCTGGGTTGTCCGTTCCCCTTCGAGTTCCCTCAGGGCGAACGGGAATGTGTAAAGGGCGACCGGAAATGTGTCGAGGGCGACCGGGCAGCTATAGGTGCGCTCTTGGATATTGCCCTCACCCCAGCCCTCTCCCAAGCTATAGTTGTGCTCTTGAATATTGCCCTTTCCACAGCCTATTTGTGTCCTGTCCAGGGAGTTGTTCAAAGATGTCCCCTTGGGGAGAACGTTAGAATTATGGGAGAATTCTTGCCCTCACCCTTGGCCTCTCCCAGAGGAAGAGGGGGGTAAATGTGCCTAGCCTAGCACCAGCTTGGGCTGGCAGGCCCGCAGGGTTTCCAGCACCGCCTCCACTCCAGGCCGGGATGGTACGATGCGGACTATGGAGTAGTCCAAGCCTTGGGACAGCTCCTTCAGGGCGGGAGCGGCGCCATCTGCCCGGCCATAATAGCCGACCTGCTTCAACAGGGCGGGGTCGAAGGCCTCTGCCACGGCATCCCTGGAGGCCCCTTCCCGGCGCATGTCGTCCAGCTTGGCCAGCTCCTCGGTAAAGCCCATGCGCTCAAAGTGGCCCCGGTATCCCAGCTGCTTCTCACGCTCCGTGGGTACCTGGGCCCCCAGGGCATACCCCATGGTCGAGCGGCTGTAGGCCAGCCTCGCCTTGTCCTTATCATCGTCCACGCAGACCCGAATGTACTCGGCAACCTTGACCTCTGAGGGGTCCCTGCCGGCCCGGGCCGCGCCTTCGGCGATGCGCTCCCTGCTCCAGCTTATCTGGGAGGCATCGCACCAGTTCAAGCAGGTCCCGTCGGCCATCTCGCCAGCCAGGCGCAGCATCTCGGGGCCCAGCGCTCCCAGGTAGGTGGGCGTGTTGGGGGCGGGGTTGATGGCGAGCCTGCCTCCCTTGAGGGTTACGGCTTCGCCCTGGTGGTTGACCTGCTCCCCCGCGACCAGGGGCTTGATAGTTGACAGGTAGTCCCGCATCAGCCCAAGGGCGGATAGCTTGGGCATCCCCAGGGCTTGGCGGGCCTTGGGCCTGTAGGCGCCCCCGGTGCCGATGCCCATGATGAAGCGCCCATCCGTTAGCTGGCTCATGGTGCCACCGCTCATGGCGAAGGCCATGGGAGAACGGTAGGTCACCGGGGAGACGGCGATGCCTGTGGTCAGCCCGCCATCGACGACCTCGCAGGTGGCTCGCCACCGGTGGGCGCAGACCTGGAAGGAGTCCATGCCGGTGGTCTCGGGGGTCCAGATGCTGGTGTACCCCAGCTTGGCGGCCTCCCTGGAAACATGAGCCTGCTCGTCGAGGGACAGGTTGAGGGTGGCGTCCAGCCCAACCCCAATTTCCATAACGTAACCTCCGTGTCGTTCTGTGGGGACGGGGCTAAGTGTAGTGCCTGTGGGTAGGGTGGTCAACTTGATTTTGTGCCCGCCCACCCACCCCTCTTTCCGGGGGCGCAGCCCCCGGACCCCGGCAATTTGTCATACCGGCGTAGGCCGGTATCTAGGACGGGGCGCTGCTGGGTCCCAGGCTGCCTCTGTAGTACAAGCGGGGCCTGTACCAATCCGGGACTTTCCTGGATTGCGGCTTCCGCCGCAATGACGGAGTAGCCTCTGTTCACACCACACCCCCTGTCGCCATACCGGCGAAAGCCCGTATCCAGGTCCACGCATTTCTGGATTGCGGCTTCCGCCGCAATGACGGAGTAGCCTCTGTTCACACCACACCCCCTGTCGCCATACCGGCGAAAGCCCGTATCCAGGTCCACGCATTTCTGGATTGCGGCTTCCGCCGCAATGACGGAGGAGCCTCTGTTCACACCACACCCCCTATCGTCATACCGGCGAAAGCCGGTAGGTGAATTCACATTTCAAGTGCAACACTTGATGTAGAAAGATCTCTGCCGGGGTTCTGTAGCCCAGGCACTTGCGCGGAGTATTGTTGTAGGCCTGAATCAGCCTGGTGAACTGCTGGTCGAACAAGGTCGCCAGATCGGTCTTGCGCGGCAGGGTGCGTCGAAGCCGGCCGATGGCATTCTCGACGCCACCCTTCTGCCAGGGGGAGTGGGTATCGCAGAAGAAGGTCTCGATACCCAGCTCGTGGAGTTGGTAGTGCAGGGCGAACTCGGTCCCGTTGTCGAAGGTGACCGTCCGCCGCCAGTCGGGCGGGAACTGACCGAGCAGTTGAGACATGACGCCTGCGATGGGGCTGGATGCCTTGCCAGGGGGTCTGATGGCAATGAGGATGCGAGAGTAGCGTTCATGCATGGTCAGCACCGCGTGTCCGTAGGTCTTGAACAGCATTAGGTCTGCCTCCCAGTGGCCGGGAGTACGGCGGTCAGCGACGCTTTGGGGGCGCTCGGAAATGGAGCGTCGCTTGGCCATGAAGGAGGCGGGGCTGCCTCCTTTGCGGCCGCGCCAACCTCTCTTCGACTTGCCGCGAGGAAGATAGTGGCGCCAGGAGTAGTCTTGAGTACGCGCAAGCTGACCATAGACAAATCGGTAGATGCTCTCGTGGGAGATGCTTTTCTTGCCCGACTCCATAGCCATCCGTCCTGCCACCTGCTCCGGGGACCAGCCCTGGGACAGATGTGAGAGCACCCGTTCGCGGAGAGCATCGTTGCGCTCCATAAGTGAGCCGCGCCATCTGCGGGCACGCGCCTGCTGGTCTGCATACCTGGGCTGGTATCCCTGAGTTCTTGACCCATTGCGCTTCAGCTCCCGAGCAACGGTCGATGGCGAGCGATCCAGACCTGACGCGATTTCGCGGACCGAGTATCCCGAGGCTTGTAGACGGGCAATCTCACACCGCTCTTCAATGGTGACATGTCCATATCTCTTTCCCATGACAACACCTTAACAAGGTGTTGCACTTCGTTTGTGAGTCTAGAGTATCCAGGGCTACGCATGCCTGGATTGCGGTTCCGCCGCAATGACGGAGGAATGTGCTAAAGGACAGATGGTCTGTCCTCCGCATACCCGGATCAAGTCCGGGGCAGGTCTGACCTTCTGCCCCTGGGAGACCTTAGAACAACTCCGTGGACAGGGCACAAAGCGGCGCTGGGAAGGCGAATATTCAAGGCACAACTACGGGTGCATTCGCCCTTCACTCATTCCGTTGACCCTTGACACGTTTCCGTTCACCTTGACACGTTTCCGTTCGTCCTGAGGAAACTCGAAGGAGAACGGACTGACCAGGCCCCAGATAGCGCAAAGGTCTCTCCTATGGGAGAGAACGGGCAGCCGCTGGCTCAGATGAAGGAGGGCATGACGTGCTCGGCGAAGAGGGTCATGGAGCCCAGCACCTGTTCGTAGGAAAGGTCGCCGAAGGCGAAAACGGGACAGAAGTAGTTGGCGCCGCTCTCTTCCATGGCCCGGTGCACCTGCTCCTTCACCGAAGAGGGAGAACCCCTGACGACCACCTCTTTACGGATCAGGTCGTCGTAGTCGGACATATAGGCCAAGTTCCTGGAGCCGTATTGAGTCCAGTAATGGTTGATCTTTCCATACCAGCTATCGAAGGCCGGCCTGCACTCCCGTTCCGCCTGCTTGTCGGTCGGGGCAACGTAAAGGTGTCGGACCAGCCCCAGCTTGGGCACAGGCACGTGGGCGTTCAGCCGGTCGTCCCCGGAGGAATGCTCCTGCCAGTGGGACTTGTAGAGGTCGAACTGGGCCTTGGCTGTAGCCGCGGGGTGGAAGATGTGGGCGGTGTTGATGCTGTTCTGGGCGGCCCAGGGGATGGCATCGGGGTTCGTAGTGGCATACCAGAGGGGAGGGTAGGGCTGCTGGTGGGGGCCAAAGTGCATCTCGATGTTGTGGTAGCTGAAATGTTCGCCATCGTGCTCCACCCTGCCCGTCGTCATGGCATCCAGCATTATTCCCAGGGATTCCTGGAAGATAGAGCGGCCCTTCTGGAAGTCGATGTTGTACTGCCCGGCCTCGATGGGCGAGATCCCTCTTCCAACTCCCAGCTCAAGCCTGCCGAGGGAGAGGTGGTCCAGCAGGCATATCTCCTGGGCCAGGCGAACAGGATCGTAGAAGGGGAGGAGGTAGACCAGGGGTCCAAGGCGCATGGTGCGGGTGCGCTGGGCGGCCGCTGCGAGGAAGATGCCAGGGGAGGAGGAGAGGCTGAGGGGGGTGAAGTGGTGTTCCGAGAGATGGTAGCAGAAGAAGCCGGCCTGGTCGGCGTACTCCAGCAGCTTCAGACGCTCTTCGAGCACCAGGCTGGCGGAGCGGGGCTCCGTCTCCAACCAGTCAAATATGCCGAACTGGATAGGCTGCCTGCTTAAGTCGTCGCCGTTCATTGTCCCGACCGGTGGAGCACGCCCCGCCCTAGGCTTCCAGTATCTGCATTTTGAATGGCTCTGGGCCGTCGATGTCGTTGGCTCCCGCCACCAGCAGGTCCATCTCAGCCCGCATCTCGATCATGGCATCGGGCGCGTCATCGTCCAGATGCTTGTGGTCGAAGTATATCTTCCCCGTTTCGCCATCAATCTTCAGGTTCCAGAAGATGTTGAAGGGCGAGGGGACGTCCCACTTCTCCAGGTCCCAGGGTTTCAGGGCTCCAGTGAGGTTCTCCCAGCATCCCCGGGGTGGCAGGTCTTCCCACCGCTCCCATCCGTAGGCAGGCTTGTCCTTGTCCCAGGCTTGGCGCTTTACCACCTTGGGGTTGAGGAAGCTCATCTCGAACTTCTTTCGGCTGCACATTCCGATCTCAATGTCATGATGCCAGGGCCATGTGTCGCCGGTTATAGTTAACATAACATTATTGTCTTTAGAATAGAGGACATCACCGGTGGTGACGAAGAGCTTTAGCTGGTTGGTCTTGGTGCGGGCCTGATCGAAGGACTCCCGCAGGTTGTTGGAGTTGAAGGCGACGAAGTCCACGGTGTGGCGTCCGATTATTCGGATGTACTGGCCCTTCTTCACTTCCCAGGCACGACCTACCAGGTGAGGCACTTCCTCTTCGAGCACTAGTTTCAGGTCTGTGGTCATAACGCCCTCCTCGCGGAAATCAGTTGACATCCAGGGCCCGGGGGGAGCCGGAGGTACTGAGCAGGAGGTTAGTCCGTCGCGTCGTAGTAGTGAATCTCCAGGAGGACGCAGCCGGCCTCGGACTTGAAGGGGCCGTGACTGACTCCGGGAGGGCGGACAGCATAGGTGAAGGGCTGGAAAGCTTCGCCGCCGTTGCCCTGGGCGTCGTTTCCCACCGTCAGGTCGCCGGAAATGAGACACACCTCCTCCCAGTAGTCGTGAAGGAATGGTGCTGTGGTGAAGGCGCCGGGAAGAAACCGCAGCAGCCGGGTCCTTGTGCCTGTCTTGGCGGACTCATCCAGTGCGCCGGAGAGTATCTTCTGCTGGACGCCCGCGGGGTATCCCGGAGGCGACTGCCAGCCGCCTTCCATTTCGATAGGATGGAACTCCTTGTGTTCTTTGGTGATTGGCATTCTACGAACCTCCACAGGTTGGCGGTCTCGAGGCCTTTGCCTCTGGTCAATGCTGTCGTCCAGTTTAGCACAAAGGCCGCCATCGACCTTAATCTTCCCTTTCTTCTGACGCCCACGGGTCGTTGAGGCGCAGGGGCTCGTGCTAAACTTCTGCCATGCCCTTGTCCGAATTCCATCCCGTAATACAGAGGTGGTTCTACAGCCGCTTTGCCGGCCCGACGGAGGCCCAGGTCGCAGGCTGGCCAGCCATCGCAGCCGGGCGTCATGCCCTGATAGCGGCGCCTACGGGGTCCGGCAAGACCCTGACAGCCTTCCTTGCCTGCATCGATCAGCTGGTGCGCCGTGGGATGGAGGAGGGTCTGCCCGACGAGACCCAGGTGGTCTACGTTTCACCCTTGAAGGCGTTGTCCAACGATATCCAGCGGAACCTGTCGGCGCCCCTGGCGGAGATAGGCGCCCTGGCGGATGAGCTGGGGGAGCCTGTACCCCGGATTACCACGGCCGTCAGGACCGGGGACACCAAGCCCACCGAACGACGGAAGCAGGCATCCAAACCTCCCCATATCCTGATAACCACACCCGAGTCCCTGAACATACTGCTGACCTCCCGCTCTGGACGGGAGGGACTGCGCCACGTAAAGACCCTGATCCTGGATGAGATACATGCGGTGGCGGACGATAAGCGAGGCTCCCACCTGTCTCTTTCAGTGGAGCGCTTGTGCGCCCTGGCGGAAGGCCATATAACCCGCATTGGCTTGTCGGCCACCCAGCGCCCCCTGGAGGAAACGGCACGATTCCTGGTCGGCTCCGACAACATCGATGCTGAGGGAACGCCTGACTGCCAGATAGTTGACGTAGGCCATTCCCGCACCCTTGACCTGGCGGTCCAGCTCCCAGAAGGCGACCTCGGCCCCATAGCTACCCACGAACTGTGGGCGGAGGACCTGGACACTATCGCTGACCTTGTCCGCTCCCACGGCACAACCCTCGTGTTCGTGAATACACGGCGCTTGGTGGAGCGGGTGGCCCGGCAGCTTACAGAGCGTTTGGGTGAGGATGCCGTGGTTGCCCATCATGGCAGCTTGGCGAGGGCCACAAGGTTCACCGCGGAAGAGAAGCTCAAGCATGGGGAGGTGAAGGTCTGCGTAACGACAGCCTCCCTTGAGCTGGGCATCGACATCGGGGTGGTTGACCTGGTCTGCCAGATCGGCTCGCCCAGGTCCATCGGTATTCTCCTGCAGCGCATAGGACGTTCCGGACACACCTTAGGTGCTGTCCCCAAGGGCCGTCTCTTCCCCCTGACCCGGGATGAGCTGGTGGAATGCGCCGCCCTTTGCAGAGCTATCAAGAACAAGAAACTGGATACCCTCGAGATTCCCAAATGGCCCCTGGATGTGCTGGCCCAGCAGGTGGTTGCCGCCTGCTCAGTTGAGGAGTGGGAGGAGGATGCGCTCTTCAGAATGGTACGCAGGGCTTATCCCTACAGAGAGCTGTCCAGGGAGCAGTTCGATGCGGTGGTGGAGATGCTGTGGAAGGGATTTGCCCCCAGGGAAGGGCGGAGCAGGTCCCTGCTGTACCGCGATGCCACGATGGGCATACTCAAGGGACGACGGGGCGCCGGCATCGCGGCCCTCACCAGCGGAGGCGCCATCCCCGAGAATGCGGACTACGATGTTATCGCCGACCCTGAGGGCACCTTCGTGGGCACCGTCAATGAAGATTTCGCCATCGAGAGCATGGCGGGAGACGTATTCCTGCTGGGCAACACACCCTGGAAGATAAGGCGAATCGAAAGCGGCAAGGTACGGGTCGAGGATGCCCAGGGGCAAGCGCCGACCATTCCCTTCTGGCTGGGTGAAGCGCCCGGGCGCACCTGGGAGCTGTCCGATCAGATTTCCATTCTCAAAGAAGGTGTGGAGGAGAGGCTGGAGAGCTCGGATTCAGCCCGGGATTGGGTCGCTTCCGAATGCAACGTGTCCCGCGATGCTGGGCGGCAGATCGTGGAGTACCTGGAAGAGGGCAAGAGGGTGCTGGGGATGGTGCCCACAGCTCGCAGAATTATTGCGGAGCGCTTCTTCGATGAGAGCGGCGGGATGCAGCTGGTCATCCACTCGCCCTACGGCGCCGGGGTCAACCGGGCTTGGGGCATGGCCCTGCGTAAGTGCATCTGCCGTACCTTCGACTTCGAGCTGCAGGCTGCCGCCACCGACGACGGAATTAATTTCTCCCTGGGGCCGAACCTGTCCTTTCCCCTGGATGAGGTCTTTACCTACCTGAGCTCCTCTAGGGTGGAAGAGGTGCTGAGGGCAGCCATCCTTCAGGCCCCAATGTTCGTTACACGGTGGCGATGGAATGCCACCAGGGCGCTGGCCATCCTGCGTTTCAGCAGCGGGAAGAAGGTCCCCGCTCCATTGCAGCGCATGCGCTCCGACGACCTCTTGGCAGCCGTATTCCCCGCCCAGGTGCAATGCCAGGACAACCGGTTGGATGCAAACATCGAGCTACCTGACCATCCCCTTGTTTTCGAGACCATGCGGGACTGCCTCACCGAGGGGTCGGACCTGGAGGGGCTGGTGCAGGTGCTGGCCGCCATCGAAAGGGAGGAGGTCGAGGTGTACGCCCGGGACACGGTGCAGCCGTCGGTCTTTTCCCACCAGATACTCAACGCCATGCCTTACGCCTTTCTGGACGATGCACCCTTGGAGGAGAGGCGGGCGAGGGCCGTATCCCTGCGTCGCGCTCTTCCCGAGAATGCCCAGGAGATGGGTTCCCTGGACACCTCGGCCATAGAGCGGGAGACCCTGAACGCCTGGCCTTCCATGCGGGACACCTTTGAGCTTCTGGATGCCCTCTCGACCCTTGGTATTTTGCTGGAAACGGACGTCAGAGAACCAAAGTCAGCCCTTCCCGAAGGCGACCTGGAGGGGATGCTTGTCCGGTTGGTGGAGGAAGGGCGAGCCTACGAAGTGAAACTGGCAGGCAGACGGCTGGGTTGGGTCGAAACCGGGGGTGTGGGCCGCATCCGGGCGGCCTATCCGGATGCGGTGTTCGGACCTGTAGTGTCTGCAAGTCTTCGTGATGAAGGAGAGCCTTCCAGACATGAGGCGGTGATCGAGCTGGTCAGGGGACGAGTCGAATGCTCAGGCCCCGTTACCCCGGCAGCTTTGGCTGGAGCCTTCCAAATGGATGTGTCCCAGGTGGAGATCGCCCTGGCCCAGCTGGAGACGGAGGGGCTTGTCCTCCGGGGACGCTTCACCCCCGGCCTACTCGATGAAGAGTTTTGCAACAGGAGGATACTGGCCCGTATCCACAGGGCGACCATAGGACAGCTCCGCAAGCAGATAGAGCCGGTACCCCAGTCAACGCTCCTCCGGTACCTGTTCAAGTGGCAGCACGTCGGCGGCCCCTGGCAGGCGTCCGGCGAGGGAGGCCTGCTGGAGGTAATCGGCCAGCTTCAGGGTTACGAAGCTGCGGCAGGGTCATGGGAGAAGGATATTCTCCCATCCCGGGTTTCGGACTACCGGGGCTCTACCATGGACCTGCTGAGCTTGCGCGGCGAGGTGGTCTGGGGACGCTTCGACCGCAGCGCCGAAAACGGACACTCGACAAACGGGCATTTCCCCCTCACTCGCACCACCCCCATCGGTCTTGCCCTCAGAGACTCGCTGGACTGGCTGCTGAGTCCGACGGACGATGCAACCTCGCCTGGCAGTGGGGAGGACTCGGAGATTCTCGCTTTTTTGAGGAGACGGGGCGCATCCTTCCTGACAGAGATTGTGTCGGGGACACGACGCCTCCCGGCGGATGTGGAGGAAGTGCTCTGGAAGCTAGCCGCCTCCGGTTGGGTAACCTCCGATGGCTTGGAGCCACTGCGCCATCGCATCGCAGGCAGCCCCAACAATGGTCGCAGGGGCATCAGGCGCAGGAGGGAGCTGCAACGCCGGAATACGGGTTACAGTCGATGGTCCATTCTGCAGCCCATCGCGCCCTCTCAGGAACCTGTGGAAGCCCATGCCAGGCAGCTGCTGCGGAGATATGGTGTGCTTTCCGTTGAGCTGCTGGCCAGAGAATCTATGGCTCCAAGGTGGAGGGAGCTGGTGCGTGTCCTTCGGCAATTGGAGCTGCGAGGGGAAGTGCGGGGCGGCAGGTTCGTGGCGGGGCTTGTTGGTGAGCAGTTCGCCCTTCCTGAAGCTGTCGAGATGCTTCGCCAGGTCAAGAACGAGGCGCCCACCAGCCAAAGGGTTGTGATTTCCGCCTGCGACCCCCTGAACCTTGCCGGTATTCTGGTGCCGGGTGACCGTGTGCCGGCCCTCTTAGGCAACAGGGTGGTTTACAAGGACGGCGTGCTCACGTCTGCTGCCGAGGACGGTTACCCTCAGGAGGGGGCCGTTGATGAGGATGTGCAGGCGCTGGCCGTGGAAGAGCCTTCACTGCCTTTCAACACGCCTGTTTAGAACTCCTGCTCCCGGACCGCTCACCGGAGAGTTTGCCTAACATCAGGAGTCGGTCAGGGTTTCCCTCACCTTCTCTGCCACACTGGCTGGAACCCACTCGGACCATACCGGTTCGTAGTTTTTCAGGTACCAGATGGCTATACCCCGGATATCCACGTCTGGATTTGAATTTATGTACTTGGCAATAGGCCTGTGACGCTCTACGTTTAGATCCCAGTTCCTAAGAAACTCCACTAGGTTTGGCGCCTTATCCTCTAGGCTGCTATGCACACCAATCAGAATTGTGGCATCTTCAAATGCGCAGGCCATGGTTGTAGCCCAGCACTCTTCCGTGAAGGGAGGCTCCTCTAAACGCACCAAGTCCAGAACCAAGGCGAGGGGGGAAGTTCCATAATTGTAACCCAGCCAAGGCTCCTTCCTGCTGTACTTGTCCTCCAAGTCCGCTAATAGTTCGTCAAATGTACCGGGAATAACAACGTCGACATAGTCCGTGAGCCCATAGGCTTCTATCTGGGCAGCGATCACTCTCTCGCAGGTCCAGGCCACCGAGCAGGACACAAGGCGAGCCTTGCCCTCGCTGTCCGGGGTCACGAAGAGCTTGTTGAACTCGGGCTTCTTGAGGTCCTCGACACTCTCCAGACCGGGGTGCTGCTCCGCCAGGTACGCGGGGATAACGAAGGCGCTCAGCCAGTCCTCACCCAAGCTCCTTCCAAGGGGGACCACCTGGCCGAGGGCGACGGCCTCGTCCCAGGCTTCCTGTTGGTTGGGCAGCCACACTTCCATGGCTACGTGGATGTCTCCTTGGCGAAGAAACTCGAAGTTGGAGGCCAATGTCCCAGCTATCGTATCGGTTGGATATCCGAAGCCATTTTCGACGATGTATTGGGCGATCTCGTTCTGGACTCGGACGGTGGTCCAATCTAGGTCGGAGAAGACGATGGTTATCTTGCCCTCCTCTTCCGGAAGCCAGATGAATCGCCGATTCTCCTCGTCGTATCCAGGCTTATAGATCAGTATCAGTCCCTGTTAGGTCTCAGGTATCTCAAAGCAGACATTGCCCTTGCCGCTACTGCCAGGAAGTATCTCAAGGTCCAGTTGATCCGGGACTACTCCACAGCCATCCGAGAATGTGTAAATCACCCTATTGTCCCCTATGAGTCCAAAGTCTGAATGGCTTAAGTCAATGGGGTGCAGAACATCCGGGGGATTGGCGACATCCAATCTGACCATGAAGAAGCGATTTCCTTCTTCCGGGGGGTAGTTGGACTGGTCCTCTGCCACCACAAGCGGCCAAGCATCTGCTGTTATCTGCAACACCTGAATCTCCGAGCCATCCGCCCCTTTCATGACGGCGCCAAGGGGGAGGGGGTTGCTCAGAAGGGAACCCGGCGGGTGGACCGGATCTCCGATAGAGTAACCAATTTCAATAGAGTAACTGCTACCAATAGGGACGCTATCGTTGATCTCATAATGATAGGTGACATAGAAATCGCTGCCGTCGCTCAATCTGGCTTCAGCTTTGCACCGCAATACCTGGTCCGTGCGCTCCACTTCCTCCACTTTGTCTTCATAGAACAATAGGATTGGAGGCGAGAGAGGGCCTTCTAGTCCTCTCGACAATTCTCGAACCGTAGTAAGAATCTGATCGTCAGCGCAATCTACGACGTCAATCATGAGCTGAGGTGTCGGAGTTGGTATCGGTGTGCCGGTTGGTTCAGGAGTTGGCGTTGGGTTCGGTGTGGCGGTCGGTTCAGGAGTCGGAGTTGGGTTTGGTGTGGCGGTTGGTTCAAGGGTAGGCGTTGGGTGTGGTGTGGCGTTCTGCTCAAGTGTTGAGCTGGGGGTCGGTCCAGGTGCTGGTGTCGCGGTCGGGACCGTTAGGGCAACCGAAGTGGGTGTGGGATCCGTGGTAGGTGCTGTAGATGTGCAGCCGAACAGCGCAGTCAGGATGGGAAAGGCCAGGGTGATGCCGAGCATGGGAATGATATGGGCTTTCCACCGAGTCCTTGTGCCGTTCATGGTCGTCTTCGCCCTCTACAACATCCCGTTCTGATGTTACTCCGGTTGTCACGTCCCTATGTGCAGCGTGTCGGTGACGTTCTGCACGGAGCGGATGATGGACATGGCGGTCAGCTTGCCGGTCTTGGGATTCTCCGAAGGTTCGTTCTCTATGTGAATCCTGAGCAGGCCGAACTCCCCCTCGACCTCTATGTCGTGGCAGTTTCTCTGCAACCCCGGTACGGCGATCACCTTGATCATGGTGCGGTCCGGTCCCAGCCCCGCCAGGCTGACCGCGGCCGATACGTTCAGGTTCGCCGGGAAGCCGATGCACGCCTGTCGAGCCGTCCCCGTCAGCAACTCCGTTTCCTCGGTTAGACCATCCAGGCTGATGTTGTTTTCGATAAGGAATGGGGCGCCCTCTAAGGCCCTGGGCGGTTTCCTGGATTCCATAAGCACGCTGGTCACCCTTCCGACGCAGGCTGACTTGATGCCGTCCAGTCCGGCGATGGCACCCGATGGAGCATGAAGCTGGCAGCCGGTGGAGCGGGAAAGCTCGATAATCTCCGGGTGCTCCAGCAGGGCACCCACGCTGATCACCATCAGGTCCTTCCCTGCGGAGAAGGCCGCCTCGGCAAGCTCCGGCACCACGTGGCCACCCGCCGTCTCCACCAGCAGGTCGGAACGGGCGATCAGCTCATCCCTTTGCAGGTAGGGGGGGGGCGCCTGTAGGGTGCCCAGGAAAGAGCGGGCCTTTTCTTCGTTTCGGCTGGTGACTCCGGCGACGCTTGCACCCAAGCTGCCGCCCTCTGCGGCCCTGAGCAGTGCGGTGCCGATGGCGCCGCATCCGACTATTCCGATGGACTTTGTTGCCATGCCTTGCTTCCTCCGCTAGCGGGAGTGCCCTAGCTCGTGGGTCAGAACGTTAACGCCCGGTGTGTATCGTTACCAGCTCGCCATCCGGCTGTGAGACTTCCCTTGCCCTTCCGGGTGTGCGTCCCGTTCTCTTTGCGTAGGTCAGGGCAAGGGTGCGGTAGATTATGTGGGCGAACTTGGTGAACGGCAGATAGGTGAACAACATAAAGTAGAAGAGCAGGTGAACCAGGTAAAGAGAGTAGGACGTAACGCGCAAGTCGCCGAACCGGACAAACTCTACTGCAAAGCCGGTGATGGTAACGGCGTAGAGTATGCCGACGAAGTACCAGTCAAAGTAGCCTGAAGCCCCCGCTTGCTTTGGTCGGGCTAGCCGTCTCCACACCAGCCATGTTAGGCCCAGGAGGAGAAGCGTTCCACCTGTATTCCCGATGACCTTTATAGGGTCGCCAATGGAGAGCGACAGCTCCTTGTTCAGGAACTGGGTGTAGATAAAGGCAAGGGTAGTAGCCACGAACAGGAGCAGGAACCCATAGAAGACCCCCATGTGGGCATGGCCTCTGGGCTTGTTGGCCCGGCATAAGCGGAAGAAACGATGGGTCGCAATGTCGAACAGGGTTGTTGCCAGGCTGAATACAAACCCTCTCCGGGCCGGAGCTTGCTGGGACTCTGCCATGGCCCGCCAGAAGCGCTGTCCTGCGACGGCGCCCACCGCGACGGCAAACCCTACGGCGATGATGGAAAAGATGTCGATGTAGATGTGGGGTATGAAGGCCTCGAAGAGTATCCCCTTGCCGTACTCATGCTCCAGCGCCGCCCTTTCCGGGAAGGCCAGCCCGCCATTGGGAATCAGGACCGCGAACAACATCAGCAGGGCTGTGAGGATGGTGGGAGGGACTAGGGCCAGGGGCAGCATCTTTGGGACACTGGTGGCTTTCCCCAGCCACTTGGGGAAGGAGTAGTGTTCGATCTGAAGCTGCCGGATGGCAGCCATCAGGTCGCCGGGCATCGCCCCCCGAGGGCAATGGGTGTTGCACTCGTTGCACTGGTGGCAAAGCCAGGCATCTCCGTCGGCCGCCAGCTTGTTGGATAGTCCCCACTGGGCCCAAGCCATCTCCTTGCGGGGGAAAGCGTTGGTATCGGGGGTCAAGGGGCACACGACGGAACAGGTGCCGCACTGGTAGCACTTGTTAAGGTGTTCGGCCCCCAGCTTCAGGATACGCAGCTTGGCGCCGGTGTCCGGGATGGTCAAGGTTGGTGATGTTCGAGCTTGTTCCATGGTGCAGCCGTGAGTCTAGAATCCCCTGTAGGGGTTGGGCCCCATTGCCCTCAAGTCTTGAGCGAACTTGTCCACCGCGTCTGGGATCTTGCGGTAGTCGGTAATCTCCATCTCCAGGGCCACGACCCGCTCCGGCTCCAGCATCTGTCTTGTGAGGGTTTCCTGGATGTTCGCCATGCGCTTCATGGCCAGCTCACTGCCGTGGATGAAGTGACACTGGTAATCATCGCCCGTCTTGCAGCCCATGAGCATGACCCCGTCGATGCCCCTCGCCAGGGCGTCGGTCACCAGGACGATGTTCAGGGAACCCAGGCACCTGAGGGGTATGACCCTGACGCTGGCATCATACTTCAGCCCGTTGGCGCCCGCCAGGTCGAAGGCCGGCTGGGCATCGTTTTCACACACGAAAGCCAGGATCCGGGGTATGTTGTCGTCGTCGGGGAATCGGATCGCCTTGATCATCGAGAATAGCTGGTCAACGCTGTAGTTTTCGAAGGAGATAACCCGGACCGGGCAGGCGCCCATGCAGATGCCGCACCGGCGGCAGCGACTGGGGTTAAGCTGGGGATAGCGCCTTTCATCGACTTCGATGGCCCCGAAGGGACACTCTTCACTACAGCGCCCGCACTGGGTGCAGCCCTGGAGCAGGGTTGTCGGAAGGGAAAGATCGCTGGTCCTGGGATGCACTGCCCCGCCTTGCGCAATCTGCTGCAGGCTTTGGATGGCTTTCAGGGCGGCGCCCGTCGCATCCTCCCGCGCCGCCGTGGAGTCCATCGCTTCCCGGACGCAGCCGGCGGCATAGAAACCCGTGCGGCGGGTCTCGTAGGGAAAGCAGATGTAGTTGGAGTCGGCAAATCCCCGGGCATCGACGGGCAGCTCCTTGCCCTGCCTGTATTCCAGTTGGAGTATGCTGCTATCCAGGCTGTTGGGGACCATACCCGTGGACAGCACCACCAAATCGACGCCAATCTCTATGCTGCCTCCCAGCAGGGTGTTGTCCACTTCCGCCCTCAGCTGCCCGGAGGAGTCCTCCGTGATCCGGGAAACCTCCCCCTTGCTGAACAGGACGTTGGGTGATTCCTGGATAGTCCGATAGTAGGTCTCCATCTGTCCCGGGGTGATCATGTGGTCGTAGATGACGTAGCACACCGCATCGGGATTGGCTTGGCGGACGTAATCGACCTGCTTCAGCATGACCAGGTCGTTCACGGCGGAGCTGTACGAGTAGCCGCTTTCACCCTTCGGACTGGGGTTCTGGATGAAGAGCACCTGCCGGACCGGTCTGCCGTCGGAGGGGCGCACTATCGGCGGATGGACCGCCAGTTCTTCCATTGCGATGCTGTCTATGACATCTGCAAAGGCGCTATATCCAAGGTGGGATGCGGCGGAGAGGTCGTGGGGCTTCCAACCGGCGGCGACAACGACAGCGCCTGCCAATTCCGTGGATACAGCGCCTTCATTCTCCAGCTCAACGACCAGAGCTCCCGGTTGCCCCGAGATGCGGCTTATGAGCGTGGATGTAGCAACCTTGATCCTTGGGTGTTGCTGGACAGCCTGCACCAGCTCGTCGATTCCCGATTGTTGGAGAGCTTGGTAAGGCGGGCGGTCGGGATAGGCTTGGGGAAAGCGGGCCATCCACCCTCCCAAAGCAGGCTCTTTCTCTACCAAGAGAACGTCGGAGCCCGCCCTCGCCGCTTCGATGGCGGCGGTGAGTCCGGCGACCCCCCCACCTACCACCAAGAGGGTGCGGTCAACGGCGATGGTCCTGGCTTCGGGCGCCTGGCTCTTCTGGGCTCGGACAATGCCCATGCGAAGGTAGTCTTCGGCCAAAGCCTGGGTTTCCTCGGTGTTTGGGTCCTTGCTCCAAGCCACCTGCTCCCGGATGTCCACCCGCTCAACCGTTCCGGTCTGCAGGCTTTCGGCCGAGAACACATCCCAGTTGACCCGGTCCGAGCAGGCAGCAATAAGGGGGGTATCGGCAGGGTTGTTGCCCAGGTCCCGTCGCAGGAATTCCAACCCCTCCGGGACGCACAGGGCTGAGTGGGCCACCGCTTCTCCTCTGGACTCCTCCCTCGCTGCTTCCACCAGCTTCTGGACGTCCAGGCATTCGCCAATGCCGCATCCTGTGCAGATATAGGAGCGTACGATGTCGGCCAATCTGCTAGCTCCTGACCATGTTGCTTGCCGCTTTCAGGGCCGCCCCTGTGCCATCCCTCACGCTTGAGACCACATCCATGGGCCTGCGGGTAACTCCCGAAATGTAAACGCCTTCGGGCTGCCCCTCCAGGGCAAAGCCGTATTCGTCCTGCTTCAATTCCAGGCCAGGCACATCAAATGTCGAAACATTGGGCACCATCCCTGTCGCCAGGACCACCATATCTACGGGCACACGTACCTTCTGGCCGCCCATCATGTCGTCGGCCTCAACGATCAGGTCCTGAGTCCCCGGCACTTCTTCAATGCCGGCTACCTTACCCTTGATGAAGGTAATTCCTTCGTCCTTCTCTATGCGCCGGAAGAAGTCGGTGTACGATCCCGTGGCCCGAAGGTCGATGTAGAAGATGTAAACTTGCGAATCGGAATACTGGTCCCGTAGGTATGTGGCTTCCTTCAGAGAGGACAGGCAGCAGATGGCCGAGCAGTAGGGCAGATGGTTGATGTCCCTGGAGCCTGCGCACTGCACGAAAGCAACTCGTTTGGCAGGCTTTCCATCGGAAGGGCGCAGGATAGCCCCCTTGGTGGGGCCATTGGATGCTGCGAGCCTCTCCACCATCACGTTGTTGATGACGTTGGGATGCTTCCTGAAACCCAGGAAGTCAATTTTGGAAGCATCGTAGGGTGTCCAACCTGTTGCGATTATGATGGACCCGACCTTCAGGTCCATATGGCGGGACTCCATGTGCAGGTCGATGGCATCGGTGGGACAGACTTCTACACATTTGTTGCACGTATCTCCCAGGCATGCATCCCCGTCCAGTACGTACTTCATGGGGAAGGCCATCTCATGGGGCAGGTGAATAGCCTTGGTGGTGTCCATCCCGTAATTGAACCTGTTGGGTATATCCACCGGGCATACGGGTGAGCAGAGACCGCATGCTGTGCAGCGGTCCGCAAGGACGAACCTGGGATGAAGCCTGACGGAAACATCGAAGCTCCCGGCGCGGCCCGATACGTTCTCGACCTCTGCCTGGGTGAAGAGCTTCAAATAGCGATGCCCGGACCTGATGCGCCGGAAATTGATCTCCAGGCCGCAATAGGGTGGGCACAGCTTGGGGAAATACCGGTGGAACCCCGCCACTCGCCCGCCGATGTAGGCTTCCTTTTCCACAAGGAACACATCGTGTCCAGCTTCTTGGGCTTCTATTGCGGCAGTCATTCCAGCCATGCCGCCGCCGATGACAAGGACCGAGGCTTCCGTGGAACCTGGTTCGCGCATACTACCTCTCTGGGAGGATAATTCTGTGCCTGTGAATCCAGGGGTTTGGCCCCGTTTTCGCCACGGGACCTTCTAGATTACAGATATGTAAGGGGCCTTGGAGAAGTTCCAGGCGCCCGTTTCACCATCGTACTTGGAGTTGACGAAGACCTTCCAGTTCTCATCGTCCAGGTTGGGGAAGTCCCCACGGTAGTAGTAACCCGGCCACCGGGTCTCTTGCCTGTAGAGCAAATGATGCAAGTGTGTCTCGGCGCACCAGACGCGGTCTGCCAGCTCCCAGCAGCGCAGAAGTTCGTGGAGGTCCCGCGCTCCCAGCTTTGCCAGGTCTTCACGGAGCATCGCCAGCTGCTCCAAGCCCCGTTCCAGCGTCGGCCTGTTGACCATGTAGGCGGAACCCCATCCCCCGCCGTACTCGTCCATGATCTTCTGAAGCCTCAAGAGAGCCTGCTTTGGCAGCAGGTAGTTGGGGTTTATCTCGCTTTGGGTCGTGGCGTCCTTGTGTTGGTCGAAATGGCCCAGGGGTGCGTAAAGGGCTGTCTTTATGGCTTCAACCTTGCCCCCGTCGGGGTTGGCCGGACCGGGATTATCATAAACGTAGTTGACCGCTCCCTTGGCCGCAAGCCTTCCCTCGGTATATGAGCCGGAGGAGAACTTGTGGGCTGCGCAGCCCACGCCGTCCCCGGCTGCAAAAAGTCCCTGCACTGTGGTCATGCGGTTGTAGCCCCAGAAGTATTCCGAGGGAGAAACATCCTCAGGCCCGCTGACCCATGCGCCTGATGTCCCTGCATGGGAGCCCATGAGGTAAGGCTCGGTCAGCACCAGCTCGGAATCGGTTTTTGCCGGGTCGATGTTGTTGGACGCCCATAGAAGCGCCTGGGAGATGGTCATGTCCAGGAAGTCCTCCCAGGCATCGCTCTCCACCTCCCGCTGCCGGGTTGCGTCTGCCCCTTCCATCATCTTTTGCAGGGCTTCCGCCGTGCGCATATAGATAGGACCCTTGCCTTCCTGGATATCCCGCAGCATCAGGTGATTTCTAAGGGGAGTCGGCATCGGCGCCGACCCTGCGTAGGGTTCCCATCCTGCCAGCTCGTGACGGCGGGTCTGTTCGTACTCCTCGCCGTAGGCATTCGTTGCCTTGGTGCGGAACATGAGGAAGTACATCCCCACGGGGCCATACCCGTCCTTGAACCTGGTCTGGACCAACCTGTGCTCCATCTGGGTCATCTGAGCGCCCGCCTGGATCATCAGGCTGTAAACGGAGCCGGTGTTGAACACGGTGTACCAGGCACGGCCCAAGCCCTCGCCGACGGCGTGGGGACGCCAAACGTTGACAGCCCCACCGGCGGAACAGATCACAGCCTTTGCCTTGAAGACGTAGATGGTGTTGTCCCGAACGCTGAAGCCTATGGCGCCGGCGATCTTGTTGGGGTCGTCGGCATCGGTGAGGAGGTGGGAGACGAACACCCTCTCGTACAGGTTGGCCTCGCCGACGGCGGCCTTGGCCGCCTCAGCCACGATGGGCTTATAAGACTCGCCATGGATCATAACCTGCCAGCGGCCTTCCCGGACGTAGCGCCCCTCGGGCGTCTTGAAGAAGGGCAGGCCCCACTCTTCGAACATGTGAACGCTGGCATCAACGTGGCGGGCAATGTCGAAGGTGAGGTCTTCACGGGAGAGGCCCATGGTCTCGTTTCGAACGTAGCGGACAAAGTCTTCCGGTGTGTTTTCTCCCCACTTCATGCCCAGGTACATGTTGATGGCTGACAGCCCCATCGCCACTGCGCCACTCCGTTCGATAGCGGCCTTTTCCACCAGCACCACCCGCATTCCCTTGACCTTGGCCCAGTGGGCTGCTTCATAGGCGGCCCCGCAACCAGCCATGCCACCGCCGATTATCAGTACGTCGCAGACAACCCCTTCGATCCGGGGTTCAGGCATCGCGTGCTCCTGCTGAGTGCTGGTGGTCCACCTGTGCCGGGCCTGCTAGGCGGGCCTTGGCAGAATATCCACGCCAAGGTAGTGCTCTTCAGCCGCCATGCCCGGGTCCTTTAGCTCTTCTATGTCCGGCGTGGAGGCATACTGGTGGGGCTGGATGGAACCCCAGGGAGTGGTGCGGATGGGGAACCTGAACCTCTTCAAAGTACCGTCCCGGAACTTCAGCCCCCAAATGATGGAGTCAGTGCCCCTCAGGGGTGTGGCGGTGGCTCCCATCGGCATGACGTCGGCATATCCCCGGAGGTCTATGGCCGACTGGGGACACATCTTGACGCACGCATAGCACTCCCAGCAGGCATCCGGCTCCTGGTTGAAGGCTTGGCCCATATCTGTGTCCAGCTTCATCAGGTCGTTGGGACAGATGTACATGCAGGCCGGGACTTCCAGTGCCTTGCATCCATCGCACTTTTGCGGGTTTACGAAAGTCGGCATGCCCTCACCCCTTCGGGAAAATCAAAGAGTGGCGCCATCCTTATCATCGGCGCCACTCTTTCATTACACTTGTCAAGCTGACAGGCAACAGCCACAACAGTAGTCCATTTCCGCTTCTGGGTTGCAGATGCGGGGCCACCGCCCTGAAGTGCTATCGGCGCTGATACCGGAAACCATCAATCGAGCCTGCCTTGCGGTACCTTGTGCTATAATTCTCGGCAGTATAGCAGTAGCCAAACCCCCTGGTCAAACCTGGCCGCTGCCGTTCCCTTCCCAGTCCCTTAGTCGGTATCTCTGCATCTTGAGGGGATGGAGGTGTCCCATGGCAAAGAGTCCTGAGCTAGATAAGGTGATCGATTCCTACAGGGCCAGGGCAGCAGCCAGGTTGACTGCACCCCGGTGGAGTGTGGACGATGATCGCGCATCCTACGAACGGGCCACTGCCGAGTTCCCCCTAGACAAGGATGTCACCTGTGAGCGCATTTCTGCCGGAGGGGTAACGGCCGAATGGGTATCCGCCCCCGGCGCAGATGTTTCCCGGACGCTTCTCTACCTGCATGGCGGGGGCTACGTCATTGGCTCCTGCAGGACCCACAGGGCCATGATGGCGCGCATGTCGGCGGCCGCCAAGGTGAGGGTGCTGGCCTTAGACTATCGTCTTGCCCCGGAGCACGTCTTCCCTGCCCCGGTGGAGGATTCCGTCGCCGCATATCGGTGGCTGCTGTCCACCGGCGCTGACCCCAGGAAGGTCGCGGTTGGTGGAGAGTCGGCGGGCGGGGCACTGGTGGTGTCCTTGTTTGTGGCTCTCCGCTACCTGGGAGAGCCTCTGCCGGCCGCGGGCATAGCAATTTCACCTTGGGCAGACCTGGAGCAGAGCGGGGATACCATGTCCTCCAATGCCGAGGTCGATCCTTCGGTCAACCGGGAACGCCTTGAATGGTTTGCCGGCTGCTACCTTGGCGGCAAGGACCCCCGGGCCCCCCTTGCCTCACCCATTTATGCCGACATGACGGGTCTGCCTCCGTTGCTGATAATGGCAGGGTCCGTCGAAGTCCTGGTGGATGATGCCAGGAGGCTGGCAGCCAACGGCGAGATTACCGGAGTCGATACCACCCTGGAGATTTGGGAAGATATGCCCCACAACTGGCCCATGTACGCCCACATCCTTCCCGAAGCCCAGCAATGTATAGACCGGGTTGGCGAATTCATAGGGCAGCACATCGCCTGAACCCTAGTCCACGGTCCGTTGGGATGGCAGGCAATGCTGAGGCGAGATGTGGACAGCCGATGGCGCTACATACTTCATGCCGACCTGGATGCCTTCTACGCATCGGTAGAGCAGCATGACAATCCCGGGCTGAAGGGCCGTGCCGTGGTTGTGGGAGGTCCCCCCGAATCCAGGGGTGTGGTCGCTGCGGCTTCCTACGAAGCCCGCAAGTATGGCATCCATTCAGCTATGCCCATGCGGACGGCTGTCAAACTTTGTCCAGACCTAGTGCGCGTCTATCCCCGTTTCGACCGATACCGGGAGGTTTCCCAGGGGATCATGGAAGTTTTCCTGGAGCTGACCACCCTGGTCGAGCCATTGTCCCTGGATGAAGCATATATGGACATAAGCGAGGTCGTCCCCAGGGATGGGGAGGAGGAAGCGGCCCGGTCCCTGAAGGACAAAGTCCGCAATGTTGCCGGCCTGGCGATAACGATAGGAGGCGGCACCACAAAGACCGTTGCCAAGATCGCATCCCAGATCGCCAAGCCCGATGGCCTGCTCATGATTGGGCCCGGGAGGGAAGGGGAGTTCCTGGCGCCCCTTGACGTAGGTATGCTATGGGGTGTTGGGCCCAAGACCGCGGCCTCCTTAAAGGGCGAGGGTGTGGAAACCCTGGGCCAGTTGGCGGAGATGGATGAACGCTATCTTGTGCGGAGATTCGGGAAGAGAGGGCCTGAGCTGAAGCAGCGGGCACTTGGCCTGGAACATGACGTGGTCACGCCCCACCGTGAGACCAAGTCCATCAGCTCAGAGACCACCTTGGCTGTGGACGTAGGAGAAACGGACGAGATCATCCGGTACGTGGAGTCGCTGGCCCAGGAGGTGGCCGAGCAGATGGGGAATAAGCAACTCCGATGCAAGACGGTTTGGATAAAGCTGCGCCTGTCAGATTTTACGACCTTCACCCGTCAGAAGACGCTGCCCGAGCCAACGGACCGGTCGGAAACCATAACCGCGTCGGCCAGGGAGTTGGTCGAGCAGGAATTGGGGAACGGCCGGCTGTTCCGGCTGGTGGGGGTAGGGGTCGGGAACTTCCAGGAGAGTTTCCAGATGCCTCTATTGCCCCCGGCCTAGCTACACTCCTTAGGAGCGCCTGGGAGCTGCGGCGATGATGCGGGCCGCCATCTCCGTGTCGATGCCCCGAGGCCACTCCCGCTTCGAAGGGTCGGATATCCTAATTTCCAGGGGCGGGCCCAGCTCGTCGATCTCCATCCTGATAACATCGCCGTCCTGTACGGCCCCTATTTGCTGGTGGTTCACACCAGTTGCAACCACATCGCCGGGTTCCAGGGTCGTTATCTTGGAGAACTCGGATACCAGCTCTCTTATTGGGTGGGCCATATCGCTGGTTGGAAAGTCGTGTCGGGGTTCGTCGTTGTTGAAGAGGCGAATCTGTATGTCTTGCGGGTCCGGGATTTCGTCAGCGGTGACCAGCGCGGGTCCCATGGGAGCGAAGGTATCCCAGCACTTCCCAAGGAAGAAGCTGTTGC
The DNA here is from genome assembly GCA_965220375.1 of Dehalococcoidia bacterium. Taxonomy (GTDB): domain Bacteria; phylum Chloroflexota; class Dehalococcoidia; order Lucifugimonadales; family JAGWBF01; genus JAGWBF01. The sequence goes on from OZ244824.1 coordinate 2,212,515, forward strand.
CAACCGCACCCTGCAGCCCCCTTGCAGACATGTCCAGGAAGTTGGTGTAGCCGAAAATATAGGAAAAAGCGTCTTCCTGACTTACCTTGGTGGCCCTCTTTCCTACGACGAATGCCAGCTCGCATTCATGGTGGAATATGGTTGCGCCAACGTCGGGCAGCTCACAGGTCTCGCCGGTCCCGATGATGGCGGTGGGCGACTTCAGGAAAGCGTCCAGCACGGCCGGCTCTCGCTGCCCGAACTCAAGGTAGTTGACGGCGGCGCATATCACTTTGGATGGCCGAGGCAAAGGCGCTCGAAATCGGACGCTGGAGATGGGCACCCCCGCGCCTGCCTCAAGGATGCTTTCGAGCCTCGGTTTGAGTTGGTCCCAACCGCCGATCAGGTCTTCCATCATGTCCTGAGGCTCCCGGAACTGCTCCCCTTCGAAGACTGCCATGGCATCTACCACGTTGTTGCCTTTGAGAAGCCCCAGTTGGTAATCGTTGTAGAGCACAATTTTCATGGAGGGACCTTCCTGTTTATGTGTGTAGAGGATCCTTGATTTAGCCCTTTTCAGATGCCGAGAGTATAGCAAAGCCCCTGACGGGCTTCAATCTTCGTGTTTGGAGGGCCTGTCCCGTGGAAGCGTCTCGCCCATGGGGCTACATTGCCAAAGCATGCCGGATTCGGAGGGAGTTGGAACCTTTCTGCGCCATCGGACGGGCGTTAGAGCGATCGAAAGCGTGTCCACTGGGAGAAAGGGATCGGGGGAGCGCAGCCGAATCTCCGGCGTATGTTTCTCGACGCACGAAGCAGCAGTTACACCTTGACTTTGAAAATTGTCTCTGCTAGAGTCGGGATGCCGATACACCCTATGGGTGGTGGGTGGATGTGCACGGGTGTCCTGTTAGGGTAGTTCTCAAGTCCAGCACGTTCAAACCGAGGCTTCCTGGCGCATTCTTGTAGCGACTAGCCGGGAGCCTGAAGAGAAGCTTGGGGGTGAATTGATGCTCCATCTCCGGCTATGGAAGCCGAAGCTGCTGCTATTGTTGCCTATCCTTTCTATTTTGGCGATGACCATGGCTTGCAATGGAGATGGCGAGCCGGTAGTAACCCTTACAGTCACCAAGACCTCCACACCGACACCGACTGCCACGGCTATTCCGACTCCTACCCCGGAACCGACAGCTACGCCGACGCCCGTTCCCACTGCCACTTCTACGCCGATACCCCCCACTCCCACTCCGGACCCCAGGGTAATGGCTATGGAGGACTTCCTGGCAATGTGGAATGAGTCTTGTGGGGCACAAGGCTTTTCCCCATGCCCGCTGGAACCCCAAGACTTGCCTGAGATAGGTGAGGTTATCTCCCCCGAAGCAGCACAGATGCAGTTCCTTGAGACATGGAACAGTTCGTGTGGATCTCTGGGCTTAACCCCCTGCCCGCTCACGGAGACCCATCTGGACAACTGAGGGAACCGGCGAGTCGCCTGAACTTTTGCTTATGGTAGGGAGCTTCTCATTCAGAGAAGCTCCCTTCTAGTTTGGGCAACAATCACCGTAGCTTGTCCGATCGCGCACGTGGCCTACCTACGTAAGTAGATGCGACCACATTCATGGAAAAGCCTTCGTTCTTTGGGCCGTCGTTGTCTTGACAGTAGCTCCGTCAGCTAATAGAATCCCAATATCCGTTTATGCGGAAATCTAGATAGGTGCCTTATGTGCGCCGGGAGGTGATCAATGAGCGATTATTTAAGTAACAGGGGGCGGTGGTAGGCACCTGTCTGGACCCGAAAGGTCCATGTTCCCCAAAAAGGTAAACAACTAAATAAAAGGTTGGTCGGGCTCAGGCGAGTGCCTACCATCGCCCCGGGGTCTCGCAAGACCCCACTGCACGGAAGGTTCGAAGGGCTCAGACCAACCTTTTCTTTTTGCCTTCTTTTCTCTCGCTTTCTTCACCCAAATCACTCCCCACTGATTACTGCTCTGAACGGAGGCCCTTTGTGGACATCCATTTGCCCCGTTGGTACCATGGGCCCAACCGCTCCCGGCATATTTCCCCCAGCTGGCAATTTCGTTTCGAAGGGTAAGTAACCAGTGGTCCGTGCCCTTTTTATGGGCCAGACAGGTCTGGCCAAGAAGTCCGAACTCGATAGCCTGGCAAACCTATGTGCCTCAATGGGCCACCCCATTGACAGGGTGTTCAACGTCGGGGACATCATGTACGCCGAGAGCCAGACTGCCGGCAAGGTGCTGCAGGAGGGAAAGATACTGGACCTTCCGCTGGCTGAACTGGGTATCCTGAGGCGCCTCGCTTTTACCCGAATCAGGCTCGAAAGCTCCTCATCCGATCATGTATTAGTCGCTTCCCATTCGGTCTTCCGTTGGAATAACCAGCTTTTCCGGGCATTCGAGCTGCAAGAACTCCAGGAGCTGAAGCCGGACCTGGTAGTGACCCTGATAGACGATGTGGAGGCAGTGAAGCTTCGTCTCGATGACTTGAGAGACGAAGGGCAGCTTCCCATAACCACCAGTTACAGCTTGAAGGACCTCCTGGTCTGGCGTGAAGAAGAGGTATTGGCATCGGAGATAATTTCATCCGTTCTGGGGATCCCCCACTATGTGCTGGGGACCTGGTTGGAGCCGGAGGTTTCGGAAACGCCACTGGAGGTGGCATACAACCTGATGTTCCATCCCGAAAGACGCCTAGCTTACGTAAGCTACCCCATCAGCGATGCCCAGCCCAAGGCGGAGATTTGGCAGAAGGTCATTAACTATCGCAGGTTGGTGAGGCCCTACGTAACCGCTTTTGACCCGTTGATGATCAGCGAGAAGCGCCTTCAGGCGCTCATGGCGGAGGAGATGGCGAGCAACCCCGGCGCCAGGGACCTGGTGTGTGACGTTAGGGGAAGGGAGTTGGCGCTCAACATCGGTGAGATAGGTGCGGTCATGCCCGACATCGACGGGCAAACGGTTTCAAGGGACTACAAGCTGCTGGACCAGTCGGACATGATAATCGCATATTTCCCCCTTGACGCCGACGGAGGGCCGCTGATTGCCGGGGGCGTTCAATCGGAGATAGAACACGCCTCGGCCTCCACCAAAGAGATAGTGATCGTGTGGGAATCTCCCAGGGAGCCAACGCCATTCATCAAGCAGAAGGCTGATGTGTTGTTACGTAGTTTGGACCAGCTTGACGAACACCTGCAGGCCTTGGGACCAGCAAGATGACCCCACGGAGCGTACTAGCCGGCTGGCAAGACGCTAGCGCATCTGCCGGAACTGAGGGAAGAGCAACAGCAGCGCCAGGGGCAGCACCGCCAACCCGATGCCGTTGACCAGCAATGCGAAGGGCGCCGAAGTGGCCCCCGCAATGTAGCCGACCTCCATGTGGCCCACTGGAGCGGTACCGACCCCCACAACCCACGACCCCATGGAGCGCCCCCTCTGGTCGTTTGGAACGCAGGTCTGAAGCAGGGTCTGGTGCAGGATGTCGGCGGCGGAGGCCATGCTGTTGACGAAGGTGACGAACACCAACGCCAGCAGGAAGTTTGGAGATTGGGAAAGCAGCACCACTCCCAGCCCGAACAGCGACAGCGCACCAAGGAGGAGAAGTCCCCGGTGGCTGATCCAGCTGAATACACCAAGCGCTATTATTCCCATGGCGCCCCCGAGGAACCGGAAGGCGGTAAGCACGCCCAGCCCCCCAGCCCCAACCCCTAAGACATCCACAGCCAGTACAGGCAGCATCACTTGGTGGGAGAACCCCAGCATTTCCGAGCCGGCAGTGGAAACCATCAAGCTGGACATGGCCCGGTTTGACTTCAGGGCACGCAGGTAGGACGAAATGTTGTCCTTTAGGGATTCCCGCTCGGTAGGGGCTGACTGCCCGATGCGACGGAGGCCGAACAAGGCGGCCAGCCCTATAGAGTATCCGCCGGCCATCACGAAGAATGCGAGTTCCGGGCCTTTCCACTCTAGAGTCAGTCCGCCCATCAGCGCTCCGATGATGCCGCCGATGCGTTGGGCAAGAGAGATCAGGGCGATTCCGTTGATTGCCCCCGCAGTCCCGACAATATCGTAGGCGTACACCTGGCGGGAGGTCATGTAGAAGGACTGGAATATTCCGAAGAAGAATGCTAGCGCGATGAGGTGCCATACCTGCAGGGTCCCAACCAATGCCAGCAGGCCCAAGCCCAGGGACACTATCAGCATGCCGGTAACGGAAAGGCGCATAAGCATGCGTCGGTCTAGCCGATCGGTGATGGACCCAACTGCGAACCCCACCAGCAGGTTCGGGGCTGCGCGGGCAGCAAAGGCTGCCCCCACCATTCCCGCGGAGTCGGTGATCTCGAACACAAGGAATCCCAGCAACACCTGCTGCATTCCCTGGCCTATCTGGTTCGTGATGGTTGAAGCCCAAAGCACACGAAAGTCGGGGTAACGGAATGCGGCAAAGGGCCTCAAATAGCGCGATTTGATGGGTTGGGGCTGCTGTTCCCTGGGGTTGCTTGGCGTATTCATTGGGTCTGCGGTGAATGACACGCGGGTGGAAGGACCCCTGGCCTCTCACCCATGGGTCATCTTTCGTCCGAAGTAGATTTCTCTTCCTGCTTTTCTGCCGGCTGACTATTTGTGCCGTTGGGGTCCTGGGGAGTCTCCGGGTAAGTGCGGAGCTTTTCCACCAGGGTGTCAACTTCTTGAGCATCCACGCCATAATTCAGGAGGGAGTAACGTAGAATCCGCTGTCCACCCTCCATCTCCGGCCATACCACTTCCTGAACTCCAATGCGGTTTAGCGCCTCGGCATCTTCCTGCCAGCGGACACGAGCTATGATTTCCAATCCTGGATTAATGTCGAGGGCGCGCCTGGCCGTATCGCGTCCAGACCTGGTGTCGCCGGTTGTGATAATCAGCATACGTGCTCTTTCAATGCCGGCCTGTTCCAGGACGGCGGTGCTGGTACCGGAACCGTTCAATACTAGGTATCCGCCATCCAAGCTGCGTTGGCTGACGTGGGGGTCTAACTCTATGACCACGAAGGGAACGTTGTGATGCCGCAGGGATTCCGCCACCAGGAGCCCGATGTTGCCCATACCACATAACACCAGGTGGGCAGACAGATCGTTAATCTTGGATGCCACGGTGCTCCGGGTTGGCCTGTACTCCTGGAACGCGCTGAAGTGCTTTCCCAGTCTTTCCAGTCCTATGACCCCACCTGTGAAAATAAGGGGGGTTATGGCCATAGTTATAACAGTAGAGACCACGACGAGGGTCAGGAACTCCGAATCTACTATATCCAGGAGAAAGGCCGCGTCTGCGAGGAAAAAGCTGAACTCCCCGATCTGCATCATTCCAAGCCCCGCCAAGAGGGCCGTATGAGGGAGATACCCGAAAGCCTTGATCAGTCCACCGATTAAGACCAGCTTGACGAACATCACCGCCGAAATGACGATCAACACCAAGCCGATGTGGTCCACAATGTACCTGGGGTCGGTGAGCATCCCCAGGGAAACGAAGAACACGGCGGCGAAGATGTCTCTTAGCGGTATCACCTCCGACAACGCCCTGCGACCAAATGGGGACTCGCTGAGCACCAGGCCTGCAGCAAAGGCCCCGATTGCCAGGGAAAGGCCAAAGGCGTCGGTGAGGGCCGCCGCGGCGAAGGTCAATGCCACCACCGACAGGATGAACACCTCCCGAGAGCTTATGACGGGGAAACGGGCCAACAGCCATGGGATGGCGCGGCCTCCCAGGACTAGCATCAGCACCAAGATAATCGTAGCCTTGAGCACACCGAACCCCAGGTCCGATAAGGCAGCGGTCCCCTCTCCGCTCAGGGAAGGAAGGATAGCAACCATAGGAATGAAGGCCAGGTCCTGCATCACCAAGATGCCCACCATAGCCTTGCCATGCACACTTCCAAGCTCTCCCCGGTCGGCCAGCGTCTTGAGCACCACCATGGTGCTGCTGAGGGAGGCTACCATGCCGAAGACCAGCGCTTGCTGGTATGACCATCCCAGCTGGAGGCCCAAGAGGTACATCAGGCTTATGGTCACCATCAGCTGGAAGATGCTCCCCAGGACAACCACCCGGCCCGCCCTGCGGAGTTCCCTTAGCGATACCTCGACGCCCACCTGGAACAGAAGCAGGACTACGCCGAACTCGGCAAGGGTGCGCACTTCCTCCAGATTGCCTACGGCGCCCAGGATATGGGGGCCGACGATGGCTCCGGCGACGAGATAACCCAGCAGTATGGGAAAGTGGAACTGCCGTGCGACAAGGCCCCCGGCAAAGGCGCTTGCAAGAACTATAACGATGTCCAGGAAGAGAGAGCCGTTCAAAATCCTCGGACCTTCCGGGTGTTTGGCACCAAGGGGTACTATTAGACTTGGTATCAGGTAATCTTACCAAGAGCCTGGAATGTAATTATATGTACAGCACTAGAGGGTTTGCCCGAAATTCGGAGACCTTCAACTCCGGGACCGCGGGCGGCTCAGCGCTCCCGGTCGACATAAACGCCTCTGTTGCAAAAGACATGAGAGCCACGATTGTGGAGGAAGGGGAACGTAATCCAAACTGGTGAGTGGAGGTTGCCATGACGGGAGAAATTGGTCTATTCGAAGCTATTGATACCCAGAGAGCAATACGGCTGTACAAACCGGACCCAGTCCCCCAGGAATTGATCGAGCGGGTGATAGAAGCGGCCATCCGGGCGCCCAGCAGCGGTAACCGACAAAAATGGGGCTTCTTGGTAGTGCGAGACCCGGAGCTAAAGTCCAGGATAGCCGACTGTTATCGCAGAAATATAACGCCGGGAATAGTATCCAACCGTCCCCCGGAAGACCAGAAAATGTGGGACGAGACCAAGTACTTGGCCGACCATTTGCACGAAGTTCCAGTACTCATCCTTGCCTGTATCGAGGATGACGGACGCTCCGATGACTTTGCAAGAGGGGCGACCATATATCCCTCGGTGCAGAACATGCTCTTGGCTGCTCGCGCTCTTGGATTGGGCAGCTGTCTGACCACCCGGCACCGAAAGCACGAGGCGGAGATCAAGGAGATGCTGGGTGTGCCCGAAAACGTCCACATCGCATCTGTGCTGCCCTTGGGATATCCGGCAGACGGCGCCCGCTACGGGCCCACGAAGCGAAGACCTGCCTCCGAAATCACCTACTACGACAAGTGGGGAAAGGCGTCCGACCGCTTCAACTAGCGGCGGATAGCAGCTAAGAGGACGACCGCGTTAGCTCTTATCCTCGGGGCCTGTACTGGAGGGCCTCTGCCAGGTGTTCCGTCTTGATTATCTCCGACTTGGATAGGTCGGCGATAGTCAAGGAGAGTTTGAGGACACGATGAAACGCCCGGGCTGAAAGGTTGTACTGATTCATGGCCGTCCTGAGCAGGTGTAAGGCTGCTTCTTCCGTGCGGCAGTACTTCCAGACCTCCGCCGGTCCCATCTCCGCATTGTATTTAAAGGGTGAGCCTTCGAAGCGCGCTTCCTGGATGTCCCTGGCCTCTTTGACCCGTGTGCGCACCACCGATGAAGGCTCCGAACTCTCCAGTCCCGCTAGCTGTTCGTAGTCCACCGGAGGCACCTCAGTGAATATGTCCATGCGGTCCAGCAGCGGCCCGCTGATGCGTTTCTGGTACCTTGCAACCGCCCCTGCGGAACAGACGCACTCCTTTATCGGGTGTGTGTAGTAGCCGCAAGGGCACGGATTCATAGCTCCCACCAGCGCAAAATTGGAAGGAAAGGTTAGGGTTCCCCCTGCCCGGCTGATGGTGACCACCTTGTCTTCGATGGGCTGGCGCAGCGCCTCTAGGGCCGAGTGGCCAAACTCGGGCAGCTCATCGAGAAAGAGCACTCCCCGGTGGCTCAGGGTAATTTCTCCTGGGCGGGGAATTCTCCCCCCTCCGACAAGACCGGCGTTGGAAATGGTGTAGTGGGGAGACCTGAAGGGTCGATGAGACAGAAAGGGTTTGTCCGAGGGCAAGAGCCCGCTTACGCTGTATATTTTGGTGACGTCCAGGGACTCTTGGAAGGTCATTTCGGGCATCACTGACGGAAGAGCTCTGGCCAGCAAGGTCTTGCCGCTTCCTGGAGGCCCCGTCATGAGAACGTTGTGTCCGCCTGAGGCCGCTACTTCCAGAGACCTCTTGGCGCTCTCCTGACCTTTAATATGAGAAAAATCTATCCCTGCCTTAGGTTCCTTACAGCTATGGGCTTTCTTGGAGCCATTCCGATAGGGGGAGATTTGGCTGTTGCCCCGGAGATGGCCGACCAGCTGGGCCAGATTGTCGGCAGGTATAATCGACAGGTCGGAGATCAGAGAGGCTTCCGTGGCATCAACTCGTGGCACAAATACGGTGTCGATTCGCTGATCCAGGGCAACGGACACCATTGGAAGCATGGCCGCCGTATGTCGGAGGGTGCCGTCAAGGGCAAGCTCTCCGAGGAACAAAGCCGAAGCATCGAATTCCGGGACTTGCCCGGAGCTCACGAGGATCCCGACGGCAATGGGAAGATCATACGATGGTCCCGCCTTTCGCAGGTCCCCGGGAGCCAGGTTGACGGTGATTCTGCGTAAGGGGAACTCGCAGCCTGAATTGCGAATCGCCGCCCGGACACGCTCCTTAGCTTCCTGCACGGCGGCGTCCGGCAGGCCGACGATGTTGAAGGCAGGCAGGCCTGGCGCAATATCGACCTCCGTGTCGATGACGAAACCATCCAATCCCACAACGGCACACGTCCTCACCTTAGCCAGCAACTTGCACACCCCTCTGGTTGCCGGGTCCGACTTGGCCCAACACCCTTTGGATTAGCTGAAAGCGATCAATTGTTCTATTCAATATTTGCAAATGGTAGATAGGCATATCGCGAACGTCAACGGCCTGTTGACAATAAGGGCTGGCGAACGTTTCCCCGCCCACCAGTGCGGGGGTACCCTCAGGTGACTCTATGGAGAAGCTGACGCAATATACAGAGGGCGCTGAATGAGGGGGACCGCCTCTTTGCGCGGGCGATGTCCAGTGGGATAAAATGAGAGGGACCCGTAGGGACTTGTCCCAGCTCCGGGACCAATGACGTACTGCCCGGTGGTGTAGTGGTAGCACAGGGGACTTTGGATCCCCTGACCCTGGTTCGAATCCAGGCCGGGCAGCCATCGTGCTTCTCTACGCTGGTTCCGCATTGCGCGACACTACCCAGGCTTCATATTTGTTCACGTCTTTGAGTTGCACGGCCCTTTCCGCAGCCGTCCAGACCGGTAACCGATGTATCGGCAGCGGTTGCCATGTGAAGGCTGCAGGGCGCCTCGGCATTGATATTGATGCAGAATCTCGGAGTTCAGACCGAAGAAACCTCAGGTCCTGGTTACACAACGGGTCCCAGTAAGGACTGAGGAGCAGAGAAGCAGGAGATGTCAGAGTGACCTTTCTCACCGCAATGGCGTTGCGACGTCCAACCGTTGCAGTTCTGACCATCGTATTGGTACTGGTCTCCGGAGTTTTCGCCTACCGCTCTATTCAGGTAGAGCTTTTCCCACAGATTGAGTTTCCCCTAGTGGCTGTGTTTGCTAGCTACCCGTCGGCAGGCCCTGATGCTGTCGTTCGCCAAGTAACGGAGCCAATCGAACAGGCGATTGCCGGGGCAGAGGGTCTTGAGATAGTCAGGTCCGATTCCTCTGAAGGTCGCGCTGCCGTTTACACCACATACGAATATGGGACCGATATGGCTGCAGCGGAGGCCCATGTGCGAAATTCTTTGAGCGGCCTTGACCTTCCCCGGGGGGTTGAACCGCCCACTGTGGGCCGCTTCAATCCCGACGATATTCCAGTTATTGAATTCGGCGTGGTTTCCGAAAGGCCCCTCGTAGAGATTCAAGGGCTAGTGGAAGCCAATATCGTCGCGGACCTGGAAGACATTGAGGGGGTGCTGGAGGTCGAGCTGCTAGGGGGCGTTGAACGAAACGTCGCGGTCACCGCCGACCTGGCAGCGATGGAGGCCCAAGGCATCTCTCTCTTCGAAATCTCCTCCGCGCTGCGAGAGAACAATGTCACCCTGCCAGCGGGCTTGCTGTTCGACGGCTCCCAGGGAGTCGTTGCCAAGACCACGCACTCTCTGGGATCGCTGGAGGAGCTTAACAATCTTGTGGTAGGCGCAAATCAGGCCGGGCCGGTGCGCCTGTTGGATGTCGCTGCGGTCTCTCTTGGACAAGCGCGCCCTTCCAGTATCTCCCGCACCAACGGCATACCTGGCCTTTCCGTCTCCGTTGTGAAGGAGGCGGAGGCCAACACGGTTGACGTGACCACTGCGGTCAACGACGCGCTGCAGAACGTAGCCGGGATCCCGGAGGACGTCGACATCATTGTAGTCGCCGACCAGGGTCCGGACATCCAGAGGCAGATCAGCACGCTGGTGCGGGAAGGGACCTTCGGCTTTCTGTTCGCTGTGTCCGTCGTATTTGCCTTTATGCTTACTATCCGGCCAACTTTTATTCGAGGCATGTTCAACACGGTCCGGCCCACAATCGTTATTGGCCTGTCCATTCCCCTGAGTGTTTTCACTGGCATACTCCTGATGTTCTGGCAGGACATGACGTTGAACTTCATGACCCTTGGTGGCCTGGCCATCTCCGTGGGTCGCGTCGTGGACGACTCCATAGTGGTCCTGGAGAACGTCCACCGCCATATCCAGGGAGGAAAAGAACGCTGGCGCGCGGCTTTGGAGGCCACGGCTGAAGTTACTCCCGCCATCTTCATATCGACCTTGACTACGGTTGTGGTTTTTGTGCCGCTGGCATTCATCGGCGGACTGGTAGGCGCTTTCTTTCTTCCCTTCGCCCTGACGGTCACTTTCGCGCTGTTGGCATCGCTCCTGGTTGCGCTGACGGCTGTTCCCGTCCTAGGCGCCATTCTCGTGCGACCTGGCGACCTACCGGAAATCGCTGGCGACGAGGGCGACCTTCCTCTGAGAGAGACGGGGCTTCAGCGATTCTATCTTCGCATCCTGCGATGGGTGCTGGGACACCGCTTGGTTACACTTGCGTCTGCCGCGGTGATAACCCTTGCCAGCCTTGGACTGCTCTCCGTAATCCCGGTAAATCTTTTTGGATCCGGGGGTGAGCGTTTCCTGCAGATCGAAATGAGCCTACCCCCAGGATCTAGTGTCCAACAGACTATAGATGCCGCCAGCGAGGTAGAAGCCCGACTCGAGCCGGTGTCCGACGTCTATAACGCCACAATTGGAGGGACAGACTTCGGCCCGGACGGTGGAGGGCTCTCCAGCTTACAGGAGGCCAGCTTCTTTGCCCGTCTCTCCGACGACGCCCCGGACGACATTGCCGAGACCCTGCGTCGGACACTTGACGGCCCAGACCGCACCATCCGAGTTTCAGAAATCTCTCAGGGGCCTCCGGCCGCGGGCATCGAAATCGCCGTTACTGGCCCAAACTATGACGACATTGCAGCCGTTACCAACCGCCTTGCCTCATCAGTAGCCAGCATAGACGGCGTGGTGAACATGGAGAGCAAGGTTGATCAGGGGAGGAGGGAGGTGGCGATTGAGGTAGATCAGGAAAAAGCTGGGGCTTTAGGTCTGACAACCCAAGAGGTGGGAACGCAGGTCAGCCAATACCTGATTGGCCAGCAGGTCACTACAATTGACCTGGATAGAGAGAGTTTCGGCGTTGTCCTTTCTGGTAACCCAACTGCCAGTGTCGAGCAGCTGCGGTCGCTACTGATCTTCGGGGCAACCGGTCCTGTATCCTTGGGCTCCATTGCGGAACCCGTCCTGCGCGAGGGACCCGTTACTATCAGCCGCACCGATGGGCAGCGGTCTGCCAGCATTACTGCGGATATTGTGGCAGACGATACCCAAGCTGTCGGCGTGCTCGTGGACGAGGCGATTGCGAAGTTAGACCTGCCCCCAGACGTCACCGTCACCAGCGGCGGTATATTCTCCGATATCGAGGAAGGATTCCAAGCCATCTTTATCTCGATGGTCGTGGGGCTCGTGCTGGTCTACCTGGTGATGGTGGCTGGACTCGGGAGTTTGCGGAACCCCTTCGTGATCGTGCTGACCCTGCCACTGGCCATCGTAGGGGTAATGGTCTCGCTGGCAATCACAGACCGGGCGCTGGGTCTGCCGGCTATGATGGGGATTCTGCTGCTGATTGGAATCGTCGTCACTAATGCCATCGTGCTCATCACCTTTGTCGAGCAGCAGCGTTCCCGGGGCCTGAGCGTGTACGATGCCCTAATCTCCGGCGCCCGCGTTCGGCTTCGCCCCATACTTATGACCGCCATCACTACCAGTTTCGCGCTGCTTCCCCTAGCCGCGGAAACAGAGGCAGGCGGTCTCATAAGCGCTGAGCTGGCTACCGTGGTAATTGGTGGCTTGACCAGCTCCACAGCTCTTACACTGCTGGTCCTGCCCATCGTTTACCTGACCTTCAACCAGAGCATCCCCAACTTTGTAGGACGGCTCCTCCGCCGCGGCCCTTCTGTGGAACCACCCGTCCAGACTGACGGACCTGGACCGTGAGACCCGGCAACTCACCCGGGGCATGAATGATTCAGAGTTGATTGAACGGGTAAAAACGGTCCCCAAGGGTTGGTACCCTCCACCTCCCCGGCATCTCTTCCATGTAAGTCTTGGTAGACCCCGTTCCCGCCCCTCGTTGGGGCCATTCACCGGAACTGGCTGTGAGAGCCCCTTCCATCCTGTATAGTATAATATCGCTTGAGCTACGAAAGGATATTCGTCATTTCTACTGAAAGGGGGGAGTAGCGGTGGGCAAAGTGAGGGCGGAATACATCTGGATCGATGGAACCATACCCACACCCAAATTGCGTTCCAAGACCAAGATACTCGAGCAGGGAGAAGAACCGCCTCTATGGGCATTCGATGGCTCCAGTACCAATCAAGCCGCTGGAAGCACCTCGGACTGCGTCCTGAGGCCCGTGTTTCAGTGCCACGATCCGATACGAGGCGGGACTAGCATCCTCGTAATGAATGATGTGCTTTTCCCAGACATGAGCCCCCATCCGACAAACACCAGGGCTGCGTGCAGCGTGGCAGCGGCGGAGTACGCCTCCTACGAGATGATTTTCGGCATCGAGCAGGAATACACCTTCTTTAAAGGGTCGAGGCCCCTGGGGTTCCCTGATGCAGGCTATCCGGCTCCTCAAGGCGGGTACTACTGCGGGGTGGGAGCCGATGAGGTGTTCGGACGCGATGTGGTTGAAAAGCATCTGGATATTTGCCTGGACGCCGGGTTGGACATCTCGGGAATCAACGGCGAAGTGATGCCGGGACAGTGGGAATTCCAGATCGGGCCGCTTCCGGCCCTGGAGGTGAGCGATCAGCTATGGGTCAGTCGCTGGCTCCTCTACCGCGTCGCCGAGGAGTACGGTATCAATGCGACCCTGTATCCTAAGCCTGCCCGGGGAGACTGGAACGGCGCTGGTGCACATACAAACTTCTCGACCAAGGGAATGCGGGATAGCTACAAGGAATGCATCGATGCTGCAGAGGCCTTGGGCAAGAGACATGATCTGCACATCGCCAACTATGGGTCAGGAATCGAAGAGAGACTCACGGGTCGCCACGAGACCTGCTCATACAGGGAGTTCCGATATGGTGTCTCGGATAGAGGCGCCTCGGTTCGTATTCCCTGGCAGGTCGAGAGAGACCAAAAGGGCTACATCGAAGACCGGCGCCCCAATGCCAACATGGACCCCTACCTTGTAACTCGCTTGATCCTGGAGACCGTCGTGGGCGGCGTGAGGTAACTTGGCATAGCTGTTCCTGGGCCATGGACCCCTTGGGCCAGGCATTAACAGATGGCTTCCCACTTTGGGCTACGCTGGATTGCGTAGCCCAAACCATATGAAGTAACCGGGATGAGTGAGGTGACAGGAAATACCGGGTCGGAATAGTTCGCCAGTCAGGGTGCGGTCATGGAGCTTGTGATACCCTTCGTGCTTACCGTCGTCGCCCTTGTTGTCCTAATCAGGAACCCCAGGTGGTATTCGCGGTGGGAGATCGAACCCTGGCTGTTCAAGTGGGTGCTGGGTGCGGTGGTGGTGGTTTACGCCGTCGCCATCGTACTTTCCTTTACGCCGATCTTCGACTGAGGGAAAGTCCTCTGGTCTCTCTGTGTGCTGGAGGATGAGGCGATCTGGTTATGAGTCCGGGTACATTTCGGCTAGCATTTCATCCCTCCAGCTGGCCCCTTTAGGCATGATGCGGTCAAGGGCCCGAAGCTTGTAATAGGATGACCTGGCCCCTGGGGGGTCCCCTCCGTCGGAGACGGTGCGTATGGCGTCCAGGAGCAGCCGGCGTAGCTGGACTATTGTCAGGTCGCTGGGAGTAAGGTACTCCCTGGTCCTGTCCACCACGGCGCCCATCATCTCCTGCACAGCCTGGTCCTGGTTGTTCACCCCCTCGATGCCGGTGAAGTTCTCGTGCTTCTGCATCCCCCTGTCTATCAGGTACTGGTTGTCCCTGTTCCGGATGCTTCTGAAGTCGGCCTCAAGTTGGCCGGGGCCTCTCCCCAGCCTGGTCTCCACCATGTCCCATTCGTCGAAGGGGTCTCCATTTGTGCTGTAGGCCCAGTTGTACACCATGCAATTGTCATCATCTATGGGTACCCAGATGTGCCCTGTGGTGTAAGGCGTAACGGTGTTCTCGCCGGGTCGGAACTGGTGGAAAGGCATGACGAAATGGTAAGTGCGGACGAATTGTTCGGTTTCTCCAAAGGACCTTATGCCGGCGTAACGATAGCCGTAGTCCGTGGGGTCTACCTCCACAACAGGTGGGCCAGCCTTGGCGAAGGTGGAGTTGGGGGAGTACCCACCCTTGCTGGTGTTGGCGGTGAAGTTCCGGTGAAGGATCGGCACGTGGGCAGTGTCCACTCCGCCCTCCAAGGCCTGGAGCCAGTTACACTCCTGCCAGTTCTTTGAAACACCCCTCTGCTCCTCCGAGACCTGGGTCCATTCGAAAGCAGGTTCCGGGGGTTGGAGGTCCTTAGGGCCCATGTAGGCCCAGACAATCCCTCCGAGCTGGACTGTAGGGTATGCCGTTATGCGCACCTCTTCACGCAGGCGGCTCTCCGCCGGTTCGTTCATCATGTCGACGCAGCGGCCGTCCACATCGTATTTCCAGCCATGATAAACGCAACGTATGCCGCACTCTTCGTTTCTTCCCAGCCAGAGGGAGGTCCTCCTGTGCGCACAAAATTCATCCACGAGGCCAACTCTGCCCTCAGAATCCCTGAAAGCCAGCAGGTCTTCACCCAGGAGCCTGACCCTGACGGGAGGGCCGTCGGCTTCAGAGATTTCCGAGGCCAGGAGGGCAGGCATCCAGTAACGGCGGAGGGTCTCGCCCATGGGCGTGTCGGGACCGGTGCGGGTGAGCTGTTGGTTTTCGGCGTGGCTAAGCATGGTACCCCCTGATAAGGCAGTGGAAGCTAGCGGGTTCCCTTCTCTTGCACAATGAGACCGTACAGGGCTTCCGCCACCTTCAGATGTTCGGGTTCGTCAATATCTACCGAACGCTCCCGCGGGATGCGGTAACCGGCCAACCGGGGAACTAAGTAGGAGTTATGCTCCCGGAGAAGGTCGCTGCGAATCATGTAGAAATAGCCGGAAGGGACTTCGTAGTCGGGCAGCTTGGTCTGCAGACCTGAGGCCCTTGGGTGAGTGCGCCGGATGAACCTTCCGGCTCTATAGTAAGAATGTAGGGGATGCTCGTAGAAGTTGGTGACTGCAATGCATCCATTGGCTCTCTGGTCCTGGAACAGCTTCCAGCCACCCCGGATGTCTTCGGGAAGCATGAGTGCTGCGGTGGGGTACATCACACTCACCGCATCGTAGTCCTTGCCTTGCTCTGCCAGCGTATCCAGGGAGTGGATTGCCACAGCCGTCGCCGGAGCTTCATCCGTCGAGAGATGGGACGGACGTTCCAGGACATCGGCCCCCTCCGCCCTGGCTATCTCTGCGATCTCCTGGTCCTCGGTAGATACGTACACAGCATCGAATATTCCGCTGTCCCTGGCTGCATCGATGACGTATCCGATAACAGGTCTACCCCGAAGAAGGGCTATATTCTTCCGGGGAACACGCCTGGAGATGCCCTTGGCCGGGATTAGACCCATGGGATAAACCGGCGAGGAAGCTGTTGTTCGTTTTCGTTCCGGACTCATAACTATCACCCTTTGCAGTTACGTCGTTTGGGAGAGCTAGCCATTGTTTCCAAGGATCGCAGCCACTTCTACTTCCACCAGCAGGTCGGGTGCAGCCAGCCCGGCGACGACCAGGGTCGTGCTGGTTGGGAGACCGTCGGCGGGCATATCTTCCATACGGGCGCGACGGACCTCCGCCAGGTTGTCGGCACCAACCACGTAAGTGGTTGTTCTGACGATGTCACGGGTCGTGCCCCCGATCGAGGTTAGGGCCTTTTCGATGTTGGACCATACCTCCCTGACCTGGGCGGCCGGATCGTTGGGATGCAGAGTGCGTCCCTCCATGTCGCGGGATACCTGGCCGGCGATGAACACCTGGTTTCCCACCTTTACCACATGGTGGTACATGTTGGCCGGGGGTGGGCAGATATCGGGCGGGTTAACGTACTCGCGTTCCATAGGTCGTCTCCTTTTTGTGCTAGGACCGCTAGGGGATGATAGCCTGTTCCCCGCCAAGTGTCCAATTGGTCCACCGGCAATAGCCAATCGTGGCGCAGCCTCCAACCAAGACCTTTATTGACTGCCATGGGGGGTGCATCTACAATCGGGCTGCCGCTCACATTAAGTTGCCGCGCGAATCATGATCGACTACCGGCCAGCCCCAAGGAGGAGAGATGAAGATAGCATTCATAGTGTTCGAAGGCTTGACCACCATGGACTTCCTGGGTGTCTATGACCCGGTAACTCGCCTGAAGACCATGGGCTTCCGGGATGACATTGACTGGGATATCTGCGCCCTCGTCCCCAAAGTGACGGACACAACGGGCAAGTTGACCATCGAAGCAACGAAAGTGAAGCCGGACCTGGGTGAGTACGATATGTTCGTGGTCCCCGGCGGCATGGGAGGCCGGGTTGCCCAGGAAGACCCTGAGTTCATCCAGTGGCTCCAGAGTGGCCGAGAGGCCGCTTATAAGATGGCGGTGTGCAACGGCTCCATCGTCATGGGCCACGCGGGGTACCTGCAGGGAAAGAAGGCGACCACCAACCGGAACGTCTTCGACCAGCTGCCCCCTCTGGGTGCAGAGGTAGTCCGGAATCGCGTCGTAGAAGATGGAGATGTGATCACCGCAGGCGGGGTCAGCTCATCCATCGATCTGGGGCTGTACCTTGTCGGCAAGATCGCCGGCCCGGAGGTTATGGAGAAGATCAAGGCCCAGATGGAGTATAACGGATTCGAGCAGGCCAATATCGACAGCTTTGGAGAGCCGCTGAAGATAGCCTAGGAGAAGTGGGGCATCACCCGTTCTGCAAACATCTGGACAGGCTCCACTCCCCCATCGCGCCGGAAATTGACGATTAGGTACTCCAGCCCGGCGTCGAAGTGTCTCCGGTAGAGTTCCGTAAGCTCATCGGGGGTTCCGATATCGAAGCCGTTGAGCGCCGAAGAATCCAACCCGGTCTCGTCCAGGTACCTTTGGACTTTGCCTTGGACCTCGGCGTCGCTCTCTCCTATGATGGCGAAGCTGTGGCGGGTCTTCAGCACCGCGGCGGGATCCCTGCCGATACGCTCGCAGTGGGCCTCCAGCGCATCCAGCTTTTCCCTGATCTCGCTGGGGTTGCCGTGGATGTTGCACATATCTCCGTACCGGGCCACCAGCCGTAGAGTTGCTTTCCGGCCATCTCCCCCGACCATTATCGGAGGATGGGGCTTCTGGAGGGGTCCCGGACTACAGATCGCTTCTTCGAGATTATAGTACCTGCCTTGAAAGTCCACCTGTTCCCCTGACCAAAGCATCGTGATGACCTGGAGGGCTTCCTCCAGGCGGCCGATACGCTCGCCGGGGGCGCCGAATGGGAGGCCGTACATCTTGTACTCGCTTGGGAGGTTTCCTGAGCCGACACCCAATATAAGCCGTCCCTTGCTTATGACATCGACCGTTGCCGCCATCTTGGCCAACAAGCCGGGATTCCTGAACAGGTTTGAGGAAACCAGTGAACCCAGGCGGATACGCTGGGTAGTCACCGAGAGGGCGGACAGCGTAGTCCACATCTCCATGAAGGGTTCTTGAGGAGGGCCAAGGGCCGAGAAGAAATGGTCCGCCAGCGTGAAGCTGTCGTATCCCAGGCGTTCGCACTCCAGCGCAACCTCTGATATGTGGGAGTAGATGCCTGCATCCCCGTCGGGGTAGGTAAAGCTGCTGTATTGAATGCCGAACTTCCCGGACACGCTGCTCTCCCTGACGCTGACTGAGCCGCCCAGATGTCTTTACACGCCGTAGCTATGGTGTGGGGTCAGAAGTCTTGGTATTATACCATTGGCCCAGAGGCTTCTCTGAGGCAAACCTCGCTCAAATAGGCGATCTCAACACGTTCTAGGAGGTGCCCAGTGCCTTCCCCGGTTAACGTAACTGTTTGGTACGACTACACCTGACCCTTCTGTTATATCGGTCTGGCCAGACTCGACAAGGTAGCACAAGCTCATTCACTGGAAGTTGACCGCAGGCCCTTCCTGCTGAACCCCAACAAGCCTCCCGAGGGAGAACCCCGGAGGCTGTTCGAGGGGGAAACCGAGACGGAGCTCTCCCCTGCGGCCCAGGAGCGGGCCAGGGTGGCGGGAGTGGTCATGCGCCGTCCGGCTTGGTCTCCCAACACGGTGCTGGTCCATGAGGGGACCTTGTATGCTAAGGAGAAAGGCCGTGATGGTGCCTTCCATCATGCTGCGGCCAGGGCATATTGGGAACGGGGGGAGGACCTGGGCGACATCGCCGTGGTCCAGGGAATTGCAGAAGAGTGCGGCCTGGACTGGAACGAGATGTCCGGCAGGTTGGAGTTGGGACACTATCGCCAGCAGGTGATGGACGAGTACGAACGGGCCAAGAGCTTGGGGGTCGGAGGTACGCCAACCTACTTCATTGCCGACACCCTCCTGCCGGGCGACGTCAGCTTCGAAGCCTTGGAGGAGGCTGTGCAGGGGGCTGAGGGGTCCTAGGCTGCTGGTCCGGCAAAGTAACGCGGGACCCGTAGGAGAAGAGAATGCCTTACGCAGGGCTTAGCCTCGAGGGAAAGAATGCCTTGGTCACAGGGGCGGCCAGGGGAATCGGCCGGGCCCTTGCCGTCGGGCTGGCCCAAGCCGGGGCCAACGTAGCCGTTTCAGACACGGCGGAACGTTTGGACGGCGCTCGGGAAACCCAGGCGATGGTAGAAGATATAGGGAGCAAGAGTTCCAGCCATGTCCTGGATGTGCTGGATGTGGGTGGAATCCCGCCCGGGATACAGCAGGTGTCCGAGGACCTGGGAGGGCTGGACATTCTGGTCAACAATGCGGGGGTCAGAGTGCGCAAGGATGCCCTGGAAGTTACCGAAGAAGAATGGGACTTCGTTGTGGATACCAATCTCAAGGGAGTGTTCTTCTGCTCCCAGGCCGCGGCCAAGCTGATGATCGGAAGGGGAGGCGGGCGGATTATCAATATTGCTTCCCAGTTCGCCGTGGTTGCGCGGGCTGACCGGGCCCCTTACTGCGCCAGCAAAGGCGGGGTGGCGAACCTGACCAAGGCCCTTGCCTTGGAGTGGGCGCAGTACAAAATCACCGTCAACGCCATAGGCCCCGGACCCACCGACACACCGGGCATCCAGGCGGCCCATCCCAGGTCGCCTGAGGAGATTCGTCGCGAGATGGAAGTGGATATGCCCTTGGGGCGGCGGATGGAGCCGGAGGAGCTTGTAGGGGCCGCTGTGTACCTGGCCAGCCCATCGTCCGTTGCTACGACAGGCCACCTGCTGATCGTCGATGGGGGCTGGACGGCGCGCTAGCCGACAAGGATTTCTCATTCGTTGGTAAGAAGATAGCCCCTAGATACCTATCTCAAGCCCGACGCCTCTGCTGGAAGCCAGGTCGCAGGCCAGCTTGGCTGCTGCGATATCGACCACGCCGATACCAAAGTGTTTAACATATACATTATCTGAGGCTCTTTGGCGCCCCCGATCCAGACCAGCAACGACATGGGACAGCTCGACGACATCATCCCACCGGATGATGTCCGCCCCTACCGCGGCTACCAATTCTCCCGCCTCATAGCGTGCCTGCTCCAGGGAGTCCACCACGATGAGGCTGGCCCTTTTCAGAGAAGCTGCGTCCACTTCCTGGGCGTCCAGCGTCACCGGCCCTGCGCTTACCAGCAGCGCCCCCTCTTCCAGCCATGCGCCGTCCAGGACCGGTTCCTTTGTGGTCGTCAGACATACCACGATGCTACTTCCTTCAACCGCCTCCCTGGCCCCGTCAACGGGCACCACTTCCACATCCAGTATTCCCGATAACTTGGCGGCAAAGTCAGTGCGGGGGCCGGGCCGTCGACTATAGACCTTGACCTGCTTCAGGTTGCGGGCTGCGGCGACGGCCATGACCTGGGTTTGCGCCTGGTAGCCGGTGCCGATCATTCCAAGGACATCTGCATCGGGATTGGCAAGGTGGCGGACCGCAACGCCCGTTGTGGACCCTGTGCGCAGCGCTCCCAGCCAGTTGGCGTGGATGAACGCCTTCAGCCGGCCGGTGGCAGCATCGTAGAGGGTAACGTGGTATTGTTGGGCGCCGTTCACTGTGGTGTAGGTCTTGGCGCCGTACAGCCCCTCATATGCCAGGCCGCCTCCCATGAGGGCAAGGTGGCCCTCACCCAGCTCGACGGTGCGCCGGTCTGCGTTGAATGCTTCCCCGGCGGCGTAGTGGCGGTGCATCTCCTCCACCGCGTCCATCATGGCCCCGATATCCACCAGACCCTTGACTTCGTCGTCGGTCAGAATGCGGGCCATGACACCTCCTGGGTCCTAGAAGCCTACGGTCGCGCCATGGGCATTATGGCATCGGCTTACTATGGTGACAACAACGGCGTTGGGGGAGATAAGGGCTGGAAGGGGAACGAAAGCACAACCCGGCCAATAATGCCCCGGACAGTGCCTAGCTAGATGGCATCTCCGATAGATCGGACCCACCGTAAATATCCTACGTTCGGACCCTCCCGTAAAGTCCAGTCAATTAGACACTGAAAAGTCTTCATGGTAACCTACAGGTGACTTTCATAACTTGCAAGGGTACCACTTCGCTCGCTTGACCTTGAGAAACGTCGGACTTTGCTGTTCAGTGAGTGTTGGTAAGTGGACAGCGGTCCGGAGGGCAGGGACATCATGGCAACTGAAGCTAAGAAATCTTCCCCAAGTAGAGATAACGGATTAGGGAACAAAGAGGTAGTCATATCCGTGAGGGACTTGTGGAAGGTGTTCGGGAAGGACCCGATGCAGGCCTTGGAGGAGGAAAATGCTCGGCTAGGCAAGATGGAGCTACAAGAACACCTCGGCTTGGTGGTGGGACTGCAAGAGGTCACATTCGAGGTCCGCAGGGGTGAGAACTTCGTTGTCATGGGGCTATCAGGGAGTGGCAAATCCACCTTGGTGCGCTGCCTGAACAGGCTGATTGAACCCACTTCCGGCGAGATATTCATCGATGGCGAAGATATCCTCAAAGTGGACCATCAGCGCCTGACCGAGTTCCGGCGGAGCAAGATAGCCATGGTATTCCAGCACTACGGCCTTCTCCCCCATCGCAACGTCGTTGAAAATGCGTCCTGGGGTCTGGAAATTCGGGGTGTAGAGAAGTCTCAACGCTACTCCAAGACCCAGGAGATGCTCGAGCTCGTTGGGCTCAATGGATGGGAGGACTCTTTTCCTCGACAGCTCAGCGGTGGAATGCAGCAGAGGGTAGGACTAGCGCGCGCGCTGGCAACGGAACCCGATATCCTGTTGATGGATGAGCCGTTCAGCGGTCTAGACCCCCTTATCCGCAGGAACATGCAGGACGAGTTGGTCAGAATCCAGCAGGGTCTTCACAGGACCTTGGTATTCATCACCCACGATCTTGCCGAAGCAGTCAAGATCGGCGACCGAATAGCGATAATGCGTGATGGAGCTATAGTGCAAATAGGTTCTCCCGAGGATATCGTCCTCAACCCGGAGAATGATTATGTAGCCGAGTTCACCCAGGATGTGCGACGGGAATCGATCCTGACTGCTACCCACATAATGGGTGACCCTTTTACCATCGTTCCTTCTCACAAAGGACCGGAGGAAGCCCTGCAGGCTATGCGCGCCGATGAATCGGACATTGCCATGGTCATGGATGACGATGACACCTACTTGGGTATGCTAACCATGGAAAGGGCGCATAGCGCAGTTCAAGCAGGAGTAAACAAGCTCCACGACGATATCGACAGCTACCTGTACACAGATCTTGAGCCTGTTCCTCATGACAGCGCCCTGGAACAGCTTATCCCGGTCTGTATGACCTGCGACTATCCGGTGCCAGTTGTGGACGAGTCGGGCAAGGTGATCGGCGTTGTGGACCGCCACACCCTTGCCCAAGCCATCACCAGCGGCCTGCCGTCGGCCAAGTCCCTCACAGAAGACACAGCCGACTCTGCATCAGATGAATAGCTGAACCAGGAGACTTCGTTTGGCCAATTCCGTTCGAAGCAGCGAAAATGTTGACACTGGCGGAGCTTCATCTAAGACGCCTACGAATGGGTCTATGTTCTCTATTTCAGGCCTCTCAAATCTGAGTCTTCGCGGATGGTCAGTCCTGTTCGTTGTGGTCGTCGGGGCAATCGGAGGCATCTGCGCGGTGGTGTGGGGACCCGCGATGGACTTCCCTGCCGATTGGGGAAGGCCAATTGGTCAGAGGGTGGACAGGGCCGTCGATTGGCTCCTGGATACTGCTCCTTGGCTTTTCGACGGGATAAAGTGGCTGCTGCTGAGGGTGCTGGTTTGGCTGGAGGATGGGCTCTTATGGGTTCCATGGCCAGCCATCATTGTCGGAGTTGGGCTGATAGCATGGAGGGTTTCGAGTATCGGGCTTGGCATTTTCTGTGGCGCAGCCCTCTTGGGCATAGGCCTAATGGGTCGGCTTCCCGACAACCCGGATACTCTTTGGGAAGCATCCATGGCTACCCTTGCCTTGATTCTCTTATCCGTTTTGATCTCGCTGCTTTTGGGCATTCCCCTTGGTGTCCTGGGTGCCAAGAACCAATGGGTCGACAATATCAGCAGGCCTGTACTGGACGGCGCCCAGACCATGCCCAGTTTCGTCTACCTGGTGCCGGCCCTGCTTTTCTTCGGATTGGGCGCCGTTCCTGCAACTATCGCCACTGTGATATATGCGGTGCCTCCGGTAATAAGGCTAACCAACCTGGGGATTCGTCAGGTGTCGCCCCAGACAGTTGAGGCAGCCCGGTCCTTTGGCGCTACGCCACTACAATTGTTGGTCAAGGTGCAGATACCTATGGCTATTCCCACCATAATGGCAGGTGTCAATCAGACGACTATGCTCGCCCTTTCCATGGTTGTTGTGGCGTCCCTCGTAGGAGGCGGCGGCCTTGGCGAGGTGGTGCTCCGGGCATTGGGCCGGCAGGAGCCGGGCAACGCCCTGCTGGGTGGTCTGGCCATCGTGGCCATCGCTATCGTCATTGACCGCATTACCCAGGCTTTGACTAAGTCTAAGCAAGAGGCTCTGAGTGGCGGGGGCTAGTTTAGGAGTTCGCCGTTACACTTCAGTCTCAGGAACTTGACTATACTCTGGAAAAGGGTTATAAAGCTCACAGGTTTTCATGCCCATTTAGGTTTGGAGGTAGATACATGATCCGGTCCCTTACGCTTAAAGGCGTATTCCTCTTGGTGGCCCTACTCACAGTCGCCTTTGTGGCTGTGGCTTGCGGAGATGATGACGCGGAGAAGCCGACCCTCGTCTTCTCCGACCTCAACTGGACAAGCGCACAGGTCCAAAACAGGATAGCCCAGTTCATTGTGGAAAACGGCTATGGATATGAGACAGACGCTATCCTGGGAGGCACTCTCCCCAACTTCCAGGGTCTCCTCAAGGGGGACATCCACATTACGATGGAAATCTGGATGCCCAACCAAAGCGATACGTATCCCCCGGCCGTGGAAGCTGGGGAGGTCGTGGAAATTGGCGAGAGCCTGGGCAAGGATTGGCAGAGTTCCTTCGTAATCCCCAAGTATGTTGCTGATGCCAATCCTGGTTTAAAGACAGTCCAAGACCTGAAGAATGACGAATATAAGGATCTGTTTGTCACCGCAGACAGCGGCGGCAAAGCCAGGAATGTAGGATGCGTGGTGGGTTGGTCCTGTGAAAAGGTGAATCAGGCGCAGATAACCGCCTATGGTTTGGACGATCACCTCACCGTGGTCAGTCCCGGCTCCCAGGAAGCCCTCTTTGCAGACCTGCAGGGCAGCTATGACCAGGAAGAGGCTTGGCTTGGCTACATGTGGGGCACGGCAGACCCGGCCTTGGTGCTTGACCTGGTCCTTCTAGAAGAACCGCCTTATACAGAGGAGTGCTGGGAATCGACCAAGGCATGTGGCTACCAGGATGCGACCATTCTCATAGCCGTCAATCCCTTCGTGACTGAGAATGCGCCGGACGTAGTGGAGTTCCTGGGTAACTGGGGCTTCAACATCGAGCTTTACAAGAGTGTCGCAAGGTATATGACTGCCAACGAGGGCACTGAGACCAGTGCTGCTGCGATATGGTGGCTGAAGGGTAACGAAGATGTCTGGTCCGCCTGGGTACCTGACGACGTTGCCGAAAATGTCAGCGAGGCTTTGGCCGACGAGTCCTAGTCCGCCAGACCGGCTTAGTGGCAAAGACAACTGCAGGGCAGCCACTTGGCTGCCCTGCAGTTTTGAATTGACATAGCGGGCAGTCGCATTTATTATTGCCTAGGTATCCCCTACGCCCTACCGAAGTTTACTTTGTCTCGAAAACCTTGTGCTGGGAGGTAACGCACCGTTGCAGGATTTCGAATACAACACACCCCGGACCCTAAGCGAGGCTGTCGCCTTGATGGCGGAAAAGGGAGAAGCATCCCGGCCGCTGGCAGGAGGCACCGATATCTTAGTGCAGCTACGGGGTGGACGCCGCAGGGTGGAGCGCATCGTGGACGTGAAACACGTACCGGAGCTGAACGAGATGACCTTCAGCCGGGAATCCGGCTTGGTCCTGGGCGCCGCAGTACCTTGTTACCGCCTGTATCAAGACCCGGAGATTTCTGAAGCTTATCCCGGTATTATGGATGCCGCATCCATGATCGGAGGCATCCAGATTCAGGGCCGGGCGACCTTGGGAGGCAACCTGTGCAATGCCGCCCCCAGCGCCGATGGCATTCCGCCACTGATTGTTCAGGGTGGAAAGTGTGTCATAGCAGGGCCGCAGGGAACCAGGGAGATCGCCGTCGAGGATTTCTGCACTGCCCCCGGGCGGAATGTGCTCCAGGACGGAGAACTCCTGGTGTCCATGCGCATTCCTGCCCCCTCTGCCGGTTCGGGAGCCCGCTACTTGAGGTTCATACCCCGCAACGAAATGGATATCGCCGTGGCCGGAGTAGGGTCCTGGGTCCAGCTTTCCCCGGACAACCGCTCCTTTGTGTCGGCCCGCGTGGCCCTGGCATCAGTAGCTCCGACCCCATTGCTCGTCGAAGATGCAGGCGCACGGCTTGCCGGCCAGGAAGTCAATAAGGAAGCTATCGAAGATGCGGCCCAGGCAGCTATGGACGCCGCGCGGCCCATAAGCGATATGCGGGGAACCGTACAGCAGAGGCGCCACCTGGTGGGTGTGCTGACCCGCCGCACCTTGGAAGGGGCGATCGCCCGTGCGACCAACTGACAAGGTCCTGTTCATCTTGAATTCATATGCCGTTACATACCAGGAGGCCAACTAGTATGCCTAGGAAAGTACATGTACAGACCACCATCAACGGAGAGCAGATGGAGCTCCTCTGTGAGCCGCGACAGAGCTTGCTGGAGGTGCTGAGGGATGTCCTGGAGATGACAGGCACTAAAGAGGGCTGCAATGACGGCAACTGCGGCGCCTGCACAGTGGTCATGGACGGTCGTATTGTGAACTCTTGCTTGGTGTTGGGCGTGGAGGCCGAAGGGGCAAATGTGGAGACCATCGAAGGGGTTGCCACACCTGAGGGTCTCCATCCGCTACAGCAGAGCTTCCTGGAGAATGCAGCCCTTCAGTGTGGAATTTGCACCCCGGGATTCATCCTAGCCTCTAAGACTCTCCTGGAGCGGGAGCCGGACCCCGGTGAAGAAAGGGTGCGCTACTGGCTGGCGGGGAACCTATGTCGATGTACCGGGTATGATAAAATCGTCAAGGCAGTGCTGGAAGCCGCCGATGTTATGGAGGTGAAGGGATAATGGCAACCACAGTCGAAACTTCTTCGACCGAATTCAACGTTGTAGGCACCCGTCCCATCCGCCACGACGGGACCGAAAAGGTAACTGGCCGCGCCCGTTATAGCGCCGACATCCAGCTCCCCGGGTTGCTTCATGGCAGGGTGCTGAGGAGTCCTCATGCCCATGCCCGTATCCTGTCCATAGATGCGTCCAAGGCGCAGGCTCTGCCCGGCGTGAAAGCTGTCGTAACTTCTGTCGATTTTGCCAAACCATCGGGGAGAGTGTCGGACCTGACCGAGGGGGCCATCCATAACATGGGATTCATGGCCAAGAACGTGATGGCGTCGGACAAGGCCCTCTATAGGGGCCATGCAGTCGCTGCCGTTGCCGCCACCAGCCCCCACATAGCCGAAGAAGCCCTGGACCTGATCGAGGTGGAGTACGAGGTGCTTCAGCCGGTCCTGACTTTGGACGATGCAATGAAGGATGATGCTCCCGTGCTGCATGAGCGCCTGGCTTCGCTGGCAAACCCCGGGCTGCGTCCCGGCGGGCTGATGGATGATGATGACACCAACGACGCCTCGAATATTTCCAATCACTTCGTCTTCGAGACGGGGGATATAGAGCAGGGCTTTAAGGAAGCCGACGTTGTGGTGGAGCGGGAGTTCGATACAGCGTCCGTACACCAGGGATACATAGAACCCCATGCTGCAACGGCAGTGTGGAATGCCGATGGAAACATCACCATATGGTGCAGCAGCCAAGGCCAGTTCGCCATGCGCGATCAGACAGCCCGGCTAGTGGGAGTGCCCGTCTCCAAGATCAAGGTTATACCCATGGAGATTGGCGGGGGCTTCGGAGGCAAGACCATTGTCTACCTGGAGCCTGTGGCAGCAGCCCTGTCGAAGAAATCCGGGCAGCCGGTCAAGGTAACCATGAGCCGGACGGATGTCTTCCAGGGAACGGGTCCCACCTCCGGCACCCATATCCGAGTGAAGATGGGAGCGAACAAGGAAGGAAAGATAACTGCGGTGGATGCCACGCTGTCTTACGAATCGGGGGCTTTCCCCGGCTCGCCGGCCATCCCGGGCAGCCTGTGTATGCTTTCCGCTTACGAAGTGGGCAACGCCCGCCTGGAGGGCTACGATGTGGTTGTTAACAAGCCCAAGGCCGCAGCTTACCGCGCTCCTGGCTCTCCCGCTTCGGCTTTTGCAGCCGAGTCGGTCATCGATGAAGTTGCGGGCAAGCTGGGCTTCGACCCCATAGAGTTCCGCATGTTGAACGGGGCAAAGGAAGGGACCCGCAGGATCAACGGTGTGCGCCTTCCCCGCATCGGGTACATGGAGCTACTGCAGGCAGCCAAGGAGCATCCTCACTATTCCGCTCCGCTGGAGGGACCGAATCGGGGAAGGGGTTTCGCCACCGGGTTCTGGGGCAACGGCACCGGCCCAGCCAGCGCCGTCGCCAGCATAAACTCCGACGGTTCTGTCAGCCTCGTGGAGGGTTCCCCCGACATCGGAGGCAACAGGGTAGCGCTGGCTATGCAGTTCGCCGAGGTGCTGGGAATCGCCGCCGAGGATGTAAAGCCTGCTATAGGCGACACCGACTCAGTCGGCTTCACCTCCAACACGGGCGGAAGCGGCGCCACCTTTAAGAGCGGATGGGCCTGCTATGAGGCAGCCCACGACATCAAGAGACAATTGATCGAAAGGGCGGCCAAGATCTGGGAGGCATCTCCCGAAGACGTGAGCTACAACGACGGTGAGTTGACCCACAATTCGGACCCCGAGCTGAAGCTCACCTTCAAGCAGCTGGCAGCCCGCCTCAACGCTACCGGCGGCCCCATATCGGGACGGGGCAACGTCAACCCCAGGGGTCAGGGTCCCGCCACGGCAGGTTGTATCGTTGATGTGGAGGTGGACCCGGACACGGGAAAGGTCGATATCCTGAGGTTCACCATCCTCCAGGATGTCGGCAAAGCCATCCACCCCAGCTACGTGGAAGGTCAGTTGCAGGGTGGGGCTGCCCAGGGCATCGGCTGGGCGTTGAACGAAGAGTACGTTTACAACGACCGGGGCGAGATGACCAACTCCAGCTTCCTGGATTACCGGATGCCCACCAGCCTGGACCTGCCCATGATCGACACGGTGGTAGTCGAGGTCGGGAATCCGGGCCATCCCTTCGGCATGAAGGGGGTCGGCGAGGTCGCCATCGTGCCGCCCATGCCTGCCATCGCTAACGCCATCCAAAACGCCATCGGCGTCCGAATGACCTGCCTGCCGATGTCGCCTGGCAACATCTTGGAAGAGATATGGGCTCGGCAGGGGGACGGCAAGGCGTAGCCAATATTCCCGGGGGAGGGATGCCTTGAAGATCGGCGTCAACCTGAGCGTAACGGACAGGTTGGATGATTTCGCTGCCGTAGCCAAGCAGGCAGAAGACCTTGGTTTCGAGTCTATCTGGATTTCGGAGCACACCTTCGTGCCCGTAAAGACAGACTCTCGGTATGCAGGTACTGCCGACGGCAGCATCCCCGAATCCATGGCGCACATAGCGGACCCATTTGTCTGTCTCGCCATGGCCGCAGCGGCCACCAAGACCATCAAGTTGGGCACGGCGGTGTGCCTCATTCCCCAGAGGCATCCTCTCTTACTGGCCAACGAAATCGCTACCCTGGACCACTTCTCCGGCGGGCGCTTCATGCTGGGAGCTGGGACAGGCTGGCTCAAGGAAGAATCGGAAATACTGGGAGGGGACTTCGATCACCGGTGGACCCAGGCGGCCGAGTCCATCAGGGTGATGAAAGAAGTGTGGACCAACGATGAGGCCGAATACCACGGCCGCTACTATGACTTTCCGCCCATTCGGTCTTTCCCCAAACCGGCACAGAAACCCCATCCGCCTATCTACCTTGGCGGCAGCGCTGCCAACGTCTTCAAGCGCATCGTTTCATACGCAGACGGTTGGCTTCCCACGGGCCGGGTCAGCCCCGACCAGATGAAGGAAGGGTGCCGGAAACTCCAGGAAGTGTGTGCGGAGATGGGCCGCGATTACGAGTCCATTGACATTTCGGCCTACGCGCAGCCACCTGATCCCGACCTGCTGCGCCGCTACGAAGAGGCCGGGGCCAGCCGAGCGACAATTCGGGTCGCCGACTATCCGGGCAGCCCAAACCTTCCTAGCTTGGAAGAAGCCGCCGAAAGGGTGCTCTAACGGCAGGCCTGCCCAGCTTATTCCTGTGCCTCTCGGCTGGGACAAGACCGGGAATCTTCCTACAAGGCGGCGGTTTGGCAACGGTATATATACCCACCCTTCTCCAAAAGTTCACCAAGGGCGCCAAGCAGGTGGAGGTCCAGGCCCGGAACGTGCGCCAACTGGTGATCTGTTTGGAGGAGATGTATCCGGGCATCCGGGATGGTCTCTTGGAAGATGGAGATATCCTTCCCAGCATATGCGTTGCGGTGGACGGCGACGTTTCCCAGCTGGGGCTGCTGGAGCCCCTGGAGGATGACAGCGAGGTGCATTTCGTCCCGGCGATAGGCGGGGGTGCGCGCTCTCAAGGAGGCAAGCATGGGTGAGCAGAGGATCGGAGTCCACATCGCGGAACCGGACAGCCGGAGAGTGCTGGAATCAATCAAGGCGGCAGAGTCCCTGGGTGTTTCCGCCGCCTGGATGACCACGGGAGGCGCCGGTCTCGATGCGTTGACCCTCTTCGCGGCGGCTGCCGTACAGACCGATCGGATATTGCTGGGAACCTCGATAGTCCCCACCTTCCCTCGCCATCCCATCACCATGGCCCAGCAGGTGCAGGTCATTGCCCAGCTTGCGCCCGGTCGTTTCAGGCTGGGTGTCGGCCCCAGCCACCGCCCGACTATGGTTGGATCATTCGGCCTCGACTTCCGGTCCCCTCTGGGGCACCTGAAGGAGTACGTCCACATCTTGAGGTCCCTTCTCCACTCGGGGTCTGTGGACTTCGAGGGTCGTCACTACACGGCCCGTGCCGAGATACCCGCGCCGGTTGATGTTCCCGTGATGGCATCGGCGTTGCGGGCTGCTTCCTTTGAAATGTGCGGTGAGGCCGCCGACGGGGCAATAAGCTGGGTATGCCCGGCCGTATACCTGCGGGACGTGGCCCTGCCCGCCATAGCAAAAGGCGCTTCTGTTGCCGGCAGCGAGGCCCCGCCCTTGATTGCTCATGTGCCTGTCTGTGTCCACGACGATGTCGATGAGGTGCGGGCCGCCATGAAGGGGTTCGGCAGGTATCCCCAGCTGCCCTTCTACCAGCAGATGTTTGCAGCGGCGGGTTACCCTGAAGCCTTCGATGGTGCTTGGAGCGACGGGATGATAGATGGAGTTGCCTTGTACGGGAGCGAGGCACAGGTAGGAGACAAGCTGAAAGCCCTGCTGGACATGGGCGCCGGGGAAGTGCTGGTCTCGCCCGTGGCGGCCGGCTCAGATAGGGATGCCTCCTTGAATCGTACTCTGCGGACCGTGGGCGAAGTATCCCGCTCCCTGCCTTCCTGATTTAAAGCGTCCCGCTCCAGCGGGATACAATATCCCAGGGGCCAAGCTCCGCCAACATTTACCAATTCAGTCTTCACCTTTATAATGTTCCCCTAAGACCATAGGGCCTGCTGCATCCGCCGACCGGCAAGAGACACTTGGTGAGCTGCGATAGTCTGAGGAGAAGAGGCATGGCGAGGGTAGTTAGAGCACCTTCCACCAAAGAGGTCCCACCAGCAAAACACCGGCAAGTGGGGCTGAGCGATGACGAGATACTGGGGATATACAACAAGCTGGTCCTCGTTCGAGCTATAGAGGAGCGGATCTGGGCCCTGAACAGGCAGGGCAAGGTCCCCATCGCAGCTTCCAGCCAAGGCCATGAAGCTGCCCAGCTGGGCAGCTTGACCGCGGCCGAGAAGGACGGAGACTGCTTCCTGTTTCCTTACTACAGGGATGTAGCGTTGAAGATAGCCGTGGGGCTGGAGCCTGAACAGGTGATGCGCTCTTTCATGGGCAAGGTGGGCGATCCTTACAGCGGGGGAAGACAGTTCCCCTTCCAAGGTGCGGACCTGCCCCACAGGATCATTCAGATATCCAACGTGGTTTCTGCAGGGGTCACTCAAGCCACAGGCTATGCCCTGGCCTGCAAGATGAAGCACGAAGACACCGTGGTCCTGTCTTACTTTGGCGAAGGCGGGTCCAGCCAGGGCGAGGTACACGAGGCGATGAACTTCGCCGGTGTCCAAAACCTGCCCATAGTCTTTGTCTGCGAGAACAACCGCTATGCCATCTCCGTTCCCCAGAAAAGCCAGATGGCCATCGGAAACTTGGCTGACCGGGCTGAAGGCTACGGTTTTCGCGGTGTTGTGGTTGATGGCATGGATATCTTTGCCTCCCTGCAGGCGACCTCCGATGCTATACTTCACGCCCGCCACGAAGGGCCGGTCCTGCTGGAGATGAAGGTGGAGCGGTTCATGCCCCATACCACCGATGACGATGACAGGCGTTACAGGCCCCCTACTGAAGTTGAGGAGGCCCGTCAGCAGGACCCTGTGCTGACCGTGGGTGGCTATCTTAAAGAAATCGGCATCCTTACCGACGAGGACTCGGAGGCAATCAAGAACGAGGCCCAGATAAAGGTCGATGAGGCGACGGATGCTGCGGAAGCTGCCCCGCTCCCAGATGCTTCTACAATTGATGACCACCTTTATGCAAATTAAGGGCTGGCACGGGAGTTTTACTTGGCTGTGAAGTCCGTAATCGAAGCTGTACGAGAAGGCATGTTCGAGGAGATGTGCCGGGACCCCGATATCTTCCTCATGGGGGAGGATGTCGGCCTCAGGGGAGGGGTGTTCCTGGCCAGCCAGGGCTTCTTCGAGGAGTTCGGGCGGGACAGGGTGATCGATACTCCCCTGGCCGAGGCCAGCATCGTTGGGATGGCGCTGGGGGCGGCATTCAAGGGGCTGCGCCCCATAGCGGAGATACAGTTCTCGGACTTTATCTGGCCTGCCGCCAACCAGCTCATTGGCGAAGCAGGGCGAGTGTGCTATGGCACCAACGGCGCCATCAATGTCCCTCTAGTTGTCCGAGTGCCTTATGGAGGTGGAATCAGGGGAGGCCTGTTCCATTCTCAGAACGTGGAGAGCTATTTCTTTCATACACCCGGGCTGAAGGTCGTAGCCCCTTCAACCCCCTACGATGCCAAGGGGCTACTGAAGGCATCAATCAGGGACAACAATCCCGTGGTGTTCGTCGAGCATAAGAAGACTTATCGAATGGTCCGCGGAGAAGTGCCGGAGGGTGATTACGTCCTCCCGCTGGGCGTAGCCGACGTTAAGCGGGCCGGAAGCGGCGTAACCGTCGTATCCTACGGCTTGATGGTGCACTACTGCCTTGAAGCTGCAGAGGCGCTATCCGGGGAAGGTGTGGAGGTGGAAGTGGTTGACCTGCGCACCCTCAAGCCCCTGGATGTGGCTACCATCCTGGATTCGGTGAGGAAGACGGGCCGTGTGCTGATCGTCCATGAAGACAACATCACCGGTGGTGTGGGTGCGGAGATTGCAGCCCGCATTGCAGGCGAGGCTTTCGACTACCTGGATGCCCCAATCCGCAGATTGTGCGGCCCAGACGTGCCCACCATGCCCTTTGCTACCTCCCTGGAGGAGGCATATATGCCCAGCACCGAGTCTATAGCCGGTGAAATCAGGGGTCTGGCTGCCTACTAGGGTAGCTATGCCCCTTCCGGTGGCCCTGGGCCCGGTCCTGCACGACGGTGGGGCCCGAGGGCTTTGAAAACTTAAGGACGGCGACATGGCAATACCGATAGAACTGCCCCAGGTTGGAGAATCGGTGGTGGAAGGCACCATCGGTAAATGGCTGAAACAACCTGGGGATGTTGTGAAGAAATACGACCCCCTGGTGGAGGTGGTTACCGACAAGGTAACCATGGAAGTGCCCGCCCCCTTCGCTGGTGTACTGAGCTCCATCCTGGCCCAGGAGGGAGAGACAGTACCCGTCGGTACCGCCATAGCAGAGGTGGAAACCTCGGAGGACGTTACGCCATCCGAGACTCGTCCCGTTTCGGCTTCCCCTTCGCCCGCAGTGGGCGCGACCGTCGGGACTTCGGGCTACCTTGTAAAGGACTTCAAGCAGGTAGGCCCCACGGGAGGCGGCGCCGGAGACGCGGGCGCTCCCGCAACCGCTGATGAGCAGAGTCCCAGCATTCCCAAGGCAATTGATGGCGGTCAACCTGCCAAGCCGGCAGGCGGGGAGCAAGAGCTTCCCGACAGGCGGGCGCGATACTCGCCGGCAGTGCGCCGGCTGGCCCAGGAGCACAATATCGATTTGGGCAGCGTGGTCGGCTCCGGAATGGGCGGACGGATAACCCGCGACGATGTCATGGCCTTTGTAAAGGGTGATGGCGCCCCATCGACCCTAACCTCAGCCCCCTCGAGGCATCCGGCGCCCGTAGCTGCGGGACCCGACGATGAAGAAATCTCCCTGACCCCCATCAGGAGGGCCATTGCGAATAATATGCAAAGAAGCGCCTCGGAGATTCCCCATGCATGGGGTATGACCGAGGCGGATGTTACGGCGCTGGTGCGCCTGCGGGAGAGCATCAAGGGTGATTTCGTCGAACGGGAAGGGGTGGAGTTGACCTACCTACCTTTCGTCCTGAAAGCGGTGGTGGAATCCCTGAAGAAGCACCCCTACGTTAACTCCCAATGGGGCGGGGACAAGATTCTCCTCAAGAAACAGTTGAACTTGGGCATTGCCGTTGCCGCTGCCGATGGACTGGTCGTCCCCGTCGTTCACGGCGCCGACGGCATGAGCATTTCGGCGCTTGCCCGGTCAGTCCGAGACCTGACAAGCCGGGCGAGGCAAAATAAGCTGACGTTGGATGATGTCCAGGGAGGCACCTTCACCGTAAACAACACGGGCGCGCTGGGGTCTATCCTGTCCCGCCCCATCATCAACTATCCGCAGGCGGGCATACTGACCACCGAGGCTATCCAGAAGCGTCCGGTGGTGATCGACGATGCAATCGCCATTCGCTCCATGATGAATATCTGTTTCTCCTTCGACCATCGCGTGATGGACGGGGCTGAAGCCAGCGGTTTCCTTCAGACGGTAAAGACCGGCCTGGAAGCCATGGGCACCAACACTCCCATACACTAGGCGGCGTGATGGCGAGACGATCAGACTGCCAAGTAATCTACCTCGGTGCCATGGACTATCTGGCTGCATGGGACCTCCAGAAGAAGCTGGCCCAGAGGGTATACGTGGGCGAGACACCCGATAGCGTGTTGGTTGTCGAGCACCCACCGACCTACACAATGGGGCGGTTGGGCAGGCGCGACCAGGTGCTGGTGGACGACGAAGGTCTCGCCCGGTTGAACGCTCCACTATACGAAGTGGACCGGGGTGGCCAGGTAACCTTCCACGGACCGGGCCAGCTTGTGATGTATCCTGTCGTCAACTTGCGGGATCGCTGGGGGCCGGTGCAGTACGTCCGAACGCTGGAGCAGGTGATTGTCCGTTGCCTGTCCGATCACGGCGTTGCCGGAGGTACCCTGGAGGGTCTCACCGGTGTTTGGGTTGGCGATGGTAAGATAGGGGCCATAGGCGTAAAGATCAGCCGGGGCATCGCCTATCATGGGCTCTCCCTGAACGTAAACACGGATCTCTCATGGTACGACCACATAGTCCCCTGCGGCATCGAGGACCGGCCCGTGGTCTCCATGGCAAAGCTGTTGGACCATAGTGTTGACATGGATATGGTGACTTACAGCATGATATACCACTTCGGCCAACTGATGGGTTACCGCATGAGGGAAGCCCAAGGGGACACGGTACGGGACGAGCTGTGTACGTCACGGTTAACGTAGAAGCGAGCAGCAACTGCCCGATGCAGCTGGAGAGGGTCTTCGAAACGTTGGGAGAACCTCGCCAGGTCCAGTGGGCAGTTGCCCCCGATCCCGCAGGCAATGACGTCAGCTGCCGGGTCACCGGCTGGTCCTCGGCAGGCCCATGTCCTGCCTACGGCGCGCTGGTTGAGGACTCAGGGGAAGGCGTCCTGATGCTGGTGTATGGTGGGGACGAAGGTATCCGCCTGAAGCCCGCTGACAGTCCCGAGGATTGGGACGTGAGCAGCACCGGTCAATGGGGAGAAGCGTGCCTGCTCTTGGACAAAGACGTGGAGTTAAGCTGAGAACTGGCCCTGATTTCGGATCTAGTGCTTGGACAGGAACTCGAAAACGCTGTCTATGTACCCTTGGGGACTTTCCAGGTGGGGCAGGTGGCCGCACTCCTCCAGCACAACCGACGCTGAGCCGGGAATCAGCTGCCTGAACTCGTCGGCATAAACCGGTGGTATTATGCCGTCGGAGTCGCCCCACAGCACCAACGTTGGCGAAGTGATCCTGTGAATGCGCTTGCGCAGCCCCTTGTCGGGGATTGGCCAGACGAACTTCCCGGTTGATGCCAGAGCCTCGATGGTGGCAAGCTCAGCCTCTCTCTTGGCAACGGGATCTTCGGGTTGGGCCATGTACGCAAGGGCCGTTTCGGAATCCGGGTAGCGCCAGGAAGCTTGGATTCGCTCCTCTGGGCTGAGCACGAAGATATCCGCCACCGGAGCTTCATCCAGCCACAATCCCACCGCGCTCACCAGGACCAGAGAGCGCACCTTGGCGGGAGACTGGGCGGCCAGCTCGGCTGCTATCATCCCCCCGTAGGAATGACCGACCAGATGATAAGCCTCGGAAGTGAGGCTATCCACCAGCTCTTCGTAGTAGAGCACCAGGTCCCACAGGTCGTCCAGGTGCTCCAAGCCTCGAGAGCCTCCTATGCCCGGGTGGGTCGGGGCAAAAACGTGGTAGCGGGAAGCGAGCGCATCCAGGTGGGGGGTCCATCCGCCCTGGGGCCTCGCTCCGGGCAGGTACACAAGCGGCTGCCCTGTGCCCCCCTCCAGGAGGTCCACCGCAAACTTGCCTCCCTGCATTTCAAGGGTCCTGCTCTTATGCTCTGGCATACTTCCGTTCCGTCTCTGGATTCATGAGGCTGTTAATCGCCGGGCAGCCCAGCCATCTGGGGCTGGGACGACAGGGTTGAAGGCCACCACGGGTCCGAGTATTCGGGCCAGGTGTCTTTAACGGCCGGGAGCACCTGGGAGGTGAATAACTCCATGTTCTTGAAGGTCAGCTCCTTCGGCATGGTGCCGATGTGGAGTAGGCACATGAGGTGTCCAACCCTCAGCATCTGTATGGCCTCCTTGAGCCTGTCTCGCACTGTTGCCGGGCTTCCGGCTATTATGTGGCCCTGCTCCACCCAGTCCTTCCAACCCAGGGGTTGGGGGCTGCTCTGGGTGTTGCTGCCGATGGCGGTCCTCAGCCCCGCCCTGAGAGATTCTATCGATCTATAACCGGGTGATTCGGCAAATGGACCGTAGACCCGGAGCATCTTGTTGTAGAAGTAGTCCACGTGAGAAGCATAGTCTTTCTCAGCCTGGCTGTCCGTCTCGGAGACGCACACCAGCTGCAGGAATCCCACCCGGTAGGGGTTATCGTCGATTCCCAGCTGGGCGGTGCGCTCCCAGAAGCCGTCCAGCACCCGGCGGCCCCGGAGGTAGCCATAGTAGCTGAGATAGCAGTACACGTAGTTGCGCTGTAACACCCAGTCCCAGGTTTCCAAGCTTCCGCTGCCCGGGATCCACACAGGCGGGTGGGGCTGCTGCAAAGGCCGGGGCCATACGTTGACATAACGCAGCTGGTTGAACTTGCCGTTAAACACAAAGGGCTCCCGGCTCGACCACGACTTCATGATCAGGTCATGGGCCTCGGTGTGCCGTTCCCGCAGCTGGATGGGCACCTGTCCGTAAGCAAAGGTGGTGTCCATGGATGTGCCGACGGGGAAACCGGCCACAAGCCGTCCTCCGCTCAACACATCGAGCATTGCCATCTCTTCGGCAACCCTGATGGGCGGCTGGTACAGGGCGATGCTGTTTCCCAGGACGATAAGCGCTGAGCGGGAGGTGGACCGGGCAAGAATGGAAGCGATCAGATTGGGGGACGGCATCAGGCCGTAGGCGTTGGCGTGGTGCTCGTTGACACATACACCGTCGAAACCCAGGCTGTCGGCATACTGGAGCTCTTCCAGGTAGTCGTCGTACATGTGCCGCCCCTGCTGTGGGTCGAAGTTGGAGTTGGGCAGGTCCACCCACGCGCTCCGATGTTTGTCGGCGAAATCACCGGGCAGGGACTGGTAAGGC
Organism: Dehalococcoidia bacterium; assembly: GCA_965220375.1. GTDB lineage: Bacteria > Chloroflexota > Dehalococcoidia > Lucifugimonadales > JAGWBF01 > JAGWBF01. Next base: position 2,250,197 of record OZ244824.1, read on the forward strand.
ATGAGATGGAAGAAGCTGACCTTCATATCAGATCTCCTTCTATGGCGTCAGGATGACCTTGCCTAAGGTACCTCGGTTGGCCAGATGAGCGTGGGCCGCGGCCACGGCGCTCATGGGCATGGTGCGGTCCAGCACCAGGCGGACCTCGCCTGTTTCAAAAAGGGGCAGCATCTCGGCCATAGCGCCTTGGTGGTCTAGGTAGCCGTCAGGCGAACGCCCGATGCTGAATCCCATCACCGCGCCGCAGACGCTGAAGATATCCCTGGCAGCCAGGGATGCGGGGGATCCTGAGGCGTTGCCATAGGTCACAAGCCGGCCGTAAACGCCCAGGCAGCCCATGCTCTTTTCCAGCACATCGCCGCCCACGCTGTCCAGGATAACCTCTACGCCCTGGCCGCCGGTAATCTCTTTGACCTTGGACTCGAAGTCGTCGTCAACGTAATTGATAGTGTGGCTGGCGCCCAGGGAGCGGGCCAGCTCCAGCTTTCCGTCGATGGATGCGGTGGCGATAACCGACGCGCCCCAATGCTTGGCCAGCTGGATGGCTGCGGTGCCTACGCCCGAAGCGGCGGCGTGCACCAGGACCGTCTCGCTGGGCTGAACGTTGGCACGGGTCCGCAGGATATGGTAGGCCGTCAGGAACACCAACGGTATGCCGCCAGTGTGAACAAGGTCGATACCCCTGGGGGCTGGGAAGACGTCGACAGCTTTTGCGGCCACGTATTCCGCCTGGGCGCCCGCGACCCGGGCCATAACAGCGTCGCCCACCTCGAATCCCGAGACGCCGGGACCCAGGGCTGCAACCGTCCCGCCAGCTTCCATGCCCAGGGTCGTGGGGGCAGGGCCGCCTGGGTAGGTGCCGCGCCGCCGGCTCTGGTCGGCGAAGTTCATGCCGGCGCCAGCTACCTTGATGACCACTTCGCTGGGGCCGGCGGATGGCTGGGCCACGCCATCCTCCCACCGCAGGACTTCAGGGCCGCCGAACTCATTTACACGTACCGCCTTCACGCTCCCTCCAAGGCTATAGGTATGAATGCTGGCCAGAGTATAACCTGCCTGGGCATCCTGTGAAAGGCATATAGCCTAGGCGCCCATGGTGCAATGACGAGAGCAGTAGCGAGGGTTCCTAGCTGAGGTGGTAGTGTTTGAAGCCTTCGGCGTACTTCATGCCCCGGTGCCGGCCGTCACGTTCCCGCCATTCCTTCATCCAGGTGAAGTCGTTCTCGCCGTCTCCCACTTGGGACACGTGCTGCCTAAGGGCATCCGTGGCGATATCCATGGTGTCTGAGACATCTATCCACTTGTCGGCTTCCCGGCGGTTCATAATTAAGACTTCGCGCACTTTGTGAGGCTCGAACCCCTCCTGGAGCAGCTCCGGGAAGGTCATGCGGTCGCGGGCAGCCGGAAAGACCGCCGCCAGGGTCGCCTCCCCCGCCGCCAGGTGGTCTGGATGGCCCATGTAGCCGGTGCCCTGAAAGCTGCGCATGGGGTTGGCGCTTATCAGGATGTCGGGCTTATGGCGCCGTATCTCCCTGGCGATATCGCGCCTAAGGTCCAGGCTGGGCTCAAGCATCGAATCTTCGTATCCCAGGAATACCACGTCTTTAAGCCCGAGGACCCGCCCGGCCGCCCGCTGCTCTGCCTCACGGATCCTAACCAATTCCCCGGGTGTCCTCTCAGGGTCGGAGCTTCCCTTGCTTCCGTCAGTGCAGATGACATAAGTGACTTCCATTCCTTGCCGGCACCATTTGGCCACGGTGCCTGAGCAGCCGTACTCGGCATCATCGGCATGGGCAACCACGACCATGCCGGTGCGATAAGGTGTCTCCAGGTCCATACGACCCAACCTCCCAACTGGCTCTAATCTACAATACAGCTTAGACCAAATACTCCGGACGTCCCGCTGCCCCAATCCTGCTTTACCGGCGCACCTCGGCTGACCTGGCTCATTGGAATATGGGGTCCGGTCTGGGGGCGCGGAGTTATTCCCAACAGAGCGTGCCTACTTGGTGGAGGAGGACTCCTGGTTGCATATGAGAAGGTCGGAGCGGTCCCGCCATTTCTTGAAGAACTTCTTGAAGTTATGGAAGCTCATCTGGTTTCTTTCCACTTCCCCGAGAGCGTTCCACTGCCTGTGTTCGTGCCTGACCAGGGGAAGGCTTCCGTCGGCAACGACGCGGTACCCTCGGTCCTTGACGTGGAAACTGAAGTCGAGGTCGAGGTTGCGGTAGAAGCGAAACACCTCCCGCATCATTCCCACTTCTTTGAGCAGGTCCCTTCGCAGGGCTATGCAGTAGGCCTGCATTGCGTCCGCATCACCGGCTTCCACCTCATCATGAAAGTGATGGATATCGTCAGTCGTCAACCCCCAGGGTCCTACGATTCCTATCGAGTTGTCTTCGAGCCAGGCTCCGATTGGCCGTAGTACATCTCCGACGACCTCCACCGAGGTATCGACTATTACCACATTTCTGCCGAGGGCCTGGTAAAGGGCCGCGTTCTTGGCTGCCCCATCGCCGATGGTATGGTCGAAGTGGATGACCCGAACCCTGCGGTTCGAGCGCTGCAGTTCATCCAGCCAGATCTCAGTGCCGTCAGTGCTCCCGTTATCGACCACGACTAGCTCCGCGGAGCGCCCTCTTGCCCATTTCAGGAAGCTGGTGGCACAGCGCTCTACATCGGACTTGTAGTTGCAGGCGGTGACTATCCACGAGAAATCGACCTCCGACGGGCGGGCCAGGTAGGAGTCGATCTCCCTTGGAGAGGAGAAAGCCTGCCATCGGCCCTTCTTCAGCTCCAAGTCCGTTTTGGGACGTATCCAGGTGACATCCTGAGAATCTCCGACCAGATAGCCATCGGATGTCAGGGTGTTCCTGATCTGGTCGGCCACCTCATACTGGGCATTCCGCCGGTAGAAGGAGCGTCTTTCAGCCTCGGCTGTGACGCCGATCGGCAGCGGGTCGCCCTTCGATATGCGGTCAAGGTCGAGACCCAAGACCTGATCAAACTGCAGCAGCAGGTCCAGCTTGCACCGCTCCTCCAGGTTTGAATGAAGCATGTTCCAGGTAACAGCCAATGCCCCAGGCATGTCCAGGTCGCTGTCTACACTTTCCCAGAAGCGGGCAGACCACTCGATAGAATCGATGGTCCCGGCCAGCTCCGGCAGCTCACGCCATTGCCAGACCCTGTCCCGCAGGCTGGTCAACGCCCGTTCTGAAGCCCTTAGGGCAGAGAAGGTGAAGTTCATCCGATGCCTGTACCTCACCGTCAGGCAGAGATAGCGGAACGCCAGTGGGTCGAAGCCCCTCTCCTCCAGGTCGGACAGGATGAACTCATTGCCGGCCGACTTGGCCATCTTCACGCCGTCGGCCAGGAGATGCTGCCCATGCACCCAGTGCCGCACGTAGGGCTTTCCGAAGGCAGCCTCGCTCTGCGCGATTTCATCCTCATGATGGGGAAAGATGTTGTCCACGCCTCCTGTGTGGATGTCCAACTGCTCTCCCATGTACTTGGTAGACATGGCGGAGCACTCTATATGCCAGCCGGGGAACCCTTCCCCCCACGGGCTGTCCCACTTCATCTCCCGCCCAGGCTCGGCCATCTTCCACAAGGTGAAATCCCGGGGGTCTTTCTTCAGGGGGTCCACCTCAGAGCGGACGCCTTCCATCAGACCATCCTGGACATTCCCGGACAGCTTGCCATAGTCGGGGAACTTGCCGACGTCGAAGTAAATATTGTCCCCGGCCTGGTAGGCGAAGCCCTTTTCCAAGAGCATCTCCACAATGCCGATCATCTCCGGCACGTGCTGCGTCGCCCACGGGAAGTGGTGGGCAGGCATTATGTTGCTTTTGCTCTCGTCCTGGTGAAAGGAGTCGGCATAGTACTGGGCGATCTCGGCGGGCGTTTTGCCTTCGGCCAGAGCAGCCAGGATGACCTTGTCACCCCCGGTTTCAAGCATCTCCTGGCGCATGTGTCCCACGTCCGTGATGTTCTTGACGTGAGTAACGCGGTAGCCGTGATGTTCCAGCGCCCTCCGTATCCAGTCTGCCATCATGTAGGTCCGGAGGTTGCCGATATGGGCATAGCGGTACACCGTTGGGCCGCAGGTGTACATTCGGACTACTCCCGGCTCGATGGTGGAGATCTCTTCCACCTGCCGGGTCAGTGTGTTGCGAAGGCGGAGCACCTTGGACTCCCTGCCATGGTATTCAGGAAGGATTCTAACACGTATGGAAGCTGTTTGCATCTGGGCGGGTGGGGCCGTGGGTCATAACTGAGGGCAGCGGGGATGGCGCAGGTGGGTGGTACGGATCGCCTTGCGGCGGGTGATACCCGATGCTATACTCCCTCAACCCCGATGCTACCGCCGATAGGGGTGTGATCGATGGCGGCCCGATGGCTGCATTCGCCTGACAAATCCAGCGCCCCATCCTTCTCTCCGTCAGAGCGGTGCCAGCTGTGTGGATGAACGGCGGGAAGTACGCCCCATGCTCCAAGACGTGCCAATGGCTGCGGATGAACGGGCAACAAAATCCCTGGAACAGCGAATTGCCCGTTGCGAGCGATGCAAGGACGGCCCGGTCGTCATGGATTGGCTCCCCATCTCCTTCTACGGGGACTATGCCAACGCCAATGCCTGGGTTGTTACCATCAATCCTTCGGACCGGGAATACGTGGACCGCAACGGGCTGGCCCTGATGGGAGAACGGCAGAGATTCAGCTCCCTGGGGGACTTTCCCTCGGTTAGCCGAAGGACGCAGCTAACGGCAGACCACGTGGATGTTATAGTTCGCCGCCAAAAAGATGTGTTCTACGGCATTCCCTACAAGTCTTTCTTCGAAAAGCTGGGAAGGTTCCTGGTATCGGTGCATTGCGGAGAGCCTGCCGAGGGTGGCCTGCGTGTATTCACCGGCGGAGTAAGCTCTGCCGAGGGCCGGAACTTTCGCTACTCCCACGTTGACAGCGTGAAGTGTGCGACTCGGTTGCCCTGGGCCCAGCTGGACCAAGGCGAGAAGGATGTCATGGTGTCCAACTGCCTGGAATTCATAGAAGAACAGCTTGCGACCAAGGAAGGCCTGGAGCTTATGATGATCAACGGTCGCACAGCCTATACCCATTGCCTCCCGTTCTTATCGGAGAGATTCGGCTTCAGGCCGTCCAGCCGCCGGATAGCAGTGGGAAGGCTCAGCTACCTGCTGTGGTGGGGAGAGCTGTCTCGGGAGGGTCGCCGTGTCGATGTGGTCGGCTGGTCTCCCAACATCGTCAATTCGCGGATACGGGCACTGGAAGCCCAGGTGCTTGCAAGCGCCATAAGAGAGGTGTGTCCTGGCGTGCGCTAACCCATCCTCCAAGCAGAGGGTTTCTGCTTAAGTGCAGTGGAAATGACATCGTCACGGGAAATGGAAGATTCTTCAACGGGTCGAATCAGGGTCCAGGTGCCCGCAACAACCGCCAACCTGGGCCCGGGTTTCGATTGCCTCGGCATGGCCTTGGATATCTGGAACCATATCGAGGTGGAAATCTCCGATGTGCCGCAGGTGAGGGTGGAAGGCAAGGGCGCATCGGATTTGCCGCAGGGGACCGAAAACCTGGTGTACCGGAGTATCCTTCGCCTGCTGAAACACGTCGGCTTGCAAGCCCCAGCGTTATCTGTGACCTGCAGCAACAACATCCCGTTGAAGCGGGGATTGGGAAGCAGCGCAGCGGCCATCGTGGGGGGACTGACTGCCGGGAGCCGGATTGCCCCGGTCTTGTCTGGCGGGAATGTGGGTCCGCTACCCCCGGAGGAGCTGCTCCGCCTTGCCGTGGAAATCGAAGGACATCCCGATAACGTTGCTCCGGCTCTCCTGGGAGGAATGGTGCTGGTGGTGCAAAGGGATGAAGGTGTCTTGACATCTCCCGTACCTGTGCCCGACGACCTTAGGGCGGTGTTGTACGTCCCCGATATCACCATCGCCACCGAGGATGCCCGGGCAGTGCTGCCCCAAGGAATTTCTCGGGAAGACGCCGTTTTCAACATGGGAAGGACTGCCCTTATAGTAAACGCCATGAATACCGGGCGCCTGGAAGAGCTAACGACGGCTACTGAAGACAGGCTGCATCAACCATACAGGAGACAGCTCTTTCCGCCGATGAAGGTGATTTTCGAGGGCGCCATAAAGGGAGGCGCCCTGGGAGTCTTCCTATCGGGCAGCGGCCCTACCATCCTGGCGCTCACCCATGGCCGGGAGGTGACGGTAGCTTACGAGATGGCGGAAGCCGCCCGCCAGGCGTGCGTTCCCGGGGAAGTGAAGATCACCCGTCCCAATGCCGAAGGAACGACCTGTACTTGGGTGGAAAGCCCCGACGCTGGTTGATGTTCCTTACGTCAGCGTGGAGAAGCTTGAGCCAAAGGCGGATAGCCATTTCAGGACTGGGGCGAAGCTAGTGGAACTGGTCGTGCAAAAATACGGGGGCAGCTCGGTCGCCAGCGCCGACCACATCAACAACGTAGCCCGGCGTATCTGCCAGACCAGGGAGAACGGTACCCAGGTTGTCGTGGTAGTTTCGGCGATGGGCGACACCACCGAGGAGTTGATCAGCCTTGCCAGCCAAGTTGCCGGTAATCCGGACCCCCGCGAGCTTGACCTGCTCCTGTCCACGGGAGAGCTGGTCTCTTCGACCCTGCTCGCCATGGCAGTTCGTTCCCTCGGACATGAGGCTATAAGCCTGAGCGGTTTCCAGGCAGGTATCCGCACCGATTCCAGGTACGGCAAGGCGCGTATTGCCGCCGTTGAACCGGATCGAATAGTGGAAGAGATGGACAAGGGCCGGCTGGTCATAGTAGCGGGGTTTCAAGGCATCACCGAGGATATGGACGTCACAACCTTGGGGCGGGGAGGTTCGGATACCACGGCCGTCGCCTTGGCAGCCGCCCTTGGCGCGGGCAGGTGCGAGATATACACCGACGTTGACGGCATTTATACGGCTGACCCCCAGGTGGTGCCGGGGGCCAGGAAGCTGGAGCGAATCGACTACGAGGAGATGCTGGAGCTGGCGAGCTATGGGGCCAAGATGCACCCAAGGTCCATCGAGCTGGGATCGGTCTATAATGTGCCTCTATACGTTGCGTCCAGCTTCAGCCAGGTCGCCGGGACCCTCATTCAAAAGGGGGTTATATCCGATATGGAACAAAGGGTGAAGGTCACAGGTATCCCATACGATAAGAACGTTGCGAGGATAACCCTTCGAAGAGTGCCCGACCAGCCGGGCATAGCTGCAGCTCTATTCGAACCCCTGTCCAATGAAGGCATCAGCGTGGACACCATTGTCCAGAACTCGAGCTCTGACAACCTGACGGACCTTAGTTTTACGGTGGCGCGCACAGAGTTGAAGAGAGCGCTGGAGGTAATCGCACCGGTGGCCGAAGCCACCGGCGCCGAGGAGGTCACCTCAGATGCAAATCTCAGCAAGGTTAGCATCATCGGATCGGGTATGCAGCACGCTCCGGGTTACGCTTCTCGCATGTTTCGGGCCTTGGCCGACAACAACATCAACATAGAAATGATCACAACCTCGGAGATACGCATTACCTGCATCGTTGCCGAATCGGTTGTCCACGAGGCAACGCAGGTACTGCATGAGGCTTTCGATCTGGAACAAGCATAACCGGACCCCTGCTCCTTCTGGAGACATTTCAACAAGCCTTAGCACAAGCTCCCGATGTCAACATCAAACCCAATCAGCTCTAAAGGCATCCCCTTTCTGTCCGTAGTGATCCCTGCCTACAACGAGGGAAGCAGAATCAGGGACACCCTGGAGAAAGCCATTGACTACCTTGGGACGCAGTCATACACCTGGGACGTTGTTGTGGTGGATGATGGTAGCGCCGACGACACAGCTCAGGTAGCTGGGGAGTTTGCAGCCTCCGATCCCCGCATACGGGTTCTCCAAGTCACGCATGGGGGTAAGGGATGGGCTGTGCGCAACGGGATGCTGCAAGCGGGCGGGGAGTTCCGGTTCTTATGCGACGCCGATCTTTCCATGCCTATAGAGCATGTTTCCAGGTTCCTCCCTCCCTCCCGCATAGAGTTCGACATCGCTATCGGCTCTCGGGAGATTCCCGGAGCGCAAAGGTTCGGCGAACCTTCCCGCAGGCATCTCATGGGACGTGCGTTCAACAGGTTGGTGCGAACTCTGATTCTCCCCGGAATGAGCGACACCCAGTGTGGATTCAAGTGCTTTAGAGGGGCTGTCGTCGAAATGCTGTTTGGACGCCAAATGCTTTCGGGCTTTGCCTTCGATGTCGAGCTGCTCTTCCTGGCCCGCAGGCGCGAGCTGCGGATCATGGAAGTGCCCATCGATTGGCACTACCGCTCCCTCAGCAGGGTGCGGCCCGTGCGGGATTCCCTGGCCATGGTCCTGGATATAATGAGGATTCGGTGGAACCATCTGCGAAAGAAGTATCGGGAGAATTGACCCGTGCTGGACGGGAAGGCAATTTGTACCAAGACTGCAAACATCACGCCACTTTCCGCACCTGTTCAGAAAACTGAACATAAACTCGGTTTAGAAGTGCTTGACCATGCCAATTTTTTGGTGTATCCAGTTACGAAACACTTTTGCTGGGCTTGAGGAGCATCAACCGAATGCCAGGAAATTGCCATGTGGTCAACTCCTGGCAGCCACACTTTGTTAGGGAAGGAAGTTTAGCTTAACTTTGGATATCGGCAGTTACGATCTTTATAGTACGACCAACCTGGAGATGGGCAGAAGCATGGAACCGGGTAGGGAAGAGGAAAAAACCAAGCTCAGGAAGGAAAAGAGTAAGGAAGCAATTGCCCTGGCTCTGAAGGGCGAGTGGGAGGCGGCTGTCCAAGCCAACCAGGAGATCCTGGGGGCTTTCCCCAACGACGTGGAGTCCCTCAATCGTCTGGGAAAAGCCTTTCTTGAGCTGGGCCGCTACAACGCCGCAAGAGGGGCCTTCGCTAATGCCGTTAACCTCTCCCCCCATAACACCATTGCAAAAAAGAATCTTGAACGTTTGGACCATCTGGAGGACTCATCCCCCCAGCCGAAGCTGAGCAAGGTAGTAACCCCGCATCTACTCATCGAAGAGAGCGGGAAGTCGGGAGTTACGATCTTGTGCAAACCAGGCGATGATGAGGTCTTGGTGAAGATGGCTGCTGGGGATGGGGTTAACCTGAGGATTGTCGACCGCTCCCTGGTCATCGAAGACTGCCAGGGGCATTATGTTGGACAGGTGGAACCCAAGCTGGCCCTTCGCTTGATGCGTCTCATGGAGGCGGGGAACAGGTACGAAGCTGCGGTCATCAGCGTGGACCGGCAGGAAGCATCCATAGTCATTTGGGAGACGTACCACCATCCCAACAATGGAGCGTCCTGTTCCTTCCCCGGGCGGTCCAAGGCCGGGCAATCGACCCAGCTCAAGGATGCTATGCTTCGCTACGATATCGACAGCGAGATGGAGGAAGAGGAAGAAGAGATAGCTGCGGAGTGGAAGGCAGGTTATCCAGAGAGCTCCGGCTTGGCGGAATCAGAGGAGCCGATGGAGTTAACCTACTCAGCCCGTAAGGATGATTCGGAAAGCAGCGAGGAAGACAGCTAGCTCCCCTTCATAGCCCGTGGGCCATGATCAGCTCCTGGTCCGTGGTGACAACCCCGGTCACCCCCGACGCATCCTGGCGGGCCAGGAACACGACTGCCTTGACCAGAGATTCCGGTGTGACCCATAGAGAGTAGTCCGCATCCGGCCTCTGGTACTGGAACCCCTCGGTAATCACCGGACGGGAAGGTTTCACCGCATTTACAGCTATGTTGTGCCGTCCCATTTCGGCGGCCAGCCCCCGGCTGAGCCTCTCCAGGGCGGCCTTTGAGACGCCATAGGCCTGACCCACCACCGTAGGGGGTGCATCCGGGTCCGTTGCGAATGCGGTGGACGTGAGCTGGTCCGCACCAAGGCTCGATAGGTTGACGATGCTGCCCCAACCCTGTTGGATCATCCAAGGCAGTACTGCCTTGGAAAACAGGAACGGACCCCGCACATTGACGGCCATCACCACATCCCATAGTTTGGGAGACAGGTCCAGGAAGGGGTCGTAGGTGCCCACGGCGGCGTTGTTTATGAGAACGTCCACCCGGCCCCATTCAGCCAGGGCCTTCTTGACCGTCTCGTCGATGCTCTCCTCGTCCCTTACGTCGCATCGGACCGGCATGGCGCTTAAGCCCATAGTCCTGATCTCATCGACGGTTTCGACTATGGTGCCGGGCAATCTCCGCTGCTGTTCGCTGCGGGCCGCGACCACAACATGGGCGCCCTCCTTGGCCAAGGCTATTGCAATGCCCTTGCCGATGCCCCTGCTGGCGCCCGTTACGATGGCGACTTTACCGTGGAGGTCGATGCTGGGAATGGGGACACCCTTTCCTTGATTGGCTTAACGCGCTACGTCGGTATCTGGTAGGTCTCCCGGGCCCTTGCCATCGCCATCTTGAACACCTCATAGGGTTGAGCGCCGGTGAACATCTGGTTGCCGATTAGAAAGGCCGGAACTCCCCGGATGCCCAGCCCCATGGCTTCCTGGAATTGGGACATCACGCTATCCCGATAGTGTCCCGACTCCAGTCTCTGGGACAGCTCGGACCAGTTCAGGCCCGTCTGTTCGGCCACCTCCTGGATGACTGCAAGGTCTCCCAGGTTCTTCCGGTCCTCCCAGTAGGTCTTGTATAGGGCATGATGGAACTCTTCGTGCTCGCCCTGCTCCTGGGCATACTCGGTGGCTTCCAGCGAGTACATTGAGTTGGGTGTTATCGGAGCGCGCCGCATGGTGAGCCCAGCCTCTTCCGCGTAGGTGCGCAGCGGCTCGCTTAGCTGTCCCTCTTCCTCACCGGGACGGGGTTCTCTGGGTGCCCCTTCCTTCGGGGTTTCGGGATGCAGCAGGTAGGGCCTGATATCCACGGCAATGTTGTAATCTTCCCTGAGCTTGTCGATCCGAGACAGACCGATATAGCACCAGGGTCAAACGTAGTCATACCAGACTGTCACCGGCATGGGGGCTAGGGTGTTGTCCGCTTCGACCATGGCCTCTCCTTTGAGTTGGCTTCGGTTTCAGGTTAGAGGCCATCATAGCATTTTTCCTGTATTGCTACTATGTCTGGAAGGGGCAAGGTGGACTGGGGCAGTGTGGGCCGGTCATGTTGTGCTTGCCAGGATGAATCTGTAGAATGCTGATGCTTAACGGGGCGTGAGATTTTCAGCCTCGGACCCTGCGTCGCCAGTGAGGAGAGGCATGCCAGGATTCCTCGAAGGGGTCAGGGTGGTGGACCTGACCCACTACATTTCAGGCCCGTACTGCACACGTCTGATGGGCACCATGGGAGCCGAAGTAATCAAGGTCGAACGCCCGGTCTCCGGCGACCCTGCCAGGCAGATTGGACCATTTCCCCCATCATGTACGGAGGACCGAGAAGCCAGCGCAACCTTCATGTACCTCAACTGCTCCAAGAAGAGCATCACCCTCGACCTGAAGTCCGGCCCAGGCAGGGAGATACTGCTCCGCCTGGTCGAGTCTGCCGACATCCTCGTAGAAAACTTCGCTCCCCGGGTCCTCCCTTCCCTTGGACTGGAATACGAGACCTTGGCTTCGAGGAATCCTGCTCTTGTAATGACCTCCATATCCAATTTCGGTCAGACAGGGCCTTACAGAGACTGGAAGGCGGTGGAGTTGAACCTGTACGCCCTGGGTGGCTTGATGAACATCACCGGGGAGCCGGACCAACCGCCCCTGCGAGAGGGAGCGCCGCTGGCCCAGCTGGGGGCCGGCCAGAACGCATTCGTGGCGTCCATGATCGCCCTTCATCACGCCGAATCGACAGGTGTGGGTCAGTGGATCGATATCTCCATCGCCGAATACACCACCAACATCCTCGAAAATGCAATGATGCAGTACAGCTATTCAGGCCGGGAGTTCGAGCGGGCCGGCAACCGCGGGTACGGCCGTGCGGCATGGGGCATATACCCGTGCCGAGACGGGCACGTGGGAGTCATAGCTGGCCCGGACCATCGCTGGCCTGCCGTGGCGGAGATAATGGAGCGGGAAGAGCTCTCCGACGAACGCTTTCGTTCCAGGCTCGGACGGCTGTCCAATGCCGACGAGGTTGATGCCCTTATGCTTCCATGGCTGCTGGACCACGATAAGGTGGACATCTTTCGGATGGGCCAGGAGCGGGGACTCGGCTTCGCCTATGTCGCAACCCTTCAGGATATCCTGGAGATGGACCAGCTCGATGACCGAGACTACTACCTGAACTTAGACCATCCCGTTGGAGGAGCTTACCAATACCCGGGACCGCCGGCCAGACCCAGCGAAGATACGTGGGAATTTCGGCGGGCTCCCCTTCTAGGCGAGCACAACCGGGAGGTGATGGGAGACCTCCTGGGGTACACCGAAGCTGAAATGGAAGGCCTGGCCGAAGCGGGGATAGTCTAGACGTTGGCTTCCCGTGCAGAGAGACCGATGGGGCTATCGGGCAGCGGTCTTCCCCTGGAAGATGTGCGAGTATTGGACTTGTCCCGTATATGGGCAGGCCCTTACTGCACCAAGCTCCTGGCAGATATGGGAGCACAAGTCATCAAGGTCGAGTCCCTCCGGGTGTACGATTCCCACCGAGGACCGGTCAGCCCGGCCAAGGGCATCGCCAGCTATCCTGATTCCGACGGAGGAGAACAGCCCTGGAACAGGAACGGGTGGTTCAACTGCCTCCACATGAGCAAGTACGGCATTACCCTGGAGCTGACCGATCCCCTGGGATGCGAAATGTTCGAGACGCTGGTCTCCATTAGCGACGTAGTCATAGAGAACTTCCGATACGGCAGCTTGGAACGCCTCGGCTACACCTACGATGACCTGAAGCGACTGCGGCCCGACATCATATACGCTTCAATGCCGGGCTTTGGCAATAGCGGTCCTTGGCGCGACTACCTGGCCTACGGCATCGGGCAGGAGCAGTTATCAGGTATGGCCCACATGACAGGGTACGAGGACGACGGCCCGATGAAGTCGGGCATCAATCACGGGGACCCTATAACAGGCTCCCACGCCGCCGGCATTATCCTGGCTGGCCTGAGACATCGTAGGCGGACAGGTAAGGGGATGTTCATAGACGTATCCCAGCTGGAATCGACGGTTGCCCTAATCGGCTCTTACCTGCTCGGTTACCAGATGACGGGCAGGGACTATGAGCGGATGGGGAATCGCAGCGAGCTGTATGCACCGCACGGGGTCTATCCGTGCCGCGAAGATGATTCATGGGTCAGCATCGCCGTCACCGGGGACAGAGAATGGCAGGCCCTCTGTCAGGTGATGAAGCGGCCCGACCTCTCAGAAGATGCGCACTACGACACCATGAATGGGCGCAAGCAACACGAAGACGAATTGGATGACATAATATCAGCGTGGACGAGGCAGCGAAACGCCGGGGAGATATCCTCGCAGCTCCAGGATGTGGGCGTGCCGGCAACCCCGGTGCTATCAGCCCCCGGGCTGCTGGCGGACCCCCAGATGAAGGCCCGAGGGACCTTCGTAAGGGTAGAGCATCCCTGGGCGGGCACCCATACCTATCCAGGCATTCCATGGAAGATGTCCGCCACTCCCGGAACGGTCCGTTGGCCTGCTCCCGGCCTGGGCCAGGACAACATGACGGTGTACGGGGACCTCCTCGGGCTCCCGCCGGAGCGGATAGAGGTACTGGAGAGTAAGGGCGTGATTGGAACAGTTCCCACGGATTCACGAATCATCTAACGAGAACTCAGGCAGGAGGATGTCAATGGCGGAAGTCGAGTATGAGGTCCGGGACGGGATAGGTTACATCACCCTGAACCGGCCCGAGAAGCTGAATGCCATCAACCCGGAGATGAGAGAGCTTCTCTGGGAGGCATTCCAGGACGTGAAGGCGAATCCCGAGGTACGGGTTGCCATCATTACAGGGAATGGAAAAGCCTTTTCCACCGGGCACGATCTGGTCGCCATGGCGGCGGGAAGGGCGAGTGAAGGCAAGAGCACTTCGGACTTGTACGTGGCGGCCCAGAATATCTGGAAGCCCATCCTGTCGGCCATCAACGGCATCTGCCTTGCCCAGGGCTGCGGCCTTGCCCTAAGCAGCGATATCCGGGTCGCTTCCGAAGATGCCGAGTTCGGTTGGCCCCAGGTCAAACGGGGCATATCTTCGGTGAGCGGGCCTGCTTTGATGGCCCAGGTGCTCCCCAGGAACGTGGCCTTTGAGATCATGTTCACCGGGGATTTCATGAGCGCCCAGAGAGCGCTGGAGCTTAACCTGGTCAACCACGTCGTACCGGCTGACCAGGTGATGTCCACCACGGAGGCGATAGCCCGCAAGATAATCGAGAATGCTCCATTGGCCCTGTCCGCCATAAAGGAGGTAACGGTCAATGGCGCGAGTATGGACCTGGAAAGGCGTGTGGCCTTTGCCCAGGTGAAGGCCGACCTCACCCGCACAACGGAAGATGCCAAGGAAGGCGTAAGGGCTTTCGCTGAACGCCGGCCGCCCGTCTGGACGGGCAGGTAAACTACTTGGCGCTGATGGCCTAGGGGAGAATTCCCTACTCGACGGTTACCGACTTGGCAAGGTTGCGGGGCTGGTCCACATCGCAGCCCCGCCGGACTGCTATATGGTAAGCGAGCATTTGCATCGTAAGGGAAGTCAGGAAAGGGCTTAACACCTCGGAGCATCGGGGGACCCACAGGACATGGTCCACCTCGGCCGCCAGCTCCGTATCTCCCTCGCTGAGAACCGCGATCACCACGCCATCCCTGGCTTTGACTTCCTTGATGTTTGCGGCCATCTTCGAGTAGGTGGGAGACTCCGGGGCGAGGGCAACCACGGGCATGTTGGGGTCAATAAGTGCGACCGGGCCGTGTTTCATCTCCCCTGCCGCATAGCCTTCGGCATGAACGTAGGCTATCTCCTTGAGCTTCAGCGCCCCCTCCAGCGCGATGGGAAGATTGATGCCACGCCCCAGGTACAGGAAATTCTGATACCGGTGGAGGGTCTCCGCCAAGGATTTGTAGCAATCGATGTCGGAAAGCATCTGCCCCATTAGATGGGGAACGTGGGCCAGCTCTGCCAGTATGTCCTTAGCAAAAGAGGGGCTCAGACTGCCCTTTACCTGGGCCAGGTAGAGAGCGGTGAGAAGGAGAACTCCCAGGGAAGAGGTAAAGGTCTTTGTGCTGGCGACGCCGACCTCCATGCCTGAACGCATCAGCAGGGTCGCGTCGGCCAGGCGGTTGGCCTGGCTCATCTCGGAATTGCAAACGCTGAGAAGGGGAGCCCCCTTTTTCTGGGCATCCGACATGGCAGCCAGGGTATCTGCGGTCTCTCCCGACTGGGACACGCCAATGACGAGAGTGTGCTCGTCCATGGGATAGTCCCGATAGCGGAACTCGGAGGCATTGTCCACCTCCGCCGGGAGCTTCCCCAGGGATTCGATGAAGTGCCTGCCCACCATGGCGGCGTGAAGGCTGGTGCCCATTCCCACCAGCATCACTCGTCGCAGGCCCTCTACCTCCTGGAGCGCCAGGGGAAACTGCTCGAGCTGCACCTGGCTGCTCTCGAAGTTGACCCTGCCCCGTAGGCAGTTGACGGCAGACAGGGGCTGTTCCATGATCTCTTTCAGCATGAAGTGCTCATAGCCTTCCTTGTCTCTTTGGGCAGCCGTGGAAGGAATGCCCCTGGTTTCCTTGGACACTGCTTGTCCTTGGAGATTCATGTAACGAATGCCGTCGCGGGTGGCAACGGCGACCTCGCCGTGCTCGAGGAAACTGACCTCTTCCATGAGGGAGGCCAAGGGGTGGAGATCGCTGCTGATGATGGCTTCCCCGTCCTTATGGCCCAACACGATACCGCCTGCGTAACCGAGCCTCAGGGCAAGAACCTGGCTGGCATATCCGGCAGGTCCTGTCGATACTATAGCTTGTGATCCCTGGACCTGGCGTCCCATTGAGACAAAAGCATCCTCGAAGCTGAGACCCGATTCCATGCCCGACTCGATTAGGTGCGCCAGGACCTCGCTGTCCGTCTCCGAGGTGAAAGCGTGGCCTTCGGCAACGAGCCTCTGCTTTAGCTCCAGGTAGTTTTCGATGATGCCATTGTGGACGACCGCTACCTGAAGACGGCATCCGGTATGGGGATGGGCATTGGCAATGGATGGTCTTCCATGGGTGGCCCAACGGGTGTGGCCGATGCCCAGGGTGCCCTTTGGGAAAGTTGCGTCAAATGCGGTCAGCTCCCTGACTTTTCCCACGGACTTGTGAGTTTCGAGGGTCCCCGAGGGGTTGAAGATGGCAATCCCGGCGCTGTCGTAGCCGCGATACTCCAGCTTTTGCAGCCCATCGAGGAGGATGGGCCAGGCATCCCGGTGCCCTATGTACGCAACGATCCCACACATCTTGCGTTCTTGCCCCCCTGCCGGACTGCCTCTAAAGATGCACGCCTTGCCCCGAATACGGCCGGGCGGTAGTTCCCGGTAGCGGTCAATTACGACTCGAATGCTGCCGAGTCTGAACAATTCACGTGAGGGTCGCCTGAGGCCAAAGGGATTGTGGCGCCGGAATGGGGTCAAGGCCCTTCTAAGGTTAGGGTTCCGGGTTTTCGGGCGTGGAGTCGCCGCTCTCTTCGCGGCAGCTCAGGCAGACGTAGCTTTCCCTTTGTTCCAGGGCGATGCCGATGGCAACGTTGCGCCTTCGGCCACAGATGGAGCAGATAATAGTTTCGAGAGGCGCATCAACACCTGCTCCACCCATGCCGCCTCTGAATCCCTTGTAGTCGGGATTCAGCTGTATCATTTGCAGGAATCGCTTCCGGTCCTTGCGCCGACTCATCTTGCTCCCCCGGTGGACCCTTATGAAACGAATGAATCTTGTTCTGGTGCCAATGCAGACCAATGTGCCTTATTTAGACGTTGCCTGGGGAAGGCGCCCAAATGCGTGCCCTCCCCAGGCCATTCAGTCTATCTTTACTCTACGGCGACCTTGGCTCCTGCTGCTTCCAGGGCTTCCTTTACCTTGTTGGCTTCGTCCTGGGCTATCGCTTCTTTCACCCTGCTCGGGGCCGCTTCTACCAGCTCCTTGGCTTCCCGGAGTCCTAGGGTGGTAACTTCGCGCACCGCCTTGATGACGTTGATCTTGTTCGCTCCCACATCCTGGAGGACCACGGCGAACTCGGTCTTCTCCTCTTCATCGCCGGCTGCTGAGGCTTCTGCTCCGCTGGCCGGCGCGGCTGCAGGCGCGGCCGCTACGGCGACGGGCGCCGCGGCGGTGATGCCAAACTCGGACTCCAGGGACTTTACCAGGTCCGCCAGATCTATGACGGACATCTGTTTGATAGCTTCCAATACCTCGTCTTTTGTCATCTCTCCTCCTTGGACTATTCGTTCTTTGGCTATGTTGCTGAACCTTGGGACCTGAGTTGTTCAACCCTTTGCTGCAGCAGGGACGCCAGCGAACTGTGGGGGCCTGACAGTGCGCCCAGCAGGCGCTGCAGGGGGGCCTGCAACTGGCCCACGAATCTACTTATGGGGGCCTGCAGTTGCCCCATCAACTGACCGACCAGCACCTCAGGGGCGGGAAGGCGGGAAAGGGTAATGACCTCGTCCCGAGACAGGCGCTTGCCATTCAGGACAGCTCCCCGGATTGTGAGGGTCGAGCGGTTTACCCGGATGTACTCCTCGAGGGCCTTGGCGACGTCCACCGGGTTGTCGTACCCGAAGGCCAAGGCTGTGGGTCCCTGGATGATCTCCCTGACGTGGGGGTTGTTTGCGGCATCGGCAGCCAAATAGGCGAGGGTGTTCTTGACCACGCGGTACTCCACTTGGCGGTCCCGCATCTTGCTGCGCAAGTCAGTCATGGTGTTTACCGGCTGTCCTGACGGATCGGTGGCGACGGTGATGGTAGCCCGATTCAGCTTCTCGGCCAACTCTGCTACCTGGTCAATCTTCTTCTGGGTCGGCATAGGCATTCTCCAATGAAAAGTCCCTGCACCGGGCGCGCAGGGACTCGATTTCGTCTTCTCTCGGAGTTGGAGCGCTCGGCCCGGGCGGGCCTTTCACACCAACACGATAGTTCCCCGGTTCGCCTCGGCAGGTGGCAGTTTAACCCCGCTAACACGGGGGCCTGCTGTCTTAGGCTGTATAAGCTAGATGTGTTGTCCTAGACCTTACCTTTCCAATTCCCGCTTGTCAACGAAAGGGGAACGCATCCTTTATTAGAGTTCTGGCTTCAAGGAGACCAGGCTGGACACATCCAGGCGAATGCCGGGGCTCATGCTGCTGGACAAGTGCGCCGCTCGAATGAGTGAGCCTTTGACCGTGGCAGGTCGTGCTCGCACCACAGCATCAACCAGGGAAGCTATGTTGGCCATCAGGTGTTCCGGGGGGAAGCTTACCTTCCCAACGGGGCAGTGGATAATGGCGGTGCGGTCAACGCGAAATTCCAGCCTGCCTTTCTTGGCCTCGTCGATTATTCTCGGCAGGTCCCGAGGCTGCACCATGGTCCCGGTGCGAGGGTTGGGCATCAGGCCTCGGCGGCCAAGCACCCGTCCCAGCTTGCCGATCTTGGGCATAATGTCGGGGATGGCAAGGCCGACATCGAAGTCGGTCCAGCCCCCCTCAATGCTCTGTATCAGGTCATCCTCGCCAACATAGTCGGCCCCAGCCTGGCGGGCAAGCTCGGCCCCTTCTCCATTGGCAAAGACCAGCACCCGGATCGACTTTCCCAAGCCGTGAGGGAGGACGGTTACGTCGCGAATCAACTGGTCGGCCTGCCTTGGATCAACCCCCGTGCGCAGGTGCAGCTCAACAGACTCGTCGAACTTGGCCGTGGATACTTCCTGGAGCAGAGCTATCGCTTCCTCGGGAGAGTAGGACTTCTCCGGGTCGATCTTCTCCTTCTGTGCAGCATATCTCTTGCTATGCTTTACCATGGATCATTCTCCTGAAATCTCTATCCCCATACTGCGGGCTGTGCCCTCTATGATCTTCATCGCCCCATCCACCGAGTTGGCGTTAAGGTCTTTGAGTTTCAGCTCAGCGATCTCCTTGACCGCGTCCCGAGGGATGGTGCCCACACGCCCTCGACCGGCCTGCGCCCCACCTTTATCTATGCCTACAGCCTTTCGGAGAAGCTCCGAGGCGGGGGGAGTCTTGGTTACGAAGGCAAAGGACCTGTCTTCGAACACGGTTACCTGGACGGGGATGATCGTACCTGACTGGGTGGCAGTACGTTCGTTATACTCTTTCACGAAACTCATAATGTTGACGCCGTGCTGGCCCAGCGCCGGACCAACGGGTGGCGCTGGGGTTGCTTTTCCTGCCTGGAGCTGCAACTTGATGATGGCTCGAACTTTCTTGGCCAAGATGCCTCCCTAAATCTTCTCGACCTGCAGGAAGTCCAGCTCTACCGGAGTTTCCCGGCCAAAGAAGGATACCAGTACCCAGACCTTGCCCTTGCTGGAGTCGATCTCGTTGACCGCTCCGATGAAATCGGCGAAGGGCCCGGCAGTGATGCGCACCGTCTGTCCCTTCTGGAATCCCACCGAGACCTTTGTGGGCCCCGATTCGATCTGATTGAGGATGGCATCCACTTCGCTGTCTTCCAGGGGTATGGGCTTGGGACGCTTGTCCATCTCGTCCTCGGTCGATACGAAGCCGGTGACGCCCGGGGTGTTGCGCACCACGTACCAACTCTCATCGTCCAAGCTCATCTGCACGAGGATGTACCCGGGGAAGACCTTCTTCCGCTCGGAACGGCGCTTGCCATCCTTCAGGACGATCTCTTCTTCCGTTGGGATGATCACCTGGAAAATCCTGTCCTGCATATCCAGGCTCTGGATGCGCAGGTCCAGGTTCTTCTTGACCCTTTCCTCCTGGCCGGAGTAGGTATGGATGATGTACCATCGGGCCCGGTTTGTGTCTGTGCTTGATACCATATCGGACGGTCCTTGCCTACCTGAGGATGTACCTTGTGAATGTTTCCTGCAGTCCCCTGTCCACTCCTGCCAGGACGACGGAGGCAGCGGCTGCAAAGATGATTACATAGATGGAGAGGCGTATGGTCTCTTCCCGTGTAGGCCAGACGCACCTTCGAAGCTCGGCAACGGTCTCCTGGAAGAACTGGATAGGGTTCCCCCCCCTGCGCACCGCGTTGGGAGAGATTATCTGGCCGCCCCCCCTTTGAGAAGACCGGGCCATTTAGGCTACCTGACCTCCCGGTGGCCCCGGTGGGTGCGACACCGAGAGCAGTACTTTCGCAACTCCAAGCGCTGGGTGTCGTTCCTGCGGTTCTTGGTGCTGGTGTAGTTCCGCTCCTGGCAGTCTGTGCAGGCCAGGGTGATTATGATTCTCGCTTCTGTGCTTTTCTTGGCCATTTTTTATCCCGCCGAAATCTTTGTTACCACGCCGGCGCCCACCGTCCTGCCACCTTCCCGGATGGCGAAGCGCAGCCCCTCCTCCAGGGCAATGGGGTAGATGAGCTTGATTCCCATGGTGATGTTGTCTCCGGGCATGACCATCTCCACACCTTCGGGAAGCTGGATTTCCCCGGTGATGTCGGATGTGCGGATGTAGAACTGGGGTTTGTATCCGTTGAAGAAGGGGGTGTGGCGTCCGCCCTCTTCCCGGCTCAGGACATACACCTCTGCCTCAGCATCTATGTGGGGTTCGATGGTGCCGGGGCGGGCCAGTACCTGGCCGCGCTCCACATCTTCCCGTTCTACGCCCCTCAGGAGGACACCCACAGCATCGCCCGATTCGGTGGTATCCAACAGCTTGTGGAACATCTCCAAGCCCGTCGCCACCGTCTTGCGCACGTCACCGAACCCGATGATCTCCACATCTTCGCCGACCTTCAGCGTACCCCGCTCCACGCGCCCGGTAACAACTGTGCCCCGGCCCTTGATGCCGAACACATCTTCGATGGGCATGAGAAAGGGGCGGTCTGTTATGCGCAACGGGAGGGGAATGTAGTCATCGACGGCATCCATGAGGTTCCATATCTTCCCGCACCATTCGCACTCCCGCTTCCCGCAATTGCATTCGAGGGCCTTGAGGGCGCTGACGTGCACTACGGGCGTGTCGTCGCCGGGGAAGTCGTACTGGCTGAGCAGGTCCCGCACCTCCAGCTCCACCAGCTCCAGGAGTTCCGGATCCTCCATAGCATCGACCTTGTTGAGGGCGACGACGATCTTGGGGACCTCGACCTGGCGGGCCAGAAGGATGTGCTCGCGGGTCTGGGGCATCGGGCCGTCGGGGGCGCTGACCACCAGGATTGCGCCATCCATCTGGGCTGCCCCTGTGATCATGTTCTTTACGTAGTCCGCATGGCCTGGGCAGTCCACGTGGGCGTAGTGGCGGGCCACGGTCTCGTACTCGATGTGGGCGATGGCGATAGTCAGGCCCCGGGCCTTCTCCTCTGGAGCGTTGTCGATGGTATCGAA
Organism: Dehalococcoidia bacterium; assembly: GCA_965220375.1. Lineage (GTDB taxonomy): Bacteria > Chloroflexota > Dehalococcoidia > Lucifugimonadales > JAGWBF01 > JAGWBF01. Next base: position 2,271,698 of record OZ244824.1, read on the forward strand.
GGCCCTGAAGGACGTGCCCGAACCTCCTGAGGCGAGAACGCTGGTGATGGCGGATGTAAGGGTCGTTTTGCCATGGTCCACGTGGCCTATGGTGCCAACGTTCACGTGAGGTTTGGTCCTATCAAACTTCTGCTTGGCCATTTGCCGGATTCCTCCCAATAATGTTGCTGTTCTTTATGGAGCCCACAGGCGGATTTGAACCGCCGACCCCGTTCTTACCAAGAACGTGCTCTACCACTGAGCTATGTGGGCTGGTGAGCCGGACTTCGGTTCGGCTGGTGGAGGGGGTAGGATTCGAACCTACGAAGCCCTTCCGGGCGCCAGATTTACAGTCTGGTGGTTTAAGCCACTCACCCACCCCTCCCCACACTAGCTCAGTTTAGCACACTCTCTAAGCTGCGCCAATGTTGCCAAGGTGCGCGGTGGTCCTGCGCCCTCACACTTTGGCCAAGGCCGGGGTGCGAAGAGCCCCAGAGGGGATTCGAACCCACCAACCTACCGATTACAAGTCGGTTGCGCTACCATTGCGCCACTGGGGCATGCCCACTCAAGTGAACGCATATCGTAATATGGCCCCGACGTTGCGGGGCCATAGTTAACGAGTCTGCATTCGTGCCCAGTATAGTTTCAGACTTCCCAAAATGTCAATATATCGTGTTGCCTCAAGGCCGGTGCTATAATCGCCCATGAGTGATTGCTCACATTATCCCTTCATCGCCTCTTGTAAGGGGAGGCGGCGGGAAGGTTTGTCCAAGGAGGTTGCCGATGAAGCTAGGAACGATCTTCCCTCAGACGGAGATCGGGGCTGACCCCGGCGCGGTCAGGGAATACATACAGGCTGTCGATGGCATGGGCTTCTCTCACATGATCCTCTACGACCATGTGCTGGGAGCGGACGCCAAGGCCCACCAGGGCTGGTCGGGCTCCTACAACTCCGACGATATGTTCCATGAGCCGATGGTGCTCTTCGGCTATGCGGCGGGCATCACCAGTACCCTGGAGCTGGTCAGCGGCGTCCTGGTGCTGGGGCAGCGTCAGACGGCCTTGGTGGCAAAGCAGGCCGCCGAGGTGGACATCCTCACTGGAGGGCGCTTGCGCCTTGGTATAGGGATCGGCTGGAACTATGTCGAATATGAAGCCCTGGACAGCAACTTCCGGAACCGGGGGAAGCGAAGCGAAGAGCAGATCGCCCTGATGAGGCAGCTTTGGACCCAGGAGATTGTGAACTTCGAGGGCCGCTGGCACCGCGTCACCCATGCGGGGCTGAATCCCCTTCCTGTGCAGAGACCCATACCAGTGTGGCTCGGCGGTCGGGCGGAGGACCTGGTGCAGAGGGTGGCCCGGATAGGCGATGGTTGGTTTCCCAATTTTCCGCCCGACGATGAGGGGCGGGCCACCATCGCCCGCCTCCACAATTATGCCAGGGAAGCTGGCCGGGACCCGAAGGAGATCGGCATAGAGGCGCGTGTCAACGTGGCTCGCACCGGTCCCGAAGATTGGATGGAGCAGGCCAAGGCCTGGGAGGATATCGGGGCAAGCCATCTGTCCGTGAACACGATGAATGCCGGGTTCACCTTCGTGAAGGAGCACATCGATGCGGTGGAGCGGTTCAAAACGGTTATGGCAGGGTAGTCAGGATTCCTGCTGCCAAGCTTGCGCATTCAAGAAAGAAACTATGCTAAGGGGGAGAAGTTGCAGATAGTTCGCGTATATTCCGGCGATGATGGAGAGTCCCACTTTCAAGACATGAGCAGGGACGAGCTTGAGGCCTATCTGCCCAAGGAAGGGGTGGGACCGATAACATTGCACCGGCTAAACTCACCATCGGTCAACGACTTCCACCCCGGCCCTCCCAATCCCCAATACCTGGTCTTCCTAGCGGGCATCGTCGAGGTGGAGATTGGCGACGGAAGTGTTCGCAAGTTCGTTCCTGGGGACATCCTGATCGCCGAAGATTCCACGGGCCATGGACACATAACCAGGGGTATGGGCGCCGACCCCAGGGTCTCTTTCCACGTTCAGCTACCGCGAAAAAGCTAGCCAAGTCGTTACAGATGCCCAGGGGCCATGTGCAGCTGCCCCGCAATGGCTAGCCTAGTCTTTGCAGTTGCCCAGGGCCACGTTCAGCTACCGCGAAAAAGCTAGCCAAGTCGTTACAGATGCCCAGGGGCCACGTGCAGATGCCCCGCAATGGCTAGCCAAGTCTTTACAGATGCCCAGGGCCACGTCCAGCTACCGCGAAAGAGCTAGCTTAGGCGTTACAGATGCGCAGGGCCACGTGGAGCTATCCCGCAAGGAACAGGTTCAGTCGTTGAAGATATCCAGGGGCAGAAAGGCTGACACCACGAAGTTGGGGACATCGACCACCTCGCTGACCCTCAAGTCCACAGCCACGCTGCAGATGCAATAGGCCTGCTCACGGGACCAGCCCCGCTCCATCAACAGTTGGATCATGTTCAGCAGCGCATTCCGGGCAGCCAGGGAAGCATCTTCCGATTGGTTCACGCCATCCCGTATCGGCATTCCGGTGGCGGCTAGAAACCTCCCCGATGTCTCAGTCGGGCCGGCCGGAGGCCGGTCCAGCTCGAATATGGGAAAGCGAATGCCACGCCGCTCGGCATCGCCCTTGTGAAGTTGGAAGGAAGCGTGCAGTGTGCAGTCCATCTCCACTGCGGTGCCGCAGCACTCAGAATCACCCTGGGCAAAGTGGGCATCTCCCGCCGAGAAGAGGGCGCCCTCCACGAATACCGGCAACATCAAGCGGCTCCCCGCAGTAAGCTGTTTGATATCCACGTTTCCACCGTGCTCCCTCGGCGGTATGGTACGAAGACCCTCGGAGGCTATCGGTTCGACGTTGGGGACCGCGCCTGACACATCGGGGCCCAGCACAGCGCCGCCTCTCTGCCTTAGCTCCTCCTCCCGGAGGAACACCTCCCGCAGCAGGCCCTGGGAAGGAGCAACACCTATAGTACCCATGAAAGATGCGCCGGGAATCCGGACACCGGGCAGATCCGACGATTCGGCGTAGCCGTCGGAGATGGTCCAGTGGACGATGTAAGGCTCCAGGAACACATCCCGAAGGAACCCGAAGCCGGGGATGATAGTTGTGAATCCCCAGGGGGCAGGGTCTATGTGTCGGGTGGTCACCTCCAGCAGGTCCCCCGGCTCAGCTCCCTTTACATAAACGGGGCCTGTCAGGGGATGCACAAGGTTCAGGTCGGCATTCAGCAGGTCCGATGCAGTGGACGAGGGTGTAACCCCGCCGTCGAAGGCGTGTCTGGTCTGGAGCACGACCTCCTCGCCACGCTCGACCTCGATGGCAGGCGGGATGTCGGGATGCCACCGGTTGTGCCCCTTTTCCGGCTCATCCCCACACCGCTTGGAGTAGTCGATCTCTATGCTCTTCATTCAGTTCCCTCCTTTTAGGCTATCGATGAATACCACAGCCCCCTCAAGAATGAAGTGGGACCAAGCAGGCCAGCCGCTTGAAAGGGTGGGAGGGTAGATCCCAAATCCTCGAATACTTCGGAGTAGGGCAATCGGGCCTTCCGTTTTGGTCTCCCGACGGGCAGGAGCTGACCTACTATGGTTACATCCAATCAGATTGTAAGGAATTTGCCTTAGGAGAAGCAATTCAACCGCCCCATCGGTCAGTTTTAGGCACGATAAGTCTTGACCATCCCAAACCGGGGGCTGTGCCCGGTCAGGTCGACCCTGGCCATGCTCACGGTGGTTCATACAGGAGTAATTCCCGGTAAGGCCGGCTCGACCCGCAGCTCCCGTATCATTTCACACCCCACGACAACTAGATGCTTATTTGATGGCGGCATTGCGTATCCAGTGGACAACAATGTTTGGCGAAGAGAGATGATGAATCATATGACGTTTGTATGATTGCATGCAATATGTGTTGACATACTAATTATCAGCGTATACACTCTCATTGATAGTTACTGGAGCATTATTTTTGAAGATGGCGATAGACAAGTTATGAATAAGTCCAGGAACTGCAGAATCCTCAGTCAATAGTAAGGAGCTTCAAGAATGTTCAAAGGATTCCTGGTCTTACTGGCTATACCTCTCCTTTTGAGCCTCGCTGCTTGTGGGGGAGGCGATGATAATCTCAAGGCGTCGGTGGTAGACAACTATGCGGCCGGCGCCCATTCCTCCTATCTCAAGAGCCTCAATTCCGCGAGAGCCCTTGACGCTGCCATCGACAGCTTCCTGGCTGCCCCTTCCCAAGCTCGACTGGATGCAGCCAAGCACGCGTGGCTTCGCGCCCGGGATGATTATGGAGTAACGGAGATCTACCGGTTCTACGAAGGCCCTATAGATAATGAAGAGGACGGGCCAGAGGGACTTATCAACGCTTGGCCCCTTGATGAAGCATATATCGACTACGTGGATGGAGATTCTGACGCCGGGATAGTCAACAACCCTGGCGACCACCCGGTAATCGATGCTGAACTGCTGGTGTCCCTCAATGAGGAAGGTGGTGAAGAGAACGTGTCTACCGGATGGCACGCCATCGAGTTCCTGCTGTGGGGCCAGGACCTCAACGTCGACGGCCCCGGATACCGGCCCGTCGAAGACTATGCGACCAATACCAATGCCGACCGGCGGGCCCAATACCTGGCGGTTGCGTCAGACCTTCTGCTGTCGCATCTCCAGGATATGGTGGATGCATGGGCCCCCGGTAGAAACAACTACCGGGCAGAGTTCGTTTCAAAGGACTCGGACGAGGCTATCACGGATATCATCACAGGCATAGGTGAGATGAGCCGGGGTGAGCTGGCCGGAGAACGTATGGCCGTCGCATATGAGGAACGTTCCCAAGAGGATGAGCACTCCTGTTTCTCCGACAACACGAATGCCGATATAATCGCCAATGCGTTGGGGGTACAACGGGTGTACCTGGGTCAGTATGGTGACGTGTCCGGGCCGGGCATAATGGACCTGATCGCAGCCCAGGATGAGGAGCTAGCCCAAGACCTGGCGGATGAGATCAACCGCTCCGTGGTGCTAGCCAGGGCTATCCCAGCTCCCTTCGACAGTCTTTTGGTCGAGGGTTTGTCCGACGCTGACCCCCGCCGGCGAGCTGTTCTGGATACGATAGTCGCTCTGGAAACCCAGACCGACACCATAGTAAGGGCCGCCGAAGAAATAGGGATAACGATTAACGTGAGTTAGGCTAAGGTATGAATTCCCTGGCCTTCAGGCTGATTCATGCTAGGTAACCAACGGGCACAGCTGCAAGCGCTGCTCTTAGCGCTGGCAGTCGTGTTTTGTGCTGCCTCAGCATGCGGCCCGGATGGCGATGACATAGACTTGAGCGTTATATATGACCCGATGCTCGGAGGAGACACAACTGCCTTCGCCACCGGCGCCAACGCCTTCGAGCTGTCGGCCCGAAACCTGACCAACGAACTGAGGCGAACCTTCGAGGTAGGGGACAGCTTCTTCACCCAGAACTGGGTGGCTGCCCCTTCTTCCACCGAGGCAAGAGACGGGCTCGGTCCCACGTTCAACGCCCAGTCCTGCTCTTCCTGCCACAGCCATGATGGCAGAGCCAGGCCCCCTGAGAACGACGAAGACCCGGAACGCGGACTGCTTCTCAGGCTAGGCATCCCTGGCGCTTCTCGTGATCCCGTGTACGGGGACCAGCTGCAGGATAGGGCCATTTTGGATGTGCCCGCCGAAGGACGAATCTCCATTACCTACGAGGAAATCCCCGGGGAGTACCCCGATGGACGGGCTTACAGCTTGCGCTACCCGGTTTACACGATCGAAGACCTGGCTTTCGGGCCCCTTCATCCTGATGTCCAGATATCTCCCCGGATTGCCCCTGCCGTCATCGGCATGGGGTTGTTGGAAGCGATTCGAGAGGAGCGGATACTGGAGCAGTCGGACCGCGATGATGCGAATGGCGACGGTATTTCCGGGCGCCCCAACTACGTGCTTGACGTGCGCAGCGGTGAGCTGGCCTTGGGGCGGTTCGGCTGGAAGGCCAACCAGCCCAGCGTAGAGCAGCAGGTTGCTGGGGCTTTCTTGGGGGATATCGGGGTGACATCATCCATATTCCCCGACGAGAACTGCCCCCAGAGCCAGGGGGAGTGCCTGAGGGCTCCCAACGGCGGCAGTCCCGAGATTCCGGATAGCCGCCTTGGGAAGGTTGTCTTATACTCCCAGACCCTTGCGGTGCCGGCCATGCGCAACGGCGCCGACCCAACGGTCCAGCAGGGTGCCCGGTTATTCGTCCAGTCCCAGTGTGCGGCGTGCCATACACCTCGATATGAGACCAGCGACGAGTACCCGATTGAACCCCTGAGGAATCAAGTGATCTTCCCCTACACAGACCTGCTGCTGCATGATATGGGCCCTGACCTCGCCGACAGCCGCCCCGACGGACTTGCGTCGGGTTCCGAATGGCGGACCCCACCTCTCTGGGGGATCGGGCTGGTTTCGGTGGTGAATGGGCATACAATGTTCCTGCACGACGGTCGCGCTCGCAGCCTGGAAGAGGCTATACTTTGGCATGATGGTGAGGGTGAGGGCGCCCGGAGCCGCTTTATGGAGTTGTCGGCGGAGGAGCGGGAGGCCTTGATCAGGTTCCTGGAGTCCCTATAGGATGCGACTCAGGTACACGGTTGCAGCACCTGTGATTGCTGTCTTGGCTGTCGTGATTGGGGGCTGCACGTCAAGTGCGCCCTCGGACCAGGACTTCCTCATCAGCGTCACCGACGATGTCGTGGTCCCAGCCTACCAGTCCGTAGCCCAGGACATGAGACTCCTGAACCAGGACGTGATTGACCTGTGCACTACCCCCAGCGACGGGTCATTGGAATCTGCCCGCCAGCGATGGCTCGACGCCCGAGAGTCGTGGCTCAGGTCACAGGCCGTGGGGTTCGGCCCGGTGATGGAACTCCGGTCCCTTGGACTCATCGACTGGTCTCCGACGGACACCGAAGGTGTGGATACGTTGCTGTCTGGAGGAGGCGCCATCACACCGGATGCTGTCCGGAATACACTGTCATCCAACCGGCGGGGTTTCGGCGCCATAGAACACATTCTGTTCGGCGAGAACGCCGTTGAAAACCTCAGCCGGTCATCCGCGTATTGTTCATATTTGGTCGCATCGACATCCGTTATGGTGGAAGAGGCCCAGGCGATCCTCTCCCGCTGGGTAGATGAGGCGGACGGCTTTCCTGCCTACAGGGACTACTTTACGAACCGGTCTGACGAGGCCCTCATTTCGAATGCTGCCGTGGCGGACGTTGTGCGGACCCAGGTCTTCCTGCTCCGGGACATCGTGGATATGCGCCTGGCAACAGCCCTGGGGTTGCGGGAGGGTGGAGCCGACCTGTCCTTTATTCCCGGATTCGCCGCCGACAACGGGCTGGAGGACATCCGAAACGAGATTACGGGCATGAGGGCTGTGTACGATGGAGTTGGGGAAGAGGGTCTTGGGCTCTCGCACCTGGTCGTGCCCCTATCGGCAGAGACGGACGAGCGCGTGAGGCAGCAATTCGACGCTGCATTGGAGGCCATCAACCCGGTAGAACAGCCCATGCGCGTTGCCATAGCGCAAAAGCCTTCCCAGGTCCACGCCCTCTACGAGCGCCTTTCGCAATTGCAAAGGACCATCTCCACGGAAGTGGTCAGCCTTTTGGGTGTTTCCGTAGGGTTTACCGACACCGACGGAGATAGCCTGCGTTAAGGGCTTCACCATGCCCTCTTTGACTGCCAACCCTGCATGGCAAGCAGGCTTGGGTTGGGCGAAACCGATGGTGCTGAGTCTGTCGGAGAAGGTCATTCGCGCCGGCTCAGAGCCTGTATCTCCCGCATCGGCAGCGGCGTTCCGCATCATCTTTGGTGTTGTCGCCGTAGCGGCGGTGGTGCGCTTTTCCGCCATGGGCTGGATTTCCGATTTGTACATCGAACCGGCACACCACTTCAGCTACTACGGATTCGGATGGGTACGTGCGTGGCCGGACTGGGGAATGTACCTGCATTTCGCCCTGCTGGGTCTATCTGCCCTATGCGTTGCCTTGGGCTATCGCTGGCGTCTCTCCATCGCCGCTTTCTTCATCCTCTTCACATACGTTGAGCTGATAGACCGGACAACTTATCTGAACCACTATTATTTCGTCAGCCTGATCAGTTTCCTGATGATCTTCTTGCCTCTGAGCCGAGCCGCGTCTTTGGACCGCCTGAGAGACCCCCTGGACCAGCGTTCCGGGACGATTCCCAAGGCTGCGATCTGGACCCTCCGGGCCCAGGTAGGAATCGTGTACTTGTTTGCCGGGATAGCAAAACTCAACCCCGACTGGCTGTTTAACGCCGATCCGCTGGGCATATGGCTCTACAACAACGCCGACACACCTCTGATCGGTGCGCTCTTCCGGGAGCATTGGCTCCCTTACGCCATGAGCTGGGCGGGGGCCTTCTTCGACCTGACGATAGTCGGCTGGCTGCTGTGGCGAAGAACACGTCCCTACGCCTACGCTGTGCTTGCCATCTTCCACATCATGACGGCGATGCTGTTTCCCCCCATCGGGATGTTCCCTCTGATAATGGCAGGGGCGGCCCTGATCTTCTTCGATCCCGATTGGCCTGTGCGCACGATTCGATGGCTTCGACGGCGGACCGGGAATCGGCCGGCAATGGCGGCCCCTTCCCCTTCGGTCACAGGGACGAGGACGCTATCCTGGCCCGTCCGTTTAGCTCTGGTCTTAGGGGCTGGGTTCCTGGCAGTGCAGCTGCTGATGCCCCTTAGGCACCTTGCCTATCCGGGTAACGTGCGCTGGAACGAGGAAGGCTATCGGTTCTCCTGGAGGGTGCTTGTCACAGAGAAGGTCGGGTTAGTGAAATTTCGGGTAACGAGCCAGGAAACGGAGGGGGAGGTGCTGGTACACCCAGACGATTACTTCACCCCCACTCAAGTGGAGCGCATGTCTTACCAGCCGGACATGATTCTTATGGCCTCCCACACCATCCGGGATGACTTTCTGGGAAGGGGGCATGAGGGGGTGGAGGTGCGGGCAGATGCGTTCGTTACTTACAATGGACGGCCCGCAGCCCGGCTTATAGACCCTGGAATCGACCTAGCGCGCATCCAGCACGGCATTGCGCCCAAGCCATGGATACTCGACCCGCCGAGCAAGGGAGGCGGGTAACCCCGTCACTCTCCCCAGGGGGTGGGTGGGGTGAAGCTGAGGACCCGGAAGGCCTCGGCGTGGGGCAGCCCGGCCCTCTCTCCCACGTTCTTGGAGCGCGCCCTTATCCTGTCGCCCCGCCCGCTGGGATCGTTGATCTGGCTGGCGTGCTTCTTGAGGGCATCCACCTTGCTGTCGATGTGCTCACTGATGTCCACGAACAGGTCTGGTTCTTCGCTTCCCCAGAGGTATATGTCACGGACCAGGTGGGGCTGAAGCTTCTCTTCCCGTATCTGCTCCGGGAAATAGCTCGGCCGCCACGCGAAGGAGCACACAGCATCGATGGCCACCTGCCCGCTTACCCTGTGGTCCCGATGGGTGTGTCCCCGGCTCCTGTAGGGGTCCATGCACATGACCCTATCAGGACGGTACTTCCTGATGGCCCTCACCACCTCGGAACGAAAACGGTGATCGTCCTCCAGGGTGCCGTCGGAATGATACAGGAACATCACATCCTTGACGCCCAGGACCTCGGCAGCCTCCATCTGTTCCTGTTCGCGTAGGGCTGCCAGCCTGTCCGATGCCATGGCAGGATCGCCGCTGCCCTTGTCTCCGTTGGTGCATATCAGGTAAAAGACCTCTGCGCCTGCGGCAATCCATTTCGCAGCCGTCCCTCCGCAGCCGCTCTCGGCATCATCAGGATGGGGTGTAACCAGGAGGGCCCTACGGGGAGCTCCTTCCATCTACATAAACCTCCGCCGCCAGGATTTTTCTGGTTCAGACTCAGGAGCCCCTGGAGTCGGCCTCGCCGAATGGTTCGGTTGACGCTGCCCAATGCCTGTAGTGTAATGGCTCCAAGGACTGTCACTCTACTATAGGAGCATAAGCATGGCGTTGAAAAGGTGCATCCTGGAAATGGGAATGGGTGTCGACCTGCATGGCAAGGATTTCACCAAGGCCGCCCAGCGGGCGGTGCAGAATGCCCTGTGGCACAACAGCCTGACGTTTCCGCGCCACTTCGGAGGCGGAGCCGACAAGATGCGGGTCGATGTTACCATAGCCGTTTCGGACCCCGACGCCGTCGATGGAGATGCTGTTCTGAGCATCCTGCCCCACGGCACCGGCTACATCAACGTGGTTAAGGGCGGCCTGGACATCCCCAACGAGGATGGCACCGACCATACCATCATCGCCAACGCCGCTGTGGTTGTAAGCCTGGATGTGTAGTTCCCGCTGAATCGGCCCCGACGGCGGGCAGACCGTGGTATGAAGCCTAGGCATCAGGGGAGACCGGATGCTTGGAGCAGTTTCCAGACCTTCTCCGACCTGATGGGCACATCGATGTGCACCGCTCCCAGGAAGGACAGGGCATCGGCCACCGCATTGACGATGGTAGGAGTCGATGCAATGGTGGCCATCTCACCGATTCCCTTGACGCCCAGCGGATTGATGGGAGTAGTGGTCACGGTGCGGTCCAGGATGAAGTCTGGGAACTCGTCTGCGAAGGGCATGGCATAGTCCATGAAGCTGCCGGTGAGTAGCTGACCGCTGTCATCCCACAGGGCGCCTTCCAGCAAGGCCTGCCCCGCGCCTTGGGCAATGCCCCCGTGCACCTGGCCCTCCACCAGCATCGGGTTGATGACTTTGCCGCAGTCGTCGATGGCAACGTAGCTGGTGAGCTGCACCTCTCCCGTCTCCCTGTCGATCTCCACCTGGGCTACGTGGGTGCTGAAGGGGAAGGTCAGCCCTTCGGGTTCCCAGAAGGCCACAGCCTCCAGACCCCGCTCCATGCCGGAGGGAAGGCTACCGCCGCTGTAGGCCTCCCTGGCCACATCCGCCCATGCAACGGACCTGTCCTGCACATCTTCCGCGCTGAAACGGCCACCTTCCAGTAGCACGCCCTCGGGAGTGGTGTCCAGGAGCGCTGCGGCGATCTCCTTGGCTTTCCGTTCTACCTGGGCAACGGCCGTCACCAACGCACTGCCGCCCACAGCCATGGAGCGGCTCCCGGATGTGCCTCCTCCCCTGGGCACCACGGCGGTGTCCCCGTGCACGACGGTCACCGCTTCCATGGGAATACCAAGCTGATCGGCGGCCAGCTGGGCGAAGGCTGTCTCTTCCCCCTGGCCGTGGGGTGAGGAGCCTGTGAACACGGTGACTCCAGCCGTGGAGTCCATGCGCACAGTCGCGCTTTCGAAGCCTGACAGACCGCCCATTGCGGCAGCCGGCCCGAATCCGCACACCTCGACGGTAGTGGTAATGCCTATGCCAACGATCCTGCCGTGTTGACGGGCCTGCTCCTGCGCTCGTCGCATCTCGCTGTAGTCGGAGGTCTCTAACGCCTTGTCCATGCTGGCATGATAGTCCCCGCTGTCATACACCATGCCGGTGGGTGTTTCATAGGGGAAGGACTCCCCTGAAATGAAGTTCTTTCGCCGTATATCCACAGGGTCCATGCCCAGGGCCCCCGCGACCAGGTCCACCACCCTCTCTATGATGTAGGCTCCCTCCGGTCGTCCCGCTCCCCGGTAGGCATCGTAGGGCACCTTGTTGGTGAACACCCCGTAGGTTGTCCACTCGATGTTCCTGAAGGAGTACACGCCGGGGGCCATGGAAGGCGTAAGGGTGGGGATTGCGTGGGATAGCACCTGGCAGTAGGCCCCCAAATCTGCATAAATTCTCAGCTTCAAGCCCAGGATGGTGCCGTCCTTCTTGTAGGCCGCTTCCACGTACTGCACTTGGCCCCGCCCGTGGCTGGTGGAGATGAAATTCTCCTGGCGGCCTTCGGTCCACTTCACCGGCCTGCCCAGGCGAATTGAGAGCAAGGCAGCGATGATGCTTTCCGAGTAGGTATTGATCTTGCACCCGAAGGCGCCGCCCACGTCGATTGCTATCACCCGCAGTTTGCTCTCGCTGATCCCCAACATCCGGGCTAGTATAGAGCTCTCCGTGTGAGGGTTCTGGGTTGTGACCCAGATGGTCAATTCTCTGGAGGAGGGCTGAAATGAAGCCGTGACGGCCCTGGGTTCCATGGGGCTTGGGACGAGGCGGGGCTGCTCCATTCGCACCGAGAGGACGGCATCGGCTTCGGCGAAGGCCTTGTCCGGATCCCCCGACTTGCCGTAGGCTTCGTAGCACAGGTTGGTGCCAATATGCTCGTGGACCAGCGGCGCATCTTGGGATGCCGACCCTTCCAGATCAACGGCCGCCGGCAGAACCTCATAGTCAACGTCTAGTAGGTCTAGGGCGTCCCTGGCGGCGCCTGGGGTATCGGCCACTACGACAGCTATCGGTTCGCCAACGAATCGCACAACATCGACAGCCATGGGCCATCGCTCCACGACGTGCATGTCGCCCAGAATGGCGTACAGGGGGAATGGAATCTTGCACTGGCTGTTTATGTCCTGACCCGCCAGCACATCGATAACTCCCGGGCTTCGCTTAGCCTTGGAAATGTCTATGCTGATGATGCGGGCATGCCCGTGGGGGCTGCGGAGCACTTCCATGTACAAGGCGCCCCGTAGCTGCACATCGTCGGTGTAACTCCCCGCGCCGGTGATCATGCGGGGGTCTTCGGTACGCTTTACCCTTGCGCCCACCATCTTGGAGACTTGACCAATTGACATAAACCAGTCCTCCCTGGATGTCCTGTAGAGTATCCACCCGTTTAAGGGGAGTTGGTCTCCTTTCGGCGTGGCTCCTTCTGGGACGGGATGGCTGTCTTATCTGCATCAAGCAGGCCCAAGGCTGGGCCTTAGCCCCTGGACTACGCTGTAGCCCGTGCAGCAGGGGTCGGGACCTCGTCGCCGGATGTACCGACCCAGCCGGTGTGGGAGATGTCGATGACGACGCCGTCGGGGGCGTTGTACTTCACCTCAACGTTGGCATGTTGCGCGCCGCCCATGCCTATCCCCAGGGCTGCGTTGATGTCGTCCCTGGGAGCAAAGTTGGCCTCTTCCAGCTTGGCCTTCACATTCTCGTCGTCCTCCACCTGGAAGCCGATGTGATGGATGCCGCTGTAACCCCGTCCTCGCTCGGCGCCTGCCACCTGGTCGTTCTTGAAATTCAGGATGGCTAGGTTGATGTTGCCGTCGCTCAGGTAGTAGCCCGTGGCGTTCTTTGTGTCCAGCTTCTGTATCTCCTTAAGGCCGAGTACATCCACATAGAACCTGGCTGTGGCGTCCACATCCTGGGTGGAAATAGCGATGTGCTTGATCTTGGCCATTTTTCTTCCCCCTAGCTTGGATTTGTGCCTCAAGATACCACGTTCCCTGCCGTATAGCCAACTTGACTAGTAAACTGACTATTTCGCTACTATGGTTTCAGGGGTGTCGGAATTCGGGCCTCCGGGTTTCCGTATTTGGCGGGACTGCACTTGTGGGGGACGAAGGTGTTTCTGTCGAAAAATATGATGGACAGAGGCGCTCGTTTTAGTTGACTGTGAAATTATGCACTAATAGAATATTGACGCCGCGCGGACATCATCATCGGACCCCTTGCTAAGGTGGCTTGCATGACCCCTGAAGTTATCTCGGGCTTCCCATTGGCCATTCACTCGTCCATCCCGTCGAATGGGTGCCATTTATGGTAGCTCGAGGAAGTTCACCGACGGGTATGCCTGCCGGCGTCCCCGAAGTCGTGGTCATGCGTCTGCCCCAGTACATCCGCACCCTGTCGGACATGCTTGCCCGAGGGGTGGAGATGGTGAGCTCCCAGCAGCTCGGAGAGATGCTCCAGGTGACGCCAGCCCAGATACGCAAGGACCTCAGCTATTTCGGCCGGTTTGGGAAGCAGGGACGGGGATACAACGTCCGTGGGCTGCTGGCCGAGCTGAAGGAGATCATGGGTCTGGACAAGAGCTGGAATGTGGGCCTGGTTGGTGTTGGACGGCTGGGAAGGGCGATCCTAAGCTATCCGGGATTTGCGCCCGAGGGCTTCCACATAATCGCGGCCTTTGACTCTGACCCTAACCTGGTTGGGCGGGTCATCGGTAGCCTGAACGTCCAGTCCATGAGCGAGCTGGATGCAGCGGTAAAGGAGCTGGACATCAACATTGGCATAGTTGCCGTTCCCAGCCGCCATGCCCAAGGGGTAATAGACAGGTTGATGGACTGCGGCATCAAGGCCATTCTCAGCTACGCTCCGATAGCACCTCAAGGTCAGTCAGGAGTGAAGATACGGAACATCGACCCGGTGCTGTCTCTCCAGACAATGACCTTCTACCTGTCCAGCGAGTCCGACGAGGACTAACCCTGGGGGGCTGGTCTTTCCCGGCTCCGACGCCTCCGGGCCACGCGCAACCGGGTTTCCGCTCTTCGCACTGCGGCCAGCGCTTGGCCCAACTCCAGGTCTGAAACGCGGGACTCGATAAGGGCTTGGGCCTGCTCCATCGCCTGCCTGGCCCGCTCCTCGTCTATCTCATCGGAGGGTTCGGCGGCGTCCGCAAGAATCGTAACCTGGTTGCCCATAACCTCCAGAAAACCGCCGCTGACGGCGAGGAAAGTCTCTTGCCCATCCTTCCGGATGGTTATCTCGCCAGGCTGGAGGGCAGTCATGAGGGGAGCATGGTTGGGCAGGATGCTAAGCTCTCCGTCAAGGCCGGGGGCTACGAGCACATCCACTTCGTCGGCGTAGGTGCGCCTTTCAGCGGTGGTGATTTCCAGGTACATGGTAGCCATTCGAAAACCTACGGGACCGCCTGCATTTCCTGGGACTTCTCGAGCACCACGTCGATGGTGCCCGTCATGTAGAAGGCCTGCTCCGGCACAGCGTCGTGCTTGCCTTCCAGTATCTCGGAAAAGCCACGAACGGTCTCGCGTACAGGCACGTACTTGCCTCCCATGCCGGTGAAGGTCTCCGCCACGAAGAAGGGCTGGGTGAGGAACCTCTGAATCCTGCGGGCTCGACCGACGGTAAGCTTGTCCTCCTCGGAGAGCTCTTCGATCCCCAGGATGGCGATGATGTCCTGGAGGTCCCTGTACCTCTGCAGCACCTGCTGTACGCCCCGGGCGACGTTGTAATGCTCCTCGCCGACCACCCTGGGTTCCAGCAGCCTGGAGAAGGATGCCAAGGGGTCCACGGCGGGATACAGGCCTTGGGCGGATAATGCCCGCTCCAGGGATACGACGGCGTCCAGGTGTCCGAAAGTTGTAACGATGCCCGGGTCTGTGTAGTCGTCGGCCGGAACATAGATCGCCTGAAAAGACGTTATGGAACCGGTCTTGGTGGACGTGATTCTCTCCTCGAGGGCACCCATCTCGGTAGCTAGAGTGGGCTGGTATCCCACCGCCGAGGGCATCCTTCCCAGGAGGGCCGATACCTCCATGCCCGCCAGGATGTACCTGTATATGTTGTCGATAAACAGCAGGACATCCTGGTTCTGCTCTTCCCTGAAATACTCCGCCATGGTAAGCCCGGTCAGCCCGACGCGTGCCCGGACTCCGGGGGGTTCGTTCATCTGGCCGAAAACCAGCACCGTGTTTGCCATGACCCCCGAGTCCCGCATCTCGTGCCAGAGGTCATTGCCCTCCCTGGAACGCTCGCCGACGCCTGCGAATACGGAGACTCCCTTGTGCACCTGGGCAATGTTGCGGATAAGCTCCTGGATGATGACCGTCTTGCCCACGCCGGCGCCGCCATAAGCCCCGATTTTTCCACCCTTCATAAAGGGGGTGATCAGGTCGAACACTTTGATTCCCGTTTCCAGGATCTCAATGTCAGTTGCCTGCTCTTCGAAGCTCGGCGGGGGTCTGTGTATGGGCCAGTGCTGGGGAGGCTCCACAGGTCCCAGGTTGTCCAGGGGCTGGCCTGTTACGTCGAACAGCCGGCCCAGGGTCTCCTGGCCGACGGGCACCAAGACGGGGCCCTCGGTGTCAGTCACGACGGCGCCGCGAGCAAGCCCTTCCGTCGGGCCCAGCGCCAAGCACCTGACCCAGTTGTTCCCGACGTGCTGCTCTACTTCCAGTATCAGCTTCTTTCCCTGGTTGTCCAGTTCCAAGGCGTTGAACAACGTGGGAAGCTGATCAGGTGGAAACTGGACATCCACCACCGTTCCAATTATCTGGACTATCTTGCCGGTACCCATCCTAACCTCCGGTGTCGATTGGGGAAGTCGTATCCAAAGAGGGCTCTACGCTACGGCTGCTGCGCCCGAAATCAGGTCGAGAAGCTCGCTGGTTATGGTTTCCTGCCGGACCTTGTTGGCCAGCAGCGTAAGGTCGGTTACCATCTCTGAGGCGCTGTCGGTGGCATTGCGCATGGCAACCATTCGGGCCGATTGTTCGCTGGCGATCAGCTCCAGCACCGCGTGGTATATCTCCATCTCGACGAACCTTGGCAGCAAGGATTCCAGCACCGTTGAAGCATCCGGCTCGTAGATGTACCCCACCCGCTGAGTCGCCTGCAGCTCCGCGGGAACAATGGGGAGAAGCTGGCGGACCAGGGGCTGCTGGACCGTCGTCGAAACGAACTCCATGTATGAGATGAAGACCTGATCGAAGCTGCCCTCGGAGTAGTCATCCACCACCATCCGGGATATCACCGAGGTGTCCGCAACCACGGGACGATCTCCCAAGCCTGTGAAGGCTGCCTTCACATCCTGCCCGTAGCGGATCATGAAATCCCTGCCCTTGCGCCCCACTGAGATCAGGCTCACCGGAACGCTCTGCTGGGAGATGAACTGGGCAACCCTGCGGTTCAAGTTGGAGTGAAGCCCGCCGCACAGGCCCCGGTCGGGGGTGATCTGAACCACCTGTATGCGTCTCACCTCCCGCTGCTCGAGGAGAGGCTGCACCACATCCTGCTCTGTGGGCTGGGCCGCCAGGTGGGCGATAACCTCCTGGATCTTCTCGGAGTAGGGCCTCCCGGCCAGCACCGCCGCTTGGGCACGGCGCATCTTGGATGCGGCGATCATCTCCATCGCCTTGGTCACCTTGCCGGTGTTTTCGATGCTTCGTATGCGGCGCCTTATCTGTCGTAAGCTGGGCATTTAGCTGGCTTCTGTCCTTTTTTGATGATGCTAGGCGGCCTGGGCAGCCATAAAGGTGCTCTTGAACTCCTGGATGACCTTTTTGAGGGCGTCCTCGTTCTCCTGGGTAAGGTCCTTGTTGTCTGCGATGTCCTGGCCGATCTCGGGGTGGGCGGTCTCCATGTACCGAAGGAAACCCCCCTCGAACTCGGCGCACTTTTCCAAGGGAATGTCGTCCAGGTCCCCGTTGTTGGCCGCGTATAGGATCAGCACTTCCTTCTCTAGGGGTACGGGGTTGTACTGTACCTGTTTCAGAATCTCGGTGCTCCGCTGTCCTCGCTCCAGCTGGGCCCGGGTCGCCCTATCCAGGTCGGCGGTGCCGAACTGGGCGAAGGTCGCCAGCTCCCGGTACTGGGCAAGGTCCAGCCTCAGCCTGCCCGCCACCTTGCGCATAGCCCGTGTCTGGGCCGCGCCTCCAACCCTGGACACCGATAGCCCCACGTTGACGGCGGGACGTATGCCCGCGTTGAACAGCTCCGGCTCCAGGTACAGCTGCCCGTCGGTGATGGAGATGACGTTGGTGGGTATGTAGGCGGACACATCGCCAGCCTGGGTCTCGATTATGGGCAGGGCTGTGATGGAACCTCCACCATGCTCCGGGGCCATCTTGGCGGCCCGTTCCAGCAGCCGGCTGTGCAGATAGAAGATGTCGCCCGGGTAGGCTTCTCGACCCGCCGGCCTGCGCAGAAGCAGGGACACCTGCCGGTACGCCCAAGCGTGCTTTGTGAGATCGTCGTAAATTATGAGGGCGTCCTTGCCTTGGGCCATGAACCCCTCGGCGATAGCGCAACCTGCGTAGGGGGCCAAGTACTGCATGGGCGCAGGGTCCGATGCATTGGCGGCGACCACGATGGTGTGGTCCATGGCGTCGAACTCCTGAAGGGTGGACAGCACCTGGGCGACCTTGCCCTGCTTCTGTCCGATGGCAACGTAAATGCAGGTCAGGTCTTGGCCCTTCTGGTTGATGATCGTGTCCAGGGCGATGACGGTCTTGCCGGTGGAGCGGTCGCCGATTATCAGCTCCCGCTGGCCCCTGCCGATGGGGATCATGGCATCGACGGCCTTGATTCCCGTTTGAACGGGGGTATTCACCGATTGCCTCGTCACCACGTTGGGGGCGATCTGTTCGACCGGCCTCGTGGAGGTGGTGTTCACGGGTCCCTTGCCATCCAGGGGCCTGCCCAGAGGGTCCACCACTCTCCCGATAAGATCGTCTCCCACGGGGACCTCGATGATGCGCCCCGTGGACCTGACCGTGTCCCCCTCTTTGACGGAATTGGAGTCGCCCATGATGGCGGCGCCAACCGAGTCCTCCTCGAGGTTCAAGGCCAGCCCCATCACGCTGTTGGGAAACTCGAGAATCTCGTTGTACAGCGCACCCTGGAGTCCCTGGATACGGGCTATTCCGTCTCCGACTTCCACCACAGTCCCAACATCGACCAGCGTCAGCTCCGCCCCGAACTCCTCGATTTGACGCCTGATAACTGAAACGATATCCTGGCCTCTAGTTGTCATGGAACATACCTCCGAATTGCTGCCCTCTGCCCTGAAGATCTCACCACGGCTCCCTACCTGGTCGAGACATCCCTCTTGAGATTGTCGCTCATCATGCGGAGTTTGCTGCGGGCGCTGCCATCGATGAGCTTATTGCCTATCCTTATGACCAGCCCGCCCAGTATTGACGGGTCCACCCTGCTCTGGAGCACCACTTCCACCTGGGCCAGCTCCTCCAGGAAGCTGACCACGTGCTGGCGTTCACCATCTTCCAGGGTGACCGCAGAGACTACCTCGGCCTGCTCTCGCCCCCGGTACTGGTCCAGCAGCTGTCGATAAGCCACCAGTAGGTCGGGCATCTGAGTTGCGATACCCTTGGCAACCATAAGGCTGAGCAGGTTCAGTAGCAGAGGTTCCGCTCCTGTGAAGGCGGTTTCGATGGCTAGGGACTTCTTCTCCAGGGGAATCTTTGCGTTTTCCAGGAACGCCCCGAACTCTTCCGACTCGAAAGCTTGGCTGATATCAGCCAAGCTTCCTTCCCACCCTTCGGGATCGCCATGTTCTACGGCGAGGTCGAAGGCTGCCTGGGCGTAGCGTTTTGCAAGGACGTTGCCAGCCATGGGCTAACTGTCGCCTCGCAAGCTATCTCCACTATCCAGCACCCCGGCGATCAGCTGGGTGTGGGCATCCCGGTCGAGGGAGCGCTCTATGATGCGCTCAGCGGCGGCGATTGCCAGGTCCGCAAAGTGGGCCCGCACCTCCTGTATAGCCGCATCCCGCTCCCTTGTTATTTCCTCCCTTGCCCGGGCGATTATAGCCTCGGCCTCGCGCTGGGCCCGCTCCCGCTCTTCGTCACGGTAACGGTCAGCCACCTCTCTTGCCTGCTCTATCAGCTTTTGCCCTTCCAGGCGGGCCTCGTTCATCGCCCGCTGGGTGTCTGCCTGGGACCGGGCCATTTCCTCTCGCGCCGTTTCCGCCGCTTCCACTCCCTCCCGAATCTTGTCGGAACGCTGGTCCATCATCCGCAGGATGGGCTTGTAGGCAAAGACATACAAGATCACCAAGAGGATGATGAAATTCACCAGGAACGCTATCAAGCTTGGGAGATTCAGTCCTAGATCGCCCATCACTTAGCTCCAGACCAGGATTTGCCGTTGTTCAAAGAGACCAAGCCCTTAGAGCACGAACAGAAGGATTGCCGCAACAACCAGCGCATAGATACCAAGGGCTTCCGCAAAGGCGATGGCCAGGATCATATTGGTCAGAATCGGACCTCGGGCCTCCGGGTTTCGCCCGATGGCGTTCAGTGCCGCGCTGCCAATGAGGCCGATACCGATACCTGGCCCCAAGACTCCCAGGCCGATGGCCAGCCCCGCGGCCAGCGCTTTGACCGAGGTGTCGCTGAGAATCTCTTCTTGGGCAGCTATTGCGGAAGCCAAGGACATAATTATCTCGACAGGCATTTCCCCTCCTTCAACTGAGTCGGTCTAACCGAGGTGGAGTTCCTAATGCTCCTCCTCGTGGGATGTGATAGCTACTGTTGCAAAGACCAGGGTCAGTCCGGCAAATATGAGGGCTTGGACCAGACCCACCAGCAATTCGAGTCCATAGACGGCAACCGTCGCCACGAAGGGCACAAGGAAGGTAGCCATCAGCACCAATACCTCCCCGGCGGTCATGTTGCCGAAGAGCCTGAATGTGAAGCTGACGATCCTCACCATCTCGCTGACCAACTCCAGGAAGCCCACGAACAGCGAGACAAAGGCCCCGAAGATGTCCTTTCGCCGAATGCTCCGTATGAAGCTTCCCAGCGGAATGAACTTGCCTATGTAGCTGAAGCCCAGATGGCGCAACCCCAGATACTCCACAAATACGAAGGACACCAGGGCTAGGGCCAAGGGCATGTTCAGATCGGTGCCCGCAGAGCGCAGGAGATGGACGACCAGGTCGCCGTGGGAGTTCTCGAATCCCAGGACGGGATATATGGGAATAAGGGCAATCCACGCATTCAGGAGAACAAAGAGGAAGATGGTGGCTATGAGGGGGAAGACGTTGCGGGCCATGCCCCGGCCGATTACGCTTTCGACGAAATTCAGCAGGGTTTCGATCACGATCTCTACCAGGTTTTGAAAACGTCCCGGCACCAGCTTGGCTCGCCTCGCCGCCAGGACGAGAACACCAATTAAGAGAAGAGACGTTATCCAGGCTGACAGCATGGTGTTGGTGACCACCCAGCCGCCCCCACCGAAAGGTCCGCCGGCGACCAGCTCCTCCTCGTCGTGGGTAAGGGCGCCGTGTCCTTCGGCTTTCTCCTTCTCCTCGGCTTCCAGGAACTCGATGTAATGCTCCCGGGCATCGTTGGGAAAGATGGTTTGCGGGGGAAGGTGCACTTCCGGCTGAGAAACAAAGAGGGGTTCCTTGTCTTCTCCCTGGAGAATGGCGGTCCCGATGCCCCCCGTTATCAGTCCAGCGATAAAGAGGGCGGCGAGGACAAGCAGCCCTGCCAACAGGACTTTATTTGCCCCCCTGCCTGAAGGCACTACTTTTCCCTCCCGCCGTTGGGCGGCTTCTCAGTGTCATTCAAGAGCGGAGTCAGCATCCGGTAGGTCCCATAGAAAGCCGATATCAGTCCTAGTAACAGTCCCGCCAGAAGAAAGATGACGCCGGTCCCCAAGGTCCTATCTATCCAGACACCCAGGAGGATACCCCCTACGATGCAAGCTGCAATGTAGAACCCCAGCCCCGAAAGTCGGAGGGCCAGTATCCACAATACCATCTCCAACCTCCGGCCTTGTGAACTTTATCACTAGCGGATACAAGAGTCAAATCTTGGCGTTGGGATGCCGGGGCAGCCGAGGATGAAAAAAGCCCAGAGCCACACATCTGCTCTGGGCATGTTAAGACCGGCACCCCAGGGCGCTCATCCCCCCTGCCGGGTCTTGCCGAAATCCTCCAGGTCCAGGCTGTTGATGAAATCGGTGAAAGCGGACATCCTGCGAATCTCCTCTTCTTTCACCTCGGGGGACTTTTCCTCGCCGTCGGGGCCTGTTGTGTCCTCGGGCAGGATGGGCTTGCCTGTTTCCTTGTCGAGCATCACCCCGGCCTTTTCCATTACATGCTCTTCAGCGAAGATGGGCGACTTGGACCGGACCGCCAGTGCAATGGCGTCGCTGGGGCGAGAATCGATGTCCAAGCTCTGGCCATTCAAGCTGACGGAGATCTTGGCGTAGAAGGTGTCGCTTTCCAGGTCGTTGACCAGAATGTGGTTGATTGATGCGCCAAGATTATCGATAACCGACCTGAGCAGATCATGGGTGAGGGGCCGGGGTACGGTTATCTCTTGGAGTTGTACTGCTATGGCATCAGCTTCGGCGGGGCCTATCCAGATGGGGAGGTAGCGATCGGATTCCTTCTCCTTCAGGATGACTACGCGCTGGTAGTTCATCATGCTTACCCGAATGCTGTCGATCACCATCTCTAACATCTGGCGGCCGTACCCCCTTTTCCTGCCAGGTAGTATTGTATTCCTGCGTCCAAAAGGGTGTCAATGCCGATTGCCTGTTGGGGCTGGCCCGGACACTCCACTTGTTAGACCCGTTGAGAACCGGTCTTGAGCACCTCATCTGGGCCCTTCTTCAGAGGCAATTTGTGGCGCATCGACGGCTGTATAGCTGTAGAACTGGGCATCCCACCAGCCTCCGTCGATGCGGCGGAGAAGGAAGTAGTCCACCACCGAGTTCCAGCCTTTCTTTTCTCTAAACGTCTCTCCGAAGAAGGCCAGATCTTTCCTGACTTCCGTGAATATGTTCTCCTCGGGGCGGTTTTCGTCGGGCCGACGATAGAGCTCAGGGAACCACAGCAAGTTATGAAGGGGGCCTTCCCGCTCCATTTGTTGAAGATGGGGCTGGTACCTGTTGCCGTGTGTGGTCGACAACAGCAGAGCGCTAAGGATCGGTTCCTCCTCAATGGGACTACAGAATGACTGGTAGCCCGAATCGTCCTCCTCCTTGAAGCACTGGAATTTCAGGGCGCCGGACTTCTCCTCATTGCGGACATACCAGTTGAAGGGGTACCAGACTTCGTAGTCCACCGCTACCAACTGGGTATCTCGGTCTCCCGTTATCACCTCCGACTTCAAAAGGTCGGCCGTTTCGACCAGGTCCGCGCTACCCTGGGAATAAACCAGCAGCTCTACGGGGGTGTCGTCGTAATTACCCCTCCAAGGATGTGGTTGCTCGTAGTTCGTCCGGATCGCAACAAAGGTGCTGAAGCCCAGGAGGAGCACCCCTATGCCCAACCCCGCTACCTTCAAGTTCAAGAAGGCCGATGACTGACGCAACGGAAGCGCCCAAACAGCTCCCAGGGCCGTGAAGAGGAAAAGGAGTGCCCAAGTGCGGTCCCGGGGACTTAGACCTTCCGCGGTTAGGTGAGCTTGAAGCAGGTAGACCGCGCCAGCTATCCCCAGTGGGACCAGCACGAACATAGCCACCGGTAGTGGCCTGAGCACACTCCTCCAGGACAGCCCTTCGATCACGTCACCGACGAACTTGGCCGTTAGCAAGATAAAGGGAACGGCTATGTTCACCAAGAGCCAGGGCATCCTTTCGCCAGAGATGGAGTAAAGGAAGAAACTGGATACCGCCCAGAAGCCAAGCATCAGCCCCAGCAGGTCGCCCTTTCGGAGATAGTAAAGAACGCCCGCGCTCCCGAATAGCAGCGGGAGAAACTCGTACACGGAGCCTATCATGACGTAGTAGAACCATGGCTGATTTGCCCTGGAGACTTCGTGTTGGGGTATCCAGTAGGCTAGTCCCTGCCAGGCCCCTGTGTAGAGCCCTCCCATCTTGGTGCAGATGGTCTGGAACAGCCCTCCCACGTCGGTTGCTTGGCACACGCTGCCATGGGCTACGAAAGCGCCAAAGAAACTGGTGTGGAAGGCAGCCCAGATCAAAAAGAAGATGCCCGCGCACACCAGCCATCTCTTCCAGTCCCAGAGGAGGCCGATGTACACGGAAAGGCAAAGGGCGCCAAGGATCACGCCCAGGGAGATGACATAACCATGGGGAATGCCCCCACTGGCAAAGGCGCTTATCCCATACACAAGAGAACCCGCAGGCGCAACGATCACCAGCAGTTTCCAGTGTTGGCGACCCCAGCTGGTGTACTTGATCAAGCCCAGGGGGACCAGCAGCAACGTTGCCGTCAGGAAGCCGCTGATCCAGGCAGGCAGAGGGACGACGGGAAAGTTGACGAAGGGGGCTTCCCATACTGGCAGCCCGGCCTCGACGACTGCAGGCGGCCGGACTATATCGAACCCTCCACTCCATGGCAGCAGGATGATGCCTGCTGACCACAAAGGCAGGGTCAGGGTTACCATGAGCAGCAGCAAGACCGTAGGGCCTGTAATGTTCTTCAGCTTCATTCGCCTGAACATCAGGGGAACGACCTCGGGGCCAGCCATGAACAAGAGGGCAATTCCAAATGTCGCCACTAGGAAATAAGCGGTCTCCTTGGACGCAAAGGCCAAGGCCAGCACAGCCGACAACAGGTAAAGGTACCGGCTCTTGCCTTCGTTCATGTATCGCCAGAGCAATATCAGGATGGCCACCGCCCACACAGCCATTAGTATCTCGTTGCGCCCCAGCCGGCTCAGGTACAGCACTGAAGGTGACAGGGTGAGGAGCACAGCTGCGATCAGCGCACCGCCTCTTCCGATGTAGGAGCGGAAGAAGTAGGGCAGCGCAACCAGGATGGCGCCGAAAACTGCGTAGGGAAGGCGCCCCACGAAATCAGAGTCGGAGAAAAGCTTGAATGCCAAGGCCGCCAAGTGCACCTGGAAAGGGCCGTGCATCCACGGGCTGTGGGAGTATCCCTCTCCAACAGCCAGCGACCATGAGTAGTGGAGGTGCAGGCTTTCATCGTAGTGCATAGCCCGACCGTCCAGCCCCCATAGGCGAAGGATGAGAGCAATCAGGACGATAAGGGCAAACAACCCGCCGTACCAGCCGGGGCTGACCCCTGGAGAGGGCGGGCGGAAGCCGGCTAGCCGGTTTCTAGCTGCTGGCAGCATCAGTAGTTTCTATCGTGGTCCCCTGTAGGGCGGGCAGCACCTCGTATATGACCACATCCCCCTGTTGGAACACGGGACTAAGGAAGCTAGTGAATCCGGCCAGGTGCTCTACGCCGTATGAGTTCCTTTCCCTGGCCCCAACGTACACATAACGTATCTCGAAATCATCAAGAATCATCGCTACTCGGGCCGGATCGCTGCTGGTGTAAACCTCACTCACGTTCTCTTCACGTCCGGCAAAGGCCTCCCGGCTTCCCCGCCACTGTTCTTCATGGCCTTTCCAGCCCAGCAGCGTAGGCAATCCGGTGCTGGATGAGATTCGACCATAAGCGGTGTAGTCTCCCCCTACCGCTTCCACCAACCTGCCCTTGGGGGCATCATCCCTCAGCCAGATTATCGCTTCGTACTCTCCTGAGGACCCTTGCTTTCGCAGGAAGTCCAGCCCGTCGAGTGTACCACCGTCACCCCCGCGGGAACGCTCCCACGCCGCACCCACGGGATAGTAGAGTGATGCGGCCAGCAGGACAATCACGACCACTATCCAACCACGAGATAGAAGCCGGCCGGGTAACCCGTTCAGGCTCCGTGGCATCGCCTCGCTGTATCCTTCAGATGCGAGACGGTGAGACAGGACATAGTAGAGGCCGTAGGCCGAAACGATACTGAGCAGCAGCCACACTTGGTAATAGACCTTGAAAATAGTGTTCATCCGGTTACCGAAGAGGTCAACCACAAAGAATAGCTCCACTCCTGCCAGAAGAAATAAGGCCAAGCCAAACATGACCAGGGATAGGTTAGGGATACGATTGGCGACCCCATAGCTTCCTCTCAGAAATAAGGACGAAGCCAGGATAATCACGACTATTGCGGGGAGGAGTTTGAGCAAACGCGTTCCTAATTCACCCGCATGGTCGATGAAGGTGTTCCCTCCATTCGCACCGAGGAAGTGCAGTCCCAGCCACATCCCCAAGGCTTGTATGGCTGCCCAGAGCAGAAAAGGGAGCGTCGTCAGGGTGGTGACTATGGACTGGTGGGGCGTGTCCCGCCCAAGTGCTGTGAAGTTGTGCCATAGAATCTTGGCCAGGAAGCCGCCGGAGATTACGAGGAACAGGCCCCAGATAAGGAAGAAGAAAAAGGGCCGGGTGCTGTGGTTGCCCAAGGGTGAAATTCCCGATGCTTGACTCTGCAGGGACAAGAAAAAGGGCAGGAACAGCACTACCGATGCGGCAAGGATGGGCACCATAATGGCAAGGGCCGTCCCCCAAACCCTTCGCCCGTCCCCACCCCAGTCAATCTGGCTCTTGAGCAGCACGAGAATGGCGAAAAATACCACAAAGACGGGATAGTCCCAAGTGTTGATAAAGGCTAGGGAACCGAAGGCGAGGGCGATGACCATCGCCTCCCATGGATTAGAGAGAATCCATCTGGGGCCTGCCCTTTTCTCGCTGCAAAAATGGTTGAGGCCGAGGGCCAGCACGATGATCAGGAAGGGCAAGGCGAGCATATGGGCATGGAGGTCTCCCAGGAGGAAGCTGAAGAAGGGGAACTCGGTAATGGTGTAGTCCAGGCTGGCCCCATCCACGACAGTATCAATTACCCTGGTGCCCTGCCACCACCACAAGTGGCGGTCAGGGAAGAGATCCTGATCTGGCGTGACATTGGCTTCCAAGCCCTTGATGGACACCCACTGCCAGAAGCTGTCGGACCCCCACCCTCTGGCATGAACGAACTCCAGCGCACCCTCCAGGTTACCTACCAGGCACAGCAACAGCGGGGCCGCCAGGGCGAACAGCACTCCCTTCTTCAGGGTGGGGCCCGACAGGCGCACCATGTTGTACACCAGGGAGAAAGCCCCTGCCCCTACCATTGCCGGAACAAGGGCCACGGCCAGGTTATATGAGATGTTGGAGGGTATGGCTGTCAGCTTTGTGAGGAAGGCCATCGTAATGTGCCCGAAGTAGTAGTAGCTGATGGAGTGGCCGGCGAGCCACGGGTCCTCCGGGGGGAAGTAGCTGCTCTGAAGGATGGAGTTGAGGAAAGCGAAGTCCATCGGCTTCTCGGTGTGGTTAATGGCGGGGGAGCCTGAAGCGACCGTCAGCCACAGGAAGTAAAGACCAAGGAAGACCACTTCCCCGGCGATGAGAGCTAAACGTTGCTCGTAGAGGAAGGCCCGGATCTCGGGCCACCGGGTCTTTGCTACCCAGCCCGAAAGCAGGGCCATCGCCGCCACGATCCCGATGATGCCAGCCTGGGAATTTGGGAGGATGTGGGCTAAGCTCAACACCCACAGGGCATAGGCCCCCAGCAGAAGACCCAGAGGCTTGGCCAGAAGGAATCCCCGATCGGGCAGACGACGGAAGAGGAGGAAAGCCAGGGGGAAAATGACCAGCCCCAGTGCCTCGATAGTTAAGAGCCAGATAAGAGCGTCGGTCAAGGGACGGCTGTCTCTAGCTGGAGATCATGCTTGCTGCAGGCCCTAAGCGGGCACAGGCTCCAGCAGCGCTTCCACAAACTCCCTGGCATCGAAGGGGACGAGGTCCTGCACCTGCTCCCCAGTCCCGATAAACAATATAGGCAGATTCAGCTCGTTGCGTATCGCAATCACTATCCCGCCACGTGCCGTGCCGTCCAACTTGGCTAGAAACACACCGGTGCACCCTACAGCCTCGGTGAATGTCCTGGCTTGGGCCAGCCCATTGTATCCGGTGGTAGCGTCCAGCACGAGGAGCACCTGGTGAGGAGCGGTTGGGTCTTGCCTCGCCAATATGCGTTGTATCTTCCGGAGCTCTTCCATAAGGTTGGACTTTGTGTGAAGGCGACCGGCGGTGTCGATGATCAGCACGTCCAGTTCCCGCGACTTGGCTGCCTGGTAAGCATCATAAGCGACGGCCCCAGGGTCGGCCCCCGGTTGATGGCTTATCACATCAACGCCGATTCTGGAACCAAGGACTTGTAGCTGCTGGGTGGCGGCCGCTCGAAAGGTGTCCGCGGCCCCGATCAGGACGCTTTTCCCCTGTTCCTGGAACTGGTGGGCCAGCTTGGCAATACTCGTGGTCTTGCCCACCCCATTGACTCCAACCACCAGGATGACATATGGAGATGCGCCATATTCGGGACCATTCCCATGCTCCTCGGGCCCGCCGTGAGCGAGGGAGGCAATCAGCTCGTCTTTCAGGTCCTGGATGACCTGCTGAGGTTCGCCCATATGCTCCCGTGCCGCCCTGTCCTTGAGCTTGGCAATCAGGTCCAGGGAGGTGTCCACACCAAGGTCGGCAGAGACCAGTATCTCCTCCAGCTCCTCCCACACTTCATCGTCCATTCTTGAGTTGCGGAGCACCCCCATGATCTTGCCGAACCAGGTCTCGCGGCTGCGACGCACCCCTTCCTGGGTGCGCTGCTTGTTCTTGGCCTCATCTCTCCTGAAGAAATCAAGCATGAGAATCTAGACTGGGTCGCACTCTTGGCCATCCTCCAAGGAATCCAGGGTGCCCAGGGCTTGGAGGGCTGCCTCTTTTTCGGCGTCCAGTTTCCTGGTCCCTCTGCCCCGTCCCATGACCTCGCCGTTTATCAGCACTTCAACTTCGAAGGACTTTGCGTGATCGGGGCCTTCGGCGCTCACCAACTGGTAATGGGGAGGCGCCTTGCTCATCTGCTGCACAACTTCCTGGAGCCTGGACTTGGGGTCCTGGGGTATGCCGGCACTCAGGAGGTGATCGGTCTCCTTCCCGAGGGCATCGGAAACGAAACGTCGGGCGGCATCGAATCCCGCATCTATCCAGATCGCCCCTACTACCGCTTCGAAGGCTGCTGCGAGGATGGAATCCCGGTCGTGTCCGCCCGTCGCTGCTTCACCCTTGCCCAGCATAAGATGGAGGCCCAGATCGAACCGTCGTGCGACCAAGGCAAGGGTAGGACCCTGGACCAGCAAGGACCGGAGGCGGGTCAACTCCCCTTCCGTCAGCTGGGGGCACCTGTCGAAAAGGTCCCAAGCCACGCATGCTCCCAGGACGGAATCGCCGAGGAACTCCAGGCGTTCATAGGAGTCCGCGGGTCCCTGGTCAAGGGTCCTCTCGTTGGAGAAGGACGGATGCACCAGCGCTTGCTCCAGCAACCCGGGGTCTCGAAACCTGATACCCAGCTTTTGTTCCAGGGGATGTTGCTGCAAGGGAGTAATCTTAGTCGAATACTCCCCTGGGCCACGGGGGCTGGGGTCTCTTGACCTCGGCAACCCACTTCCACCGCCCCATCACCCCGGAGATCTCCTCAAACATCGGCACAGCTTCCTCTTCCGGAGGGTTATAGGTCTTGAGGAAGGCGGTGTTGCCATTAGGGAAGACGAAGGTGGGGACGCCGAACACGCCGTACTGGTCAACAGCCTCGGTGTGGCTTTCGGCCAAGTCCTGCATGATGCTGTCATCAGCCAAGTCTTCCCTGAATCTGGCCATGTCCAAGCCGGCTCGCTCGGCGATCTCCAGGACGACTTCCACATCCGAGAGGTCCCGGCGGTCTTCATGCCTGGCCCGGAGCATGGCTAGCTGGAACTCTTCGAACTGCTGACGCCCCTGCCGCTGAGCGGCGGCCCCAGCCCGGAAGGCTGTAAGTCCCAGGCTGGGAGTATCTTCCGTCTGCTCCCAAGCTTTCCAGTCCGGCCCTTCCTGGCTGTTGATCTGGGCGAGCATGAAGGGCTTCCAGTCGATGTCAATCTCATCCCCGTATGCCTTCTTGACGTTCGCAAGCCACATGGCTGCGTTATACACATAGGGTCAACGAAAATCGTAGTAGGCTCTTACCTTGAAGGGGTCCATCGCTCACCTCCTCTTATTTGCCGATTCTACTTAGGCCCCTGCGGCATTGTCAATCTGGAACAAGGGGCCATAACATCGTGCCTTAGATACGTTCGTAGATGATCCGGGAGCGGTTCTTGGTGAAAGGCCGAATCTTGGGGGCCCAATCTCCCACGTCGGAAGCCTCCCTGAAGGCGTCGCTCTCGGGCACATCGGCGTTCTCGACCTCGTAGATCGCGACGTACTTCGGCGCCCCTTCGCTGGATGTCTTGAACCTGGCGGCGTCGATTACGCCGGGAACCTGGAGGAGGATAGGGATGTGCTCTTCATCATAGACCCGGTTGAAATCGGCCTCCTTGTCCTCGTCCACGTCCATCATCACGACGAATAGGCACTTCATATCGTTGAGCATCGTACGGACCTCCTGCAATAATCAAGGCTTAGAGTCATCTCTACTGTGGATAAGTGGCCTTCTAGTCCGCCTGGGACCCACTTGCCTGCCCGCGCACCTCTCTCCTGGTGGCCTCCATCTCGGACCTTCCGAGGAAAAGGGAAAGGTATGCGGGGAGAAGGGCGAACCCGCAGGGATTGATTGTAGCGATCATTCCCGATCCAAAGGAGTGGGCTACCGGCAGGGCTGAAATGACCGATTCTCCATTGTTAGAAACGAAACTGATGACCTCTTCTACCAGGGTCTCTGAACCTGGAATCATGGGAACATTTTCCCCCAACCCTCCGATGGTGAGCCAATAGGCGATGATGAAGAGCCCCGCCAGGATCACCAGAACTGGACTGATGCGTTCCACCCAGGGCATCAGTTTTTTGACATAATTGTTGACCGCCCCTTTGAACAGAGCAGTGCTTATCGTCAAGAGCATGAGCACCGTTCCCATACCCAGGGCGTAGCTAACGAAGCGTAGCAACCCACTCAAGAACTCTCCCGCCGTCAAGGCGTTCACTGCCACCGCGAGAAAGATGGGCAACGCGCAGCTGAGAGAAGCGATTCCGTAAGCAATACCGAATAGGAAGAAGGCCTTGAGGCTGGAGGAACGTCCGGGGTCGATCCTGCTAGCAAGGCGTTGCGCTGCGCCGGAATAAATCTTGTTGCGGGTGATGAGCAGCCACAGGCCGAACAGGGTCAGCACCACCCCAATAATCAGCCCTGCCCAGCCTATAAAATCTGTGAGGAAATTCCCGCCGACGGCGATGATCAGGCCCACTACGCCGAACATCAACACCAGGCCCGCGGTGACCACTACGGAGAGGACGACCGCGCGCAGCAGTCTCTCCAAGCTAAACCGGGTTGCCTGCTCTGTAACCAAAGTCACCGTCCCATTGGATATAACAGACCAGGAAGGACCGAGGTGCAGTCGGAAGGATGAATACACCGACGGAACTGCCTTCTTTTATGATATGCCCACAACCAGCCAGGATACAAGGGACTCCTGGGGAACATCCCGCGCCCGGGCACGGTTCTAGAAAGAAACCCCAGCCGAAACGGCTGGGGTTTCAAGGGCTGTGTTCTCCTATGGGACCTAGTTCTTGATGTGGGGAGCTACCTCAGCGACAAGGTTGGAGGCAGTGCTAATGCCGTGGTGATGGGGGACCTTGTGCAGGGCATTGCTGTATCGGGGGTGCTTGGCGCTGTATTCCCGCACCCGCTCCATGGTGACCTTGTGATGGTCGAGGACCCCCTGGACTTCCGCCCGCGCCTTCATCTTGGCTTCGTACAGTTTCATCTGCACCCGGCTCTTGACGTTGACTTCTCCGTCGCCAGAGGTCTCAATGGGAATGTATATAGAGTCCTTGTAGTCGGCCACGACCCGGCTCTGTACGCCATCACTCATGGTGCTGGGCATGCAGCCGAAGGGTTTGAGGGAGATGACCATCTGGGAGTGCTTCTCCTTCACTGCCATGATGTTCTTGGAGATCTCTAGGTGGCCTTCTCCGCCCTTCAGGTGAGTGTTGTAATAGGCCTTGGCATATTCGGCCAGCTTTCGCTGGTTGGGCAGTGAGTCGGTCCTGAATCCCAAGCCCCATCGATAGAGGCCGTACCAGAGACGGTATGCCCTCTGGGCCACCCGGAGCTTCCTGATGGTCTTCTTCTTGGTTGGGTCCACGGCCATCTTCTCTTCGGCGGTGTGCTTGGCTGACCAGATCAGGTAGTCGATCCATGTGCCGATAGGCTCCACTTGCACCTCGGCGCCTTCGGATTCCAGCCACTCGAACATGTGGTAATTTCCGTCGCCTTCTGTGGTCTGGGCCCAGAACTCCCCGGTAATCTTCACCTTGGGCTTTATCCGGGAGTAGTCCACCCTGATGGCGCCGAACATTTTCCTGACCTTGCGGAGGGCCCGGAAGACCGAATTTCCGTCCCTGAGGGTCTCGCCCATCAGCTCCTTTGCCTCGGCTATGACCTTGTTGGTTTCCCCCTTGTTCACTTCGTATGGCCGAATCTGGTAGCCCAGGTCGTTGATCATGTCGCCGACCATGATGGACTTCAGCAAGGTGATGGCAAACTTGGTGTTCAGCTCCAGGGCGTTGTCCCCGTCGCTCTGCTTGAACCCGCCTGACTGCTGGAATAGAAGCACCCTGAACTTGTCGAAACCCGAGTCGCGGAGGGCCTTGCGATATTCGGCTTCGTACATCCCGAAGCGGCAGGGGCCGCAGGCTCCCGCCGTCACAAAAACGTACTTGTCCTCTATATCTTCTTCACCGGCTTCCTTGAGGTCCTTGAGGTACTTCACCAGGTTTCCAACGGTGTAATAGGTAGGATTGCATTGGCCCCGGTTGCCATACTCTTTCCCCACTGAAAGGGAATCGTTGTCCGGTGTCGGCAGGATGCGCAGGTTATAGCCCAAGCCCGTCATTGCGTAGGACGCCATCTCTTCGTGGGCCTTTGTCAGCCCGCCGAACAGGATGGTCGTGGAGTCCTTCTGGTCCTTGGTCCAGGCCCGTTCCAAGGGCTTCAAAAAATGGTCAACCTGCTTGGTTTCCAGCCCCATCTCGGCCCGCAGTTTGGCTTCGTACTCGCGGGTCTTCGCTTCGATCTCCTGCTTGTCCATTGCCTGTGCCATGCTTGTAACCTCCTTGCAGTAGTTGGGCAATTAGTCGGCTTCGATGAGCTCTTCTACCTTGTCCTCGACGGGGACGACTTCTGGCAGGCTGAAATTCAGCAGGTGGACTATCTCCCCATCGGTGGACTGATGATCGTTTCCGTTGGGCAACTCTATATCGACAAGTTGGACCGGCGAGCTTCCATGGAGGTGAGGCATTTTTTGCCCTTCCGTCCGCGGGTTGTATAAACCGTCCGGGCGCTCGAATGCTTTCTTCTGATAGTCCTGGAATGGCGAACCGCAGCTCGCAGACCCGCTGGCTAATTCTTCTTCGGGGTCATCTCCTGCCGTGTTAGAGGCGCGTATCTGATCATACGCGTCGGAGACAACGCTTTCGTCATCCTTCGATTGGCTGGCTGAGAGGGGACCCGATACGATCAGCGGGTCCTTGCTTCCATTTCCGTTTAGGGACAAGGGGACCCAACCTTCGGCGCCATGCTCGTGCTCGCCTTCGGCCCTCCTGCCTGAGCTTGCAGGGCGGGAGTCGTTGCCGGTGAAGGCGATATGGCCCCCGCTCTCAAGTTTCTCCTGAGCTTTTGCGCTGGAGGCTTCCAGGTGCTTTTGGTAAGCGGCAACCATCTGCTCAAGCTCGGTTTCCGAGGTCTTCTGCTTTTGCAGGTGCTCCTGGTAGCGGGCAAGGAAGTAGTCGATGGTCTCCACACGTATCTTTATGGAGCCGGTCGGCTTGTTCTCGTCAATGTCGTGGAAGGTGAAGTAGGGGGTAGTGGATGCTTCGATAATGTTCTCGATGGTGTTGTAGATGGGAGCATCGTGGCCGCACTTGAAGCTGGACAGGTCAATGGCTACCAGGTTGGGATGGCGCGCCACATACTTGGCTCCCCAGACCTTCTTGCTGGAGTTTTCGCTGTAGGCATTCTTCCAGACATCGGTGATGTCCATGGGGTCGCTGATGATGCCAGCTCTCACCTCGTCTCCGAAGAGCCTTTCTAAGATATCCGGATCCTGGGGCAGGGAGTCCACGCTGAAGATGGGGTACCCCTTCTTCTGGATTTCAACCATGATCTCGTGATTGAGACCCGGGTCATTGTGGTAGGGACGTCCCAGCATGACCACTCCCAGCTTGCCTTCCGCCTCCAACTTATCGAGCACCTTTCGGGCTTCGGTCCTGAGAGACACTTCGAAATAACGGCGCCAGACTTTAAATGCCGTATCGAGGGCCTCCTCGTTCTCTTGTTCGGTCACACCCAGGATGTCCTTGAAGCAGTCGTGCATGTGGACCTTGAACAACTCCCAGTTGGACAAGTCCAACGAAGGGGCAACGTACCGGATACCCTGCTCGGCAAAGATGTCTCCTTCCTTGGTGAAGGCTGCTTTGACAACCTCTGGGCTGATGGCGACGGTAGGACAGGCAGCCGTGTCGACGGTATTCACAAGCTCAGTGTGCATCTTGTTGATGATAGGGAAGAAGATGATGTCCGGCTTGTCCTTGGAGTCGTAAACCAGGTTGTGAACATGGGCTATGGTAACCTTGCTGGGGAAGCACTGGTCGATGGAACCCCGGCGGGAACCTTTGTACCACATCAACGGATCGGTGTACTCGGAGTAGGTGATGTGCCGGAAGTTGACCCCCAAGGCTTCGAAGTAAGCGGAGAAAAGGGGCGAGAGGGTGTACATGTTCAGCACGCGGGGCATGGCGATCCTGATCTCTTCCCTAAGCTTGCGCACCTCCGGAGAGGCTTTGACCACAGCGGGTGTCTCTGGCTTGTGGAAGAGGGACCTGAACCACCGGCGGCCACTCTCGGCCTGCGCCTCTTCCACATCGTCCTGCATGGAAGCGACCTTGGGGGGGCTGAAGCTGCGAAATGCCTCGGTGGAAGCCTTCTCCACAAAGTTGGGGTTGGCCTTGCGTATCGCATCCAGCTTGGCCTTGATGACCTTCATATCGTCCATCTTCTCCACCGTGCCCTTTTCGCAAGTGGCGATGATGAAACGGTTGGTCTCCCCTTCGGGCGAGGTGGTATCGATGTACGTGCGCAAGCATTTGTTCTTGCAGAAGCTGCACCGGGTGGATTCATCCCTGGTGGCAACGAACTCCAGGTTTTCTGCCGATTCCAAGCCGATGAAAGATGAGTCCCTCTCGGCTGCAACCCTGATGGCTTCCAGGGCGGCGCCAATAGCGCCGCTTTCCCCGGTGAACTGGTGCACCTTGATGGTGCAGTTGGGGACCTTGGACTTTATGAAGTCGTATTGGGATTTGACGGCCGCCAGGTTGTGCTGCGTGCCACCTTGAAGAATGAAATTCGTTCCGAACTTGTTAAGATTGGGCTCGGCCAC
Organism: Dehalococcoidia bacterium; assembly: GCA_965220375.1. Lineage (GTDB taxonomy): Bacteria > Chloroflexota > Dehalococcoidia > Lucifugimonadales > JAGWBF01 > JAGWBF01. The sequence continues at coordinate 2,306,638 of OZ244824.1, forward strand.
CACGTACAGCCAGATGTTCTTCGGCAGCACCTTTGCCAGGCCGGCCATGATCTCTCGCTTTTCCCAGCCGAGCTGCTGGAAATTCACGATGTCCGTCTCCATAAACACGGCACACCCATAACCAAAGACCGGCAGACGCTCAGCGTCGAAGGCAACGTCCGCGTACTCCGCAACCGAATAGCCGAACCTTGCGGCGGTGCTCTGGAGGAAATAGCCGTTGCCGGCTGAACACTGGGTGTTCAGCTTGAAGTCCTTGACCTTGCCGCCCTTAAGGACGATCACCTTGATATCCTGGCCGCCCACATCGACGATAACGTCCACATCCTTGTAGTAGTGGAGGGCGGACTTGGTGTGGGCCACCGTTTCCACTATGGCGACGTCGGCGCCCAGAGACTCCTTGAGCATATCCTTGGCGTAGCCGGTGGTGCCAACCCCCATAATCTTAAGGATGGCGCCCTGCCCTTCCACGTATTCCCGTAGCTCTTTGAGGATATCCTGGGTGTCGGCCAGCGGGTTACCCTTGGAGAGCTGGTAGGCGGTGGCCATGAGGCTGCCCTCATGGTCCATAAGCACTGCCTTAGTGGAGGTAGAGCCTCCGTCAATGCCAACAAATGCCTGGACTTCTTCCCCGACTTCGAATCTGGCGGGTTCCCAGGGCTTCCGAGCAAATAGCCTCTTGAACTCCTCCAGCTCCTCTTTCGTTCTGGACAAGCCAACGTCCCCTGAAGCCTCCCGCATCTGGGTGCGGCCCACCTCGATGAACTCCTCAAGGACCTTGGTGCCCGTGAACGTGCCGATGTCGGGGTCTTCCGTCTTCCCGTAGAGCACTGAACCGATGGCAGCATAGTACTGGGCGTTTTCAGGAACGATTATGAGATCCCTCGGGTCCACGCCATCAGGAATGGGAACATTTCGTTCTTCCCAAATCTTTGGAATGTTGTTTTTCCAGCAGTCCCGCATCGCCGGGATGTAGGTGTTGGGCCCTCCCAGAAGGAGCACCGTTGGACGGAGGGTGTTTCCCCGGGTCAGAACGCTGAGGTTCTGCTGGACTATGGCTTCGAAGAGGGATGCCATAAGCTCGGGAGCCGGCACTCCGTTCTTCTGGAGCCCATTGATGTCGGTTTCGGCGAAAACCCCGCACTTGCCGGCCACGGGATGAAGCTTGACATCGTAGTATTCCAGCGCCTGGAGCTGTTCGCCGGTGAGCTGGACCTTGGCGTTGATCTTGTCTATCACCGCGCCGGTTCCCCCGGCGCACTTGTCGTTCATGCTGGGGACCTTGCGCTTCGTTCCCGTTTCCGGATCGCTGAACCATATGATTATCTTGGCATCCTGGCCCCCCAGCTCTATAACGGAGCCTGCTTCAGGGTAGAGGTGTTCCACGGCCAGGGAGACGGCGTTGACCTCTTGGACGAACTTGGCGCCGATGTATTCCTTCAGCATCCCACCACCGCTGCCGGTGATGAATATGCGGAAGTTTTCGTCGGGCATTGTGAACTCGTCCCGGATCCGCTGAAGGAACTCAAACACCTTCTCCGGCTGTTTCGTCTGGTGCCTTTCGTAGTCCTTCCAGAGGATCTCGTCGGTTGAGGGGTCCATCACCACCGCTTTGACGGTGGTAGAACCCACATCCAATCCGACCATAAGGGTGCCAACGGGACTGTTTTCTGTGCTGCTAGATGTATGTTCGGTCACTACCATGGGAACCTCTCCCTATATCGAATCTTCTGATTACTGCTCCCACGTCTAAACACCGTGGGGATGGTAATCGGATAACCCCTTAAAGATTGGCCTTTACCTTGGCGGTTCGTCCTCTGTCTCTTTCATGTAAGAAGCTTGTCTGATCGTCCTTCAGGACCGCCCGCAAGCCGAATGCCAGCAGCTCCTGAACGGTTCTTTCCACATCCGTTTCTTTGGTGGGCGCTATGGTCATCTGGTGCACCACCTCTCTCACCGCTCCCATAAGGGAATATGCCGTAAGGCGGGTATCGCAGGGACGCACTAGGTCCAGAGTTATGCCAAGAATGAGAGAGCGTTCGATCATATCGGCGACCTGCTGGTAGAAGTCGTAAAGTCGGGACTCTACGATCTCGCTCGTCGAGCCGGGTTGGCTCAGCAGGATGCGCGAGAGGTCCCGGTCGGCCAGCACAAGGTCCAGGACCCGGGTGAGGTTGTCATGTATCTGCTCCAGGGGATGAGGGGCGCCTGGTTCCAAGGTGATGGGCCTGATCTGGTCCCTGAGGTTCTGGAGGGACGAGTCCAGCAGGGTCTCAAAGAGATGGAGCTTGTTGTCGAAATGCAAGTAGAAGGTGCCTCGTGCTATACCGGCTTCCTGGACAATCAGGGATACGCTGGTTGCATGAAAGCCATTGGAAGCGAAGGAGCGCTTTGCTGAATTTACCAGTCGTTGCCTCCGCACATCCCGTTCGCCGTCGTTCATTCGACCGCTGCCTTCATTGACCGGTTGAGGTCAGATTGGGAGGATAGTAGATGGACTGAACAGCGCTGTCAAAACAATTTCTTAAAAAATGACTAAATAGCTCGATGTGGCCAACCGAATACATCCCCAGGCTATAAACGACCAAAACAAGAGAGTCCAAGGTTGCTTCCTTGGACTTTCTCCAACTGTTCACTCATGGCACATTAGCCCAGGATCCTAGCCCTGGGACAGAACTAACCCGACCGATGCGTCTTGGGAGCCCTCGTTCCAGGGTTTACAGGTGGGTCTTCAGGGTGGATAGGTCCTTGTTCTTGAAGTAGTCGTAGTTCATGGGTATGTAGCTGTTCCACTGTTCCGGCACCGCGTCCTCGGCGAATATGGCGGTAACGGGGCAGACCGGCTCGCATGCAGCGCAGTCAATGCACTCGTCCGGGTTGATCATGAAGAAGTCGTCTTCATCGGTTGTGTAGATGCAGTCCACCGGGCAAACATCTACACAAGCTCCATCCTTAACCCCCACGCACGGCTCGGTTATGATGTACGTCATTGGTTCGCGGTTCCCCCTCTCAGCTTTACACTTGATTTCGGGTATCCGTTGGCCCTAGGTACCCTTACTAGTATAGCAAACTAAATGCTATCCCGTCCTTATCCTTCAGTCAAGAAGGGCAGTCAAGACGGGTTGTTTCTCGCTTTTTGGTCCAGGTAGTCTTGTAGGATTACCGTCGCGGAGGCGGCATCTATATCCCCTTTGCTCTTGCTTCGAATCCTTCCAACCGGACCCATCTGCCTGGTCGCCTCCGCGGTGGAGTACTCTTCACCAACCTGGGTAATGGGCAGACTGATCTGCCGCCGAAGCGCATTGATAAACCGGAGGGTCTTCCGTGCTTGAAGGCCCATGCCTCCATCCGGGGCGTAGGGAATGCCGACCACTATCTCGGACACACTCCTCGCGAATGCCTCTTTCAGCACCTGGCCGATATCTTCTTTGAGCTTGGAACGCTGGATGTATCCTGCGGGCACTGCCGTCATGAGGTCCCCTGGACTGACAGCCAAGCCTATTCGCCGGTCTCCCACGTCTAGGCACAGGACCGTCAGGGTATCATCTGCCTTTCGATGACGGCCCTGGCGAACTGGATAGCATCTTCCAGCTTATCGGCCCTTTTTCCTCCAGCTTGGGCGAAATCGGGCCTGCCGCCGCCGCCTCCGTCCATCACTCTGGCAAGCTCCTTGACCATGTTGCCCGCATGCAGGCCTCGGCTTACCAGATCGGGTGTCATCATGGCAATGACCACCGGGCGGCCCTCTTGCACCGCACCCAGAACGATGGCGGCGCTGGATAGCTGCCCTTTGAGGCGGTCTCCCATCTCCCGCATGGCATCCACGCTGCTGGCAGAAGTGCGGGAGGCGACCAACTGAACGCCGTTTATGCGCTGCACCCCTTGAAGGAGAACGGACGCTTCTCTCCCCAAGCTTTCCCGCTCCAGGGACGCGACCTGTCGTCGCAGTCGCTCCATTTCGTCCATGAAGGTGTCAATGCGGGTGTCCAGGTCGTTCATTGGGGTCTGCAGCTTTTTGCAAAGGGATTCCAGGAGAAGGCTCCGTTCCTGGAACAGCATCTCCGCGCCCTGGCCCGTTACAGCCTCGATGCGACGCATCCCGCCCCCTATGCTGAAATCACCCAGCACAAAGAGGGGACCGATCTGCCCCGTGGCGGCAACATGGGTACCGCCGCACACTTCCATGCTGAAGCGTTCGCCGTTGGACATTTCCACTATGCGCACAGCGTCGCCGTATCGATCGCCAAAAAAGGCGAGAGCGCCCTCACTTACCGCTTCAGTGAAGGTGGATTCCCTGGTTGTCACCCCCAGGTTCTCCTGAATTTTACTATTGGCAAGGCCCTGCACTTCCAGCAGGTCGTCGCCGGAGAGGGGACTGACGTGGCTGAAATCAAACCGGAGCCGGGTTGGAGCAACGTGGGAACCTGCCTGACGCACATGGGGACCCAAGGTCTGGCGGAGAGCAGCATGGAGAATGTGGGTGCCGCTATGGTTCCTGGCGGCATCCTGACGCTTCCGGGGATCGACCCTGGCGCTCACCTGCTCGCCCATGGTAATGTCCCCCTCCTCGATTGTGCCCGAATGCACGACCAGTCCGGCCACAGGGGATTGGGTGTCTTCGATGCGCGCCCACCCGTTAGGCCCCATGATGGTCCCGCAATCTCCCACCTGGCCGCCTCCCTCTGCATAAAAGGGGGTCGCAGCCAGGACCACTTCCACCTGCTGACCGGCAACTGCAGACCCTACGGGCACCTTATCCACCAGCAGGGCTGCAACGCTGGTCTCCTGGGACAAGTTCTCGTACCCAACAAATTCCACCGCACCGATGCCCAAGTTCTCGTATGTGGAGACAATCTCCATAGCTCCCGAGAAGCTATGGGCTGCACGGGCACGCTCCCGCTGGGCCTGCATGGCCTTCTGGAAGCCGTTCATATCGACGTCTAGCCCGTGCTCAAGAGCAATTTCGGCGGTGAGTTCCGGTGGAAATCCGTAGGTGTCATACAGGGCAAAGGCTTCCGACCCAGTAATAAGATCTACGAGCCTTTCCACAGCTTGCCGATGATCCTCGATGTACTTGTCGAGGTTTTCCGGGGGCCCCGTTCCTGGGTCTGTTTGGGGTCCAATGAATGCGCCATTTACGAAGGTGTCTCCAATAATCTCAGCCACCGCTTCATAATAGAGGCGAGCTCCGATGTACTGACCCTCCAGCGCACCGGAACGAGAACCCCTGGCATCGTCGGTGCCCACTCCCGTCACATCGGCGCCGACGTTTGCCGGGGTGTAGGTCCCCTGTAGCAGCGTAGCCAGATCCGTGTCCGCCCTTCCCTGGATGCCCTGCATCCTCCGTTGGTCTTCCCCACGGGTGCGAATCATCTGGTCGAGAATGTCGCTGCCCCGCTCGAAGGTCTGGGCAAAGCGCCCCTCTTCCAAGGCTAATACCTTGAAAATGAAGCTGCGGTTCGTCTCCAGCTCCGGGTATGAGTTCCCGAATCTTTCGATAACCGATCCGGCCACCCGCTCCAGGAACGCCTCTTCGAGGCCCAAGCGGCGGCCGTGGCGAATGGCCCTGCGGATAATACGCCTCAGGACATACCCTCTCCCCTCGTTGCTGGGAACGACGCCATCTCCTATGAGGAAGGCTGCGCTGCGCGCATGCTCTGCGACTACCCGTATGGCGTAGTCCGTGTCTTGGTCTGTGCCGTAGATGGTCCCGGTGAGGTCGCAGACCTGGCTGATAATCGGCTGGAACAGGTCGATCTCATACAGGTTGCGCTTACCTTGGAGTACCACTGCCGCCCGTTCCAATCCCATTCCGGTATCTATGCTGGGAGCGGGCAATGGTGTGCGCACGCCGTCCAGGTCCTGGTAGAACTGCATGAATACCAGGTTCCAAAGCTCGACGAACCTTTCGCAGTCATGGTTCGGATGACATTCGGTGGTGCCGCACCCGAATTCTAGGCCTCCATCGTAGTGGATCTCGCTGCAAGGGCCGCAGGGACCTTCCTTTCCCGCAGGCCCCCACCAATTGTCCGTGTCGCCATACCGGTAAATGCGTTCGCGGGGGACCCCTATATCTTCCCGCCAGTACCCGTAGGACTCATCATCGTCGGTGTAGATAGTTACGTATAAGCGCTCGGGGGCTAGGCCAAACTCTCCGGTTACGAATTCCCAGGCAAAGGCGATTGCCTGTTTCTTGAAATAGTCTCCAATGCTGAAGTTCCCCAGCATCTCGAAGAAGGTCAGGTGCTTATGGTCTCCCACCTCATCGACGTCGGTGGTCCTGAAGCTCTTTTGGGAGGAAGTGAGGCGGCGAGAGGGAGGCGTAGCCTCGCCCATAAAGAAAGGCTTGAAGGGCACCATGCCTGCGCTGGTGAACAGCAAAGTGGGGTCGCCCGCGGGGATCAGGGATGCGCTGGGCATGATGCTATGGCCTTTGCTTTGGAAAAATTCCAGGAACCTCTGCCTGATCAGGTCGCCTTCCATTCACCCTCCCGAAATTGCCCTTAAGGTTGTGAATCCAAATATATATCAACTGCTGCGTACAGTACATAATACACAACACCGAGTTCGGGACACCCTCGGGAGTTCTGCTGCGGTCATTGACCCAGGAATCTCGTTGACATAGAATCTCTTGGGTTGTGAGATAGATGTCGGAGGCGGCATGAACTCGAACATGATCAGCAAGGTGCAGAAGGCACGGGACTACGCAGAAGAGAAAGGGCGGGTAAGCCTGGAAAGCTTCACCGCTTCCTTCAGGGGAAACCACAGCATCTACAAGGTCAGCTACGATAGCGGCGCTTGGCAGTGCGACTGCTCTTCCTTCCAGCTCAGGTCCATTTGCAGTCATACTATGGCAATGGAGCGAATCCTGGATGGCATGCTATCTGAGCAGGTTGGCAGCGAAGCTCTCTAACGCACAAACCCGCACCCTGGGCGGGTGTAACTCAGTGGTAGAGTATTTGCTTCCCAAGCAAAGAGTCGTGGGTTCGAATCCCATCACCCGCTCCAAGATATCCACCTTCCCGCTATGAATACCTGGTGTCACCCAACTGTGTATACCTACTGTAATGACCAATGAGAATTCACGCTTTGCTGTATGCAACCAGCAAGAGTGGGACACTCGGAGACCTGAGAGGTCAATGGCCGGATTAAGGCCCAATCAGCCTTCCCCATCCTGTTATCATAAAATACCAGGTGATTAAGATTGACTGACTGCTATAACAACTACATTCGTAACCTTGCCATTATTGCTCACGTAGACCACGGGAAGACCACCCTGGTCGACGCGTTGCTGAAACAGGGCAAGGTCTTTCGCGCTCACCAACAGGTGGGCACGCTGATCATGGACAACAACCCGTTGGAGCGGGAGCGAGGCATCACAATTCTGGCCAAGAACGCCTCAGTGTCATACGGCGAGGTCAGAATAAATGTAATAGACACACCGGGGCATGCCGATTTCAGCGGCGAAGTGGAACGCGTCATGAATATGGCCGACGGGTGCTTGCTGCTGGTCGACGCGGTGGACGGCCCTATGCCCCAGACCACCTATGTGCTACGCCAGGCCCTGCGCCAGAGGGTCAATCCTCTGGTGGTTATCAATAAGATAGACCGCCCTGAAGCGCGGGTGGCAGAAGTCGTCGATATGGTCCAGGACCTGTTCCTGGAGGTTGCCACCACCGTGGAACAACTGGATTATCCGGTGCTGTACGCCTCGGCACGGCATGGTTACGCGACTTCGAGCCTGGAGGTGCCGGGGGCGGATATGAAGCCTCTCTTTGAAGCGATCCTGGATTCGGTGCCTCCACCCACGGGCGACCCGGACGCCCCGCTGCAAATGCTGGTTGCCGCCCTCGACTACGACAATTACCTCGGCCAGGTTGCCGTGGGCAGGGTCACCAACGGCATGATGAGGATGCAGGACAAAGTGGCCTTGCTGAGCTGCGACGACGCCTTCGCCACCCACACCGTGGAGCATATTTTTGTTTTCCACGGCATGGACCGGGTAGCGGTGACTGAAGCTCATGCCGGGGACATAGTAGCTATTACCGGTCCCGAGGGAGTGTGCATTGGCGACACCATAGCCTCTCCTGAGAATCCGCAAGCGCTTCCGTCTATCGACATCGGAGAACCGACGGTGAGAATGACATTTAGCGTCAACACCTCACCCTTCATGGGGAAGGAGGGTACGCACTGTACCTCCCGCACCCTCCACGAAAGGCTGATGCGGGAACTCAGGACCAACGTCAGCCTGAGGGTAGAGCCCACCTCCAGCCCAGATGTGTTTGTGGTCGCCGGTCGTGGGGAGCTGCACTTGTCCATCCTGGTTGAAACCATGCGACGCGAGCAGTATGAGTTTCAAGTGTCTCGGCCCACGCCCGTCAACAAGGAGATTAACGGAAAGACACACGAGCCCTACGAGATTCTCAACGTCACCACCCACGAGGACCACTTGGGCCCGTTGAGCGAATACCTGTCCGCCCACCTGGCCAAGCACCGGGATATGCGGTATAGCGGGGATGGGTATGTCCACCTGGAGTATGAGATACCCACGAGAGGCCTTATTGGATTCAACGCTTTCTTCAACCGCATCACCCGGGGCGACGGAGTGAAAAGCAACGTCTTCTCCTCTTACCGGCCGATGGAGGGTGAAATTAAATCTAAACGAAGCGCTGCGCTTGTGGCATCGGAGAGCGGCGTGGCCGTCGTCCACGGACTGCTCAATGCCCAAGGCAGGGGCGATACATTCATCGACCAGGGCGTCAGGGTTTACGAAGGTATGATTGTTGGCTCCCATCCCCGGGAAGGAGACATCGAAATCAATGTATGCAAGGAAAAGAAGCTGACCAATATGCGTTCGTCAACTGCCGACGTGGCCAAGCGCCTGAGAGCCACCGTGACCTTGAGCCTGGAAGAGGCTCTTGCCTTCATTGCCGACGGTGAGCTGCTGGAGGTAACGCCGGAAAATCTGCGCCTTCGCAAAATGGACCTCTCTGCCCTCGACCGAAAGCGCCATCGCCGAGAGAAGACCCGACCACGGGCTTAGCGGGGTCCCGCAACGTTGGCCTCACCAGCGGTGCTACCGCTGGACTGTGGTGTGTGACGCGGCCCAGATGACCAGGCTCTCAATGCAAGGCGTAGAGCTCTAGGCGCAGCAGTACAGGAAGACAACATAAGGCTCGTGGGGAGCAGTGGCGCCAGCTAGAATACTAGCTGACGCTGCTTGCGCTTTGAATTCAAACAGGAACGCTAGGGAGGCATGCTATGAGCGAACTGGATGATCGCTATGAACTGGGACAGGAAACGCGGCGGATGTTTGGAGGCGGCCAAGACACCGGAGGCTCGTCGCCCGGAGCATGGGATATCGCTCCGGACCTGGAGAGAATATTGGGTGAAGCGCTTTTCGGCATTATTTGGAGGCGGCCAGCGCTCACTCCTGTGCAACGAGAGATGATCACGCTGTCGTGTCTGATCGTAATGACCCGGGAAGTTCAGCTGAAGAGGCACTTGAGCAACGCACTGAACGTGGGACTGACCCCTGAACAGATAGTGGAGTTGATCATCCATGACACCTGGTACAGCGGAGTGCCGGCGGGTATCCAGGCGCTGGCACTGTGCAAGGCGGTATTTGAAGAGCGGGGGATAGAGTTCACCCCAACTCGCATCCACGATACCAGTGAGGACCCCGATAGCCTGTTCCAACGAGGCGACGAGCTCCGGCGAAAATACATGGGAACTACCTCCTCGGCTCGCCCGGCTCCACCGACCCAAGCGGAGAGGGAATTGGGGCGTACCACCGGAGAATACTACTGGGGTGCGACCTGGACTCGACCAGGACTTGATCTTCCCAGCCGCTGTATCTGTACCATGGCATGTCTGGGGGCGTTGGGCCGTGAGGGTCCCCTTCGCAGCCACATTCGGGGTGCCTTGAATATCGGGTTAACGCAGGACCAGGTTATCGAGGTGTTTGGTCACATGACGCTCTACGCCGGCATACCCTTCGCCCGTGGCGCTATGGACATCGCCAACGAAGTTTTCCTCGGTGCCTCCTAGCCTACCAGCCCTTCCGGGGGCGGGTGTAACTCAGTGGTAGAGGATTTGCTTCCCAAGCAAAGAGTCGTGGGTTCGAATCCCATCGCCCGCTCCAAGTATCTTTGTAGTTAGCTACATTTAATGACATTATATGAGTTGTGTATCATAATTTGTATCATAAGTGACTGACAGCGCTGACCGCAACACTAGGGTGAGACGATGGCAGCGCTTTCCAGGATTCACTCCTCCAATCTGCTTCGCCGGAGAGCATCACATGTCGCCCGCTACAGGTTAGATAGTGGGGACTCTGGTTAGCTTTCATCATATCCGTCGCGAAATCTGCTTACACAAATAGCGTCCCCTGCGACCCTTCGTGCTTCTCACACTACGAACTAAAGAGCAATCCCATGCCCTGACGATGTTTCCAATCCCAGGATGCTTGCAGTGTGTGGGTCCGTTCGTATTTGGTTCGGATATCCCCTCCACACTGCTTGAAGAAGAACGCTACACCAAGCCGCCGGCACAGGTCCCGCACTTCCCTAACCCAGTCCACCGGCATCGGCCTTGGACCAGGCTTGGATCTCCTCCAACAATCACCCAGGCGGAACCCCCTCAGCCGACCGCCCAAGGGGCGCAACAAGGGGCTCACACGACAGGAAACGCACAGCCCCCCGGATTTTCCGGCAGATGCTTCACCCTGACCAGGGTTTTCCGGTCCTCGACCGACCACCACACCAGATGTGAGCTGGACACCCCCTGCCGGCGTACCTCGACCGCAGATAATCCCTCATGGTGGAGCTGCGCTTGGTCAGCAGCTGGTAGGTGTGATGCCCGGCCGCCTCCATGACGCCGAACACCTGGTCAACGAATCCCCAGGGAACATCCCGGTGGAACAGGTCCGACACGGAGTTGACGAACACCCTCCGAGGCCTTCGCCAGCGTAACGGCATCTCCAGGCGGTCCGGGTGGAGCGCCAGGTCAAAACTCCTGCCGAACCGCAGCGCGATCCGCTCGGCATAGCACCGATCGCACGCCGTCGAGACCTTGGTGCAGCCCGTCGTCGGATTCCATGTGGCATCCGTCCATTCTATAGCTGAGTTGTCGCTCATCGACCCCCCTTTTGTTCTCGCTGTCCAGAAAATTACAATCATCGTTGCAAAAATTGCAAAATCGCCTTTTCCAGATACGGCGGAATTACAATGAAAATTACACTCGCTACATTTTTCGTTCTCGCTGTCCAGAATAATCCCCATAATTCATAGATAATTATTTCCGCCGTCACGCGTTTTTCTCTCGGAACATCACCCTGGAGCACCCCCGGCACCACCCCACAGGGCCGGGCCCTCGCCTACACCCAGGCTGCGATCTGCACCCATCCCGAATGTTTCCGGTTCTCGTACCGGGTCCTCCCAGGCATGTGCACCCCCATCACCCAGGCCGCCCTGACCAACCGCTGGACCTGGTTGATGCTCAGGTACAGGCTCAACGCTATGACCTCGTAGGGTGTCCTCATCTCCACCGCCTTCCAGACGTTCATCCACTGGCGGGCCTTCGCCACGCTGACGTACACCAGCCGGGCCAGGTCCTCCTCGGGTTCCGTTTGCTTCTGAGGTATGGACTATCTGGACATAGTCACACCATACGCTAAATGCAAACGGAACCCACCGGCCTCATGGACGCCCTGTTAGGCGATGGCAAAGAGCCCGGTCAGTTCCCCGACGGTGTATTCAACCCTCCGGCAAACCCGCTGCCCAAGGCAGCCAGGAGCCACGCACAGCCCGCCCCGCCCCCTCCGCCGTCATCTGGTGTGGCGGGCCACCCCACCCTACCGGAGATGCCTCTACGAGCATCCCCAAGGGCGGGCGGAACAACTGGCTGTTCGATGGACTCAGGTATTGGGCCTACCCGCAGGATAAAGGCGAGGACGCGGCCGGATGGCGCGCCCGGGTCCTGGATAAAGCCCTGGAGCTGGCGGACACGCTACAGGACCTTGACGACGACCCCCATGTGGCCAGCACCGCCAAGAGTGTTGCCCGGTACTGCTGGGAACACCCGTCCTTTGGCCGGAGAGGACACAACTACGATCACAGCCCGGAGAGGCAGCGCAAGCGGGCGTACATCGGCATCAAGAAGAAGAGGGCGGCCCTGCTGGAGCGGAACCTACTCATCAGCCGTCTCCACTTCAAGCAGGGCTGGCCGCAGGTCACCATCGCCAAGCACCTGGGGTTATCGACCCGCCAGGTCAGGAGGGTTGTGGCCCGGTGGCTGGAGATCGAGGGGGCCGTGGCCAAGCTGAAGGAGCTGTCCAGGCAGACCGGCGACCAGGGAGGACAGGACAGCCCGCCGATAGGACACGAGCCTATCTCGGCCCCCCTTACAGGGGGGGTTACTGTACCTGGGTCACAGTCAGTGGTTAACAAGGCTACCGTGGGGGGTCAAGGGGGGCGGAAATCTCCGCAATCAACTGAGACTGAAGGGAGAGGCAATGAGACACAAGGTTGGCTGCCCGGTATCGGTGACGCAGCAGCTGGCGGCGCAGCTGTGGAGCGCGAGGTATGGCCCGGACGTGATCGCCGACGAGGTGGGGGTGAGCGTGGCGAAGGCCCGCCAGTGGATGAACGTCTGGAAGGCGGTGGAGCTGAGGACACCCTACGAGGTCATAGCGTCGAGCCTGTACCTGAGTATCAACCAGGTCCAGCGGTTGGTGAAGGCGGCCCGCATGGTGGGGTTGTTCATTCCGATCAGGACCCGGTACGAGAACCGGAAACATTCGGGCTGGGTGCACATCGCAGCCTGGGTGTAGGCGACGGCCCGGCCCTGTGGGGTGGTGCCGGGGGTGCTCCAGGGTGATGATCCGAGAGAATAATGCGCGACGGCGGAAATAATTATCTATGAATTATGGGGAATATTCTTAACAGTGAGAACGAAAAGTGTAGCGATGGTCATTTTGATGGTCATTTCTCCGTAGCTGGAGCAGGCCGATATGGACACTTTGGTCACTCCGATGGTCATTTTCTTAACAGCGAGAACAAAAGGGGGGGTCGATGAGCGATAACTCAGCTATAGAATGGACGGATGCAACGTGGAATCCGACGACGGGCTGCACCAAGGTCTCGACGGGCTGTGATCGGTGCTATGCCGAGCGGATCGCCCTGCGGTTCGGCAGGAGCTTCGACCTGGAGCTCCACCCTGACCGCCTGGAGCAGCCGTTGACATGGCGGAGGCCTCGGCGTGTGTTCGTCAACTCTGTGTCGGACCTATTCCACCGGGATGTTCCCTGGGGATTCGTTGACCAGGTGTTCGGCGTGATGGAGGCGGCCGAGCACCACACCTATCAGCTGCTGACCAAGCGCAGCTCCGCCATGAGGGATTATCTGCGGTCGAGGTACGCCGGCAGGGAGTGCCCCGCCTACATCTGGTGCGGGGTGTCGGTCGAGGACCGGAAAGCCCTGGCAAGGGTGAAGCATCTGCAGGAGAGCCCAGCTGCCGTCCGGTTTCTATCGTGTGAACCCCTGGTCGGCACCCTCGATCTACAGCCGGTTCCGTTTCCTTTTAGCGTATAGTGTCGCTATATCCAGATAGTGCAAACCTCAGAAGGAAACAGAATCCTTTCATCAAAGGGAAAGGGGTGAATCCCTTATAAATAATAAATGAGAAACCTCGAAGTTCCACCTTTTAGTCCGCAAGAATTGGGGGAATTCATTTCGAATCGGTCGGAAGTTTACGGAGCTAACGGAGACTTATGCTTGAAACGTGCGCAAGGTATCATGAGCGTCACAAATGGGTACCCGCTGTTTGTCGATGACCTTATCCATCACGCGGCACTGGTTGGAGTCGATGTAGCTCTACAGGACTGGGAGCAACGAAGAGGAGATGCCGCGCGGGAGTATGCCTTGCGGAGACAAGTGGAATATCTGGGCCATAGTTCGGGTGAAGTATTAATTGGGGAAGTAGACCTCGACATCCGGCAAGACTTTGATTTGGTTGGGGAAAAACACTTCCCCAGAACAGGCGCCTCTATCAAGGTTGCGGTATCCTCCGCCAGCGGCTATTTCATCTCCAACCGTAGCTATGACTCGACCCGCCCCATTGCGGACTTGGACCACGCCACTGTGGACGTGAGGTGTAAACCCGGCAGGCCATACTATCGTGGTGGGACTGTCTCCCAGGCGAAGGCACTGGCCGTCCAAGACCAGCTCTCCGATGCCCAACGCTTGCATGAGGCTCGGGAACCCCATTACGGTCTTTCCCCTGAGAAATAGGACATCCGGGTCTGACAACCGTAATTCGGTGGATTCGTTCTTGGGATCGAAGACAGTAACCTCATCACCCACCAGGAGATAGGGCTCCGCGCAGTCCTCCGACAGCCCCTCTACCAACCCCTGGTCCATGGCCTGCTGATGGCTCACGGCGGCCCGGCTGATTCGAACATGGTCTCCGACGTGCGCAGCGATCTCGCCAAGCCCATCGATTATCCGCACTAACCCAGATTCCGACTCGAGCGTGAATGCGCTGGGCCAGATGAGCAACCAGGATGATCGGGGGTTGGCATCATCGCGAGTGGGGGCTTCAGCGCGCAGACACCCCTTGCTGATGACAAGCCGTCCAGCGAAGTATTCTCCTCCTCTATCCGTTCCCAGCGGTGCGGTATGCCGCGGGAAGACCATTGGCGAGTCTTGCCCGTCGTTGGGAGCCTTGGACTCCGTCGCCTGCGGTGTGGACTCCTTCAGACCTGTCGCCGGAGTCTCCAGGTTATCGTCGCCGTCGTTGCTGCAAGCCATAGTGGCGGCAAGCAACACGAGGACGCTCAAAGCCGCAATGGACACTAGCTTGAACTTCACCTCTGTTCTCCTCGCCACATCTGGCAGGGCCAGGTGTCATCCCCTCATATTGTAGAGACGCTGGACGGTACCACAAAGTTCCCAGACGAGGCCGATAGATCACACCGTCGCCCAGTCCATGCTCAGGAGAAGAAGCGCCAGGCCGGGCCCCATGACCTAACCCGGGATTCCCCATACTGGGAGTCTTCGGGCTCAATGGGCGATCTAAACGAGATGATGGCATGATATTCGGTTCCTGCAAGGCCAGCCAATCTCCGGTCTATCCAATAAGGGGTGCGTTTCTTGCCGTGAACCATGCTTTTTGTCCATCTTTGTCGTCTTCGGGCCTCCGCCAATGGGGTGAAAGCGCATTGAAGACTAGCCGACTCCCTGGAGCGCTCTCCCTCTTGGCATAATCGTGGTTATACCCTTCCTCAGTTTGGTGCCGGTGATAACCGGCCGATACGATCCAACACTCCCTCGAACAACCGTCGAGGAACCGACACCTCGGATAACTGGAAGATCAACCGCCGGGAGTGCCGCACCAGACGGCCTCCCATCTTGATCAGCTTGATATGCATGCTCCGCAGCGACCAGTGCTTGAACGCCTTGGGCAGACACAGCCGGCGAAGGAAGTTCCCAAGGTTGTAGGCCAGGACGAACAGGGACAAACGCACTCGGTTGGCCACGAAACGATGGCACGACAGCCGAGTCCAGTTCAGCGCGTACTTCCCTTCCTTGATCCACTGCTCGGCTGTCCCACGACCATTGTAGAATCGCACCACTCCTTCGGGGCCAGCCGTCATGTTCGTGACAATGAAGCCCACCCGAGGGAACAGCTCTCCCCTATGCCACTCCACCTTGGCCACCACCCGGCGTGCACGGTCCCAACTCTCAGCACGATACCAGAAGTCGTCGTATAGGATCACTGGACGCTTCGGCGGCCTCCCCACAGGTCGTATCAGCAGTGGAGCGATCTCGCATTGCAGCACCTTTTATGCTTGCAGCGCAATAGCAACGGAAAACTGAGGTATTCGTGGACAGTGGATCTGAATTCATCCCCAGTCACGTGACTGCTTGAGGAACACGAATAGTGGGTAGCTGTTCCATGCCCGCTTAGATCAGGTCAAAATGGATGTAGTCCGACTGCTACCCCGATGGCAGGTTCGAATCCTCCTAGGTGGGCCTATTTTGACGATAGGCAGAACCGTTTTCGAGATGTGGCTTGGTAGCCTGTGAGCCTACAGAAGACCCCCGGCTACAACATTGTGGTCAGATACGGGGTAGGAAACCGCATCGGAGCGAGTCTGCCCGTGCGCCACGATGTCAATGCGGAGGTGGCTGCTTCCGGGAAATCTCCACCAGCGTCTTCCCAAGGGTTCGGTAGCGGACCTCGAATGGATAGAATTGAGGGGTTCCGTTTGCTTCTGAGGTATGGACTATCTGGACATAGTCACACCATACACCAAAAGCAAACGGAACCCCCGCGCCCAATCCGCCGACATCGGACGAGCGCCAGGTCCGGACTCACCCCCGACGATCACCCAGGCGATCCCGGTCAGTTGCCCGGGCGACAGGTCCAGCCCACCAATCAACGGCTCACAGGACAGGAACCACACTGACGCGGGGCTCTCCTGTAAATGCTTCACTCTCACTAGGGCTTTCCGGTCCTCGACCGACACACCGCACCAGATGTGAGCTGGGCACTCCCTGCCGGCGTACCTCGACCGCAGATAATCCCTCATGGTGGAGCTGCGCTTGGTCAGGAGCTGATAGGTGTGGTGCTCGGCCGCCTCCATCACGGTGAACACCTGGTCAACGAATCCCCAGGGAACATCCCGGTGGAACAGGTCCGACACCGAGTTGACGAACACCCGCCGAGGCCTCCGCCAGGTCAACGGCTTCTCCAGCCGGTCAGGGTGGAGCGCCAGGTCAAAGCTCCTGCCGAACCGCAGCGCGATCCGCTCCGCATAGCACCGATCGCACCCTGTAGAGACCTTGGTACAGCCCGTCGTCGGATTCCATGTGGCATCCGTCCATTCTATAGCTGAGTTGTCGCTCATCGACCCCCCTTTTGTTCTCACTTTCCAGAAAATTACAATCATCGTTGCAAAAATTGCAAAATCGCCTTTTCCAGCTACGGCGGAATTACAATCAAAATTACAATCGGTGAATTTTTCGTTCTCGCTGTCCAGAATATTCCCCATAATTCATAGATAATTATTTCCGCCGTCGCGCTTTTTTCTCTCGGAGCATCACCCTGGAGCACCCCCAGCACCGCCCCACAAGCCCCGTTCCTCGCCTACACCCAGGCCGCGTTGCGCACCCAGTCCGCGTGCTTCCGCTTCTCGTACCGGGTCCTGGTCGGGATGAACAGCCCCACCATGCGGGCCGCCTTCACCAGCTTCTGGACCTGGCTGATGCTTAGGTACAGGCTCAAGGCGATGACCTCGTAGGGTGTCCTCAGCTCCGCCGCTTTCCAGACGTTCATCCACTGGCGGTCCTTCGCGACGCTGACGTTCACCTGGTCGGCGATCAGTTCCGGCGGACGGTGAAGTACGAAGAGATGTACCTGAAAGCCTACGCCAACATCCCGGAGACCCAGAGGGGGCTGGAAGACTACTTCCTGTTCTACAACGAGCTGAGGCCCCATCAGGCCCTGGGCTACCGGACCCTGGCCGAGGTGTTCCATGGAGAGCAGGGGGTCGGGGAAGGGTAGTATAGTGGAAGGAGATCTTCACCCGGTACCAGCGCAGAACGACCGGCAGGAGCACCGGGATTCTCACTTAACTCTGCCCTGATTCTGTCTAAATAACCGGGTCCACCTCAGAGCAGGCGAAGGTCATCCGGCCGGCTTACCTACCAATGAATGTGGTTCGAGCTTTACTTGTTCACCCATTTTTCTTCAGGACTAGGATGATTTCGCTTCGCAACCGCTTCGCCAATGGTTGACCTTCCTTTTGAGAATCTGGTGGAGGCAAATAGCGGCGATTGTTTGGTATTTGCCGTGTGACAGCCGTTAGCCTATGAAGCGCATTGGCTGCTGCAAGCCGTTCCACTGCTCCTGCTATGTCCAAGAAAACTCCATCAACATTTACGTTGCCAAGTACCAAGACAATGATAGCTCCTCTCTTGCTAACCCTGCTGATCTCAGAGACAGCTAAGTCCATATCTCTCAGATAGCGCTCGAGCGTCAGCTTTCTCTTGTAGGAGAGCCTATTCACACCTCCAAGAGAATCGGCCATCGTGTCAACCAGTGAGCAATTGTCGATGGGCTGCCCAATTTCACTCCCTATGTTGGAAGCCCTTAGACTAGTGAGTCTCTCGATGTCGTATCCCATCCAGATCAAGGACAGCTTGTGGCCTCGCATGTAGTCAATCCCAGTAAGATAGGGGGGCGAGGTCACGACCCTGTCCACGGTATCGGACTCAAGAGGCAACTGCCTGGCATCACCATCTATGATTGAGACTCTGGTGCGTTGCCAGTTACAGTTCGTTTGTTTCTTTAGGATCCGCGCCAATGCCCTGGATTCTTTCTGGAATGCTTCCAGCGCTCGTGCCGGTGCCTCAGTATATATGCGGTGCGGTCGGCTGTGGGAGATGTCCGCTCCAAGTGAAACGCCGACTTTCTTAGTCACAATGGTGCGCGACATTGTTACCAATAGTTGGTCTCTAAGGTTGTTGTCATTAACTGCATTGATACGCGCCGATAGCTCCGTTAGTTGTCTCCGGTTTGATTCATCGAACCAGAACCGCATAGCCGTTTGTGTCTGAGCGCTAGCGTCAGAGGGAACATCATGGCCTGGGCCGTAGCGGAGTGCCTCTGAGGAACTTGAAAGGACCCCCTCGACAGTGGTGTAGAATCGTTGTTCGTCGAATTCGGAAGCGGCAGTACGAGAAATAAGCCGAGCCAGTGGGTCGGAATCGATCCCGATGGACTCGTATCCGCGGCAGGATGCCGTGCGAACCGTTGTTCCTGAGCCACACATGGGGTCCAACAAGATGAGTCCATAGGACTGCGGGATCCACTTAAGGGCAATCTCTTGCGCCATGCGCGCAGGGAAGGGATGAAGAGCGGGAAGTGGATCCAAGCCAAGGCCGCTTAGGGTGGTTGAACTCACGATATTCTCACTGGTCGAAGCTCTTCACTTCTTTGAGGGATAGTAATCTATTCCGCTGCATTTCTACTAGCTTGAACAATCTCATTCAGCCATTGTTCGAACAGAATAGTACCCGATTGGGTTTGGTGTGCCAGGAAGGCAGCGGGGGAGCCATCTCGTCTACCATATTCATTCAAGAGTCTCTCGCATTCCATCATTCTGTCATTTCCGTGTATTATGAAATTTCTCAGAACATTCAAGCTTCTCAGGCTGACTGGGGAACCCATACTCAACACAAGAACATCATGATTTGAGGGCTTTAGCTCTTCGGTCAAATGGATGACAAATTCTGGGTTGTGCCATATGGGGAACCCTTGGTTGTTGAACAACTCTTTGCCGATACGGTTCGCTGTGCTCCTTAGGTACTTAGAATGGTCTTGCTCTTCGTCAGGCAACGTGATTGGTTGAAGAGTTGTACCTCCAAGAGTTGACCCATTGCCGGAAATTGAGTGCTCCAGAAGGTCACGGCAAAAGGCTGCCCACTGATTCTGTAGCAACACAATCAATAGGCACTTCCCGTCATCATGGACTGGGGGACAAGTGCTTGAATAAGGTGCGCCTGATGGAATCGGCACATTGAACCGTTCTCGGATGTCTTTTGTGGCGTTTTGGAAGACTTCAAACGCCTGCTTCAGGTTGGCGGAAGACGCCATCACAATTCCTTCGGCAGAAGAGCCTCGTACAGCATTACGAAACGTTGGCTTCGGCTCCTTATGCGCTGCGTGGTGCCTCCGGAGGCATACCGAAAGGCAAAGAAACTTTTCGGGACTTGGTCTATGCGCTGCTTGAGGATTTCGTCGAGCTTTGCGAAGTTTTTTCTCGCTACATCTAGGTTTGTGCATGCACTATCGTCTCTTTCAGGAAGAGAGGGGATTTCTTCGGCCGTACCCATGTCACCATTAGGGAGCCCGTATATTGCATGAGCTACAGCCGCGAACAGCATAAGAAAATGGGGCGCACCTCTCAGCTTTGTGGTCAGTAGGCCTGATAAGTTGTCAAGGATGAACTGAACGGTGCAGTCGAGGCGGCCTACCACTTCTTGTGGTAAATCGTTGTCGTAGTCTTTATAGAGTATCTCTATGTTTCGCTGACCACCGTCTGAGACGCCACGTAGGATGATGCCAAACATTTCAGCCGTCAACTCATCGTCCTTCATACGGAGCCTACTTTTTATGGCAATGACGTTGTAGCGCGCCCAGAGGACTGTCCATCGTTGCGAGGTTTGGATAACAGCATTTCGGAAAGCGCCACGGAATTTCCCGTGACGCAGTTCTTGTGAGTTCAACCTAACCCCATTAGTGTTGAGCCTATGAAATACTTCAAGCACATACTCGTCGCTTGCATTCACCAACTCCTCGACGCCTAAGTTGTAAGACAAGAACGCATTTTGGTCTTGGATCTCTAATTCGTCATATCTAAGCCCCTGATATCCGACAACGCTATCGTCGAGCCGGAATTCCCCGCCAGCGAATTGTATGATTGCCGTCAAGCGCTGTTGTCCATCGACCACCTCACGTCGGGAGAGCCCAGTTTTCGAATCAAGTCGAGGTCGCAGGTAGATTAGTGGTGTTGGGTATCCTCGGAGAATTGTGTCGACGAAATAGATTTTTGCTTTCTGAGGCCAGTTTTCCCTTCTCTGGAAATCTGGACGCAGCTTGAGACCACCATCTCTATGCCATTCTAGGATACGACTGATGCTGTGTGTCTTGATCACCTGAAGCTCCCTGTAACGCGGGCTGAGTCAAGGCCCGTTCTGACATTACACCGAGTTTAGTATCGGCGTCCAGCAGAGTCCAGCTATAGATTCAGCAAACTCTCTGGGGGTCTTGCTCTTCGCGGAGCCGTGAGGTGTGACCTCGTTGCAGTCCTGCCGCCAACTCTCTCTGCGCTTTTTGACCTTCCCCCCGAAAACAGTATCAATGACAAAGAGAGTCCTCCGGTAGAATAGGAATTGGATGCAAGGAGGACTGATGACACGGAAGAGGCACACAGAGGAGCAGATCATTGGAGTCCTGAACGAGGCGGAGGCGGGGGCCAAGACTGGTGAGCTGTGCCGCAGGCACGGGATGAGCGAAGGCACCTTCTACAAGTGGAAAGCCAAGTACGCCGGGCTGACGTTGAACGAGCTGAAGAGGCTGAGGTCCCTTGAGGAAGAGAACCGGCGTCTGAAGCAGATCTTGGCCCAACAGGCGTTGGACAACTGGTCTCTGAAGGAGCAAAAAACTTCTGAAGCCCAAGCTGAGGAGGATGGCAGCAGCATACGCCATAGAGAGTCTTGGGCTGAGTGAGAGGAGGGCCTGTCTGCTTACCGGTATTTCGCCCTCGGTCTACCGGTACCAGTCGAAGCAGGGTGACGATGATGTTCTGCGCCTGAGGATGCGCGAGTTGGCTGAAGAGAGGAAGCGCTTCGGCAGTCCTAGGTTGCACATTATGCTGAAGAGAGAAGGCCTGGTGATCAATCACAAGCGTACCGAGCGCATCTACAGTGAAGAGGGGCTTGCACTCAGGAAGAAGAGAAGGCGCAAAGGCGCGGCAAGATCCCGGGAGACCGTTCCATCCCCGGTACGCCCCAACGAGAGGTGGTCCATGGACTTTGTCTCGGATAGCACTGTGGCTGGTCGGCGCTTCCGGGCGTTGGCCATAGTGGATGACTACTCGCGGGAGTGTCCAGCCATCGAGGCGGATACCTCCCTGGGAGGCGCCAGAGTGGTGGGGGTCCTGGAGAGGCTGGCAGAGACAAGGGGACTACCTGAAGTGATCACCGTAGACAATGGTCCGGAATTTGCAGGCAAGGCCATGGATGAGTGGGCATACCACCGGGGCATCAAGTTGAGCTTTATCCGCCCCGGCAAACCGGTAGAGAACGCCTTTGCTGAGAGCTTCAACGGCCGGCTACGCGACAAATGCCTGAACACCAACTGGTTCGTGAGTGTGAGGCACGCCAGGGAAATCATTGAGAGTTGGAGACAGGACTATAACGAGGTCAGGCCTCACAGCTCCCTGAGGGGCAGAACACCCAAAGAGTTTGCTGAGTCTATGGCTGGACTCTACTAGCCAGTGATACTAACTTTGGGGTAAGGTCACTGGGCTATCGGTCACCGGGTCAGGTGTTCCAAGCAGTGAGCCCACAAAGGTGTTTACTGGAACATCCACGAACCTTACCATCGGATGAAGGTTTACGAGACTCCCCAGCGGTAGATTCTCTTATTCTAGCTTCACCGCTGTCCTGATGATGGGGTCCACCTGACAACACCGCCACGCAGAGCTACTCGTTAGTACCTAGACCGCTTGCCTACTAGCCCGTTCTCAGAAGTGTCCCTCCTCTCGTACATCATGCAGGATCCGCAGGTCGATGGGTGTGATTTCGCGGTGGAATTGGCGGATCACTCAGGCAAGTCATCTGGAAGGTTGAGAGGCTCGTTGAATGAGGTAAAGGCATATTCCCATCTTATCCAGAAGTCTTGGCCGATCTGCTCGGCCAGACTTCTGCCCCAGACTACTCTTGCCTCTGTTCGATCTACGTTCCAACAGATGACTTTCGCCAATTCATGATCGTCCGAATCCGTTGGGGCGTCGGAACTATGGAAGTCATTCAGTAATCCTGAACCCAGCCGATAGTAGTACTGGGCATCAACAAACTCTCCAAGCCCTTGGCACCAGTCCCTTTCATCGAGATCTGCCGGAGGCGAGGGGGCCTGCTCAACCTGAGTCCAATCGGCCTTGATAAGCGTGCCGTCCTCTGACGTAACCCAGAGGTCAATGGTGTCTATATAGACCGCATAGTCGTCGGCCCCGCGATGCACGGTCTTTGCGCTCCTCAGTTCGCCGCTCTCTGTGTCAACTTCCATGACGGCGTATCCTGGCGTCCCGGTTGGTGTGATTCTCCTTGTAGCACGATAGTGGATCACAAGTAATCCATCTATTTCGACCTCTCCCACCAATTCAACCCTGTCGAACCGGTCTTCCGCGTCTTCACGGCTCCAAGGCAGTCCTCCAAAGTCTCCAAACGGGGCCCAGCCCTTTGTATCCCGTGAGAATGTCCATTCCCCGCCACCCGTCCAGTTGCGGTCGTACGCCTTACCGTTAACCGTGATCGACTCGGTACTGGGAGGATTACTGGCGGGGTCTGTGCCTAACCAGGTAGCCGAGTAGCGAATGTGATTGACCATGTCGACTTGGTGAATGCTGACGTAGTGCTGCCCAAAGCTGTCGTCCTCGTCAACTTGGTTACGAACGGTCTCAAACTCGTACAAGCCGTCGTAGGCGTGGGCGACCGCTGCAAACAAGGATATGGAGTCGTCAAAGAGGGACCAAGGCCTAACAACCGCCAGAATTGCAAGTAGCGATACAACCGCGGTCGTGGCCACCACTCTTGCAATTGCCGGAAACCGAGTCCGCTTCCGATGGCACAGTCGGTCGCTGATGCTAGGCCAAAGGTCGCGCCCGATGTCGACACGATCCATATACTCACTCAGGGCATCCCCAATCAACCGCCTTTCAATTCGGGGGTCACCTCGATGTAGCATCTTGATACCTCCTCACGGCTGTACAGCGTCGTTTTGGATGGGTGAGTCCCATCCACGTTCCAGCAGACTCTCCAGTTTTTCGCTATCCCGGAGCAGAAGCTCAAGCTGGCGCAGGGCGGAGTGCAGGCGGGACTTCACCGTCCCTCGACGACAGCCGAGTGAGACGGCCATGTCAGCCTCGCTAAACCCGTGGTAGTAACGGAGCACGACGGCCGCCCTCTGCTTCGGAGTGAGCGGTCGAACCGCCGCCCAGATGAACCTCCTGGCCTCCGCTTCCTCCGCGATTAGGTCAGGGAGCGGGTCGATTGAAGGCAGATCGGCGGCCTCTTCCAGCGGCAGCACGCGATGGTTGCATCGTCGCACCTCCTTGAGGCTGATGTTGACCACTATCCGGTATAGCCAGGGGGCGAAGGGCCGGTCCGGGTCGAACCGCCTTATCGCTGTGAACAACTCCACGAAGACCTGCTGGGTGACGTCCTCAGCGAGATGGCCGTTTCCAACAATCCCATACGCAGTACGTAGGACGGCCAGCTGGTGAAGCTCGAATAGAACTTCCAACCCCGCTGGGTCTCCACCCTTACACCGAAGTATGGCTTCCCGTTCCTCTGGCGGCGTCACGCGCCTTTCCACCCCCAGTACTGCTTATGAACCCCTCACATAGTATTACCGCCAGATGCCGGAAAGGTTCATTTCTCAGTCAGCAGTGTCGGGTACCCCAGGTGCTGGCCGTGACCCGTGGAGTCGACAACTCGATTGAAGTCGGGGAGTTCGGAAATGGAAGACTGGTTGAGAGATTCTTCAGCCTGCCCCACGGCGAACCATTCAGGCTCCCATTACACTTCCAGGACGAGCTTCAAGATGAAAGTTCTTGATTTTATCAAGTCTGGTGGCCCACATTTGGTGGGGGCCGGTGGTCTTGCGATAGTACTCCTTGCCCGCGGCCAGCCATACCTCAGCCCTCTTCACCAGACCCTCTCGACACAGCATCTCGTATACAGGTCACACTCTTTGACCTGCCTTCGCCTTTCCTGATGCCGGGAGGTGTCCACCCCAATGACGGGACACTACCGAGAGTAGTCTGCCACGAACACCGGTGACAGACTTGGGTGGGCCTGGTCCTCTAACCGCGTTTCCCGATCCTCTATTTCCATGATGTCCTCCTCTCGTGGCTGCCCGCTACTCATCCCTCACGCTGCCCTGTACCCGCAGGATCACAGCTTCAGAGACCGGTCTCTCACCGCCGTCGCAGATCACCGGTGTGCTCGTGCAGTTCTTGCTCGAGGGCAGCGTGATGGTCAGGAGGCCTCCCCGTGCCGGCTGCACCCGTAGCTCCCATAGGTGGGTCTGATCAGGATTGACGGTCCTGGCCCTCGTGATCCTTCCGTTCTCGACCTCCAGTGCGGACTGTACCGTCGTGGCGTCAAGACCTGCAACCGGTGCGTTGAAGCGCAGCCTGATCGTGAAGGCTGTGCGCCCATTGTGGCTATGTGGGGCACGCCGGAACTCAGCCCTCAGGGGCTCGGGCTCTGAGATACGGAGCATCAGCTTGTCCACTGAAGTCCAGGGCTGGTCGGACACCGCCCACGTCAGGGTGCCGTACTCGGCGTTCACGGCAGCCGCTGATGCATTCAGGGTCAGGGCAGAGGTGCCGTCCACTGTGATGAAGTCTAGGGTATGGCCGGTGAGGGCGTTGAAGGTCGAGAGCCCCAGTGTGAGCCTCTCGCTATCGTGGACCAGGGACTCGATGGAGATCTCTGTGCCGTCCGCGAGCGTGAAGTCCGTGGCACTCAAGGCATCGCCGGTCCCGTGGTGCCCGACGGCATCCTCGCTGCTCACGGGGTCGAAGAGGGCCTCATGGACCGTGCCCTCGGGGGCAGTGACCGTGACGAACACCTCATGTGCTGTTTTCTGCTCTTCGGGCTGGCCATCGCATGGGACAAAAAACGCATACTCGATGTTGAAGTAGAACTTGTACTCTCCCTCAGGAAGCGGGCGGATGTTTCTTGCATATCCGGGAAACTCCCCGAAGAAGAGGTCAGCATCCCTTCCCGTCAACTCGTATTCTGCATAGTCGGATTCATATGCATGCGAGACCGAGTCGACGGTGGGTATAGCATACGCCTCAGACCCTACAGGCAGCCCGGAGTCCATGGTTTCATCCCAACGCTTATAGTATGGCTCGCCCCCCCTGGACTCGTTCCTCTTGCTGACCCCCCTTGCTTCTCTGTACTTCCAATACAGGCAGTCCCGATAGGCCTCAGAGCCCCCACCAGCCACAGCATCCTGCTCTATCCCGTTCACCTTCGTCTTCAGCTGCGCTAGGGTGATAGTGTTAGCCTCCCTTGACCGGGCCTGCCCCGACGTGGCTTGGCCGGACGCCCCTTCAGATCCTGATGGCACATCCAAGAGGAAACGCTTGGTAGTGGCGCTGCGCGCCGATGCCCCCAACGCTCCCGTTGCTACAGGCAGCCACACCTTTTCCTGGATGCTGGCGATGGTGTAATAGTCTCCATAGATTCTCTCTGCGGTCGTGAAACTGCCACGAATTTCCGGGTGAACTCCCAGCACATAACGGCCAGCCCGTGGTAGATCGGGCATATACTGGTGGTCGGCGTTCAGGAATACGATGGCCTCCCTGCCGTCCCATTGCGTATCCCGTGCGGCAAGAAGGGCATTTGCATCCTCGGCGGCCTTAGCTAAGGTGTCGCGGCCTGATTCGTCGCCCAACTCGTAAGCCAAGGCCACTATCTCATCATCGCCAGTCCCCTTCAGGTACTCATGGACAGTGAAGGTGTGTTCCAGGGTGCCCACATAACCGTCGCCCGTATAGGTTGCCCACTCTGGGTCGTTCCAACGCTCCGTTCCGGTAGTGACCGAGTCCAGGGTCACCCGTGCTATCACATTGGCGCCCGCGATCCGCTCCTCCAGGGATGCCTGGCCAAAATAAAAGCGACCAGGTCTAGATGATCGCAGCACATTGTCTGACCCATCGCCCTGTGAAGGGGCCTCGTTGAGAGAGTTGGCACAGGCGAGGGTGGAGGCCAAAGCCGCCGCCAGGAAGAAGATAGTTCCTAACCAGATACCAAGTCGGTGAATCATGTTGGTTCCCCTCCGTGCCTTTTCTATTGGTGGTCCCGGGTCCCGGGAGGCAATACCTCATGAGCTGTGTGGTTCCTGTAAACATCCCCGAGATACTCGACGTCTTTGCTGGGAAGAGTCTCGAACGGCTTGTCAGGCCACCCCATGATGTATTCGTCATAGCCTCCAAGCAATCCAAGCGACAATAAGTGCCAGATCCCGGCATACTCGTTCAGGTCAAGAAGTCCCAAGGTGTGTCCGAACTCGTGCATTATGACGTCCGGCAGATATACATATCGATGACCGGGATGCCCTGGTACCTCTTCAGAATCGTCCCCATACGTATTCGTCCAGACAAGCGGCTGCCTCCCCTCAGACGGGGGCTGCAATATGATCATCTCCAGGTGATTTGAATGTCCTGTGTGGTCACCGTAAGGCGGATCCAAGTCATTTCCGCAGGTCACCGCACAGACGCAGGCCACCCCGCAGGTACTTTTCCCGGTAATCGTGATAGTGACCCTTTTCCTGTCATCCACGCCGGTTGGACATTCACCCTGTTTGCAGATTCGGACGATGGAAGAAGAGTTCCACTCCTGCGCAGCGAGGTCGATGGCATCATCGATGATGTCCTGGATGTTTGGAGGAGATGCGCTGGTGGGACCTGGTGTCGCAGCAGGGGTGCCCAGAACGTACTGCACGGTGTGGTCCGCCTGGTGCCCCCAGAAGGGCAGAGGCACCTTCGCTGGGAGTTCAGGCCCTATAGTTTCCAGATCGTCCTGTCCGTTCGTCCCTCTCTTCACGTTGACCACCCTGAAGGGGTAGGTGCGATTAAAGTCCAGTCCTCCCACGATGGCCGCAGACCCAAGAAAATTGATGGTGAAATTGTTCACCGGCAGGTCGGCCCATGCGTTGACAAGTCCCATGGCGGATGCCTTCGTTTTCGCGTATATCTGCACCTTGTACGACACATTGGGGACCGTCGCACTGTCCCAGTCAAGAAACAGCCGAGCCTCTCCGTCCATTGACGAAGGTACCGTTCCTGAACCGTATGGCCTATATATCAAGCCAGTGGGGGCCGGTGGAGGACCTCCCGACATAGGTGTCGGTGTGGGCGTCGGCGGGATTGGCGTAGGTATCGGTGTGGGCGTCGGCGGGATTGGCGTAGGTGTCGGTGTGGGCGTAGGTGTCAGTGTGGGCGTAGGTATCGGTGTGGGCGTAGGTGTCAGTGTGGGCGTAGGTATCGGTGTGGGCGTAGGTGTCGGTGTGGGCGTAGGTGTCGGTGTGGGCGTAGGTGTCGGTGTGGGGGGTATCGGTATCGTAACCTCATCATAGTCCCAGCCACTCTCGCAGATGTTCCCGCCTCTCTCGGCTACCGCCCGCACCTCGGCCCCGTATGTACCGCTTCTGTAGACGGTCTTGCTCCGGCTGCCCCTGGGACCGATATCATAGAGCCTGATACTATTACTCTCGTCACTTCGGCCACCGTTCACCCAATTGAAGTCATAGCCCACGTAATGGTTCGGGTGAGAGACGTTGCGCCAACTGGCACTAATGCGAGCGCTGTGGTTGCTGCTGTTAACCCGTCCACTCACCGATATATTCGGCGTGGGCGGGTCGCTGCAGGGCACCTTCGGGTCGCCTGCTGGAGGGTTCTCGTCCTCGGTGTCTTGGCCGAACACCCACAAGGCCCCGCCCAGTGTGAGCCCTCCAACAACGAACAGTATGAACAAAACATCAAAAATACGCTTTACCGTCACTGCGCACCTTCCGCAATTGGATTGAGGGCCAGGCCATCTGCGACCGCTGTCTCTGCTCCGTCGAGGACTGGGGTTCCTCGTCTACCGGTGAGGGTCATCGCTCCTATCGCCTAACACTTGATGATTGCCTGGACTTCGTGTTGCCCATGACAAGGCTTCCTGCCCGAAAAGCAGCCCTCGTCAACGGAAATCGTACTGAGCCTTCAGGCCGGATATAAGGAGCAAATGTCTAAATTGCACTAGACATTTGTCTATAGGAATTGCGTAGGGAAATGCCCTCAGGGGCCTATGCCCATGTCGCGTCAGGTCTCAGCCCAGCGGGTTCAGGAAGCGGCGTGGACGCTCAACGGGACCCCCCATCGGCTGCGGGTCGGGGAATGTCGAGGAGCGGGCGAGGCGTGGGTGTGAGTGTAGGAATCGCTGAGGCGCTTTGGAACAAACCAGAGGCCCCCGCCGTTACAGCAGGGGCCTCGTCGCTGATCGCTCCGTTGCCTGTCGGCCAGATCCGTCGGTTCCCGGCGTACCGCCAACGGGGCAAGGCAGGAGGCTTACGGCGCGAATGCTGCGGGAATGCCCTCTAACCGGCTAACCGGGTCGGATGGGTCGTTGGCACGCGTAGGTTGGAGGTCTGCCTTGCCGTGAGACGTTGGGCGGGCGGTGGAGGCGCTATCGAGTCATGAGGAGTTGGTGCGAGAGAAACTCAGTCGAGCTCTCGGTCCACCAGTCCGTTTCGCACGGCCCAGACGACGATCTCCTGCTTGCTGCCGAATCCCAGCTTGTCCTGTATGTGGTAGATGGTGTTGCGTACCGTCGATGAGCGGTTGCCCCTGGACTCGGCGATGGCGGCGTACGACCTCCCCTGCGCGAACTGTGCGAGTATCTCTTTCTCCCTCGATGTCAACGCCTTCCGCCGTGGCGAATCGATATCCTCCGGCAGGTGGCGCAGCCGCCTGAACACCCGTCTCATCACGTCACGCGGCATCCGGTATTCGCCTCCGGCTACGTCCCTGACCATGGCCAACAGCTGCTCCGTCCCAGTGAACTTCTGAAGGTATCCGTCGGCGCCGGCGGCCACCGCCTCTATGACGGCGTCCTTCTCGGTGGAAGCGGTCAGCATGAGCACCCTGACGTCCGCCAGGGCGTCTATGATCTCCCGGCACGCATCTATCCCGTCCCTGCCCGGCATAAGCACGTCCATGATGATGAGGTCCGGGAGAACCTCCTTCGCCACCCGCTCCGCTTCCTCGCCGTCTCCGGCGTGTCCCACCACCTCGAACTCGCCGGTCCGCTCCAGCAGCTGCTGGAGACCGTCGCGCATCACCGGGTGGTCATCCACCAGCAATACTCTGACCGGAGTTGAAGTCATTTCAGCTCCCTCCTCTCATGTGCCTGTAGGGAAGCTCGCAGGTCACCGCCGTTCTCCACTCGGACCCGCTGGTCTCAACGACAAGCCTGCCGCCCAGGCGCTCGGCGTCCTCCCTCATGTTCCTGAAACCCTGGCCGCGCGTCGCGTAGTCGTCGGGGAGACCGGTCCCGTCGTCCGCAATCGACATCCGCAGCCCGTCGCCCTCGAAGTCGAGGCCGACGCGGACGTGACTCGCATGGGAGTGGCGGAGCGCGTTGGTCAGGGCGTTGAAGGCGATGGAGAACAGCGCGCCACGCGTCGCGATGGGCAGGGGCGGTTCGACGCCCGTCTGCACCAAGTCGGCGGGAATGGAGGAGATGGTCGAGAAGGTCGCCGCCAGCGACTCCAGCACACCGCCAAGCTCCATCCCCTCGAAGATCTCCCCGATCTCCATGGGGTGCCTCATCTCCCACATCGCCGACCTGGACAGGGCCGAGGTCTCGTCGAGCGTGGACATCAGGGCCTCGTTGGACCGGTCGGCAAGCTCCTTCGCCCTCTCGATGCCCACCCCGATCATGTAGGCGGACTGGGCCATCGTGTTGTGGATGGCGTGGGAGAGCTCGATGCGCTCCCGCTGGAGCGCCCGCTCCCTCTCCACCGCCTCCATCCTCCTGATCCGCTCCACCCTGGAGATCAGGTTGACGACGACCACCACCGTGTACATCCCGGCAACCCGTATGAGCAGTATCTCCTCATCATTCGCCGAGAAGTCCAGCCCGGGCTCCACCGTGAGGCAGAGCGCCGCGTAGACGGCCGCCGCCATCGTCACCCAGACGAGGGTGAGCCTGACCGAGCCGAATACCACCGCGAACATGGCGAGGGACGGGTAGTACCCCACGAAGAAGGGTGACTCGAACCCCCGGTGCGCAGCAACGCCGCCGCTGAGCATCGCCAGGTCCAGGGCGCTCAGCGCAAGCATCCACCGCCAGGACACGGTCCTTTCCGTGGCGAGCCGGTAGTGGAGGTATCCGTTGGTGGCGAACAGCAGTATTGCAAGGGCTACGTTCGGCGCGTATACCACCTCGTCGATGTTGAGCGGGTACAGCCAGGCGAACGCGGCAATAGACAGGACGAACCAGCGTCCCCAGACATAGACCCTGGCCACACGGCGCAGCTCGCCCGGCTCCGGCAGGTCGAAGCTCCGCAGGAAAGCTGGAAGCGCGCTGGCCGCTGTGCTCACTGGATTCAGGACTCGTCTCCGTCAGGTTGGATTAAGGCAGATTGCGGCTGGGTATTTCTGCCCCTCCTTCGCCTGGAATTGTAGGTTGGCGTTCCATCCGACTCCTCCAGCGTCCAGCTTACGCTGCCTCCCACCGGCATCTCATCCTTCTCAATTGCGATAGGGACTGTTGCCATTGCCTCTTGTCAACACTTCACTGCCTAGGAAACGCCTGAAGAGCGGCTTGGGCTACGTCGAAAGGCGTGCCGGGACTTCGCTCCAGAATTACTGCCGGCGTTACGGCCCGCAGTGAACCAACCCGCTCACGCAGCTGCCGACCGAGAGCGATAATGTTTGAGTCGATAGCAGAGGCTCGGTTGAGGGCAACTTGGTAGTCTTTACTCACTCTAGAACTGTCAGGCTCTGGTCGTCCCAATGAGCCGTTGACGACGGCGAGGCTGAAAGCGGTTGCTACGCCCTCTTCCAAGTAGCTAGCTCCGTTGCCCGGGTTCAGGCAGTGTACGGCCTCATGTGCGGCCTCCAGGATGAACCCTCCCCAATTGGTATCGATATAGAGCCGTACTTTCGCCAGTCCTTGGCCGTAGGGTAAGGTTTCGGGGGCTCTCCGTGGAGAGCGGCGTTGCACAAGCCTGAGCGTGATGTCCCATCGTGTGTCTCGGGGACCGAAGGTGCACTCGGCCATGTTCAAGCAACTCTGGAATGTAACCTCCCTATCGGTCTCAGCAGGCACGTCCATTGGGGTTACATCTGTGGGTAATCCAAGGTCATACACTGAGCACATCCTCTCTTGACCGACCCCACGGCCGCCTGTACCTGCTATTCGCTATCTCTCAGGAACTCTGACAGGCCATCCATTGTGATCGTACCCCTGCCTCCGGTTGCCTCATAGAAATTGGAGTACCGCAGATTGAACGGGTGGTCACCCTCACCTGGGTGGCTGAACCAAGATACCTCGTAGCTCAGGCGATCCAGAGTCCATCGCTTCGCCGGGTAGTCCGTACTAACCAGCAAAACAACGGCAGCACGAAAGTCCTTCTGAGCCTGGGAAGTGTTGGGAACTCGTGGTCCATGCTCGGCGATGATGTCGTCAATCGTGTACGTCTCGACCCCACTTGCGGTAAATACCCGATACCCATTGTCATCCCTGAGGAAGTCAGTATTTTCCTCGTTCAGCAGCCACTCGCCGTCCACCGCAATCCGGAAATCTGGGACGTCTTCTGGACCAATGAAGCCAGCCAGATACAACTCAATAGGGCAGTACTGCCCTGAGCTTGGGTCATGTGAATACCTGCCGTCACCGTGATCTATCATCGTAGAAATGTCGTCCCCCAGAGCACAGACCTCGCTGATGAATCCCCAATGTGGATAGGGTGGAACGACGAAGTTCGCCCACCGATGCATCAGCTCGTGGAGAAGCGTACCACCAGCGAAGTCTGACCATCCCCATTCCTCTGTTATGTTGTAAGTATTAATGTAGATCACGCCCTGGAGCTTTTCCGCGGAACCCCACCTCAGGGCGTCGGCGAAAATAGACTGCCCAATTCCCTCTACGTCGTTCTTTACCCCACGGTAGAAGGCGCCGTGAGGAGTGCCCGGCTCAAGCTGGTCATACCCCACGTTACCCACGAATACAATGAAATCGAACTCATCGTTGAAGTACTCATGAAAACGTGCTGTGTATTCTTTCAGCGGCAAATCAAACCAAGTACGGGCGAGGTCTTCTGCGACAGGTAGAACAAACACGTTGTTGCTGTATATCTGCGGGCCTGTAATCACGATAGGCGGAGGTGTCGGCGTCGGTTCAGGTGTGGGCGTTGCCGTAGGCGTGGGCGTGGGCGTTGGTGTAGGAGTCGGAGTGGGTGTAGCCGTGGGAGCTGGAACGGGCGTCGGAGTGGCTGTGGGCGTGGCGGTCTGAGTGGCCGTAGCCGTGGGAACGGATGTCGGTGTAGCAGTGGACGTGGCGGTCTGAGTAGGCGTTGCCGTGGGAACGGGAGTGGGCATCGCGGTCCGAGTGGGTGTAGGCATGGCCGTGGGCGTCGGGGTTGCGGTGGCCGTTGCCGTAGGAACGGTTGTCGCTGTGGCCGTGGCGCTAGGAAGAACCTTGGCCACCGGCGAAGGGGTCGGCTCATCGGAACATCCGGGCAGGAGTATGGCGAGGAGTATCGCGCCCGCGAGCAGCACACCGCATGCAATGGACTTTGACATTTTCGCTCCTCTCGCCCAACGTCGTATGTTTGCCTGTTTGCTGGCCCTACCTCCTCATTAGTCGGAGGCGGTAATCTCCCGCGAGTCACAGTCTCTTTCCTGGCCATCTCAAATTCTGGGGTGGCTAGGAATCCGTGCAGACCTCCAAGCCCAGGCCTTCGATGTCGTTGTTTTCGATAGCCTTCAGTGATGCCGGCACGCAGCCGGTCAGCTGGTTATCAGATAGATACAGGTATCTCAATGTTGAGAGGTTGCCCAGTTCCGGCGGTATCGGCCCGGTCAGCTGGTTGCTACTTAGGTCCAGCGACTCCAGTGTGGAGAGGTCACCAAGCCAGGACGGTATCGGCCCGGTCAGCTGGTTCCTACGTAGGTCCAGCCAATCTAATCTGGAGAGGTCACCAAGCCAGGACGGTATCGGCCCGGTCAGCTGGTTATCAGATAGATACAGGACGTACAATTTGCCTAGGTTGACGAGTTCCGGCGGTATCGGCCCGGTCAGCTGGTTGTTAAAGAGGTACAGGTGCTTCAATAGTGAGAGGTTGCCCAGTTCCGGCGGTATCGGCCCGGTCAGCCGGTTACTACCTAGGTCCAGATGTTCCAATGCTGAGAGGTTGCCCAGTTCCGGCGGTATCGGCCCGGTCAGCCGGTTACTACCTAGGTCCAGATGTTCCAATGCTGAGAGGTTGCCCAGTTCCGGCGGTATCGGCCCGGTCAGCTGGTTCCAACGTAGGTCCAGGTACCACAGGTCGGTTAACCTGGCCAGTTCCGGCGGAATCGGCCCGGTCAGCCGGTTATCCCGGAGGTCCAGCGAATCCAGTTCGGAGAGGCCGGTTAGTTCCGGCAGTATAGGCCCGGTCAACTGGTTGCGCCCGAGGTTTAGGATCACTAGGTCGGTTAGCCTGGCCAGTTCCGGCGGTATAGGCCCGGTCAGTTGGTTACGCCCGAGGTTTAGGATCACCATGTCGGTTAGCCTGGCCAGTTCCGGCGGTATAGGCCCGGTCAGCCGGTTGGATTCAAGGGCCAGTACCTTCAGGCCGGTTAACCTGGCCAGTTCCGGCGGTATCGGTCCGATCAGCTGGTTCTCTACCAGCCTCAGCCCAGTAACAGAGCCGTCACAGTCGGTGACCACGCCATGCCATTCGCCGAGAGGAGCTTCGCTCAGCCAGTTCTCACTGTTCTTCCAGCCCGGACCGTTGGTGGCGTTGTAGAGCGCAACCAGTGCGTCTCTGGTGTCGGACGGGGCCGCGGACTTGGGTGCAGCGGTATAGCCGGGAATTGGCCGGCCATGAAGACAGTGATACCACAACTGAAAGTCATTCCGCTGCGATGACGGGGTGTTAGTCAGAAACGCCCGGTAAATCTCGTCTTCCGTCGCTTGCCCGCCGGTACTCTCGCCTGCCTCGAATAACTCCCGCATAGCAGACGAAACCACCTCATGCCCCAGGGTTCGATACATTCCCGCCAGGAACTGACGCCCAAGCCAATACGGGCAGTAGTTCCACCTCTCCTCCTCGGCCTCGATCCACCCTTGAACATTGGTCCAGCCATGAGGAGCGCACCTTTCAAGTATGACAATCTGGTCCTGGAAATAGAGAGAGCTAATGGAACCTGCGTCTCCGGTCAACCGCTCGGTGTGGAGCATCAGGAAGTCCGCCGCTCCTTCAAATAGCCACCACGGAACGTTGCCGCCGTTAAAATAGAAGTGGGCCAACTCGTGGTAGGTCAAATTCTTGTCCGTGTTGTTCTTCACCACAACGTGGGTGCCGGAGTTCCACCCGTCTGCGTTTCTAGCAAAGTCACTTCGGAGTTCCAGAAGCGCTATGACGTCGGGCTGAGGCCATGGTGTCCCCATGAAACCCTCCTGCGCCTCGACGGCGAAAGCCATATTCCCGAGCACCTCCCCCAGCCCGCGCTCCGACCTGCCGACCGCAAACAGGTCCACCTCGCCGGCCAGGGGCAGGGAGATCGTGTCCGACCGCACATGGCCACCCTGGAGGAGGTCCCGGAAAACGTCCTCTGAATCCGCTGCGTCTCGCAACACTACGATCAGCGCAGCCTCATCTTCCGTCAGCCCATCCTGGAACCACGGCTGCTCCCGAATCTGCCCCAACAGGCCAGGATCATAGAAGTCATAGAAGCGAATCCGTCTCAGGACGGCCCCGATGAGACGCCCGGTCTCATCGGGCACGGTTGTCACCAAAACGGCTATTTCCGGGTGGACTCCGGCCAAGTCGCGGAGGTCGGCCAACATCCGCAGCTCATCTTCGGTTACTCCATCGGAGAGCCACGGTGAGCCCGCTACCCGCTGGGACATCGAACGGTCGATTGTAGCGAGGACGCGAACGTGGTCCATCGCTTGCCGCTCGTCGTCGGTGATGCCGTCCGCGACCCACGTAAGACTATCTATGTCGAACTCCGAAACGGTTGCGGCCTCCACGGCGGAGCAGTTGTTGGTGGTATCGGACTCGCCGGGCATCGAGTCCACGCAGGCGCCGTAGTAGTACGTGCCCGGTGTGGACGGCGCATAGGTGAGTGTTGACTCTGCGCTACTCTCCGATGCACCGAGCCCGGCTACCCCGTCCGTGCCCACCTCGGTATCAGCCGGAGTGATCGTCGAGTCGTCGGAGCGGTAGTAGGTCAGTGTTGTAGGACCCGACGAGCCGCTGCCCCGATTCCCCACGGTGACTCTTAGCGTGAGGGCTTGGTCTGTCATCGGGCTGCTGTCGCTC
Source organism: Dehalococcoidia bacterium (assembly GCA_965220375.1). Lineage (GTDB taxonomy): Bacteria > Chloroflexota > Dehalococcoidia > Lucifugimonadales > JAGWBF01 > JAGWBF01. Next base: position 2,342,524 of record OZ244824.1, read on the forward strand.
AGCGTTGGAGCGTCAACCGCTAGATCGGGAGGAGGCACGGTGGTCGGCGTAGCCGTTGGCTGCGGTGTATCTCTCAAGAACTCCGACAGGCCGTCCATGGTGAGCGTGGCCCGACCGCCGGTTGCTTCGTAGAAGTTGTTTTCTTCGGACTCATCCATGCCGGGGAAGCTGAACCAAGCTATATCAGCACTCAAACTTTCCAGCAACTTCGAATCCACTGCTGGGTCTTTCTCATCTATCAGCAGAATCACTGCCGCCCGAAACTCGCGCTGAGATATAGACGCTTCAGGGACTCGTTTCCCGTACGCAGCAATGACATCGGATACGGTGTATTTCTCTATCTTAGTTGCAGTAAAGGTGCCAGACTCTTGGTCGATCCATTCCCCATCTATTGCGACCCAAAAGTCAGGCACATCTTCTGGAGGAACCAAACCTGCCAAGTAAAGCTCAAGCGGACCGTACCTGTAAGACCAACCACGTTTTTCGGCTTTGAACCGGTTATCACCAAGATCAACGATCTCTTCGTATGGAGAAGAGAAAGCACCACCGAACGCTCCAAATATATTGCTGAAAGCTGCAAAATGCGCTCCCGATACCATGGGAAGCGAACCATAAGCAGCCCATTGATGCAATAGTTCGTGCAATATTACTCCTCTGAACCACCAAACGTGACTAAAGAACGGCATCCCTTTCAGTTTCCCAGCCGAACCAAATTCCCTGCTATCCGAAAATGTTGATTGGCCGGTGCCCTGCACATCGTTTGCTACCGTATGAAAGGTTCCTCCCGATCCAAGCTCATGTACATTGTCAGGTGATACAACCACCAGGAAATCGAAGTCATCCTCGAAGTGCTTGTAGAAACTACGTGCGTAGGCTTGAAGTGCTAAACCCCTCGATACCGGCAGGACAACCAGATTATCATTGTAAACGAGTGGCCCATCTTCAATGGTTACATCTCCACCGGTAAGAGCATAGCCTGAGTGACCAACCCTTACACCCCTTTCTTGGAGAACAGGAATATGTGTATATACGGACGAACCACTAAGCGGATTCCTTACCAAACTCAAATATTCCAAGCTTCTAACACTTAGCAGAGGGGAGACATCTGAAATCTGGTTAGTGTAGAGATAGAGATGTGTAAGACGAGGTAGGCCCATCAGTGCCGACAAGTCGGAAATCCCACTTTCGCCAAGGCTAAGGACACGTAACTGGAGAAGGTCCGACAGGGCTGATAAGTCAGGGTTATCACCTTCGATGCCATGCAGCTCCAACTCTTCAAGAGCGGCCAATTCTCCAAACTGGAGTGGTATCTGACCGTTCAGATCATTGTAATTAATGGCTATACCGACGACTCGACCTCCGTTTTCGGTAGTTATGCCGTACCAATCGCCAATCGGCTTGTCGCTCAGCCAGTTGGTGTTGTTTTTCCAGTTCGAGCCATCCATGGAGTTATAGAAGGCAATTAGTGCTGCTCTGTCCGAAGCAGCCGTACCGGAAGGCGTAGCAGTCGGAACGGGCGTCGGGGTATGAGTAGGTGTGGCGGTCGGTGTCGCAGTCGGTACGGGAGTCGGAGTGGCCGTGGGCGTCGAAGTGGCTGTGGGCGTTGCCGTGGGCGTTAGGGTTGCGGTGGCAGTAGCCGTAGATACGGGCGTCGGAGTGGCTGTGGGCGTCGGGGTCTGAGTGGGCGTTGCCGTGGGAACGGGTGATGGTGTAGCAGTGGGAATTGGCGTCAGGGATGCGGTGGCCGTTGCCGTAGGAACGGATGTCGGTGTAGCAGTGGCGCCAGGAAGAACCTTGGCCACCGGCGAAGGGGTCGGCTCATCGGAACATCCGGGCAGGAGAATGGCGAGGAGTATCGCGCCCGCGAGTAGCACACTGCTTGCAATGGACTTTGACATTTTCGCTCCTCTCGCCCAACGTCGTATGATTGCCTGGACTTTTCGTTGCTCATGCCAAGGCTGGCCGCCCGAAAAGCACCCCTCGTCAACGTAAATGGTAGTGAGCCTCCATGCCGGATATAAGGAGCAAATGTCTAAATTGCACTAGACATTTGTCTATAGGAGTCTCGTAGGCAAATGACTACCAGGCGCCTGTGCCCATGTCGCGGCAGGCCTTAGCCCAGCGTGTTCAGGAAGCGGCGTGGACGCTCAACGGAACCCCCATCGGCTATCTGACGGGATGGGAAGGATCGGGGGGTGGGGCGGAGCCGTCAGCGGCACTCTGAAACAAGCCAGAGGCCCCCGCTGTTACAGCAGGGGCCTCGTCGCTGCTAGCTCCGTTGCCTGTCGGCCTGATTCGCCGGTTACCGGCGGACCACCAAGGGGGCAAGGTCGGCGTCAGGTTACAGCGCCAACCTGAAGCGTAATTCGAAAGTTCTTGATTTTGTCCAGTTAGGTGGGCCTGAGTGGACGGTAGATGGCACCATATTCGAGATGTGGCTGGGCATTCTGCGAACGACGATACTATCTCTAGTAATGATCTGACAGAACCCGCCTCGAACTGTGGGTGGGGAGTCTATGAGCCTACCGAGGCCCTGTACTCGTGGTTGACGGAAGAACATGGACAGCAAGACAGACTGCATGTCCCACCTTCCGCAGCAGACGTGGCCTCGGGTGCCGAGTAAACTCGGTCAGGCGCAATGCTCAATGCGAGGCAAGGCCTGCGGGTGGTCCGGAAGCTGTATTACGATGTCTAAGACACTTCCACCGTCTACCTCAATGCGGGTTGCGTCTCCCCGTTCTGCGGTGAATCCCCCTGGGCCGTGCCATCCTACGAAATTGCATCCCTCGCCGGGGGCGTATACGTCCAAGGTGTAGGAACCATCGGGGACTACTATGGCAAAGGAACCGTCCTCCCCGGTCGTGGTATGTGCGCTGCTATCAACGCTTCCAGACCATGCCCACAGCAATATCCCTCCCAACGGCTGGCTGTTCGGCCCGATCACCTTGCCCTGAATGGTGACGATCTCACTGGAGGGATCCTGGACCTCCGATGGTGTGTAGGGCGACATGTCGAATCCCTGCTCGTCAAAGTAGATCAGGCGATTCGGCATTGTCCTTAGAATCACAGCTCGCTCTGAGCGGGTCAGCCGCTCTGGTTGATACCGCACCGCGAACCATACCAGGAAGCTCTCTGCGACATCCTCCCGGACCGGAAAGTCGCGGGCATACGTCGAAATGAATACGCCGTCGGCCGCCTGCGCCGCACGCCAGCCGGGGGAGTCCTTGTGAGCGGGGTCCAGTGAGGCATGCGTGGCTTCATGCACGAGAACCTCCTCCAAATCACCGTCACGGATGTACTCCTTACCGAAATCTGTGTGGATGAGGACACTCCTGTCGGATCCGTTGCCACCGAACAGCTCATAGCCAGCATTGATCTGCACTTTTTGGACTGTCGACAGGAGAACTGCGGGCAACTGGCCCAACGCGGCCGCATACGTGTCTACTTCCGTCCGCGCGGCCTCCATGCTCCCGAATTCCGGGTTGACCTGAAACTCAAGCTCCGAGTCTTCGTACCGTACATCGAACAGGTAGGCATTGATAGTAATCCACATGTCGGGCCGCCGATCATAGACATAGCGTTCGCCGCGACCCGCATACGTAATGCTTTGCAACGTGCTGGGATCGGAAGGCTCGATGATTCGCGGATAGTCTAACGCTGTTCCCCGAGACGGCGGCTCGCCCGTGTGTTCGAGATCGAAGTCTAGCGTGCGGTCTTCGTCCACCGTAATCTCAACTGTCTCGGTTACATGGGTGGGCCCGGCGATGGCCCTAACCGTGACCGTCCCCCGGACTCTCGGGAAGCTGTACCGCCCGTCGGGGCCGATGACCACGGATTCCCGTTTGCCGTTTTCCAGGCGCACGACGGCGCCTACCAAATTTGGGCCGTTTTCCCGGCTGTCACGTACTGTGCCAGATAGAGTGAACGTGGGTGGCACCGTTACTGCTGCAGACCCCAACGCAGCGCCCGCGCTCGCCGTGATCGTCGCCACCCCTTCGCTAATCCCGGACACCACACCAAGAGCATCCACCTCCGCCACCAGGGGGTCAGAGGACTGCCATGAGAATTCGGTTCCCGTCACCGCATGCCCGTTCGCGTCGAGCGCCTCCGCCGTCAGCTGAACGGTCTCGCCCCACGCGGCTAGCTCGGTCACGGACGGCGACACCTCCACTGAGGCCACCTCCTGCGTCACCGTCACCACCGCGGTCCCTGATGCCGACCCGGCCGACGCGGTGATCGTCGCCGTGCCGTTGCCCGCCGCTGTCACGACACCGGCCGCATCCACTGCTGCCACGGTGACGGCGCTGCTCGACCATGAAACCGTGGCGCCCGCCATCGCCCTGCTGTCTTGGTCACGCACGTCGGCATTGAGTTGCACGGTCGCGCCCAGGGCGGTCAGTTCGGCCGTGGCCGACACCACCGCGACCGTCGTCGGCGCGGGTGTTGGAGTGGGTGTTGGAGTGGGAATCGGCGTTGGGGTTGGCACGGCAGTGGGCGTAGGCGTCAACGGTGCGGCTGTGGGTGTCAGCGCGGGTGCGGTCGTCGGTGCAGGTGTGGGAGTTGGCTCCGGGCTTGGAGTGGGAATCGCAGTGGCTGGTGGTTCCGGCGTGGGAGCGGGACTGTCACTGCAAGCGCTCAGGACAACGGCGATGGCCAGAACCGCCAGGACTGCGAACCAGCAGACACTTAGAGATGGTATGGTCATTGCGGTTGTCCTCACCTCATGCCTTGCAACTCGGTGGTGAGCCGCCCCCATCCGCCGGTGATGTGGCGCCAATGGTCGAGTGCCCGGTCGCGGTAGTTCGCATGCTCGCGCAGCAGCTCGGGGTCGGGCGACTGTCCCGGAAGCAGGAAGTACACGAAGCCCATGTTGAACACCTTGCGCGCTTCCTCCGAGGGCGGGTTCCGCGGCCCGATGGCGGCGATCACCTGCTCGATGGTGATGCTCTCTTTCTCGCCCGCGTAAGGGCCTTCCCGGTCGGAGGTCAACCGCTGGAGGTTTCGCAGGATGAACATGTCCGGCACTTCCTCGGGGGTGGCCAGGCCCATGAGGTAGAGATCGAGCCAGGAGAAGCCGCCCGCCTTGGTCGACCATCCGCTGATAGGCGTGAACGTCCCGTCCGGGTTTTCCCGCCAGAAGGCTCCGCCCATCACTGAGCCGTTCTCGACGCCGTGCCAGGGAAACGGGGCGGGGGCGTGCAGTTCCAACGCCCAGTGGCCCACCCCACTTTCTACCTGCATCGGCGTCCGCTGCCCATTCGCCAGGTAGGAGGCCTTGGCGAGCCAGGTGTGGCCGATCTCATGGGCGAAGTACGTCAGGCCGTGGTCGTAGGGAGTGTGTTGCCCGTCGTTGGCGTAATCCTCGTTGACAACGGTGATGGCCTTCATCCAGAGAGGGAATCCCCAGCTGTTCTTCAGTCGGCTCTCGCACGGAGTCGTGCTGCCCTTCCCCCTCCCGATTCCCTGAACCTCGGCGTGGATGTTCCCCCGATAAAAGCCCCCGAAACCATGCGCGGGTCCGTGCTCCTGCACGTCCACGCGGGACTGGCTGTTAAAGGCGAAGAAGTCGAACTCGTCCCCTAGGACTTCGATGATCCGGCAGGAAACGTCGGCGACGCCCTCGCCCCTGTCCCGAATCGCGGCGTAGCGAAACACCTCCATCTGAACAGCGGAAACCTGGGAATCCGGTCGCGACAAGTCGGCCCCCGGATCGGGAATCCTCGGGACCACTCCGGTCGTCAGGTTGGTCGGAAACAGGCCCACGATGCCGTCGCGGATCGCCTCGTCCGGATCCGACGGCTCCACCCCGTAGTTGAATGCCACGCGCCCGTCGGAGTGCAGGACTATCTGGTAGTCGAAGGTCTCTTTGGGTCTCCGTCCATACACGTCCAGCTCGTAATCCCAGGCGTGGAAGGTGACGACCACCCTACCGGGAAGGTCGGAGACGTAGATGCTCCCGCCAAGGTACGGCTTGTATAGCGCGCTAATCGTCGGGGTTACCACCATGGCATCAGCGATCATCCGCATGGTGCCGAACCGCGCGGGGGTGCGCTCCGAGGGGAACTCCTTGCCGAACGTGATGAGCCCTGTCTTGGAGAGGAAGAAGGAAGGCCACTTCCGACCGGAGAAGTCGAACTGGAAGTGCTCCAGCTCGATCTCGACAGGCCGCTCGGGCCGCTCGCCCCGGTCCTCTGAATCCCAATCCAGCGGCTCGACCGCGCGTGAATATCCTCCGCGGCCGTCCGGTGTGAAGATCAGGGTGTGCCCGGCCAGGTCGAAGGGATTGGCGGGCACGATATCGCCGGGCTCGAGCTCTACCAGGATCTGGTTTTCTGAGGTGACGGAAATCCCGCGGCCGATGGGGGTTATGGTCACCGTTGGCGTAGGGGTGGGGTCCACTGTGGGTGTGGGTGTCGGCGTGCGTGTAGGAGTTGGCACGGCAGTGGGCGTCGGTGTGGCCGTGGAGCCAGAAAGAATCCCGGCCGAAGGCGCGGGGCTTGGCTCATCGGAACACCCGGTTAGCAGGATGGCGATCACTGCGGCGCTCACCAGAAGACCAATGATTGACTTCGAAATCGCCCTCACGTCCTCAACTTCCCTGAGTTGAATCCTGCTAGCTCTCATCACTTGACCTTTGTCGAATGGGAGGCGGACCGGGGCGCGGAGCTCACGGCAACACGGGCCGCTGCCACGGATGTCTCTGCTGCGGTGCGCTTTCCGATGGCTCATCCCCTCCACCATCACTGCCCGACGAGCCCGTGTGTACAGTTCCACCGGATACATCCGTCTCACCCTCCGTTGCTGGTAGTCAGCCTTACGTAAGGCGGCGGGTGGCCCAATTTGCGTCCACCCAATGTCAGCGGCTACCCGCCCGCACGGAAAAATTAACTTCCGCCGTTTATGGGCCTAGTTATCACCTCAAAACTGTTCAGTACGTCATCCCTCATCTGGCCACGGCTGGCAACGTTGCGCTCGCACATCCACGCCCGTATTCTAAATACCTGCGGGTCTCCCGGAACGATTTGGGATACCAGCACGACATCGACAACGTCAAGGACACAGTATTCGGCCTCCTGCACCCGGTACCGCATACGGATTGTCGTCTGTTCGTCCGTAATTTCCCTATCTACGGAAGTGGTCTCGAATAGTGAAGTCGTAAACCACCAGTCCTCCCAGTCCTCTTTCAGATTGTCTTGCACCTGTTGGATGTACTGGTCAATGTCACCTCCGAACCTGTGAGATGTAATAATTATCGAGACTCGGGGTGAGGGGCTGCTGTACCTGTTCTCGCCTTTCTGGATCCAGTCGTCCGGCAACTCTATGATATAGTCGTACTCCACCTCCCGCTTCGGACTCGCCGTCGGCACGAATGATGATGCCTCAGGAATTTCAGCAGTCGGCCCCACAATGACCCCAAACGCGTCGGGAATGACTTCATTCAAGTCTTTGAAGTAGCAATATCCTCGATTTTCAACTCCTTCGTGGTTGAGGACGCAAAACAACGCGCCATGATTTGCTCCCTGCGCCGAAGTATGAACCGCCGCCCACCAGGGTTTGGCGGCGAGCTGATCGTCCTGACCTCTGATGCTGCGTCCCGCAAGACCGGAGACAAAGGCAAAGCTCTTTCCATTGTCAACGTTCAAGACGGCCGACTTGGAAGCGATGCTCTGGGTCCGAAAACTATCCATTAGGTGTGTGCGTGAATAAGAATGCTCGTGGCCCGTAGCTATGATCGCCCCGCCCTTCCGGCACTCTTCGTAAGGCTCCCATCCGACCGAATCTTTCTTTCCCCCGACTTGCATCAGCCTCTGGTTCTTGTGCCATGAGCAGATTCGCCAGAGGGACTCCTTTGCCTCCTCGGACCCAAGGGCTTCACTTATGAAGGAGACGCGGCCCGAGTCAATGGTGCCTACGCCGGAAAGCACAAAGAACAACCCCTCAAATGTGCAGAAGGAATTTACTCCCAGATCGCCTGTGCAACGGGCCCCGCTGATTCGAGCCAACCTCTCCTGTAACTTCCTCTGGTAACCTTCCCAGGCAGGAACATCGTGATTGCCGATGGAAGCGAAGTAAGGAAAGTCATCACCGAGGGTTTCATTGATTTGTTGGTCCCAGCGGTCGGGGTCGTCGTCATAGTCGAAATCGCCCGAGTGCAGCACCATATCCGCCCCTTCCTCTCGTATCATTTCCAAGACCGCCCCAGAACCACGGCCTAGCCCCTGGTCCCCAATGAAGGCTACCTTGAAGTTAGGGGGCATAGATTCCGGTTCCCTGCCCTTCGCGCCTCTTGTGGGGAGCACCTCGGCGAAGACCCTCAGGAAATTGCCGCCCAGCAGCTTTGCCAGGTCCTCCTCGCTCCAACCCCTAGCGCGGAGTTGGGCGGTGAGCCGCACCCAGCGGTCCGGAGCGGCAATGTCGGCGTCCGCATAGTGCACCGATTCCTGCGGCCATCCATTCACGTCCGAGTCGGAGGAGATTCCCACGTGGTCTATGCCCACGAGTTCCGCTATGTACTCAATGTGGGCGATCATGTCGGACATACCCGCTTTCCCGTCGCCGTCCGTGTCGAGCATCCACCGGATGCACGTAACCCCGATTACGCCTCCCGTGCCGGCGATGGCACGCAACTCGTCGTCGTCCTTGTTCCGTATTCGCGGGGTAAGTGCCTCAGCGTTGGCGTGCGTCGCAATAACGGGCTTGGTGGACAGGGCTGCCGCATCCAGCGTGGTCTGCTTGCTGCAATGCGAGCAGTCGACGATCATGCCCATGGCGTTCATCTCGGCGATGGCGGCACGGCCGAGAGCGGTAACTCCTTTTTCCTCCCCCTCATTGGGCCCGTAAGTTCCGTAACCAAGCCGTTCGTCGAGAGAGGTCGCGTCCGGCCTTTCGGGGCCATCGCCGTATGACACCTGCAGAATTCTCAAGCCTTCGTCGTACCAGCGCCGCAGGTTCGCGACGTCTCCGTCCAGTTGCCAGTCGGAGGACTCGGGCCGACGCTGCACATAGAACATGACGGCCAATTTGCCGTCGGCGTGCGCGGCCTCTATGTCCGCGTAGGTTCGGACCACCTTGCCGTTGGCATACCTTCCGGAGTCGAACGCATCCCGCCTTCGGATCATCCCGGACAGGCCACTCCTGCCTGTGCTGTCCACTGCCAGATCGATGCCGGTGACTGCCTTGAAGGTCCCGAAGTTGCCTGAACCATCGCCCGGGAACCGGGCACGTTCACAGTCCACCGCCGTGCAGTCCGGGTCAACACGTCCGGAGAAGCCCGTAACAGCGTCAACCACATGCTGGCGGGCTACGAAACCGGCGGCCCAATCCATGTCAACGACCATGACCTGGGAGGTCCCCGACGCCTCGCCTGCCCTTGCGGTGATCGTCGCTGACCCCCCGGCAACGGCCATGACCCGGCCCTCTGCATCCACCTGAGCGGTCCGCTCGTCGCTGCTGGCCCACGTCACCGGTACTCCGGTCATGACCCGGCCGTTCTGGTCGCGGACCACCACCGCCAGGTGAGCCGTCTCGTCCGGGGCCTCCAGCATCGCCATTCCTGGTGTCAGCGTAATCGTCGTGGCCCTTGGGAGGGGCGTCGGCGCAGGAGTGGGTTCCGGCGTTGGCGTTAGTGTCGGTGTTGGTGTAGGAGTAGGTGTCGGTGCGGATGTTGGTGCCGGTGTCGTCGTGGGCTTGGGAGTCGGCTGCGGCCTTGGCATGGCAGTGGGTAACGGAGTCGCCGTGGCCGCGGGCGTTGCAGTGGCGGTCGGGAGAGCGGCAGGTGGGGGAATTGCAGCTTCTGATGCGTCGGTGTTTGTCACAGCCGATGTGGGAGCATGTGTTGGCTTAGGATTGACCCCCTGCTCCGATGGGGCGGTGGTGCTGGAATCGGCCCCGTTTGAAGGAATGGGCTCTGGCTCATCGGAACACCCGATTAGCAGGATGGCGAGAACCGCGATGCTCAGCACCAGACCAATGATTGACTTCGACATTGCTTTCACGTCCTTAACTTCCCTAAGTGGAACCTTGCTAACTCCTCTTCGGTTGACCTTTCATCGAATGGGGGGCGGACCGGGTCGCGGAGACCACGGCAACGCGGGCTGCTGCGACGGATGTCTCTGCTCCGTCGAGGATTGGGATTCCTCGTCTATCGGTACTGGTCATCGCTCCTCTCGCCCAACGTCGGATGATTGCCTGGGTTTTCGGCGCCCATGACAAGGCTGGCCGCTCGAAAAGCAGCCCTCGCCAACGTAAATCGTAGTAAGCTTCCAAGCCGGACGTAAGGTGCAAATGTCTATTTTGCACTAGACATTTGTCTACAGTGATTGCATAGGCAAATGACTACCAGGCGCCTATGCCCATGTCGCGTCAGGTCTTAGCCCAGCATGTTCAGGAAGCGGCGTGGGCGCTCAACGGGACTCCCATCGACTGACGGCCGGGGAATGGCGGGGAGCGCGTGGGACGTAGCCGCGAGCGTCGAAATGGCAGCGGCGGTCTGAGACAAACCAGAGGCCCCCGCCGTTACAGCAGGGGCCTCGTCGCTGCTTGGTACGTTACCTGTCGGCCTCATTTGCCGTTTCCCGGCGGGCCGACGCCGGGGCAAGGCAGGCGTCGGTTACAGCGCCAACCTGACCCGCAGGGTGAAAGTTCTTGATTTTATCAAGTCTGGTGGGCCAGAGTGTACCGTACTGCGAACTTTTCGCTGGGTGATTACCCTGTGACTGCGAGTACCTGCCCCTTACTGCCCGCGTTCGAGCCGGGACGGTGTAGAGTAGCATCCTCTACAGAATCGCTTGGCACATCTACACCCAGTGCCACTGTTGCGTTCCGACCATGCCCGTTCGACGGTGATGACGACTCAGAGTAGGACAGTATCTGGGACAAGACCCGACCATGTAGATACGCGAAGAAAGTGGGGAACGCCTCCCCTACCAAATTCCGAATGAGGTAGGTCGTTCCATTCTCTCGTGCTCGTGTCCAGTCGTAGAACCTGGGAACGGTCTGTAGGTCGGCACACTCAAGGATGCTGAGAACCCTGTTCTCCCATGGATGAATTTTGAAGTCACTACCGACATGGCTTGAATTGGTAGTGATGGTGTACGAGGGCCTGCTGGGATTCATTCGTCGGTAGCTTGAGTGGAAGCCCCTAATCAATGACGGGACCCCGTTTCTTTCTACATACGGCCTGTTTCGCATGATCCCGTTGCAAGAAGGGCATGTCGCCCAACCTTCTTCGACTGGCTGGTGCTCGCACGAGGGACACATATCGTTCTCGTAGGCGCTCCGTCCAGAGTACAGAGGAATTTGGCTGATCTGCTGGTAACGGTCTGGGCCGTACGCGGGAACGAAGTGCAGCGCGTGCGTACCATGCGCCCTGTCTTTGGACTTCGCGTCCAGCGGTTCGTACTTCATTGCTTCGAGCCATTGCCGCACACTCACCCACGATTGCATACCGTTGGCTGGCTTCTCCTGGTGGGTTGGGCTTGGCCAGGGATGGTGGTCTCGTGACGGCAATCGTTCGATCCCTTGTTCGTCCTTGTGTATAGCCACGACCAATGCCCGTCTTCTGACCTGAGGTATGCCATAGTCGGCCACGTTCACCACCCCGGTAAACACTTTGTACTCGGGCAGACGTTCATGAAGAATATCAACTGCCGTGCCCTTCGTACCGTCGTACTCGACGTCTAGGGTCAATACCTGGCGAACGTTTTCGATGACGATTATCCTCGGCTTCAGTAGGCGTGCTATCGGGATGACTTCCAGCAACAGCCGGTTCTTTTCCTCCAGAGCCTTCGCCTGCGGCGTCTGCCGCTTGCCCCTACTGGGATTCGAGCTGCTCATGCCCTGACACGGGGGAGTAGCTACCAGCAAGTCCAGCCGCCTGGTTGTGGACCGGCGATATGCCACCGCAATCGCACTCCCACTATCGCGGGCGTCGCAAGTAAGCCACTGAGACGTGGGGAAGTTATCGGCGCCAATGGCAGCTCGCCTCGGGTCGACCTCGACCTGGACGATGAAGCGGAACCCGGCCATCTCGTACCCCAGGTCGCTCAAGCCGGCACCTGAGAATAGAGAAACGGCAGTCCAGGGGGCATCATCAGTTGGCCTTTCCCGTAGTATGAATTCACGAACCGGCTGGCTAGACACCATCTTCCCCTTTGTCGAAGGCAGCCCTCTCTAGGGAAGCAGCGTGTATTGCCGGGACCAGGCGGTCAATGGTCTCAGCGAGTGCCGCTTTGGTTCTGACGTCGTGCTCTGGAATACGAAACACTGTCCAGCCAGCGTCCGTAAGCCCTCTCGTGACCCGAAGGTCTCGGTCTCTGTTGGCGCTTATCTTGTTCACCCAGAAATGGCCGCTCAGTCCCGAGTGCTTGCAGCACTCGGGACAGCCGTGCCAGAAGCACCCGTCAACAAAGATAACAATCCTCCTTCGGGGGAATACCATGTCAGGCTTCCCGGAGAGTGGCTCACCTGTAACGGACCTGTAACCCTCGTGTGTAAAGTATCGAACCCCTCTGCGCCACAACCCCGACGCCAGCGCTCTCTCCGGTCGTGTTCTTCCTCGGTTGTGCGCCATCGCCTTGTGTCTCTGATGGGGCGTCATGATGTCCATTGGACTAGGCATCGTTCTGTTCAACTGACGGACTCCTGCTGACTCGCGTGACTTCTAACCAACCAGTATGAAGTCGCTTGGTGTTCTCGATCACACTGTCCCATGTCTGAAACTCAAGCCTAACTTCTCTTACTTGCTCTAAGCTCCTTCTAGTCCTACTTGCCCTCTCAGTGTACCCACTAGCGACCATAAGGCCGCTAACCGACGGAGGAGCAGTGTTTAAACTGTAGTTGGCGTAAACTCCGAGCACATAGGAATGAAACTTGTTGACCTCTTCTTCGCTTACCCTGTGTATGCTCCCGTTAGCTCTGACGCCTCGCTTGATTTCAACGACGAGTATCTCGTCGAAGGGAGCTGGTGCCTTGGGCCTCAGAATGAACAGGAAATCTAGCCGCTGCCCAGTCTCGTCATCAAGAGTTGGTTCATAGTGTTCTTGTAAAGTCGCAGGGTCTATTTCGTCTCCTAGAAGGCTCCACCTCGGATCGAGAATCCAAGGGAATTCCTTGATGACGTTGTGTATTTCTGGAACCTCAGTGGCTCCCGCTTTTATTGCGGCACCTAGCCGGTCAATCGTGCCAAGCCTAGCTTGAATAATGCTGTAGTTCTTTCTGGCGTCAATCAGTGAAAACTCTCGGACGAGTCCCCAAAAGTTGCTTTGAAACCCTTCATCCTCAAATTGGACACGTTCCATGAGTTCCCGGACTGCCTTGTCCTTAAAACCATCGATTACTTCCACCATGAAATCGTGAACCTCGCTTGGTTCAGGGTCCCCGATTTGAGATATTTTCCGTGCAATATCTCCAAGATGTCGCTGCTCGGTTGCAGTAAAATCCTTCAGCAATTCCAGGATGTCTGGAACGTCGATAGATTTTTCGGCTTGCTTCTGACGAAGGTTTTGTCGTTGTGACAAGGCCCAATTCAGCCTACGGCGTCCCCATTGCAGTAGTTCCTGTACTCTGTCGTCTTCTAGCTGAAGCTGGTCCCGGTTTGTCTGGATCAAGTCGTCTTCAATGTCAGTCCCAATGTCCAACCAGTCCGCGACTACTTCTCCAACTACATACTCCTGCCCAAGTTGGCCTCTAACTCCTTGTGTGCGTTCAAACATAAAGGGTCTTTGGAGGAGTTTCCGTCGGCCGATAATAGATATACCTCGCAAGTATTCCGCGTCCAAGGGCTTCGGTGTAAAGCCGATCCACCAACGAACTTCTTTCCCGTCGGGCAATTGTTCTGTTCCCCACCCATCCTGCCCAACCACCACTGAATATCCCGCGGGTATGCCGTCCTTTGGGAATCGGAACTCTAGGTCCATGTCGAACCGTTGTAGTTGGTTTTCGTTGATGAACACTCTCATGTCAGTCTGGTCGATAGCGAAGCGGCGAGACATAGACCTCATGAACTGGTCTTCAGAAATGGCCCGCTTTAGCCGAAGACGCGACAGCCGAATCCTGGTTCCACTCGAGAGATTCGATCCGTCTGGTGCGCAAAGCGATCCTTGGTCGGCAGTTTCCTTCACCTCGCAATCGGCACCAGGGGCTGATTTCCGGATTTCTTGGTAATCGAGTTGAAACGACACTTCTTCGTCGTCACGAACGGAATAGCAGTCAAGTAGTTCAGCTGTTCCGAAAGCCGCGAGCTTGCCTATCCCTTTGCGACCGTGAACTGGTCGGCCGCCCTGAGTTTGTCCCCCGTCCTGAAGCCGTCGTTTACGACCGACTATCAGGTATTGCGACTGGGCTTGTTCCCTAGTCATCCCATGGCCGTCGTCTAGAACTTCAATCTCGCCATCAGTGGTCCAAGACTGGCCGAAAGGGATCTTGACCCAAACGTTGTGGGCATCGGCATCCCACGCGTTAGATATGAGTTCTGCCACTGTCGCCGTAGCGCTTGGGTATAATTGGGCACCCAATTGCTCGACAAGTGCACCAACGAATTTTAGTTTGAGTGTCTCTTGAGCCATCAGTTCCTCCTGACTCAACAAGCCCTTTTCGAATTAGTCCAAGACATCGGTGGGTCTCACCACCCGCGCCCCTAAGCCCACCAGGTTCGCGTTGGCTGGGCTGTCTAGCGTCAGCAGGGGCTTGCTGGACTCCGACAGCGTGCGTACTAAGGATTCGATCTTACCGCCGTGGGCGGCGTGGGCGATGAAGACCTGGTGAGCGAGCTCAGCCACGAGATCGTTGCGTTGGGCCGCGAGCTGCGCTGTCGGGCGGCGGACCGTCGAAGTGAAGGGCGAGAGGACCAGCAAGCGGTCTTTGTCTAGGGCTATGCGCCAGTCGCGGGGGATGCGCATGTTGTCGATGCCGCGGGCAGGGCAGACGACCACAGGTTGCTCGCCCCGTAGCAGCAGGCGCAGGCACTCCCGCTCCATCGGCGTTTGGAAGCCTCCGATGACCGACACGCCGGCGTCGCGCATGGCCCTTGCGAGGTCGTAGGTCTTGAGGATGAGGTCGCCGGGGCATCGGTTGGAGCAGAACAGCGCCGTCAGCGGCTCGTCGAGCAGGCGCAGGTTGCCCCGGTGCGCCGTCTCCGTCGGCAGGGACGCCGCCGACCGACCATTCATGCCGATGACCACAGTGCCGCGTGGCGAGATGCTCTCCGCAGTCACTCCGACGCCCTCATTCATTCCGAGGCTCATACTTGGCTCTCCTCTGCGAGGAGATCGTCCAAGACGACGATAGGCAAGCTTTGGACGCGGCGGAAATCGGTGTCGTTCGTGACAAACAGCGTGCAACCGGCGCTAAGGGCCGTCCCCGCGTGAAGCGCGTCGGACGTCTTCAAACCGGTGACGGCTCGGATGCGAGCGGCGTCTTCCCAAATTGCCAACGTAGCAGGGATGAGGTCCATCTCCGCAGCGGCGAAGATGGACCGAAACAGCATCTCAAGGCGCGCATTACCTTCCCGCAGGGGTTTGATCAGCGTTTCCAATACAACGAGCTCGCTGCTGGCGAGAGTGAACCGGCCCGCTCCGGCTTCCTGCCACATCGGGGCCAGCAACTCTCGATATGGCTCAATGCGCTCTACGCTGTAGATGATCGCATTGGCGTCTATGTAGACCGACCCGCCAGTGGGTAATGTCAGCGACCCCATGCTTCCTTCTCTTCTGCCAAGTAGGCCGCCACGTCTGCGGCTGTCTTGAAGACCAAGTGCCCCGGCGCTTCGTCAAGAATGTCAACGGCAGACCGGCGTTCTGACGCCGACGACTGGCTAACAACCACGTCAACGGACTCCCCCACGGGGAGCCCTTGGTCCACGATCTCTATCTTGCCTCCCGGCTGTACCGTCGTTCTGATGTGTAGTACCTTTTGCATGGCGCTGCCTCCTTCACTTGACGGCTCCGGTATTCACTTTCTAGTCGCGTCCATCGGGTGCAACATAAATTAGCCAGTGCTCGCTCCGCGATCAAAGTCGCGTCTGTATACCTGAGGGATTCGTTCTCGTATCTCGTCCAAGATCTGGTGGCTGCCCATTTTGAATCCGAGTCTAAGTAGGGTCCACCAAAAGGCGTTGTTGTTGATCCGCCAGGAAACACCCGTCCTAGCAGGGTTCATTACAGGTTCCACATTTGGCCCGAAGTCCAGGCTCTGCAACTCGGCATCAGAAGCCCCAAACGTTATTCGTAGTTCATTTCCCCACTTATCGACCTGTTGGTGATGAACATAATATCCAGATTCGCCGTCTTGCGGGCGACTACCTGCGATTCCTCGATACGTTTGGACGAAACCTGCTTGGGCCCTAGGCGGGACGATAGCTTCCATCATAGTTACGTGAGAAGCTAGAAATCCTAAACTCTGGAAGTACTGTCTGTTCCGAGCCAATGCCCCAGCCCCTGTATACGGTTCGAGAGTCGCAGTTTCAAGTGCTATGTTCCGCACTATTCGGGCTTGTGTTTCGGCGTCTAGCGTGTCCTCAACTCCGTTGTCATAGACTACTCGCAATTTGTTACCTGCAATATCTAACACTTCATACTCTTGTAGCCGATTCCTGTAGCGTCCGCCTACGAGGAAACCGCGAGTATCTGATTGGTCTGAACCCATGGATACCTCCGCAACCAGTTTAGGCCCGACTCTCCTTCTGACTTAATCACATCATCTCTCTCGGGCCATGCGGTACTTGATATCGTAATTGATAGTGAAGTCTAACTCTTCTTCTGTGAAGTTATAATGCTGGGCGAGTACTCGGTCTATCTCGTCAATTAGTGGCTTCGAGAGTGAAGGGTAGAATTCCTGGTAAATTGCCTGGCCGCTAGCTTGGTATTGTGCTGTTTTGCGGCTCGAGTTATCCCTCAGATCCGTCATCAGGCGATCTGCCAAGATCTCAAGGTGAATTCTCACATCGTCCGCCATACGATCAAACCCAAACGGAAAGGAGGTGATTTCATGCTTGCCACAGTGATAACCTTCAAAGAGGGAGTACCACCGGAGGAAGAAAAGGTTCGAATTTATTATCGAGATAGCCGCTCTGTTGTAGGTTGGCAGTCCCAGCGAGTAAGGTTTATAATCCTCCGATTTCTTCTGGCCGTCACGCTTATTCCAGAAATAGGGGATAAAGTCTATGGCTTTCACATAATTGTAAGGAATACGATGAATGTAGATTTCCGAACCCTTCCTACCCGTGAACCTCTCTGTCCTGAAGTCTTCCAACTTGTCTAGAATTGAGGCCGCTAGTTTGTGACCGGGTTTTGGAAACACATTCAGAGCCGAGTCTCTATGAGATTCCGTATAGATCAATCGTGCAAAGAGAGTTCCTCGCTCGTCGGGCTGCCAACGATTGTAACGTGTAGCCCATACGGCTTCTTCCCGGTTTCCTTGGCGAGACGCAATTAGAACGGTCAGCCTCTGTTTAGCACCCTCGAACAGCTTGCAAGGGTACACATCGAAACTACTCATCCAAAAGCCACGAGCAGTTCCGAGCAAGAATTCCTGGAGCAGTGCCATTCTACTGGTCGTTTGTACGCTCAACGGGACTATGAAGCAAAAGCGCCCCCGACCTATAGTTAGACCGAGAGCTTTTTCTACACAAAACGCGTAAAGATTGCCGCTCCGTTCTGTGGCAAACCCTCGAATCTCATATTCCTTGCGAATCTTGCTGTACTCGACATACGGTGGGTTGCCAATCACCACGTCAAACCCGCCTTTGCTCATGATGCCGTAGAACTCAACGAACCAGTGGAATGGCTGGTGGCCGGCGCGCCAGGCATCGAATGGGGTGACCTTCTTGAAATCGACGCCGTACTCGGCAGCCAGGAGGCGGTCAAGCTCGTCGGCAAGGCGCCGCAGGCGGTCGCCGAGATCCTTCTTGTCCTGCTGCGTCACCTCTCCGCCCAGCGCGGTCTGCTGCTCCCGGAAGCGGTCGAAGGCCCGGCCAGCCACGTCGGCGTCCTCCTCTATGCGGGCCAGCGTCTTTTGCTGCTCTTCGTCAAGCGCCCGGTACTGGCCGGTGGGCATAACCGTCATGGCCTGGCGCACGGCGTCCAGGGAGGTGAAGCCCACCAGGGTGTTCCCGGCGCGAACGTTGAAATCTATGTCCGGCAGAGGCTCTATCTGGTCGTAGCTCTCCAGCTGGGCGACCAGCTTGAGGAAGAGGCGCAGCTTACAGATCTCCACCGCCTCTTCCATGATGTCAACGCCGTAGAGATTGTTGAGCACGATGGACTTGAGGATGAAGTAGCGCTCGCTGGGGTGCTTGTCCACTTGCTCCAAGATTCGGCGAAAGTCCCCCAGGTGCTCAGGGCTGCGCTTGCGCTCAGACCTTTTAGCGTCGTCCAGGAAGCCGCGCATCCCCTCCAGGCAGGCGGTGTAGAGCGGTTCCAGGACGTTGAGGGCGGCGAAGAGGAACGCGCCGGAGCCGCAGGTAGGGTCGAGGACCGATACGTCCCGCATGGAATGCCAGAAGGCGCGCAGGAGTGCTGCCCCTTCGCTCTGGGCAATGACGTCTTTGGCGAAACGCTCGATGTCCAGGTTCAGGGTGATAAGGTCGTTGACGTCCTGGACCTCCCCCGCGGCGAGCTTGGCCCGAACCTCTTCATAACGGGTACGGCGGGCCACGACCTCGCGCCAAGTCTCGGTTGGCAGCGCGTAGTCGTCCGGGGCAGGGGCGTTCCAACCGACGCGTTTGGACATGTCGCCGACGCCGGCGGCGACGTCCTCTGGAAGCTCAAAGAGCGCGTCGAGGAGGGTTGGGTTCTCGGCCTCACGAGCGTTCCAAGCTATGCCGTGGCCGACGGCGGGATAGATGTAGCGGTTGGGGTCGTCCCGCAGCAATCTCCAGACGCCGCCGTGCGGTCCGAAAGCCACGGGGCATTCCTTTCGAGCGGCGTCGAAGAGGAAGGGGACGACGGTGTTGCGGGAGATGTAGCCGGTGATGTCCTCCTTGGTGTAATAGGCGCCCATCTGCTTCTGGTTTACGTACTTCTCGAAGATGTAGCCGAGCACATCCGGGTTGATCTCGTTGTCTTCCCGATAGGGCCGCTCGTCCAGGTGCCAGCGGTAGCCGTCGAAGAAGTCGAAGACCCGCTCGAATGCCTTGTCGGAGATGGCGATGTCCGGGTTGGCACGCTCTAGGTCGTGAACGTCGAAGAGGCCACCATTGAGGAATGGGACTCTGCCAAGGAGAACGACTAGGTCGGTGGCACGCTTGGCTTCGGGTTGCCCCAGTCCGTGGTGGAAGAGCTTCAGGAGGAACTCGCGGTAGAAGTGGTGGAAGCGCCCGTCACCGTGTTTTTCCTGAACCTCGTGTAGTTTGGTGCGGAGATAGTCGTCGTCGCCGTCAAGAAATCTCTTCTTTTGTATGAAATAGACGAACATCATGCGGTTGAGCATGAGAGAAGCGTACCAGTCCCGGTCACCCTGGGCGGTAATGCCTTCGATGAAGCCCCCGAAGGCGGTCAGCTCCGTGCTGAAGCGGTCGTAGAATCGCTTGGTCACCTTCTCTACGTCCAGGGCTCCGCGGACGCGGGACACGACCAAGGCAATGTTCAACGACGGTTCCTCATCCAGGGAAACGAACAACGGCTGGATGCGCTGAAGCAGATGATCCCCGCTCTGGCCCCCAACGAAGGGGATCTCTTGGCAGACGGTGGGCTTACCGGTCTCCCGCCTGACCCACTGCCAGACCTGCGCCTTGCGGCCAGGGTCGGTGAAGATGATGAGGTGCTCGAACGTGCGCTTGGCGACCTCGCTCTCGATCTTGCGCCGAATCGGGTATTGCGGGATGTTGTTGTCTACGCTGGAGTCGCACTCGTAGACGGCGAACCCTGCCTTCTCCGCGAAGGGCTTGAGAGTGTAGTTTCGGTCGTTGACCCGAACCACGAACGGCTCCGTGAAGTAGTGATTCCAACCCAGGCCATCCACGAAGAGACGCGGGAAGTCGAAGGCCTGTAGGTAGGGGCGCAGCTCTTCAATGGAGACTGGCATCAGCGGCTGTCCTCACTGTCGAATAGTCCAAGAGAGCAGATGATTTGGGGTTCTTGAACCTCGGCGTCGTCACTGGTTAGGCTCAACCGGTCCTCCTCACGCAGCGACATCACTATCTCGGCGAGCTGCGCGTCGTCCACGCCGCTGCGCAACTGCCGGTTCAGCGTATCGACCGCCGACTGTCGGAGGGGATAGCGGTAGATGTCGTCGATGGCTTTGTGCAGCGCGTCCACGTCGAACAGCTGGCCCTTGATGGCATCTGCATAGGCCTTGAGGCGAGTGTAAGTGCGGAATCGAGCGCCGGAGGGCCGCCCGAGTTGGCCGCCCACTCGCTTCTCCTCCCTTACGGCATGCCTGACGCCCTCGACGACGAGCTGGTGGTGGCTCTCGTGGTGAGGTTGCGCAGGGGTGTCGGGCCTGCACTCAGCGGCCGAGAGGATTTCGAGTTGGGACTCGGTGATGCTCCGGCCCTCGCAGTCAACGTACGCGAGGGCGTCGTTCCCGTCCGCCGTGCGCATGAAGACGAGGACGCCTTCGGGCCGCTGGGCGATGGGCGTGTGCTGGCGAGACGAGAACACGACGTCGGGTAAGTCGGCGACGGCCTTCTCCAATCGCGGGTCTGCGCTGGTAGCGTTCTTCCAAATCTGGTAAGCGTGGGACGCCAAGTCAACCTCACCGTCGGGGTCGCCGTCTAGGATGCCCGCACGCTCGTTGTAGAGGTTGACGATGGTCTGGCTATCGGATTCATCTTCGAAGAAAGCCTCGTCCGCGCCGACGACCTCCGCGTTTTCCCGAAGCCGCGTCTGAACACGGTTACGCAGATTGATGATGCGTTCCACTCCGTCGGCGGGCAAGAAGGAGTGGCACAGAATCTCCTCCGCCTTCTGCCCGATGCGGTCGACTCGACCCGCCCGCTGGATGATCCGGATGATGGCCCAAGGCAGGTCGTAGTTGACGACGACGTGGCAGTCTTGGAGGTTCTGGCCCTCGCTGAGCACGTCGGTGGCGACCAAGAGGCGAAGCTCCCGCTCCGGTTTGTCCCTGCCCGGCCGCTGGTTGCTGTCGGGACTGAATCGCCATGCCATCTGCGTGGGGTCGGCGGAGCTGCCGGTTACGCCCGCCATATCCTCAACGCCACGACTCTTGAGCTGCGACTCAAGGTAGAAGACAGTATCGGCGAACTGGGAGAAGACTAGGACCTTCCGGTCCGGGAAGGTCTCCGTAAGGAGCGTGTGGAGCGCGTCCAGCTTGGCGTCGTGACGCGGGTCCCATGCGCCGTAGGTCTGTAGCAGGTCCAGGAGGGCGTCGGAGTCGGCCTGGAGTTCGCTCTCTAACGAACCCTCGAAGAGGTCGGAGCGGAGCCACTTGAAGCGTCTCCTATAGCGGCCCTCGTATCCCGCGTATATCTCGGCGGCACGCGATTCGAAGCCGGCCGCAGTCCAAGCGCCGCCGGTCTCCTGGACCTCCTCTTCCTGCTCGTCGTCTTCAGGGTCGAAGAGTGATCCCTTAGCCTGGTCAGCGTCCTCGTCGGTGAAACGGGAGTCCAGCATCTCGGCGTCCTGGGTGCCAAGGGGAAGCGGCAGGCCCTTTTTGAGGGCGTGCAAGAAAACATAGTTTCGGAGAACGTGCCGTTCGACGGATTGCAGCAAGGCCGCGCCGCTGCTTTCCAGGCGTTTGAAGAGGTTAGTACGACAGAAGCCCATCAGCCGCTTCCCGGCCCGTGAGAGGTCGTCTATTTGACGCTCCTCCGCAGCGGTGGGCGGCGTCCCCGGGTTGTCAGCGACGTAGTTGCCAAGGCCGTATCTTGGCAGATGCAGATCGTTCACCGTATCGACCACCTGCTGCGAGTACAGCTTGGCGTACTGGTCGTTGGGGTTGGAGTCGTCGATGGCGAACTTGACCGTCTTTGGCACGCGGGTAGGGAAGAAAGAGCGGGTCCCGTCCTCGTAGGTGAGGAACTTCCGGCCAGTCTCCTGGTCCGTCTCGGCGTAGTTGTCCTGGATGAAGCTGCGGGTGCGGCGCACGAGATAGAGGTGCATCAGGTCGCGCCAGTCGTCGGCATACTCGCTGAAATCAAAGGCTGCCAGGGTGCGCGGCGCGGCTTGGTGACGCCTGCTGAACTCGATCTCGCCCAACTGCCGCAGGAGCCGTTCGGGGCGGATGCCCAGGTCTTGGTCTTCCTCCACGAAGATGCGGAGTTGGCTGGACAGGTCCAAGTACGTCTTGTTGTAGGGCGTGGCCGATAGGAGGATGCACTTGCTCTCGTTGGCCCGGACGTACTCCTGGATAACACGGTAGCGTCGGCCCTCGCGGTTGCGAAGATTGTGGCTCTCGTCAATGACGACAAGCCGGTAACGGCGCAGGGTGGGCAACTCGCCGAGAACCCTGCTCAGAGACAGCACCCTAGCCCGAAGCTGGTATTGGTACACGTAGTCTTCCCACATCGGGACGAGGTTCTTCGGGCAGATGATTAACGTCTCCAGCCCGTAGTCGTCCTCGAAGATGCGGGCGACTGCGGTGGCCATGAGCGTCTTGCCAAGCCCCACCACGTCCCCAACGAGGACCCCGTTGCGCTTGTTCAAGTGATGGGCCGCTATCTTGACCGCAGCAGCTTGGAAGTCGAAGAGCCGGTCGCCGAACACCTTGGGAATCCTGAACTCGGCGAGCCCGGCGCGGGCTTCGTGGGAGAGGTGGTAGGCCATCTTCAGGTAGACGTGGTAGGGAGGTATAAGAGCTTCCCGCGCCCAGCTATCTTCAATGATTTGAAGCAGTTCGTCCGTGATGTCTACGCAGAACCGGTCGTTCCACCTGTCCTCGAACCACTGTTTGAGCTTCACCGTGGCGTCCTGGTCGAGAACGTCAACGTTCAACTCGCCTTGAGCCGACAGACCGGCGAAGGTCAGGTTGCTGCTTCCTAGGTAGCCGACGATGGGGTTGATGGGATCGTTGCGAAACAGGAGGTAGAGCTTCGCGTGCAGTGGGTGGCGGAGAAAGAGCTTGACGACGACCTTCTTGGCGCGAAGCTGGATTGCTAGATGCCGCAAGGTCCTCTCGTCGGCGTTGGTGGGAGCGCCGATAGTGAGCTGCTGGCGAAGCTGTTCGGCCAACTGGACTCTCAGGCGGTGCGCCGTTTGGTTGTCCACGCTGGAGGGCCTGTCGACAAGGCTCAGGGCATCCCGGAGGTCCTCGTGCGGCAGTCGTTGCATCCCGATTAGCACGCGGCACGGTCCGTCACCCGGCTGCCAACGGTCCACAAGCGGAGCAAGACCACCCCAACCGCGCAGGTTGAAGTAGCCGACGCAGAAGTCCGCCCGTGACGATAGGTCCAAGGTCTCCCGCAACGCAGGCAGGAGACTGGTGTCAGACGCAAGGTTGTCAAAGATACGCGGCATGAACGTTTACCCGTTATCCCGACTTTGAGCTAGTGTCGTCCTGCGACCCTGATGAGTCTTCTGCCTATTGCCACCCCCGGCCCTCACCCACTCGTCTACTTCCGAAAGCCGAAAGCGTAGGAGTCGCCCCACTTTGTGCGCTGGGAAGTCTTTTGAGTCAACCCAACGGTATATGGAGTCTTTCCCTACGCTCAGGTGGGCAGCCACGTCTGAGATATCGACCCAACCTTCTTCAGACGCCATGTTTCACTCACTCCCTATCAAGAAAGCCTATCAATTACAATGAAAGTATAAAACTGCAGGTATTTGTGGTCAATCTTCAGAGACCCCGAAAGGCTGAGAGACATGTGTCGAAGTTTCGGGCAACAAAAAGGAGGCTCACATAGTCGATCAAGCGGCGTCGCTCACCCAGTCCGGTGGAAACTAGAAAAGGGTGACATACATGGACAGTCAGAGGGATGGCATCACTCCGTCAGCGATGCCATCCCTCTATTGCGTCGCGGCCTATCGTCCCGCGCCGACCATCTTTCCGTCTCCCTAGCTAAGCAGAGCGCCCTGTAGACAAGGACTAAGCCGCCACTGGTTCCGGCTGCTTGAGCATGGCGGAGTAGCCGGGCATCAGGACGGGCGTCATCGACACCCGGCCCGCGCCGTCGTACCCGGCGCGGTAGGCGTACTCCGCCTTCGCGCCCCAGGGCACCCGGCCGCCGACCCGGACGGCGGGGCCTCCGGACCTGCCGCGGCGCCCAGGCCCGCCCGCGCCGTGCACCACCATGCCGTGCCGCTCGCCCTTGCGCCAGCCCAGCACCTTCACCTCGGCGGGCATGACCCGCTCCTCCGACTTCGCGCGCCGGAACAGCACGGTGTGCAGCCTCTTCAGCACGCCCGCCGACGGAGTGGACTTGCCGTTCATGATCTGGGAGAGGTACGAGGAGCTGATGCCGGCGCGCCGGGCGACTTCGTTCTGGCTGAAGCCGTGAGCGTCCATGCGGTCCCACACGGCCTTCGGGTCGACGCAGGCAAGCTGCGCGGACGCGACCGTCGCCTCGGCCTCCAGCGCCGCCTCGACCAGCGCCTGGACCCTCACGCCCATGCTCCTGCGGCCGCGGGAGACCTCCGACATGTAGCTGGCGGACACGCCGACTCGCTCGGCAAGCTCCCGCATGGTCATGCCCAGGGCGCGGGCGCGCTCCCGGACGTAGCTGCTCTGCCCGCTCACCACGCTCGCCGGGCGGTTGGCGCACTGTGCGGGAGCGATCTTGGCCGGGGCCTTGAGCGCCGACTCGATCCGGGTCTGGACCTTGACGCCCATGTTCTGGCGGCCACGGGCAACCTGCGTCATGTAGCCGTAGGACACCCCAACCCGGTCGGCCAGGTCATGCATGGTCATGCCCAGGGTGCGTGCGCGCTCCCTGATGAAGCTGCTCTCGCCGGTCACGACGCCGCCCTGGCGGTAGACGATGCCCTGGCCGGGGACCTCTCCCAGCACCGCTGAGACCTTCTGGCGCATCTTGGGAGTCCACGGCCTGCCCCCGTTCGCAAACTGCGACATGTAGCCCGCGCTCACGCCCATCAGGGCCGCGAGCTCCTTCATGGTGACCCCCCGCCGCCTCGCCGCAGCCCTGAGCTCGGTCTCCGCCGTCCTGGTTCCGGTTGCTATCGTTGCCGTCGTCATCGGTCCGTCCTCCTTCTGTTGTGTTGTGTTGCCTTTGGCCTGCGCCCGCTTGCGGGCAAAGAAGAAGGGCCGTCCCCGGATGGGAACGACCCTTGTGAGTTGGGATGTGCTGCGACAGGGCCGCAGCGGTCAGCGACCGAGCGGCAGCTCGCCGAGACTCAGAGCGAAGACCTCAGAACCGCCGCGAAGCCTGCTACCTGTGCCGGACGTGCATGGACTCCTCCTTTCTGTTGTTGACCCGCGCAGGACATCCACGGCGGGGGCCGTTCGTGATGGGGTTGGTTGACGCTGGACGCACTCCGCCCACGGTCGAATGCCGGACGCGGGAGACGGAGCGGGGTGAGAGAGGACGCAGCTCGGCCCAGAGCCTGCCCCGTACTTGATACGGGGGTGATTCGTTGGGGGAATCGACTCCGGGGGAGTTGCTACGAGGGGAGCGGCCGGCCCACGACTTCATTGCAGGCCAGCGCATGGGAGAAAGACGCAGCTTGGCCCAGGGCGCAGAACGTCAGGGGGAGAGCTACGAGAAGTGAAGCGGCAGCTCGGCCCACGACTGCGTCGCAGGCCAGCGCATGAGAGAAGACGCAGCTCGGCCCAGGGTGAGTAACGTCAGTGGGGAAGCTGCGAGACGTGAAGCGGCCAGCCTGCTTGCATCGGCAGACCGGCGCGTGTCGAAGCTGCGACCTAGCTGTCAGTCAGCCATGCCGCGGGCATGAGGAGCCGGTCGAAGCGACAGACGCACTCCGACCGACCAAGTGAGGACGAAGCACAGAGAGCGCTCCGACCCAGTTGCCCAACGGAAGGAGCGATCAACTCCAACCGCCAGACGGGTGTCCAGTGACGGAAGCGATCAACTCCCAACCACCGGACGGGTGTCCAACGGGCGAAGGGCTTATCACTCCAACCGCCGGACTTGGACCGAGGACGAAGGACCAGCGTCAACTCCGTCGTTTCGGCCCGCGCTGCTTGCGAAGGACCAACGTCAACTCCGCATTGCCATCATTCCCTCGTGGGAGACCGGGGGAGAGCGAATCATCCTCCGGTCGTACCCGTGCAACAGGGATCACGCACCCAGGTTTCTATGGTCGGAAACCTTGGAAAAAGCCTAACAGCACACTCATTATCGACGGCCCGAGACCCGCAAAAGAGGGCCTGCGACGCCCCTTTCGCAAACTGCCGCCAAATCGTTCACTAAAGTTGCCTGCAAACCCGCCGCACGCCCGGCCAAGCTACCGCCACAAGAGTCGGAGGGTCAGCGTGTTCAGAAGCTCCCGCTTTCTGAGCGCTCTCCGCGTGTCGAAGAGCGCTGTCCGGCGATGGGTGACCTGCCCGTTGCGGTCGAAGCCCCGCAGCGGAAACCTTGCCGGCGGGAGGGTCATGCCGTGGTCTTCAAGCAGGCCCAGCTCCAACGCCAGAAACCGCTCCTCGGTGCGCAGCCAGCCCAGGCTTTTCCCGTCGTTGGGGTGAACGTCTTTCAGCTCCCGCTACTCGACGATCATCGGCCACGCCTCCCCGAACGCCTCCTCGTCGTCCTCCTCAGTCTCCCGCGTCACGAGGTCGGGGTACTCTCGCCGCAACCTGGGCCTCGGCGGGGGTTTCCTGCCCATGCCCGACGCACCGCTCTCCGCCTGGGAGGGACCGGCGCCGGCGTGACCGGCCCCGGTCCCCTGGGCATCGACCCAGCCCTCGACGGCAGCCATTCGCCTGCGCAGTTCCTTGCCCAGCGAGTCGTGCCCCTTCTCATGCGCCACGTCCCTGCTGTCCTCAATGCCGTGTTCTGTGGTCTTCATGGCTCTTTTCTCCCTCGCAGAATCTCGCCTGAGCTAATGTCCGGCCCTTCCAGCGGCCTCTGACCACGGTTTTCGGGGACGTCATGCACCCCCACTTCAAACGCCTTTTCCGGGGCCAAATGTCATTGGGACGCCGCTCCAACCAACCCGCCGATGTCATTCCCCACGATTGGCGATGTCATTGCAGTCCGGAACGCACCCTTTCTGAAAGTGTTCACTGGTTACGTCCTGTAGGGGGGTGATTTACCTCTGTTTCAGCTACGAAATCACGACTCTGGCCGCTCTGTTACAAAACTGAAACTCCTGTACACCCCCAATACTGCACGGAAGGGGCCGAAAAAAAGAGAGCCTATAACCCCCCGCATCCCTGCGCAGAGTCACGGGGGAACGGCCCGTAACGCCCCGCATCCGTGCGCAGAGCTACCAGGGGTCTTATTTCCAGTTTCATTTGTTCACACTTTTCTGCGACTGACGCGGTCCGGTGAACCGCAGCAGACCGCAGGGAGGTGAACGAGTTGGCGCGGAGACCATCGACCAATCGCCGGTCGGCGAAGTGGGGATCGCCGTCCCACTCCACCGAGCATCGAGGGAAGGTGCGGCGTGAGCAGCCCGTCCCGGCCCGCAAAAGTGCAACTGCCAGCTATGGCCTTTGCAACCCCGACCCAACCTCAGTCGCCTGCATAAATGCAACTCTCAGCTACGGGGCCTGCATACGCACGCCGGAACGTACCCGCAAGTCAAAGTGTTCACTGTTTGTGTCCTGTAGAGGGGTGACCCGCCCCATTTCAGCTACGAAACGGCCCGACTTGCATTTTTGCAACCAACTTCATTTCTCTGTACACCCCAACGGCATCAACAACGGGGGTATTCGCCCCAGGTCTTACAGGGGCGCTCACATGAGCGCCCCCGTGGAGTTATGCCCAACGTCTCGACCGATCACACTGGACGGCAGGCGTCCGGACCATGAGACGCCCAGAGGCGGGATAAGCGGGATGAGAAGCAATAACGGAAGGAATCCACAG
The DNA here is from genome assembly GCA_965220375.1 of Dehalococcoidia bacterium. Classification (GTDB taxonomy): domain Bacteria; phylum Chloroflexota; class Dehalococcoidia; order Lucifugimonadales; family JAGWBF01; genus JAGWBF01. Next base: position 2,370,422 of record OZ244824.1, read on the forward strand.
GCCGATCGCTGGGCGGCGGCGGGTCGGGAATCGCCAACGCGCTCCGACGAGCGCTTCGAGACCCCTCCACCACCCGAAAGAGGCCGGCGGCCCGACCCGCCGCCGCTGCGACTACGCACCATGAAAGATGCCAACAACAGGGACCAACTGAACGGACGACAGAGGCCCGCCGGGGGAGCCATGCTCTCCATCCTGCGCTTGGCCTCCGGCATCCCCGGAGGCATGGAGATCCTCTTGGGGAAGGGCTTCCGGATGACCTTCTTCGATGGGGAGAGCTGAGTCACACGGCCCGGCCGAACACCTGCAACGAGAGGCCAGCGGCCCACGGAGACGCCGCTGAGACCAGGCGACATGGAAGACACCACCGAAAAGAACAGAAGGCGAAAGCCAGCCCGGGACGAGCCGGAGTTGAGGTTCGTGGGCATCGACGTCAAACCCGCGCCCGACGCCCAGGACCGTCTGCGCCGCCTCTTCACCATCCTGCTGGAACACGCCGCCAGCGAGAGACAGGCCGCGCCCGGGAAGGACTCTCCTCCCGACGCGGACATCGCCAGCAACCATGCCGAGGAGGAAGGCTGATGCGGTCCGAGCCGCCACCAGGCCGCCTTCAGCCTTCGCTGAGGAGCCCATCTCTCAGCCATGACGCCTCCTATCAGGTCGTCTGCGGAGACGTGTCGAAGATCATCGACGCCGCCAGGGAGTCGGCCGCCCGCTCGGTGAACGCCGCCATGACCGCCGCCTACTGGCTGGTCGGGCGGCGCATCGTCGAGTTCGAGCAGTCGGGAGAAGAGCGGGCCGAGTACGGAGCGGCGCTCATCGAAAACTTGGCGGCAGACCTGACCGGGCAATTTGGGCGCGGCTTCTCGCGGCAGAACCTCCAGCACATGCGCCTGTTCTACCTTGCCTACCCGCCCGAGAGGATTCGCCAGACACTGTCTGGCAAATTGGCTCGGCTTCCCGGACCGGAGATTCGCCAGACGCCGTCTGGCATATCCGAAATCCCCTCCGTCGAGGCGGGCTTAGACGACCTTCTGACGGCCTTTCCTCTGCCCTGGTCCGCATACGTGCGTCTCCTGTCCGTCAGGAGCGAGAGCGCCCGCGACTTCTACGAGACCGAGGCGCTGCGAGGGGGATGGTCGGTCCGACAGCTCCACCGGCAGATAGGCTCCCAGTTCTACGAGCGAACCGCCCTCTCGAAGAACAGGGCCGCCATGCTCGCAGATGGGCAGAGGGAGCGTCCCGAAGACATCGCCCTCCCCGGCGATCAGATCAAGGACCCCTTCGTCCTGGAGTTTCTGGACCTGAAGGACGAGTACTCCGAGGGCGACCTCGAAGAGGCCCTCATACGCCACCTGGAGACCTTCCTCATGGAGCTGGGGGACGACTTCTGCTTCATGGGCAGGCAGAGGAGGCTGCGCGTCGGCGGCCGGTGGTATCGGGTGGACCTGCTGTTCTACCACCGACGCCTGAGATGCCTCGTGGTCATCGACCTGAAGGTGGGCAGCTTCACCCACGCCGACGCCGGACAGATGCACTTCTACCTGAACTATGCGCGGGAGCACTGGATGCGCGAGGGAGAGAACCCGCCCGGGTACAAACCGGGTAGACTGGTAACAGATTATCCACGAACATAGGTAACACTTTCCTAGAGGAGGAAAGGAATTGGCGGCTGGGAGGAAAGTGTTGCCTTGGACCGATACCAACCCGCGGGCGGAACAAGAACGGTTCATCATGGCCTACCAGGAGGGGAGAGAGGACTTCTCGGCCCTGTGCCGGGGCTTCGGCATCAGCCGGAAGACGGGATACAAGCGGCTCAAACGGTATCAAGCGTGGGGGTTTGAGGGTCTGGGAGACCTGAGCCGGGCGCCCCACTCTCATCCCGGGGAAATCGCTATGGAAGTGGAAGAATTGGTGGTTGCCGCCCGGTTGGCCAACCCCACCTGGGGTCCCAAGAAGCTGGTGGTCTGGCTTAAGGAGCGACAGCCCCTGACCCCTTGGCCGGCGCCCAGCACGGTGGGGAACATCCTGGACCGGCGTCAATTGACCAAGCCTCGCCGGAAGGTCCGGCGGACCCCGCCTTGGAGCCAACCCTTCGGGGAGGCCCGCCACCCCAACCAAGTGTGGTGCGCCGACTTCAAGGGCCAGTTCAAGACCGGGGATGGAGTGGCGGTGTATCCCTTCACCTTGGCTGATGCTCACTCCCGCTACTTGCTGGCCTGCCGGGGATTGAAGAGCACCCATGGTCAAGGGGTGCAGCAGACTATGGAGCAGGTTTTCAGGGAGTATGGACTGCCCGGCGCCATCAGGACCGACAACGGGTCTCCCTTCGCCAGTGTGGGCTTGGGAGGGTTGAGCACCTTGACTGTGTGGTGGATCAAGCTGGGGATCATCCCGGAGCGCATCAAGCCTGGACACCCGGAGCAGAACGGGCGCTTGGAACGATCGCACCGGACGCTGAAGGCGGATACAGCCAATCCGCCTAGGAAGAACATGAGCAAGCAGCAGCGGGCCTTCGATAAGTTTCGCCCCAAGTACAATGAGGAGAGACCTCATGAAGCCCTGGGGATGGAACCTCCGGCCCGCCATTACCGGACATCGCACCGCCCCTATCCATCCAAAGTGAAGCCTCTGGAGTACGGAGATGAAGTCATAGTGAGGCGGGTGCGCTCCAACGGGGAGATCAAGTGGCAGGGAAGCAAGGTCTACCTGAGCGAGGCCCTCATCGGCGAGCCGGTGGGGCTCATGCCCAGGGACGACCGCTATCTCACCATCTGCTTCGGACCCTTGCTCATCGGTGAGCTGGATACCTTTACCAGATCGGTGCTGCGTACCCCTATTCATGTGTTACCTATGTCCTTGGTTTAAGTGTTACCTATGTCCCCGGTTGCACACCGTCGGTCTGATCCTCTGCTCCGAGAAGGACGAGGCCCTGGCGCAGTACGCTCTTGAGGGGCTGTCGAGCAACGTACTGGCAGCGGAGTACCGCATCGCCCTGCCCGACGAGACGGTCCTTGCGGCCGAGCTCGACCGGACGAGGCAGGCGATGGAGCAGCGCCCAGACGCGCTTTGACGGCCTCCTGTTCAACGCGGTAAAATGGTGGGTAGAAAGAAGTTGGCCCGGCGATGCGCAAACACCCCGGGCCGTGGCGCCACCTGTTGGAGCAGGTGATGCGAAGTAATTGTACGGTTCCGTTTGGTTGCAGTGTCTGGCGTATCCAAGCTCAGGTATGGCAAACACTCGAAGCAAACGGAACCCCTCTCTGTTGTATTCCATCGAAACCACCTGTCCTCCTTCGCCATGTGGACGGCTTTCCCGTCCTCGGACTACTACGAGGACTCCGTGACCATAGGGGTCTCCCCCCGTAGGCCATCCCGCGTTTCGCTTGCTGCTTGGAGCATGACATTGCTAAAATGCCACCATGACTCGATTTTGCTTGGTGCTGCTTGTAGTGGGGTTGGTCTGCATCGTGGTCGTTGCCGGATGTGGGGATGGGTCACCAACGGCCACTGTGACGCCAGAGCATGCCCTGAACTTGCCGACAGTGACCGAAGCACGGCTTCATGGGCCGGTCGGTTTCCATTGTGGCGACTTTGATACTTGGCGTGATGCCAATGATGTATTTAGAGCCGCCGGTGGACCTGAGAGAGACCCCTATCGACTTGACCTTGATGCAGACGGGATACCGTGTGAGGCCCTGCGGGAGCAGAAGCCCGACGGATAATGCAGCGGGTAGGTTAGGCCATGTTGCCCAAGCAAACGGAACTTTTGGTATGTTCCGTTGACATAGGACGTTCTAGCGCGACTGTAGGTGCCCCGTTCGTTCCCTTGAATGGACCGCATTGGTCATCGTCCACTCCTCGGAGGTGCACTGGTAACCTCTACATACCAGTGCAAGGAGTGACGCCGGATTACAAGCGTTCTACCGGCGGGCGTCGGCAACGCCAACTGGGGACTGGGGTTCAGGCAGTGTAGCTTTCACCGTATCGCGCGGGCCTTGCGGAACCAGCCCTACAACGCTTTGGGGCTGTAGCCGCTTTACCGACATGCTGCTTTCCCCCTAGGCTTTCGCTTTGAGGTAGGTCGGTTGGCCCAGGGACTTTCTCCGAGTCCCTCTCGATTGAGTCGAGGATCCTAAGCCGCGTCACGCGGCGCACCGAAGTACCCGAGCTCGGTCTCGAACCCCTCGACGAGGCCGAAGCACAGCCCGGTCTCGGCCTCCCACTCGGTGATGTACCAGCGCCAGCCGGTGTAGGGGCTGAATAGCTTGGCTTTGGCGACCACGGCGTCGTCCGCGCCGTCATTGGCGTACAGGGGCGGGATGGTGTCGGCAAGCTCTTTGGTCCTCAGCTTGTGCCTGCGGAGCCCGCTGTGGGGTTCGCCAAGGCTGCCTAGAGATGTACTCTGGGAAAGTTGTTCACCGGCGCAACGACTAGGCGGATATCTAAAGGTGCTCGCCAGAGAACGTCCCATGAAGACCAACAGAAACAACGTGGATGAATCCTGACTCTGGAAACCCGATTCAATTCGCAGACCGGACTGGTTGATAGATCAACCAGTTCTAGGTAAGAACCGGACTCAAACATGGCGATTAGGTGTTCAATGAAAAGGACCCAACACGTGTGGGGATGATACGTTCAAGGACTTTCTGCTTGATCGAAGGGAGATCATCAAGGTCCTCACCTCCACCATCGACCCATTTGAAAGACCAGCTAAAATGGGAACCCAGCTAGGCCAACCGACGACAGGGGCATGAGGTAGCAGCTGGCTATACTCTAGCAAATGTTGAGATAACGCGCCCAATCCTCCATCAACCTCCTGCGCCGGTCGAAGTAGTCGGTCCGCCGGTATGCCAACTCAGACGCGCTCCCTTCAATGTGGGCTAGTGCATATTCGGCGATCTCCCGCGGCTCGTTGGAACATTCAGCCGCCCAATCCCTGAAGGCAGACCGGAGACCGTGGGGCGTGGTCTGGATGCTATGGTCTCGGAGCAGCTTGGACACCGTGCTGTCAGACATGAGCTTGCCATGTACTGAGGGGAACACCAGGCTGGTTCCGGCCCCCAACTCCCTCGCCTGACGCAATACGCTCAGGGCGGCGCTGCTCAGTGGCACCCGATGTTCAAGCCCGTTTTTCATCTTCGATGCTGGGATGGTCCAGGTGGCGGCGTCCAGGTCAAGCTCATCCCATGTCGCCAGTCGAGCTTCTCCACTACGGCAAGCAGTGAGAGCGATGAACTCAAAGGCCAGCTTTGTCGACAGATGCGCATCGGTAGACCTCACCTTTCCTATCGCCCTCCCTAGCTCAGCAAACGGCAACGCCTTGTAGTGGTTCTTACGTCCATGCTTTGGCAGTGCTTTGAGGATCGCTTTATCAGCTGGGTTGTCGGTCCTATGGCCTTCGGCTTTCGCCCACTCCATGACCATGCTTATATGTTCCCGAACCTGCCTGCCTGACTCAGGTTTCTCTACCCATATCGGTATCAGCACCTCCATCACATGGGATGACTGAATCTCCGAAATCAACATATTGGCGAGCACCGGCATAGCGTAGGCTTGCAGGACAGACCTCCATCTCCTTGCTGTCTTGGGGTTCTTCCAACGCTTCGAGCGCAGGTCTATGACAGCATCAACCGCCTTGGCGTACGTGGGGATGGTGATTACAGGTTTCCGAGGGTCCTCGCCTTCTGCAATCAGTTGGGCGTTCTTTATGGCCCTACCCCGTGCAAGGCCCAGGGAGACCGCTGGATAGCTACCGAGTCCCAGGTTGGTGAACTGGCCCCCGATGCGGAGGCGTTGCCCCCAGTTCCTGCCAATTCTGCCATTGGCTGTCACCCAGACCCGGAGGTACAATCCACAAGACCCGCGGCCATCACCGTAGCGCCCTGGGTCTGATATGGTCTTGACAAAGGCGGCTGAGAGAATCTTGGGTCGTGGCATGTGTCAGCTCCTGTATCACTATTCAGGAGAGATTACAAGATACGTTGTGAGACGTCAAGAGACCTTAAGACCACTAGATCAGCTATGAACACAGCAAATAGCTGATCATTTATGCTACTTTATGGCGCTATCTGACACATCAACATGGAGCACATCACCCGCTCCGAAAGCTAGCTTGCCCGGTCAGATCCCTCTGGATCAGCCCTTCTGCGGCAGCTCACTCCTCGTACCGCTTGAACACTATGCAGGCGTTTTGACCGCCGAAGCCGAAGGCGTTTGACAGGGCTACCTTCACCTCACGCGTCCTCGCATGGTTCGGAACATAGTCAAGATCGCATTCCGGGTCGGGGTGTTCGTAGTTGATGGTCGGGTGTATCACCCCGTCGGTAATGCTGCGAATGCAGGATACCGCCTCCAGCGCTCCGGACGCCCCCAGGGAATGACCGATCATCGACTTGGTGGAGCTGATTGGGATAGTCCAGGCCAGATCGCCAAAGTAAGTCTTGATGGATGCGGTCTCGACGGCGTCGTTTCGGGGCGTTGATGTGCCGTGGGCATTGATGTAGTCCACCCCATCTGGGGCCACTCCGGCATCCTCCAACGCCCGGCGCATGGCCATTACGGTGCTGGTCCCTGATTCTTCGGGCTGCACCTGGTGGTAAGCATCGGAGGTACAGCCGAAGCCTGCCAGCTCACACAGGATGTTGGCGCCCCGGGCAAGGGCATGCTCCAAGCTTTCTACTACCAGAACGGCAGCCCCTTCGGCGGGCACGAAACCGTCACGCTCTGCATCAAACGGCCTGCTGGCCTTCTCCGGGGCGTCATTTCGTGTGCTCAATGCCCGCATGACCGCGAACCCGCTCAACCCAAGCTGGCTGATTCCAGCCTCTGTCCCTCCGGTCAGCATCACATCAACGGTGCCGTTACGGATCTTTTCAAGGGCATCTCCCATCGCCTGGTTTGATGCGGAGCATGCTGTCACCACCGTTGAGTTGTAGCCGCGTACGCCGAGCACCCTACTCACGTTGGCTGAAGCCATGTTTGGGAGGATCATGGGGAAGAAGAAGGGGGACATCTTCATGCCGCCCTTCTCGACCAGCACGCGGCAGTTCTCTTCGATGGTGGGGAACCCGCCGTTGCCGTTTCCCAGGAGCACACCTACGCGGAACGGGTCCGTGTTCCCCAGGTCGAGCCCGGCATCTTCCACCGCCATCAGGGCGGCAGCTATGCCCAACTGGGAAAAGCGGGCCATACGCCGGGCTTCCCTGGGGTTTATGAACTGGCCTGGGTCGAAGTCGGTGGCCTCTCCCGCGATCCGGCACGGGTAATCCGTAGGGTCGCACAAGGTCATTGGCCCTATGCCTGACTTACCTGCGACAAGGTTGCTCCAGAATTCCTGGGCGGTGAGCCCCAAGGGTGTGACTGCGCCCATCCCTGTTACAACAGCCCGATGCGAATTCATAAGCCTGCCACCATCACTCACTCCACCGAAATGATTGCCAGGTTGGTACAGAGTTGCAACCCCATTCCCTTCTTACGGGGAGCCATCGACGTTCACCAGCTCAGGATAAAGTTCCGGCTCGATGCGGAGCACGACTTCCCGGGATTCGGCCGCCACAAACAAGGACCCGGTCACCAGTACAAGGGGCACATGTCCTGCCTGGATGTAGCCCCCTGCCAGGTCCTGTGCCACACCTAGAGCATCCTTGACGGAGGGGCCTTCCGCCACATTGCAGGGGAGCGTACCGAACAGCCCTGCCAGTTTCTTGCACGGCGCGGCCCTGGGGTGCCGAGACCGGGTGACGACAACGTCGGTTATCTTTGGATGATGGGACGCTCCTTCCATATGGGCGGCCCGGGCGAACTCTTCAACCATTCCGGCAAGGTTCTTGTCCTCCGACATCCCGACGACGAGCACCAGGCGATCGTATTCGAAATAGTCAGGCAGGGTATCCAACAGCCGCGCGACGGAGTAGGGGTTGTGTGCCCCATCACAGACCAGCAGCGGTTCCCTGGACAATACCTCCATCCTGCAGGGCCAGGATACGTTGGCAAATCCTTCCTCTAGGGCTTGGTCGGGCAACGCAAAGCCCTGGCCCCTGAGGGCCTCCACTACCCCTACGGCTACGGCAGCGTTCTCCACCTGGTAGTCTCCCAACAATGGCATCTCCAGGGCGTAGGTGTTAGCCTCGGTCCGTACCTCAAACCACTGGCCTTTGTTGGCCTTGGACAAGGTCCGATAGACGATGTGGGTCCCCAGCTCCTTTAAGGGACTGCCTAATTCATGGCACGTTGTCCGGATGACACTGGCAGCTTCGACAGGCTGGGGCGCAGAAACAACCGGTATGCCGGGCTTGATGATCCCGGCTTTTTCACGCGCTATGGATTCGATGGTGTTCCCAAGAACTGACATATGGTCCAAACTCAGCGAGGTGATAGCGGACACATCGGGAGAGGCAAGGTTGGTGGTATCCAGTCGGCCTCCCAACCCAACCTCCAGCACTTGAAAAGTGGCGCTCTTTTTGAACGCCATGAAAGCCATGGCTGTTAGAGCCTCGAACATGGTAATTCCGCCGTCGGCGTCCTCCCTGCTTAACTTCTCCACCGATGTCCATATGGAATCGACCAGATTGGCGAACTCGTCCTCGGTCACAGGCCCGCCGCCCACCTGTATACGCTCCCGGAAGGTGTGCAGATGGGGGGAAGTAAAAAGTCCTACTCGATGGCCGCTCTGGGCCAGGATGCTGGAGCAAATGGCGGAGGTGCTGCCTTTGCCCTTGGTGCCAGCTATGTGGACTGTGGGAAGCCCCAAGTGGGGATTCCCCAGCTCCTCCAGCAGCCTTTGCATACGGCCAAGGTGGTACCTAATCCTGCCGGGGTGAGAGCCGGAACGGACCGATGCAATGCGTTCATGGTCCACCAGCCCCAGCAAACGACGCAGAGCATGTCGATAGTCAGCGTTCGTTGCTACCCCCGGAGATATCTGCAAGGCGCCATCCATGCTGTGCAACGTGTACCTGTAACACAGGCACCCATGCTAGGCTTCTTCCTCATCGTAACGCTCTTTGAGGGCTTCCACCACCGCAGGGTCGGCGAGGGTTGTTGTATCTCCCAATGCCCGGCCCTCAGCTACGTCTCGCAGCAACCGCCTCATGATCTTGCCGCTGCGGGTCTTGGGAAGCTCGGCTGTGAAATATATGTCGTCGGGCCGAGCAATCGATCCTATCTTGCCTGCCACGTGCTGCTTCAGCTCGTTCATCAGCTGGTCTGAAGGTGGCACCGCTTCCTTCAGCGTCACGAAGGCGACCACTGCCTGACCCTTAATTTCGTCGTTCCTGCCGATGGATGCAGCTTCGGCTACGGAGGTGTGGTCCACCAGGGCGCTTTCCACTTCCATGGTGGAAATCCGGTGGGCCGATACGTTGATGACATCATCCACCCTGCCCAGAAGCCAGAAGTATCCCTCATCGTCCCGCTTGCATCCGTCGGCGGTGAAGTAGATGCCGGGGTAACGGGACCAGTACTGCTGCACAAACCTTTCGGGATCGCCGTATATATTGCGCAGCATGGCGGGCCAGGGCTTCTTCAACACCAGGTAGCCTCCCCCGCCCAAGGCAACGGGGTTGCCCGAATCATCCACCACCTCAGCATCGATGCCCGGGAAGGGACGGGTTGCCGAGCCCGGCTTGAGGGTAGTAATGCCGGGGAGGGGAGAGATGAGAATCATCCCCGTTTCGGTCTGCCACCATGTGTCAACCACGGGGCAGCTGCTACCGCCGATGTGCTCCCAGTACCACATCCAAGCCTCGGGGTTGATAGGCTCGCCCACGCTGCCCAGCAGCCGAAGCGAGCTCAGGTCGTGCTTGGCTGGGTGGTCGGTGCCCCATCGCATGAATGTGCGTATGGCTGTCGGCGCTGTGTAGAAGACGGTCACGCCATACTTCTCCACGACGTCCCAGAAGCGGTCCCGGTCGGGAAAGTCGGGGGTGCCCTCGTACATGATGGATGTGGCACCGTTGGATAGGGGGCCATAGACGATGTAGCTGTGGCCGGTTACCCAGCCGATATCGGCGGTACACCAGTAAACATCCTCTTCCTTCAGGTCGAATATCCACTTGGTGGTGGCATATGTGCCCAGAAGGTATCCTGCCGTCGTGTGGACTATTCCCTTGGGCTTACCGGTCGTACCGCTGGTGTAAAGCAGGTAGAGGATGTCTTCGCTGTCCATGGGTTCGGCGGGACAGACCTGAGACTGCCCTTCCATAAGGTCGTGCCACCAGATATCCGTATCCGGGTTCATTCGATCATCCTCGGTGCCGGTGCGACGCACGACGATGACCTTTTCCGTTGTGGGTGCCTCCTTCACCGCCTCATCGGCGTTCTGCTTCAGGGGGACCACCCTGCCCCGTCGATATCCCCCATCGGCTGTGATCAGAATCTTGGCTTCAGAGTCGTTGATGCGGTCCCTGAGGGACTCGCTGCTGAATCCACCGAACACGACGCTGTGGGGAGCCCCCAGGCGGGCGCAGGCGAGCATAGCTATGGGCAGCTCGGGGACCATGGGGAGATAAATGGTCACCCGGTCCCCCTTTTTCAGCCCCAAGCCCTTGAGGGCGTTGGCGAACTTGCACACATCCCGGTACAGGTCCCAGTAGGTGTAGACCTGGCGGTCGCCGGGTTCTCCTTCCCATATGAGGGCGGCCTTGTTCCGGCGGGCCGTGGCTACGTGGCGGTCCAGGCAGTTGTAGGATACGTTGATTTGCCCTCCCAGGAACCACTTGGCATAGGGCGGGTCCCAATCGAGCACCTTGTCCCATTTCTTGAACCAGTGAAGCTCCTCAGCAAACCCGGCCCAAAAGGCCTCGGGGTCTCGCGCCGCCGCCTCATATATGCCCGGGTCGCTGACGTTGGCCTGTTCCTGAAAGGCGGGGGGCGGCGGGAATTGCCTGTCCTCCGTCAACAGGGCATCGATGTTCTGGGAACTTTCCACCATTCCAGCTTCCTCCGTGGTCCAGCAGTAACCCGGAAGGATTTTATCATATTTGGCACAATGTAAGCCGTGCCGGAGAAGGCGCGGTAGGAGGGCGCTTAAGGGCTGTTCCCCTTAGCCGCGCCGTCTCCTCCTACGGATTGACGGGGGCGTTTCCCGGAGGCTGGCCATGGGCAGCTTCGTGTTGACGGGGCTTCGACCCCCTCCTACACTGGTGTCCTGACCAAAGGGAAGCCGGAAGAGGGCTTCCAGCTTTAAGCGACCCTTGGCGTGCGGTGCGGATGAACAGAAGAAATACCCCGGCCATCATGAGAGGTGTTGTGGGTTTGGCGGGCTATCATGACCCCAGATAACCGGCTGCTGGAAGGGCTGAACCCGTCCCAGCGGGAAGCTGTGGAATCCATCGAAGGGCCGATCCTCATAGTGGCGGGTCCCGGCAGCGGCAAGACCCGGGTGGTCACCCACCGTATCGCTCACCTGGTGCACACCTGGCGGATCAGCCCGTACCGCATCCTGGCGATAACCTTCACCAACAGGGCCGCCGGGGAGATGAAGGAACGCCTGGGTCGCCTGGTAGGTACCCGCACGGAACAGCTATCGGTTGGGACTTTCCATGCTTTCTGTGCTGGCTTGCTGAGGAGAGAGGGCGCCCACATAGGCGTCGACCCCAGCTTCTCCATATACGACGACGACGACCAGATTCAACTTCTCAAGCAATCTATGGACCAGGTAAACGTTGACCAGAAGCGTTACCCTGTGCGGGCAATACAGAGTGCCATCTCCCAGTCGAAGAGCAAGGCCCTGGACTTGGCTGACTATGTTGCAGATCCCCAGGGCTTCTTCGAAGAGCAGGTCGCAAAGGTCTATGAGCGCTACGATGAGCTGGCAAGGCGCAGCAACGCCCTGGACTTCGACGACCTTCTGCTGAAATCGGTCCTCCTTCTTCGAAAGAATCCCCTCACATTGGAGAAGTACCAGCGCCGCTACCTGCACATCCTGATCGATGAGTTCCAGGACACCAATGTGGTCCAGTACACCTTGGCCAAGTTGCTGGCAGGCCAATACCGCAACATATGCGCCGTAGGAGATGCAGACCAGTCCATCTATGGTTGGCGTCATGCGGATATCCGAAACATACTTGGCTTCCAGAAGGACTTTCCGGAAGCGCGCACCATAGTGTTGGGAGAGAACTACCGCTCCACCGGGAACATCCTGGAGGCTGCCCAGAAGGTGATCTCGGCAAACAATATGAGGATTCCGAAGGAGCTGTGGACAAGCAAGGACCAGGGACCTCCGGTTGTTGTCCATGAGACCTATAACGAGGAGGATGAGGCCCAGTTTGTTATAAACGAGGTGGAGCGTCTAGGCAGGACCGAGGGAATCAGGTCCGGCGAATGCGCCGTGATGTACAGGGTGAACGCCCAGTCCCGGGCCATGGAGGAGGCCTGCCTTCGATATGGTTCTCGTTACAAGCTGGTGGGTGGGGTACGCTTCTACCAGCGGAAAGAGGTAAAGGACCTCATCGCATACCTGCGCCTGATCGGAAATCCCCAGGATGATGTGAGCCTTGTGCGGGCTATCAACGTTCCCCGCCGGGGAATAGGCGCCAAGTCCCTGGACGACCTCTCCCGTTGGGCGACGGGGCAGGGAATTTCGTTGTACGCCGCCCTGGAATCGCTGACCGGTGACACTGATGGGGATGTGTCCCTCCGCCGAGTCGTTTCTTCAAGGGCGGCCGTGCAAATGACGTCGTTTCTGGATCTGGTGCAGGAATTGGCTGAGGATAGCAATCGCCTTGACGTAGTCGCCCTGATAGACAAGGTGCTGGAACGTACCAACTATCACCAGTACATTACCGAGCATCACGATCTTCCGGAAGAGCGTTGGGACAACATCATTGAACTGAAGAGGGCCGCTGAAGAGTTTCGAGATGTGGCGCCTCCCGAGGGGTTGACCATGCTTCTGGAGCGCCTGGCGCTGGTGGCCGATACGGACAATTATGAAGAGAGCGCCGACTCCCTGACCCTGATCACCCTCCACCAAGCCAAGGGGCTGGAGTTCCCGGTGGTGTTCATGATCGGGATGGAGGATGGGCTGCTGCCCCATTTCCGGTCCATGGACGATGCTGAGCGCTTGGAGGAGGAGAGGCGGCTGTGCTACGTGGGTATGACCCGGGCAAAGGACCGTTTGTATATGCTACGCGCTTTTCGTCGCCGGTTTGTGGGCGGCTATGGCCCCTCGGGGCCATCCCGTTTCCTGCAAGAGATTCCGGAACAATTTCGGAAAGCGCCAGCGACGGATGTTCCGCCCCGTTCTCTGCCCTCGGGCATCTGGGATAGCGTCTGGAAACCATCCATGGCTGAGCCTGCCAAGGAAGTGCCAGCCCTGCCCACCCTCTCGCAGGGCGATAAGGTCCGGCATCCTGTCTTTGGCGAAGGTATGGTCGTGAGCAGCACACCGTCCGCCGGAGACAATGAGATCACCGTCGCCTTTGTAGAAGGGGCGGGAGTCAAGCGACTTCTCCAGTCCCTCGCCAAACTGGAAAAGCTGGAGTAGGGCTGTGCCCCGTAGACCTTTACATAAATTGACACTTGGGTATCGCCTTCATACACTCATTCCGTATCTGGGAGGAGGTCTATCAGATGTCTGAAACGGGGCCGTTCCTAACCGAAGAGATGCGCAACCGGGCGATCGGGGTTGAATCTCCCCCGCAGATCCTGGAGGTGGAGAAGGGCGCCATTATTCGATTCGCCCAAGCCATAGGGGACCCGAACCCCCTGTGGAATGACGAGGCCGAAGCGCGCCGCACCCGCATCGGAGGGATGGTAGCTCCTCCGACATTCCTCCGCTCCGCCCCCGTGGAGCGTCCCGACCCTCCCTTTGCCATGCCCTTTGAGCGGATGCTGGATGCTGGGAGCGATTGGGAGTACTTCGAGCCGGTCAGACCCGGCGATATCATTACAACAGTGGCCCGGATTGAGAGCATGAGCGAAAGGACGGGACGCCTGGGACTCATGGTGTTCACGGTTCTGAAGATCACCTATACCAACCAGTTCGGGCGAGTGGTTGCCACCCAGCTGAGCACCCTCATCAGGTATTAGAGGGCACCTGACTCAATATCGAGGTATGAAATGGCCAAGTTGTTCTGGGAAGACATACAGGAAGAGCAGGAGCTTCCTCCCATCACGAAACATCCGACAACCCGCCAACTGGTGAGATATGCCGGGGCGTCGGGGGACTTCTACGAGATACACTATGATAAGGACTACGCCCTCGGGAATGGGCTTCCGGGGCCTATCCTGCACGGCGCCCTGAAGAGCGCCTTCATGGGTCAGCTTCTGACCGATTGGATACGGGAAGGTGGCACCCTGCGCCGGCTCACATGCCAATACAGGGGTATGGATGTTCCCGGTGACGCCATGACCGCCTCGGGCAAGGTCACACGAAAGTACCAGGAAGAAGGGTTATGCTTGGTTGACTGCGAGATCTGGTTGGAGAACGGGAGTGGGGAGCGGACTACCTTGGGGTCGGCTACGGTGGAGCTGGCGTCCCGGCAAAATTAGCAGGAGTTCCGGGAAAAGCTAGTCGCTGGTGGGCGGAGCGGAGGCGTTCTCGGCCTTTTTTAAGTCGAGCCACCGGGTGCGATAGATATCCATCAGCACGAAGTCCATTCCGCTGCGCCTGACGTTATTGACAGGCTCGAAACCGCATTTGGCAAAGGCTTTCTGTGCGCGCTCGTTCCATGTCAGGGTGTGCAGGTAGATCCGTTTGACCTTTGTGTCGGTGAATAGGTAGTCCCTGAGAGTAACCACGGCGTCACATCCATACCCTTTGCCCCAGTACTCCTTGTCCCCTATTACGATCCCCAGCTCGGTCTGCTCGTTTATCGAATCGTAGTCATAGTACATGCAGTTGCCTATGTAGTGGCCTGTGTCGGCCTCAATGCCGAACCTGGCGGAGCCGGGGGTCGGATAACGTAGCTGGTCTCTGAATAAACGAAGGAACTCTTCGTAAGTGGACCTAACGGGAAATGCGGCATCTAACCTGGCCAGCTCTTCGTCGGAGCGCCACTTGTAGTCCAGGGGCGCATCCTCCAGGAGCTTGTCCCGGAGGACGGTCTTCTTGCCGATCAGTCGCAAGCTGCTCCCTCCAGGGATTCGCGCTTTCCTTAGGGGGCTACCCCTTGCATTCCCCTGGCCCGAATCAACTTTAGCGCTCGTTGGAGCACATCCACTTCGTTTGGGTAGGTCAAGGACCTGAGGGCGCCGTCCCATGGGAACCATTGCACATCATCAAACTCGAAATCGTGCAGGTCCGTGGACCCGCCCACATGGCTCATCAGGAAGTAGTGAACGGTCTTCTCGCAGTTGGTCCTGCTTTCGGGGTCCACAAACCAGTAGCTGATATTCCCTATGGGAGCTTCGATCTGCACCTCCAAGCCCGTTTCTTCCTGTACCTCCCTGAGGGCGGTCTCTTCCAAGCTTTCGCTCTTGTTGGGTGTGCCCTTGGGCAGGCTCCACTTCACAGGCGTGGTCCTGCCGCACAATGCTGCTTCTATACGTCCGTTCTCAAGCCTGTAAACCACTCCCCCTGCTGAAACTCGGCGCTCAACTTTGCGCCGAGGTCGGCGTGCCTTCATGCAGATTCACCATTCCGGTTTGAATTCACGCCGGTCAACCCCTCCCGTTCTGTCCATCGGAAGCCTTGGAGCGACCTTCACCAAAGGAGGATAGAGGAGAAATGTCCGGCCAAGAAAAAGCCACGCCATTTTACGGTCTGCCCCAAGGCAAGTCAAGAAATCGATGTGGGCGCAACGGCCCATGCTATTCTCCCTGCAGGCGGGAATCAAAAAGTATGGCAATAGTAATCTTTTCCAAGAGGGTGATTCATTGATGATGGAAAGATGGTAGAATCTGCCTTTGGCAACCCGAATACGCCAAACAAAAGGGGGCTATTATGCCGACAGGCAGGGAACTGATCGCCCAAGCCCAGGAAACCATGCCCAAGAAATCTCCGCAGGATGTGTTACGGGCTGTGGAAGAAGAGGAGAAGCTACTCATCATCGACGTTCGTGAGACGGAGGAATGGGAGGGGGGACATATCGATGGCGCGGTCCATGTGGCGCGAGGACGCATCGAGGGCAGGATAGACGAGCTGGTGCCCGACAAGACCACTCCCATAGTGTGCCATTGAGCTGGCACCGGAAGAGCTTCGCTGGCAGCGAAGACACTGAGAGAGATAGGGTACGAGAACGTTAGCTACATGGATCCCGGATTCTCCGGATGGAGAGAACAGGGCTTGCCTTACGTGACCGGCAAGTAGAGAAACCGCGGCGCCATCTATTGATCGGGCGCAAAAGTGAGTCCGATCACTGACGTAGCTTGAGGCCCGGGCGATATCTTGCCCGGGCGTTTTCGTTGCTCAGGGAATCGCCGCACATCCTCCCACCGTCCGTTGCAGCTTGGAAAGTCCGGAATGGGAGAAATGCTCCAACAAGCTGTTAGTGCAAACGCAGTCCTTTAGGACAGCGACCAGATGGCGACGGCAACAAGAAGGTCTGCTCGGAAGTGGCGCCCGGCGGCTGCCTATCCAGGACCTATTGTCGAACATTTATTTGGCCAGGTGTTTCTTGAACTGATCAGGTAAGGCGGGGTCCCTCCCTGGAGCAATGGAAGAAGGGCCCGGTTTTTCCTCGATAAAGGGGCCGGGTCCTTCTTATGCTGAGCAGTTGACTGCTCGGATTAAGCTCGATTCAAATTGTAGAAGGTGATATGCTAGGAATGTGTCCTCTGGGGCTTAAGGCCGGCGTAGCTCAGTGGCAGAGCAGCGGTTTCGTAAACCGCAGGTCAAGGGTTCGAATCCCCTCGCCGGCTCCACAGCGCACCCTGTACTGGTCAGAGTTCTTGGCCTCCCTGACTTGGGCCGACCATGATCTTCTGGGCAACCTCCGTCCCCAGGACCACATCTTCCCCAGCCACGTCTAGGGTAACTGTGCCCTTGAAAGCCGCCATCTCCTTGACCGTTACCTTTATGCCGGGTTTGAGATTGTTGGAGTCCAGGAAGGCAAGCAGGGTCATGTCCTCTTCAGGCACCTGCTGTAGCAGGACCGTTTCGCCTTCTCCCGCTTCGATCAGGGGATTCAGGGAGGCAGGGTTGCTCCCATATCCCGGGATGGGACGCCCGAAAGGGTTCGTTTCAGGATAACCCAACACTTGCAGAAGCAGTTGCTCAACCTCCGGAGAAATGGCGTGCTCCAGTCGATGGGCTTCCCTGTGGGCCTTGTGCCAGTCCAGGCCCAATATCTCCACCAACATTCGCTCCGCCAGCCGGTGGCGTCGCACTACCGATTCGGCCAAATCCTTGCCCTTGGGCGTCAACTTGATCATTTTTCCCTTGGTGGCATCTTCGATCATGCCTTGGGCTGTCAGCCTCTTGAGTGTGCCAACTGCCGTCGCCACCGACACATTCATGGCTTCAGCCAGCCGGGTAGGGACGACCCGTTCTTCCTGCTCCATTAGCTTGAAAATAGCCTGCAGGTAGTTTTCTATAACCACGCTTACTTCGGGTTTGGGTTCGCCTAACATCATCGTCATAGTCTTCTCCTTGTGCCTCCCCGATAGTTGCTTCTCAAGCATTGAATTGTGTGCTTTTCATTGTACGATATGCTGTCCGAGGTTTCACGACTATGCGTAATATATCACACTCTTTGATAATACTCATCCTGGATGCGCTATTGATTATTCTATTATGATGTGTATAGCCTGCTTTGAAATATTAGTATATGCTAATACACGACTTCAGTGTGCTGATATTCTAAAAATATGCTTATAGAAGCGTCGATGGTCCGTAGGTCAGGATCAAGATGGAGGGAGAAAAACTAACATGTTTGGTCTCAAGAAGAGCTTGCTGGTCATAGGGATAACTATGCTGGTAGTTGGGTCATTATCCTTCGCTTGTGGAGGTGGCGCCGACAGCATTACGGTGTACTCAGGTAGAAGCGAGACTCTGGTACAGCCAGTCCTGGACAAGTTTTCGGAGGAGACAGGCATCAAGGTCCAGGTCAACTACGCAAGCACATCGCAGGTCACTGCTACTATCCTGGAAGAGGGAGACAGATCACCTGCCGATGTGGTTTTCCTACAGGACCCGGGTTTCCTGGGAGTCCTGTCCTCAGAAGGCAAGCTTTCTGTCCTCCCCGATGATATTCTGAGCTCTGTTGACGACGGGTATCGAGCAGGCAATGGGGAGTGGGTAGGTACGTCCGGCAGGGCAAGAACGGTGGTATATAACACCGCTAACGTCAACCCGGAGGTGGACCTCCCTCCTTCCATCCTGGGGTTTACTGACCCCAAGTGGAAAGGCCGTATAGGCTGGGCACCGCAAAACGCATCTTTCCAAGCCTTTGTGACCGGCATGCGCGTTTTGCTGGGGGATGATGAGGCACGCAACTGGCTGGAGGGCATCCAGGCAAACGAGGCACGCTCATATCCGAACAATACGACGACTGTGCAAGCGGCGGCCAACGGCGAGATAGATGTGGGCTTCGTGAATCACTACTACCTGCATCGTTTTCTGGAATCCGAGGGCGAGGGATTCGGCGCCAGGAACCACTACATCGGCAACGGAGACCCAGGAGCGCTGCTGATGACCGCAGGAGCCGGTATCTTGCGCACCTCCGATGATATTCAGCAGGGGGAAAGGCTGATAAGGTTCTTGCTCAGCCCCGAAAGCCAGGAATACTTTGCCAAGGAGACCTTCGAGTATCCGCTGGCCGCACACTATCCTGACCAAGAGGCGCTACTACCCTTGGATGAACTGGACCCGCCGGACATCGATCTGAGTGACCTATCGGATGCCCGCGGCACCTTAGATCTGCTCAGAAGCACAGGAATACTGCCGTAAACTCCCTATGGCAGATAACCCGACAGCTGCAGTAAAGGTCGCCAACCTGCGAAAAAGCGTTATAGGCCGTTCCAGGCCTCCTCTCGCCATCGGGATTCCCGCAGCCTTAGTAGGGCTGGGCATGGTGCTGCCCATTGTGTACCTGGCCTTTCGCAGCGTTGGCGCCGGAGCTGAGACCGGAGATGTTCTGTTTCGCTCCCGCACCTTGGAAATCCTCCTAAGGTCGCTGCTCCTGGTGGGGGCGGTGTCTGCTGCATCCGTTGCAATCTCGGTACCCCTGGCTTGGCTGACCGTCCGTACGGACCTGCCCCTCAGGAGGTTCTGGTCCGTCTTGGTGAGCCTTCCCATAGTGATTCCCAGCTACATAGGGGCCTTTCTCGTCATTGTTGCCTTGGGACCCAGGGGAATGCTGCAACAGGCCCTTGGTTGGGGCTTCTCCGTGGACCGTTTGCCCGACATTTACGGCTTTCCAGGGGCCCTCCTTTCCTTGACCTTGCTGAGCTATCCCTATGTGCTCCTGACGGTGAGTGCGGGGTTGTCAAAGCTGGACCCATCCCTCGAGGAGGCATCCCGTAACCTGGGAAGCAGTCCATGGCGCACCTTTTTCAAGGTTACACTGCCCCAGCTGAGGCCCAGCATAGCCGCTGGCGCTCTTCTGGTGGGGCTTTATACCCTGAGCGACTTTGGCGCTGTGTCCCTCCTCCAGTATGAGACCTTCACCGCGGCGATTTTCATTCAATACGAGTCGGCCCTGGACCGCACAATAGCCGCTTCCCTTTCGATGGTGCTGGTGCTGGTGGCATTGCTATTGATAGTAACGGAAGCTGGGACCCGTGCCCGTTTCAAGTATTTCGGCAGCACGCCGGGGCCGGGCAGACCGGGCGCCCTTGTGCCTCTGGGAAAGTGGCGGTGGCCGGCCATTGGGTATTGCGCCCTTGTAGTCCTGGCTTCCCTGGCTATCCCGGTTGCCATACTGCTTTACTGGGTTGTGCGGGGTTTCAGCTCCGACGAGTCCATGTCTTTTGTGTGGGGCGCGGCGTGGAATTCCTTCTACGTTTCCGGAATGGCGGCGCTGGTCATCGTCGCTGCCGCCTTGCCTGTAGCGATTATAGTTGTGCGTTATCCAAGCTACATCGCCAGCGTGATCGAGCGGTTGAGCTACGTGGGCTTTGCCCTTCCCGGGATTACCATAGCCCTTGCCCTGGTGTTCTTCGCTTCCAACTATGCGCCGCCCCTTTACCAGAGCCTCGTCCTGTTGGTATTCGCTTACGTGGTGCTGTTTCTGCCATCTGCCTTGGGGAGCATCCGCGCCTCCATGCTGCAGATAAGCCCAAAATTGGAAGAAGCCGCTCGCGGATTGGGTTCTTCTCCGGTGCAAGTGTTCTGTAAGATAACCATACCTTTGCTGAGGTCAGGTATATTTGCCGGGGCTTCCCTTGCTTTCCTTCTGACAATGAAAGAGCTTCCCGCCACCCTCATATTGGGGCCTCTGGGCTTCGACACCCTCGCCACATCGGTGTGGTCTGCGGCCACCGAAGCGATGTTTGCCCAAGCAGCCGTGGCGGCGCTGCTACTGGTGCTGGTGTCGTCGGTGCCTATGGGATTTCTTGTCTTGGGAGGGCGGCAACCCACGGGAGGAGTCTAACCAGCTAATGATCTTCTGCCCTTACTGCCGGTCCAAGCTTCCCGAAGACGAGAAAGCCTGCGAGCATTGCACCTTTGCACTGAAGCCCCGTGGTAGGTGGGCAGAACTTTGGGTCCTTTTGCTCAAGGGGAGGTTCGCGGTGCCCCAGGAGATTGCGGTGCTCCACAAACTGCGGGGAAATGCACTGGTGCGAGCCAAGAAGTACAGGAAAGCCATACAGCAGTACGACTGCGCCATCAAGCTGGACCCGTTGTACTCGGACGCCTTCAACAACCGGGGGGCTGCATTCCAGCACCTGGGAAAGTACCGGCAGGCCTTCGAGGACCACAGGGCTGTGGTCAAACTGGACCCTTGGGATGCCGTAGCCCGCTATAACCTGGGCAACGACCTCCAGTCTTTGGGGAACTACCGGGAAGCGATCGTCGAATACGATGCGGCCGTGGAGATCAACCCCAAATTCGCCGAAGCCTATACCAACAGGGGGGTTGCCTACTTCAACGTGAGGGACCACAAGAGGGCCATCGACAACTACAACAAGTCGGTCCGAATTAACCCGGCCCTTTCCGATGCCTACAATAACCGGGGCAATGCTTATTTCCAGCTGGGCGACTACGAATTGGCAATTGAGGACTACACGATTTCCATCCGGCTGGACCCGAGGGATGCGGCAACGTTCAGCAACAGGGGAATCGCCAATCTGAGATTAAAGCATTTCGAGGATGCCCTGGACGACTACGACACAGCCATAACCCTGGATGGTTCCCTGGGGGAAGCCTATGCAGGGCGTTGCTTGGCCTACCTTCTCATGGGTGACGATGAGAAGGCCGGGAAAGATATGAGCAATGCGGTGCTGCTGGGAGTTGAGAGGCCCGGGCTATTCGAAGTAGTAGACAAGATCAGGAGCGGCACAGACCGAAGCAGCCCAGCCGAGTCCACCTAGCTGGAGGACTTGGTCCGAAAGCCCCGGCGTGGAAGTAGCCGGGACACGATCAGCTTCAGCATTCCCTGACGCACCACTGGCCATGCTGCACGAAGGGTCCACATCTCCTCGGAATATATGCGCCGATGAGCGCCGCCATAGCGCAGGTTAACGTAACGTTCGGTAACGCATCGGATAGCTTCAGCCCGGTCGGGAAGGGCCTCGATCAACCTTGCGCTGTGTTCCCAGGGCGTTTCCTGAACATGGCGGCGCACCCCTGCCAGATTACCCATCAGGCACATCAGGGTGTAGGCATAGACCACATAGCCTCCCCTGGTGGACAAACGCCAGAGGTAGTATGCGATTGCCAGCGGGACCATGACGGCCGTCGCGAAGAGTAGCCCCAAGTACATCCATCTGCCAAAAGGCAAGTCGAACCCGCCCGGGGGTGGTGAAGCTTGGCGGAGGGAAGGTCCTGCGTCCGGAAGTTCCAAATCGAATTCATCCTCATCACCTCCCCTCAGGTTTTCGCATTCGGCTGGGCTGAACTCCAGCAGGCACTCGTCGGTGGCGGAAGCGGAACTTCCTGTGCTGCCCTCGTCGTCCCCCAGCTGGGATAGGGAATCTTGGAGGGAGGAGGGGGTGGGTTCGAACTCCACCCACCCATAGGTCGGAAAGTACACCTCAGGCCAAGCATGATAGTTCTTCGCTTGGACCTCAAAGGTCCCACCTCCATCTAACGGCGTGCCTGGCGCCATCCCTGTGACGAGTCGAGCGGGCACTCCCAGAGAACGCAGCATGGTGACCATCGCTGAAGCGAAGTTATGGCAGAATCCGCGGCGTTCCACAAAGAGGAAATGTTCAACCCAGTCTTCGCCCGGCGGTGGCAGGGACACGTCGAGGGAGTAGGGGAGGGAGGCAAGATGCTCCCTGATTCCTTCGGCAATGTCGTACGGGTTGTCCAACCCGGCGGCTAGCTGGCCTGCCAGCTCCTTCACAGGACTGGGAAAGTCCTGAGGCAGCTGCAAGTAGCGGTCGGTGACCTCTGTGGGGTAGGCGGTGCCCGCGGAACGGAGCATTTCCGGCGTGGCGACGGACATAGAACCGACGGTCGTGTAGTGCCTCGGCGGGGCAAGGGGCCGAATGCCCAGCAGGGCTACCGACGAATATGCATCAGCGCCGGAACGTTGAAAATGCAAATTGCCAGCATTCTCCCCTTTGGCCACAAATGAAGACAGACGGGCTTCCTCTTCTATCGGCCTTGCTGCCACTCCCGAGGAGGACAGTTGCGCTATCAGGTCTTCCGGCACCTGTGCGCTGAAGTAAACATCCCACAACGCAGGGTCTAGGATTTGGAGCGTATCGACTGGTTCTCCCGAATCGGTCCATTGCTGCAGGCCGCTCGTCAAGGAGTGCAGCTCCGGTGGTACGTAGCTGGTGTCTTCTCCCTCCAGATCAAGCTGGAATGTGGGGGCTGAGGAGAGTTCGGTATTTGTTGTTATGGAAGCTGACAGGGGTTCCCCTGCCGTAAGAAGTACATTGGAGGTGGAGTAAATTTTGACGCTTATCTCCACTTCTTCTCGGGCCAGCAGGGGTTCTGGGCTTTCGTAGGGAGGAGTGTCACTGGTCAAGACAACCGTCGGGGGTTGCGATGACTGCCAACCACCCTTGGAGTAGGTATCGTATACCCTCATGCGCCAGCGGTATGGGACCGGCGATTCAACCTCGAACAGGACATCTTCCTCCAGGCCGATCGGTTCTCCGATGGGCAGATTTCGAGGTGGGGAGAAGCTCAGACCGCCCTTCCGGTTCGGCACTCCTTGAAACAGCACTGACCAGTTCTCCTCCAGCGAGTAGAGATAGTCCTCCACGGATTCAGGCAGGACCAAAACAGGCTTGTTGGGGGCAGGTAAGTTCCACGCAATGAGCACGACCAGAGCAAAGACCACTGCTGGGATGAGCGCACTTGAGAAGGGGGGAGTCCCACCGTCCAGCGCGGAGGGACCCAATCGAGCGACCTCTGGACTTCCATTATTCCATAGCCTCTCCTTCCGCAGGGCAAATGCAGGAGTTGAAGCAAGCAGGAAAACGGGGAGGTACCAGTAGTACACCTCGGGCAGGAAGGCTAGGGCCACCATCAAGAAAGCCATGCTGGGCAGCAGGGCTGGAAGAGATCTCCGGTTTCGGTGAGACAGCCAGATGGTCCCGTAGGATACCCATATGGTAGTGGCCATCAGGAATACGCCCATGAGGGCTTCTCCCCTGTCCCCGTCTACGTTGCCAATCGCCAGAAACCATTGGCCCAGCTCCAGGGCCAGCTCTCTTGGGCCAGCCAGCTCATCTATGGTCCAGGCCCCCAGCAGAAACGCCGTCGCCATCCCGCCAAACAGGACCAGCGTGTGGGCCAACATGCTTGGCAGACGAGACCTGATGACAAGGGCGGCCGCAATAAGGGACGGCACCACTATTGCCGGTAGCGGAGGCAAGCCGGTTACCCAATCAGCGGCATTTATGACCGATGTGGCAACTATCAGCGGAAAGGCTAATGTGGGCAAAAGGAGCAGCCAGTTGGGCCTGTCCCGCTCCCAGCTTCTGGGGCCGGGGCCGAAGGAGGCGTTTATCCCGGTAAGCTGGTCCATGTGTATCAGGAAGAAGCCAGGTGGTCTCGCGCCATTCCCAGCACACTCGACAGATCATCTCCCTTGCGTATGAGAAAGGTCGATTGCTGGTAGCCGCCACCGGGAACAAAGATTTCACGGCTGGGATTCCTGATCCCAAAGGAGGAGGTATCAACCAGCAGCGGTAGCAGCGAGATAGCCCGCCTGGACAAGAAGCTCCGAATACCAGACATGTCCATTCCTGGCCAGGTTGATATCAACACCAATTCTGAGCCTGCCGGCAGGTTGCCAGCTTCCCTTTCCAGCAGACCTAGAAAGGGACTCCGGCTGTCGGCTTGTACCTGGGCCAAGGTCCGGGAGATAGTCCAGAAATGGTCCGTCCCCCGGTCGGGTACGATGCGGTCAAAATTGCTGCCCTCACATACAAGACCCACAGCGCAACCGCCCTCGATGAAAGCCTTTGCAAGGGACGCTGTAATAGTTACGCAGTACTCCTCAGTGCCGTTTGCACCAGTACCCACATGAGCTTCCCGCTCCATATCCAGAAACAGCCATACCTCGTTTCTCCCCGCCCCTTCGAACTGCTTGGTCATAAGGCGGCTGTTCTTGGCAGAAGTGGGCCAGTGTATCTGGTTCAGGTTGTCCCCGGGGATGTAATCTCTGACAGCGAATGCGGTCTGGCTTGTGCCTGCCAAGGGACCCCTCTCACTTATCTCGCCTGTGTTAACGGCCTGGAGAAGACCGACCCCCGGGACCTCTACCGTGGGTGGGTGTACCAGGATATGTTGGGGCTCTCCCTTGGCCCAATGGGCTTCAAGGCTTTGGGTAATGTCGCTGGCAACGACAGTGAATCCCCCTATGTTGTTCCAGCCTCGCTTGCTGCAAACATCGGTCACTCTCCAGGTGCTGGTCCCGTGGGCCGGCAGGTTTATTCCCCTCTCGTCCACGTCCACAGCGCTCTGAAAGCGGACGCGCAGGCCAAGGCGGGGCAGGCCCAGCTTCTCCTTTACCGATACTAGGAGGTCAATCGGCTGGCCTACCCTTGGGTACTCGGATAGACCCTGGGTGCTAATCTCCAGGCCTCGGCTCTGGAACCATGCCATGCCATAGCTGATGGCAGAGCCTCCGACGAAGATGTAAAGCAGCCAGAACAGGGGTTTGAATCCGGTGATGAGGGCAAGGACTAGTACGATGGAAAGGGTTAATCCCAGCCAGATGATGCGCAGCATGTTACCTTCGATGGCTCAACGCCCGGTCTGTTTTAGGGCTTGCGGGGCGCTAACTACGTTTCCGTCCTATTCCAAGAAAAGAGAATCCCCCGGATTGGGCCGTGTCCGGGACGGGAGTGGTGTCCAGGATTTGGTCCATCACAGCGTCATCCTGTTGGGCATGCCTGCCGGTGGCTGTCAGCACCAGCCGGTGGCTGATGACAGCCGGCGCCACTGCCTTGACGTCGTCAGGGGTCACATAGTCTCTCCCGGATATCAGGGCCCAAGCCTTGGCGAGACTTAACAGCCCAAGAGAAGCCCTGGGTGAAGCTCCCAAGTACACGGAGCTGTGCTCCCTGGTGGCGTTGGCGAGATCGACGACGTACCTCATCACCAAGGGATCTGCGTAAACCTCTTTGACCGAGCGTTGGGCCAATGTGACCTCGTCTGCGTCGGCCACAGGCTCCAGGGTCTCTATGGGCTGGGATGTTTCCTGCTGTTCCAATACGGATATCTCGTCATTGGGAGAAGGGTAGCTGAGCCGGACCCGGAGAAGAAAACGGTCGAGTTCCGTTTCTGGAAGGGGGAAAGTACCACTGTACTCCCCGGGATTCCGAGTGGCGATGACCAGAAATGGCTCCGGCATGGGGTGCATGGTCCCATCGATGGTGGCTTGGTGTTCTCCCATGCATTCCAACATTGCCGACTGGGTCTTGGGAGATGCGCGGTTGATCTCATCCGCCAGGACCACGTTGGCCATTATAGGGCCGGAACGGAAGCTGAACTCTTGGGTACGCTGGTCGAAAACGTACGTTCCGGTGATGTCGCTTGGAAGCAGGTCTGCAGTGCACTGGATGCGCTTGAAGGACACGCCGATGGAGCGGGCCAAGCTCTTGGCGAACATCGTCTTGCCTATGCCTGGAACACCCTCGATCAGAATATGTCCGCACGCTAAGAGTCCTGCAACCCCCAGTCTTACCGTTGTTTCGTTGCCAACGATGACCTTGTGGATATTGGCGATGATCTGGTTGCCGGTATTCTGCGCGCTTGCCAGGTTGTTGGTCACCAAGTCGCTTACCTTTGTTCAGAAAAGAGTTCCGGTGTTCAGAAAAGAGGTCCGGGTCTATGTGCTGGACTGGTACGCCCGGCCCGATTTCCCGCCGAATTCGTATTGGTGCCGCCAGACGTTTCGCAGGTCCTGGGCTTCAATCCGCAGCACCAATGACCGTCCGTCGTTCACGTTATGAGTTGTATGTATCTCTCCGGGCAGGAAATAGGCTACGTCACCCGCATTCTGGGTGTACCGACCCGACTCCTGGAGCTCAGGCGATGCTCCGAAGAAGTTTTCCTCCGGGTAAACCCACCTGTACTTTCGCTGCTCGATGGTGCCCCTCCCAACTCCATAGACAACCCAAGAGGCGCCGTGATCATGAGGGATGTTGGTTTGACCGGGACGCTGTACCGAGCACATCACCAGGAACCCGGGATTTGGGTGCCCATAGTCCTCGTCCACGTACAGGTCCACCCTGCCAAACCCCCCTTCTTCAGGGAGGTCCAGCTTCTCTTCCAGCACCTCCGGATTCGTGAGAAGCTTCCGAACATGGTCGCGGATGCCTTCCGCCCGCCCCAATGGATCGGTAACGGAAGCAAACACTTCCCTCAGATCGGCATAGAACTGCTCCAAGGTGTAGGTGGCTGCCTGGGTCATGTTGCACCCCCGAGGTTTGGTGAAGCCGCTCTGTCCAGTTACTCGTCATTATGGGAACCTACCTATCACGTGTCAAGGAACCTGAACCCCTGCACCATTTGCCACGATGGAGATAGACTACGTATGATAAGGAGCAAAGCCATTGATCAACTCAATATCCCGGAGTTCGATGAGGCGAGGCCTATGACAAGCGGTACCCTGAAGATAGAGGGCATCAAGTTCATCCTGACCATGGACGGCAGCAGGAGGATAATCCAGGACGGCTCGATTTTGATTGAAGGTCAGCGTTTTTCCAGGATCGGCAAGAAAGAAGAGCTTGCCGATCTGGGCGCTGACAGGACGATCGATGCCAGCGAGATGGTTGCCAGCCCGGGCTTCTGCAATGGGCATATGCACATAAGCTATGCCCACGCGACCAGGGGAATCTTCCCCGACAACCTCAACCCTGGAGTTTACCTGGCAAACGTCTTCAACCTGCAGGGGGAAATGACCGACAGGGATGAATACCTGACGTCCCTCCTGGGGATCACGGAACTGCTCAAGTACGGTACGACCTGCTTTCTGGACCCCGGGACCACCAAGTACCCGTCGGTCTGCATGCAGGCTTATGAAGAGTCGGGCTGTCGCATAATCCTCGGGGCCCAGGTGGTGGACCAGCCAAACCCGCTGAACATTCCAGTAGATACGGCAGATGAAGCGGTTTCCAAGATGCGAAACGTCATAGAAACCTACGACGGAAATCTGGACGGGAGGGTGCGAGCATGGGCCATGCCCTTTTCGGCGGACTACTCCTCCCTGGAACTGCTCCGGGAGGCAAAGGGCTTGGCCGAGTCCTATGGGACGGGGCTTACCCTGCACCAAAGCAACGCCCCCGCTTCGATACAGATGAGCATGGAGAAGCATGGTCGCAGGCCTATCGAGTACTTGGAGGAGATAGACGTACTTGGCCCCAATACCCTGTTGGCCCATGTCATCGGTCTGGATGAGTCAGAGGTGGATGTCATGGCTCGGACCCAAACAAAGGCCGTCATGTGCCCGACAGCGGCGCTAAAGATGGGGGGAGGCACCACTTCCAGGGGCATGCTTCCGGAGATGCTGTCAAAGGGGGTCACCGTTGGACTGGGGACCGACGCGGCCAACAACTCCAACCTCATTGAGACCATGCGTTCCATGTATCTCGCAGCGGTGCTCTACAAGGACGGCCGCCAGAGCACGGAGATGATAAGCGCCGAGACGGCCCTGGAGATGGCGACCATCGAGGGAGCCAAGGCCCTTGGCCTCGACCGGGAAATAGGGTCCATCGAGGTGGGCAAGAAGGCGGACCTGGTGCTGTTCGACACCAAGCGGGCGGAATGGCGCACCCTCTTCAATCCTGTCAACAATCTGGTTTACGGGGCTGATGGCCGCAGCGTACACACAGTTATAGTGGATGGATCGGTGCGCGTGGAAGACCACCGACCTGTTTTCGTGGATGAATGGGCGCTGATACAGAAGGTGCAGGCCCTGGGAACGGACCTCATGGCCAGGACAGGCGTTAGCTTTCCGGCTAGATGGCCCCTCGTGTAGCTGTACTGGAAACCAGCACAGGGACCGTAGCGCCAATAGGAGTCAATCTGGATTCGAAAGGAGGACTGGGATGGCGAGCAAGGTGAGGTTTGGACTTACCCTATCCAACCGGGGAGTGATCCTAGGCTTGACAAAACCCCGCGAAATCTTGGAAATGGCTCAGAAAGCTGAGGACTCGGGTGTGTTCAACCATGTGTGGGTGGGAGATTCCATCATGGCCAAGCCCCGCATGGAGTGCATCTCCTTGATGTCAGCCATAGCTGCCTGCACCTCCCGCGTTGGCATCGGAGTAGCATGTATGGCCAGCCTGCCGTCCCGGAACCCCATCGTTCTGGCATACCAGTGGGCGAGCTTGGACCTGCTCTCAAACGGGAGGACAATCCTGGGAGCATGCATGGGTGGCAGCATCGGAGACCAGGACCACCGTACCGAGTACCGCAACATGGGGATCAAGTCTCTTGAGAGAGCAAGGCGCATGGAAGAGAACATTGACATACTGCGCCAGCTCTGGACCGGGGAGAGGGTTACGTTCCAAGGAGAGTTCCATACATTGGAAGATGCCTTCGTCGCCCCCAAACCGGCACAATCGCCCCCACCAGTCTGGGTGGTCAGCAACCCCCGCCTCAGCACGGGCAAACCCCACATCATCGAACGCTCGCTGCGCAGGGTCTCCCAAATGGGCGATGGCTGGATGACGACTGCCATCGGGCCTGTTTCGGATTTCTTGGAGATGAGGCGCCGGGTATTGGAGTATGCGACCGAATACGATCGGACCTTCGAGGGCCTCCCCTGCTCGGTGTACTACAACATCAACATCAACGAGGATGTGGAAGCGGCCTTCGATGAGTCCAAGCGCTACCTTGACCAGTACTATTCTGTGAACTACCACCCTGACGTGGTGCGGAACTGGGTTGCCTTGGGCAGCCCAGATGATTGCATCCGCCAGATCGGCGCATACGTGGATGCGGGAGCGACGGATATTCTCCTCCGGATACCGTCCTGGGACCAGCAGGGGCAGTTCCGGCGCTGCGTGGAGGAGGTCCTGCCTCATTTCCGTTAGGGTGCAGACTGCATTCAATGGCCCCCATGGTGCTATGATAATTCTGAGAGCGGTATACACCGTTTCCCAGACTCAGTACGAGCCGGGAATACTCCCAAGCTATGCTTGGATAACATTTGATGGGATGGAAGGGCTTAAATGAGTAAGCTTCTGGACAAACTGGACAGGATTGGCCGCGGTCGGCCCACAAGTTTGGGCTTCGGTTCAGCCTCCCGTGGTGAGAAACTGCCGGCCATGACTGTCGTTGGGGTGCTCACAGACCGCAAATCATACTCTAAGCAGGCCGCGATTCTTGCTGATGCCGGGGCGGATGCGGTCCTGCTGGAGGGGGCCACGCCGGGAAAGGCGCTGACCGACCTTGCGAAGAAACTCGACACTATACCCTGGGGACCAAAGGTGTCTGAGCTTGGGGTCGATGAAGCCTCCGGTTTCCGTGACGCTGGGTGCGACTTCCTGGCCTTCGGCCCTGAGAAGGCCCTGCTGGGAGCCATGGAAGGCGAAAACACAGGTTATTTCCTGTGTGTGGACCCCGATTTGGAGGAGCGCTTTCTTCGTAGCATAGAGGACCTCTCGGTAGATGGTGTGCTGCTGCCTTCCTCGAGTGTAAGCTTGCCTCTGACTGTGCAACACATGATGACCCTGGGTGTTGTGCGGGAGGCTTTTAGTAAGTACCTGTTCCTGGAGCTTCCCGGCCCCCTGTCGGTCAAGGAGCTGGAAGGGCTGCGGGATATGGGAATAGACGGTGTTGTGGTTAACCCTTCGGTTTTCTCCAAGGAAGACATCCAGGAGATGATATCCAGCCTTAAGTCGCTGCCCAAGAAGCAGCAGAGCAGGTCTCGCAGGCCCGATGCTATCCTTCCCAAACAGGGCATGGGATTCGTGGCCGGTCCGGACCTGGATGACGATGACGATGATGATGATGACTAATAACAGCTCTTTTCCTTTTGTATGACATAACTTCTTGGAATAAGGTTAATGAAGAGCAATCTGACCATAATCGGCACCGGCTTTATCGGTACATCCATTGGACTGGCCATCAAGGGCCGCTGCCCTGGTGACTTTCAGGTCGTTGGCACCGATATAGACCGGGCCAATGCTGCGGCAGCCCGCACAATGGGTGCAGTGGATGACACCTCCGATAACCTTCGAGAATCGGTAGGTGGAGCTGAAGTGGTCGTGCTTGCCACACCGCTGAACGCAATGAAGGATGTCATGGAAATCATTGGCTCCGGCCTTGGGGAGGGCTGCCTGGTAATGGATACAGCCTCTGTCAAAGCGCCTGTATTCGGGTGGGCAAAGGAGTACCTGCCCGAGCGCGCAGCCTTTGTTGGGGGCAATCCCATAGTCTTCAGGAGGGGAAGGGGCCCCGAGGCTGCCGATCCGGACCTGTTCGAGGGCTTCCCTTATTGTGTGGTACCGTCGCCTGGGACCAGGGAGGACAAGGTGCGAGCCGCGGTGCAGTTCGTCCAGTCCATAGGGGCGGTGGACCGCTTCATTGATGCGCAAGAGCACGACAGCCTCATCGCCGCTGTGGACAATCTGCCCATCCTCTTGTCCGCCGCCCTCGTCGGCTGCACATCCAGGAGCCAGTCCTGGGATGACATAGCTATCCTGGCATCCCGCTATTTCGGCGAGATGACTAACCTTGTTAAAGAAGATACGGCCGCAGACCAGGAGAGTTTCTTCTATAACGAGACGGGGAGCATTGCCTGGATCGACAACTTCATCCGGGAGCTGTACCGCATCAGGCAGGTGCTAGAGTCCGACGACGAAGACAAGCGCAGCGATCTGACGGAGATCTTCGAGAAGGCATCTGCGGCCCGCCAAAAGTGGCTGGATGGCGCGGTCACATCTGAGACTTTAGCCGCCATCGAGGGCGCCAGGGTACCTCCAAAGTCAAGTATGCTCGACATCGTCACCGGCGACAGGGATGCCCGGGAGAGGGCATTCGGTTGGGGAGGCGGCCGGATGCCCAACAGCAGGTCCAAGGAAAAGGAACGGGGAAAGTGGTGATTCACACCCTCCACCGCCCAGCCCGGCTCAGAGGGTCGGTGGCCCTGCTCGGAGACAAATCCGTCTCCCACAGGGCCTTGATGTTGAACTCCGTTGCCCAGGGTATTGCCACAGTCAGGGGGCTCTCCCTTGGGGAGGATGTTGCCTCCACGATGAGTTGCCTGAAGGCTCTGGGTGTGGTTATAGAAGAAGGAGACTCGCCGGACATTGTGCGGGTAACAGGCTCTGGCGGAAAGCTGCAAGAGCCGGAGGATGTCCTGGATGCCGGGAACAGCGGTACAACCATGCGCCTGCTGTCGGGGATCCTGGCCGGTCAGTCCTTCATGTCCGTCCTATCCGGGGATAGCTCCCTCAGGTCCCGTCCTATGGGCCGGATTGTTGAACCTCTAAGCTGCATGGGGGCTAAGATATTAGGGCGTAAGGGAGGCACCTTCGCTCCGTTGACTATCTCAGGCGGTGGACTGAGGGGAATTGAGTACACCTTGCCGGTAGCCAGCGCCCAGGTGAAGTCCTCGATAATGCTGGCCGGCATCTATGCAGACGGCAGGACCTCGATTCAACAGCCAGCCCGTTCCCGGGACCACACCGAGCTTATGATGCGTGCCATGGGCGTGAACGTCGTGGAAAATGGCACCGCTGTCTGCATGGAGCCGGGCACCCTGTCTGCCCTGGATGTGTCAGTGCCGGGGGATATCAGCTCCGGTGCGTTCTGGATTGTCGCGGCAGCTTGTCATCCCGACGCGGAGGTCACGATCACGAACGCCGGAATCAACCCGACCCGCGGCGGCATCCTGGAGGTCATGGAGGCAATGGGCGCCGACATCTCCCTCCTGAACCAGCGTATTGAGGGCGGAGAGCCTGTGGCCGACATTCTCGTTAGGTCCGGAAACCTTGTTGGATCGGAAATCGGCGGAGACCTGATCCCCCGGGTTATAGATGAGCTGCCCGTGATCGCCGTGGCTGCCTGCTTTGCCAGGGGCAAGACGATAATAAGAGATGCCGGGGAGCTCCGGGTCAAGGAGTCGGACCGGATTAGCGCTACTTTTGCCCAGCTATCCAGAATGGGCGCGCACATCGAAGAGCTGCCCGACGGTATGATCATCGATGGGACTGGGCGATTGGCGGGCGCCGAATGCTCCAGCGAAGGTGACCATAGGATAGCCATGGCCCTGGGAATCGCGGGCCTGCTTGCGGAAGGAAGAACTGTAGTAGCCAATGCCGAAGCGGCCTCCATATCCTACCCCACCTTCTGGGATGAGATAGAGGGCATTCTAAGGGGGGCGGGGGTGGAGTCCCGTTGAGCGCAAGCAATCCGGCCATGACCTCCAGCCGGGCCGGATCTAAAGGGAGGCCAAAATAGGGGCGCAGAAAAGCAGCCGGAGCGAGATGGACGAGAGGGCTGGTGAAAAGGACGCATCGCCCCTGCTGGTCGTTCTTTCCGGTCCCAGTGGAGTCGGCAAGGATGCGGTGGTGTCGGGTCTGCGGACGCTGGACAGGCCTTGGCACTTTGCAATCACAATGACTACCCGCCCAAAGCGCCAAGGGGAGAGAGACGGTTCGGAATATGACTTTGTGGATTCCGAACAGTTCCATCAACTAAAGGGGGCTGGTGAGCTGCTGGAGTGGGCAGAGGTCTATGGAAATTGGTACGGAGTGCCCAAGCAGCAGATCAGAGATGCTATGCGTCGGGGCCAGGACGTGATAGTCAAAGTCGATGTCCAAGGCGCGGCAACCGTAAGGAAACTGGCCCCGGATTCGGTAAGCATCTTCTTGGCCCCGTGGGATATGGACGAACTGCGGAAGCGCCTGGAATTACGGGCAAGCGAAACCGGAACAGTCCTGGAACAACGGCTCCGGGCAGCTTGGGAAGAGATGGAGCACCTACCCAGGTTCGAATACAGGGTCGTCAACAGGGAGGGTTGCCTGGATGAGGCCATCCGAAATATCGATGCCATTGTCAATGCGGAAAAGTGCCGGGCTGTTCCCAGGAGTGTAGCCCTTTAAGGGTTGACGAAGCGAAGCACTTGGCTCCCAATTGCGGGCTTAAACAATGAATCGAAGCAATACAAAAGAACCATCCCAAAGGTTGCCAGGCTGGCTGAAAGTCAGGATGCCCGGCGGCCCCAACTTTGTCGAGCTGAAGAATCTTCTGAAGGATTCCCAGCTCCACACCGTCTGCGAAGAAGCCAGGTGCCCCAACATTGGAGAGTGCTGGGAAGCTCGCAGCGCCACTTTCATGATCCTGGGGGACATCTGCACGCGGCGTTGCCACTATTGCGCCGTAACGACTGGGAAGCCCATTGGGATCGATGTCAACGAACCGGACAGGCTGGCCCAGACCGTCGCCCGCCTGGGTCTGAACTACTGTGTGATCACATCGGTAAACAGGGACGACCTGTCTGACGGTGGGGCGTTGATATTCGCCGCATCGATACGGAAGATCAAGGAGCTGGCGCCAAACTGCAAGGTGGAGGTCCTCATCCCGGACTTTGGAGGCTCATGGAAAGCACTTGGGAAGGTGATGGACGCCAAGCCCGATATTTTGAACCACAACATCGAATCAGTCAGCCGGATATTCCCCAAGGTAAGGCCATCGGGAAGCTACGACCTTTCCCTTCAACTCTTGGCGCAAGCTAAGAAGCTGGCCCCCGAAGTGCCCACCAAGTCGGGAATAATCGTAGGCATGGGTGAAGAACCCGGAGAAGTAACGGAGACCATGAAAGACCTGCGCAGGATGGACTGTGACCTGCTGACCGTTGGCCAGTACCTGAGACCCTCGTCGAAACACCTGCCCGTTTCCCGCTACTACACGCCCGCCGAGTTCGAAGAGCTGGGCAAGGTAGGCAGGGCACTGGGATTCAAGCATGTGGCGTCGGGTCCCCTTGTTCGCAGCTCATATCACGCCGACCGGCAGCATGAAGCCGTATCTCGGCAAACCGCCCTTTCCAAGATAGCCGTCATAGCTTGAAGACCCCTGCTAGCTCCTCTATGCTGCGACAGATGTGGGCAGGAGATTCGAGGATCAGGGCTTCCGGGTCCAGGGAACCCCAAAGGGCTGCTGTTCCCGCCGTGCCGCACCTCCGGGCGCACTGTATATCAGCGGGACTGTCGCCCACATACATCGCATCTCCAGGTTCAATCGTTAGAGCATTTAACACTTGCTGCAGCCCCAGCGGATTCGGTTTGTAGGGACGACGGCGGTCCAGGAACTTAACGTGATCGAACAGGCTGCCCACTCCGGCAATCTCCAACTCCATCCTCCCGTACTTTTGCCGTTTGTCGGAAAATAGTGCCAGAAGATAACCTGCGCCCTTTAGGGAAGCCAAGAACTCGGGAACCCCAGGAAACAGGCGCCCCGAGTTCCCAATATCTGAAAGATAAATGTCCATGTAAGTGTTCATTGCCTCACTGGCATTCGTGGGGAAAAGGTGGCTTACGTGCCTGACAAAGGGCACGACGAAACTCGAGGAGACTTCCTGGTCGGAGGGCGGTTCCGCACCGATCGCATCGGCCGTCCCTCTTATTCGCTTGAGATGGAAATCCCAGCTATTCCATAGCGTCTGGTCCCAGTCGAAGACGATCAGGCTTGGACTTCCGCTGGGTCTCGGGGACGAATTACGTGCTATTGGGGCCATTGCCAGTCCGGCTTCCCGTTTAGCTCTATCGAATTGAGGATAGTATCATGGGAAACCTCTACCAGGAGGAAGCCAGCCCGGCCATTGGAGTCCCGGAGGCATAGGGGGTGTTGAGGTTGGACCACCCTGAAATCATATACCAGGATGTAAGGCTGCTCCAGAGCACCACGGTCGGTTTGCGCCGCCCTGCCAGCGGCCTGCATTTCGTCGCCGTAAAGGACGGCCGAATACTCGCTATCGGGCCCGCTGAGTCAGCTTCATCGCTAAAGGGACCTGAGACCCGGCTGGTCCACTGCCAGGGAGGCACCTTGCTTCCCGGCTTCGTGGATGCTCACTGCCATTTCCTGGCTCTTGCCAGCCAGCTCGGCAGCATTGATTGCAGCTATGTAAGCGCATCCAGCATACCCCAGCTGGTGAGCAAAATAGCCCGAGAATCCGTGATTACCCACAGCAAGGAATGGGATGGCCGCGGATGGATTCGGGCCTTTGGATACGACGAATTCTACCTGCGAGAAAACCGCCATCCCACCCGCTGGGATCTGGACCAAGTCTCTCAGAGCCACCCGATCCGCCTGGACCATCGCACAGGGCATGCCATGGTACTGAACAGCCCTGGTCTGGAGCTGCTTCACATCAACAAGGATACCCCTGACCCGGTGGATGGCGTGGTCCATCGGGATGAGGTATCGGGAGACCCTACCGGTGTGCTGTTCGAGATGGCCCGCTGGGTGAGGGATAGGCTGGGTCATACACGGGACGAACAAGATGTCCGCGAAGGGGCTATGGACGCCAACCGACTTCTACTTTCCAAGGGTGTCACATCCCTCCACGACGCAACCCCTTCCAATGGCCCCGACCAATGGAAGCTGTTTATGAAACTCAGGGAGTCGGGCTGCTTGGTCCCCCGGATAAACATGATGATGGGGGCTGACCGAGTGGGCCTGGAAAATCAGCGTGAGGTGGGAACCCGCAAAGATGCGGGCCTGCGCCTTGGCGCTGTGAAGATCATGGTTACCCTGACGACGGGCGCTCTCCAGCCGTCCGAAGATGAGCTAAGGGAGCTTGTGCTGGAAAAACATCGGAAAGGGCTGCAAGTTGCTGTGCACGCCGTAGAAGCCGAAGCGGTCGAAGCTGCCGCAGATGCCCTGCTCTACGCGCAGGATGTCGCACCGCGTCCCGATGCGAGGCATCGCATCGAGCATTGCTCAGAATGCCCTCCCCACATCGTTGACAAGATAGCCAGTGCCCAGGCTGTTGTCGTAACCCAGCCGTCGTTCATATACGAGAGGGGCGAGCGCTATTTGCATCTGGTGGATGATGGTCATCTCCCACATCTCTATCCCGTTGCCAGCCTGGCCGCCGCAGGCATTCCCATAGCCGCAGGCTCCGACGCCCCCGTCACCCATCCTGACCCGTTGGCGGGCATCTATGCAGCTGCTTCCCGGAAGACAAGGTCAGGCGCCACATTGGGACCCGGGCAGGACATTTCCGTCAAATCTGCTATAGCCATGCACACCATGGGAGGGGCCTATGCGGCCTTTGAAGAGGGCTCCAAGGGTGCTATCGGGGAGGGCTACGTGGCAGACTTTGTGCTTCTGGAGCAGGATCCTAGTGCCGTCGAACTCGATGCCATCAAGGACATCCGTGCCTTGCTGACAGTGGTGGCGGGGGTGGTGGTGTGGCGCTCCTAGTAGCTGCGTTCTCTAACGAACTCGGTTAGCGTCAGGAGGGAAGAACGAGCAGGACTGTCCGGCACCTTTGAGAGAGAAGTGGCGGCTTCGTTGCAATAGCCTCTTGCTACGGCAAGGCAGGCGCCGATGATCTCTGGGTCCTGCAGCATCGCCAGCACTTCCTGCAGCACCGCCCCGTCTTTCTCAACTCCACCGGAAACCAGCTGTTTCAGCGGAATACAATCGGGGTCCTTGTCCATGAGCATGATGGCCGGCAGGGTGAGCACACCCTGGAGGAGGTCGTTCCCGACAGGTTTGCCGATCTCCTGCGAGTTGCCCATTACATCCAGAACGTCGTCGATAACCTGGAAAGCCATGCCGATGTTGTACCCGTACTCTTTCAGGGCAGTTACCACCTCTTCCGGAGCGCCGGTAAGAATGGCCCCGGTCTCGGAAGCGGTCTGAAACAGGGACGCTGTCTTCTTGTAGATGCAGCTTTCGTATTCGCTTCTGCTTAACGTTGGCTTACTTCCGCCGAAGTACTCCTGGAGCTCCCCGCTGGACAGGTCCATCAAGGTTTCGGAGAACCGGCGAATAACTCGAACGTTGTTTGTCTCACACACGAACACAGCCGATGTTGCAAAAACATAGTCTCCCAGGAGCACTGCCACATCCTTGCCCCACTTGTCGGTAACCGTACGTCTGCCGCGGCGGAGGGGGGAGTTATCCACAGTGTCGTCGTGGATAAGGGTAGCTACATGGAGAAGCTCCACCGCTGCTGCCATGATCACCGGAAGGGAATGAGTGTGCGGATAGAGGTTGCCGGCCAGCAGCGTAATGGCTGGGCGCATCCGCTTGCCGCCTGTTTGGAGCACGTACTCCAGCAGCTCGGACAGATGGGGCATGTCCGTTTCGGAGAGGGAGGCGAGCTTGTCCTCTACGCGGAGCAGGTCGTCCGCTATCGGCTCATAGATAATGGAGATTCGGGAATCCAGACCTTCCAGCAATTCAGGCTCCTAGACCAGGTTGGTTTGCAGACGCTTCATCTCTTCTTCGAGGACAGAGTCATCCAGCTTGACGAACAGGGGTTTAGGATCGCCCAGGGCCTGTCCCGGGGGCAAGCTCTCCGTGGTGCCCTCCCAGTCCCAACCCTCTTGGGCCAAGCCGCCCGTGAACCCCAGCATCCGGTGAAGCTCCTCGGAGCTGAAGGGAAGGAAGGGGTACATCAGGGTCTTGAGGCAGTTGATAACGCTAAGGGTAACCCACAGGGTGGTTGCGGCGATCTTGGGGTCCGACTTCAAAGACTTCCAGGGAGCTTGGGAGTCCAGGTACCGGTTTGCCTCTTGGGCCAGACCCATAACCTGCCAAATTGCAGCCTTGAAATGGCACCCTTCCAGATTCTGCCCAACTGCCAGGTGCGTTGATGCCGCACGCTCTAGCATGCGGGAGCTTTGTTCGTCCAGGGAACCTGGGGTCGGGACCTTGCCATCGAAATTGCGGGAAGTGAGGGTGAGCACCCTGTGTACTAAGTTGCCGTAGGTGGCCACCAGCTCATCATTGTTCCTGCGTACGTACTCCGACCATGAAAAGTCCGAGTCGCCTGACTCGGGCATATTGGCCGACAGGTAGTATCGCAGGGGGTCGGGGGAGAACCTTTCGAGATAATCGGGCAGCCAAACAGCCCAGTTGCGGCTGGTGGAAAATTGCCGGCCCTCCAGGCTCAGGAACTCGTTGGCAGGCACATCGTAGGGGAGGTTCAGGCCGCCAAATCCGAGGAGCATTGCCGGCCAAATTATGCTGTGAAAAGGTATGTTGTCCTTGCCGATGAAATAGTAGCTCCGAGCGTCCGAGTCTTCCCAGTACCCTTTCCAAGCGTCGGGGCGCCCTTCCAGCGTTGCCCACTCCTTGGCAGCCGATAGATAGCCGATGACCGCTTCGAACCACACGTAAATGCGCTTGTCATCGTACCCATCAAGGGGAATCGGGATACCCCAGGATACGTCGCGGGTTATGGCCCGGTCCTTCAACCCCTCTTCCAGGTAGCTTCTGGTGAAATTGAGAACGTTGGCCCGCCAATGCTCCCTGCCGGAAACCCACCGGAGCAAGTCGTCCTGAAAGGCGCTCAGGCGTAGAAACAGGTGCTCGGAGTCCTGGAATCGTGGGGAGGTGCCTGAAATCTGGCAGCGAGCGTCTTGGAGGTCCTCGGGGTTCAGCGTCCGCCCGCAGCTGTCACACTGGTCCCCCCTGGCCTTGGGGTTACCGCAATGGGGGCATGTCCCCTCTACGTATCGGTCCGGCAGATATCTGCTGCAGTCGGGGCAGAAGGGGAGGTTCATCACATCCTTATATATCAGGTCCCGGTCATACAGCTTGGTGAAGATCTCCTGTACGACCTGCCGATGGTTGTCCGTGCCGGTCCTTGTGAAAAGATCGAAGCTGATTCCCACCTGCTCCCAGCACCTGAGGAAGTCGAAATGGTAGCGCTCCGATACGACGTCGGGAGTGGTGCCCTCCTGCTCGGCCCGCAGGGTGATCGGGGTGCCGTGCTGATCGCTGCCGGATACCATGAGCACTCTGTTGCCCTTGAGCCGGTGGTAGCGGGCGAAGATGTCTGCAGGAAGATAGCAGCCGGCCAGGTGCCCCAAGTGAAGGGGGCCGTTGGCGTAAGGCCAGGCAACGGCCACGAGAATGTTCAAGGGCATCAGCGTAGCCTCATCTCCGTCGCATCGAACAGGGATAGCGTAACGTCATGCACTGCCGCGACACTCTCCAAGCCAGGGGCAACGCAGAGAAGGCGACAATGGTGGGAATAGAGTCTTGATTGAAATGAGGGAGCAAAAACGGGGGAAACACCCGCCATAAGTCTAGTCCGGGGGCCACTTTGTTCCGCCAACTGCCGGTGCGCCACCTGGCTGGCGTTGAAGACCCTCCGCCACGACGTTTCTCATGCTGCGGGCGATGGTCCTCCCCCACTCGGGAGCGTGGTTGATCCTGTAGGAAGCCCGCTCTTGGCGTATCAGGTTGCGAGTGCTCTCGCTCATCTCGCCGACATCCTTGGCGATGTCGGGCACTTCGGGATGGGCGCGCCTGACCTCCTCCTCCATACCATCCAGGACCGGCACAAGCTCCGGGGAGGTCTCTATGAAAAGGGCCACATGTTCCATTTCATCTCCATTGAAGAAGGCAAAGACGGGCACGGTGCCCCAGCGATTCTCGGGGAGGAAGCTGTTGGCCAGATCGATATGGTCTGCGCGAATAAACACCCGAACATCCATCTTTCCTGAGTCCTGGGCCAGCTTATACAAGACAGGTGTAGTGGAAACATGGTCGCCACACCAGTCTTCAGTGAACACAGCAACCCTCAAGGGGGTGGATAGCTGGGAAAAGAACTCCTTGTCCTCGGAGCCAACTTCCACCTTACCCAGCACCTGGGAGAAACGCTCTTTGTTTATGGTCATCTTGTCCATGTGTTCCCCAGGGGTCATACCTTCGAGGAACATTTCATGGGTGAATGCCATGTTCAGCCTCCAGCAACGGACAGGGCCCATTCCAAGCTAATTGTAGCCCGATACAATATGCTGTCAAGGTTGACGCTCTTCGGAAATCACCTCCAGCCACATCCTGTATGCTTCACGTCGGGACAGGTTGGAGGACTTGGCGATGGCGGCCGAGGCCGTCCGCGCGCCGGCCCCCATCTCTTTCAGCTTTATTATCTCCTCCCGCAATGCTTCCTTGTCCGGGACACCTTCGCCCGGCGCGATGGCATCCGTTCCGAGGCTGGGTGAAGCTCCGGCGATAACCAGGGTGAATTCTCCTCGCGGCTGGGAGAAATGGTCGATGGCGTCGGATATCCGGCCAAGAAAGAACTCCTCGTGACGCTTTGTCATCTCCCTGCAAACAGCCACCTTGCGGTCTCCCAGCGCACCGAGGATGTCCGTGAGGGAGGCGCGTAAACGGTGGGGCGCTTCAAAGGCGACCAAGGTAAAGGGGGCATCCGCTATCGAGGTGAGAAGCTTGTTTCTATCCGCCTTTCGACGGGGAAGGAAGCCCGTGAAGAGGTACTGATCGGAAGGGAAGCCGGATACGGACAGGGCTGATGCCGGGGCGCTGGGACCGGGCACGGACACAACTCCGATCCCTGACTCCAAGGCCATCTTGACCAGCTCCCGGCCGGGATCGCTGATGACAGGCGTTCCGGCGTCGGAAACCAGGGCAATATCAGAGGTCTTCAGCACCTCCAGGAGTCCGGCCGCCTTGGACTTCCTGGTGTGTTCGTTATAGGAGGTCACGGGCGTTTTGATATTGTAGCTGCCCAGGATTTTCCTGGTGGTGCGGGTATCCTCAGCGGCAATAAGAGGCACTTGTTCCAATACTCTAAGCGCCCGGAGGGTGATGTCCTCCAGGTTTCCGATAGGGGTTGCGACCAGGTATAAGGTTCCCACCGTGCCATTATATCTCCTACGCCAATGTTCCTTCTCCATAGGCAGGTCCTTCCCAATGTCTGCTCGTCCTTTGAGAGGAGCGCCGATGTGAGGGTTGAGAGTCCCCTTGCCCTTACCCTGTGATATACTGGGCCGCATAGCTGGCCGGCCTGCCAACCCTACCGAGGAGGTGACATAAATGGCCACCCAAGTGATTCCCCAGGACAAGACGGTTGTCGTCGACGGTCTGGAACTTCATTACCTGGACTGGGGCACCGAAGGCAAATCCAAGATGGTGCTGCTCCACGGGCTTCGGGGCCACGCCCACTCTTGGGACGATTTCTCGGCGGAGATGTGCCAGGACCACCACATATTGGCGCTGGACCAGCGCGGACGAGGCGATTCTGGCTGGGCCAAGGATGGCCAATACACCACGGATGCCTATGTGGCGGACCTGGCAGGCCTCTGCAAGGAGCTGGGCCTGGACCGATTCATTCTCGTTGGACACTCGATGGGCGGACGGAATGCCATGGCCTTCGCCGCCCGGTATCCCGACATGGTCCACAAACTGGTCTTGGTGGATGTAGGTCCAACCTCCGACCCCCGCGGGGTCAAGCGAATAAACGACGAGATCACAGCGGCGCCCGAGGAGTTCGACTCTTTCGAGGCTGTGCTGCAACATGCCTCAAGGGGCAACAAATATGCCTCGGACCGGGTAATGCGCCGTAGAATGCAGCACGCCACCCAAGAGCTGCCCAGCGGCCGGTATGGCTGGCGCTACGACCTTGTGATCAGGGAAGAACGTCGTAATGGCACTGTCGCCCCTCAATCGGACCTTTGGCCCGAGGTGGCAAATATCAAGGCGCCAACCCTGATCGTGAGGGGAGCTGAGTCGGACCTGCTGACTCGAGACACCGGCGATCGCATGGTCAGGGAAATACCCGAAGCGACCCTGGTAGAGGTATCGATGGCGCAGCACATGGTGTTCGAAGACAACCCGGAGGAGTTCCTGCAGGCCGTGCAAAACTTCCTATGAGAGGCTTCCGAAATGTCAGGCTGGAACCCCTAATTGCAGAATGAAAAATAAGGAGGCAAACCCATGGTTGGCCAAGTTGGAGACCTGGCTCCTAACTTCACCCTGACTTCGTCGGCGAACGAGTCGGTGAGTTTGGGGCAATACAAGGGCACCAAGAACGTAATCCTTTCGTTCCACATTTTCAATTTCACCTCTGGTTGAACAAGCCAAGCTGCCTCTTTCCGGACCAATAATGGTCGGATCGAGGAGAAAGATGCCCAGGTACTGGGCATAAGCGTGGACCATCCCGCATCTCATCGTGCATGGGCAGCCTCCTTGGGAGGCCTTCCCTATCCCGAGCTCTCCGACTTTCATCCCAAGGGACAGGTGAGCCAAGCCTACGATGTATGGAGCGAAGAGCGAGGCACGAGCGTGCGTTCGGTGTTCATCATCGATAAGGGTGGTGTTATCAGGTATCGCCAGACCTACACTGCTCCCCACCTGCCCGACGTGGAGGAGATAATGGGGGAGCTGGACAAGCTGAGCTAGCTCCAAAGGCAAGGAGGTCTGAGATGGCTCAAAGTGACCTGAGGCTGGTTGCTCACCTGCTGCGGCGGGCCGGGTTCGGAGCGTCCCGCGATGAGCTTGAACGCTATGCGGCCAAAGGGTATGAGGCGGTAGTCGAAGAGCTTCTGCATCCCGAAATTGCTCCGCCGCCCATAGAAGACGAAGACATGGTGCGTCGCTACCATGTCGATGAGAACAGCTTGATGATCCTGGACAGCTGCCAGACCTACTGGATACGCCGCATGATCAGGACGCGAAGGCCCCTGGAGGAGAAGATCGGCCTCTTCTGGCACGGGGTGTTCGCCACCGGGTACACCAAGCTGAACCAACCCAAGATGATCCTGAACCAGGTGGATATGTTCCGCCGCTATGGCTTGGGCAGCTTCCGTACCCTGCTGCTCCAGGTTTCCCAGGACCCCGCCATGCTGTTCTGGCTGGACAACAATCAGAACCACCACGATGCCGTCAACGAGAACTATGGCCGAGAGCTCTTGGAGCTCTTCTCAATGGGCGTGGGAAACTACACCGAGGTAGATGTGCGGGAGGCATCCAGGGCCTTCACCGGCTGGACTCTTTACAACCTGGGCCTGCACACTTCCAGGGTTGTCCGGGATTCGGTATGGCCCTACGGCCGGCTGGATTGGCAGTTCGATTACGCAGAGGACGACCATGACGCGGCCCAGAAGAGCTTCCTGGGGCACACAGGAGACTTCGATGGTGAGCAAATAATTGACATAATATGCCAGCACCCTGCCACGGCCCGATTCGTTGCCCGACACCTATTTAACTTCTTCGTGGCTGACGAGCCCCAGGTGCCGGCCTGGAACACGGTGCCTCCTCGGGACCCTGATGCCATCGAGGCCATGGCTGATGCCTTTGTCTCAAGCAGCTATGACATCCGCGCGGTCCTGCGCACGATGTTCAACTCCGACTTCTTCAAAGAGGCGCTGTTCGCCAAGGTCAAGAGCCCCGTAGAGCTTGTCGCAGGGGCGGTGCGTCTTACTGGCGGTTCCCAGATGCCGGCGCCCGAGGATATCAAGGTCGGTACTGCCGCCGGGGTGATGGGACAGCAGCTTCTTGATCCGCCCAGCGTGGAGGGCTGGCACACCGGCGTCGAGTGGATCACTACCGGAAGCTTGGTTGACCGCGTGAACTTTGTAGTCTCCCAATTGGCCGATTCAAGCAGACCCGGCGTGAAGGCTCTGATAGACCATGTGAAAACGCAGGGGCGATCCCTCACACAAGCGCAGCTAGTCGATGCGTGCTTGGAGGTCATGGGCCCTCTGCAGGTCGGCGAAGATACGCGCAGCCAGCTGCAGG
This sequence comes from Dehalococcoidia bacterium, assembly GCA_965220375.1. Taxonomy (GTDB): domain Bacteria; phylum Chloroflexota; class Dehalococcoidia; order Lucifugimonadales; family JAGWBF01; genus JAGWBF01. Next base: position 2,414,616 of record OZ244824.1, read on the forward strand.
ACCATGCGAACCAGGGCGGGGAGCTTGTTACTTCCACCGATGACAATCCTGACGCGACGGCTCGGATCGTGGAGATGCTGCAGATGGTTGCTTCGACCCGGGAATACCAACTAGCCTGAGGTCCCAACCCTTCTAGAGGAAAGAGCCTTATGACCCTTCGACAAGCGCCCATGTGTGTTCAAACCATTGGCTTCTACGGGCTTTCAGGCCGCGGGTTCAACAATCCCGTGGATATGGCGATGGACAGCCGCGGTGTACTTTACGTCCTCAACAGGGCGGGGCCGGAAGTAGAGTCCCGCATGAATTACAAGCGCGTCACGGTGTGCAACCTGGACGAAGATTACCTGGGCACTTTCAGCACCGGCGGCACAGCCGACGGGCAGCTCATGTGGCCATGCTCAATCGCTATCGGCCGGGACGATAGAATATACATCTCCGATGAAGCGCTGCACCGCATCTCCATATTCGATAGAGAAGGCACGTTCTTGGGCAAATGGGGCGCCTTTGGAGACGGCCATGGCCAGTTCAACCGGCCCGCCGGCATAGCATTCGATCCCGACGGCAACCTGTTGGTGGTCGATGGCGCCAATCATCGCGTCCAGCGATACACGAAGGATGGGACCTACATGAGCTCCTTCGGCTCCTACGGTAGTGGCCCAGGGCAGTTGTGCACTCCCTGGGGTATCTGTCTGGATAATGAGGCGAACATCTACGTGGCGGACTGGAGAAACGACCGCATTCAGAAGTTCAGCCCGGCGGGGACATCTCTAGGTACCTTCGGAGGTCCGGGCGAAGGGGATGGCCGGTTCAACAGGCCATCGGGTGTAGCGGTGGACGCTTCCGGAAACATCTACGTAGCGGATTGGGGAAACGAGCGGGTGCAAGTGCTGGCCCCCGACGGAACCTTCCTGGTCAAGATGCGGGGGGAAGCCGGAATGTCCAAGTGGGGCCAGGAATACCTGGACGCCAACGAGGAAGAGCTGGAGGAGCGGTCCAAGGCTGACCTCGAACCTGAACCCAATCCTTCTCCCAACGATTACCTGAGAGATGTGTCGGCTACTATAGAGAAACTCTTCTGGGGGCCAATCGCCGTCAACCTGGATGCCCAGGGCAGGTTGTATGTGGTGGAGAGCTGCCGGCACCGGATCCAGATATACGACACCCGCTCCTGGGATCTGTGAACGCTTGCCAACGCTGGGGCGAAATGGTCCGGCAGGAGCACGCCCAGTCGGAGCGAATGCGGGGTGAGCCGGACCCTCAGGACTATTGGGTCAGCTACGCCCAGAACTTCGTCGCCGACCCCCGGCGCACCGATGACCCCCTGCTGGATGTCCTAAGGCAGCATGTGCAATCCGATCATGTCGTCATGGACGTGGGGGCAGGGGCCGGCCGTTACGCCATTCCCTTGGCCATTGCCTGCCGCCAACTAGTGGCCGTGGAGCCGTCTCCCGCCATGGCCCACGCGCTCATGGAGCAAGCGGCGTCCGAGGGGTTGAGTAACATAACGCTGGTCCAGTCCGCTTGGCAGGACGCCGAGGTCCCCTTTGCAGACGTTGCCGTCTGCTGCCACGTGGTGTACACAGTTACGGACATAGACATCTTTCTCAACAAGCTGACCTCCAGCGCCGGCAAGGTCATCCTGGTGCTCTACGACAGCCCTCCTCAGTGGCAGCTTGCGCGGGTCTGGCGGGAGGTGCATCAGGAAGAGCGGCTGCGCCTGCCAACCCTGCCCGAGCTCAGGGATGTGCTGGATGAGCTGGGCATCGATGCCAAGATCGAGGCCCTCTCGGTCAGGCCTTCCAGGGGCTATCCGAGCATGGCAGAGGCCCTGGCCCAGATAGCGGGACGCCTCTATATCCGGCCTGGCGACGAGAAGATGGGCAGGTTGGAGAGGCTGCTCCCTGAACTCATGGAAGAGCAGCAGGGTGAGTTTCGGGTGCGGGGCGCCCCAACCATGACCCCCTACTTGGTCACCTGGGGCGCAGCCGGCTAGTGGACTCAGCCTACGATATACCCATGTTTCAGACGGTTTCGTATTGCTGGGCGGAATAGGAGTTCTCTGTCTTCCGATCTATACAAAAGGGTACGGTTCTCATGGGCGGTCGACCTGGACGCAACTAGGTTCACGGCCTATGACCAGCTCACTCCCAAAACCTGAGCCACGTTTTCTCCCTCTTTACGAACGGGACCGCCATCGACTTCAATGTAATGGGGGAGGCGCAGTAAAGCACTTGGTGGAGTGGGGCCGCAGTAGCGCGGATTTAAGTACAAGGTTGCGTAGCCCTGCGACATATTCAGAATTTCTGCGTTTCTAAAAATCAAGACTCCGGCTACATTCGCACTCCGACTACGTGACCAAAACCCGTTGTCCCCACGCGAGTACCGACCAGGGGCATCTGCATCCATTCCATACTGAAAACGAGGATCTCTCCAGAGAATGTTAAGGGCATCCCCGTGTAACGAGAAAAACGGATTGGCCGCATTTACAGCCAAAAGCAGGGGACCGCTCAGTTTCTTGTAGTCACTTGCCTTGCCCGCCAACGCCCCGCGAATCGATGACATCGAGTCTATCCGTTTCGCAGTCATCCTTCCGATGGCGATGCGGCCAGAGCAACCTCGTTCTCCCGGCTTTAGTGCTTTAGGCGAAAGCCAAACCGTAATCGCCTGGCCGCGCCACTCTATTCTCTTGGACGGCGCTGCCATCCTTCCAAAACTCTCCACAATGCCCCTAACATCGTCCGGGTCGCTGTCGGTCAGTAGCTTATTGACCTCTCTGATGATGTATCTTTTGGAAGGAGTCGTCCTTGCAAGTGTCGTATTTCCCGTATCTTCTATGTCATAGAGAAGAGAAAAATGAGGAGAGCACAATTTGTCAATGGCATCCAAAACTTTTTGTCCGTTGGGCCCAACAAGCAATGGATTGGAGGCGTGTCCGGCCACCGTCGCCTCAACTACAATAGAACCCTCCTCGGCGTTAAGGAGAAAATCGGGGGTTTTCCCTCTGATGCTTGGTTGAAAATCAACACCGCAGCCTAATACTGTAAACAACTCGTGAAGAAATAACTCAAAGAATGCCCCATCATGTGCGGAGTCGTCGGTAGACCGGAATTCTCCACGCAGATCGGCCTTTTTACCTTCAGGGATATGCTGGAACCACTGCTCACAGCGGTCACGTACTGCTGAGTTATCGCCCCAGATCCAGTCGCTGTTGCAGTACGCAAACTTGGACGGATTCGGAAAGCTTTCCCTGCTATTTACGTAGGGCCTGCTGTCGTCAAAAAGTTTCATGGCATTTACGTTATCCAATCGTACTAACGTAGACAAGGGGGAATTCATAGATTTTATGCTTCGATCCTAAACCGCGCTTACATTCCAGAAGCGGGCGTACCGGGCGTCGTTGTAGTGTATCTAAATGGACACTTAGGCCCTCAGAGTATTTGGATTTCCAATAGGGCAAGCCCTAGGACGAGACCGCACTCCGGGGCATCACCCACACGGACCCGCCTTAAACGCTACTCCGGCTCAGGGAATTCTCCTAACCAGCGCACACTGTCAATGCTTGGGCTTACCGCCCAGTAGAACCTCTCGTCGGCGGTCCATAGCTCGCAGCCAAAACTCTCCGCCAGCGCCAGGTAATGGGCGTCGTAGGCCGCATTTTGCTTGAGCTGGCTTGCAAGTTGCAGCGCTCTGACGTGGAGACCCGGCGGCTGATGGAGTTCGAGCCGCGACTCAAGTAGCCGTGCGATCATGCGGATACTGTCGCCGACGTTCAGCTCCCCCCGCAAGACGCGCCGGTGGAGAGCGTTGGCGACCTCGAAGGGCATGAGGTGCGGGGCGATGCGGGTTACGTCCCGGGTAACCCAGGACCGGAGGACCGCGTGGGCCTTATCAGAGTCATCCTATTCAACCAGCCACTTGACCGCCAAGCTTGCATCGACGATGACGGAGCCGTTCACGCCCACCCCGCGGTTTCGGCATCCCTGATCTCACGCGCCTCCCGGATCAAGCCGGCGGAACTCCCAGGCAGGGGTTTGCCCCCGAATATCTCCTGCCGGAGCTCCGCAAAGAGCTCATGGTCCGGCTTGTCAGACAACAGTCTGGCCATTCCGTTGGCTTCGTCTCTTGTCAGCTCCCGGTCGATAGCAGCTTGGCAGTACCCGAGCATGCTGACGCCTTTGAGTGCAGCGATGGCTTTGAGCCGCCTCTGAAAGGCGAGGTCCAAGTCCAGGGTGAGCCTCTTCTTCTTAGCTTCCATAGCCTGCCCCTCACTAAGTTGATACTGTGAGTTAAGCATATGATCAATACGGAAAGATAATCAATAGACCGCCAGAAGTTGGACAACAAGAGATGCCCACATCTTGCGACTAACGCCCCTCGCTGGAACCGTCCTCACGCTCATGCATCTCCCCCTCCTTCATCCGGTAACCGACGCTGGGCTCGATGAAGATGCAGGCGGGATGGTCAGCGTCGTCGCCCAGCTTGCTGCGGAGCTGCTGCGCCGCAGGGGGCACCCAATGCCGACGGCGTGGGCAACCTGCTGTCAGGCCTTGCGGGGACGCTCCCAAACACCACCTACTCGACCAGCATCTCCCTTGCTGAGGTCACCGGCATCGGCGCTCGGCGCATGGGTGTGGCTATCGGTGTCATCTTTCTGTTGGTGGCCTTCCTGCCAAAGTTTACGGCCCTGCTGATAGCTATTCCTTCTCCCGTGGCCGCCGCCTACCTTGTACTTCTAGTAGGAATTCTCTTTGTGCAAGGGATGAAGATCGTCATTCAGGAAGGGGTGGACCACCGCAAGGCTGTCGTTGTGGGGTTGTCCTTCTGGATCGGCACGGCGTTTCAGAACGGATGGGTCTTTCCGGACCTGCTGGGCGACGGGTTCCTGGGTGTGCTCCTTGGAAACGGGATGACATCGGGTGCCATTGTTGCGGTCATCCTGATGACCCTCCTGGAGTTGACGGGCCCGAGCCGCCGGAGACTGGAGGTATCGCTGGACCCGGAGGCCCTGCCCAACCTGACCGAATTCCTGCGTGCCTTTGCCTCCAGGTCCGGTTGGAACCGGCCTTCGACGGAGCGACTGGTGCTGGTGGCGGAGGAGACTTTGATGAGCCTTCTTGCGGAAGATGAGGATGATCCGGTAGAGGAGAGACCGCGACGACTGATCGTCACCGCCCGAAGGGCAATGGGAGGAGCGGAGCTGGAGTTTGTATCCGCAGGCGAGGAAGCGAACCTGGAAGACAGGTTGTCCTACCTGGGAGAGTCACCGGACATTCCCGATGGACGGGACATATCTTTCCGCCTGCTTCGACACTACGCGTCGTCGGTGCGCCATCAGAAATACCATGGAGTGGACATTGTGACGGTCAACGTTGTCGGGTCTGGGTAGCGCTCCGGCGCCCCCCTAGTCGCGAAGGGGTCCAATGGCACTACCGGCCGAGGTGCGGCCGACTATGCTCGATGGCCCCGGGCCTCACTTGTACGCCTTTAGCATCAGTTTCTCCGCTTCCATCGGCATTCCCTCGTATCTCCTCCTGGAGTGGCTGCCCAGAATCTCCACATCCCTAAATCCCGCCCAATGCAGCATTTCCAGCAGAAACCGCCTGTTGGGAATAAGGCGGAGCTTGCCCTTATGGCCGTAGGCTCGCAGCAGCTGGGCGCTCTCATCCCCCGGCGCTGTGTCGGCAACCACGAACTCCATGATCGCCATCCTGCCCGTGAGGGACGCAACCCGGTCAAGGGCGAAAAAGGGATATCTCAGGTGATGGAAGACCGATAAGAAGAGCACGATGTCGAAGGTCCTCAAGCCCTTGGCCTCGGCATCCTGTACATCCCATTCCTGGAAATCGGCGCTGTGCCCTAGAATCGACTTCACAAGGGCGAACTTGGCGGCGACATCCTTCCGCTGCTGGCTATCCACCCCCAGCACTGGAGAAGCTCCTCGCCTGTATGCCTCTATGGTGTAGAAACCCTCGTTGCAGCCGATGTCGAGCAGGGAGCGCCCCGTCAGATCATCGGGCAGATGCATCACGGCCAGCTTCTCCGACAGATGCTCATGGGACCTTTTGCCGGGGGTCAATAGGCCGTCAGCCAATGGAATGGAATGGTACCACCGGTACCGATGAACGAGATTCATGAGATCTTGAAGAGAGGTCATGGTTCACCTAGAGGAGCGGGGAATTGGCGCCCTTCAGAGGATTTACATATCCAGGACTATGGTGGACCAGCCGAAGTCCCTTGCCCCGTATGGCTCGCCGTTGTAAGGATTGTAATACTCCCGGAACCCTCCCATTTCGATCAGCTCGTAGCTCTTGGCGACGATGATATCGGCCAACTCAGGGAATCCGTGGCCGCGCAGGGCATGGCTGAGGAACCAGTTGGTGTTCATCCAGGTCGGTCCCCTCCATATGAACCCGCTGGGATTCCCCGGTAAGAACCTGGGTTCCGAGGCAGAAACCGACGGCAAGGGGTAGGGCAGCCAGAAATGCTCCTCCGAGGTTAACAGCTCGTTGACGAGTCGGTCGGTGATATCTTTAGGGAGGTCATCGAGGACCAGGGGCATGAGGGAGCTGATGGTGACCACCCTGACAACCTCTTCGTCTGCCCCAGACAGGTCGAAGAAGGCCCCCGCTTCTTCATCCCAGCACTTCTGCAACAGGGCATCCCTGGTCCTGTTGGCATCGTTCACAAACTCGCCTGAATCATCATCTCCTCTCAGCAGGCGGACGAGCGACCTGAGCCCGAATACATAGATGGAGTTGAACAGCACATCCTCGAAGTTGAACAGGTTCGCCCGGAGGATTTTCAGGTCGTCGCCCCGCATGGGCTCGTAGGCTTCGTACAGCTTATTCAGCTCGCGGATGAAGCCCTGGTTGCTAAGCTCCTCCAGCCCCAGGGCCTCGTCGTACTTCGGGGAGCAGTCGGTGCCCGATTCCTCGGGTTGCAGGATCGATAGCAGGCCGTCGTGGTCGGGGTCCCTGTTATCCTTTAGCCAGCGGTAGTAGGACTTAAGGATCGGCAGGGCATATTCCAGGAACTCTTCGTCTCCTGTAGCCTGGTGCACCCGCTCCACAGCGTACGCAAGTATGGGAGGCTGTATGGTCGAGCTGTAGTTGGGAGTGGTGCGACCCACCAGGTTATGGCTCAGGAACTCCGCCTTCTTTTCTTCTTCCCAGAAGGTGATGTGGGGAACGAATCCCGACGGAAGAGCTGTGCCGAGAAGGGTAGTGAGCTCGGCCTTGGCCAGGTCCCGGTCCAGATGGGTCAGGGCGATTGCATGAAAGCAGGAGTCCCAGAACCATTGAAAAGGATAGCCTCGGAGGGAGGGACAAACGAAGGTGAACTCCTTGCCGTTCCATTCGGCCCTGCCCCGGCGCAGATTGCCCATCAATATTCGACGGGCGCCTTCTTCCAACATACGGCGGTCCATAGATTCTCCCGTTTTCGTTTTGGCTATCCCCTGTTAAGGTCAGCTAGCCAGCCGAACAGTACAATTCCAGATAGCTCTTTGCAACCACGGGCCACGAAAACCGGGAAAGAGCGTACTTGCGGCCTTCCTCACCCAGGCTTTCTCTCAGGTCCCGATCACCCACCAACCGGACCAACGCCTGCGCCGCTCCCTCCATGTCGCCTTCCCTGGTTACCATGCAACCCTGGAGCAGCAGCTCCCTGTTTGCTCCCACATCATGGGTGAGCACGGGAACGCCGTTTGCCAGCGCCTCGAAGTAGACCAAGCCAAAGGCTTCATATTTCGAGTACAGCGCAAACATATCGCTCTCCGCATACCACTTTCCCAGCTCTTCGTCGGAGGCTTCTCCAGGCAGCAAGACCTCGTCTTCCAGCCCCCACTGGCGGACCCTGCTGCGAATCTCCTGCTCCCGGCCTTCATCCCTGCCTACCAACACCAACTCGGCTGGAACGGGAAAGCGCTCCCGGGCCCTCCGGTACACCTCCATTAGCCACATCTGCCCTTTATGGTCACCTATACGCCCGACACAGAGGATACGTACTTTCGGACGGCGAGAGCCGGAATCTGTCCCCTTGAGGACAGGAGGGTTTACACCCCAGCCGATGACCGACAGCTTTTCTTCGGGCACCCGGTAAGCTTTGCTCACCAGTTCTCTCTCCATATTGGTCAATGTAACGACTCTGTCCACCATCCGGCAGAGGGGAACGTTGAATAATCGCAGCCATTGTCGATTCCAAGGGAGGGTGTGAAAAGAGGGAGTGAATATGGTCCGGGCACGCTTGCGCCCCCACCACCAGCACCATAGGTGGCCCCAGAACCAGCCATCCCCGACGAAATGCATTACCGTAGCGTCAAACTGTTTAACATAATGCTTGATTTGACCGGGGGAAAACCATACCAGAGGGACGGAGTAGAGGGGCAGAGACTTATCCGGGAAGCCCGACAATCTCATAATTTCGATGCCGTCAGAAGTCGATTCCATGTCCGGCCAGTCAGGGTGCGGAACCCTGGGGAAGGCGTACTTGGTTGTGAGTACCCCGACCTTCTCCACCTCGGGCATGTTGAGGTATTCACCAGCCAGTCCCTCGATAGCCCTCTCTATGCCTCCCAGGTAGGGCCTGAAGTATGGCGTTAGGAAGAGTACCCGTACTTTCCCGTTCACTTCCGACAGAAAAGTCCCATCCTTTCTGAGTGGCCAGCTCAGATATGCTGGGATGCTAGCCCTACACCCTGGGGGTGTCAAGGCTGCGAAGTGCTTCATAATAAATGTTACCGGGGCGGGTATTGTTGCTTCATAAATCATGTTACCGAGGAGTGCATGAAGAGAGGCAGCGTACAGGACTACGCAGAGAGCATGAAGAAGCGGTACAGGAAGTCGGGACGGGCAGAGCGGGGGCGGTTATTGGACGAGTTTGTCGAGGTGACTGGATACCACCGGAAATCGGCGATCCGGCTTCTGAGAGGTAATGAAGGAGGTGCTGGTGCGAGGGGGCGAAGGGGGCGTCCACGGGAGTATGGGGTGATGGTGGTAGTGGCTCTGAGGCAGGTGTGGGAGGTGGCGGACTAGGCCCTGCGGGAGACGGTTGGCGCCATTCATGAAGGAACTGGTGGAGAGGCTGGAGGTGTGGGAAGAAATGGTTCTGTCGCAGGAGGTGTGTGAGGCTTTGTGTGGTATGAGCGCATCGACGATAGACCGGTTGCTGCGTCCCTACAAGGAGCATAGGCAGAGGCGACCATGGACAAGCGGAACCAAGCCGGGGAGCTTGTTGAAGGCGTCGATTCCCATCCGCACCTTCGGGGAGTGGGGGCTTCCTCCACCAGGGTATCTGGAGGTGGACTTGGTGGCCCACTGCGGGGAGAGCACCGAGGGGTTCTACCTGAACACGCTGACTGGGGTGGATATTGCGACAGGCTGGGTGGTGTGTCGCGGGGTGTGGGGAAAGGGGCAGGACCGGGTGGGGGGTGCTGTTCACGAGCTGGCTGGTGCGTTGCCCTTCCCCCTGGTGGACCTGCACTCGGACAATGGTGGTGAGTTCATCAATCATCATCTCCACACCTACTGCCGAAACCAGGGGATCACCTTCACCCGCTCCCGCCCGTACCGCAAGAACGACAATGCGCATGTGGAGCAGAAGAACTGGACAGCAGTACGCCGACTGGTAGGCTATGACCGCTACGCCAGCAGGGCAGCCTTGGAGCACCTCCAGGAAGTGCACCGGCTGGCCTCTCTCTACCTGAACTTCTTCCAGCCGGTGCGGAAGATGGTCCACAAAAGTCGCCAGGGCGCCCGGGTCCGTCGCATCTATGACACTGCCCGGACGCCGTATCAGAGGCTGTTGACGTGGGATGTGCTCACACCAGAGGCTAGGGAAGCTCTACAGCGTCGGTACGAGGGTCTCAACCCGGTGCGCCTCAAGGCCCAACTCGATGCTGCATTGGAGGCCCTGTGGACAACAGCAGAACCCCATCCAGACAACCAGCTCCCGGTAACCAGGACTTTTGAAGCATCAATGCCCCTTCGGTAACAGCTATTTTTGACGCACTACGACCTCTGCTGCCTTGTTGACAGGTATCATTCCTCTGCGGTGGCTCGGCCCTCGCAATTGTATCCTTGGCATTCGATGGCTTAGACTAGGCGGGACCGGCGGCCTGGGCCACGGAGGAAGATGAGAACGCCGGAGCCTGCGGCTGAGGAAGGGGGAATCGGTGGAACGTGTCCGGGCATTGTCATGGAATGTGAACGGCGTGAGGGCGGTCCTCAAGAAGGGCTTCCTGGAGTGGTTCGCCGGCGAGGCCCCCGACATCCTCTGCATTCAGGAGACCAAGGCTTGGGTCGATCAGCTCCCGGAGGCCCTGACCAACGTCCCAGGGTACCTGGCCTTCTATTGCAGCGGCGAGCGGAAGGGTTACAGCGGGGTTGCCATCTACACTAAGGTCCCGCCCCAGGACGTCAGCTACGGTTTCGGCAACGAGACCTACGACAAAGAAGGGCGCACCATCGTCGCCGACTTTGGAGGCTTCGTACTGCTGAACATATACTTCCCCAACGGACGCTCTTCCCAGGAACGCCTGGACTACAAGATGAACTTCTACGATGCCTTCCTGGATTTCGTCGAGGGGCTGAAGGCCGAGGGCAAGAACGTTCTGGTCTGCGGGGATGTGAATACCGCCCACAAAGCCATCGATCTCGCCCGCCCCAAGGAGAACGAGGGCAACTCAGGCTTCCTGCACAAGGAAAGGGCGTGGATGGACAAGTTCTTTGATCATGGCTATGTGGACACCTTTCGGATGTTCAACGACCAGCCCGGAAACTACAGCTACTGGGACATGGTAACGAGGGCGAGGGAGAGGAACGTGGGCTGGCGGATAGACTACTTCTTCGCCAGCGAGGGGTTCAGGGAGAACATAAAGGATGCCTTCATCCTGCCGGATGTGATGGGGTCGGACCATTGCCCCGTAGGAGTAGAGTTCCAGTTCGGGAGCTAATCGCCCTGTCCATCATGTCAGCCGGGTTTCCTGTTGGCTAGCTGGCCAACTCCGAGACATCACGGAGAGGGCGCACAGCCAGGGGTTCCACGTTTTCAAGGCCCGGCACTTCGATCTCCCCCAGAGCTTCCAGCAGGGCGTTCAAGCTGTAGGAGACCTCGACAAGGTCCGCGTCGGAAATATCGAGACCTGCGGCCGCTCCCAGCGCCCATACCTGTTCTTTCGTCAAATCCGCCATTGAATCCATCCCTGTACGTGGACTACTTGCGGGCCATTGTCCTTCTGCGAAGGGTCCCTGTCAACCAAGGGCGAGGGTATTTGTCCTCCTCTTTTGACAGCCAAGAAAGGCCGTAGCTATAATCCAACCTACCCCAAACGTAGGAGATTTCTGATGGCTACCATAAACATCGATGGCTTCGAGCTTTACTATGATGCCAGGGGGGAAGGTCCCACTCTGGTCTTTGCCCACGGCATAGGAGGGAACCACTCCAACTGGTACCAGCAGGTCTCCTACTTCTCCCAATGGTACAGGGTGGTCACCTTCGACCACCGGGGCTTCGGCAACTCAAGGGATAGGGCCGACGGGCCGGGAAGGGCTGCCTTCGCCGATGACATGAAGGCCTTGGTAGATCACCTGGAGGTTGACCAGGTTGTGCTTGTCGCTCAGTCCATGGGGGGCTCCACCTGTGGCCTGTTCACCCAGCGCAATCCTGAAAGGGTGCAGGCGCTGGTGCTGGGCGACACCCTGGGCGGAATGGCCCTGCCAGCAGAGCTCGAAGGCCGGATGGATGAGGTGCGAGTGAGCACCAGCAGCATGTCCCAGCTGGACAGGGTGCTCTCGAATGGATTCCGTCAGCGGGAACCTGGAAAGACCGAGCTGTACACCCAGCTCAACAGCTTCAACATGGTGAACCGGGGCAACCTGCCCGGCGCTTTCCCCCAAGGCCCCACTCCTGAAGAGATAGCGGGTATGGGGATTCCGCTGCTGTTTGTCGTCGGGCTAGAGGATGTTCTCTTTCCGCCGGATGTGATCCGGGGCCTGCACAGGCGGATACCGGGGTCGACGCTGGTGGAGGTCCCCTACTCGGGGCACTCAACCCACTACGAGCAGCCGGAGATCTTCAACCAGGCAGTACACCAGTTCCTGCTGGCCCAGGGAATCGGGGCGGCGCCACAGGAGAGCCTGCAGCCGGCCCTGGCATCCTGAAGATAGTTGGGCCGGGCTAGCTGCCCCGCAGGAAGTCCAGCACCACCTTGTCATGCTCCTCAGGGTGCTCCCACTGGGGCCAGTGGGCGGCATCCTCCATGACATAACATTGCGCGCCGGGTATCAGGGTCGCCAGGTAGCGCCCCACGTCCGGCCCCGTGCCAGGGTTTTTCTCCGACCACAGCACCAGCGTTGGCGCTGTGATCCCAGCCAGCTCCTCCTCCGAAAATCGCCGGGAGGACTTGCCCTGCCCGAAGGAGTTAGCAAACACCCGTCCCAAGGATTCCTTAGCTTCGGGGTCCGTGTATATTTTCAGGCGTGTCTGCACCAGCTCGTCGGTTACCCGGTCAGGGGATGCCATGAGCCATTCGAGGCGTTGGCGGATAGTCTCTTTGGTTGGGTCTTCGATGGCGGCCATGGACCTTGAGGCCAGGAGGCTGCGTCCTCCAGCCCTGTCCTCCCTGGGTGCGGTTTCCTTGATGGCCACCCCGATGGTTGTGTTCAGGATGAGCTTGCCGAGCCTGTCGGGGTGGTTCATGGCCATGGTCAAACCCACCCAGCCTCCCAGGGATTCACCTTCCATGTGGCCCTTCTCGGCGCCAATCTGATCCAACAGGTCAGCAACCTGGTCAGAGAAAAACTCCATCTGCTGACCGGCTACAAACCCTTCTCTCTGGGAATAACCGTGCCATAGCAGGTCAATGGCCAGTACGCGATAGTGCTGGGCGAGGCGCATGATGTTCCGGCTGTAGGCTTCGGCATGGCCCCCAACGCCGTGGATAAGTATGAGGGGCTCCCCTGTCCCGGCTTCGATAACCCGGGTCTTGTACCGGCCATGGTAGTAGCGTACCTCTGCCCCCATTAGATCAACCCAGATGCTGGACATTTGGACCTCCGCGGGGAAGGGCTTTGGAGGGGTGTTGTGTCTGTATGCCCCGTTATTCGGCGCAGTATATCATGGCATCCATGGCACCTCGTCGCCTAGAATCTCGGTTGACACCGCCAAAAATGGGTGAATATACTGGGGCAGCTACCGGGGAAGGTGAGTTTATGACCATAACACAGCTTGGTTACCTGGGACTGGGAGTTGGCGACATCGCCGAATGGGAGGAGTTCGCTTCGGAGGTCCTGGGAATGATGGTTTCCAAGAGCTCCGATGGCTCCACGACGTATCTGCGCATGGATGATTATCATCACAGGTTTATCCTCCATCCCGATGCTGCTGACGATGTGGCGTACCTGGGCTGGCAGGCGCCTACCAAGTCGGCCTTCGACGATGTGCATTCGAACCTCAAAGATGCAGGTGTGACTGTCCGGGCAGCCACGAGCGAGGAGCTTGCTTCACGGAAGGTGATGGACATGATCGCCTTCGAAGACCCGGACGGGGCTAGGACCGAGGTGTTTCACGGGGCCCTAGTGCAGCCCGACACCGCCTTCCGATCGCCCAGACCCATCAAGGGCTTCGTCACGGGAAGCATGGGCCTGGGGCACATCGTTTTGAACGTGAACGACCTTGAGAAGGCCACAGCCTTCTATCGGGATGTCCTTGGACTCAGGATAAGCGACTTCGTGGAAATCAACCGTCCCGACCGCCAGCTTAAGATGTCCTTTTTCCACTGCAACCCCAGACATCATTCCCTGGCGCTGGCCGGAAGGGCTGCGGGAGCGCAAGGACCAAGAATATCCCATTTCATGATAGAGGTGCAGTCGCTGGATGATGTTGGGGCGACCTACTACCTGTGCCAGGAAAGGAATATCCCCATAGCAACCAGCTTGGGACGCCACACTAACGATCATATGGTCTCCTTTTATATGCTCTGCCCTTCGGGTTTCAGGGTGGAGTATGGCTGTGAAGGTCGAATGGTAGATGATTCCACCTGGACCATCCAGCACTACACAACAGGCAGCCTCTGGGGACACAAACCCGTACCCCAATCTCAGGGCAACGTAGCAGCCCCTGCAAATCGTTAGCGAGGGACCTGGGCGCATCTACCTTTAGAAGAGGCGTAGGTTGTCCCGCACCAATCCTTCCAGGAGCCGGCGTATGACCGAAGAGAAGCTTCCCCATCTTGGCCTAGATATGGCCCGCGTGATCGACCGGCGGGTTTACACGGACCCCCATATCTACAGAATGGAGATGAAGCAGGTCTTCCCTTCCACCTGGCAGTTCGTTGCTCACGAGAGCGAGCTTACAGAGGCTGGAGACTACATCGGGGCAACCATAGGCGTACAGCCGATCGTCCTCTGCAAAAGCAGGGATGGTTCCCTCAACGCTTTCTACAATGTGTGCACTCATCGGGGGGCCGCACTGACTACCAAGCGAAAGGGGAACTGCGGCGCGGCCTTTCGCTGCATGTACCACGGGTGGAGCTTCGACCAAGAGGGCCATTGTATCGGTATCCCCTATCCCGATGCCTACGGTCCAGAATTCACCAGGGATGTTTACGATATCCCGTCCGTAAGGGTGGATACCTTTGCGGGCCTGGTTTTCGTAGCCCTCAAATCCGACGTAGCGCCCTTGGAAGAGTACCTGGGGGAGGTAGGTCCCTATGTACGGGAGGTCGTGGAGGGCGCCGAGGCCCTGGGGCGGGTGCGCTGGGCCTACGACGGCAACTGGAAGAGCTGGCATGAGAACTTTGCCGACAACTACCACCCGGAGTTCACCCATCCCGTCGTCGGCACCGGGTACCGTGGAATCGAAGTCAGGGGCAACAACTACTGGCTCGACCACGGACATGGGATGCTGAGGTTTCCGCCCCAGAGGGACCCCCAGCGCATAGTCGCTGCGATGCGGGAGACATCGGGCTTGGAGAACAACATCTCGGAGAACCCTCTCTGGCAGAGGCCACCTTTCGAGGTAGATTTCAAGCAGGACCACCGGATCATCACCGTGTTTCCCAACCTAGACCTGCAGTTCATGACCGGCGGGATGATGAACATCATCCAGGTGCTCCGCCCCCAAGCCGTTGACCGGACTGTCGTTGAGCTGCTGGCTTTGGGGACGCGAGATGAAACTCCCGCTGCCCGCCAGTGGAGGCTGGAGCGCACCCTGGATAGTCAAGCATCGTCGGGCAAGGTTAGCGGCGACGATAACGAAGCTGTCGTTAGGTGCCAGATGGGATTCGCCGCCACAGCGGTCCCCTGGTCCAACATTTCCCGGGGACAAGAGCCTGGGAAAGTCGGCGAGAAGAGGGACGAGTACTCCATGCGGAGCTTCTATAATGCCTGGCGTCGGTACATGGGCGAACATGCCTTATAGTGGGTCGATGTGGCCTGGACTTCGCGGAACTGCGGGTCCGTAGGAGAGTCCAAGATGCAGGGAGGAAACGAGGGATACGAAGAGCAGATACGGGCACTGATGTTCGAGTGTGCTCGGCTCGTGGACCATCAACGCTTCCACGAGTGGATGGATCTCTTCACCGAGGATGGAAGCTACTCGGCTATCACCTATGAGAACAACCAAGAGAGCGGCCTCTACCTTTTCAAAGATGACGGCAGAGAGTCCCTGAAGGAGCGGGTGACCTTTCTGATGGGATTCTGGCAGGTCGGCAGGGGCAAGACCCTTCACACGGTGTCCAACATTCGCATCACGCCACTAGATGAGGACGAAGCGACTGCAAGCAGCTACTTTGTGATCTACCGGACAGGCGATGATGGCGTTACCAGGTTCCACGCTTGCGGTGAGTACGAAGACCACTTGGTGCGGCATGAGGGCCGTTGGCGGTTCCAAAAGCGAAAAGCCATCGTGGACAATGGTGTACTACCCTCCCACTTCACCGACCTTATATGATGCGGCAGTCGAATCTAGACCCGGATGCTCGAAGGAGATAAACAATGGGAGTGACGGTCCCCCAGGGAAGCTGGATGCAGAACAGGGCCATACGAATGAACTACTTAGACTGGGGTCCTCCATCCACCGCAAACGACGGCAATCTGCCCCTGGTCGCCCTCCACGGGCTGGCATCCTCCTGTCACTGGTACGACCTCGTTATTCCCCATCTGGGAAGCGCCTACAGGTGCGTGGCTCCGGACCAGAGGGGGCACGGCAAGACAGATCAGCCATCCTCAGGGTACGATTGGGACACCCTGGCTGGAGACATAGTGTCTGCGCTGGACCATCTAGGACTGGCGAAGGTGAACCTGTGCGGGCACTCCTGGGGCGGCCACGTTGCCTTGAGCGTTGCCGCCAAGCATCCGGACCGCATCGGGGCCTTGGCGCTAATCGATGGTGGTTTCCAGGACTGGTCCATGAGACCCGACGCGACATGGGAATCCTTCAGGAACCGGCTGAGGCCGCGCCAAGTCCCTCCCATCAAGCAAGACTTCCTGGACGGGCTGAAAGAGCAGCTTTCAGAGTGCTGGAGCGACGAGCTGGAGCGAATCGTCCTGACCATGGTGCAGGAGATGCCCGATGGGACTATCCGGGACATCCTGGAACCCACCAACCATGCCCAGGTCATGGAAGCCATGTGGAACCATCCCCCTTCCACCATGTTCAGCTTGGTGCAATGCCCAACCATCATCGTAGCTGCCGAGCGGAGACCGGGCACGGGAAGCCCGGAGCTGGCACAGTCCCGACGCATGATGGTGGATGCGGCCGAAGCGGCCCTCAGGGACTGCCGGGTGGTCTGGATAAAGGACAGCTCCCACGATATCGGATATCACACCCCGGTGGAGCTGGCGCACACCCTGCACACCTTCCTGGCGGGAGGCTAGCTTCCGTGTGCCTGCTGGGAAAGAGAACGAGTCTATGAAATCGCCCCTAGGGAACATACGCCTCCTAGACCTGTCGCAAGCCCTGTCCGGACCGGCATCCTCCAGGATGATGGCCGATTTGGGAGCGCAGGTGATCAAGGTGGAGCCTCCTAAGGTAGGAGAAGCTGCCCGCAACATGGGCGCTTCCTTCATTGGCGGCGAGAGTGTGTACTACATGATCTACAACCGCAACAAAAAGGGCATAACCATCGACTTGCGCACGGACGAAGGACGCCAAGTGTTCTACGACCTTGTGCGGATTTCCGATGTGGTGCTGGACAACTTCCGCCCGGGGGTGACCGCCCGCCTGGGGGTGGACTACGGAACGCTGAAGAAGGTAAACCCTACCATCATCTGCTGTTCCATATCAGGCTTTGGCAAAGATGGTCCGTATAAGAACAGACCTGTGTTCGACTCGGTAGCCCAAGCCACCGCCGGGGCGATGAGCGTTACGGGGGAGCCTGGCGGACCGCCTGCCGTGATGGGCTTCGCCGTGGCGGACATCGGCGCCAGCTACGGGGCCAGCGTCGGCATCCTGGCCGCCCTCTTGGCCCGGGAACGCACCGGGGAGGGCTGCGAGCTGGACCTGAGCCTGCTTGACGTTCATCTTACCTTCCAGGGGCATTTGGCTGAGATGTACCTTGGAAGCGGCAGGATTCCGACGGCGGGAGGGTCGGTGCAGTCGGCCAACCTGCCCAATGGCGCCTTCAAGACCAGTGATCAAAGATACCTTCAAATTCATTGCGCCACCCAGAAGTTTTACGAAGAACTAGCCAGTGCTATCGCCGCCGAGGTGGAAGGGTTTGAGGGTTTGCCTGCTGACCCCCGTTTCACGACCATTGATGGACGTAGAAAGAACTGGGAGCAGCTGAGGGATATCATCGAGTCGGCCTTGGCAACCAAGACTGCCGACGAGTGGATACTCCTTCTGGCGGAGCGGTTGCCCGTCGCCAAGATCAACAACATCCGGGAAGCCTACGAGGACCCTCAAGTGCTCCACAGGAACATGTTGGTGGAGGCGGAGCATCCAACGGCCGGCAGGTACCAGATGCCGGGCAATCCCGTCAAGTTTGGGGAGGAGGCCTTCGGGCCGGCTCCAACACTGGGTCAACATAACGAAGAGGTGCTGGCAGAGGTGCTGGGTTACCCTTCCGGTCGAATCGAGGACTTGCGACATTCTGGGGCGATCTGAGCCATTAGCTGGGAGGAACGTATGCCTGTTTACGAATACGAATGCACAAGTTGCGGACACATATTCGAATCGGTCCGCCCTCTTTCCCGAAGGGACGACCCTTCGGCATGTCCCGAGTGCGACTCCCCGGGTAAGCGCAAGTTCTCGGTGTTTGGTTTCAGGGATGGTCAGTACGGGCACATATTCAAAGCGGGGTCCCAGGTGAGTCCATCCAAGTCCTCTACCCAGGAACCCAAGACCCCCGGCAATGGCTAATGAGCGAGTCCGGGCATTGCGCCCCGATTCAAGCCCTGGCGGCGAGGCACTCCATGCACGTGCAGGCCGATCGAAGGAACTCGTAGGTGTATATTCCCGTGTAGTGGACATCGCTCCATAGAAACTGCAGGGCGTAATTGCCTACGGGCAAGTAGTCCTCAGCCCTCACGTCCATTGGGACCGTATCAGGATCAAGGCGAAGCTCGTGGGTCCATTCATCGACGCACTGGGCGCAAGGGCACTTCAGGCGGAGCACCCTATGGGCATAGATGCTGCGATGGCCGTCCCGCCAGGTAATTCGAACGCCCTGATCTTCCAGGTCGATTTCTTCAGGTCCGTTGCTCATGAATATGATTGCTTCCGTTCTTCCAATCTCGGCCAATTGTAACTCGAACTTCCACTCCTTCCAACCCGTATCACCTATTAAAAGTGTCCTCTTGGGGAGGCTGCTGCTATCTGCTCTATCCGTTATGGCAAGGGTATTGACAGACTTAAAGGTTCGTGATAGTTTGCCCGCAGGTCGAATTGGTTAGACCACCTGACCATCTGACCATGAAAGTGTAGATGGAAGATTTCCAGGTAATTCAGCGACGGAAGATACACCAGGATATAGCTGGTCAGGTTAGAGACTTGATCCGTGACGGTGTATTGAAGCCCGGCGACCGTCTGCCCTCCGAAAGGGAGCTGGCTGATCGTTTTCAAGTGGGGCGAGGCTCTCTACGGGAGGCGATGCGGGCGTTGGAGCTCCAAGGAATGGTGGTCAGCCGTCCGGGTTCCGGCACATTTGTCAGCGCTGAGTCACTGGAACATCTGGCATCGATCATCGTTTCCACCCTCACCGGGGCCAACAGGAACCTGGCGAACATCTTCGAAGTGCGCCACTTGTTGGAACCCCATATCGCATCCCTGGCAGCGGAAAGGGCCACCGATCAGGACTGCGACCGTATGGACGTAGCAATAGATGACCAGGAGAGGCAGATAACCGACGGAGAAACGGGAGTGGAGGGCGATACCGCTTTCCATTTTGCGCTGGCTCAAGGCACCCACAATTCGGCCTTGGTCAAGGTCATATCGACCATTTCCGAAATTCTCGCCCAGTCCAGGGATCACGCCATGCAGAGCCCGGGAAGGCCCCAGCGCTCCATGGCGTCCCACCGTCAGATCCTGCACATGGTCAGGAGCAGGAATTCCGAAGGGGCGAGAATGGCGATGGAACACCACATCACCGAAGTGGAGCCTGCCAACGTTCACGACGGCTTGGCGGAGAAGTTGGGAAGCTCGGTATCCGACTGACGTAGGCAGCTTGGGCGAGCCGGCTGCCTCTTTTAAGGAATAGATGGACATATCACGAAACAGTGCTAAGGAGGAACCATGGGCAAAACGTCGCTAGAGGTGGTCTATAGGGGCATTTTCCAGAAGACCCTCGCCCGGAACATCTGCCGCGCCATCGTCCTGGCAGCGCGAAAAGAGGGGAAGGTAGGAATTGGCTTCGGAAGGTACGGAGATTCCCCGGAAAGAAACGGCATCCCCGCAAAATACTTCGCTGTGGTGGCCGATACCCAGGAAGAACTGGAAGAGAACCTGGCCATGTACGAGGCGGACAACGTCGATGTAACCGTTGCCGTGGATGACACTCTCTGCAAGGGTGTGGAGTCCTGGGGTTGGTATGGCCTCCAGCCCATCAACCAGCTTACCAAGGGCAGCGGCACGGTCCTGGTGACCTCGGTGCAGGGAAGAGGCGACCTTGTAAGGGATATCCACACCAAGGATGCTCCCTACAATATCGGAGTAGTGCAAGGCAGCACCAGCTTCTCCGGCCTGTGGGTGTACAAAGATGATCACACCGACGTCAGGGTCCTGGGCGCCATCTGCAAGGTGTGCCCCGAGATGGTCACCCTCGAGTCGGTGGAAGAGGCGATACTCGAGCAGTGGAATAACCCAGTGAAGGTGGACTCTGCCCGGAAGTCACACGATCGGATGGAGACCCGGGTGGTGGAGCCGGGGGAGGGCAACTCGGAGACGCCCTTCAGCTTCGATCTGCCTGGCTGGACGACCATGGAAGAAGCCCTGGTGGTGCGCAACGTGGAACAGGGCACCGGATTCCGGGGCGGAGACGGCGGCTACGAGCCGGTGCGGAACCCCTACTTCAAGAAGTGGAGCACCCGCACCATGCGCCCGGTGGTCAACTTCGAGACCTGCATCAAGTGCACCCTGTGCTGGCTGCATTGCCCGGACACCTGCTTCGACGTAACCCCAGATGGATTGTACGATTCCAACATGGAGTCCTGCTGCGGCTGCGCGGTCTGCGAAGATGTCTGCCCCGTGCCCGAATGCATAACCATGGTCAACGAGGCAGAGTTCGAGGGCAATGACAGCCAGTGGGAGGTTTGGAACAAGGACAAGGACGGCTACAACAAGTGGATGACGGAGCTTGTGGAAAAGCAGAAGGCCCAGACACCCCGCTCCCATGGCTTCCATCATATCGGTCAATACCAAGAGGAGGTTGGTATCACTACCGACAGCCAGATGAAAGTGGAGGGGCTCTAATGTCAACGACGGCCCAAAGGTCTGAACAAGAGCTGCTTATCAGCGGAAGCGAAGCCATTGCCATAGCCTGTTCGATGGCTGACGTCGATGTCATCACAGCCTACCCCATCCGCCCGTATGACACGGTGATGCAGTACGTCTCCAGGCTTGTGGCTGATGGAGAGCTGGACTGCGAGTTCATCGTTGCCGAAAGCGAACATTCCCAGTTCGAGATCGTCAAGCATGCCTC
Source organism: Dehalococcoidia bacterium (assembly GCA_965220375.1). Lineage (GTDB taxonomy): Bacteria > Chloroflexota > Dehalococcoidia > Lucifugimonadales > JAGWBF01 > JAGWBF01. Next base: position 2,435,752 of record OZ244824.1, read on the forward strand.
GGCGGTGGGAGCCCGGGTTTTCTGTGGCTCTAGCGGAGTAGGCTGGTTCTATGCTTTCGAAGCGCTGGCGGTCACCGCCGGCCTGAGGCTTCCCGTGGTGGCGATGGTCGGCAACCGTGCGCTGGACGACCCGGGAGCCTTCGGCACCGAGCACAACGATGCCCTGGCTGTCCGGGACCTGGGATGGCTGCTGAACTGGGTGTCAACTGCCCAGGAAGCGCTGGATACCGCCCTGATGGCATGGCGCATCGCCGAGGACCCAAGGGTGTTTCTGCCGTGCGCTATCAGCGCAGACGGCTCCTTCCTGACCCACTCCCAGGTGTTGACGAATGTCCCTGATAAGTCCCTCGTGGACAAGTTCCTGCCCCGCTACGATAGAGGGGACAAGATTCTCCACCCCGACAACCCCATCACCGTGGCGCCCCAGGTCAACGAGGACTGGCTGATGGAGATACGGAGACAGACAGACGAGGGGATGCGCAGGGCTAAGGGAGTGGTCGAAGAGGTGCATGAGGAGTTTAAGGATATCTTCGGCCGGGGAGGACCCAGCCCGTTCTTCGAAGAGTACATGACCGACGATGCGGAGGTTGTTTTCGTGGGAATGGGCACCTTGGCCCTCCCGGTGCGCGTGGCCGTCCGGCAGATGCGGGAGCAGGGCATCAAGGTGGGCTTCGTGAGGATAAAGTGGTTCAGGCCCTTCGCCACCGAGGAGATCAAGGAGTGCTTGTCCCGGTTCAAGGCCATTGGTGTGGTTGACAGGGACTACTCCTTCGGCTCGCCGGACTTTGGCGGGGTGCTGTACAATGAGATCAGGGCAGCCCTGTATAGCCTGGAGAAGAGGCCCCTGGTCCTCAGCTTCATCGCCGGCTTGGGAGGCAGGGAAGTCAGAGGGCAGAACGTCATCGAAATGAAAGATGTGATGTACGAAGCCCTGGCAACGGGTAAAATAGACCCCGACAAACAGTGGATAGGTGTAAGGAGGTAGGCTATGACTCAGATGGTAGATCTTCCACAAGTAAGAGGTGTGAAGAACATCCCCATTGAGGAGATGTTCACATCTGGACACAGGACATGTCAGGGATGCGAATCGGCCTTGGTTATGCGCCTGATGGTGAAAGCCGCCGGTGACCGCACCATCGTCACAGGAAGCACCGGCTGCATGTACGTAGCCAACACGACCTACTACACCAGCCCCTGGGTGGTGCCGTGGATGCATACCCAGCTGGGTTCCTCTGGTTCGGCGGCAACAGGCACAGCAGCGGGCCTCAAGGTCCTCATGCGCAAGGGCAAGATCAAGGACGAACCTATTAACGTAATCTCCTTCTGCGGCGATGGCGGCGGGATGGACATGGGCCTTTCCGGTATTTCCGCTTCCCTCACCCATCCGGAGTACAACCACCTGGTGCTTCTCTACGACAACGAGTCCTACGCCAATACGGACATCCAGGTTTCGGGCGCATCCCCCTGGGGCGCCAACTCTACCTTCAGCCCGCCGGGGAAGGTGCATCGCATCATGAACACCCGCTGGAAGAAGAACATGGTTGGTATGCTAGCTGCCGGCCATCCTGATTGCCGGTACCTGGCCACAGCCTGCGGCTCCTATGGGTTGGACATGACCAACAAGCTGCGTCGGGCGTTGACCATCGGCGGTCCCACCTTCATCCATAGTATCGATCCCTGCCCCAAAGGCTGGGACTACGACCCCAAGTACTCTCATGAATTGGGAATGCTGGCCGTGGAAACCGGTCTATGGGTGCTCTACGAGATCGTGGACGGCGAGCTGTTCCTCAATGGCCCGTCCAAGGCCATTGCCAAGGGCATGAAGAAGCGCAAGCCCGTAGGGGACTATCTCGGGCGCCAGGGTCGCTTTGCCCACTTCACCGAAGAAGACACGAAGTACGTGCAAGGCAAGGTGGACGACATGTGGGAGCGATGGTGGGGCCCCGGTGTGATCCCCATCAACGTCAAGGAAGACTAGGCAGCCCCGGCTTAATAGCTGGTGTTGTAAAAGAGCCCAGCCGTCCAACGGCTGGGCTCTTTGCTTGTCTGGGCCTTATAAAGATGCCGGTTGAATCAGAGAACGGCGTGACATAAGCTGTACAGGCATAGCCAATTAATCACCGGCCGAGGGCCGCCATCAACGTAAGGAGCGACTTGAATAGACCCAGCCTTAATGATGTCCTTGAAGCCAAGAAGACCATATCTCCCTATGTCCCCCGGACTCCCCTGCATTCGTATCCTGCCCTGGACCAGCTGCTGGGAGCAAGTGTCCGCTTGAAGCACGAAAACCACCACGCTTTGGGGTCCTTTAAGGTGCGTGGTGGAGTTAACCTGCTGGCTCACATGACCGCGGAGGAACTGGCCAGGGGAATCATCACAGCGTCGTCGGGAAATCATGGCCAGTCCATCGCCTATGCCTGCCGGCTATTCGGGACAAAGGCCGTAATCTGCCTTCCGGAGGGTGCCAACCCACTGAAGGTGCGCTCTATGCAGAACCTGGGCGCCGAGGTGGTCTTCTACGGGAGGAACTTTGACGAGTCCCGTGAACACTGCGCCCGCCTTGCTTCAGAGAAGGGCTACAGGTATGTCCACGCCGTGAACGAGCCGTTGCTCATTGCAGGGGTGGGAACTGAGACCCTGGAGATAATCGAGGACTTTCCTGAGGTGGATTCCATATATGTGCCCCTGGGAGGGGGCAGCGGAGCTGCGGGGGCTAGCATAGTTGCCAAGGCCATCAACCCAAATATCCAGGTTGTTGCTGTGCAGTCCGCCCAAGCCCAGGGAGGCTACTTATCATGGAGGAACCGTCGTATCACCGAATCACCCATGGGGACGGAAGCTGAGGGCTTGGCAACCTCTACGGGCTACGAGCTTACGCAAGAGATCCTCTGGGACCTGCTCGACGACTTTATTCTTGTGGATGACGACGATATGAAGGATGCGATCGGAATTCTTATCGACAGCGCCCACACCCTTACTGAGGCGGCAGGTGCTGCTCCCCTTGCAGGAGCCATGAAGAATCAACTAAACATAAAAGGTAAAAACGTAGCTTTAGTTATCACCGGAGGGAACATAACTATCCCACAGCTAAAGGAAGTTCTAAATCGGTATGGCTGAACATAATATTTACCTTTTTATCCGTTATTGTTAACCTGAGCAGCGAAAAACCGGGCCAGTTCGTCCCTTTCGAAGGATGGTAGGGGCTCCAGCTCATGGGTGCGGATTATGCTCACCCCCTCCTCGGCTTCCATCATCCGCCCTATCTCGAAGGCCTCGATCCCTTCCCCCTCCAGGGCGTTGAACAGGGGAGGCACATCTTCCGGGGGCAGTGTGATGAGCAGCGCGCCCGAGGCCAGCAGGCCCAGGGGATCCAAGCTCAGCGCTTCACATATCTCAACGGTTTCCGGAATAATCGGAATGCTACTCTCTTCCACGCACAACCCCAGGTTAGCTGCCTTGGCGATCTCCCATAGTCCCGTCAACAGCCCCCCTTCGGTGGGGTCGTGCAGGCAATGCACCCTGACGGAGGCGCAGGCGATCAACGCATCCTTCACCACGCTTATGCCGGGGCTAAAAAGGTGTTCCTTGGCCCGGTCTATGGTGCCCCGCCCGACGCCGGCCTGAAGCAGCTTCTCCTCTGCATCCCGGGCCAGGACTGAGGTCCCCTCTATTGCGATTCCCTTGGTCACAACGATGCTGTCGCCGTCCATGGCGCCAGATGTCTTGACGAGGTCATTCTTCGAGACCTCCCCCAGCATGGCGCCCACTACAACAGGCTGGTTCACCGACGCGGTGACCTCGCTGTGCCCTCCCACCAGCTGGATGTTCATGGACTCGCACGCTTCTGTTAGCTGCCCGAAGATTTCTGCAACGCTGTCCTCAGTGGAGCCATCCGGGACCAGCAGGGTTGCCAGGAACCAACGGGGAATCGCCCCGGTGCAGGCTACGTCGTTGGCGTTGATGTGAACGGCATACCAGCCGATCAGGTCCGACGCGAAGGTTACTGGGTCGGTCTTGGCTATCAGTGCCACATCATCGAAGTCAATTGCCGCCGCATCTTCGCCGATCATGGATCCCAGCAGGACTCTGTCATCCCTGACTTTGATCTGTCGCAATAGTTGTTCCAGCAGATGGGAAGGTATTTTTCCGGTCTTCAGCCGGTTTGACGAATGCTCCATCCAGGTTTGCTTCTCCTGTCTTGTGCGTTCATTAAGGCATCTCTCGCAGTTGCATCATGTTATCATGGTGCCCACGGTTCCGACACCCAACCCGAGGGCAAGACTGGTCCGGCTTGGATTACATATTTACATTTCTATGGAGCATGACCCCTGTGGGAGAGCTGCGTTTGGCTATTCCAATCGGGATTGAACGATATGGGCTTCCATGGTATGGGGTCCTCCCCGTCGCCATATTGGGCAACCTGGTGCCTGCGGCTTTCTGGCTCCTGGCGCTTCCCAAACTGGCTCTATTGTTGGAACGGTTTCCAAATCCGGGCACGTCCATTCTTAGATGGCGCTCAGATGCACTGCGGAGACATCACGCAGAGCGCTACCACAAGTACGGTGCCGGGATGCTCGTCCTGTTCGTGGCTATACCATTGCCCATCACTGGCGTGTGGACTGCGTCCATAGCGGCATGGACTTTTGCGATACCATTTCGGCAGGCCTTTCCTGCGATGACGGCCGGGGTTTTCGTGGGCGGAATCGTAGTAACTGCGCTAACAGTTGCTGGAATTTCCCTTGCCAAATGGGTATAATTAGCTACGAAAAGGCTGTTCTAACTTTTTCTAAGAAAAATTTAAACCAGATTATAGAGTCTTGTTGACATCCAAAACCCCATTGTGGTACCATCCTCGCCACGGTACACCGCCCAACCGCAGGAGGCAGAAATGGCCCGAAAAACCAAGCTGATGCAAAGGGTCGAAGATAGCCACCAGAGGCCCTTGGAAAGACTCCTCCCGGAAATGGTTAACGAATACGGGTTATCGGTAACTGCGCAAGAGTTGGGCGTCAGCAAGGCTACATTGGGTTATTGGCTGCTCAAGTTGGGCATAAATGTAAGAAGGGTGGCGTTGGCGCCAGGAGAAACCCTGGAGGTTAAGCGCACCGGCTAGGTCCTCCTCAACTAACCGATTTCTCCACCACTTTTTGTCTCCTACGTTGGCCCTCCGGGGCCATTCGCTTTTCTGGGATGGGGCTGGTCTCTTTTCGATTGCGGCTGAGAGCCTGCCTTACGACGCAGCAGATGTCCGTATGGGAATCCCCGGCCCTTGCCAATTCTCTCGTCCACAGGACATTGACGATAAAACCAAGAGGAACTTATACTACGGCACACCTTTCGGGAGTGGGGAGGGGAAATGAAACTGTCTTGCCTTCAGGAAAATTTGAACAAGGGGCTGGGTGTTGTCGGTCGAGCTGTGGCCTCCCGCACCACCCTGCCAATAACCCAGAACGTCCTTTTATCGACCGACCGGTCTATGCTTAAACTCTCGGCGACCAACCTGGAGATCGCCATTACCACCTGGGTTGGCGCTATGGTTGAAGAGGAGGGCGCGGTCACAGTTCCGGCCAGGCTCCTCACGGAGTTTGTTAGCCACCTTCCTGACCAGTCTATAGACATGGACGTTTCCGGAGAGTCCAAGGTACTGAAGCTGAAGTGCGCACGCTCCGAAGCCAACATCAACGGCACAGAGGCCAACGACTTTCCTCCGATACCGTCGGTTGATGAAGAGTTCAGCGCCAAGATAGAACCCCAAGTGTTCCGGACGGCGATTAACCAGGTGGTGTTTGCAGCGGCAACCGAAGAATCACGCCCCGTCTTGACAGGTGTAAAGCTGGAGCTGGAGGAGAGTCAATTCACCATGGCGGCGGCCGACGGCTTCCGGCTGGCTGTCTTCAAGGGAGATTTGGCCGAACCGCTCCCCGCTCCCGTGAGCATCATTCTGCCTCACAGGACCCTTGCCGAGCTTGGCCGGTTCCTGGGAGAGCATGACGGCATGGTTGAGATAGTTATGACCCCTAGCCGAGGCCAGGCCCTCTTCCGGCTGGAGAATATCGAGGTTGTATCCCAGCTGATCCAGGGCACCTTCCCCAACTACTCCCAGCTCATTCCTCAGACCTACCAAACGAGGACGATTTTCGATCTACAGGAGTTCTCCAGGGCAGCCCGCGGTGCCTCTATCTTTGCCAGGGATGGCAACGGCATCGTCCGGCTTGAGATCATGCCTGAGGCCGGAGAGTCCGCCACAGCGGAATCAAGTCCTTCCGAAGGCAAGGTGCGCATCTCGGCGAGGGCTGAAGAGATGGGGGAAAACCAGGACGAGATCAACACCTCCATAGAGGGTGAAGAGTCCAAGATCGCCTTCAACAACAAGTACCTGCTGGATGTGCTGAACGCCTTTGAGCGGGGTGAGGTCGCCCTGGAGACCACGACATCCTCCAGCCCAGGCGTCTTCAAGTCCACCACGTCGGACCGCTATGTCCACGTCGTGATGCCCATGTTTGTGCAGTGGTAAAGGTTCCCATGAAGGCCTGCAGGCGCCCTGTGGGCACCTTGGTCGCTTGGCTAAGCAGGAAGGGTCAGGGGGCCGGGAAATGCGCGCGTTTGAGGGCTCACACCAAAACGACTGAGAGGGCGAAACCTGTCCCTCGCTAGAGGTCCTGCACCGGCACTACCGCACGAACGCCCACATCGGTTACGGAATAGTAGCCGGAACGCCCCGGGATTCGCTCCATCCACTTGAACTTGCTTCGGGCGGCGTTACGCAACGCCTGGGTAAGGCTTTCAGGCTGGCGCCAGCCGGCAAGATTGAACAGGTGGGTCAACTCCCTGTCAGATATGCTGCTCGTTCCAAGGAAATGATTGGCAGCCCAAGCCGCCAGCACAACCCGGCGCATATCCCCTACGGGAGTGACGTTGCGGCAGTACTTGGCGAACTCCGATTCAGCAGGGGAGGGTGAGGACTCAGGATCATCCGGCCCACCGGACGCGCCATTGGAGCGCTCAGGCTGAAGGGCGGACATCTCCTCGAGAGCGGTTGAGACCGACTTTTCATCCAATGAACCCTTGTTCGAGTCCGCCTGTCGCATGGTGATCAAGTCCCGGGGCAGGTCCTGCAGCACCATTGCCATCATCTGCGTACAGAGAGATGGGTCGCTGGCTTCGCAGGTTATCTCCGTTCCGTTGGGCAAGGTGATAGATACCTTGAGCACGGTGGTCTTCTACTCCACAGGGATTACCTTCAGAATAAGGCAGGTAACTCGGAGAAATCAAGGTAAAAGAGGAAATTGGTGAGGAGGCAGTCTACGGACGGTGGTTACAACTGCTCTTTCAGGCGCAAAGCTAGTGAACGGGTAATTCCAGGGACCGCCGTAAGGTCCTCAATACCCGCTTCCTTGATTGCTTTGAGCGATCCGAACCGGCGCAGAAGCATGCGCTTTCTCTTTGGGCCTATGCCGGAAACGTAGTCAACGGCCGAAGCTACGCTTCCCTTGCTTCGGAGCTTGCGGTGATGGGTGATGGCGAACCGGTGGGCTTCATCCCTGATTCTCTGCACCAGGTACAACCCCTGCGAATTGGAAGTCAGCGCTATGGGCTCGGGGGTCTGGGGAACGAATATCCACTCGTTTTCCTTGGCTATGGAAGCCAGGGGAATGAAGTCTATTCCCAGCTCCAGGAACACCTCCAGGGATGCCGAAAGGTGCCCCTTCCCGCCATCGATCAGCACTAGGTCCGGGACGATGTTCCAGGTTTCTTCCTTCACGCTTCTTGGCCGGGGATCCGTGGACCGAGGCGTCTGAACGTCTTCTATGGTCTGGCCCCTTCCCCGGACGGAAGCCAGTTTCCGGAAGCGCCGACGGAGCACCTCCTGCATGCTGGAGTAGTCATCTATTCCCTCGACTTCCTTGATCTTGAACGTGCGATAGTGGGAGTTCTTGGGAAAGCCATCCTGGAAGGTCACCATGCTGCCCACGGAGTTGGTGCCCTGTATGTTGGAAATGTCGTAGCACTCGATGCGAAGGGGGAGATTGGGCAGATTCAGCTCCTCCTGCAATTCCTGCATCGCTTGCTGCACCGCATCGCTGTCCGCAAGCCATTTCGCCCGCCTCTGGGTCAGGCCCTGGGAAGCGTTTTCGGCCACCATCTTGATCAGCCGGTGCTGGTCGCCCCTCTGGGGCCGCGCCAGCACGACGGCCCGGCCCTTCTTTTCCCTTAGCCACTCTTGAATCAGCGCTTCATCCTCCAGGGGATGCTGGATGGTTATCCGCCTCGGAAGAAAGGAGGCCGACTGGTAGAACTGCTTGATGAACCCTGCCAGGACATGACCCGGGGGATCGTCCTGCGTCCCTTCCATAATGAAGTGGTCACGCCCGGTGAGCTTGCCCTGCCGGACAAAGAACACCTCGATCCAGCTTTCGTCTTGACCCTGGGCCATGGCTATTGCATCCATGTCCTGGACTGCGTTGAATGCCACCTTTATCCGCTGCTCTTCTGCGGTCTTCTGGATGTTGCGTATCTGGTCCCTGAGGACCGCAGCCCGCTCGAATTCCAGCAGGTCGGCGGCGCTGGCCATCCTCTGATGGAGTCCGTCCACGACCCCTTCGATTTTGCCCTCCATGAACAGGATTACCTGCTCTATTACCTGGCGGTAGCCTTCCTTGTCCACAGCGCCGATGCAGGGACCGACGCAGCGGTCGATGTGGTACTCCAGGCATGGCTTGGGGTCCGTGCCTGTGATCGGCTTGGTGCAGGAGCGATAAGGGAACAGCTTCTTGAGCAAGTCGAGGGTCTTACGTACGCTCCCAGCGGTAGCAAAAGGTCCGAAGTAACGGGCGCCATCTTCGCGAACTCGCCGGGTGATGTACACCTGGGGAAACTCCTCGGCAAGATCGATCTTCAGGTACGGATAGCTCTTATCATCCTTGAGCCTGGCATTGTAGGTCGGGCGGTGCTTTTTTATCAGGGTGCATTCGAGGATGATGGCTTCGGCATTGGTATCTGTAACGATGAACTCGTAGTCTGCTACCCGCTCCACGAGGCGTTGTATCTTGGGGTTCAGACCATGGGGCGAGCCGAAGTAGGAGCTGACACGGGAACGCAGATTGCTGGCTTTGCCTACGTATAGGACCTGCTGGGCTGAGTCCTTCAGCAGATATACGCCCGGCTTTCCCGGAGTGATCCTCAGCCGATGGGCGAACTCCTGGCGGTCCATCGCTTCTACCTCAGGAAGAAGGTTAGAACGACCAGTATTGCCATGGTGACGCCTGAGAACGCGAGGATGCGCTTCATCTCCGGGGCCACGTATGCATAGACGGCAGGGCGGGCTTCAGTCACACGGGAGGCAATCGGCTGCTGGACCTGAGGCTGGGCAACGGCAGGCGCCGCCGTATTTTCGCTATGTAGCGTAGGAGTCGCAGATTCCCCAGCCTCCCCAGGCTCCGGCGCAGCGGGCGTACCCGACGGCCCCCTGGTGTGTCTCCTCTTCCTCTGTCCCAATTGGGTCTGGCGCGCGGCCGTGCGCCTGCTCTTACCTCTTTGGGGCATGACCTAATACCCTCCCATCTTCATCTACCATAACACAAATAGCTAGATGCGGTGCACGCGCTGTGTGTCTAGCAGGTGGACCGCTTCGATATTCTCCAGTTCCTGGGCCTCGGCCCCCGTTATACTGAACCATGCGTCCAGTATCTCGCTGGCAATCTGTGGCGAGGTCATCCGCAAGCTCATGCACAGGACATTGGCGTCGTTCCATAGCCGAGCGCCCCTCGCGGTCTCGGCATCCATGCACAGTGCAGCCCGAATTCCCGCTACCTTGTTGGCAGCTATGCTGACGCCGGTCCCGGTCCAACACAATAGGACACCCTGTTGGCAGTTGCCATTGGCCACATCTTCAGCAACGCGGCTGGCGACCGCAGGCCATCGGGGGTCCTCACCTTCCTTCAGGGACCCATGGGTAACCACATCTACCTTCCTCATCGTCAGCTCTTCGATGAGGAAGTCCGTGAGGACAGTCCGTTCGTCGCTACCGATAGCTATCCTGATCCTGGGCCCTCCTTACAGGTCGTTGCAGGCAGGGTCCTCTGCAGGATACGTTCCAGTACCCTATTGGATATTACGATCTGGGATGGCTTCGGTCAAACTCGCGACGCACATGCTCGTTGGTCAGGTGGGTGTATATCTGCGTGGTGGTGATGCTGGAGTGTCCAAGGAGCTCCTGGACATGACGCAGAGACGCACCCCCTCGCAGCATGTGGGTCGCAAAGCTATGGCGAAGGGTATGGGGCGTTAGAGACTTCTTCAGCCCGGCTTTCTCGGCATAGTTTTTCAGGATGACCCATATCCACTGCCTCGTCAGCCTGTCCCCTCGCCGGTTCAGGAAGAGGGCTTTCTCCTCCCGCTTTTCTGCACCGTTTAGTGAGGGGCTCTTACCGTTCCCGCGATGGGTCCCCGATTGTGCGGGTGGGTGGAGCAGGGGCCGGGCTTTCTCCAGGTAGTCATTCAACGCATCGGCCGCCCTTGGATAGATGTAAACGATACGCTCCTTGCCACCTTTGCCGAAGCAGCGAACATAGCCTTCCTTGGTGTTTACGTCATGGACATCCAGAGATATGAGTTCCGAAACGCGAAGTCCGGTGGCGTAGAGGAGCTCGAGGATAGCCTTGTCCCTGGAGGCTTCCAGCCCTGTGCTGGACCCTGCAAGCTGAAGCAAATGCTCCACCTCTTCCTCGGTAAGGAACTTGGGAAGGTTACGGCCAACCTTGGGAATGCTCAGGAACTCGGAAGGGTCCTGTTCGATGGCCTCTTCCAGCACGAGAAAGCTGAAAAAGGACTTCAGGGTTGCGACCTTACGAGCTGTGGTGGTCTCGCTGTACCCCTTCTTTTCCCTCAGGCTGGAAACGTAATCTGTCAAGAGGTTGAGATCTACTTGCTGCCAGCTATGGCACGAGCCGTTGGTTCCATTGGATCCGTTAGTACCGTTGCTGCCTCCCTGGGCAAAGCTGACGAACTGGTTCAGGTCGTTCTTGTAGGCATCCTGGGTGTTTCTGGAGAATCCCTTCTCCACAACTAGATAGTTCAAAAATGAAAAAATTGCGTCGTTCACGATAGTTCCGATCACATATAAAAGATGTGTCTAACCAAGGGCAATCCTACCATAGGAGCTTTTCAGCTCCCTAGCTAAGGCGTTGCCCAACATGAACGAATTCGGTATGCCTGGGCATACTGGAACGCTTCCGAATACATGGCCGCCGAAGCCTTGGGGGTCGCTACATGTGGCGCTTTGTTGAGAAGGGAGTTACGTTGACATGGTGGAATGTGGTACCTAAAATCTTACAGAGGAAATGTGACCCAATACCCCTCCAAAGTCCTGTACCAGACCATGACTACCGCAAAACAGCTATACGACCTGCAAGAACTGGACCTCATACTGAGCGAATGCCAGTCCAGGATCGTTTTCATTAAGGCCTACCTTGAGGACAGGTCCCGCCTGGACGATCTTGAATTTGAGATACTGGAACAGAATGCATCCTTGGACGAACTGAGGGCCGGCTACGCCGAACAGGAGTCGAACCATCTGAAACTCCAGGAGAAACTCCAGGAAGAAGAAACCAAGCTCTATGGCGGGGCCATCACCAACCTGAAGGAGTTGGAGGCCGTCGGCAAGGAAGCCTCAGCCTTGAAGGAGCAAGACCAAGCTGTAGGCGAGCGGCTCCTGCAGGACATGGAATCTATCGAGGGGATCCAGTCCAAGATTCTTTCCCTGGAAGAAGAGCTGGGCGAAGCCGAGAAGCAGAGGCAGGCTGATCAGGTAGAGCTTACCGAAGAAATGTCGCAGCTGGGAGACAGGGTGAAGCACCTTGAGTCCCAGCGGCTAGAAATGGCGTCCAACATTCAGTCAACTGCACTGAACAGGTATGAGCACCTGCGCACCTCCAAAGGGGGCCAAGCGATAGCCAAGGTCGAGCGAGGCTTGTGTCGAGGCTGCCGGATGGCTCTCCCTACCCACGAGCTTCAACGAGCGAGGAGCGGACGCGAGACGGTCCTCTGCAGCAGCTGCGGGCGTATTCTCTTCGTCAGTTGATCCCCCGTATCCCCTTACCTTGAACACGATTGGGCATTGTGCTAGATTGGCCGTGGACCGAGCAGGACGGGCGACCGCTGCCTCAGCTTCATGGGGGAGAGGAAAGTCCGGGCTCCACCGGGCAGGGTGCTGGGTAACGCCCAGGCATCCCGGAGGCTCTCGAAGCTAAAGGGATGACGGAAAGTGGCACAGAAACACACCGCCGGGTTATTTCCTTGACATGCATACCAGGAAGCTACCCTTTCTGGAGGCATGGCAAAGGTCCCGGCAAGGGTGAAATCGGACGGTAAGAGCGTCCGGCTGGACTGGCGACAGGTCAGCGGCCAAACCCCACCTGGAGCAAGGCCGAATAGGGGAACCACGGGCGCCCGGCCCGTTCCCGGGTTGGCTGCTTGAGTCCCTCGGCAACGGGGGACCTAGATAGATGGTCGCCACGCAGGCGGAAATGCCTGCGCACAGAACCCGGCTTACAGTCCTGTTCGGTCCGTGGCAACTTCCGAGCGCAATGTAAGAGTGGAGTTTACGTGTCGGACGCCTGGTTGTCTTCCACAATGAAGGAAGGCATCTATACCCAGACCATCGGTCGCCGCATCATCTATTTTCAGCGTCTATCCTCGACAATGGATGAAGCATCTGCCCTTGCCGAAGCAGGCATGGAGGATGGCGCTGTTGTTGTAGCCGAGGAGCAGTGGGCCGCCCGCGGGCGTTTTTCCCGACCGTGGATGTCCCCCAAGGGCAATCTCTCTCTATCGGTCATCCTCAGGCCAGGGTCGGATTCCGCTGGATATATCAGTATGTTGGCTGGCGTGGCAGTCGTCAGGGCCATTCGTAAGACTGCCGGCTTGGAAGCTCGTCTCAAGTGGCCCAACGATGTGCAGCTCAGCGGCAAGAAGACCTGTGGTATCCTCGTCGAGCCAGCTTACATGGCGGACCAGCTACAATATGCTGTGGTTGGGATTGGCATCAATGTTGTCTTTGATCCTTCGGGGACGCCCGATCTGTCCCACACTGCCACTAGCTTGGCCGTGGAAAAGGGTGAGGTCGTCGATCGAGGGGGCCTGCTGCGAAACCTGCTCCAGGAGATGGATAGCCTGTACCTTGAGCTGGAAATAGCCTCTCTCAAAGCGCCGGATGCTTCGTCCGGCCATCACAGGATACTGTATGAGTACCGTTCCCACCTGGACACGCTTGGGCGGCATGTGGAAGTGGTATGGCAGGATGACGTCCTCCAGGGACTTGCCGAAGACATCAATGAAGTCGGGAATCTGGTACTCCGTCTGGATGACGGAGAAACAAAGGTTGTGTCGGCCGGGGAGGTGACCCTAACTACACCGGCAGAGTCCGGAGCTGCATGATGCTGGAAAGCTTGAACTTGGATGGGAAGACAACAATCCTGACAGGCGGCGGAACAGGCTTGGGACTTGCCATGGTCCGGGCATTGGCGAGGGCAGGATCGGACATCGTAATCGCATCCCGCAGGCAGACGCCCCTGGATATGGCGGCACAGGAAGTGCGTGACCTGGGCAGAGAAGCCTTGCCGATAGCTACGGACGTAAGTGATTCCACCCAGGTCGATCATATGGTGGAGAAAGCCCTCGAGCAGTTCGGTAAGGTGGACGTCCTGATAAACAATGCCGGCCGGACCTCGGAGAACGCTCAGCTTCCCATCTGGGATGTGTCTGACGAAGAATGGAGAAGCGGCCTGGAAGTCAACCTGAGCGGGGCCTTCTTCTGTGCCCGTGCCGTTTCCCGCCACATGGTCGAACGGGGGCGCGGCAAGATAATCAACGTAGCTTCCGGTTTCGGCATGCGGGGAGGACGGGATATCTACTCGTATGCTTGCAGCAAGGGGGGCATGATCCAGCTTACGCGGACCTTGGCGGTGAGCCTGGGAAGATATGGCGTAACCGCCAATACCATCGTGCCCGGCTTCATCCCGACGGAAGGTGTGGACGCCATGAAGGGAGTCTTGCCCAATTCGGGCGCTACCATTCCCACCGGCCGGCTGGGGCTGCCAGAAGACATCGGACCAATTGCGGTCTTCCTGGCATCTCCGGCGTCGGACTACATGAATGGGGAGATCGTGACCTTGGACGGGGGAGGGCTGGCTGGGGGAATCGCACCTACAGGTCATACTATTCGAGGAGAAGCTTCCTGACTCCTGACAGATAAACGCGGCCCATCTTCAGGTATGCCTGGGTCCGAATCTTCTTTTGAAGACAGATGCCTGTATTACAAGAGTTTAGCTTAGCGGGCAAGATAGCTCTGTTGGCAGGGGATGGCGATTTTGCCACCCCCTACCTCGCCATGGTGTTGGTGGAAGCGGGGGCCAAGGTGGTCGTTGCCGACCGACACTCCTGGGTCATTAAGCAGACCGAAAAGATGCTTGGCGCCACGGGGCCGGAATCAGCTTATTTCGTATGCAACACATCTGACCAGGAATCTGTCCAGACGGTGGTTGAAGAGGTTTGGAATACTTGGAAACGCATAGATGTGCTCGTGAACGTCTTTCGGGCCGTTCATGGCAAGCCTCTACCGGATGTTGGAGAACTTGAGTATCAAGAGGTGATGGACCGCACTATAAAACCGGTTTACCTTTTTTGCCATTTCGTAGGGCAAAAGATGCTGTCCCAAGGTGGGGGACGAATCGTTAACATAAGCAACAACATGGCTGAAAGGGGGCTGGCCGACTCAAGCATCTATTGCGCCGGCCAGGGAGCGATTCTTCAACTAAGCCGAGCCCTCGCCCTGGAATGGGGACGAAACAACATCCGGGTCAACGTCATTGGAAGCGGCTGGAGCAGCCCCGAAGAGGTAGACCCGGAAGAGGCCCAGAAAGAGTTGCTGGTCCGTTACATTCCCCTGCGGCGGAAGGGGCACCCCAGGGATATTGGGCCTCTTTTGGTGTATCTTGCCTCCGATTCCTGCGATTACACTACAGGGCAACCCATCTACATCGATGGTGGCTTGATGGCCCATCCTTAGAGACTCCTTTCTTCCGTGGGTCTCTTGTTCTCCTGCTCTTCGGCCCTGGTGTACAATACAGCTATAGAATCCGATGGATAAGCTATACCACCTAAAGGGAATGCACGACCTCTCCGAGCCTTCCTGGCAGCCTTTGATGGCGGTCCAAGATAGGCTCAGGGCTTTCTTCTCCCTGCACTGCTACAAAGTCCTGGATACTCCAATCCTGGAACCGACCGAACTTTTCCTTCGGAAGTCGGGCGGAGAGATCGCCGCCCGTATGTACACCTTCGTGGACCCTGGCGGAAACCACGTCAGTCTCCGCCCTGAGTTTACAAGCTCGGTGCTTCGGAGCTACATCGAATCGGAGGCCTCGTCCCCCCTACCCGCCCGCATTCAGTATGTGGGGCCTGTATTTCGCTACGATGGGGACGAGGATTCGTACCGGCAGTACACCCAAGCGGGTGTGGAGCTCCTGGGGTCCGATAGCCCCAGGGCCGATGCTGAAATCCTGACCCTTAGCTTCGCCTCACTGACCGACCTGGGTATTTCTAACAATACCTTGGAGCTGAGCGACGTCGGCATATTGCATCGGCTCCTGCACGACCTGGGGCTGTCCGAGCGCTCGGTCCTGTTCATATTGGGCAGCATAGGGGAACTGAAGCTGGGAGAAGATGGCCTGGAAAGGGTGCGGAGCCGGGCAAAGACCCTCCGCATTGGAGACCTTGAGGGGGACGACGGAGAGCTGGCTGGCAAGATCCGTGAAATGGCCGATGAGGAGGCCCGCAACCTGCTCTATGGAATGATCCAATGGTCAGAAGTGGGTTCCTTGGGTCAAAGAGAGCCTGATGGAGTTGTCGAGCGCCTGCTCACCAAGTTCAAGGGCACCGACGATCCAAGGAAGCTTGAGAAGGGCATGGGCCTGGTCTCTTCTCTGGCGGGCGTCCGGGGTGGACCGGAGAGCAGTCTCAATGCGGCCAGGCACATTATCAGGTCCAACGGCCTCGATCCGACGGCGCTCGACCGTCTCGAGGAAACATTGACCCTGGTGGATGGCTCAGTGATACCGAAGGCAAGCCTGGTCCTGGACTTTGGCCTTGCCAGGGACATTGCCTACTACACAGGGCTCATCTTCGAGGTCAGGCACGCTTCTGTTCCCTTCTCCCTTGCCGGGGGCGGCCGGTGCGACACATTGGCCAAGGCCTTGGGGAGCAGCGTGGACATACCCGTCTTGGGGTTCGCCTACACGGTGGAGCTACTTCAGCATGTCCTGAAGGAGATCGGCTCATCTATGACAGGAGAAGCGTCAAGGTCGTCCGGTGTCCTTGTCCTGCCATCCGATGGAGCATATCAGCAGGCTTTGAAACAAGCTGACGAGCTGCGAAGTCAAGGGTGTCCCGTCGAAATGGATGTATGCGCTATGTCCCTTGAGGCGGCCATTTCCTATGCCAGAGATTCGGGGATCGGCCAAGTGGTCCAAGTAGCCGCAGATGGTTCCAACATCCGACATCCTGTACCGACAGGCGTCGGGCCTGGCGCGCAGGCAGGATGAGACCGATGCTGACTCCACCCACGGCATACGGCAGACAATACGGGGGAGGTGGATTCCGAGCGGGCCATCTCAGGATTGTGCTTCCCAGCGACGGCGACCTTTATGAACCGACTCTTTCCTTCTGGAGAGCCTGCGGCATTCCAGTGGAGAGGCCCAGCTCCCGCAGCTATTCCGCCTTTATTCCCGGCGTTCCCAAGATAGATGTGCTCTTCCAACGGACGGCGGACATAACCCAGAAGGTAGAGGAGGGCAGCGCCGAGCTTGGCATTACAGGCCTGGACAGGTACTTGGAACTGCGTCACGAAACTAGTCCGGTCATCCCGGTGTTCCAGGACCTTGGCTACGGCCGGTGTGAGCTGGTGCTGGCAGTGCCGGTGTCCTGGCTGGATGTGTCCTCTCTAAGCGACCTGGGCGACGTAGCTTTGGACTTCCGTAGCCAGGGAAAGCAGCTACGCATTGCCACCAAGTACCCTCGCCTTCTCCAGTCCTTCCTGCACCGGGGCGGCATCAACTATTTCTCCCTTATTCAAGCCAGCGGCAGCTTGGAAGCTGCCCCCATGGCGGGATATGCGGACCTTATAGCGGACCTCACCGCAAGTGGCGTAACCCTCCGGGAAAACGGACTAAAGACCTTGGGAGACGGGTCGATCCTCAGCTCTCAAGCTTGCCTCATCGGAAATCGCCAAGCGCTGAAATCCCATCCCGATGGGATGGTGCTGGCCCGAGAGCTCCTGGAGCGAATAGAGGGCTATCTGAAGGGTGGGACTTTCTACCGGCTTACGGCCAATGTCCAGGGGGATTCGGCTGAATCCGTTAGTCTTCGAATACTGAGCAGGCCCGATCTAGCTGGGCTTCAAGGGCCCACCATATCCAGGGTGTATAATGTCGAAGAACAAGACTGGTACTCGGTTAGCTTGCTGGTGCGTAAGGAAGGGATACTGGATGCCGTAGACCACCTGCGGGATGCGGGAGCAAGGGATGTAGCTGCATCCCCCGTGAGCTACCTCTTCGAACACCACTGTCAAGCCTATCAGAACCTTCTGGATGCCCTGGAGGATGACTGAGGTGCCCAACCTCCCAGTACATCTCGACATGGCCTTCAAAGTGCGAGATCGCTTGGAAGACCCGGAGATAGAATCGCATCTTGGCTGTTTCCTCCTGGGTTCCACAACCCCCGACATAAGGGCGATGACCAAGGGAAGACGGGAGGACACCCACTTCGCGCCCCTGTCGACCAGGAAGATCGGCACAGGAGCTGCGGGTCTGTTCAGTTCCCACCCTGAGCTTGCAGACAAATCGAAGCTGGGTCCTGAGACCGCGGCTTTCCTGGCGGGATACCTGACCCATCTGGCCGCTGATGAGACCTGGATACTTGAAGTCTATCAGCAGTACTTTGGCGAGCATGCAACGGAACAGAACCGGATGCAGGCGAATATATGGGACAGGGCTATCCAGCTGGATATGGACCGGGCTGCCATGGATGAGATGGGAGACCGAGAGGAGATACGCCGCCACCTCGAGGGTTCGGAAGATGATGTGAACATAGGCTTCATCGATGCCGAGCAGTTGGTACAGTGGCGGGAATGGGTCGTTAAGTTCACCACGTGGGACTTCACCTGGGAGCGGCTCAGGTTTGCCGCCCGCAGGATGTACCGCGACGACCCCGATGCTGCCAGGATAGCGGAAGCGTTTCTTTTCTCTATGCCAGGTAGCTTGTCGGAAGTGTACGACCTAGTGCCCATGGAAAAGATAGCTGACTACCAGGATAGAGCGATTTCTGAATCTGTACGGATGGTCAAGGAGTACTTGGGTGAACCTGGAAATAATCACCGGAGTTGAGTCTTCCAAAAGCGCCTTCAAGAGGGTTGACCCTCTGGATGCATCATCACTGCCCGAGGCTGTCTCCCAGAAGACCTTCGAGGTGTTTGGGGAGAGGCTCTCGGTGACGGAATCGGTCACCCGTATCCTGCAGGATGTACGCGCCCAGGGCGACGAAGCCCTGCGCAAGTACACCAGAGCCTTGGATGGTGTGGACCTGGACGTCATCAGGGTGCCGGAAGAAGAGCTGGCCGCAGCCTGGAACAACTTGTCACCGTCCCTTGCCGGCGCCCTAGAGCTTGCCGCCCGCCGAATCGAGGACTTTCATCGTCCCACCATGCGCCAGAGCTGGCTGGACCTTCCGTCGGGCCTTGGGGAGCTTGTTGTTCCCTTGGAAAGAGTAGGGATATACGTGCCAGGCGGTACAGCAGCCTATCCCTCTACTGTCTTGATGACCGCCATACCAGCCAGGGTAGCGGGGGTCAAGGACATAGTCCTGGCATCGCCTGCCAGGGGCGGGCCTTACCCCGCGCCCATTGTGCTGGCCGCAGCTCACCTCGCCCAAGTGGACCAAGTCTTCTGCGTTGGCGGGGTGCAAGCCATCGGTGCCATGGCTTACGGCACCGAGAGCGTTCCCAAGGTGGACAAGATCTGCGGCCCCGGCAACATCTTCGTCACCATAGCCAAGAAGATGGTCTTCGGCGATGTCGATATTGACGGGATCTACGGCCCGACAGAAACGATAGTCGTTGCCGACGAAGCGGCCAATCCGGTCTATTGCGCCGCCGACCTGCTGGCCCAAGCCGAACACGACCCCCTTGCCTGTCCAATTCTGGTAACTACGTCCCGAGCCCTCGTGGCCGGGATAGAAGCTGAATTGGATAAACAGATCGCCACCATGGACAGGCGCGAGATGGCAAGAGCATCCATCCAGTCCCAGGGCAGAGTGTTCCTGATGGATGACCTGGACCAAGCTATGGAGCTTGCCAACTCCATTGCGCCAGAGCACCTTTGTCTGATGGTGAAGGACCCTTGGGCTTGGGCATCCAAGGTAAGACATGCGGGCGGGGTATTCCTGGGAGAGTACTCTCCCGAGGTTATGGGCGATTACGTGGCTGGGCCCAGCCACGTAATGCCGACGGGCGGGACAGCAAGATTCAACTCCGCCCTCAGTATCCACCACTTCCTCAAGACCATGCCCGTTGTCGGTCTGAAGCCCGAAGCCTACCCACCCTTGGCGGAGGCCGCCTCTCAGATCGCAAAGGCGGAAGGGCTGACCGGTCATGCCAGGGCCGTCGAAGTCAGGTTGCAAGGGCTAGCGCGAGGTGGCGATGCTTAATCCCCTCCAGCCCCATATCCGAGAGCTCAAGATGTACGAGGGGGTTGACCCTACGGAAGTACTGGCCCAAAAGGCTGGAATCCCAGGGGATAAGGTTATTCGACTGAATGGCAACGAGAACCCCTACGGGCCCTCGCCGGCCGTCAGCCAAGCCTTGGGGAATTTTAACGACTATAACCGCTACCCTGACCCTGAGCAGCGTACGTTGAGAGAAGCCCTGTCGTCCTACCTGGGGATAGGGACAGAATACATCATAGCCGGCAACGGAAGCGACGAGCTGATAGACCTGACCCTTCGGATGGTGCTGGGCCCTGGCGAGAAGATGATCGAGCCAGACCCCACCTTCGGGATGTACGCCATCTGCGCCAGGATATGCGGCGGCAAGGTGGTTGTCGTCCCTCGAAACGAGACTTTCGATATCGACCTGGAAGCGACACGCTTGGCGATAGACTCGGAAACCAAGGCCGTTCTTATTGCATCTCCCAACAATCCCACCGGCAATGTGACGCCCGACTGGCAGATTAAGAGCCTGCTGGAGACGGGCATATTGGTTGTCGTAGATGAGACCTACTACGAGTTCTGCGGCAAGACGGTCATGCCCATGGTGAAAGAGTATCCAAACCTGGTTGTGCTGCGCACCTTCAGCAAATGGGCAGGGCTGGCCGGCCTGAGGATAGGCTTGGGGGTTATGGACCCGGACGTTGCCAGGGTAATGATGGCTGTCAAGCCGCCGTACAACGTCAACCTGGCGGCGGAGGTTGCGCTGCTGGCATCCCTGGAAAACCTGGGACCGCTGTTGGAGCGGGTGCGGTCCATAGTGGCCGAGAGAGACAGGATGCACACCCTGCTGGAGCAAGTGCCGGGCCTGACCGTCTGGCCTTCCGATGCCAACTTCATCCTGTGCCGCTTCCCCCAGGGAAGGGGACAAGACGTGGTCAACGGGCTGGCTATGAGAGGTATATTTGTGCGTTACTTCTCCAACGAAAGAATGAAGGACCATGCCAGGATCAGCGTGGGCCTGCCCCACGAGACCGATGCGTTGATCGCCGCCCTGAATGACATAGCTAAAGAGATGGCCTGACCAAGTACAACCGGCCGTCTTTACACTACTAGGAGAACCTCTATGGCATCCCGTCAAACAACCATCGACCGCCGCACCAGGGAGACCCACTGCCGCCTGACGATAGACCTGGACGGGCAGGGGACCTACGATGTGTCCACCGGCAACGGCATGCTGGACCACCTGGTGTGCCAGCTTTCTCGCCACAGCCTGATCGACATCAGCCTGCAAGCCGAGGGCGACCTGGAAACAGGCTGGCATCACCTGGTGGAAGACACCGGCATCACCCTGGGAAGAGGGCTGAGAGAGGCCTTGGGCGAAGGAGTCGGCATCCGGAGAATGGGGCATGCTCTGGTTCCACTGGATGAGACCCTGGCGATGGTGGCCGTTGACCTGAGCGGCAGGAGCTACGCCTGCCTAGACATCGGGTTGTCCGGCGAGATGGTGGAAACCCTTCCGGGAGATCTGGTGAGGCACCTGCTGGAAAGCTTTGCCATCGAGGCTAAGATGAACCTGCATGCCAGTATCCTGGCAGGCATGAATTCGCACCACAAGGCTGAGGGGTTATTCAAGGCGCTTGCGAGGGCGCTGCGGGACGCTGTGGAGCTGGACCCACGGGCGCCAGGACAGGTCCCAAGCACCAAGGGCACAATCGAGGGATAACCCGGAGACCTCAGGAGGTCTCCTCCAGCTCAAAGCTGTACTCTTCGATCACCATGTTCGCCAGCAGTCTCTGGCACATCTGAGCTACTTGCTCCCGGGCTGCCTCCCGATTATTGGCCTCCACCTGCATCTCCAGGTATTTGCCCATCCGAACGGAGCGTACCGAGGTGAATCCCAGCGTCTTCAAGCCCCCCAGGACGGTCTGTCCCTGTGGGTCGTTGACGGTGTGCTTAAGCGTTACATGGACCTTGGCCAGGTACATTCAGCTTTTCCAGACTAGAGACAAGGTATTCCCAGTCCAGGTGGCCCCTCCAGGCCATGGCCCCGGCGGCCATCGTAGAACTCCCTCATACCCTCCGGGTCCACCTCGTCGAACCGTTGCAGGTATTCCCATGCGGTCATGACAATCTGCCCCTGGGGAATCTGGGCGTAGGGCTGGACCACCACGTAGCGACGCCAACCAGGCAAATCTTGGACAGCATCGAAGAGGGCGTTTCGCGTGTCCTCATCGCTGATGTTGTAGCTGATGACGATGTGGCCATGTTCCAGGTTGTGCACCGTTCGCTCGTTGCGTAGCTGCTGGTCATGGAAGCCGCAGGGCACGGGAACGCGGGGGTTGTTCATCACATCCCAATGGGGCCCGGATGTGGGTGGGTTGGTGTTGTAATTTGTATAGCTTTCCAAACTGGGGATGTGATCGTTCCCAATGCTTTCGTGAAATTCGCCCACATCTACGGGACCGGGTGGGTCAGTGGTGGGCGTGCCGCCGGGGAAGATGGCGGTTATAGCGAAACTGAAGATTATGAGGACGGCAACGATGGAAATGCTGCCAACTACAACCCACCGTGTGAGGCGTCTCCCCATGCGGTTGCGCCCGCCTCCCGGCGAGGCTGGGGCGCCGCCCCGGCCTCCGGACCCACGGCCCGATGACCCTCCACGGATACCCCGGGACGAACGCCTTCTACCACCCCGTCTTTGGCTGCTCTGAGGCAATTATCTGCTCCTGTAAATCATCAGTTATCGGACAACTCCTGGCCTGTCAGTCGCCGGTAGGCTTCCAGGTAACGCTCCTGGGTCAAGCGGACTACCTCCTCGGGTAGCTCCGGCGCGGGAGGCTCCCGGTCCCAGCCCTGCTCGATCAGCCAGTCTCTTACGTACTGCTTGTCGTAGTTGGGCTGGGACTGGCCAGGCTCATAGGCCGATGCATCCCAGAACCGGCTGGAGTCGGGAGTGAACAGCTCATCGATGAGGATAAGCTCCCCATCCAGGAGGCCGAACTCCATTTTGGTGTCTGCCAGGATAATGCCTTGTTCCCTGGCGTGTTCATGGGCAAAGGAATAAAGGGCGATGCTCACCTCTTCCAGACGCTGGGCTAGCTCTCCTCCCGCCAAATCCACGACCTGCTGGTGGGTCATGCTCTCATCGTGGCCTTCTTCCGCCTTGGTCGTTGGCGTAAAGAGCGGCTTCTCCAGCAGCTGGCCCTCTTTCATACCTGCGGGAAAGTCCCATCCCCATACCGTGCCGCTTGCTTTGTACTCGCTCCACGCCGAGCCGGCCAGGTACCCCCGGACGATGCACTCGATGTCGATGCGCTCCGCCAGCTTCACCACCATCCCTCGATGGATGAAAGGGGCAAGCTCCGATGCAGCAGACTCTCCAACCTGGGACAACCAACCCGGTTCGACGAGTTGGAGCATATGGTTAGGCAGAATATGCTGGGTTTTCTCGAACCAGAAGGCTGAAATCTGGTTCAGCACCTTTCCCTTCCCAGGAATCGGGGTTGGGAGGACAACGTCGAAGGCCGATATCCGATCGGAGGCCACGAAGAGCAGTGCATCGGTCTGCCCCGAACCAAGCATCGAACCTGGCAGAGTGTAAACATCCCGTACCTTCCCCTGGTAAAGCATATCCTGGGTAATGCCTGACGCCATCAGCCCCCGCTCCTCGTTGTTGCTGCACTCATCTTCTTTGCCGTCTGGAGCCCCACCCGCTCGAAGGTCTCTTCCACGAATCGCAGGTAGTAGCTGTAGTCGAACAGGTCGTCCATCTCATCGTCGGAAATGTAGGCCTGGATGGCGCCATCCTCCCTGGTAAGCTGGCGGAAGTCATCCCCATCATCCCAGCTTCGCATAGCGTTGGCCTGGACGAGGTGATACGCCTTGTCCCTCGCCAACCCCTTCTCCACCAAGGATAGCAGCACCCGTTGGCTGAAGAGCACGCCACGGGTGCTCTCCAGGTTTTTCCACATCCGGTCCGGATACACCCTTAGACCCTGCATCACCTCGTTGAATATAGCCAGGATGTAGTCCAAGGCCAGGCATGAATCAGGCAGGATCAGCCGCTCCGCCGAGGAGTGGCTGATGTCCCGCTCGTGCCACAGGGCTACGTTTTCCAATGCGGTTACCAGGTGGCCGCGAATCAGCCGGGACAGTCCGCAGACCCTTTCTGAAAGTTCGGGGTTCCGCTTATGCGGCATGGCTGAAGACCCCGTCTGGCCTTCGCCGAACGGTTCCTCGACCTCCCGCACCTCGGTACGCTGGAGAGACCTGATTTCAGTGGCAAACTTCTCCAAGGATGCAGCCGTTATGGCGAGGGCAGAAAGAAACTGGGCATGCCGGTCCCGCTGTATGATCTGGCTGGAAACCGGGGCGACCTCCAGGCCCAACCTGTGACAGACCCTGGCCTCAATGCTGGGCGGCACCGTAGCATGAGTACCCACCGCTCCCGATATCTTGCCCACGTTGATGCTCTGGGTAGCCTGCTCCAAGCGGTCGAGGTTGCGCCGCATTTCATCCCACCACAGGGCCAGCTTGAGGCCCAAGGTGGTGGGTTCGCCGTGAATGCCATGGGTACGGCCTATCATCGGGGTATCTCTATAGGTCAGCGCCATTCCCTCAAGAGTGTTTCTCATCTCTGTGGCGCCTCCAATGAGCAGCCGGGCTGCTTCAACCATTTGCAAACTGAGGGCGGTATCCATAACGTCGCTGGAGGTAAGGCCCAGGTGCAGCCACCGACCTTCATCTCCCAGGTTGTCTGTCACGGATCGGAGGAAAGCCGTCATATCATGGCGGGTCCTTGCGAACACCTCTTCCATCCGGGAGGCATCGAAGCGGGCGCTCCTTAATTTCTCCATATCTTGGTTGGGGATGGTGCCTTCCTCGGCCCATGCTTCGCACACCGCCAGTTCCACGGCGAGCCACTTGGCATATTTGTTCTCGTCTGACCAGACCAGCTTCATCGCAGGACGGGAGTATCGCTCGATCATGGAACCCCTGTCTCGGCTTTAGCCTTCAACACCTCGATTACATCCATGAAGGTTTCAAAGGGAGTGTAGGACAATTGCTTTTCCTGGCAAAGTTCCTCGAGGTAGCTCCGCGCAAAAATATGGTCTGCAATAGAGGCAGGGCACATGTCGGAGCGTCCATCTCCAATGTATTGAATTGCATATCCCTTCCGGGCATAGCTGTTGAGGATGCTGCACTTGCACGTCCCCCACTGGCTGCACGCCTCGTAGCTGGAAGCTCCCGAGCCGTCCCAAGGGTATGGGTAGCTGTAAGAGATCGTTCCGCCGGAAAAGCTGGCAGTGGCGGCATAGCGGGGAATGCTGTCCAGCCCTTCCCTCGCCAGGAGCGCTTCTATGTAGAAGTCCATACCGAGGCTGACAATCGCCAGGGGTATGCCGTTCGCCCTGGTGTAGTCGCACAATTCCTTGAAGTGGGAACGGAGGGTAGCTTTTTCCTTCACCTTTGCCTGGATGTCTCCCTGGCTGGCGCCCATCAGGCGGAAGGCCCCTTCCTGGTACTCCCTCAGGGATATAAGCTTGTCCCTGGACTGCTGCCTCAGCTCCCGCCATCCTTGGTCCGAACACAACTCTTCGAACAGGAGCTCTGCTACATTCTCGATGGCGATGGTGTCATCGAAGTCCGAGATGACGGCTAAAGGCTTACTCTGTTGGGTCATCTGAACTTGGCTTGTTTCTTGCGTACGGCTTGCCTCTTGCGTACGGGCGGGGGGCTAGCCTTGTTGTAGTTTGTCCCTGTACTGGTCATAGGCCTGCCTTATCGTATCATACTTGAGCCCCAGAATCTGCGCTGCCAGGAAGGCGGCATTGCGGGCGCCCCAGCTGCCTACAGCAACGCAAGCAACAGGTATGCCCGGAGGCATCTGGGCAATTGCCATGAGTGCATCCAGTCCGTTCAAATCGCTGCTTGCGAGGGGGACACCTATGACGGGCAGGGTTGTCCAGGATGCGATCACGCCCGGCAGGCCGGCAGAGCCGCCGGCTGCGGCGATGAATACCTCCGTGCCCCTGTCACGGGCCTCCTTGGCATAGCTGCGCAGCTGTTCCGGCGTGCGATGGGCCGACATCACCTTGACCTCGTAGTCGATCCCCATCTGTTCCAGCACCGCAACCGATTGCCCGACCACAGCCTCATCCGAGGCGCTACCCATAACGACGCTTACCATCGGCACCGGGGGTCCCTCCTATTTGGGATGTGTCTTGCTTCCAGGGGTTTTCCCCTTGGTTGGTCCTTGGGCTGCGTTCTCGAACAGGTTTCCTGCCTTATCCTTCTTTGCCAGCCACCAGAGGAACCTGTCAAGCTCCTGAAAGTCCGCCATCCCCGTTCCCCTTCTTACCGACCAGAGCAGGTCAAGGTACTGGACATAAGTTGTGCCCTGGCCCTCTGCTGACTTGCGCGCCTTGGGACGGGTTATGCCAAGCATAGACAGAGACCTGTCGGAATAAGACGACCAGTGTCCGAACAACTGGGGATAGCGAAGGCATAGCAGGTAGGAAACGAAAGACTTGCTGCACCCCTTGAGCGCGTAAGCTCCCTCCGGGTCTGCACACTCGGAGAAGCGCCCGTCCAGGCTAAGGGGGTCGTATAAGAGGAATTCTAGGGATTCGCAGGTCTCTTCCAGGGAGTTCGTCTTGAATTCCTTGCCCTTACGAGCGCCGCTGGCGGAGTACAGGCTGTTAGCCTGTTCTTGAGTCAGGTTTGGCAGGGCGTCCTGTTGTAGCCACACCTGGAACTGGGAGGCCTTGTCCCAGCGCACCATCGCCGGCAACGATGAGGCTTGAGCACGATGGAGGTCCAATGCATCTGCCAGCAAGGATCGGCCGCCCTGGAGAGAGGCGGCATGCATCGGGTTCTTCATGGTGCTCGATCGGAGATAGGGATGGTCACTCATAGCAATGCTGCGGCCCCGGAGCTGGCGATGTCCCTTCGATACTGCATTCCTGGGAAGCTGATCCTGCTGACATTGGCGTAGGCTTTTCTTCTAGCTTCATCGATGCCTGCCCCATCGGCCACTATTGTCATCACGCGGCCCCCGCCGGTGACAAGCATGTTCCCATTGGGTGTGCTCTCCAACCTTGTCCCGGCGTGGAAGGCCAACACATCTTCGTCGAGGTCGCCCAACCCTTCTATTTCATACCCTGTTGGATACTCGCCGGGATAGCCCTGGGAAGCGACCACCACGCCAACGCAGCTGCGGTCGCGCCAGCGAACGTTTACGTGGTCAAGCCTTTCCACGGCAGATGCGGCGAGAACTTGCAGCAAGTCCGTTTCCAGCAGGGGAAGGATTACCTGGGCCTCGGGGTCGCCGAAGCGGGCGTTGAATTCCAGTACCTGGGGTCCCGACGGCGTGATCATGAGACCCGCATAAAGAACTCCTCTGTACAGAGTGCCAAGCTCTGCCATGGCGCTGATGGTCGGCGCCATAATAGTGTCCCTGACCTCCTGCTCCAAGGCAGGAGTCCAGAACTCCGGGACTGCATAGCTGCCCATGCCCCCTGTATTTGGTCCCTCGTCACCTTCGCCAATGCGCTTATAGTCACAGGCTGCCACCAGGGAGGAGAGGCTGGATCCGTCGGAGAATGCGAACACGCTAACCTCCAGGCCCGACAGGTACTCCTCCAGAACAACCCTGTCTCCCGCATGCCCGAAGACCCTATCAACCATACACCGGTGCACCGCATCCAGGGCTACCTCCCTGTCGCCGCAGACGAAAACGCCTTTGCCCAGCGCCAGACCATCGGCTTTGACGACAATGGGACCATTGTGTTTCAGGGCATAATCGCGGGCTTCCGCATACCGATCGAACACCCTGCGCTCAGGGTGCGGAATATTGTTGTCCACCATCAGCTTGTTGGCGAAGGACTTGCTCCATTCGATGCGGGCCGCCTCACGGGTGGGCCCGAAGATGGGCAGGCCCCGTTGAAAGAAGACATCGACTATCCCGTCTGCCAAAGGGTTGTCCGGCCCAACAACGGTGAAATCGACCCTGCGTTCGCGGGCTAGGTCGGCGAGTCCCGCGAAGTCCACTAAAGAAGCTGGGACGTTGGTGCTAATGGAGGCTGTGCCTGCGTTCCCGGGCACGGTGATTATGGAGTCGACGTGGGAGCTGGCGCTCAGTTTCCACACCAGGGCATGCTCCCGGGCTCCTGAGCCGATCACCATTACCTTCATGGACAGACTCCCATGGCTTCAGGAAGATAACCGCCATGAACGAGGACATTATTCATGGGAGTTTCGCACTACCCAAGGCATACCCGGGGTACCAGCCGGGCCTACTCCCATTCAATGGTTCCCGGCGGCTTGGCGGTAATGTCGTACACCACCCGGTTCACCTCGGGGACCTCGTTGACTATGCGGTTGGATATCTTGGCCAACACGTCGTAGGGCAGGCGCACCCAGTCGGCCGTCATGGCATCTTCGCTATTTACTGCACGGATGGCGACTACGTGCTTGTAGGTGCGGAAGTCCCCCATGACCCCCACGCTGCGGCTGTCGGTAAGGACGGCGAAGCTTTGCCAAAGCTGATCGTAGAGGTTCGCCCCCTTGATCTCATCCATGACGATCCAGTCGCATGCCCGGAGGATGTCCAGTTTTTCCCTCGTTACATCCCCGATGATCCGTATGGCTAGACCAGGACCGGGGAAGGGTTGCCGATTCACCATCTCGGGTGGCAGCCCCAGTGTCAGACCCACATCCCGCACCTCATCCTTGAACAGGTACCTGAGGGGTTCGATGAGCCTGAGCTTCATGTTGGGGGGCAGCCCGCCGACGTTGTGGTGAGTCTTGATCCTAGAGGCGGCCTTGTTTTCGGTGGTCCTGCTTTCGATGACGTCCGGGTAAAGTGTTCCCTGGGCCAGGTACTCTGTGCCCTCCAGCTCCGAGGCTGCCTCCTCGAAGACCCTTATGAACTCCTCGCCCACGCGCCTTCGCTTCTCTTCAGGGTCGATTACGCCGGCCAGCCGACCTATGAAGCGATCTTCAGCATTTACATTGACCAGGTTTAGCTGAAGGTTCCTGCCCAGGACTCCCAACACCCTCTCTGGCTCTTCCCTTCTGAGAAGGCCATTGTTGACGAAGATGCAGGTGAGTTGGTTCCCCACTGCCTGGTGCACAAGAGTGGCAGTGACGGTGGAGTCCACACCTCCCGACAGTGCGCAGATGACGTTCCCATCTCCAACCTGTTCGGCGATGGAATCGACAGCCCGGTTGACGAAGTTGGAGGATGTCCAGGTCTTCTTGCACCCGCACACCCGGTATAGGAAGTTCTCCAGGAAAGCTTTCCCCTGCTCGGTGTGGACTACTTCGGGATGGAACTGTAGGCCGAAGATGTTGCTATCGTTGCCCATCACCGCTATGGGAGAGTTGTCCGTGTAGCCCAAAGAGGCAAAACCGGGGGGAAGGTGCTCTATCTGGTCTCCGTGGCTCATCCACACCGGCAGAGCGGCAGGCAGATTCGCAAAGATCGCTGAGTCGGTGATGTTCTGATACAGGACCGCATGTCCGTACTCCCGCCTCTGCCCGGGAACGACTCGGCCTCCCAGCTGATGGGCCAGCACTTGCATACCATAGCAGATGCCCAATACCGGAAGGTTGCGCTCATAAATCCACGGCGGCGCCAGGGGCGCTTGCTCATCATAGACGCTGGCGGGACCGCCCGACAGGATTACTCCCCTTGGGTTGGTGTGGCTGATTTGCTCCCAAGGCGTATCTGAGGACACGATCTCGCAATAGACCTGCAACTCACGGACCCGCCTTGCGATGAGCCGACTGTACTGGGAGCCGAAGTCGATTATGAGGACGCCTTCATCAACTGCGGGGGTAAGCTGCTCGGGTGCTGCTCCAGTGCCCTTCTGGGCGCTGGCGATCCCAAGGTAGGTGGAAACCTCGACGTCGCCCGTGGTGGAAATGCGCCGGTTCTGGAACTGGTTTCTGCCTTCCGTCACGCTCGCCCAACTCCCGCCTGAAGGTTCGACCCAAGCTTAGCACCTGTGCTATACTCGGTCAAGAATTCCTAGCTTACCGGCTGGAAGGGGTCAACTACAAATCGGGTGATGGAAGCCGCAAGCTCCCCTGCAACAGAAAAGGCCGTCCAAGTCCTGAACTCCGGCGGCGTCGTAGCTTTCCCTACCGACACCCTCTATGGACTCGGCGCTGATGTGTTCGACACCTCTGCCATAGATAGGGTCTTCACCATTAAGTCAAGGCCCGCCGGTATACCAATGCCCGTACTGGTTGGCTCGGTTGCCGACCTTTCCAAGATGGCCGCGGAAGTCCCTGATATCGCTTGGAAGCTGGTAGCCCGCTTCTGGCCGGGGGCACTTACACTGATCGTAAGACGCTCGAAATATGTGCCTGACCTAGTCAGCGGCGGGAAGAATACCATCGGTGTCAGAATGCCTGACCACCCCGTTGCACAGGCCATCATCAAGGGCTTCGGCGGTCCTGTCACGGGAACAAGCGCCAACATTAGCGGTGGGGCTGATCCCTCCTCCTGGCAAGAGGTCAAACAGATGCTGGGAGGACAGGTGGATTATGTGGTCGAAGAGGGACCGGCGCCCTCGGGCACCGCATCGACGGTGGTTGACCTGACCACCGAGCCCCCCACCCTGGTGCGGGACGGCGCCCTGGATATATCGAGCATCCAGTCTTTCTGCAACCTGCCTGCCGCTTCAGCCGGCTAGTTCGGACCGTGCGGGCAAGGTGAGTTTTCCGATTTCGGAGACCGAATGTCATCGACATCCAACACCTCCCTCCAAGAGTATGGGACGGCCCTTGAGGCTGAACTGCGACGGAATGTAGAGGGAAAAGAAGGAATCCTCTACCAAGCGCTTGCTTACCACTTAGGTTGGGCCGATGAGCAAGGCGCCAGCACAATGGCCCCGCCGGAGAACAGACATCTTGCGTATCTGCCCTTGGCGGTCTGCTCTTATCTGACCGGGAGCTTCGAGGCGGCGTTGCCATCGGCGGCTTGTATCGCTTTGGTGGATAGCTTCATCCAAATCCACGAGGATGTGCAGACGGGAAGCCCGCAAAGAGACAGAAGGCCGTCGGTGTGGTGGCTCTGGGGTCCCGGCCAGGCGATCAATGCGGGGGATGGTATGCACGCCCTTGCACGTCTGGCCCTCATGAAGCTGACGACACGGGGCATATCCGTAGAAGGCATCATCGATGGGTTGCGCCTCCTGGACCAAAGCTGTCTGACGATGTGCGAAGGTCAGCATTTAGACCTGTCCTTACAGGACCGTGCTAATGTAAACACGGACTTGTATCTGAAGATGGCCTCTTCCAAGACCGGCGCCATTGTGGCCTGTGCGGCTGGCCTTGGGGCCGTATCCGCGGGCGCAGAACCAGAGACAATCGACGCCTTCAGCGACTTTGGTCGCAACCTTGGAATGGCAAAACAGATCATCGAGGATATCGAGATGCTGTGGCCGAGGAATGGGAACGGTGAGCCTTCGGACCGTCTGCTTGCCAAGAAGAAGGTCTTTCCCATCGTGCACACCAGGGAATTCGGCGATCCCGGCGTAAGGCGGGATCTCGACCGCATATATCTGAAGCGGGTGCTGGAACCCAACGACATAAAAGAAATTCTGTCTGTTTTGGATAACGTAGATGCCCGCCAGCGATCCCTTGACGTTGCGGAGGAGCATAGCAGGCAAGCTGAAAGCTGCCTGGACGTGCTACCCATCCAGGGTGACCTCAAGGTAGTCAGGGATGTAGCAGGTTACATAATATTGGAGCGCACGTAGCCGTGGTCAAACGGGGAATGGAGGACATTAACATTGCGGGCGCCCGGGTGCTGGTGAGGGTAGATTTCAACGTTCCCATAGAACAGGGGATTGAGGGACTGGCCCAATATACCCACCGTCTGAAGGCATCTCTGCCTACTATCGAATACCTCAAACAGAGGGGAGCGCGCACCATCATCTGCTCTCACCTGGGCAGGCCCAAGGGCAAGGTGGTCGAAGGCTTGCGGATGGCTCCGGTATGCGATCAGTTATCCATGCTGCTGGACTCGAAGGTCGCTTGGGTCGATGACTGCATAGGCATCGAAGTGGAAGAGGCGACGTCTACGATGGACAGAGGCGACGTTCTGATGCTGGAGAACCTTCGGTTTCATCCCGGCGAGGAGGCGAATGATACAGATTTCTCCCGCAGCCTCGCGCGCTTGGCGGATTTCTATGTCATGGATGCTTTCGCCGTTGCCCACAGGGCCCATGCCTCCACTGTTGGGGTCCCTCAGCTGCTGCCTGCCGCGGCTGGAATGCTCGTTCAACGCGAGGTGAAGATGCTCGGCAGGGTCCTGCATAGCCCTGATCGACCCTTGGCAGCTCTGCTGGGTGGGGCAAAGGTCGAGGACAAGATAAGGGTGCTGGACAGTTTGCTGACCAAGGTGGACAGGCTTTACATTGGCGGGGGGATGGCCAACGCTTTCCTCCAGGCCAGAGGATACCCTACGGGAGCTACCCAAGCTGATGAGGACGATGCGCAGGTTGCCGAACGGATAATGGAGAAGGCCCGGAGTCGAAGCATACCGGTACACCTGCCTACCGACGTGGTGGTGGCAAACAAATTCGACGCCAACGCCGAAACCGCGAGGGTGGTACCTGTGGAACAGGTGCCCGATGGCTGGCATGTCATGGACATCGGCCCCAAGACCACCGGGGCCTTCTCACAAAGCCTCGAGGAGTGCAGGACGGTGGTATGGAATGGCCCTATGGGAGTGTTCGAGTTCCCGCCCTTCGCCCAGGGGACTCGCGGGATAGCTTCTGCGCTGTCATGTTCCGAGGGAGTCGTTATCGTTGGGGGTGGCTCCACGGCCGAGGTGGTGGAAGAGATGGAACTAGCGAATAGAATGGCCCACGTATCCACCGGAGGCGGGGCTTCCCTCGAGTTCCTGGAAGGGAGAGATTTGCCGGGTCTCGCTGCCATACCCGATGCTTGACTGAAAGGAAGCCAATGATTGGTGCGGAAGTGCTGGATGAGTGCTCTGTAAGCACTCCTTCTAAGATCGTAATGCTGGTAGTCGATGGGCTGGGGGGCCTGCCCAATGGGGAGACCCGTTTGTCTGAGCTGGAGACAGCCCACACACCCAATCTGGACAGACTGGCAGGCATGAGTTCCTGTGGTGTAACGGTGCCCATTCTTCCCGGCATCTCTCCTGGCAGCGGCCCAGGGCACCTTGCCCTCTTCGGATACGACCCACTGAAGTACAAGATCGGCAGGGGAGCCCTCGAGGCTCTCGGTGTGGGTATAGACCTGCAGAGCGGCCAAGTTGCTGCCCGGGGCAACTTCTGCACAGTAGATTCCCAGGGATTGCTGTTCGACCGTCGTGCCGGCCGTATAACAACAGAGGTTTCCGCACCTCTTTGCCAAAGGCTCGACCAGATCACGGTTGAAGGGGCAGGCATCAGGGTGTTTCCGGTGGAAGGCTATCGTTTTGTGCTGCTAATGAGTGGTGAAGGCCTGAGCGACCAGGTAACCGAGACCGATCCTCAACAGGTTGGCGCAGCGCCATTGGATGTGCTTGCGACTTCTCCGGAAGGCTCCAAGACAGCCCAGGTAGCTAACCAGTTTGTGGAAAAGGCTCGAGTGGCCCTGAAAGATGGGGAGCAGGTGAACATGGTGCTGCTTCGGGGTTTTGCCGGACCGCCTAACCTGCCCTCCATGGCTGCTTCCTACAATCTTGCTCCCGTCGCCATAGCTTCCTACCCCATGTATCGAGGACTGGCCTCCATTGCAGGGATGCAGGTCTTGGATACCGGACGGACCTTTGGTGAGGAAGTGGGTACCCTCTACCAGCACTACGGATCGCATGACTACTTCTACATCCACTATAAACCTTCGGATGCCGCTGGCGAGGATGGCAGCTTCTCCGGAAAGGTTGCGGCGCTTGAAGAGCTGGATACCTACATTCCCAGGATAGTGCAGCTAAAGCCGGACGTTTTGATAGTCGCCGGGGACCATTCCACTCCTGCCATTATGGCCGCCCATAGTTGGCATCCTGTTCCCTTTCTCCTCCATTCCCGATGGACCTTGGGCGAAGGTGTGGATGGATTCTCGGAACGGAGTTGCCGGGCCGGCAGCTTGGGAAGGTTCCCGGCCACCCAGATCATGCTGTTGGCCCTGGCTCATGCGGGCAAGTTGACCAAGTACGGCGCCTAAGCCGGACGGATTTGGCTAAAGCGGTCCCTGAGGTAACAGATGTTGCCCCCGATGGTCGTAGGAAACTGGAAGATGAACACATCCGTTGGCGAGGGTTTGGCCCTGGCCAAGGAGATCAGGGCCGCCCTGGACCCGATGCCATCGGTGGAAGTAGTATTGTGCCCCCCTTTCGTTTCTCTACACGCCGTACACGAAGCAGTGCACGACAGCCCCATCCGCCTGGGTGCGCAGAACATGCACCAAGAAGAGAAGGGGGCCTACACCGGTGAGGTTTCAGCAGCCATGTTGTCGGGCATCTGCCGATACGTAATCCTCGGTCATTCCGAAAGACGCCTTTACTGCGGGGAGACCGACGAACTCATCAACCTGAAGGTGAAGGCCGCCCTGTCATCGGGCATCAGGCCGATACTTTGCGTCGGCGAGACCCAGGCGCAGCGTGACCAGGGTGAAACTGGCAAGATAATAGACACCCAGGTGACCGCCTGTTTGGCCGGAATCGATGATATCAGCGAGCTGGCAATTGCTTACGAGCCGGTTTGGGCTATAGGAAGCGGGGTGGCAGCCACACCCGAGGTGGCACGTGATGTGATGGCCGGCACCATACACGAGAGTTTGTCCCGGACCCACGGCAAAGCTGCCGCTGATGGGGTCTCGCTGCTGTACGGGGGAAGCGTTACTGCTGAGAACGCCGCCCAGTTCGCCTCCATCGAAGGAGTACACGGTTCCCTGTGTGGAGGCTCCAGCCTGAGGGCGTATGAATTCGTCAAGATTGCCTACATAACGGCGCAGGTCGCCGGTCGATAGCTCTTTGATTAGCTGCCTAGCGGCATTGCGGACTAGCTGGCCGTTTCAGACCCGATAGGCACCTGCATTGCATTCAGCCATCATAAACAGGCATCCTTTTGTTGATGAATAGTTCCCCTCTAGTTGCCATCGTTGGGCCGACAGCCGTAGGGAAGAGCAGCCTAGCTCTACCCCTGGCCAGCGCCTTTAGCGGAGAAATCGTGAGCGCTGACAGCCGCCAGGTGTACCGTTACATGGATATAGGAACGAGCAAGCCGACGGAAGCGCAGCGGGCCGAGGTTAGACACCATCTAGTCGATTGTATTGACACTGACGAGGAGTTCAGCCTGGCTACCTTCCTGCAGATGGCCCAAGCCGCAGTGGACGATACCCGGGAGCGAGACCTGCTTCCAATAGTCGTGGGAGGGACTGGTCAGTACATTTGGGCTTTCCTAGAGGGTTGGCAGGCTCCCCGTGTCGAGGCAGACGAGGGACTGAGGAGGGAGCTGGAACAGGTTGCCGCCAGCCAGGGACCGGAAACTTTACATAATGCGCTGCAGAAGGTGGACCCCGAAAGCGCCGGAAAGATAGACCGTCGAAATGTTCGAAGGGTGGTTCGGGCCTTGGAGGTCTACTACACCACCGGGAAGCCAGCTACGGAATTAAGGCGCAAGGTTCTGGGGCTGCACGAATACCGAGTGCTGGGTCTGGACATGCCCAGGGAGGAATTGTACCGGCGCATAGACCGGAGGGTGGACGAAATGGTTGCCATGGGACTGGTCGGTGAGGTGGAGAACCTCTTGGCTTTCGGGTATTCTGCCGGGCTTCCCAGTATGTCCGGCATTGGTTATCGGGAGGTGGTCGAATACCTGCAAGGCACCCTGTCCTTGGAGGAGGCGGTGCTGCAGATCAAGTACAACACCCATCGTCTAGCCCGGCGTCAGTATGCTTGGTTCCGTCAGAGCGACCCTCGCATCACCTGGCTTACTGTAGGTGAGGAATTGGAATCCCAAGCATCGGCAATCGTCCAAGACCTTTTGCTGCAGGACAGGGCTGCCATGATAGAATAGGTTCGGAAAAGTGAGAGGCTGAAGCATGAAATTCACAAAGATGCACGGGGCCGGCAACGATTACATCTACATAGATGCTCGGCTGATGGACGAGGACTGGCCTGCCCTTTCGCGCGCCATGAGTGACCGCCACTTTGGCATTGGAGGGGATGGAATAATCCTGGTGCTGGACTCTGACCGGGCGGACCTGAAGATGCGCATGTTCAATGCCGACGGTTCCGAAGGGGAGATGTGCGGCAACGGTATTCGCTGCTTTGCCAAATATGCCATCGAAAGAAACATAGCCCAGCCGGGCCCGGAGGGCCTGAGCGTGGAAACCTTGGCAGGGATTCGCATCATAGAACCTCGCACGGATGGTGAGAGAATTGTGTCGGCCCGTGTCGCCATGGGAGTGCCCCGCTTCGAACCTTCCGAAGTTCCTGTTATTCTTGAAAATCGGCCTCAAGAGACCGTTGGACCGGCGGTGTTGAACTATCCTGTAGATATCGACGACTGCCGCCTGGACCTCAGCTTTGTGTCCATGGGTAATCCCCATGCTGTAGCCTTCATCGACCAACCCGTCGAGGACTTCTCCCTTCATCGTATAGGGCCTCAGGTTGAACACCATCCCATGTTCCCCCGGCGAGTGAATTTCGAGATCGTAAACCTGATCGATGCAGACCGTGCCAAGGCAAGGGTGTGGGAGCGGGGTTCCGGGGAGACCATGGCATGCGGTTCCGGCGCCTCTGCCATAGCTGTGGTGGCAAGGTTGCTGGAACGGGGCAGGGACAAATTTGACATAACTCTTCCCGGCGGCACCCTCTCCCTTGAGTGGGATGGTGTGGGAGAGGTCTTCTTGGAGGGGCCGGCTGTGGAGGTCTTTAGCGGCGAGTGGTGAACCCAGACCGGCTATCGAGAGTTACCCTGGCAAAGGTCGAAAAGGCGGCGGCCAAGTATCATGCCAGGGGGTACAACACCACCTACGAAGAGGTGTATGACCCCGCCTTTCGTGAAAAGCTCATCTCTGACCCGGACGAGCAGGCTGTCCTCAAGCTGACCAGATTCGTCAATTCGTGGAGCAACCGCACCCGTTACAGCACCCTTCCCCAGCTACAGGAAGTGCTTTGCGGCAATACGGAGAACAACTCCCTGTTGAGGGACGTCTCACTCGAGGGCAGAGAATTGGACCCACAATGTCTCGTTGCCGTCCAGAAGGTGTTCGACGACCTCAGGAACGTAAAGCACTTCGGCCCCACGGGCGCTTCAAAGTTCCTGGGGGTCATCCAGCCCCAGCTTTGCGTCATGTGGGATGTGCCCATTCGCCAGGTCTATAAGTACAGCCAAAAGGCCCCCGACTACGCCGACTACCTGGTGAAGATGAGGAAGCTGGCACTGAAGGTCATGGCCGATGCCAGGGAGCGGGACATCTCCGATCCCGCTGCCCATATCTCTCGCAAGGTCGGTTTTGCTACACCCTTTACTTTGGCCACCTTGATCAACCACTATGTGTGGGTCAACATAACAATGCCGTTGCAAAAGAAGAGCGCTACGAACCCTACAAGAGAAGAGCAGGTGAAATGAAGTACTCTGCCCGATTGGAAAAGCTGGCGCCATACCCTTTCGTGGAGATATCGCGGATCATCGCCGAGAAACGGGCCGCAGGTGAAGATGTAGTCACCTTCGGAATAGGGGACCCGGACATTCCCACCCCCAGCCACATCATCCACAGGCTTATTACCGCCTCCCATGACCTCCCCAACCACCGTTACCCTGAGAGCGACGGGTTGCCGGCTATGCGCCAAGCCATCGCCACCTGGTACGAGAGGCGGTTTGGAGTGGGATTGGACCCAGACAAGGAGGTGCTGCCTCTAATAGGCGCCAAAGAGGGCATTGGTCATGTAGCCTTCTGCTTCCTCGATCCTGGAGACGTCGCGCTCGTACCTGATCCGGCCTATCCCGTATATGGGGTGGGGACGATGTTCGCCGGGGCCGAGAGCTACAAGATGCCCCTGAAAGAGGAGAACGGGTGGCTGCCCGATCTGGATGCTATCCCGGCTGAGATAGCGGCCCGGGCCAAGGTTATGTGGCTCAACTATCCGAACAACCCTACCGGCGCCGTAGCTGGTCGGGACTATTTCGAAAAGGCCATAGCCTTTGCTCGTCAGCACGATATAGCGATTCTGCACGACGCCGCCTATAGCGAGGTAGTGTTCGACAGGTACAGGGCCGTCAGCTTCCTGGAGCTGCCAGGGGCAACGGACATGGGCATAGAGTTCCATTCCCTTTCCAAGTGCTTCAACATGACAGGGTGGCGCGTTGGCATGGCCGTGGGTAACGCCGACATGATCAAGGCCCTTTTCCAGATCAAGGCCAACCTGGATTCGGGGATCCCACAAGCCATCCAGGAGATGGCGATGGAAGCGCTGCTGGGGCCTCAGGACCCCATCCAGGAGAACAATGACATCTATCAACGCCGCCGGGATAAGGTAGTAGCAGTGCTGGACCGCATTGGCCTAAGGGTGATCCCTCCGCAAGCATCCCTCTACGTTTGGGCCCGGGTGCCGGAAGGGTTCACCTCGGCTGAGTTTGCTCAAAGGCTGCTGGAAGAGACGTCTATCGTCGTCACACCGGGGTCCAGTTACGGACAATACGGCGAGGGATACATTCGACTTTCGTTGACCACTCCGGACCAGCAGGTTGACAAGGGTGTGGGGCGCCTGGCTTCCTGGCGCATTCCCGCACCATCTCGCAGCTAGGAGAAAGAACATTCCCAAGGGAAGCATAGACACTGGGCCCGAGGCTGAACGAGCGCTCCTGGTTGCCATGGAACTCAAAGGGCAGAAGAGCCTCTGGTCTATGGAAGATTCCCTGGCCGAGTTGTCGATGCTGGCTGAGACGGCGGGCGCCCATGTGGTCTCCTGTGTCGGCCAGCAGCTGAACAGGCCAACCCCTTACTATGTTGGTCCTGGAAAGCTGGATGAAATCAAGTCCTCTATCGAGGCCAAGGAGTGTTCCGTCGCCATCTTTGACGATGAGCTTAGCCCGAACCAACAGAAGAACCTGGAAGGCGCCCTGCAAATAAAGGTCATCGACCGGACAGCCCTGATACTTGACATATTTTCGCGCCACGCCAAGACACGGGAAGGGCAGATGCAAGTGGAGCTTGCCCAGCACCAGTTTCTGCTTCCCCGTTTGGTGGGGCAATGGTCTCACCTGGAGCGACTGGGTGGGGGAATCGGGACCAGGGGGCCAGGCGAGACCCAGCTGGAGACGGACAGGCGCCTGATCCGCCAGCGCATCAAGCGGCTGGAGAGCCACCTCCAGGATGTGGAGAGGCGGCGCGAGTCCTACATGGGTCGGCGAAAACAGGCCCGGCTGCCGGTGGTGGCCCTTGTCGGTTACACCAACGCCGGCAAGAGCACCCTGCTTAACAGCCTGAGCAACGCCGGCGTCGTTGCTCAGGATCAGCTCTTCTCCACCCTGGACCCGGTGACCAGGCGGGTATGGTTATCCAGCGGGCACCAAGTCCTACTGACCGACACTGTCGGGTTCATCCACAAGCTCCCCCCAACGGTGGTGGCCGCATTCAAGGCGACCCTCCAGGAACTCCAGGAGGCAGACCTCCTCGTGCACGTTGTGAACATCGCCCACCCAAGGGCGCCGGAGCAGACCGAGGTTGTGGGGAACACCCTCGCGGAGCTGGGGCTGGACTCCAAGCGCATCATCCTCGCCATCAACAAGATCGATCTGCTGGACCCATCGGGCAGCGGGGAGGACCTTTCCTTCTTTCCGACGCCGGACGGTCAGGTCAGCGCCTTGGTGTCGGCCGCCCGGGGCTGGAACCTCGATGTGCTCTTGGACAAGATCGGTCTCGAGCTGGTCCAGCAGGGTCTGTTGCAGTCCCCGGCAAACCTGTCCTCCAACAACTCCTAGTTTTCCCTCCCGATGTGTCCCAGCGGGGCTGTGGACCCCCCCGGAGATAATGCCTCTGCAAAACCCTTGATTTTCTCGTTTTCTCAGTGGTTCGCACAATATAAGTTATGTAATATCCGCTAGGGCCTGGATTAACATAATTTCGACCCCTCTTAAAATCGACGGAGAGGCCCTGGAACATGCAGGGTTGGAATGTCATACCAGTCGACGCTTTTGAGGGCCGGGCTTGTCTGAGGGTTTGAGGGACTGAGTCGAGGTTTTGTCCTGGTCGCCTACGCGGAAGGGTCGTTTGGAATCAAGCTCCCAGAGGACCGGCGGGAGAAGCTCTGGAATATGCGCAGATGATGCGCGATACCTTTCGGAGCCTTGAGAGGCGTCTTTACCGGGGAGGCTTAACATCCTGAGTGGGGGATTTCTTCAAGATACTAAAGCGGGGACGGTTTGCTCAGGACTAACGCAACCTGGGAGGATCGACGGACAGGCCTTGAAAGGGCAGGGTCCGAACTCATGGTACCACTCAAGGCCTTGAAAGGGCTTTGGGGGAGTGACTTTTTGGTGCGAGGAGTCTAGTTCTCCCGGCCGAATACCGCCACAGAGGCTGTAAAGGAACCGGGCCTGCCTCCGAGGTTGTGGGTCAGTCCCATGTCGGCCTTCTTGAGCTGGCGGTCACCGGCCTTACCCTGAAGCTGCTTATAGACCTCGTAGATCATGCGAATGCCGCTGGCGCCAATGGGGTGGCCGAAGCACTTCAGACCGCCGTCGGTGTTGATGGGCAGGTCTCC
This sequence comes from Dehalococcoidia bacterium, assembly GCA_965220375.1. GTDB lineage: Bacteria > Chloroflexota > Dehalococcoidia > Lucifugimonadales > JAGWBF01 > JAGWBF01. The sequence continues at coordinate 2,476,241 of OZ244824.1, forward strand.
TTCCAGGGTGAAGTTGCCGGCCTCAACATCTTCCCTGCCTCGACCCCTGGGGCTGAAGCCCAGATCTTCCGCAATGACCAGCTCCGTAATGGTGAAGCAATCGTGGACGCAGGCCATATCGATCTCTGCCCTGGGATCGGAAATGCCCGCTTCCTGGTAGGCCGCTTGGCCCGCACGCACGTTCTCGGGGAAATGAACGAAATCCCAGTCATCCCGGAGGATCCCGAAAGAACCTACCGACAGACCCAGGGCCTTTACCAGTACGTAGTCCCTCCGCAGGGTGCGGGCAATCTCCGGCGTCGTGATGATGGCAGCGGCGGCCCCGTCGCTGACCCCGCAGCAGTCGAACAGACCCAGAGGCCAAGCCACCATGGGAGCGTTCATCACCTGGTCAACGGAGACCTCGCGTTGGAAGTGGGCCTTGGGATTCAGGGTGCCGTTATGATGGTTCTTGGATGCGATCTGGGCCAGGACTTTCTTGCCTTCCTCGTAGGGAATCCCGTAGTGATGGAAATATCTTGTTGCCGCCATGGCAAACTGGGATGGAGGTGGAGTGGGGGGAGCCGTTTCGCTGCCCACACCCTCGGAGATAGCCAGTCCGGAAAAGCCCGAGTCCTTGAGCTTTTCGACCCCCAAGGCCAGTACCATATCGTAAATACCCGCAGCTACTGCATAGCTGGCATTGCGAAAGGCATCGGTGGCTGTGGCGCAGGCGTTCTCCACCCTGGTGATTGGAATGTAGTCCAGCTTCAAGGCCTGCGCTAGGGGCTGGCCCGTGCGGAACGTCTGGACCGTCCCCAACCAGGCGGCGCCTATATCTTTAGAGTCGATTCCGGCATCTTCATAAGCTTCGTAGGCAGCTTCGACCATCAAGTCCTGGGCACTGGCGTCCCACCGTTCCCCGAACTTTGTGCACCCCATGCCAACTATAGCTACCCTATCCTTTATACCTCGCACGATCTACGCCTCCAAAGCTTATGTTAATTATTGCTGCGCCTTGGCATCGACTTCCAGTAGTAGTTGTGTATCCCGTTGACCACTCGGAGCTTCCTGAATGTCATCTCCACGGGCATCCCCACCTGGACCTCATCCAGCTCTCTATCTGTCATCATGCACAGCATACGTCCGCCGCCCTGGAAGTTCACCACGGTAACGACCAGGGGAACGTCCGTTGTGCCGGCGATGTAGTCCATGGAGTAAGTGAACACCTCCCCTGCCTTGTCGGACAGGCGGACCGGCTCGGAAGCGTCCTTGGCTTGGCAGATGGTGCAAACCCTCTGGGGAGGGTACTGTATCGTTTCACACTGGGTACACTTGGCGCCGTAGAGGCGGATGTTCTGGTCCGATTCCCGCCACATGGCCGTAACCGACGGCACTGCCGGGGCCGGGCGCCGGGCCGCGGCATCCGATGTCCACACATCCCGCCAGCGGGCGTAGGTCTCGTAGCTGGATATGAGGACCTTGCGTTCCATCAGCTCCGCGAGCCGGGTCCGGCCGCTGTTGCTGCCGTCGGATCCGTTAGCCCGGAAAGACATCACATCGCTGCCGTCTCCGTAGCTGGCTACGAGGATAAGGTCGCTCTTCTCGGCATCTTCCAAGGCTCCCACCAGCCCAATCAAGGGATGAGCAGCCCCCGTATTTCCAACGCTCCCGAATAACGGGTCTTGCAGCTGCTCCAGCGCGAACCCCATGGTCTTTCCCAGTTGGGTGTGGCGTCGGGCATCGGGGGAGTGAAATACCGCCTTGGCAAATTGCCCGACATTCAAGCTGTACTTGCTCAGGAAACCGGCGACAGCATCGGGCAGTATCCGCTCCAGACCCTCCTCGGTCATGAAGCGGTCTTCCCAAGTGCGAACGAAGGGGTCTCCCTGGGAGCGCCACATATCCAGCATGTTCTCGCTTATGGCGTAGCTGCCCTCGAGGGTGGCTGCGTCCCCGTCGGCGGATATCAACACAGCTGCGGCGCCGTCCCCCATGTTCCGCTCCAGGTCTCCCCTGGGCCCAGCCAAGCGGGCATCGGCAGCTATGACCAGCACCTGTCTTGCAGAACCTGCGCTCACAGAGTCCATCGCCAGCTTGATGCTGCTGGTGCCCGCACGCAGCACACCAGTTATGTCAGCTGTGTTGATCTCCCGGCGCAGGTCCAGGGCAGTTGCGATGATGGATGAGCACTGCTTTTCGGCATAAGGGGGTGTGGTTGTCGCAAACAGCAGTCCATCGATTTCCTGGGGATCGAGGCCCTGCAGGCAGTTCCTGCCCGCGGCCACAGCCATGGTGACGCTGTCCTCGTCGAAGTTGGCGACCGCCTTCTCCGCCGAAGAACCCCAGCCGGCTGTCTCTTTGCCCAAGCGGTAACGCGGTACATAGGCCCCGAAGGCCTTGATTCCGACCACACCTATCTCCTAGCTACAGGTGGGACTCATGCTATCAGCCACCCCAAAAGGTGTCAACGAATGTGAAACACCTGGTCCTACCATTGGCGGACGAATTTTCTCAAGCTCTTCAGCTCCCTGGGAGGGTCCATTTTGGACCCGCGAATGGTATAGGAGACCTCGGACACATATATGTCGCCGTGGGAATCGACAGCTATGCCGTGGGGGGCAATCAACTGTCCCGGCCCTTCCCCTTCCTCCGGGTCCCCAAAGCGGCACACCATGTTCCCTTGCAGGTCGTAGATGCCCACCCTGTGGCCCAACCCAGGGGCATCGTCCAAGCCTCCCATGCCGTTGAGCTCACCTATGTAAATGTGGTCGCCCCACAGCACCATGGCATCCGGGCGGTGAATGTTGTTCCACATGGTCTTGTATTGGCCCTCGGCGTCAAAGACCTGCACCCGGTGAGCTTCCCGGTCCACGACGTAAACATTGTCGTTGTCGTCGATGGCGATGTTGTGGGGGCGCATGAACTGCCCCTGATCGATCCCTGAGCTTCCCCAGGAGAACTTGTGCTCAGCCTCCCCGGAGTAAACGTGAATCCTGGCATTGCCATAGCCGTCTGAGATGTAGATGTCACCATTGCTGGGCCTGACAGCCGCCGAGGTTGGGCGGTTGAAGGGCTGCCCACCCCACTTGGGCGCCGGGCTGTTTCGCTGACCGATCTCCATCTGGCGTTCGCCCCTGGAGCTGAACTTCTGGACCGTGTGCAAACCGTCGTCAGCCACCCAGACCGAATCATCGTAGCCTACGTAGAGTCCATGGGTGCGGTTTTCGCTGAACATACCCTCGCCAAAGGAGCGTTGGAACTTGCCTTCACGGTCGAATACTATGATGGGGTGGACCCCCCTGGTAAGCACAAATATGTTGTCCTGTGAGTCCACAGCTACACCGGGGCATTCCTTGAGTGACCAGCCTTCCGGAAGCTGTTCCCATTCCTCCAGGGCCTCGTAAACGAAATTTCCGTAGCCTACCATTGTTCCCATATCGTTACACCTCCCAAGAACGTATTGGTGTTCCGCTAACGTTTCGTCAGGAGGTTAGGCTATTTGCGATGAGGCTGTCAATTGGAGTGGTGTAATTGGAGGTCAAACTCGTTCCAGGTGCTTAACGACGTCTCTTGTTAGGAAGTCACCAGAGAGCACTAGCGCACTCTTCCGCCGATGAATAGCGGTTTGCAAGGACTGGTACGGGAATCAAGTTCGTTCGCACTTGAGTGCCTGAGCAAGGAATTACTATCAAGACCACGAACTCTGCATAGAACTTTGGGTTCAATGCGAATTTTCAGTTTGAAGGTCTTGTTGTGAGGCACCTTATCTGAAAGCTGCGAGAACTTTCCTCAACGCCGGGGCGAATTCAGAACTCTGCCAACTTCGGACATCGGGACTAACGAGTTCGGAGTGCAAACTAGCGGGGCACCGAGCCAGACGTTCCAGACTAACAGTCGGCCAGAGCAGACTTGGGTCCATCTCTAGATCGCTGCCCAACTGACTGCGCCACATCTTGAACGTACTCAAGCGATCTCTAACCCTCGCACGCTTTGCTGCACTCAATTTCCCTGGAGGCACCGTCCGAATCGGACGAGTCACTGGGCAAGAACTGATCCCTTCATTGATTGCAGTTCTCAGGCCCCTATTGGCAGGCGGACGGCCGAACCGGCCCAGTCCCTTGACGCTCGAGAGATCGGCCATAGGGCTGGATGACAGCTTGACCAGCACAGAATCCGCTATCACCTTAAACAAAGGACGGTCGAGTCGAATGGCCTCTTGCTCGCGAAATCGGGAAAGAGACCTTAGTACAGCCAATCCTCTCCCGTCTAGGTCACGGCTACCCTTGATCGAAAGGAATTCCGATCCGCGGTCGGGAGGAGTGTATCGCACCTTCTCCATACGCTCGAACTCCTCCTTCGCCCACGAAAACCGTGATAGCTGCCTTAGCCGTGCCGATAGCGTTTCGCGAACCCTCAGAAGGTATAGAACGTCGTCTGCTGCGTACTCTAGCGATTCAGAACTCAGGGGTCGTAGCGTCCAGTCTGACCTTTGGAGATTCCGGTGCTTAACCAACCTTGACCCCGTGCATTCCTCCACTACAGACTGCAAGCTTAGCTGCTGGGAGCCTATGAGGGCGGCGGCAATGCTAGTGTCAAACAAATTGCTTATCCGGAATCCCCAGTCTCTGTCGATGCTGCGGAAGTCGTAGTCGGCTGCATGGAAGACTTTCTCCACCGAACAGTCACCGAAAAGGTCTCCAAGTACTTGGAGATTGTCTATCGCTAGAGGATCAACGAGGAAGGCGGTATCGGCTGATGAGAGCTGCACGAGACAGATGCGTTCGTGGTACCTGAAAAACCCGTTTGACTCGAGGTCAACTGCAACTCGCGGCGTCCTTGAAATGTGGTCTACGACTTCGACTAGGCGTGATTCCGTCCTGACTAATTCAATGTGTCTCATTTTCTTCATCAATAGCCTATTGTATATGCGGTCGCCCGATCAAATTCTAACACTCGTCAAGTCGGTTTCCCTTATCACTGTTCATCGTGGTTACGCCCACTCGTGCAACTGCGGGAGGTTTCTGAATATTCTGAGCCATACTGGCGCCTTGCCTTTCTTATACATCAAGCAGGGCTGCACTACATCACATTTCGTTCCAAAATGAAGGCCAGTGCTCGGCACCCTGTCAACTGTCTTCCATGGGTAGTTCAACAACCGTCGGCGAGGTACTTTACGGGGAGTCTCTGTTAAGGCGGTAGTTGTGTGAGGACAGTGTAGAATTAGGAGTATGGTCACTTCCCAACCATGCATCAACCTTGGGTTCTCCGCGAACGACCATCGGATATTCTCATATCAATTGGTAGCTTACAGAATTTCCAGACTCTTCAAGCTGGTTTGACTGGGGATGTTGGGGAAAGTTATAGTATTCAGCAATTCAACATCTGGAACGCGGACCCGCTACAGGACACTTCCCCAACGGCGTAAATATGTATGCACTGATTCTTTCAGGGGGCAGAGGCGAGAGGCTAAGGCCGCTGACCGATACCGTGCCCAAGCCAATGGTCCCTGTGGATGGAAAGCCCGTTATCTGGTACCAGATGGAGTGGCTGAAGCAGGGGGGGGTGTCCGACGTAGTTTTCCTGGCGGGATATCGCTGGGAAGCCATACGGGACTACTTCGGCGACGGCTCCTCCTTCGGCGTACGAATACACTACTGTGTGGAGGACAGCCCCCTCGGCAGGGGTGGCGCCATCCGCAAGGGCATCGCTTCCCTTCCCCCAAGCGAACGCTCCTTTATCATAACCAACGGCGACATCATTACCGCAGAGCCTGTCCAGGTACTCCAAAATTCCTTCGACGAGAGGGTCAAGTCCAATCCCTCCCACCTGGCTACGATCATGGTGGTCCCCTTTGTCAGCCCATACGGGCTGGTGGACATCAACCAGGGTAACGACGTGGAGGGCTTCCGGGAGAAGGTGCAGCTTCCTTACTGGATAAACGGCGGAATCTACGTGTTTTCAAGGGATATAGAAGACCGCCTACCAGAGCTGGGTGACCATGAGACTTCCACCTACCCGGAGTTGGCCCGGGAAGCCCGGCTGAGCGCCCACCGCTCCCGGGCCTTCTGGCGGAGCGTAGACTCCTTTAAAGACCTGCGGGAAGTGGAAGAGTACCTGACGGGGGACTCTCGCCTGCCCTAGATATCCGAGGGAAGGGTTTCCCCCGGCGAAAACATCTCCCAGGACCCATCTCTATACAGGGTGACTCTGCCCGAGCCCAGCGCCTCCCAATTCCCCGGGACACCCAAACAGCCGGACTGGGCATCGATACCCAGGAACGTCAGCCCCTTAGGGGCGTTCTCCACCATTTCTCGACAGACGTCGGCAGGCTCGCTCCGTTCGTGGTGGGGCAGCACAGCGAGTCCGGGAGCGATTCCCAATGCGTCCACCCATCCCCCGGCTCTTGGCCGCCTCATCTTGGAACCCATTACCATAGCCCCGGCGCTGGACCCACCAACGACGGCGCCCCTTTCCAGGGCAGTCATCAGGTTGGCGAGCAGTCTTGACCCCCCCAAGGTTGCCAGCAGATGGTCGGGGCTGCCTCCGGTGAAGTAGATGATGTCGTGGTCCAGAACCTGCCCGACCAAAGATTCGTCGTTAGCATCCTCGGCGTTCAGGACCATAAGGCTTGACGCTTCCGCTCCCAAGCCGGAGAAATGCACCACGCCATCGTTAGCTGCCTTCTGCGGACCGGTAACAGCAGCTGTAGGAATGATCAGCACCTTGGGCCGGACATTTGAAGCGGAGGAGACGATGTGCCGGTCCATGGAGATACAGTCCCTTCGAAACTCATCGCCCCCGGCAAGTATGATCTTACCTTCCATTCCTACCCCTCCGACCAGTCTTAGTCCCCGCATTCTAGCACCGGGAGCCCTGCGAGACCACGAATTTGCGCCAGCCCGTAGTGCGTCAAAAATAGCTGTTACCGAAGGGGCATTGATGCTTCAAAAGTCCTGGTTACCGGGAGCTGGTTGTCTGGATGGGGTTCTGCTGTTGTCCACAGGGCCTCCAATGCAGCATCGAGTTGGGCCTTGAGGCGCACCGGGTTGAGACCCTCGTACCGACGCTGTAGAGCTTCCCTAGCCTCTGGTGTGAGCACATCCCACGTCAACAGCCTCTGATACGGCGTCCGGGCAGTGTCATAGATGCGACGGACCCGGGCGCCCTGGCGACTTTTGTGGACCATCTTCCGCACCGGCTGGAAGAAGTTCAGGTAGAGAGAGGCCAGCCGGTGCACTTCCTGGAGGTGCTCCAAGGCTGCCCTGCTGGCGTAGCGGTCATAGCCTACCAGTCGGCGTACTGCTGTCCAGTTCTTCTGCTCCACATGCGCATTGTCGTTCTTGCGGTACGGGCGGGAGCGGGTGAAGGTGATCCCCTGGTTTCGGCAGTAGGTGTGGAGATGATGATTGATGAACTCACCACCATTGTCCGAGTGCAGGTCCACCAGGGGGAAGGGCAACGCACCAGCCAGCTCGTGAACAGCACCCCCCACCCGGTCCTGCCCCTTTCCCCACACCCCGCGACACACCACCCAGCCTGTCGCAATATCCACCCCAGTCAGCGTGTTCAGGTAGAACCCCTCGGTGCTCTCCCCGCAGTGGGCCACCAAGTCCACCTCCAGATACCCTGGTGGAGGAAGCCCCCACTCCCCGAAGGTGCGGATGGGAATCGACGCCTTCAACAAGCTCCCCGGCTTGGTTCCGCTTGTCCATGGTCGCCTCTGCCTATGCTCCTTGTAGGGACGCAGCAACCGGTCTATCGTCGATGCGCTCATACCACACAAAGCCTCACACACCTCCTGCGACAGAACCATTTCTTCCCACACCTCCAGCCTCTCCACCAGTTCCTTCATGAATGGCGCCAACCGTCTCCCGCAGGGCCTAGTCCGCCACCTCCCACACCTGCCTCAGAGCCACTACCACCATCACCCCATACTCCCGTGGACGCCCCCTTCGCCCCCTCGCACCAGCACCTCCTTCATTACCTCTCAGAAGCCGGATCGCCGATTTCCGGTGGTATCCAGTCACCTCGACAAACTCGTCCAATAACCGCCCCCGCTCTGCCCGTCCCGACTTCCTGTACCGCTTCTTCATGCTCTCTGCGTAGTCCTGTACGCTGCCTCTCTTCATGCACTCCTCGGTAACATGATTTATGAAGCAACAATACCCGCCCCGGTAACATTTATTATGAAGCACTTCGGAGGTTTGACCCAATGAATGTGCGGTGCTAAAATCCCGTTCACCTTCTGGTAGTAATTCGTAGGGACTTCCCCAGCGTAATCTCATCTCAGCATGAGGAAGCCTTGAAGCTCTCACCACCCATCCCAACCCTCGCAGACAACATCCTTCCCGCATGGAACACCGACAGCAGGCTGGCACGTTTGGCCCACGATGCTGTGTTGGTGTTGGCATTCACCGGGCTCGTGATTTTCTGCGCCCAGATCATAATCCGCCTGCCCTGGACAGCGGTTCCAATAACTGGGCAGACCTTTGCCGTCCTCGTCACCGGGGCAGCGTTGGGACCCTGGCGCGGCGCGACATCCCTGACGCTGTACATGCTGATTGGGATGGTTGGCGCTCCGGTGTTTGCTCCAGGGCTGAACCTGGAAGGGCAGACGGTCCACTTCCTCTTTCCGTGGGCGGGGAATTCCGACGCATTATGGGAGGGGTCCGCAATCCCACTGTGGGACCTGTCCAGCGGCGGTTACATTTTGGGTTTCATAGGCGCTGCCTGGCTGGCCGGATGGCTGGCCCGGAAGGGTTATGACCGGGGACCGTGGCTGCTGGCAGGCTTGCTGGCGGCGAACATCGTCCTCTACGTGCCTGGACTGATTTGGCTGGCAGTCCTTATTGGCATTGAGTGGATACACCCTCTGGCCAACCAGCCCCTTGGAGACCTGATCGCTGGGGGCACCACCTTGGAGAAGACGTTGGTGGGTGGACTCTATCCCTTCGTCCTCGGCGACCTGATAAAGCTCTACCTGGCATCCCTGACCCTGCCTGCGGCTTGGGCCTTAGTCAAACGCCGCCGGGGAGATGAATACCGCCCCAACGAGAGGGTACGATGACAACCAAAGATACCCTGAAGGAACTCATCGACCAGCTGCCCGACAGTGAATTGCACGCAGTAAAACGATTCGTGGAATATGTGCGGGATGCGGCCGACCCGTTGCTCAATGTACTGCTAGATGCGCCCCACGATGATAAAGAGCTGAATGAGGAAACTCTGGCCTCGCTAGATGAGGGCGAATTGGACCTTATCGAAGGGAGAGTGGCCTCCCACGAGGACTTGAATCGACAGCAGGGGCTGTGACTTGGCAAATCGCCTATGCGAATCGCGCCGAGAGAAGTCTCCGAAACATCGATCCGGAAGTGTGTAAACGTGTGTTCACTGCCCTGGAGCGCTTGGCATCAACCTCCCACGGTGATGTAGCTCGTGTTCGCGGCCACACGGTGCGTTAGAGGCTAAGGGTTTGCAACTGGCGGGTGTTTTTCACATACCAAGCAAGAGAACGCATCATTTTTGTCCTGGATGTCCGTCATCGACGAGACACCTATCGGAGGAATTGAACCAGCTAGGCCTCTGTCTGCCCCCGCTCCCGTTCCACGAGCACCCGTCGCAGCACCTTGCCTGAGGGGTTCTTGGGTATCTGGTCCACGAATTCCACCTGCCGCACCTGTTTGAATCCAGCCACCTGTCCCGCTACCCACTCCATTATCTCGGCTGCCGTCAGGTCAGTGTCGCTGGCGACCACAAACGCCTTGGGCACCTCGCCAGCTTCGTCATCAGGAATGCCGATGACTGCGGCATCGGAGACCGCCGGGTGCTCCAGCAGCAGGCCCTCCAGCTCCGCAGGCGCTACCTGAAAGCCCTTGTATTTGATCAGCTCCTTCTTCCGGTCAACGATGTAAACGTAACCGTCTTCATCCATGGTGGCGATGTCCCCGGTATACAGCCAGCCGTCGCGCAGAGTGGATGCGGTCGCTTCGGGGTTGTTCCAGTACCCCTTCATCACCTGCGGCCCCTTGATGATCAGCTCACCCAGCTCACCCTTGGGCAGTTCTGCTCCCCCGGCCTCCAGGTCGACCACCATTTCTGCGGTATCGGGCAGGGACGGGCCTATGGAGCCGGGTTTCTTCAGGTCCGGTTCCATGAAGTCGGCGTTGGTTGCAGGTGAGCTCTCAGTAAGCCCGTAACCCTGCACCGTCGTTATGCCCGTCGTGGACTCTAGCTTGTTTTGCAGGTCTGCGGACATCGGGGCGGCGCCCACAAAGCACAGGCGAAGGGACGACAGGTCGAAATTCTGGGCTTCCGGGTGCTGGGTCAGCGCCAGCACAATGGGAGGCACTGTATACAGGACCGAAACCCTGTTGTCTGAGAGGAGCTTCAGGAATTGCTCCATTTCAAAGCGTCCCATCATCACCTGGGTGGCCCCGAGGGCTACGGCGACATTCATGATCACGTTCATGCCATAGATGTGGTAGAGGGGCAGGTGGACCATCAGCACATCATCCTGCCTTGGGGCACCTATCTCTCCAATACGACCGATAAGCTGTTGAACGTTGCTGGTCAGGTTGAAATGGGTGAGCATCACTCCCTTGGGCAGGCCGGTAGTGCCGCTGGAGTAAGGCAGGGCTATTACATCCTCCATAGGGTCGATATTGACCGCGGGCAATTCCCTCGTGCCGAGACCTGTAAATCGCTCGAAGGAGTGACCGCGCCCAGGTGTCTCTTCACCGATGATGATCAGATGCCGAAGTTCGGGAGCATGGGGAAGCATGGAATCAAGTACAGGGTATAGGGACTCAGCCAGGATGATGGCTTTGGCGCCGCTATCCCGAAGCTGGAATTCCACCTCCCGCTCCCGGTACGAAGGGTTCAGGGTGGTCACCGTTGCGCCAATCCAAGAGATGGCGTAGAAGGAGGCCACGTACTCCCAGCAGTTTGGTGCAAAGATGGCCACCCGGTCTCCCTTGCCTATTCCCAAGTCGGCCAAGGACGACGCCAGGCTAATCGTTTTCTGCTGGAGTTGAGAGAATGTCATACTCTGGCCGCGGTCTATGATCGCAGGCTTATCGCCCAGCCTTTCGGCCGCGCGTACCAGGTACTCATGAAGGGGGTGCCGCGGGTAGGGTCCCACCGACGGGCGCGGGACTAGATTGGCCTTGTCGCTGTTCATGGAGATGCGCCAACGAAGAGGGTCAGTGGTCGCTCTTCTTGATTGCGTGGCCTCCGAACTGGTTCCGAAGGGCGGCCAACATTTTGCCTCCCAATGGCTGCTCCTGGCGGGAGCGGAAGCGCTGCTGGAGGGACAGGGTTATCACCGGGGCTGGAATAGCCAGCTCAACGGACTCTTCCACAGCCCACCTGCCTTCCCCAGAATCCTCCACGTAGGACTGGAGGCTGCGCAGACCGGGGTCTTCTTCCAGGGCCTTAGCCGCCAGGTCCAGGAGCCATGAGCGCACCACGCTTCCGTAACGCCAGGTCTCAGCTATGCTGGCCAGGTCGAGCTCGAACTCGGACTTTGCCGCCATCATCTCGAAGCCCTCGGCGTAAGCTTCCATAAGGCCATACTCGACTGCATTGTGCACCATTTTCACAAAGTGGCCGGAGCCGCTGGGTCCCACGTGGACGTACCCTCGGTCTTCCCCCGGCGCCAGGGTGCGGAAGATCGGTTCGTTGCGGCGGAAAGCCGCTTCCGGACCGCCTATCATCAGGCAGTACCCCTCGGCCAGCCCCCAGATGCCTCCGCTGGTGCCCACGTCCAGGTAGTCGATGGAGTGGGCAGCCACCTTCTCGGCCCTTCTCATGCTGTCCTTGTAGTTGCTGTTGCCGCCCTCGAGGATGGTGTCCTCCGGCGAAAGCAGGGGAAGGAGGGTTTCGATGGTGCTTTCCGTGGCCTGGCCAGCGGGGACCATGATCCATACGGAGCGGGGTTGGGCCAGTTTTCCGACCAACTCTTCAATTGAGCCCGCTCCGGTTGCGCCTTGGGATGCCGCGGAGGCAACCGCTTCGCCGCTCCGGTCATGGGCGACGACGTTGTGCCCACCCTGAAGCAGCCTCTGGACCATGTTGCCGCCCATTCGGCCCAACCCGATCATACCCAGATCCATGGATGACCCCCTCGCCCGGATCGCCGGGAAGAGATTAGCCTGCGCTGGCGGGACCTGAAGCGTCCAGGTTTCCACGGTGTTTTTCTTCGATGGCAAGCACCTTGGACAACCGGCGGGCATGGCGTTCTTCGCCGCTGAAGCGTGCCGCCAGGAACGCCCTGATCACTTCCATGGCTAGCTCGATGCCTATCACCCTGGCGCCCATGCACAGGACGTTCACATCGTCATGCTCGACCCCTTGGTGGGCCGAATAGGTGTCATGGCATAGTCCTGCCCGCACTCCAGGGAACTTGTTGGCCGCTACCGAGGCACCCACCCCGCTTCCGCAGACGATGATCCCTCGCTCAGTCTCCCCCGATGTGACGAGGCGCGCGACCTCCGCCGTAAAGTCGGGATAGTCGTCAACAGGGTCATAGGTGAAGGCGCCAACATCAACTACATGGCATCCGTAGGACTCAAGCCAGGGACGGATCTCCTCCTTAAGGAGAAATCCGGCGTGGTCCGCGCCAATGGCGACCTGTTGGCTCATGCCAAGCCGCCCCCCAACAGCTTCTCAACCTCTTCGACCACCCGCTCCGGGGTGAACCCCAGTTTATCGTAAACAACCCCTCCGGGGGCCGAAGCGCCGAAGTGGGGTATCCCAATGATGACGCCCGCAGGGCCAACGTAGCGCTCCCATCCAAGGGGCGTACCTGCTTCAATAGACACCCGGTCTGTGATACCGGGGGGCAATACCGCATCTCTGTAAGCTTCCGGCTGGCTGTCGAAGAGTTCCCATGAAGGCAGGGACACGACCCTCACTGGGATGCCCTTGCCCTCCAATAGTTTGCCTGCCTGCATGGCGATATCCACCTCCGACCCGGTGGCCAATAGGATCGCCTTGGGAACGTCTGCCGCTTCCCAGGCGACGTACCCGCCCTGGAGCACATCCCCGTCTCCCTTTCGGCTCCGGTCCATTATAGGCAGATTCTGCCGGCTCAGGATGATGGCGGTGGGCCCGTCGTGCCGCTGCAATGCCGACTTCCATGCTTCCACCGTTTCCAGCGCATCGGCTGGCCTTATGACAACCAGGTTGGGGACCCCTCTCAATCCCAGCAGCTGCTCTATGGGCTGGTGAGTTGGGCCATCCTCCCCCAATCCGACGGAATCGTGGGTGAACACAAAGACCACTTGTTGGGACATGAGCGCCGCCAAGCGAATTGGCGGGCGCATATAGTCGGAGAAGATCAGAAACGTCGCCGTGTAGGGGACCAGCCCGCCATGCAGGGCAATGCCGTTGGAGACAGCGCCCATGGCATGTTCCCGCACGCCAAAGTGCAGGTTATTCCCCTGCTCCGTCGCACTGAAGTGGCCTCGGTCGTCCAGTATCGTCTTGGTCGAGGGAGCGAGGTCCGCCGAACCTCCGATCATGGTGCCGATACGTTCAGACAGGGCGTTCATCACCCGGCCGGACGCTTCCCGTGTTGCCATCGGCTTTTCTTGGGAAGCAAACAGCTCCCCCAACTCCGAGTCCCAAGCTTCTGGCAACCTCCCCTGAAGCGCATCATTCAACCTGCGGGCCAGGTCGGGATATGCTCGGCCATACTCTTCCAGGCTGTCCTGCCACAGTCGCTCCCGCGAGCCGCCCCACTCGGTCGCGTGGCGGAAATGGGCCAGGGCTTCCGGGGGCACATCGAAGGGTTCCGCCATGGGCCAGGACAGGGCTTCCTTAGCCAGCCGGGCTTCGTCCGCTCCCAGGGGTTCTCCATGCACCGCCGCCGTCCCAGCCTTGTTGGGGCTTCCGTAGCCGATGACGGTACGACAGATAACCAGGCTGGGACGACGGGCTTCCCTCTTTGCCTCGCTAATACCCGATTCCACGGCAGAAACGTCCATGCCATCTATTGGCCCAACCACCTGCCACCTGTAGGCGCGAAATCTCTGTCCCACATCCTCGCTGAAGGAAAGGTCAGTATGCCCCTCGATGGAAACGTGATTATCGTCGTACAGGTACACCAGCTTGCCCAAGCCCAGGTGCCCAGCCAAGGAGGCGGCCTCTGCTGAGATGCCTTCCTGCAGGTCGCCGTCGGACACGATGGCGTAGGTGTGGTGGTCAATGATCTCATGCCCGTCACGGTTGAAGGTGCTGGCAAGCCATCTCTCAGCTATAGCCATACCCACGCCGTTGGCAAATCCCTGGCCCAGGGGTCCGGTGGTTGCCTCCACACCGGGGGTCAGCCCATGCTCAGGATGGCCGGGAGTCTTGCTGCCCCATTGCCGGAAGGACATTATCTCTTCCAAGGACAGGTCATAGCCCGTCAGGTACAGGAGGGAGTACAGCAGAGCGGAGGCATGGCCAGCCGAAAGGATGAAGCGGTCACGGTCGGGCCATTCAGGATTCTTAGGGTTGTGCTTAAGGAAGCGGTCCCATAACGCAAATGCCATGGGCGCAGCCCCCATGGGGGCGCCGGGATGCCCGGACCTGGCCTTTTCCACGGTGTCAACCGACAAGAACCTAAGGGCATTTATGCACAGATCGTCGAGGGACTTGGAGTTCACGTACTTCTCCACCTCTATTGTGGGGTGTGGGGGTGGCGCCGCCTTCGGTCCGAATTTACTGGCCGTGGCACCTCTTGTACTTTTTCCCGCTGCCACAGGGGCACTTGGAGTTGCGCCCAATCTTGCCGTGCTTTCGGACAATGGCCTTCTTTTCGGAGCAGTCCGCGCAAGTACAGGCAGACGGATGTTCAGAGTACCAGCCGGCCCTCACCATGGCCCCTCCCCTTACCGCACTCCGTCAATCGTATTCGAAACCGTAGCACATTTCCAGCCCTGCCGCACGAAAGGCCGGGATTCTCTCCCGCTCCCTCGAATGCCCTTCCTCCTTCGCGGAATCCGCAAGACCAAAGACCCAACTTTTGCTATGATAGCCTTCAGCAACCAGCCACGGCCCAATCAGATGATTGGAGCCATTCCCGCAATCATGGAGTGAGAAGGAAAATGTACCAAGTCGCATTCGAGAAGTTGACCCTGTCCAACGGACTCGACGTTATCCTGCATGAAGACCATACCCTGCCCCTGGTGAGCGTCAACATCTGGTACCACGTCGGTTCCAAGGACGAGGAGCCGGGGAAGACCGGCTACGCGCACCTGTTCGAACACCTGATGTTCGAAGGTTCGAAAAACCACAACTCCAGCTTCTTCGAGCCGTTGACCGAGGTGGGAGCAGCCTTGAACGGTTCGACCAGCGGAGACCGCACAAACTACTGGGAGAACGTGCCGTCCAACTACCTGGAGCTGGCACTCTGGCTGGAATCGGACCGGATGGGTTTTCTCCTGGACGCCCTAGACCAGCAGCGATTCGACATACAAAGGGACGTCGTGAAGAACGAGCGGCGCCAGAGCTATGAGAACAGGCCCTACGGTATGGCCGGCCTGCGTATCCAGGAAGCCCTGTACCCGGCCCCCCATCCCTATCATTGGCCCACCATCGGATATCACGAGGACCTGGACTTAGCCAAGTTGGAGGACGCCCACTCCTTCTTCCGCCAGTTCTACACCCCCTCCAACGCAAGCTTGGCAATCGCCGGAGACTTCGACCCACAGCACGCTATCGACTTGGTAAACCAGTACTTCGGAGACTTGCCTCCGGGGCCGGCGCTTCGCCGCATCAACCGCACCGACTCCTCCCTTCAGGGTAGGGTCGAGCTTACTTTGTCCGATCGTGTGCTGGTGCCTCGCCTCTTCCTTGCCTGGCCAACCGTGCCCAAGTTCCACCGGGATGAAGCGCCCCTGGCCATACTGGCGGACATCCTCGGCAACGGGAAGACGTCCCGCCTGTATCGCAGCCTCGTTTACACCCAACAGGCCGCCCAGAGGGTGAGCGCCAACCATGACGACCAGGAAATCGCCGGGGACTTCAGCATCGACGTCACCGCCTCCGAGGGCCGTTCCTGTTCAGAGATCGAGGAGATTGTCCATCGGGAGCTGGAGCAAATGTGCAGCCAAGCCCCATCTTCTGAAGAGTTGGCCCGTTCAAAGAACCGGGTGGAGTGGTACCACACCCGCCAAATGGCAAGCATAGGAGGCTTTGGCGGGCGGGCAAACCGGCTGAACTCCTTCAATGTCCTGGCCGGAGATCCCGATCGCATCAACCACGACATGGAGCGTTACCTTGCAGTGGATGCCGACGATGTTATGCGAGTGGCCAACACGTACCTCGGAGAAGACCAGGTGCGGCTCTCGGTACTGCCCGAACCTGAGCGGAGCTTTTCTTCATCCCAGGTCGATCGCTCCGCCAAGCCTGACCCGGCCCCTGCTCCCCGATTCGAACCTCCGTTCCCAGAACGCCACAAGATGTCCAATGGCATCAACCTCGTGGTCATCCGAAAGCCGGAGATTCCCATGATCGCGCTGGGCATTATTCTAAAGACCGGGTCCGTTGACGACCCAGCCAGCCTGCCGGGTCTGGCGTCTCTTACGTCATCCTTGCTCCAGGAAGGCACCATCTCCCGTTCCAGCGAGGACATCGCCAACGAGTTCGAGTTTTTTGGCAGCCACCTCTCCATATCGACGGGCAAGGAGCATACCGTAATCGGCACCGAAGCCCTTGCGAGGGAACTACCGAGGGCTCTTGAGTTGGTCTCCGACGTCCTTAGAAATCCCACTTTCCCGGATGCGGAGGTGGAGCGAGTGAGAAACGAGCGTCTGACAACGGTCAGGCGCCTCAGGGATGACCCCACGGCCATGGCCGACCTTCTTCTTACAGCGCTCATGTACGGGAGGGAGAGCGCCCTCGGCCATCCCGTGGCCGGCCTCGCCGGGACCTTCGAGACCATTGGGCGGGATGATGTGGCACAGCACTATGCAACTGCCTACTCCCCCGGCATAGCCACGCTGATCGTGGTGGGTGACACCTCGGCTGAGGAGGTCCTGGCCTTAGCGGAGCAGCACCTGGGAGACTGGCAGGGCGGCCAGCCCTCCGGCGCTCCCGCCGATGGGTCAGCCCCCTCTTCCAGAGGCAAGCTGTACCTCCTGGACAAGCCTGGCGCAGCCCAGTCCGTCATCAGGGTCGGCTACCCCTCGATGCCGCGTCGCCATCCCGACTATTACGCCTATGTTCTGTTCAATCATCTGTTCGGCGGCCAGTTCACTGCCCGCCTCAACAAGAACCTCCGCCAGGACAAGGGTTACAGTTACGGCTACCGCTCTTGGTTCGAGTGGCACCAGGAATCGTCGCTTTTCCTCGCAGGAGGGGCGGTACAGACGGAGGTAACCACAGAAGCCCTCAAGGAGACCGTGCGGGAGCTTGACCAAGTCAAGGGGGAGCGGCCTGTAACCCAGGAAGAGTACCGGATTGCCCAAGAGGGCCTGCTGCGCCAGTACCCTTCGGCCTTCGAGTCCTGCGGGCAGGTGATGCAGCAGCTGGCCCAGATGGTGTGGTACGACCTGGCCGACGACTATTGCAGGACCTTCAGCGACAACCTGAAGGCCGTAACCCTTGAGGATGTGAACCGGGTTGCGTCAGAGCAGATGGGCAAGGAGCCAGCCATAGTCGTCGTGGGAGACCGGGATGTCATTGAACCTGGCCTGTCAGCCTTCAGCGGGCCCGTACACGTGGTGGACCATGAAGGCCGGGAGGTCTGACCTGGAAGTCTCAACGATATTTAGGAGGAGCTAGTCGTGGGTGGCGCAGATTCAGTTATGTGGTCTTTGGAACGCAACTGGGACATGGTGAGCGCCGCGCTGGACGGCCTGGATGAAGAGACAGTCGCCAGGCAGCCTGCGGAAGGCTGCAACTCCATGGCCTGGACCTTGTGGCATATGAACCGGGTTGTGGACATGTTCATCCAGAGCAGGCTCCAGGGCAAGGAGCTCCTGTGGACCAACGAGGGTTGGGACGCGAAATACGGCATGGAGGCCGATGCCAAGGTGCTGGGTTATTCAGCCGAGGATCTGGCAGACTGGAAGGCTCCTTCGCTAGAGGTGCAGCTAGGGTATTTCGAAGCTGTGAAGCGGACGGCCAGGGAGTACATCCAGGGAGTAACCAAGGACGATCTGGACACAAAGGTTATCTTCCCGCCGCAGGCCCAGATCCGGGAGCACACCATCGCCACAGCCCTGGGGCAGATGGTATGGGACAACGTTGCCCACGGAGGCCAGATCGCCTATCTCAGGGGAATGTTCAAAGGGCTGGGCTGGCACCGGTAGGTTCCCCCGTCTTATTCAATTCGCTTCAGGTCCTATGGGGCGGTGGCGGAGCATGGTGTTTGGGAGAAGCCTGCGCCGATAACACCCGCACACTTGATGGGTGCGAAAGGCCCAGAGTCGTGGGAGCGCAGCTCTCGATGAAAAGGCGGGCGGAGGGGTTCCTTATCTGGGATCAGCCTCAGCAAGGCCCGAGACATCCACCGATGCGCCAACAACGTGGTTGTATCCGTCCACGATCAGCCCAACTATCACGTCAAGCTCTTCCATGTCCCGCGGCGTGTACAGCAACATGAAGCCGCCAAACCCCGGCCTAGTGCCGGCGGCCGGATGGAACAACGCCCAACCCGCATCCACCGCCTCCTGTCCCCTCACAGGGTCCATCGCCATGTGCAGGCTCCCATCGGGGTGAATGTGTCCCAGCTCCCTCTCCTTGGGCAAGAGGTCAGGGTGGGCAACGTCAATGGCCGGGTCCACCCAGAGGGCCCGGGACCCCTCCACCGGCGAGATAACCGTAAGCTGGTTCTCCACCGAGGGCAGGGAATAGACCCGCCTGAACAGCTCGGCGTTCACCTCTTCCACCGCGTCGACCCCGATCTGGAGCTGCGGCATCCCCTCGGTAATCCTGGGCGCTTCTCCCACCCGCTGGGGCAGCTTTGAATAGGTCATGGGGCAGCCTTCCTTGCTTTGATCTGGGCCCTTTGGGCGTTCTGGACTGGGCAGGTGCTATATGCCATAATAGCCCGGTTTCAGGCGCTTTACAAAACGCGCCTCTCCCCAGCTATAACTCCTAAGCCCAACTGAAAAACAGGCAGCAGCTGGGACATACCAGCCGGAGGGGAACCTTATATGGACGTCAATGGCGCAGTTGCCCGGATACTCAAGACCGAAGGAGTGGAATGGGTCTCCTGCTTTCCCTCCAACATGCTCATCGAGTCCGTCGCCCAAGAGGGCATCCGAACCATAATGTTCCGCCATGAGCGGGGCGCCATCATGGCCGCCGACGGCTACAGCAGGTTGAACGACCGGCTTAAGTTCGGTGTGATTATCACCCAGGGCGGGCCCGGTTCCGAGAACTCCATGGGCGGCATAGCCCAGACCTTTAGCGACAATGTGCCCATCCTCTACTTCGCTGGAGGCCCGGCCCTCGGCCAGTACGCTGTGCGGCCCAACTTCTCTCCCGCTCGCACCTACCAGTCCGTCTCGCGCCATGCCGAGGTGATCACCCATCCCAGCCAGGTGGCGGCGTCCATGCGCCGGGCCTTCCATGCCCTCCGCAACGGGCGGCCCGGCCCGGTGATCCTCGAGATACCCGCCGACGTGGGAGGGCTGGAAGTTCCCGATGGTTCGCTGAACTACCAGCCACCCAAACGCTCCGTACAAAGTCCCTCCCACGGTGACATGGAAGATGCGGTAGACCTCCTCCTCAATGCCAGGAAGCCGGTCATCTGGTCGGGCATGGGGACCCTCTTTTCCCAGGCGACAGACGAGCTTCGAGAGTTCGCTGAGCTTACCGAGATCCCCGTCTATTGCACCATGCCGGGCAAGTCCTCCTTCGACGAGACCCACCCCCTGGCCCTGGGCGCGGGAAGCGGTTCCACCACCCTGCCAGCCAGGCGCTGGCTCCAGGAGTCCGACGTCCTCTTCGCCGTAGGCTCCAGCATGACCAGGACCAGCTACGGACAGCCCATACCCGACGGCAAGGTGCTCATCCAGAACGTGGAGAGCATCGAGGATATCAACAAGGACTTCTGCATCGATGTCGGGCTTGCCGGCGATGCCAAGGCCACCCTTCAAGGCATGATCGAGGCGGTCAAGTCGCGCCTAGGCGCAAGCGGCCGGAAGGGCCAGACCAGCACCGCTGCCGACATCGCCGAGCTAAGGGCACAATGGCTCGCTGAATGGACTCCCCTGCTGGAATCCGACGAGGTGCCCATCAACACATACCGGGTCATCGGCGAGCTGGAGCGAAACCTGGACAAGGAGCGCAGCATCGTCACCCACGACGCCGGCGCTCCTCGGGACACCATCATGCCCTTCTACACCGCCACCGTTCCCCACAGCTACATCGGCTGGGGCAAGACCACCCACCTGGGATACGGCATTCCCCTGATGATCGGCTCCAAGCTGGCCAGGCCGGACAAGTTCTGCCTGAACTTCATGGGAGACGGCGCCTTCGGCATGTCGGGGCTGGACATCGAGACCTCGGTCCGGGCGGGCGCCCCCATAACGACCATCGTCCTGAACAACGGCGGGATGGCCACCTACCCGGGCGGGTATCCCATTTCCAGGGAACTGTTCGGGACAACTACCATGTCCGGCAACTACGCTATGATAGCCGAGGGCCTCGGCGCCGTGGGAATCACGGTGACCCAGCCGGGGGATATCGCTCCGGCCCTCAAGCGCGCCCAAGCCCTCAACGCTGAGGGCAAAGGAGTGCTCATAGATGTTCATTCCAACCTGGAAGGCCGCCGCTCCAACTTTCAGTAACCGCGCTGCCAAGGCAGTCCGACGGTCCCCTCTCCCCTGGGGAGTGAGTTAGGGGTAAGGGGTCAAGCCTGTCCCCTTCACCCGCCCTATGGGGCCGCCTCTCCCTTAAGAGAGAGGCGATAACATACTTGGGGTAATAAGATATAGGAGGCCATGATGACGACAGGAAGCCCTCAAAGCGCCGATCTGATTGTTCACAACGCCGACTTTGTAATCACCGTCGATAAGGACCGCCGCATCATACGCAACGGCTCCGTCGTCATCAGCGGCAACCGCATAAGCCGGGTGGTGAAGGCAAGCGACGTTACCCAGGAGGAGCTGGCCGGTCGGGTGATCGACGCCAGCGGCAAAATCGTCTCCCCCGGTTTCATCGACACCCACATACACACCACCAAGCAGTTCAACCGGGGCTTGGCCGACGATGTGGAGCTGAGGGATCACCTCCTGGCCCGCAACTTCCCCTTCGAGGCCGCAATGGACGAGGAGGACGCCTACTGGAGCTCCATCGCCTGCACCACCGAGATGATCCGCTCCGGCACCACCTGTTTCATAGACGCCGGGAACCAGTTCCCCGATTCGTCGGCTGCCGCCATCGAAGAGACGGGCATCCGGGGCATCATCGCCCGCACAGCCTCTGACCTGGGGTCCAGCGTCCAGGGGCATATGCCCTCACAGCTGGTCAACGACTCCACCGAGGAGACGCTGACCATGTCCACCCAGACTGTCGAACGCTGGAACGGCAAGGCCGACGGCCGCATCCGAGCCTGGTTCCAGGTGCGCATCACCTACCTGGGCTCCGATACTCTCTGCCAGGAGATGAAGCGCCTGGCTGACCAGCACAAGACGGGCATGGAGTCCCACTGCAGCTCCTCCCTGGAGAACCGCAGCACAGCCTACCGTACCTTCGGCATGACGGAGCTGCGTCGTTTGGACAAGCTGGGTGTGCTGGGTCCCAACTTCATGGGCATCCACATGGGCTGGGTGGAGGAGGGGGATATGTACCTGCTGCCCAAGTACGATGTGAAGATCGCCCACTGCCCCGCGTCCAGCATGCACGCCGCCATGGGATGCGACCTCAATGGCAAGATTCCCATGATGATGGCCATGGGGGTCACCGTCGGCCTGGGTTCCGACGCTGCGCCCTCGAACAACTCCCTGGACATGATTCGCAACATGTACTGCGCGGGCATCCACAAGGAGATTCACCAGGATGCCAGGCTGATACCGGCGGAGAAAGCCCTGGAGATGGCTACCATAGATGGGGCCAGGGTCGCCCAGTGGGATGATGAGATTGGCTCTCTGGACGCCGGCAAGAAGGCCGACCTGGTGCTGATCAACGCCAACCAGGTGGAGATGCTGCCCATGTACAACCCGGTCTCAAACCTGGTGTACAGCTGCCATGCCGGCCATGTGGACACCACCATTGTTGACGGCAAGGTCCTCATGGAGGGCCGTCGGGTGCTCACCGTCAACGAGGACAAGCTGCTGGAGGAGAGCCGGCGGCGAGGCGACGCGATCACCACCAGGGCGGGCTTAGACCATGTGCGCAACCCCTCCTGGCCGATAATCTAGGGGATGTCAGAATCAATTAGGTTTGTCATTAGCTTCCAAACGAGCCAGCAAGCCTCTACCAGCAACAAACTGCTAGGCCATCTGCAATTCCGCTGGTTGTGTTTGTGGCCTCCCTAGAACCTTCCAACTCGTGATGCCCTAATCACGACCTTTAGCTTTTCGCATCTCACAGGAGCGTGAAAGAGTCCCACAGGCTGGAGAGGCATTGCATCCGCGGGCCACATCAGACCACCCAACAATTTATGATGTCGGTGCTCACCTACCAGATTAATGTCTTGGTCAGGGCGCAAACTGGCTTGGTTGGCTACATGCGATGGATGGTCACAAAGATGGCTTAGCCAATGACTACGATTCTTCTAAAGTCCGATAGATGTCCCTCCAAAGAGATCTCTGTTGAGACTCTGTTTGAAATTGTTCAGTAGGCATATCGCTCAACGTTTCCAAACGATGGTCAATCCACAGAAGCAGACAGCGGTGTATATCCTCTAGCTGGTCGGGAATGCATTCTCCAGGGAGTTCAGGAGCCATCTGCCTCAGATGATCTATGTGCAGCTTCAGATCATCAATGAACTGCTGACCGGTTGATGCGTCCCGTCCCATCAAATCCACGATGGCAAAGGTGGTGGCATTGAGAAACGCTCTCTGTGCATTCCTGCTAACACTCTCCGGGTAGTCCAGTGGCACTAAACCCTCCTTTATCTCGTATCTCGGCACGAGCCTTCTACCTCCTATTCACCTTCGACCCAAACAACATCCTCTGCATAGACCCTGAAGTCCTCGATGTAAAGATAATCGGTCCCGGTAATCGTCTTCCCCCATGCAAAGTTGCCCACGTGTCCAGTGTCCGACGAGCTGGAGATATCGTAGTACTCGCTCTGAGGGTAGGGAGCGGTATAAGAATCGTGCACATGGGTATCATTGATGGTGAGCTGTACCACCTGATCATCCACCACGGTCAACGCCAGGAAATTCGACTCGTCTATTCTATAATTGACGATGTTATATACGCTCCCTGAGGCCAATTCCACTCCCAACTCGTGTTCTTGGTCATAAAGTCTCAAGAACCACTCATAAGTTCCACGGATACCAAAGACAAAGAAGTCCTCTGTCAAGATGTCCCGAAACACCAATCCGTAGAACATGGAACCACCATTATCGGGGTTGTGGAAGGTCGCTTCCATCCGCAGGTTACCTTGGGCCTGCCAACGTGAATGAAATCTGGTGTTGGCCTCCTTCATCACCTTGTCCGTGGAGTAGAACAGCGGGATACCCTCCATTCCCGGGAGAGGCGTAGGGGTTGGAGATGGGGTTACGGTCGGAGTAGGTGTTGGCCTAGCAGTTGGCGTCGGGATCAACGTAGGCGTGGCTGTTGGACGAGGTGTGCTAGTAGGACCCGAGGGTACAGTGGGCGTGGCAGTAGGTCTGGCTGTCGGCTTTGTTGTAGGACGCGGCAAGGGGGATGGTGTGGGCGCAAGTGTGGGCGCTGGCAAGGTAGTCCCACTGATCAGGCTTGGAAGATGTATTTGGATGGTTTCTGTTGAAACCGCGAAGCCGATTCCTTCCGACTCCTTGATCACGTATGTATTGATGCCCAGTATCTCCCCGTCAATCGAGAGCATAGGGCCGCCGCTATTGCCCGGGTTGATAGATGCATCCGACTGGAGCTCCCAAGCGTCGGCAGTCCCGTTGTAACGCTCTGCCGAGATGATGCCAATGGTGACAGTGGCCTCTCCTCCTATCCCCAGGGCATATCCAATATTCACCACTGGCAAGCCAGACATTATCTCTGAAGTGTCTGCAAAGGGCAGTGTGGTAAATTGCTCACAGCATATTTGAACAACCGCCAAGTCTCTGCGATCATCCTTGCCTAATACATTGGCAGTGTATCGGGTCTGATCACCGACAGTAATTGTGACCGTCCCGCTACTGGGAAGGACATGCTGATTTGTTAGGATGTATGCATTCTCCCCCTCGGTCTTGAAGATTACCCCTGAACCGGTGCCTTGGGCATGGGACACACGGACTACCGCCGGCCGAACGCGCCGTATTAGATCGACCATATCATCAGGAGGCATAAAGAACTGCTGCTCTGCCGAATGGGACGAAGTGGAAGTTGCAACTATTGATGGTAGGGGAGTCGTGGTTGGGACCAAGGCAGGAGTGGAGACCTTAGACGGAGTAGGAGTATCCTCACTGTCGTCGGTATTGATGGTAAGGCAGCCAATAGAAAATGCCAGCAGGACAGCCATAACGATGACGGTGAGGGGCAGACCCTTAGGTGCTCTCTTCTCAGTTTCTTCTATCGTACACCCCTCCGTCGGATCTACTCCCCGCTTACCTCAGCCAGGGGCGCTACGCTGAAGACGACGCTGAAGGGCCAGCAGTAGATGATGACGCTGCCGTATTCGGCTGGGTCCACGTCGGCAGGGATGGGATAGTTCTGGTTCCCCCGGTTGCCCTTGAGCTTGTCCAACTGGATGAAGCCGTCGTCCTCCCTAACTTGGTGCCGGTCCATAGGGTCGGGATGACGGGACAGAAGCACCCGCAGGTCCGGCCCGTTGGTGACGCTGAAGTCCTCCAGCCTTAGCAGGTGCGAGCCGTCAGGTGCTCGGTAGATGGTGGCGGTACCGCTCCCTCGGTGGAAGCTGTCAGCATCCCGGAAGCTGCCCGACTTCAGGGCTACCGCCTTGGAGGAATCGCCTTCCCCGTCCGCAGGCATCATGCCCGAAGGCATTCCTTCTTCCACGGTTGAATCTATTCCCGCCATGCCCGCCATAACCATCTCGGCATCTTCCATGCTCATGCTGGAGGGCACATCGGCGGCGAAGGCGAAGGGGAATTCCTCCTCAACCGTCTTGTTGATGAAGAGGGGCGAACCCAGGTCATAGGTGATGAAGCCGAACAGCGCCAGCAGCGGGACGCCAATGATTACCGCGGCCACCTTGTGACGGACAAGGAATATCTGCCACGCCAGGTGCCATCTCTTTCGGTAAACAACAGCCCCGGCCCCCGCCAGCACGGCTACGACCGCCGCGATTATGGGCCACCGGTAGGGGTATAGGTCCGCTGCCAGTCGTTCCAGGTCTCCAAAGAACTCCGCCATTCATCCCTCCCGCTATGACAAAGGGTAACTTTTGCGGTCTTCCCGAGGGAAAACCCTACAGATGATAACCTAACCAAGGGTCAAGGTCGATAACGGTTCACAATCTCCATCGGCATCCATTTGCGCAAAGCCTCCCAAAGAATTATCATTGGGCCATACTAAACACCATGCGAATTCATGGATGTCTTAGCTAGGAGGTATCACGGATGTTCAAGCCCGTTCAGTTCCCGGAGCCGGTGGAGTCCCTGGTCAGGTTTGTTGAGGAGACAGACCCCTCGGAGATCATAGAAGCCACTTTGGAGAAGCTCCGGGGAGGCACACCGGTTATCGATCTACTCCGAGCGGCAGGCTTGGCGGTGGTGCGCTCCACCGACCTGCCCGCCAACCACCACGGCGGGCCGGTGCATCCGGTAAGCGGCATTTTCGGGACCTACAACATCTACCGGCGCCTGGAGGGCGAGAGCGCCTACATCCCGGTGGTGCAGCACGTTACCCTGTGCAACAACCACGTTCACTCTGCCCAAATGGGGCCTTACATCATGCCCGAGATGGAACCTCTCCAGAGCCACGGCGAGAAGATCGGCTCCTACCACATGGGGGATTCCCTGGAGCTCGGTTTTCGCAGCACAGCCCGGGACGGCGACGCCACCGCCCTTACCGAGGAGGCGTTCCACAAGAGCTTGGAGTCCAGGTCTCCCTCCGTTGCCCAGCAGTACTATCTGTGGCTGCTGGAGAACGTTTCCCACGGCCAGGCTATGGACATCCTTCTCCCCTCGTCCATATCCCGCAATGCCATGGACGACCACTACTTTGTGTATCCGGTGTTCACCTTCCGCACCCTCGACTTGGTCGGCTGGGAGTGGGCGCCCTACTTTCTGAGGCCGGTGGTGCGTTTCCTGGCCCGCCACCCCTACAGCATCGACGTGGATCGGCCCATGCCCTTCAGCGCCATGGAAGAGATGGTGGACAAGTACGGGCTGGACGACCGTAAGCTGCCCGTGAGCACCTCATCCCGTGAGACGGAGATGATCGGGAGCTTGGCGGAGCAGATAGGTCGCTCCAACGACTACTACGACACCCCCGATATGATCGCCCAAGCCTTGGCAGATGGCTTGTCCCTGGAGGGGGCAGGAGAAGCGTTGGCCATAGGAGGTTCCAAGGCATTTCTCAGGACCATCTATGGCAACCCCATGGATGTCCACATCCACACCGGCTCCACCAATCGGCGGTATTTGCTGGGCCAGGACGACGTGAGCCAGCGGAACAAGGTGCTGGCGCTGATGTCCGGCATAACAGGCCCGGAGTGTGTCCTTGGGATGAAGCTGGTGGACGAGGAGGTCGAAAACGCCTCAGCTCACATGCCAGGCGCCAGCCAGAAAGAGCTGCTACAGGCTGTGAGCGATAGCATCGAGTCCCTCCCGCCCTCCGACTGGTCCAATCCCAACTTCAACAGCATGACCGCTCCCAGAGAGATCACCCGCACCATCGGCCTCGCCCGCCTGTACGCCGAGAAGCGGTACGACCCCCTGGCATTCTTCAACCGGATGGCCGAGCTTGTCTGCAAGGATGACTTCACGGAGCTCCACAGTGTCAAGCACAACCAAGCCCTTTTCGAGGAGTTCTATGCCACCCGGGAGCCATACCGGTGGGAGCACCTTGTGGCCGCGGCCAAGTCCGCCGCCATCATCTGCGTAGGCAAGGAACAGAGCATCTACGACCGCACAAAGGAGCTGCTGAACGTCTAAGCAGCCTTGGGGGCTACCTGGGACCGATGTCGCCGGTGGCCCACGCCTTCAGTAGATGGTGGGCTATAGCAATAGGCCCAGGTACGGTCAGCTCGTCGCTGCGCCCCTCCAAGGCTAGGAGGACTTCTTCCCGGGAGAACCAGCGCACATCGGACATCTCCTCATCATCCATGGCGATCTCCGTGGTTGCGGCTTCGGCGTGACAGCCTATCATCAGCGACGATGGGAAGGGCCACGGCTGGGATGAGTGATAGCGGACGTTCTTGATCCCAATGCCCGACTCCTCCATAACCTCCCTGGCCACCGCCTCTTCTACGGATTCCCCTTGGTCCATGAATCCTGCCAATGCCGAGTAGCGGTTCCCCCTGAAGGCGGCCCTGTTCCGGGACTGCCCCAGAAGACATCGCTCCCCGTCGTGGACAACCACGATCACCACCGGGTCGGTGCGGGGGAAGTGCTCGGCGCCGCAGGCAGGGCATCGCCTCACACCTCCACCCCGCTCGGCGTGGGTCTTCTCCCCGCACACCGAGCAGAAGCCATGGCGGCTGTGCCACGCCACCTGGGACCTGGCTTGGGCAACCAGCCCCGCTTCCAGGACGCTCAGGTTCTCTCCGGCTGTCCGGGCATCTTCGAACTTCAATTGACCGTCGCCACATAGCCTACCGACCGCTGCGTCTTCCCCGGACACATCTATCACGAAGTGGGACCGGCCGCTGTAGGAACCCAAGAAGAAGACTTTGGCATCAAGCCCCAGTTGAGTCTTCTCTTCGAAGCTGAGCCACCTCAGCTCGGGACTGGCGCTATCGGAGATGAGGATGTTCAGGTCGGAAATGGGCAGGAACCTGCTAGCCGGATGGGTCTTCTGCTCTTCGATCCACCGCTCATCCCGTCGTTCCCGCTCACCCCTGTCCAGGGGATTCCCGGCAAACCTGTGGGTCATCCTACCAAGCATATCCTCGCCATGCCCGTCAGCCGATGATTCCAAACCGCCTTACCTCCAACTACCGCCCTATTCGTCGAGGCCCGCATCCCAACTCCTTTTCAAAGAAGTCGTCATCGGCGCGCACCCAACCCAGAGGGCCATATTGTAGTAGCACCTGACCCGTGTTAGCCTGATAGCCGGGTCATTGTCCAGTACAGGATACCAGACCACCATCATACACCGGGGAGTTGGATGGAAGCCTTTACGTTGGGCATTGTCGATCAGTCGCCGGTCCGCCAAGGTGGAACGGTACAGCAAGCTCTACAGGAATCGGTGGAGCTTGCCAAGATCGCCGAGGAGCTGGGCTATCAACGCTACTGGGTTGCGGAACATCACAACGCTGGTCGCTTTGCCGGGACCGCCCCGGAGATACTCATCGGCCAGATTGCCGCCAAAACCCAGACCATCAAGGTAGGCAGCGGCGGGGTGATGCTGCCCCACTATGCGGCCTTTAAGGTCGCCGAGACCTTCAGCTTACTTAACTCTTTCTATCCACATCGCATAGAGCTGGGGATTGGGCGGGCGCCGGGAAGCGACCAGGCAACGGCAGTGGCCCTGGCCTACCCCAGGATGCCCATTGACCCCCAGCACTTCCCCCGGCAGGTGTCAGACGTGCTGGGATTTCTCACGGGCTCCCTGCCCGAAAATCACCCCTTCGCTAACGTCCAGAGCCAGCCGGGGCCTGCGCCGGACTCCATTCCCGAGGTCTGGCTTCTGGGCTCCAGCGACTACAGCGCCCAGCTTGCCGGTATGATGGGGTTGCCCTTCTCCTTCGCCGAGTTTTTCGGGTTCACGGGAGGGCACGGCCCACAGGTCGCCAGCCTATACCGCGAGCAGTTCCGCCCCTCGGAATTCCTGGGGCAGCCCAAGATCAACGTCTCCGTCCAGGTGATCTGCGCAGACAGCAAGGAGAGGGCCGAGTTCATCGCCACCAGCCGAAATCTGTCCCGCCTCGACTCTTTGCAGGGAGACCGCAAACCGCTGCCGCCGCCCGAGGAAGCGTCCCAGGTAAAGCTCCATCGTGTGGAGATAGAACATGTTGCCAAGTACACCCAGCACGTTATCCAGGGGGACCCCGAAGAAGTGAAGCTGGGCATCGTTGACGCCTCCAAGAGGTACTCCACCAACGACATCAACATCGTTACCAACTGCTACTACTTCGAGGACCGGGTCAAGTCCTACGAGCTTATCGCTGAGGCTTTTGGCCTCGCTAACTCCGGCAGTCAGGCCATGACTTAGGGGAGGACCAGTGGCTACAGGCGCCAGCACCGGCAGGTTACAAATACGCACCAAGGACCTGGTTCTCACAGCGCGGTGGGAGGACGAGAAAGCCCCCAACTCATGCGCCGCCATCAGGAAGCTGCTCCCCATTCGCCATTTCATCATCCAGACGCGCTGGAGCGGAGAGGCGGCCTGGATACCCATAGACCATCTGGACCTGGACATCCAGTTTGAGAACCACACCATCTATCCATCCAAGGGCGACCTGCTGGTCTATCCGGGATTCATCAACGTGAAAGAGATACTGGTGCCCTATGGCTCCACGGCCTTCGGCAGCAAGATGGGCCTGCTGCCGGGAAACCACTTCGCTACCGTCGTCGATGGACAAGAGCATCTGGAGGAGCTGGGCAGGCGGGTCTTGATGGAAGGCGCCCAGGAAATCGAGCTGACAGAGGAGTTCTAGCCCAATCAAAGGAGGTTGCCGATGGACTTGGGACTGGCAAACAAGCACGCGGTGGTGGCCGGAGCGAGCAAGGGCATTGGCAAGGCTATAGCCATTCAGCTGGCCCACGAGGGGGCTGACGTGGTGGTGGCCTCCCGTACAATGGAGCAACTGGAGCAGACAGCACAGGAGATCGAGGCAGAAACCGGCAGGCGGGCCATTCCCATCGCCTTCGATGCCACCAAACGGGAACAGGTCGATTCCCTGATGGCAAAGGCCGCGGATGCCCTGGGAGGCCTGCACATCCTCGTCAACAGCGCTTCCTATCCAGGCGGGTCCTCCAACGCCACCGGCCCCATCGACTCGGTGGAGGACGAGGCCCTGTTGGCCGACTTCGACGTCAAGTACGTGGGAGCCCTCAGGTGCGCCAGGGCTGCCATTCCATTCATGAAGGAGCAAGGCTGGGGACGCATCATAAACATCAGCGGAAACAACGCCCGCATCGCCGGCAACCTGAGCGGCGGCGCACGGAACGTTTCCCTGGTGCACATGACCAAGACACTGTCCACCCAGCTCGGCAGGTACGGCATAACCGTAAACTGCATTCATCCGGGGACCACCCGCACCGAGCGCACACCCGAGGCGTTGGCCGAGGAAGCTGCCAAATCGGGGATAAGCGTGGAAGAGGTGGAGAAGCGGGACTACGCGCCCGGGGCGCCCCGGGGCAACTCCATCTGCCGGATGGTGGACGCCTCGGAGGTCGCGTACCTGGCTGCCTTTCTGGCATCAGACAAGGCCTGGGCCACCACGGGCGAGGTCATATCCGCCACCGGAGGCACGGGCAACGCCGTGTTCTACTAGGGCGCCGCTCCGTCTATCGGGGCAGTCCACAAGATGAGGCAAGAGGAATGGCTGTACCTACCTTGGACGAATTGCACAGGCCGGTCTTGCAGATCGCAGACGCTTCCGATAGGCCTCTAACTCGGCAGGAGTTCGTCAAGCTATTGGCCAAGACGTTCTCGTTAACCGAGTCCGATTTACAAGAAACAGTGCCTTCGGGCACATCCCGGATACGAAATCGTACAGACTGGGCCATGACCGACCTGAAGAAGGCGGGCCTATTGGACAACCCTCAGCCTAACCAGTGGGTCATTACCCAACCAGGGCGGAGTTATTTGGAGTCCCAACAGGGCATCATCAAGTTTGTGGAATTGCAGAAGATGTGGCCCGAATCCCAGGAGAGCCCGATTGTACTCGCACCAGACACTTTAGGATCGGTTAACATCACGCCAGACGAACAGATAGCCAAGAGCCATGAGCAGCACCTGAAAATGCTCTCCGGGGAAATCCTGGATAGTGTGAAAGGCATAACTCCTTCCGACTTTGAGCGACTCGTGGTTGAATTGCTGGAAAAGATGGGGTACGGGGATGGACGAGTAGTGGGCGAAAGCGGAGACCAAGGTATTGATGGCATCCTGAACCAAGATGCTCTCGGCCTGGAGAAGATTTACATTCAGGCCAAGCGTTACACATCCACCCAAGTAGGGGAGCCGGAGATCCGTAATTTTTCCGGCAGCCTGGGTGCGAAAGGTGCCAGCAAAGGAGTGTTTATAACCACTGCCACCTTCAGCAAGACGGCCAAAGATACAGCTCGATTAATCTCACAG
This sequence comes from Dehalococcoidia bacterium, assembly GCA_965220375.1. GTDB lineage: Bacteria > Chloroflexota > Dehalococcoidia > Lucifugimonadales > JAGWBF01 > JAGWBF01. Next base: position 2,507,744 of record OZ244824.1, read on the forward strand.
GGAAACCAGTTTATCCGTTTGATCGATGGGCCGGAATTGGCAGAATTGATGATCAAACATGGTATCGGTGTAGTAGTCGAAGCCACTTACGCCGTCAAGAAACTGGACGCCAACTACTTCGCTGATTCTTAATCCATGACCCTAGAGCACTCGAAAGTCGCGTGTCTTTGCTTGGGAACGGGAATCCGTGCTACATTTGCGCCTACACCACAACTGCGCCAGGAAGGAGCGCCATGACCGAGACAAGCGCACCCCAGATAGTCCCAACGCCGGCAGTCCAGCAGTATGCCGAAACCTGCCTCCAGGGTTCGCAGGCAGCCAGGGAGAATCTCAGGTTTGAGCTAGACGTTGCCTTTGGAACCCACGAGCGTCAGAAACTGGACATCTACATGCCGTCGGAGGATCCGGGCGTCCCTATGCCCATCCTGATCTTCCTTCATGGTGGAGGCTGGAGACAGGGCGTCAAGGACTGGATGGGCTTCATGGCCCCATCGGTGGTCTGCCTTCCCGCCATCTTTGTCTCTGTGGGCTACAGGCTGGCGCCCGAGACCAAGTACCCAGGAGCGGAGGACGATTCCAGGGCTGGATTGGCCTGGGTGTACAACAACATCTCCCGGTACGGTGGAGACCCAGAGCGTATCTTCGTTGGCGGCCACTCAGCCGGAGGCCACCTGGCAGCTATGCTCGCCCTCTGTCCGGACAGGCTGGAGAAGCACGGCCTGCCGCCCAATGCAGTGAAGGGTTGCTTCGCCATGGCCGGAGTCTTCGACTTAGCCACGTCCAGGCCGGACTACGTGGAGAATTTCCTGCCTGTTGTTGACCAGGAGACTTTAGATAAGGCCAGCCCCCTCAGGCAGGTCGCCGGCAACAAGGTGCCCTTCCACATCTCCATCGGCGAGTATGACAACCCGCACCTGATCCCCCATGCCAGCCAGTTGGCAGACGCCCTCAGGAAGGAAGGGAGCCCGGTGGAGTTTCTGCGATTCGATGGCTGCGACCACCTCGCGATGAACCTGAAGGCGGGCGAAGTGGACGGCATATGGGCCAAGACGGTCCGCCAGTGGATGCAGTCTCCCCCAGCCTAGCTACTCGGACCCAGGCGGTTGGTTAGCTGCCTATGCGTCGGTCCTGTAAACCCTGGCTGCTACATCGTGGAACATCGCCGCCCGCTCGGATGCTGAGTAGCTGCGGGTCAGGCGTTTGAAGGCGTTGTACATTACGTTGTATGAGTAGGCCACCTTGTCCACAGGGAAGTTGCTCTCGAACATGCAGCGTTCAGGGCCGAACTGCTCGATACAGTGCTCCACGAAGGGCGCCATCCCAGCGGCCAGCTCCTCGGAGCCGATGGGCGTGGCGCGGTCGTGCCAGTCGAATCCCGTCCGGGGCATCCCGATTCCGCCCAGCTTCACGTAGATGTTTTGGCACTGGGCAACGGCGGCAATTCCGCTGCGCCATTTCGGCAGCACCTCGTCATCCATTCCGGCATAAGGCCCGGTCCGGACTACGCCCCCGATGTGGTTCAGGACGATGGTCAGCTCCGGGACAGCCTTGGCGAAATCGGCAAGCTCCGGCAGCTGGTGGAAGAACAGCCAGCCATCCAGGGACATGCCCATGTGTGCCAGCACCCTGGCGCCTTTCCTGAACTCCTCGCTGGCAAGCTGCCCCGGCATCTTGTGAGCGGCCGTGTTCTCCACTTCGGGGTTCGGGTCCCAGGTGACCGAGTGGCGTATCCCCCGAAAACGGTTGGGGCTGGCAGCCTGCAGGGCCTCAAGGACAGGTCCCACCCCGTCTCCAAGATTAAGGTTTGCGTGTCCTACGATAGCTGCCGCTGCCCTGGTGGGGCCGTACAGCCCGCTGGCGCTGGCGGCCGCCAACCCCTGCACAAACTCCACCTCACCCACGGGGCGTATCTCCTCCGGCCCGTCGGGGCGATACATGGACCTGGCTTCCACGAACACCGTGGAGCGAACGTTATGTCCACTGCTCACATCCTCCGCCAACTCATGGAGCAGGTAACGCTGGTACGGGATGCGGGCGGTGCGGTAGTCCCAGAAATGGTGGTGAGGGTCGCAGATGGGGATTTCCGGCTCCAGGGTCGGCTCTGTCGTCAGGGCCAGCCAATCGTTCCCTCCAAAGGGCATGGTTGCACCTCCATCACGGTTCTCTCGCCTAAGCGTATTCTCTCCAGATGAATGGCGCAATGCCTGCTGTATAATGGCCGTGCCCGGAATTCAAGAGATAAAACACGAAAGGGCAGATGCTGAGTTAGGGGGAAGAGTATGCTGGTTGACCTTGTAGATGTAACGACAAAGGACGGAGTGCGGCTGGACGGCGTTTTGCGCAAGCCAGATGGCGGATCAGGGTCTTCTAATCCCGCCCTTTGCATCCTGCACCACGGGCTGGGGGGAAATTTCTATGCCCAGGGCCTCCTGTTCGATTTTACCGACGCCCTTCTGGCCGCGGGCATTGCGGTCCTCCGCGTAAATGCCAGGGGCCACGATCCCGTGAGCCGCGACGCCGCCTCACGGAAGCTCTTTGGCGGGGCCTACGAACGCCTCAGCGATTGCGTTCACGATTGGGAAGCCTGGGTGGATTTCGCCGAAGCCGGCGGCTACAAGAACATCCTTGTGTGGGGGCACAGCCTCGGAGGGCTGAAGACCATCTATTACCTTGCCCACACCCAGGACCCCCGGGTGCGCTACGCCATTGCCACCTCGCCGCCCCGGTTCTCCTACTCCGACTACCAGATTTCCGAGGGCTGGGAACGCTTCTATCAGGAAGAGCGCCGGGCGCGGGACCTCATCCAAGAGGGCCGGCCGGCGGCCCTGATGGAGGTGGCTTATCCCAACGGCCTGCTGATAACAGCCGAGGGTTTTATCGACAAGTACGGTCCCGAGGACAATTACAACGTCCTGAAGCTCCTTCCGAAGACGACCCATCCTCTTCTCGTCACCGTGGGCGCGCTCGAGGGCGTGGTCATAAACGACGTCAACTCCCTCATGGCCTTCAGGGGGCTGGCCCACCAGCTGGAAAGGCTGTCAGGCGAGGTTGAAAACCTGACCTTCTTGCCCATTCCGGGGGGCGACCACCAGTTCAATGATGTACGCCAGGAGGGCTGGGAGATTATCCAGGGCTGGTTGTCGGAACAGAAAGCCTAGAGGATTCTGCCCTCGGGCATGTTGATCCAGGAGCTCATCTCGTGGGGCATGGTCACCGCCTCGGCCTGGCACACATAGCTCGAGGAGATCTGATCGACGGACGTTACGCCCAGCAGCCCCATCCCGCATACCATCTCTTCCTCAAGGATCTCCAGCACCTGCACCAAGCCTGATATTCCATCGGCGGCCAAGCCCCAGCCCTGTAGCCTTCCGATAGCTACTGCTTTCGCGCCCAGGGCTATGGCCTTCATAACGTCGGTGCCCCGCTGCACTCCGCCATCCACGATCACGTCCGCCTTCCCGTCAACGGCTTCGACTATGCTGGGCAGCACGTCCAGCGATCCCAGCCCGTGGTCCAACTGCCGTCCGCCGTGGTTGGAGACCCAAATCACGTCAACGCCGTGCTCCACGGCGATGGCTGCGTCCTCGGGGGTAGCGATTCCCTTGACCATGAATGGCATATCGACCAGATCCTTGATGCGGTCCATGGTCTCCCAAGTCACTGCCGCTTGGAAGCTCCTGTCCACGCCTCCTCGCCTGGCAGGGGGAACCCAGCGATGCACTATGGGGCGCTCCCGGCGGCTGTAGTGGGCTGTGTCAACGGTCAGGCAAAAGGCGTCATACCCGGCCCTCTTCACGCGCCCAACAATGCCCTTGATCCAATCCGTGTCACCGCGCACGTAAAGCTGAAACACCTTGGGGTTGTCTGCGCTGGCCGCGGTCTCTTCCAGGGTCGGGTCCGTGACGGAGCTCAGCACGTGCATCGTGCCAAACTGGGCGGCAGCCTTGGAGGATGCTGCGCCTGCCTCCGAGTCGAAGGTCTGTAGAGATCCGATGGGAGCCAGCATCACCGGGATGCGCATGGGATGCCCCAGGAAGGTGGTGGATGGATTGACGTCGCTGACGTCCACCAATACCCTGGGCCTGAAGGCGATCCTGTCGAAGGCGCGTCGGTTCCTCCGCAGGGTAGTCTCCGAATCGGCCCCTCCCACAAGGTAGTCCCACGCGCCTTGCACCAGGTTGCGTCGCGCCTGCTGTATGATCTCTTCATTGCTGACGAAGTCCAAGGTATGTCCCCTTTCCCGGAAGCCTTGAGCAGGGGTCCGGCTTGTTCAACTACAGCATTTTACCCCTTAGCCTAGCCCCAAGTACACTTGCCCATCTCCTTCGTTGCCCTGCCCAATGGAATCGGGTATCATGCAAAAGTGAACAACGCTGGAGGCGCCATGAGCACCGAGGAATACAGGAATCGATTGACCCCCGAGCAGTTCGAGGTCACCCAGAACAAGGCTACCGAAAGGCCTTTCACGGGAAAGTATTGGGACTGCAAAGAGGACGGGACCTACAGCTGCATCTGCTGCGGCGCTTCCCTGTTCTCTTCGGAGACCAAGTTCGATTCCGGGTGCGGCTGGCCCAGCTTCTGGGACTCCATCGACCGAGACAAGATCCGGGAAGAGTGGGACATGTCCCATGGCATGCAACGGGTCGAGGTGATGTGCGACTCGTGCGGCGCCCACCTGGGACATGTGTTCAACGATGGCCCCGCGCCAACCCACCAGAGGTATTGCATCAACTCCGCCTCCCTGGATCTGGAAGCGCAGAAAGACCAGCAGTAAGGGATAGCCTGCAACGCTTGCCCGGATTTCGAAAGTCGTTAATGGTAACCGTCACTGACAGCGCCAAGGAAGAGTTTGCGCGCATTCTGGCAACCAAGGAATTAGACCCTGGAAAATACCTCAGGCTTGCCGTTCCGCCGGTCTGGACGGGGGCGGGGGACTTCGGGATCGTCATCGATGCCGAGCAGGAAGATGATCAGGCCATCGACCACGCAGGGCGAAAGATACTCCTGGTGGGCCATGAGCTGGTCCACCAGCTGGAAAACTCGGTCCTGGATTTCAAGGAGTCCCCCGAGGGGCCCAGGTTCACCCTCGATGTGTTCTAATGCCGGCACAGTCCCGGCCATCCCGACTTGAGGAGGTCCGTTATGGTCAGTGTAGGCTTGGGCGAATACACCTACGACGTCTGTGAAGACTGGGCCAAGCTGCCCGAAGGTCAGACCTTTGGCATGGTCAGCGCAGTTGCCACCGATTCCCAAGACCGGGTATATGCCTTTCAGAGAAAGGACCCACCGGTCCTGGTATTCGACGTTGACGGGAACCTCGTCAACTCCTGGGGAAACGGCGCCTTTCTGTTTGCCCACGGTATCCACATAGCGGAGGACATCGTTTACCTGGCGGACAGGGACAGCTCCGTCTGCCTGCTATACACCCTGGACGGCAAGCCCATTCAGCTGCTGGGGCGGCACGGCGTCCACTCGGACACGGGCTGCGAGTTGCCTGGAGAACTGGTGCCCAGAGCGGCCGGACCGTTCAACTACCCCAGCGAGATTGTCCCCAGCCCATCTGGCGACTTGTACGTCTCCGACGGGTATCGTAACGCTCGTGTGCACCGCTTCAGCGAACAGGGCGCTCTCATTGCATCGTGGGGCCAGCCTGGAAAGGTCTCCCCAGGGGAGTTTCATCTGCCCCACAGCCTGCTGGTTTCCGATGATAAGGTCTACGTCTGCGACCGGGAGAACCACCGGATCCAGGTCTTCGACATGTCGGGAGAGTACCTCGAGATGTGGACGGACATCCAGAGGCCCATGGACATCTCCGCCGGCAGCGACGGGATGCTGTACGTGAGCGAGGGCAGGGTGAACGACGGGCCAGCCCGGGTCAGTGTGCTAGATACGGCAGGCGGGGTGATTGCCCGCTTCGACTGTCGCGGTCCGGGCCATGGCAGCTGGGTGGATTCCCAAGGCAACATCTACGTAGGCTTGGGCGACGTGGGAGGAATAGACAAGTTCGCCAGGCAGCGATCCTAGGAGGAGTCATCGTGGTGCAGAATCTGCAGGTTGGAGTTGGCTTGATCGGCTGCGGGGCCATAGGCAGGGACATAGCCCAGAACATTTACCAGGGTGATGTCCCCGGGGCTCGCGTGGTTGCCCTGTTCGACGTGGATGAAGGCCAAGGCAAGTTCCTGGCGACGGCGCTGAACGACTCTGCTCCCTTCTATTCGGACATAGATGAGTTCCTCAATGCCCCAGGCTTGGACCTGGTTGTGGAGTGCGCCTCCGGCGCCGCCGTGCGGGCCAATGCCGAAAGGGTGCTGGAAAAGAGCAAGGACCTCATGGTGATGAGCACCGGAGCCTTGCTGGACCAAACCCTGATGGGCCGGCTGAGCGAGCTGGCCGCTGCCAAGGGAAGGAAACTCCTGGCGCCCTCGGGAGCCATTGGCGGCATCGACGCCATCCGGGCCGGAGGGGGGCTCCTGGAGGAGGTGGCCATCATCACAACCAAGCCTCCTGAGGGCCTGAAAGGGTCTCCGGGCTTCGCCGACTGGGAGGGCAAGGAGATCACAGACCCCCAGGTCATCTACGAAGGCCCCGCTATTGATGGGGTGAAGCTGTTTCCCGCCAACACCAACGTGGCCGCGACCCTGAGCTTGGCAGGCCTGGGAGCGGACAAGACCAAGATGAAGGTCATCGCCGACCCCAAGGCGCCGGGCAACGTTCACGAGATCCAAGCCAAGGGCAGTTTTGGCGTCATGCGCTTGAGCTTCGAAAACCGGCCCCACCCCAACAACCCCAAGACCAGCTACCTGGCCATCCTCTCCGCCTTGGAGCTGCTGCGCAAAGCCTGCACCCCCGGCCCTCAGATCGGGACCTAGCAACAATTGGGAAGGCCATTGGCGCCGAATAGTCCCGGCTAGCCATGTGAACATGACTCCCGAAGAACAAGCACGTGTGAACATAGACCGACTGCTGGAGCAAGCAGGATGGTCTGTGCAGAACTCTGACTCCCTAAACCTGTACGCTAGTAAAGGTGTCGCCGTCCGCGAGTTCGATTTGAAGCCCGGCCACGGCACCGCTGACTACTTGCTCTACGTGAACCAGAGGGCCGCGGGAGTAATCGAAGCGAAGCCTGAAGCGTCCACACTGACCGGTGTGGAAGTCCAGTCTGAGAAGTACAGCACGGGCCTACCCGACAACCTTCCTGCCTATCAACGCCCGCTCCCGTTCCTCTACGAGAGCACTGGCGCAGAGACGCAGTTCACCAACAGGCTGGACCCGGAACCGCGAAGTCGTCTTGTCTTCTCCTTCCACAGCCCGGAGACGCTGGCCAAATGGCTCGGCGTCTCTGAAACGCCGTACCTCGACACACACGGGATAGCTGAAGAACGGGGTGACTACCTTGCGGCGCAGAACCTGCGTCAGAGGCTGAAGGCCATGCCTCCACTGAACGCGTCGGGCCTGTGGCCGGTACAGGAGAAGGCCATCAGGGAATTGGAGAAGTCCTTGGCCGCAGGGCGGCCGCGGGCGCTGGTGCAGATGGCCACCGGAAGCGGCAAGACCTTTATGGCCTGCAACCAGGTGTACCGCCTGATAAAGCACGGTGGGGCGCGGCGAGTGCTCTTCCTCGTGGACCGCAGCAACCTCGGACGCCAGACTCTGCGTGAGTTCCAGGGATTCACCACACCGGACGAAGGACGCAAGTTCGCCGAGCTGTACAACGTCCAACTTCTCCAATCCGGATATATCGACCCCGTGAGCAAGGTCTGCATTGCCACCATCCAGCGTGTCTACTCCATCCTGACGGGCGAGGAACTCGACCCCGAGCGCGAGGAGTTCTCGGATTTCGACACCGCAATTCGGCGCGAGCCTGCGCCTGTCAAGTACAACCCTGACGTTCCTATCGAGACCTTTGACGTCATCATCACCGACGAGTGTCACCGTTCGATCTACAATCTGTGGCGGCAGGTGCTGGAGTACTTCGACGGCTTCCTCATCGGGCTAACCGCGACCCCCTCCAAGCAGACCTTCGGGTTCTTCCATCAGAACCTGGTCATGGAGTACAACCACGCGCAGGCGGTGGCCGACGGAGTGAACGTGGGCTTCGACACCTACAGGATTCGCACTCAGATCACCGAGCAGGGGGCGACGGTCAATGCTGAGTACTACGTCGACCGGCGAGACCGACTGACACGGAAGGTCCGATGGGAGCAGCTTGAGGAGGACCTGACCTACGCACCCAACCAGCTTGACCGCGACGTGGTGGCGGAAGACCAGATTCGCACGGTCGTCCGAACTTTTCGGGACCGGCTGTTCACGGAGATATTCCCCACCCGTCGGGACGTGCCCAAGACGATCATCTTCGCCAAAGACGATAGCCACGCCGACGACATCGTGCGCATAGTGCGGCAGGTGTTCGACAAGGGCAACGACTTCTGCCAGAAGATCACCTACAGGACCACCGGCGTGAAGCCGGAAGACCTGTTGACCTCCTTCCGCAACAGCTACAACCCCCGCATAGTGGTGACGGTGGACATGATAGCCACAGGCACGGACATCAAGCCGGTGGAGGTGATTTTCTTCATGCGCAACGTGCGCAGCCGCAGCTTCTTCGAGCAGATGAAGGGACGCGGAGTGCGCACTATCTCCGCCACCGAGTTCAACGCCGTGACTCCCGATGCCTCTAACAAGGAACGCTTCGTGATTGTCGATGCGGTAGGCGTGACCGAGACCGAGTTCTCCGATTCCTACTCCATCGACAGGCAGCCCACTGTGCCCTTCGACAAGCTCTTGGACCTGGTGAGCATGGGGAACCGAGACCCGGAGGTCCTCTCGTCTCTCGCCAGTCGCCTCGCTCGACTGGACCGCCATCTGACCCCCAAAGACCGTGAGGCAATAGAGGTCGCTTCTCTTGGGGTACCGCTTAAGACCCTAGCCTCAGACCTGGTGAAAGCCTCCGACCCGGACGCCGCCCTGGATGCCGCCCGGCAGTCCACGGGGCAGGAAGACCCGCCCGAATCGGCGGTTACCGAGGCCCGCCGTCAGCTGCTGGAGGAAGCCGCCAAACCCTTCGCCGCGAACCCCGACCTGCGGCAGCGGCTGGTAGACATTCATCGCTCCTATGAGCAGACCATCGACACGGTGAGCGCCGACAGCCTGATCAAGGCCGGATTCTCCGACGACCAGGCAAGGACAATCGTGCGGTCCTTCCGGGAGTACATCGAGGAGAACCGGGACGAGATCACGGCCCTGCAGGTGCTGTACGAGCGCCCCTATAGGCAGCGGCTGAGCTACGCCGACATCAAGGCTCTGGCCGACGCCCTGGTATCGCCGCCGCGCTCCTGGACGACCGAGCGGCTGTGGGAGGCCTACCGGCAGCTGGACAGGTCAAAGGTGCGCGGCTCGGGCCAGCGGACCCTGGCCGATATCGTATCCGTGGTGCGCTACGCCATAGGCGGTGCCGACGAGCTTGCGCCCTTCGCCGAGGGCGTGCATGAACGCTTCCGAGGCTGGTTGGCAATGCAGGAGACAGCCGGTCGCGCCTTCACCCAGGAGCAGGTACGTTGGCTGGAGGCCATCCGCGACCACATCGCGGGCAGCGTCAGCATGGAGATGAGCGACTTCCAGTACGCCCCCTTCAACCAGCAGGGCGGCCTAGGCAAGGCATACGAACTGTTTGAGGATGGGTTGGGCGGACTTCTTGAGGAGCTGAACGGGGCCTTGGCAGGGTAGCGCTAATCCCCGGTAGAGTAATCCAAAAGCACAAAGAGGGAGGATACGATGACGAACGTAGCGGAACTGCAGCAGGCCATTCTGGGCCTATCCGAGACTGAGTACGCCGAACTGCGCCGTTGGCTGCTGGATCAAGACTGGGAACGATGGGAGCGGGAGTTCGACGAGGACGTGAGGACCGGCAAGCTGGACGCTCTGGCGGCTGACGCCCTGACCGCCAAGGCAAAGGGCGACCTCAAGGCCCTTTAGATGCACTGGACGGAGCCTCGTTTCTGGCGGCACTTCCAAGAACTGCCCGCCTCGGTGCAACAAACGGCCCGCCGGAACTTCGAAATCTTGAAAGCGAATCCCAGGCACCCCTCGTTGCGGTTCAGAAATGTAGGACGCTATTGGTCCGCGCGAGTGAGCGCCTCCTACCGAGCAGTGGCGGTCCAAGACGGTGACGACTTCATCTGGTTCTGGATTGGCGGCCACGACGATTATCTGCGGATCATTGGTCGGTAAAGGCTGATTCATGAGTACCAATTCAACCACCAGGGCAGAGTGGGTGAGATACATGCCATATTCAGTGATGAGGCGATTATGGAGCTAGGCGAGATTCTAGTCCTAGTGTTCACCGGAGTCGTGGCTGGGTCTACCGTCGCATATGCCCTGCTGACTTGGCGACTTGTATCAGAAACACGTCGATTGCGGGAGGTACAAACTGAGCCAAGAATTAGCATGAGGATAGAACTAGCTGAAGGCGTCGGACATGGGGCTATGGAACTGGTAGTTCGCAATGAAGGACAGGGCCCAGCTCAGAACATACACTTCGGCTTCGAGGGAGATCCTACATATTTCACAGAAAATGGACTCGAGCAGCCAATAGATCAGATACGGGTAATCAAGAACGGCTTACCCTATCTTGGCCCTGGTCAGCATTTCAGAATCCTCTTGGGGTGGTTGTTTGGAGACGCATTCAAACGCGCTACTCAACAACCTTGGATATTCCATATAGACTACGAGAATTTGTTAGGTAAATCGCATAGAGACAGGTACACTCTCGATTTCTCACAGTTCACGGGCTTGATAGTAGGAGGCGGGCCTCCTGTGGTTAAGATTGAGAAGCACCTGGAATCTCTCCAGAGAGATGTCCATCGTTTGACTACAGGAGCCAGCAAATCGGATGTGTTGACTCAAACCAAAGAAGAGACCAGAAAAGAGGTGGAGAAGCTCATTGAGGAGCGTGAGAGAAGGCGCGCTTCAACTGAACCTGATCCAGGAAGCACCGACGAGACTACAGACGCATGAGTGCGCAGCTTCCCGTCGGCTGGGCCCAGACTAACTTGGCAAGTGTCTGCCTACCAGTAGAGAAGACCAAGCCTGAAGAGACTCCTAACAGGTCTTTCACATATTTGGACATCGCTTCCATCGACAATAGGGCATTTCGGATTGTCTCCCCCAAGTCGTACTTGGGCAAAGATGCCCCATCTCGTGCTAGGCAGAAAGTGAGCAGTGGCGACACTCTGTTTTCGACTGTGCGCACCTACCTCAAAAACATTGCAATGGTGCCTCCTGAATTCGACGACAAGGTTGCGTCGACAGGTTTCTGCGTCTTGCATCCTGCTGATGATGTCTGCCGCAAGTTCATATTTTACTTCGTTTTGAATGACGATTTTGTGTCTACACTGAACCCGCTACAGCGAGGTACAAGCTACCCAGCAGTGCGTGATGGAGATGTCCTATCCCAAGAAATCTTGCTACCGCCCCTCCCTGAGCAACACCGTATCGTGGCGGAGCTCGAGAAGCAGTTTACCCGCCTCGATGCCTCCGTAGCTGCGTTGAAGCGAGTCCAGGCCAACCTGAAGCGCTACCGGGCCAGCGTCCTCAAGGCCGCCTGCGAGGGAAAGCTGGTCCCCACCGAGGCAGAGCTCGCCAGTGCAGAAGGCCGCGACTACGAACCCGCTGACCAACTCCTAGAGCGCATCCTTGCCGAACGCCGCGCTCGATGGGGGGCCCAGGAGAAACGCCGAGGCAAGTACAAGGAGCCTATCAGCCCGGACACATCCGGCCTGCCGGGACAGCCCGAGGGGTGGACATGGGCGGCGGTGAGTCAACTTTCGTCACGAATTGAATACGGGACATCAACTAAGGCCAGTTCTAAACCATCTGGCATCCCGGTCGTCCGCATGGGGAATATCCAAGAAGGTGACTTGGATTTCTCTGACCTGAAGTACCTGCAAGCCGACCACCCTGAAACCCAGAAGACCATCCTTGGTCACGGCGATTTGCTATTCAATAGAACCAACAGTGCCGAATTGGTCGGCAAGAGTGCCGTTTACAAGGACCTGCATCCCGAAGCTAGTTTCGCGTCCTATTTGATTCGAGTTTCCTTTCTATCTGACATCTCGTCTGACTATGTTTGCACCTTCATAAACTCCCAACATGGGCGAGCCTATATCGCCCGAGTTAGAAACCAACAAGTAGGGCAGGCGAATGTCAACGGGACGAAACTGGCAGCTATGCCTATCCCCCTCCCACCGCTAGCCGAGCAGCAACGCATCGTGGCTGAGGTGGAACGCCGGCTGTCGGTCATCCAGCAGGCCGAGGCCAGCGTCGTAGCCAACCTGACTCGTGCCGAGCGGCTGCGCCAGAGCATCCTGAAGCAGGCGTTCTCGGGGAAGCTCGTGCCCCAAGATCCGAGCGATGAACCTGCTTCAGTGCTGCTGGAGCGCATCCGAGCCGAGCGTGAGGCCGCCCACGCCGCCGCCAAATCCAAGGGCGGGGCTAAGGGCCGTGAGGCCAAATTAAGCCCTCGAAAGCAGCTCGGTTCAGGCGTTCGAGAGAAAGCTTCATGACCACATCCTCCACCGTCGGCCAGAAGCTGTGGACCTACTGCAACGTCCTCCGGGACGCAGGGTTGTCCTACGGCGACTACCTTGAGCAGCTCACTTTCCTCTTATTCCTCAAGATGATGCACGAGCGCAGCCAGCCGCCGTTTACGCTGCTGCCCGACTACCAACCACCTCCAATTCCGGACGGCTGCGACTGGCCCAGCCCGCTCGCACGTGAGGGAGACGAGCTGGAGACCCACTACCGCCACACCTTGGAAACCCTCGGTCATCAGCCCGGCACCCTTGGGGTCATCTTCAACAGGGCCAGGAATGAAATTCAGGAACCGGCCATGCTGACCCGCCTGGTCAAGGACCTCATCGACAGTGAGACTTGGCTGTCGCTCAGCGCCGACGTCAAAGGCGACGCCTACGAGTCGCTGCTAGAGCGCAACGCCCAGGATGTGAAGACCGGGGCGGGGCAGTATTTCACGCCCCGTCCCCTGATCCAGGCCATAGTGGACGTTATCCGCCCGGAGCCTGACACTACCATCTGTGACCCAGCCTGCGGCACGGCAGGTTTCCTACTGGCGGCGCACGACTACATCGTCGGCAGCAATCCAAGCATGAACCAAGGCCAGTTGGACCACCTTCAGAACAGGGCGCTCTTTGGTTGGGATAACGTGGCAAAGGCTGCCCGGCTCGGTGTTATGAATCTGTATCTTCACGGCATCGGCGGAGATGAGACCAACATCGTCGTCGATGACAGTCTGCGCACACATCCGGGAGTCAACTTCGACATGGTGCTCACCAATCCGCCCTTCGGAAAGAAATCGAGTCTGACCTTCGTGGGCTCAGATGGCGGGGCCGAGCGTGAGAGCTTGGTGGTGGAACGGCCCGACTTCTGGGCCACCTCCAGCAACAAGCAGTTGAACTTCCTCCAGCATGTGCGGTCCCTGCTAAAGATTCATGGACGAGCAGCCATTGTGGTGCCGGACAACGTTCTGTTCGAGGGAGGCGCGGGGGAGACCGTACGGCGACACCTGCTAAACGAGTGCGACGTTCATACACTTTTGCGTCTACCCACGGGCATCTTCTACGCCCAAGGGGTCAAGGCCAACGTCCTGTTCTTCGACAGGAAGCCTGCCAGCGAGACCCGTTGGACACCCGACCTGTGGATCTACGACCTACGCACGAACCGGCACTTCACCCTCAAAACCAACCCCCTGACCCGCTCCCACCTGGACGACTTCGTAGCCTGCTACAACCCGGAAGCTCGCCACGAGCGCCAGGACACCGAACGCTTCCGCAGGTTCAGCTACGAAGACCTGATGAAGTGGGACAAGGTGAACCTGGACATCTTCTGGCTGCGGGACGAGAGCATGGAGGACTCGGCCAACCTGCCGCCCCCGGACCAGATCGCCGGGGAAATCGTCGAGGACCTCCAGGCTGCCTTGGAGCAGTTGCAGGAAATAGCCGAGGACTTGTCTCCGGATCTCCCGGCAGACGTCCAGGGGGCCAAGGCCGAAGATGGACGTAGCTAACAGGGCCCCGTAGTGGGACCTATCCCTGGCAATAGGAATAGCTGGGTTTATCAAGACGTTTCTTGACAATCACGCCCTCTAGTTCCATACTGGGTCAATTACTTACAGGAGAAGACCAATGGTTGTGGCTCGAGAGAAGTTTTCCAGTCAAGCATCACCTGAGCTGCTGGCAGGTATGAGGGAAATCGCTCAGAAGGAGGGCCGTCAGTTCCAGGCGGTCCTGGAAGATGCTATGAGCAGCTATATAGAGGGTAAGGCCCAGGAAAGGGTGCGCCCCGAAGTAATGGCCCATTTCCAAGCGAGCCTGGAACGGAACCGCCGCCTTGGTGAGCTACTGGCCGACTCGTAATGCATGACTTTCCCACCATTGAGGAGGTCGTCACTATTCATGAGTTGGCAGTCCGGGAGTTTGGCGGTTCGCTCGGACTCAGGGATCAAGGTGCGCTTGAGTCCGCCCTCCTAAGACCACAGATGGGCTATTATGATGGCCTCATTGAAGAAGCGGCAGCCTTGATGGAGAGCCTTGCCATGAATCATCCCTTCATCGACGGCAACAAGCGGACTGCCTTCTATGCCACTGACACATTTCTTCGCAAGAACGGCAGCTATATTAACTGCGACAACGATGAGGCCCACCGATTCTTCATGCACCTGTTCGAGACCAACTCCTTCCGGTTCGCCCAGTTGAAGGAGTGGCTGGAAGACCACGTCAAACCTCTGCCAGGAATCTGATCGACCGGCGGCGTAGGGCTACGCAACGCAAGCCGCCTTGGAATAGCCGGGAGACGTACCCGTACACCTAGGCCTGCCCCTCCTTCAGCTAGCTGACACGGTCCTGACAGCAGCCGCGGCAGCCGCGTTCAGCATGTTCATGTCGCTTCCAAGCTGGCACATCATGAACCCTTGGGCGTAGAGCTTGACCGCTTCCTCAGCGTTCGACCCGTGATGGCAGGGCACCAGCCCTGTATCATTGGCCACATCCAGCACCCGCTGACACGCCCCTGCATGGCGGGGGTCCGCAACAGCGGCAGGTCCGGGGGTCAGCCCCAGGGATACCGCCAGGTCGCCAGGGCCGATATAGAAGCCGTCGATACCCGGCGCTTTGGCTATTTCATCCAGGTTCTCCACCGCTTCCATGGTCTCGATCATCACCAGTACGATGATCTCGTCGTTGGCGTGCTGCAGATAGTCGGAGCCTCCGTAGAACCGGGCCCGGTTGGGGCCAAGGCTGCGGTACCCCAGGGGCGGATATCTGGAAGCGCCTGCTGCCCGAACTGCATCTTCATAATTGTTCACCAGAGGAACGATGACCCCGTATGCCCCGGCGTCCAAGACGAATTGGACCTCCTTGGGGTCGTTCCATGCCAGCCGGACCATGGGCACTGTCTCAGTGGTAGAGATGGCTTGGAGGCATCCAATAGCCACGTCCGGGGTCACCCCCATGCCATGCTGCATGTCTATGATCAGAGCATCGTAGCCAGCGTTGGCCATGGCTTCAGCGATGTACGGACTACCTGACGACAGCCAGCCTGCGGTAGCAGGTCTTCCCTGGTTCCACATCTCTTTGATCCTGTTGGGCCTCACCGTTCCCTCCTTGTTGACGCCTCATGGTTATGTAATGCGCTAGTACAACAACCCCTCGGGCTCCAAGCCCAGGTAGAACTGGCCCGCGGTCTCGTAGTGGGCCATCCGACCTTGTACCTGCTGGGTGATGACGTGGATGTCCTGGAAGCGGCGCTGTATGGGGTTGGAGCCGAATATGGCGTCGGCCCCGCAGATGTTGTAGGCAATATCGACCACGTCGGCCGACATGCGTATAGCATTGGTGGCAGCCAGCCTGAGGCGTATGCGCTGCTCCACCGACAGGCTACCCTCACGGCAGGCGCTGTCCCACGCCGAACCGGCAGCCTCCAGCAGAAAGGCCCGAGCGGAAGACCATATAGCCTCGGCTTGCCCGATCTGGCGCTGGACCGCAGAGCTTCTGCTCAACACCGACTGGTCCCCACGTGGGGTCTTGCGGCCCGCCAGCTCCACGGCGACCTTAAGGCCCGCCCGGGCGACACCCAAAGCTACGCAGGCAAAACCTGAGGCGAACTTCAGGCTGATGGGAAGGACGTAAAGAGGGCCGCTGGCCCAGGGCGGGTCCGTGGGCCTGAAGGTCCTGGACTTGGGAACGAACAGGCCGCTCACCTCGAAGCTGAAGCTGCCGGTCCCCCTCAGCCCGTTGACATCCCAAACATCGACCAGGGTGGCTTCCTCTTTCTTGAACAGCATTAGGCGCAGGTCTTCGTCGCCATTCCGGTCCGCGCCGTCCTTGCCCATGGGGGTCAGCGCCGCCAGCCAGCCGGCATGACGGCAGCCACTGCTGAAGTTCCACCGGCCAGTGAGCTGATAGCCGCCATCGCACACAGCAGCTTGGGCGGGAGACGGAGGCCCGTTGGCTACAACCGCCCTCTGCTCCCGCCAGATCTCCTGAGCGGTCTCCCTGGGCATGATGGCAGAGTGGGTGGCAAATACGTTGTTCTGGTTCACGCACCAAGCGGTGCTGCCGTCGGCCTCTCCGAAGGTCTGGATGATTGCCAGGTACTGCAGGAAGTCCATCTCGACACCCCCGATGGCGCGGGGTACCAGCAGGCGGAACAGCCCCCGGTCGGCGATGGCGTTGGCAAGCTCTAGAGGCAGCTCCCGGGTCCGGTTGATCTCATCGGCCGCCGCCTCCACCTGGGGAATTACCTGTCGGCACAGCTCCAGGTAGGCATCGCCCGTCATGGACGACGAGGTCATGGCTCCATCGGTCATCAGGACTGGACAATCTCTTCGAAGGAAGGTTCGGGCATACCCTTTTCCCAAGAGACGTCCCTTAGCTCCAGTCGGTTTCCGCTGGGATCCAGGAAGTAAAGCTCTCGCCCCGGGAAGTGCCCTCCTTCCCGGTAGTGCAGATCCACAACCGGGACCTTCTCCCGCTCGAACAGCTTGCACGCCTCATAGAGGTCTTGGGAACTGACGTTGAAGGAGTAGTGGACTCCATCATCTCTATCGGCGATGTCATCTACGGGCACTTTGCGTTCGCAGAGAAGGATATTGGTGTCGCCTAACCCAAAACAGGTCATGTTGGACCTGCCCAGTTGGCCGCGATTTTCCAAGCCCAAAATGTCGCCGTAGAACCTGACGGATTCTTCCATGTTGTTGACAGGGATGGCCCAGTGAGTGATCCCTTGGATGGATAGTTTGCCCATAGCTTCCTCCTGCGCGGCGTTTCTTCCCTTGGGCTGATTGCCTGCATTCTACCACGCAGGCAACGGCTTCGGAGCAATGATGTTCCCTGTCCTGGCACTTGAGCAAACCCTAAAGGCAAACTAGAATCCTACAGGAGCCCCACCGGCCTGCGACTTTGACGCAGGCCCTAGGTGGCCCAAACCCGCCAGAAAGGTCAGGAAACATGCAATACGGCATCAACATCCCCCAGTTGTTTTCCAGCGACCGGTTCGACGCAGATATGCTGCGACGTTATCTTGCAATGGTCGAAAGCCATAACTTCAACAGCGCGTGGGTGATGGAGCGGGTGGTGGGCACACCGCCGGCCCTGGACCCTCTGGTCCTGCTGTCCTACGCGGCGGCAAACACATCCAGGATTACCCTGGGCTCCAACATCATTATATCGGTGCTGAGGAACCCCGTGATACTGGCCAAGAGCTTCTCCAGCATAGACCACCTGTCCAACGGCAGGTTGATCGTTGGCTTGGCCTTCGGGGGATTTACCCAGGAACCCTACTATCCCGCCTTTGGAGTCGCGGCCAAGTCAGCCGGCAGCCGTTTCGACGAAGGAGTCCAGATCATGAAGAAGCTCTGGACGGAGGAAAAGACGACCTTCCAGGGCCGCTTCTGGCAGCTGGACGACATAGAAATAACACCCAAGCCCTTCCAGCAACCCCATCCCCCTATATGGTTTGGGGCCCACTCCCCGGCGGCACTCAGGCGCGCCGCTCGCATGGGGGACGGCTGGACAGGCTCGTCCATCCTGTCCACGGGCCGCTTTGCC
The DNA here is from genome assembly GCA_965220375.1 of Dehalococcoidia bacterium. GTDB lineage: Bacteria > Chloroflexota > Dehalococcoidia > Lucifugimonadales > JAGWBF01 > JAGWBF01. The sequence continues at coordinate 2,525,860 of OZ244824.1, forward strand.
GAGGAGCTGGACTTGCTCAAAGGGTACCTGGATGCCGAGGGCCGGGACCCCAGTACGTTCAAGTTATCCAAGCGGGTGTACATGGCCGTTGACAACGACAAGGACAAAGCCGCGGCCCATCTAAAGGACTACTTTGGCAAGATGTACGGCAACCCGGAGCTTGGACTGACTGCGGGAACTTACGGTAGCCCAGGGGAATGTGTGGAGAACCTGGCTGAGCTGGTGCAGATGGACCTGGACGAGATCATCCTGGACGTGGTCTACGACGAGATGGAGCAGGCCCAGAGGCTGGCCGAAGAGGTAGTACCCAACCTTCCCGCATGATGGAGGGATCCCATGGGAAGAAGGCTTATGGCTCACATGCTGGGCATGGCCCCTTGATGGATCCTAGAGACTTATGCCCTCCCAGCCTGACTCGGACATGTCAATGATTACGCCATCAGGCCCACGGAACTTGACTTCGGCAAAATTGGGACCTTGCCCCATGCCCGCGTTATGGCCGAAAAGTCCACCGGTCCCCGGCTTGGCGATGCGGGTGAGCCTCTCGCCGCCGGCCTCTTCCACCTTCTCGGCATACCCTTCTATATCATCCACATAGAAGCCGAAGTGGTGTATTCCATCGAAGTTGGGGCCGTGGGCGCCCACGTCGGGGTCGTCGTCGGTCTTGTAGTTGAGAATAGCCATGTTTATAACGCCGTCGCTAAGGAACACCTGGCCCTTGGCGTCGCGCTTCAACTCTTCCATGCCGAAGACAGCCTTGTAGAAGTCAGCGACCTTTCCGGGATTTCCCGTTGTCAGGGCTATGTGTCGCAGCTTTCCCATATCTCGCCTCCTCTTCAGGGGTATAGTTTTCACCCGACGGTAATTCCTCCCCATCGCACTTGTCAAGCTGCGCCGGGAGAGGACCCATGCTCGAAACAGGACTCTCTATTATTCAAGCGTGTGAATGGTCCAGGGTTCACCCTCACCCCAACCTTCTCCCTCGAGGAGATCTTTGCGTACCCCCCGGACAGGACACATCGCGGCGGTGGATAGGGGAATATTCAAGGCACAGCTACGGCTGTCCGTTCGCCCTGAGGGAAATCGAAGGGTGAACGGACAGCCCAGGCCCCAAGTTACGCAACCCTCTCGTCAAGGGAGATGGGAAAGTTCGGAGGCCTTGGGGGAGATGCCCGAGTCCCTACCTGTCGGCCGCCTTCAGCAGGTTGGAGTGTTTCTCCCGCAGCTTCTTCACCTTGGGGTCGATGACGAAGCGGCAGTACATCTGGTCCGAATTGTTGCGGTAGAAGGACTGGTGATAGCCCTCGGCATCGTAGAAACGCTCCAGGGGAGCGATCTCCGTTACGATGGGGCTGGGCCACACCTTCTCGGCATCAAGCCTCTGCACGGTCTCCCGGGCTATACGCTCCTGCTCCTCGTCGTGGAAGTAGATGGCCGAGCGGTACTGGGTCCCTGTGTCGGCCCCCTGGCGGTTCAGGGTTGTTGGATCGTGGTAAGCGAAGAATATCTCCAACACGGTCTCGTAGGAAAGAACGCTGGGATCGTAGTGGACCTGTACCGCCTCGGCGTGGCCCGTTGCACCCGTGCACACCTCTCGGTAACCCGGGTTATCGGTGCGTCCGCCAGTGTAGCCGGAGACGACCTTGTGTACGCCCTCCATCATGTCGAAGACCGCTTCCACGCACCAGAAACAGCCTCCGGCCAGGGTAGCTATCTGCTGATTGGCGTTCACTTCACTTACCCCCATGATGGTGTTCTGAGCAAAGCCCGGCCCTCATCCTCGTCCGATGAAGGGCATCTTGGTTGCCATCACCGTCAGGAATTGCACGTTGGCATCCAGGGGCAGGCTCGCCATGTACAAGACGGCGTTGGCCACATGGTCGGGGTCTATGGTGGGTTCGGGTTCAATAGCCCCGTAGGGCTGCAGGATGCCTTCCTTCATCTTGGCGGCGATGGCTGTATCTGCGTTGCCTATATCGATCTGTCCGCAGGCGATGTCGTACTTGCGTCCGTCCAGGGATGTGGACTTGGTAAGCCCGGTGATGGCGTGCTTGGTCGCAGTATAGGGTGCTGAGTTGGGCCTTGGGGCATGGGCGGCTATGGAGCCGTTGTTGATGATGCGCCCGCCCATCGGGGTTTGGGCCTTCATCATCTTGAAGGCTTCCTGGGTGCAGAGAAAAGAGCCTGTGAGGTTGATATCGACCACCGTGGTCCACTGTTCGTAGGTCATATCCTCCAGCAGCGTGGGGGGAGGGCCCACACCGGCGTTGTTGAACAGCAGGTCCAGCCTACCAAAGTTCGTCTTCACTGCTTCGAACAGGTCTCGCACCGCAACAGGGTCGCTCACGTCCGCTGGCAAAGTAAGGGCCTGGGTTTTATCGAATCCTGATTCCTCGACAGCAGCTTCGAGAAGCTCTGCCCGCCGCCCGACCAAGACCACTTCGTAGCCTTCCCGCAGCAATGCCATGGAGACAGCCTTGCCTATTCCGGTGCCTGCCCCCGTGACTATGGCGACCTTGACGAGCTGTCCCATCGACATTAGCCCCTACCTGCCCGGCGACCCGTACTGCTGCTGGGAAAGGGTGCTATAGGTAACCGGCGACAGGGACAGCAGCCCTCCATCCACCGGCAGCACTACGCCGGAAACCCACCGGGCATCGTCGCTGGCAAGGTACAAGGCCGCTGAAGCGATGTCCCATGCAGTGCCCTCGGTGCCCAGGGGAGATGCTGTGCGGCGTATCTCCCGTAGGGAGTCGTCCATCCTGGGTGCCACCATGGGGGTGTAGACGAGGCCCGGAGCGATACAGTTGACCCTGATGTTGTCCTTCCCGTGGTCGGCCGCCATGGACATTGTAAGGCCGATAACAGCGGCCTTGGACGTGGTGTAGGGTGTGCTGCTATGTGCCCTCAGCCCGGCAATGGAGGAGATGTTGATGATGGAGCCATCGCCGGTTTCCATCATGCGAGGGATGGCGTACCGGCTCGTCAGGACGATGCTCTTGACGTTGACCGTCATCACATGGTCCCAATCTTCCTCGCTGACCTCCACAACGCTTCCCCGCCGGGAGATTCCCACGTTGTTGTCCAGGATGTCCAGGCGTCCGTAGCGCTCGAGGGCGGCTTCGACCATGCGTTGGCAGTCCCCCGCGCGGGTTACGTCGGCTTCGAACACCGCCGCTTCGCCGCCCTCCTCTAAGATCATTGCAAGGGTCTCTTCAGCCCGTTCCCTTACCTGGTCCACGACGAGGACCTTGGCCCCCTCGCGGGCGAACAGCACCGAGGCCGCCTTGCCATTGCCGATGCCCGGCCCGCTGGAGCCGGCGCCGGTGACTATGGCAACCTTGCCGTTAAGCCTGCCTTCTCCTGCATTCACCACCATGTTTCCTCAACCCGAGATTTCCACTGCAGCATCTGCGTGCTACCCAATCCGAGGGCCTTAGCTGTCGAACTCGTTCATTAGGTCCGAGACAGCCTCGTTCAAGCTGCGCCCGGCACCGCCACGAGTGGCGATGCGCTCCGCTGCCAACCGGATGTTGGGCACGGTCTTGATGCTTACCAGCACCGGACCGGGCTGCTGGAAAATCTGGTCTGCCTGGGTGGAAAATTCCTCCAGGTCGTCAAACTCGTAGCTGCTGGCGTATCCTGCTTCCTTGGCCAAGCCGGCGTAGTTGGTCACACCATTGCCGGGAACCGGCTGCCCGCCCGTGGTCCCGTAGATGCCATTATCCATGACAAAGTGGTACATGTTCTTTGGGGCCTTGTTGGCGATGGTAACCAGGGTGCCCATGTTCATTATGAGGCTGCCGTCGCCATCGAAAACGATGACCTTGGTGTCAGGCTGGCTCAGGCACACGCCGAGGGCGAAGGAAGAGGTCTTCCCCATGGCGCCGCTGATGGCAATATCCCGCTTGATGTTGTTGGATACTTCCTTCCAGCCGACGGTGGCCCGCATCGTGGGCACAATCACCGCATCGCCCCGGTGCTTTTCTATGACTCCCATCAGATCGACCTGATTGATCATGTGCAACTTCCTCCTGTCTGCGTTGCTTTGAAGCCACATTACTTTACCACAGGATATGGTCTTTGGGACGGATACCCTGCCCCAACGGCCCACCCGGGCGAGGCGCTTGAGTAGAAGCTGTTATGTGGGGATGGCAAAACAGTGATATCATCTGACTCCGTAGGAGGCATATTGCGACTGCAAGACCAGGTAGCCATCATCACTGGGGCCGGGCGGGGCATCGGCAGGGAGATATCCTTGGCCTACGCCAGGGAAGGAGCCAAGCTCGCCCTTGCTGCCCGCAGCCTCGGAGAGCTGCAGGAGACCGAGGCCTTGGTGAGGGAGCTGGGCGCCGAGACCCTGATCATTACCACCGACGTTTCGGAACCTTCCCAGGTAAAAGATATGGTCAAGGCCACCCTGGAACACTACGACGCTGTGGATATCCTGGTGAACAATGCCGGTGTCATGGGCCCAATAGGCCCCCTCCACGAAAGTAAGATAGCCGACTGGGTACTCCCAATACAGGTGAACCTGATCGGCGTCTACCTCTGCTGCCGGGCCGTCCTGCCGACGATGCTTAAGCAGGACCGGGGCAGCATTCTCAGCCTGTCCGGAGGAGGGGTGGGCACCTTCGGCACCGCCCACATGTCCGCATACCAGTCCTCCAAATCGGCGGTGGTTACCCTCACGGAAACCCTTGCGATGGAGCTGGCCGACACAAACGTCCGGGTCAATGTTATGTCGCCCGGTGGGGTGCACACCCGCATGATGGAGGAGATACAGGAGTCAACCCTGGCTGTGGGCAACACCTGGTGGTACGAACGCTCCAAGGCAGTCAACGAGGGCGGAGGCACTCCCATCGAACGGGTGGGAGAGCTGGCGGTGTTCCTTGCCAGCGATGAGTCGGCGGGCCTTAGTGGGCGCTTCCTCGCCGCCAGGGACGATTTCTGGAATCTTCCGTCCCGGATACCGGAGATAATGTCGTCGGATGCTTACAAGCTGAGGCGAACAGAACTCTAAAGTCAAGGGCGCCCAGCGAAAATCACAATCTTGAACGGATGGATATGCAATGCCAGAAATGATGACCGGTAAGAGGGCTGTCCTGGAGATGCTCAAGGCCGAGGGTATCGACTACATCTTTGGCAACCCCGGCACCAGCGAAGGTCCCCTGATCGACATGCTGGGGGACTATCCCGAGTTCAAGTACATCCTGACCCTCCAGGAAGCCGTCGCTATGGGAATGGGCGAAGCCTACGCCAGGGCCAAGGGAAAGGCCTCCTTCGTAAGCCTCCACGTCGATAATGGCCTTGCCAACGGCATCACCCTGATACTGGACGCTTATCGCACCGGAACACCCATGGTTGTATCGTCATGCAACTACGATGCCCGCAAGGTGGCCGAGGGTCTGACCGACCTTGCCGCCATGGTGCGCCCCGTCACCAAGTGGGCCATCGAGCTGACCTTGGCGGAGCAGATTCCCAGCGTCATGCGCCGCGCCTTTAACGAGGCCAACAGCCATCCCAAGGGTCCCGTTTACGTCGGCTTCACAGCAAACGCTCTGGAGGACTCCGCGGAGTTGAACATCATCCCTTCAGGGAAGGTGCACGATGCCTACGGTCCCAATCCCGAAGGAATCGACGAAGCTGCATCCCTTCTGCTGAAGGCGCGCAACCCATTGATGATCGTGGGAGACCGGGTTTCCGATGACGGGGCCAACGACAGCGCTGTGGAGCTTGCGGAGCTCCTGGGCCTGCCCGTGCGCCAGTCTGGGGGCGCCGAGGTCTCCTTCCCAACCACCCATCCCCAATACATGGGCAGCCACTCCCTCAGGGTCGCCGCCCACCGGGAGCTCCTGGAGGATGTGGACCTGGTGCTGACCGTCGGGATGGATACCTTCGAGGAGCTGTTCTACTGGGGAGATGTTGTGCTCAAGCCTGCAACCAAGCTCATCCACATCGATCCTGTACCTGGCTCCGTTGGCAGGTCCGAGCCCACCGACGTGGGTATAGTATCCCACTGCGGCCTTGGCCTGCAGGAGCTCATCCTGGCAGTGAGGAAACTGCTAACATCTCAGCAGAAGTCGGTCATCCAAGCCAGAAAAGAGGCTGTGCAGAAAGAGGCTGTAGCCAACCGGAGTGTGTTCGAGGACTCGGTGGCCGGAAAATGGGATGGCGCACCGATGAGCCCGGCTCGCATGATGTACGAGGTAGCCAGCGCTCTCCCATCCAACGCAATGGTCGTGGACGACTCCATCAGCCACAGGGCGGCTATGCGACACTACTTCCAGGGCGCCAGGAGAGGGGACATCCTGGGAGTCCGGGGAGGCTCCATCGGCGGCGGCATCGGCGTCACCATGGGGCTTCAGTGCGCCAATCCGGACCGTCCCGTCTTTGGCATAATCGGCGACGGGAGCGCCATGATGGCAGTCCAGGGGCTATGGACGGCAGCCAACGACAACATTCCCTGCGTGTTTGTGATCTGCAACAACGGCATGTACCGCATCCTCAAGACCAACTACAACGTTTACCAGAAGGACATACTCAAGGAAGACGAACCCGCCGGAAGCAACCTGCTGTACTCTGACTTCCCCACACCCTTCGACCTGGCAGCCACAGCCAGGAGCATGGGCGTCAACGGCGAGAGAATAACCGACCCTGGGGAGATAGCGCCAGCCGTAAAGCGCGCCGTCGCGTCCGGCAAGCCCGCCCTGCTGGACATCGTAATCGACGGCTCTATGTAGAAATAGGCCACCAGGGTCTCCGACGTTATCACAAACTACCCGACCATAGAGCAGCAAGACCTAAGGGTCGGACGATTCTCGATCTGCGCAGTTTTAGAGGCCAAGCGATTCAAATCCAGCCTGGGCGGCGGGCCGGCGCACGCGGACTAGGTAGATTACAGCCAGTTTCAGCGGGAATGACAACAGGATGACGATGTTCTCCGGAAAGAATATCCGGAGAAACAGTACCGGGGAAAACAAGAGAGACACATAGACCAGCCCTTCCAGTATCACTACCGCACCAGCGGCGGACCTGCGGAAATAAAGGCCACGCACGTCGAAGTTGGCCAGCAACCAAGCTGCAACGATGCTCCCGGCTAGTCGCCACAGCCATTCGGAATAAATGGTCAGGGTAGCAGGAAAGTCAGGCAGCGTCAGTCCCCCAATGATGAACGAGAGGAAGAAAGCATGAGTAAGGCTGGCTCTGGATGCCCGGTGGGCGAACCAGAGCATTGGCAGGAGCGACAGCAGGGCACCCAGCATATACACTCGACCAAGTTCCCACACAGAGTCCCCATAGCCCACGAAGGCAGCGCCGAAATACAAAAGCGCCGATATACCTTTCAACACGAGAGTGTAGCTCCAGGCAAGGCGGAGGATTGGATTTTCCGCGTTTGGCAGGCGGGGGTATAAGATGCCCAGCAGCATGGCTGCTGTAAGGCTCAAAACTCCCGTTATCCAGAGATACGATTCGTATGAGTCCGAGTTGCTGGAAGTGGGCAGGTTGAAGACTAATGTGATGAAAGGTCGGCTTATCTCCGCGACTAAGGGAATGCCCACGAACAGCACCAAGGGCCAACGGTACTTCCCCAATTCGTCACACCTCCGCGTTCGGCTGCCGGATACCATACCTGCCGAGGGCGACACCCGGCACAACTCGGTTCTGAGTTCAACCAAGTCCGGTGGACGGCTGAAGGCCGGAGCCAACGACACACTACTCGCCGCAGACCTGCGGATCATCTGGTGTCCTGCCCCACCGTCGAGGGAATGTAAACAGTCAACTGCTTGCCAGAGAGCCACAACCTAGCGCATGACCAGTTGCAAACTTACCCCCACCACTGTCGGTAGGCTCACTCTTCCGCGCAGTAGGACAGCCCCAGAAGGTCTAGGTCATGGTTGGTGATGTCTCTCAGCGCCGCAGGTATTCACCCTGTGAGGGTGTTCCCCGACAGCTTGAGGAACTCCAGGTTGGGCAATTCGCCAAGCTCCAGTGGTATCCCCCGGTCAAGGAGTTGCCTCTCAGATTTAGGTGAGTGAGGCCGGAACGCATTCGGCCCAGGGAGCTTTGAATGCTCCCATTGAGTCTTTTGTTGGCCAACTTGAGTTCAGTCACGCGTTAGGGTGTTCCAACCACGGTTATGCCGTCCCAGGCAGTTATGGCCGTGTCCGTGGCCCAGTAAAGGGCGCCTGTGCCCCGGAGGGTGTGCTTGGAAGCCAATAGGGCTTCGCAGTCCCGGATAAGCATGGGGTTGTCAAACTGGTTCGCCACAGAAAACCTCAAGGAGGAGGTGGCTGCGCGGGGGTGGGTTCGCCTTCATGGTAAGCGCCGACCTCGATGTAATAATCGCGCAGGTTGTTCGCGTCGGTGACTAGGCCTGGCAAGTCCTCGTCTTCGCCGATGCGGCCGTTATACTCGATGACCCGAGCCTGATGGGCCGCGGCCACTGCCTGGGTAAAGGCAGGCAACCCCATTTCCAGAGCGGAGCGGTGGGTTACGTAGTCGTCGGGCCTGCGGCGCTGCCACAGGTCTCTGCGGGGATGGACGGCGATCACGGTTCCGTCCTCCCGTTGGACGTCCCAGTATCCCAGAAACCGCCATGCTTCTGACGAGAGGTCGACACCGGGTCCGAGGAACAGGATGTGCTCTCGGCCAGGAAACACATCGTTGATGTCGGTTTCAAATTGCCTCCTTGTCTCCTCTATGAGGTCTTGCTCTGATTGACCCTCCTCCAAGTACGGAGTGAATTGGTCGTCCCAGTAGATGTAGTTGACCAAGAGAACGGTCAGAGCGGATGGGCCGGAGCCAAAGACATAAGAGTTCACCCGTATGTCGATGTAGCATTTAACTGCACGTGGGTTGTCGTCATAATCGAATTCATCCTGTAAATAGGGTACAGAGCGGAAAGCGTCTCCGGCAGTGCAGCGCACTGTGTCGGGGATGTACGTGCCACGCAGTGCTAAGTGGGATACCCAGGCTGGCGGAGAGAGACCGCCTTCAAGCATGTCCCGCACTCCGCTAGGTTCATCACCCAGCTCCGGGACGCTCTCTGCTATATCTACCTCGCCGGGTTCGCATGGGTTCACCGTGGAGCCTTCTATCGGCGTGCAGGGAGGTATATCCTCGGTGATGTAACCGGTGTACTCAGTGAGCGGCTCCCTCTCACAGGCGGCGACAAACGACTGAGCTGCGAGCAAAACGATAATCCATGCAGCGCGCGCGATCATAGTCTCACTCTTCACCTTGACTGACGAAGGGCCATGATTGCAACAATGTCATAGGCCTGGGGTTTGCAGTGCCTAGCAGCATCGTCAAAGCGCATCACCGGTTCGATGTAGCGGCAACGATAATTACCGAGGGCGTCTCTAGAGTTATGTAAACTGCTCGCGAAGGGCCTTGATCTGGGGAGCGACGGGCACGCCGGGAAACCTGGTCGGCCCCTCCTCCCTCTCGATCTGTATCTCGATAAGCACAGGCCCTTCAGAGTCCATTATCTCTGGCAGGGCCTCCAGGAACTCGCCCTTGCTGGAGACCTTCCAAGCCTTCCGGTAGCCGGAAGCCAGCGCTACCTGGCAGAGGTCGGTCTTGCCATGCCCCGGTATGGTCTGGTTGCCCGAGCTCTGGTAGAGGCCGTTGTAGAAGATGAAATGGTAGTAGTTGGACGGGGCCAAGGATGCGACGGTGACCAGGGAACCCAGCTGCATAAGCAGGCTCCCATCGCCATCCAGCACCATCACCTTGCGGTCCGGGGCGCCCACCGCCAAGCCCAGCCCGAGGGACGCAGCGCTGCCCATGCAGTCGGAAGCATCCACGTGGTCATTAGCGGACTGCCCCGCATCCTTCCAGGGAGCGGCAGCCTGCATGGTGGCTACGCTAAGGCAGTCCCTCCTGTACTCACACAGCGCATCGATAGCTTCTTGACGTTGCATCCTGCTGCCATCCTCCTCAGGTTATGCTAGTTGGTTGGCGCTCCTATGATGACTGCCACCGGGCCTTCCACCTCCTGGCACTTCCTGTATGCCTCTTCGACCACACCTATATCCTCCGGGCCTTCCAGCCTGAAGTAAGGCACATCCCAGGTCTCCATCGTGGGCTCCAGCATGCGCACCCCGCGCCTGCGGTTGTCGTTGGAGTCCTTGGTAAGGTCCCTGCCAAACTGGCCCACGAACATGAAGGTGGGCACCTGGGCATCGAAGGCTAGCGCCTTCAGGGTGTTCACCGAGGCGTAGAAGCCGTTGTTCTGGATGACCATCATCGGCCTGTGCCCCGTTGCGTGGAGGCCGGCGTTAATTCCCATGGCCTCATCCTCGGTGCACACCGTCAGCACCTTGACCCTGTCCTGCTGCTCCATGTATGCGAGGAAGGTCTTCTGGACAGTGTCCGGCACCGTAATGATATGAGTGATTCCCAGCCCTACGATGCACTCCGCCAGCTCTTTGGCGCTGACCGACGTGGCGACGGGGGCCGGGGACTCTGCCTGATTATTAGCTGTTGTCATCGGGACACCTTCCTATTCGCCGGAGGGCTTCGCCGCCCGGAACATCCCAAGCAGTACTGGGCGGGAGTATATCACCAGGCCCTGGAGCGCAAAACCTGCGAAAGTGGGCCTACCTTGACACCCAGCCGCCGTACACCGGGTACTGGCTGCACACAAACTCTATGTAGGATGGCCGCCCTTCCTCGTTCGCCGCGAAGGCCCTATGGAAGGCAGCCATAATGTCCGATGGGTAGGCGACCCGCTCGGCGTGATATCCCAGCTCGCCAATGACCCGGGACATATCGATCTCATCGTAGCCCATAACCTTGTGGGTATAAGGATCGTGCCCGTCGCCCCAGAATCCCGGGCCATAACCGGCGAAACCTCCGTTGCTGATGTGGGCAATGGTGATGCCCAGCTTCTGGCGGAGGGGCACCTCCAGGTTGCCGAACATATATCCCAGCCCAGCTTCTCCGGTAACCGCTACGCATTGGCGTTCCGGGAAGCTGATCTTGGCTGCAATGGTGGCCGGCAGGCTGAACCCCAGGGAAGAGACATTGCCCCAGCCCAGGAATCCCCGCGGCACCGTGGCGCGATAGACGGTGCTCAGCTGGTCCCGGGTGTTGCCCGACTCGTGGGTCAGAAATGACCTGTCGGGGTCCAGCATCTCCATGAGTCCGGCATAGACTCTGTACGGGTTGAGAGGTCTATCCTCCGAAGCCATGGCGGTGACATACTGGGCCAGCCCGGCATCCCTGGACGCCTTGACCTCCGCCTCCACAACGGAGCGCGGCCTGACACTCGACAGGTCCCTGCCGGCAAGCTCGCCGTTAAGCGACTGCAACGAGAGCCTGGCATCACCGACCAGCGCCTGGGCCGTGGAGTAAACCTTGTTTACGTGAAGCTCATCCACGTTGCAGTGGATGATGGTCTTCCCTGCTGCGTTGGGAATACCGTGGCTGAAGCGGCCCGGGGACAAGCTGGAGCCTACGGCAAAGAGCAGGTCGCACTTTGCCAGGTACTCTTCTACGTGCCCCCCACGGACACCAACATAGAGGGGATGGTCCTCAGAGAAGGCGCCCTTGGCCTTCAGGGTGCTCACCACGGGCAGGTTCAGTTTTTCGACGACACCTTTGAGCTCTTCCTCGGCGCCCGCGTAAATCACCCCTTCCCCGGCATACACCAAGGGGTCCCTGGCCTTCAGCAGCAGATCAGCCGCCGCCGACACATCCGCAGGGTCGGGGACCGATTTCCAGCCCTTCACCGGCACGTAAGGGTCTGCCGACTCGTCATACAGCCCTTGGGAATCGGGGACGGCAATCACCACAGGACCGGGACGCCCTGTTCTCAGCATGGTGAAGGCCCGGCGCATGAACTCGGGCACACGATGGGGCGCATCCAGGTAGCCGTACCACTTGGACACCGACTTCAGGCTGGAAGCGACGTCGAACTGGCTGTTCTCCGACGCGCCGATGGGCACCCCGTCGGTGATGCAGAGCACAGGCGAGCCATCCTCGAATGCTTGGGCGATGCCTGCATAGGCAACCTGGAGACCTGCCGCATTGACGCCTCCCTGGAAGGTTGCGACACCGATTCGCCGGCCCGCGTTGATGCGGGAGAATGCGTCGGCCAGGGCAACGGCGTAGCGGTCATCCCGCATCATGATCATGGGGATGCCCTCCCGGCCCAGGGCGTTATTCACCCGGCAGACGGGAAAGGTGGACACCCACTCCACACCCTCCTGTTTGAGGATTCGCGCAATGCCTGTAGCAACATCTATAGTCATGAACCGTTCCTCCATACCAGCGACGCTTGTTCTCTGAGAATGCCGAATGGGAGCCTGCGTGAACAGATTTCCAAGTTACCACAAAGCCATCCCCATATAAAGCCGAAGATACTTGGCGAGCGGTTCCTCTAGTAATTTCGAATCTCATGGAACCATTTCGGCAGAACTCGCATATTATCAGGTAGGCCCCTTTCGAAGGCAGGCTACACGGGAGGACATGGTGAGCGAAGACGAAGCAGTCCTTCGATGCCAGGAGGGCGACCGAGAGGCTTTCCACTACCTGGTGGAGCGGTACAAGGATGTGCTCTACGGCACCGCCTACCTGATGTCCAGCAACCGCGCTCTGGCCGAGGAGCACGTCCAGGAGGCGTTTTTATCCGCATGGCGGGGTATTAGGGGCTTTCGTAGGGGCCGCCCTCTAAAGCCTTGGCTGGTGCGGATCCTGGTCAACCTGGTGCTGGCCAACAGGAGACGCTCCGCCGTTGCAACCATCCCCCTGGAGGAATCAACGCAGGCCGGCAACGAATGCGACCCCCAAGATATGGCGGAGGTCCTGGCAGGCAGCGAGACCATCAGGCGAGCGATGGCTGGACTGAGCCTGGAGCACCGCGGGGTCGTCGTTTTCCGCTACTTTGCCGACCTGACTATTCCCGAGGTGGCCCGCTCCCTCAAGCTAAGGCAAGGAACCGTGAAGTCACGCCTTCACCGGGCCTTGCAGCAGCTTAGGTCCCAGCTATCAGAACACGATGTCAGAGAGGAACAAGACAATGGCACGTAATGATGAGCAAGACCCCGAACTGGAACGAGACCTGCGAGGGCACTTCACGAGCAACGGGGACGACCTCCGCGCTCCCGGCGACCTGTGGTCCCGATTGGAAGGCCGTCTTGGGGAGCAGGGAGACCCCTTCAGTCTCTCGAAATTGGGTGGCAAGCTCATCCCCCAGAGGGGGACCTTCTGGAACCCTGCCGTCGCCGGGGGCACTGTGGCGGCCGCCGCACTTGTCGCTACGATTTCGGTCTGGTCAGCCACCGACGGCTTCAGCGGAGGAGGACAGCCATCGGAGAATTTCCAGGGATCTTCTGAGAATTTCGTCGTCGTTACACGGGAAGTGGAAGTCATGGAAAAGGAAGTCACAGTGGTCGTAACGCAGCCAACGATGGTCTTGGAACGAGAAGTTACAAGGGTCGTTGAAATGCAAGCCGAGGTTATGGAAAGGGTTATAACAGCTACACCGGCTCCTCCGCGGGGCGTCTTAGGGCCACGTAGTGAACGCGGCCCCCAGGGCGAGCAGGGCGTGATGGGCGACCAGGGCCCCCAGGCGGTGGACCCTGCGCGGGGCGTCTTAGGGCCAACTAGTCAACCCGCCCCCACGGCTGTCCCGCGGCCTACGTCCGGGCCCGAGACCTTAGACCCAAGCCCGCGGGACACGACCTTTGCGGACTACGGCAGGCAGTCCTTTATAAACGCCCAGCAGGACAACGTGTCCACCTTCAGCCTGGACACCGACCGTACCTCTTACCAACTGGCCCTCAACTGGGCGCAGAACGGCTACGAAATCGACCCGTCATCGGTGAGGGCTGAGGAGTGGATCAATGCCTTTGACTACAACTATGACCTTCCAAGGAGCAACCGGGAGTTCGCCATATCGTCGGACGTGATGCGTCACCCTCTGGACGATGACCTGCACCTGGCGCGCGTGTCCTTCCAAGCCCCTGTGGTGGGAGACGACGCGCCCCTGAACGTCACCCTGGTGCTGGATGCGTCGGGGTCCATGGCCAATGGCAACAGGGTGGCCATCGCCCGGGAGGCAGCCGAAGCCATACGGAAGAGCCTGGGACCCAGCGACCGCATCGCCGTGGTCCACTTCACCAACGATGTCATCGACGAATACACCATCTCCCACAGCCATCCTGACAGCGGAGGTGCCGACTGGTCCATCGCCCAGCTGACGCCCCACGGCAGCACCAACGTGCAGGCGGGCCTCGACCTGGGGGTGCGCTTGGCGGACCAAGCCCGGCGGGAACGTCCCGATGCCCACAACTACATCATCCTGATGTCCGACGGGGTGGCCAACGTCGATGCCACAGATCCTTTCGCCATCCTGGAGTCGGCCTATGACCGGGACAGCGGGAACCCTCTTCGCATCATCGCCATCGGCGTGGGAATCGCTAATTACAACGACTATCTCCTGGAGCAGATCGCCCAGCACGGCAACGGATGGTACCGCTATATGCAGGACGAAGAGCAGGCCCGGAGCACCTTCAGCAAGGACAACTGGCTGGCTATCTCCACTCCCTTTGCCGACCAAGCGAGGGCCCAGGTTACCTGGGACGAAGACGTGGTAGCTTCCTGGCGCATCGTCGGCTACGAGAACCGGATTACCCCAGACGCCACTTTCACCCAGGACCGCAAGGAGTTCGCCGAGCTTCCCTCGGGCAGCGCCACAACAGTCTTCTACGAGCTGGAGCTGCGCCGGGAAGTCAACCTGGCACGCTTCCATGATTTAGGGGACATAGAGCTGAGGTGGCTGGAACCGGGTTCCGGCAAGTCCCGCCAACAGAGGGGAGATGTGTCGGGAAGGGTGGACCTCTCCTTCGGCAATGTGAGTGACCCCTTGTTGGAGATGGGTGCAATCGTAGCGCTGGCTGCCGACCGGTACAGCAGCCTTGACGAAGGCTACTCCAATCCTGCCTGGGTATCTGCAGACCTGAGAGTCCTGGACGACCTGCTTGGGAACCTGGAAGCAAGCCTGAGTGGGCTGCAGGCCTTCGAAGACCTTTGGTTTCTGATGGGGCATATGCGGAGCACCCTTGAATATTACGAACCCGCTCCTACTTATCCCAGCGGGTACAGCCCATAGGCCGCACATCTACCCTTACCTTGGTAGGAACTTCGTCTAAACTTGGACATCGGCCGTCCGTTCCCCTTCAATTTCCCTCAGGGCGAACGGACGGCCGTGGGTCGGCTCTAGAGTATTGCCTTTCCGACCGCCACGTCGTGTCTTGTCCTGGGAGTTTCGCAAAGGTCACCGAGGGGGGAAGGGATATTTCACTCCTGTGGAGAAGGCTAGGTCGGGCCGATGGCATCCGCTGGCCCTACCTTGTATCATGGAAGTAACCTTCCATCAGAGGTGCCGCCCGTTGTTGGTACCCAAGGTAATGAGCACCCAGCACCCCGACAACGCCACCCCGGCGCCCTTCGCCGACGCCGCGGGAGTCCTCAAAGGGGATGGCGAGGTCGCTGAAGCGGTCGATGTGTTCGCCCTAGGCTGTGACGAGCAGATGTGGGACTCCGAGGGCAAGGATACCGACAACCAGGTTGTCCGCAAGCTTCTCGCAGGTTACCCCATCTTCTTCCGAGGGAATTTCCGGCTGGGTGAGAACGTAGCCCTGACCCTCCGTGTCCCCAACCCCCGCATAGAACAGGATATGCGCAAGTCCATGGTCGAAGCCCTCCAGAGCATACCCTCGGCTTGGGATATGGCCCGAGGGTTTTACGGCGAAGGGGACTCTGCGCCCATCCAAGAGGTGATCCTTCCCTTCACCACCTCGTCCGAAGAGCTGGCTCTAGTGGAAGCTTACTACCGCAGGGTTATCGTGGGCCAAGAGGACGAGATGCTCTACGAGGGGCAGGAAGTTAGGGACTGGGTCGGAGAGTTCTATCCCAAGCGCATCAGGGTGATCCCCCTCATCGAAGACATGGAGCATATGCTCAGCTGCGACGCCATCGTGGAAGAGTACGTGCAGCACAGCGCGCAGTCGTCCCAACGGGTATTTCTAGCCCGGAGCGACCCGGCCCTCAACTATGGCATTGTGGCCGCCGAACTGGTGCTGAAAATAGCCTTGGGACGCCTGTACAGGCTGGAAAGCAGGCTGGGTGTGCCCCTGTACCCCATCATCGGCGCCGGCTCGGTGCCCTTCCGGGGCCACCTGAATCCCGTCAATGTCAGCCGTGCGTTGGCCGAGTATCCCAGCGCCCAGACTTTCACAGTGCAGTCGGCCTTCAAGTACGACTACGACAAGGAAACGGTGCGACGGGGCATCGCCCAGATACGCAGCCACCAACGCAGCGAGCCTGTGCCCGTGGACGAAAGCCGGGCACGGGACGTGGTGGACAAGACCACCGCCGAGTACCAGGAAAACGTCAAGAGGCTGATCAACACTATTGGCGCTGTGTCGGCTTATGTACCCAGACGACGTGACCGCAAGATGCATGTGGGGCTCTTTGGGTACGGACGAACCCTGGACGGCGTAGGCGAGGTGACCCTCCCAAGGGCTATCGGTTTCACCGCTTCCCTGTATTCCATCGGCATTCCGCCAGAGTTATTGGGTCTGGCCTCCATAGCGCCTGACGATCTGGCCTACGTCAGGGAGGTGTACCCCAGCATCGATGGAGACCTGCGAGCAGCCCTTCGCTTCGCTAACGAGAGGCATGTGCGGGAGATGTTGGGCGAACCTTACCTGCGCTTGGTGGAACACTTCACCGATGATCTGGACAGGGTGCATGAGGGGCTGACCAGCGCAATCTGGGCCAGCATAAGCCACGACAAGTCAACCGTGAACATCACCCATTACGTCGAAGAGGCAGCCCACATTCGCCGTTTCCTGGGCTGAGCCTCACCCCCACGATTTCCTACCCCACCGGCGCACCCTCACAACCCCAGGATGTTCCCCTCGCCGTCCACATCCAATCTCCGGGGAGACCCGGGAAGACCGGGCATGGTGACGATGTTCCCTGCTATGGGATACAGGAACCCGGCTCCTATTGACGCTCTCACGTCCGAAATCTCGAAGACATAGTCCGATGGTCTTCCCTTCAGGGATGGCAGATGGGAAATGGAAAGGGGTGTCTTGGCCATGCACACGGGCAAGCTCCCCCATCCAAGCTCTTGGTAGTGGGCCAGCTTCCTGCGGGCTGCCGGCTCCCAGCGCACCTCCCTTGCGTTGTAGACCGTCCTGGCTATCGCCTGCATCTTCTCCTCGATGGGAGCATTCTCGGGGTATAGATAGGAGACCGTTCCGCCCTCGGCCACAGCCTCGATGACAGCATTGGCAAGCTCTACGCCTCCTTCTCCGCCATCGGAAAAAGCCGTGATCTTTTCGGCAGCGAAGGCGCCCGCGTCCAATGCCCCCTGCCGCACAAGCTCCAACTCCCCCTGGGAATCCGTGGGGAAAGCGTTGACAGCCACAACGACGGGAAGCCCAAAGGCCCTGACGATCCCAATATGATGTTCCAGGTTGGGCATTCCCAATCGCACCGCTTCCTCATCGGGAGTATCCAGATTGCCTAAGGAGACTCCGCCATGCAACTTGAGAGCACGGGCGGAAGCAACCAGCACGGCGGCCCTGGGCACGAGCCCTCCAGTGCGGGTCTTGATGTGCATGAACTTTTCAAATCCCAGGTCCGAGCCGAATCCCGCCTCCGTTAGAACATAGTCGGCATAGCCAATAGCAAGCTGGTCGGCCAGTATGGAGCTGCAACCGTGGGCGATGTTGCCAAAGGGACCGGTGTGCACTACGACGGGCTGGCCCTCGGTGGTCTGAACAAGGTTGGGCTGTAGAGCATGCCTCAGCAGCGACATCATGGAGCCCACGGCGCCCATATCCTCCGCCGTAACGGGTTGCCGGTCTTCGTTGAAACCAACCACCATCCTGCCCAGCCTAAGCCTAAGGTCGTCCAAGCTCCTGGACAAAGCAAGAATTGCCATGATCTCCGATGCGGTCACGATATCGAACCCTGTCTGCCTGAGGGGCGCATTCACGGGTCCACCCAAGCCAGTGGCGATATCCCTGAGGGACCTGTCCTCGACATCGGTCACCCTGCGCCATGTGGCCATAGTTGGGCTGAAACCGGGGAGCTGGTTCCTCTGGGCTGCATTGTCGGTGAGGGCAGCCAGGAGGTTGTGGGCGGATGCTACGGCATGGGCATCGCCGGTGAAGTGGATGTTTACCTCGTCCTGGGGCTCTACGAGGCACATTCCTCCGCCGGTTCCTCCTCCCTTTATGCCGAATATAGGGCCAAGAGAGGGTTCCCTGAGGGTGGCAGCCACGCGCTTGCCCAGCTTGCCAAACCCCTGGGCCAGCCCCACTGTCGTCGTGGTCTTGCCCTCCCCTGCTGGGGTCGGAGTGATCCCGGTAACGACGACCAGGTTTCCTTGGGGAGCATCGGGCCTCAAGGCCTCCAGGGATATCTTGGCCTTGTAATTCCCGTAGGGGATAACCATGTCCGGATCGATCCCAAAGGCGTCGGCAATCTCATGTATGGGCCTCATTTATCCCCCGAACTCGCTAGACTTCTTGCCGCCGTGACCGGGTCTCAAGACAAAGTATCCTATGGCCGGATGGCAGAATCAAGCCGATGATGCCGAAACTGCTACCCGGTATCAGCTATAGATTGGCCTCTCCAATGGGCAGAATTACAATCCCTGAGTTCCGTCAAATTACAACGAAGAAACCGCATGAATGGAGCTTGAATATGAAACCTGTTCGTCCCCAAGTGCTGATCGTCTCCATTCTATGTATGGTTTTGGCCCTTGTACTGTCGGCATGCGGAGGGGAAACTCCAACCCCAACCACTCCTCCCACTTCCACGCCCACTCCCGAACCTGCTCCCAGTCCGATGCCTACAACGCCCGTCATGTCGGAGGAAGAGAAGCTTGCAGAGTATGCGGCGGACCACGCCGGAGTTCCTGGGGCTATCTTCGTGGGAGACCCGATGCAGCTTCCGGGGCCCCCGTCCCACGAAGCCCTGATGCTTAGAGTCCCAGAAGAACAGTACAACACAGCCTTCCTGGCTGCCCAGTATGGAGTCCCCGAAAGAGGACTGTCCAGCCAGATGTTTATCTACAACAGCGACTACTACTAGGGGCTGATTCAAAAGGCAAAGTTGACCGATCCCACGCCTCTCACATCCTCGGGCGAGAGCATCGAGATTCAACACACCTGCCTGGACCGCGGCCTGCCCACCTGCATCCTGGTCGAATCCTACTGGGCGCCCAACATAGCCAAGCAGACGAACGGTCAGGTCAAAATCTCCATAACCTCCTTCGTGGAGCTGGGACTGGCGGGACCCGATACCTTGGGACAGGTGGGCGACGGCACCCTGGACATGGTGGACATCTATTCCGGTTACGTGGCGGGCGCCCTGCCACCCATCGAGATACAGTCCCTCTGGGGCATGTCTCCGGATTGGGAGACCTCCTATTCCGTTTTGAGTGAGCTGGCTGAGGATATCGACAACACTATTCTTGAAGCTACCGGGGCAGCCATGTACTGAACCGGAACTGGTTTGCTGGCTCCGACCAGTGGTTCTTCTCCGACCGGCCGTTGAGTACCCCCGAAGACTTCGAGGGCCTTCAAATCCGTTCTCACGCCGCTGCCTTGTCGGACTTCCTCAGGGGGATGGGCGCTGAGCCTGAGTTTCTTGGCCCAGCCGAGATTTACAACGCGCTGGAGCGCGGATTCGTCGATGCCGTAACAACCAGTCCTCTGTTGGCCCTGTCCGACCGCTTGTCTGAGGTAGCCGGCTACATGTCAGGGCCCATCATTGGTTTCGGCTACACCAACAACGTTACCAACAAGGATGTCTGGGGCCGGATACCGGCCGACCTGCAACAGATCTTGATCGAAGAGGGAGCCAAGGCCGAGCTGGAGGCGCTGCGAATTGCTCTTTACCACAACATCATAGCTGTCCAGATTAACCAGACTCTCGGCGTCCAGCCCGTACCCTTCCCTGAAGAGACGGTCAGGCACATCCAGGGTGTCATCTTCCCCCAGTACGTGCTACCCGGATGGCTGGACAGGCTTGGTTTCCCAGGAAAATCGGAGGATGTGGTGGATGCCTTCAACGAGAAGGTATCCCCCTACCTGGGATACAAGGTGGCCGCCGATGGCTCCCAGGAAGAAGTGCCTATAACCAAAGGGCCAAGAGCGGGGCAGTAGCCTCCGTCATCCCCGTTAGGGGTTTCTGATGGCCGATAGCGCCACGCCAGGCCATGCGGGACGGATGACCCCGGCCCTGAGGTTGCTTCTGGCATTCCGCGCGATGTCCACAAAGGCCGACCGCCTGTACCGCACTCTGGGTTACGTGTGCGGGATGGAGCTTCTCCTTCTTACCTTCTTCATAGCGTACCAGGTGGTGGCCCGGAAGTTGGGCTGGCCTCGAGTGCCGGGCACCGACGCGATGATCGATTACGTACTGGCCATGGCAGCCACCTGGGGTCTTGCCTACGCCCTGCGCTCCGACGCCCATGTGCGCATAGACCTTCTCCTTCCCTACATGGGCGCCCGCCTAAGGGGAATCGCCGACTGGACCGCCCTCTTGGCGATAGCGTTTTTCGGGGGAGTCACAGCCTGGAAAATGTGGGAGAACGTCATCAGCGACTTCCAGGGAGGCGTAGTCTCCAACGATTATCCCCTGACCCCGTTGTTCATTCCCAAGAGTTTCGTCGCCCTTGGCTTCAGCCTCCTGGTAGTGAGCGCCGGTCAGATGATGTTGTCCATGATTGCCGAGCGATACCTGCCCCGCATACACAGCGCCCTGGGCGGCGACTGCATCCAATGAATCCTCGCAATCATAGATCATCGGCGCCGATCGACCCCAGGCTCCTCGGCCGGGGCTCCGAGGTGCGTTAGTGGCAATCAGCGTGGCATTTGGCCTTATGGGAGCCTTCTTCCTGGCCGGCATGTACGTGGCGGCCGCCCTGGGCTGCCTCTCGCTGATCATCAGGTACTTCTTCTCCGATGCTCCCCTCTGGAACGTCATGGCCAGCAAAGCTTGGGGGGTGAACACGAACTACATCCTGGCGGCGGTCCCAATGTTCGTGCTGATGGGGGAGCTGATGAACCGGTCAGGGATAGGGGAGCGGATGTACTCCGTCATTTCCCGCTGGATCTGGTTTCTCCCCGGTGGGCTGATACACACCAACATCGTGTCCTGCGCCATCTTCTCAGCCTGCTCCGGGTCCAGCGTCGCCACGTCCGCAACCAACAGTCGAGCTTCCCTGCTATCTTTCCACCGAAGGGCCTACTCAGAACGGATAGTAATCGGTTCCCTGGCCGCAGGAGGCACATTGGGCATCCTTATCCCTCCCAGCATCAGCCTCATCATCTACGGCGTGATCGCGGAGGAATCCATTGGACGGCTCTACATGGCCGGCCTGTTTCCCGGGCTGCTGCTGGCCCTCTCCTTCATGGTGATGATCGGCATCATGGCCGTGATATGGCGGGGAATTGCGCCCCGGGAGCGGGGCGAGAGCTTCACAACCTGGGAGGGCTGGACGACCAGGCTCTTGGGCACGGTCCAGTTGCTGCCTGTGGTGGCCATGGTCGCCATTGTGCTCGGCGTCATCTATGCAGGCCTAGCCACCCCCAGCGAGTCGGCGGCCTTTGGTGTGTCCGGCGCACTTATCCTGACTGTCCTACTGAACTCCAACGAAGTGCTGGCGCCAATACTGAGGGGGCCATGCAGCGCCTGGGCCTGGTCAGCTTAGCCAAACGGGACGCCCGGAATTCCCTGCATACTGGGCAGATATCTGCTGGTGAAGCCATCAGGACGGTGCTGAGACGCAATCTGACTATTGTCCGGGAATCCCTCATTTCCACATCTCGCACCACTGGAATGATCTTCCTGATATTGCTGGCCGCCCTCACCCTGAGCTTCGTTTTTGCCCGCCTGGGCATCTCACTGCAGGTGGCTGAGCTTATCTCAAACCTCTCCCTCAACGACTGGCAGCTGGTCCTGGTGCTGGTGTTGTTCTATCTCATCCTGGGCACTTTCATGGAAAGCTTTGCCATGATGGTAACCACGGTGCCCATACTGCTTCCCGCCCTGCAGCAGGCAGGCGTTGACCTGATATGGTTCGGGGTAATCATGGTTCTCCTGGTGGAAGCCGTCCTGATAAGCCCCCCAGAAGGCATAAACCTGTACGTTCTGCACGGCGTTCGACAAGATGTGGACCGGGAGATCGCCGAAAGGACCAACGAGAAGCCGCCCCTAACCACCTTCAGGGATGTGTGGATAGGAGTGCTGCCCTTCATGGTCTGCATTGCCTCTGCAATAGGGCTCGTGCTGGCTGTCCCCCAGATCGCCACCTGGCTGCCCAACTACATCTACGGCGCCAGATAAGGCCCCGCCGGGCAGCCCACGGGAAACCGACTTCTGCCCGGCCTACTCGGTCCCCTTGGCGCCGGTAAAGATGCGGTTACCCCAAGGGTCCGTCTGAGGCACGCATTGGAATTCTGCTCCCTCCAGGACATTCAGCCACACCGATTCGGCAAAGATTCCGAGCAAGTGCCGGTCATGCTCCAAGCGTAAGCTCCCATCACTCTCTCGCAGCATGTATGCAAAGTCGGCGATGTATGTAGTATCCGATGGGTCGGGGTCGGTGCACCACATCAGGTAGCGGATACCCCGGCCGTCGGGGTCATCGTACCCACCCCAATCGGTGTAGGGCGGCGAGAAGGTCTCCAATACATGGTCCGGGGCAACAAGGACACTCCCCTGAGGCCGGCAGTGAACGGCGGCTGTCGCAGCCATAGCGTGGATTTCGTCCACTGAGGTGAGGTAGGAAACGGCATCGTGGACAAACACAGCGTCGAACGTTCTGTCCGGAATTCGCAGAGAACGCATGTCGCCGAGCACGTGCTCCAGCCCCGGGTTTAAGGTGCGGCTGGCCTCGATCATCTCGGGCGAAATGTCCGACAGGACTATGGTGAAGCGCTGCTTCATGTGGAAGGCGTTGTTGCCCCCGCCTGAACCCAACTCCAGCACACTATGCACTGGGCTGGATGCGGCCTCCACGATCCGGTCTGCATAGTAAGCAGCCTCCTCACGGTACTCATGGGGAGGGGTCAGCAGATGGAACCAACCGGCCAGATCGGAGTACAGCCGTGGGAACTCCTTCATCTCGCCGTCAAAAGGGGGCCTTGGAGACATCTCACATTCCCCAGTAGCGGAGACCGAAATCCTATTGGCAAGGAGAAAGGGATTGCCAACAGGGGAGATCCAAATGGCAATCCTCCCATCTACACTGACTCTCTCTTGGTGGCGCGCCAAGCCAGCAGCGAGATGACGAGCACGACAACTATGACAACAACCCCTGCGATGACAAAGCCAACCAGAGGCCAGCCATTGGAAGGGATTGTGCGCGCCATCAGCTCCCTGGGCTCCGCGGAGGTCAGGCTGATCTCCCAGACCAGGTCATCACCCTCGACGCGGTCGGCGTTGTGCTCTACGACATCTCCGGGCAGGTTGACGCGCACACGGAACCATCCTTCCCCTAGAAGAGTTTCCGCAAAAGCAAACCCCAGCTCATCCTCTATTTCCCCAGGGTCATCCAGCCCTGCTTCTTGTAGAGCTGGCAGTGTCATGGAGAGCCTCCATCCGCCATTCTCATCCTGACTTAAGTCCGGCAGTAACCCCACACCACCATCATCCTGCATGACTTCAAGCACGGATTCGAGCTGCGCTGGATCATCGAAGGGTATAGTGACCACAAATCCGGAATAACCGTCCTCTTGGTACTCCCTGTACTCAGCACCCGCAGGCAGACCCTCAAGTTCTTCCTCGTTTGGCATCCCCGGCACATCGGGGTTTTCGCCCACTAAGCTGCCAAACCCCCTGAATTCATCGCTGATCCCGATGGCGTAACCAACTACCCCGGATCCGTCGTCATTCACAGCAATGGAAATCTCGACCCTGATACACCCCGCTATGGCCAATACGCCCAATATGCACAGTAGCGCCAAGGCCCGGAAACCGTGTAGTCCCGGTTTATGCCCAGATTGTTCGCGGGGCGGCGATTGCCCTCCCACTAATCCTGCGCGGTCCTTATTCATCTTTCTGACGCTCCTTTCCAAGCTGGCAGTGTCGCAGCAAAATAGGCCTGTCCGCAAGATTTTCGGGCACCCTCAGACACAGGTCTCCCATTACCGCTATTGTGACGGCCTGGTCCTTTTGCCGTTCAGCATCGTCCCGATGATGGTGTACCTGACCAGATACCTGTACGTAACCACTCCCGCAACTCCTGTCACGAGGCACGACACCAGGAATTTCATCTCCGCATTCCATTCGATGCCCGTAAAGTACTTCAGCCAACCCTGCCTGTCCAGATGGGACAGGTAGAAGGTCAAAAAGGCTACGAGGGGAAGATGTAATATGTAAATCCAATAAGATGAGTCCGCCAGCCAGCGCACCCAAGCCCGGGGGAAAGTCAGGGCCCTCTCAAACAGACCAAGGAGACCGACACTGAACAAGGCAGCCGAGGCGCCATAGAAAAGGGTCTCGATGGCCCACAACATATCGGTTGTCCCTTTGGCAGCTCCCTGGCTCGACGCTTCATCTATGGCCCCCAGCAGTCCCAGGTGGACAAGGTATGCCACACCCGCCCCGGTCAATAATACGCACAGAGTTCCTGTCTCTTTGAGCTTCTCTATGATGTCCCTTCGGGCGTACAAGCCATAGCCATAGAAGAAGAAAAGCATCCCATACAGCAAGTCGGGCAAATTCCAAGGCCAGATAGGTTTTGATTCGTTACCGCCCCGCAGGATGAGCAGCAGCACCGCAGCCAGCGCCAGCAATAGGGGAATACGTGTGTAGACGGCGCCGATCAGGTACGAGCCGGTAAGGGAAAGCCTTTTATCTGGGGCTATTCTGGCTGCTGACAGACGCTGCCATACCGCGGCCGCGTACCGGATGCCCACCAGCGCCGCATACATCAGCATCAGGTAATACAAGAACCACAGGTGCGCAACCAGCTCACCGCTGGATTCCAGGTCCCGCCTCTCCAGCAGCGAGTCCTTCAGGGTATCCAGGGAGATATCGCCGGTCCATCCGTACACCCATATCGGGGGGATGATTACCGCCATCACCGTGCCGAACAACACCAGGGGCAACCCTACTCTCTTCAATCGGTCGATGACAAATACCGAAGTGGGTCGGCGGGACAGCACAAGGTGTGCAAAGAACCCGGACAGAAGGAAAAATACAGGCATCCGCCAGATGTGGATGAAGTCCATCATGACTGCCAGCAGGATGGACTAGTCATCGTCCGCGGGCCAGAAGAACTCTATTCCCTCTGCGCGGGAGAAGTAGGGCAGCGCCCCATGCAGAGCGATGCCCAGAAGCATCGCGAACCCTCTAAGACCATCCAGACCATGATATCTGTCGAGGCCGGAGGGCGAGCTTGGCTCACCCTCACCGGGACCTTTATTCAAGTCCCGATTTCCCGCCATTGTCAGCGAGGTATTCGTAGATGTACTCCCGGTGTGCCAGGAACCGCTCCAAGTCCCCTACTTGAATGAACGGGTTGTCGGCCTTGGCAGCATCCAGGGGAGTGGAATTCACGACGGTCCTGGAGTCCATGTCTGCGCCCTTCTCGACGAGCACCACGGCCATGTCCCTGATTGCCCAGTAAGCTGCCCAATCGAGGGGCGTTCCCTGGAAGGTCTCACGAGCTCTGATGTCGATGTCTGCCCCGTTGTCCAGGAGGATGTTGACAATCTCCTCGTTGTCCTTCAGAACCGCCACGTGCAGGGCCGACGCCCCGGCGAACGGGTACCCCGGGGGAATGAACGTCTGGTCCGGGTCCGTCCCAAATTCCATGTGCTCGCGGACCAGACGCACATCTTCCTGATCGATCGCCTCCAGAAGGTTAACACCTGGGGGCCTCGGGCCACATGCGGCGGCGGCCAGCACCACCAGGAAGAATGTCGCCATAGCTACGCCTACTGCCTTGGGCAATTCCATCCCTCCACATCCAGGACCATCAGTTCCTGACACTGGGGGACACCATCCGGGCCCGGCACGCCGCAAGGCCCTGAGAGGCCGGCTGCCATCACGCCAGAAAGTGGACACCCTGGCGGTAGGCCGGTTGGAGGATCTAGTTCTCTATCCCTTAGGTGGGCAAGAACGGCTCGGTGATATTTTCCGGGAGGTCAACTTCAAAGGCGTTGGTGCACATAGCCATAAGACGGAAGTAACCCATGTAGGTGGTGAACTCAGCCAATCCCCGGACCCCCAGCTGCTCCGCGGCAGCATCGAAGGTTTCCTGGCTCACATGATTGGTGCCGGTCAACTCCAGCGCATAGTTCACCACGGCTGCTTCGTCCGGGGGCATGTCGGGGAGCTCCGTCTTCTCCCGTAAGGCGTCCACCAGGGCATCGCTGATGCCAATACGACGGCTGGCGGCCGCTTGGGCGACCCATATGTATTGACAGTCCATGGAGCGCGCCCCGATCAGGGCAGCCAACCTCTTGTTCTTCTCCGTCAGGGTGCTCTGGGTTCGAATATGCTCCGACAGGCGGTTGCCCAGGACTGCCATCTCCGGGCTGTATATGAGGACCGACGAAGGCCCAACCACCGGCGCCTGCCCGCGTATTTTCGTCACCTCGTCGTAGGCTTCTTTGTACTCATCAGCCACCTGGTCCCGGGTAACAGCCGGTGCGCGTCTTGGCATAGCGTGTCCACCCTTCCTTCCGGATAGATGCCCCATCCGGATATTCGATGCTCGAACTATAAGGCGGCTTTCAGAGCAGGTCAACAATGACCACACCGCGGCTGGAAACCAGGCACGGCTGTCGTCCTGTGGCTGGCTGGACAACCGGAGGCTTGGATACTGAGAGTCTGCTCTCACTTTGCCGGAGCCGTTTCCTAAGCTACAATTGTCTAGAAGAATTGGTCTAACTCTAGAGAGGAGGAACTTCTATGCCCTTTTATACGAGAGGAGACGTCACCATCCATTACGAGGAGGTCGGGGCCGGTTTCCCCCTGCTGGTAACGCCTGGAGGGGGCCTGAACTCCATAATCAGCAACTGGCCCAGGCAGGTGCTCAACGCTATGGAGGTGTTCAAGGACGACTTCCGGTGCATCACCATGGACCAGCGAAACGGCAATGGGGGAGAGTCCACTGGGCCGGTCCAGGTAAACGACCCGTGGGGAGCTTTCGCGGACGATCAACTGGGGCTGATGGACCATCTTGGCATCCAGGAATTCTTCTTCATGGGCTACTGCATAGGCGGCCCTTTTGCCCTCAAGCTAATTGAACGGGCGCCCGAGCGCATACCAGCTGCGGTCCTCTGTCAACCAGTCGGACATTCAAATAAGACACCCGACGCCATGTATAACATGGGAATCGAAGTATGGGCACCCGATCTCTGCTCCAATCGTCCCGAAATCACTATGGAGGTCGTCGAACAGTACCTGCACAATCTCTATCGCATCCAGCCGGATTTCCTGTATAGCGTATCGCGGGACTTTGCCCGCTCCTGCCAGACGCCGATGCTGGTCATGCCCGACGACACACCAGCCCACTCCTACGAGGCCGCTGTGGACCTGGTGGAGCTGGCGCCCAAGGCGGAGGTCACCGACTACCCCTGGAAGGAATCGCCGGAGATATACGACAAAGCTATTGCCCAGGTGCGGGACTTCCTCCTGTCCCATCAACCTGCCGGGGCTGCCCGATGACCGTTAGGTGATTCGCCGCTAGTCCCGTCCAGCTTAGTGGATATTCCTTACCGCCCAGGGTACAAATAACGTCTCCGATTTCCGGGTCAAGATTTACCTGGGGCGGCCCGTCAGGAAGGTGTACCGTCTGAAGTCCGGCATCGTGATCGAAGATGAGCACGGCGTCCGGGAAACCTTTGACGATGTGGTTTTCGCTTGCAACGCGAACCAGACGCTGATGGCCCTGGGCAGACCTACGATGATGGGGCGTTTCATTCTCTCGTCGGTGCGTTACGAGAGCGAGCTTCACAATCATGCAATTGTGCACTCGGACTCCTCAGTCCTTCCCAACAATGAAGTGCAGCCGTTGGCAACCAGGAGCAATCACATCGAGCAGTATGGCGCCAGGCCGGACAACTATGAGATCACCTACATCATGCACAACCGACAACCCTGGGCCAACCGGTCTGACAAGCCCTGCTTGGTGACGTATAACCCCATCAGCAAGATCGATGCGCAGAAGGTCATAGGAAGGCGATGGTTCCAACACATAGTCCATGACGTGCGCCATGTAGCATTGCTAATCCACCTGTTCCGCTTCATCCAGGGCAGAAGACGCACATGGCATTGCGGCGTCCACACGCTGGTCAACAGTCAGGAGACCTGCTTCGTCAGCGGGCTCGCCACCGCAAGGCAGATCGGCGCGGACTATCCCTTCGACGACCCTGAAGCAAGGCGGGTGTTCAACTATTACGGAAGCATCATGTATGGCTGGCGCTTCAGGAAAGCCAAGGCCCGAAAACCTCCTACTGAGCCTCAAAGGGCACGGTGATGTCCGTGTTCACACGCACGATGTATTCCTCACCCGACTCGAAATCAGAACCCAGGGGGACGCTGGTCTCGATGATGGGAAAGTCGGCGGTGCATACGACTTCTTGGTCAGCGACCTCGTGGTGCGTTACGATCACTTCGATCTCTTCCGACGCCCTTCGCCGGACCTCGTAGCCGTTGAACTGGGAGCAGCCGCTTCCTTTCGGGAGGCCGGATACTATACGCAGCTGGTACTGGGGAGGCGCGCTCTCCAAAACCATGATCTCCGCGCTCTCGATAGGCGACTCAGCAATGAAAGTGTGCCCAAAATGGGGCCTGGGCAGGCTGAAAGATGCCATCGCTATGTCGTTGACGATCACACCATAGGTCTCGCCCGGATCCAGGGACGCGGTGATTGGCTCCACGGCGTCCAGCTCCACCACCTGCTCGTAGCAGGGTATAGCCCATGCTGTGGGAGGAGGCTGCATCAGCGTGAGGGTCACTACGATCTTGTTTCCTTCCACCCTCAGCCTCTGGCTGCCCGGCTGGGCGCAGCCCTCCACTGTGGACTGGTAGAAGCCGATACGGAGGAAATGCTGCGTTTCGTTGGGCACCAGGTTGGCCCAGATTACACGGGCCGGGGCTTCCACCCATTGCCGCCAGTCCACGCCCTCTTCCACAAGGTCCGCTGGGGGCTGCACCAGCACCAAGAGCATATCCACCCTGCTGGGATTGCCGCGGGTGATCACCTCATATGCCGTATCATTGGTGAAGGCCAGACGTCCTTCCGACTCGACTATTCTGGCGCTGATCGAATATGTGTTTCGGGAGTCGATGTCGTCTCGGTTGTATTCAACCTTGAACCCGATGGGCACCTGCCCTGGGTCGGAGATAGTCTGGCGGGCGATTAGTGGCGCCGCCGCGTGCAAAAGGGACACGTCTCGCAACTCCACCACAAGCTTGGCATCCGGGGACAGGGCCAACCTCTCCCGGTAGGTGACAGTGCCGGTGACCGACGCGTTGGGACTACGGCCCGAAACCACCTCCAAGGTGACGTTAGCTGGCGTCGAATCGCCCCCGCATGCGGCCAACCCCAGCAAGATGATGGGGAGGCCCATTGCGGCCAAGAGGACACCCTGACTCGGGTCTTCATCTCGGTCACCTCCGCAGCAATAGGAGTTTAGACTGGTTACTATATAGACGAGGGCCGAGGAGAATTAGTTCCCTAATGATGTTCGGACAGAACTGGGGTGGACAGGGCTAGTGGGAGGGAACTTGGCAGCACACCGCTTGGCACGCGCGCAATCCGTAGAAACAACCAACGCAAAAGCAGACCCGAGGCCCATCGTCTTCATCCTCCTCCCCGTGGACCGAGAAGTTCTCCCAGCCTTCCTTCAGGAAGAAGGGGACCAGCATCAGCACCGACACAGGGTCAGCCCACCACCAGGAGAATAGCGCGTTAAGGCCCAGACCTACGAGGATGGCCATGTCCTGGAGGTCGCAGAAAAGGCTTTCCAACGCCTCAGCTCTTAACGACCGGGACTGCATCCGGTTGGCGATGCGCATCTTACCCACGTAGAGGACGGCCATCACGACGGCGCTCGCGGAAACGATTCCGACGCCTATAAGACTAGGCTCCGGCGTAGGCAACCATCCCAGCAAGTTGCTGCCGGAATGCAGGACCACGTACACCGCAAGGAGAAAGAAGCTGAACCCCACGAGCCTTTGTGCCCGTCTCTCGGCGGCCTCTCCCTCTGATTCATCATGTTCTGCCTTCAGCCGCCACACCAGGACGCCGCCGGCAAAGAGCTCGACGATGCTGTCAAGCCCGAATGCCAGCATAGCTACGCTGCCAGCCGCCGCTCCTGCCCATAAGGAGACCCCGGCCTCCACCAGGTTCCACAACAGCCCGGCAAGCACCAGGACCAGGGCAGTTCTACGGAGAGCATTCGGTTCAAACAACAGGGTTCTTGTTTCCTTGCTGTGGCTTTGTTCCAAGTCCAACCGAGCTGTGGGACAGTTTCCGAAGCGGACAACCTCTAGGGACCATCAGCCTGTCAAATTCGTCGAATCGAGACGCTGCGGCTTGGCGTACCCCAAAGCATTCCCAATTCTCTTCCGCACCCACCCCTTCAGCCGGAGGGCGGGACCTCCTGTAACGAGGAAAGAACTCGAAACAGGCGGTCAGGCATGGCAAGCGCCGTTGTGGTGATCGCTGGGCGGAACGTCGAGCACCGGGTTGGTATCGAAGAAGCCCACGGGTTTCAGACTGAACCCACAGTAAGCGACAGGAGCAATGGGCCAGTCCTCGGGGCGCGGCACATGGTGGTAACCCAGGGTGTACCAGAGGACTAGATCGGTGTTCTCCACACTGCGGTCACCCTTGGTGTACTTGGGCAGGCCGTCCCCGCCGGGATTCTGGTTTGGGTACGGGCCGGTGGCCGACAGCTCATCGGATGCATAGGGAGTTACCCATAGGTGCTTGGCCATGAAGCCTGCCCTATGCATGATGCTGGCGCTGGGATCGGCGAAGGGCAGTATATTCTCGCCCGGCATCAGCTTGTATCCCACGGGACTTCCCAGCGAGTTGATTACCGAGGGGTTCGAAACGACCCAGTTCCGTCCCCGCAAGGGATCCACGATCCTTTGGGCTTCCCGCTCGGTCTTGAGCGGAGTGGATTCGGCGTAGAAGGCGTTGCCGTGGGGATTGTCCGAGCCGGGGGCTTCAGCCACGGTGTTCACTTCGTGGATGCTGTTGGCCTCGCCGTCCACGCTCATATCCAGGCGGAAGTTGAAGAAATGCTGGTGAATGTGGGCATTCAGGTGGGGCGCCACGAGGGTGCCATACCGGGGCTTCTCACCTTCGGCTATGCCGGCGGTGTTGATGATTCCGGTGAGCTTCACTTCCAGCTGGATGGTGCCATCCTGGTAGAAATACCAGAAAAAGCCGTACTCGTAGTTGCCCACCGTGGCGATACTGGAAACTACGAGTCTCCGGGAGCGTCGCACCTCCGCTTTGCCGGTACGCCAGTCGGTGTGCTTCCACAGGATGCCGTAGTCCTCTTCATGCATGCAGACAGCGTTCGGTATTGAGAATGCTTGGCCCCTGGCATCGTTGAGGGTGGCGTCGAAATAGTAGATTTCCCCCAGGCAATCGCAGCCCAGGGTCAGGGAGTTGGTCAGGGTCCCTATGCCGTACTCTCCAGCATCGAAGGCATTCTTCCGGTAGTGGTCCTTGCCGGGGTCGCCGTAAGGCACCACCATGTCGGAGAGGGCTGCGCGATACAGGATGGGCCGGATACGCCCCTGGTCCTCGTATCCGACGGTGTGAATTACCAACCCCTCCCTGGGAGTGAACCCGACCCTGAGGCGCCACTTCTGCCACCTAACGCCATAGCCCTCGACACCGAAGCTGGGCCCCTCCGGCTGGGTGATCTCCAAGGGTTTCAGGTCTTCGCGAAAGTTCCCCACGAACTCAGCAGCATAGTTGCCAGCCTTCGGGGCCAGCGGGACTACGCCATAATCATCGATGCGCATTATCTCCATGCTGTTGAGGTCAACCAGGGCGCTGAGTCCTTCTATGGGGCGGGCATAACCATTGTCGGTGGGACTGGAGCGGAGGAAGCATCGGGCCAGCGCGAGGCGTTTCCCCTCCTCCTCAGGGAACCCGTAATGGCCTGCCGACCAAGGGTCAACCATCACCAGTTCCGGGTCTGCGATACCCCGCTTTCGGAGGGCAGCGCGGAACTCAGGGTCAGCCTTGACGGCAGCTTCACACTCGGAAAACTCGTCGAACATTATGCGGGGCTGCACACCGGGAAAGTGCTCCCAGGAAACCACCTGACCATCGTTCAACGAGACAACAGCTTCATAGGTGGCGCCGTCTTCATTATCCAGGAGTACAAGGAAGGCTTCCCTGCGGATTGGGTCTCCTGGTCGAAAAGCTAGGATGTCTCCTTTGTCGGGTTCCTTTAGAACGATGGTCTCAAATCGCACGCGCGGTCCAAGCTGGCGCTGGGACTTGAGAATGGTCGAAGCCAGAAGGACCTCTTCAGGGCTAAGGGGGTCCAGGGGATGGGATACATCTTGGTGGGTTGCCGGAACGGGGCGAATCTCTGCCGGAATGGTCATGCTGGCCTCCTGATGGCGCCGTAAAGGCCCGATGGAAGTAGCCCGGTCTTATTGTGTTGACACTAGCACCGGCAAGATCGCCGGTCAAGCTGGAAGAAGGACCCCCAAACTTGGCCGCCAATGGACTAGACCGGAGGGCGCCTCCGCCTTGGGGCATGCTGGTCTTCGAGAGCATAACCCACCCTGAGCAATGTCGATTCGTCGAAGTGGCGCCCTACTATCTGAACACCGATGGGCAGGTTGTCGTCGCTCCAGCCGAAGGGCACCGACATGGCAGGAGAGCCGGTAAGGTCGAATGGGACGGTACAGCCAAGAGCGCTGCGTCCGGGTACCTTCTGCCCGTTTATCTCCATTTCAAGGGATTCGTGAGGATGGGCCGCCACCGGACCCGTTGGGCAGAGCAGCACATCATACTCCGCAAAAAACCGCTGCAAGTCCTGGCGCAGCATTTCACAATTAGACACCGCCTCCAGATACTCGTCGAAGGAGGGTGCAGGAAGGGCCAGCCGGCGCTTCATCGAAGGCGCCAGCCAGTCCTCCCGGCCGCTGATGATCGGGTCCAGATAATGGGCCCCTTCCGCGCTGAACAGGGCCCCGGAAATAGCCAGCCCGGATAACCGGTCCCAAGCCCCAAAGTCTACCGGCTTCACCGCGCAGCCCAACTCCCCCAGGGCCGCCGCTGCCTCGGCAACCGTGGTTTGGACCTGGGGGTCCACCGGCGCAAATGGGCCTTCATCGAACCAGCCTACGCGCAAGCCGGCTACCCCAGAGGCAGCGTCGGGCAGCGCAGGAAGGGGCATCGGCGCCGCATACGGGTCCACACCATCCGGGCCTGCCATAATGGACAGCCCCAGGGCAACGTCACGAACGCTCCGGGCCATAGGACCGACGTGCATGAACCGAAGCAAAGCCTCGGGCCAATGGCCCGTAAGGGGGATTCGGCCATGAGTAGCTTTGAGGCCCACTATTCCGCAGTAGTTGGCCGGCTCCCGTATAGAGCCGCCCACGTCGCTGCCGATGCCCAGGGGAGATAGGCCGGATGCGATTGCTCCGGCCTCTCCACCACTGGAGCCTCCCGGGGTCCGTCCCGGCATCCAGGGGTTCTCGGTGCGTCCGTAAACCAGGTTGTCCGTCTCCCACCACAGGGCGAACTCGGGCATGTTGGTCTTGGCAATGAAGATGCCGCCCGCAGCCTTGAGCCGCTTAACGACTGTGGCGTCGGCTTCCGGGACGAGGTCGGCGAAGAGTCTGGAACCCCTCGTGGTGGTAACGCCCTCCGTATCCACGCAGTCCTTAACGGTAAAGGGCACACCGTGGAGGGGTCCCCAGAACTCTCCCCTGGAGACCGCCTCCTCTGCGGCCCGGGCCCTCTCCAGCGCCTCGGGAGCCATCTGGACAATCGCATTTATCTTTGGGTTGATTGACTCAATGCGGTCCAGATGGGCCTGCACCACCTCCACAGCAGATAGCTTCCCAGTCTTGATGCTCTCGGCAAGCTCAACGGCATCGGCATAGCAGATCTCTTCGCTCATTGGCTAGACTACCTCCTGCAGACGAACAGCCCCCAGCCAAGCTCGTTCTTGTCTACTGCTGCCGCCGTCTCAATATATGCCTTTGTAAGCCACCTGTAGTGCTCGGCGTCCTCCAGGGAGTCATCTTTCGGCGTCCGGTCGGCAAGACACAGGTAACTCTGCTTCAGATGTTGCGACAAGTCCTGAGCCTCCAGCACCTCGAATCCCTGGTCCTCCAAAGCCTGTTGATAGGACTCAAAAGTGAACTCGGTATCGAAAAGGAGCCTGTCATACACGTATGTCCGGGCTTCCGGGGTGATGTTTCTCTTGGGCCTGAGGAGATCGTCGAAAACCAGGATGCCGCCCTCGGCCAAGACCCGATAGATCTCCTCCAGCACCGCCCGCTTATTGGGCACATGGTATACGACTGCTTGACTCCAGACATGGCTGAACGCGCCATCACGGAAGGGCAGGGAGGTGGCTGATGCTTTTCTGAAGGCCATCCGGCTTCGGAGATCCGGGTCCAGGCTGGTCAGCTTATCTTGGGCATTCGCAACGCGGACGCCGCTGAGGTCGATACCGGTTACTTTGGCGCCCGTTTCGTTGGCCAGCCAGATGGCGACGGTCCCATTGCCGCATCCCAGGTCCAAAACGTTTGATTCCTGGTTGATGCTGCCCTTCTTGGCCATTCTCCGGTTGAGCTTGTCGCAAGCGTCCAGGAAATCCGTTGGGACTCCTTCCTCAAATAGGCCCCAGTGAACACTCCCCTCCTCATCCCAAACAGAGCGGTAGATTACATCTTCCGCATCGTAATAAGTTTCAGTTTCCAGTTCGCTGAACCTGCTGGTCATTTCTCGAACCCTCCTTGTATGTGTCATGGTTGGGGCACTGCCGCTAGGCAACGCCATAGATGCGATTGGATTGCAGGACTCCCGCTGATGGTGTAGCAATGACTTGTCTTGGGAGTCATGATTCCCTGCAGCTCTCACTAGGCCGATGATGCCGGGTATGCCTTGGCCGATGAACGCGGCGTTGACGAAGCGTCCTGAGGTCAGGCAAATACTGAGGACGGTCCCCCGCTAGGTAACCCAAGGGTTCATATGCGAGCTATAGTTAGCCCCTAGGGCACAAGTGACCCACTAGGGTTGAAGCAGAGGAGTCGCGTGAGAGCAGAGGGCTGCTGAAAATAGGTTGGTCAGGAGGGTGCTAAGGTTCGCAGGGAAGCATGTAGCGCTGTCGGCTACGACGTTCCATGGCTTTCTGGTAGGGACGGCCCAATCTGGGGTTGACATTGTAAGCCAGAATAGGTCACCTCCAGTCTGCACAGCGGGAAAGCTGCCCAAGGTATCCCCTCACCCATCCGCCATACAGAGTCTAGCAAGCCTTCTTGGAGTGGTCAAATCCTGGTGGCATCGGGACCGCCCGCCGAGGCGGCAAGCTGCTGGGGATTCTCGTTGGCGGGAGACCATCCCACGAGGAAGCTCCCTGCGTTGCCGGGCAACTTATTTGTTCTCGAAGAAGTCCAGGTCCACCGCAAATGCGGTCGCAAGGGCCAGCGACTGAAAGTCATCGTCAATCTGGTCCGTTGGAAGCTCGACCATGAAGGTGTCGGCGTCGGTGAACATCTCCCGGCCTATCCCGCTCCACCTCTTGGTGATCTTGCCGATCTCCTGATCGTGTCGATGCATGGTGAAGGTGTTCGGCCGGAACACAGGGCCGGCTACATCTGCGACCACCTCGCCGCTTGCGTCCTCGATCACCATCTTACGCTTTAGAAGGCCCCACTTGCGGCGGATAGCTCCGATAGGCCGCCCGTCGGAAGAATGCACCCTAAGATGCATGAAGAACCAGAAGAATTTGCGACTCGCTACCAGGAAGTCCCGCCCGTCTCGGTCGGCGACATGCAGGGTTAGGGGCCGGTGCTTCTTCAGGAATATCCTGCTCAACCCCGCTGATTCTTCGTAGGCCCACATCACAGCCTGACCCTCGGAAGTCTGCAGCTCGTAATGGTTCCTTGTTTCGAAACCTGTGATAGCTTCTAACCTCTCGACCCTTTGTTTCACAATAAACCGGCCATCCGGCGCCAGGTCCCTTATCGACATCGTGGCCTCCGAATTGAGATGAAGCTATTGTATCTGCTGGGCAAGCTACCGGAAAGCTACGGTAACGTGCCGGCGGAAGTTGAACCGGTACCCAAAGGGTTCAGCAGCCGGAACGAGGCGAGAGACATGGAAGCCCCTCTTAGACAGGGCCTATGGTTGCAACACATAGCCGAACGTGGAAGGTTCCGAGTATGCGACATTGCACCTCGATCAATTCTCTTTCAAAAGTAGTGCTTGGGCGCGAGCTATAGGCAGGCGCATAATTCGCGAACAAAGAACGGGGAAAAGGGAACATGCCACGGGGAATCCAGGCTTGTTGTCCTGCGCGGGCCCCATACGCACTTTTGTCTGGGCTTGGTTCAAGCTCCCACAACAAGCATCAGTGAGACCCAATAGAACTCCTCGAGGGGGGCGTTACGATCCTGTTGCAAGAACCCCTGCGCCAGCACCATCCCTAGACCTAGGCCGTGGGGACCCAGGCGTTGTTCCATCCGAAGCCCAACAAAGCTCTCCCGGCACGTCCGGGTCTCCCTAAGATTCGCTTTGACTAGTCGGGTATTCCAAGCGGGCTTGACGCCCTCGGAACCACAGCACCAATGCAAATGCCAGCAAAAGGGTCGCAGCCCCTCCGACGGTCACAACCGCCCAGGGAGACCAATCCAGCAGCGCATCAAACCTGCTCAACATTGTGGCGAAAAATATCATGAGAAGAGTAACCAACAGCCCCACAACCACCAGTCCCAGCAGCAAGAAGCCCTCATAGGGAACGAGCCGGTCCCTGACGGGGGCGCCGATACCCTGCAGCACCATTTGCCGCTTCAGCTTCCGAAGCCCAATCAGCCGGTGCAGGGTTATGAGGCCGATCAAAGCTACGAGGAACCACGTCGTGTCCCAGCCCTGGGAGCGGTCGGTGCCTGTTCCGGCGCCAGGTTCGAAAAACTGGAACCAGTCAAGCTGGTTGTGGGCCCAGATTCCCGGCATATGCAGGAGCACGATAAGTAAGACCATCAGCCAAAAGGCTGTCTGGCTGAAATCTAAGGCATGAAGCCCCCAGTACAACAAGAGGCACAGGGATACGCCCAAAGCAAGCTGCCCAGGGAGGTACTCAGTCAACAGTCCCGCAGTCGACTCCGGCCAAGTGAACCTTGCCATATCCTCGGGAAAGACCGAACCCAATAGCACGATAGCTGACAACAGCAATAGACAGGCCAAGAGCAGTGATTCAGCAACGGCAGCCTTCACTCTGCTGCACTCCTCCCAAGCCTACCTATAAGCATCAATGTGTCTCATCAGCACCGACGTAAACTCTTCGTGGGCAGGCTGCCATTCGACTACAGCGGCCCCCACCTCGCGCAGCTCTTTGGACACCAGCCACGTTTCCCACCGTGATAGCCCCAAGTCCTGGTCAGCGGGCTGAGCGTCAACGTGCACCACCCTCACCCTGCCAAACCGCCGCGAGTGCGTCCTCAGGGCGGTCAGACGGCTTATGGCAGCCTTGAACCGTTCAAAGGGCTCCGTGCTTTCGCCTGGCCTTGAGTAGTGCACATCCAAGCGCGTAATGACGAAAATATCGGGCCTCAGGCGGAAGAGAAAGCCTTTGCACCGCTCCACAGACTGGTGCAGGCTCTGTCTGGGCTCTCCGGGCTTGAGGCCCGCCAACATTTGTACAAGCCGGTTGAACTGCCTTCCTCCCGATTCCGGGGGGATCAGGCCGCCTGTGCCTCCATAGTCGTTATACACGTAGGCACCTAGAATAGAACCCCTGGACAGGTAATACTGGGCCAAGGTCCCTGACGCCTCAACGGTGTTCTCCAGGGGATTGGCCAGAGGTACGCCAACATCCATGTAATCTGCCACATCCAGGAATATCCACACCGCCTTTCGCGTCTCCGGCTCGAGTTCGTTTACCAGAGGCAGATTATCCGGCCTCGGTGCCCGAACGCTGGCTTTCCAGTTGATCCACTTTCTCGGATCGCCCGGCTGGTAGGGTCGCAGCTCCCTGAACTCGTCGGTAGTAGCCCCTGTCTTTGCCAAGTCTCCCCGGTAACGGGTGGATTTCCGTGCCGCGCGTATTTCGTTCAGGAGAGCGACGCTCCGAATCCTCGGGACGACGGAAATCTCGACCAAGGAGCCTTTGGACCCAGAGGTGTCCCGATTGACTCCGAAGGGTGCCTCGGACTCCCATCTGGTTTCTTCGAGCTCGAACAATCCCCGCTTTGGAAACTGGAGTTGATATGGGATATCTACCGTCTTCGTTCCGGGCCACTTCCACACCACGGAAACATTGCTTCCCCCTACCAGCTCTGCCTCTGGAGGGAGGGTATCGTGCACGAAGATGAGACCCACCCCGCGATGAGCAGTCACCCGCCTGTCCACCGTCAACGTATCCCCTACCCAGCAGGCTGTCCGGGGCAAGTCCCTTTCGATGACGATGCCCGACGGCGGTGACAAGGCGATGGAAAGCAAGGCCGACAGGAGGACGAAGACCGCCCCAGTCAAGAGGACTGTGTTGCCCAAGGCCAGCCCCAGCACCAAGAGCACCAGCGCGAGGGCGATCCAGCCTAGCTGTGATGGTCGGCTCATATCTACCTAGCCAACCGCCGAATTTCGCTGGGCACCGGCACTTGCTGAACGATATCTTCGATGATCGATTCGCCTTTTATGCCCTCAAGAGTGTCTTCGATGTTGAGGATTATGCGGTGGGACAAGACATCTGGAACGACCATCTTTACGTCGTCCGGCACCACGAAGTCCCTGCCGTGGATCAATGCGATGGCCCGGGATGCCCTCAGGAGGGCCAGACCTCCACGGGGACTTACGCCGATGGCCACCTTCGAGTGTTCACGGGATAGCCTGACCAACTGGGTTATGTAGTCGACTATGAGCTGGTCGGTGTATACCCCGGTTTCAACCCAGCGTTGGAGTTCCACAAACCGGTCTACGTCAACC
The DNA here is from genome assembly GCA_965220375.1 of Dehalococcoidia bacterium. Classification (GTDB taxonomy): domain Bacteria; phylum Chloroflexota; class Dehalococcoidia; order Lucifugimonadales; family JAGWBF01; genus JAGWBF01. The sequence goes on from OZ244824.1 coordinate 2,565,068, forward strand.
GCCGACTCAATATCGGAGGTAGGGTCGTCTTTCTGCCAATTGATACGCCTCTGGAGGATGTCGTTTTCCAGTTCTCGATTGGCCGGATATCCGGTGGCCAGCTTTAGCAGGAAACGGTCCAGCTGAGCTTCGGGGAGGGGATAGGTTCCTTCCTGCTCTATGGGGTTTTGGGTAGCGATGACCACAAATGGCAGAACGAGGCCCATCGTAACTCCATCAATGGTGACCTGGCGCTCCTCCATAGCCTCAAGTAGGGCGGACTGGGTCTTTGGAGGGGCCCGGTTGATCTCGTCGGCCAGCAGCACGTTGGTAAATACCGGCCCCCGCATCATTTGGAACGTCCCGTCGTTCTGCCTCCACACGTTCATTCCGAGAATGTCCGAGGGCAACAGGTCTGGAGTGAACTGGACCCTCTTCGTATCGCTGCCGATTGCCCTTGCGAACACCTTGGCCAGCAGCGTCTTGCCTAATCCGGGATAGTCCTCGAACAATATGTGCCCGTTTGCAAGGGCAGCTGCCAGCAGCTTTCGCAGCAACAATCGATTTCCGACAAATGCCTCTGCAACCCTGTCGATTATCTGTTCACAGGAGAAACGGGCTTCTTCAAGCTCTTGTTCGGTCATGATGGGGACCCTGTCCCTTCTCTCAACAGAGCTGGTGTTGCTGGCATATTCAGCCTCCTGACAAATTCTTCCACATCATCCTTCCGCCGGCAGAAGGGCACGTTGCCTTTCCAAGTTCAGTCCACATCCCCGTCCCTAGGCCGGGCTGGCAGATGAAGCCGCCATGGCATAGGGCCCTTCCCCGAATAGCTGCTCGATAGCGCCTTCAACCAAACGTCTTCTATCTCCTATACCCCTGGCTTTGGCGTCCCGTCCGGGCCAGGGCAGCTTAGGCCATCTGGATGATGAAGCTGAAGCGTTCATCCACGCGTACCATTTCTCGACTGCATGCTCCAGGTCACCCCCCCTCTGACACTGGGCTGTCATTAGAGCTATGGCAAAGGACTCGGACCCCTTACCCATTTCAATGAAGGAGTCGGCCGCTGCTCGAAGAACACTCTCTTGAATTGGCTGTAGGGACTCTTCGAGAGAAGCCAAGGCTTGATCAGCTCTACTCAAGGACTCCTTCAATGCGTTGAGTCTCCTAGACCTGTTCCTTCTTTCCCTGCCGAGAATGTTCCACGCCAGGGAATGAGTGGTACTTCTACACAAGGGTTGACATACCGCCTGCATCGATTCAAAGGTGACGCCCTTGCGATAGAGCAAGCCCATCATGTACTTCCATAATGGCATCCAATCTCCATCTTCCACGAAACGCTGCCGCAAGGCCAAAGTTAGCTCGGAGCGTGGGTCTGCCTTGGTCTCGAGTACTTGACGGTGATGGGACCATCCTGTCCACATTGGGTTTCCCGCATCGGGAGGTCTGTAGTCGAGCCTCATGCGGTTCATGATTCGTACCAGCACAAGCAGAAGGAAGACAAGCAGAGCAAGGTATTCGAAGAGGGCTGCAAACCATAACATCTCATAAAGCACGGGTCGCATTAAAAGGACATAGAAGGCAACCGCTGCCCCCAGCACAAACGCCCGGACATTTGACGCTGCGAACCAATTGACCATGTGGGCAAGGACATGGTCGGAGGAGGGGGCAGCATGAGCGGCTAGCCCGACTATAGCCAAGGAAAACATGCCCGCTGCCACGGTCCCGCCGACCAAGGCGAATCCATGGCCAAGATCAACCAGCGCTGACCCCGCAAACCAGGCGAGGCACCCTATCGCAGTGTAGCTTGCAGAAACCATCAACACGCGGTGACCCTGGAGCGAGTAGCTTTGGACCGCCTTGGGCAAGCTGAAGACAAGACCTGTCGCAAGGCAAAGAGATGCAAGAACGTAGCGGGTATCGAACAGCTTGCCGAAGTGGGGAAGGGATAACTCACCGAATCTGCTGGTTTCAGGGTGGTCCAATAGAGCCGCGCTGATTACGGGCAGTTGACTAAGACCAGCCCATACTACGACGGCAGGAGCGGCAGCTACCGCGACGGAGCTTAAGAGGCCAGCGGCTTTTCCTATCGATGGCCCGAACCTTCCAGGGACCGGGCTGCTGGCAACATTCCACGATACCGACCCTGCGTAGGAAATCGAAAGGGCCACGGTCAACGCAACCGCCATCTGGGAAGCAGGGATTTCGAGAGCAGTCGGCAAAACACCATTCTCGGAAATGAAAAGGTACCCCACTGCCAAAAGGACAAGGCGCATCATAGGAAACCCAAGAATCCTATCCAGTACAGGCCAAAACATCCCCGCGACGCGGACCGCCGCAAAGGGGATCAGGAACACCAACGCCCAGTAGGTCAGCGAATCAAGGGTCTCCAGGTAAGCGGCTGCCGACTGGGCGTCAACCCCGTCCCGCCAAATGAGTCCTGGCCCCATGACTTCCAGGAAAACTGCAACGGTGGCGAGCATTACGGCTACCCATGAGACCTCCAACAGCATCAATGCTGAGCGCAGGGTCAGCTGGGGCAAACCTTGGGGTACGATCTGGGCAGCGTTGCGAAGCATGCCCGCTCCGTAGGAGAGACCCAGCACCAGCCCCAACCCCATAAGGACTCGCGGGGCGAAAATGCCAAAGGCAGCGGACAAGATGCCTCCCTCCGCCAGCAAAACAAAGGCTGTTCCAAGACCGATGAGACGGAGCCAGGGGACCTTGAGAACATCACTGACCGATGTCCGGATCTCAGACACCGCCCGTAGCACCAAGAATGGGGCCAGGAAAAAGATGCCCCAAGCAGCCAGCGAGTGAAAGGCCGTCAAGTAAGCTCTTAGATAGCCCAGGTCCGGACCATTGGGGTGCCCAGAGATGGTAACCGGGACCTGATATACCGAGGCCAACAGTCCCAGCGCCAGCACAGCCAATCCGGAGTCGGCCAGTAACCTCTGGAGTACCGGCAAGGCTGTCCGTAGCCTCCGGTAAGAGGCCTGCTCTCTGCCCCGCGCCAGCTGCTTGACAAGGCGCAAGGCGCCGTCCGTACTTCTCGCCCAAAAGACCAGCCTGCTGAGGAAGAGCAGGCCTCCACCGAGTGTCAAAGGACGCAAAAGGAACTGAAAGTCCAGCCCAGTCCATCTGAATACCGGACTATCCGCCCCCCCTAGCAGGAAAAAGGTTGCTATTGTGCCAGCCGCCAAGAGCAAGGTCGTTAAGGGAAATCGGTAGAATGCTGGTAACCTCGGCACGATTCTAGGCCCCCGTTACCTGGCGCCAGGCACGGTACATCGTCTCATAGTGCCGGCGGGAGATCGGATGCTCGCTATAGTCAGCTTCTTCGAACCTGGAGATGACCTCGTCCAGGGACTTCTGGGACACCGGCAGGCCCTCTGAGACCAGTAACAGCTCGACCTCCCTGGGTGTCGATTGCTCACCGATGCCGGGGCTCTTTTCCCGTGCCCAGTCCAGGAAAGCGTTATACAGGCTAACGATCTCTTCTCTGAAATCGACTATTCGGATGCTCTGAGAGCCGGAATCAGCCAGATACTCGCCATCGCCCAGGAACTCAGCCGACAGCAGGTGCTCCCCTGACTCGCTCCCGGTCCATTCAAGGGTACAGACCCCTTCATGGTCGGTCTTGAGCTGGGAGGCAGGCCCTCCGTCCGAAAGGAGCAGGTTAATGACCGCTCCCCTGACAGCCTGCTCCTGGGTGTCGGTCAGCCTAATCCTTGCGGATACCTGTTCGCCAATCCCCCAAACATCCGGAAGGTCCGGAGCAGACTTGGTGAACCCTATCGCCAGCTGGGCTGGCTGAAGTTCTACCACCGCCTCCTCTTCCTCAATTTCAACGACGACTACGTCATCAAGCAGTTCGGCTTCCATGGGGACCAAGGCCTTAGTCCGGCGGATGAGGTCCGGAAGAGCCCTCATCCTGCTCTTCCTCCCTGCGTATCCGGTGGCTGCTACCAAGGCAATCACACCGGGCGTTGCTACCCAAAGTAACCAGTTGAAACCAGCCGGGGTGACCGGAATGCCCAGGAAATAAGAGAGGGGCATGTGGATATCGTCACCTTCGAAACTGAAGGTTATAGGGACCGCCTCCAGGTCTTCCGAATCGGGCACGGTCAGTTCTATCAAGGCGATGCCGGTCTCGTCGGTTACGGCCTCCACCCCCTGGCTCGTTCGCAGAACAGCTTCGGGGATCCCGGTCCCCTCATCGTCCGTCAGGGCTGCTTGAAGAATCACCAGTCGGCCGGGACGCACTTTGTCAACGGGCGCGATGATCAAACTGGGTTCGGACTTGACATGGATAGGCACTGACACCTGGGTTCCCAAGCTGGCTGCTGAAATGGTAACGTCGGTTATACCCAGAGGCGCGTTGCTCGGGACTTCGTGCCGGTAAATGAATGCGCCAAGTTCACCGGATTGGACCTCCGCCACCGACCCGATAGACAGGCCGACTCCGGGCATCGGACGGTTCCCCAGCATCACCGTGCCCTGCAGGTCGGTCGCGTCCCCTCGTGCAACAGGCGGCACTGAGGCCGCAAGAATCCGGGGACTGCCGACAACCACCTTCAGCTCTGCGTGGGCGGAAGCTAGGTGTTCGGTGCCGGTAAACATAGCTTCCATTACCACTACCGACTCAAAAGGACTCCTTAACAAGCCAAGGTCCAAAGCAGCTGATACCTCCCAGGTGAATCTCCCCTCGGCATCAGTTACAAGGGACAAGAATTCCACCCCCGATGCCTCCACTGAAGCATTGGGGACAGGGAGGTCGCCGCTCATCAGGAGAACTCCGGTTATCTCGAACACCTCGCCTTCCTGTACCAGGGAGGGGCCCGATAATGACAGAGATGCGGGAGCCAGCACCAGGTAAGAGGCCCTGGCTATCGAAGCCTCTATATATTCCCCGCCGGGATGTCGGGCGGTTAGGGACCCGGGGCCAGTGATACCGAAGGAGGTGTGATTGTACTCAAACCGCCCTTCGCCGTCAGCGGTAACCGTCGTTAGAAGGTCCCCAATAGCATTCTCTATGATTAAGTCCAGTTGGCTGACGGTCGCAAGGGAGGCAGAGACAAGTCTTCCTGAGAATTGGGCACCTGCGCCTTGCTCTATCCGGCCTGGTCCCTCCATGGTCAGGCCGACAGTGTGCCAAGCTGCGGACGAAGCCCTGCCTTGGGATTGAAGCATAGGACCATTGGCTCGGAAGTTGGCGAGCACCGGGAACTCACCAGCACTATCCACAGAGGCGGTGAAGGCAACTTGGCCCAAATCGTCCGTAGTCGCCGACAGCTCCTCCCCGTCGGCGACCTGGATGGACAAATTCTCCCCCACAATGGGTTGCCCGCGAACGTCCCGGACTTGGCCGATAACCTGAAACTCTTCGCCTACTTTCACGGAGGCGGGGACGATCACCGTTGTATTGGTTGGCAAGGTGACCTCAAAGTCCAGGCGCACCCTGCTGTTCAACAGGAAGTCCTGCTTCTCAATCTCAACTTCAACCCAGTGAGACCCAGGGTCCGTAAAGGACCTGGAAAAGGTGAATTGGCCTGATGAATCGGTGAGAATAGGGTCTGCCTCTTTCCCATCGATGGTTACGGCCACTTCATTGTCAGGCAGAGCTTCGCCAGTGTCCTCCGAGACTTTCCCCACAAAGACAGCCTCTGTGTCGACCGCCACGTCGGAAGGACCCGTCAGCACCAGGCCGCTCCCAGACAGGACACTGATATCCGGGTCGCTCCAAGACTCTTCGTATCGTTCATTTTCAACGGCACGGGCCAACAGCTGATAGGCCCCCCGATCCAGGGAAGCAGGCACCTGGACCTCAGCCTCAAAGCGCCCAAGGACGGCCACAGTGGTCCCTATCTTGATTCCGCCGTGCTCCTTGGTCTCGTTTACGTAGATTTCGACCTCCATGCCGCTGACAGGAAGTCCAGACTCGGTCAAAACGGTGCCGCGGACTGTAAATGGTTCCTGTCTCCGAACCCCTGTCGACCACTCCGTGATAACGGTTACCGTGTCTAGCTGGAGTAGCGGTATAGGTTCAATCTCTTCCTCAACAGGAGGGGTCTCATTCCCGCTTGGAATATCCCCACCGCTGGAGCCATCCCCACCGCCGGAGCCATCCTCAATCATGGGCAATCGGTAGGGCGCTGAGCCGGAGGCTGTGGGTTCAAAGGCAATCCAACCCAGCCCTTCCAGTGCGACCTCCGCCCACTGGTGAGCTTGGTCCAAATAGACCGTTTGGAGGTTATTTGTCGGCGCAACTACCCAGCCTGAGACCACCCGGGCTGGTATTCCTGCAGCCCGGGCAAGTACCGCGAAGGCGCTGCTGAAGGTGCCACAGGTGCCAACCTTCTCGTCGAAGAGGAACCAGTCCACGGCATCCCTGCCCGGGGGCGGCAGCCCATCCTCGGGGGACTCAGCGAACCCATATGTGTATTCTGTTTTCAGGTGCCGCTCGATCGCTCTGGCTTTACTGTACGCCGTCGTGTATTCGGAAGTGATACTCAGGGCCAGTTCCCTGATGCGGTCCGGCATGTCATCGGGCAGCTGGGTGTAGGCAGGGTCATCAACGGGTGTCGCCGGAGTCAGCTGCTCCTGGGAGTAGTATGAGACTGTAGAGATCCAAGAATATGACTCCACTCTACCCGGCAGGGAAAACGTTGCGCTGAAAGGGTCGAAGCTTCCCGCATGGCTCATATATTCCATGGTCCTTGAGGTAGGTACTCTTCCGGAAGGAAGGTGGTTTGACACACCGGTAGGAAGCAGCTGGATATTGTCCCTCTCCACCCTTTCTGGTGGCAAAGTAGGACCGGCCAGCAGTGCAACCCGGATCTGCCTGTCGGTCAGCGACGCAGGACCTCTTTCGGTACCAAGTAATACCTCCTTGACCGTATCGGGCAGGTTGCTCCCTGGCGTGTACGGAAGGTCCACTGCATCGAGTTGCCGCCAGTTGCCGCCTTCGTACAAATCGCCAACGGTAGTGCGCAAATGGCCAGTGTGGGCCGCCCCCTCTACGTCGAATGCTGGAATATGGGGGGGCATGGTCGCCTGAAATGCCGAGGTACCAGGTACCAATCCGCCGACTCCGCTCCCGTCGGTTGCTACCAGGCCTCCATTCTCCAATTCGACCAGACGCTGACTGGAACCCGACAACTCACTGAGTATCGCCGAGACTGACTCCCGGACTGTCGAGCCTTCGCCGGCAAGAGCATCGAGCAACTCTGCCAAAGGATCAAGAACCGGATCATAGCCATCCCGATAGTTTGCCAGCACCTCAAGGGCCTTCAATCCAGCTCCTGCTGCAACCCCCGTCGAGTCGGCGCCTGCAAGTGAATTCAGAAGCCCCTTGAGGGCGTCCAAGGCCTCCTCCTCCGGTGTAAGGTCAATTCCTGCGGAATCGCCGGACACCGCAGGAACAACCCCCGCCAAAGCCCCCAGACCCCTTGGTGGGTTGCTGGAGATGGAGGAGAGCAGCCTCCTCAGCTCCTCTCGAGCGGCTTCTTGTGCTGCTGGGTCTGTGCTGGAAAGCCCCTCCAACAATCCCTTGATTTCCTCGTGCCCAGTTGCCGGGGCCGGGCCGGGCGCCCGCAGCGTTGCTCCTCCAGGGGTCGGATCGAAGGTCACCCATCCCAAGCCCTCGAGAGCAACCTCTGCCCACTGGTGGGCTTGGTCCATGTGTACTGTCTGGGAGTCCTCCGTCTCTCCAACAGCCCACCCTGAGACCACTCGTGCGGGTATGCCCGCCGCCCGGGCCAGAACTACAAAGGCGCTGCTGAAGTTGCCGCAGGTGCCTTCCCTCTCTTCGAAGAGGAACCAGTGCACAGGGTCCTGGCCAGCGGGAGGCCCTGTCTCCTCAGGGGTTTCGGCAAACCGGTATGTGTACTCGGACTTCAGGTGCCTTTCGATGGCCTTGGCTTTGGCATAGGCGGTCGTCTGACCGGCTGTGATATCCAGCGCCAGGTCTCCTATGGGCCCAGCGGGCATCCAGTCCGGTAGGTCCAGGTATGGTTGGGTATCGGAAGTTGTCCACTCTTGTGCGGCTTGCAGCTGCTCCTGACTGTAATCATGTACCAGCGAAGTCCATGTATAATCGTCGGTGGGAGAAGAAATGGAGAAAGTAGCCCACGTTGGCCAGAAGCTCCCATACGCCCCGAGGGTCTCCAGGTGCGAGGAAGTCGGCACGAAGCCGGGAACGAATTGCTGCCCGGACCAGGCACCATCTATTCTTATCCAGTCTGTAAATACATTGTCGGCTGTTGCTGTCGGCCTTATTTCGGAATGGATAACCGGTTCACCATGACTATCATAGGGAAGCGGTGTATCTTCCACGGGCACCCAGTGCCCGTCCACATACATATCCCCCACCGCCGTCCTCAGCAAGGATGTATGGGCCGCGCCTTGGACTTGGAATACAGCTGAGTGTGGGGCCTTGAATGCCCTTCCAGTCGTGGTGGATGGAACAAATGAACTGTCCGAGTCGGTCAGCGTTAGCCATCCCCCTCCGTTTTCCAACCAATGGAGGTCCCCTAGTTGCGGCAATGCTTGGGCGGCAGCTTCCCTCACCGCCTTATGGGGGTCGCTTAGTGCCGTGCCCAGGGCGGCAATTGATGCAATGTTACCGCGATCACCCAGAATCCCGGCCGCCGCCGCCCGTTGTTCGTGGTCTTCCGTCTTCTCAAGCACCTGCTCCAAACCTTGACGGTCCCACTTGTTCAGGGCATCCTCCGCTGCAGACCTGACGACCCGCGAGCCATCCTCAAAGCGTGCGTTGAACAGCTGAGGTAATGCAGCGTTGTTCTTGATTTCGCCCAGGGCCCAGGCTGCAGCTGACCTGACCTCCGGGGCCGGGTCCGAGGTCAATGCCTCAAGCAACGGGTCCATCGCTCTAAGGTCGCCCAGCAATCCCAAGGTCGTGGCCGCCGCAGCCCTAACCAAGGGTTCCTCATGATTCTGAAGTACACGTACGATCCAGTCCAAGCCTAGGTCTTGCAGCGCAGCCGAGGCAGCCTCCCGGACTGCATGTGATTCGTCATTGACTGAGGCTTCGACCAGAGGCAATAGGACCACGGGGTCTTCATGTTGTCCAAGAAGCTCCGCAGCAGCTACTCGGGCGAGCACATCTGTGTTTGTCGCCAAGTCTGTCAACGCCTCTTCTATTGGATCATCTTCAACTTCCGGCGCAGAGTGGCTCTTGCGCGCGGGGTCAAAGGTAACCCAGCCCACGCCTTCCAAGGCAATTTCGGCCCACTGATAGGTCTGGTCCGAATAAACAATTTGCGTTCCCAGGCGTTCTTCGATAGACCATCCGGACACCACCCTTGATGGTATGCCTGAGGCTCTGGCCAGCACGACAAAGGCGCTGCTGACAATGCGGCTGCTGCCTGCTTCCTGGCCAGACAGGAACCAGTCAACGGGGTCCCCTCCTCCCGGTGGGGACCCTTGTCCGGTCCCCGGCCCCGCAGGACCATAGGCATACTCCTCCCTCAGGTATGTTTGAATGAGGCTCGCCTTCAGGAAGGGGGTGGAACCGTCATCGAAACTCACAGCCAGATCATAGATATGGTCAGGCAGCCCGTTTGGTAGCTTAAGGTATTCCGGATCCGAGGCAGCGCCAGCGTCTATGATGTCTTCCACCGCGAAGCGCGGGACGGCCACTTGCCATTCATAGGCGCGGACAAAATTCGGAATGTTAAAGGTGCCGCTGAATGCATCAAATGTTCCCACAAGACTTACGCTGGCCACATGATTGGAAATGGGGACCACACCGGGCGGGAAACCGGCGAATCGTCCTACAGCAGATACCTCGATTAAGCCGACATCGGTCTCAACCGCGGTCGCAATGGGAGAGGCAGGCAGCAGAGGGTCCAGACGATGGCCAGGTATTCCTCCCGTCCCCCCACCATTGAGCCTGCTGATGAAGTCTATGACTGCATCGGGGACCACGTCGCCCTCATCCAGCGGGACATTCAGCTGGTCTCTCTGTGTCCAGCTTCCGTCGCTGTAAATGTCACCGGCAGCCGTACGCAGAAAGCGAATAGGCACCTCGCTGGAGACCGAGAACACAGCTTCGGAGTCTGAGGTACGGCCCCGTGAGAACTCCGCACCTAGGGGCACACCGGCATCAAAAACAAGAATTGGGTCAGGAGCCCTGGTGGGGTCCGGCGCCTTGGAAGGCTGGGGTGTTGGGCTCGGCTCAGGAGTCGGTGTAGGAGCCTCTTCAAGAGATGGATCGTTCTCTTGGCGGTGTTGCGCCACCAGTTCAGTGAAGGCGACGGGACTTTCCAGCCTAGCGGTGCGCTCAAATAGCAGCAGGCCGTCTATGGATTTCGTATCTCGAAAGCCGAAGACGATGGCAACTGCCAACCATGCCGCCAGGACCAGTACCAGCAGTTTCCGGCTGATGACTGCGGCGACGGTGATGGACAGGAAGACCATGCCGAGGGCCAACAGACCCCAGGACTGCAATAGAGAGCGTTGGACAGAGTGTTGTTCATAGGAGATGTCATTGACCAATAGACCCGAGAAGGCTAGGAATACCCCCGTCCCTATCAAAACAATGGCAGCAAACCCCGCGACTGCCAGAGAACGGGAAGGGCGGAAAGATGCGCGTCGCACGGGCCAACCCACTAGGGAGATGAATATGGCAACCGCCAGGGCTATGGAAACTACAACTATTGCAAACTTAAAAAGCGCCGCGCTGTTGGGTAAGCCTACGTACTCTTTCGGCGATGGGTTGACGGTCAATATGTCCCGTGGACCGGTCGCGGCCAGAGAAATGAGGAAATCGAGTAACAGGAAAAACCCGGCCAGTGCTGCCGCCAGCGCTAAGAGCAGGCCAACTTGGCGCAGCAGGCTGCCAGAAACTGGCCTGAGAAGGCTTGTCGTCAGCCGCCGCATAATACGGTTTTCTCTCACCGTCTAGGAGGGCCTTATTATCAAGAGCGCATCTAGCTCATCGAAAGCGTACTACAGAGGGGATGCCCGCTTGATATCATTACGGTGGGCAAAAGCCGAATCTCCTCGGCAATGACACGATATCGACGCCTTTGGAGAATGTTGTAATGGCCAGCGGGCCTAAGTATGCAGCATTCTAGCACCAGCTCGTTCAACTGGACAAGTCAAGGCGCTCCTGCCTTCCGTGGCAAATTGTTCTATTGACGGCTTGTTGGGACAACGGCTGGTTTGCCCGCGTCGCCGCAGACCAGGGCTGGTCTGGACACCTGCGAGCTTATGCCGAAGCGGAGCCGGTCGTGATGCACGAAGCGGCCTGCCTCCACCGATTTCTCGACCAGCAGGTCGTGATCTATGGGCGTCAGCTTCACTGTACGGCCAGCGACATTCACCTCGCCCTCGCCTTAGTCGATGGTAAGGTCGCCCAGGAGATAGGGCTCCGCCAGCTCAGTTCGGTCGAGATGCCCCCGGCTGCTCAGGGCCTCTCTAATCCTTGCCATTAGCTCCGCCGGCTAGAAGGACTTGACGAAAGGAACAAGGTGGAGGGCAGCCTCTTTGACCCGAAGTCGTTCCGTGGCCCACCTAGGAGACCTGAAGGGGATTCTGCTGAGCGCATCATTCCTCCAATGCAAGTCCTTCCTCGGCACTTTCGTCAGTAGGAACGACTTCAATAGGCAGGAGATGCGGATCGAGCACACAGCACCGTTCCCTATCGACGCTGGGTCAACCGAGACGACCGAGGTACTTCGTACGAGGGGGAGTTGGCTCCCCGGGCAGGATTCGAACCTGCGACCTAGCGGTTAACAGCCGCCCGCTCTACCGCTGAGCTACCGGGGAAAAAGACGCCACATCTGGCGGCGTGGCCTCACCAGGTATTCTACCACCCAGGCCCACGCCCCTCAAACATCCCGGCCAGGGTTTGGGCGGGGATATGTGGAGAGTTGTCCCCTCTCCCCTTGAGGAACAAGGTTAGGAGGTGGGGTACCGGAGCGGAGGGCTAGGCAGTCCTAAGACGGGGGACCACATCGCGCCCCATAATCTCGAGGCTCTTCAGCACCCTGGCATGCTCCATGCCAGGCCACTGCATTCGGAGAATCATATGGCTGACGCCCAGGTTCTCTTCGTAGTGGCGAAACTCCGACACCAGGTCATCGGGAGTGCCTATGATGAAGCGGTCGCGCGCCAGCTCCTCGAAGGGCACATGGAAACTTTCGTTGCCCGGCAGGGCCTTGTCCTGACCCCACTGGGCGTAGGCCCGGTACTTGGGCTCAAGATAAGGCCGGGCCTCGGCCATCGCATGGGCCCTGCTGTCGGCCACGTACGCCTCACGCATCATTGGCACCTGGGTGCAACCAGTCCCAGAGGACTGAGAGGCCGCTTCCCGGTACTGGCCAAGCTGGTGCGCCACCATGGTCACTGTAGCATGGGGGTTTACGAGCCAAGGATAGCCCAATTCGGCGGCCCGCATCACCGCCTTGTCATGGTTGGCAGCCATCCATATGGGCGGGTGGGGCTTCTGGGTTGGCGGGAAGCTGGGCGTAACCGGAGGCACACGGTAGAACTTACCCTCGTATTCCATCCTGTCCTGGGTCCATAGACCCTTCATGATCTCCAGGGACTCCAACATGCGTGGGACTCGTTCTTCCCTCTTTACCCCAAAGGCCGTGTACTCTTCTTCCCGGTATCCCAGGCCTATCCCAAAGATGAACCTGCCACCGGTTACCGCGTCCATGGTGGCCACGGACTCAGCCAGGTCAACCGGGTTGTGGAGGGGGACCAGGATAACCGTCGCCGCCAGGTGCATATCCCCAGCCTCGGAAGCCAAGCGGGCGAGTAGGGGAAAGGTGGCGGGCATCTGGTACGGATCGGAAAGATAGTGCTGGCCGGCGCAGATAAGGTCGAAGCCTGCATCCCTGGCCATTCGCACCTGCTCGAGGCTCTCCCGGACCCGGTCCGCCGCCGACTCGGCAGCCAGGTACTGATTGCCGACAAAATATCCCAGCTTCAACATCTTCTCCAATCTTCACCAGGGGATGGGATCTTTGTTTTGGTTATGTTATGTAACATAGCGCAGGGCCGACTCGGTCAACACCTGGGCAGCGATGGGCAGGGAATCCTCATCTATGTCGAAGTGCTGGCTGTGATGGGAGGCGGTGATTCCCCGCTTCTCGTTACCGCACCCCACAAGGAAATAGCACCCAGGAGCTTCCCTGAGGAAATAAGTGGCATCATCTCCCACTTGGGGCGGGGAGATGGTAACCACGTTCTCTTCTCCCACGATGGGGGCGGCCACATCCGCCACGAGGCGCGCGACGCGAGGGTCGTTTATCACGGCGGGGACGCCCTGGACGTGCTCGAAACGGGCTTCACCCCTAAGGCCCCGGGCCACGTTCACGGAGATCTCCTCCGCACGCCTGAGGATGTGCTCCCTGACCGAATCATCCAGGGTGCGCACCGTGCCCGTCAGCTCCACTTCGTCGGATACGACGTTGAATGCCGTGCCGCCGTGGATGGTGCCGAAGCCCAGGACCGCGGCCTGGGAGGGCTGCACTTCCCGGCTAAGGACCGTCTGCAAGGCCGTGACCACGTGGCTGCTGATAAGGATGGGGTCCACAGCCAGGTGGGGCATTCCTCCATGCCCCCCCTTGCCTCGCACAGATATCTTGATCTGGTCCGCGCTGGAGAAGATGGGCCCTGCCTGGGATGAGACCTGGCCCACGGGAAGCCCGCTCCACAGGTGGAAGCTCAGAACGTTGTCCACGGGCGGGTCCTTCATAATCCCCGCTTCGATCATGGGCAGCGCACCGCCCATGACCTCTTCGGCAGGCTGAAAAGCGAACTTGACCTGGCCTTTTATCGAATCCCTGCGGGAGCTGAGCAGCTCGGCAACCACCAGTCCGACGGCGGTGTGGCCGTCATGCCCGCAGGCATGCATGACCCCATCCGCCTGGGAGCTGTACTCCCTGTCCCTCGGCTCCTGGATGGGAAGAGCATCGATGTCCACGCGCAGGAGCACGGTGGGTCCGGGACTTGCCCCCTGGAGCTTCGCAACCACACCCGTCCCGGCAACCCCCCGCGTCACTTCCCAGCCCACGTTTTCAAGGCGGCCGGCGACTATTTCTGCCGTCCTGTGCTCCTGAAAGGAAAGCTCCGGATACCGGTGAAAGTCGCGCCGGAGCTCGATCAGTTTTTCCTTGAGGAGGGCAACCTCATGCCCAATGTCTTCTGCCACGCTCTCCCCCATCTGTCCACGATTTTGTATCTGTCGGGTATTCTATCACAGGGTCCATTCGCCCTTGTGCAGATAGCGGCCCGATACTATACTACCTATCTGTATGGAAGCTCAGCATCACGAAGGCGGCCTGGAGGAGATCAGCCTCTTCCCCCTCAACGTCGTCCTTTTCCCCGGCATGCCCATGCCCCTGCGCATCTTTGAGGAGCGATACAAGCTGATGATCAACAGGTGTATCGACAACTCAGAGGCGTTTGGAATCTTGCTCATACGCGAGGGCCCCGAGGTTGGCGGGGGCGCGGTGCCCCATGCCGTCGGCACCACCGCCCGCATCACCGAGGTGGAGCGCCTGGAGGACGGCAGGATGAACCTGTCCACCATCGGCGAGTCCCGTTTCCAGCTGGTCGAGCCTCTGCATGACGAGCCATATCTGAGGGGAAGGGTAAGATACCTCTCCGAAGATTTGGGCGAAATGCAGGAGGGTCTACAGGAGCAGGCCCAGCAACTCTTCGCCGACTTCATCCGTGGCCTGGCCGGACTGCGGGGTGGGTGGATGAGGAGCGCGGTAACACCCGACGACCCCAGCGTGCTCTCTTACTCCATCGCCCATTACCTGGACCTTCCGGCGATAGCCAAGCAACGGCTGCTGGAGGTCCCGCATTCAGGTGAACGCCTCAGGTATGAGGTCTCTCTGCTTCAGGGAGCAAACCAGCGCCTCCGGGAAGAGACCGTCAAGCGCAGTCCTTACCAGGGGCAGCGACTTAACTGATACGTCCCCAATAGCGTGGACGCGGCCCCCTGCTTTCCAGCCCATCCCTAGTATTGCCTTCTCAGCGGGGGACTCTTAAGCCCCTTCGTAACGGACCACCGCATCCCTTGGCGCCCGCTCCTCAAATAACTCAGGATGGAGCACCTTGGCGAGTATCTCCATACCTTCAACCAGCCGGGGACCTGAACGGGTGAAGTAGGCGTTGGAATTCGCCACAAAGACCTGGCCGCTTTGCACCGCCGACAGGGAATTCCAGCCGGGTAGTCCCGTCAGCAGGGGCATCTCCTGCAGGCCACGTTCAACGTCAAAGCCGCATGGGGCAAGAATCAGAACATCGGGCTCTTGGGCGACGACCTCTTCCCATTCGACCCTCCGTGACGGCAGCCCAGCCCTTCCCAGGCAGTCGGTCCCGCCGGCGGCATCGATCATCTCCGGGACCCAATGGCCGGCATACATCATGGGCTGGAGCCACTCCAGGCAGACCACCCGCTTGGCCCTGACCGACGGCCCGATGCTCTTCCTCACCCCATCGATCTTGGCTTCCAGCCCCTCCACCACCTCCCTCGCCGCCCCCTCACACCCGGCCGCAGCCCCAATCCGGATAACATCGTCGAACACATCCTTGAGACATGTGGCGTTAAGGGAAATGATGTTGGGTTGCCTATCCAGGACTTCGCATGCCTCGGCAACCTGCCGGGCGGTGATGGCTCACTCTTCGCACAGGTCCTGGGTCAGGATGATGTCGGGGTCCGCTTCCCTCAAGAGTTCCCCGTCTATCTCGTAGATGCCCTTGCCCTGGACCAGCCGGCTCTTGATCCAGGCGTCAATCTCCCCGCTGCTGGCCTTTTTGTTGTCCAGGGCACTATAGACCACCTTGGGCACCTCCAAGGCGGCCTGGGGATAGTCGCATTCATGGCTCACTCCATAGAGGCTATCTCCCAGGCCCAGGGCATACACCATCTCGGTGGCCCCCGGGAAGAAAGAGCAGATTCGCATAGCGGTCCCCTCCAAGAGCGGTCGGCTTGTGTGGAGCGATTATGACAACAAAACCTGCAGGCGTACAGGAGGGCCCCTCTAGGCGCGTTGTGATTGGCATACCCCTATGCTATATTGTCGCCATCGTCCGAGGTTGAGCTAACAGGCCAGCCTCCTTTTTGATACCCCCTCAATCACATCCCCCGGGAAGGTCAGGTATGGTGGAAGCTGAAGGCATAAAGAACATGAAGCTGGTCTCCCACCATGACCTTGCAGGCTTCGGAAACGTGGGAGAGGGAATCGCCCTCCAGCAATGCCCAGGAGGGCAACGCCTCCTCTACCTTGCCCATGAAAGCTCTCCCAAGGACGTCAGCGTGGTTAACGTCACCGACCCAGCCAATCCGAAGCTGGTGACCCAGACCGACCTCCCCCATCGCGAGATGCGCTCCAATTCCCTGGCAGCCGTCGGAGACATCCTCTTCGTCGCCTACCAGACCGCTAGGCCGGGCATGACCCCGGCCGGCATGGGAATCTACGACATCAGCAAGCCAGGGGAGCTAAGGCAGATCAGCTTCTTCGATACCTCAGGTCCCGGCTCGAGGGGAGTGCACTGCCTGTGGTGCGTGGAGGGACATTACGCCTACCTGAGCACCGGCAGCCGGGACAAGGTCCCGCGCAATCCCAAGGACGACCAGTTCTACATGTGCGTGGACGTGAGCGACCCTGCCCAGCCCGAGGAGGTCGGGCGGTGGTGGCTGCCGGGCACGATGGACGGGGACGAAGAGGACCCGCCGGTGAGGCACCCCGTATTCGACACCGGCTTCCGTCTTCACAACGCCAACGTTTACCCGGACAGGCCAGATCGGGCCTACCTGGGGTACATCGACGGCGGTATAATCACCCTGGACATCTCGGACATGGGCAAGCCACGTGTGGTGAACCACGTTGACTACCATCCTCCCTTGATCGGATTCACCCACACCGTCGTGCCCTTACTCGAAAGAGAGCTGCTGGTGGTCAGCGAGGAAGCGATAACCCAAAATGGCTGCGCCGACTGGCCCAAGCTGGTGTGGATCGTCGATGTGAGCGTAGAGTCCAACCCCGTTATGCTCAGCACCCTGCCGATGCACAAGGACACCTTCGAGGCCCTGCCGGGACGATACGGCGCCCACAACATCCACGAGAACCAGCCAATCCCCACCTCCCACATCGACGAAAATCTGGTATACGGCACCTATTTCAACGGAGGCATTCGCGTACACGACATCTCGGACCCCTTCCGGCCCGAAGAGATCGCCTACTTCGTGCCGCCCGTTCCAAAGGGAGCCACGGCCAACGGCGTCAACGATGTGTACGTGGACGAAAACCGCCTGATCTACACGGTAGATCGCATCGCGGGCGGGCTCTATATCCTGGAACCCGACTTTTAGGCTGAGTGCCGAATTAGCGAATTGCCTGTAAACTAATTCAAGCTGACGCCGAACATTCATGGCCCAAAGAGAGGATGAAATGGTAATGACCAAAGTTAGGGTTGCGGTGATGAACGCAATCCACGACCTGCCGGTGTTGGTGGCCCACGATGAAGGCTTCTTCAGGGACGAGGGCTTGGACCTGGAGGTGGTGACGACCCCCGGAATCGCCCAAGCAACCGCCGACCACCGAGCTATGCGCGATGGGATATTCGACCGCACCATGGAGGCTATGTACAACGACGGGGAGGTCAACCAGTTCCGCATGTGCGAGTGGGGTGTGATGAAGCGGGTTGTGGAAGCTGAGGAGTGCGGCCAGCGCCCTCAGAAGATAGTGGCCCTTGGCTCGGCTATGACCACCTTCGCCATCTTCGTCGCTCCCGATTCGGACTTCTACGAGCCCGAGCAGCTCAAAGACAAGCCTATAGCCGTCAGCCCGTGGAACGGCTCCAACTTCACCACCCTGAAGATGATGGACGGCTTTCTCCAGAGGGAGAATATCCGCATCACCAATGCGGGGACCATGCTGGAGCGCCTTGAAGCCCTCAAACGGGGAGATATAGCAGGCGCCACCTTCATGGAACCCTGGATCAGCATCGCCCAGAAAGAGGGCTTCCGCATCCTCATAGAGAGCCACTCCAGCAGGAGCGAAGGGGCTGCCGACGACCTGGACGGACCCACCCTGGCCGCCATGTTCCGCGCCCAGAGTAGGGCGGCCGATGCCCTGAACGCAGACCCCACGCCCTTCCTGCACTACCTGGTGGCGGAAAGCCAAAGCCGGATAGCGGAAAAAGACATCCAGAGCTGGCGTCTGCTCCACGCTCATCCCAAGCCATACACCCGGGAGCGGTTCGAGGATACCTACAACTGGATGCTCAGTTGGGGCCTGACCTCACCCGGCAGCACCTATGAATCGGCGGTGGACAACCGGGCCTGGCAGTAGTCCCAGAGGCTCTATATCTTGTGCCCGCGAGGGGCATAGGCGGAGACGTTGGGGTTGCCAGGCAGAAACTCGCCCCTGCCCTGTCTCCCGACCAGCTGGCTGTCCTCGACAATCACCATGCCCCGCTGCATGGTAAGCTCCGGCATTCCCAACAGGCGGAACCCTTCGAAGCTGGAGAAGTCCGTATTCCCGTGCTGCTGGTCCACCACATGGGTCTTGGCCGGGTCCCATATCACAAGGTCGCCGTCCGACCCCACCTGCAAAGTGCCCTTCTGGGGGTATAGCCCGAATATCTTCGCCGGGTTCTCGCAGAACACCTGCACCAGCCTTGGCAGGGTGATGCGCCCCTTGTTGACGCCGTTGCTCCATACTACCGGCACCATGAACTCGATAGTGTTCAAGCCATAGCGGGCTTCGAATATGTTCTCCCCGGAGGCGTTGGGGTCGTCCAGGGCGATCTCCGCCCTTGCGCCCCCGGTCATCTTCTGCACCTTGGTGAATCCCCCTGAGTCGCTGGCGATCACATCTATGTGCCCGTCTGCCAGAGCCTGCCAGAGGGCATCGCAGTCCTCTTTTTCTCGAAGAGGGGGGCCTACCTTGGCCAAGGGGCCCTTCTCGATGATCTCGTCATTGGTCAAGGTCAGGTAGTGGGGGCACGACTCGGTGAACAGGGGCATGCCTTCCTCGCGGAACCTCTTCACCAAGGGAATGGACTCCCGCGCGCTCAGGTGAACGGGATACAGGGGGGAGCCGACTATCTTCGAGAAGACCGCCACACGGTTCAGGGCCTCAGCCTCCAGTATGTTGGGCTGGGCGGGCAGGAAGTACTCCCCGGAGACCTTTCCCTCGGCGGTGTACTTGTCGATCAGGTAATCGATGCAGCAGCCATTCTCCGCATGCACCATGGCGAGGGCGCCATCCTTGGCTGCCTGGTCCATCACCTGGATTATGGCCTGGTCCGAGAGCATCATCCCCCGGCGGCTGTAGGACATGAAGAACTTGAAGGAGATCACCCCCAGCCGCACCAGCTCCGGCACCGATTTACGGAGCGTGTCTTCATCGGCTGCCACATAGGTACCGTGGACGGAATAGTCCAAGTAGGAGAGCTTCTGGGACTCGTCGATGAAGTTCTTGACAACGTCGGTGGTGTAGCCGCCGAAGCCCCAGGCGGGAACGTTGCCCACAAAGGCTACAACGGTGGTGATGCCCCCGAAGGCTGCGGTGATCGAATAGGTGTCCATTTTGTCCGAGTAAACCGGGTGGCAGTGGGAGTCTATGGCCCCCGGCAGTACGTACTTGCCTGTTGCATCTATAGTGCGCACCGCTTCCCGTTGAGACAGATCGTCGTCGATCTCAATGACCTTGCCATTGCCGATCAGTACATCTCCCCGGCTGATTCCGCGGCCGCTCACTAGTAACCCGCCCTTCACAAGGACGTCAGGTCGCTGCTCAACCATGCCACACCCCCTCCTACTTCTCGTCCGATCGACACGTCAATTCGGACCACGTCTCCCGGCAAAGTTATATTACTATCGCCCCAAAGCAGCGTCAAAATTCGGAGCATGCGTTGACGCTGTAGTCCCGCTCCAATACACTCAGCTACACGAGAATCCAGTCTTCAACTCCCCCCACCAAGATTCCGAAAGGAGCGCCTGGTGAAAGCTGTAGTCATCCATGAACTGGGCTCCCCCGATGCGCTCAAGTACGAAGATGTGCCCGACCCCCAGATAAGGCCGAGGCAGGTGCTGGTCCGCATCAAGGCCGCCTCCATCAACCGGGGCGACCTGGGCCGTAGGGAAGGCACCTACCGGGGGGCCACAGCGGGCGCGGCCCTGCCGTTGGTCCTGGGATGGGATGTGGCCGGCGAGATCTTGGAAGTGGGCGAGGAGGTGGAAGGGAGGCACGTAGGCCAGCGAGTGGTGGCAACCCTTGCCCAGGGCGGGTACGCCGAAATGGCGGCCGTGAACGTGGCAGGAACGGTGCCCATACCGGATAACCTCTCTTTCGAGGAAGCGGCCAGCATTCCCATCGCCTTCCTTACATCTTGGTTTGCCCTCCTGAAAATCGGAGAACTTCAAGACGGAGAATCGGTCCTCGTGCAGTCCGGCGGCTCCGGTGTCGGCATGGCTGCAGTCCAGATCGCCAAGCACACGGGGGCGAAGGTGATAACCACAAGCGGCACCGAGGAGAAGCTGGAGCGTTGCCGTGAGATGGGGGCTGACCTCGCCATAAGCTACAGGCAAGGCGATGTCCGACAAGAGGTCTCCAGCTTTACCGCAGGATCAGGTGTTAACCTGGTCCTGGAATCAGTTGGAGGCGAAACCTTTTCAGAGAGCCTGAGGTGTCTTGCGCCGGGCGGCCGGTTGGTTACCGTTGGCAACACATCCCAGTCTCCCTCCCAGATAGATGCGGGCTACCTGGTGCAGAGGGGCCTTCACATCATCGGCTTCTCCCTGTCCACCCAGATGGGGAGGGGCGGTGTCATGGGAGAGCTGTTCCGCATCATGGAGCTGTTCGAGCAAGGCAAGCTCAAGACCGCTGTGGACAGGGTGTTCGCTCTGAAGGATGCTCCCGAAGCCCACCGCTACGTCGCCGACAACAGGAACTTCGGCAAGGTGCTCCTGGTCCCTTAGCCCGCCGGTGCCGGCTACATCCTCGGCTTTGGAGAAGACGGCACTAGAGGCGGGATCAGCTCCAGCCCTATCACCCTTTCGCACCAACGGGCCGCTGCCAAGAGCTTCCCTTCTCCAAAAAGGTGGCCCTCCAGCTGAACCCCCACGGGCAGTCCCTCCAAGCTAAGTCCCGACGGCAGGGATATGGTGGGCAGCCCTGAGGTAGTCCAGGGAGTCTGGAATATAGGGCTCCCAGTGGTCCCTTCGTCCAGTGAAGGCGCAGGTGTGGGGGCGGAGGGCGTGAGGAGAATATCCACCGACCTGGCAAGGGCATCCATCTCCGCCCTGTGGCGCCGTCGCAGCCTCTGGGCCTGCACATAGTGCACGCCAGGTATCAGCTTCCCTATTTCGATCCATCCCCGCAGCTTGGGGCTGTAATCATCAGCCCTGGCATTGAACATATCTTCGTGATAGGCGGAGCATTCCACGTCGGTTATTGTGCGGTGGGCGGCGTAGATAGTTGAAAAGTTGGGTGGAAGGGATACCTCCACAACATCGGCTCCTCGGCTGGCGAAGAGCTCCGCCTTCTCCTCAATGTGCCGCCGGGTCTCGTCATCACACCTCTCCAGGAAAAACTCCCGGACCAGTCCGATGCGGGGAGGCAGCATGGGTGTGGTCAGAATATCCCGGTAATCGTCCACTGGAGCTTTGGCAGAAGAGGGGTCATTGGGGTCGTATCCAGCCATCGCATCCAGCATCATGCCCGCATCTTCGACGGTGCGGGTCAGTATTCCGACTGTGTCCATCGAATAGCTGACCGGAATAACCCCGTACCGGCTTACGCGTCCGTAGGTGCCCTTCAGCCCAACGATGCCGTTGTAAGCAGCCGGACGGCAGGTTGAGCCGGCGGTCTGAGACCCCAGTGCCCCTGGGCACATGCGAGTAGCCACCGCCACCGAGGACCCGCTGCTGGAGCCTCCTGGCGTGCGGCCGGGATTCCACGGGTTGACTGTCGGGGAAGGGTCCGACGTTGCGAATTCCGTAGTAACGGCCTTACCCAGCACGATAGCCCCCGCCTGCTTCAGGCGCGCCACCGAGGTCGCATCGAAACCCGGGACAAAGTCGGCTAGCACCTTGGAACACGCCGTGGTCTTCATTCCGGCGGTGTAGTAGATATCCTTCAGTCCAATGGGCACGCCATGAAGGGCGCCAAGGATGTTGCCGTCGGCTGCTTGCTGGTCCCGGCGATGGGCCACACCCAGGACCTCTTCTCTGTCGATGGTCACCCATGCATGGAGACTCGGCTCCAGCTGGTCGATGAGGTCCAGGAGGGCGGTGGTAAAATCTACGGACGAAACCTCACCCGTTCGAATTGCGTCGGTAGCTTGGGCTATGTTCAGATCATAAAGCTGGGGCATAGCACCCTCCTAAGAGCCTCTATTGATATCTGACGCCTGGGGACAGGAATCGGCGATATCTACTCCGTTGAGATTTCAATGTCGTTTATGGTGACATCTTCTTGGGGCTTGTCCCCCCCGTCCCTGGGGACCCGGGATATCGCTTCGACCACATCCTGGCCTTCTTTAACGCTTCCAAAAATGGTGTGGCTACCGTTCAAGTGGGGAGTGGGCGCCGTCGTGATGAAAAACTGGCTGCTATTGGTACCGGTACCCCCGCCCCGGTTTGCCATCGCCAGCAGTCCCGGCCGGTCGAACACCAGCTCGCTCACGATCTCATCGGCAAACTGGTAGCCTGGCCCTCCCGTGCCGGTGCCCGTGGGGTCCCCTCCCTGGATCATGAACTGGGGAATGACCCGGTGAAAGATAATGCCATCGTAGTAGTCATCCTGGGAAAGAAACACAAAGCTGTTGACGGTGTTGGGGGCCTGTTTCGGAAACAGCTCGAGTACTATGTCTCCCATGCTGGTCTTTATGGTTGCCTTGTACTCCTTACCAGGGTCAATGATGGTGGCCGGGAACTCCGTGTACTGTTTGGCCATACCGCCTCCGCACGAAAATACCATGAGAGCCGCCAGTGCAACCACGATGGATATCGCAGATACCCTGAGCATAGGGCCATTATAGTGGCAGGCCGGTACTATGTCATCCCAACTGCCGATCGCTCCGTGAGAGGGCAGGGATTGACCACTCCCATGGGCTGAAGCTACACTTCGAGCGTCGCCCTAAAGACGCTGGTGGTCGAGCAGGTGCCCGGTTATCTTCAAAGATCGTTGACCATCGAACCTAGGGAGGGGGTCAACCGGTGGAATGTCCCAGATGCAAATCATCCCTGAAGGCAGAAGCCCACAAGGGCATCGGTGTTGACCGATGCCCCAAGTGCCAGGGGATATGGCTGGATTACTCCGAGCTGGACGAGTTGGAAGATACCGTCATGGAAGAGGACTTCGCCAAGGGAGCGATGATGTTCAGGTCCCATGGCAGCGATCTCTTGTGCCCCAAGTGCAGCGAAACGATGGAATGGTTCCGCTACCGGCACTACGACATGGAGGTCGATTTCTGCAAACAGGAGCACGGCTTCTGGCTGGACAAGGGCGAGGAGAAGCGGGTCGTCGAAATCATGCAGCAGCGCTCCAAGGACCTGAAAAGGTCGGCCAGCGCCGAAGTCCAATGGGACAGCTTCTTGGCCGGAATGAAGTCCAAGGGCTTCATGTCCAAGATGCGAGACCTATTCAAGCGCTGACCGGCCCCGTGGTCCAGCCCCAGCCCGGGGATGGGGAAACGGACTAGCCGGCCCTTGTTCCCATTAGCCTGAATCATCAACTTGGGAGGCAAAAGCATGGAGAACGCCAAGTTCGTGGATGTAAAGGGAGTGCGCACCAGGTACTTCGAGTCAGGCGAGGGAGAACCCCTGGTCTTGGTGCACGGCGGCGCATTCGGCGGGTTCGACAACGCCGAGGACTGGGAAGTCAACTTCGACTCCCTTGCCGAGCACTTCCACACCTTCGCCATAGATAAGACCGGCCAGGGTTTCAGCGACCCTCCCTTGTCCGATGAAGAGTTCGTCATCGGGGCCCACGTCAACCACATCTACGACTTCATGTCGGCAGTGGGAATCGACAGCGCCCACCTTGCCGGGCATTCCCGTGGAGGCTACGCGGTAACCCGGCTTGCCTTGGAGCATCCCGAGGTCGTCCGGACCCTGACTATCATAGACAGCTCCACCCTGATGACCCCTCCCAACCCCATCTATGATGAGTGGGCGAGGCAGGCCGCCAACATTCCCGACCCCCGGGAGCAGATCCGATACCAGGTCGGCGCCAACTCTTTCAGGGACGATCACGTTACCGAACGCTTGATCGACGTTGCCCTGGAGATTCTGGACCTTCAGAAGACCAAGGACGTGATAAGGCGCATGGACGACGGCCTGCGGGAGCAGTTCAAGGCTGATCTGGTGACCAAGCAGCAGGAGACCCACGCCTGGATCAGGGACGGAGGCATCAAGGCGCCCACCCTGGTGATCTGGGCCTTCAACGACCCCTCGGCCACCATGGACCGCTGCGGAATTCCCTGCATGGAGCTGATCTTGCCGTCGGTGCCCAACTCCCAGATGCACATCGTCAACGAGGCAGGCCACTACTGCTTCCGGGAGCAGCCCGAATCCTTCGAGGATGTCCTCATCACCTTCATTAACAAGAACTCGGAAGAGAGCTAAGCTATGCCTTACAGCCTGGACGTCCTGGACGCCATGACCATCGATCAGGCCCAATCCCTGCCCTTTGCGGACAGGGATGCCCTCATCGACCTGATCATCGCCGATGGGCGCAAACGCTCCACAACAGACGTGTCTCATCGCATAGGGTTGTACAGCGACTACTTCGACGAAGACCTGACGCGTATGCTGAAGGT
Organism: Dehalococcoidia bacterium; assembly: GCA_965220375.1. Lineage (GTDB taxonomy): Bacteria > Chloroflexota > Dehalococcoidia > Lucifugimonadales > JAGWBF01 > JAGWBF01. Next base: position 2,589,872 of record OZ244824.1, read on the forward strand.
TAAGGCTGTCCGGGTGCTCTGCCGGGGTACCACCGAGTCTGGCTTTGACGGGGTCATCGTGGGCGGTACCGATGAGGAGCACTACAGGGCGGCCTTCCGACACCTGGAAACTACGCTGAAGGCCGCCGGCACCAGCTACAACCGGGTGGTCACCTTGATGATATTCCTTACCAACATGGACAACTGGCCCCTGCTGAACGAGGTCTACAAGGAGTTCGTCCACAACCAGCCCTGCCGGGCGGTTATAGGCACAACAGGACTGGCTGAGAAGCCCTTGATCATAGAAATCGTCGAGTGCCTGGCTTACAGGGTCAGCCCCTGACGTCATCTGGATAGCAGTTATCCGTCCCACATTTAGGTCAGGGGCCACACCACTTCTTTCCTTCCCCGCTTCCACTGCACCAGGGGCACAGACCGCCCCAACTGGGCACCCGTCGTCGGATCGATTTCGAACGGGCCGTAGAATGTGGTCAAGCGCACCCTCCTTGTAGCTTCCATGAGGGCATCCCTCTCCAGGCTCCCAGCTTCCATGACACAGCGCTGGGCCGCCAGCCCTGCCGCGTACCCCTGGGCCATGGTGTAATCTGTCCCTCTCTTGCGGAACGCCTCGTGCCTGCTCTCCAGCTCTGCCGTCGTTGGGCCATAGTCGGGCACATAACCCAAGCCCGGCTCCCACTGGCTGGGGCCTATGAAACCTTCCGCCAATGCTCCCATCTCTTCTCCGAAGAGGGAGACGCCCGCCGCGACCAACAACTGGGCTTCGACTCCCAGGTCCGCCGTCGCCAGCTCGCGGGCAAGCGCAAGGTCATCCTGTATCCGGCCCACGCCGACTACTACGTCGGGAGAACACGACTTGATGCGTTCCACGGCAGCCCTGAAGTCCGGCTCGCCCGGCTTATAGGTCTCGTTGAACGCTATCTCCCAGCCATGCCCAGCGGCGTACTCAGCAAATCCATCGGCCACCGTCCTCGGAAACGACCCCCGGGAAGATCGAAGGACGGCTGCTTTCCGGGGAACGGGGTCCCTGCTCATCAGAAGCTCTACCACTCCATGAAGGTATCTGGAAGCCGGGGCCAGTATGCTGACGACCCTGGCGAAACCTCCGTACTGGATGGCATCCGACGCTCCGCCGTGATTCCATAGGACCATGCCCAGCTCTTCACTGACATGGGCGCAGGCAAGGGTGAGGGAGCTGGAATAGGGGCCGAGCAGAATAGCCACCCGGTCTTCCGTTATCAGCTTGCGGGTGATCGAAGAGACCGAGGCGGGTCTGCTCTCGTCATCGTAGTAGAGGAGATGCACAGGAAGGGGCTTCCCGCCTTCGCCGATGCGCATCCCGCCTTGGGCGTTGGCGTCTTGAACCCAGCATTTGATGCCCTGGAAAGCCTGCAGGCCCTGGCTGCTGAACTGGCCGGTCAAGGAGATGGGCAGGCCGACTCTAATGGCGTCCATGGTCAATTGCCGTTCAAAAAGAAGGTCTGCTTGGAGACCTTACCCGTTGTTCAGAGGCCGGAATATGCCAAAGGAGCTGGTGTAGCCATGGAGGTAGGTTGACCCGGCCACAGGCCCGATCTCCCCATTGCAGAAGAAACCCCCAAGGGGGACGTAACCCAAGTTGTCCGTGAAGAGGCCTGTGTCGTGGTCGGGGCGGCCGTACAGGTATTCGCCCCTGCCCAGGCAGGAAAACAGCAACGCCCCGGAGGTGCTCGTGGCCCGCTCCTCGCCGGCGTACTTTGAAAGAAGGGCGGACAAATCCTCGGCAGAGGTGATGGCATCCCGGAGATGGAACTGCACCCTCTGGCCTTCACGCAGCATCTCGCCTATAGCGATGGCGCCTTCCTGGGAGTCAACTCCCATGACGTTGCGTATCAGGAAATCTCCCTGCTGGGGATTGTCGATGAAATCGTCCATCACTATTCCCAGGAACAGGGAGTTCTGCATCAAGGACTGGTCCCGCTCGCTGGAGCGGGCAAATATCTCTTTCAGCACCTCGAGGGGAGGACGCTCATCCAGGGACACCAGCATGTTGTTGCGGCTCTCGGTAATGCACATCAGCTCCCCGATGGGGCGGCAGCCCTGGGCGACCACGGTATCTACGACGATGTTGCCTTTCAAGGCCAGACCGATGGCTCCCGAGCGATGCACCTCATCCCCCAGGAACAGCGCGTTCTGTCCCGGTTGCTGACCACCGCTGGCCAGACCCCCGATCTTGGTGCTGTTCCTGTAAGTGTAGTCGAGGCCCTCGATGAATGCCTGGGCCGGGAAGCTGTAGGGGTCCGCAACCAGCATGAAATAGGGGGTGTCGCCGGCAGACACTCCAAGGGCTTCCTCCCACTTGGAGGGGCTTGCATCCTGGTCTGGAAGGTCACTGCCTGCAAGGTGAAATGCTTTCACTTCCACGTCGGGCATGGAAGCCACCGTCAGCGACAGAGCAGGCCTGTGTTCCACCTCCCTGGAGCCTCCGATAACTCCTCCCGCAGAGCAGCCAAAAACCAGCACAGGGCCCAGGTGCTGCCGGACCAGGAACGGCACACGCTCGTAATCGCCCGCAAAGTGCTGGGAGACGAACACCACCGCGACATCTCCCTGCACATCCCCCATCTCCTCCTTCGCCTGGGAGGCGCAGCTTGCGAGAGCTTCTTCCAATGACTCGTTATCGGATACTGTGGAAAACCATTTCATAAGTGCGAATGCTCCAGCATGGGGTAGGTCAAACCTGCTACAGCGTCGACCATAGTCCGTGTTACCCAGTATAGCAGAGGCGAGGATGCCCTTTCATGCTCTTATCAACCCTGGCCGGTGGTACTTACGACTTCTTAGAGTCTGACTAGGGGTATGCAAAATGCCATCGTTCTCGACAATGATCCGGGGGCTCGATTCTCGCGCTGCCAGAACTAGGCCTGCAGCACCGATAGGAACCGGGGAGCGTTAAGGATTCTAGCGCCTTCATGTTCCCCAAGGGGCAGCAGATGCCGCCGGTCGCCGGTGACGAGATGGTCGGCCTCAGCTTCAACGGCGCATTCCAGAATGCGGTTGTCGGCATGGCTGTCACCGATCACCGACGGGAGTTTCGGGGGTTCGATGACGATAGCGGCATTAGCCAGCGTCCTGACGGCCTGGGACAATCGTTCCTCGTCCCAATTGAACTTGCGCCCAAGCACGCCGGCAACCTCGTCCAGAATGAAGAGAGATAGGTAAAGCTCGAACCGACCCCTCAGCGCCAGTTCGAGAATGATGCGCTCGTTTCCTGGGAAGTTCAAACCGGATACGATAACGTTGGTATCGAGGACAATCCTCATCTATAAGGACGAGCCAACTTCGGACCGGTACTCCTCAACCAAGCTGGCCACATCCTCAGGGCCGATACCCTTCTCTCTAGCCCTACCTTCTCCGTACCGTAGCAGATGCTTCCACTCGCACTCCTCAATGTATCGGAGCACCGCCTCCCGCACAAACTCGCTTCTGGAACGTCCCTGCAGCTTCATCACCTCGTCTACTCGGTCCGACATCTCCGGTGGCAACGAGAAGGTTATCGTCTTAGTCGTTCGTGGCATGCTAATGTCCTATTATCGAGTCTTACTGGGACGTTACGCTATCTAATACGCCTATGTCAACGAAAGGCCTCGGAATTAAGGTGTTTCCAGGGTCTGAATAGAAAAGTAAAGAACTTCGCGCCCCATCCAGACATCTCCCAAAGCTAGCTTTTCCTGCTGCCATAGGGGAAAATAGGGCCACCGGTCATGTCTCTCTTCAACCCCGGCCGGATACAACAGAGGTGCATCTATGCCCAACCATCTCATCAACGAGACCAGCCCATACCTGCTCCAACACGCCAACAATCCGGTGGACTGGTATCCGTGGGGCGAAGAAGCCCTCTCCAAGGCCCGGAGTGAGGACAAGCCCATCCTGCTTAGCATCGGCTATTCGGCTTGCCACTGGTGCCACGTCATGGAACGGGAGTCCTTCGAAAACCCCCAGATCGCCGAGATAATGAACGACAACTACGTGTGCATTAAGGTTGACCGGGAGGAGAGGCCCGACCTGGACAGCATTTACATGAATGCAGTGCAGGCCCTCACCGGCGGCGGGGGATGGCCCATGACCGTCTTCCTCACCCCCGATGCCCGTCCCTTCTATGGAGGCACCTACTTCCCCCCCGAGGACAGGGGCGGGATGGTCGGATTTCCCCGGCTGCTGGAAAGGGTCTCTGATGCCTTCAAGAGCCGCCGGGGAGAGGTTGTCCAGACCACCAACGAGCTACTGAACCACATTCAGCCCCAGCCCCCGGCCAGGGGCACCAACCCCCTCAGCTCCGAGGTGCTCCACGATGCCATGGCGACCCTGGTCCAGGGATTCGACTTCGATAATGGAGGGTTCGGCTCCGCCCCCAAGTTCCCCCAACCCATGATCTACGAGTTCCTCCTCCACTACCACCACGTCAACAACGACCCTTTCGCCCTGCAGATGGTGGAGATATCCACAGAAAAGATGAGTCGCGGCGGGATGTACGACCAGATCGGGGGAGGCTTCCATAGATACTCGACGGATGCCCATTGGCTGGTGCCCCATTTCGAGAAGATGCTCTACGACAATGCCCTGCTCAGCCGCCTCTACCTGCACCTCTTCCAAGCAACGGGCAACGGCTGGTACCGGCGCATTGTCGAGGAGACCCTGGACTATGTGCTGCGGGAGATGACGGACCCGGCGGGAGGCTTCTATTCCACCCAGGATGCGGACAGCGAGGGAGTGGAGGGCAAGTTCTTTATCTGGTCCATGGGCAAAATCGTGGACCTGTTGGGACCGGAAGACGGGCCCATCGCAGCCGGGTACCTGGGGGCAACCGAGGGCGGCAACTTTGAGGGACTCAACATCCTGCACCTGCCTGAGGCTACCGGCCCCTACGCAGAGCAATGCGGCCTGTCCATAGAGGAGCTGATTGCTAAGGTACAGAGGGCAAAGGCTGTGCTCCTGGAGGAGCGGGAGACCCGCATCCACCCCGCCCGGGACGAAAAGGTGCTCACGGCATGGAATGGCTTGATGATCAGAAGCTTTGCCGAAGCCGCCTCGGTCCTGGAGCGGGACGACTACAGGCAGGCCGCCCTGGACAGCGCAGCCTTCATTCTCAGGGAGCTTCGCAAGGACGGGCGACTCCTCCGGACCTACAAGGACGGCCAAGCCAAGCTGAACGGATACCTGGAGGACTATGCCTGCATGGCCCACGGTTTGCTGGCCCTCTACGAAGCCACCTTCGACATCCAATGGTTCGAGGAAGCAAACGCCCTTGGCAAAGATATGGTTGACCTGTTCTGGGACGAGGCCCAAGGCATCTTCTACGACACCAGCCGGGACCATGAAGCCCTCGTCGTGCGCCCCCGGGACTTCTTCGACAATGCGACCCCCTGCGGAGGCTCCGTTGCCACCGGCGTCCTGCTCCAACTGGCGGTCCTGACCGGAGATTCCGAGTACTCACGCCGGGCCTCGGCCGCCATGCACGCCGTCCAGCAGCATCTAAGCCGCATCGCCCAAGGGATGGGCCGGTGGCTGTCCAACGTGTGCTTCTACACCTCTGCGCCCAAGGAGATCGCCATAATCGGCGATCCATCATCGGAAGACACCCAAGCCTTGAGGAAGGTGGTTTACCAGCGCTTCCTGCCCAACAAGGTAGTCGCAGGCTCACCGGGGCCGGCGCCTGAAAACAAGGCGACACCGCTACTCCAGGACCGGGTCATGATCGACGGCAAGCCGACAGCTTACGTTTGCGAAAACTACTCCTGCCAGCTTCCCGTGACGACCCCCGATGAACTAGCCACTCAACTGGGTCAGTAGCTTGACTCTGCCCCTCCTTAGAGTCCCGGACTTTCCTGGATTGCGGCTTCCGCCGCAATGACAAGGCGGCCCTTCGTCGCACCCCGCCTTTCTAGAAACCTGACTTTCTTTATGCCTCGCCTTTCGTCATACCGGCGCAAGCCGGTATCCAGAACGGCGCTCCTTTGGATTCCAGGCTAGCTTCTGGATTGAGGCTTCCGCCGCAATGAAGAGGTTGCCCAAAGTACCCTTGAGGGTGAGGATTGGACTGTAGTCGGCGAAGCTACCCTTGCCCCTGGCTTTGGATGTATAATTGGGCAGGTTTTGGGGATACCAGCCGCGCCACATCCCCTTGCAAGGCCCCACACCACGCTTTTGGAGAGACTCATGGCTGACAACCAGGTTATAGAATCCGCCAAGGAGAAATTTGGCATTGTGCTTCAGCAGCAGCTGGAGAGGGTCGAACGGCTCAAGTCTGAGTTGGACTGGACCGACTACAGCAAGGTCAACCCCATCATCGTCGGCATGATCGGAGGAGATGGTATCGGCCCCTACATCGCCGCCGAAGCTCAGAGGGTGCTGGAGTTCCTGCTTCGTGGTGAGGTGGCTTCGGGCAAGGTGGTCTTCAAAACAATAGAAGGGCTGACCATAGAAAACCGGGCCGCCAACCTGAAGAGCATACCCGAGGACGTTCTGGCTGAAATCAAGACCTGCCATGTCACCCTGAAGGGCCCAACCCACACACCGGAGCGGGGCGACGGATGGCCGAACCTGGAGAGCGCCAACGTGTCCATGCGCAAGGAGCTGGACCTCTTTGCCAACGTGCGGCCCGTCCGCATTCCCCAGCAGGGCATAGACTGGACCTTCTTCCGGGAGAACACCGAAGATTTGTACGCCGTCGGGAGCCAGGGAGTCAACGTCACCGACGACCTGGGCATCGACTTTAGAGTCATCACCAGCCAAGGCTCCGAGCGCATCATCGAGGCTGCCTTTGCCCATGCCAAACGCACGGGCAAGGACAACGTGACCGTCGTCACCAAGGCGAACATAGTCAAGACGACCGATGGTAAGTTCCTGGACATCGCCCGGATGGTGTCCGAGAGATACCCGGGCATCACCTGGGAAGGCTGGTACATCGACCTCATGACGGCCGCGCTGATCAACCCCGCCCGACAGAAGCAATTTCAAGTCCTGGTACTGCCCAATCTGTACGGGGATATCCTCACCGACGAGGCTGCCCAGATACAGGGCGGCGTCGGCACCGCCGGAAGCGCCAACGTGGGCAAGGTGTACGCCATGTTCGAAGCCATCCATGGCAGCGCTCCCCGCATGGTCAACGAGGGGCGCGCCCAGTACGCCGACCCCAGTTCCATGATGCGGGCGGGCGCCATGCTCCTGACCCACCTGGGGTTCGAGTCCGAGGGAGACAAGCTGCACAAGGCCCTGGACATCTGCGGTCAGTACGAGCGCAGCGTTGTGATGACGGGCCGGAGCAACGGTGCCACCGGCGAGGAGTTCGGCAACTACCTGATGAACACCATAGAGGATGCCGGCCTCGAAGAACGCTGGGAGGAATACGTCCGGGAAGCTTAGCTGCCTTCCCCTCCAATATGAGTCGTCAATCGAGTATCGAATATCATGGACTCTGACATCACGGCATTGATCGCCAAGGCCCCGTGGCGGGAAGCGGTAACATTCAGCGACACCTGGCCCCACGAGTACGTGGTGATCCAAAAGGACGCGCAGCAGGAGCTGCTGGCTGCATTCTGCGAACGCATCCTGCGGGGCGAGGGCGTCCAATGCCGTTTCTTCCACCAGGCTCGTCCCTACCTATTCCTGGGTGACTACAAGTATTGGGTGATGGATGATGTGGAGGACATAGAACCGGAGACCTACGACAGCGTCCTCAACCGCGCCCTTTTGTACCGCGACCGCCGCGACTTCGTAATCCAGCCGGGCGATGTCGGTAACCGTGATGAAGCGTCCAAGGCATCGGCGGCTTGAACGAGGTTGCCATGAGCGAAGAAGAAGTGCAGGTGGACCTCCGAGATAAGTGGCCCCACGAGGCTTTGAACTTCACCCCCTGGCTTGCCGAACACCTGTACCTTCTTGGGGAAGCCGTTGGCCTAGAGCTAAAGGAGGTCGGGCAGGAACATCAGGTTGGTAGCTTCTCCCTCGACATCCTGGCCAAGGAGGCCAATGAAGGCGTCCTTGTCGCCATAGAAAACCAGCTGGAATGGACGAACCACGGACACCTGGGTCAGCTGATTCTCTATGCCGCGGGAACTCGAGCCGGTATCGCTATCTGGGTGGCGGACGAATTCCAATACGAGCATGCCGAGGCCCTGCATCAGCTGAACCAATGGGCAGACGGGAAAATCAAATTCTACGGCGTTAAGGTGGATCTAATCAAAAGCGGTGATGGCTGTTTGCAGCCTTGGCTGCAAACAGTGGTGCGTCCCGACTTCTGGAACAGAGAACTCACCCTTCCGCCGAATCCTATAAACCCTGAGATTCAGAAATATGAAGACTTCTTTGGTCCACTCGCCAACAAGGTTTTGGAGTGCGGTTTCGCTAATACCTGTAGTCGAGCCTTCAACCATAGAGATCGATTCTTTCCCTCCGACTGCGACCCGGATAGCGGATATGGGGTGTCCCTAGGTGGAGGAGAAGGAGCTTGGGTCTATTGTCTTGTCAGGACATGGGAAAGCGTTGATCTCAGCAACAGGCTATTCGACGCCCTTCAGAAAGAACAACAGCAGATCGAATCAAGTTTCGAAGTGCAGGGCGAGTGGTTTTGGAAAAGGTACGACCCTTTCTCTTTCTGTATCATCGGTATCCGTCAAGGCGGCTCAATAGACGACTCACCTGAGGAGTTGGAGAAAACAAGGGCATGGATGCTCGACCTGCTCCCCAGGTTCAAAGAAGCATTCGAGGAGCGAACGAAACAGCTTCTCGCCAAATTGCACGGGCATGAGGCAGCGACGCCACAGACGAGGAATCCGGTAACTAAATAGTGAACACAATTGGGGCTCGAGGCTGCAGGAGCGCTGGGAGGAGTACGTCCAGGAGGCGTAGGTCGTGGGAAGCAGGAGGATCTAGCTATGGTCTTTTTCGGTGACCCTTTTGGAGGCGATAGACGTACCCGGCCCTCCCTTAAGCAGTGGAGGGAACTCCTTCACCCAAAGCAAGGCGGGAAGTGCATGTACTGTGGGGTCAAGCTTCGCAAGGGGGACGGTACGGTTGATCATAAGAAGCCCTTTGCAGATGGCGGTAAGGAGACCCCCACCAACATGCAGCTTCTGTGTGGGCCGTGCAATACGCGCAAAGGCAAGCTTACTGACGCGCAGTTCCGACGACGATTCAAGTCTGTGCTTCCTGCCACCTTGCCTCCAGCCAAGCCCATCCCACTGGCTATGTTCGAGGCTGTGGCGAAGGACGTATCGGCCAAGAAAGCGAAAGTTGCAGCCAAAAAGCGCAAGGAGCAAGACCCCTTTTCATTTTTCTAGGCACGAACCTCAAGAAAGGCTGTATATATGACCAGAAAAAAGGTTACCGTCGTCGGGGCGGGCAACGTCGGCGCAACCACCGCCCAGAGAATACACGGCTTGGGTTACGCCGATGTAGTCCTGGTGGATGTAGTGGAGGACCTGCCCCAGGGCAAGGGGCTGGACATGCTGGAGTCGGGGCCTGTCCTCGGCTCCGACGCCCAGATAGTCGGCAGCAACGGCTATGAGGCCACCGCAGGCTCTGATCTGGCCATCGTAACGGCAGGAATCGCCCGCAAGCCGGGCATGAGCCGGGACGACCTGCTCCTTACCAACATGAAGATCATCGGCGAGGTGACCCGCTCGGTGGTCCAGCACTCCCCCGATTGCGTCCTAATGGTGGTCACGAACCCCCTGGACGCCATGGTCCAACATGCCTACGAGGTCAGCGGCTTCCCCCGACACCGGGTGTTCGGGATGGCCGGGGTGCTGGACACCGCCCGGTTCCGCACCTTTATCGCCCGGGAGCTGGATGTGTCCGTCGAAGATGTCCAGGCAGTGGTCTTGGGCAGTCACGGCGACGACATGGTCCCCCTGGTGCGCTACACTTCGGTGGGAGGGATACCCTTGGTAGAACTTCTCCCTGCCGACAGGATAGAGCAGCTGGTCCAGAGGACACGTCAGGGAGGCGGGGAGATCGTCCAGCTCCTTAAGGCTGGCAGCGCCTATTATGCCCCCTCGGCGGCTGTGTGCCAGATGGCTGAGGCCGTTCTGCTGGACAAGAAGCGCATTCTGCCCTGCTCCGTTTACCTGGACGGGGAGTACGGCGTCCAGGGCCTCTACGTTGGTGTACCGGTGAAGCTGGGCGCCAACGGCGTGGAGGAGATAATCCAGGTGGACTTGACCGAGCAGGAAAGTACTGCCCTCAATCTTTCCGCCAACAACGTCAAGGAGCTACTTGAGGTTATGAAGAACGCTCCGTAAACTTTGCAGTATGGGCTTTAGTTTCGCCTATCTTGGTCCTGGAGGATGGTCCCATGGCAAATCGCACAGATTCTGAGAGAGAGCTGCTGGAAAAGGCTGCCCGGTACATGCCCGGGGCATCCACGGGCAACATGAAAGTCGATCCCGAACACCTCTTCCTGATAAAGGAGGGCAGAGGATCGAAGGTCTGGGATGTAAGCGGCAACGAGTATATCGATTATCTGATGGGGTCCGGCCCCATGGTCCTGGGCCATGCCCACCCCTCCGTGGTGGCCGCTGTCAAGGAAGCGGTGGAACAGGGAAGCACCTTCTTCGCCACCAACGAGCGGGCCGTCCTCCTGGCCGAAGAGATAGTAAAGGCGGTCCCCAGCGCGGATAAGGTGCGGTTCACGACCAGCGGCACCGACGCCGACTTCCAAGCCATGCGAATTGCCCGGGCCTTTCGGAAACGGGATGTAGTGCTCAAGTTCGAGGGAGGCTACCACGGCACCAGTGACTACGCCGTGATGAACGTCACCCCCAAGTCAGACTCCCTGCGAGAGTTTCCCACTCCCGCCCCCAACACCGCAGGAGTCCCCAAGGCCATCCTGGACACCATGCTGATTGCCCCTTATAACGACATTGAGACCGCCGCCGCCATCATCGAGCAGAACCACGACAATCTGGCCGCCGTGATCCTCGAACCTATGCAGCGCGTCATTGCCCCGAAGCCCGGCTTTCTCCAGGGACTGCGGGATGTGACCTCCCATTTCGAGATACCCCTCATTTTCGATGAAGTGGTCACCGGCTTCCGCCTAGCCTACGGTGGCGCGCAGGAGTACTACGGCGTCCATCCCGACCTGACCACCATGGGCAAGATCGTCGGCGGTGGATATCCCCTTGGCGCAGTTGCCGGGCGCGAAGACATCATGTCCGTCCTCGACGCGACTCAGGTGGATTCCGATAGCTTCGTCTCCCAGGTGGGCACACTCAACGCCAATCCCGTCGCATGCGCCGCGGGCTTGGCCACCCTGAACGAGCTGCGAAAGCCCGGCATATACGAGCGACTCCACGCCATTGGCAGGCAGATCAGGGATGCGATAGAGCGCGTCTGCCGGGAGGCCGAAGTGCCCATGCAGCCGTCGGGTGAGGACTCCATATTCGGCTTCTACTTCACGGACGAGCCGATAGAAAACTACCGTTCGACCCTGAGGGTCGATGCGGAGAAGATGGCCCGGTTTAACATCCTGCTGCTGGATGAGGGGGTCTTGAAGAACTGGCCTGACAAGTTCTATCCGTCCCTTGCCCACTCATCGGAAGATATAGATGCAACCACTCAAGCCTTTGCCAAGGTGATCGACCAGATCAAGGGCTAACACCGGGGGGACATGAAGTATCCTTGGGCCAATGTGCTCATCCTCTTTCTGGCAGGCGTGGGGATGGCCACCGGGTTCCTGGGCCTTCTTTCCGACACTTCCCTGGCAGTTGTATCCCTTTGGGTCCACCGGATTTCCGGCTACGCCCTTATCTTCCTGCTGGTCTGGAAGCTCCAGAACATCCTTCAACCCATCCTGGACAAACGCCTCTGGAGCTACTCACCCGTCCTGCATCTTGCTTCCATCGGCCTGCTACTCCTTCTGTTCACGGCGTTGTCCCTTGGAGCGGTGTGGAGCACTGCCGGGTATTTCACCTATTGGGGAATCAGCGGCGTCAGCTGGCACATATATGTGTCCCTGTTCCTTGTGCCCCTTCTCTTGGTGCACCTCCGCCGGCACCGGAGGATGCTGCGCCCCCGTTTCTGGGCCGAGCGACGGACCCTATTGCGCACCGCAGGGCTGGCGATGGCCGGGTTCTTTTTGTGGCGTGCCGTAGAGCTCATGGCCGACGGGCTGGACCTTCCGGGATCCGACAGGAGATACACAGGGTCGTATGAGCGAGGGAGCTTCTCCGGAAACGACTTCCCGTCCACATCCTGGCTCAACGATCGTACCCCCAGGGTTGACACAAGCCGGTGGCAGCTCCAGGTGATGGGCAGAGTTGGCCACCCCTTGACCTACTCGTATGACGAGCTATTGGAAATGGATTCCCGGCTGGATGCCACCCTGGACTGCACAGGAGGCTGGTACTCAACCCAGAAGTGGCAGGGAGCATCGCTAAAGGACATCCTGAACGAAGCTGGGCCCACCTCAGATGCAGCCAGCATCACCGTCCGCTCGCTGACAGGGTATTACCGTCGCTTCTCCCTGGGGGAAGCGGAAAATTACCTGCTGGCTGTCCGGGTAGGCGGGGAAGTGCTGGAGCCACGCCACGGATTTCCCGCCAGGCTGGTCTCGCCGGGGAAGAGGGGCTACGACTGGGTAAAGTGGGTGGACTACATCGAGGTCAACGACACCAGCAAATGGTGGCAGCCTCCCTTGCCCATAACCTGATTAAGGGCCGACGGGGCCTTCCCCAGTCCGGGGCGGAACTCCCCGCCGGAATCTCGTTGAATGGTCAATACTGGGGGACCGAAAGGAGAATTATATGGAGCTTGGCGCTTTTTCAATCAGCCTTGCGGTAGAAGACCTGGAAGCGTCCAGGGGGTTCTACGAGAAGTTCGGATTTGAGGTGGTCGGAGGAGACGCCTCGGAAAACTGGCAAATTCTACGAAACGGCTATTGCACATTGGGACTCTTCAAGGGAATGTTCGACAAGAACATATTGACCTTCAACCCCGGCTGGGACGACAAGGCGCAGCCCGTGGCAGACTTCACAGATGTGCGTGAGTTGCAGCGTCAGCTTAAGGCCAGGGGTGTGAGTTTCGTCAGCGACGCAGACGGGGGAGACTCGGGGCCAGCCAGTTTTGTCGTGCTGGACCCCGACGGCAACCCTATCCTAGTTGATCAGCACGTGTGATTCCGGCTCGGGAGACGATGCCAGCAATTTTCTACAAGGCTCTCCTCAGATAGAGAGTCTTGCATAACCCCCAAATCCCCGATCCCCACGCCCGTCGCTCCTGCGGCCCCACCATCGTCGCTCCTGCGGCCCCACCATCGTCACTCCCGCGCAAGCGGGAGTCTACGCTCCGACCACCTTGCCGTGAGCCAAGGTAGGTTCCTGCTTTCGCGGGAACGACGAGGTTATTCAAAGGTGTCCCGGGTAGGGGGAACAGGGCTATGAAGGGACCGCCTTTGACACAAGATCGCCCGTGGAAATGATGTGGCGTTGGAGGCCGAGCACATCCGGGTCCAGACCCATCGCAAGACCTATCAGCTGGGGCAGATGCAGGATGGGCAGGCTGGTACTCCGCTGGGCTTGGGACATCGCCTTGGGCTGGTAGCCGTCCAGGTTAAGGTGACAGAGGGGACAGGGCGTCACCATCGCATCGGCGCCAAGGTCCGCGGCCTCTGAGGTGTGTTTTCCAACCATGGCCACAGAGTTGGCTTCGTTGATCGTCAGGATGGGGAATCCACAACAGCGGCTCTTCCCGGAGAAGTTCACCACCTCCCCTCCGAGGGCCTCTATCAGCTCTTCCAGGGATGTTTCCCTGCCGGGGTAATCCTTGAACCCCAGGGCATTGCTGGGACGCAGGATGTAGCAGCCGTAGAAGGGCGCCACCTTGAGGTGGGTCAGGGGATTCCTGACGTAGCTCTTGAGGGTCTCCACCCCGATATCTTCGATGATGATCCACAGAAGGTGCTTGATTACCGCCGTCCCCTTGTACTCCAGGTACTCATCCGCCAGCTCGGCGTTGACCTTGGCAAGGTACTCAGGATCGTCCGTCAGCCTCTTGTTAGCTTGGGACATCACACCCTGGCATGTGCTGCAGATGGTCATGATGGGCAGGCCCATCCACTCCGCCATGGCGAAGGTGCGGGCGTTCAGCACATCTCCGAGGAACTGGTTTTTCTCCTGGAGCACGCCTGCGCCGGTGCAGGAAGCGCCAACCATTTCTTCCAACTCTATTCCGAGGCGCCGGCAGACCTGCATCGCAGCAGGATACAGCTCGGGACATCCTCCACGGGACACGCAGCCTGGGAAAAATGCATACTTCGACATCTACGATCTACCTCAAGCAACTCAGGTTTTGGACAGGTCTATCTCTTAGGTTCCAGCCGTCGGAATATCCGCCGGACGTTTTCCACATTGGGAAGCATCTTGTGAAATATGGGGGGCATCTTGCCCCGGATCAGCGCCCGCAGCCCAACGGGTGCAAAGCTCTGCATAGCCCGTATGTTGAACATCCCAATCGTCTTGATGGGCAGCTTAAGCTCATCCAGCCGGCCACTATGGGACACCAGTTCGACGAAGGCATCTGTATGGCGCGCGCCGATCTCCTTGTCGAACCCGGCGTTCATAGCCCGGTCCCGCATCGCCATGATGCGGTCCATGGGGGCCACACCCTTGGGGCATACCTGTACGCACTCCATGCAGCGGGTGCAGTCCCAGATGCCCGCGTACTGCCGGAGAGCGTCCAGCCGTGGCTTCTCCTGGGAGTCCCTCGGGTCTGCCACGAAACGGTAAGCCTTGGCAAGTGCGGCGGGACCCAGGAAATTGGAGTCCACCTCCAGGACGGTGCAGTCGGAAACACAAGCCCCGCATAGGATGCAGCCCATGACCCCGGCCAAGTGCAGCATATCATCGTTGGGGGCTAGGTACTCCCCTTCGGGTTCGGGTCCCTCGGGCTGAAGCCAAGGGTCAACCGCCTTGACCTTGTCCCAGAAGGGAGTCATGTCCACCACCAGATCCTTGAGCACTTCCATGTTGCCCATAGGCTCTACTGTGACGCTTCCCCCGTCGGAGGCAATCTCGCTCACCCTGGTCTTGCATGCCAGCTGGGCGTGCCCGTTGACTCTCATCGAGCAGGAACCGCAGATGGCGCTGCGGCAAGAGCAGCGAAGGGACAGGGTCCCGTCCATATCTTCTCTTATGTTAATCAGAGTATCCAGCACAGTGGTGTATTCATCCACCTCTACCTTGTACTCCGACCAGTAAGGAACAGGCTCTTCGTTTTCCGGGTCGTAGCGTCGTACCTTTACGGCCAGCTCCATCAGTACTTCCTTTCCTCAGGCGTCCATTGGGTGATGACCACTGGGCTGTAAGAGATTTCCGGGCCTTCGGGCGTCGATGTCACCAGGATGTGCTTGAGCCACTCATCGTCATTCCGCTCCGGGAAATCCGTTCGAGAGTGGGCCCCCCGGCTTTCCTTCCGTTCAATAGCGCTTGCAGCTATAGCTTCGGCGCAGTCCAGCATCAGGCCCAGCTCAAGGTTAAACACCATGTCCGTGTTGAATGTACGTCCCTTGTCTTCTGTGGGAACGCTGGCGTAGCGCTCTTTCATCTGCCGGACGGTATCCAGGGCTTCCTTCATGCCATCCTCATCCCGGTACACACCCAGATGGTCGTTCATTGCGGTCCCCATATCCAGGCGGATCTTGGCAATGCGGTCACCGTTAACGTCCCTGGAAAGCATCTCAGCCAAGCGTTTCTCTTCCTGATCGACCAAGCCTTCCACATCCAGATCCCCCTGTTCGGCCTCTCGAGACACCTCGGCGGCGTGGTTGCCTGCGCGGTGTCCGAACACCACGGTGTCCAACAGTGAGTTGGCGCCCAGTCGATTGCCACCGTGGACGCTGACGCAGGCGCACTCGCCGGCAGCATAAATGCCGGGAATACTGGTCAGGCCGTCCACGTCGGTCTTGATGCCGCCCATCTGGTAGTGCATTCCCGGCTGCACCGGGATGGGTTCCTGGGTAATGTCAATGCCCATCAGGTCGAGGCCGATGTCGTAAATCTGGGAGAGCTTTTCCTTGATGAGCCTCTCCCCCAAGTGCCGGCAGTCCAGCAGGACGCTTCCGTTAATGCCGTTGCCTTCAGCGATCTCGATGGTCTCCGAGCGGGACACCACGTCCCTCGATGCCAGCTCCATCATGTTGGGGGCGTACCTCTCCATGAACCGCTCCCCATCCTTGTTCAACAGGTACGCTCCTTCGCCCCGCGCGCCCTCGGTGATGAGCACGCCGCTGCCCTTCAGGGTGGTCGGGTGGTACTGCACCATCTCCATGTCCATAAGAGGCACTCCGGCCCTGTATGCCAGGGCTATTCCATCGCCGGTGACGATCAGGGCGTTGGTGCTGGGTTCGAAAACTCGTCCCAGCCCTCCGGTGCACAGGATTACGCTCTTGGCCTTGATGAGGTACACGCGGCCCGTACGCATCTCCATCGCCAGCACGCCGCAGCACCTTCCTTCCTCCATCACCAAGGACGTCACGAACCACTCTTCGTAGCTTGTTATGTCGGACTTCAGGAGCTGCTCATAAAGCACATGGAGAATGGCTTGGCCGGTAAAGTCGGCCACGAAGAAAGTCCGCGCACGCCGCTGCCCACCGAAGGCCCTGGTGCCCAGGCGCCCCTCATCATCCCTGTTAAATATCACCCCCATGTGCTCCAGGGATATGAGCTCTTCCCCTGCCACCTGGCACATCAGCTCGATGGAGTCCTGGTCTCCCAGGTAGTCGCTTCCTTTGACCGTATCGTAGGCATGTTCCTCCCAGGAATCACCGCGGTCCACCAATGCCGCGTTTATTCCTCCCTGGGCGGCGTTGGAGTGGCTTCGTACAGGATATACCTTGCTGATTATTCCGGTGTTGGCCCCCATCTCACGGGCAGCCAAGGCCGCCCTCATTCCTGCCAGGCCAGCGCCTACTACCAGCACATCATGCTCAAGCATATGCTATCGGTCCTACCTTAAAGCTTTGTAGATAACCGACCTAAGCGGAGAAGGCTCCGCGGATCAGTGGGATCCCCGCAGGTGCATCGCCATCATGAGGGAAGCGATGCTCTTTGCATCCTTGATGATACCTTTCCTGATAAGTCCCGGCACTTCGGTCATGGACACATGTTCAACCCTTATATCTTCATCCTCATCAGCGGGAAGGGAGCTGGGATAGAGTCCCGTAGCCACGTAGGAATGCATAAGCTCGGTGCTGAATCCAGGGCTGATCCAGAAACGGGACAGCAGCTCAAGTTGGGATGCCGAGTACCCCGTCTCCTCCTGCAGCTCCCTCAGCACGGTCTCCTCAGAAAGCTCTCCTTCTTCCACGTTGCCCGCCGGAATCTCCAACAGGACTTCTTCGACCGCTTTGCGGTACTGGCGCACCATGATGATGTTCTGCTCATCTTCATAGGGAACGATGCACACGCATGGGCGATGCTCGACGATTTCGCGGATGCTCTGGCCTCCCCGGCCGAGTGCCACGGTGTCGACCCGAACATTGAAAATCCTTCCCTGGAAAGCCTGGAGGCTGTTCAATGTTACTTCGGGCTTGAGGTCGTCCGTCATCTTACCTAGTACTGGATAGCCCTGGTGCTGCTTGGGCCTTCACCGAAACCGAGCCGCCGGGTGAGGGTTTCGTAGAAGTGGACGGGTGGGTTTGCCCGAAGAAACAAGGCTGTTTGAGGGCTTGTTTGTACCTTCACTGCGGTGCCGGCGGGCAGATCGGTATCTACGTAGCCGTCCACGCTCAGAGTGGCGCTATGGTCAGTCTGTATTACCAGATCTATGGTGGATGATGCCGGGAGCACCATGGCGGAAGCCATGCCGACATGGGGAGCTATGGGCTTCAATATCATCTCATCAGCCAGGGGCCACAAGATAGGCCCGCCTACCGAAAGGTTGTATCCGGTGCTCCCAGTCGCCGTGGAAACGATTACCGCATCCGCCCGAAACTCCGTGACGAAAGCGCTGTTCAGGTATGTTGCGATGGAGACCAGCCTGGAAACCGCACCTCGGCCCACAACCACATCGTTCAATGCGTGGCATTTGTTATTCCCTGCCATTGGCAGATAGTGGATGCCTTCCCTTCCGTCTGAGAGGGTATGTACCTGGAGCATGCACCTTTCTTCCACCCTCATATCCCCCTCCAGGAACATGGGGACCTTCTCGAAGGCCTCATGGGCTTCTATCTCCGTCATGAAACCCAGTCTGCCCAGGTTTATGCCCAGAATAGGGATGCGGTTCGGGACGGATACCCTGGCGGCACGGATTATGGTGCCATCGCCTCCGATGGTAATGATGAGGTCGGTTTCTCCAGCACCCGGAAGGCCCTCTTCCACATCGTTGGCTGAACTCTGCCAGCACCGGTCAGCTAGGTCCAGGCGTTCCACTAGGGCGCTTACCATTTCCCGAGCCCCGGCTGTGCGGTCGTTGTAGATGAAACCGATGGTCTGAAGAGACGCCATTTACTGCTTCCGGGGATCGAAACATGCCCCCAGGTGCTGCCAGTCCTTTGCCTACGGAAGTCTAGCATCGGCCATTGTAGCTGTCAACAAACCTGGACCGGCCCCTGAATCCCCTCAAATCCCCCAAATTAACCAAGGGGGAGAAGGCCCACATAGCCAACTGCAGAGGTAAGCAAGGTCTCCGTGGACAGCTCAGCCAGCCGGAGTAGCGGCCCTGGCAAGAGGCCGAAAGCCAACACGCCCAGCGTCGATGCCCCCAGCGCCAACTTCAAAGATAGGGACATTGGCACTGATTCCTCGGAAGTGGGCGGCTCCAGGTACATCGTTCGCACAACTCGCAGATAGTAGTAAGCCGACAAGACAGTGTTGACCACGCCTACCGCCACGAGCCAGAAGAGGCCGCTCTCCAATGCTGAACCAAAGACGTACAGCTTGGCGATGAAGATGCCGGTGGGAGGCACTCCGATCAGGGCAACCAGGGACAAGGCCAAGGCTAAGGCCAGGACAGGGGCCCTGCGGCTAATCCCTGCAAAGTCCGATATCTGGTCGCTGCCGACCTTGTTGGAGATGGCCATCACCGCAAAGAAGGCAGCCAGGTTGGTCGCGGCGTAAGCCCCAAGGTAGTAGAGAACGCTGCTGGGACCGGAGGTGTCACCATCGGCTGTCGTGGGAGCGATGGCCGCCAGCCCCACCAGCAGGTACCCGGCATGGGCGATCGTGCTGTATGCCAGCAATCTCTTGATGCTGGTCTGGGCGATTGCTACCAGGTTCCCGATCGTCATGGAGATCGCCGCCATGGCTGCCAGGATGACCTGCCAGTCCAGCTGGTAAACTTCGAACCCGGCGTACAGCACCCTGAGCAGCACCGCAAACCCGGCGGCCTTGCTGGCCACAGACAAGTAGGCAGTTATCGGCGTGGGCGCACCTTCGTACACGTCAGGCACCCACATATGGAAGGGCGCCGCCGATATCTTGAAGCCGAATCCCGCGATGATAAGCACAACCCCAAGGAGTAGGGCTGAGCTGCCTCCAAAGATCACCCCAGGATCCGTCAGGGAGGCCACTTGCCTGGCAATGTCAGCCAGGAATGTGCTCCCGGTAAAGCCATACACCAAAGCTATGCCGTAGAGCAGCAGGGCGGAGCTTACCGCGCTCAGGACAAGGAATTTCAGTCCCGATTCGCTGGAGCGGGACGTCTTCAGGAAAGCCGCCAAGGCTATCAGGGGCAGGGTGGTCAACTCCAAGGCCACGTAGATTGCAATCAGCTCTTCAGTAGCGGCCAGGAGCATCATGCCTGTGGCTGAGAACAACACCAAGCCGTAGTACTCTCCCTGGTGCTCCTTCATATGCCTTGCATAGTCCGATGAACCCAACACCACCACCGCTGCCACACCCAGCACCAAGAACTTGAAGAACAGGGCAAACCGGTCCACGACGAGGGTGCCGAAGATCCCCACCAGCTCCTTGTCCGGCTCAACGGCAACATCCATCCAAAGCCAGATGCTCAGGGCCAGGGGGACAAGGAGTCCTAAGGCTGAGAGCAGGCCCAGCAGACCCTTCCGTTTCACGAAGAGGTCCAGGGCGATAATGAGCAAGCCCACTCCGACGAGGGCTATTTCCGGCGATAGTAGGCGAACATCGGCGGTGGTCATCTGCTTGCGCTCACCAGTTCAGCCCCTTGAGACAGCTGGGCAATGCCGGCCCCAAAATAGTCGGTCAACAGGGCCGGGTACACTCCTATGACCACGATGCTGGCAGCGAGCATCACCGCCGGCGCAGCTTCTATGAAGCTGGCATCGGTGATCATGTTGAACCGTTCCTTGCTCGGGCCGAATAGCACCCGTTCCAACATCCAAAGTATGTAGCCCGCGGCTATTACTATCCCCACGGCAGCCAGGGCCGTAGGCCAAGCGAAGGCTTTGAAGCTTCCCAGAAAGACCATCACCTCCGCCACGAAGCCGCTCAGGCCGGGCAGACCAAGGGACGCCAGCCCCGCTATCAAAAATCCGCAGGCTACCAGGGGCATCCTCCCGGCCAGTCCACCCAGGTCAGGGATGTACCTGGTGTGGGCTTTCTCGTACACCAGCCCCACCAGGAGGAAGAGGAGACCCGTGATGGTCCCGTGGGTGAACATCTGCATGCTGGCCCCGGCCAGGGCCAGGTCGGCAACGTTCTCCGACTGGGACCCGAAGAGCGCGCCTCCTCCAACACCTACCGCAACGCCCAGCAGCACCAAGCCCATGTGGCTCACGCTGCTGTAGGCTATAAGCCGTTTCAGATCGGTCTGGCGCAGGGTCACGATAGCTCCATAGAGGACACCGACCACCGCCAGCACCGCCAGTATCCAAGCATAGGTCTCCGCAAATTCCAGTTCAGGGAACATACCGACACAGACCCTGATCAGCCCATACCCGCCCATCTTCAGCAGCACCCCGGCCAGCATAATGCTGACCGCCGTGGGCGCGTCGGTGTGGGCATCGGGAAGCCATGTGTGGAGGGGCCATACTGGGAGCTTCACCGCGAAGGCAACTACGAAGAACCAGAAGATGAGGCCAACTGGGACCACCGAGGAGCTGCTTATCCCCATCAGGGACAATTTCGTCATGTCAAAGGTGGCCACATCCGACGTAAGGGCCACCGCCACGATGCCCACGAGCATGAAAGCGCCGCCGAGTATCGTGAAAACGAGGAACTTCATAGCTGAGTACTCTTTACGCCCGGTGCCCCAGATGGAGATGAGCATGTACATGGGCACCAGCTCCAGCTCCCAGAAGAGGAAGAACAGCAGGAAATCCTGGGAGGCAAACACACCCATTACCGCCGTCTGGAGCACCAGGAGCCACACGAAATACTCTTTCACCCTGGTCTTGACGCTCCAGGACGCAAGCACGGCAGCCAAGCCCAGCAGACCTGTTAGAAGCACCAAGGGGGCGCTCAGCCCGTCAACACCCAGGTGATAGCTTGCACTGAAGGAAGCGCTGCCAAAAATCGACCCCTCACCGAACCAGTTGAACCTGTCGATCAGCTGGAAGCGCTCGGCTCCACCCCGGTCGTAAAGGGAGAGCACCAAGCCCGACAGGATAAGGTCAGCAAGGAGCACCATGGCGGCAAACAGTCGAATGCTGCCATTGCCCCGTAGCATCGCGGCGATTACTATCGCCCCCGCCACGGGCAAAAATACCGTAGCCGTCAGTAGTCCGTTAAACTCCAACTACAACCACCTGACTTCTGTGTACCTCAGTTCCAGAAGAAGGCAAAGAGCACCCCTCCGATCACTATTGCGCCCAACGCGACAATCACCACATACCCTTGCGCCTGCCCTGTTTGAAGCAGGGCCACGACCCTGCCGAGATTTCTGGAAGACCAACCGATGGTCTCCGCAAAGTTGTCGATGATCTTACGGTCTATCCAGTCCAGACTTCCGCCCGCGACCCCGTAGAACCCTCGCTTGGTGACGCCCCCTTCGAACAGCTCGTCCATGTAGTACTTCCGAGACAGCAATTGGTGCACCCAGCGGAAGGGAGCCCCCAACAGGCCCGGCAGTAGCCTCGGCCCCCCATGCAGGAGCCAAGCAGCCCCGATGGCCAGAACGGCCATGGCCAGGGAAAGGCCGGCCAGAAGGACGATGACCTCGGACTTACCCCCCATGAAATCCGCAAGCCAGTGGGCGGGAATGCCCAGGATGCCGACGACGGGATTCACGAGGCCGCCGAGCACGATCGAAGCCACAGCCAGGAGGCCCATTGGAAAGACCATCGCCCACGGGGACTCGGCCAGATGCACCTTGTGTTCTCCCGCCAGGGAAGCATCGCCTGCATCATGGACTTCCGCCTCCACACCGCCCCGGAAGTCCCCGTGAAAGGTCATGAAGACCATCCGGAATATGTAGAAGGCGGTCATGGGAACGGCGGCAAGGAGCAGCCCGAATACCACCGTGTCAACCGTCGAACCTCCATTCCATGCATGGGCCAGGATCTCATCCTTGCTCCAGAACCCGGACAAAGGAAAGATTCCCGCCAAGCTCAAAGAGCCGATGACCACGACAACATAGGTCCAGGGCATGTATTTCCGGAGGCCGCCCATGTATCTCATATCGAAGGTGCCGCTGGCATGGTTCACGCTGCCGGCGCCCATGAAGAGCAAGGCTTTGAAGAAGGCATGGGTGAACAGGTGGAAGATAGCGGCAGCATAGGCGCCAACGCCCAGGGCGGCCACCATGTACCCAAGCTGGCTTATCGTGGAGTAAGCAAGAACGCGCTTGATGTCGTTCATCACCAGCCCCATGGTTGCTGCAAAGACGGCGGTGATGGCCCCTGTTAGGGCAATGACCTGCATTGCGTCAACCGAGGCTTCGACGACGGGAAAGAATCGCGCAATGAGGAACACGCCGGCAGCTACCATCGTGGCCGCATGTATCAGGGCGCTGACGGGAGTAGGGCCTTCCATGGCATCGGGCAGCCATATATGCAGCGGGAACTGGGCGGACTTGCCCACAGCTCCGGCAAATATCCCCATTACCATGAGAGTAAGGGCGGTGCCTCCCAGCAGCCCCAGTTGAACACCCTCGGATATATCGGCTATCTCCAGGGCACTCAGGCCGTTTTCAGCAAATGGCGCAGCGTTGAAGAACAAGTAGAGAATGGCTATCAGAAAGCCCAGGTCCCCGATGCGGGTAACGATGAAAGCCTTTTTCGCGGCTGCTGCCGCCGCCGGCCGCGTGTACCAGAATCCGATAAGAAGGTACGAGCAAACCCCCACCAGCTCCCAGAACACGTACAGCTGCACAACATTGCTGGCAATCACCAGCCCGATCATCGAAGCGGTGAACAGGGACATGAGGGCGTAGTACCGGGCGAAACCTGGGTCGCCCTTCATATAGCCCAGTG